>OZ220681.1:0-3410454 GCA_965116375.1 Dehalococcoidia bacterium | reverse complement strand
CACGCTGTCCGCCGACTCGGAGGCATAGTCACCACCGCTGACCGCGTGGGTAATGGTGAAGGGCTCAGGGGAGCTCGCGTCATCGTCCTCGGTCGCGGACACCTCCACCTCCTGGGCGTCGTCCCAGTTATCTGAAGTGAAGGTAAGACTGGTCTTGTCCACCGTGGCGCCGGCGTCCGCCGGCACGGTGATCGTGACGGTCACGTTCGCCGTTGGCTGGGACCGCAGCACAACGCTGTAGACCCCACTTTCGCCCTCGTCGAGGCTCAGCGTGGTCGGCGACACATCGACGCCACGCTCGTTCTCCTCGGTGATGGTCACGGTGACCGCGGACGCCGTAACGCTGCCGTAACCGCCGCCGCTCACGGCATGTGTCAGTGTCACAGGCGCGTCCGCCACCGCGTCGTCGTCGGAGAGTGTATTCACGACCACGTATTGGGGCCATCTCCAGTTGCCGGCGGTGAAGGTCAACGTGGTGGGCCCCGCGGAGACGTCGGTGTCCGACGGGACGGTCACGACAACGGTCACGTCGCCGCCCGTGGGCTGGGAGCCGATGGATACCCGGTACAGGTCTGACCCACCCTCTCCGATGGTCAGGGCAGTCGGCTCCACGGTGACGGCGATTTCATCGTCGTTGTTTATCGTCCCGGTGGCCGTGGCATCGGCCAGGGTCGCGTTCACCGGATCGGCCAGGGTTACCGTGAACGTCTCGTCGGGCTCGACCACCCCGTCGTCCAGGACCGTCACCGTAAGTGTGGCGGTGGTGTCTCCGGCGGGGATGGTCAGGCTGCCTGCGGTCACGGCAGAGTAGTCGGTCCCTCCCGAGGCGGTGCCGTCCGTTGTGGACCAGGACACCGCAATGTCCTTTCCCCCGGCCTGGCTCAGGGTCACCGTGAACTCGATGCTGCCGTCGTCCTCGTCGGCCTCGCCGTCGGCGATGCTCAGCGTGGGGAAGTCGTTATCGACTATGGTCGCGGTCACGCCGTCCACGGACACGTTGCCGTACCCACCGCCGCTGGCCGCGTGGGTGAGCGACACCTCGTCGTCGGCGAGGTCGGCGTCCTCGGCCGCGGTCAGCGTGACGGTCTGCGGCTGGTCCCAGTTGCTCGAGGTGAAGGTGAGGGACGTTGGGCTAGCCGTCAGGTCGGTGTTTGCGGGTACGGTGACCGTGATGGTCACGTCCGCCGTGGGCAGAGTCTTGAGCCGCAGGGTGTACTCGCCCGTGCCGCCTTCCAGCATGTCCACGGCCGTGGGTTGGACCAGCACGCCCGCTTCGTCGTTGTCGATGATCTCGGCATCGACGCGAGGGGGCGTGTGGAGCGTCGCGTTGACGGGATTGCGGAGCTTGACCCGGTAGATCTCCCGTTCCTCCACGATGGCGTCGTCGACGATGACGACGTTGAAGTCCTTCTGCTGCTCTGCGGGCTCGAAGGTCAGCGTGCCGCGGGCCTTGACGTAGTCCGCGTTGGCAGTGGCCGTGCCGAAATCCGTCGTGAGCCACTCCACCGTCACCTGCCGCCCCGAGGCGTCGGAAAGTCTCACGCGGAACCGGCCCTCGCCGGAGGCCTCACTGCTCTTCCCTACCTCGGCGATGGTCACCGTCGGCTGGGCGTCGTTGTCCGTGATGGTCACCGTTCCGGGGCCGCCAATCCCGGCGTTTCCGGACACGTTGCTCAGCGCGATGGAGAACGTCTCAGCGTCCTCGTCCAGCGAGTCGTCGGTGATGGTCAGGCTGATGGTCTCGCTCGCGTCATCGGCGGCGAAGGTGAGCGTGCCGGCGGCGGGAGTGTAGTCCCTGCCGGCCTTGGCGGTCCCGTCCACCGTCTTCCAGTCCACCGTGATTGCTTGGTTGTTCGAGGTGCGGTCCAGGGTGACCTCAACCGTCACCGAGCCCGCGTTCTCCGCCACGGTCTTGTCGGCGACCATGAGGACGGGTCTGTCGAGTACGGTCACTTGCACCACGGCGGGGTGCATACCGTCGTAGTCGCTGCCGCTGGGCCTATTGGTGACGATGACATACGGGCTGTTGGTGGAGTCGTCGTCGACTTCGCCGGTGACCGTGACCACCTGGGCATTGCGCCAGTTGTCCTGCGTGAAGGTAAGAGAGGCCGGCGCGACCGACACTCCCCCGTTCGACTGGAGGCTGACCGCAACGGTCACGCCTTCCGCCTCCGCCGGCTGCGAGTTCAACGACACGCTGTATGTGCCGCTGTCACCCTCGTCCAGGGACATCTCGTTTGGGAAGACGGTCACGCCGCGCTTGTCGTCGTCGCGGATGGCCAGGTCTATCGTGCTCGGCGCCGTGATCGTCGCGTTCACCGGGTCGGACAGGGCCACCTGCAGGTACTCCAGGGCGTCCTCGTCCATCATGTCGTTGAGGATGGGCACGCGGATGCGCAGCTCCGTGGTCCTGGGGGGGAAGGTCACCGTGCCGCCCGCGGCGGTGTAGTCCATGCCCACGGTGGCCGCCGCCCTCGCATCGTCCGCGGCCAGGGCCGTCGCGGCCCAGCCCACGGTCACCGTGTCGTTGGTGCCGCCGGACAGGGTCAGCGTGAACTCGGCGTAGCCGGCGTTCTCCGCGACCTCGTTGTCGCCTCCGACCATGGCGAAGGTGATGCTGGGGTTGGTCGCCGGCTGGTCGTTGTCCAGGATGATTCCCACGGCGGCGCTGCGGTCGGCGTCCAGCGTTCCCCCGGAGGGGCTGCTGATGGTGAATATGACGGTCTCGTTGGCCTCCGGCTTGTGGTCGTCGCACACCTGCACGCGCACGAGCTCCTCGGTGTCCCCCGGGTCGAAGGTCAACGTCCCGCTCGCGGGAATGTAGTCGAAGCCGCTCACGAAGTTGACGCCGATACCACCACAACTGGTTGCACCGGCGGTGTTGCCGGTAGCCGTGCCGTCGGAGGTGGCGTACGCAACGGTGACCGTCTCGGTGGACGGCTCATTCAGGGAGACCTTGAAGAACAAGGCCGAGCGATTGCTGTACTCGTCAGCCGGCACCGAGTTTCGGACGGCCAGCGTATGCCCGTCTCCCTGGGGGAAGACCACCTGGACCGCATTGGATTCGGCGCCCGCGGTCTTGGTGACGCTGGCATTGATGGTGAGCTTCCCGGCGGTGACGTCCGCCGCGGTGGCGGCGTAGGCCGCCGTGACGGTACAGCTGCTGTATTCGTCGTCGTCGGACGGTCCCGGGAGGGAGTCGGCGCAGTCGTGGGTGCCCTCCGTGCGGTCGGTCTTCACCTTGACGTCCGTGGCAGCGGTGTTGCTCAGGTTGATGACGGTCCACTTGACCGATACCTCGTCCCCCTGCTGGGCCCACAGAGGGTCCATCTTCTCGTAGGCCAGCACCATTAGGACGCCGGTGCTGGCCACCGCCGTGGAGGCGCTGGCGGGCGTGCCCGGCCGGTACTGGGCCGGTTCCCGGGAGTCCGCCTTGACCGTGACCGTGTAGGCAAAGCCCTTGCCTGCACCGGCGGAAGGGTCCACCTGGGACTTCCAGCGATAGGCGACCCTGGATTGTCCCGGCTCCCCATCGTTGAATCCGGCCCCTTTGAAGGTCACCGTTACGTCGTCCCGCTCGCAGCTGCTTGCCTCCTCCGGGTCGCAGGGGTCATCCACCTGTTCAACAGTGCGGCCCAGCGTGACTACGAGCTCACGGCTGGTATCGCCGTCGCGCCAGACGTCGAAGACCAGGGCGCTGCCCTCGGACACCTTTTCCTCGCGGGCGGTGACGGTGACGTTGTACAGGTCTTTGTCGCTGATGATGGCGGCCGCCTCTCCGCTGGAGATGGAGGCGTTGACCGCATCGTGCAGCACCAGGCCGAAAGTCTCAACGCTTTCCGCCACGTCGTCGTCCACGAGCTGGACGGTGATGGTCTTCTCCGTCTCCCCGGGTGCGAACACCAGCGTGCCGTCAACGGCCGTGAAGTCGCTGCCGGCCTTGGCCTGACCCGGCGTTTCCCGGGTGGTGTAGTCCACCTCCACCCGCCGGCCGCTGGCCGCGCTCAGCTTCACCGTGAACGAAATGGGGCCCGCGGACTCTTCCGCAGACTGGAGGAGGAACTCGAAGAAGAGCCTGGGCGTGCGGTCGTCGTCGACGATGACGCCCGCGGCCGTGCCCTTGCCGGCGGCGATGACGGTCCCGGCGGGCCCGCTCAGCCTGAAGGTGAAGGTCTCCTCGTCCGGCTCGTCCAGCAGGTCGTTGGTCACCGGGACGGAGACGGTCTTGGAGCTTTCCCCGCGAGCGAAGGTGATCCTGCCGGTACGGGCGGTGTAGTCGGACCCTGCCAGGGCCGTGCCGTCCCGGGTGGCGTACGACACGGACGCCGGATCGCTGGTGCTGCCCTGCCGCGTCACGGTGAAGACGATCTCCCCGGCGGTCTCCGCGACCCGCTCCCCCGTCACGGCGAAGCCCGCATCGTCGTCGAGAATGGTCCCCGTGGCCGTTGCCACCGCCAGGGTCGCGTTGGCCTCGCCGCTGAGGGTCAGGGTGAAGGTCTCGTCCTCCTCTCCGTCGCTGTCGTCCGTGACGGGCACGCTCACGGTCCGCGTCCCGGCCGCGCCCGCGGCGAAGGTCAGCGTGCCGCTCGTGCTGGTGTAGTCCTGGCCCGCCGTGGCCGTGCCGTTGGACGTGGCATAGGCCACGGTGACCTGGGACGATGGTCTGCCCGTCAGCGTCACGGTGAAGACGATTGCGCCTGCACCCTCCGGCGCCTCGGCGTCGGCGACGGACAGGGTCGCGCCCGCGTCGCCGGTGATGGTCACGGTGACCGAGTCCGTGGGCGCGGGGCCGTAGTCGCCGCCGCCGGCGGTGTGGGTGATGTCCACCGGTGCGTCGGCAACGTCGTCGGCGTCGGCCGCGGCGGTCAGGGTGACGGTCTGCGGCTGGTCCCAGTCGTACGGCGTGAACGTCAGCGTGGACGGCGCGGCGGACAGGTCCGAGTCCGCCGGGACGATGACCGCCACGGTCACGTCGTCGGTGGGGCGGCTGTCCAGCACCAGCGTGTAGTCGCCCGTACTGCCCTCGGCGATGGACAGCGTCGCGGGCGCGGCGCTGACGCCCCGCACGTCGTCGTCCCGGATCCAGCCGTATGCGTCTCTGTTCCCCGAGCGTTCGGCGTTCCGTGCGGCCGTCAGTTGGACGGCGAGCGTTTCGGAGTCCTCGTCGATGTCATCGTCGCGGATGGCTACGCGGATGCGCTGCTCCGTGGTGCCGCGGGGGAAGACGGCCGTGCCTTTGGTGGCGGTGTAGTCCTGGCCGGCCGTGGCCGCGTTGTCGCCGCCGGTAACACTGGTCCTCCAGTCCACCTCCACCGTGTTCTGGCTGTCCTCCGACAGGGTGAGAAGGAACTCGACGTATTCGGCGCTCTCCGGCACGTCGCTCTCCTCCACCGTTTCGATGGACACGGTGGCGGTTGCGTCGTCGTCGTCCACGATGGTGACGGTGCCGTAGGGCAGCGCGTTGGCATTGTCTGGATTGGAGAGGACGATCTTGAAGGTCTCGTCGGCCTCGTCAACGCTGTCGTCGATGATGGGGACCGTGATCTTGTACGTGCACGTAGGACTACCCGGCGGAACTTTGCACGTCCCCGCCGCGACTTCGATGGCGCCGCTCTTGGCGGTGTAGTCGGCGTTGGCCTCCGCGGTCCCGTCCTGGGTGGCCCAGTCCACCGAGGCCAAGCTGCCCGCCACCGACTGGCCGACGAAGGTCACGGTGACGTCGACGCTGTCGACGGGGTTGCCATGGCCGTCGTCGTCGCCCTCCTCCACGGTGGCGTCTGCAATGACGAAGTATGCCTCGTTGTCGAGCACGTCCACCCTGGCACTGGAGGGGTCGCCCCGGACGTAGGAGGAGCGCGCCTCGATGGAGACGGTGACCGAGCCCGAAGGCTCAACCACGGCGTCGTCGACGACGGGAATCCTGAGAATCTTCTGTTTCTTCCCCGCCTCTATGGTCACCGACGACGGCACGGCGGGGGTGGACGGGAAGAAGCTGCCCTGCCGCGCCACGTCCAGGTGCACCACGAGCGCTCCGCTGCCGCCGGACCGGGCGACGACGAACTCGATCTCTCCAGCCGCTTCCGAGACCCACGTCCGCCCTTTGCGCTCGGCGACGGTCACCGTGGGCAGCGGCGGGTCGTCGTTGTCGGTGACGGTGACGGTGGCTGCGTGGGGCGCCACGGCCTCGAAGTCGCCCGTGTATTCCGGGCCGGGGTCCACCGGGGCGGCAACCGAGACGACCAGGCGCCGGTCCGGCCCGTCCTCGTCGTCGTCCGCCATGGTGAGGGTGAAGGTGGCGGTGGTCTCGCCCCTGGGGATGACCACGGTGCGGGGCGGCGTGCCGGAGATGACGCCGTCCGGGTCGTCGAAGTGCAGGTCCACGTGGGTCCCGGAGTACCGCAAGAGGCGATCGACCCAGATGCGGGTGAGGGTGTAGGTGACGCTGCCTCCCTCCTCCACGCTGGCGGCGTCGGCCTCGATGGACACGCCGGCGGAGCGGTTGGCAATCAGGATGCGGAAGGCGCTGGGCGTGCCCACCTCGTAGCGGGGGCAGTAGTCGCAGACGGGGCCCGGCAGCAGCTCCACGTACTGCTCACCGCCGCCGGGGGCAACGCCGGTCACCCTGCTCCTCCTGTTGAAAGTCGCCGAATCCTCTGGAATTCCGTATAGCGAGAAGAATGAGGCATCAGTTTCTATTTCAGCGGTGGCGCCCGTGCTTATTCGCTCTTTGTCAAGAATCCCTCCTGGTCCGAGACCCGGATCTCGGTACCAACGGTATCGGTAGGAGACCCGATGCGTGGTGTCGCCCGTGCGGGCAACTCGATACTCCTGGGGTTCGTACTCGATAACCTCATAGGTGTAGGGGCGGCCCTCGACAGCATCCGGCGGGTCGACCACCTCCAGGGTCAGGGTCGTGGTGTCGTTGTCTCTGACCAGGACGGTGGCGCTGCTGGGTTCCCGCGTGTAGTAGGTGATGGCCGTGGTCTTCTGCTGAATGTCCACCTTGAAGTAGCCGTCCCCCTCCGGGACCTGGTCCGCCACCGTGGTCAGCGTCAGCGTGGCGGTGTCGCTGCCCGGAGCAAAGTCCACCGCCCAGTCTCCCCGGTGCATGGTCTGTAGTCTCACCGATTGGGGAGCACCCTCAACTAGTCCTGCGCCTAGATCGACTTCCCGCGGCATGAGCGCCTTGGTCTCCGTGGTGGCGTGCTTGAGCAGGCCCTCCAGGTCCAACTCCACCTTGAGGCCCCTGGTGGTGTTCCCGGAGCGGGTGAGGGTGAAGACCACGTCCTCGCCCTCGTCCACGGCGTCTTTGGCGGCGGTGATGGAGACCCGGGGCAGGCCGTCGTCGTCGAAAATCGTGACGGTGGCGCTGTAGCCGTCCTCATTCTCGGCGGGGGTCCTGTACCCGTCGCCGTCCACGGGAGTGGCCGTGACGCTTCCGTTGGGCTGGTTGTAGCTGTTCTCAGCGGTGAGCACCCACAGCGTGGCCGTCGACACGCCCGCGGCGAAGGTGACGGTACGCTCGTTCCCGGTGGTGTAGCGGGGCGTGTGCTCGTCGGGGACCTCTTCGGTCAACGCCACGGTGACGGTCAGCGAGCCCCGGCCGCTCACGTCGGCGTCGGTGGTGTCATCGTCGTTGATTTGCTTGCGGGTGAGGACGAAGGAGGCGTACCCGCCCTCGGAGACGTTGGGAGAGCGGTGGGCAATGGTGACCAGCTGCTCCTTGTCCTCGCTGGTGACGGTCCGGGAGGCGGTGTTCTGGACGGCTACCCGCCAGTCGCTGCCGGCCACGATGGTCACCGTGATCGTGCCGTCGTCCTCGGCCAGGTCGTCGTCCTTTGTGGGCACGGAAAAGGTGGTGGTGGCGTGGCCCGGCGGAAAATCCGCCCAGACGGGCGGACTGTCCGTCAGGTACGCGCCGGTCTCGCTGACCGACACCTTCACGCGCAGTCTTTCGGTGACGAGGCCGTCACGCCCCAGGGTGAAGGTGGCCGGGTCGCCCTCCTCCACCGTTGTGTGTGACTGTGGGAGTATGGAGACTATCGCATTGTCATCGTCTCTCACCGTCACCCGCGCCTCGTCGGGGTCTCCTGGGCTGTACGTGTAGGGCGCCGTATCCTGGGCCAGGACCGTGACGACCAGCCGGCGGTGCGGGTCGTCAACTTCGTTGTCTTGGGTGGTCACCGTGTGCGTCGCGGTCTCCGAGCCTGCACTGAAGGTCACGGTGGTCGTGCGCACGGTGCAGTCGCCCCCGGTCAGCAGCTTGGAGCATACGTCCACGGTGAGCGCGTTCGTGGTGGCGCCCGTGCGCGTGAGGGTGAAGGTGGCCGAGTCGCCTTCGGTGATTGAACCGGCGGACGTGCGAACCGTCACCTTTGGGTTGGGCCTGCCTGTGAAGGTCTCGAAAGGGCCCGCGGCGGCGGCGTTGAGCGCGCGCATCTGTACGGAGTATTGCGTGCCGTTGGTCAGGCCGGTGAGCTCGATGTCGCGCTTGGGGTCGCCGCTGTTTTCGACGCCGGTGCTCTCCCACTCCGTGTACTCGACGTCGTCGCCCGTGCCCGGTCCGTAGCGGTACTGGTAGTCCACGATTGGAGCGCCGCCGTCGTCGGCAGGCCCGATCCAGCTGACTCCCAGCTCTCCGTCCCTGGAGTACTCCAGCAGTATGTCCCGCACCGCGGTGGGCGGGTCCACAGCGTCGAACGTGGCCTTCGTTGTAGCGTTGACCCTCCTGGCGGCGTCATGAACCGCGGTGGCCCTCACCTCGACAGCCACCTCGTCGGCGTCGGCCGACACCGCGACGGAGGCCGTCCAGGCGTTGGTGCCGGAGGAGGCCAGCGAGCTCGCGGTCAGGGTCCCGCCGGTGACGGTGATGTCGCCCTCGGTGAACCCCGTCACGGCCTCGCTGAACTGGAAGGTGACGTCGAAGCTTGCGCCCTTCTGCACGTAGCCCGATTCCGGGCCGGTTATCTCCACCGTGGGTGATAGACCGTCCACCTGGACGGTGATCGTCGCTTCCGGGTTGGGGTTCCCCACGTCGTCCTGCACTACCCCCGCGGGCAGGGTGATGGTGTAGTCGCCCTCGTGCGTTCCCTGTTGGACGTATGCGCGGTACAGGCGTCCGCTTTCGTCATTACTGACCTTCTGGAGCCTGATGACCCTCCCGTCTGTCAGGGTGAGGTCGCTCTTCTGCAGCAGGATGTCGGCCAGGAGGCCGGTGTCGGAGTCCTCGCCCAGCTTGACCGGCTCGCTGAAGGTGAGGTAGGTGTAGAACCAGGGCGCTATGGGGCGGCTGTAGTGGGAGGGGACGGACAGCTCCGCGGCCGGCGCCGTCTGGTCCACCGTGAACGACAGGGACTTCTCGGCGTTGCCCTCGTCCACTGCGTTCTCGGGCAGGGTCACCGTCAGCGGACCCTCGTAGCCTGTGTCCACCGTCACGGTGACGGTCCAATTGCCGTTGGAGACGCTCAGGTCGGACGTGGAGCCGTGGTCCACGTCGAAGTCGTCGGCGGTGAAGCCGGTGACGGGCCTGTTGAACGAGACCCGGACCTCGAACTCGCCGTCCACCTTGTCGGTGGGTTGGGGATGGGTAACGGGGTTGGGGTCTACCTTGCCGAAGCTGGTAATGGTGACCGGGTCCTGCGGCGGCTCCTGGGCCGAGACCGTGGCGGGCCAGGCCAGGAACAGGACTGCCGGCATCGCGGTCGCTAGGAGCAACAGGACGCCCACCGTCCGGATACGCAATCGAAGCGGACGGTCAGACACGGTTTCTCCGTCGCCCTGCCAGTCGTAGATTCACTTCCAGGTCGGCGATTCTCTTCACTGCTCCGTTGCCCTCATTCACCTTCCGCGCCAACAAGACTCCACCGGACCGCATTCATCTATCGGAGGGGCCGTTCACACGTCCCCAGTGAATCAGACTACTCAACGGGTGTGAGACAGGCGTGAAAAAAATCCGTCAGATGCGAGAGTTTTGTGAGAGTTTCCCCCTGAAGGGCGGCTTCACCGCTTCCCGAGGGGCAGGTGGAGCCGAAAGGCAGCCAAACGCTGTTGCCAGCGAAGGTCGGAAACCCCCAGCAATCCGGTGGTTTGTTAACGCCGCCGGTAAGCTCCGCATGCCAGGCGTCGTCCGGCGAATGGTCTCTCCGGGCTAAGTCAAGGAACCGGATTGCCACAGAACTGTAATAGGAAACAGCTTGATTTTTATGCCCGTTTTATACAGGTCGTTTAGACTTCTGTAGTACCGATCCCTTGGATGGGGGGACTATGTTTGTCTGCCCACAGGCGGAGACCCACAAGCGATGTGACGGACAGTGACGGACGGTCGGCGCCCTGCGGCCCGCCGGATCCGGGGGCGCCTGTCGCCGCTCATGACGGCGCAGCGGTGCCGGTGCAAGCTGGACCGCATGACGAGCTCGACAGTCTGAGGCGCGAGAACAGCGCGCTGCGGAACCGACTGGCCACACTTGGACAGGCCTCTCTTCAGATCAATCAGGACGCCGACCTCGATCTGATTCTGCAGAACGTCGTGGACAGCGCCCGTTCGCTGACCGGGGCCTCCTACGGCACGGTCGTGATATTCGACAGCCTGCAGGACCTTAGTGGCATCGTGACCTCCGGCATCGAACAATCCGGAATGGAACATTGGGTGGACCGTATGCCGGAGGTGATGGCGCTCCTGGAGTTTCTGAACAGGATCGACGAACCGATGATGGTCAACGACTTCCCCGAGTTCGCCGGTCCGTTCCAACTACCCGACATCCTGCCCCCGATCCAGTCCTTTATGGCAGCTCCCATCCGTAACCGGCAGGTCCATCTCGGCAACATCTACCTCAGTATTGATGCCGGCGGACACCAGTTCACGCTCGAAGACCAAGAGATGCTCGCCATGTTCGCCGACCAGGCGGCTATCGCCATCTCCAACATCCGCAGATACCACGACGAAAGCCAGTCCAGGGCTGGCCTGCAGGCCCTGATAGACACCGCGCCCGTGGCGGTCCTCGTGTTCGACGCCAAGACCCGTGACCTTATCTCGTTCAACCTTGAGACCAGGCGCATCGTCCGCGGGCTTCATGCCCCGGGCCACGGCCTGCCTCAGTTGCTCGAGGTCATGAAGTTCAGACGCTCCGACGGCAGGGACATTCCCCCCGAGGAGTTGCCGACGGAGCGAGCCATCCGCAGCGGGGAAACGGTGCGCGCCGAGGACGTCGTCATCCATCTGCCTGACGGGCCGCCGGTGCCCACGCTTTGCAACGCCACGCCGATCCGGTCCGAAAACGGTGAAATCGTCTCCGTAGTCGCCACCCTCCAGGACATGACGCCCCTCGAGGACCTGGAACGGCAACGAGCCGAATTCCTCGGCATGGTCAGCCATGAGCTGCGAATGCCCCTGGCCTCCATAAAGGGCTCGGCAGCCGCCCTGCTTGGCGCTTCCTCCCCGCTCAGTCCCAGCGAGGCGGAACAATTCTACCGGATCATCGACCAGCAGTCCGACCACCTGCTGGACATCATCAAGAACCTCCTCGACCTGACGCGAGTCGAGGCCGGAGTCCTGTCAGTCGACGCCAGGCCCACCGCAGTGGTGGACCTGGTAGAGGAGGCGAGGAGGGCATTTGTTAGCGGTGGGTATAGGAACAGCCTCGAAGTCGAACTCCCGCCCAATCTGCCGTCCGTCATGGCGGACAGGAATCGCATCATCCAGGTGCTGGGCAACCTGCTCTCCAACGCGTCCAATCACTCGCCCACCCAATCAGTCATCCGCATTGGCGCCTCTCTCGAAGTCCCCTATGTCGCCGTCACCGTCTCTGACGAAGGCGCGGGTATCTCCGAAGACCAGCTCCCGCACCTGTTCAGGAAGTTCTCCCGCATCAGCCGCGAGGACGGCGGCTGGAGAACCGAGGGGGAGGGCCTGGGTCTGGCGATATGCAAGGGTGTAGTGGAAACGCACGGCGGCCGGATTTGGGCCGAGAGCCCCGGGCTCGGGTTAGGCGCGAGATTCACCTTCACCATGCCTGTGGCATACGAGGAAGCAACGCCGGCTGCGCAGGACACCTCTATGCCGGCGACGGAGAGGCAGGGGGGACGCATTCTCGCCGTCGACGACGACCAGCAGATGCTCTGGCTCCTTCGCAGGATCTTCGCCGATGCCGGGTACACACCCATCTCAACTAACAAGCCGGAAGAGGTGGAGCGCCTCATAGAGGCGGAGAGGCCCCGGCTCATAGTATTGGACCGTATGCTGCCCGGCACCGATGGATTCGAGCTGATGAAGCGCATCTCCGACATCACCGACGCCCCGGTCATCTTTCTGTCCGGAAGGGGAAGGGACCAGGACGTCGTCCGGGCCTTCGAGTTGGGCGCCGCTGACTACGTGGTGAAACCCTTCTCGTCCTTGGAACTCATGGCTAGGATCAGGGCGGCCCTGGAAAATCAGACAAGCGACTTACAGCGCCATCGAGAACCCTACATGCTCGGAGACCTGGAGATCGACTACACAGAACGCCGCGTGGCGGTTGCCGGCCATCCGGCGCACCTTTCGGCGACGGAGTACAAGCTGCTCTTCGAACTCTCCATCGACGCCGGGCGCGTGTTGACTCACGACCAGCTGCTGAGGCGCGTATGGGGCCTGGAGCACTCCGGCGACCCGCGCTTGGTGCGCACCTCCGTGAAGGCCATTCGACGAAAGCTGGGAGACGATGCCAGGAGCCCGACGTACATCTTCACCGAGCCCCGGGTCGGCTACCGGATGGCGAAACCGTAGAGGAGAGCGATATATGGACCCCTAGCGCAGATGAGGAGGGCATCGTCATGGCAATCCAAGTTGTAACGGACAGCGCATCTGACATCCCGGTCGACGTCGCAACGCGACTAGGCGTTGCGGTCGTCCCGCTGAACATCCACTTCGGCGTTCGGACATTCAAGGACAACGTCACCATAACCGCCGACCAATTCTACTCCATGCTCGCCCACTCCCAGGAGTTGCCGAAGACTTCCCAGGCGTCACCCGGGGAATTTACGGAGGTCTACGACCGGCTGGGCGAGAGCGCGGACGGGATAGTGTCCATTCACGTCTCGTCCAAGATAAGCGGCACCTACAACTCCGCCGTCCAGGCGGCTCGAATGACCGCGGCGGACTGCCCGGTGGAGTTGATCGACTCGGCCCAGGGCTCTATGGGGCTTGGACTCGTAGTCATAGCAGCAGCCGATGCGGCCAACGCAGGCGGCGGCCTCGACGAAGTGGCGGCTCTGGCCCACGATGCGTGCGATAGGGCACAGTGCTTCACCCTTCTTGAGACACTGGAGTACCTGCGAAAGGGCGGCCGCATAGGCCGGGCACAGGCGTTGCTCGGCTCGATACTCAAGATCAAGCCCATGGTCATCCTGAAGGACGGAGTGGCCCATCCACTGGGCAAGGAGCGGACCTTCCGCAAGGCCCTGCTTCGTATGAAGGAGACGGCGCGAGGCTTTGCGCCGATAGATTCCCTTGCCGTGATGCACAGCACCTCCCCCGAACTGGCGAGGGAGCTTGCGGACGACCTCAGGGACCTGCTGCCGGAAGGCGCGGAGCCCTACATCACGCGATTCAGCCCGGTCCTGGGAGTCTACACCGGCCCCGGCGCCATCGGGATAGCGCTCCTCCAGGCCTCACGCACCTAGAATGACGGCTCGGGCAAGCACAGAGCAATCGAGGAGTCGATTGTCCCCGTAGGGGGTAATGGCCTGAGGGGCATTGCCCCGTATTCTGGAGAATCCTGTCTGTGCTCATTATAGTGGCTGCCGTGAGGATGTTCATGTCGTGCTCGTTGGGACGGTGGTGGGACGTACCTTTGCTTGTGGCCGTGGGCATCGCAAGCGTTGTGGCCATTTTATTTGGTACAAGTGCCGGTGAACGCAGGTCCCATGCGGCATAAGACCGACATCGCGGCTGGGACCGTGCTCGAAGGAGCGTAAAGCAACTGAATGCGGGAACAGGCCCGTCATCAAACTCGCCGCTTGGGGACTTTGACGAATAGCCAGTGGCAGCGAGTTCCGGACGTCGCACTAAGGGCGCGGCGAACCACAAGAAGACCGTCTATGGCAACGATCTGAGCAAGTCCGGTTACCGAAGCGGTTCGTTAGTTTCACTCGTCCGCCTGTTCCCGCGTCACCTGCTTCGCCATGTAGTATCCGACGCGGGGCACGGTGAAGATGTAGGTGGGGTCCTGCGCGTCGTCGCCCAGCTTGCGGCGGAGCCTGTTGACCATGGTCCGCACCAGCCCCGAGTTGCCAACTCCCCAGACCCTGCGCAGCAACTGGTCGTGGGTCAACACCCGCCCGGCATGGACCGAAAGCTCGTAGAGCAGCGCGTACTCCGTGGCGGTCAGCTCCACCGGATGCCCCGCCAGCGTCACCCGGCGTTGGGCGTAGTCGATGGACAGCCCGCCCGCGTCGTAGGGTTCGGACGGCTCGGCCTGGTAGGGCGCGACCCGCTTGCGCAGCGCCGCCCTGATCCTCGCGACAAGCTCCGTCGGCGAGAAGGGCTTGACCACGTAGTCGGACGCCCCCATGTCCAGGGCCCTGGCGACAACGTCGTCCTGGCCGTACATCGAAAGGAAGATGACCGGCACGTCCTCGCTCTTGAGGATGTCCTTCATCACCTCGAACCCGTCGTTCCCAGGCAGCATCAGGTCGAGCAGGACCAGGTGGGGGCTTTCCTCATCCATCAGGCGGGGTACGTCCTCGGGGTTCCCGGTCGCTATAGAGACATACCCGGCCCTGTCCAGGGCGTCTCGAACGTACCTGAGCGCCTGGGGATCGTCGTCCACGGCGAGTACCCGCACCCTGCCCCGCACCGGACCGCGGGAGCCCCGGGCTGCGAAAGCGGGCATCTCTGCGCCGTCGATGTCTTCCCCCTCCGCCGCCGGAACGGTGAAGGTGAACCGCGCCCCCAAGCCCGGACCGTCACTCTCGGCCCAGATGCGTCCACCGTGCGCATCCACGATGCCCCTGCAGATGGCGAGAACCAGGCCGGAGCTCGCGATGCCGCTCCCCCGGTCCGCGCCCTCACGCCGCGAGAACCTTCTGAACAGGTGCGGCAGCTCCTCGGCGGGTATGCCCCTTCCCTCGTCGGCGATGGACACCGCGACGTGCACGCCCTCCTGCATGACGCTCACCCTGATGGGCGAACCCTCCGGCGAGTTCGTCGCGGCGTTTGTGAGCAGGTTGCCCAGCACCTGGACGATGCGGCGCCGGTCGGCCATTACGGGGGGCAGATTGGGCGCGAGCTCTATCTGAAGGTCCTCCCTTCCGTTGCCGTCCAGGAACCTTCCCCTGGCCTCGTCCACCATCTCTGCCACGTTGGCAAGAGCCGGCTTGACCGACAGGGTGCCCGTCTCGATGCGGGCCACGTCCAGCAGGTCGCCGATCAGCTCCCGCATGCTGTCGGACTGGTCGCGGATGATCTGGTGGAACTGGCGCATCTCGGCGGGGTCCAGGTCCGCCTCCAGCAGCGTGTCGGCCGAGCCCTTGACGGCGGCCAGCGGTGTCCTCAGCTCGTGGCTCACCATGGCCAGGAACTCGGCACGCAGCCGCTCCTGCTCCTCCAGCGGCGCAAGGTCCTGCAGCGTCACCACGTAGGAAGCTATCCCGCCACCCTCCGAGGGGATGGGCGTGGCGTTGAGCAGAACGGTCACGCTCCGCCCGTCCGGCACCCGCAGAACGAGCTCCTCGGCCCGCACCGTCTCCCCCGCGCTCAACGCCTCGACCAGGCTGAACTCCTCAAGAGAGACCTCCCGCCCGTCGGAGCGGCGGAAGGTCAGCACGTCGAGCAGCTGCTCCGGCGATTGGTCTTCGTCACGCAGGCCGTCGACGATGCGCGTCGCCTCCCGGTTGAAGGAGACCGGCGCCCCGGTCCCGGCGTCGAAGACCACAACGCCCACCGGCGAGGTGTCCACCAGGGTCTCCAGGTCGGTCCGCGCCCGCCGCTCCTCCCGGTGCCTGCGGGCATTGGCGATGACCATCGCCGCCTGGGAGGCGAACATCACCAGCGTCTCCTCGTCCTCCTCGCCGAACTCCGGGCCGGACTCCTCCCTTGCCAGGTAGACGGTGGCCACGCTCCGGCCCAGGTGCCGGACGGGAGCCCCCAGGAAGGGCCCGGCGGGCACCGGCAGGCCCGGCTCCGCCAGCCCCTGCGATGCGAGGTAGCCCGGCAGGTCGGGCAGCCTGAGCGGTCCGGGAATCCTGCCCAATCGCTCAAAGAACCACGCCGCGTCGGGCACCTTCCACAGCCGCTCCGCCTCCTCGGGAGTCAGGCCGGACGAGAGAACGTACTCCGCCTGCCCGGCGTCGTCCAGGAGGATGATGGCCCCGTAGCGGGCCCTGGTAAGGTCGCGGGCCGAGTCCAGGACGCCCTGAAGCACGGCGTCGAACTCCAGGCTCTCGTTGATGCGGAGGCTCGCCTCGCTCAGCCTGGTAAGCCGCTCCCGCAGCGCCGATACCTCCTCGTCTCCGCTGGGTAAGCCTTGACGTAGCATGTTTCACATTCCCTTGAGAACCGGGCGCCATCGGCGTTCTGTGACCCACAGTTGTCGTAATGCACGATACCTACCATCCCGGCGGTAGCCACTCCTCGAACCCGAAGGAACGAATGGTCCTCGCCGCGGACGCGGACAGCGGGTAGTCCCAGCGCTCGAAGAATGACACTAGGTCCCGCTTGACGATGGCGCTGGATCGGATCGCAAATCCGTCGAACGCGCCGCCATAGATCGAGCGCGGATAGGCCGGATCGTAGTAGCTATGGAAGACGGCCTTCATGTCTTCCCATCCGAACTCGAAGATGAGATGGCGATACAAGGCCGTCTTTTCACAAGGGTCTGTTGCGGTGGACCACCTCCGGCTGCCAAGCGCAACATGTTCCAACGGAGCGGCACAGCCGTGGGTCGGCCGCGCGGTGTAGACATTGAAGTTATCGCCACTGTAGACGTAGTGGTTCAGCGTGTACATCGGGAACAGCTCGACCGCTGCTTCGATGATCTCACGGGTTTCCCTTCCAAAGCCCCAATCGGCAGTTTGCCACTGCCACCGCGTCCCCCGGCCGAATCGAATCAAGTAGTCTGTCGCATTGTCCTCCAGCCTGACCTCAGTCGGTCTGCGTAATCGTGAACGAAATCTCCAGGATGCCCATCACGGCCCCGGCCAGGTTGTCCTCGGCGTAGGCCGTGACCTGCAGGGTGTAGCTACCCGCGGGCAGCGCCTGGCCGTTGAGGTCGCTCTCGTCGCCTTGGTTGGAATCCCCGAACAGGGAATAGGGGGCGATGTTCTCCGTATGCGTGAGCGTCTTGGCGCCACTCAACTCCAGCTTCACGCTGCCCACCGTCTTGCCGGCCGCCAGATCGACGCGGATGCCGTAGCTGCCGCCGTCCGGGTCTGCCAGCGCCACGCTGGTCCCGTCGGTGAGCGTGGCCAGCGTCGACTGGTCCGAGGCGTCGACGAGGGTGAAGCCCGTCAGCGGGCCCGCGGTGGGCTCTTCCACCTCTCTAACGGAGATGTTGATCCAGGCGATGTCCGTGCTGCCTCTGCCGTCGGCGACCTGCACCGTCAGTTCGTAGTCCGTTTCCGTATCGTAGTCCAGCGCGCCCGCCGTGGTGATTACGCCGGTGGCGCTGTCGATGGCGAACTTGCCGTCCTCATTGCCACTGTGCATGGTGAAGGTCAGGGTGTCGCCGTCCGGGTCGCTGGCGACCATGGTGTGCACGGTGGCGCCTACCGCCGCGTCCTCAGCCACGCCGACGTGGTACGAACTTTCGAACCGGGGCGCAGAGTTTCCCTTCGCGTCGGTCACGGTGATGAGCACACGCGCGTAGGCAATGCCCCCGTTGCCGTCGTCGGCCTTCACATGCAAGCTGGGATACGGCATGGTCTCGTGGTCCACGTGCAGCACCGAGATTAGGCCGGTGGCCGGGTTCAAGTAGAACGTCCCGACGTACTTCCAACCCACGACGGTGTACGTGATTTGGTCTCCGTTGGAGTCGGTGGCCTGCACCGTGCCCAAGGTAGTTCCCAGGCTCGTGTCTTCGCGTATGGTGTATTTGTAGACGGTGGCGCCGAACTCCGGCGCGGAGTTCACCTCGGTTACCGTAACGTTCACCGTGGCCGTGGCCGTGCCGCCGAGGCCGTCGTCGGCCTGCACCGTCAGGGTGTAGGAGGAGGTGGTCTCGCGGTCCAGGACGCCCGCCGTGGTGATCGCGCCGGTCCTGCCGTCGATGGCGAACACCCCGTCGCCGTTCCCGGCCTCGATGGTATAGGTGCGGGGGTCGTCGTCGCGGTCTGTGGCCGACACCCTGCCCAGGGCGGCGCCCGTCGACGCGTCCTCGGCGATGGAGAAGCTGTAGGTCGCGCTGCCGAAGGACGGCGCGGTGTTGGAACTTCTCACGGTGAAGAAGACTTCCAGGGTTCCCAGATTGTCTCCGCCTCCGCCCCGCTCCGAGTAGGCCGTTGCGGTAAGGGTGTAGCTGCCTGACGGCAGGGCCTCCCCGCTGAGCGCGTTGGCGCCGCCGTCCCCGTACAGGGAGTAGGGGGCGACGCCTTCAGTCCTGGTGACCGCCTTGGCGCCCGCGAGCTCCAACTTCACGCTGCCGATGCTCGCGTTGGAGTCCACGTCGGCCCGGATGCCGTAGCTGCCGCTGTCCGGGTCTGCGAGCACCACGCTCCCGCCGTGGGACAGCGTCGCCAGCACTGCCTGGTCGGAGGCGTCGACGAGGGTGAAGCCCGTCAGCGGCCCCGCCGGGGGCTCTTCCACGTTTCTAACGGAGATGCAGAACTTGTCGGTGGCCGTGCTGCCTCTGCCGTCGGCGATCTGCACCGTCAGCTCGTAGTCCGTTTCCGTTTCGTAGTCCAGCACACCCGCCGTGGTGATTACGCCGTTGCCGTCGATGGCGAACTTGCCGGCCTCATTGCCACTCAGGATGGTGAAGGTCAGTCTGTCGTCGTCCGGGTCGCTGGCGACCACGGTGTGCACGGCGGCGCCTACCGACGCGTCTTCGTCCACGGCGGCCTCGTACGTACTTTCGAACCGCGGCGCGGAGTTTCCCTTCAGGTCGATCACGGTAATGAGTACGTACGCGTAGCCAGCGCCCCCGTTTCCGTCGTCGGCCTTCACAGACAACCTGGGATACGGCTTGGTCTCATGATCCACGTGCAGCACATAGATTACGCCGGTGGCCGGGTCCATGTAGAACCACCTCGGCCCGAAGATTCTCTGACCCTCGATGGAGTACGTGATCCCGTCTCCGTCGGAGTCGGTGGCCTGCACCACGCCCAAGGGAGTTCCCAGGGCCGCGTCATCGCCTATGGTGAATTCGTAGATCCTGGCGCCAAACTCCGGCACGGAGTTCAGCGTAACGTTCACCGCGGCCGTGGCCGCGCCGCCATTGCTGTCGTCGGCCTGCACCGTCAGCGTGTAGGAGGAGGTGGTGTCGTAGTCCAGCGCGCCCGCCGTGGTGATCGCGCCGGTGCTGCCGTCGATGGCGAACTTGCCGTCGCCGTTGCCCGACTCGATGGTGTAGGTGAGGCCGTCGTTGTCCGCGTCGGTGGCCGACACGCTGCCCACGGCAGTGCCCATCCACGCGTCCTCGGCGATGGAGAAGCTGTAGGTTGAACTGCCGAAGGACGGCGCGATGTTGGTCCGGGCAACCGTGAAGGAGACCTGCAGCGTACCCAACTGGTCTCCGCCTCCGCCCCGCTCCGAGTAGGCCGTTGCGGTGAGGGTGTAGCTGCCGGCGGGCAGCGCCTCCCCGCTCAACGCGTTGGCCCCGCCGTCCCCGTACAGCGAGTAGGGGGCGACGCTCTCAGTCCTGGTGACCGCCTTGGCGCCCGTGAGCTCCAGCTTCACGCTGCCGATGCTCGCGTTGGAGTCCACATTCGCCCGAATGGCGTAGCTGCCGCCGTCCGGGTCGGCCACCTCCACGCTCCCGCCGTTGGACAGCGTCGCCAGCACTGCCTGGTCGGAGGCGTCCACCAGCGTGAAGTCCTGGAGAGGTCCGGCCTGGGCGCCGGCATTGCCCGCCGTCAACAGCACTGCCATACCGACCAGCAGGGCCAGGGCCGCCAGGAGCGGCAGGCGGATGGCCGTGAGGATGTTCCGGCGGTCCGAGTCGGTCATCGGGCGGTTCCTCCTCAGCGTGGAACAGTCCCCGTCTGGCGTCCGCGGGGAGGACGCCTCCCAAGGGCAATCTGCTCTCCACGCCAGTATAGTCGCCGGATATAACATATACATAAAAAACAGCCCGTGTTTTGTAAAATATCTTGTAAAAAACTGTTCGGAGCGGTACTATGGCGCTTGGACCGGGCCGGGGAGCCCGAATCCAGCCGGCGACCGGGGGAGAGAGGATGGACCAGAACGACAGTCGGGACGAGGAGGTATCGGCCCTGCGGGAGCGTCTCGCCAGGTTGAGCGAGGCGAGCCTGCGCATCAACGAGAGCCTCGACTTCGACGCGGTGCTGCAGGGCGTCCTGGACTCGGCCCGCGACCTTACCCGGGCCCGATACGGGGCGATCATCCTCCTGGACGAAGGAGGACAAGCGGAGGACGTCCTCTCATCCGGTTTGACGCTCGAGGAGGCGGAGCGGCTGTGGAAGGTTCCCGACGCGGCGTGGTTCTTCGAGCGATTGGGCAGGATTCCCGGACCGCTCAGGGTGCCGGACCTATCGGGCTACCTCGCATCGCAGGGGCTTTCCGAGCCGGGCCTGCCGGTGCCCGCCGGCCCGTTCCTGGCGGCTCCCGTCCGGCACCTGGGCCGGAGCGTGGCCACCGTCTACCTGGCAAGAGAGGAGTCCGGCCCGGAGTTCGTGGAGGATGACGAGGAGACGCTGGTGATGTTCGCCTCCCAGGCGGCGATGGTCATCGCCAATGCCCGCAGGCACCGGGAGGAGCGGCGGGCGCGGACCGACCTGGAGACGCTGGTGGACACCTCGCCGGTGGGGGTTGTGGTCTTCGACGCCGGGACCGGGGCGCCGGTCTCCTTCAACCGGGAGGCGACGCGCATCGTCGACGGCCTGCGGGACGAAGACCAATCGCCGGAGCAGCTGCTCGACGTGCTGACCTTCCGCCGCTCCGACGGGCGGGAGGTCTCTCTTGAGGAGTTCAGCCTGGTCGAGGCGTTGAGCGCGGGGGAGACGGTGCGGGCCGAGGAGCTCGTTCTGCGGGTGCCGGACGGGCGGAGCGTGACCGTTCTGCTCAACGCCACGCCCATCCCCTCGGAGGGTGGCGGGATAGCTTCCTACGTGGTGACGCTGCAGGACCTTGCGCCGCTGGAGGAGCAGGAGCGGCTGCGTGCCGAGTTCCTGGCCATGGTGAGCCACGAGCTGAGGACACCGCTGGCCGCCGTCAAGGGCTCGGCCGACACGCTGCTGGAGGCGGACCTAGACCCCGCCGAGATGCGCCAGTTCCACCAGATCATCCGCGACCAGTCCGACAGCATGCGGGAGCTGATCGGCGACCTGCTGGACGTGGCCCGCATCGAGACGGGCACCCTGTCGGTCAAGCCGGCTCTTGCCAACGTGGCAGAGATGGTGGACGAGGCCAGGGGAAGGTTCCTGGACGGCAACGGAAGGGAGGACCTTCAGATAGAGCTCGCGCCCAATCTGCCCCCCGTAATGGCCGACCGGCGCCGCATCGTCCAGGTGCTGGGCAACCTGCTCACAAACGCCGCGACGAACTCGCCGGAGGGTTCGCCCATCAGGGTGAGCGTCATGCAGGAGGGCGTGCACGTCGCGGTGTCCATCGCCGACGAGGGAAGGGGCATACCCGCCGAGGAGCTGCCGCACCTGTTCAGAAGGTTCTCGCGGCGTGAGGGCGCGGACCGGGGGAGCGGCATCGCGAGCTCCGGCCTGGTTCTCGCCATCTGCAGGGGCATCGTGGATGCGCACGGTGGACGCATCTGGGCCGAGAGTGACGGTCCGGGCCTGGGGGCGCGGTTCACCTTCACCGTTCCGGCGGCGGAGGGGGAAGGCATCGACGGCGCAGAGATGCCCGCTTTCGCAGCCCGGGGCTCCCGCGGTCCGGTGCGGGGCAGGGTGCGGGTACTCGCCGTGGACGACGATCCCCAGGCGCTCAGGTACGTTCGAGACGCCCTGGACAGGGCCGGGTATGTCTCTATAGCGACCGGGAACCCCGAGGACGTACCCCGCCTGATGGATGAGGAAAGCCCCCACCTGGTCCTGCTCGACCTGATGCTGCCTGGGAACGACGGGTTCGAGGTGATGAAGGACATCCTCAAGAGCGAGGACGTGCCGGTCATCTTCCTTTCGATGTACGGCCAGGACGACGTTGTCGCCAGGGCCCTGGACATGGGGGCGTCCGACTACGTGGTCAAGCCCTTCTCGCCGACGGAGCTTGTCGCGAGGATCAGGGCGGCGCTGCGCAAGCGGGTCGCGCCCTACCAGGCCGAGCCGTCCGAACCCTACGACGCGGGCGGGCTGTCCATCGACTACGCCCAACGCCGGGTGACGCTGGCGGGGCATCCGGTGGAGCTGACCGCCACGGAGTACGCGCTGCTCTACGAGCTTTCGGTCCATGCCGGGCGGGTGTTGACCCACGACCAGTTGCTGCGCAGGGTCTGGGGGCCGGAGAGGACGGGGGAGCCCTGGCAGGTGCGCGAGGTGGTGAAGAGGCTCCGCCGCAAGCTGGGCGACGACGCGCAGGACCCCTCCTACATCTTCACCGTGCCCCGCGTCGGGTACCGCATGGCGAAGGAGGAGGAGGAGCAGCAGGGAGAAGGGCCGCAACAATACCTCGATGACTAGGTGATGAATTGCCTATACCTGAATCGACACAGTCGAAGTGGAACCATCACGAGGCCGCGACGGCCTTCATGCAGGCTCACGTACCCATCCTGGAATCCCACGAGGGGATGTCACGGCGCGGATCTGTGGTCCGGTGAGAGCTCTGGTGACAGGCGCGACGGGGTTCGTGGGAGGCAACCTCGTCCGAGCGCTAGTTGGTGATGGTGTGGAGGTTAGGGCGCGCTTACCAGGAAATGGTCGAATACGTCAAAGGTCGGGCGGACTGAAGTCGTGGACGTGTACGAGACGGGTCGAGACGGCGCTACATCCTAATCTGGTCGTTGTCACCGTACGGCGACCCGCATGGCCGCCTTGTCGATCGGGCCTGGGATTCCAGGAAAGGGAGTGCACCGGAAGAATGCCGAGAGACTACCGGACAGAGAGAGACGCCGTCATCCGGAGGTGGTACGGCGGAAACCCTCAACCAAGGAACCCAAGGCCGCGCAGGAGCTGGAACGAAGGCCCCATCACTCCGGCGGACTGCCTCGGCGTGCCCATGCAGGTGAACTCTCCCTTCACGCCTTTCGGGCATTGCATGGTATGGAAATACGGCCTGAACCGGGACGGCTACGGCGTCCTCACGATTGAGGAGAAGCAGGAGCTGGCACACAGGGCCGTGTTCATTCAGACGCGAGAGCCGGTCCCCGAGGACCGGCAGGTCAACCATCTCTGCAATAGGCCTTACTGCGTTCAACCCTCCCACCTCTACGCTGGGACCCGTCAGGACAACAGGGACGACTCCCAGATCTTCAGCAAGGAAGAATTGCTGCACGCCCCCTGGATACTCCACTGGCCGCGTGGGAAAGGTTCAGAAGACGCCCTCCTCCAGAGACTGCTCGATTCCAACCGGTACGACGGTACGGAACCCTGGGACCCAGTAGCACAGCCGGCACAGAGGCCGCTGGAGGAGTTCACCTGCCCAGCGCATGACTTTGCAATCACGATGTTCGGCGCCAACTCAAGGATATGCCGGATATGCGAGACCTCCGAGTTCCAGGAGGGGATGTTCGATGAGTTGGGAACACCGTACCTTATCAAGGAGCTCTGGCCGACATCCCAGACGGTAAGCCCCATATTCGAGAAGATACTGTCCTCTGAGTTCGTAGGGGAATCCCAGCGGGAGGCACGAGGCAAGGCCTACCGCCGTAGCCAAGGACCCGGCCTGGGCTCTCACAACCTGAGAGACTGCCGGTGCGACTATTGTGCTCGTGATCGAACAGTCTTCCGGGACGCCATTGAGCCCCGGCTGACCAGAGAGGAGTCAGAACTCCTCTCCATCTGCGACCGGCTTCGTCACCGGATCACCACTCCTCTGGAGGAAGCATCCGTTGACATGATGGCTTCGTGGGGAGCGGCGGCGGGCCTGAACGACGAACAGACGCGAGCCCTGATGAAACACTACAGGGAATGCCCCAACACAAGGGATGAGTTGACCAGGACAACCCAGACCCTGGAGGGCGAGTTCGGATACCTGATGCACGCATTGGCCGGGTTCGGAAGCCGTCATGAGATGATCGAGGACCAGATGTCCCAACTGATCATGGCCCGCCTTAGCCTCTTCCGAATGAGGCCACAGGATGAAGGGAAAGTTGTGGGAACGGTCCTGCCAGTCGTTGAGGAAACCGCCAACAAGGTCGTCCTGGCCTGGGAAGAAGAGGCGGAGCCCCTAATGAGACCCTACATCGAGAGCAAGCCGGAGCTCTGCCAGGACATCGGTCAACTGGCCAAGTCATTGGCGGTCAAGGGGGTCTTTGAACACCTCCGGCACGAGCTCTTGGGCAGGAACAGTTTCAGCGAACAACAACCGCACCCACACAGCTCCTGTGCGGCGAGCATAGTGGAGACTGGGACGGTGCAGCCTTTCCCGAGCGAGTTCGAGGAGGGCCAGGGCTATACACCGTCCATGCAGTAACACCAGGGTGAAACGACTATGTATCTGATAAGGGTTCCCATTAGAGGGCAATTGGATTGCCGAATTTGATGCGTAGCGCATAAGGACTACATCCACCGCAAGCTGGTGGCAGTGGTGTGCTGGGATGAGGACTCAGGTGGGAGCTCAAAACTGGGACAGAGCAATGGCCGGGGCGAGAGTCCAGGATGCAACGACGATTGCGGTTGACGTCACGCCCCCGGCTTGCGTCGAAGCAATCGGCGAGTCCAGCGAGGCCAGAGAGATAGGTGGTCAACCACCTCTTCCAGATATGCGCATTCGTAGGAAGCCAGGGCGGACATGTCCTGCTTGAGCGTGTTCATTTCGGAGTCTTCGGCGGCGGCGGGCTGCAACCAAGCGTCGTGCATCGCCGAACCTGCCACATTCCGCGCCTGCTCAAGCAGTTCCGAGAAGCTGCGGTGGACATGACGAGAATCGGTCATAAGCCAGGCAGAATAGAATGCTAGGTCGGCCTGAACCCTACGCAATTCAGAGGAGATGCGTATTCGTTCCTCCTCTGGCGTATCCTTCCTGCGTCGCGCAATCACGTAGGGGAATTCCTTGTACTCCTGGACTGCAGCGTACGCCTTCGAAAAAACTTCACGACTTCGGGTCAGCCTCTCACGTTCCCCGTTCCACCAGTTGGTGAGAACGAATACGGTGAACGACACTGCTCCGATAATGACCGCACCGACAACAGGCCAAGGCAGAGTGAGTTGCTGCGCCTCGTTCACGTCCCTGTTTGCTCCTTCGTCTGGGCTCCATGCGGGACTTCCTCGCCAAGCCACTCCCCCGTCTCCCGCCACCAGGCTTCCTTGAATAGATGAGCCATTACCGATCCCAATAGGGCCAGTAGACCGTCGTCGAAGACCCACCGGCGCTCTACGGGGTCGTCCGGAAACCACATGCAGAGGTCTCCGTCAGGGTAGCGGTGTGGTGAGTCTTGGGGACCGTCGACGAACACGGATGGGACCTTCGCCATGCCGTTAAACCTGATGCGGGTCTTTCTGGGCTCGTAGTGAGGCACTGGCAGAGTGGCCCTATATTCGTAGCCACCCTTGACCCTTCCGCCGTTCAAGTTGGGAAACTGGCTCTTGACGCCTCGCTCAAACTTGAGTCGCACCACTGTCAGCCCAAACCACGGTCCCTTGTTTGTGTTGGGTGGTCCGGTGAACCTCCTACGAGCGCTCACTTCCCCACGATCTGGTCGGCTTGACGTTGGAGCCGCCGCCACCGGCAAGACTCAGCGCGCCTCCTGAGACGCCCAGCGAGGGGTTTCCACTTCGGAGTGCGGAGGCAATCCCCACCTTGGATTTGCTTCCTTCTGGCGGGCTGACGTATTTCCAATACAGACTCGCCATCGCCTCCTGGACCTTTATCTTGTCGTCGTCATTGTCCAGCGCATCCTTCATACGCTCGGCCGCTCTCTTCAAGCGGCCAACGACGACATCGCGGTCCATGAGCAGCTTTATGGGCTTGGACACCCCTGCCGGGTCGGGAGTGAATCGCTTCTTGAGGTCGCTGGCGGCAAAGCGGAAGAGCTCCGCCAGACCGTCGGGCACACCGTGCTCTTCGGTGATGCAGCTCAGGGCCAGTGCCTCGATGTTGAAGCTACAGAGGCCGGGTTCTGCGAATTGAGTGTTCCATCCCTTCGCGAGCCTGATGACCTTCGCACTAACACGCCTGAGATCGGCAGGGTCATCGGTCAAGACCCTCGTGTGATACTCCGGATCGGAGGCGTCCCAATCCTTGCTCTCGACGTTGGGTATCCAGAGCCCCTGGGCATTCTTCCGGGTCAGGGCGACGATCAGGTCTACGGATGGGTCTGTCCCATCGTCCAGCGGCTCGTTGAACGACACCGTTATGGCTCGCTTGGTGACCCGGAACCTAATGTCGGGGTGGTCCTCCTTCAGACGCTCGCGCAGGAACTCTCTGACTTCCTCGACGGTCTCGTTCGGTGCTTTCCCTTCGCCGTCTGGGCCCAGACTCGGATACGACCGCCGGTCTAGCACCACACCGCAGTCTGCATCGGTGTCATGATTCGCCGTTCTGTGGGCGATTGAGCCGGACTTGTAGGTTCGGAGGGCGCCAGCAAAGCTACTGGCCTTCGCGAGAACCTCATCTCGCCGGCTTCGGGCGGCGGACAGTGTGTCGTCAGACGGGGCCAGTTCCGCGTGAACGTCGTTCAGGTGTGAGGCCGTATTCTGCAATACAGGATTCCTCCTCAGTGTGGTCCCTCCATTTTACACCGGCATCCGCAGTTAAGACTACGCAGTGGCAGGGCTTACGCTGATTCACAGGTCGCCCGGTTTCTTTGCTGGAAGACCCCGAGAAGCGCTAGGATGTCAGTTGTAGGGATGTGCCTTCGAAAAGAGCATGCAGGACCCACGCGAAGACACCCGCACGCCCGCACAGGCCCCTCGAGGAGACTCATTTAGTAGGGCCAGTAGTCGCAGGTCGCATTCAACGAGGAGGCTGAGATTCGTGGAGCTCGCACAGCATTTCGAGCGCTTCCTCGAGAACATCAGCCTGGATGAACCCAAGCTCAACCGAATAAAGGCGGAGCATGAGGCCCTGCGTGGGGCGCTGGAGGCCGACCAATTTGCTTCTCCGGCCCTATACGAGACGTTCCTCCAGGGATCGTACGTTCATGGCACGGCCATCCGTCCGTTGGGGAGTGGTGCAGACTTTGACGTCGATGTCTGCTGCTCTCTCGACCTCGATGCTGTTCCAGCTGGAACCGCGGAACCAAAGCGGTTGGTTCGCTGGCTTGCCAGGCGTCTCAAGAAAACCGAAGCGTATCGTGGGAAGGTGAGTACACGGCCAAGGTGCGTTCGGATTGAATTCCCCGGCGAGTTTCACATGGACGTGGTCCCGCTGGCTGGGGATTCAAGACAGGTGAACAATGTCCTGTACATCCCCAACCGGACCGTCAACGGCTGGGAGGCGACCAATCCGAAGGGGCTTGAGGAATGGTATCGCCGGCAGAATTCTCGCACCGACGGCCGGTTCGTTCGGGTCGCCAAGATGCTGAAGCACTGGCGTAACCAGGCGCTGCCCAAAAGGGCCCGGCTACCCTCAGTCGCGCTGGAAGTGATGATTGCTCAGGCTTGGCCCATCTTGCTATCGAGCTCAGATGCCGATGCGGTGTCCGGTGTTCTTCGGCAACTCTCCAACAACCACATGTTCTCATACTCGGCTCCACGGACAATGAACCCCTCGCTCCAGAACGAGAACCTGTTGAGAGACTGCGACGATTACCACATCGAAGCACTCAAGACCAAGCTCACGGAGGCAGCTGGAATCGCAGAGGCAGCGCGCCGCGAATGGGACGAAGACCGGTCGATTGGATTGTGGCAAAGCCTGTTCAGGACAAGATTCCCGCAGCGGATTGATTGAGTGCGGGCTATAACCCCAAATGTCTAGGACACCGCCTACAGGTACTGTGAAGGCATCGAGACGGTGGAAGCAGCCCGGCGCCTTGCCGTCGACCCCGGGTCGGGAGGTTCAAGTGCTTCAGGAGGTCCAAGCGCCGTGAGCAAGCAGAGTAAAGGCGACTCCCTGCAAATCGAACAGACCAGGGAGGGATGGCGCGTCAGCGGTGCCGGCCAAGTCGGCGTCCTGATAGCGGGACTCGTGGGAGGCCCCCCGCTTATCCTGATAGTAGTCTCCCTGTTCTTTGGGCTGGCCGATCACCCCTGGACACTGGTAGCCTTGTCAGCCCCAGTCATCATAGGACAGATCGCGGCACTGACTTTTGTCCTGGTGCGCATGCTAGACCAGCGGCATGAAAGGGTAATGGCAATGGGGGACCAGCACAGCGCAGGGCAGGGCGGCCGAAGTGCGCCGAGAACCAGGCCTGCCGCAGAAGCTCGCCGTGGGCAAGCACGCGACCAGCGTTGACCGAAGAACTCATAGGGCATCCGGTAGTCGGCTCTGTCAACTGAACGAGACAACCCACCAGACTTGACAAAATCAAGAACTTTCACACTTACCCTCGTTCTGGACCTGTAGTCAATCTGTAGACCGTCAGCGATAATGGGACACCCGAGGGGATAGGAAAACCCGAGAGATTTGAGGTGGTGTGAGCTCCCTGACTGAGGGTAGAGTGCCCCGGGAAAGGAGCAGAAGTGTCCCAACCAGATACTGACAAAGCAGCGGCCGCCCAGGGGCGTAGCCGGGAGACGGAACCGCTCGTCATTTCCACGAACGCGGGAACTATCGAACCCCCCGAGCCCAGGCCAACCGAATCACCGATGGGGCCAGCCACGCCATGGCGTTACACTCTATACTGTCGAACCGCGTTCGGAAGGTGTGAGGAGATGCGCAAGTGACGCGAGACAGACTGAAGAAGGCAGGCTTGGTGCTCCTGATCCCCTATCTGATCATAGGCTTTGGCTTTATCCTGTGGGGTCACTACGTGCAAGATGTCGATATCGGCGAAGGAGTAACCCGGTGGGTCTTCTGGTGGGCGCTGCCTGGTCTCGCCGTGCTGCCGATACTTGCCTCTGTAGCTGTAGAGCCACCTGAATCAAGGATTCACCCCCGACTATTCCACGGGTTGGTCTTTGTCGCGACTGTGCTTGGGGCCCTCTTCGTCGCATGGGCGCTATGGGTTTCCTTCGTACTTGCGCCGGAGCCTAGCGACGATGTGTATCGCTGGTGGACCGCTGGAGTGATCCTGATCTTGGGCGCACTATTCGTCATATCTGGCATATCGTTCGTCTCATCTAAAGAAGACCCTCCAGAGGCAACGCGCGAGAGCTCTTGGAAGAAAACTGCGCTCGATGTCGCAGGGGGCGGATTGGTGTTTGCCGGGTTAGCTCTCCTGCTATGGGCATTCTACGTCGACGATGCGGACACGTCTGAGCCGGTGTACGTATGGGTAGTACTACTCTCTCTCGCTGGCTTTGTACGTTGGGTGATTCCCTGGGTAGTGTCGAATTGGAAGCGCACTCTCGTCGGCACGTTTCTATTCATATACACGGCCATCGTGCTGGCGCTTGCCGTGGATGCCCTGGACGAAAGTGAGGATTGGCGCTTCTGGACACTAATCGTAGTTTGGTTGGCAGTGACGGGGGCATCATGGGCTTCATTACATTTGCCGGTCTTAAAGTACGCCATCGAGATAGTGCTGATATTCTGCGTGTTCATTGCCGGCTTCGCGTTGCTATGGATATTCATCAACTTGGGAGTACTCGGGAACCAAGGCGGTTCCACGGAGAATGTGCTCTCGGCACCGCTCAGCTTCATGATTGAGGTTGCATTACCAGCGGCCGGAATGGTGGGCGGGCTTGAGATTGCAGAGAGACTGAGATGTTGGTTGGGTATTGGTCGGGTGCCCCGTTTTCAAATACGTTCGTAGCCAAGTAAGAAACCAGGCGGGACGAAACCCATGCCGGAGGCGCCGGAACTCACCATTGTCCGCGAGGTGCTGGAGCGCCACGCGGTGGGCGCTTCCGTGGTCTCTGCCCGCGTCGTCCGCCCAACGGTGTTTCGGACGCTATCCGAGATTGACGTGGCCGGGGACATTGAGGGGCGCTCTTTCACGAACGTGTCCCGGTACGGCAAGAGCGTCACTTTGACGCTCTCCGACGGAATGGCGCTCGTCATCTTTCCGATGCTGACTGGCCAGCCAGCCAGAGGTACCACCTGACGGCCTAGGGCATCGAAGAAGCCGCGTGGGTCCTCCGCTTCGACACGTCCTCGGACTTCGTGCGGGCCTACCCCATGTCCAGGGAGTGACTGACGCTGCTCCTACGCAGGATGGACGCCGTGGCCTCCATATATCGCCTGGCCGCCACCATGTCCACTCGAGAAGCCTCGAACCTATCGTTCGGGCCGCCCTAGGCCTCCCAGCCACATCTCGAAGATGGTACTTGTTTCAGTGCACGGTGGTGGGCCCGGCAGGATTCGAACCTGCGACCAATCGGTTATGAGCCGACCGCTCTTACCCCTGAGCTACGGGCCCGTGTCCGGTCCTTACAGTATGCCTTGAAGTTGGCACGGATTCACGCCCCGGCTGCCGCCCAATCCGCCGGTTCCCCTGGTCTCGCCGCGGGGGCTGCGCGCTTGGGTCCTGTCCTCGGCATACACGTGGAATGACTCGCAGATGACCTTGCGCCACGAATACGTCAGCCTGCGAAACGGCTCGACGGGCGCCCGGGACGCGATTTCATTGCTGCCTGTCCGCCGGTAGTATTCTCTCATCTTAACCACAGCGGGCGCGATGTACCTGCCCGCCACTCAAGGATGGAGCAAGCGTCTTGAAGATTACCGACGTCCGAAGCGAAGTGTTTCGCTGGCCGAGAGCCGTGCCGATCACCAACGGCCTCTACACCTACACCCACAGTGGGCTCCAGGTTATTCACATAGACACAGATGAAGGCGTGTCCGGCCTCGGCATCGGCGCGTCTATCCAGGACGCCCCGGAAGTCGGCGTCGCCATGATCGACCACCTGAAGCAGGTGCTCATCGGCCGCGATCCGCTGGACAACGAACGCCATTGGTACGAGATGTGGCGTCCCAAGCTGGTCGGCAGGCGCGGGATCTCGACGCGTGTCATATCGGGCATCGACATCGCCTTGTGGGACCTGAAGGGCAAGATCGCAGGGCTACCTGTGTACAAACTCCTCGGCGGCTTCTCGAACAAGATCGACACTTATATCGCCGGCGGCTATTACGAGGAGGGGAAGGGACTCAAAGAACTCGCTGAGGAGATGGAAGTGAACATGGAGCTTGGCGCGCGGGCGGTGAAGATGAAGATTGGCGCGGTGCCGATCAACGACGACGTGGAGCGCGTGCGCGTGGTGCGGGAGACCGTCGGACCCGACGTAAAAGTGATGGTCGACGCCAATAACGCCTACCGCCACTACCAAGCCATCGAGTTTGCCCGCAAGGCGGAGAAGTATGACCTCTTCTGGTTCGAGGAGCCGGTGGAGCCGGACGACTACATCGGCCAAAGGGAGATCACCCAGTCGACTTCAGTGCCCGTTGCAGCTGGTGAGAACGAGTACACACGGTACGGGTTCCGGGACATGATCAACCACCGCGCCGTGGACATCCTGCAGCCCGACGCCCTGATAATGGGCGGCGTGACCGAGTTCATGAAGGTTGCCGCCCTGGCGCAGGCCAACGATCTCGACATCGCACCCCACGGAGCACAGGAGTTGCACATCCACCTGGTTACGGCGATTTCGAACGGGTTGATCCTGGAGTACTACCGCGACTCGGTTGATCCGATGCACGGGGAGATGTACACGGAAACGCTCACGATCGAGGACGGGTACGTGTACGCGCCGGACCGGCCGGGCCTGGGTATCGAGTTGAACTACGAGGCGTTGGAACCCCACAGGGTCATTTAGGTGTTGCGGCCTCTATCTGCCGTTCGCGAGATCCCGGATTCCCGTTTTCACGGGAATGACGGAAGTGACGCCTTTGAGGAAGGGTCGCGTCGACAGGATTTTCGCGTCGCTGTGCTATTCTCAATTCAGTACGGATTTGACCGGGGATGATGCCGTGTAACCGCGGCGCAATGCCGTAACACTCCGGCGTCTCGGCCCACCGACCCACCAGGAAGAGACCCTTGCAAAACCCCCTCTCCCAGCGGGAGAGGGTTGGAGCCTGCCCCGTGCTCGAAACGGGGGTGAGGGAGAATCGCGAATTGGCAGTAGGCCCTTGAATCCCCGATTCCCCGCTAAGTCAGGGGTTACGCATAGGTCTCAGGAAGGAGCAGCCGCTCCATGGAACCAGTATTCCGGGCAGCAGTCGAAGAACTGAGTCAAGAGCGACCCGTTGCCGTCGCGACGGTCGTCCGAACTTCGGGGTCCACGCCGCAGAAGCCGGGCGCCAAGCTGCTGGTGAGGGCGGACGGTTCCGGTGTGGGGACCCTTGGTGGTGGTTGCGTCGAGGGCGACATCTGGTTCGCCGCGCAGGAACTGATGAAGAGGGGCGGCGCGGCCGAGATGCGCGACTACCAGCTGAACGAGGACCTTGCCGCACAGGACGGTCTGGTGTGCGGCGGGACCATGTACTTCCTGATCGATCCGATTCGTCGCTCCGAGGACTACGTTGACTTCGCCGCTGAGGTCGTCGCGGCCTATGAGGGCGGGAAGCCTGTCGCAATCGCCAACCTGATGGCGGCTCCGGAGGGCAGTTCGTTTCGCGTAGGCGAAAAGATGCTCATCAGGGAGGATGGCAGCAACGTCGGAACGCTGGGCGATGATCAACTCGACCGGCAGGCCGGCAGGCGCGCCAGGGAACTGATGGCGATGGGCAAGAACGATTACGTCGTGACGGACGACGGTGTCGAGTATTTCATTGAGGCCTTCACCACGCCGCCAACCCTTGTCCTGGTCGGCGGCGGCCACGTCAGCAATGCGATTGCGCCGGTTGCTAAGAGCGTGGGGTTTCGTCTCTACGTCGTAGACGACCGCGATGAGTTCGCCAACGCCGAGCGGTTTCCGGAGGCGGAAATTGTGAGGTCGGGCGAGTACGCTGAGACCATCCGCGGCCTGCCCATCAACGCAAACACCTTCATCGTGGTCGCGACCCGCGGGCACCGTTACGATGACGCTGCGCTGGCCGCTGCGATGGAGACACCGGCAAGTTACGTCGGTCTGCTGGGCAGCCGCCGGAAGACGATCCTCATCTACGAGGAGCTGCTCCAGCGCGGGTGGCCGATCGAAAGGGTCAAGGCGGTCCACGCTCCCATCGGCCTCGACATCGGCGGCCGCACGCCGGAAGAGATAGCAATCAGCATCATGGGTGAGATCCTGGCATTTCGCCTTGGCGGCAGCGGCGGTTCGATGAAACTCGAGGACCGTTACATGGAACGTATCCTGCAGAACCTCGAGCGCCGATCCGGCAACCCACCGAGGGTCCCTGCAGCGGTGGGCGACTAGGAGCCGGGCGTTTGCCGTCACCGGGCCCCGTGCCCGAAAATTGCCCGTCCATCGCTCCCGGAGAATCCAGCGCGCGGCCCAACGTCAGCGCTGTTCTATTGGCGGCCGGCGAGTCGACCCGCATGGGGCGGCCCAAACCGCTCCTGCCGTGGGAGGGAACGACTCTCGTGCAGTACCAGGTTGCGTCCCTGCTCGGTGGAGGTGTCGATGAGGTGTGCGTGGTCACCGGCGCCGGTGGCGAAGCAGTGGACCGGCTCTTCCCGGACGCGTCCGACGTCCGCGTCGTCCCTAACCCTGACTACAAGGCCGGCAAGACGACATCCGTTCGCGCCGGGGTACGGGCGGTCGATGCCGCGGCCTCGGCGATTGTCGTACTCGCCGTCGACCAGCCGCGCCCCGATTGGGTGATAATGCGGGTAATCGACAGCCATCTTTTGGCGGGCGCGCCGGTGACTTCGCCGCGGTTCCAGGGCAGGGGAGGGCATCCGCTTGTATTCAGCGCCGGGCTGAGGCCGGAACTGCTGGGAATAACGGAAGCCAACCAGGGCATCCGGGAAGTTGTGAGACGTCACGCGGCCGAAATGAACCTGGTCGAGTTCGACAGCCGGGTCGTGCGTCTCGATATCAACACGCCGGACTCTTACGCGACCGCGCTCCGCGATTTCCGCGAGCTGTCTGCCGAGCCTGAAGGCTAGTTGCTTCGATTTGGCCATTGCACCACCAGCTGTGACGTTTTTCTGGACTTTTCAACGGTCGATGGGCCGTCCGTGAATTAGTTAGCCCGTATAAACTCTGGCGGACGTCAAATCGATCACAAACCAGCCAATCGTCCGTCCGGCGAATCAACTAGTAGCGCCGGACGAGGGAACTTCATCAAATGGCCGTCGAAACCTTCACCGGCAACCCGTCCCAGATCATGGTCGAGCAGCTTGCGCGCTCCGGCATAAAGCACCTGTTCTACAACTCCGGTTCCCGCGAGGCGCTGTTCTTCGACGCCCTTTACGCGAACGACCGGGTGCACGGCATCCTGGCGTTGCACGAGGGTTCCGTCACCGCCATGGCGGGCGGGTATTCCCAGGCGCGGGGCGAACCGTCGGTGATTTCGGTCCACCTCGGATCGGGCCTGGCCCAATGCCTGGGGCAGTTGATCAACGTGTGGAACGGCGGCCTGCCCATGGTGGTGCTGACGTTCCACGGGGACACCGGCAGCTTCGCAGACCGCGTGGCGCTGGACATCAGCCACAACGCTGGCCCGACATTGATCTCGGCGCCGTTCACGAAGGCGAACTGGACGGTCATCGAGCCGGAGGGACTGCCGACCGCCATTGAACGAGCGATCATGGTCGCCACCACGCCCCCGATGGGTCCGGTGCACCTGGCCGTCTACGATCGCATGCTTGGTGACGAACAGGTGACCACCCGGCTTATCGACGGAGCCGAAAGAGACGTCAGGGCAGGGTACCCCTCGGACGACGACCTGGAAGCGTTGGCGCGCGGGCTGCACGATGCCGAAAGGCCGCTGATATACGTGGGCGACGGGGTCTGGAAGAGCGGCGGAGAACGCGCAGTAACCGCCCTGGCTGAGCACTTTGGAGCGTCGGTTGCGACAATGTGGGGCGACCTGAGGGGCGTTTCCCCTGCACACCCCCTCCACTGCGGATATTTCCGCGGGCCGGTGGTCGATCTGGAACCTGATTACGTTCTTTGCATCGGCGTGAGACACGGCGGCAGCGGCAGCACAGCGGACTTCAACCAGTTCAGCAGCGCCAGGAGCGTTGCTGCCATCGGGTCGGACGTGGACGTCTTCAAGAACATCCCCCAACTGGACCACGCCGTGTACGCAGACGAAAGACGGACGGTTGAACGGCTCAACGAACTGGTACGCAGCGAATTCGACCTGGGCCGCTACGACGATCGACGGGCATGGGCGCGCGAGCAGGCCGCCGCGTTGAAGGCGGCCAGCCGCCATCGATTACAACCCGAAGCGCTCGATTCGGGCCAGATCGGGCCCATAGCGCTACTCGACGCAATAGATTCGGCGCTCGAGGGCGCCGGTGGCGGGTTGATAACTACCGAGCAGTTCGCCGTGCCGCTGGAGTGCGTCAACGCCAAGGAGGACGGCGGCTCGGTCGTTTACGTGCGGCCCGCGGGTGGATCGGAGGGCTACGGCATGGGCGCGCCGCTCGGCGCGAAGCTGGCGGCGCCCGACTTGCCCGTCATCGGGCTCGTCGGAGACGGTTCCGTGTACTACGCCGACTCGGCATTCTGGTCGGCGGCGCATCACCGGATACCGGTCCTGTACGTAGTCCCCAACAACGGGTCTTACGGCATCGTCGCTGGCGCGTTCGACGGGGCCGGTGGAGAGATGAACAAGCGAGGCCGTTACGAAGGGGTGGTGTTGGGCGGCATCGACGTGGTTGGCCTGGCGGAATCTTTCGGGGTGGAGGGGATACGTGTGGATGACGAAGAACGCATCGACGCCGCGGTGGCGGACGGCCTCGAAACGGTGGGGAAAGAGGGCAGGCCGCTCCTTCTGGACGTCAAGATGCCTCTTGGACTGCCCGCCGGCGGGCAGGCGGCCGACCAATACCAGTTGGTCGCCGGGTAAAGTGGCCGGCACGACGGTCTGACCGCCAAAGGTGGGTAAGTATGGAATCCAGGCTGATCACCTACGTCTCACTGGCGGGCGACGACAAGATAGTCGCGCTTGCCCTTGATTGCACTAGCGGCGATTTCGAAGTCGTTCGCGAGACAGATTTGCCCGGCGCGCCGGGGCCTCTGACCATGTCCCCGGATGGTCGGCGGCTGTACGCGGCCAGGCGAGCGATCAACAAAATGTCGAGCCTCGAGGTGGATCCTGGAGACGGGAAACTCAATCACCTGGGGGCGATCGACATTCACTCGGACCCTTGCTTCATCTCGACGGACAGGGCAGGACGGTTCCTCCTTGCCGCCTACTACACGGCGGGCGCCGTTTCCGTGCACCCCATCGACGAAACCGGGAGGCTATTGCCCGACCCCGTCGTCCTGGAGTCGACGCTTCCCAAGGCTCACTGCATCCACGTGGACGAGACGAACAGGTACACATTCCTGCCTCACGTGGGCGAGTCGAATACGATATTCCAGTACCGATTCGAGCCCGACACGGGCCTACTGTCGGACAACGACCCGCCGCGCGTCGATCAACCCGAAGGCCTGGGCCCGCGGCACTACAGTTACCACCCCAACGGAAAATTCGTTTACTTCGACAACGAGCAGGGTTCGAGCGTTACCGCCTACCGGTTTGATCGAGCCAGGGGCGCCTTGACGCCATTCCAGACCGTTTCCACCCTTCCCGTCGGTTTTGACGGCCACAATTCATGCGCGCAGATCTGGATGACCCCGTCGGGCCGCAACCTGTACGCGTCGAATCGCGGGCATGACAGCATCGCCATGTATGCGGTGGACGGCGACACCGGATCGCTGACCTACCTGGGCGCGCAGCCAACGCTGTCGACGCCGCGGGCTTTCGGCATAGACCCTTCCGGTTCGTGCATGCTCGTAGGCGGCCTCGATTCCGGGGAAGTGGCCTCGTACCGCATCGACCCCAATTCCGGCCGTCTCGCCCACCTGACGACGGCGTACGTCGGCCAACAGCCGATGTGGTTCCTGATTACCGACTTATCGGTCCAGGTTCCCCGGACCTAGCCGCCGCTTGCAGACGCGAAACGTGGTGTGAACCCTCCGCGGTTAGAGCGGATTGCGCCAACGCAGGCCGGGGAAGCGGCCGAAGTCGCGGTCGTTTGAGTGCACTTCCGCCTGGTACTCCATGGCGAGCGCCGCGATGTGGGCATCGGTCGTCAGATTCCCGCCGACACCGGTTGCCGCTAGAAACCGCCGAACGTGCGTGAGATGGTCTGGGCCGGGATTTATAGGCGTAACGTGAGGGAACTCGAACCACCCGAGCACGTAATCGATGGCCTGCTCGGGCGTAACTGGACGGTATAGCGACCTGGCGTGAGTCATTAGCCTCATGAAGCCGGTTGTTACCACCCACGGAAGGCCGATGCTGATTGGGCCATTGACCTGGTCTTCCCACCATCGCTTGGCGGATTCGTGGTGTTCGGCGCCAGCGTCGTGGGCGTACAGCAACAGGTTTAGGTCTGGCACTATCACCTGGACTTGACCTCGAGGTAGTGATCGACCTCCAGTTCGTCGTTAAGCTGGTTCAGCTTTTCCGGATCGACGCCGGGTGCAAACCCGCTGTGAATCGGCTTGACCCGGTACGGGGCGCGCTTTTCCCTGACTGCGGGCGACATCCCTCGGCGCAGTGTGTCGTTCACTACCTGCTTGAACGACTTGTTGAGAAGCCTTGCCTGTTCTTTCAGGGAGCGTGCTATGTCGTCGTCGAGTGTCAGTGTGGTTCTCATGTGAACATCATGATGCCTAAGTTAGTTGATGTTAAGATGCTGTTGTTAAGTCTACCAGATTCTCGCTGGTATTGAGGCCCACGCGCAAACGATTGTCCCGCCTGGTGGGCAACACGCGGCCCAATTCGCGGACAAGTGCGGTCAGGTCCGGGCCAGGTGGCCTCCGTCGACGGTGAGGGTGGCGCCGGTGATCCACTCCGCGTCGTCGGATGCCAGGAACACGGCCGCGCGGGCAATGTCTCGCGGTACTCCCAGGCGCGGCAGCGGGACCGATTCGCGGTAAGCGACGATGTCCTCCGGGGTCAGGTAGTCCTGTATCGCGGTCTCGATATAGCCCGGCCAGATCGTGTTGGCGGTAATCCCATGCGGCCCGAGTTCGATGGCCGCATCGCGGACCATGTTGGTCACGCCGGCCTTTGTGGCCGGGTACGCGGGACCAAGGCCGCCGCCGTAGCCGTGGATGGAGCCGATCTGGATAATCCGGCCATGGTTGGACCGCTTCAGATGGGGGATAGCCGACCTGATGCCGATGTAAGCGGCCCGCAGGTTGACCGCGATGATCCGGTCCCACTGCTCCACCGACAGCTCCTCAAACCCGGCGGGCACGTGAATGCCGGCGTTGTTGACGAGTATGTCCAGCGATCCGAATCGTTCTGCGGTGTCGTCGATAACGCGGCCGAGTTGCCTGGCGTCCGCCACGTCGACTTCATGAAACTGCGCCTTGCCGCCAACTTGTTCAACCTCGTGTGCCGTCGGGGTCGTGACGTCCTGTTCGTGGTATATGCCGTGCTTGGGCGCTTCCTGGACATCGACGACCGACACGTTGGCGCCCTCGCGGGCGAACTCGATTGCGATGGCCCGGCCGATCCCCGAGCTTGCTCCGGTGACCAGTGCGGTCCGTCCTGCCAGTTGCATATTCCCCTCCGGATACTGACGGTTTCGACTGAACGTTCTCGTCATCGTGCAAAGCCGGAACGTCCTTGATTCAGATAGAGTCTAAGGTCTGGGGCCGGCAAGACTGAAACGAGTGGTCCGCGGCGCACCGCATCCGTTGACCTGCGTTTCACCCGCAACTATGCTGAAATCCAGGCCCGCCCACGCGGGCAAGGTCCTGGCGCAGACGACCGGTCTGCGCAAAGTCCTCAACACACGGCGCGGTGGTAGCTCAGTTGGCAGAGCGCCTGCCTTCCAAGCAGGGGGTCGCGGGTTCGAATCCCGTCCGCCGCTCCAATCCAATCGCCCGGACAGTTAGTGCCCCGGCCCTGATGCCGGCTAGCCGGCTTTTGCCCCCGCCAACGCCTGTCCGACGATGTCGACGCCAACCGACTCGCCCCATGCTGCCAGCAACTGGCTGGTGATCGGGCCCGGGCGTCCGTCGCCGACCTGCCTGTGGTCCACTTTGGTGACCGGCATGACGCACGGCGAGGTGCCGGTAAAAAACGCCTCGTCTGCGTTGTAGAGATCGTAAGGCTGCAGGTCCTCCTCGACGGCTTCCAGCTCGAGTTGGTCTGCCAGGTCGAGCACCATGCCACGAGAGATTCCCTGGAGAATCGCCTTGTCCTGCGGCGTCTTTATCACACCGTCCGAGACCAGGAACATGTTGTATCCCGTGCCCTCGGTCAGGTAGCCGTCCATGTCCATGAGGATCGGCCAGCCGTCCGGGTCCACGTCGGCCGCTTCCATCTCCGCGAGGTTGAAATTCAGGCGGCTGTAGTGCTTCATCTTTGGGTCGATGGTCTCAGCCGGGTGGCTCCTGGTACGGGCAATGACCCCGTGCGCTCCGGTCGCGTACAGATGAGCGAACCCGCCAAACTGGACGTGCTGGACGATCACACCGATGGTCGGCGTCGACGTCTGGTGGCGTCGCCGGCCTGCGCCCAACCCGCGGGTGACGAACTGCCTCACCGTCAGGTCTTCAGCCTCACCCCTGAGATGTTCGTTGCGCCGGAGGGCCTCTTCGCTCAGGTCGATCATGTCGTCCAACGACATGCCGGCATCGATGCGCACGAACTTGAGCGAACGGTACAGCCGTTCCACGTGTTCCCTCATGCGGAAGCTCTTGCCATTGAATGTGCGACCCAGGTCGAACACCACGTCGCCAACCGTGAATCCCGCGTCAAGCGGGTGGATCTTGACCTCGCTCAGCGGCATCCACTCACCATTGAAGTATGCCGTGTATTCGCTGTCTGCCTTGTTCATCTCTGGCCTCCAATTGCCTGAGCCGGGTTCTCTGCGCAGCCACCGAAGCTGCTAGTTCGACGTTGGTCCAATTCGTCCGTTTGAATAGCCTTATTCGCGACCTGTTGACAGTCCTCAGTGCGCCAACCAGCGCGCCGGGTTGGCTACCCGGATCTTGTAAATCTGCTCATCCGTGACTCCCAAGTGTCGCAGCCGGGGTTCAATGTGCTTCGAGATGTGGGCGAAACCCCATCCGCCGTATTCGACGAGCAGCATCTTCCAGCAGATGTCCTGCGAAACAAGAATGTGGTCAATGTATCCGCGTTCTATCGTGTCGACTACCAGCTTGATGCGTTCGAGGTCCCGCGGCATCTGGCTGAAACCGCCGTCGCTGTATTGTTCCATGCCGAACGTGTCGAATTCGACGAACGCGCCGCGATCCGCCACCGAAGCGACATAGTCGACGTCGGGCCGCGTGTCGAGATGGCAGATGGTCACGCATTCGAGATCGGCGCCCTCTGACTCGAGTATGTCCAGGGCGTGGTGGGCCATCCGGTTCGGCCGGTAGTTGTAGATGTGGACGGAGATGGGCGCGCCGGTCTCGTTGTGGGCCCTTGCAGACGCGCGCAGCACCTTGACTTCGTTGGGGACCATGTCTTCGTGATCGCGCAGGTCCCACACTTCCATGGGGATGGTGTACAGCGGCGCCCCGGTGGCGATTTCGCCGATGACGCCGGCGCGGACACCGGTGTCGCCGATGCCCACCTCAAGCTCCCGAATAAATTCAGCCGCGACGTTGTCGACGGACCGCTCGGACATGTCCGGCGGGTGGCCCGCGGCCTTGTAGTACCCGCAGCAGGTGACGATGTTCACGCCGGTGAGTTCGGCGACCTTTTTGAGGCCGGCTGCGTCGCGGCCAAGTCCTCTCGAGGATACGTCAACGACCGTGCCCCCTCCGGCTTCCTTGAAACGATCGACCTCGCGCGCCGCAAGGTACGGGTCGTAGTTGCGCCCGTTGTCGGCTATCATCGCGGCCCGGCGACGGAGCGCTCCCAGCTGGTCCATGCGCACGAATTCTCCGGCGTCCTTGCCCGCTTCCACATCCTCCGGACCCCGCAAGTAGACAATGTGGTCATAGAGAAGGTGTTCATGGGTCAGCGTGACGCCAAGAGTGTCCGCGTCAACCGGGCCCAATACGGTTGTGACCTGTTTCGTGCTCACTGGTACTCCTTATACGTTGCAGGTTGACCCGGTCGTGGCATTATGCGTGAAAATACGGTCGCATAGTTAGTCCGGTGGCGACCTGGGAGCGCAACCTTGAACCAGCCAGAAAAAATTGACCTGCTAATCACCAGCGGGCGAGTGTTCGACCCCGGTCGGGATCTGGACGCCGCCACGGATATCGCCGTTAACGATGGCGCCATCACTGAGATTGGCTGCGGCATCGATAGTCGTCGAGCCTCAAACGTCGTCGACGCGTCCGGCGCGTTGGTCGTCCCGGGACTCATCGACCTGCACACTCACGTCGCTGGGCCGCTGCGCAAGATCGGGGACGACGACCTCTACCTGGAACCTGACGTGGCGGGAGTCCTGGGAGGGGTGACAACCGTGGTGGACGCGGGCTCGGTCGGCGCATACAACCTTGGGGGGTTTGCCCGGTTCGTTGTTCCGGCGTGTGAGACCCGGGTGATCTCTTTTCTCCATGCGGCCACGTTGGGGATTTTCCACGCGCCGGAAATCGTGAGCAGGGAGGACATCGACGTTGACGCCGGTATCGAGGCGATACTTGGCAGCAACGGGCTTGTACGCGGCGTAAAGGTGCGCATGGTGGGGTCGGCCGTGAGCCAGCTTGGCTCGGAGTTACCGAAACTGGCCAAGGAGATTGCGGACGGCGGCGGCGTGCCGCTGATGGTCCACGTCGGCGACTACATCACGTACGACGAGTCGGCGCGGGAACTGGCTTCCGTCCTGATCGACGAGGTGCTAGAACCGGGTGATATCGTTACACACGCAACCAGCCACCAGGTCGGCTCGCTGCTGGACGAAGACGGTATTGTGCTGGACTCGGCCAGGCGTGCCCGTGATCGCGGCATAATTTTCGATTCCGGCGTGGGAATCAACAACTTCACGTTCGAGAGCGCGAGAAAGATTCTGGGCCAGGACTTCGCGCCGGACACCATCAGTTCCGACCTGACCGTACCCGGCCGCCAATCGCCGATTCACAGCCTGACGGAGTGCATGAATAAGTTCATGGCGCTGGGAATGGCGCTTGAAGATGTTGTTTTCAGGACCACAGCCAGGCCGGCCGAGGTACTCAGCATGTCCGAGAGCCTGGGTTCGATTTCACCGGGCCGGGAGGCCGACTTGTCTATCCTGGACATTGTCGAGGGCGACTGGGTCTACCGTGACAACTTCGGAGGCGTCCTGCAGGCTCAACACGCGGCCCTCGCGCCGCGCCTGACGGTGCGGGCAGGTCGCGTATTCACGCCGGACGCAGGCCCACGGCCGTGGGGGTGGCTGCCCGAACGGGTGGAGTAAACAGCAGCCGGCGGATCCTTCCCGTCGGTCGGTGACTATCTGGAGTGCGCAACATGGCTAAATTGCCAAATCCACGGGACATCGAGCCACATCCCATCGTGGCCAACATCGTCTTTCCGGAGGGACCCGGCTTCGACGATCGCGGGAATCTCTACTTCGTCAACTATCTTGTTGACGGCTCCATTGGCCGCCTGACCCCCGATGGGACGGTCAGTCTTTGGGTCCACACGGGCGGCAGCGCCGGCGGCATAAAGTACGACGGTCGCGGGCACATCGTGGTCACGGACAACGGCGGACGCCGCATCGTCCGTTTCGACACGACATCGCGGGCAAGGGAGGTCCTGGCCGACAACTATCTTGGCCGCCCTTTCAAGGGTCCCAACGATCTTTGCCTCGACGCTGACGGAAACGTCTATTTCACCGACCCCGGCCCCATGGTTATGGGTATTCGGGGCGAGGTCTACAGGGTCGAGATCGGAGCGAACGGAGTACCCGGCCCGGTCACACTGCTGGACGAGGGCCTCGATTTCCCTAACGGGATAGCCGTTCACCCGGACGGAGACCGGCTGTACCTCGCGGTGTCCCGGGATAACGCCATACTCGCTTACGACCTTCAAGACGGCGCCGTGTCGGACCGGCGAGTCGTATTCCAGTTCGACAGTCCGACCGTGGACGGCATCGCATTCGATGAAGACGCCCGGCTCTGGGTCGCTCGCTTCTCGAACGGCACAGTGGACGTGCTGGACGTAGAGGGTGGCGAACTGCTTGCCGGCTACGCCATGGGGGGCACGGACGTCACCAACCTCTGCTTCTGGGACAAAAGCCTGTACGTGACTGTCCGCGGCCGCCACAGCATCGAGCGGCTCGACCTCGGCATCAGGGGCGCCCGGATCATTCCGGACCGGGTTGGTTAGCAGGCAGTAATTCGGCTACCGAGCCGGTATCACAACGGGTTCGACGTCCTTTAGCGACGCATCCTGACTTGGTACGAAAATAGCCCGGCCGGCCTCACATCGACTTACCGGCGAAAGCCGGTATCCATGGTGGGGAGCGCGGGGGGAAGCACTTACGAGCAGTTGGGTCGTAGGCGAAAGGGGTGCCCCGCTTACCCGCGCCCCACCGTGGGTACCGGATCAAGTCCGGCAAATCGATGAAGGGCGGCTGCGCCGGCCGCAGCCCGCAAGGGTGATTCTTATGAGACCGCGTTCGCGGCATGGTCATTCGCGCTCAGCAGCCTGTTCATGTCGCCTTCCTCGAGCGTTGGCTTGTCCGCGTACAGGAAGCATGCCGCCGCTCGGCGCTGGTCCACGAGGAACTGTTGCGGGGGCTGTTCCCGGCACACGTCCATGGCGTGGGGACACCGGTCCGCAAACAGGCATTGAGCTCGACCCCCGCCTGGAATCCCTGGTGTGGACGCGACTTCCTCGTCTTCCCACGTCTTGTTGGGGTCTGGATGCGGTATCGAACTCACTAGCAACTGGGTGTAGGGGTGCTTGGGGTCCTTGATGACGAGTTCCACGTCCCCGGCCTCGACCATTGCTCCCTGGTAGAGGACGACGATGTTCTGTCCCACCTGGTAAGCCGTGGTGAGGTCATGGGTGATGTAGATGATCGAGATTCCGAACTCCGTGTTCAGGGTGAGCAGGTTTTCCAGGATGGTGGCCCGCAGGGAGGCGTCCACCATCGAGACCGCCTCATCCGCCACGATGACCCGCGGCCTCAACAACAGCGCGCGCGCTACCATGACCCGCTGTCTTTGCCCTCCGCTCAGCTGGTGCGGAAATCTCCCAAGGGTCTCTTCCGGCCTCAGCCCGACCATTTCGAGAGCCTCTTCCACCAGCTTGCGCCGACCCGCGCTAGTCCTGGCCAGGCCGAACTTCGCCGCCGGGGCAGTCATCACGTGGTCGACCTTGTAAAAGGGGTTGTAGGACTCGAACGGGTCCTGGAAGACCGCCTGGATTTCCCGCCGGAAGTTCTTTCGTTCAGCGCGCCGCAACTTTCCGATGTCCTGTCCGTTGTAGAGCACTTCGCCGGAGGTGGGTCGAATGATGCCCAGCAGCAGGCGGGCGAGCGTGGTCTTGCCGCTCCCGCTTTCGCCTGCGACAACGGTGACCGACGGCTCGGCACCGGAAAGCTCCAGCGAAATGTTGTCGACCGCCACGGTCTGGTTGCGCCGGAACATGCCGCCACCGAAGACCTTCGTCACATTACGGGCTTCCAGTAGCGCGGTCACTGGTCGTTTCCGTACAGGTGGCAGGAGACCCAGTGATCGGCTTCATCCTGGCGGAGTTCGGGGACCACGTTGGGGCAGTGGTCCAACATCGCCGGACAGCGGGGATGGAAGGCGCACCCACCGGGAGGCCGCAGGAGGGACGGCGGCATGCCGGGGATTCCCTTGAGGCCGCCCTTGGAGTCCAGATTGGGCAGGCTACCGATCAGGAGTTGGGTGTAGGGATGCTTGGGCTGACCGAACAATTCCTTGACCGGCCCGATTTCAACCAGTTTTCCGGCGTACATCACCCCGATGCGGTCCACGAACTGCGCCATCAGGCCCATGTCGTGACCCACGAAGATGATGGCGGCGCCCAGGTCTTCCTGGACGCGTCTGAGTGTCTGCAACACCTGGCGTTGCACAACCACGTCCAGCGCGCTGGTCGGTTCGTCGGCGAGAATCACGCTGGGACGCAGCGAGATGGCCATGGCGATACAGGCCCTCTGCTTCATTCCACCACTGAGCTCGTGCGGGTACATCCTGGCGACTTCGGCGGAAAGCCCCACCGATACCAGGAGCCCGTCGATGCGGTTGTCAAGTTCCCGGTCACGCGACCCCGATTCGTGCGCCCTGACCGTGTCTGCCAACTGCTGTCCTATGCGCATGACCGGGTTGAGCGAATTCATCGCCCCCTGCGGAATCAGGGCGATCTGCGCGAAGCGCGCCTGGCGCATGTCCTCGTCGGAGAGTTTCAGCAAGTCAACGCCGTCCAGCAGCGCCCTTCCGCCGGTGATTTCACCCGGCGGTTCGATCAGCCGCATAAGCGCGAAGGCCGTCGTGGTCTTGCCCGAGCCCGATTCCCCGACGAGTCCGAAACGCTCACCCGGCCTCAGGTTGAAGGTGACGCCGTCGACGGCCTTGATCGGGCCGCGGGGCGTGCCGTACTGCACGCGCAGGTCCTCCACCTGGAGGACGCCGCCGGCGTCTGGCGCCCGAAGCTGTCCGCCCTCTGGCGAGCGCATTGACTCGGCCGGCTCGCCGGTGTTTTCTCGCGTTTGAGTGGTCATGGTCTCAGTTGCGGCGCAGCCTTGGGTTGGCGAATCGGTCGAGGCCTATCGACAGCATGTACAGGGTGATGAAGATCGCTGCGATCGAGGCTATGGGAGGTCCCCACCACCACCACATGTTGCGCAGGACCGCTGACGAGGCCCTGGCCCAGTAGACCGTCATGCCCAGGGTCACATCGTTCTTGGGGCCGAGCCCCAGCGCTTCGAGTCCCACCGTTGCCAGAACGGCGACGGAGAATGCCCACACAAACTGCGTCGCGAGGAACGGAAGCAGGTTCGGCATGATCTCCCTGAAGATCAGTTCGAGCCCTTCCATTCCGTTCAACCTTGCGACGTGTATGTAGGCCCTCTCCTTGAGTGTGAGCACCTGCGATCGTATGGTCCTGGTCGGCTGCGTCCAGGTGAGAAACGCCACGATGAGGGCCATCAGTTCGACGGTCATTTCCCGTACCACGGCGCCCACGAGCACGAGAATGGCGATGGCCGGGATGGTGATTGCCACGTCGCTGACGGTCCTGATAAACGAGTCCAGCAGCCCGCTGAAGTACCCGGCCGCTAGTCCGAGGACCAGTCCGGCGCCCGTGCCCAGAAAACCCGCGATGAACGCCACCTTGAGGGTCTGACCCATTCCGAGGACCCACCACGTCCACAAATCCCTGCCCTGGACGTCGGTGCCGAATAAGTGCGCGGCGCTTGGAGGTTGGCGCGGCGTCGCTGCGCCCAGGCGGGCGTTGTCGTGGTCCACGAGGAACGGTCCCACGTATCCGATGAACAAGAGAATCGCCGCCATGAGGAGCCCGGCAGCTAGCACGCGGTTCGAGTTGACCCAGCCGGCGGCAGCCCGGATATTCGACAACGGCTGAATTCGGGTTGAAAGATATGAGACCTGTTCGAGCATTGGGTGCGTTACGTCTGGCCGGCACGAATCCTGGGATCGATCAGCGGGTACAACAGGTCCATGATCAACAGCGAAACCGCCGTCGCAAGGATCAGGATCACGGCAATGCCCTGGATCATAAAGAAGTCATTCGTCCGGATGGACTCGAACAGCAGGTTTCCGACACCTGGGTAGGCGAATACGGTTTCGACCAGGATCGAGCCGGTGACGACGTGCCCGATCGACAACGCCAGGGCCGTTGCCTGGGGTAGCAGGGCGGTGCGGAGCGCGTACCACAGGAATATGCGGGCGCCCTTAAGACCCTTGGCCTTCGCAAGGGTGATGTAGTCCTCGCCCATCACGGTGACCATCATCCCCCGCATCGTGAGGGCATAGAGGCCGGCCGTGGCCAGGACCATCGACATGGCCGGCAAGAATGCGTGATCGATCATGCTGGCAATCGACGTCCAGTTGAATCCCACCTCCACTCCGACCGCGATGCCTCTGCCCGGGGGGAAGAAATTCCAGATGATCACGAAGAAGAAGACGAGCACTATCCCGATGAGGAATGAAGGTATCGCCGCGGCGACCATCATCAACGGCACAGTGCTCGTAAGACTCCCGCGAAACGCCCTGGGCAGGGCCGGCCAGGCCAGCAACGCACCCAATAAAGTGCCGATTGCGAAGGATATTGCGGTAGCGGTTACGAGCAGCCCGATAGACCAGGGCAGGGTGATCCGGAGCATGGTGGTCACTTCGGCGGGGAAGTGAGAGGCGGACTTGCCGAGGTCCCCGCGCAGCACGTCGCCCCAGTACCTGAGGTACTGCTTCCAAAGCGGCTGGTCGAACCCGAACTTCTTCTCGTAGATTGCGATCAGCTCGTCAACGTCGGCCTTGAACTGGCCGCCATACCCCTGGAGTGTGGTGAACCGCTCCCGGATGGGGTCCCCGGGCAACAGGTGGGGGATCATGAAGTTGAGGCTGAACGCCGCGACGGCAATGATGCAGAACAGCCCAAGGCGTCTTCCTATGTAGCCGATAGTCATTGCCGTTTTTGCGTTATTCGGACTCAGGCCCGGTCAAATCGCCAGTTAACGGGCTCATTGTATTGCCCGCGCGTCCTGGCGGCGCGCAGTGTCCGAGGAGACCTTTGCAAAACCCCCTCTCCCAGCGGGAGAGGGTTGGGGTGAGGGAGAATCGCGAATAGGGAGTACGCCCTTGAATTCCTCATTCCCCGGTATATCGAGGGTTACGTAAACATCTCCTTTGATGGGAGAGGGTGAGAGTGAACGCGAGCATCCGGCAACTGGCGCCAATGTTCAGACGAGGCATGGAATTCGTGATGACGGGTTTACGCGAAGGTTTCTGTTCCCGGCACGCGCTTACCAAAGGGCCGGACAGGAAGATGGGGCCGTTCGATGACAGGTGCAGGCGGCGCGAGGTGGGACCTCGCGCCGCCCGAATCGCCGTTGGCGTTTTGACTACGCGTCCTCAGACGCTCCGTCAGGGCTGGGTAGCCTCCAAATTCAAGATGATCAGGTATGGAGACGACCAACAGCAGAAGAACGGTCCTGCGATGGGGTTCTCTTCGGTCGCCCAGCCGGTCCAGTAGGTCTCGTTGAATGTCACGGCGTGGCGCTCTTCACCCCAGACGATTTCCGGTACGTCCCTGAGGAAGATCTCCACCGCCCCTCGTACAAGTTCGATGTACGCAGGGTCGTCCGGAGACGGCGCCATCGCCTCCATCTCGTCGATGATGGCATCGTACTCAGGATTAGAGTATCGACTCGTCGCGTGCCTGTACGGCTGCGGTTCGCCTTCCGGCCGGGACCACTTCGAGTGGAAGTCGTTCAGGGTCTCGAACGGGTCGGTCAGGCTGCCGCAGTGGACCTCGTTGTAGATGTCCCACTCGCCGGAGAGCAGAGACTCCATGGCGCTGTCCCCGTCCCAGGACTTCGACGTAACGTCGAACCCGGCGTCTCTCCACTGCTGCACCGCGGGAGGCAGGTGGTGGTCGCGCCAGGCGGCCGAGTTGACGATGAACGACAGACGCTCGCCGTCTTTGGCCCAGAACCCGTCGGAGTCCTTTGCGTAGCCCTTGGACTCCATGATCTCCGCAGTCTTGTCCGGGTTGTATTCGCCGGGGTTGTACTGGTCGACCAGGTCCTGCACGTGCTCGATGTACTGTTGCACGCCCCCGTATTCGGCGAATGGCAACACTGCCGTGTTTACCGATCCCTCCATGGCCAATTCCACTATCTGGTCTCGGTTGGTGGCGTACTGCAACGCCCGTCGAATGTCCGGGTCGCTCCAGGGCTCCTTCTGGTTATTGGGCGTGTAGCGGAACACACATCCGTCCGGCGGTCCCCAGATGGGGCCTTCCTGGAACCAGGACCTGAGATTGGGGTTTCGGGCCTTTGCGGCCAGGAAGTCACCCACGTTCAGGATGCTCGTTTCAGCCTCGTTGTTGATGATCATCTGCGTGGTCGCCTGGCCATCGCCGCTGGGAACGAAGATCATTCGCTCCACCTCCCGCGCGGCGGTCCAGAAACCCGATTTCTCACCCCACCAGTTGTCGTCCCGGTCGAAGATCATCTGTTGCGGGCTTGTGCTGTACAGCTCGAATGCGCCCGTGTTGACCGGCCAGCCCTGGTCCGGGTCGTAGAACGTGAACTCTTCCAGGTTCTTTCCTTCCCAGATGTGCTTAGGCACCATCGGCACGTGGTTTTCGTGTGCGATGCCGAAGTTCTTCCAGAACCACCTGGGATTGGGTTTCACCTGGACCAGTTCGACCGTCGACGCATCTATTGCCTTGATCGACTCGACGGCCCCTGTCTCGAACGGAACGTTCACGAGGTTGCCCTGGCTCGAGCCGCCCCCGTTGATCTCGGTGATCGTGAAAACGACGTCGTCGGCGCTGAATGGCGTTCCGTCGCTCCACTCCACGCCGTCGCGAATCTTGATCGTGACCGTCTTGCTGTCTGGCGCCAACGACCACGATTCAGCCTGCCACGGTATCTGTTCTCCCGTGTTCAGGTTTCCGTAGAACATCATCTCGTTGAAGCCCTTCGACAACACGAACCGTTGTAGCTGGTTTCCGAGGGCATACGGATTGAAGTTTTCGTTGTTGGCGATGACGGAGCCGCCCATCGGCAGGACCAGCGTGCGGTTCCTCGCGACCGGTTCGTCCGGTTTGTCGGGCATCGCCGTCGGCGCGGCTGTGGTCGCGGTGGGAGCAGGCTTTTCGGCCGGCTTCGCAGTGGGAGCCGGCGCCGTGGTCGCCGTGGGGGCCGGTTTCTCAGCCGGCGGCGAGGTGGGCTCGGCGGGTTCGTCTCCTCCATCGCAGGCCGCGATCACCAACGCCAAAGCGCCGATGAGCGAGAGGATGAGCAGTTGCCATTTACGGTTCATCTTGAACCCCTTTCAGGATTGTCGGATTGTGGCGATGCCAACGTGATGGTGAATTTACAGAATTCGTCTCGTGAACAATTTCACAGATATGGAACTCGCAAAATATCACCAAAAACAGTACGACCCCATCACAGAAATCGCGTGCCAGCGTATCAGTTCGTCGCAACTCTTCGCAACGTGCCGGGGCGGTAGGTGAGCCTGCCTCGCGCTAGCTTCTAGGGGCCGTCTCCGTGTGCGATGATGGAGCGGCTATGGCAAATGTTGAATTTCACTACTTTTGCGGGCATGAGCAGTTTCAGCCAGAGGTCCTCGTCGAACACGCCAGGCTTGCTGAGCAGGCAGGGTTTAACGGCGTGTTCGTCTCCGAGCATTTCCACCCCTGGGTGGATGACGTGAGTGCGGCCGGTTACGCGTTTTCGACGATTGCGGCGATGGCCCAGGCGACCGAACGCGTCCGGCTTATCACCGGCGTCATTGCCCCGTTGTTCAGACACCACCCGGCGGTGGTGGCGCAGGCCGCGGCGACGATAGACCGCATATCCGGCGGGCGGTTTGAACTCGGCATCGGCACCGGCGAGAACATCAACGAAGGGCCGTTGGGGTACTCGTTCGGGAATTTCTCCGAGCGGATCGGGCGCATTCGGGAAGCCATCCACATCATCAGGGCGTTGTTTGCGGGCGAAAAACTCACGTTCGAGGGCCGCTACTACAGCACCGACTCCGCCCGACTTTACAGCCCGCCGCTTCATCCGATCCCGATTTGGATGGCTGCGGGGAGACCGCGTTCATCGCGCAACGCCGCACGCCATGCCGACGGCATCATAACGAGCGTTAGGAATCCCAAGGACACCCTCCGGCTGGTCGTCGCGCCGGCGAGCGAGGCGGCGAGCGAGGCCGGCCGGCCGAAACCGGCCCTGATAGCAACGCGTTGGTGCGTCTACGCCGGTGATGAAGACGAGGCGTGGGAGGCCCTGCTCCCGTGGCGGGGGCTGCGCGTCGAGGGAAGGTTGTCGGAAGTCGACCCGGCAGTGCTCAGGAGCCGGGCGGACGCCATGGCGCGCCGGGACATTATCAAGATGTTCCAGGTTGCCGCCAGTCCCGACGAACTGGTGGACCGGTACACGCCGTTGATAACGGACCTGGACGCAAAGGCCGTAGTCATCCAGACCACGTCGACCAACCAGCCCGAAACTATCCGGATGATCGGCGAGCAGGTCCTGCCGCGGCTGCGGGCGATAGCGGCCGAAAAGGCGTAAATGATCGGCCAGGCGGGTCGCTGCCCGGTCGTTGGTGGGTGTCCAAAAGTATTGGGATGCCCTGGCCCGCGATATGTCCCAGCTTGGCTCTCAGACGACCACTCGTAGGGGCGTCTCTTGTGGGCGCCCGTGGGGATGGTGTATGGCGGCTGAAAGCGACGCTGTTTCGAATCTGTCAGGGGCCTTTTGGACACCCTAAACCCTTCCGTTCACCCTGAGCCTGTCGAAGGGTCGAGGCGCTGTTCATGGTTCGACAAGCTCACCACGAACGGTTTCCGACGACTTATTGGACACCGTCTTAGAACCAGTTTTCCTTGTCGACGACGTTTCGGAGCGGCTCCCCATTCACCATGTGCCGGACGTTTTCGGCAATGATCTCGTAACGCCGTTCCTCGAGGTGCGGTCCGTAAGCGGCGGTGTGCGGTGTCAGGATCGTGTTTGGCGCGTCCCACAACGGGTGATCGGCGGGCAACGGCTCTATTTCGTACACGTCGAGCGCGGCCCCGCCAATCTCACCGCTTCGGAGCGCGTGGTTCAGGTCGTCGAGCTTCGTCGTCATGCCCCTGCCGATGTTGATGAAGTACGCGCTGCTCTTCATCAGGCTGAACTTCCCGGCGTCGAACAGGCCTTCGGTTTGCGGGGTGTGGGGAATCGTGAGTATCACGAAGTCCGCTTCAGGCAATAGCCTGTCCAGCTGGTCCGGCCGGTGAAGTTCGGACACTCCCTCGGGCACGTCCTCTCGCCTGGCATCGACGCCGATTACCTTCATGCCGAAGGCCGCGCATAGCCGCGCGGTCTCGCCGCCTATCCCGCCCACCCCGACGATGAGGGCCGTGGCTTCCGGCAGGAAGAGGGCGTGATCCCGGTCCTCATTTAGCGGATTCCAGTTCCGGTCCAACTGCTGTCGATAGTAGTCAGGCAGCCGTTTCGTGGATGCCAGGAGCACGGCCATGATGTGGACCGAAATGTGGTCGTTGTAGATTTCCCTGAAGTTCGTCACGGTGACCGGGTGGCTTATCAGTTCCGGGTAGTAGTAGCCGGCCGGTGGGGCGGCGGCGGGCGCCTGTAGCCACGTCAATTTTTCGGCTTTAGCCAGTAGGCCGGCGGGGATCGTGCCGAACGCCGCGTCCGCATCTACGATTTCCCGCTCCGCTTCATCCATGGATTCCGGGGCAACGAACGAAACGTCCGGTATGGAGTCCATGAGCCGCGGCAGCCACGCCCGGACGATATCCGCTTGTGGGGGGACAAACACCATCTTCAAAGTCATTGCGTCTTCACCAGTGAGTTGTATGTGACGGACCGGCACGGCGTTCGATGGCCGGGCGTCGAAATGTTACACGCGGGCAGTGAGCGGCGCATGGCGGGCTTTTTTTCAAGGCAGGCGGCCATGCGGTTACAATCTGGCTACACGCTTGAGCTGGCGGGCGGCGATCCGCGGCCACGGTTCTCGCAGATAGGTAGGCTCAAAACCTGCGTATCGCAGGCAGTCCAAGGACCCTCTTACCGGGAGATATAGACCTGTTAGTCGGTGACTTCGAAATAGACCAGCCGGACCCTCCGCTGCGCGATCCGCATTGCATCGCGATGCTGCGGCCGTGGGTGAACGTGGGCAACGTCGGCGCAATCGTGCTCGGTCGTCTGGCGCGCCTGACGTTAGCGCGCGAAATCGGCCGACTGACCCGTCCCAGCAGGTTTTATGACTACACGCGGTACCGGCCGGAGATCAAGTTCGTTAAGAACCGGCGAGTGGTCAGGGTACCCAACACCACGATCATGGCGGGGCGCAGGTCGGAAGGCCCCGATTTACTCCTGCTCCAGATGATGGAGCCGCACATGAACGCCGAGGATTTCAACGACAGCGTGTTGGCAATGGTCAAGGAATTGGGCGTCTCAAGATATGTGTTGGTGGGCGGAATGTACGATTCGGTGCCTCACACGCGTCCCCTCAAGGTGACCGGTTCAGCCAGGGGGTGGGACCCACCGGCAGACTTCAGTGGCGTGCGCATCGGCGGCAGCAGTTACCAGGGTCCAACCAGTCTCACGAGCCAGTTGACCGACCGGGCCCGGCGGGAGATAGGCGTCGAAACCCTCAGCCTGATCGTCCACCTGCCGCTTTATTTGAAGCTGGATGATGACTATGCCGGCGCCGCGCAACTCCTGAGGGTGTTGAGTTCTCAGTACGGATTCGGCAAAGGACTGCCGGAGATCGCCATGGGAGACCGCCAGTACGGCCAGGTCGGAGGCGCGATGTCGAGCAATTCGCAGCTACAGGAACTGGTCAAGCGATTCGAAGGCGAATACGACCAGGAGTCGAAGGCGCCGGCGCAGCAAAATGAGAATGACAAGGTGGAGTTGCCGCCCGAGATCGAGAAGTTCCTGGAGGACGTTTCGCGAAAACCGGACACCGGGGAATCACCAGGACCTCAGCAGGGCGGAGTCTGAGCATTTTCGCGGACCGGCTTGCGTTGTCCCCGTTCTGTCTGTCCCAATTAGAGACCTTTGCGTAACCTACGTAAGTGTCATTCTGAGCGCAGCCGAAGAATCTCTCGCGGTTCACGCAACAACCCCCAGCCCCTCTTACCCAGACCCTTCGGCTTCGCTCAGAGCCTGCCCCGCACCTGATGCGGGGGTGACATGAGAAAAAGGCTCAGGGTGACTTGGAAGTAAGGATCACCTCCAGCGGAACCAGTTGTGCAAAGGTCTCGTTAGAATAACTGCCGTGGCGATTGTCTACCCGCCAGGCAGCACGACCATCCGCAGGCGGTTTTCGATGACTCCGTACGCAATAGCGGACGTGCTTGCGCCGGCCATCCCGAAGCCGCGCACAGAATACGGCTTCAGTGAACGAAGACGATATGTCGGCCGATAGCGACGGTGAACGTCCCGCAGGCAGCAGAGCGCGGCCTACGCTCCCAGGGCGCGAACCGTCCCGGTTCGTCGGGCGATGGCGGGTTTTTTGGGTCCTCGCCGGCGGCAATTTCATTGCGGCCATGGACACGACGTTTTCCAACATTGCCTTGCCCACGATCGCAGACGAGTTCGGGTTATCCCTCGCGGCCGCCGCATGGATCCCCCTGGCCGGAGCCCTCACGATCAGCGGCATGCTGCTCCCGATGGGCAGATTGGCCGATCTGACGGGCCGTAAACGTATGCAGCTAGCGGGCATTGCGATGCTGGGAGGGGGTTCGATCCTGGCGTGGGCTGCGCCGTCCGTCCCGGTCCTCATCGCGTCAAGAATGATTTCTTCGGTGGGCGTGGCCATCGTTTTTACACAGATGTTGTCGATATGCGCGGCGGTGTTCCCCGAGAACGAACGGAGCAGGGCACTGGGGGGAGCCATGGCAGCGTCAACGGTCGGCATGATCGTTGGTCCGCCAGTGGGAGGGTACGTCATCGACGTAGCGGGCTGGCGGGCCGCCTACGTGGTTATGGGCATTCTCGCGGTGCCCTGTTACGTCAGTTCATACATTGTCCTGGCTGAATCTCAAATTGGCCTGGCTCAACGACCGGTGAATATCAAGTTCGATTGGATCGGTTCTCTGCTGGCGGCCGGCGGGATTTGCCTGGGGATTTTTGCGCTGAATGAGGGTAGTCGCGTCGGCTGGGGTTCACCGGTGATTTTTGGAACGGCCGGACTGAGCATTATGAGCCTGGCGACATTTGTCTGGTGGGAATTGCGGTGCGACGATCCCCTGTTCGATCTGAGCCACTTCAGGAGCCGGGTGTTTTCGTTGGCGATCGTGGCCCGCGGCCTTGGATTTGTGGGCGTATCGGCAATGTTTTTCCTGGTGCCGTTTCTTGTGAAAGACGTCCAGGGCCGTTCGTCCGGGGAGATTGGCCTGGTCTTCTTCAGCGGCGCCATCGGGGCCGCGCTGGCCGCGACTTTGCTGGGCGGTCTATTCGACCGTAGCCGCGTCCGCTTCGCAGTCCTGGGCCTCGCGCTTGGAGCAGTTTCCAGCGTCATGTTCGCAGTGTTTTCGGGGGATACGCCGTTGGTGCTGATCGCCCTGGCAAGCGCTGTCGGCGGACTGGGAATGGGGATATGGGTAACCCCCATCTCGGCCATCACGTTGTCGGCAGTGGACGCCGCTTCCTACAGTTCGACTGCGGCGTTTCTGAACGTGATAAGGAACTCGACCCAGGTAGCGGCCATCGCGGCGGCGACGGCAATAGTCACCGCCGTGATGCTCGCCCGCGGTGTAACCGGGGACCTCGCCGGGATTTCTGAAGATGCCAGCGGCGCAACCGCGGAAGGATTTGTTTCCGGAGCCCGCATTGTGTTCATCCTGGGCGCGGCAATGTCAGGCGTGGCCGCGGTCGCTGTGGCAACCCTGTGGCGAAGGGAAGAGCCGTCAGCGGCGCTGGCCGCGGAATAACGGTCGGACCTGGAATCTGCACACGCTAAAGACCCGGCGCATCGCCGCGCCGGGTCTCCGGTCGAAATCGTTGATTTTGAAGGGCTACGGCCGCTTCACCTCAACGTCTGCCGCCGCTTCGACGTACTTCAGAATGCCGGCGTGGTCGTCGCGACCATGCCCGTTTATCACCAGCGACCCGAGCACCTGCTGGAGGTTTGCTGTGACCGGCAAAGGAATGTTCAGTTCCCTTGCGGTCTGCATGGCGTTGTTGATGTCCTTGTAGTGTAGCTCGATGCGGAAGCCGGGCTGGAAGTTTCGCTCGATCATCATCGGCGCCTTGGCGTTCATCACGTTGCTGCCGGCAAGACCGCCCTGGATGGCTTCGAACACCGTGTGCGGGTCGACGCCCGCCTTGGTGGCGAGGGCCAACGCCTCCGCGAGGCCGTGGATGTTCGCGCCGACGCAGATCTGGTTCGCCAGCTTGGTGACGTTGCCTGCGCCGAATCCACCGCACAGCACCGACGACTTGCCCATCACGTCGAAGAGTGGCTTGGCCGTTTCGAAGTCCTCTGCACGGCCGCCGACCATGATGGCGAGGTCGCCTGATATGGCGAACGGCTCTCCGCCTGATACCGGCGCGTCGAGGAAGTTGATGCCGGCTTCGTTCAACGCGGGGCCGATCTTCTGCGAAATGCCCGGCGCTATCGAACTCATGTCGACGACGAGATGACCGGCGGACGCGCCTTTGATGATCCCGTTTTCTCCGAGGCAGGCGATCTCCGACTGAGGCCCGTCCTGGACCATGACGACGGTCACCTCCGTGTCGCTTGCCGCGTCAGCGGGAGAACCGGCAGCGGACGCTCCCTCAGCAACCAGTTCTTCCACCGGTCCCGGGAACAGGTCATATACGTGCAGTTCGTACCCGGCGTTCATCAGGTTGCGAGCCATCGGCTTGCCCATGATGCCCAGTCCAACGAATCCGATCTTTCCAGCCATTTCTGTTTCTCTCCTTGGGGGCGACGAAAGTGCGCCCTGTCCACGTGTTCTTGTGCAAGCGCAGCGGGTGTTACTAGATTATTGGGCCGCAGTGGCGCGGACCGCGTCGAATGTTACCGGCTTTCGCGGTGGATGACACACAGGACGCCGGCGGCGTGGCCGCGTAGTCCGATGTCGTGAGGAGGCAAATCGGCAGGTGGCCGCGAGTAGACCTTCGCATAACTGGTTCCGCAGGTGGTGATCCATACTCCCAGGTCACCCTGAGCCTCACCCATGTCACCCTGAGCCTTTTTCTCATGTCACCCCCGCATCAGGTGCGGGGCAGGCTCTGAGCGAAGCCGAAGGGTCTGGGTAAGAGGGGTGGCGTGTTGTAGCGTGACCCGCGGGAGATTCTTCGCTGCGCTCAGAATGACACTCATGGAGGTTACGCAACGGTCTCGCGAGGGATGACGGCAAGATGCGCCGGGCCGGAACCGTCCTGTCGGACGATTAGTCGTCCTCTTTCCAGAATCGCTCTTCTTCCACGTGGAAGCCGGCGTTCTCGCCGCGGACCTTGACGTCTTCGATCATCTGAGGATGGCCGCACGCGTAGACGCAGGTGTCGGAGGGATCGAGCCCGAATTGCTCGACGTACTTTTCGAACAGCGTATTGATGCGGCCGCGCTCCCCCTGCCACCCGTCGTTTCGGGCCTCGTCCGGCCGGGAGCAAGACGGCACGAACTTTACGTTTTTGTACTTGGAAGCGAAGCCCTCGAGTTCCTCGTCGTAACCGAACTCGTCCTGGTAGCTGGCGCCTTCAAGGACGTAGTAGTTGTAGTCGCCGATGATCCCCTCTTCCTCGTGGTTGCGAAGCATGCTGACGTAGGGGACGGTTCCGGTGACGGTGCCGATCATGAGGTGGTTCTTGTACTCGGGTTTGAATACGAAGATTCCCTTGGCACGCGGGCGCAAAGTGAGCGTGGCGCCCACGCTCAGCTTGTGGAGGACCGGGGTCAGGTTGCCGTCGGGCGGCGGTACCAGTTCGATGAACAACTCGATCTCCGGCTCGTTGGGAGACGAGACGATTGAGTAGGGGCGTTCTATTTCCTCCGCGCCGATGGTGCAGTACTGTCCCGGCTTGAACTTGAAGGGTTGGGACGGCTCAAGCCAGATTTTCCACAGGTCTTCGGTCAGGTCTTCCCGGCGAGTAATCTCGCAGGAGATCATCCTGCCCCTCAATTTTCTTTGGCCTGTTTGACTGGCTTGCTGGACCATGTAATTCCCCCCTTGGATTTGTTGATTCGACTACTAGCAACTAACGAGTCTACCTGTTCTTGAGGCTCTCATTATTTCCAAACCGTAAACCTGTTGACTGCCCGTCGATGAAAATAGCCCGGCCGGCCCCGATCGACTTACCGGCGACAGCCGGTATCCATGGTGGGGAGACCGAGGTGGGTACTGTTGACGCTTACAACCACGTGCCGAAGGGCGCCGTCGCATTTTCATTACCTCGTGCGGCAGTAACAAGGCCTTTGTGATTCCGAGTCGATGGCATGCAGTGGGAGTTTTGGACGCTGTTGGTGATGCGGGTCTATGCCGGTGGTAATATCGCGCTGCTGCGAACATCGCGGTCAGATATCTTCATTGCCGACCCGCCAGCGAGAAAGGGATTCAAATGGCCGGTCCAGGTCCAGGCGTCGCCTACAGCCTCACAGTCCGGTGCGAATACCCGAATAACCCGGGCATGCTCGGCAAGATCACGTCCGCCATCGGGGATGCGGGCGGCGACGTGTCGGCGGTGGACGTCGTCTCCACGTCGGGCGGCAACATGGTCCGGGACTTCACCATCAATACGACGGGACTGGACCATGGCCAAATAGTCATAGATCACGTCAAGGCCGTCCCGAACGTGACGATCGGGGCCGTGTCGGACCCCACATTCCTTCTTCACATCGGCGGCAAGATCGAGATGCGTTCGAAAGCCGCGGTGGGGACCCGCGACGATATGTCAAAGGCATACACCCCCGGCGTCGGCAGGGTGTGCATGCGCATTCACGAGGACCCGGAGGCGGTGTGGTCCCTTACGGCCAAGGCGCACACGGTTGCGGTGGTGACGGACGGGAGCGCCGTGCTTGGACTGGGAAAGATCGGACCGGAAGCATCGCTCCCGGTGATGGAGGGGAAGGCGCTCCTCTTCAAGGAGTTCGGCGGGGTCGATGCCTGGCCATTGGCTCTGGACACCACCGACCCCGACAAGATCGTCGAAATCGTCAAGGCCGTAGCGCCCGGATTTGGTGGGATAAACCTCGAGGACATCTCCGCGCCCCGGTGCTTTGAGATCGAGGAACGACTGATAAACGAACTGGACATTCCGGTTTTCCACGATGACCAGCACGGCACCGCCGTGGTCGTGTTGGCTGGACTGATCAACGCCCTCAAGATCGTGGACAAGAAGCCGGAGGACCTCAAGGTCGCGCTGTTCGGTGTGGGCGCCAGCGGGACCGCCTGCGCCAAGATAATGATGAACTACGGCGTAAGGAACATCATCGGCTTCGACAGGCAGGGCTCACTGTCGCGCCACAGGGACTACGGTTCTAATGCGATGAAGCAGTGGTTCGCCGACAACACCAATCCGGACAACCTGGACTGCGAAATGGCGGATGCGTTGGAAGGCGCCGACTTCATGCTCGGTCTCGCCGGTCCAAACCTCGTTAAGGCGGAGCAGGTGTCGAAGATGACGGACGACGCCATCGTGTTCGCCCTGTCCAACCCCGACCCTGAAATATGGCCCGAAGAGATCCCTGGCAACGTGCGGATCATGGCGACAGGCAGGACGGACTACCCGAACCAGATCAACAACTCACTCTGCTTCCCCGGTCTGTTCAGGGGCGTGCTGGACGTCAGGGCGCGGGATATCAACGATGAAATGAAGGTCGCCGCGGCCAGGGCCATTGCGGCGGTTATCCCTGACCAGCATCTTTCCGAGGACTTCATCATCCCCAGCGTCTTCGACCGTTCGGTTGCCAGGAACGTCGCCCGTGACGTTGCGGAGGCCGCGCAGGCTACCGGCGCGGCGCGCCGCCGGCTGCGCCGGGGCGACGAGGTTTACGCGGCGTTCCGGACCAGGTGAGATTTGACCGCGAGCTTCGACGCAATCGTTGTTGGCGGCGGCGTGGTGGGATGTTCCGCCGCGTATTACCTGGCGCGTGAGGGCGCGTCGGTCGCCCTTTTTGAACGTGATTCGGTAGCCGGCCACGCGTCTGGCTTCGCGTTCGGCGGGGTGATAAAGGCCCTCGGCGGACGCGCCGATGACCCGTTCGATCGGCTTTTCGATTACTCGGAAGGGCTGCATATAAATCTCGGAGCGTCGCTCAACGACGAGTCCGGGATGGACACCGGGTATCGACGCAACCCACACGTCGCCCTGGCCCGAACGGAGCAAGAGGCTGACTTTTGTCGCCAGGTGTATCGCCGCCACGCCTGTGATCACTCGAGGGACGTGCGGTGGCTGGCGTATGGCGAGCTTGCTCACATCGAAGCCCGCGTGTCGACCGACCTGCTCGGCGGCCTGTACGTCGGGGAGTCGTATGACGTAGAGCCGTATCGTTTCACTAATGCCCTCTGGCAGGCGGCAGAACGACGAGGCGGGAAGCTGTTCAACCGTGAGGTCTCGTCGCTGGTGCGTTCCGGCGATCGAGTCGTAGGAGTGCGGGCAGGTGCGGACGAATTTTCGGCAGGCACGACGATCATCGCGGCCGGACCTTGGTCGGGCGACCAATCGGGCGGGGCGCTCACTTCGATGCCGATTGCGCCGCTGAAAGGCCAGATCCTCAGGCTGAGGGCGCCGGGACCGCCTATACGGGTGTCGCTTTCGTGGGATGGGAATTACGCAACGACCAAGCAGGACGGCCTGGTCTGGACCGGATCCACCGAAGAGCGCGTGGGATTCAACGAAAGCCCATCGCCGGAAGGGCGCGATACCGTCCTACTGTCCGCCTTGTCCGTGTTGCCGTACCTGGTAGACGCGGAACTGGTCCAGCACACCGCTTGCCTTCGCCCCATCGCCCCGGACGGTCTGCCCATACTGGGCAAGTTGCCGGGCGCCGAAGGCGCAATAGTCGCGACAGGAGCGGGCCGGAATGGGATCCAGCTTGGGCCTGCGATGGGCAGTTCCGCCGCAGACCTGGCGCTGGGCAGGGAACCGCCCGTCGATCTGGGCTTTGCCGATCCAAACCGTTTTGCCAACGCTTCGGCGTGACGCCGGGTTCGCGCAAGTCCCGAGGACCCGGGGCGCGGCAAGGCGTCCTATTCGGGCCGGACACCCCGAAGGAACCGGAAGAAAGTTCATTCGAGGTCGCGCTTGAAAAAGCCGTCGAAGAATTTGCGCCTGAGTTAGGGCTATCGCGGATACGCATCTCCAAGCGGATGAAACGGACCTTGGGCAGCTACTCGCCGTCAAAGCGAGAAATCGCGCTCAGCAACCGGCTGGTCCAAAGCGGAGACAAGGAGTCTATCCGGGAGGTGCTGTTGCATGAAATCGCTCACGCGGTCACACATTACCGGCACCCCCGTTCACGCCCCCACGGCAAGGAATTCCGCGACGTGTGCAAGGAGATCGGCGCTAATCCGGCCCGATTCATCGATGTTGAGGGCTTGTCCAACAAAAGTGAGCCCATCAAGTATTCCTACCGGTGCAATTCATGCGGCAGGCGCATCCTCAGAAAGCGCAAGACGGCCATCGTCCGATGTCGATGCGGTGCGCGTTACCGAGAGCGTGTGCACCGCAGTGAACCAATCAGGTATTCGTACCGGTGTAGATCATGCGGGAAGGACATCCTGAGAAAGCGCAGGACTGCCATAGTGCGGTGCAGATGCGGAGCGCGTTACCGAATGAATCACAGCCCTCGATGAGCCCGTTCTGTTTCTAACGGGGCGGTCGGAGACTTCAGTAGGACTCGCATCAGGCTCGGGCTTTGCCCCTGTCGTGGGGTAGTGCTACGCTTGAATTGAAGGAATCAACAAGATTCCGGCAAACCTTTAATCCAGTCCAGTGAGGCTGGCAAGGACGCTTCCGAACTGCTGTACGCATCATCGCGCGGCCCGGCTGTTGCTCCACAACCAGCTGTGCATCCAGCAAATCCATTAGTCAACGGCCTTGCCATTGTCGGCGAGGCCTTTTTTTGTCAGTCAAATCATCGCCGTTATCCCCCCAAAAACAGGCGGTCTCACAGTGCCTTAAGGGACGGGTTTCAAACCCGCCCTGGCCGCTACGGAGTCCCGCATCGCAGAGGGCGTAATTGACTGAACGCGTCGTCATGACCTCCGAAGAGATGCGCCGTGCGCTCGCGCGCATTTCCCACGAGGTCCTGGAGCGGAACAAGGGCGCTGAGGACCTGGTCCTGGTGGGTATCGAGACGCGGGGAGCGTGCATGGCGAGACGCCTGGCAGCCAACATCGAGCGCTTCGAAAACCTGCCGGTAGCGGTTGGAAGCATCAACCCCGCGGGTTATCGGGACGACGTGCCCAGGGACGAAGTGAGACCACCACGCACGTCCGACATCCCGGTTGATATAGACCAGAGGCCCGTGGTCCTGGTGGACGACGTTCTCTACACGGGTAGGACGGTCCGGGCCGCAATGGACGCGCTGATGGACATCGGCAGGGCGGCGCGCATTCAACTCGCGGCGCTGGTGGATCGCGGCCACCGCGAGCTGCCCATCAGGCCTGACTACGTGGGAAAGAACATCCCGACCGCCTCCGAAGAACGGGTCAGCGTCAAGTTCATGGAAGTCGACGGGGAGGACTCTACGATCATCGTGCGCGCCGATGACACGAACGGTCGCATCGGCAAAGGCATGGCCGATGCATGAATCGAGCTTCACATCGATACATGACCTGGCCGACAGCCAGATCATGGACGTGCTTCGCCTGGCCGAGGAGTTCGAGAAGGACCGTTCGGGATATTCTGACCTGGGCAAGGGCCTGATCATGGGTTCGTTGTTCATGGAACCGAGCACCCGCACGCGGGGTTCGTTTGAGTCGGCGATGCTCCGGCTCGGCGGGGACGTAATCACCGTGGCCGACGCCGCAACTTCCTCGATCAAGAAGGGCGAGACCCTTGCCGACACGGCGCGCATCTGGAGCAGCTATTGCGACCTGATCGTTCTACGACATCCGTGGGAGGGCTCGGCCAGGGCGGTGGCGGACTTCGCAGGCGTGCCGGTCATAAACGCGGGCGACGGCGGGAATGAACACCCTACGCAGACCCTCGTGGACCTGTTCACGCTGATGAAGGAATACGGCCGGATCGACGGCCTGAGCATGGCCATCTGCGGCGACCTGCGCAAGAACCGCAGCGTTCATTCGCTCATATACGCGCTCCTGCGATTCGGCGTTAACTCCTACCTGATATCCCCGCGGGGATTTGGCTTGCCCGATCACGTGCGCAGCAAAATTCGGCGCACTCACGGAGTCGACATCCAGAGCGAGTCCATCGGCCCCTTTGCAAGCCTGTTCGAATCGGATGTGTTGGCGGGAGCCGGCGGGGCGGCGGCTGACCCCGAGGAAATAGGACTTGACGCGCTATACGTGACCAACACGGAGCCGCATCAACTCACGATGGTTGGCAGGAAGGGCGGACGCAGGCACGGCGTATTGCCTCGCAGCAGCAGGCTGTCCCTGTACCTGACGCGCAGGCAAAGGGAGCGCGAGCGGTCAGACGAAAGCGGTTCCGCTCCGTACCCGCGGGTGACGCGGAGTGTGCTGAACCGGCCCGCATTCCAACAGGCGATCGTCATGCATCCGCTGCCGAGGGTCGACGAGATCGCCAGCGACGTCGACGAGGACCACCGCAGCCGCTACTTCCAGCAGGCCTCGTACGGGGTCCCTGTGCGCCAGGCCCTGGTCGCGCTTGTGACCGGCAGAAGATCGTGGTCCAAGCCGGACGAAGCCGCTCACACCAGGCGTATCGCCACCGGCTTGGCCGGCATGGCATGTGCGAGCGATATCTGCGTTTCAGCCAGGGAACCTGCCAGCGCGCCGCCGAAGTTCGCGGTTGACGTCGTGGCGCGGGAGCCGGCGGTCTCCTGCTACTACTGCGGGACCGGGTCCAAACCCGGCTGCTTCCGGCGCGGCGAGCACGGGGTCGTTTACCACGACATATCGCGGTTGAGCCAGGTGGACATCGCCGGCGAGCGCGATCTGTTCGTCTACCCATCGGCCCAGGCCGCCGAGGAAGACGGCCTGGCGCCAAGCGCGTACTTTGATGAAAATGGCGCCGGGTTGGGAAGTCCGAGCTGAGTGTGGTGGGATCGCGCATGAATTCGAATTCGTTGGTGATCGCCGGGGGCAGGGTGATCGATCCAGCTCAGGACATCGACCGGCCGGCCGACTTGCTGATATCCGACGGCCGCATCGTCGACGTAACCGAAGGCCCGTTGGCCGGACCGCCGGACGGGTACGACGTGATCGATGCCCGCGGGCTCGTGGTCTCCCCGGGATTCGTGGATCTGCACACGCACCTCCGAGAACCCGGCCCTGTGCACAAGGAGACCATCGAGACCGGAACACGGGCGGCGGCGAGGGGCGGCTTCACCACGGTGTGTGCCATGCCCAACACCGAACCCGCACTCGACAGCCCCGACACCGTCGCCACAATGATGGACAAGGCGGAACGCGCGGCCGCCGTGCGGGTGCTCCCCATAGGCGCGATAACGATCGGCAGGGCAGGGAAGTCCCTCGCGCCACTGGAAGAACTCGCCGAGGCCGGGTGCATCGGCTTCAGCGACGACGGCGACCCGGTGTCCGACGATTCCCTGATGCGGGCGGCCCAGGAGCGCGCCGGCGTTCTTGGCCTCCCGATCATCAACCACGCCGAGGTCCACTCCCTGGTCCGGGACGGCGTAATGAATGAAGGCGACGTATCGAAGATGCTTGGACTCCAGGGCGTTCCTTCCGAGGCTGAGTCGGTGATGGTGGCGCGGGACGTGGCGATGGCCGGTTCTACGCGCGGCCGCGTGCATGTGCCTCATTTGTCCGTACTTCAATCGATCGAACACGTCTTCCGGGCCAAGGACGCAGGATTCCATGTAACGGCAGAGGTAACCCCGCATCACCTGACGCTCACGGACGATTGGGTCTACGGCCTGCACGGCAAATCGCCTGAACCCGGTTCGGAAGCCGGGTACGACACGAACACGCGGGTCAATCCGCCGCTTCGAAGCGAGGAGGACCGGCAGGCGGTCGTGGAAGCGCTGCGCGAGGGCGTGATCGACGTGATCGCTACGGACCACGCGCCGCACGCGCCGTCGGACAAAGGTCCCTCCTACGAAGACGCAGCGAACGGCATAAACGTGCTCGAAACGGCGTTCGGTTCCCTGTATTCCCTCGTCGATGAGGGTGCAGTGGCCCTCCCGCTGTTGATCGGACGGCTCACGTCCGGTCCCGCCAACATTCTCGGGCATAAGCTCGGCGCTCTGCGCCGGGGCTGGTCAGCAGACGTGGTGCTGATCGATCCTGAGTCGAAGTGGACGGTCGACCCGAACGAGTTCGCGTCGTTGTCGCGAAACACACCCCTCACCGGCGTGACGTTGAAGGGACGAGTGGTCACGACGATTTGCCGCGGCCGGGTTGTGCACGACTTGCGGGGAGGAAATTATTCGTGATTCCCAATTTCGGAAGGTTCCTAACGTGACCGATGTACGCGGCCCGATGCGCCTGGTGCTGGAGGATGGCTCGTCCTATCTTGGGGTCCGTCTTGGAGCGGAGGTCGAAGCGGTCGGAGAGGCCGTGTTCAACACGTCGATGACCGGCTACCAGGAGATGTTGACCGACCCGTCCTACGGCGGACAGATCCTCGTGCCGACGTACCCGATGATTGGCAACTACGGGGTGAACGCCGGTGACATCGAATCGGACCGCATCCAGGTCGAAGGATTCGTGGTGCGGCAGGACTGCGACGAACCGAGCCACACACTGTCAACCGGAACGATCCACGAATATCTGGTGCAAAACGGCGTGCCCGGTGTGGCAGGCGTCGACACCCGGGCGATTACCCGAAAATTGCGGTCCCACGGCGTAATGATGGGGATCATCACGCCGCGGGACGACGTATCAGCCGCGCTCGACGTTTTGCGGTCGGCGCCGCGCTACGGCGAAGTAGACGTGGTCGGCAAGGTGAGTACCGACGTCGTCTACGAATGGGATGGCGTTTCGGACACGAGTGATGGTTCGAAGGGGCAGAACTCCGAGTCCGTCCGGCGGTTCCGCATCGTGGTCTCGGACTACGGCGTGAAACTCAACATACTGCGGTGTTTGGAGAAGCGCGGCTGCGACATTGTCGTCACCCCGGATAACACCACGGCTGAGCAAATCCTGTCGTTCGAGCCGGACGGCGTAGTCCTTTCCCCCGGACCCGGCGATCCGGAATTGCTGGACATCGCGACGGAGACCGCCGCTGGGCTGTTGACGTCGGAAACACCCGTCATGGGCATCTGCCTGGGGCACCAGGTAATCGCAAGGGCCCTCGGCGCGTCCACGTTCAAGCTGAAGTTCGGGCACCGGGGTGGAAACCAACCGGTCAAAGACATGGAGACAGGCAACATCTACGTGACCGCCCAAAATCACGGCTACGCGGTGGACCCGGCAGGCCTGTCGAGCGACGTGCTCGTCTCCCACGTCAACCTCAATGACGGTACCGTCGAGGGACTGTCCCACACCCGGCTGCCGGTGTTGACCATCCAGTACCACTCCGAGGCATCACCCGGCCCGCACGACTCCGAATACCTCTTCGACCGCTTCCTGGAGAAAGTCCGGGAAAGCGCCCACCTCCAACGAGCCATCCCATCGAGCGCTACGTGACCAAGAACGAAACAAAAAAAGTCCTCGTTATCGGGTCTGGTCCTATCGTCATCGGACAGGCCGCTGAATTCGACTACGCGGGGACGCAGGCCTGCAAGGCGTTGCGGGAAGAGGGCGTCGAGGTCGTCCTGGTCAACTCGAACCCGGCGACCATCATGACCGACGAGGACGTCGCGGACCACATTTACATCGAGCCGCTGCACGTATCCGTCCTCGAACGCATCATCGAACGGGAGCGCCCGGATGGAATCCTGGCCACCTTGGGCGGGCAAACGGGCCTGAACCTCGCCGTCGAATTGGCGGACTCCGGCGTACTGGAACGGTACGGGGTGCGAGTGCTTGGCACCGCAATCGACTCCATCCGGATGGCCGAGGACAGAGACTTGTTCCGCGCATTCCTGGCGCGCATCTCGGAACCGGTACCCCAGAGCGAGGCGGTCGAGTCGGTTGAGGCGGCCCTTGCAACGGCGGCCGAGATCGGCTACCCCGTCGTTGTGCGACCCGCCTATACGTTGGGGGGCACCGGAGGGGGAGTCGCTCAGGACGAGGCAGAACTCCGGACCATCGCGGCCAGCGGCCTGGCGGCGTCTCTCGTCAGCCAGGTGCTCATTGAGAAGTCATTGCTCGGCTGGAAGGAAATCGAGTACGAGGTCATGCGGGATGGCGCGGGGAACGTCATCACCATCTGCAACATGGAGAACCTCGACCCGATGGGCGTCCACACGGGCGATTCCATCGTCGTGGCGCCCAGCCAGACCCTTTCCGACAAGGACTACCAGCGTCTGCGTTCATCGGCGCTTAACATCATCAGCGGCCTGGGTATCGAGGGCGGCTGCAATGTTCAGTTCGCCTACCGGCCGGGCCCGGTCGTAGAGCAGTCGTTGCCCGGGATCGATGCCGATCAGCCGATGTACTACGTCATCGAGGTCAATCCGCGTGTGAGCCGAAGTTCGGCTCTCGCCAGCAAGGCGACCGGCTACCCGATCGCCCGGGTCGCGGCAAAGATCGCCCTCGGCCGGACGCTCGACCAGATTCCCAACGCCGTTACCCGGAAGACCACCGCGGCGTTCGAACCGGCGCTCGACTACTGCGTGGCCAAGATCCCGCGCTGGCCGTTCGACAAGTTCGCCACCGGCGACCGCGTCCTCGGCACCCAGATGAAGGCCACCGGCGAGGTCATGGCGATCGACCGAACCTTCGAGGCCGCCCTGCAGAAAGCCGTGCGTTCGCTCGAGAACAATCGCGGTTCGTTGCTGTGGGAAGAGCCGTCGTGGGCAGGCCGGGATGACATCGAACTAACAGCCGACGACGACCGTCTATGGCGGCTCGCCGCGGCGTTCAGGCGACATGCCACGGCCGACGAATTGTCGCGACGGACGGGCATCGACCCCTGGTTCACGCGGGCGATCGGGCGAATCGTCGAAATGGAACGGCGACTGCTTTCGGAGCCCCTGTCGGCTGGACTGCTGCGGCAGGCAAAGCGCATGGGCTTCGCCGACGCCCAGATAGCGACTCTCTCGGACCTTCTGCCGGAGCAGGTACGCAGCCTGCGCGCCGAGCAGGGGATTGTTCCGGTCTACAAGATGGTGGACACGTGCGCCGGCGAGTTCGAGGCAGTCACGCCTTACTATTACAGTACGTACGAAGAGGAGAACGAGGCCCCGTCGGTTGACGGCGAGACTGCAATAGTCCTGGGCTCAGGCCCCATTCGAATCGGGCAGGGAATCGAGTTCGACTACTGCTCCGTCCACGCAGCGTGGGCGCTTCAGACGGCTGGCGTGCGAAGCGTGATGGTCAACTCGAATCCCGAGACGGTGTCGACGGACTACGACACCTCGGACCGCCTGTATTTCGAACCGCTCGACGAGGAGAGCGTGCGGGACGTCATAGAAAACGAGGGCGGAAACACCGGTTCGGGTGGCGATTCCAGCGAGAACGCACTGCCCCCGGCAATGGTGCAGTTCGGCGGGCAGACGGCGATCAACCTTTCGCAGTCGCTCGACATAGCCGGCCTGCCGATCCTGGGTTCGTCCGCATCGTCTATCGATATGGCGACCGACCGCGGGCGCTTCGAGGAACTGGCGGCGCGGAACGGCATCCCGCAACCGCCGGGAGGAACGGCCCGCACGGCCGAACAGGCCCTCCAGGTGGCCGGCAACATCGGCTATCCGGTGCTGGTACGACCGAGTTACGTGCTCGGCGGGCGGGCCATGGAGATCATCCAGACCCCGGCGGAACTGGTCCGGTATTTCGAGGGCCCCGTCAACGCGTTTCGGCAGCAGGCCATCCTGGTGGACCGTTATCTCGAGGGAGTTGAGGTGGAAGTGGACGCAGTCTGTGACGGGGAGGACGTGATCATTCCCGGCATCATGCAGCACGTCGAGCGGGCCGGTGTGCACAGCGGCGACTCGCTTGCCGTCTACCCGGCTCTCTCGCTCAGCGAAGACGAAATAGAGACGCTGGTCGACTACACAGGCCGCATCGGCCGTGCGCTCGGCCTGCGGGGCCTGATGAACATCCAGTTCGTGATAACCGGCGGCGGAACCTACAGGAACCTGGTTTCAGGCGGCTCCGCCCCTGCCGGCGCTGAATCGCTCTCCCAGAACGGACGGCCTTCGCAAGTGTATGTGCTGGAAGTCAATCCGCGGTCCAGTCGGACCATCCCATTCATTTCCAAAGTGACACGCGTGCCGATGGTGAAGCTGGCCGTCGAGGCGATGCGCGGCCGGTCCATCAGGGAACAGGGATACAAGCCGGGCCTGGCGCCGAAGCGCGACCTGGTGGCGGTCAAGGCCCCGGTCTTTTCCATGTCCAAGTTGGCCGGCGTCGACACGTTTCTGGGGCCGGAGATGAAATCGACCGGGGAGGTGATGGGGATCGACCGGAGCTACGAGGGCGCGGTCGTCAAGGCGCTGATGGCGTCCGGCCTATCCATGCATCCCGGCGGAAGCGTCCTGCTGAGCGTGGCGGACGGCGACAAGGCCGACGCCATCCCCCTCGTCCGCGAGCTCGGGCTGAGCGAGTCGAGGATGTACGCGACGGCCGGCACCGCCGCTATGGTCCGGTCCCTGGGCTACGAGGTGACCGAAGTAGACCGCCGGTTGTCTGGAAGGCGCCCTACGGTGCTGGACGTCATACAGGACGGGTCGGTCTCCGCGGTGGTCAACACGATCACGGGCGACCGCCAGACCCTGCAGGACGGGTTCCACATCAGAAGGGCCGCGGCCGAGCGCCGCATACCCTGTTTCACTTCGCTTGACACCGCCCGTTGCGCGGCCGAATCCGCGCGCAGGAACGGCGACGGGTTCAACGTGTTGAGCATGGCCGAGTACCTCGATGGCCCGGCACGGAAATAGCCCGCGCGTTCGCGGCCTGTGATGACCCACCCGCTTTTCGACCTCGAAGACCGCGTCGCGCTGGTCACCGGCGCAGCCAGCGGTATGGGCAAGCAGATGGCCATCGGCTTCGCGGAGGCAGGCGCCGACCTGGTACTGGCTGACCTCAACTTACCCGGCGCAGAAGAGACGGCCGCGGAAATTCACTCGTCGGGTCGCCGCGCTTTGCCTTTGCTGTGCGACGTGTCCAAGCCCGTGCAGATAACGAGCATGTTCGAAACGCTGGACGCCGAGTTCGGCCGGATCGATATTCTTGGAAACGTCGCCGGCGAAGGGATCATGGGACCGCCGGAAGACACGGACGTGTCGGTGGTGATGCAGGTCGCCCACAACCTCGTTTTTGGCCGGTTCGTTACCTGCAGGGAAGCGGGAATCCGCATGCTCGCCCAGGGCAAGGGCAGCATCATCAATATCGGGTCCGTCGGCGGTTGGAATTCACTCGGACGCGGGCACGCCGCGTACGGCATGGCGATGGCCTCCGTAATCCAGATGACGCGGGAGTTGAGCACCGAGTGGTCCGGCCGAGGCGTGCGAGTTAACGCGATCCTGCCTGCCCAGGTGCTGAACGCCGACCTTGCCGAGCGAATGGCGAGCAAACCGGATTTGAGAGACGTGTTCGTGGGCGGGATACCAATGGGGCGTCTGGGCCGCCCTGAGGAGATCAAGGGAGTGGCCATTTTCCTGGCGTCGGACGCGGCCTCGTTCGTTTCCGGCGCGGTCCTGCCGATGGACGGCGGCAACCTGGCGATGAACGCTGGCGGTTCGTACCCGGGCGGGCCGCGGGTCCAGGGCTGACGTTCCGAATCATAATCTTGCCCACGCGCCGGTGTTACTCACGCCCTCCCGCGGCCGGCGAGACGTAAACACCGGGAAAGAGAGGCGCAACGTGGTCCAACGACCTTTTTCGGAGTCCCAGGTCAGACAGTTCGGCGATAGGTTCGTCGACATAATGAACGGCGCATGCCTCGCGCTCATGACGTCGATCGGCCACCGGACCGGCCTGTTCGACACCATGTCTGGCATGCCGCCTGCGACGAGCCAGGACATTGCCGAATCAGGCGGCTACGACGAGCGGTATGTGCGGGAGTGGCTGGCGGCCATGGTGGCTGGAAGTTTCGTCGAGTATGACCCGGCCGAAGACACATATTTCCTTCCGCCGGAACACGCGGTGATTTTGACACGCAAATCCGAGCGCGAGAACGCGGCCGTGGGTACGCAATACGTGAGCCTTTTTGGCGGCGTCGAGGACCGGATCGTCGACTGCTTCAAGAACGGCGGCGGAGTTTCTTACGATGAGTTTGGAAGGGTCCACGAGGTAATTGCAGAGGACAGCGCCCAGTCGGTACTGCCCGTCCTGGTGGACAAGATCCTGCCCCTCGCGCCCGGGATAGTCCAGCGCCTGGAAATCGGCATCGACGTACTCGAAGTGGGTTGCGGCAGCGGTCGCGCACTGAACCTCATGGCCCGACGATTCCCCAATAGCCGATTTACCGGCTACGACATTTCTCCCGAGGGCATTGGAGCCGGGCGCCGTCAGGCGGAAGCAGAAAAAAATGAGAATGCGCGGTTCAAGGTACAAGACGCGGCTCGTGTGGAAGAAGAAGGTGCGTACGATCTTGCCCTGACGTTCGACGCGATTCACGATCAGGCCGATCCCCACGCAGTCCTCACGCGCCTTGCCGCGTCGCTCCGGGCGGACGGTGTCTACCTGATGCAGGATATTGCGGGATCGAGCGAACTACATCGCAATCTGGACCGCCCGCTCGCCCCTATGTTGTACACGTACTCGACGCTGCATTGCATGACGGTCTCACTGGCGCAGGGGGGTGTGGGCCTGGGTACGATGTGGGGTAGGGAAAAGGCGCTCGTGATGTTGAGGGAAGCCGGGTTTTCGTGCGTCGAGGTACGCGAATTGGAGCACAACGACATGAAACTCTTCTACCTGTGCTCCAGGTAGGCACTACCGTCCGCCGTCACCGGCGACTCCAGGCGGGAACAACGAAGGCGCCCCAATAGGGTGGGTTTTACTAGACTTCCCTGAACTTGCCTTCCACCGTGTCGGCGCCATCGTCGTCGGAAGAGGTCCCTTCACCGGCATCTGGGCCGGGGCCGTCTGGCGACTCCGCCTGCTGGTCGGCAGCGTAGACCGCCTGCCCGACATTTTGGAGCGAAGTCTGTAACGCGGTTACCGCAGCGGCGATGGCGGCGGTTTCCGAGTTTTCGTCACTGAGAAGGTCCCGTACAGCTTTCACCTTGGCCTCAATGTCGGTCTTGAGTTCCGCGGGAATCTTGTCCTCGTTCTCGCTGACCAGTTTCTCGGCCTGGTACGCGGCGCTTTCGGCGCCGTTGCGCGTCTCAATGTTTTCCCGTCTCGCCTGGTCTTCCTGTGAGTGTTCCTCGGCCTCGCGGACCAGCCGTTCGACTTCAGTCTGGTCCATGCCGGAGCGGCCGGTGATGGTGATGTGCTGTTCCTTGCTTGTGGCCTTGTCAAGGGCCGATACGGTCAGGATGCCGTCGGCATCGATGTCAAATGTCACGTCGATCTGCGGCACTCCGCGGGGCGCCGGCATTATGCCGTCGAGCATGAACCGGCCTATAGACACGTTGTCGGAGGCCATTTCCCTTTCGCCCTGTGCCACGTGGATCTCCACGCTGTTCTGGTTGTCCGCCGCGGTCGTGAACGTCTCGGTTTTGGAAGTCGGGATGGTCGTGTTGCGCGGGATTAGCACCGTCCGGACGCCGCCGAGTGTTTCGATGCCCAGGGTGAGCGGGGTGACGTCGAGGAGCAATACGTCTTTGACATCGCCCTGCAGAACGCCTGCCTGGATGGCTGCGCCCACAGCGACGACCTCATCCGGGTTGATCGTGGTGTTGGGTTCCCTGCCGAAAATGGCCGTGACTTTTTCCACAACGGCGGGCATGCGAGTCATGCCTCCAACAAGGACGATTTCGTCGATTTCGTTCGGCTGCAGGCCTGAGTCCCTTATCGCCTGCTGGCAGGGTCCCACCGTCTTGCTGACGAGATCGGCGGTCAATTCTTCGAGCTTTGCCCTCGTCAGGGTCATCTGAAGATGCTTGGGACCGCTGGCATCCGCCGTGATAAACGGCAGGTTGATCTCGGTCTGCGCCACGGACGAGAGTTCGACCTTGGCGCGCTCCGCCTCCACGCGCAGCCGCTGGTGCGCGGAGGCGTCCGTGCGCAGGTCAATCAGGTTTTCGCTCTTGAACACGTCGGCCAGGTAATCGACGATCCGCAGGTCGAAATCGTCCCCGCCCAGGTGCGTGTCACCGTTGGTCGACTTCACCTCGAACACGCCGTCGCCCAGTTGCAGGATGGTGATGTCGAACGTGCCGCCGCCGAGGTCGTACACCGCGATCGCGCTGTCGCCCTGCTTGTCAAGGCCGTACGCGAGGGCCGCCGCCGTAGGCTCGTTGATGATCCTGAGCACGTCAAGGCCGGCAATCTGGCCGGCTATCTTCGTGGCCTCGCGCTGGCCGTCGTTGAAGTAGGCCGGCACGGTTATCACGGCCTGGTTGACGGAATCTCCAAGTTTGGCCTCGGCGTCATCCTTGAGCTTCCTGAGCACCATCGAAGAAATCTCGGCGGGCTTGTGTTTCTTGCCCGACAGTTCGATCCCGACGCCGCCGTCGCTCTGGGCCGCCATCTTGAACGAGACCCGCTGCACGTCGTCCTGGACCGACGTCTCATCGAACCGGCGGCCGATGAACCGCTTGCTCGAATAGACGGTGTTGCCGGGGTTGGTGATTGCCTGGCGCCGCGCCAGTTCGCCGACAAACCGCTCGCTCGTCTTGGGGTTGACCGCAACAACGCTTGGCGTGGTCCGGCGGCCTTCCTGGTTTTCGATGATGCGCGGCTCGCCGGCCTCCATGACGGCCATAGCCGAATTCGTGGTGCCCAGATCGATTCCGATAACTTTCGCCATCTCTATTCAGATTCTCCCAGCCGGCCGTTATTTACGTCCGACCATCAATTGCCTGTTGATTCCTCTTCTTCCGCGCGGTCTGCCGGAGCGGCAGCGATTTCCACCTGCGCGGGCCTCACGACCTCACCATTTTGAATGTAACCGACCCTAAACACCCGGATGATCTGGCCGGGTTCCAAGTCCGTTGTCGGTGTGCTGAACAGCGCCTCGTGTCGCCTTGGATCGAATTGCTCGCCATGGCTCTCGAAAGGTTCAAACCCCTGTGAAACCAAGGCGGAAACCAGGTTGCGTCGGATTCCGTCGATACCTTCGAGCCACTTCGATTCAACCCCTGCCGTTGCGTTGTCCGACAGGGCGGCGTCGAACTGGTCCGTTACATCCATGATCCTGTACGCGAGTTGTCTCACGGCGCGCCGTTCCGCCTCGTTCCGCTCGGCCGCGGCTCGCTGCCTGTAGTTGACCAGGTCGGCCTGGGCCCGCTGTGCCAGTCTTTTGAACTGCTCCTTTTCGCGCAAGGCTTCTTCGAGCAGTTCGTCCCGGTTTTCGTCCCCTGTCTCGCCAGGCGACTCGGAGTGTTCGACGGATTCCGCCGTACCATCCGACCCGCTTTCACCCTGGGGTTCCTCGAGGCGTTCGCCTTCCGTTGTCACGGTGAGTGCCTCATTCCTTTCGTTGGGCCTGGTCGTCGTCAGTGCCCAGGTAATTGAAAATCGTTCTCAACTCGGCTGCCGCCAGGCGCGCCGCGCGTGAGTCGGCCAGGTCGGGGCTTTGTTCGAGGACATCCATTACGTCCTGCAAGCGGCGCACTATCTCAAGGACAACGCCTACTCCCGCGACGTTGAGACCCAGGTCCCCCACGAGCCGCCGGATTATGCGCAGGCGCCTCACGTCGCTGTCGGAGTACAGGCGCAGCGCGCCTCCGGTCCTCGACGGCCTGATGAGGCCGGCCCTTTCGTATTTACGCAACGTCTGGGGGTGCATGTTCGCCAGTCGGGCGGCAACGCTGATTATGTATACCCCGGAGAAGCGGGTGGTGCGAGGTGTTGCAGCCGGACGGCCAGTGGGTGCGTATTGCGTCGAGGCTGGAGATACTTCATTACGACTATCGGAACCAAGACTGCTTGTGAAGATCACTTCTCGTAACAGCTGGTCGAACGCGTCGGACCTCGTCCAACGTTTTTCGTCGACGGACCGCCTGGAGGAAATGCGGGATTGGTAGGCCTGCTCGTCTTGATTCAAATCCAGGTTGGCTCCGCGTGCGTAATCACTTCAAAGGCGAGAAAAATGCTTATACGACGAGTATACTCACGTTGACACGGGTCGTGTCAACTCCGTTTACGGATTCGTGCTTTTGGGTCAGCCGCACTTGGTCTTGCAAACCCAATTTTTACGAATTCATGGCAAAACCCGTGACAAGCGTCTGAAATCGTTGTAGCATGGCCTCACCAACAGACAGCCGGACACCAAGTGCACGGATTCAGCAATCACCAACACGCGGGTGTGCGGCAATCGGAAAGGAAAAAATCGCCCGAAAGGGCTTACGGGAGGAGGGAATGAAAGTGATATACCTCAAGGCCTGCATCAAGTGCAGGGGTGACGTGGCCCTGGTCAATGGAATCGGCGGCGTCTACCTACAGTGCCTACAGTGCGCCAACACGATTGAGACGCCCGAGGAAGCAAGGCGGGTGTTGGCTCTGAAAGAACAGACCACAGCAGCAGCCTGACGGCCAAGCGAAGTGGAACTGCCACCCCGGAGCCAGCGCCTCCGGGGTTTTTTGTTTGCCGCCGCAATTCGCGGCGGCAAACGCCCAGCATCCCGGCCGGCCGCCCAGAACCCTCGAAGGGGCGGGTTTCAAACCCGCCCGCGGCCTCCAGCCAACAACCCTTGCGTCGCCCCCCACGGCGACTTAACTCGTCGTGCCGGGGACACCCGGTACCCACGGTGGGGACGGGCTGCGCGGCTACCACAACCATCCCGTCGTACCGGGGACACTTGGTACGACGACCGCTCAATAATCGAAAAGGTCGTCCTCGCGACTTGTAATCTCCGCTTCCACCAACGTGGACTCGGCAAATTGGACCGCCCTGTCCATCAGTTCGGCAACGTTTGTGGCGCTGCCGCTCACGGCGCAAACTCCGATCTCGGCGGTTTGCCATTTGTCCTGCCCCCCGACGTCGGCCACCGTAACCCCGTACTTGCGTCGGAGTTTGTCGCATAAGGATTGGACAATTCGCCGCCTGTCCTTGAGCGAACGCGAATGGTGGATACGCAGGGTGAGCCTGCAGACTGCGACGTGCATACCGGTTCACGTCTCGGTTTCGAATGACATGCCGTCGTAGGCAAGTTGAATATCGAGACCGTCCGAGTCCAACAGCGAACGCAGTTGCCGGTTGACCTGCTCGTGATCGACGTCGTGCGCCATGTCTGTGAACGCAGCCCGGCGCGGCCCGAGGCGCCGGACTTCTTCGATGGCCTGCTCGATGGTCAGGTGGGACCCATGCGTCGATTCAGGCCGTAGCGCATCGATGATCAGCAGGTCACAGTCCTCCATCAGTTGAGCGGTCTCGTCTGGGATACCGGACGTATCCGGCACGTAGCAGACGTTTCCGAACCTGAATCCTGAAGTCGTGAACCCCTTGCCGTGCTCGACTGTCAGTGGGGTTAACGTCAGGCCCTGGACCTCGAACGGGGACTCGTCGAACAACTCGAACTCCAGCCTGGCGACCGACCCCGCGCTGTCGGTGCTCTGCCCGGGCACCAGGTAGTAGTGGGTCTTCGACAAAACGCGCATGTCGGTCTCCCGCACGAATACCTGCACGGGGTGCCTGCGGTAGTTGGTCCAATCCCGCAGGTCATCGAGACCGCCCGCTGCGTCGGCGTGCGCATGAGTCAACACCACCGCGTCCAGATCGCGCGCTTCGAATTCAGGAAACCAGCGAATGGCCGACTCATAGAAGAACTTCCCCACGTCGATGACGATATTCCGGATGTCCCCATCTTCGTCTGGACGCTGAATCAGGAGTGACGTGTTTCGCCGCCGGTTCTTCGACCCGGGCCTGATCGAGTCCATGCACACGACGCAAGTATTGTCCGGATCGGTCAAACACGTGACGCGCGGCACGCCTTCCGACGTGCCGGACCCTAGGAATATCACCCTGGTCGAAACCATATCCAGAAAGAATAGCCGAATGGCCCTGCTGTTAACCTCCCGACAGTTAGTCTGATTGTTCGACTAAACTGACCGGCGCGGCGCGGGACTGGAAGGCAGCGCCGCGCCGGAACACACGCTGAGCGCGGACCTGCGCAAGTGAGGGACATATGCCCGACAGAGGCAGACTAAAGGCGAGACTTCAAGCGGGCGAAACGGTTGTCGGGCCGTTCGTCATCGTTCCTTCGATGACCATGGTGGACACACTCGGATACGCCGGTATGGACTTTTGCATCATCGATACCGAGCACGGTCCGATCGACATGCAGACGTCGATGGACCTGGTCATCGCCGCCGATGGCGCCGGCGTGTCCCCGATTATTCGAGTCGGTGACAACGACGAAAGGCTGATCCTGAGAGCCCTCGATATCGGTTCTGCGGGGGTTCAGGTGCCCCAGATCAACACGGTCGACGACGCCCGGAGAGTTATTCACTCGGCAAAATACGCCCCTGTCGGCGAACGCGGCCTGTCCATCTTCACGCGGGCGGGCGATTACTTCAAACACGCCGGCGAGCGGCACACGGACCGCCAGAATGAAGAGACGACGGTGGTGGTCCACATCGAGGGTCGACGGGGCCTGGATAACCTGGACGAGATAATGACCGTGGACGGCATCGACGTGCTGTTCCTCGGCCCATACGACATTTCCCAGTCCCTGGGCGTGCCGGGCGACGTGCGGAACCCAATCGTCGAGACGGCCCTCAAGGACGCAGCATCGAGAGCCCGCGCCCAGGGTAGGGCGGTGGGTTCGTACGCCAAGGACGTCGAGATGGGCAAGTGGCTTGTCGACATGGGCGTGCAGTACCTGGCGATCAACGTGGACGCCACGATCTACATGCAGGCGTGCGAACGCATAGTCAACGAACTGGCCGTAGGGGACTAGCGCGTGCCGACCGCTTCTTGCACCGATCGATCGCGACGGCCGGTCAATTCTGGGACCGGACGAAAGGGACCCAATTGACAATGAAGCACAGCACCGGGTCCGCCATCTTCGACCGGCTGGGAATAGAGCGGGTCATCAACGGCCGCGGCTTCATAACCGTAGTCGGCGGCAGCATCATGCCGCCGGAGGTCGTATCGGCCATGGCAGAGGCCGTCGATTCGTACGTCGACTTTGACGAGTTGAACCTGGCTGCGGGAAGGGAAATCGCCCGCTACACGGGGGCTGAATCGGGACTGGTGGTGGCCGGAGCCGCGGCTGGGCTGTTGCTGCAGGCTGCGGCGTGCATCGCGGGAGACGACCCCGTCTTGATAGACCGGCTGCCGGACTCCTCGGGTCTGCGAAACGAGGTGCTGCTATACAAAAAGCACCGGACCAACTACGACAGGTGCTACCGCGCAGCCGGCGCCAGGCTGGTGATCTGGGGGGGAGACGACAGACCGGCTGAAGAACAACTGGAAGAAGCCATTGGCGAAAAGACTGCGGCGCTGGCTTACGTATTTCACCCCTGGAACTCCTGCCCCGTCTCGCTGGAAAGGGCCGTCGAGATTGCCCACTGCAAAGGTGTCCCGGTCATCGTGGACGCTGCCGTGACACTCCCCCCGGCCGCCAATCTCACCGCGTTCATCGATCAGGGCGCAGACATGGTTACCTACTCGGGCGGCAAGGGTCTCCGAGGCCCCCAATCGACCGGCATTCTCTGCGGGAGGGCGGACCTGATTGAGGCGGCGAGACTGAACAACTCGCCGTTCAAGGGGGTCGGCAGGCCCACCAAGGTGTGCAAAGAGGAGATAGCCGGTCTGCTCGCCGCGCTCGACCTGTTCGTCCGCACCGACCACGAAGCGGTTTGGGCCGAATGGCGAGACAGGTCGTCCGTCGTCACGTCGGCCGTCGAAGACATCACCGGCCTGGAAGTCCGCATCGAAGACAACGACCCCAACCGGCAGGGTCCACAGGCGGTCGTCTATTTCCGCGACGGATGGTCCGGCCCAGACTCGGACACCGTCGTCGCCCGCCTGGCGGCCCGCGAGCCGTCGATACGTATCGGCAACGGCGGGTACGAGGACGAACTGTTCGTCAACCCATCCACCCTGCAAGACGGCGAAGAGGAGATCGTGGCGCGGGCGCTGCGCGAGGAACTTCTCTCACCGCCCTAGGTTTGAAATCCGCCAACCCGTGTCATGAAAAACGGGGAATGACCTCTTCCACGAACAGCTTCATCTCGGTCAGGTCCTGGAAGTCGTCGAAATACGTCATGACCATGTCGAAACCCAGTTCCCGAAGTTCAGCGTACTGCTCGCGCACGGCTGCCGGGTCGCCTGCGATCACCGTCGAATCCGACCAACGGCTTGAAGCGAGCTTGTCCAACGCCCGTTGATGGTTCCGGTCGATGAACGTCCCAATCGAGACCGACTTGCGGATGGAGTGAAAATCGCGGCCGGTCTCTTCACAGTGCTTCCTCAGGACGTTCAGCTTGTGCCGTAATTCGGGCGCCGGCCGGGCGATGTCGTTCCACCAGTCGGCGTACTTGGCGACCACCCGCAACGTTTTCTTTTCTCCCGCTCCGCCGATCATTATTGGCGGGACCGGATCGGGCCGCGGCTCTGCATAAGCGTTGTTCAACGAGTAGTAGCGGCCGGAAAAGTTGGCTGGGGCGTCTGACCACAGCGCCTTTATGACCAGGATCGCCTCTTCCATGCGGTCGATGCGTTCCCCGGGGCGATAGAGTTCGAGTCCAAAGGCGTCATGCTCTCCCTCGTGCCAGCCGGCGCCGTATCCGAGCGCGAATCTACCGCCGCTCAGTTCCTGCAGCGCGGCGCCCATTTTGGCCATGACCGATGGATGCCGGAACGTGTTGCTCATCACCAGCGTGCTCAGGCCAACGTCGGGATAACGCGCGGCGATCCACGTGAGCAAGGTCCAGCACTCCAACCGCCATTCCGTCGAGTAATTCAGATGGTCGGCCACCCAGATCGTCTTGAACCCCTGCGTAGCCACGTCGAGAGCCGCCTTCAGGTCCGACTGGTACTCGCGCGGCCTTATCGTCTCCCGCCCTCGATCCCCGGAGGGAGGGTTGTATCCGAATTCGATGTGCTGGGACGCTGCCATGTGATCGACTCCCGCGATGAATGTGGCGGGCATGTTAACCCGTAGATTCAACCGTTACGCACCCGGATTACGGGACGATGTGGCTAAAAACGACTTGCGAAAGCGTTGCCCGGTAACGATGATGTTTGCGCCAGGTCCGACTGTGCCTGCCCTGAGGAGATACCGGCATGATTTTCGATGCACACGCCTACTGTTTCCCGCCGCTTGATGGAGACGGGGGATTTGCGGACCCCGATGAGTTTCGTCGACATCTTCAGTTCGCGACCGCGCATCACGCCCAGCCGGCCTGGCGGGCGAGTGACAGGAAGGTCGGTGATTCGAACGCCCTGTTCACGGAACACAATTGGCCTTCCCTCGATTCGATCACGGACACAGGATTTCATGCGGCTGGCCACGGACGGTTCGAATGGAATGATGGCGAGGAAACATACGTCAAGCAGTGGCTGCCGCCGTCGGTAACCGACATGTCGTACCCGGCCGAACGGCTGGTCGCAGAGATGGACTACGCGAACGTGGACATGGCGTTGCTGCATCGAACGCCGTACCTCGGCGTAGGCAACGAGTTCCTGGCGGACTGCGTCATGCAGTACCCAGATCGGCTGCGTGCGCTGGCCCACACGCCGGAATGGCTCGTTCCGGCCGACCCCCAGTCAGCGGCCTCTTCGATCATCTCCGCGGTCAACGAACAGGGCATGTCCGGAATCCAGTTCCTGCCGCCGCAGATGGACCTTTACAACGACGACGGTGCGTGGGACCGGGAAGAATTCCTCCCATTCTGGGACGCGTTGGTCGACGCCGGGATACTGATTTTCTTCTCCCTGAAGTCGAGGCGTGATCCCCTTGTCGAAAGCTTCAGGGCTGAACACGCCACCTTGCGGCGATGGCTGACGCGCTATGCCTCGGATGCCAGGGTCGTCCTGACGCATGGACTTTTCTGGGGGGCGTTCGCACAACCGGACTCGCTGCAGGTGCCGGACGATTTGTGGGCCACGTTCGAGGGCAACGACATGGGATTCCAGATAATGTTCCCCATCGGGCTCGGAGGGATCTACGACTACCCGATTCCGCAATCACACGCGGTACTGAAGACCGCCGTCGAAAGAGTCGGCATCGAACGCCTGATGTGGGGCACCGATATGCCGATGGTAATGCGGCACCTGTCCTACCAGCAGAACATCTCACACATCAGAAACTACTGCGATTTCCTGAGCCCAGGCGACGCGGACATGCTGTTCGGCGGCACGGTACAGAGGTACTTGGAACCGAAATAGGGCGAACGGTTTGACGCCATCAATACGGCTTCAGCCATCAGATTCACGATAGATCCATGCAGGCCGGAATCAAACTCCCACAGTTCGGTGCAAACGCCAACGCAGAAGAGATGAGCCGCTGGGCGCAGTTTGCCGAGGCAGCCGGCTTCCACTTCATCCTAACCGGCGACCACATAGCCCTTACGCCGGAGGTGCAGCAGGACTACCCGGCGCCCTACTACGAACCGTTCACCACGATGGCATGGCTGGCGGGCCAGACGACCACCATCCGCCTCGGCTTTACGGTCATCGTCGTGCCCTACCGCCACCCGGCCCTGCTGGCCCACATGGGCGCAACCCTGGACGACCTCAGCGACGGACGGTTGATATTCGGCATCGGCTCCGGCTGGGCAGGCTCGGAATTCGACGCGCTTGGCATCCCGTTCGAGGCCCGCGGGCGGATGACCGATGAATACGTGGCGGCCATGATCGAACTCTGGACAAACGCAAAGGCGTCATTCCGCGGCGAGTTCGTTTCGTTTGAGGATGTGACAACGTCGCCCGGCCCCATACAAAAGCCTTATCCGCCGATCTGGGTGGGTGGCAGCAGCAGGCCCGCCATGCGAAGGGCCGCTCGATTCGGAGATGCGTGGCACCCGATTGGAGCACGCGTCGACTGGCTGCGAGACAAGGGAATGCCTCGACTGAGGCGCATCGCAGAAGAATTGGAATCGGAGACGCCCTCCCTTGCGCCCCGCATCTACTGCCGACTCACGGAGAGCCCGATACCCGAAGACCAACGAATTGCAGGCGAAGGAACGCTCGACCAGGTGAAGCGGGATATCTACGAACTACGTGAACTCGGCGCCACCCATATCCACCTCGACACCAAGCGCAACAGCCCAACCGCCGACTCCACACGCCATCGCGACGAAGCGTTCGCGGCCCTGTCCCTCCTGGCCGAAAAGGTGTTCGACCTGGATGCGGAAGACCTCAGGTGAGACCGGTCTGATTGCCCGCCTACTCCTCATCGCCGAAATCGGATGAGCCTGTTTCACTCCGTAGTAGACTGCCGGTCAGATTGGGCAGGCAACTTCGGAGGCCCCAAAATGCGTTTTGCATTCATCGATGATTACCGACCAGCCGTAGTGACTGACCGCGGCGTCGTGGACGTGTCCCACGTTCTCGAATCGATCCCAAGGTTGGATGCACAGGACTTGCTCGAAGGCCTGGTGCAACGGCTGGATGAGTTTCGCCCATTTCTTGAAGAAGCGGCCGCTACCGGCGATGCACGACCCATCAACGACGTGCGATTCAGGCCGCCTGTACCGCGCCCCGGCAAGATGGTCTGCATGGCCGGCAACTACCTGGAGGGCGGGACCATCCCGCGGCCGTACGACGTTGACGCCTTCCTCAAGGCGCCCAGTTCGGTAGTGGGTGATGGCGACACCGTCGTCCTGCCGGATGTGCCGGCCACGGTTTTTCATCATGAAGCGGAATTGGGCGTGGTCATCGCGAAGGAGATGAAAAACGTTGACGCCTCTCACGCCCTGGACCACGTCTTCGGCTTTCTGAACTTCATGGACGTCTCCGCAAGGGGCATCGAACCCAACGGGAACAACAGTTTCTGGTGGCAGAAGTCGTGGGACACGTTCGGTCCCATCGGACCCTGGATTGTGACCGAAGACGAGATAGCCGATACCCAGAATCTGCAGATTCGCCTCTGGAATGACGGAGACCTCCGGCACGACTTCAACACTTCGGACATGGCGAGGTCGGTCGCCGAGGTCCTGGAATGGGTATCGACCGAATCGACTCTGTACCCCGGCGACATCGTCGCCACGGGCACAAACCACCTGGGCCTGGGTCCAATGCAGGATGGAGAAACAGTGGTCCTGGAAGTGGAGGGACTCGGCCGCCTGAGCGTCAAAGTACGGGACGAATACGGCCGGACCTGGGTGCGCGAGACCGTCGCCGAGCAGGAAGCCCGCGAGGGCGGACATTAGCCGTGGCGCCGTGAGATGGCAATGAAGCTGTCACTGTCGACGCGCGTCGCAGAATCGCCCGGTCAAAAGGAGGTCGCGCTGGTTGGCCTCACTGACCTGGTGCGCATGGCCCGGAACGCCGGGTACCACGCCCTCTGCATGCGGGCGTCTCAGGTGGGAATCCAGCACAGCCCGTCTGAACAGAAAGCCGGCAGTCGTGCTGTGGATGACCTGGCCGTATCGATGGTCACCGGCGACTTCGACATTCCTGTCAACAACGATCGCGCCCAGATGGCCCTTCGCGATATCACCCCGCATCTCGACCTGGCCGAAAATCTGGGTTCCGACCTGATACGCATCGGTATGAAGGCTGCGACCGACATCGAATGGGCCCGGCATGCGTCGGACCAGGCGGCCGAAAGAGGGATCAGGCTGGCGCACCAGTGCCACACCTGCACTCTTTTCGAGACGGTTGAAATGTCGGTGGAGGTACTCCAAAAGGTCGACCGGCCGAATTTCGGCGTCATCTACGAACCGGCCAATCTCCTGGTCTGCGGCCAGGACTACGGCAGGGCAACGGTGGAGGCCCTGCGACCGTGGCTCATGAATGTGTATCTGCAGAACATGCGCGTGCGTAGCGACGGCCGGCAGGTGATCGAGACTTGGATCAACGGCCCGGTGAGGTTCGATCTGCTGCCTTTCGGCCACCATGAGGGTATCGACTACGGTCCCATCCTCGAAACTCTGTCTGGATTTGGTTACGCAGGCTATGTAACGGTCCACCACAACGTTGCTGACGGCCTGGACGTGGAGGAGGGCGCCCGTTCGTTTGCAATGCACCTGCGCGAGCAGGGAGATTTCGAGCCGGTCGCCGCACGCTAATCCGGCGTCGATCAGTCGCGCGTGTGATCACTCCCAACCTCTCCCGCCCTCATCCCCAGGAGACGTTTACAAAACTCCCACTCCCTCCCAGGAGACCTCTGCAAATCTCCCTCTCCCAGCGGGAGAGGGTTGGGGTGAGGGAGAATCGCGAATTGGGAGAAGGCCCTTGAATCCCCGATTCCCGGTAAGTCAGGGGTTACGCAACGGTCTCCCCGGCCAGAGGACCACCATCGCCCACTTGTAAAAAACGCCGGTCGGTGGTTAGATTCCTGTATTGTGCACAGTCGACGCAATCCTGATACGAAAAGCGTCGATTGTGGGGTAAGTACTACGCATATAGATTATGAGCGCCGGTGATCATCGTTCGAAGGAAGGTCTCAATGAAAAAGTTGACACAAAAGCAATCATGGGCCCTGGTTGGTCTGATCATCCTCGCCCTTGGGGCGCTGGTTTTCTCGGCCTGTGGGGAGGCGGAGGAACCGGAGGCGCCAAGACAGCCGGCCGATCCAGAACAACCGGCCCCCGCCGCAACCGCGATGCCTGCACCTACCGCGGTGCCTGCTGCGACCGCCGCACCGGCGCTGATACCGACGTTGGTACCGACGCCAACCGTGTCCACCGCTCCCACGGCGGTCCCGGCCACGGCGGTGATGAGGCCGGAAGAAGGGCCTTCAGGTACTTTGACGGTGGCGTTGCCCTCCGTCGGGGCGCCAATTTTCGTCAACTCCCTTGCGCCTTATCCACGCGGCATCTTCCGGGCGGACTGGGGCATGTGCGAAAGCCTTGCCACCGTGGCCGTTGACGATGCCCAGCAAGTCATTTCCCAGTTGGCAGAGTCGTGGGAGATCGCGTCCGATGGAAGTTCCATGACGTTCCAGATCAGGGAGGGCGTTGAATTCCACAAGGACTGGGGCGAGGTGACTGCCGACGACGTGGTCTACAGCTACAACAACGCCGGCGCAGACAATCCGGAAAGCACCGCCGGCGGCGGCGCCGGCCTGTTCACGACGTGGGACCCGTGGGTAGTCGTCGGCAAATACGAGGTCTACGCGCCGTTCGACACGCCGGAGCCGTTGCCAACCCGGTGGGGCTGGATCCACGGCGGCGAAAGCTCGGGGCAGTGCATCCTCAGCAAAGACGTCTACGACTTCAACGGCGAGGAAGCAGCGGTGACAACGTTGGTCGGCACCGGTCCGTGGGACCCGCAGGTCTGGACGGCGGGAGTGGAACTGCGGGCCAACGCCGTCATAGATCACTGGCGGATCACCCCCGGATTTGCTGAACTGCACATGCTGGAGGTGCCCGAAGAGCAGACACGCGTCGCCATGATGGAGACCGGACAGGCCGACATCGTCGAGGCGTCCCTCAAGAACGTAAAGCTCCTCTCGGATGCGGGTTACGAGGTCAACGACACCCTCAACAACTTCTTCCACGCGGCGGTGTTCGTGGGAGGTAACTTCTGGTACGACCCGGATGTCCACACGTTGGGCGGCGAGGCGGTGAACATAAGGCCGGGATTCAAGCCGGACGATGACCACCCGTGGATCGGCAATCCCCGCGATGCTGAGCGGCACGAGCGCGCCCGGAAGGTCCGCGTGGCGATGTCGATGGCACTGGACCGGGAGGCCATCACGGAGACGATCCTCGGCGGCCTGGCGCCTGTTTCATACATTCCCGGGATCCCGATAACCGCGCCCGAATGGGACGACCGATGGATGGTGCCATACGACCCCGAAGCTGCAAAGGCCCTGCTTGCCGAGGCGGGATACGGTGACGGATTCGAATTCGACTTCTGGATCCCGAACGACTTCCCAAGCGTCGACGTAGAAGTGGCCCTTGCAATAGTCGCCATGTGGGAAAACATAGGCATCCGAGCCAATCCCAACACCATCGCCTACACGGCGGGGCGCCCGAACCTGATGACCAAGGAGCAGGACGCGCCGTGGATGTGGTTCATGGTGGGTGATGGGATCAACTACGCCAGCGCGCACATCAGGACCGCCACGTACCTTGCCCACGGCGTGGGTTGGAACGGAGCTGTCGAAATTCCGGAACTTGAGAACTTCCAGAACCGCTGGGCTGCCCAGACAGGAGACCGGCAGGCGCAACTCGAGGTGTGGTTCGAACGCGCCGACTGGCTGAAGGAGTGGATGCCCTTCATAACGGTCGCAGACATACCCAAGCTATGGGTTACCAATCCGGATACGGTTGCAGATTGGGTCATGTACCCTCACATCGAGCCGGGAACGGTCAACAACCTGGAGGTGGCGCAGCCCGTCAAGTAACAGGTCAGTCGACGGGGCGGGAAGGACGGCTGTTTCCTGCCCTTCGGTACAAAACAGGGGCCGGGGGAGCGCATGCAAACTCCTCCGGCCCCTTCACTATTTGCATGTTGTAGCCTATCCACCCAGCAACAGGACTACGACGGCATGAGCCGTTTGAACCTGTCATTGGTCCTCGCATAATCAATCCATGACCAAGTTCCTGCTTGGGAGGGCGCTTGCGGCGCTCTTCGCCCTTTTTGCGGCAACCATCCTCGTGTTCGGTATGTCGCGTCTCACCGGGGACCCGCGCGAGCAGTTCCTGACTGTCGAGACCACGCAGGAGAATTGGGATGCCTGGGGCGAAAAGTTCGGCCTCAACAGGCCCCTGATCGTCCAGTACTTCGTCTGGATCGGTAAGTCGTTTGCCCTCGACATGGGCACATCGTTAAACCAGGCCCGGCCGGTCTGGGACATGGTGAAGGAACGCCTCTGGGCGACCGGAGAGCTTGCCCTTACCGGATGGGGCCTGTCGGTGGCCATCGGCGTGCCGCTGGGCGCGTTGTCTGCGGTCAAGCGCGGCTCGAGTTATGACTACGTGGCCCGCGCGTTCGCGCTATTAGGACAGGCGTTGCCGCCGTTCTGGCTGGGAGTGGTGCTGATCCTGGTCTTTGCCGTTTACCTGGAGTGGCTGCCAGCCGGGACTCGTGATACGCCGCTTAACCTCATCATGCCGGCGCTCACGTTGGCGTTGATTAACGCGTCGAGCAATCTGCGCATAACGCGCTCGGCGATGCTCGAGGTTCTCGACTCGGAATACGTGAAGATGGCTCGCGCCAAGGGCGCATCCGGGACCACCGTAATCTGGAAACACGCGTTCAGAAACGCCCTGATAGCGCCGCTCACCAACGCGGGGTTGCTATTGGCCGGCTTCCTGGCCGGCACGGTTGTGACCGAGACCGTTTTCGCCTGGCCGGGACTGGGCAGGCTGGCTGTCGATGCGGTCCGCACCAATGATTTTCCGGTCATCTCCGGGCTCACGTTGGTCTTCACGGTGTTTTACGTCGGAGCCAATCTGACGATTGACATGATCTACGGCATAGTCGACCCGCGAATCAGGATCTCTTGAGTAACTACGATGGTTGAGTTGACGGACACAGCAGTGCGCCAGGTTGATGGCGGCAGGCAAACGCGTTCGCGGGTTGTCTACGCGCTCCGCCACTGGCCGATATTCCCTGTGGCGGTGATGTTACTGCTCATCGTGACCGGCGTTTTCGCCCCGTGGATCGCCCCGCATGACCCGAACTTCACCGAACTTCGCGACCGCAACGCACCGCCGTTCTGGATGGAAGGAGGTGGCTTCAACCACATCCTTGGCGCCGACCCCTTAGGCAGGGACTTGCTGAGCCGCGTGATATACGGCGCGCGGATTTCCCTGTTGGTGGCGGCCGTGTCGATTGGCGCCGGGCTGCTGGTCGGTGTGTCATCCGGGCTCATTTCCGGGTACTACGGCGGTTTGTTGGACGAGTTCATCATGCGTATGGCCGACGTTTCCCGCGCCGTACCGTACATACTCATCGCGCTCGTCGTGGCGATCGTGTTCGGCCGGCGGATCGAGGTCATCCTCGGCATACTGGCCTTTGCGACCTGGCCGGTCTTTGCCAGACAGGTCCGCGCAGAAGTTCTGGTGCTAAAGGAGATGGACTACGTCGCGATGGCAAAGGTCGCCGGCGGGTCAGCCCCTCGTATCGTTGTCCGGCACATCTTTCCGGGCGTCATTAACACCGTTACCGTCGTCGCGACCCTGCAGGTTGGCGCGTTGATACTGACCGAAGCCATACTCAGTTTCCTGGGGGCGGGGATAGCGCCCCCAACGCCCGCCTGGGGCGTCATGATCGCCGACGGACAGGACTATCTACGGGAGGCGTGGTGGGTGTCATTCTTCCCCGGGATGGCCATCGTGCTTACTGTGCTGGGCCTCAATTTCATGGGAGATTGGCTGCGGGACTACCTGGACCCGCGCCTCCGGCAACTGGATTGACAATACACGCTCTGAAACAACCACTTGTGGGGGCGTCTCTTGTGGGCGCCAGTGGGGTGGGGCATGGGGATACGCCGTCGTTGCCACAAAATTAGCCCGGGGAACCCCAACCCCGTCGTACCGGGGAAACCCGGTACCCATGGTGGGGCGCGGAGGAAGGCAGGCACGACATCTACAACTTCTGACTGGCAGGCGACACCCCAACTTCATACCCTGGAGCGCCGGCCCCATCTACCACTACCGTCACTATCCACCGCTACCGTCATTCCCGTGAAAACGGGAATCTCGAAGGCTCAAACAACGGAGGCGGCCTGATTACGCTACATGCTCTCCAGGCTTGGCCAATCGCACTTAGGTAACCCGACGGTTGCACAGGAACAATCAAATGTTCAAGAAACGTCCATTGGGCCAGACGGGCCTCCAGGTTTCGGAACTCGGCTTCGGTGCTGGAATCGTCGCCGGTCTCTTCGTGAGAGGCGATAACGAGTCGCAGGCCCGCGCGTTCGCACGGGCCGTCGATTTGGGCGTGAACCACTTCGACACGGCGCCGCTTTACGGGGACGGCAAATCCGAACTCAATCTTGGTAGAGCACTTTCGGACGCTCCAGACGAAGTCGTTGTTGGCACCAAGATCGAGTATTTCGACGAACACTTCAAAGACGTGCGGTCCAGGACATTCCAATCAATCGAAGAATCACTTGAACGGCTGGGCCGGGACTCGGTCGAAATCCTCTATCTCCACAACAACGTCCGCTACGACGGGGAGGGACCACACGACGGTTACGCGGCCGTGTCGCCGCACGATGTGCTTCGGCCGGGCGGAATAGCGGACGGGCTTGAAGAAATTCAGGGCATGGGTCTCGCCAGGCACGTCGGATTCACTGGTACGGGGGACCCTGCAGCCGTTATCGAACTGATCGACAGCGGCCGGTTCGAGGTCATGCAGGCGTTTTATAGTCTCCTGAATCCAAGCGGATCGATACGCCTTCCGGTGTCATCTCCCTTGCACGACTTCAGGCTGGCAATCAACCGGGCATACCAAAGAGGAATGGGAGTTGTCGCCATCCGGGTGATGGGCGGGGGCGTATTGGCGGGAGACGCGGCGACACAGGGATTTGCCGGTACGACCAGCTCTGCGTCTGTTCTTGGCTTTGGACGTGAGGAAGAGTTGCAGCAGGCGAAGACCTTGTCGTTCCTGGAATCCGCGTCGGACGCCGGTGGCGGCGTCAGGATGGCGGCGATTCGATTCGCGCTGGCCAATGATGAAATATCCAGTTCGCTGCTGGGGATTTCTACAGTGGCCCAATTGGAGGCCGCGGCCGAAGCGGCGCAGCACGGACCGCTCGATGCGGGCTCGCTGAAGCGGCTGGAGGGACTTTGGGAAAGCGGCTTTCAGGCGAGCTAAACTCCGGAGCCCACGGTCGCGGCGAATAGCCGGGCTGTCCACTCAGTAGGGCGAGACCAGCCCTAACCCGCCGTCGATTATGAGCACCTGGGCCGTCACCATCGAGGACGCGTCAGACGCGAGGTAGACCGCGGCCCCAGCCATGTCTTCGAATTCGAGCCGGCGATCGTACATGAACCTGCCTGGCGTAGGCTGGACTCGGACAGCGTCCGAATCAGGGTCCTGGTCACGGGGAATCGCCCCCGGGCCGATGGCATTCACTCGAATGCCGTGAGGCTTAAGTTCCAGGGCCAGGACGCGAGTCATGTGTACGACCGCCGCCTTGGCGATTCCGTAGCCGAGGTTGTTCGGCTGGACCTGTACCCCGACTCTCGAAGCGATATTGACTATCGAGCCGCGGGTCTGCGTTGCCACCATGTGTCGCGCCACCGCCTTTGACATGAGAAAAGTGCCCCGGACCATGATCTCGTAGTGTTCATCCAGGACTTTGGACCCATAGTCGAGGGCACCTGTAGGGACATCATCCGTCTTTCCGGCGTTGTTGATGAGAGTTGAGACAGGACCCATTGCGGACGTTATCCGGTCGACGCGCGCCGGGATGTCCCTGGTCACCGTCAGGTCCAGTGGCGCATACAACGCGCGTCTGCCGCGTTCCTCTATCTCCCGCACAACATCGGCTGCCGCGTCCGCCTGTTGCGGCAGGTCAACAACCGCTACGTTTCCGCCGGCGTCGGCAAGGGCAAGGGAAAACGCGCGGCCCATGTTCCGGGAACCGCCTGTGACTATTGCGGTAGTGCCGTCGAGCCTGAATCGGTCGAGCATCACGCAGCGGGTAGCGGGATGTCGACGGGCTTGCCGCTCGCAGCCGACTCGTACCCCGCCATGATCACCTCTATGTGGTGCACGGCGTCGCGGACCGTCACCTCAGGCCTTTCGCCGTTCTCAATGCAGTCCACGAACGCACCGATTTCGTTGCCCTGGCCACCCCCGTCGAGGGGCAGGACGCGGTCCTTGTCGCGCGGCTGAGTCTCGCGCTGGGTGGATGACCACATCGACATAGGGTCGAATGGGTGCACCAGGGGCATTTCGAACGGTGGCTGGTCGTTGTAGATCTCGATGTGGGGGTCCGACTCGCCGAAGGTCGATATGCCCGAGTCACCGATCACGGTTATGCGTTGTTGCCCGCCGCGCGGATGGCTCGTCACGCCGATTCTGCCGCTCGTAATGCTCGCCACGCGGCCGTCGGCAAGGGTGAGCGCGAGCGTCCCGTAGTCCTCGATGTCCAGCGCCGCGTGTTCTTTGAAGAAGTAGTTGCCGGTGATGCCGTACACGGTCTTCACCCGCTGGCCGCTGAGCCAATGGACGAGGGCAATCGGGTACACGCCCATGTCGAACAGTTCCCGTTTTGCCTCGACGTGGGTGAAGACTCCGGCGCTGGGCTGTTCGCGCCGCACCGTGCCCGGCGGGACCGTCCCGGGCTTGCCCTTCGCCATCAGCATGTCGCAGTGCAAGGCCAATAGCCTGCCGATTCGCCCGGAGTCGACGGCCGTCTTGGCAGCCCTGGCCCATCCGGTTGTCACCTGGGTGAACATCTGGGCAACGACACCGGCGCGATCGACGGCATCGGCCATCGTGTGGGCGTCCTCGACGGATGCGGCGAGCGGCTTGTCCATGTACAGGTGCTTGCCGGCTTCGAGAGCCTTCACGCCGACTCGCCCCCGCCGTTCCACGTCTGCGCAGTTATCGACAATGTGGACGTCGTCTCGCGCCAGCGCGTCATCCAGCGCCAGGTACGGTACGCTCAATTCACTCGCCAGCAGCCGGTTCAGCCCTTCGCGGTACTCCGGGAGACCCGGTTCGTCGGCTACCGCGATCAATTCACACCGCGGGTCCGCCGCGAACTCCCGTGCGTAGCCCTCCTGGTGTGTCCTGTTGCCGCCTATGGCTACGACGCCGTATTTGCTCACTTACCCGTCCCCTTCGTCGCCGAGATCGATTTCGTGGTAAATGGTGCCGTTAGAACCCATGAGCATTAGGTTGCCGCCGGTCCGCCCTGAGCCGGCGCTCACCGCAATCATTGCCGACTGACCGCCGTCCCATTTCAGCGCGGTTACTTCCGGCTTCCCTTCGTTACCAATCGAGTACTCGGACTCGCACTGGCCGCCGAACCAGGATTCCGCGAGGGAGCGCAAGGCGGAAGCCATGTCCCGTTGATCGGTCGGACCGCCCGCGGCATGCACCGTCACTCGCAGAGCAGCAGGTCGGCCGATCTGGCCGCGGTCAATGGCCCCCTGGACGGCGTTCCTCAGTGGTTCCCAGTCGTGAGAGGCCAATTCAACGCTCCGCGAAATTGCGATTACGGGTGGATGAGTGGGGTCAAGTGTGCGGGTTGACACCAAGAATGTACTAAACCCTGCCGTAACCGTCCAAGACATAGCGGCAATCCGCAACTCATCTCAGAGGGTGCCTGAAAACTCTGGAATGCCCTTGCCCGCGCAACATCTTCCCAACGCGCTGTCAGACTACCACTTCGTAGGGGCGTCTCTTGTGGGCGCCCGTAGGGGTAGGGCGCGGCGACTGACGCGCCGCCATTTCGCAATTGGTCAGGGACTTATTAGACTCCCTCTCAGTGCCGAGGCGAAAGAGTCGAACATAGTTTGGCAGGTGATTGGCTGGAAACATTGTTAGTGTAAGGGTGTCGGGAATTGGCAAGCGCGGGAGATGCCATTCCTGCAACGAAGGAGATCTACAGCCATTCTGGACCTCAACGGCAAAGCTGCGTTACTCGCCGGTACCAAGCGCATCGGCGAGCGTGTCGCGGATCGGCTTTCAATGGAAGGCGTGAACCTGGCGATCGCGTACCGGTCATCCCGGGCGGAGGCGGAACGCCTCGAATCGTTGGTGTCCGGACGGTCGGGCAAGACCTGCGTTGTCCAGGGCGATCTTACGAACGAGTCGGATGTCGACCGCCTGGTCAATGAGACGACGGACGCGTTGGGCGGCCTTCACTTCGTCATCAACCTGGCATCCGACTACCCCAGCGCCACGTTGGACGACATGAACGGCACTGCGTGGGATCAGGCGATGGGCAACGCCAGGGGCAGCTACCTGCTCTGCGCCAGCGCTGCCCGCATCATTCGGCGCAACGGTCTGAAGACGAACGGGCACCTGATCATGTTCAGTGACTGGGCCGCCGGCGCGACGCCGTACACCGGTTACCTGCCGTACTTGACCGCCAAGGCCGCGGTCTCGTTCATGACCAGGGCTTTCGCGGCGGAGTTGGCCCCGCACCGCATATTGGTGAACTCGATCGCGCCTGGCCCTACGATGCGGCCTCCCGAAATCAGCGAGGAGAGTTGGGAAAAACAAGTCCTGGCGCAGGCCCCTCTCAAGCGTGAGTCGTCTGCCGACGAGATCGCCGAGGTCGTGGCCATGCTGTTGAAGAGCGAAACGATAACCGGCGAGACCATCAGAGTGGATTCCGGCCGCCACATCGCGGGCCCGGGAGTGGCAGACGATGGCAGATAGTCCACGCGCTCAACGCCAAAGGCACTCCGTAACCAAGATCATCGACTTCGCGTATGGTCACCGGCTCATCAACTACGATGGCAAGTGCCGTTTTCTCCATGGTCACAACGGCATCCTGGAAGTCGACATAGCCGCCGACGAGCTCGACGATTGCGGCATGGTGGTCGACTTCGGCGACGTGAAAGAACTGGTGAAGGGCTGGATCGACGAAAACCTCGACCACCGGATGATCCTGTGCCGGGCAGATCCGATGGCTGAGGCATTGTCGGAATTGAACGAACCCGTGTACCTGATGGACGCCAACCCGACCGCGGAGAACATTGCAAAACACGTATTTGAGGAAGCAAAGGGGATGGGCCTCAACATAGTCGAAGCGAGGTTGTGGGAGACGCCGTCCAGCTACGCCACTTACAGGGAAGGCGGATGAAGTGACCGCGACGGCGGTGCTCACAAGCGGCGGACTGGACAGCGCGGCCCTCCTCGCCGAAACCGCCGCCGCCGGAGTGGCCTATCCGATCTACGTCGAGGCCGGAATGGTCTGGGAATCCGCAGAGAAAGCTTCCCTGGAACGATTCGTTGCGGCCGCCGGCAACCCCAACATTCGGCCGGTAACGTATCTGTCGGTACAGGTGGCGCCCCTGCTCGGCCGGCACTGGAGCGTCACGGGCGAGGGCATTCCTGACTACGACGCCCCGGACGAGAAGATGTACATCCCCGGCCGGAACATCCTGTTGATTGGGCTGGCGGCCGTGTGGTGCAGCACCCACGACGTTCACCGGATCGTCATCGGTTCGCTGGGGTCCAATCCGTTCCCGGATGCGACTCCGGGCTTCTTCAGTTCCTTTTCAGACTCGCTGAGCGCGGGGCTGGACCACAAGATCGTCGTTGAGGCGCCATTCAGTGGCCTGCACAAGGAAGACCTGGTCCGAAAGTACCAGCGCCTGCCTATTCACGTAACGTTGACCTGCGCCGACCCCGACGGCGACATCCACTGCGGCGCGTGCAACAAGTGCTTTGAACGCCAGTCGGCATTTGCGGAAGCCGGAGTGGTCGACAAGTCTCGCTACGCTACAGTGACCCCTCGATAGGCCCGGAAGGTCTGGACTGTGAACAACCCCGAACAACCCTGGTACGTGGAATTCTTTGGCGACGACTACCGTCTCGCCTACCGCTCCACGCTGACGGACGAGCGAAGCGATGAGGAGGCGGCTTTCGCCGCGTGGGCCCTCGGCTTGACGGCCGGCCAGGAGGTCCTTGACCTTTGTTGTGGGCACGGCCGGCACGCGGTCAGGCTGGCCCAGGCGGGAATGAACGTCACCGGTCTCGACCTGAGCGAGCAGTACCTTGCGGAGGCCCGCGACGCGGCCGCCATGCAGGGCGTGTCGCTGGAACTGGTACGGGGCGACATGCGGCATATCCCCTATGTCCTGCGTTTCGACGCCGTCATCAACATGTTCTCGGCCTTCGGGTACCTGGAGTCGGAGGCCGACGACCAGCTTGTCCTCTACGCCATCAACAACGCCCTGAAGCCGGGTGGCTCTGCGCTATTGGACCTGCTGAACCGGGAGTGGGTCATTGCCAACAACGTCGAGAACGAGTGGCGAATAGACGAGGACGGCACGACCATCCTGGAACACAGGGAACTGGACCTCCTGGCGAGCAGGAACCACGTCAGTTTTTCGATAATCGGGCCGGACGGCGTGCGGCGGGAGTCCGTCGGCCACAAGATAAGGCTCTACACGCTGACCGAGATTGCCGCCATGCTGGGCAGGGCGGGGCTGGCGCTCGACAGGGTGTTCGGGGGATACGACGCCGCTCCCTACACGAGCCAGTCCCGCCGGATGATCGTCGTCGCCAGGAAACCCACCCAGGGCGCCTGACCTGGCTCGCCAGCCCGGGCCTATTGGAGAGGCAATGGCGGCTGGTACCACTTCGGCGTGTCGTTAACCGTCACTCTGTCGATCCACTTCACCCACTCGAATCCCCTGCGGCCGGGCGCGACGAGCCGCAAAGGCGCGCCGTGCCCATGCGTCAGCGGTTCGTCGCCTACGTGTGTCGCGAGTATGTAGTTTTCGGACTCCTCCAGCGAGGCGCGGCGGTAGTACCCGGTCACCGACCCGAAGGTGACGCTGCGGGCGCCGTCTCCAATGCCCGCCATGTCGAGCAGGTCCGACACGCGCACGCCGTGCCAGGCGCGGTTGGCGTACCACCCTCCAGTGCAGTCCAGCGTGGCGGTGATCGACGCGGTCGGCAGGCCGCGTATGTCGTCGATCTCGAGTGCGAACGCCTTGGACACGTTGCCGTCGACATGCAATCTCCACGAGTCGATGTCCACCGGGCCCGGCCTGTCGTTCAGCCAGGACGTGTTCGGAAATGCGTTGGCGCCGGGTCCGCTGTATTCGTGCGAGCCGGTGAACCTGCGGGACGCGCCTGCCAGGTCGAACTGCTTCAGAAAGCCTTCGTAGACCAGCCATAGTCCTGTGCCTGCCGCCAGCGCTCCGCCGAGCCTGATGGCCGCGCGCCGGTCGGCGTCGAACCCAACTCGCCATCTCCTGGTGTACTTCAGCGCGTGCCAGACGGCGATCGGCAGGGCGGCGATGGCGGCGAACATGTGCCAGTTGAGTCCGGTGATCCCGGCTATGCGGAAGAAGCCGTTCAGCGACCACGCGAGGCCAAACCCGAACGCGATCAGTACGAGGCTCGCCAACGTCAGCGACGCGATCCTTGCCGGACCGCCACTTCGCCGCCCGAGCGATCCCGTCACGATCACAACCTTCCAGCCGGCGATGGCGATGATGGCGAACGCCCCGATGTTGTGGAGGATAAGGATGAACTCCCTGTCCGGAGCGCCTGAGACCAGGCCGAACAGACCGGTGGCCAACTCGAATGCGAGCAGCACCGCCAACAAAACATTGGTCCAGTTGTTTATCACCGCATCCTCCGGGTCCGTCTCAAGTATCTACGACGGAATTTCCCCGGCGGGTCAACGGAAGTTGCCTGCCGTGCTACGAATTCGGACCGCCGGGGAAGCCGCACTAACACTCGACATACCGGGGACACCCGGTACCCACGGGGCAAGGGACGGGCGCGGTTCCCCCGACTACATCCCGGCACCCACCTTCCCCGACTTGCCGGACTTGATCCGGTACCCACGGTGGGGCGCGGACGAGCGCGGCTACCCCCGCAACCCACCCTTCCTTCGTCTTCCCCGGTCCGTCCCTCGTCTTCCTCGGTCCCTCTCTCGTCTTCCCCGGTCCCTCTCTCGTCTTCCCCGACTCCGATCGGGGATCCAGGGGACCGGCGCGGCTCCCAACGGACTACAACCCGGTCCCACGATATTACGTTCCCCCATCACTCACACCACCATGGATACCGGTTTTCGCCGACAAGTCGGAGCGTGTGAGTACACCATCTCGACATACCGGGGACACCCGGTACCCACGGGGCAAGGGACGGGCGCGGTTCCCCCGACTACATCCCGGTACCCCACCTCCCCCGACTTGCCGGACTTGATCCGGTACCCGCGGTGGGGCGCGGCACGGGCTCGGTCTACATGTACTTTTTCGCCCAGCCGAGGCCGTCTTCGGTCTTGCCCGCCGGCCGGTACTCGCAGCCGATCCAACCCTCGTAGCCCAGGCCGTCGATGTGGGGCAGCAGGTAGTCGTAGTTGATCTCGCCGGTGCCGGGTTCGTTGCGGCCCGGGTTGTCGGCCAACTGGAAGTGGTGGATGACGTCCATATTGGCGTCGATCGTGGGCGCCAGGTCGCCTTCCATGATCTGCATGTGGTAGACGTCGTACTGCAACTTGACGATCGGGGAGTCTGCGGCTTCTACCAGCGACCTCCCGTGTCCTGACGTGTAGACGTACGTGCCGGCAACGTCCCGTGTGTTCAGCGGTTCGACGAGGACCGTCACGCCCGTGCCGGCCGCTGCGTTGGCGGCGAACTTGAGGTTGTCGACCATCGTCTCCTCGACCTTGGCCGGGTCGACGCCGTCGGGTGTTAGGCCTGCGAGGCAGGTTAGCCGCGTGCAGTTGAGAGTCTTGGCGTACTCGAGGGCCTGCCATACGGAGTCCTGGAATTCGCCGACGCGGTCGGGGATGCACGCCAGGCCGCGGTCACCGCCGTCCCAATCGCCTGCCGGGAAGTCGAACAGGACCTGTTTGAGTCCGTGTTTCTGCAGTTGTTCGGCGATGTCATCGGCCGGATAGTCGTACGGGAAGAGGTATTCGACGCCTTTGAATCCGGCTGCGGCTGCGGCGCCAAACCGGTCCATGAAATCGACTTCGTTGAACATCAGGGTCAAATTTGCGGCAAGTCTTACCATTTGTAGTACCTTCTTCTCCCGTGGGATATGAGACCGTCGGGCCGGACAGCCCGGTCAATGTATCGTACGGGCGCGGGGTATGTGTCACAAGTCGAGTTGGGGACTTGATCGATCACCGCCCGCAGAATCCGCAAGGAGCGTGAGCATATGAGACTGCTGCTGGTAACAAACCCGCCGGGGACCGGCGGTTCGCACAAGTGGGAACAGACATCGCCGTCTTTGGCAGGAATCCTGCGAGAGGCCGGGCACAGCGTGGACGTCACGGACACCGGCGAGGAGTTGGGCCGGCTGGACCTGTCGGACTTCGGCGCTATTGTCCTGAACATGTGGCGAAACCCCATGATGGGAGTCGACCTGGAAGAGGCTGAACGGAACGGCCTGTATGCGTTCGTTGCGAACGGCGGCGGACTGGTTTCGGTCCACGTGTCGCCCGATTCGTGCCCTTACTGGCCGGCCATGCAGGCGATGACGGCCGGGGGTTGGGTCACCGGCAAGAGCACGCACCCGCCGCTCATGACCTTCACGGTCAACGTCACGGACGGCGAAAACCCGTGCGCCGCGGGCGTCGAGGACTTCGAGACGTGGGACGAGCTGTACATCCAGCTCAACGTATCGGACCGTGCCAACGTGTTCCTTCACGCCGAGTACGAGGGGACGAACTGGCCGTTGGGCTGGACGGCCACATACGGCAAGGGCCGCGTCTTCAACACCGCGCTGGGCCACGCCGTCGAGAGCCACAACGCCGGATTCAGGCGGCTGCTGTTGAACGGCGTGGAGTGGGTTACGGGATAGGGGTTCATTTTTCGTCTTGCTGGCGGAAGCCGGTATCCATCGTGGGGTGACCGCGGGGGCCTTGCCTAAACGGAGCCGGGACTTTGAGGGTGTCTAATAAGTCGTCGGAAACCGTTCGTGGTGAGCTTGTCGAACCATGAACAGCGCCTCGACCCTTCGACAGGCTCAGGGTGAACGGAAGGGCTTTTAGACACCCTCTTAGCTAAATGGGATCACCAACCCGCACCCCACCGTGGGTACCGGATCGAGTCCGGCAAGTCGAGTAAGGATGGACGCGGTCAGATAGGGACGGGTGAGATTGACACCAGGTCTTTGAGGGGGACCCGGATTTCGCCGGGGTCCCTGTAGTGGCGCGAGTCGTCGTCGGGCGGATCGTGTTCGCCCGTTGGGCCGAGGTGGATTTTCCGGGGTTTTTTCCTTGGGGGCGGTTCAGGCGTGGGAGTTTCTTCGGGGTCGCTGGAGGGTTGGAAACCCTCCCCTACGGGGGGGCCTTGGGGGTGGCCCGCAGGTGGATCTTCGTTTGAGGTTTTTTCGTTTTCGAGGAATTCGGCCAGTTGTTTCTTGTATTCCTCGACGGCTATGTTGGCTTTCCTGATGGCCTGGTTGTCGCCGAATGAGGCGCAAAGGGTTTCGTATCCGTAGGAACCTTTGCCGTAGGGGTCGTCCCCGGGGTTCTCAATGGGAGTGAAGTCGTGGTCGGGAACGTGGCTGTGGTCGTTGACGACAGCTTCCCGGTGTCGTAGTACGGCGCTGATGCCGACTGAAGCGGCTTCTTCGCTGCCGTAGAGTTGCTCCAGGGCCTTTCGGTTCGCACTGTCGATGTGCCAACGCTTGACCGCGTACTTCCAGTGGTAGCAGGACTGGTTGTCGCACTCTTTGTTGCCTTCGTCCTGGTAGTCCTCTTCACTGTGACCGGGGGCAGTGTCGAATCCTCGCTTGAGCAGTTCGTTGGAGGCTGCGAGCCGGTGGCGGGGCTTGAAGCCTTCGAGTTTGCCTTGCATGGCATCGATGAGGAACCGGACGATGTCTCTGCCGCCGTCGGTTTGCTCCCTGATGATGTCTGCGAGTTCGTCATATTTACGGGGCTTGCCGGGGGCGGATGCGGGTGTGGGTGAGGGCTTGGTCCCGTTGGCCGGGGTTGAGACGGCCTGTTTGACGGCATTTGGGAGTTGGAGTCCGAGTCTTTGGAGTTGGCGCGTGGCTTCCATCCGGTGCCAGACGTTGGCGCCTTCGATTTTGCCCACAATCACGTCGGTCAGGAATTCGACGATGAGTTGGCCGCCGTTGGTGGCCTCCAGGACGATTTCGGCGATGGGTCTGTATTCGGTTTTGGTCTGGGAATCGCACATATGTTCTAATTTAGGGGGAAAGGGGGGTGGTGTCAAATGGGGGGTGGCCACACCCCTAGCCCTCTCCCCGTGGGAGAGGGTTGGGGTGGGTACAGACCGGGTACATTGGTAACAGGTAGACCGGGCACCTGGGTAACACATATTCCTGTGTAGGAGCAGTTCTTATGAGGAGTCATGTGATGCCATGGAAGGAGTCTAGTGCGGCCTGTGAGCAGAGAGTGTTCATAGAGAGGTGGTCGATGGGGGAGGAGTCGGTTTCCGAGCTGTGCCGCCAGTTCGGGATCAGCCGAAAGACAGGGTACAAGCGCATTAACCGGTTCAGGGAGTACGGTTTCGACGGCTTGGGCGACCGCAACAGCGCGCCCCATTCGCATCCGAACGCGACGAGCCCGGAAGTGGCCAGGGAGTTGATCGAGGCCAAGCGAGCGCGGCCGACGTGGGGTCCCAAGAAGCTGGTGGCGTGGCTGCGAGCTGAGGCCCCCGAGGCGGCTTGGCCGGCTCCTAGTACCGCAGGAGCGATCCTCGACCGGGCCGGCCTGGTCAAGCGGCGGCGGCGCCGCAGGCGGGCGTCGCCCTGGAGCGAGCCGTTCACCGAAGCGGCCGATGCCAATGACGTGTGGTGCATAGACTTCAAGGGCTGGTTCCGCACAACGGACGGTCAGCGGGTCGACCCGCTGACCGTCCAGGATGCGGCCTCTCGCTACCTGCTGGCATGCGACGGTCTGGCCCGGCCGAGGACACCGCAGGTGCGCCGGGTGATCGACAGGGTGTTCAGGGAGTACGGCCTTCCCCGGGCCATCCGCACGGACAACGGCCCACCCTTCGCCAGTGTGGGACTGGGAGGGCTGACCAAACTGTCGATCTGGTGGATCAAGCTGGGGATCGTCCCGGAGCGCATCGAGCCGGGCCACCCGGAGCAGAACGGCAGACTTGAGCGGCTTCACAGGACGCTCAAGGAAGAGACGGCTCGCCCGCCCAGGGCCAGTCAGCGTAGTCAGCAGCGGGCTTTCGACGCCTTCAGGGACGGCTACAACGAGCATCGCCCGCACGAGGCGCTCGGTCAGCAGCCCCCATCTCGTGTGTACGGGCCATCCCACCGGGAGTATCCGAGGAGGGCAGAGTCGCCGGAGTACGGAAGCGGAGTCACAGTCCGCAGGGTGAGGACGAACGGCCAGATCAAGTGGAACGGAGGGCTGGTCTACCTGAGCGAGGCGCTCAAGGGTGAGCCGGTCGGGCTGGTGCAACAGGACACCAGGTACTGGACGGTCATCTATGGACCGCTGAGCATCGGACTGTTGGACGAGCACACCAGTCAGGTGTTGCATACTACTGCCAAACTGTTACCCAGGTGCCCGGTTTAGGTGTTACCCAGGTGCCCGGTTGCACATGCAAGGGTCTCCGCGGGGAGTGGGGGTAGAGGTTGGGGTCTAAAGCGCCGATTGGACCGAGTTCTGTTGCATCGGCTCAGGGGCAAGGTCCGCGGCTATTTCTTCGAGTTGTTCCAGCGCGGCGCGGAGGTCTTCCACGATCTCTTCGGCGATCTCATCGGGCGGCGGCAGGTTGGCCGAGTCTTCCATGCTCTCGTCGCGCAGCCAGAAGATGTCCAGGTTCACCTTGTCCCGCTTCATCAGTTCGTCGTAACTGAAACGGTGAAACGGCTCCGACTCCCGGCGCTCGTGACGGTTGTCGGGGTTGTAGCACTCCACGAACTCATCGAGATGCGACCGGGTCAGAGGGTTGGTCTTCAGCGTGAACCGCTGGTTCGTGCGCAGGTCGTAGATCCACAGGTCCTTTGTCCACGGAGTCTCGCTCGCCGGCTTGCGATCGAAGAACAGCACGTTGGCCTTGACTCCCTGCGCGTAGAAGACTCCTGTGGGCAGCCGAAGCAGGGTGTGCACGTCGCATTCCTGTAGCAGGTGTCGCCGCACGGTCTCACCGGCCCCGCCCTCGAACAGCACGTTGTCGGGCACTACGATCGCAGCCCTGCCGCTGTTTGTTAGCAGCGTCCGCACGTGTTGGAGGAAGTTGAGTTGCTTGTTGCTGGTGGTTGCCCAGAAGTCGGGCCGCTCCACCACAAGGGTCTCCTTCTCCGACTCACCCTCTGCGTTGACGAATGTGAGACTCGACTTGCGCCCGAACGGCGGATTGGTGAGCACCATGTCGTAGTTGACGCCCGGATGATTCCGCAGGCTGTCGTCGACCTCGATGTTCGTTTCGTCCCCGCCGATGCCGTGCAGGTACAGGTTCATCACGCCGAGCCGCGCGGTGCTGTCGACGATCTCCCACCCGTACAACGCATGGTCCCTCAGACTGTCCTTTTGGCCCTGGTCCATGTTGGGATTGTTGTCGACGATGTAGTCGTGGGCCGCCAGCAGGAACCCGCCGGTCCCGCAAGCCGGATCGCAGATCAGGGTGTCGGGTGCGGGACGCATGACGTCCACGATGGCCTGGATCAGGGGACGCGGCGTGAAGTACTGCCCGGCGCCGGTCTTGACGTCCTGGGCGTTGCGTTCCAGCAGCGACTCGTAGGCGTCGCCCTTGACGTCGGCGCTTAGCGACAGCCACTGCTCGCCGTCGATCAGCTCCTTGATGAGCCGCGTCAGCATCGCCGGTTCCTGGATCCGGTTCTGGGCTTTGGCGAATATGACTCCCAGGGTGCCGGGCTGACTGCCGAGTTTCTCCAGGGTGCGACGGTAGTGCGTCTCCAGCTCGTATCCGTCCCGCTCCAGCAGGCTGGGCCAGTCGTAACCGTCGGGAATGGGCGGCGGCTGGTAGTCGGGCAGGAAGGTGTACGGCGGCTGGCTGCGCTCGTGCATCATCTTGAGGAAGATGAGGTACGTCAGTTGCTCCAGGTAGTCGCCATAGGAGAGTCCGGCGTCCCGCAGGACGTTGCAGTAGTTCCATAGCTTCTGGCCGACGCTGGTAGATGTGGAGGTGGTCACGATGCTCTCTCCGGCAGGGTTACTTTTGACTGGCGGGCCGATTTGGCCCGTCGGCGCCTGGGCTTTCGACTGCGTTTTGCGGCGGCCTCAGCAGCCTCGCGTTCGGCCTTAATTCGCTCAAGAAGCACCGACGCCGGTTCATCGTTCGGGTCCTGCGGCACAAGCCTGCCGGCAAACGCCACTTTCAAGATGCTCTGGCGCAGTCGTTCTGCCCGCTTCAGACCGGCCTCGACCGTTGCTTCGGCCTGCTGTATGACAGAGAGACGGCGTTCTACTTCGGCGACGATGCGGTGCTGTTCGGCGATGGGTGGGAGTGCGACCATCAACGCCTCCGCCCGTTGAGCACCGAGATGGTGAATTCCGACACCCCTTGCCGCTCGCCCCAGGGCACCGGAACGAGCTTCAGAAAGAAGGTGAAAGTAGAGATATGGAACGACCTCGGGGAATGCTCTGACGCGTATCAGCGTGTTTTGAAAGCAGCAGCCATCAATTTGGTCATCCCAAACTGCAGGCTTCCCAACCTCATCCGCACTACCGGACGCCTCAGCCAACAAGATGTCCCCTCGACGCAGCTTATATGTCTCGTACTCGCGGGGGTTGAAATCCATCTTTTTGACATCAGCAAGGTTGAGTCCATCCCACGTGATGTTTGCTGCTCGCAGGTAGGGCCGCATATTTGGCCCTGTGGCTCTCTTAGGTGAACGTTGTCGCCCGAGACGTACTTCACCAATTGACGATAAGGTCGCCCACACCCACCCTTCCGGCAGGTCCGGCAATTCAGACGTGTCTGGAGCTACGGGCTCCTTGTATTTGCCTCGCCGTTTCTTTTGCGACTCCCACTTGGCACGCCGTTCGATGAGGATGCGTTCGAGGAGCTGGTCGGCGGGCTCGTAGTCGCGGCCCTCGGACCGGGCAAGCTCGGCCTCGGTGGGGACCAGCTTGCCCTCGCAGGCGGCTTTGAGAACGCTGGCCCGGTAGCGCTTCAGGTTGGCCTGGGCCCGCTTGAGGGCGGCTACGGATGCGTCGAGCCGGGTGAATTGCTTTTCGATTTCGGCGACGATGCGGTGTTGTTCAGGGAGGGGGGCTACAGGGATGGGTACCGTCCCAGCCCTAGTACCTGAGATCTCCTTGAATGTAGTACCAGTACCTAGATCATTAAGCAGTTCCCTTGACCGGCGCAAGTAGTAGTAAACATAACTGGAGTCTAAGCCGTCAGGTAGAACAAAACTCTTGAACCCTTGATTGGTAGTTACGGCATGGGCAGCGATGGCAACATACCCGATGGGAGCGCGAGAACTCAAAAGTATGGTGCCTGCTGGCATGAGCCGAGCACTTGACGTCCTTAATCCTTGCTCAGTGATGTTGCGACGGCCATATGCAATGAACTTATCAAGGTGGCTTGACAAGTCCGCGGGTGTAATCCACGGGACTTTGCCTCCAACAAAGTTGGCAGAGTCGGATGTTTTGGGCGTTCCACCACCTATGATATGTGACACGTCGCCCATGCGTGACCAAACCCAAGATTCAGGGAGTTCCGCCAACGCAGACATGTCAGGTACTACTGTCTCAGCAGGATTCTGAACCATATGAGCGGTCATGGCTTAGTCTCGCCCACAAGCAACAAAATTGCAGACGCCGTCGCGTTGATACCATATTCTGCGATGTGGGATGGCGTAGCGCGGGATTCAGTGCCTGCACCATGTGCGCTACCGAGCTTGTTTCTGATCATAGTAGCCGACATGATGGAATGTTTAAAAAACGGTTTCAATTCAGTTTCGCTCATGATTTTGTCAATCAAGGTTTCGGCCGTATTGTTGTCTTGATATGGCCATCCTTTTCTTGAACATATTACTTTCATTACACTTTCAATTGAACTACCGCATTTTGCCACACAATCATCGAAGTCTCCCTGCCGATAATCTGTCAAAGCCCCCAAGAACTCTTTGTTGGCCGACGCGAATTCTGGCTGTTGTAAAAGGTTCAAGGCCGGCTCGATGGCAGCAGCATGCACCACTTCATTCTCCCTGCGTATGATTTGGGGGTACATAGTTATTGTAGGTCGAACATTAGATGGAAGGACTTTGCCGCGTGAATAAAACCCAGTTTCGTCATAAAACCCTGTCATTGCATATGGTATATCCTCCGCTTTGAAAAACTCATTGAAGTCGTCGATAAGCTGCCAATAGTTATTTTGCAGGCGCCATATTGACGGAACCTTAAAAATAAGTTCCATGAAATCAAGGAATTCCGCAGAGGTACAGTGGTTCAGAAAGTACAGTACTTTATGGACGTCGTGCGCCAACAATGGCGCGATGGACCGCCCGATTAGTAACTCTAACTGCTGCCGTATTTCAGACCAAAAATACCGGGCTTCATTTCTATGGTAGGAACTCGGATTGTCGTGAAACGCGTTTTTGCAAAAGGTCCCTACTCTATAGCGGAATTTCGCAGGAAGTTCTTCGATGGTTTGCCCTGAGGTTTCAGAACGTCTGGTAAACGAGTCAAACAGCCTGGATAAATTGATATGGTTCATTGACACAGTATATGACCACGGACTAAGAACTGATGGTGGGAAAGCGATTGTCAGACTGCAGTTTGCTGCACGGCGGCCGACGCCCCTTTGAAGATGCCGGAGGAAAGGCCCAGCCGCTGCGAGCACCCTTATCGGCCTCTAAATTCTCCCTTGGCTTTGGCTTCCAGCGCCTCCGTTTTCAGGAAGTCCAGCTTATCGGCCTTCACATCTTCTTCGATCTGCCGGTCCCATCTTTCCCAGTCCTCGTCCAGCAACCAACGGCGCAGTTCGGCGAACTCGGCCTCCGGCAGGGCCAGGACGGCCTTTTGTATTTCCGAAACGGTCTTCATTTGTCCGGCCTGATGTTTCCGGGCTAAACGCGAGCCGTTTAGTCAGGCAAGCCAGACTGTCCGACATCCTTCACGTACTGGCCTCCACAGCCGCGCGCTCCTCTACCTCCATCTCTATGGCAGTGCAGGAAGGTTCGGGAATTGGCTCTCCGCTCTCCGCCATCAATTCCAGGTGGTACACCACGGCTTGTCGAATCAACTCATCGGTTTCCTCGTGCGTATCTCCGGCCGCAATGCAGCCGGGCAGGTCAGGGACAAACGCAGAGTAACCATTGCCGCTCTTAACGATTATTGCCAGGTACTTCATCGGGCCTTTCCCCTTTCGATGCTTGCCTGTCTCAAGATGCTGCGCCACACCCAAGTGTCCAAGTCTTTGCCGGGCCGACCGGCGATGGTCACCGTTCCCGGCTTTTCAGGATGATGATACTGGCGATGGCTACCCCTGGTTCTCACGTGATACCAACCATCTTGTTGCACCAACCGAATCGCCTCTCTCACTTTGGGCATACTACCCCACCAAAGCCCCGTTCAACTCCTCCAGGATTCCCTCCAAACGATCCCCAAACAGTTGGTGCGCCTTGCCCAGGCCGCCCTGCTGGTTGAAGGGAGCGTACTGGAAGTCGGCCATCTCTATGCTGACGCTGCCGGCGATGTGGTCGCGAATGTTCTCCAGCCAACGAATCTGTTCGCCGGTGAAGGTGTGACCGGCCGTCTGCTGCATGGCCAGCCACCCGTTGAAGCGTTCGCGGACACCGTCGGCGAAGGGCGCGAGCTCGTCATCCCCGCCTATGGCGAAACGCACTACAGAGACGATGTCGGCGAGGGTCCGCTGGCCTGAGCCGCGCACTTTTGATTTGTCCAGTTGTCGATAGGCCGCCCACAGCCGGTCGGTAGTCCATGACCGGGGCGGTAGCTGCATGGTTTCGGCCAGGGCCTTGATGTCGGCGTATCTCAGCCGTTGGCGGTAGGGCCGCTGGTACAGCACCTGCAGGGCGGTGATCTCGTCCCGGTTTTCATCTATGAATTGCTGGAATGACTGGACAATCGAGTTGGCCTCTTCCGCGGAGAATCCGGCTTCCAAAACGGTGTCGGCACTCACGGTGTCGATGGTCTGCTCATACGAGCGGCGAATATTCACGAGCAACCGGCGCAACTTGGGATTGGCGGCCAGTGGCTTTGCCGCATCTTCGAGAAGTTGACTTTTCGCGTGTTCGACGGCCGATTCCGGCGGCTCGTCCTGTCCGGTGGTCTGCTGGGCCCTCTCAAGTGCGGCGTCCGGGCCTGTGGCATTGACCAGCCCGGAAACGAGTTGCTGGATGGTGGTACCCCCGGCCGCGTCCTCGATGGCCTTCCGGTCACTGGAAGTCAGCTTGCGGTCGAGGCGGGTGAGGCGGCTGGCCAATGAGGAAAGGGCCTCCGGTTCGCGGTTGCCCGCGCCGACAAGGTCCAGCAGCCTGTCGAACGAGACGGTGGGTTGTCTGTCCAGCGAGTAGGAGTCCGAAAGGTCGCTCTCGGTAACCCCGACGGCATCGACGATGACGAAGCGCTCCTTGTTGTGGGCGTCGGGAGTTACGGCGTTGAAGTCGGTCGAGGAAATCACACGTACGCCGCGGCCCTTCATCTGCTCGAAGAAGCTGCGGCTGCGGACGTTGCGCATGAAGAAGACCACCTCGACCGGCTTGATGTCGGTGCCGGTGGCGATCATGTCCACGGTCACCGCTATGCGCGGGTTGTAGCTGTTGCGGAAGGAGACGAGCAGGTCTTCCGGGGCAACCCCGGTGGTCTTGTAGGTGACCTTCTGACAGAATTCGTTGCCCTTGTCGAACTGCTCCCGGACCATCCGCACGATGTCCTCGGCGTGGCTGTCGTCCTTGGCGAAGATGATCGTTTTGGGCACGTCCTTGCGGCCTGGGAATATCTCGGTGAACAGCTTGTCCCTGAAGGTCTGGATGACCGTGCGAATCTGGTCTACGGCGACCACGTCCCGGTCAAGTTGATTGGGTGCGTAGATCAGGTCTTCGTCCAGTTGCTCCCAGCGCGTGTCCCGTGTCTGCCGGTCGCGGCGGTCCACGCGGTATCCGGCTTCGACTGTGGACCCCTGCTCGGTGATATCCGTGCGAATACGGTAGGTGTCGAAATCCACGTTGACGCCGTCGGCCACGGCCTGCTCGTGGTTGTATTCCATGACCAGGTTCTGGTTGAAGAAGCCGAAGGTCTGTTTCGACGGCGTCGCGGTGAGGCCGATAAGGAAGCCGTCGAAGTACTCCAGCACCTGCCGCCACAGGTTGTATATGGAGCGGTGGCACTCGTCGGTGATGATGACGTCGAAGGTCTCGATGGGGACCTTGGGGTTGTACTCGACCGGGACAGGTTCCTTTCGGAATAAGGCCGCGTCGAACCCTGAAAGCTCCTCCACCTCCGGGTCCAGTTCTTCGCCCCTCAATACCGAGTAGACGCGCTGGATCGTGGCGATGCACACCTTGCTCATAGGGTCCACGCGTCCCGACTTCATGAGTTGGACGTTGTAAAGCTCGGTGAACTTTCGGCCTTCGTCCGGTGTGGTGAAGCCCTGGAACTCGCGCAGGGTCTGCCGCCCGAGGTTGCTGCGGTCGACGAGGAAGAGCACTCGCTGCGCGCCGGCGTGCTTGATGAGCCGGTAGACCTGGTTGCAGGCCATGAATGTCTTGCCGCTGCCGGTGGCCATCTGCACGAGGGAGCGCGGCCGGCCCGCCGCCAGGGACTCCTCGAGGTTCCTGATGGCCGTTTCCTGCACCGGCCACAGACCTGAAGTGTCCAGGGGCGGCATTTCCTTAAGTCGCCGGCGCAGGTTGTTCGGGACGAGAAGCCGGGCCCTTCCTTCGCCCACCTTGGTCTGTCCGTTCGTGGCGGTGCTGGACTGGTTGGCCGCGTCGCCGACCCACTCGGCGAGAGTCGCAGGGGTGTGGAACGAAAAGACCGGTCTGCTGCGCGGTTCCGGGTCGAGCCCATTCGTGAACTGAGTTTCCGCGCCGGTGCTTTCGTACAGGAAAGGGAGAGGGCGCAGGTAGGCGGGGAGGTTGTCCGGCAGACCTGTGCTGTACTTTCCGGACTGGGCCTCGACTCCGGTGAGCGTGGAACCTTCGGGCTTGGCTTCGATGACGCCGGCCGCCCGTTTATTGACGTAGAGCAGGTAGTCGGCGCGGCCGTGTCCGGGCTTCAGTGAGAACTCGCGCACCGCCACGCCGTCGCTGGCATACAGGTTGACGGAGTCGGCGTCCTGGACAGCCCATCCTGACCGTTCCAGCGAACGGTCTATGTTTACTCGGGCCTGTTCTTCGAGGGTCATTTCAAATGACGGGTCGGCGTGTTTTTGCGGCCACTTCGCTGCGCGTGTTCAGGCCGGCTTTGGCGAGTAAGTGGATTTTATCCGCTTAGCCGTGAGTGGTAGCCCCGACCGCGCCCCACCATGGATACCGGATCAAGTCCGGCAAGACGAACGGAGGGGCCGGAGTGGCGGCCAGAGGACGTGTTACAGGCCCAGTTCTGTGGTCAGTTCCCCGAAGGTCTCGTCCAGGGCGTTGACGATTTCGTCTATGTCGGCGCGGGTGGCGCAGAGGGGTGGGCCTATGGACATGCTGCTGGTGTAGCCGCGGAAGATCATGGAACGGGCGGCCATCTTGTCGCCGATACGGCCGCCGATGTCCTCTTCCTGTCCGAACTGCTCCTTGGTTTCGCGGTCCTTTACGAGGTCGACCGCAACGTACAGCCCAAGCCCGCGGACATCCCCGATTATCGGGTGTTTCTCCTTGAGTTCCTGCGTGGAGTCGAGGAGGTACCCGCCGGTCTCGGCCGAATTGGCTACGAGGTCGTCGGACTCGATCACCTCGATGTTCTTGAGCGCGGCGGCTGCGGCCACGGGGTGACCGGAGAACGTGAGCGTGTGGTTGAGTTGCCGGTTTTGGCTGTTGGGGCCGCCGGCGAAGGCCGAGGCGATTTCCTCGGTGGCTATGGCTGCGCCGATGGGGAGGTAGCTGCTGACGATTCCCTTTGCGACGGTCATTATGTCCGGCGTGACGCCCCAGTGCTCCATGGCGAACATCTTTCCGGTCCTGCCGAAGCCGGTGACGACCTCGTCGGCGATGAGCACGACGCCGTACCTGGTGCAGATTTCCCGCAGCATGGGCCAGTACTCGTCGCCCGGCACGGCCACGCCGACCGGCGACGCGACGGGTTCCGCGATGACGGCGCAGACGCTTTCCGGCCCGTGGAACTCGATAAGGCGCTCTATCGCCTGGGCGCACAGGACGGCGCACTCCGACGGAGTCTGTCCGCCGTACTCACAGCGGTAGGGCAGGGGTTGGGGTCCGTAGACCATTCCGGGGTAGGCCGGTCCGTAGTCGTCACGGTGATTGCCCGGCATTCCTCCGAGCCACAGGGTCTGTCCGAGGGCACCGTGGTACGAGCCGCGCCGACTGATGATCAGGTGCCGGCCGGGGGCGCCGACCCGCTGTTGATAGGCGCGGGCGATCTTGAGGGCGCTCTCGTTGGCCTCGGAGCCGCCGGAGACGAAGTAGCTGCGGGTAAGGCTTCCGGGCGTGATCTGTGCGAGTTTGGCCGCGAGGCGCGCGGTCGGTTCGGCCGTGGTGGTGTTGGCCATGTAGGGGATGCGCTTCATCTGCTCGTAGGCGGCGTCGGCAATCTCCGTGCGGCCGTAACCGGCGTGCACCGACATGTAGCCGCCGTTGACGTCCAGCCACCACCTGCCGTTAACGTCACGGACCCTGACGCCGTCGCCTTCGACGAGGAAATTCGGTTCCCCCAGTTCGGCCATCTCGGTCCAACTGCGGCTGTTCATCCACAGGTGGTCGAGGGCCATCTGCCTCAACTCATCGTGTGCTTGCGGCGATTCTTTGGCGGCGACCATTTGGGGTCCTCCCCGGTGACTGAGATTCTCTAAGAGGGTGTCTAAAAACCCTTCCGTTCACCCTGAGCCTGTCGAAGGGTCGAGACGCTGTCCATGGTTCGACAAGCTCACCACGAACGGTTTCCGAAAGCTCACCACGAACGGTTTCCGACGACTTATTAGACCCTCTAAACGCCATGCTGACGTTACGGGGCGCAGGTGTCAACGCAATGCGGGCAAAAAGGGCATAGAATTCGGCGGTCTGGGAACTCAATGAGCGATGGAGCGCGCGAATCATGAAAGTGGCAACCTGGCGCGGCGGGAGCGAATTCACGGTCGATGACGCACCGGACCCGGTTGCCGGGCCCGGCGAGGTCGTACTGAAAGTCGACACGTGCGGCATCTGCGGGACCGACGTCCACATCACGCAGGGGCTGTTCCCCGGCGAGCCTCCGATGGTGTTGGGCCACGAGTGGAGCGGGACGATCGTCGACGTAGGTCCGGCTGTCGACAGGTCGCGGATCGGCATGGACGTCGCGCCGGAGCCGACGCCTTACTGCCGCCAGTGCTGGAACTGCCGTGTCGGCCGCCATTCGCGATGTGAGCGCACGGGCAATTTCAGGCGGACCGGCGGGTACGCTGAGTACGCCGTCCTGCCCGATGCGTTCGTACACGACCTGCCAGAGGGGCTGTCGGTGGCGGACGCCGCGATGGGCGAGCCGGCGGCCGTGTGCCTGGTGGGGCTGGAACGGTGTGCCAGCCCGGGCGGGTCCAACATGGTCGTGATCGGCGGGGGACTGATCGGCCAGCTATCGCTGGCGTTCGCGAAGGCGCGGGGGATGGGAATGTCGATACTCTCCGACCCCGTTTTGACGAGGCGCGAGCAGGCCCTTCGCATGGGGGCCGACTATGTACACGACCCGGCGGCCGGGCCGCTGCAGGAACTGGTGGCCGAGGTGACCGACGGCCGGGGGATCGACCTGGCGATCGAGGCCGTGGGCAAGCCGGAGCTGGTGGACCTGGCGATACAGGTGGCGCGGCCGCGCGGCGAGGTGCTGATCCTGGGGGTGAGCCCGAAGGGGACGACCATACCGAGCGACCTGTTCGACACGCACTACAAGGAACTGATCATCGTCAACTCGTTCGGCCGGGGCGATGGTTACATCAGGGCGATCAACCTGCTGGCGGAGATTGATTTGACGGGCGTGATGGGCGACCGTTATCCGTTGGACCGGGCGGCGGAGGCCATGGCGGCCGCGGCGAGCGGTACATCGAAGTCGGTGAAGACTGCCATAGCGCCGCATATGGGTTAGGCTTTTTCACCCGACTTACCGGCGCAAGCCGGTATCCATGGTGGGGTGACCGTGAAGGGAACGTACGTATTTGGGACTTGGCCTAAGAGGGTGTTTAAAAACCCTTCCGTTCACCCTGAGCCTGTCGAAGGGTCGAGGCGCTGTTCATGGTTCGACAAGCTCACCACGAACGGATTCCGAAAGCTCGCCACGAACGGTTTCCGACGACTTATTAGACACCCTCTTAGCCGAAGAGGATCCCCACCAGCGCCCCACCGTGGGTACCGGATCAAGTCCGGCAAGTCGAGGTAGGGGGTGGCTGATTGGGCCCTCACCCCAACCCTCTCCCACGAGGAGAGGGGGAAGTTGTGGGTACCGGATCGGAGTCCGGCAAGACGGTAAGAGGATGATCGCCTGATTGGGCGGTTTTCATAGCGAAACACAAAGGAGCCATACATTGACTGTTCACAGCGCGCTGGTTGGATGCGGAGGCATGGGTCTTCGGCATGCGCACGGATACCTGGAACTGAGGAAGCACTCGGACGAGGTGAAGATGGTGGCGGTGTGCGACCTGTACGAGTCGTCCGCCAACACCGTCGCTTCGGCTGTGGAGGAAGCGACCGGCGAGCGTCCGAACGTCTACACCGACTTCGACCGCATGCTGGAGGAGCAGAAGCCGCTCGACGCCATCGACATCGTCACGGACACGCGGATGCACCACGTGTTTGCCATAAAGGCGCTGGACGCGGGCGTCCACGTGCTCACCGAGAAGCCCATGGGCATCACGATCCGGGCGTGCCAGATGATGCGGGCCGCGGCTGAGAGGTCGGGGAAGGTGTTGTCGGTGGCGGAGAACTACCGCCGCGACCCGATGAACAGGCTCGCCAAGGCGATCATCGACAGCGGCGCGATTGGGCAGCCGTACTTCATGATGGATGTGGGACTAGGTGGGGGTTCGGCGCTGATGCACGACACGATGTGGCGGGGTCTGAAGAGCCGGGGCGGGTATTTGATCGACGGCGGCGTCCACGACAGTGACCTGCTTCTCTTCTTCATGGGAGACGTGGAGACGATCTACGCCGAAACCGGGCTGTACACGCCGACCCGAACGCGGATACCGCTGGCCGGGGACATAGGGACGTTCTACACGCACCGAACGGAGGATATTCACGCAGGCGCCGAGACGGTCGAGATCGACCAGGAGGACACGGCGTTTGCGACGCTGCGGTTTACGTCGGGGGCCATTGGCAACTACGCGAGCAGCAACGCTTCGCACGGTTTTGCGGCGGGGTTGAACACCGTCCACGGCAGCAAGGGAGTTATCCAGTTGCCGGGCAGCCGCAGCGGAAATGGGCCGACTGTGCACCTGGAGGGCAGGGCGGACCCGATCGAAGGGGACGACCTTCTCGACCTGGTGCCGGACTGGGAGTTGGACGACCTCACGGCGCTGTTCTGGGACGGCGCGCGGCGGTTCACGTCTTACGAACGGGACTTCAGGAAGACCGACCGGAAGCTGCTGGGGCTGGAGTACCTGGAGTTGGCCCGCGCCATTGAGACGGGATCGCCGGTGGAGGTTGGCCCGCAATTGGGGATGGAGGCGCTGGCGATCTGCTACGGGACGCTGGAGTCGGGCCTGTCCGGGCAGCCTGTGCGGATGTCGCAGCTACTCGAGGGAGAGGTCGAGGAGTACCAGGCGGAGATCAACGAAGCGGCGGGGTTGTAGGTTTCGCGCGTTCGGGGTGGCGCACGGGTTTGAAACCCGCCCCTGCAGGGGGCTGTTGGGGACCTAAATCGTTGAAAGCCTAGCCACGCCCGCGCCCCACCGTGGGTACCGGATCGGAGTCCGGCAAGTCGGGGGAGAGCGTGGGTGCGCCTGTCGGAAGAGGCGTGGTTGGTGGAAGGGGTGTGCTCCTCCTCACCCGCGCCCCGTGGTCACCGGGTGTCCCCGGTGTGTCGAGTGTGTGCGGCGGGTAACCAGGGGAAGCCGCGCCCGTCCCGTGCCCTACCGTGGGTACCGGGTGTCCCCGGCACGACGGAAGAGGGGTCAGGAGAGGTAGTCGAGGGCGGAGCGGACCATTACTTCGGTGCCGACGGGGAGGCAGGACTCGTCGAAGTCGAACTTGGGGTTGTGGTGCGGCTCCGAGCCCTGTTTTGCGCCGCCGAGCAGGAAGTAGCATCCGGGGGCGCGCACGAGGAACTCCGACACGTCGTCACCGAGTGAGACGGGAGGCGCTTCGCCTACGGCGTCTTCGCCGACGACCTGCATGGCGCAGCGAGCGACCTGGTCTGCGACCTGGGGGTCGTTGATGACGGGCGGCGCGCCGAACATGACCTCGAAATCGGCTGTGGCACGCATTGTTTCGGCGACGCCGGACGCTATGCGCGCGATTGCGGAGTTGATGGCGTCCCGCGTTTCGGGCCTGTAGGCGCGGAATGTCCCCTCGATTGTCACGTTGTTGGCGATGACGTTTGGCCTCGTGCCGCCGTCGATGCGGCCGAAGGTGACGACGCCCATCTCGTTGGGCTGAATCTCGCGGCTGACGATGGTCTGGGCCGTGGTGATGATCTGTGCTGCGGCCATTACGGGATCGACGGCGAGGTGGGGCAGTGCGCCGTGGCCGCCGCGGCCGTTGACGGTGATGCGGAACATGTCTGCGCTGGCGAACACCGTTCCACGGTTAACGACGACGCTGCCGGCCGGGGCCTGGTTCCAGATGTGTGTGCCGATGACGCGATCGGGCGGGCCGTCGTCGAAGAGGCCGTCGTCCAGCATGGCGAGCGCGCCGCTGGCGATCTCCTCGGCGGGCTGGAAGGCGAAGACGACGCGGCCCCTTAGGCGGTCTCGCATGGCTGACAGGACCCTGGCCGTTCCTAGAGCGACGGCGATGTGTCCGTCGTGGCCGCAGGCGTGCATGGCGCCGTTGGTGGAGGCAAACTCGAGGCCGGTGGCTTCGTCGAGCGGGAGGCCGTCGATGTCGGCCCTGATCATCAGGGTCGGTCCGTCCGACGCGCCCTGGATCTCAGCGGTGAGCCCGGTCTTGCCGATGCCGGTCCTTACTTCGAGGCCGAGGGCCTGCAATTCGGATGCGATGGCCGCGGCGGTGGCGTTCTCCTGGAACGAGAGCTCCGGCATGGCGTGGTATTTTCGCCTTGTCGAGACGAGGTACGGGACCAGGTCGGTGATGGAACCGGAGATGTTTTCGTTCACGTGCGCCTGCCGGGGTGGAGTTGTCGGTGCTGGTGGTACGGGCGCTCAGGATAGCACCGCGGGTTGCTATATGCCTCCAGGCTAGTGCTGGTGGGGGTGATGGTGATGGCTCCCGCCGGGAGCGTCGTGGTCTTCCACTCAGCAGCCTGGTTGGCCGGGGTTGCCGCAGCATCGGCTGGCGTGTCGGAATTTGAACGCCATGTTCCGGAGGAATAGCCAGATTCGAACGCGCCATGGCGCCGGGTATGACCGGATGATATTCCAGGATCTTTGCGGGCCGGAGAACATGTCGGGCAGGATAACAGGGGGCAGGGCCTTGGAGACACTTTGGCCTTATTCAGGCCTCGCGAGGTGATGGAATTGGGGCGCTTACAGACGGTCGGGAGGTGTAGATGTCGTGCGTAACCCCGCTGTCACCCCACCATGGGTACCGGGTGTCCCCGGTACGACGGGGTTGAGGTTGTCCGGGTTATTTTCGTACCAATCCACCATGGCGGTTGTCACCGCCACCACCGCTCATGAAAATGTGGCTTGCCGGTTGGGAGTTGTACACATCGGGCGTACGCACCTCGGCACCCCACCGTGGATACCGCCTTTTGCCGGTAAGTCGATGTGGGTCTGGCCGGGCTATTTTCTGAGGAATCATCCATGCCGGTTGCCACCGGCACCACCGCTCATGAAAATGGGGCGAACCCGGGACTCCGCCGGAACGAACGCGGCTATTGCATTCCCGCGCCCTTCGCCCCCCTTGTATCCACGTTAGATTGCCGGGGAAGGGAGTGGTTGTGGGATGAGCGCCTCAGATTCCTCGGCTGCGCTCGGAATCACTATGGCCTTATTCAGGCCGCACGAGGTGATGAAAATGGGGCGTTGCCAGTTAATTGGGGGTTGTGCCTGTCGAGCGTACCCATCCCCGCTCCCCACCGTGGGTACCGGGTGTCCCCGGTACGACGGGGGTTGGGTGTGTCGTGCGTGCCCACCTCTGCGCCCCACCATGGGTACCGGGTTTCCCCGGTACGACGGGGTTGGTGTAGTCCGGGCTATTTTCGTACCAATCACCCATGCCGGCTGCGGCCGGCGCCCCCAGGTATGAAAATGGGGCAGAGATCACCCGCGCCCCACCCAACGGGCGCCCACAAGAGACGCCCCTACAAATGGGTACGGCGTCGGGGGTTATTTTCGTACCAATGGCAGGTACGTTGATCGGGGTTGGCGGTTGGAGCGACGAGGGGGTTGGACGGGCTATTTTCATGGGTATGACAGGCCGTTGGATCTGCCGTTGCTTTGGCGGGTAAGTAAAGGGGGCTGGGTTGAAATTAACTAGAGACGAATTCCCAGGCGGTGGGCGCGCTGGTGGATTGCTGCGTGGGCCTCGTGGAAGGGCTTTTCGAGGTAGGCGATGTGGTCTTCCTGGCCGTGGTGGTGGGTGACTCCGCCGTGGGTGTGCTGGGCCGAGGTCTCACGGATGTACGAGAGGCCGCCCTCGATGAGCGTGAGCATGTAGTTGGCCGTCTCCTCGCTGAACATCCACCAGTCGCCCCCGACAGCGACGTAGATTGGCGAGGTGTGGGCGAACATGCCGCGGTTCAAGTTGTCTATGTGGTGGAAGTGGCCCATGTACTCCGGCCCGCCGCACCTTGCGGCGAGCCACGTGTGCTTGTCGACGGCGATCTTCTCGCGGAGTTCAAGGCGCCGCGTCCCCCTGGCGGACTCGGTCTGGGCAACCACCTTGCCGTTGCGGACGATTTGCAGGACGTTGATGGGGAAGATGCTCTCGGCCCACGCCTCGACGTCGACCGTGCCCGGCCCGGAGATTTCGACTGTGTCGCCGATGGCCTTGCCGTCCACCGAGAAGTGGATGATGGGGCCGCCGCTGAGGAACGTCCTGCCGCTCCTCACGCTGCGGCACCAGTTGTCGTAGTTGAACTCCTCGTCGTCCAAGAGCCTGGCGTATGTGCGATACAGGCCGACCGGGACGTCGCTTGACATCTTGTCGGTGCCGCCCACGAGGGGGATGCGGTAGCCGCCGTTGAGGTAACGGTAGTACTCGATGTGGTTGAACTCGGTCTGGCGGAGCATCTCGATGCCGTCGAGCCGGCCGGTGGCTATCAGCGCCGCGGGTTCCCCGTTTGTGACCGGGAAGTGGGGGCTGATGACGTAGGCCCCCTGCGCGTGTGCCTCGTCGGCCCAGTGGCTCAGGGCCGTCTCCAACGTGCCGCCTATTTCGCCCTCGCCCAGCCCATCGCTGCTCCAGGGCATCACCGGCTTCTTCAGGCCCCAGAGGATCATGTGCCCCATGAAGTGCTGGCGGTTCTCCTGGCTCACATAGACGATGCTGCCGCCGCGCTCGGAGACGCTCGGGGCGCCGGTGAAGTCCTCCTTGTTCGTGAAGAGGCTGCCCCACTGCGCCTGGAGCAAATTCACCACGTCGAGGTCCTCGCCCTGCGCTTCGAGGTGCGCGCCGGCCGTCGACAGGAAGTGGACGTGTGAGTCGCCGCTGTACCAGCCCTGGGCCTTCAGGTTCGTCCAACGGTTCAGGCGGAGTTCCAGTTTTTGTTGACCGGGTTTGATGGAGACCTTCGTCCGGAGAGGTTCATACTCGAACCCGCGTGACACGTCGACGATGACCTCTCCGCGCGGCAGCCATCCCTGGCACGTGCCGTCGATGTAGGCGAATGCGGTCTGTCCGAGACGCAAGTCGGCGCCGATGTCGTTGTGCCAAGTACCGAGGTTGGAGTTGACCTGGTTATGGTGGCCGTGGGGCTGGAAAGGCAGGCCTTCGGGTGAACGGAAGTGGACGCGGCAGGGCACGGGACGCCCCGTCTCGTCGTCGACGACCTTTACGTGTACCCAGTTCTTGCCGGGGTCGATCAGTTCGACCTTGACCCTTTCGGTCTCCACGGCCCCGCGTTCGACCACCTGGCCCCAGGAGGCCTTGCCGATCTCGGCCTCGCCCTGCTTCACGGTCAAGGTCGCAGACGGAGTGGCGGATATTTCCACGTAAGAGGGGCTCGACGATCCATTGTCGTCCTGCCCCCAAGAGTAGGGAGCGGCTAGGAATTCGTCTGACGAGACGGCGGGCAGGGGGAAGATATAAGTGGCGTCGCCGCGATCGACCTCGACTTCGACGTCGAAGGGTTTCGAGGCGTCGGTCTCGTCGAGCAGGGTGATCTTTGCCGGCCGTCGGCCTTCCCTGGCGAAGGGATGTTCGTCGAGGAGTCCCAGTGTGATGGCGGCGATGAAGAAGCGCATTCCGGCGGGGATGATTTCGATTGTCTCTATCGACGAGCCGGGATCGGGGTTCTCCCACGACCAGAGGTAGCAGAGTTCCATGCGCGCCTGCTCGGCTTCGATCTTGCGTCTTCCGGCCTCGCCGAACTCCCCTACATAGCGGGGCATCAAGTACGCCTCGCGGTCGGTCACGGCGCGGAATGGGAGCCCCGGCGTACCCGGCAGGACCCCAGGCTTGGCCGCGATCTCGAAGCGTTCGCGAATGTTCACGCGCTCCTGCCTGCCGTTTGCCAGGTGGAACACGTAGTCCGCGACCGGCTCGCCGAGCGCACCGCCTTGGACCAACTTAGTTTCGAGCAACGCGTGGGCGAACAAGACCCGTCTGGCCTGCTTGCCGACCGGGACGACGACGCTGTTTCCTTTGGGTGTCGGCGCGATGAACGAGTTTTCGGCCTGACCGCCGATCAGGAACGGCAGGCCGCGGAAGGACTTGAGGCCCGGTTTTACGTCGGCGGATTCGTCGTCGAGGATTTCGGGCCCGGCGTTGCAGGATGGGGAGATGTCGAGGGGTTGGTAGTCTTGCATTGGGTAATCGCTCCCGGCGTGCCGGTTCACCCGGTTTCTGACCAGACAGCCCATTTTCTCGCTGTCCCAAGTTGGCCCAGTCGACTCATTCGACGCGGTCTTGAAACCCCATGGGCTTCGAATACGGCCACAACGTATAGCAAGTTCGGAAAGCTAGTCCAATGCAGCCGGAGGAAGTTGAAGTTCGCGCCGAGTCAATGGGCTGTCGAGTGGGCGCATCTCGAAGGGAGTTAGCTGACTGGGCACCAGCCAGCACCTGGTGGTTCGTACAGGGGTAACGGGATGTGGCGGGCTGCCACCGGCTAACCTGAGAAGTAGAGCTTGATGACGGCTACGGTCTCGTCCCGGCTGAGCCGCTCGGCGAAGTATTCTTTTCCCAGGGATCCCGGGTTGAGTCCGGAAAGGTGCCTAATGGATCATAGGAGGGTACGTGAACAACGGAGTTACTATGGGCGACCGCTTCAGATCCCTCGGCTTCGCTCGGGATGCCATGTGTGGGTGATTAGGATGACGTACTTGTGTACAAATTGACCTTCTTGGGGCCGGGCATGACGGTGTGGGTGGCCAGGGAGGGGAGCGATCCGCGTGGATCCGGTGGAAGATTTTTAGCTGCGCGCACAATGACAATTGTGTGGATTGCCATCATCGCTGTGTGTTGTCTCATGGTCATAGGGGCCATGTGCGAACCCATATTGTACCCGCCATCTGTAGAAGGCAACCCGAATCGGGCGCCAGTGTGGTTACCTGACGGAAGCGGCATAATATTCGGCGAATACGGCATATTGACTGACGCGGCCGGACGTACTATGTATTCTGGTGGTTCAGCGATTTCTTTTGAATATTTATATTCAATAACGGCCGACGGGTCTCGGCTCAAACGACTGTCTGATCCACCGTCGGACGATGATTGGTACGCTGACTTTTCGCCTCGAATATCCCCTGATGGGTCGCGGATGGTGTTCGTTACGTCAAGACACACCTCCGGATTGTTTGCCCGAGCCCGCAACTTGGAGATTGTATCTTCTAGGCCGGACGGTACGGATTACCGTCGATTGACGGATCAGAAGGCTGCGGACACGAATCCGGTCTGGTCCCGGGATGGTAAACGGATCGCATTCTCGTCTGAAGGTTCGGTTGTGATCATCGACCAAAATGGCTCCAACGTTCGCAAGATCGAACCTCCGCCCGACAGTTCGTGGATTCTGACAAATCCACCAAATTGGTCGCCGAACGGCCTACGATTGGCTTTGCTAGTGCATGGCAAGGCGAAGACAACAAGGAATAACAGGTCGACGGAAGTCACCTCCTTGTACACCGTTGCAGTCGATGGCTCTGACTGGCAGTGGATCGCCGAAACTCCTAAACAACCTTCGTGGTCTCCAGACGGAAGTCGGATCGCCTTTGCCGTACAACAGCCGCATAGAGATTACACGTGGAAACTCTACACATCTAGGTTCGACGGGAGTGATCTGCAAGACCTGTATCCGGAGAGGTCTTATTACGATTTGTCCAACATTTCCTGGTCACGTGATGGATCACAGATTCGATTCTCGGGCTCGCGCTACTACGACGGCAATGACTCGGAGCGTTACGCACAGGCCATATATTCCGCACAGATAGATGGATCAGGATCGCATGTGATTATCCCTGCTCCGTCCGCCGCGGACATCGACAATTGGTCCATGTCATGGTCGCCAGACGATTCCAAGATCGCGATACGCCTGTTCGAAAGTCCAGAGGCGCTGTATGTAGTGAATGCCGGTGGTACGAACAAGCAGGTGTTAGTGCGAGTGCGGATTAGCGACGGTCGATTGATGGCTGGCAAGAATGGGGTTTCGCAGTTACAGTGTGATAATGCGAATGTTTTGGGGAATAAAGGCATCGCTGAACCACAAAATTGTCTGATGCGGTGGATGGGCCGAGAACTGGCATTAGGAATAGAGGTGGATTGATGTGGCGGCTGTCCCGGCTTGTTTTCATTTTAATTGGGACGTTGTCCAATGGTTTGGTGATGTACAAGTCGAGCACACCCACCTTCGGGCCCCACCGTGGGTATCGGCGGTGCATCGGATTGTGTGGTAACGTTCTTTAGCTCGTAAGCCGATTTGGGGGGCATACCGGGTCTTGCGTACCCAAGCCGTAGATGTTCCGGGTTGGCAGGCACGTTTGTGTCCGGCGGATTCTGACCATTCAAGTTGTGGGGTCGCAGAAGCGACGGTGGATGGCACGGTTGCTACACTCTGGCAGATGTCTCGCAGGTTGCCATTATTTCCGCTGGGAACGGTCCTCTTTCCGGGCGCTACGCTGCCGCTCAGGATTTTTGAGGACCGGTATAAGGAGATGCTGAGGTATTGCCTGGATAACGACCGGCGGTTTGGGGTTGTGCTGATACGGGAGGGCGTGGAGGCCGGTGGGGAGGCCACGCCGTTTGACGTGGGGACGGTCGCGCGGATCAGCCAGCTGGGCGCTCCTTCGAGAGGGTCGCTGCCCGTAAATGTTGTAGGAGAGCAACGATTTCGTATTTCGAAGCTCGATCATTCGAAGAGCTATTTGTCGGGCGAAATCGAGGTACTCGAGGAAGACGATGGGTCTACGGTGGACAAGGCCATCCTGGACCAGGCTGTCTCGGAGGCGCAGCGGTTTTTGTCGACGATGCTTGCGGCCCAGGGCGCGTGGCATTCGGCGATGCGCATCCCGGAGGACGCGCTTGTCCTGTCGTACTTCATCGGGATACTTGCGAGTTCCGCGCCGGAGCGTTCTCGTCAACGATTGCTGGCGGCCGACGACACGGCGGCACGGTTACAGGCGGGGATTGCGTTGCTCGAAGAGGAGACGAGGCGTTATGAGGCCTCGATAATGCGGGCCGGGCCGGGCAGGGACGAGAGCCGTTTCAGCACGAATTGAGGGTGGTGCAGCGTGTGTTTCGAGCCTGGAGTCCGGCGCATAGCGCTGGTGGGCTTAAGGGCGGCGGCGTTCTCTTGCTCACCCCCGCATCAAGTGCGGGGCAGGCTCTGAGCGAAGCCGAAGGGTCTGTGTAAGAGAGGTCGGGCGTTGTTGAGTGACCCGCGGGAGATTCTTCGGCTGCGCTCAGAATGACAGTGAAGGGCGCTCAGAATGACTATGGCGTTTTGAGGCCGCGCGAGGTCATGAAAGTGGGGTGGTGCCTGCCGATTTGGGGTTGTGCGTGTCGAGCGTACCCACCTCCGCTCCCCACCATGGGTACCGGCTTTCGCCGGCAAGACGTGGGGGGTTGGCCACGCTATTTTCATAGCAATCACCCATGCCGGCTGCGACCGGCGCCCCAAGGTATGAAAATGGGGTCTGCCGGTTGGCGGATGAGTTCGGCTGTCATTGGCGCTTAGAGCCCGTAAAGCAATCTGATACCTGCGACCCGCCTAGCGCACCTAGCTGTTGCCGCTCAGCGATGAGCGAGCACGCGTACCAATTTGAGTCCACCTGGGGTCGCCCCCGACCGGCATGGCATACGTTCCATAACGGAGGTGACATGTGGAAGTAATGTACGAACGGTGTTGCGGATTGGACGTCCACAAGAAGTCCATCACCGCATGTGTGCTTACGGCAGATGACCGGCAGATTCGCACCTTCGAGACGACGCGACGCGGGCTTCTAGAGCTCGCCGACTGGTTGAGCGGGTTGGCCGTATCGGCGGTAGCGATGGAGAGCACGGGGGTTTTCTGGAAGCCGGTGTACAACCTGTTGGAGCACGAGTTCGAGTTGGTTGTGGCGAACGCCCGCCACATCAAGGCGGTCCCCGGCCGCAAGACCGACGTGAAGGACTCTGAGTGGATAGCGAGCCTTCTCAGGCACGGCCTGCTGAAGCCGAGCTTCATACCTGACCGGTCTCAGCGAGAGTTGCGTGAGTTGGTCCGCTACCGTCGCAGACTGGTGCAGGACAAGTCCCAGACCGCCGGCCGGATGCACAAGGTTCTGGAGGGCGGCAACATCAAGCTCGCCTCGGTGGCCACGGACATTCTCGGTGTGTCCGGCCGCGAGATGCTCAGAGCGATGATAGCCGGTGAGACAGATCCGAATGTCCTGGCGGAGATGTCCAGGGGCCGGTTGCGGAAGAAGCGTAACGAGTTGCGTTGGGCGCTTGAGGGGACCATGGGCGACCACCAGCGGTTCATGCTCGGCGCCCAGTTGCGGCTGCTGGAGACGTTGGAGTCGGAGATAGCATCCATTGATGAGGAGGTGGCCCGCAGGCTCGACCCTTTAGAGGAGACGATCAGCCGTCTCGACGCTATCCCCGGGGTGGGGCGCCGCGCCGCCGAGGACATCCTCGCTGAAATCGGCGCCGACATGTCCAAGTTCCCCTCGGCCAGCCATCTAACGTCCTGGGCGAAGCTCAGTCCGGGCAACTACCAGAGCGCCGGCAAGCGCAGAAGCGGGTACACCGGTCGGGGCAGTCCGTGGTTGAGCGCTGTGTTGACCGAGGTGGCGCAGGCGGCAGCCAGAACCGGGGACACCTATCTGTCGGCGCGTTATCGCAGGATAGCTGCTCGCAGAGGCCGAAAGCGCGCCGTGACCGCCATATCCCGCACGGTGCTCAAGATCATCTACCACATGCTCAAAGACGGTTCCGAATATCGCGATTTGGGAGGCGACTATTTCGACCAGAGGGACAAGGGCTACACCTTGTTGAGAAGCGTCAGACGCATCGAGCGCCTAGGCTATGAGGTCACCCTCAGAGCTGCGTGACGAGTGTTATTTTCGTACCAATGACAGTGAAGGGCGCTCAGAATGACTATGGGGTTTTGAGGCCGCGCGGGGTGATGAAATTGGGGTGGTGCCTGGTGGTTGGGTGTGGTAGACGTCGACCGTACCCACCCCTGCCCTTGCCCCCATGGGTACCGGGTGTCCCCGGTATGTCGGTAAAAGTGTGGTGGGTTGGCCCTCACCCTAACCCTCTCCCACGGGAGACTTTTGCGTAACCCCAGATTCACCGGGGCATCGGGGATTCAAGGGCCTACTCCCAATGTGCGAATCTCCCTCACCCCAACCCTCTCCCGCTGGGAGAGGGGGTTTTGCAAAGGTCTTCGTCAAGGGAGAGGGGATTTTCGTCTAGCGGTGGCCGGCTAGGTTACTCCGAGTTCGTCGAATAGCTCGGCAAGGCGGGCGATGCCCTTGCGGTTCTTTTCGGGGGTCTCGAACGCGAAGCATAGGCGGGCGCATGGCGCGCCGTCGTTGTTGGGGGCGAATGCGGGGCCCGGGACGAATCCGACTCCACCCTCCATGCAGGCGGGTTGAACCGCTTCGAGGTCTGTGCCTTCGGGCATGGTGAGCCAGACGTAGCAGCCGCCTTGCGGATTAGACCAGGTGGCGCCGGTCCCGGCGAAGTTGGTTTCCAGGGAGCCGATCATGGCATCCCGTTTTTCCTTGAGAACGGGGTTGAACCTGGCGCGGTGGTCGTCGAGGTTGTCACGCAGAAAACCTTCCACGGCGTATGAGGCGAACTGGCTGGGTCCGCCGCCGATCCGGAAGTTGGCCGCTCGCCTCATGACGTCTCCCTGCGCCGTGAAGTACCCGAGCCGCAGGCCTGGCGCGACGAGTTTTGAGTAGGAAGCGACGTGGATGACGATGCCGCTGTCGTCCAGCGCCCTGAACGCCGGCTGCGTCTCTCCCTCGAACCTGAGGTCCACGTAGCAGTCGTCTTCGAGAATCGGCATGCCGCGGCGGTGCGCGATTTCGAGGATGTTCCGCCTGCGCGATTCGGGGAGGGTTGAGCCTGTGGGGTTCTGGTGCTCAGGGATGGTGTAGAGGTACTTGGGGCGTCTGTCCTGGGCGGTCAACTCGCCGCACAGTTCGTCCAACGCTTCGGGGATGATGCCGTCGTCGTCGATCGGGACGCCGACCACGTCTGCGCCGAATCGCTGCAACTGGCCGAGGGTGCCTGTGTAGACGTAGCGTTCGGTGAGGACGGTGTCTCCGGGATCGGTGATGGCCTGGATTATCATGCCGTTCGCCTCGGAGGAGCCGGACGTGAGCATGATTTCATCGGGCGAAGCGGAGATGCCGCGGTCCTGCATGAGCTTATGCGACGTGAATTCCCTCAGTTCGGGCGATCCCTGGGTCTGTGGGTAGTAGGCGAGGTCCCTGGCCATTTGGTCGGCTCGCGTGTCGAGCATGACCTGCAGCGACGCGGTCAGCCCGTCCACCGGCAGGGTCTCAGGCGCGGGGTAGGCGACTGCGAAATCGTACTCTGCGTGGGTCACGACCCTTAGTGGGACATCGGCCGAGACCTCTGAAAACAGTTCGTCGTAGTTGAATGGACCGGGCATTTGGCTGGGCTCCGTCAGAAGGGTATATGCGTATCGGGCCGCCCAAGTGTATTCTGCGCCTTTGACGGCTGCAATTTGCAGCGCGGAAAATATGGACCGGCAACCGGCAAGGCTCAAGAGTCAGGGCTTTGCCGCAATCGAGCGAGGGGGAACCCGATGCGTGGGCTGCGATTCCTGGGCAACCGACAATGTGAAGTGATCGACTATCCGGACGAGCCGCCGGGCGAGAACGAGGTGCTGATCAAGCTACGCTCGTCGGGCATGTGCGGTAGCGATCTGCACGGGTACAGATCGGACCCGTCCGAGGGGCGGCTCCACCCGAACCGGCCGGGCCACGAGCCGTGCGGCGAGGTGGTGGAATTGGGTCCCGGGGTTACACAGGTCGCAGTGGGCGCGCGCATCATGCAACACCACTACCTTGGTTGCATGGAGTGCCGGTACTGCGAGACCGGTTGGACGCAGCTATGCCCGGTAACGGAGAAACGGCTGTACTACGGCGGCAGCGCGCACGGCGGGCACGGCGAATACATGGTGGTACACGAAAGCACGTGCATTCCGCTTTCAAACGACCTCACATACGACGCCGGCGCGTACCTGGCGTGCGGCGCGACCACTGCGTACCAGGCCCTGAAAAGGCTGAACGTATCCGGGCGCGACGTGCTTGCCATATTCGGCGCCGGGCCGGTCGGGCTTGCGGCGACGGTACTGGGTACGGCAATGGGCGCGCAGGTGGTGGCGGTCGACCTGGCCGGTGAGCGCCTGAAGATGGCCGAAGAGGCCGGCGCCTGGCGAACGGTCGATAACTCCGACGGGTCGGCTGTCGAACAGATCAAGGAGTTGACCGGGGGCGAAGGCGCCGAGGCGACCCTGGAAGCCGTGGGACGGCCTGAGACTCGTGTCGCGGCGGTTGAATCCACGAGGCTATTTGGTAGGTCATGCCTTGTCGGGGAAGGGGGAACGGTGACATTTGAGGCCACGCCGCACATAATTCACCGGCACCTCTCGCTCCTGGGATCCTGGACCTTCAGCACGTTCGTACTGGCTGACGCGGCGGAGTTCGTTGTGCGGCGCGGGATCGACCTGGACCGTTTCGTGACCGAGCGCGTGGACATTGAGGACGTGCCGGGCGCGTACGAGAGGTTTGACGGAGGTAAGCCGGGCAAGATGGTCATAGCTTTCAACTGAGAGGGTGTCTAATAAGTCGTCGGAAACCGTTCGTGGTGAGCTTGTCGAACCATGAACAGCGCCTTGACCCTTCGACTGGCTCAGGGTGAACGGAAGGGTTTTTAGACACCCTCCAAAGGAACGCACCACGGGAGGCGGCGAATTCAGGCGCGTTGTCGGTGAGTGCACTTTCGAATTCCGCTCAGGCGGTCGCTAATATCGTCGCCTGGCCCGTGTGCTGACAAGTATTTCGTCAACCCCCCTTTTATTTTTGGGCGGACTGAAATAAAATGACCGTCCACCTCCGGTGGCCGGACAAAACCGAGTGTTCCCAGCACACGTATTCAATTTCCGGTGTTCGAACAACTAGTAGCAGGCGACGATGAGCCGCGTCTTGCCCGGATGCGGAGAAGCAGGGTCTGAGAGGGGCCGAGTCGCTGCGGCAAATCCGGGGCGAACGCGGATGCCGATGGGCTGAAAGGACTGGAGAGTTGGTCCAGAAATCCCGACCGACAATCGAGGAGGAACTCCTCGGCGAGATACCCGGCCGTGCCGATGGCGGTCTTCGGGCGAAGTTCGAATCCTTCGGGGGCGAGTCCGACGACGAAGCAAACGGGCACGGCGGAGATGCCAGGGCATTTACAAGGTCTGAACTGGCAATGTGGGAGACGGCACGAGCCGCCGACGAATCGGCCGCTGTGGCCGGACAACTTGCCGAGGAGGCCGCCGACACAGAGCTGACCGAAGACACGGTCCGCATGTACCTGCGCGAGATCAGCCGCGTGGCGCTGCTCACGGCTGACGACGAGGTCGTTCTCGCACGCGCAGTTGAGATTGCGCAGTGGCTCGAGAAGATCGAGGCGGATTTGACGATAGATGAGCTCGCGCCGCCTGATTCATTTGTCCTGAGCGAGGCGCTCACGAGGCTGAGTTCCTACGCGCCGACCCTCGACGCCCTGGCGAGGTATCTCGGGTTGCCAGCGCCGGTGACTTTGCGGGTGGCGGTCAACGACCCATCGATCCGCGCCGCGCTGGACGGCCGGAGAGACGACGAGATCGTCAATTTCGTTGCGGACGCGCTCAGCCTGGAGCCGAATGACGCGCACGCGAACCTGACAGCGCTTTCGGTCCTCTCGCGGCTCGTAGCGCCTGAATTCGCCGTTCGCCTGCCGGAAGACACGCGGGTCGACACTTTGTCGGACCTGGTCTCTTCGGGCGACAACGAATTCGCGGAGGCTCTGACGGCGGCGTTCGTCTCGCTGCACCTTGCGCGGATCCGTGCGGAGGGAGAACAGGCCCGCCGGCACCTTGGGGAGGCCAACCTGCGTCTCGTTGTGAGCGTGGCCAAGAAGCACCTCAACCGCGGGCTTTCCATGCTCGACCTGATCCAGGAGGGCAACATCGGCCTGATGCGGGCGATCGAGAAGTTCGATTTCCGCCGCGGGTTCAAGTTCAGCACGTATGCGACGTGGTGGATCCGGCAGGGCATCACGAGGGCTATCGCCGACCAGGCCAGGACGATTCGTATTCCAGTCCACGTTGTCGAAACCCTCAACAAGATCATGCGCGCCCGTCGCGAGTTGAGCCAGGTGCTGGACCGCGAGCCGAAGGTGGAGGAGCTTGCCGTCAAGGTGGACCTGCCGGTGGAGCGGGTGGACGAGATCATGCGGATTTCGCAGCAGCCCGTCTCGCTGGAGACGCCGATAGGGGAAGACGCAGAGAACGAACTAGGTGACCTGATCCCGGACATCTCCGCGCCTGCGCCTGCGGACGTCGCTGCGCAGGCCTCGATGCGGGACCAGGTGGACCGTGCGCTGAGTCATCTGTCCGTGAGGGAACGCCGGGTGCTGGAACTCCGTTTCGGTCTGACCGACGGCCGGCCGCGTACTCTCGAAGAGATCGGCGGCGAGTTGAATCTCACGCGGGAGCGCATTCGCCAGATCGAACGGAAGGCGCTTGGAACGCTGAGGGGCGACTCCTACGTCGCCGAACTCCGCGAACTGCTTGCGTGACGTTCGCTCTTCCGGGCGAATAGACTGAATCCAACCGGGCGCGGCGCCGTGACTCATCGCGGTCGTCGTGCGCCGCGTCTGCCCATACTCAACTGAATTCAGATTGCAAACTCACAATGGCCAGTTCATCCAACGTCGAATACGCCCCGGTAGACGGCGCTGAGGAGGTCTTTCCCGATGACTTCCTCGCGCTGGTTGCCCACCTGCACGGAAAATTTTCAGGCCGCGTCCGCGATGAGCGCGCGGCCCGTCTGGAATCGATAGACGGCGCTTTGCGGCGCGGCCGTATGCCGGGTCACCTGGACCCGGGTCCGGCGAACGACGGCGGGTGGAATGTGCCGGAGGTTCCGTCTGAACTGCGCAAGCCGGGGATCGAAATATCCGGCCCGGCGTCCATAACCCCGATGTTCATCAATGCGCTGAACCCGGGGCCGGAGGGCGAACGGGCCGAAGGTTACCTGGACGATGACGAGGACTCGGCGGGACATCGTCTGACGGACACGGTGCGTGCGGCCCTGAACCGGCGTGGAGCTGTCGACCACTCCCTGACTTACATCGACTCCGCCAGGAACCGAACGTACGAAATCCAGCCGGGCGAATTGCCGTTCTTCATGCACCGCGAGCGCGGTCTGCACCTGGACGAACCGGAATTCCGCATTGATGGTCAGCCGGTACCCGCCGCGATCCTGGGTACCGCCATGACCCTGTGTCACGCCGGCGCTGCCCAGACCGAGCATGGTCAGGGCGTTTACTTCTATGTGCCGAAGCTGGAGTCGGCCGTCGAGGCCGCCATTTACCGCGACATGATCGACGAGATACGCAACCAGGTCTCCGGTCTGAACGACTCGACCGTTCGAGTCATTGCGCTGGTGGAATCGCTTCCGGCTGTGTGGCAGATGGAGGAAATCCTGCATGCGCTGGGCCCGTATGCGGCCGGACTCAACGCGGCGCGCTGGGACCTCAAGGCGAGCATCCTGGAATACGTGATGGCGCAGCCGGCGTCGGTGTGGCCTGATCGCTTCGGCGTGGACATCAAGACCACGGAGTTCTTCGCGAATATCTTCAGGCGGCTCGTAGCGGTCTGTCTCAGGCACAATGCCGTGCCGATCGGCGGAATGGCGACCGCGTTGCCGTCCCGCGACGAAGCGGTGAACCTGGAGGCGGCAGCGTCGATCAGGGCCGACAAGGAGTGGGAGGCGCGCCACGGGTTCCTGCGCGGCTGGGTGGCACACATCTACCACATGGGGCCGGCCGCTGCGCCATTTAAGGAACTGGCCGCATCCGGTTGGACGCCGGGGCCGGAGATGGCTGATCCGGACCGTTATCCGGTGAGGATCGAAACACCGGAGGGTCCGCTTACGCAGGAGGGTACCCGCCAGAACGTCAGGACGTTGATCGAGTACATCGAAGGGTGGCTGAACGGTCGCGGCGCCAAGGGCATCGACAGATTGGCAGGGCGCGAGGGGTCGAGGCCGGCATTAATGGAAGACCTCGCTACGGCGCGGATTTCGGTGGCGCAGATAGCCCAGCGGGTGGTGCATTCGTCCGTCGGCGATGACACGGAACGCGTCCACGATCTGGGCCTGGTGAAGCGGATCGTCACGGACGAAGGCGAGGACATCATCAGGTTGCTGGGCGCCGGGGCGCCGCAAGCGCAAATCCGCGCGTACCAGGACTCGGTGAAGATCGCCCTGCGGTGGATAAAGAACTACACGGAGTTTGACTTCCGGAGCCTGGGTTCCTACTCGCGGCCCGAGTTGAAGGCCATCGCGGGGGAGGCGGACGCGTTTTAGGGTTCCGTGAGGTTCTTTGCATTACGGAATTGAGCACGAGTCCGAGGGCGTCACCTTCATCCCCGCATCGAGTGCGGGGCAGGCTCTAGCCTCTCCCATCGGAGTCTTTTGCGGAACCCCTGACTAACCGGGGAATTGGGGATTCAAGGGCCTACTCCCAATTCGCGATTCACCCTCACCCCAACCCTCTCCCGCTAGGAGAGGGAGATTTGCAAAGGTCTCCATCGAGGGAGAGGGGATTTTCGCCGTCCGACATGAGTGGGTGGACATCTGAGTCAGGACACCAGGCCGTTCCGCGCTGGTCCATCCGGCTGTAGCAGATCACTTTTCGAGCGGCGGGTGGACCTGCGCCAGGCGCGCCCGGCCGAGGAACGGGCGTTGCAGGAGGGCCGGGGCGTATTCCAGGGCCCGAAGTAACGGTGGGCCCACGGAAATTTGGTCGGAGTAGAAGCGGCTGGCGTCCTTTCGCGTCTTGAGGAACGCGGCCACGTCGAGCACGTCGGTGCAGGGTGGGGCGTTGGCGACTGCGTGTTCGAGATTGAACTTGCCGTTTGGGCCCATCCGGGTGATGTCCCGGAGCGCGAGCTTCATCAGCCGCAGGTTGAGACGGACTAAGGGGCGCGGCCAATCGAGGCAGTAGAGGCGTGACGAGTTGTCGTTCGCCTGTGTTACGGCGCGAATCGTGGCCGAACACACCACTGCGTGGTCGACGTGGCCGTAGTCGCCGTACGTCGAATGGGTGATGACGGTGTCCGGCGCGAACGAGGCGATGTGACCGGCGATCCTGGCTGCGATGTCGTCGACGTGCGCGTCGGCCAACATCAGGCTCGGTCGGGAATCGCGGCCGGTTACGGGCCACATAGGGCTGCCGTGGTAGCGCAGCGCGGCTACGTTAGCAACGCCCAGGACGCGGCAGGCGTCGGCCAGTTTTTGTTTCGATCGGTCGTCGCCGGGCGCGGCGCAGAGCACACCGGTTACGGCGCCTGATGCCGTAAACCTGGCCAGCAGCGCGCCTGCGAGGAGTGTCTCGTCGTCGGGGTGAGCGAACACGCCGAGCACGCGACGTGGGTTCAAGCTGCTCTTCGCTCCGCTTCAGCCTTGAGGTCTCGCAGCCACGATACGGTCATGTTGCGGATGATGGGACGCGGGTAGAACAGCCGGATCGGCAGGAGTGGGCTGCTGAAGTGTTTTGAATCGGCGACCTCTGTACGGTCACCGTCACCGGCGAGCTGAATCGTTCTTGTCGCGGTGATCGAGAATTTAGTTGATTGCCAGGTTACCCGGTGCGGAGGGTCCGATTCCGTGACGGTCACGGAAAAGGGTACGCCGACTTTGGCCATTCGCAGCCGGAACGAGAGTTTGGAGTTTGGCGCCCACAGTTCATCGGATATGTCCCAAACGTCGAGGCACACGCGGCTCCACGTTGGCCATGATCTGGCGTCGGCGAATGTGTCCCAGACCACGGAGAGCGAGGAGTGGACGGTGATGGATGAATGCATTGAGAGGGTGAAGAGGTTCAATGTTCAGTTCGGATTCGCGGTTCCCGCCGGTAGGGTTTCGTCTAGTGGCGGAAACTGGTGGAAGGATCGCTCGGGTGCCGCCATCGGAAGTCTCAGATTTCTCGGCTTCGCTCGAAATGACAGTGGCCTTGTTCAGGCCGGACGCGGTTTTGAAAGCGGGATAGTGCCGTCAGGTGCATTTACCTCCGTTTCTCGCCGTGGGCACAGGCTCCGCATCGGAGTGCAGGGCGGAGTTATATAGCCGGTAGAGCGAGGGAGAGTGTGGGCGCCGGATCGGTGTCCGGCAAGACGGGGTGGTCTAATTCCTCCACCACCCTTGTTACGCCCGCGATTAACTTGGCCTGGGCTTTCCGTAAACGACTTCCCGAAGGTCCTGCCAGGAGTACACTTCCAGCGGGTTCTTTGCGCCCGGCTCGCCCACGCTGCGGTCTTGCAGCCTGAAGCGCTTGCGCCTGGATTCATTGCGGAGCACCTGGCGAAGACCTTCTTCCACCACGGCGTGCAACGGTCGGCCTGTCCGCAGCGCGTGGCGTTTCGCCCGGCCCAGCAATTCGTCATGAATGTCTAGCGTCGTCTTCATAGGATCAATGTTAGCCGTAACGCGGCCGCTGGTGCCTGTAGGTCAATTGGATGGCGCCCGGTCGATTGTGATCAAGCCTTCTTCACCCTCACCGCAACCCTCTCCCGTCAAGGGAGAGGGAATTTTTGCAAAGGTCTGCCCTACGCTTTGGCCATTTCGCGTTGCATTTGGGCGAGGCCCATTGGGCCGAGGCGGAGTGCCTTGTTGTGCCAGTCCTTGAGGTTGAAGGCTGGTCCCTGGGACTCCTGGGCGCGCCGCCGGGCTTCCAGCCAGACGCGCTCGCCGACTTTGTAACTGATGGCCTGGCCGGGCATGCCGAGGTAGCGGTCGATTTCGCTGGCGGTGAATTCTTTGGGGAAGTGGACGTAGTCGTTCATCATTTCGTTGCCGAGGTCGGGGCTCCACGGCTCGCCGGGGTGGAAGTCTGCGTCGGGAGGGATGGACAGCCCGAGGTGCATTCCGATGTCAATTATCACGCGGACGGATCTGAGGGCCTGGGCGTCGAGCATTCCCATGTAGTAGTCAGGGTTGTCGAGGTAGCCGAGTTCTCCCATCAGGCGTTCGGCGTAAAGGGCCCACCCCTCGGCGTACCCGGAGGTGCCGGCGATCAGGCGCTGGTAGCGTGACAACTCATCGGAGAGGGACTTCGTGGTGGCGATCTGGAAGTGGTGGCCCGGCACCCCTTCGTGGTAGGCGATAGAAACCTCTCTCCAGAGCGGGAAGCGGGTATTTCCTCCGGTCGGATACCAGGTGCGGCCGGGCCGGGAGAAGTCCTCCGACGGGCCGGTGTAGTACATGGCCAGGGCGCCTCCAGGTGGAGCGATCAGCGCCTCGATGCGCTTCACCGGCTCGGCAAGATCGAAATGGGTCCCTTCAAGCTCAGCGATGGTCCTGTCCTGCAGGTCCTGCATCCACTGGCGGAACTCTTCCTCGCCTTCGATGGATCGCGATGGGTCCGACTCGAGTAGATCGATGGCCTCGTCGATGGTTGCGCCGGGCTTGATGGCGTCGGCTGCCTTTTGCATCTCCGATCGGACCCACGACAACTGTTCCCAGCCCCAGTTGTACGTTTCCTCGAGGTCCAGATCGACGCCGTTGTACGAACGTGCATGGAGGGCATAGCGGCTTTGTCCTACGCCGTCCTTGTCGACCGCCGATTTCATGTAGTCGTCTTCCAGGTATTTGCCGAGGTCGGCGTAGGCCTCATTCGCAGACAGCGAGGCGCGCTCCAGGTCGGACTGCAACGTCGCGCTGTCGAGGCCGGACTCGGCGAATTGGTCCGCCAGGCCGCCGAAGAACGAATTCCCGCCGGATTGTCCGGACCAGGTGTGGGCCTGCTCCGCACACCCGGTTGTCTGCCGTCTGGACGCGGTCAATCCGCGCGTCACGCCGGTTTCGAGGGTCTTGCGATAGGTCTCAACCGCTTCCGGGACCTTTTCCATGCGGCGGGCGATGTTCGACCAGTCGTCAACGGTTGCCCGCGGCATCATGTCGAAAACCATCCTGATGCTCTGGACGGGACTGTGGAGGATGTTGAGCGCCCGGAAATGTTCGCCTTCGTCGTGCAATGCCAGGCCGCATTCCATCTCGTCTATGACCGTGTCGCGGCACAGCCGCTCGCGTTCGCTCTGCGGCGACGCGGCCCGAATGTCGGCCAACGTCCGTCCCTCGATCTGCGCCATTTCCTCGGCGGAGTCCGGCGAGAAGTCGGACATGAGATGGTCATGGCCCGCCACGCCGATGAACGTCGCCGCGATGGGGTCGTGGGCCACCAGCGCGTCTACGAAACCGTCTGCGATATTGAAAACTTTGCTCATTACTCGTCCTGTTTGGTTGAAGTGTGATGCCGTCGAAAGTTCATCCGGTCTTCTCGTAGTAAAAGCCGCCGAGCAGGAATCCGGTGACGGAGTCGTCCGGCCCGAGTTGAAAGTCCAGAGTTTCGCCGGCGCCGCGGCCATTCAGAACCCTGATTTCGAGGCCTGCCCCAGCGCGACTAACCGCCAGATCACACGGAGTGTGAAGAAGCATGGTGTCCTGGCTGCCGGGTTCAAGCCGCAAGTTGTTTCCTTGCCTGGTCAAATCGGCAGCGACGTATGGTTCCGCAAAATACGGACCGAGGAATTTGTCGATCTCCGGCGAAAGTTCCGGCCTCGTCGATTTGGGTTTTTCCTCGGCGCTGCGCGCACCGATGGCGTGTATGGCCGCGTCGAGTAGTTCCATGGCGATGCTGTCGCGCGGGGGCGGCGGCCAGACGTTTGCGAGGGTGATTGCGCCCATCCTGGCCGGCTTGTTGAAGACGACCTGCGAGGAATAGCCGTGGATTCCGCCGCCGTGTTCCAGGTAGACCCGTTCGCCCCGCCTGTGGGCGCGCCAGCCCAAGGCCTGGCCCCACGACCAGTCCGGCGATATGTACACCGGCCGGTGCATCTCATCGAGCGACTTCTTGCCCAGAACGGTCGACTCCCAGGCTTGGGTGTGGAAGCCGATCCAGCGGGCCAGGTCGTGGACGTTCGAATGGAGTTGGCCCGCCGAGGCGAGGCCCTGCATGTGGGCGTAAGGCGCCCTGCGCAGGTTTGAGCCCGGCGGTACGGCAGGAATGTAGCCGGTGGCCATGCGACCCGGGCCCACTTCATCGATGTCGAACGTGGTGTAGTCGAGGTCCAGCGGCCTGATGATCTCCGATCCCACGTATTCGACGTAGTTCTTGCCGGTGAGCCGGTGAACGACCTCTCCCAGGAGCCCGAATGCGAAGTTAGAGTATTTCCACTGGCTGTCCTGCGGTATGACGACTTCGGCATTGGAGATGGCGTCGATGATCCGGTGGATTTCAGGAAACTCGGGTTTCGCCCAGGTCGGGAGCGGAGGTTCGGTGGACAGGCCGGAGTGGTGGGTCAGCAGGCGCTTGATGGTCACGCCTTCGAGCGTGCCGGCCAGGGCCCTCGCCGCAGCAAACTCAGGAATGTGGAGGACCAACGGGTCTTCCAGTTCGAGCATGCCGGCATCCCGCAGTTTCATGATTGCGGTGGCGGTGAAGGTCTTTGTGATCGAGGCCACGCGCGAAGTCGTCAACTGGTCCGGGGGCCGTCGCGATTCGAGGTCGGCGTGGCCGACGCCTGTGAACCAGGCGATTTCCCCGTTGTCGACGATGGCCGCGGCCAGCCCGGCGTCTCGTTCACGGTCAATGTTCTTTTCGACGATCTCGTCGAGTTGGGATGCGAGTTCCGGGGAGACTTTGTTCATACGACTTGGGCCTACTGGTTGACGAGCAAGTAAGTTACGCGTGTAATCGAGATTATCAGCAGTGGCCGTACTGCACACAGAGGGTATTACTTGCTCCAATTCGGGACCTCTGAGTAATCTGGACAATCCGGCAAGTCGGTTGCGTTAGTTGCGGATGGGCGTGGTAGGTGGAAGAGGGCACCCTGATCGTCCGCGCCCCACCTTGGGTACCGGGTGTCCCCGGTACGACGGTTAGGGCGTGGGCCGCCTGTCGGTTGGGCGTGGTAGGTGGAAGAGGGCGCCCCGCTCGTCCGCGCCCCACCGTGGGTACCGGGTTTCCCCGGTACGACGGTTAGGGCGTTGTTGAGTGACCGGCGGGAGATTCTTCGGCTGCGCTCAGAATGACAGTAGAGGGCGCTCAGAATGAAACTTGCGGGGGTTTTGCAAGGGTCTTCGCTGGGAGAGGGAGTTTTTCAGCGGAGGTCTCAAATGATGAGGTCAGACTGTCCTATTGTCCGGGCTTGGGCGCATAATTTGCAGTTGCCGGCGGCATGGCTGTAACTCGAACTAGGAGGCGTGACGATGAGACTTGAACATAAGGTCGCGGTGGTTACCGGCGCGGCGAGCGGGATCGGAAGGGCGAGCGCGCTGCGGTTTGCCGCGGAAGGCGCCTACGTCATGGCGATAGACGTGAACAAGGAAGGACTGGATGAGACCGGTCAGATGATTGCCGACGCGGGCCTGCCAATTCCGTCGACGTTCGCGGCTGACGTCAGCCAGTCCATCCAGGTGAGGACGGCCGTCGAAAGGTGCTTCCAGGACTTTGGCCGAATCGACGTCGTCTTTTCGAATGCCGCGGTCATGCTGGACGGTTCGGTGATCGATCTGCCGGAAGAAGATTGGGACACCATGTTTCGAGTAAACGTGAAAGCCGCGTTCCTGCTTGGCAAGTACGCCATCCCGTTGATGGCCCGCGGCAGCGGAGGCTCATTCATCATCACGGCATCTGCGAACAGCTTCTACGCCGAGTCGGATATCGCAGGCTACTGCGCGACCAAAGGGGCGGCGATGCAATTGACACGGGCCATGGCCATAGACCACGGCCCCGACGGGGTACGGGTCAACTGCATCTGCCCCGGTTGGATCGAGACTCCCATGTCGTTGCCGTTCCTGACCGAAGTGCCGGAAGGGCGCGAATTCGCGGGCAAGATCGCGCCGATGGGAAGGGTAGGACAACCGGAGGACGTGGCGTCCGTTGCGGTGTTCCTGGCTTCGGACGATTCTTCGTTCGTCACGGGTTCAGCGTACGTTGTCGACGGCGGCTGGACATCGGGCATGACGAAGGCGATTGCGCTGATTTGATGTGGTGGGCATTAAGCCCCTGGCCGGTCATGAAATGGCGTCGCACCAGTTGCCGCGCACCCCGCATCGGGCGCCCACGGCGCCCACAAGGATGCTGTTTTACAAACTCGAAACGTTCGGGAATGCCCGCGATGAGATTCCCGTTTTCAGAGACCTTTGCGTAACCCCTGACTTACCGGGGCATCGATGATTCAAGGGCCTACTCCCAATATGCGATTCCCCCTCACCCCGACCCTCTCCCGCTGGGAGCGGGGGTTTTGCAAGGGTCTCTTTTAACGGGAATGACGGGAATAGCGGGTCATAGTGATAAGGCTCGGAGTCGGGTTTGGGTGTGTAAGATTTTCGGTAACTCATTTGGAGAGGTCCGGACCGGCCTGATTGGAAGGCGGGACAGCGGCTCAGCTGCCATCGACGCCAGGAACGAAACATGACGAAGAGCATTGCAGAAGAACTTGGGGTTGTCCCGATAATCAACGCCGGAGGGCCGAACACCAAGCATTCCGGCTCACGCCCGCGGGCTGAAACCGTCGAAGCCATAAAGGAGGTCTCGACCAGTTTCGTGCAGATGGAGGAGATGCTGATCGCGGCGGGTGAGGAGATTGCCCGGTTGATTGGGGTGGAAGCCGCGACCGTGACGAGCGGCGCTTCCGGCGGCCTGGTCGTACAGGCCGCCGCCGCCATTGCTCGCGATGATCCTGAACTGATCGGAAGGCTTCCGATGACCGACGGCGTCCCGCACGAGTTGATCATCCAGCGCAGGCAGAGGTTTGTTTACGACCACCTGTATATGGCCGCCGGAGCGAAACTGGTCGAAGTGGGGTCCGCCGATGGGTGCTCCCTCGATGAATTGGTTGAGGCGATTACCGAGGACACGGCCGGGATCATCCACCTGGAATCCCCTTTCAAGAACCGGGGCGCCGTGCCGTTGCCCGACCTCGTCGATGCCGCCCACGAGCGCGGCCTGCCGGTCCTGTGCGACGCGGCTTCCATGCTCCCTCCGCGTGCCAATCTCACCAAGTTCATCGACCAGGGCGCCGACCTGGTCAGTTTCTCCGGCGGCAAGGGAATCAGGGGCCCGCAGAGTACGGGCATCCTGCTGGGTAACGCCGCGTGGGTGGAATACGCCCGGCTCAACAACGCTCCTTATGCGACGGCCGCCAGGGGTCAGAAGGTTTCCCGTGAGGAGATAGCCGGTCTCATTGCGGCGTTGCGAGTGTTTATTGACGAAGATGAGGAAGCGGAGACGCGGCACTACAGGCGGCAGATGGAGTACGTCGTCGACCTGGTGGCCGAGGTCCCCGGCATCAGGGCCGTGGTCGAGTACGACTACGACCACTACATTCCGCACGCGGTCATGTATTTCACGCCGAACTGGAGGGGTCCGGACATGGAGACGGTACGGGAACTCCTCATGGCGGGCAAACCGCGCGTTTACGTGTCGCAGACGTTCGGGCCGGACCCGGGCATCCAGTTCGATGCTTTGAACATCCAGGAGGGGGAGTTGGAGATCGCCGCGGAGTGTGTTCGGAAAGTGCTCATCGAAAGTTCGTCAGGGTAGCGGCACGGAATGAGGGTCCGTCCAATTTGGACAGCCCAACTTACCCAGTCGATCAAATATCGCAGCGCCTAACCAATTATCCATGCCGGTTGCCACCGCCACCACCGCTCATGAAAATGTGCCCTCCCGGTTGGGGGTTGTTCACACAGGGCGCGCCCACCTCGCCACCCCATCGTGGATACCGGTCCCGCATCGGGGTGCGGGATGATGTTCTTTCGCCGGTAAGTCGATGTGGGGCTGCCGGGATTTTTTCTGAGTTATGACCGAGTCACGCGGGGCTCCAGGGGCTAACGATCCGGCAGAAGAGCGGCGGCGGCTGGAAAAACTGCTGACCGATGTTCTCCGCTCTGCCTACTTGCTCCGTGTGTTGTCGTCGACCGATTCCAACGAAAAGCGAGCCGCCGCGTTCGAACGCATGGCGGTTGACGATCTGCGCCGCGCCAGTTTGATCGCCCAACACATGGGTGTGGGCGCTCCGTACCTGAGACGCAGACCGTTCGGGCCTTTTGGCGTGTTTCTGTACATCGCTGCCAGAGTCTTTGGGACAAGACGCATAGCGACGATCGTCGGCAGGACGCACCACGACATCTCCAAAGGCCTTGCACTCATACCTGGAGGCGAAATTCACTCTGCCGAGGAACGGTTGCACGGGGAAGTAATTCAGAGGATTGTCGAAGGGGAACATGACGAGGAGAGCGCTGGGTCTCCTTTGATGGGCTTCTTGTCATGGAGAGGCGGAGTCCTGCGCGCCGCCATCCTTGGCGTCAATGACGGGCTAGTGTCCAATTTCGGCCTTGTCATGGGCGTGGCCGGTGGTACAAGCGACTCCGGCATCGTTGCCCTCGCGGGAGTGGCCGGCATGTTGGCGGGAGCGATTTCGATGGGAGTCGGGGAGTACGTGTCCATACGTTCGCAAAGGGACTTCTTCGAGTACATGATCCGGCGTGAGAAGGCGGCAATGCAGACGCGGCCTGAACGGATGGTTGGCGATATTGCCCGGCTGTACGAGGAACGGGGACTCACCCAGGGCGAAGCCGAGGTGGTGGCTCAGCGACTGATGACACGCCCTGACATGGCGCTGGAAACCCGTATTCGAGAGGAGATCGGGTTGAATCCCGACGACTTGGGCGCGCCGTGGGGCGCGGCCTTCAGTTCCGTTGCGGCGTTCAGCGCGGGCGCAGTTGTGCCGGTGATTCCGTTTCTGGTATCAGGGGGCAACGGCGCGATCGTGGGCAGCGCGATCGCCGCAGGAGCGGCACTGGCCGCGGTGGGCGGGGGGCTGGCGTGGATGTCCGGCCTCAGCCCAATTCGCGGCGGGTTGAGGATGTTGCTGCTGGGAGCGGTCGCCGCGGCGATTACCTTTGGAATTGGCACCGCGGTGGGCCTGTCCCTCTAACGCGGTCCGTGCGGGAACCTTCGCGTAGTCCCCAACAGCCTGAATTTAGAAGGGTCCGGTCGGCCGCCTTCACCCTCACCCCAACCCTCTCCCGCTGGGAGAGGGGGTTTTGCAAAGGTCTCCGTCAAGGGTGAGGGAGTATTGCAAAGGTCTCCCGCGAGAGCGTGAGCAGATCCAGGGCCTGCGGCGCCAGGCGCGAGCCTGTCAAATCTCGCAAGTCGCCGGCGTCGTATTTCCGTAGGAGACTAGCTCTTGGAAGACGAACGCCGCCGCCTGGCCGGCCTATTGCTCAGCGCGAAGAGGACACGATCGTCAGTTATGCCGATTTGCAGGCGTTTGCCGGCAATTCGGGCGGCGTAGGATAGGCGGGAACGCAATTTCTTGGCCGTATCGCCCGCATCGATTGCTATGGCCTTTGCCTGATTCGACTTGAGATTGCTGATTACGTCAACAAGCTGTTCAGTCACTTCAGACCGTGCGCGCACGCGACGAGTCGCCCTGGAAAGGTCTCGAATGTCTACGTCGACAATTTTCAAAGCCGCCTCCTGTAGATTGTCAAAATAATGCCGGATGATTCTAACACGGCCGGTCGTATTTGAATGCAACGGCGCGTAAGGTTGATTTCGCGCGATTGGTCAAGGACCAGAGTACGGGCGGCCGGATAACAGGTGGAGTATTGCACACAACGTTTACAACAGCCAGGAATGTGTCATTGCTCAGTTTCGTAGAATCGTTCGCTACAGGCCAGTGGTACAAGGTCCTATGTTTTGGGCTCGTAGGGGCGGTGCTGCTCGTAGTGTCATGCGCCGACCAACGCGACGTAACTCCCGATAGCACCGCGACTGCGGTCCGAGCGACGACCGGGGTATCGCCAGGCCCGGTCAGCGAGTCCCCTGTCAGCACGGACGCGGTCGAACCGACCAAGGCTGCCGTTCTGCCGGATGCGGGGGATGAAATCCCTGCCGGCGAGGGCGTAGCCACACCGGCTGCGACCGCTCAAGCGCCGCCGGACATTGGCTCACCGGGTAGCGCCGGGCTTGGTGATCCGCTCTATCCGACTCTTGGCAATGGCGGATACGACGTATCGCACTACACGATAAAGCTGAATGTTGACGTGCAGGAGAACTTTATTTCCGGCAGTACCGGCATTGAAGCGATGGCCACCCAGGGACTTTCCTCATTCAACCTTGATTTTCGCGGGCTAACGGTCCTGGCGCTAAACGTCGACGGGGAGCCTGCTGAGTTCAGCCGCGGCGACTATGAACTGACGGTGACGCCTGCCAATACGATTCCAGATGGAAGTCCGTTTGACGTTGTGGTGGAGTACGAGGGCACTCCGACGGCGGATATCTTTCCCGGCACGGATTTCATAGGAGGGTGGGTGAAATACGAGACGGGTATTTACGCAGCCGGAGAGCCGTGGGGTTCGTCGACCTGGTACCCCGTCAACGAGCATCCGTCCGACAAGGCGACTTACTCGTTCGAAATCACCGTGCCCGAATCATATGAAGTCGCGGCCAGTGGTGAATTGGTTGAAGTCCTGGATGGAGGAAACACAGAGACATATCGCTGGGAATCGTCACACGAGATGGCCAGTTATCTCGCGACCCTGGTGATATCCATGTTTGACGAAGTTAAGGCTGAAAGCGAGGATGGGATTCCGATAACGGACTATGTCGAGGATTCGGTTGACGAAACTGCGAGAGGTTACCTGCCGTCGCAGGGGCCGATAATCGATTACTTCAGCGACGTATTCGGGCCTTACCCGTTCGAATCGACGGGGGCAATTGTCATAGACACGCGGTTCCTGGCCCTGGAGACACAGCCGAGGCCCCTGTACGGCGTGCAGATGTTCCATTTCCTGGGCGAGCGCGTGGTGGCCCATGAACTCGCCCACCAGTGGTTCGGTAACTGGATATCCCCAGCGACGTGGGAAGACATCTGGCTGAACGAGGGGTTCGCAACGTACGCGGAGTGGTTGTGGGAGGAGCACAAGGCGGGAACTGACCTGACCGACACGTTTTGGGAAACCGTTTGGTATCCCGACTACGGCCCGCCGGGGAAGCCTGAAGCGAGCGACCCGTTTGCCGGGACGGTCTACGTGCGGGGTGCGATGACCCTGGCCGCGCTGCGGCACGAAATTGGCGATGACGCGTTCTTCAGGCTGTTGCCAGAGTATGTTGCGCGGTTTGGGGGAGGTAACGCGGCGACTGCGGATTTCATCGGGGTGGCGGAGGAGATTTCCGGTAGGGACCTGAGCGAACTGTTTGACGCGTGGTTGTATGCGGAGAAGACGCCGCCACCGCCGGAGTAGAGACGGTATACCGGCAGCACTGCCGAGGGTGGGTATCGGATTGGGGTGCAGGGAGACGATGGAGAGGTCAGGTGGCCTGTCGGCAGTGGTGTGGTTGGTGGAGCGGGTGTGCCGCGCCCGTCCCCTGGGTACCGGATCGGGGTCCGGCAAGACGAAAAAGGGGAGGTCCGGCAAGACGAGGGAGGACGTGGTTGAATGGCTGTGCAACCGGGCACCTGGGTAACACCTAAACCGGGCACCTGGGTAACAGTTTGGCAGTAGTATGCAACACCTGACTGGTGTGCTCGTCCAACAGTCCGATGCTCAGCGGTCCATAGATGACCGTCCAGTACCTGGTGTCCTGTTGCACCAGCCCGACCGGCTCACCCTTGAGCGCCTCGCTCAGGTAGACCAGCCCTCCGTTCCACTTGATCTGGCCGTTCGTCCTCACCCTGCGGACTGTGACTCCGCTTCCGTACTCCGGCGACTCTGCCCTCCTCGGATACTCCCGGTGGGATGGCCCGTACACACGAGATGGGGGCTGCTGACCGAGCGCCTCGTGCGGGCGATGCTCGTTGTAGCCGTCCCTGAAGGCGTCGAATGCCCGCTGCTGACTACGCTGACTGGCCCTGGGCGGGCGAGCCGTCTCTTCCTTGAGCGTTCTGTGAAGCCGCTCAAGTCTGCCGTTCTGCTCCGGGTGGCCCGGCTCGATGCGCTCTGGGGTGATCCCCAGTTTGACCCACCAGATCGACAGTGTGGTCAGCCCTCCCAGACCCACACTGGCGAAGGGCGGGCCGTTGTCCGTGCGGATGGCCCGGGGAAGGCCGTACTCCCTGAACACCCTGTCGATCACCCGGCGCACCTGCGGTGTCCTCGGCCGGGCCAGACCGTCGCATGCCAGCAGGTAGCGAGAGGCCGCGTCCTGGACGGTCAGCGGGTCGACCCGCTGACCGTCTCCAGTGCGGAACCAGCCCTTGAAGTCTATGCACCACACGTCATTGGCATCGGCCGCTTCGGTGAACGGCTCGCTCCAGGGCGACGCCCGCCTGCGGCGGCGCCGCCGCTTGACCAGGCCGGCCCGGTCGAGGATCGCTCCTGCGGTACTAGGAGCCGGCCAAGCCGCCTCGGGGGCCTCAGCTCGCAGCCACGCCACCAGCTTCTTGGGACCCCACGTCGGCCGCGCTCGCTTGGCCTCGATCAACTCCCTGGCCACTTCCGGGCTCGTCGCGTTCGGATGCGAATGGGGCGCGCTGTTGCGGTCGCCCAAGCCGTCGAAACCGTACTCCCTGAACCGGTTAATGCGCTTGTACCCTGTCTTTCGGCTGATCCCGAACTGGCGGCACAGCTCGGAAACCGACTCCTCCCCCATCGACCACCTCTCTATGAACACTCTCTGCTCACAGGCCGCACTAGACTCCTTCCATGGCATCACATGACTCCTCATAAGAACTGCTCCTACACAGGAATATGTGTTACCCAGGTGCCCGGTCTACCTGTTACCAATGTACCCGGTCTGTACCGGCCCTCACCCTCTCCCACGGGAGAGGGGGTAGGTGCGGAGGTCTCCTACGGGAATCGAGGGGCCCCGCGTTCGTAGTCCGTCCCGGTCGTGTGGAGGCCGCCCCTAGCGCATTCGTCCCGGGTAGCGCCACATGTCTGGGTCGGCGCCCATGTGTTCCTTGATGGTGGCGGTGGCTTCGGAAAGGGCGGCGGCAGCGTCGTCCGGCAAGTCGAACTCGAACGCCTCGAGGTTCATCTGCACTTCACCGGCATTTCTGGCGCCGATGAGCAGCGTCGTGACGGCGGTCTCCCTGCGCAGCCATGCAAGGGATACGGCGGCTGTGCTGCGGCCGAGGTCACTCGCGATCTTTCGCACCGCGCGTACCGCCTCGAACAATTCGTCTTCCACGCCCACGTCGCCGTGTTGGGACAAGGGCCTGTCGGGTGAGAAGTGGCGTGAGCGGGCGATGCCGGCGGGGACGTCGTCGACGGTGGCGTAGCGGTCGGTGAGGATCCCCTGCATCAGGGGGGAGTAGACCATGATGCCTATCCCGTTTTGACGGCAGAATGGAAGGATTTCGTACTCGATGGGGCGCCAGACCAGGTTGTAAGGCAACTGGTCTATTTCGATGCTCGTGAGCCCCTGTATGGCGGACAGGTCCTGGACGCCGAAATTGGAGACTCCGAAGTACCGTATCTTGCCTTCCTGCTTGAGCCGCTCCAGCGTGCCGACCGTGTCGGCGAGCGGGACGTCGCGGTTTGGCCAGTGGATCAGGTAGAGGTCTATGTAGTCGGTGCCGAGCCTGGCCAGGCTGTTCTCGCAGGACTCCTGGACCTGTTCGGGCAAGAGGTGGACCTCGGCTACCTTGCTCGTGATCACGACGTCGTCGCGCCGGCCCGCCAGTGCCCGGCCGAGCACGGCCTCCGCGCGGCCGGCGCCATACCCTTCCGCGGTGTCGATGAAATTGACGCCGTTTTCCAGGGCGGCGTTGACGGCGGCGATCGAGTCCTCGTCGTCCTGTTCCCCAAATGGCTCGCCACCTGAGAACGGCCATGTCCCCAGTGTGAATTCCGAGACTTCGACGCCGGTGGTTCCGAGTTGCCTGTATTTCACGAATCTGCTCCGATAGAGACTCCTGGCGGATGACGCATGTTACTAGGTTTGGGCGATAATTCGTCGCCAATCGATTTGCACGGCGCGGCAGGGAGAACGCAAATGACCGATGGGATAACGACTCTCAGGGACGAACTACAGCGGCGCGGGTTGAGTGAAGCGGATGCCCCTGTCGAACCGGCCTGTCTGTTCACCGCGTGGCGGCGGCAAGCAGAAGATGCGGGGATTGTTTTGCCCAATGCGATGGTCCTTGCGACGGCCGATTCAAGCGGCAGGCCTTCGTGCCGTGCCGTGAACCTGAGGAAGGCGGACGAGAATGGCCTGGTGTTCTACACGAATTACGAAAGCCGGAAGGGACGGGAAATGGCGGAGAACCCCCGCGCGGCTTGCCTGCTGATCTGGTACGAGTTGTCCCGCCAGATAAGGGTGGAGGGGCCTGTGCGTCGCTTGACGGCGGCGGAGTCCGACGCGTACTTCGCGACACGAGAACGCGGGGCCACGCTGGAGGCGTGGGCATCCCGGCAGTCCGAGGTGATTCCCGACAGGGAGTGGCTTGAAGGCAGATTCCGCAAGTACGAAGAGCGGTTTGAAGACGGGGCGGCGCCGCGACCGTCTTACTGGGGAGGCTACATCGTGTGGCCGGAGACGTACGAGTTCTGGCAGGGCAGGCCGAACCGGATGCATGACAGGTTGTTGTACGAAAGGCAAGGGGAAACAGGGGAGTGGAAGATCTCCCGGCTTTCGCCGTGACACTCCTCGGAAAGGCCAGCCAGTCGAAACCCAGGCTCCCGCCGTTTGCTAACCTCAATAACGGTGAATTGTCCATGCCGGCTGCGGCCGGCGCCCCAAGGTATGAAACAGGGGCATGCCGATTGGGAGTTGTAGATGTCGTGCGTGCCACCGCTGCGCCCCAGCGTGGGTACCGGGTGTCCCCGGCAGGACGAGTTATTTCGCTGCATGGGGCGGCGCAGGCGTTGTTGGAGGGAGACCGCGGGCGGGTTTGAAACCCGCCCCTACGAGGGTTGGCGAGAGCGTAGGTGGGCACGTGGTGAAAGGCTATTTTCTGGAGAATCATGGCTGAAATAATCGTTTACTCGTCGAACATGTGCGGGGCCTGTGAAATGGTCAAGGAATTCCTGCGCCTGAGGGGCAGGGAGTTCGCTGAGCGCAACGTGTCGGTCGACCTGCAGGGCAGGCAGGAACTGCTCGACCTCGGGTTCGACGCGACACCGGTCACTGTGATCGGCAACGCGGTGGTCGAGGGGTTTGACGTCGACAGGATCGACGCCGCGCTCGCCGCGGCGGGATAGGGCCCGCGGTCAGGGCGCGGTGGTGAGGTCGGTGTTCGACCGTTCCTGCTGGAGCATAACTATCGCTTCGGCTTTCAACTTGCCCCAGCCCCGGTTCATCGCCTCGATCATGCGTTGTTCCACGATGTTGGCCAGCTCCATCGGCACGCCGTGGTCGCGGCCGATCTCGTTTGCCAGCCGAACATCTTTAGCGGCCAACTCCATGTAGAACGTCCTCTCGTCAGGCGAAAAGTCCTTTGGGGGCCGCTCCCAGTTGTGGAATGGGGGGTTCTTGGCTGCGTTGCTCTGCGAGATGGCCTTAACCAGGGTTTCGACAGGGACGCCGGCCGCCGCGCCGGCGATGAGCACTTCCTGCATACCCTGCCTCATGATGGACCCGAATAGCTGGTGACTCAGTTTGCAGATCGTGCCGTTGCCGATCGGGCCGCAGTACATCACCTTGTCCCCCATCGCATCCAGCGCGGGTTTGATGCGCTGGTACGTAGCCTCATCCCCACCGGCCATGACGCACAGGTCGCGGGTCTGTGCGCCGATCACCCCTCCGCTCACGGGCACGTCAAGGAATTGGATTCCCAGGGCGGCGTATTCGGAGTGAAGTCGTTTGACCATTTCGAGGGAGTTTGTTGAGGAATCGACGACGACGGCCTGGGACTCGACACCGTCCCTGATGCCGTCGTCTCCCATGCCGACGGAGTAGACGTGGTGCGGCATGGGGAGGCAGGTGAACACCACGTCCATTCCGATGGCCGTTTCCCGCGGGGAGTCGGCCCACTCGGCGCCGCCTTCGAGGAGGTCGGTGGCGGCGTTGCGGTCAAGGTCGTGGACCTTCATGTCGAACCCAGCGGCAAGGACGTTCATTGCCATCGGCTTGCCCATGTGGCCGACGCCTATCCAGCCTACTTTCATGGTTTTTCTCCTTGCGGGGCGCGTGTATCACGCTTGCCGGACGATTCCGGGCGCGGTGTCAGGGTGACACGTGGTGGGACGCTTGGGTGGCGAGTCTAAGAGGGTGTCTAAAAACCCTTCCGTTCACCCTGAGCCTGTCGAAGGGTCGACGCGCTGTTCATGGTTCGACAAGCTCACCACGAACGTTTTTGACGACTTATTAGACACCCTCTAAGAGACTTCGAACCGTTGGATTTGAGGGGCGTGAATGCTGAGAGATGCCTTCATGAACATGCGGACCTGGTCGTGCGTCGGAACGCATTCCGGACACTCTTCATTGACGCCCGGCAGGTATTTGACCTCGAACGAAGTTTCGTCCGACGAGACGAGTTCAAGGGAGCCGCCTTCGCTGGCGACCATGGTCTCTATCTGGGTAAGAACGAAGTCAACCTTTTCGTCGAAGGTCTTGGCGACCATTTGAGTTCCTTTCAGGCTTGGCGCTTATGCCGGGTCCGGGTGCACGTGACATCTTACGAAATCCCGGGTCCGTACGGGCAGGGTCGCCAATCTGTCGCCGTCGTCACCCTCACCCCAACCCTCTCCCTTCGAGGAGACCTTTGCATAACTGGTTGATCCCTCACTCCGTGTCACCCCCGCATCAAGTGCGGGGCAGGCTCTGAGCGAAGCTGAAGGGCCTGGTCAAGAGGGGAGGGGGCGTTGTTGAATGACCCGCGGGAGATTCTTCGGCTGCGCTCAGAATGACAGTGAGGGGCGCTCAGAATCACTATGGCCTTGTTGAGGCGCACGAGGTGATGAAAATGGGGCGTTGCCTGCCGGTTGCGAGTTGTAGCTGTCGTGCGTGCCCACCTCTGCGCCCCACCATGGGTACCGGGTTTCCCCGGTACGACGGGGTTGGGTGTTTCCGGGTTATTTTCATGGGAATGACACTTGCGGAGGTTATGCAAAGGTCTCCGCGGGGAGAGGGGGTTTTTTGCAATGGTCTCATCAAGGGAGAGGGGACTTACTGGAACAGACCGGGCACATTGGTAACACCTAAACCGGAGACTTAGGGGTGTCTAATAAGTCGTCGGAAACCGTTCGTGGTGAGCTTGTCGAACCATGAACAGCGCCTCGACCCTTCGACAGGCTCAGGGTGAACGGAAGGGTTTTTAGACACCCTTTTAGGCAACATTTCAACCGGACACGTGAGGATCGACCGGGTCAATACCATGCAGCCTTGTCGACGATGTTCTTGAGAGGTTCTCCGTTGGCGAATCTCCTGGCGTTTTCCAACAGCACCTGGTACCGGCGTTCCTCTACGTTCTCAGCGTCCAGCGTGGCGACGTGCGGGGTCAGCAGGACGTTTGGCAAGCCCCAGAGCGGGTGTTCGGCGGGCAGCGGTTCGATCTCGTAAACGTCGAGGCCACACCCTCCTATCTCTCCTTCTTCGATGGCTTCGGTTAGGTCGTCAATCCTGGTCGTGCGGCCCCGTCCGACGTTTATGAAGTAGGCGGTGTTCTTCATCGCCTTGAACCGGGCCTTGTTCCACATGCCTTCCGTGTCCGGGGTGTGTGGCGTGGTGGTGATAACGAAGTCCGCTCTCGGGAGGAGCGAGTCGAGGTGACGCGGGCCGTACAGCTCGACGAAGGGCAGGGCGTATTCGGGCCGGGAATCGACGCCCAGCACTTCCATGCCGAACTGGTGGCAAAGGCGAGCTGTTTCGTGCCCGATTCCGCCCACTCCGACGATCAGGGCGGTCGCGTCCGGCAGATTGACGTAGGGGCTTTTTCTCGCCTGCTTGTCCCATCGTCGCCGCTTCTGGGCGTCGACGTAGTATGGCAGTCCGCGTGAGAGCGCCAACACGTACATCATGACGTGGTGGGAGATGTGGTCGAAGTAGATCCCCCGCGGATTGCAGACGATGACCGGGTGGTCGATCAGGTCGGGATAGAAGTAACCGGGGAACGGTCCGGCATCGGGGTTTTGAAGCCACCTGAGGCGACTAGCTTTTGTGAGGGCTTCCGGTGGAATCCACCCAAATGCGGCGTCTGCTTCGGCCAGTTCCCATCGCGCAGCGGTATCCGACTCGGGCGCGACCACCTCGTACTCAGGTAGATCATCTGCAAGCCGCCGCGCCCACTCGCGTCGCTGTTCGTCGAGCGGCGGCATCATCACGAACTTGGGCATGTTTTGTCTGACTCCTGTGATCGTCGAGTTGACTAATGAACTTTAAGCCCGGAAACGGGGAGTTGTCTTGGCGCGGCAACTGCCAATATTCGTCTCTCCAACAGTTAGCCGCCGGTTCGTTGGTCCTTTGCGGGGCGTTGGTTGGTCATGAAGGCCGCAACCAGCGCGGCTATTGCAAAGCCCACAACCGTCAGGTATGCGATTCGCCAACCGGCCAGGAAGGCCTCGCCTGCGCCCTCGGTCGTCGCAACGTCGCCCAGTCCTATGTCGAAGCCCCGCGCCAACATGACCGACGTGATTACGGTTGCGACAACCGCCTGTCCCGTGGTGTTTGCGACGTTTCGGGTCAGGTTTATGAAGGCTCCGACAACTCCGTAAGACGACCGGGGGACCGAACCCATGGTCGCGCTCATGTTTGGAGCGGACCACAGCCCCATACCTATGCCGTTGAGAAACAGCACGGGGATGATGAGCCATAGAGGGGTGGACCCATTGACAAAAGCAAAGGTGATTGACGTGGCTATGAGCACCGAGAAGCCCATGAGCATGAATCGCCGGAATCCGAACCGGTCAGAGAGACGGCCGCTCGTTTGGGCTGCGATTCCCATTCCGAGGGCGCTGAAGAACATGATGCCGCCGGTAAGGCCAACGGAGATATCGCGCAGGCTTTGGAGGTAGACCGGCATCAGGAAGAATGTTGCGGACGTCCCCATGAACGCGAGATACCTGGTGGCGATGGCGTACCTGAAGATGGTGTTCTTGAACATCCTCAGGTTCACCATGGGCTGGTCGATCTTCAGTTCCCACCAGACAAAACCTGCGAAAAGGAACACGGCCAAAACTCCACCGCCGATGATCAGGGGCGAACCCCAACCGAAGCCGAATGGGTTGTTTATGGTGAGGACCAGGGCGACCATGCCGGCGGCCGACATGAACGCGCCCAGCCAGTCGTAGCGCTGGCGTCCCCCGACTGCGAACGAGCCGATCTTGTGGTCATCGAGGATGTACAGACCCCACAGGAATGCGACCGAGGCCGGTATCGCCATGAACATGAACAGTCCCTGCCAACCCCATACCTGGATCAACAGGCCACCGATTACGGGGCCGGAAGCGGCGCCGATGGCAACCGAGGTCGTGTGAGAACCGAGACCCTTGCCGCGCTCGCTTGCAGGGAACACCGAGGTGATTATGGCTGTGCCGACCGACTGGGCCATCGCGGACCCGACGGCGGTGACCACCATTGCGGACACCAGCATCGCGAGGGACGTTGAGAAAGACGCGAAGACCGCCCCTCCGGCAAACAGGACCAGCCCGGTGAGGATGAATCCCTTTCTGCCGGTTATGTCCGCGACCCTGCCCAACGGCAGCATCACGGAACTGATCGTGAGCGATTGGGCGATTACCACCCACGAGACGGCCCGGAGGGTGATGTCGAAGTCCCTGGCTATGCTGGAAAGGGCCAGGAAGACGATGCTGAAACTCATCACCATCGTCACCGTCGAGAGACCAACGGCGGCGAAGGTCTTCCACTTGTAGTTGGGGTCTTCCCGCTGGGTTTTGTCGAGGACCGATTCTGCCGAAGCGCCTTCAGACGAGGACATATTCGCTCAGGATTCCTTGGACCTGACGACCCGTCCGGGCGTGTCACCCGTCGGCCTGCCGTCCTTCAGCGAGAACTTGCCGTTGATTAACACGTGGTCCATGCCTGTGGAGTAGCGATGCGGGTCGGCGAAAGTGTTGTGTTGCCTGACCTGTTCCGGGTCGAATACCAGCACGTCGGCAATGAACCCGGGGGCGAGACGTCCGCGGCGCGTCAGCCCGAGGCGTTGGGCGGGGAGGCCGGTCATCTTTCTGACCGCCTCCTCGATGGACACCAGGTTTTTGTCGAACACCATGTGCTCGATGAATCTGGAGTTGGTGGCGTAGCTGCGCGGGTGTGGCTTTCCGCTTGAGAGCGGGCCTTCGTCCCGTAGGGAATTACCGTCCGAGGCCACGGCGATGTGCGGGTTGGCGGCGATGGTGTAGACGTCCTCGTCCTCCATCGTGTGTTGGACGTACATGCCTTCCGATTGCTCGTAGAGCCTCAAAGCCGCCTCAGCAGGTTCGCAGCCCATGTCGGCGCCCACTTCCGCCAGCGTAAGGCCCTCAACGGCCTGGTCAGGGGGGTAGCTGCCCACCAACGAGCCGCTGGGCCCGTGGGCGCGGCCTATGTAGTAGCGGACGATCTCCTTGATCTGCTCGCGGGTATCCGAGTCGGCTAGTCGCTCAAGCGTGGCCTCCCTGCCGCCCACCAACGCCCAGCGCGGGAATATTGCGCCGGAGAAGCCGGTGCTGGACCAGGCGTACGGGTATTGGTCCCCAGTCACGTCGAGGCCCTCCCGGCGCGCCCGTTCCATGCCTTCGAGCAATTCGATGCCCCGGCCCCAGAATTTTGGCCCGACGGTCTTGAAGTGCGAGATCTGGACGCGAATGCCGGTACGCCTGCCGATCTCGATGGCCTCGGCGTGTGCGGGGAATACTCCGCTCAGATCGTCCGATTCGGACCTGACGTGGGATGAATACAGGAGGTCGCGGTCGGCTGCGGGCTGCGTAACGGCGACCACCTCGTCGATGAGCGAGTAGGAGCCGGGCGCGTACCACAAGCCGGTTGAAATGCCCAGCGCGCCGGCGTCGAGGCACTCGGCGACGAGCGACACCATGCGGTCCAGTTCCTCGGGAGTCGGCATGCGCGGGTCCATGTCCATAACGGCCGAACGAATGGTGTTGTGACCCACCTGGGTGACCACGTTTATTGCCGAACCGGCGTCCTCCAGCGCGTCGAGGTACCCCGCGAAGTCCGTCCAGGTTGGGGACAAATCGCTGTCATAGCGGTCCATTCGCTCCTCGAACTGCTTTCTTGCGCCGCCAATCAAGGGCGCGCAGAAACTCATCCCGCAGTTGCCGATCAGTTCCAGTGTGACGCCCTGCGTCAGCTTGCTGTCGGCGAGCGGGTCGACGAGGAACGAGGAATCGGAGTGGGTGTGCAGGTCTATGAAACCGGGCGCGACCGCCTTTCCGGATGCGTCCACGATCGCCTTCGCTTCATCGCCGGTCGCGCCGATGGCCGTTACGGAGTCGCCCGTTATGCCGAGGTCGGCTCTGAACCCCGACGCGCCCGTGCCGTCGATGATTGTGCCGTTCTTGATAACTACGTCGAACATTTGGCTCCCTGTGTACAAGTCTCAGACGACTGCAATCGGTCCGTTGTGATTGTGGGAGATTACCACTTGAGGCCGGGTTGGCACGGCGTGTGGCGATCCGGCCGCAGGTCCGGCCAACCGGCAAAAGTCGCTACAGGCGCCTGATGCTGGGATTCAAAGCGTAAGCCACCGCGACGACGCCAAGAATGCCGGCGCCCAGCAGCAGGAAGCCTGCGCCAACGCCCCATTCGTCAGCGGCCAGCCCCGCCAGTATGGCTGCCGCCGGCGACAGTGACTGGTCTATCAACGTCATCGAAATGACCCTGCCCCGCAGGCGGTCCGGCGTGTGTTCCATCAGCGTCATTGTGTTTGTGGAGCGGAATATCGTCTGCGACATCGCCGATGCGATGTAGAGGGGCATGATGAGCCAAAGGGCGGTGACGCCCCCTATTGCCAGCAGGGCGAGGCCGTACAGGGCGGTGACTCCCAGCAATATGTAGCCGCGATTGCCCAAACGCGCCCTGGAACCGAGGTAAAGCGCGGCGACCACGGCGCCCGCGGCCCCGGCGGACTGGAGGATTCCGAGCATCTCCACGTCCATCTCCAGGACTTCGGAAACCAGACCCGGCAGCAGGGCCCGGTGCGCGATGCCGATCGCCAGCGGTCCCAACCCGAGCAGGACCAGGGTCAACAGCAACCGGTTTCCCGCCACGTAGCGGAATCCTTCGAATAGCTGGGCGACCATGTTGCCGGTCTGGGCGAGCGGCTTGACCATGTCCAGCCGGATGCGGAGCGTGGCCATAACTACCAGCATGTACATGCCTGCCGAAACTATGTACGCGGCGCCCACGCCCTGCCAGCCGATGAGAAACGCGACAGCCGCAGGGCCTATGAAGCGCGTCCCGTTTATTGCCATCGAGTTGAGTGTGATGGCGTTCAGCATCCGGTCCTTGCCGACGAGTTCCGGGATGATAGACGTACGCACCGGCTGGTTCATCGCCATGCTGATTCCCAGCAGGGCGGCGATTCCGTAGACATACCAAAGATTCACGGTACCGGTGATGATGAGAGCCGCCATGATGGCGTGCATGACCAGGGTCCAGGACTGAACGACCAGGAGGACCTTTTGGCGATTGAACCGGTCTGCGATGACCCCGCCGAATAGACCAAAGACCAGCATGGGGACGCCGCGGGCGACGTTGACTCCGGCAACGGCGGTGAACGATCCGGTCAGTTCCCACACGAGCCAACTTCGGGCCAGCATGTCGGCGTGCATGCCGGTGGCGGAACACAGCTGGCCGATCCACAAATAGCGGAAGTTGGGGATGGCGAGCGACGCGAACGGGGACCTGAGCCCTCCGCCGTATGACCGGCGGGCAGGCCTTGGACTCGCCGTTGGCGTTCGTTCTGCTATGACTCGCTCGCTAAACCGTCCCGTATCGCCTGGCGGTCACACGCAATACCACTAATTGAAGGGCGACGGTGGGTTGATGTTACACGCCGCCCAATTCGCGATTCTCCCTCACCCCCGTTTCGAGCGCGGGGCAGGCTCTGAAAGAAGCCGAAGGGTCCGGGTGGGTGTGACGGGGCGTTGTTGAGTGACGGGCGGGAGATTCTTCGGCTGCGCTCAGAATGACAGTGAAGGGGCGCTCAGAAAGACAGCGAAGGGGCGCTCAGGTTGACAACGAAGGGGGCTCAGAATGACTATGGCGTTGTTAGGGCCGCATGAGGTGATGAAAATGGGGCGTTGCCTGCCGGTTGGGAGTTGTAGAGGGCGTGCGTGCCCACCTCTGCGCCCCGCATGGGGTGAATGTCACGCATAGAAGACGTAGTACTCTGCCTCCGCCCACGGGTCATCAAGAGCAGAGCCTTCCGCGGGAATGCATGGGAGGCAACCGGGTCTTCCGCCAACAGACTAATCGTCGAGGGGTGGCTCCACGGTGATGTTCGCATCGTAGTCTGAGTAGCTTGTGGTGGTTCGCAGGCATCCCGTAGCAGATCCATCGATTTGGGGGCACGGACCGCCCCGTCCAGTGAGAAAGTCCTCGTCCCACCTCGTCCAATCGATTGGCAGGAACGTTTCCTTGTCCACAGAGAGTGCCACAGAAACATCGTACGACCCGCCCGAACTTGACCCCTGTTCCGCGTACGGAATGTTCTTGAACCCGCGAATGATGTACCTGTCGCCCTCATGTGAGGTCAAGCTCGGATCGTCGATGGGCCCAACTGCGATCGAGTCGAGAGGTGTTTCTGTTCCTGGTGAGAGCGTCATTGTTGTCCAACGAGCCGCGTCGGACGAACGGTAGTAGATAGTCGATCCGATCTGGATGACCTCCGCACCCAGGATCCTACCTTGAAGACGGTCTGGAGCTACCCAGACCCCTGAGCCCGAATCCCGCATTTCGTTCCCGGCCCACACCTCGTAACTGAAGCGGAACGATTGAACTTGGTCCATCGCCTGGGTGATTTGTTTGACTACCTGATCAACTGACAGTGAGGAATCCTGGGTGGGGGCGCTGCATGCAACCACAAACAGCAACCCCGCCAGCATTGCTCCGAAATTGACTCGTAATCTGATGGTCATGCTCTAGGAGTTATTCCTTCGGCACAGCTCCATTGTCGAGGTGCCGAACCCTTCTGAGGAGCGCTTTCGCCAAACGGTGATCCAACCAGTCAAGCGCATTGTCCACATATATACCCCTCGGCGTCGTCCAGCGCCTCCCGGTTGTCAGATTGGTGTGTTGTTGAGTCGAGAGCGACTAAGGACTCGATCAGTGGAGTACCGTCGACACTTGAGATCAGTCCGCGCGCTCCAAGGTACTCGCCGCCAGGTGCGATGTCGAACCAGGCCTCAGAAACGATGGTTTACGGATGATTGGCAACTACGTCCCCGTCACCTTCCGGGACTCGTGTGCCGCCTGGATTGTAAATCTCGAACTTCAGAATGACACGTACGGGAGTCACCGGGGCATCGGGGAATCAAGGGCCTACTCCCAATATGCGATTCTCCCTCACCCCCGCATCAAGTGCGGGGCAGGCTCCAACCCTCTCCCGCTGGGAGAGGGAGATTTGCAAAGGTCTCCGCTGGGAGAGGGGGTTTTGCAAACGTCTCTTGAACGGAGAATGGTCTTCCACTCATTGGTTTGTGCGGCGAATTTCCAATACAGGACACCTGTGTGTCGCGAGGCGGACGAGTACACGCGGTTTGGTGACAGAATGATCAGTCGACGGGTCCTGGCGGCGCCTTCTTTGCATCCGGCCCGGTTCGCGCCTGATGGCAGGCGGGGAGGACAACTTGCGCTACCGGCGCCTTGGCAGTTCCGGGCTTGAAGTTTCCGAGTCGGGTCTTGGGACGAATAGTTTCGGGATGCGATGGGATGCGGCTGAGTCTGCCGCAATCGTGCGCGCAGCCGCGGACAGCGGAGTTACGTTCATCGACACATCCCGCGTGTACGCCGAGGGCCTGTCCGAAGACTACATAGGGCGGGCGCTCGACGGCGGACTGCGTCACAAAATGGTTGTATGTACGAAGTTCGGCTCGATGCGGGAGTATGGTCCGAACAAGTATGGGGGCGGCAGGAAGCACGTGATCGAGTCGGTGGAAGGCAGTCTCAAGCGACTGCGCACGGACTACATCGACGTTTACATGATGCACCGGCCCGATCCCCGGCTGCCGACTGAAGAGGTCCTGCGCACGATGGACGACCTTGTGCGACAGGGCAAGGTCCGCTATATCGGGACGTGCAACACGCCGGCGTGGTGGCTTGCCGAGATGGTGTGGACGTGCAGGGCTAATGGCCTGGCGCCGATGGTTTCGACGTCTTTCGAATATTCGCTAGCAAACCGCTCCGCGGAGGAAGAGATGATTCCCGCGTGCAGGAAACTGGGCGTTGGGGTCATCCCGTATTGGCCGTTGGCGCAGGGCCTGCTGACAGGCAAGTATGGGCCCGGCCAAACGGCGCCTGTCGGCAGCCGGTTCGAGGCGGAACCGGCCACCGCGGACAAGCGAATGACCGGTGAGAATCTGGACCTGGTGGAGGAACTGAAGGCGTTGGCCGAAGGGCAGGGCAGAGGTGTACGCGAGCTCGCCTTTGCGTGGCTGCTTTCGAAAGAGGTGACGGCGACCGTGATAGCCGGCGCGAGCACGCCCGAGCAGGCGCGCCAGAACGCGGCAGCATCCGAGTGGCAGTTGGCGCCCGACGAGATCAGCGAGGTCGATCGAATCCTTGCCGCCCACCCTGAGAGGCCGGGCGAAGGGTACTACTCGGTGGCGGAGTACTTCGACACCCTGGTCGAGTTGAAGTCGTCTTGATTCACTTTAGAGGGTGTCTAATAAGTGGTCGGAAACCGTTCGTGGTGAGCTTGTCGAACCATGAACACCGCCTCGACCCTTCGACAGGCTCAGGGTGAACGGAAGGGTTATTGGACACCCTCTTAGTCTCCCGAACCAGAATTTCGTTGTGTGGCGCAGACGAGCCTGAATCGTAGGCATCTCCCTCACCGCAACCCTCTCCCGCTGGGAGAGGGGGATCTGCAAGGTATTCCGTCAAGGGAATTGGGGCTTTGACTGGCTGAATTTTGCAGTGAGATTCTGAGACTTAACGCTAACCGGACTCGTCTCGTATGACCCGGCCGGGCGTCTCTCCAGTCGAGACTCCGTTCGCCACGACGTGGGCGCCGTTCACGAAGACGTGGTCGATGCCGACCGAATAGCTGTGGGGAGATGTGAAGGTCGCAGTGTCGCGCACCTCTTCAGGGTCGAGGACGACCACGTCGGCAAAGAACCCGGGGGCGAGCCGGCCGCGTTTTTTGAGGCGCAGCCGCTCGGCGGGCATTGTGGTCATCTTGCGGACCGACTCTTCGAGGGACACGAGACTCGCCCTGTTCATGTATTCGGCAAAAAAACGCGGGAATGTGCCGTAACTGCGAGGATGCGGGCTTCCCGTGGACAACGGACCGGTTGTTCTGAGAGATACGCCGTCCGAGGCAACCGCCACGGTCGGCGCGGCAGCGATCATGTCCACGTCCGGCTGGGCCATGCCGCTCAGGATGAGTTGCGCATCGTACTTCTCGTATAGCTGTGCGAGAGCCTCCGCATAGTTTGTGTCCATGCGTTCGGCGACCTGATCCAGGCTTGTGCCTTCGAGGCTGCGGTCGGGGACGTACGACGCGATCATTATGCGGTCCGGGCCTCCAATGAGTTCGACGGCCTGCGTCAGCCCATCGCGGATTTCCGCCCTGAGGTCGTCGTCCTTCAGGCGCTCAAGGGCGTCCTGGCGGCCGCCATCCAGGGCCCATCGGGGGTACACGTTCCCGCTCATGGGGCCGCTCGCAGCCGCGTAAGGGTATTGGTCCGCCGCAATGTCTATTCCACTGTCCCTGGCGGCGTCGATCCGGGCGAGCAGTTCGCCTGCCTGGCCGCGGAAGTTTCCATTTGCCTTGAGGTGGGAATACTGCAAGCGGCAACCGGTTCGGCGTCCGGCTTCGATCAGCTCTTCAGTTGCGACGAACAGGCCGCAGCCCTCTGAGCCGGAATCGCGGGAGTGGCTCGAGTAGAGCTTGTCCCGTTCGGCCACGGGTTCGACCAGGAAATAGACCTCGGAGCTGAGCGAGTAGGAGCCGGGCGCCATGGACAGGCCGGTGGAGAAGCCCAAAGCGCCGGCATCCAAGGACTCGGCTACGAGGGCCTGCATTCGTTTTAACTGGCCAATGTTGGGGGCACGGGAGTCCATGCCCATGACCGCGCGGCGGACCGTGCCGTGGCCCACCTGGGTTGCGACGTTCAACGCGGCGCCGTTTTGTTCGAGCGCGTCCAGATAGTCGCCGAAATTGGTCCACGCGGGCATCTCGCCGCCGCCCGGGTACCACGCCCATCTTATTTCGACGTCTTCCTTTGCGTTGCCCAACAGCGGCGCGCAGAAGCTGATGCCGCAGTTTCCGACGTATTCGAGGGTCACGCCCTGCGTGATCTTGGAATCGGCGCCTGCATCCAGGAAGAAGTTGAAGTCTGCGTGTGAATGCAGGTCTATGAAACCGGGCGTAACCGCTCGCCCGGTGGCGTCGATCGTTGTTACGGATTCTGCGTCGATCCTGCCGATCGCCGCAATGGAATCACCGTTGATCGCAATGTCCGCTGCGTAGCCGGGCGAACCAGAGCCGTCGACGATGGTCCCGCCCTTTATTACAAGATCAAACACTACCTGGGGTACCTCCTGGACGCTTCAGAGAGGTAGTGGGCAGGGTAGGGGTTACCCGTAACTGCCGTAGCCCTCTGTCTTGATGCAGGCGACGAGGTGCCCGGGAGTGATCTCGCGCAACTCGGGGATGTAGCCGGAGCAGTCTTCAACGGCGATGGGACACCTGGTGTGAAACACACATCCGCTGGGGGGATGTTCCGGGCTCGGTATATCGCCCTCGAGGACGATGCGACGGCGTTCGCGCTCGAGGCGCGGGTCGGGGGTCGGGACCGCCGATAGGAGCGCCTGGGTGTACGGGTGGAGGGGGTTGTTGTACAACTCGTCCCGGCCGGCGACTTCCACCACCTTGCCAAGGTACATGACCGCTACGCGGTGGCTGGTGTGGCGAACGACGGACAGGTCGTGGGCGATGAACACATAGGCGAGCCGGAACTGTTCCTGTAGTTCTTTGAGCAGGTTGATGACCTGCGCCTGGATCGACACGTCCAGCGCGGACACCGGTTCGTCCAGGACGATGAGCCTGGGCCTTGCCGCAAGGGCCCTGGCGACGCCGAGGCGTTGCCGCTGGCCGCCGGAGAATTCGTGGGGGTAGCGGGTCGCCATCGAGGGGTTCAGACCAACGATCTGGAACAATTCGGCGATGCGCTCCTGGTACTCCTGCCTGCTCTGGTACATCTTGTGGATGACCAGCGGTTCACCCACGATGCTGCCGGCAGACATACGCGGATTCAGGGAGCCGTACGGGTCCTGGAACACCATTCCCATCTTGCGCCGGACCCGCCGGAGGTCGGCGCCCTTGGCGCTGGTGATGTCTTCGCCTTCCAGGAGCACCTGGCCTTCGGTGGCCTCCTGCAAGCGAACTATGGCCCGGCCTGCGGTGGTCTTACCGGAACCGCTCTCGCCAACCAGGCCAAGTGTTTCGCCCTCATTCACGGTGAGACGTATGCCGTCAACCGCTTTGACTTCACCGACGCGGCGTTGGAGTATCAGGCCGCGTGTGACCGGAAAGTGGACTTTCAGGTCCCTGACCTCGAGAAGAGGCTGCTGGCCGTTCTGGGCGGAGGAATCCTGCTTTTGGGCGGTCTGCGCGGCTGAGGTCACTGTGCTGTCTCCAGCGCGGGCAGTCTGACATTTTCCTTTTCCCAGCACGCCGACCCGTGACCCGGGGAGACTTCCTCTAGCGGGGGGTCTTCGATTCCGCACTGTTCAACGGCCCAGTCGCACCTGTCGCGGAAGGCGCATCCCTCCGGCAGCGCCATCAGGTTGGGCACGTCGCCCTGGATAGGTTCGAGTTTCTTGTCGGCCGGATAGTCCAGTCGCGGGACTGAATTCAGCAGCCCAACCGTGTAGGGGTGTTTCGGGTTCTCGTAGATTTCATCGGAGCGGCCCGTCTCGCGAATTTTGCCGGCGTACATGACGTTAACGCGGTCCGCGTAGCGTGCGACGACTCCCAGGTTGTGCGTGATGATGATGACGGCGGTACCGATCTGCTCAGTCAGGTCCTTCATGAGTTCGAGGATCTGCGCCTGGATCGTCACGTCCAGGGCCGTCGTCGCTTCATCGGCGATCAGCAACTTTGGGTTGCAACTGAGGGCGATGGCGATCATGACGCGCTGGCGTTGGCCGCCGGATAGCTGGTGCGGGTAGTCGCCTACGCGTCTTGCCGAGTCGGGGATGCCGACCATCTCCAGCAATTCAACGGCGCGCCGGCTGGCCTGCTGCTTGGTCATCTTCAGATGAAGCTCAAGGGATTCTCGCAACTGGCGGCCAATTGAAAGTACCGGCGTCAAGGACGACATGGGTTCCTGGAAGATCATGCTGATCCGGCTGCCGCGGATCTTGCGCATTTCGGATTCTTCGAGCGCCAGGAGGTCGCGCCCTTCAAAGAAGGCCTGGCCTCCTGCGATCTTGCCGGGCGGATCAGGGATGAGCCTCAGCACCGACAGGGCGGAGACGCTCTTACCGCACCCGCTCTCCCCGACGAGGCCAAGGACCTCGCCTTCGTCGAGGTGAAACGACACCCCGTCGACGGCCCTTACTGTTCCTTCGTGCGTGAGGAACTGGGTGCGAAGGTCTCGAACGTCGAGCAGATGAGAACCGGGGCCTTGCGTCATCGATTGGCTGCCTATTATTTCCGATCCGGTATCTCGGAGTTCTCGTACATTGTTCGACCCTCAGGCAATGCCGCTAGAATCCCAGTACCACGCGACAGTTTTCGACGCTGAGGATGCGATTCTCCGGGTCCCAGTCAACTACTGTGCCGGTGACGGCGTTGGTCCCGTCGGGGGTGAACCTTCTCAATTCGGCATCGGAGATGATCTCGAAATCGCAGGTAACCTTCCCTCTGCCTGCCTTGAACTCTACGAATGCCACGCCGTCTTCACGTCGTTCGGCGATGATCACTTCGCCCTGGATGAGGAAAGAGTTGCCGAGATTCGCCTCTGCGAACCCTTCTTCGCGGCGGAAACTGCGTTCCAATACCCGTGCGTTGGTGCGTGGAAACTCCTCGGAGGAGATGTTGTCCACCAACTCGCCAGTAATTTCTTCGTCAATGGTTCGCGGTGGAGGAGTGGGGGTGGCGGTTGGCTGAACAACCGCGGTGGGAGTTGGTGTCGAGACCGGCGCTATTTCCGTTCCGCTCGCGGGGATGGCCATGGCAAGGGGTGTCGGGGTGATCACCTTCCCAAGTCCCTTGGGCGTGGGGGTCGGTCCGGTGGCCCCGTTTCCGCCTCCGCCGCACGCTGCCAGCGCCAGCGTAAGAATCACCACGGCCGCCGCGGCCATGTAAAGGGCTGCACTTTTTGCGTTGGTCACTGTTTGTAGTTTCATGCGTATGCCGTCCGGTACGTTTGTAGAGGCCAAAGCGCTTAACGGGACCCTCTCAATCTGGGGTCGAGCACGTCCCTGAGTCCATCGCCGACAAGGTTGGCCGAGAGCACGGTCAGCGCCAGGAATATCCCGGGGAACAATGCTATCCAGAATCCTACCTGTATATTCTTGCCGCCGGTGGAGATGATGTTGCCCCAACTGGGGATGAACTCAGGGGTGCCTACGCCGAGGAATCCCAGCGCGGCCTCTGTCAGGATAGCCCCGGCGAACAACACAGAAGTCTGAATGATTACGGGCGCCAGTGTATTGGGCGCTATGTGGATTGCCAGGATTCTTGGGAGACTTGCGCCGGACATCCTTGCCGCGTCTACGTAGGGCCTTTCCCTGATGCTCAGCACGACTCCCCTGACCAAGCGCGTCATGCCCGGTATATCGACAATTGAAATGACGAGAATCACGTTAAACAGACTCGACCCCAGGACCGCGACCAGTGCGAGGGCAAGTACGAGCGTTGGGAAGGACATCATGCCGTCCATGATGCGCATGACTATGTTGTCAGCGATGCGGCTGTACCCAACGGCGACGCCGAGCGACATGCCGACGATTGATACGACCACGGCGACAGACGAGGCGACGATAAGGGACGTCTTGGCGCCGTGCATGGTGCGCGAATAGACATCTCGTCCAAGCTGGTCGGTGCCGAACCAGTGAGCGCTGTTGGGCCGGGTGATTCGTTCTTTCACTGACAGCTCAGTGGGGTTATAGCGCGCCAGGTTGATGGCCCACGGTGTGGCCGTAAAGATGGCGATCGAACCCATCAAGATCAGTACCGTCATGCCGACAGCGAGGTTTGGATTGGCCCGCAAAGTGCGAAAGATGATGCGGCGCCAGGCGACCATGCGCTGCCCGAACGTGGGCGTGACGATGAGGAGCGGGGCCGTCGATTCCTGTGCTGTGGCCATTTAGAGCCTCACCCTTGGGTCCACGACGACGTACGAGATATCGACGATCAGGTTTACGAACACGTAGACCGCGGCGAGGAGCATGAGGAGGGACTGCACGATCGGGAAGTCTCTCGTCTGCACCGCCTCGGCGACCTGGCGTCCCAGTCCCGGAATGGTGAATACCGTCTCGGTCACTACGGTCCCTGTAATGAGCGCAGCGGCGAGGAACCCGATGACCGTGAGTATGGGGATGGCCCCGGACCGCAACGCATGCCTGAAGAGGATGGCGGCTTCGGCAAGCCCCTTCGAACGGGCGGTCCTGATGTAGTCCTCCCTGAAGACTTCAAGCAGTGAGGCTCGCGTCATGCGGATGATGATTGCCGAGGCCGTTATGCCCAGCAGGATGGTCGGCAGGGTTATGTGCCGTATCCATTGGACGAAATCTTCCGTGGGGGAGACATAGCCGATTACCGGGAACAGGCGGAGGTTTACCGAAAACCCCCAGATCATCATGTAACCGAGCCAGAAACCCGGGATCGAGATGCCGGCCGCGGCCCATATCTGGACTATCCGGTCGATCATCGAACCCGACTTCCAGGCGGCCAAAACGCCTGTGGGCACGCCTATCAGGACTGCGAGGATCCCTCCGGTGACCGTAAGGCTTAGCGTTGCGCCGATTTTCAGCCGGACGAGTTCTACGACCGAGATGCCGGAGAATATCGACGAGCCGAGGTCTCCCCTCGCCGTCCTTCCGATCCATTCGAAGAACTGCTGCATCACGGGCTTGTCCAGGCCCAGTTCTTCTCGGATCAGCTGTGTGTCATCCGGCCCGGCGTAGTCCCCGGCCATGATGTTGGCCGCGTCTCCGGGCGCGATGTGAACGAGGGAAAATGTAACCACCCCGACGAAAATCAGTATCGGGATTACGGCGAGAACGCGTTTGATGATGTAGGCGGTCAATAGGCTTCTGGTTTCGGACCCTCTACGGCGTGGGGTCCAGGGTAGCTGCGACCTCGTTGTTGGGCGGCTGCTTTCGTTCTGGTTTGGGCGGCGGGTGATCCATGAATTGAGACAAATTGATCCGCCTGTCCGGGCGGTCAATAAAGGCGGCCGGTCGGCGCTGTACGCACCGGCCGACCGCCTTAAGCGCTAGTGGTTATTTGTCCTTGCCTACTTGGGACGCCAGGAGTTGAAGACGTTGAAGGGGAGTCCTCGGAACTTCTTGACCCCCTCCAGGTCGGCCCTGTGGGCTGCGGCCTGGTACGTGTCGCCGAACGAAACGTAGGGGATGTCGTTCCAGAACACTTCCTGCATAGCCTTGACGATGTTGAGTTGTTCATCCGCCGACGTTGCTCGCGCCAGGTCCTGCATGAGAGCAGTCATCCGACCGGACTCGTCCTGGTACTTGTTCCAGTACTTGTTCTTGGCCAACGAGCTGTTGAGCAGCGGGTTGGTACCCCAGGAACTACCGCCGGCCGTGTGGAACACGTCCCACAGCTCCGGCTTCTCACGCCAGTTTGTCTGCGTCGCCCAGTCGGTCACTTTGAAGTCAACGTCGAAGCCAAGTTCCTCCAGCACCTGGCGGGAGATCTCCGCCGGGCCGGAAACCCGCGGCCGGTCTGCGGACTGCAACACGATGATGGATGTGCCGACGAGGCCCTTATCCTCGATGATCTTCTTGGCTCTTTCGAGGCCGGTCAGGCCATCCGAGCCCTTCTTATCGCGGGCGTTGTAGATGTCCTGGGAGAAGTCGTCGAATCCGCCCCACTTGTTGCCTCCGCACACCATCATGGACGGGCAGAGGTCCCAGAATCGCTCGTCACCCACCGCCGCCCGCAGGGCGTCTTCGACCGGGTAGGCCATGGCGAACGCTCGCCGCACTGCTGCGTCTGCGAACGGCCCATCGACGTTGTCGAGCCAGGCGCCGTCACGAGACGAGTTGTTGGTGAAGATCTGGACTGTCAGGTTATTGTCTGCAGCCAGGGTGTCCACAAAGTCGCCGGGGATATCCCCGTCGAGAACATCGATCTCACCGGTCCTCAACGCTGCGATGCGGCCGTTGGTGTCTGGCACAACGACGTAGTTGACGGTGTCGAAGTACGCGATCTTTTCACCGCTCATGAACGAGAAAGGAGCATCGACTGGCTTGTAGCCGTCATATCGTTCGACCAGCAGGTGGTCGCCCGGTATCCACTCGGCGAACTTATACGGGCCGGTGCCGATCAAAACGCTTGCCCCGTCTGCGGCGGGAACGTTGTACATCTCGGGTGGCATGACGTACGGGTAGTACCCGCCGATTCGCGCCATTCCCTCGAGCACGAGCGCTGTGGGTTCGACCATCTCGATTTGGAAAGTCAGATCGCCGGTCGGGTAGATGTCGTCGATAAAGCCGAAGATGAGCGAGCCGTAGTTGTCTCGTTCCGCCCACCTGGTCCAGGACATTACGGCGTCCTCGGCCGTCAATGGCCGATCGTTGTGGAAATTGATCCCGTCACGCAAAGTGAAGGTCCACGTCGAGCCGTCCGAAGTGGTCTCCCACGTATCGATCAAGTGGGGCTGTGCCTGCAACTGTTCGTTGTATGCGAACAGGAATTCCTGTACCGCGTAGGCGACTGTACCAGCCGTGGTGCCGGTGGTCCTGTGGATGTCCAACGTGGAGATCGCGGCACCGAGAGACACGGTCAAACTGCCGCCGTACCTCTCGGGGTTCTTGCGCTCCATCTTGTCCATCGCCATAGCCGTAGGCGTTGCCTGGGCGGGCATCGCCGTGGGATCGGGCGCTGCGGTTGCTGCTGGGGCCGCAGTTGCGGCTGGCGCGGCAGTTGCGGCTGGCGCTGCGGTTGCGGCTGGCGCTGCGGTTGCTGCCGGCACCGCGGTTGCTGCGGGCGCCGCTGTGGCGGGAGCCTTGGGCTGCTCCGGTGCGGTCTCATCTCCGCAGGCAAGCGCGAAAGCAAGTGCGGCGGCGATGAGTACTCCAATGAACGCGGTCTTCCGGAGTTTAGTTAATTTCATCACGGGAAGGCCTCCTTGGTGGCGGACTGTCACCCACAGCCCCAGACAACGGGAAATAATATCATGCCCGGTCTGGCACAGGAACAGAACATTTCGAAGTACGAGCCACTTTATGTTTCGATTGCGCTTCATATCGGCCGCATTGCGTGGAAACTACCGACGGACTGTCCGGATAACGGCCGTCGCGGGTCACCGGGGTTGAACGTGCGGACTGAACTTAGGCCGTCAGCGGTCATTCGCGGGTCAGAGACGCGGCGGGAATTTTGCGCCAGGGCCGGTGTTCCTGAGAGCGAGTACTCGGGTCTTGAAAGACGATATCTCGAGTCGAAGTTGCCCGAAAAGGTCATTGGTCCTGCGAGTCATCTCGGGACTGGAGCAAGGGTTCTACGCGATAAATTCGGGATTCCCCACGTAGTTGCCTCCGACAATCGCGAGTTGGCCTTCGCCACCGGGTTCGTACATGCCCAAGACCGCCTCTGGCAATTGGACTACCGGCGACGGCTGGCACGCGGCAGACTGGCCGAGGTCCTGGGAGAAAGCGCAGTCCGGTCCGACATGGAGATGCGCACGATCGGTCTGTTACAGGCTGCCAAATTGGAAATGGCGTCACTGGATGAATCGACCGCGGAGGTGTTGGATGCCTACGCGAACGGGGTCAACCGCTGGACCGAGTTGGCCGCGGACAACCTGCCGGTCGAGTTCGACGTTCTCGGATATGAGCCGGAACCCTGGACGCCACTCGACTCTATCGTGATCCTTCGTTACTTCTGGTGGACCCTCACCGGCCGATTGCAGCAAATCGTGGCTGCCGAACGCATACTCAGGTACGCCGAGCCGGAAATTGCCGGGACCATGCTCACCTCAGAAGCAGGGGAGTTGATCGTTCCGAATGAGGAGGGCGGACGCACGCGATTGGACGGCGGCGGAGACGATGGCACCGGTTCGAACAACTGGGTGGCCGGGCCGTCGATTACAACCTCTGGCAAGCCGGCGCTGGCATCCGATCCGCATTGGCCGGTCTCATTCCCGGGCATGTGGTACGAGCAGCACTTATCCGCCCCGGGCATCGACTGCATTGGCGCGGCGTATCCGGGCGCGCCGCCGGTCGTATTCGGGCGGACCCGCGGCGCCGCCTGGGGCAGGACCAACAACGTCACCTCTACGCGCGACCTGTATCACGAGGAGGTAGCGCCCGCGGACCCGGACATGTACCGGGACGGAGATGGTTGGGCGCGATTCGATTCGAGTCGCGAGCGAATTGGAGTGCGCGGAGGCGGGGCGGTCGAGTTGGAGGTGCGCCGAACGCGCCGAGGTCCGGTTGTAAACGAATTCATCCCGGGCGTGGATCCCGAGAGAGACGGGCCCATCACCCTCAGGTGGGTCGGGCACGAGGTGATTGGCGACGCGCGGGTGTTGATGGCGCTCAATCGGGCTGAGACTGCGGACGAAATCCGGGAGATATTCGACGATTGGAGATTGTCCGTCTGGAACGGCGTTTACGCAGACTCGCGCGGCCACTTCGGCTACCAGATGTGCGGTTCCATCCCCATCCGGTCCGACTCGACGCGCGGCACGCGCAGGCCCGGTCCGGAAGATGAATGGGCCGGTTACGTGGGCACGCCCGACTTGCCGGGCTTGCATAACCCGGGGCGCGGATGGGTGGCGAGCGCTAATAACACGCCGGCCTCGCCTGACCTGCTGGAGGGTATGACGGGGACCTACGCGGACGGATACCGGATGCGTCGGATTGCGGAAATGCTTGAGCGCGGGTCACCACTGGAACCAACGGAGGTGCGCGACGTCCAGTCAGACACACTCGACCTTCGGGCCCGCATGCTTAAAGACATTGTTGCCCGGCAACTCGTAGATTCTGGCGAATACCGTCTAGCTTCACTCGGAAACATTCTCCGGGAGTGGGACTGCCGCTACGACTCGGAACAACGCGGCGCCGCAGTCTGGGCTTCACTGTGGCCCAGATTCGCCAGGAACGTAGCCCTGGCCCTGGCCGGCGACTATGCTGGCCGGCTATCTGCGGAAAGTCCCGGCGATCTCGCCCGCGCCGTTTTGCTTGGCGAAGCGACGCATTGCAGCGCTGAAGAGACGTTACGGATGATGCGTAACGCGGCGGAGTCTGCGTACGAATACCTGGCGGGTGCGCTCGGCCCGGAGCCGGACGACTGGAAGTGGTCAAGCGCCCACACGGTCCTTTACGAACATCCTTTGTCGACCAACGCGGAAGCCGCGCGGGTGTTCAACCTCGGTCCGTACTCCTGCCCGGGCGGTGCGGGCACGGTCAACAATCGCCGTCCGTCCGAAACGGCAACCGGATTCCGGAATACGTCTGGCGTGAGCTATAGACTTTTCGTCGATTTCGCGGAACCGGCGATGGCCTGGGGGGCCACACTAACTGGACAGTCAGGGCAGCCGGGGAGCCCACACTACGTAGACCGTGTAGAAGAAACGCTGACCGGCGAGTACCATCCGCTGTTGATGGATATCGAAGACATCGAAGAAGCAGCCGAGTTCGAATTCCGGACACCCCGGCAATCGTCTTCAAACGGCGCCATTGGGTGAACAGCAAGAGAATTCCGCAGTCGCGAAAGCGATCACGGCCCTCGAAGGGCAACAACATTTAAGGGGAGAACTTTGACGACTGATTATGGGACGGCGGACCGGTGGATCATGGGCGAGGCATGGGTGGGGTCATCCATACCAGCCCACATACAAGCTCTATGTGACGACATCGGGGTCAGGTGGGCTGGTTCCGACGGTGATCTTCGCGCCGCGCAGTACATCTCCGAGCGACTCGCGGCGTACGGGCTGGAAAACGTCGGGTTCGAGCCCTTTCCGCTCAAGACTTGGCGAAGTGACTCGGTGTCGATCAGCGTTGCCGGGGAGGAAGACTGGACTGTTGACGCCCGCCCCGTGCTGTTCTGTCCATCGGTGTCGGTGACGGCGCCGCTGGTAGATGCCGGATACGGGATGGCCCACGAGATAGAGCGGTTGAACGGGGGTCTACGGGGCGCAGTGGCAATAATGGACACCGGTTACGAGCCGTTTTCCCCGCCGCGTCCGTTCGCCACCCGCGTGTCCGACCTTGCAGCCGAGGGCGCGCTCGCCATTCTGACGCCGAGTCCCCACGGCGGCCGGCGCACCAATCACACGTCGGCGAGCGACTGGCGAGACGGCTCGGTGAGCGGAGGCGCTCTGCCGACGATTCAGACGTCCCGGGAGGACGGTGCGAGGTTGCGGAATCGCGCAGCGCGGGGCGCCACCGTGACCGTGAAAGTGGATGCGACGGACATTGCAACTACGTCGAGGAACGTGGTCAGTACACTGCCCGGTGAGTCGTGGCCAGAGGAGCACCTGCTGCTTGGCGCGCACTTCGACACGACACCGGACTCCTTTGGGTCGAATGACAACGGATCGGGGTCGTCGGTAACCATGGAGACCGCCCGCATCCTGAGCGGACTGGCCCGGGAACAAGGCGTCCGCCCCGGCAGGTCCATCAAATTCGTGACGTTTGGCGCCGAAGAGCAGATGCTCCAGGGCTCATCCGCCTACGTGGCCCAACATCACGGACCGGAAACGCCTCCCAGATTGGCGCTGCACCTGGACGAGTTGGCCACCGGGAATGTCAAGGGGGTGGCCCTGACATTTCCCGACTTGCGAAACCTCGTGCAGGAGCAACTGGATACGCTGAAGGATGGGTTCAGGTGCCATGTGTTTGCGCAGTACGACGCGTCGGGTGATTCTTTCCCGTTCGCAAGGGCTGGAATACATGCAGGCGGGCTGTGGCGCTGGAGGTTTGTCGGCAGGCATCCCGACGTGGAGTTCGGGCACAGCAGCAGCGACACGCCTGACAAGGTCAGGGTGCGGGAACTGAAGGAGTACGCAGGGTTCCTTGCCCGGTTGCTGCTCCGGCTGTCCCGGATCGCTCCCTCAGATTGGCCCGAAAGCAACCTGGACGTTCCACAAATCGCAAGGGAAATCGAAGCACAACGCGACACTGTAGTCAGGACCATGTGACCGCCCGGAGGCTCAATTGATGTCATCGAATTCAAACGAATTGCTTGCCCGACTGGGCGCAGGAGAATCCATTGCCAATGCGTGCGCTTCCGCTGGGATGACACGCGCCGAGTTCGACAAGTGGTGGAACGAAGAGACGCGGCGGCGCGTGCCGGACGCAGGCGGGGCGGTAAATGTGGGAGTGTCAGGCGACGCGCGGATAACGCGGAACAGTTGGGGAGTGCCGTACATCAGCGCCTCCAACGACGCAGACCTTTTCTTCGCTTTTGGTTATGCCATGGCGCAGGACCGGCTTTTTCAGCTCGATTACCTGCGGCGAAAGGGCCACGGACGGTTGTCGGAAATACTGGGCGAAGACGGCCTGCAAGTGGACGTAATCGCGCGCACGATCGGCCTGAATCGCATTGCACGGGCGGAGTGGGAAAACATTCCGGACGAGACCGGGTCGTTGCTCTCCAGCTTTTCCGATGGGGTGAATGCGCTCATCGAGCGTTCGCAGGACTGCCTCCCGATTGAGTTCGCCCTGCTGGGCTACGAGCCGGAGCCGTGGTCCCCAGTCGACTGCCTGGCGATCGCAACGGAATTTCGTTATTACCTGACAGTCCGGTTCCCCGTGATAGTGGGCCCCGAACTGGCCAAACGCGCGTTGGGCGACGATGAACTGTTCGCGGCGTTTCTGACAGGTGAAGCCGAGGAAGAGAGCATTCTTCCGGTCGGTTCGTACACCCCGGCACAAGGGGGCCTGGAGCCGGTCGGCGACGTAGTAGGCAGTCCGGATGAGGGCATTGGCAGCAACAACTGGGTGGTGAGCGGCGCCCGCACCGAGTCGGGTTTGCCGATGGTCGCAAGCGACCCGCACATCGCGTTTGCCGCGGTGTCGTGCTGGTACGAGGCGCAGCTAAGCGGCGGTTCGTTCGACGTGGTCGGCATGGCGTACACAGGGATGCCGGCGATCATGTTCGGCCGCAACAGGCGCGTTGGGTGGGCCATTACCAACAACATCTGCTCGCAACGCGACCTGTACGAGGAACGGACCGACCCAGGCCACCCGGGCGCGTTTCTGTTTGACGGAGAGTGGGAGCCTGAGCGGACGCTCGACGAGACCATCCAGGTGCGAGACGGAAAGACCGTCGAAAAGACGGTCCGGTTCTCACGCAACGGTCCGATTGTCGACGAACTGCTGCCGGCTGAAGCAGCCGGCACGGGGCCCGTGTCTCTCAAATGGCTCGGCGCCACGAATTGCGGTTGGCTGACCGCGTTGCTGGGAGTCGACCGCGCTGATTCGGTCGAGGAATTCCGTGAGGCGATTCGCCCGTGGAGGGTGCCCACGTTCAGCATGATGGCCGCCGACGTGGACGGCCACTTCGGGTACCAGGCCGTCGGCAGGATCCCGGTGCGCAAGGTGCAACAGCTCGGTTACCGTCCCGGGTGGGACCCCGAGCACCAGTGGAACGGGCTGATTCCTGCCGAACACATGCCTCGCCTGGTTGACCCGGAACAGGGTTGGGCGACGAGCGCAAATAACCGGACCGCTCCGAATGACTACCCGTATCCGCTGTTCGGCGCATGGTCCAGCGGGCACCGTGCAAGGCGTATCAGGCAGATGATCGAGGAGCAGGACACGTTCAACAAGGACATATTCGGGCGGATGCACCAGGACACGCGCGTACTGCGGGCGGACGAGGCCATGCCCGCGTTGAGGCCGATATTGAGCGCCAGCGACGACCCGCGCGTTCGGGAGGCTGCACGGCGGTTGGAAGCGTGGGACCACCGGATGGACACGGACGAGGTTGGTGCGTCGATATTCGAGGTCTTTTTCAACAAGTGGTCGGCCCGGGTCGCGCAGGAACGTTTCGATGGCGAACTGGCAACGGCGCTCACTGGAAACTGCGGTGGAATAGCCGCGTCGTTGATCCACGCCGACGCAGCCAACTGGTTCGACGGCAGTGACCGCGAACAGGCCATTGTCGAGTCCATGAGTGCAGCGTTGGACGAATTGGAGGAACGGCTTGGACCCGACACGGACGGATGGACGTGGGGGACTCTCCACAAGATCCACCTTCGGCACGTGCTTACGGGCCGCGGCGATCTGGGTGAATTGCTGGACCGGGGCGGGCTGCCCGTCGGCGGAAACGGCGTAACCGTGTGCAACACCGGTTTCGACCCGAACTGGCGTGCCGCGATGGGCGCCAACTACCGGCTCATTACCGATCTGGGTGACGATGGAATGTGGGCGGTCGAATCGCAGGGGCAGTCAGGCCACCCGGGCTCGAAGCACTACTGCGACCAACTGCCGGAGTGGCTTGCAGGCCGTTACCACTTCCTGCCATTCGGCGAAGAACGGTCGGAAGAAGATTCGGAGTCTGTGCTTACGCTCGCGCCGTAGTCGGACAGTCCAAAGCGAACGCGCCCGCGTAGGCGAGTTTGCCCTCACCCCAACCCTGTCCCGTCGGGAGAGGGTGATTTGCAAAGGTCTTCACGGGGAGAGGGAGTCATGTAAACGCGTCCTCAGGGGATGCGTTCGTCGGGAGGGGGCGTGTGGGACCAGTCGTCCCGCGTTCGTCCGTTGGCATCCCAGGCGACGTTACCCTGCGCGATTGTGAGTTCGGCGGAGAGCCGCTGCCTGGCCTTCATGACACGGTTGCCGGTCGGGCCGTTGTCGGTGAAACCAAAGTCGCCCTCGTTAAGCGCCAGGACCGCGATGTCGGCGTCGGAGCCGATGGTCAACGTGCCGAGTTCTGTGTGCTTTAGCTGGGCGGCCGGAGCCACGGTGGAGGTGCGGATTACGTCGACCAACGGCATGCCGCAGGCGAGCATCTTTGACATGGTCTCCGGCATGTTGGCGTTGCAGGTCAGCAGGCTGGACGTGTGCATGTCCGTGCTGATGGTGTCGGGCGGGAAGCCGCCTCCAACCGCCGCCTCGGCCATCCGGAAAGAGAAGCTGCCGGCACCGTGTCCCACGTCGAACTGGATGCCCCTGTCCCTCGCCTCGCGGACGAATGGCTTAACTTCGCCCTTTGCGTTTATGACCGGCTTGCCAAACCCGAAGCAGTGGGTCGTGACGTCTCCCGGCTGCAGGTGCTCCAGCAGCATCTTGTCGGCGGTGCGCGTGGGGAGGGCGTTCTGGTCCACCATCACGAACGTCCCGGTGGCCTGGGCGGCTTCGACGCCTCTGTCCAACGGCTCCCAACCGGGCCCCTGGTAATGGGCCACCTTGATGCCGACGATCCGTTCCGGTCGCTGGCTGATCTTTGCCGCGGCCGCCTCCGGGTCCATTTCCGCCAGGTCCTGCTCCGGGTCGCCCACCATCCCCGCGCCTACGATGTTGAGCAGGGCGAAGACGCGAGTCGTCGACTTGGAGATGACCTGGTCGTTGAATTCATCGTACGTTTTCCAACCCGCTCCCCCGGCGTCGAGGGCGGCGGTAACGCCTGTCGGCAGGCAGTGGGCGTCCGGCAATACGAATCCCCGGAAGCCACAGAAGTGGGCATGAAGGTCGATCAGCCCTGGCACGACCAGCAGGCCCGAAACGTCCACAACCTTGTGTGCGGACGACGCGGGAATGTCGGCTTCGACCGCAGACACCTTGGTCCGCGAGACTGCCACGTCGAAGTGTCCGTCGACGTTGTTGGCTGGGTCGATGACTCTTCCACCCTTGAGTAACAGGTCAATGTGCGGTTGATTTGACTGGGTCACGTTCTGCTCCTCGAATTGCTCCGACTCAGGAATTCACGGGCATACTACGATGTCACGTCCAAGGATAGTCTTTTCACAGCGGTCTGGGGGATCGGACAATCCCGTCTGCAACATAACAGTCATGGGAAATGAAGCTGACCCTCACCTCTGCCGGTCCTACGAGGTCAATCTTGACAAATCCGAACAGTGAAGAAAGCAGACCGGCCTTCGTTGGTCTGCCTACGTTCATGCAGTTGCCGTACGCCGGCGCCGCAGCCGAACTGAACTCGCACGGCGCGGACGTGGCCATCGTCGGCGCGCCGGTGGACATGGGCGTCGTCTACAGGCCGGGGGCGCGCTTTGGTCCGCGCGCCATCCGCCAGGCCTCTTATGTCGGTTCATCGAGAACTTCGTTGCATCACCTGGGGCTGGGCGTAAATCCGTTTGATCACCTGAATGTGGTCGATTTTGGAGACGCCAATTGCCCTCCCAGTTCGCTGGATTTGGGACACGAGTCGGTGAGAATCAAAGTGGGTGAGGCGCTTGGGGCGGGCGCGATACCGGTTGTCCTTGGCGGCGACCATTCGATAACCCTTCCATCTGCGACGGCGGTCGCCCAGTTCCACGGCGAGGGCCGCGTCGGCGTCCTTCACTTCGACGCCCATGCCGACACCGGAGATGAGAGCTATGGCGGCGTGCTCATCTCACACGGCAGCCCGATGCGGCGTCTAATTGAGAGTGGGGCGATACCCGGAAAGAACTTCGTGCAGGTGGGCTTGCGCGGCTATTGGCCCCCGCCGGAGGTGTTCGACTGGATGCGCGACCAGGGAATGCGTTGGCACTTGATGTCAGAGATAGAGACGCGCGGCGCCGACGCGGTGCTGTCCGATGCCATTGAAGAAGCCCTGGATGGCCCGGAATTGCTGTACCTGTCAATCGACGTTGACGTGGCCGATCCGGCGTTCGCGCCCGGCACTGGGACGCCCGAGCCCGGTGGTCTTTCCGCGCGGGAGCTACTACGCGCCGTCCGGAAAATCGCCACGTCTGATCTTGAACTCGTGGCCATGGTCGTCGTGGAAGTTTCCCCCGCCTACGACGGCCCGGGCGAAATCACAGCCCAACTCGCCCACCGGGCGGTGATGGAGTTCATCAGCGGCCTTGCCTGGAAGCGATCGAGGCAGGCGGGTTAGGAGGCGGATTCGGCCTCTGCGACCCATTCCTTCACCAGGCGTGTTGCGTCCTTTTCGAGGTCGTCGCCGTCGAATCGGGGCTGGCCGAGGTGCTCGGGGTGGAGGAAGCCTGAGTAGCCAGCGTCTATCAGCGCGCGAAGAATAGCCGGGAAGTCCAGGTTCCCAGTACCGGGAAACACCTCGCGCGCCGCCGGCCACCGGGCGTCGAGGTCCCTGATCTGGACGTAGTTGATCCGTCCTGCGAACTTTCCGACTTCCTCCAGGGGTTCGGCGCCGGTTATGTACATGCCGGTGCACATGGCCAGACCGTTGGAATCGCTCGGGACCGAGTCGATGATGCGGCGTATGTGGTCTGCGGTCCTTACGAGGTACGGCCCGGCCCAGCCTTCCGGCCGGTACTGGCGGTAGTCGTCTGCGGTTACGCCGTCCGCGAGGGCCTGGTCGCGCATATCGAGCGGCAGGCAGCGCCAGATGGCGTGATTTGCGAGCCTTACGCCTGAAGATTCTGCCTGGGCGATCAGTTCCCGGTAGATGCCCAGCATCCCATCCCACATCGCGTCGTCGTCAGCGGGGTCTTCGGGCTCGGGGAGGTCGACGTAGTGGAGTTGGCGGTCTATGCCGTATTCGCCCTGCATCTCCAGCAATTTCAGGGCGCCGTCTATTTGCTTCCGGTGCGAATCGGGGTCGAGGGCCAACTCTGCGAAATCGCCGATCCACTTCATGATCGCCGCTACGGTGATGCCCTCGTCCGAGAGCCTGCCGTACAGCTCGCGAAATGCGGTGGGGTCCGGGTGGCCAAGTTCCCCGTAGCCGGGCATCGTCGAGGCCTGTAGCGTGACCTGGCTTACGTCCAGTTCCCGGCACCGGTCCAGGATTGCTCCGGCGTCCGTCATGTGGGTGCACAGTCCTACGTCGAGGCTCATTCCTGTATTCCCAAGACCCGCGCCAGGTTTCCGCCCAGGATTGCGGCGCGTTCCGATTGCGAAAGGAATGGCATGTGGACATCGAACATGGGTACGGCCAGTTCCACCGGTGAATAGGGCGAGTTGCTGCCCATCAGCACCCGATCGGCGCCGACCTCCTCGACGGTACGTCGAATTACGACCCGCCTGAACACGGATGCCGATTCCGTCACTGTGTTCGGCGCCCGTTTCATGGCGTCAACGAGTTCGTGGTCGGAATTCGGGTATCCCATGTGGCCGATGATGAACGTCGTATCCGGGAAGTCCACGGCGATGTCGGCGACCATTGTGGGCGTGCACGTTTCGGCATGGGTATCGCCGGTGTGTATCAGGACCGGTACGCCGAGTTCGCTGATCGCTTCCAGGACGGGGTCGAGCAGGGCTCTATCGTCGAAGCGGTAGTCGTCGTCCAGCGAATTCATCTTGACGGCGTGGAGACCGCGGTCCTCGATCCAGTAACGGATGTCGTCTACGGCCGCCTTGCCCTTCCTGGGCTTGGCGCGGGCATAGCCGAATATGCGGCCGGGGTGTTGCTTGACCGCGGCGGCTACTCGCTCGAGATCCGGCCAAAAGTCCTCGGACGCTCCGACTCCTGGCGGCGCGACCAATGTGCCCGTCATGCCGCAGTTGTCCATTGTCTCGACCCACCAGTCTCCGTCGAGCGTTTCGGGCAGGCCGTACGACGCGAATTCAGGATTGACGCCGAGATATCCGTGGGCGTCATAGACGTTCTCTGTGGCCATGTTCACCCTTCCGTGTTTTGTGGCGACTGCGCCGGCGGCGCGGCTCAGACGCCAGCGAACGCCAGTAGTGCGCCCGTCAATCCAGGCCGAATATACGGGCGAAGTTGCCGCCGAGAACCAGCGACTTTTCGTCATCCGTGAGCTTGTTCATGTGTTCGGCGAACATAACCTTGGGCAATTCGATCGGCGAGTTGGGGCCGTTCGAACCCATCAGGACCCGGTCCGCTCCCACCTGGTCGATCACATCCTGGATGTATTCGCACTTGAACACACCGGCCGTTTCGGTCACCGTGTTGGGCGCTCGCTCCATGGATGGGACCAACTGTTCAATATCTCCCGGGAAACCGTTGACGCCACCGAATCCCATGTGCCCGATGATGAAGGTCGTATCCGGATAGTCCGTCGCGATGTCGGCGACCATCGAGGGCGTGCAGGTCTCGTGGTGGGCGTCTCCGGTGTGGAAGAAGACGACGATTCCGAGTTCGGCCGCCGTCTCGAACACGGGATCCAACAGCGCGCGGTCGTCGAGGCGGTAGTTGTCGTCCAGGGTGTTCATCTTCAGGGCGCGGAAACCGTGCTCCTGGACGCGCTTCTTCAGTTCATCGACTGCGTCCTGGCCGCTGCGGGGCTTCACGCGGCAGAACCCGAATAGCCGGTCGGGATAGTTGCGCACCCCTTCGGCGATCTGGTCCATGTCCGGTTTGAAATCTTCGCCAGCGCCAACCCCCGGCGGCGCGACGAGCGCTCCGTCGATTCCGGCGGTGTCCAGCAACTCTATCCAGCCGTCCGCGTACAGGGGGACGGGTAGTCCCAATTGGCCCCAGATGGGGTTGTTGCCGAGGTAGGCGTGTGCGTCGTAAATCTTTGCCATTGTCTTGGGCCTGGAAAACGTCCTCTTGTGTGCTGCGGAACGGCTATTGGCAAGTTGGGAATGGACCGACTTCGAAGTCTAGTCAAGTCCCAAAATGCGTTCGAAGTTACCGCCGGTGATGAGTGCCTTCTCTTCGCTGGATAGCTTGTTCATGTACTTGTTGACCATCAGGGGTGGAAGCTCGATGGGCGTGTTGGGCCCGTTGCTTCCGATCAGGACGCGTTCGGCGCCCACTTCGTCGACGACTCCCTGGATCATGGCGGGGCTCAGCAGGCCGGCCGTTTCGCACACCGCGTTGGGCGCCCGCTTGAGCGAGGGGGCGGTCTGGTCCTGGTATCCGACGTAGCCAGCGTGGCCGATGATGAACGTCATTTCCGGGTAGTCCACGGCCATGTCGGCGACCATGCTCGGCTGGCAGGTCTCTCCGTGGGCGTCGCCGGTGTGGAAGAACATCACGATGCCCAGGTCGTTGGCGGCGCTGAGGACCGGGTCCAGCAGGCGGCGGTCGTCCAGCCGGTAGTCGTCATCCAGGGTGTTCATCTTGACGGCGCGGAATCCCTGTTCTTCGACTCGCATCTTGAGTTCGTCGATGGCGATTTGACCGCGTTTTGGCAGGACCCGGCAGAATCCGAACAGGCGGTCCGGGTAGTCGCGCATGCCCTGGGCGATGCGGTCCATGTCGGGCTTGTATTCCTGGTCCCTGCCCACGCCGGGCGGGGCAACCAGGGCGCGGTCGACCCCCGACCGGTCCATCATCTCCACCCAACCGTGCCCGTCCAGGGGCACTGGCAGTCCCATCTGTGCCCACCCGGGGCTGTTGCCCAGGTATGCGTGCGCGTCGCAGATCATCTTTTTGCCTGCCCCCGTTCCGGCAAGGTTGACTTAAGAACGAAGCCCGAGGGTTTTATCCCACGGGCTCCGCGTCTACTCCTCGTCGGGACTACGGCCGGCGTCGGCCAGCCGCAGTCACTACGAACTTCCTGTTTACCGGCTAACCGGCACTATGTATTCAGGTCCCTGAATTGACGGTGACTCGAAGCCGTCGAGCATCTGCCAGGATTCGATCGACTTGGGGTTGACCATCATGCCGTTCGGCACGACTGCGATTCCGGACTGAGGCATCCAGAAGTGCATCTGCTCGGCGACCTTCGTGTTGACCTCTATGCGCTTGGCAGGATCGTCGTGCTGGTTCGCTTCGACGAAACCTTCGGCGATGAAGGGCATTTCGACTCCGCAGCCAAACCCGCCACGTGTCAGGGCGGTGTTCTGCGGGCCGCGCGGCCAGTCAAACGGCAGGCCGTTGTGATGTCTGCAACCCTGTGCGTACACCGAGTAGTTGGACCGGTCGACGACGGTGGGCCTGAAAACGCCCCTGTAGTCAACGACCTGAATCTCGGTCTTTATTCCGATTTGCTCCCAGTAGCCTGCGATGGCCTGCTGGACCTCTTCGGCGAATCCGGCGATGGCCAGGAACGTGTGTTCGAAGCCATCCGGGAATCCGGCCATGGCGAGGTATTCCTTCGCCTTATCGGGGTCGTAGGGGACCTTCCACTCGTCCTTGAACTCGGGGAGGCTCGGGATGAACATGGAGATGTGGTCCGGCTGTGCCTGACCGGCGAACAACGTCTCGTTGATCAGTTCGCGGTCATATGCCATGGCCATCGCCCAGCGGACGAGCCGGGCCTGTTCCATGTCGTCCATGCCTGCCGGGTTGTCCGTGTCCTCGTAGGGGCACTGGTCAGGCCAGGGGCAACCGATCCAGGGGCGGTCCTCGGTGTATCCGGCCAGGTTCCACGGCTCCAACTCTTCACCGGTGTCGATTCGAGCGGTCTCCCAGTAGTTACCGCCGAAGATGACGACCTGTTCCTTGCCGGAGTTTGCCGGGACCCAAATGAACCCGCGTTCTGCGAGGTCTTTCCGGTCGGGCAGAATCAGTTCTGCGCCGTCCACTTCACCGGTCAGCATCGCGGCCTTGCGGGCAGCGGCCTCCGGCACCTCGATGTATGCGATCTGATAGATCAGTGGGGTCTGGCGGTGGTGGTTTGCCACTGCCTCGGCGAGGATGCGTTCGTCGTCCCGGTACTCGATCAACTGGAACGGACCGGTGCCGATGATGTTTTCCAGCATCCAGTCGCGGCCTTTTTCATCGAAGACCTTCTTCGAAAAGATCTCCATGGTCTGGCCCTGGCTGTTCAACTGGTTGGCAGCCCAACGGACGTCCCACTGGTTGATCTCGATTTCGACGGTCTTGTCGTCGATCGCGGTGTGAGACTTGAACAGCGCTCCGTAGTCACCGGCGTTCCACGAAATCGAATCCTCGTTCGTGGTGGCGTTGGTGTCGGTCAGGTTCCACGCCAGGTCCTCGGCGTCAAACGTGCCCCAGCCGTCGTGGAACTCAACTCCGTCCTTGACGGTGAGGTACAGCTTCGACCCGTCCGGGCTGCGTTCCCATCCCGAAATCACCATTCCCTGGACATCGCCCGGGAACACTGTCATGAAGGGAGCTTCAGTGATGCCCCAGCGGTAGTTGGACGACTGGGCGCTGTTGATTCCCGTGCCCTTGCCGACGTCCAACATCGCAAATGTGATGGTGCCGGGCCGGCCGCGCGGGGCGGGTACGTCGTCCCTGACCGCCGGAATTGGAGTGGCGGTGTGAACGATCACCTTCTCTTCGACTTTGGTGATCGTCTTGGTTACGGGTTTTTCGACGACCTTCTCGACGACGACAGTCTCGACGACCTTCTGGGTCACGGTGACTGGTTTTTCGACGACGACGGTCTGTACTTCCGTAACCGTCTTACCCTCGACGACTTTTTCGACGACGACGGTCTGGATTACCTGCTCGCCGGGCACGGTCACCTGTTCTTTGACGACCACGGTTTCGACGACGGTAACGGTCTCCGTCCCGCCACAGGCGACGGCAGCGATTGCAGCTACCAATAGTCCGGCTATAACTACCGGACCCAATTTAATAAAGCGCATGCTTTCCTCCTTCGGCAACGTGCAAGAACAAGGCCCACGATTCGCGGCCGACGCCTCTCGCCCGGCCATAATTGCCCTTCCAGCACACTGGCGAACAGCCGCGAATCTTACTTTGCCCGTGCGAGTCCGTCAACGTTAGGGCCCGCGGGCGCCGCTCTGCGGGTGATCGTCAGATTTGCCGCAGGCGCGGGTCCAGGCGGTCCCGGAGCCAGTCACCCAGGAAGTTGAATGACATAACCGTCAACAGGATCGCGACGCCCGGCAGAGTGGATACCCACCACGCGACATCAAGGTAGTTTCTACCGTCGGCGACCATGACTCCCCAGGCGGGCGTTGGCGCCGGGATTCCTGCGCCCAGGAAGCTGAGCGAAGACTCCGCCAGGATCAGTTGGCCCACCCTGAGAGAGGCGATGACCATCATGGTGTTGACGATGCCGGGGAAGAAGTGCCTGACCATCAATCTCAAGGTGGAAGCCCCGGCAACCCGGGCCGACGACACGTAGTCGGTTGTCTTTATTACAAGGACCTCCGCCCGGATATTCCGGACGAACACGCTCCAGGCGAGTATGGCCAACAGGATCAACACCACCTGCAAACTGGGCGTAAATGCGATCGCCACAACCAACGCGAACAGCAGGAACGGAATAGAAAACCAGATATCCACCAGGCGCATGAGCACTTCGTCGATAACACCACCGTAGTAACCCGCTACCAGGCCGATAATCGTGCCGAGTATTGCGCCGCCGAAGAGAGAGATGGTGGCGACCATCATCTCGACGCGGGCCCCGTGTATCAGGCGACTGAGAATGTCACGCCCCACTACGTCGCCGCCCAGAATTCTCGCCGCGGAGCCACCTTCCATCCACATAGGCGGCGCGTTCCGTTGCCGGAGGTCGGTCTCTCTAAAACTGTGCGGGGCGATCTGGCTGGCGAAGATGGAGCAGATGACCAGGGTCGCCAGGATGATCCCGGGAATGACCGGCCATCTCCGGACGAAGTACCAGGAGGCAGACGCGAGACGTACCGGCCAGAGGGCTCCGAAAGAGAAGCCGGACATGCGTTTGTCGATTGAGAGATCCACCAGACAGTCCTACGAGTACCTGATCCGCGGATCGACCAATGCGTAAAGCGTATCGGCGAGGAAACTGGCGAAGGCGAACAAAGCTGCGAAGAAAAGCACGGAAGTGCTGAGGGTATTGAAGTCGTTTTCGAAAACGGACTCGGTCGCCAGCCTTCCGAGGCCTGGCCAACTGAATACCACTTCCACAACCACCTGGCCGCTGAGGAAGAACGCTATCAGGAGCGCCGAAAAGGTTATCGGTGGGATCATTGCGTTTCGGAGCGCATGCTTCCAGATGACTCTTCCGCCTGCAACGCCCTTGGCCCTCGCCATCTTTACGAATTCGGAGTCGAGCACCTCGAGCATGGCCGATCGCGTTAATCGAGCGTAGCTCGCGGCTCCGCTCCAACCCAGGACGACCGTCGGCAGGACGAAATACCTGACCTGTTCCCAGAAACTGGCATCCGGCGGGCCCTTCGTGCCCGAAGGGAGCCAACCCAGGGTAACCGCAAAGATCAGGATGGCCATGATTCCCAGCCAGAACACCGGTACCGCCTGGCCAAAGAGGGCAAACGCCCGCCCTATGTAGTCGAAGACGCCGCCGCGGTTCACCGCGGAAACCACTCCCACCGGCACGCCGATTATCGTCGCAAGGACCCAGGCGACCAGGGCAAGCTGAATGGTGGGCGGGGCCTTTTCGAGAAAAATGTCCAGGACCGGTCTTTCGGTCAATATGGACCTGCCAAAGTCTCCTCGCATCCAACCGCCGATCCATATCAGGTATTGAACAGCGAGCGGCCTGTCGAGACCGATCTTCTTGGCGATCGCCGCCCTCTGCTCTTCAGAGACGCCGTAACCCTGTTCCCTGATGAGGAAATCGAGCGGGTCGCCGGTGAGCCTGGATACTGTGAAGACGATCAGTGTGGCGGCGAAGACCGTTATGACGGCGAACACGGCGCGACGGGCGAGAAATGTACCCATTGACGCCTTGTCCTCCAGTCATTTCTTTCGACGCAGCAGGCCGTATGAACTCACGGCTGCGGACGCCCAGGTCGGCGATAGTGGGCAATGTTATCCGGGTTAGCCCGTGTGTCAAAATCGAGGCGAATATTCGCAGTTTCGCGGCTTTGCCAGGTCCCGTTCGGGATGTTTACGAGCCTCTGGCTTCCGAATCGGCCGCCTAACCGAGCAATTCCGCCAGCCGGGTCCCGATGGCCTTGATTTCTTCGTCTTCCAGTAGCCGCACGTCCAGGCGAATGGCGCCCGGATCGGTTGGGTGAGTCATTCCGGCGATGGGAGGATCTCCGCTGCGCAACGCCGCCAACAGGTCCTGGCCGCTCAGGCCGGACTGGGGCAGGGGACTGACGTGGACGGTCGGGTAGGGGCGTTGGCTGTGATCGGGGAACACCACTTCGGACTTCGCGCCGGGCAGGTCCTTCGCCATGTCAAGAAGAAGGCCGCTCTTGCGGTGGTGTTCGATCATGCGCTCCTCCTCGTCCTGCTCCGCCCACCAGATCAGCGACGAAATCTGGCCGACGACCTCTTCCTTGCTGACTTTGCAAACCCGGCCGATGCCGTGATTCGGCGCGGACTGCATGGCCACCGCGTCGATCAGGTCCTGCCTCCCTGCGATGATTCCGGAACCCTGCGGCCCCTGGAGACCCTTGCCGCCTGAGAAGCAGACCAGGTCCGCGCCGAGGTCGATGAACAAGTGGAGATTTTCGCGCGGGGGCAGGGAGTTCGACGCGTCGACCATCACCGGCACGCCGTGGGAGTGGGCTATGTCGATCACGTCGGCGAGCGGCAGGTCACCTTCCGGCGCGTAGCCGATCCAGTAGACCATCGCCGTGTCGTCGTCGAACGCTGCGTCGTACTCTTCGGCCGTTGCGATGTCGTTTTCGCCGATTTCCACGAATTTCACGCCGGCGGTCTGCACGGCGATGGCGTAACCGTGGTCAACGTATTCCGTGCCCTCCGGCGTGCGGTGGCGCGCGAAGCGCTTGGCGATGCACTTGCTCTTTATTCCGGTCAGGTCCGGCAACTGTTCGCCCTTGGCGCGGTCGGTCCCGGTGAGGATGGCGGCAGTCCCGACGAGCATCGCCGCCGCGCAGCCTGACACGATGAAACCGTCATCGGCGTGCGTGTAGTTCGAAATTACCCGGCCTGCCGCCTTTTGAAGCTCCATCAGGTCCACCGCGTTGGCGGCGGCAGAGCGCATCGACTTGAGCGAGGTCTCGGGTATCAGGGTGCCCCCCAGAATAGTGTGGTGGCACGTTGCGTTGATGAATTTACGAACGCCCAGTGCGGCGTAGGGGTCTTGTTCCAGGTCCTCAAGGGTGATCATCGTCGTTCTCCGTCTGAAAAATGCGGAATGCAAGCCACAGCCCGTTCCGGCCGTGCGTATTAAACCACCGCGACAACGGTTTTGGGGAGTTGCCGCCCGCATTCCGCGCTCCGGAGGGGCGGGACTGACAAGTACCGGACTCGTGTGACACCATGTCGGCGGCTGACGAAGGCGGTTGGCCGCGGCTTCGATTCCCCTCGTGGTAGAGGCGTCGGCAAGCTCGAATCGCCGGGCTGGGCCAGATCGAGTTCGAAAGAAACGGGAGTTTTGCAATGAGATTGATCAGACTTGAGCACATGGACCTTTTTGTCGCCGACATCGAGAAGTCGGTGGACTTCTACAGGAAGCTGGGCTTTTGCCCGGACGGGACGAACGACGGGGGTGATGCCGTTTACATGACCACCCACGGGCCCGGTCAGCCAATAGGCGTCGAACTGCACCAGGCCAAGGACGGTCAGAAAACGGGCATCGACCACATTTCGCTTGAGGTGGAAAGTGTCGAGGAGGCGTACCGGGAAGCGAAGTACCTTGGAGTCAATTTCCACGTCTCTCCGCAGGAGGGCACGAGGTCTGGACGCACCATAGCCAGCTTCTACGACCCCGACGGCGTCCACCTGCAGTTTTCCAGGAAGACCAGGCGGGCGGACTACGAAGACTGGGGTTAGGCGACAGGACCGGTGAGCGGTACCAGTTCCCCGTAGCGTCAAAATGTCGACGGCTGCCAAAGGCGGTAGTCCGGAGATTCGTTTTCCCTGACGGTAGCGGCGCCGTGGGGTCCAAATCGCCGGATTGTGCCACAACAAGCTTTCAGGAAACGGGAGCCTTTGCAATGCGATTGATCAGACTTGAGCACATGGACCTAGTCGTTGCCGACATCGAGAAGTCGGTGAACTTCTACAGGAAACTTGGGTTGAGTCCGGACGGTACGATCGACGGGGGCGACACCGTTTTCATGAACACCCACGGGCCCGGAGTCCCTTTAGGCGTGGAACTCCACCAGGCCAGGGACGGGCAGGCCACGGGAATCGACCACATTTCGCTCGAAGTTGAAAACGTGGAGGCGACGTACAGGGAAGCGAAGTACCTTGGGATTAAGTTCCACGTCACTCCGCAAGAGGGCGCCAGTTCGGGAAGGACCATTGCCGATTTCTACGACCCTGACGGCGTCCACCTGCAGTTTTCCAGGAAGACCAGGCGGGCGGACTACGAAGATTGGGGTTAGGCGAACGGATAGACGGCCGGCCGGTCGGAAGTCAAGGTAGGGCCAAGTGGTAGACGCATTGCAGGGCAGGGCGGGCGCTTGCACCGTCAACATCACGCCGTCCCGCTCCGACAGCTGGGGCGGACGGCCGCTGGTAAGAAACGAGTCCGTCGACTGCGACCTGCTGGCGCACGCCGTTGTTTTTACTGACGGCGCGAAGACCGGAGTTCTGGTTTCGGCCGACCTGACGATGATCGACCGGGACCACTTCCTGGAGATCAGGAATAAGATCGCCGACCGGAGTGGCATACCTGCCGGCCACATCAGCATCGCGGCCACTCACACGCACGTTGCGCCCGGTCTCGCCCGCGCCTGGATGGCGGCCGGTGATAACGACCCGGACCCGGCTTATTCGGAGTGGGTGACTGAGCGTCTCGCGGATGCTGTGATCAAAGCCGCGTCTCGCCTTCGGCCGGCGGTATTCGCGATCGGAAACGCGCGGACCGAGTCCTTGACGTTCAATCGTCGCTATCTTCGGCCGGACGGCGGGATCGATATGGTGTTTTCGGAGGATCGGGACCCTGCAAATTCACCTGCTGGACCTGCCGACCCGGAACTGGGTTACTGGCTGTTCGAAGAGCCGGACGGAGGACCGATTGCCCTCGTTACGTCGTTCTCGGTCCACAACCACGTGGCCGGCGGCAGTCCCGTCGCCGGCCGCCCGCTCCCCGAGTTCTTTCACCGCGATATTGGCGGCAGGCTGGGGGACGCGGTGCGCAGCAGGCTTGGTTCAGACTTACCCACCGTGTATCTGTGCGGAGCGTCGGGAAACACCTCGTGGCAGGACCCGGACGTCCCGCCGCCACTGGATGGGGACGCGGCGGCGTGGAAGATCGGTTCCGCCCTTGCCGACACCTTCCTGGCGGATGTAGGCGGCACGGAACGGCGGCCGATAATAGACCTTCGATTCGCCAGGCGCGTTATGGACATTCCGGACCGCCCGTTGTCCGAGTCGCGGTTCTGCGATGACTTCTGCCGGGGCGGCGGAGAGGGGATGCAGGAATTCGACAGGGCGCGCTGGCGAGCGGAGGAGGAGGCGATAAGGAAACTCGGGCCGACGTCTTGCGAGGTGGAGTTGGGCGCGATTTCCATGTCAGGCACGGCGATTTCCACCAATCCGGCGGAGCTGTTCGTGGAGTTTGGCCTGGAGATAAAGGAACGGTCGCCTTTCGATGTGACGTTGATCTCGCAACTTACGAATGGCTGGTGCGGCTACGTTCCAACAGAAGCGGCCTTCGAGCAGGGTGGATATGAGACGCACAGGTCGGTGCGCGTCAGCAGGCTCGACAAAAGGGCAGGGCGAATGATTACGGACGCCTGCGTTGGGATGCTGGGAGAGTGTCGGTCTTAGAGGGTGTCCAAAAAGGTGCTTCGACAAGCTCAGCACGAACGGGAAAATTACAAGAACGGGACTCAGCAAAAACGGGACTCGGCCAGAACGGGACTCAGCAAAAACGGGACTCAGTAAAAACGGGACTCAGCAAGAACGGTACTCAGCAAGAACGGGACTTTTATAAGAACGTTCGCCCTGAGCTTGTCGAAGGGCAGTGCTCAAAGGGGAATGGTATTTGTTGGACACATCTCAGGCGCCTCGTGAAAGTCGTTGCAGCCGGACCCAATCGCCATTGATCAACGCTTCCTTCTTGCGCCTCGACCATCCCTTTATCCTGCGCTCCATCTCCACAGCGTCCGCTCTGCTGCTGAACTCAGACGAATAGACAAGCTCGACGGGCCTTCTCCTCGACGTATACCCGCCGAAAGAACCCTGCTGATGCGCCGCCAGTCGAGGCTCGATGTCGTCAGTGTGCCCCGTGTAATACGAGCCATCGGAGCAGCGTAGTATGTACACGTGGAACGAAGGCATCTTCGGCTCGGCACGAAGCATTCTACCTTGCACTGGCGAGCACTGCCCTTCGACAAGCTCAGGGCGAACGTTCTTGTAAAATGCTGCCCCGTTCGTGCTGAGTCCCGTTTTTGTTGAGTCCCATTCTTGTAATTTTCCCGTTCGTACTGAGATTGTCGAACCATGAACAGCGCGTCGACCCTTCGACAGGCTCAGGGTGAACGGAAGGTCTTTAGACACTCTCTTAGGCCGGCAGGGGCGGCACTATGGGTAGGTTTAGGCGCGAGGGCCTGACCTCGTCGTGGTACACGGTCTGTTCGGCTACGCTCCATTCCGTCTCGTAGCCGATGCGGCCGCCGGTGTTGAGATTGCGGTCGTAGCGGGGGAAGTTGCTGCTCGACACTTCCAGCCTGATGCGGTGGCCCGCCTTGAACAGGTTGCTGGTGTCCCACATGTCTATGTGGAATTCGTAAGGCCGGCCGGGTTCGATCATTTGCGGCCTGTCGGTCCCACTGCGGAAACGGGCGCGGCAAATCCCCTCGCACAGGATGATCGCTCGGCCGTCGGGGTGGACATCCACCAGCGAAGCCGTGAAGTCGGTGTCGGGCGCGCTCGATGATGCGTAGATCGTGGCGGTGACCGGGCCGGTTACTTCGACGTCCCGCGTGAGGGCCTCCGACGTGTAGACGAGGACGTCTGACCTGTTTTCGATTTCGGTCCGATCTCGGGGTCCGCTCAGTTCCAGCGTCTGGTACTGGGCGCCCCACGAGGGCACCGGGTCATCGGGGTCGTAGGCGAAGCTGTCCGGGGCTTCTCCGGTGGGAGGCTCGGTCATCAGGCGGCCTCCGCGGTCGGATGCGCCGTCGCCGGACAAGTAAAACCGGGCATCATTTGCGCGTTTCAACGGCCATTCGTTTTCGAACCGCCACTTGTTGGCGCCCATGACGAAGAGCCTGACCGGCGGTTCCGAGTCGATTCCGTTGTCGATGCCCTTCATGCGTGCGTCGTACCACCGCAGGTGCGTATCGGCGATGTTTTCAGCCGCCTGCGGGCCGAATGTGAGTTCTTCAAAACGGCCGGCCGGGTCGAACGGCTCGCGTCCCCACGGAGCGACCTGGTGGCTCCAGGGCCCGACGACCAGCTTGGTCAGCCTGCGTGCGTCTTCAGTCCTGGCATGTTTCGTCCAGCCGTTGAAGACTTTCAGCGTCTCGTGGAGGAGGGAATCGAACCAGCCGGTTATGAACAATGAAGGGGTCTCGACCTGGTCGTAGCGGTTGCGGAGGCTGTATCTGTCCCACCACTCGCCGTATTGCTCGTGTTCGATGACGCCGCGGTAGTAGGGGTTTTCGCCGAGGTCGTCGAGCGCCGATATGAGCGGCAACGCCCGGTACATCTGGTCCTGGTCCAGTTCGCCGAGGGCGTTGCGCTGCATCGTCTTGCCCATCATGTTGGCGAAGAAGAGGCTGACGGCGTGGTGGATGACGCCGTCGACCCGGTGATGGCCATAGTTGTCCTGCTGGGAAGCAATGGGCACGAGCGCCTTCAAATACTCGCTCCGGAGGGTCGCCGGCAGGGTTTGCGTAAAGCCCGGATACGACAGGCCGAATGTCCCTATCTGGCCATCGCACCACTCCTGCTGGCCGATCCACTCGTGCGTGTCGTACCCGTCCTCGAGTTCGCACATGTAGGGGTCCCATTTGCCCTCTGAATCGTGCCGGCCACGGGAGTCCTGGAGGACCACGGCATATCCCGCTTCGACGAAGCGTCGGGTCCATTGGAGGTAGCGCGGTTCCTGGTTGTCGTAGATCGTCCTGAGGAGTAACGCCGGGAACGGCCCGCCGGTGGAGGGCAGGTAGATGTCGGCCGAAAGCCGCACACCGTCGCGCATCGGGATTGGGTGATCGACGTGGAGTCGAAACGGCTTTCTGACGAATGGCGCGGTCATTGGGGCTCCCAAGCAGGCAGACGCATCGCGTGTATCGAAGCGGGCGCTCTTTCGAGCATCAGGTGTGGGTGAGGATCAGATTACCGTGTGCGTCCACATTTGCCACCCAGCCTGCGGGCGCAACGGTCAGGGAGTCAGCCTCTTCGATTATGGCTGGGCCTTCCAACTTGTCGCCCGCGCCCATGGCGTACCTGTCGTAGACCCCGGTTTCGGTCCAGCCCCCCAGATCTGAGAAGAAGACCTGCCGGCGACCCTTTGCTACCGGAGTCCGGCTTTCGGAAAGCGTCGCCGAGGTGCGGGTGGCGGGCTTGGTGATTGGTTGAACGGCGACGACACGGAGGTTTACCAACTCGACCGGCTCGGTGGGGACGTTGAACCCGTAGGCGCGCTTGTGTTCGTCGTGGAACGCCGAGACGATGGCCGACAGCCCCTGTTCGTCGAATGTACCTTCGGGCGCCGGGATGTCCAACTCGAAACTTTGTCCGTAGTAGCGCATCTCCACCGAGCGGCGGAAATTCACACCTGCTCCATTGGACGTATCTGCCCTGAGCGCCACGGTGCTCTCGGCCTCGAGGGTGCGGAACTCCTGGTCAAGTTCTGCGGCGTCGGCATTTTCGGCCAGGCCCAAATGCGTCGCGGTGCGGTCGAGCCGCAGGTCGGTGGCCAGCAGGCCGAGGGCGGATGCGGTGCCCGGGCTAGGCGGTATCAGCACGCCGGCCATGCCGCTGTCCTGTGCGATTCGCGCGGCGTGCGCCGGTCCTGCGCCTCCGAACGCGACCAGCAGGAAGTCCCGCGGGTCGTGGCCGCGTTGGACCGAGACCAGCCTCAGCGCGCCGACCATCATGGCGTTGGCGATTTCTATGATCCCGTCGGCCGCCGCCTCGACTCCCATACCGAGCGGGCCGGCACAATGTTCCTCGATGGCCGCCGTAGAGAGTTCCGGGTCGAGCCGGATGGAGCCGCCGGCGAAGTAATCCGGGTTGAGCCGTCCGAGGACGAGGTTTGCGTCCGTGATGGTAGGCTGAGTTCCGCCAAGCCCGTAGCAGGCGGGACCGGGGTCGGCGCCGGCGCTCCTGGGACCGACCCGCAGCGCGCCGCCGGAGTCTACCCAGGCGATAGAGCCACCGCCCGCGCCTATTTCGACGAGGTCGATGACAGGGGTCCTGACCGGGTAGCCGTCGGCGCCTCCAAATGCGCCCACGCCGCTTTGGGCTTCTGCGCCGACCGTGTAGTCCTTTGTGACGCGCGGCTCGCCGCCCAGGATCATGCTGACCTTGGCGGTTGTGCCGCCCATGTCGAACGAGATCAGGTTCTTTTGACCTGCGGCCGCGCCGATGTGCGTAGCGGCGACTGCCCCGGCGGCGGGACCGGACTCCACCATGAAAACGGGCCGTTCGACCGCTGCGTCGGCCGCGTACACTCCGCCGCTGCTCTGCATCACCAGCAGGTCGCCGCCGATACCGCGGTCCTCCAGGCGGCGACCGATGTTCGACAGGTACCGCCCGACTAGCGGTCCGATTACGGCGTTGATGACGGTGGTGCTCGCCCGGAAGAACTCACGGAACTCGGGCGCGACCTCCGAGGACAACGAGACGGGGATGCCCGGCAACCTCGATCGGAGGATTTCTCCGACACGTTTCTCGTGGTCGGGGTTGCGGTAGGCGTGCAGCAGGCAGACGGCTACGGATTCGACATTTGCCTCGATGATGCGTTCAGCGACTTCCTCTACTATTGACTCGTCGAGCGGGATGATGACGCTCCCGTCGGCGTCGAGCCTCTCCGGGACGCCGAAGCACAACCTGCGGGGCACCAGCGGCGGCGGTTTTTCAAATTTGAGGTCGTACAACGACGGCCGGATCTGCCGGGCGATCTCCAGCATGTCCGAAAAGCCGTCCGTGGTCACGAACGCGGCGCGGGCCGTGTCGCCTTCGATGATTGCGTTAGTCGCCACCGTGGTCGCATGGACAACGTGCTCTATTTGGGCGATGTCTACGCCGTCTCGGGCCACGAGTTGTTCGACGGCGTTCATAAAACCAAGCGACGGGTCGCTCGGTGTCGAAAGCACCTTGGAGTTCGTTACGTCGCCCGAAGACGTGTCGATGAGCACGCCGTCGGTGAAGGTCCCGCCGATGTCTACGCCGAGCCTGAATCGAGAGTTGTTCATGATGTCGTGCCCGCGTCAGAAGGGCCGCGTAGTCGTCCCGTGGCCTCCAGGTCTACAGATTGGCCGTCCCCGCTTATGACCACGCCATACACGCTGCTCGCGCGGTCGGCGGACACCTTGCCATCGACGACGTCGGACAGGACCAGTTCAGGGTCGCGTGTGAGCGGGTCTTCGAAGCCGCCCCCGCCGGATGTCCGGTATGAAATCACGTCTCCGGGCTGGAGATGGACGGTCGATTTCGACGAGAGATGTGTCTCCTCACCGTCCCTCATCAGGGCATATACCGAAATCGAACCGGGCTGGCCGCCGAAAAGGCCGTGCGGTCCGGCCCGGTCCCGGTCGGCCAGAATGGTGAAGATCGTCTCCGACGGGAACAGGTAGTCGCGGCGAATGCCGAGGCCGCCGCGGTACTTCCCGGCGCCCTCCGAGTCCGGAATCAGGCCGTAACGGTCGATCCTCAACGGGTAGTTGCTTTCGAGTTCTTCTACCGGGGCGTTTTCGGTGTTCTGGCCGTGGGCCTGTACGGCATCCGGTCCGTCCGATTGAGACCGGGCGCCGTAGCCGCCTGCCAGGGTTTCCAGGTAGCAGTAGTACTCGCCGGTGCGCGGGTGCTCACCGCCGAAACCGGAGTGGCATTGCATCGCCTTGGTTCCTGCGGGGACCTCGTCGGGCAGGGATACGGAAAGCGCCTTGAATATCAGGTCATTGACCCTGACGTGGGTTTCCCAGCCACCCACGACGGGCGCCGGATGCACGCAGTTCGTGACGGACCCCAGCGGCGCCGTGATACGCACGTATTGATAGAAACCGTGGTTGACCGGGAGGTCCTTGTCCATCAACGCCCGCAACGCGTAGGCGCAGGCTGAGAAAGTCTGAGCGAATGTCGAGTTAACCGGGGCCCTGCGTTGGAGCTCCGAACCGGTCGTGTCGAAATGGACACCCGAGTCGTCGATTGTGACCTTGACCTTGAGTTGGACCGGCTTGTCGGTAAAGCCGTCGTTATCGACCGAACCGGCCGCCGTGTAGACGCCCTTGGGGAGCTTGGCGATTTCGGCCTGAGTGCGCCGGGATGTGTAGTCGACTATCTCGTCCACGTAGCGCATGAACTCGTCCATACCGAAGCGGTCGATGATTTCATTGACCCTGCGTATGCCGGTCAAGTTGGACGCGACCTGGGCCCGGAAGTCCCCGGCCGTCTCCCGCTTCGAGCGGATCTGGGCGAGTACAAGCCTGAAGACGTCATCGACTATTTCCCCGCCCTTGACGAGCTTCACGGCCGGAATGATGACGCCTTCCTGGAAGACCTCCTGGAACGCTCCTACCGATGCAGGCGCCCCGCCTCCCACGTCAACGTGGTGGGCAAGGCAGGCCGTGTATCCGGCCAGCTTGCCGTTCCAGTGGACGGGCCCAATAAGGCTGATGTCGTTGAGGTGAACGCCGCCGCCGTACGGGTCGTTTGAGAGGATCATGTCTCCCGGGCCGAGGTTGTCGACGCCGTGACGCCTGATGGCGCGGGGGACGTGTTCCACGAAGGACCCGAGGTGGACGGGCTGCGTGAAGGCCTGCGCAATGACGCGCATGTCGGGGTCGAAGTACGCGCAGGAGAAGTCCTGGCGCGTCTTTACGTTGGTGGAGTACGCGCTGCGGCGCAACGCGGCGGCCATCTCTTCGGTGGCCTGCGAGAGGGCGTTGCGGATGACCTCGAACCTGATTGGATCGATTTGGTTCTGGCGTGAGTTGTCTGTCATTTCCTCAGAAATTAGCCCGGCCAGCTCCTCATCGACTTACCGGCGAAAGCCGGTATCCACGGTGGGTTGGCGAGGCGGGCAGGCTCGATATGTACGTTTCACAACCGGCAGGCCACATATTCATGAGCGGTGGTGGCGCTGGCAACCGCCATAGTGGATTGGAATGCAACTCGCCGGCGCAATGCGAGATTCTACCGTTTTCAAACCGCCTCGCGTCGTATACTTTCGCCCAACTTGACGAGCCGCAGCAGCGGCTTCCCGAAGCGGCCAATTTTGACGAGGAAGAAACATGGTCTCGCGGAGCGATATTGCACAAGTGGCGCACCTGATGAGGCGTGCGGGATTCGGCGCTGCGCGCCCCGAACTTGAGGGACTCGCCGCGCAGGGCTACGAAAACGTCGTGGACGACCTGCTGAATCCCGACCGGTTTCCCAGGCTGGATGAGGATATTCTCGAACGGCACCACACCGAACACGCGGACGAAGAATCGCCGCGCTGGGTGGCGATGAAGTGGATGTACAGGATGGTCAACTCACCCCGTCCGCTGGAGGAGAAGATCGCCCTGTTCTGGCATGGGGTTTTCGCCACGGGTTGGGCCAAGGTCACCAACGGCCCGATGATGAATCGGCATTACTCGATGTTGCGGGACTATGGACTGGGCAATTTCGGGACCCTCTTGCAGCAGCTGTCCAGGGACCCGGCGATGATCTACTGGCTTGACCAGCAAAACAACCACGCCGACGCCGTTAACGAGAACTACGGCCGTGAGCTTTTGGAACTCTTCAGCATGGGTCGCGGCAACTACACGGAGGACGACGTAAGGAACTGCGCGCGGGCGTTCACCGGCTGGACAATGACGCAGGTCGTACCTCGATATCCCACGGGATACTGGCCGGCTGACTTTGTGTACCGGGAGGAAGACCACGACAACGGAGAAAAGGAGTTCCTGGGCGAAACCGGCAACTTCAATGGCGACGACGTGATCGAAATCATCATTCGCCAGCCCGCCACAGCAGCGTTCATCGGCAAGGAAGTCCACTCATTCTTCGTGGCCGACGATCCGGATGACGATGAGATCCAGTTGATCGCGCAGGCCTACGAGGACAGCGGCCACGAAATCAAGGAAGTGCTGCGCTTCGTGTTCAACAGCGATTTCTTCAAGAATTCCCAATTCAGGAAGGTGAAGAGTCCCGCAGAATTCGTGGCGAATACCGTGCGCTTGTCAGGGCGGCACTCCGACGGCTACGAACGTGGCCTTTTAGCCCTGCCGCGTGCGACCCTGGCGATGGGCCAGGAACTGCTGAACCCACCGACGGTGGAGGGTTGGCATACTGGCCGGGAGTGGATCGACTCATCATTCCTCGTTTCGCGCGTGAATTTTGCGGCCGAGCGTCTGAATGACCGGTCGGCGCCGGGCGTGGCGGCAATGGCGGAACGCGCGTCCGCCGGCGAGGGACCGGTGACGGTGGATGAACTGCTGGATACATGCCTCTACGAAATGGGGTCGTTGCGGCTCGGCAATCCCTCACGAGAAATCATCCTCAACGAACTGGGAATCGAAGACCGAATTTCCAGGGAAACGCAGGAAGAGAAAGAGGCCGCGCGGCGCATCGCGGGGCAACTCGTGGGGATGATCGCCACCTCTCGCGAATACCAATTCGCCTGATATTTCAGATGGCCCACGAACCGGAGCGCCTTCAACGGCCTGGGAGAAAACACGATGAACAGCAAAACAAACGGGCGAGCTAACGGCAGGGAGCCCGTGCTAGTCGTGCTGCAGTTGTCCGGCGGGAACGACTTCATGAACACCGTCGTGCCCTTCGGGGACCCGCTTTACTACGACTTTCGGCAGACCGTCGGGATACCTGAATCCGAGGTGCTGCACATAGACCCGAAGCTGGGTTTCCACCCGGCGCTGGCGGAAATAAAGGACATGTGGGACTCCGGCAACGTCGCGGTGATCAACGGGACCGGGTATCCCGAGCCTGACAGGTCACACTTCCGTTCGATGGACATCTGGCACACGGCCAACCCGTTCGAGTATGTGTCCGAAGGGTGGCTGGGCCGGACTATACGTGAACTCGATCCGGAGAAGAAGAACGTCGTCACGGGTGTCAGCTTCGGTCCCGGTCTGCCACGGGCGATGTACCTGTCGGGGACACCGGCCGTTTCAGTGAGCCAACTTGAGGGGTACGGTCTGCTTACCAATCTCGAGGGACAAGACCAGCGCGCGGCGTTAAACGTCTTTACTCGCATGTACGCGCCGATCGAGTTCGACGAGCAACAGATGATCATGGAGCATATCGGTCAAACGGGGAGAGACGCGCTGGAGGCGGTCGATCTGCTGAAGACCGCGCCGCCAAAGTACTCGTCCACCGTCGAGTATGAAGTCAACCCGCTGGCCCAGAACCTGCGGGACATCGCCCAGGTACACACAGCCGGGCTGGGAACGCGTGTTTTCTACGCCCAGCACGGCGGTTACGACGTGCACGGGAACCAGGTGCAGACGCAGCAGAAGCTGTGGCGTCAGGTCTCACGGGCGGTGAGCGACTTCTTCGACGACCTTCGTCACCACGACGCGGCGGATGAGGTCGTGATGCTGATCTTCTCGGAGTTCGGCCGCCGCGTCAGGGATAACGGCAACGGCACCGACCACGGATCGGGCGGTGGTGTGTTGCTAATTGGAGACCGCGTCGCGGGTGGTCTGTACGGCGAATACTCGTCGCTCGAACCTTCGAAACAATTGAGCGGTGACTTGCAATACAACAACGATTTCAGGTCCATCTACTCCACGATATTGGACCGGCACTTCGGAATTGCTCCGGACGAAATCGTGAACGGCAATTTCGAGCAGTTTGATCTCCTCGAGGCCGCCAGGGCATAGGGGAGATCCAACGCAGTCACCACCCGATCAGTGGTCTGAAGGGTACGAACGATGGTCAGCACTCCAGGCACCAGAGCAAAGCAAGCACCAAAATACGACGGTGTGACCGGCTATCCGTACATGCTGCGGGGCGGGCACAAGTACGAGATCACCCTGGGCCAGCGGCTCGCGCTGGGCGGATTCAAAGGGCCGTTGGACCTGGCCATCGGGCCCGACGAGCTTTACGTGATCAATCGCTTCACCGAGAACACAGGCAGCGTCGCCGCGAACCGGTTTGTCAGGGTGACCGTGGAGGATGACGGATACGAGGACAACGACATCTTCGTGCCGGGACCGGACGGCGGGTATGAGCAGGAGGGCCAGGAGCTAATGCCGTCGTGGGTGATGTGCGACATCGACCAGGACGAGATCATGTACGTCACCGACGAGCAGGCGAACAAAGTCGGGCGTTTCACCACGACGGGAGACTTTTTGGGCACCTGGGGTGAGGCTGGCGAAGGGCCGGGCCAGTTGAACGCGCCGTCGGGAATCGCGGTGGACAGCGACGGGACGGTCTGGGTCGTGAGCACTCGCAATAACCGCGTGGAGCACTTCACGAGCGAGGGCGAATACCTCGGCGGGTTCGGCGGTCACAGTGACGCGCCGGGAGAGTTGGACTACCCGTGGGGCATGGGCATCGACCCGATTAACGGCACGGTGCTCGTCGCCGACTGGCGGAACGACCGCGTGCAGCGGTTCTCACCGGACGGGGAAGTGCTACAGGTGCTCGGGGAACCTGGTTCGGGCCCCGGCCAGATGCACAGGCCCAGCGACGTGGCCGTGGACCAGTACGGCGACATTTACGTCGTGGACCGCGGGAACCACCGCGGGCTGATGTTCAACCCGCGCGGCGGGTTCCTCGAATCGTTTATTGGGGACGCAACGCTCAATGAGCGCGGCATGCGGAAGCTGATGACGAACCTCGATATGCTGCGCATGCGCGAGAACGTCCTGGACCTCGACGCCGAAAAGCGGTTCTTCAACCCATCGGCCGTCAAGGTGGACAGGGAAAACCGGGTCTACTGGGCGGACACGGGCCGGTACCGCATCCAGATCTACAGCAAGGTCTGCAAGGTGCTGGGGCCGGACGAGATCGATCCGCCGGACATGTTCAAGGACCCGGCGCTGTCCTAGAGGGTGCCTAAAAACCCTTCCGTTCACCCTGAGCCTGTCGAAGGGTCGAGGCGCAGTTCATGGTTCGACAGGCTCACCACGAACGGATTCCGAAAGCTCACCACGAACGGTTTCCGACGACTTATTAGACACCCTCATAGTCATTCCGGGCGCCATGTTCTCGGGATGGGCTAAACCTTAGCCTCCCGCAGCGCGGTATTGTTCTGAAGTCACGTAATTTGACCGCCGACGTGTTAAATATTGTCGAGAGCGAGAATCGAGGACTACACCATGCCCTTACTGAGCAGCAAGCAAATATCGGATATTTCTACGCGGATTCTTGTCGCGGCCGGGGCTACTGAAGGCAACGGCCGGATCGTAGGGGACCACCTGGCCGACGCCAACATGACGGGCCACGACTCGCACGGCTTCATTCGCGTGCCGCAGTACGTGGAGGACATTCAGACCGGCGTCCGCAAGCCGGCTGCCGAGCCGGAGATCGTGGCGGAGAGCGGAGCGCTCGTAAGGGTCGACGGGCATTACTCATTCGGGCAGGTCGTGGCGAACTTTGCGACTGAGGCGGCCATCGAAAGGGCGAAGGTCCACGGCATCAGCCTCGCAACCATGTCGAGCCTCGGCCACGTGGGCCGGATCGGCAGTTACTCAGAACAAGCGACGCGCCACGGCATGGCGGCCATCATGTTCACCGGGCTGCTCGGCGCAGGATCCAACATCGTGCCGCCGTACGGTGGCGCGGCCCGCCGTTTCAGCACGAATCCGGTCAGCGTAGGCTTCCCGTACAGGGACGAGAACCCCGTCCTGCTTGACTTCGCCACTTCGATCGGCGCGGAGGGCAAGCTGAGGGTCTACAGGGCCCGCGGACATGATCTGCCGGACGAGTGGGTCATCGACCCGGACGGCAATCCGAGCCGGGACCCGAACGACTTCTACGCAGGCGGCGCCATTTTGCCGCTCGGCGGGACGCAGGTGGGCCACAAAGGGTATGCACTGGCGTTCATGGCCGCGGTTTTGGGCGGACTGGTAGGGGAGTACGGCAAGCCGGACCCCACTGGGGCAGCGTATTCGAGCGGCTCGACCATCATCGTCATCGACATCGACCGCCTGGTGCCCTCGGACGGAATTCGCGAGCGAGTGGACTGGCTGGTTGGGTACGCCAAGAACACGCCGCTGATGCCCGGCTTCGACGAAATCCTCTACCCGGGCGAGAAGGAAGCCAAGACCCGGCGCGTCCGCAAGGAGTCCGGCGTGGAGATCGAAGATGCGACGTGGGGGCAGATTACGGGGTTGATGGAGGAGTACGGGCTGGAGTAGGGGGCGAGGGTCTGGAAGTCGTGGGGATGCCCACTGTGTGCCACCTTTCCGCGCCCTTACACGGTCTTTGCCATGGGTAAAGGCCCGACGGCGTGCCCGCTTGTAGGGGCGTCTCTTGTGGGCGCCCGCTGGGAGGTGCAAGGGGCAACGCCGTTTTGCCATACCCGGCCTTTCAACTGCAATCCCGCCCATTTTCGTCACCTCGTGCGGCCTTAAAAGGACACAGCGATGCGGAGCGAAACCTGGGAATTTGGACCGCGCGTCATGCAAGGCGGGTTCCCAACGCGGCGGCCAAGGCGGATTTCAAACCCACCCTACGAGGGTAGGTGAGGGCGGAGGTAGGCACGTTGTGGAGTCTGTTTTCGTAGGAATCACTATGGCCTTGTTAAGGCCACACGAGGTGATGAAAATGGGGCGTTGCCAGTTAATTGGGGGTTGTGCCTGTCGAGCGTACCCACCCCCGCTCCCCACCGTGGGTACCGGCTTCCGCCGGCAAGACGAGGTGGTAGCTGGACGAGCGGTTTTCATACCAATGACATCCCGACGAATGGCATAGCCTCGTGTATCCACGCCCCATCCCAGCGGGCGCCCACAAGAGACGCCCCTACGGGGGAACTACGGGACCGCATGGATTCTCGACAACGAACGAAGCGCAATAACGCCGCGCCCCACCATGGATACCGGCTTTCGCCGGTAAGTCGAGTCGGGCCGGACTGCCGGGAGCGACCCAGCTTCAGACCAGCGCGGGTTCGGCTACCCGGCTGTAGATCTGGACACGGTGGCGGCAGCTGTCGGCGATTACGACGAGGCCCTCGGGGGAGGTGTCGATGCCGGCCGGGCGCCAGAAGAGCTTTTCGCGTTCGGCCATGCCGGAGTTCTCACGCCAGCTTGCCTGTTCCGGGTTGACGTCGACGAAGTCCTGGCACCATTTTGAAAGTGTGGCGTGCCCAACAAGTGTTTCCCGGTGCGTGCCGTCCGGATCGAACACCTGCACGCGGTCGTTCCACCAATCCGAGACGTACACGAGCCCATCAAGGCCATAGTGAACGCTTGACGGGCGGTTGAATTCGCCGTCGCCGTCACCGGTTGATCCGAATGCCGTCAGGAACTCGCCGTCGGGCCCCAATCGCTGGATACGATCGTTGCGCCAGTCGGCAATCCAGATGCATCCCTCCGGGTCGATCGAAATTCCCCACGGGTAGTTGAACTCGCCGGGACCGGTACCGAACGTGCCGAACGACGAGATGTATCGTCCATCCGGCGTGTAGGTCTGGATGCGGGCGTTGAGGTGGTCCACCACGCGCAGGTTGCCGTCGGAGTCGATTGCGACGCCGGACGGCCTGTTGAACTGCCCGGGGCCGTCACCCTGTTCGCCCCAGCGTTCTACCAGGGTCCCGTCTTTTTCGAACACCGTGACCGTGTTTATGTATTCGTCGGCTAGGTACACGCGGTCGTCGGGTCCAAAATCGAAACTCGTCGGCTGCGTTGCCTGGCCCGGCTCCTCACCCCAGTTCGCAAATTCGAACTGGAACTCGGAGTCGAGCGTCACGACGCTTATCCGCACGTTCTTGTTGCCTGCGTTCGACCTGCTAAGGACGTAAAGGTTGCCGTCGCGGGCGAACCGGGCATCGACCGGGTTCATGAACCCGCGACCCTCGAACGATGCGATTCCTATCGTGTGGCTGTACGTGTATTGGCTCATTCGTACGGGTTGGTCACCTTGATCGTGTCCTAGGCGTGGACGAGATTGGTTATCGGGTCGAACTTCTTCTTCAGTACCCACTCGGAGTCGACGTGCAGCACATCCTCGAGGAGTGAAGCGTATGCAGTTCGGTAGTCCGTGTTGTAGTGGACGTCACCCTCGAGCTGGTCCGCCGGGTCGAGGCTGGGGTATTCGCCGTACAGTCCGCCGTCTACCGGGTTCCCGATGACGAACGCCGCGCCACCCGAGCCGTGGTCGGTTCCTGCGCCGTTGTCCTCGATGCGCCTGCCGAACTCGGAGAACATCCAGATGACCGTGTTGTCGGCCTGGCCCTGCTCGATGAGGTCTGCCCAGAAACACTCGACCGCCTCGGACACTTCGTCCCACAGCTTTGCATGGTTGACAAGTTCGTTGGTGTGGGTGTCGAAACTGCCGTGCTGGGTGTAGTAAATCCGGGTCCCAAGCCCGGCCGACATGACCTGGGCGACGCCCTTTAGGCTCTGCGCGATGGGATTCTCGGCGTTGTATTCGACGCTCGACGTGTAGCCATCGGGCGCGGCTCGAAGCAGGTCGGCGCCGTCCAGCATTCCCCGGCCGGTCTGCAACAGTTGCATGGACGGGAATCCCTCATCGGACATCGGCTGGTAGATTCGACTGACGGTGTCCAGCAGCGCGTCGCGATTCGATGCGCCGGCGAGCCCCGTGTAGAGGCCGTAGCTCTCGAGCGCGCCGACGGAGGCCACGCTAACGCCGGGGTATGCAAGCGCCCTCGGCAGCCCGCGGCCGAAGTTGACTGCGGTGACGGGGTTCTTGCCTTCGGGGTCGAGCGCCTTGGTGGTCTTGCCCAGCCACCCTTCCGATGAGGCGATTTCCGGCTCGGCCGTGTGCCAGATGTCCATTGACCGGAAGTGCGAGCGGTTGGGTTCCGGATACCCGATCCCCATGATTACGGCCATCTTGTTTTCGTCATACAGCCGCTTGAACGCGCCCATGTGGGAGTTGAACGCAATGCGGTCATTGAGCGGGATGACCTTCTCTCCGCTCAGTCCCATGACCGGCCTGTAGTCGTAGTACAGCCCGTCCTGGTAGGGGACTACGGTGTTCAGATAGTCGTTTCCTCCGGAAAGCTGGATCACGACCAGGTTCTTTGCCCTGCCGTTGCTGCCGTTGCTTCCGTGACCGTTCGTGGCCATCTCTTGGCTCCTGGATTCCTGGCCTTTTGGCCGCTTGTTTAGCAGTACTGGTAGTCGGGTGTTGAGGCGATCAATTGGAACATCTCGACAGCGCGGCTGGTCTCGTCATCCTCGCCGGACGGAATTTCCTGGCCCGAGGCGTGTTCAGCGAGCAGCGCCATGGTCCGGTCCGACACGTCGAGCGCGCCCATTGCGTCGAGGCAGGTTTCCACATACTCCTGGCCGGAAAGATCGCTGCCTGCCGCCCGCACGCGAGAGACCATGCTCCTGATACCCGGCGTATCTGTTTTTTCCAGCTGGCCGGAGGCGAAGTTGATTCGTTCGACCAACGCGCCGCTGTCGATCCACTCCTCGCCCTCGTGCCATCCTTCCACACTCGGCGGGTTGAGCAGGAACTGGCCCATGAACATGGAGTACATTGCCAACTGGGAGGAGTCCATGTCGGGCAGGGTGTAGCGGTCGGTAAGTCGGGCAGTACCGTAGACCATTTCGGCGGGGCTCTTGACCTTGCGGTATCGGACGGCCTCGGACTTGAAGTGGTCCGAGAGGAAAATCGACCTCAGCACGGCCCTTATCTCGCCGTCGGTCTCCTCGAATACGTCGGCAAGTCGCTGGACTTCGTCCTCATCCGCGTCGTCCGCCACGAAGAACTCGTACAGGCGGCGGCTGATGAATTCTGCCGTTGCGCGCTGGCGGACCGTGATTTCAACGATATCTTCACCGTTCCAGTCGCCCACCTCGCCAAGAAACTCTTTGTCGGAGTGGTCGTGATCGTCCGGGTCGTATCGGAACTCCATCGGGAAAGGCCCGAGGAAGAAGGGCGGCATGGTGGGCTTCGACGCCCAGCCTGTGAATGCCCTGGCCGCGGCCTTGACGTCGTCTTCCGTGTAGGCGCCTTCACCGGTCTCATTGATGCCCATTGAGAACAGTTCCAGGAGTTCACGTCCGTAGTTTTCGTTCGGGGCGTCCTTGTGGCTGTTCTGATTGTCGAGCCAGTACATCATTCCCGGGTTTCGCGAGATCTCCACCAGGATAGTCCTGAATTTCCCAAGGCCGACCCTGCGGAAAAGGTCGATCTCGGTGAGCATCTCCAAGCCGTGGTCCAGCTTGATGCCGCCCACCGCCAGGAGGCTGTGCCAGAACAGGGCGATCTTCTCTTCGAGCGGCTTTTGGCTGGTAACCAGCCGCCAGGACCACTGCGGATCGGCGTGGCCCACAGAGCGGGCTTCAGTGGCTGCGATGAAATACCGTTCCAGGAGGTCCTGGTCATGCGGCTGACCGTACTCTGGATGCAGGAGTTCCTCTACGGTCTCTTCGTAGCCCTTGGCGACGTACTCATCGAGTTGATCGCGGGTGGCGCCGAACCCTGCTCTACGGAACAGATGTGCCATGAGGGCGACATCTGTGTCTCTACGCGTGGCTGTAACCATGGCATGCCTCGTAGTGGCAATCGTCCCAGCTTTGGACGATTACTTGTTTGCATTTGCCGATTGTAGGATTCTCCGAACTGGCGGTCAACATAGACCGCGTGCGTACGCGGGCGAAACTGCGGTTTGCAGCGGTGGGTTGAGTGACTGGTGGACAGCCGAAAGGGTGGACTAATCGGCAGTTGGCCTGGCGCGCACGCCGGACCGTTCTTCCTGCAGCGTCATCGCGATCGACGCGTCGCGGTCGCCGAGCCCGCGTTCTTTAGCCTCCGTCAATTCCGCCAGGGCGAGGGGAGAGATGCGCAACGGCACGTCCAGCCCGTCCGCCAGTTCCACCGCCAGGGATAGGTCCTTGTGCGCGCCGTTCAAAGTGAAACGCGGCTCGAAGTCGCTGCGCATGAACGTTTCCACCAGCCGGACGTTGATATTTCCGCCCTTGCCCAGGGCGCTCCCTTTGAGGGCGTCGAACAGGCTTTTCGGGTCCACCCCGGCCTTTACGCCGATGGTCAGGCACTCGGCGATTACCTGGTCGAGCGTGAAGCAGGCCAGGTTGTTCATCAGTTTGGCTACTGTTCCGCTTCCAACAGGTCCGAGGTGAAAGACGGACGAACACATCGCATCGAGGTATGGCCGCACGCGGTCGACATCGTTGTCATCGCCGCCCACCAGCGCTGTCAGGTCGCCGGTCCGGGCGCCTTCGACGCCGCCGCTGACCGGGGCGTCGATCAGCGAAACGCCCTTGTTTTCGAGCTGTTCGGCCGCCGAAGAGATGACCGTGGGTGAATTGGTGGTGTGGTCAACGAGGACCGAACCCTCGCAGAGATCACCCGCGAGGGCGTCTTCGCCGAACAGCAGATCGTTGAATTCAGTTGGACCCGGCAGGCAGGTTAGAACGGTGTCACAGGCCCCCGCCGCGGCTGCGGCTGAATCGGCGACAACGACGTTGGGGCCGGACATGCGTTCGGCAGCGTCACGGTTCTTGTCGTGGATGACCAGGTTGTGACCGGCTGCGATAAGCCGTTCCGCCATCGGCGTGCCAATCTTGCCCACGCCGATGAAGGCGACCGGCGCGTCAACTTCTTGTCCCACGATGCCTCCTCAACGGCCGCCATACCAGATCGCGCGGTGTCAGACGACCGGCGAGACGCCGCCGTCGACGTTCACGGACGTTCCGGTGACGTACGAGGCGCGTTCCGAGACGAGGAAACAAACGACGTCGCCCGCTTCATGCGATTCACCGACGCGGCCGAGGGGTATGCCCTCGCCTCGCGCTTGCCAGTGATCATCGAGCGAGTACGAGGAGTCCGTCGCGTGAACCCTCTCCCAGCCGCGCTCGTTCTGCCGGCTCTTGATCGTTCCGACGCACACCGTGTTCACACGTATGTTGAATTCGGCGAACTCTTTGGACAGCGATTTGGTCATGGAGATGCCGGCCGCACGCGCCATGGACGTGGGGTTGGTGCCCGCGCCTGAGGCCTTGCCGCCCGGGGTGGTGATGTTGACAATCGCCCCGCCGGTCGACTTCTTCAGGTGGGGCAGGGCGGCGCGGATGCAGTACATGGCGCCGTAGACCTTGAGGCGAAAGTCTTCGGTGAAGATCTCGTCGGTGAGATCGCCAAACGAGTGCGCGGCGCTTGTGCCGGCGTTGTTGACGAGGATGTCGACGCCGCCCCATTCGCTTGCGACGCGTTCGACCATGGCCTGTACCTGTGCCTCGTCACGCACGTCTGCCGAAACGCCTATCACCGGGTTGCCGGTGGTTGCCTCGATCTCGCCTGCCGCCGCGTCGAGATCGGCCTGGTTACGCGCTGCGATGGCGACGCGCGCGCCCTCAGCCGACAGCGAGGCCGCGGCCGCTTTGCCGATGCCGAAACTGCCGCCGGTCACTATTGCGACTTTGTCTTTTAGTCCCAGGTCCATGAACCGCTTTCCTTTTCTTCCCGGATTGAGTCCTTCAGCCTTGTTCAGCCAAACTGGCCGCCCGATTATAGATGCCGTTCGATGCCGGCTAGCCGCGTGACGTCCCGTACGCCTCGTCCAGAAGGTCAACCACGTACTTCACCTGCGTAGTTGAACCGGCGCGGCGTAGCGCGTTGTCCATCTGCATCGCGCAGCCAGGGTTGCCGGTCGCGACGATATCCGCGCCGGTGGACAGTACGTTGTCGGCTTTCCTGGTACCGAGCCGTTGCGACATTTCTTTTTGGGTGATCGAGTAGGTGCCCGCGGAGCCGCAGCAGATTCCCGCCTCGGGCAGTTCGGCCATTTCCAGTCCGGGAATGGACCGCAGTAGTTGCCTTGGCGCCTCGGTGATGCGTTGCGCGTTCCCGAGGTGGCAGGCGTCCTGGTAGGTGACGCGCTTTTCGACTTTTTTCTTCGGGGGAGCGAACGGCAGGTTGACGAGATATTCGTGGATGTCCCTGGTCAAGCCCGATGCTCGTTCGGCCTTTGCGGCGTATTCAGCGTCACCGTGGAGCAGTTCGCCGTATTCTTTCATCGTCGAGCCGCACCCGGCCGACAGGGTGACGATGGCGTCCGGCTTGGCCGCCAGGAAAGAGTCGATGTTGCGCCGGGCCATGGCGCGTGCCGATGCCCGTTCCCCGGCGTGGGCGTTGAGTGCGCCGCAACAGCCCTGGTCTGCGGTGACGACGACCTCCACGCCGTTATGCGCAAGTACCCGCGTGGCGGCTTCCATCGTTTCGGCATGGACCATCGGCATGACGCATCCGGCCAGCAGGGCGACTCTGCCGCGCGGCACGCCGCGCGGGTGGACCACCTGGCCTTTCGCGGTGAAGAACCGGTCGCTCAGAGCCGGCAGACTGTCGTCCAGGTGCTCGAAGTCCCCGGGCAGCAGGCGCAAAAGACCGCTACTGCGGGCGAAGTTCCGGATGCCGGTCTTCATGGAGAGCTTCAGAGCCGCGCCCAGGGATCGCGTCCTTGCGGGGCTTGTGAGAATCCGCCGGTATCCGATGGCCCGGCCGATACGCTCGGTCTTTGATCGCTTGAACGACTGTTCCACGGATGCTCGCGTTGCTTCCATCACGCGTCCGTAGGGGACCCCTGACGGGCACGCCACCTCGCATGCGCGGCATTGCAGGCACAGGTCCCAGTGGCCGACGACCTGCGGGGTGATGTCGAGTCGCCCTTCGTTCACCGCCTTCATCAGGGCCAGGCGGCCGCGCGGCGACTCGGCTTCGAGTCCGGTTTCGAGGTAAGTTGGGCAGGCGTTCAGGCAAAAACCGCAGTGGACGCACTTGTAAAGGTCGTCGTGCGGGAAGTCATCGCCCGCGAAGCCCGGGAATGTGCCCGGAGGGCCGACGCTTGGCGTGGTCATATGCGGCCTGCGAATCGTCCCGGGTTCAGCACGCGTCCGGGGTCGTATTGCTGCTTGATGTGTCTCATTATCTCGATTGACGAGCCGACGTCTCCGAACACGTCTATGCTTGCCTTAACTCCAGGCGGACTGCGTTCGATAGTCGCTGACCCGCCGTGTTGCTTGGCCAGCGAAAACGCGAATGCGGCGAGTTTAAGGCCGTCAAAACCTTGTCCGCTGGGCCAGTTGACCAAAATCACACCGAATCCCATTTGGGCGACTATCGAGGCGCCGGGTCCCTCGTTACGCGATTCATGTCGCTCCAGGTCGACAAGGACCCTTTCGATGGAAAGCGGTCTCACGACGATCTTCGCCGTCAGTCCTGCCGTGTCGAACTGGTCTCCCAGGGCAACCCCCCAGGGCGGCGCAGCTTCGTCCTCGAATAGCACCTCGTAGCCTTCGGCCGCCGATGCCCCGGCCGCTCCGGTCACCATGTCCACCTGCCTGTTCACGGCCGCCATGCCGCCGGTGATCCTGGCCAGCAGAAGGTAGGTATCTCCGCCAACAGCGCCTGGCTGCATCGGAAGCCCGGCCATGGCGTTCGACAGGTGCGGCCCGGCAACTATGGACAATGCCTCGGGCAGGATTGGGCTGTCCAGCACGGTCTGGGCTGTGGTCGTCGCCCCCTCCGGAGATGAGAACCATGCTGCTACGGTCCGGGTGTTTGCGGGTAGCGGCATCAGCTTGAACGCAACCTCCGTGATCACCCCCAGCGATCCGTAGGCCCCGGTGTGCAGCCTGTGAAGGTCGTAACCCTGCACGTTTTTTACCACCCGGCCCCCGGTGCGCGTGTCCATGCCGTCACCCAGCACGATTCGCATGCCGATGACCCAGTCGCGGATGCCGCCGAGTGATATGCCCGTGAGACTCGTGGGACTGGACGCCACGCTGCCTCCGATAGTCGCCCTGTGCGGCTCGGGTATCTCGAACGGAAGGCGCTGCGATGACTTCGCGAGCCTGCCCTGCAGTTGGCCGACGCGAACTCCGGCCGGGGCGACCACGGTCAGATCGCCAGGGACGTGGTCGACATCGGAGTCCAGGCCGGACAGGTCGAGCGCGGTGTCGTAGCGTTCCGGTACGTTGCCGACGCACATGCGCGTCGATCCACCGAACGGGATCACCGCCTGGCCGCGATCGTTTGAGTCTGCCAGCAATCTCGCCACGTCATCGACGTTGCCGGGCTTTTCGACGCGCGCCGGAGACATGCCGTCTACCGAGTAGTCAAGAGCGGCGTGGTCAGGCAATGGCGTTCGTACCCCGATGCGACAGGTTGTTGGCGCCCGGTTCCCTGAAAATTTGCGTGGGCATCAGGATTCAGATTCCAATCACTTGCCTTTCAGAACTACTATGGGCGGGGTTCAGGCCGCACAAGGTGATGAAATTGGGGTGTTGCCTGGCGGCAGGGAGTCGTAGATGTCGTGCGTACCCACTGCTCCGCTCCACCATGGGTACCGGGTTTCCCCGGTACGACGGGGTTGAGGTTGGCCGGCCTGTTTTCATGCCAGTTTCAAACCGCTACCCAGCGATTTTCGCGTGCCGAGAGGAACGCGGCGTCGGCTATTTCAGCCGCCTTCACTCCGTCCAGGAAGCTGGTCTCCACGGGTCCGCCGGTACGGATCGCGTTGATGAACTGTTCGTACGGCTGCGGGTAAGGTTCGCCGGGGTCCAACTGGGTGAACTGCCCGAATTCCGTGTTGGCCCCAAGGAGCCCGTAGCGGCCGTCAGACGTGATCCGCCCTTTGGGGCCGGTGACTTCGAACTGCACCACCGACCGGCCGTCGGGCTCCGTGCCGCGGCTAACCCAACTGGTGTGGATGACCGCGTACGCGCCGCTCTTGAGTTCCAGCAGAAAAGCTGAGGAGTCGGGCGCGTCCACGTCGATGCCGTCCGGCGCGTCCGAGAACTTTCTGTGTGGAATCGAGGTGCGCAGCAGGGCGCATATGCGGCTGACCTCGCCGCCCAGGAAACGGACTGCGTCAAACACGTGGATGAGTTCGTAGACGGTCCCGCCGCCCATGCTCGACATGCCCCTCCACGACAACATTTCGGGCCTGGCATCCTCAAACATCGACTGGCCCCAGCGGACATTGATGTGAATCAAGTCGCCGATGTACCCGGCGTCGACGAACCGCTTAATTCGCCCGAGTGTGGTGTTGCCGCGCTGGTTGAAATTCGTCGAATGGACCACGCCGGCCTTTTCAGCCGCGTCCAGCATCTCCCTGGCGTCCACCGCAGTGAGAGCAAGCGGTTTGTCGCAGAGGACGTGGAGATTCTCCGAGATGGCGTCCAGCGCGATGCGGCGGTGACTTTCGGTCGGCGTGACGATAGAGACGGCGTCTATTCCACCCGCGTTCAGCATGTCCCGGTAGTCGGTGTATCCCGACAAGATGCCGAAGCGCGCCTGCATTTCGCGCAGGGCGTCCTCGTTTCTGCGGCATAGCGCTACGACTTCCGCGCCGTCGATACCGGCGAAGTGGTCGAGGTGCGTTTCCGCGAACCTGCCCGCGCCGATGATGCCGATGCGTACAGGAGGATCCGTTGGCACTGCTACGACCCCCTGACCCTGGTGACGGGCCGGTCACCTGCGAGCCACCGTAACGGGCGCCACACCCCAACGCCCCTACAAATGGGTCCGGCATCGGGCGTTGTTTTCGCACCAATCCACCATGGCGATTGCCACCGCCACCACCGCTCATGAAAATGGTGCGAAACCGGGGCTCCGCCGGAACGAACGCGGCTTTGGCAATCCCGCGCCCTTCGCCCTCTTGTATCCGCGTTAGATTGCCTGGGAAGGGAGTGGTTGGGGGATGAGCGCCTCAGATTCCTCGGCTGCGCTCGGAATGACAGTTCGCAGATTGGGGTTGACTGTGGGAGCGCCGGGGAGGACGAACGAAGACCGGTGCGACGAGGGAGTTGACGGGCTATTTTCTGGAGTAGTGATGACAAGTGACTAGACCACATCTGCGGTGCCCGTTCGCCCGACGGTGATTGCTTCCACGCCGAACGTGTCGCCGTGTACCGCGCCGCCGGGAAAAACCTTGCCCGGGTTGAATGAGTCTCCGGCGCCGAACGCCGGGCGCAGGCGCGCCATCGCCTCCATGTCATCGTCGCTGAACACCAGGGGCATGTAGGCCTGTTTTTCTATGCCGATGCCGTGTTCGCCGGACAAGGCCCCGCCCGCTTCGACGCAGAGTTCCAGGATACGGTGGCCACACTCGATTACCCGGCGTACCTGGTCGCGGTCCCGTTCGTCGAAGAGAATGCACGGGTGCAGGTTGCCGTCCCCGGCGTGGAACACGTTTGCGATCTTTAGTTCCATTTCCGCGCCTATGTCCATCACCTTGCCCAGCACCTCGGCGAGCCGGGTCCGGGGTACAACACCGTCGACGAGGTAGTAGTTCGGCGCCAGCGTGCCCATCGCGCCGATGGCCCCTTTGCGTGTGGCCCACAGATCTGCGCGGCTAGCGGGGTCGTCGGCGCGCCGGAACTCGGACGCGCCGCACGCGGTGCAGACATCCTCCACCCTGCTGGCCTCGTCATCAACCGTTTCCTGCAGCCCGTCCAGTTCGACAATGAGAACGGCCTGCGCGTCGGCCGGGTATCCCGGATGGTAGACCTGTTCACAGGCGTCGATCGTGTTGCGGTCCATCATTTCGAGGGCCGCGGGGACGATGCCGGATGCGATGATGTCCGATACCGCCTGTGACGCGCTGTCGAGGGTTGGAAACGCAGCCAGCATGGTGCGCACCGTTTCGGGCGTCTTCAGCAGGCGGACAGCGATCCTGGTGGCGATCCCAAGCGTTCCCTCGGAACCGATGAATGCGCCTCGTAAATCGAACCCGATGCTCTCCCGCAGATCACTTCCCAGCCAGGTGATCTCCCCGTCAGGCAGTACCACCTCCATGCCCAGCACGTGGTTCGTTGTGACGCCGTAGGCCAGGCAGTGGGGTCCGCCGGCGTTTTCGGCCACGTTGCCGCCGATGGTGCATGCGCGTTGGCTCGACGGGTCGGGCGCGTAGTAAAGCCCGTACTTCGCAGCCGCTTCGGAAAGTTCGATGTTGACGACGCCGGGCTCCACCAGCGCGGTCCGGTTTCCGGAATCAATCTCGATAATGCGGTCCAGGCGGGTGAGAGGGATTACGACCGAGTCCCTGAGGGGAATCGCGCCGCCCGAGAGGCCGGTCCCTGCGCCGCGAGGCACTATGTTGGCCCTATGCCGGTTGGCGATCTTTATGGCGGCCCTGACTTCCTCCGCCGACCCGGGCACCACGACCGCGCTCGGCATGGCCTTGTCTATCGAGCCGTCATACTCGTAGACGAGCAGGTCTTCCGGCCGCCAGATCACGTACTGCGGGCCGACCGCGTCTTCGAGGTCGCTTATGAGGGGCGGCCTGGTTTCGTCAGTTTTAGCCATGCGGCCATAATATCCGCCGCTGTGCGGCCTGGGGAAATTGCCGACGCGGCGCTGGTGCAGCGGTCACAACTCGATGGTCGTCAGTTCTTCCGGATGTATGACGCTTCCGCCGTATATCTTGCGAATGTCCCCGAGTCCCTTTTTCAGCGGCCCGGGGGATGAAATGTTCGGACCCATGTGGACCAGCGCCAACTGCTTGACACCTGCCTCCTGCGCCATGCGCGCTGCTCCGGTGGTGCCGCATTGGCCGCCGCCCTCGCCGTCTCCATCCATCTCATCCTGGTCGTTCCAGCACATGCAGAGCATCAGGTCTGCTCCCCGTGCGAGTTCGACAACCGATTGGCACGGCTGGGTGTCGCCGGTGAAGACGACGGACTTTCCATTACTGGAATCGAGCCGGTATGCGAGGGAGTCCAGGTACGGCTGCACGTGCTCCGCCGGGGCCGCCGTTACCTCCCACTTGTCCGACGTGCGAACGGTCCCCGGTCCGATGTCCCGGGCCTCGACGTCCGGCGGTCGGCGGGGAAGCGTGCCGCCGCGGTTTACGTAGACCTGCTGGCTGAGGGGGTGATAGACGCGGGCCTTCCAGTCGTGTGCGAACACGCCTCTTTCGCCGATGACGCCCTCCGTGATGGCCTCGGTGAGGGTTGGTCCGAAGACACGTAGCTTGTTTTCCTTGCCGATGCTCTGGTCCCACCTGCAGAGCAGGAAACACGGGTAGTCGATGTCGTGGTCGAAGTGGTGGTGCGTGAAGAACAGGTAGTCGATCTCGGTAGGCCACAGTCCGGTCTTGACCAGCTTGTGCGTGGCCGCGGGGCCGCAGTCGAACATCACCATTTCGCCGTCGACGTCCAGCACGAACGCAGAGCCGAACCTCGTCGGTGTAGGGGTCGGGGTCCCGGCCCCGATAACGTGAACTTTCATGTACGTGCCTTTCACCTCCCGTGTACGAATACAATGCGGACCTGCGAACGGATGAAATGATCGCGGCAGAATCGGCTTCCGTGCTACTAGAGCCGCTGGATGGAATTCTCATTTCGATAATCCCATTGCACGAGCCGATGAAACCTTAGCAGGAAGCGGCCTGATCAAAGCCCTCACACGACCGTCCTCGAAACGGATAAGAAGACCGTTCTATGGTTGGTGGATTGTGGGGGCGGGATCGATCACCACCGGTTACACGTCAGGGACCTTTTGGCAAGGCTTCGGCGCCTTCTTCGACCCGATAATCGAGCATTTTGGGTGGAGCCGTGCGATAACTTCCGCGGCCGTTTCCCTCCAGCGCACCGAGTCGGGGATGGTCTCGCCGTTCGTCGGTTACTTCATCGACCGATTCGGCCCACGGAGCGTCATGGTGGTGGGTATCCTCATGACAGGCGCCGGCTTCATCCTGCTGGGACGTATCAACTCGCTGTGGCAGTTCTATTCCGCGTTCGCGTTGATCACGCTTGGCATGTCGCTCGGCACGTGGATGGTCGTAACGATCGCAGTCGCGAACTGGTTCGTGGCTTTGCGGACTCGCGCGTTGGCGTTTACCTCCGCGGGCTCGGCGCTCGGCGGACTGTTGGTCCCGGTCGTGATATGGCTCATAGCCACCACCGACTGGCGGACGGCGCTGATCCTTATAGGCGTCGGGTTCTGGGTCGTGGGGATCCCGGCTGCCATCGTGATGCGGCGCAGACCGGAGGACCATGGACTCCTGCCGGATGGACGGGCAGATGAGAATTCCGAAGAGAGCGGGGTCGAGTCTCCAACCGACTCAGACGGGGCGCCGGTCCGGGAGCGCGCCGAGGCCAACTTAACGCTCAGACAGGCTCTTGCGACTCGCACGTTCTGGCAAATGGCCCTGGCGATGGGATCCGGCCAGCTCTTGATGTCGGCAACAGTCCACCAGATTCCGGCGATCACCAGCTTCGGGTTCAGCAGAGAGACGGCCGGAGTGGTCATGCTGGCGGTGTCACTCATGAGTCTGGCCGGCAGAATCGTGAGCGGATTCACTGGAGATTGGGTCGACAAACGGAAGGTTATCGCCGCTGCGCTCGCATTGCAGCTCGTCGGGACCTTGATCTTCGCCAACACCAGCACGCTGCTGCATCTGGTGGGATTCGTCGTATGTTGGGGAATAGGATTCGGCGCCTCGATTCCGGTCAGGTATGCCCTTCTGGCCGACTACTTCGGCCGGAGGAGCTTCGGCTCGGTGATGGGCATCATGATGACCGTAAGCGGCGTGTTTGGAATCATCGGGCCTGTCTTTGTGGGCTGGTTGTACGACGTGCGCGGCAACTATCGGGAACCGTACGTCGCCTTGGCGCTGGCCGTCCTGGTGGCTATTCCACTGATTTTGACAGTGACGAGGCCAGTTCCCGGGAGGGGTCGAACGGTCTGAATCGGCCTCCGATCGTAAGTGGACATGCGCCGGCTGAGGAAGTTGGCGATGGCGGGCCGGGTCCTCAGAAGGTGTCTACTGAGTCGTCGGTATCCGTTCGTGGTGAGCTTGTCGAACCATGAACAGCGCCTCGACCCTTCGACAGGCTCAGGGTGAACGGAAGGGTTTTAGACACCCTCTCAGACGATTGCCTCGCTTCGTGAAGCAGCTCCGTCGTCCTCGAAGTGGAATTACTTGGCGAGCATCGACACCGTTCTGCTCGAGAATGTCCGCGTAGGCGTCGTCGTCTAACTCACGTCCCCTGTTCGTGGTCAGATTCAGGCTGGCGCTCTGTTTGTCCCACATGACGTCGCGGCAATAAAACGCCGGAGACGGAGTCGTCGCGGCGAAAGAGATGGGGCCGTCAATAACAAAACCGCCGGAGCCGGCAGTCTCCAGTAGTGAACAAGATTCGCATTAACTGGTGTTCGATATCAATGGTCATCTCTGTTTCCCAATTCATAAAGTCCCTTGAAACATCAGCAACTCTATGACTTCTGGAGCCTGGATATGCTCTACTTCCGTTCTTGCCCAAGATGCCGCCTTGGTACCGTCGAACTAACCGTCGACTTTGACGGCCCCTGCCTCACCTGCCTCAATTGCGCTTACACGATTGTGGGCAGGAGTAACACGTATTCCAGCGAACCGAATGAACGGGTCCAGCCCGACCGATCACTGCCCAGGCTGGTGTTTGGCGCTAACCCGGGCAAAGAAGCCGAACCATCGGTCGCAATGGGGCACGAGGGCCCGGCCGCCGCGGCCGTCTAGTGCTGGGCCGCGCACGCGTGGCCTGCTCCCATACTGCGTTATCCTGAGTAGCGTTTAGGCGAATCTCGATCGACTGGTGCTACGACAGGAACGCGCGCATGGCTGGAGCAGAACGCAAAGCAAGAATCGGATTCATCGGGGCCGGCTGGTGGGCCACCGCCAATCACATGCCCGTCCTCGCGGCGCGGGACGATGTCGAGATGACCGCCGTGTGCCGCCTTGGCGCAGATGAATTGCAGCAGGTGAGGCAGCAGTTCGGATTCGAGTACGCCACCGAGGACTACCGCAGGCTGCTTGAGGAGGTGGAACTGGACGGCGTGGTTGTGGCATCTCCGCACACACTCCACTACGAACACGCCCTGGCCGCCCTCGAACGCGGCCTGCACGTGATGTGCGAAAAGCCGATGACCACTTCCGCCGCGCACGCCCGTCGGTTGGTCGAGGCTGCCGAAGAAAACGGGGTCGAGATTGTGATTCCGTACGGGTGGCACTACAAGCCTTACATACAGGAGGCGCGGGAACGACTTGCCGACGGCGCGGTGGGAACTATCGAGTTCGTGATGTGCCACATGGCGTCACCCGTGCGCGGCCTGCTGGAGGGCGGCCAGTTCGATGCCTCGGCCGGGGGCACCGTGGAACTCCTCTTCGAGCCTGCCAGCGACACATGGGCCGACCCGGTACGCGCAGGCGGCGGATACGCGCTGGCGCAGATGTCTCACTCAGCGGGGATGGCGTTCTGGCTCACCGGGCTGCGGGCGGAGACAGTGACCGCGCTTACCTACGGACCGACCAGCAGCGTCGAACTGTACGACGCCTTCTCGGTTAAATTCGCGGGCGGAGCCATCGGCACGTTTTCCGGCGCAGGCGCCGTACCGGATGACAAGGGATTTCAGCTTGACGTCAGGGTGTACGGAAGTGAAGGCCTGATGATCGTCGACGTGGACCGTGCGCGGCTCGAGGTCCAACGCTACGACGGAAACCACTACGCGAAGGACTTGCCTGCGGACGCGGGCGCTTACGAATGTTCAGGGCCGCCGGACAACTTCGCGGACCTCGTGCTAGGGAAAACCGATGCCAACAATGCCCCTGGCGTCGCCGGGATGAGGGCGATTGAGATGATCGACGCCGCATATCGCTCAGCGGCTTCAGGGCAACCGGAGGTTGTCTAAGAACCGGCGTTCAATACTCCGTTCAGTTAAGCGGCATCTCAACGGCTATCACGGTTATTGCGGGCCGCCTGCATGTTGATCCAGGCCATTGCGCCGGCGCCCAGGTAGTTGGATCGGCATCGACGGAGCAGTAAACAGAGTTGCCCTGGCGATCGGGGCTTTAATGAAGATTTAAGATCGTGCCCGCTGGCGGGCATATACTCTCTCCAGACGCTCATCAGAGGGTTTCCGCTCAATCTAATCTGTCGTGAGTAGCAAGTATCTGCCCCGGAGTTCGGTATGCAGAGCACACTGGACCGAAAGCTGATCCTCGTAGTCGAGGATGACCGAAACCTTCTTGCGGCGCTGCGCTACAACCTGGTCGCAGAGGGTTACGAGGTTGCGACCGCGTCCGACGGCAGCGAAGCGCTGAACCTCACCCGGGAGAGACGGCCGGACCTGATACTCCTTGACCTGATGCTGCCCGTAATGAACGGGGTGGAAGTGTGCCGGACGCTCAGGCGCACTGGAGACTTCGCTCCGATAATCATGCTCACGGCGCTGGATGGCGAGGACGAACGGGTGCAGGGCCTGAACGTGGGCGCCGACGACTACGTCACAAAGCCGTTCAGCACGCGGGAACTGATCGCGAGGGTCGGGGCGCATCTGCGCCGGGGTGAAATCGCCCGGAACCAGAGTTCTGAGGAGGAGAGGCACATCATCCGGGCGGACGGCCTGGAAATCGATCCGGCCGGGCGAACTGTGCGCCTGCACGGCGCCCCGCTGGACTTGCGCCCCAAGGAGTTCGACCTGCTCCACTACATTGCATCGAGGCCGGGGCGGGTGGTGACCCGCGACCAGCTACTCCGCGAAGTTTGGGGTTACCGGTATTCCGATGAGTTTCCGGCCGAAGGCCGGACGGTCGATGTACACGTTCGGTGGTTGAGGACCAAGATCGAATCGGACTCTTCGAAACCCCGACGAATAGAGACGGTCCGGGGGGTCGGGTACCGATTCGCCGCGAGCATCTCTAGGAATTCCCAGGCGGGCGAACGGAACAGTGAACTCCTGGCCGGTTAGGCACGTCGTCTTATTCGGCGCCGTTTTGACGGCCGCCGCGGCCGGCGCGCTGGGCCATGTTTTCGGAGTGGGCGGCGCCATATTCGCAGTTGTTGCAGCCGCAGTCGCTGGGATCTTCCTGAGTCGAAGGCTGACCGGAAGCGTCGACCGGCTGGTCGACGACCTTCTGCGCATGGGACCGGGTGGCGGAGACCAGCGCCCGCGCCTCGGTGGCACAGAGGAAACGGACCGCCTGGCACGCGCGGCGTTTCGGCTGGAAAAGCGCTACGCGGCGCTCGTCGAATCCGAAACGGTGGAACGGAGGCGGGTGGAGTCGATTCTTGGATCGATGCAGCAGGGTGTCATCGTCGTGGACAGCACCGGGGCCGTCGAGTCCGCCAATCCGGCAGCCATCGAGACATTTGGCGGAGGGGTCTACTGGGAGCCGGGAATGCAACTGGCGTCCATTACCAGGGACCAGCGCGTCAACACTTTAGTTGCGGATGCTACGGAAGGTGGCGATGCCCGTCGCGACCGCGTGCAACTGAGAGACCAGAACCGGGTTGTGGACGTCTTTGCCGCGCCGATTCCCCCGGGCGACTCCGGCGCCAGCCGGGCGCTGCTACTCGTCAACGACGTGACGGACAGGGTACGGGTGGAAAACACGCGGCGGGAGTTCGTCAGCAACGCTTCCCACGAACTCCGGACGCCAATTGCGGCAATCCAGGCGGCCGCGGAAGCCCTGCAACGGGGGGCGCTCGAGGACCCGGCAATCGCCGACGATTTTCTCGAGCGTATTCTCGAGGACGTTGCCAGGATGGACGCGTTGGTGGCGGAGATGCTCGAACTTTCGAGACTCGAAACCGGCCAGACACCCCTGCACCTTGGCCCGCTCGACCTGCACGCGCTGGTAAACGCAACCGTGGACAGATTCCGGCCAATGGCTTCTGCGTCCGGCGTCGAAATAACCGGCAGGATCGATGCAGATGTGCCGTTCGCCAACGCCGATCACTCGAAGATAGAGATGGTGCTGGGAAATCTTCTGAACAATTCATTGCGGGCCACGCAGTCCGACGGCCTGATTCGAATAACCGCATCACGTGACGATGACCGCGTATGGCTCGGAGTCACCGACACGGGACTGGGGATTCTTCCGGAACACCTGCCCCACATATTCGAACGGTTCTACAAGGCCGATCCATCGCGCCGGGACGGAGGCACAGGGCTGGGGCTCGCCATCTCAAAGCACATCGTGCAGGCTCACGGCGGAGTCATCGAGGCAGAAAGCAACCCGGGCCAGGGCACGACGATCAGGTTCGCGCTCCCTGCGTTACAGGACACCCCATGAGCCCGAATGCGTGAATCCGGCCGCCAGTTAACGGTGCTTTAACCCCGTCCATCCAAAATCGAGTCCGCCCGCTCTCCCCACGCGGGCAGGAGAACTCGACCCAATTGGCCGACTCCGCAGCTGAAATAGCGCCCGAAAAACCAGTTCGATCCGGACGCCGGGTTTCCTCACCCGTCCATGGCACTTACGACAGGCGTCGCCGGTTGCGGCACCTCGAAGAGTGGGTGGTCGTCTGGACGCTCCGAGCCGCGGCGGGTATTTCGATTGTCACGACGATCGGCATCGTCATAGTCCTGCTCAACCAGAGCCTGGGCTTCTTTGCCGAAGTCCCCATCTGGGAGTTTCTCGGCGGCACTCTCTGGACTCCGCTGTTCAAACCTCAGAACTTCGGCGTTCTACCGCTCGTAGGCGGCACACTGCTTGTCGCATCCATTGCCGGGATTGTCTCGTTGGGCCTGGGACTGGGGGCCGCAATTTTCCTGTCGGAGTACGCTCCCGAACGACTGCGCCGGGTCCTCAAGCCGATCCTCGAAATTCTCGCCGGAATCCCGACGGTCGTGTACGGCTATTTCGCATTGACGTTCGTGACCCCGATCCTCAGGGAGATCTTTCCCGACGTAATCGTCTACAACGCGCTGAGCGCGGGTCTCGTAATGGGTCTGATGATCATGCCGATGGTCTCGACACTCAGCGAGGACGCCATGGTCTCGGTGCCGAGGTCGTTGCGCAACGCGGCGTACGCGCTTGGTTCTACCCGATTCGAAGTGGCCACCAAGGTCGTGGTGCCGGCCGCGCTCTCCGGCATCGTCGCGTCCTTCATCCTGGCAATCTCCCGGGCCGTTGGCGAGACGATGATCGTCACCATTGCGGCCGGCCAAACGCCTAACCTGACCTGGAACCCCCTCGAGAGCATCCAGGCAATGACGGCCTTCATAGTTCAGGTGGCCCAGGGAGAAACGCCGCAGGGCAGCCTTGAGTTCAAAACGATATTCGCGGTCGGGTTGCTGCTGTTCGTCATGACGCTGGCGATGAACATCTTCGGCAGGTGGTTCGTGGGCCGGTACCGGCAGGTTTACGAATGAAGAGCATCGGCGACATCGCTCGGGAACATGTGAGGACCCCTCGCAGGCGTCCCATGAGGGGCCGGCGCTGGCGGGACGGGGTGTTCTACGCGGTGTTCGTCGCCGCCATCCTGGTCGGCATAGCAGGACTGTCGACGCTCCTGATCGACACGCTCATCGACGCCGCACCGTGGCTGGACTGGCAATTCATTTCTGCCTATGCGTCCAGAAAACCCGAACAGGCAGGCATCCTGGCGCCTCTTGCCGGAACCGCCTGGATCATGGTTATGACCGCCCTGTTCACGGTGCCCGTCGGCGTCGCCACGGCGGTTTTTCTAGAGGAGTTTGCCGGCCGGAGTTGGTACACCCGCCTTATTCAGCTCAACATTTCCAACCTGGCTGGGGTGCCTTCGATCATCTACGGGCTTCTCGGTCTTTCCGTGTTCGTCTACAGCCTGAGCATGGGCCGAAGCATAGTGGCGGGTGCGCTGACGCTGACGTTGCTCGTCCTGCCCATCGTCATCATCGCTTCGCAGGAGGCCATCAGGGCGGTCCCCAACGGATACCGGGACGCCGCCCTTGCCATCGGCGCCACCCGTTGGCAGGTGGTCAAGACGGTCGTCTTACCGGAGGCGATTCCCAGCATCATGAGCGGGGTGATACTTGCGCTTTCAAGGGCGATAGGTGAGTCCGCCCCCATCCTGATGATCAGCGCCATTGTGTTCCTGACATTCGTACCGACCGGCCCCGGCGACAGGTTCACGGTGCTGCCGCTGCAGATCTACACCTGGATTGCCCTACCGCAATCCGAGTTCAGAGGAATTGCGGCCGCCGCGATCATCGTCCTGCTGGTTATGCTGCTGGCCATGAACGCCCTGGCCATCGTCATCCGCCTGAAGTACCAGCGGCAAAGCGAAGAGTAGCGACCGCCTCTGCGCCCTTATCCCTGGGCGAGACCTTGGGGTTACCTCCTTTAGTGTCATTCTGAGCGCAGCGAAGAATCTCCCGCTGGTCACGCAACAACGCCCCCCTCTAACCCAGACCCTTCGGCTTCGCTCAGGGTGACATGGAAGTATGGACCGCCGCCAGCGGCGCCAGTCACGCAAATGTCTCTGGGGGCAGGGGAATCGCCAGCCCATCGATGACCTGGGCCTGCGACATCTGGTCGAACACTGCCGGGGAGATCTTGATCTTCGTCGCCCGGTCGCCGCCGCCCAGTATCACGAATTCCGGTCCCATCACCCGGGCGTCGACGTACAGGGGCAGGTCGTCTGGCAGGGCGAAGACGGTAACCCCGCCGATTTCCATTCCGGTAATCCTGACGGTGTCTTCCGCGCTGGCGAAAGAGATCCGGCGGGTGCCCATCAACTTGCGGACTGCGCGATTCACGTCCAGCCGGGTGTTGGCGAGCACGACGCAGGCGCAGAACTGGCGCGGTTCCCGTCTCGAACCGATGACGATGGTGTTTGCAGAAACCTCGGGCGCGTAGCCGTACTTCTCGCAGAAAGCTGCCGTGTCGGCGAATTCGGGGTCGATGGCCAGCAATTCGTAAGTGGCCCCGAGCGCTGCAAGCTCTCCTGCGACCTTTGCCTGGATATCCGTTCTCTGTTCGTTCATCTCGTCTCCGTGCGTGTCTTCAAGGACACAAGATTAGCAGCGCGAACGGCACGCACACGCTGCGCAGCGTCGCTGTTGCCGAATTCCCGTTTTGTATGATGAAACTTATCGGCGTGAATTCAAAGCGCATAGACCTGCGCGACGCCGGAATTGAGGACCGCCATGGGCAAGACCTACTGGATGGTGGCCATCAGCCAGGAAAACTTCGACATTACCCGCGACCGCGGCTTCGATATCCAGGGCATCGACTCCAAGAATCGACGCAAGGCCGTCAGGATGGCCCAGGACGACCGGATCGTCTATTACGTAAAGGACCGGCGGGAGTTCAGCGCCACCGCCACCGTCACTTCGGGGCATTTCCGAAACGACAAGCGGATTTGGAAGCACTTCCGCAAGCGAGAGACGTTTCCCCACCGGGTGAAGATCTCTCCCGACGTGGTCCTGGAGAGGGACCAGCGCATCTGCGCCTACGAAATAGGGCCTTCACTGGAGTACGTCAAGAAATGGGCGCCCGAGCACTGGGAACTGGCCTTCTTCGGTATGCTCCACATCATTCCCCAGCGAGACTTCAACCTCCTCGAAGAGGAGATGCGGAAACTGCAGAGCCAGTCTGTCCCGGACAAGGACGCGGCCTAGCCGACGGCTGCCTGCCCTGGTTCTCCTCAGCAATTAGCGTGGCCAGCCGCCCACCTCGTCGTACCGGGGAAACAACGTCATCCCGCACTACGATGCGGGGCCGGTACCCATGGTGGTGACGGGAGAGGCGGGAACCCTGTGACTACGGACCCGCTCTACGCAATTACGCACACCCCTGCACCCCACCGTGGGCACCGGGTGTCCCCGGTGAGACGATAGAAGGGGCCGGTGAGAGGAAAACCCCGTCGTGCCGGGGAAACCCGGTACCCATGGAGGGGTGGGGGTGGGGGGGGGCACGGCACGTTCGTACTTACAACTCCCTCTCCCAGCAGAGACCTTTGCAAAGGTCTCCAGCGGGAGAGGGTTGGGGTGAGGGAGAAACGCAATTTGGGAACAGGCCTTTGAATCCCCGATTCCCCGGCAAGGCGCAGGTTACGAAAAGGTCTCCGCTAGGCGTTCGGGAAGGCTAGCGCATCTCCGCGCTTCGCGCCGCGGGGTCTTCAGGACGAAAGGGCTTCCCTGATCCTGGCCGTCTGCGCGTTGAAGCGCCTGTCGTTTATGACGGGCGTCGAGACGCCGATGGGGTACTCCTCTATGAACTGCACCCAGGACGTGCAGCCGCGGTACTCGTCCATGACCGGTGCGGCCTGCGGCTGTTGCAGCATATGACACCGGAGTATGAGGGCCGTCAACGGCTGGCGCGGCTTCCAGCGTAGTCGCTTCTCCATGTAGTCATTGGTCCAGACGTGGAACGCGTCGAGGTGACGCAATGACGTGTCGTCTTCCAACTCGATGGCATCGACCACTTCGGCGAACACGCTAAGGCTGACTATCGGGTCGTCCGGATCGTCGTAGTCGGCGTCCAGGAGGTGCCTGGCGTCCGGCTTGAGCATATCGGCGCCCTGGTGGTACTGCGTCGGGTACAGGAAGAACTCGTCATGGGCGACGGTGAATTGCCTGGTCTCCTCCCGGATGCCGCCCTTTCGGAGGAGGATGGTCTGATCGCCGCGACCGAGGGCCTCGACGATCACGGACCATTCCTTCAGTCCGATGTCCGAATAAGCTGGAATCATGTGTGAGTCAAATTCTCCCGTGGGTCACGCCCTGCGCGATAAGTGATTTTCTGCTGAGACAATATTCTATGGGCCATTGCCACCGACGGCCTCACCTCAAAGGCGCACAGCGTGATTATTGAGACTGTGCCCCATCACCGAGGGCCTGATTCACGACGGCTGCGCGCTCGCCCAACATCGCCAGGGCGTTGGCCGTCGTGATGCTCTCGATCTCCTCGACATCGAGTCCCTTTAGTTTGGCGACCATTGCCGCGACCAAGGGAAGGTCCCTCGGTTCCGTCCACTTTTGCCGCTTTTTCTTGAACGGTTGCGGGTATGAGTCGGTCTCCAGGACTATGCGGTCCATCGGGAGCCACTTCGCAACGTCCTGGAGCTCAGGCAGCCGCAGCAGGGGCTTGGCCAAGGAAACGTGGAAGCCGAGATCGAGGACCTGTCGGGCGTAGTTCCGGTCGCCCTGGAAGTAGTGCGCAGCACCGCCGAGCTCGCCTGCACGTTCGTCGGCTAACAGTTGAACGGCGTCCGCAGCCGATTCCCGGACGTGAAACACGACGGGCAGCCGGTGCCGCCGGGCAATGTCCAACTGGGCGCGCAGGTTGGATTTCTGCAATTCGTGGTCTGGGCTGGTCGGCAAATAGTCGAGCCCGACCTCGCTCATCACCAAAACCTGGTCGGAAGCCGCCATGCGGTCGAGTTCTTCCAGATCACCCTCCGTCAACTGCCGATCGATGTCGGTTGGGTGCACTCCGACTCCGGCAAATACGCGTGGGTTCGCGTTGGCGAGGTCGATGCAGTCTTGCGAGCTTTCGACAGTCGTGCCGGCGATTATTAACGCGTTCACGCCCGTGGCCACCGCCCGGTCCAGTATTTCGGGCAGCTCGGCCCGGTCGTGCTGGTCCAGGTGGGTATGTATGTCAATCAGCATAGGTTTCACGACTAAAGGGAGTCGCGCCCGTCAGGCTGGCGCTCCAAGTTTCGTCAGGATAGGTCACTGACCATCATGTAGATTAACCGCTGGCGATGTTGCGAGGGACCATAGGACTGTCTCGCCGCCGTTAAAGGAGTTCACAGCATGAGACACGGATATGGCCAGTTCAAAGAGGCGACGCCTGAATTCCTGCGATTCGCCAGGCAGTTCGGCGCCACCGACATTCTGCTCAACACGCCGAATCTGCCCGGACCGGGTGGGATATGGCAACTGAAGGACCTGGTGAAGCTCCGGACCAGCGTCGAGCAGGAAGGCCTGAAGCTGTCTGCGCTCGAAAACGTGCCCACGGAGTTCTATGACCACATCATGTTGAATGGTCCGCGTCGGGACGAGCAGATCGAAAACATGGTCCAGACGGTGCGAAACATCGCCCGCGCCGGCATCCCGATATTTGGCTACAACTGGATGCCGTCCCACGTCTGGCGTTCGCCGATGGCGGTGATTCGCGGCGGCGCGATGGCCACGGCGTTCGACTATGAACACGCCCAGTCGCTTCCGCTCACGCACGGCCGACCGTACACCGAAGAGGAGATGTGGGAGAACCTGGAGTACTGGATCAGGATCATCACGCCGATAGCCGAAGAGGAGGGGATACGGCTGGGAATACATCCATGCGACCCGCCCGTCGAGGAGTTGGGAGGCATTCCTCAACTGCTCAGGAGTTTCGACTCGTACAAGCGGCTGATCGAGGTAGTCGACAGTCCGTCCAACGGGATCGAGTTCTGCCAGGGCACTTTTTCGGAGATGGCGGACGCGGCCGGTGGAGGGATTTATCAAATGATCCGTTACTTCGGCTTACGGAAGAAGATCCTTTACGTCCACTTCCGTAACGTTTCCGGGACCGTGCCGAAGTTCCACGAGGAGTTCGTCAACACCGGCCACGTGGACATGTACCGCGCGATGACGATCTACAACGAGGTCGGATTCGACAGCTTCTTCATCGACGACCATGTCCCGCAGACGTACCAGGACACCCCTTGGGGCCACCGCGGCCGAGCACACGCGGGCGGCTACATCCAGGCGCTGATCGAGGCGGTCACCAAGCAGTCGGCTTGCTCTTGCTGCTGAGCCTCTTTACGCTCAGGCAGTAGCACCTCCGGGTGTGACAAAAGGCGGCCGGTTTTTGTGGCCGCGGACTAAAATTGTTGGGCGGCAGGCGAATTTTGGGCTCGGCTGGACCCATTTCGGCCAACTGGCATCCAATGTCATTGGCCGGTTCGTCTGTCGCCACAGGCCGGCAGGCTACCGAAGTCGAATCAAACCACAACGCAGGAGCAGACAGAAAATGCCGATCGTAACCACACTCGCTCAGGGATCACCCACTTGGCTTGACCTATCAACGTCCGACGAGGCGGCCGCAATAGGGTTCTATGACAGCCTGTTCGGCTGGGAGAACGAGCCGAACGATGCCGGCAATGGCATGATGTACAACATGCAGAAGCAGGGTGACGCCTACGTTTGCGGCATCTACAGGCAACGCGACGAAGAGGCCGCGCAGGGCATTCCCCCGCACTGGACCACGTACTTCGCCGTGGACGACGTGGATGCCTCAACCGCCAGGGTCGCCGAAGCGGGCGGGCAAATATACATGGAGCCCTACGACGTGATGGATGCGGGGCGCATGACGATCTTCGCCGAGCCGAGCGGCGCAGTTGCGGCCCTATGGCAAAACAAGCTGGGCACCGGCGGAACGCTGCTGGAAGAGCCGAACTCCCTTGGTTGGGCCGAACTGCTATCGGATGACCCGGACGCATCGACGAAGTTCTTCCAGGACGTACTGGGAGTCGAAACCGACTCGATGCCGGGACCGGGAGGCAATCCCTATGTCTTGCTGAAGGCAGGCGGAAAAGAGGTCGCCGGCATCTTCAAGAAACCCTCCGAGATGCCCGCCGGAGTGCCCTCGTTCTGGTTGAACTACTTTGCAGTCGCGGACTGCGACGCGATTGTGGAGAAGGCCAAGTCCCTGGGAGGAATGGCCTTCGCCGAGCCGATGGAACCGTGGCCGGGGCGCCGGCTCGCGGTCTTGATGGACCCGCAAGGCGCGTCATTCGGGGTGCAGAACGCCTGATCACGGCGTGATCTCCAAGAGGGTGTCTAATAAGTCGTCGGAAACCGTTCGTGGTGAGCTTGTCGAACCATGAACAGCGCCTCGACCCTTCGACAGGCTCAGGGTGAACGGAAGGGTTTTTAGACACCCTCCAAGAGACTTTTGCAGGCGCCGGACCGGTTATGGACGACCGGTCCGGCGTTTCGCGCGGCGAGAAGTCCATTACAATTCCGACGCTTGAGACGGCATTGCTTTTGCTGTAACAACCGTTAGAAGACGGTTAAAAGGGGGGAACAGCGATGGAGCGGCGTCAAAACGAATTTCATGCCCGAACGCGATCTTTGTCATTCTTGAGCGCAGCGAAGAATCTCCCGGTCTACACACGCCAACGCCCGCACACCCCACGAGACCCTTCGGCTTCGCTCAGAGTGACAACGGACGGCCTTTTGGACACCCTTTTTACCTACGAAGCGAGCGTCGCCTGCCCAGTTCGTCCACTGGGGCGGGGCGCCTGCCCGAGAGAACATTTATGAAGATCGAGAATGTCGAAACCTGGCTTGCCTGGAAATGGGTCGCCGTACGCGTGTCCTGCGACGACGGGACCTACGGGGTGGGGGAGGCGCAGTTCTGGAGCTACGCGGACGCCAGCGAGGTCATCATCAGGCGCATCGGCGAGGACCTAAGGGGCCGCGACCCGAAGCACATCGACGACATCTGGAATGCAGCGTACCGGCAGTATTCATTCAGGTCCCCGGCCATCACCGCGGCGCTCAGCGCCATCGACATGGCGTTGTGGGACATAAAGGGCAAACGACTGGGCGCGCCGGTGTGGGACCTGCTTGGCGGGAAGGTCCGCGACAAGGTCAGGGCCATGGTGTTGATCGGCGGGGACGGGCCGGCGCGGACGCCAGACGACTTCGCCGCCTCGGCGCGCAGGGCGAAGGACGCCGGCTACACGGCCGTGAAGATGACACCGTTTCCGGCCGATTGGCAGGAGTTGCCGTACCCGCAGTTGATCAGGACCAACACCGATATCGTGGCGGCTGTGCGTGAAGAACTGGGCTGGGACATCGACATCGGGGTCGAGATACACCGCAACATGGTGCCGTCAGAGGCCGTGGTCTTCGCCGAGCGGATCGCCGAGTTTTTGCCGTATTTCTACGAGGACCCGATAGCGCCGGAAAGTGTCATCTCGATGGGCGAAGTCGCAGAGCGGCTGCGAATTCCCCTCGCCGTGGGCGAGCGAAACTCGACGATCTGGGAGTTCCGCGAATACTCCATGCTCCCCGGCGTGCACTTCGTCAGGCCCGACGTAGGGCTGGCGGGGGGAATAACGCAGGTCAAGAAGATTGCGGCGATCGCCGAGTCGCTTCACCAGCGCTTGATTCCCCACAATTTCCTGGGTCCGGTGACGACCATGGCGTGCGTGCAACTGGCCGCGTCGACGCCCAATTGGGACCTGCAGGAGTACTTCAGGGAAGAGGGTACCCCGCGAGCCGATGCAGCCACCAACACCGTCGCGATCGAAGACGGTTACATGAAGATCCCGGACGACCCCGGGCTGGGCATCGACCTGGACATCGAGGGGATAAAGCGGCACCCCTACGATCCCGGGTCGGCAGGGTCAGCGGGGGAAGGCAGACGCCTCGATGGTTCGGTCACCCTTCGGTAGCGCCGCGCAAATCCGAATTCGACCAGGAACATTTCCCGCGCAAGGCTGACGATGCGCGGGAAAGTACAGGCAGGAGACAAATCATGAGGCTGGAAGGCAGATCGGCAATCATCACGGGCGGGGCAGGCACGATGGGCAGCGCGCAGGCGCGGCTGTTCTCCAGTGAAGGTGCGTCGGTGTGCGTCGCAGACTTCAACCTGAAAGGCGCCCAGGAAGTCGCCACGGAGATCGGCGAGGGCGGAGGCAACGCGATCGCCGTGGAGCTCGACGTCCGGGACTCCACGGCATGGGCGGACGCTGTCTCCGACGCAGAGCGGGAGTTCGGCAAGGTTGACACGCTCTGCAACATCGCCGGCGCGAACTTTCGTGTGGGATTCGACGAACAGACCGAGGAGATGTGGCGGACGATTATCGATACGAACCTGACGGCGTATTTCCTGGGCACGAAGGCCGTTGTTCCGGCGATGCGGCGGGCAGGGAAGGGCGTAATAGTCAACATCGGCTCGCTCGGATCGATCATGCAGGGCGCGGGCAGCCCGGCCTACGGGGTGAGCAAGATCGGACTGATCGGGCTAACGCGCAGCACGGCGTCGGCCTACGCGAAGGACAACATCCGCTGCGTGCTGGTCTCACCCGGACACGTGGACACTAACTTCCTGCGTGGAAACAGCTCGCACAGTCCCAACGATGCGACGACCGACATCGACATACCTGAGAACTACCAGAGGCGACTGGACTCCACACCGTTGGGTAGGCTGTGCACGGCGGACGACATCGCCAAGGCCTTCCTGTTTGCGGCCTCCGACGATGCGTCGATGATCACCGGATCGATGATCACGGTGGACGGCGGCGCGGCCCTCAGATAAGAGCAGGTCGCGACTGCTCCGGGCTGACTGCCGCTTGGTCCCGGAACGGCATCAATCGCCGGGCGGCTCGGACTCCAGCGCAGCCATTACGGCGCGCATCTGCCTCGGCATCCTGGCGTTGGATTCCCAGGTCTGGTCCACACCGTGGCTGGCCGGCTGGGGCGAAGTCTTGAGATTGACCAGTACGGGTCCCGGCTCCGCCATGATGCGGGGCAGTTCCGTGGCGAGAGTTTCGACGTCGTTGAACTCGTACGCCGCAGCATAACCTGATGCAATCGCCAGCCCGCGGAAATCGGTACGGTGCATGTTTGGCACCGGCTGGCCGCCCGTGACCGCGTACATGCCGTTGTCGAATACGAAGTGGCGGAAGTTCTTCGGCGCCATGCCGGCCACCGTCACGAGGCTGCCCAGGTTCATAAGCAGGCTCCCGTCACCGTCCAGGATGATCACCTGCCTGTCGGGGCGACCCAAGGCTACTCCCAGAGCTAGAGACGATGCCTTGCTCATGCCGTTGGAGATGCCCACGTCGAGGTCGGGCCGTTCTGAAATCCGTGACCACACGCCTCCCTGCGTCATCGTGTAAACGACCACGGCGTCGCCGCGCAGGTCGTTGATGAGGGGCAGAGACTCTTCGTACTTGATCATGTGCTTCAGCGGGCCTGTCTTCCCGGGCATTCTAGCCGGGCGAGTACTCCGTGCCGATCAGGATTCCGATGGGCTGGCTCTCTTTTGCCGCTCTTTCGAACGCCAGGGGCACCCGGTCGAGGTCGTCCTCGCCTTCGACGACGTAGTAGCCGACCCGCCACAGGTGCAGGTACGGCTCGAGGATCTGCGCGGCCGTATCCGGCGTGTCGCCGCGCCGCGTGTATCCCCGGTAGCCGATGAACATCACCAGCGGCTGGTTCACTCCGATGCCCATACCCCGCAGGGCGTCTCCCGATTCGAAGAGGCCCGCGTTCTGGACCATCACGATGGGTTTCTTACCGGCGATCCACAGGCCGGCCGCGATGCATATCGCCTCGCCTTCACGGGAGATGGGGATCATCTCGAACGACGGCTCGCGAACCAGCGCGTCGTACATGTGACGCGTCTCGGAGTCGGGCAGCGCGATGACGTGCGTCACGCCCTGCGATTTGAGTGACTGAACGACCTTGCTGGCCCGCAGTCTGCCGATTTCCACTGAAGTGATCTCCTGATCGCGGTTAAGTCCGGAAAGCTTACCCGACGGGGAGTCAAACCACCATTGAATGCACGACTGCCGACGGGTTCGTCGGCGATCCGACTGCTAAAGTTGAGATGATTTTCGTCGGCCAACCAGGCGGTGAACCCGGCGTGGCCAGGACCAAGTTGATGCAAGGCAGCGTTTACAGATGACAGGCAAGGATTCCTTCGGAGCATTCGCCACACTGGACACCCCGGTAGGGCCGGTTGGTTACTACTCGCTACACGCGCTTCAGGAGGCGGGCCTCATCGATCTCGACCGGACCCCGTTTTCGGTACGGGTCCTGGTAGAAAACGCCCTGCGACAGTCGGATGGCGGGCCCGCAACGACAGACGACGTGGAACGGGTGGCCGGATGGCGGCCCGACGACATGTCAGACAGGGAATTCCCTTACATGCCCGGCCGCGTGGCCCTGCAGGACTTCACCGGAGTCCCCTGCATAGTGGACCTGGCCGCGATGCGCGACGCGGTGGCCGAATGGGGCGCCGACCCCTCGATCATCAACCCCGTCGTGCGCTCCGACCTGGTTATCGATCACTCGGTGCAGGTCGACTACTTCAATTCGGCGGGGGCGCTGGCCGCCAACATCGAGCGCGAGTTCGAGCGAAACACCGAACGGTACCAACTGCTCAAGTGGTCGCAGACCGCATTCGACAACCTGAAGATCGTTCCGCCGGGGACGGGAATCGTGCACCAGGTGAACCTGGAGTTCCTGGCGGACGGGGTGCTGACCGCTCAAGCTAACGGCCACACCGTCGCTTACCCCGACACGTGTATCGGGACCGACTCACACACGACGATGATCAATGGCCTGGGGGTCCTAGGCTGGGGCGTCGGCGGGATCGAGGCTGAGGCGGTGATGTTGGGCCAGCCCTACTACATGGTGCTGCCGGAAGTGGTGGGGGTGAGGTTGACCGGCGATTTGCAGGAGGGGGCGACCGCCACAGATCTCGTGTTGTCGATAACCGAGATGCTCAGGGCGCTGGGAGTAGTGGAGAAGTTCGTTGAGTTCTATGGGCCGGGACTGCACTCCCTGCCCGTTGCAGACCGAGCGACGATCGGCAACATGTCTCCCGAGTACGGCGCGACGTGCGGTTTCTTCCCGGTCGACGACCAAACACTCAGATATCTTGCAAATACCGGAAGGCCACAGTCCACGGTCGACCTCGTGGAACGTTATTCGAAGGCACAGGGCCTGTTCCATGAGCCGGGCGATGAGCCGGCATACACAACGAAGGTTGAATTCGACCTTTCGTCCGTAGTCCCGAGCATGGCCGGACCGAAGCGGCCACAGGACAGGGTCGCGCTCGGCGAGGTCCGCTCCAATTTCAGGGCGTTTTTTCCCGCCGCAGACTCGTCCGGAAACGGGGCTTCGTCGCAGGACGTCGAAATAGACGTCGAGGGCGAAAAGGTCAGTCTGAGCGATGGATCGGTGGTGATTTCGGCCATCACGAGTTGCACCAACACGTCGAACCCTTCAGTCATGGTCGGGGCCGGGTTGTTGGCCCGTAACGCGAGACGGCGCGGTCTGCGGCGGAAGCCCTGGGTGAAGACCAGCATGGCGCCCGGTTCTACAGTGGTCACCCGCTACCTGGAGGCGGCGGGACTTAACGAAGACCTCGACGCGCTCGGGTTCCAGACGGTTGGCTACGGCTGCACTACGTGTATCGGCAATTCCGGTCCGCTGCCGCAGCCAGTCGCCCAGGCGGTCGAGGACCACGAACTGGTAGCTGCGGCCGTACTTAGCGGCAACCGCAATTTCGAGGGTAGGGTGCACCCGCAGGTCAAGGCCAATTACCTGGCGTCGCCGGTGCTGGTTGTGGCATACGCGCTGGCAGGGCACGTCGACATGAACCTGCAGGACGACCCGATAGGCGCCGATCCGGATGGCCGGGACGTGTACCTGCGGGACATCTGGCCAAGCCAGCGGGAGATCGCAGACACGATAGCCGGGGCGCTCGAGCCGGACATGTTCCGGGAGCAGTACAGCGGCGCGTTCGACGGTCCGGACGAGTGGCGCGGCCTGCCGGCGCCAACGGGTGTCCAGTTCAAGTGGGACCCCGGGTCGACCTACATCCAGCGGCCGGCGTTCCTCGAAGACGTCCCGGCCGACCCGGATCCGCGGGACCCGGTCGCAGACGCTCGCGTCCTCGTGATGCTCGGCGATTCGGTCACTACGGACCACATCTCGCCCGCCGGCAGCATCCCTCCCAGCGCCCCGTCAGGCCAGTTCCTCATCGGCGGCGACGTGCCGAGGCGTGAGTTCAACTCGTACGGCTCCCGCCGCGGGAATCACAACGTCATGGTGCGCGGGACGTTTGGAAACATCCGCCTCCGCAATCTACTGACGCCGGATGAGGAAGGGGACTGGACGATTCACCTGCCCGACGGCGAGTTGATGCGCGTGTTCAACGCTTCGGAGAGATACGCGGAGGAGGGGACGCCGTTAATAGTGCTGGCGGGCAAGGAGTACGGGACTGGCAGTTCTCGCGACTGGGCGGCCAAGGGGCCAATGCTGCTGGGCGTCCGCGCGGTCGTAGCGGAGAGCTTCGAGCGCATTCACCGCGCGAACCTGGTCGGAATGGGCGTGGCGCCAATTCAATACGCGCCGGGGCAAAATGCGGCTTCGCTCGGCCTCACGGGCAGGGAAACGTACACGATCGACGGGCTTGGCGAGGACGTTGAGCCTGGCTCGACGTTGAACGTGACAGCCGTTTCGGACGACGGGCGGCGCACGGAGTTTGAGGCCATGCTACGGATAGACACGGCGATAGAGGCCGAGTACTACCGGCACGGCGGCCTTCTTCCGTACGTGCTGCGCCAGATGATCGCCGCGTCTTAGAGAGTGTCTAAAAACCTTCCGTTCACCCTGAGCCTGTCGAAGGGTCGACGCGCTGTTCATGGTTCGACAAGCTCACCACGAACGGTTTCCGAACGTGCTGCGCCAGATGATCGCCGCCGCGTCTCAGAGAGTGTCTAAAAACCTTCCGTTCACCCTGAGCCCGTCGAAGGGTCGACGCGCTGTTCATGGTTCGACAAGCTCACCACGAACGGTTTCCGAACGTGCTGCGCCAGATGATCGCCGCGTCTTAGAGAGTGTCTAAAAACCCTTCCGTTCACCCTGAGCCTGTCGAAGGGTCGACGCGCTGTTCATGGTTCGACAAGCTCACCACGAACGGTTTCCGAACGTGCTGCGCCAGATGATCGCCGCCGCGTCTTAGAGGGTGTCTAAAAACCCTTCCGTTCACCCTGAGCCTGTCGAAGGGTCGACGCGCTGTTCATGGTTCGACAAGCTCACCACGAACGGTTTCCGACGACTTATTAGACACCCTCTTAGTACGTTCCCCGCCGCGATCCACCCGGACCCTCAGCCAAGCTCCCGCCGGAGACAGGACGCCAGGTCCGGGTACTTGAACTCGAAGCCGGCGTCCAGGAGCCGCTCCGGCGTCGCCCGCGCGCTCGCTATCGCCAATTCCTGTATGTACTGGCCAAACAGGAGCCTGGCGACGACCGCTGGCATCCACGACAGCGACGGCCTGCCGAGGGCCCGCCCTATGGCCTTACCGAGGTCCGTATTGCGAACGATGCCCGGCGCGGCAACGATGACCGGTCCGGAAAGGTCGTCCCGTTCCGCCATGAAGACCAGCGCGCTGATGGCGTCGTCCAGGTGTATCCAGGCCGTCCATTGCCGTCCGTTGCCAATGCGCCCGCCGACACCCAGCCGGAAGGGACGAGCCAGCGTGGGCAGCGCGCCGCCCGATCCGCTCATCACCATGCCGAACCGGGCGGTGAGGGCGCGGCAACCTAAATCGGACGCCGCGGCGGTCGCCTCTTCCCACGGGACCGCGACACCTGCCAGGAACCCGGCGCCCGGCGGGCATTGCTCGGTGAGATGCTCTTCGCCGCGGTCGCCGTAGATGGCAAGGCCGGAAGCTGTGATGACGGCCTTGGGGGGCGTACTCATTTCGCCGATGATTTGGACGAGCGTACGGGTGGTGTTGATTCGGCTGTCGGCAATGAGGCGCTTGTAGCCTCGTGTCCAGCGCTTCGCCACCGTGACGCCGGAAAAGTTAAACACGGCATCCACCGTGCCGAGCGCGTCAGGATCAACGGAACCGGCGTCAGCAGGGTCCCATAGGACTTCCTGGACAGTCGTGCCGGGCACCGGGTCCCGGCGAACGAGTTGGACGACGCTGTCACCGCGATTCGTCAGTCTCCTTATGAGTTCCTGGCCCAGGAATCCGCTGCCGCCGGTGATTAACGCTCTCATAGTCCAATTTTAAGCCAGGCTCACGGCGCGCAGGTTCGCGCTCACAGAAGGCTGCGAGAGTGTGTCTAAAAAGTCGTCAAAAACGTTCGTGGTGAGCTTGTCGAACCATGAACAGCGCGTCGACCCTTCGACAGGCTCAGGGTGAACGGAAGGGCTTTTAGACACCCTCTGAGAGAGTGTCTACTAACAATGGAGAGCCCTGGCCCGCGCAAAGTCTTCCAGACACGCTCTCGGACCACCACTCGTAGGGGCGTCTCTCGTGGGCGCCCGTGGGGATAGGGTGCGGCGACTGACGAGACGCCAATTCGAAATCGGGCAGGGACTAATTAGACACCCTCTGAAGCAGGACTCGGCGGATCGCGATATTCTCGCGTACGACCCGCCGCAGCTACGGGGGCTGCACGCGGAGCCGCCTTTGGGGGACTGAGATGACAGAAGCAATCAACATTCACATCGATGGCCCGGTGGCCACCATCACCATCAACCGTCCCGAACGCCTCAACGCAATCGACCTCACGGCATGGAAGGCCCTTGCCGACGCCGCGACGAATCTTGCCGAGTACCCGGCGGTCAGGTGCGTCGTGCTGCGGGGCGCAGGAAACAAGGCGTTTTCTTCGGGCGCCGACATCAAGGACTTCGAGGCCCATCGATACGACTCCAGGAGCGCAGCCAGGTACGCGGAGGTGTTCGAGGGGGCGCTGCGCAAGATTGAGCAAATGCCTCAGCCCACGATCTCAATGATCCAGGGGGTGTGCGTCGGGGGCGGCCTGGAACTCGCCGCGGCCACGGATATCCGCATAGCCGCTAAGGGCTCGCGCTTTGGCGTGCCGGTGGCGCGAATAGGAATCGTGGCCGGATGGAATGAATTGCGGCGGTTGATCGGCATCGCGGGGCAGGCTGCGGTCAGTTACCTCGTGCTGAGCGGCCGCATCATCGGCCATAGAGAAGCGCGCCGCATGGGCCTGGTGACGGCGGTCGTGTCACCGCGGGACCTGGAGAAGGAGGTCTACGGGCTGGCGAACGATATCGCCGCTGGCGCGCCCATCTCCCACGCGGACCACAAGACGATGATCCGTCGCATCGCTGCTGAACCGGGAATCGAGACGCTGACTGCCGAGGAACGGGCGTTGCAGTTCCGGGTGTTCGATACGGACGACTTCAACGAAGGCAGGCGCGCGTTCGTGGCCAAACGCGCGCCTGAATTCGAGGGCCGCTAGGTCCTCCCGGCTAAGAGGATTTCTAAAAACCTTTCCGTTCACCCTGAGCCTGTCGAAGGGTCGAGGCGCTGTTCATGGTTCGACAAGCTCACCACGAACGGTTTCCGACGACTTATTAAACACCCTCTCAGACCCCTCTGCGCCGCCTCAGCCTGAACGGGCGCTGCTGACCTTGTCGAGCATTGCCGGCGGGAGCGGGAATACCCAACCGCGGTTGGCGATGATGTCGCGGGCCAACGCCTCCGGAATTGCCACGATTATTTCCGGCTCCAGGGAGAATCGCCCGGTGAAACCGCCGATCGCGCTTCGGGTGTGAACACCCGCGTATCCGCCGGCGTCCAAGCCGTTGCTGGCGAACTCGCCCAGTCCGCCGCCAAATACCGACTGCCAACGGAGCGAGAAGCCGTTGACGACCGCAGGACCCGAGTTGAATTCGACGTCCGTGGAGACGACCATTCCCAGCGCCTTGACGGTGTAGAGGATGTCGTTGAGGTCGCCACCCTCGCCGCCGCAGGTTATCGCCCAGTGCAGCCGCTGGATCATGCTGTCAGCGATGTCCTGCGCCGCCTGCTGACCGTGCTTGACCCGGTCGGGGTCGTCGTTCATCGGGCGTTCGCCGCCACCGGCGCCTGACAGGTAGACGATGCCGGTGCTGTGAAAGACGATGCCGGCGATGTTGGCGCCCTTGAGCGACGTTACGTTGTCCTCGAACGTTCCGAGATCGATCCCGAGTTTCTCAATGCGGTCGTAGACGTCGTAGTCGCGCCTCATCGAGTCCGGTATTGCAGCTTCGTTGTAGTACTTGCCCAATTGAGCCCTCCAAGAGGTGACACGTTCGCGCCCCTCACAGTTGATGTCGTCTAAGCATATTCCTAAGGAACGTGGTTGCGAGCGGGACCGCCGTCTCTTCGTCCAGGTCGTCCTGGCCCTCGTACACGACCGACATCCAGCCGTTGAATGAGTTGGACTTCAGGATGCCCATGATGCGGTCGTAGTCAAGCCACTCTTCCTCTCCGGACCGGATGCGGTAAATCTTCGCCCGAACGTGGACCGCCCTTGGCGCGGAAGTTTCGATCGACCCGTAGAAGTCCTCTGACGGGTCGACCACGCCGCGTTCGCCGAATGAAGCGCCGGGCGAGCCGCGGTACTGCCCTGTGTCGAGGATGTGGGAGTAGTAGGGATTGTCAATCTCGTCCAGCAACCTCAGCACCTGCTCGCCTGTGGCCGGTATGCACCCGTGATTGTGGTTGTGCAAGCCGAGTACGATCCCCTGCGAACGGGCATATTCGGTGACTTCCCGGGTGGTGTCGATCAGCCGAGGCCAGACGGTTTCCTCCCCCTCATCAGCAGGCACCCATCCGCCGAACACGCGCACCATGGGCACACCCATCGCTCTTGCGACATCGACCCATGATTTTACGTTGTCTACCTGTTCCCTCAATTCCGGTCCCTGCATGCCGAAGTTGTTGGACACGCCGATGTAGCACATGTGCAATCCGCCGCGGAGGCAGGCGCGTTTCAACTCTTCGAGGTAGCCGGGCTCGGTCGATTCGAACTGGCCGCTATGCAGGTCGATCCCGTCGAGCCGCAGTTCGACGGCGCGGGCGATGATGCCCTGCAGGTCGGTCTTGCCCGCGAGGGCGGTGTCCCTGTACGACAGCGATTGGAGGCTCAGTTTGATCAATTTGGGAACTCGGTCCTGTGTGCGCGTCTCCGAATGAGGCATCCGTAGGCGCGAACGGGAATGTACCACGCCGGCGCAATGCATCCGGCGCGTGGTAAATGTCGCGGCGGGCTTGATTTCTGATTTGCGATGACTCGCCACAATGGGCGAATAGAGATAACCTGCCGATGCAAGAGGCGTTAGCGCCGTCCTAAGAGGGCGGTCCCACAGGTGGAATTCACCATGTCACAGTCAGCAGCAATCAGTCGAATGACCGAAGCCAGCCGGGGCTTCCTGGAATCTCTCTCCCCGGAACAGGTTGCGAAAGCGACGTTCCCATTTGAAGGTGACGAACGGTACATCTGGAACTACACACCGGTGGACCGCAACGGCCTGTTACTGACCGAGATGAGCCAGGAGCAACGGGCACTGGCCCTGGCATTGATGGAGACGGCGCTGAGCAAACGCGGCGCAGTGCAGGCAAACGAGATTATCGAACTGGAGGTGTTGCTCGGGGAGTGGGAGGCGATCCAGGACGATGTGTCCACGTGGTTGAGGGACCCCCGCAGATACTGGTTCAGCGTATTCGGTGAGCCGGGTTCCAACGAGCCGTGGGGTTGGCGCGCCGGAGGTCACCACATCGGCATCCACGCAACGGTGGTCAAGGGCGAACTGGTCTCGCCCCTGCCGTTCTTCTTCGGCGCCAACCCGGCCGAAGTCAAGCACGGGCCGGAAAAGGGCAAACGCGTCCTGGAAATCGAAGAGGAACTCCCGCGCGAACTCGTTCGCTCGATGGACGCCGAACAGGCGAAGATCGCGGTGGTAGACGAAGTCGCGCCGGCGGACATCCTCACGAAGACGTACCGTGCAGTTGAACCGGGCACCGCGCCGACCGGGCTGGCCTACGCGGCCATGAACGGCGAACAGCGGGAGCAGTTGGTCAAGTTGATTCGCCATTATGTCGACCGGATGGCGGACGACCTGGCGGGCGAGTACTGGAAGCGGGTGGAGGCGGCCGGGATGGACACGATCTCACTGGCCTGGGCAGGCCCTTTGGACCGGTGGCACGGTCACTATTACTCGATATCTGCGCCAGAGTTCCTGATCGAGTATGACAACACCCAGAACGGCGCCAACCACATCCACTCGGTCCTGCGGGACTACAGGCACGACTGGGGCGAGGACCTCCTGGCGGCCCACTATGCAGCCGCGCACTCATAGGGTGGTTACGGCCCGACGCGGGCCGCGTCGACCTTTTTCGGGTGTTGGCGTCTTCGGATTGACCCGCGGTAAGGCTGCTTCTAGTATCTTTTCGAGTTAGTCCAAACCGATAAACCACCGCGCCCACGAAGAAAGGCCGTTACATGACTCAAACAGCAGTTTTGCCCCAGACCGGCAAGGAATTCAGGGAGGCCGTACGCTCCGGCCGCTTCACTCACCAGACATCCGGTGTGGCGCCCGGCTACGTTCAGACGAACGTGGCGATACTGCCCAAAGCAGATGCTTTCGAATTCCTGCTTTTCTGCCAGCGAAATCCCAAGCCGTGCCCACTGGTCGAAGTGATGGAAGCCGGCCAGGCAGAGGCGGTCATTTCCGCGCCTGGCTCGGACATCCGGACCGACGTTCCCCTTTACCGCGTATACCGACGCGGTGAGCTGGTCGACGAACCGCGTGACCTGCTGTCGATCTGGCGCGACGATCTCGTGACATTCCTCCTCGGGTGCAGCTTTACTTTCGAGCACTCCCTGTTGGCGAACGGCATACCGTTGCCGCACTTCGGCTCGGAAAAGGGCGTAGCGATGTTCGTCACCAACATCGACACAAACCCCGCGGGCCCGTTCCATGGTCCGTTGGTCGTTTCTCAGCGATGGGTACCCAGGGACAAGGTGGTGCGCGCCGTGCAGGCGACCTCCCGCTTCCCGGCTGTCCACGGCGCGCCGGTCCATGTTGGAGACCCGTCCACGATCGGCATATCCGACGTGCATACGCCGGACTTCGGGGACGGCTGGTCGCCCGCGTCGCCGGACGACGTGCCGGTGTTCTGGGCGTGCGGCGTGACACCGCAGGTGGTGGCGATGCAGTCCAAGCCGGAATTGATGATCACCCATTCACCGGGTCACATGTTCGTCACCGATTTGAGTGACGAGGACCTGGCGGTTATCTAAAAGGGTGTCTAATAAGTCGTCGGAAACCGTTCGTGGTGAGCTTGTCGAACCATGAACTGCGCCTCGACCCTTCGACAGGCTCAGGGTGAACGGAAGGGTTTTTAGACACCCTCTAAGAGACAATCTCCGGAAAACAATGAAAGGGCGGCCTCCACGGGCCGGATTTGACCACCAGGAACAGGGCACTCTTCCTGTCAGCATCCCACGGGAAACGGAACATGACCAGTCGAACAATCGAAGACATCATCCTCCATAACGACACGCGCAACATGACTTCGCTGAGACCGCATCTACCGGCCAACTTTGCGACAGAGGCGGCCGAACTGGTCCTCGAGCATCCGAACAAGGTGATGATCATTACGGGGTTCTACATCCTGGCTGCCGGCGCGCCCGAGACGGACGGCCCACCGGGTGCGGCCGGAATCGGCGAGGCCCTGTCGCAGCTCGGGTACGAGGTCGCCTATGTGACGGACCAGTATTCAAAAGAGGCCATGGAGTCGGTCGCCTGCGGTAAGGAAGTCATCGAATTCCCGCTCGGAACGCACAACGAGTCGTCGCGCTTCGCAAACGAGTTGATACAAAGCTGGGCGCCAACTTGCCTTGTCGCCATCGAACGGGCCAGCCTGGTTGGAGACGGGACCTACCGCAACTGGAAGGGAGTCGACTTCTCTCCCTTCAACGCCAAGATCGACCACCTTTTCGATCAGCACCCGCACTCGGTCGGCATCGGTGACGGCGGCAACGAGATCGGCATGGGAAATCTCCGGCACATCATCCCCGACCAGGAAGGGTTGCCCGATGACCCCTCCGTCACGACCACGACCAAGCTCATGATCGCAAGTTGCTCCAACTGGGGCGGATACGGCCTGGCCGCGGCGCTTTCGCTGATCAAGGGCAAGAACCTCCTGCCGTCGGTCGAACTGGGCCACCAGTGGGTGAAGGACACGGTTGCGGCCGGTGCGGTGGAGGGCATGTCCACCGAACGTAAGGACTGGGTCGACGGACGCTCGCCGGAAGAAGACTCGGTATGCCTCCGCGATCTGCACGAACTGCTTGCGGCGAACGGCCTTTAGGGACTGAAGCGCGAACCGGCAAGGGATCGTGCCGAAAATCTCGGTCGAGCGTCGCTGGAGCGGGTCCCCAGTTGTTCGCAGCGAACCCGCGCGGGCGGATTACTCGTATAAGTAGTTATGTACAGATTGGCCAGACATAGTGGACGCGCCGTCGCGCTCCTGACGGTACTCAGCGCCGTGACGGTCCTCGCGGCGCTGGCCTGCAACAGGGGCGGTGACGATCCCGCCACGCCGACGGTCGGCTCTGGACAGCCCCTGCAGACCGCAACTGCAACATCCCCGTCTACACCTCCGACCTCGACGCCTGCTGGACCTGCCCCAACGGCCGACGCCCCGACCGCATCTGCGGCGACCCCTGCGTCTCCAACGGCAACGTCATCTGCGGCCACGCCGGAGTTGGCTCCTACTGCCACCCAGACTGAGAAAGCTGAACGGGTCATGTGGTCGATGTTCGAGCAGAGCGGTCGCGTCAATGAGTCGGCGATCGTAACGGCCGGAGCCATTGGTCATCCGGGGCTCGTTCCGGTCCTGCTCGAGGCCGCGTCGGTGACTTTCGATACCCGGGTTGCCCTGGAAATCGCCAACGCCCTGGAACGGATCACCGGTGAGCGCGTCGGTGGGGACTTTGCGCTGGTGGCTCCGTGGTTCGAGTGGCTTGGGCAGCAGGACGATATCGAGGAACTCCCCGGATTCGGAGGCTGGAAGGGACAGATCTACAGCCGCATCGACCCCTCGTTCGAGGACTTCTTCTACGAGGGCGTTCCGCACACCATCCCGCTTTGGTCGCCGATGTGGGGAGGCGTCCGCAGGGACGGCATACCACCGCTCGAAAACCCCAAGGTGATTCCCGCGTCGGAGGCCGCGTACCTGGAGCCGGATGACCCCGTGTTCGGCGTTGTGGTCAACGGCGAAGCCCGCGCCTACCCCTGGCGGATCATGGCGTGGCACGAATTGTCGAACGACGTAGTGGGGGGCAAACACATTTCCGTTGTGTTCTGAACTCTCTGCGGCCTGGGCATCGTGTACGACGCCGAATTCGACAACAAGACCTGGGAGTTTGGTACATCGGGGTGGCTCTGGCAGAGCAACAAGCTGATGTACGACCGGTTCACGAACACCATGTGGCACTCGCTGACGGGCGAGCCGGTAATCGGCGAACTGGTCGGTTCCGGACTGAACGTACCGACGCTGCCGGTGACCGTGTTGTCCTGGGAACAATGGCTCGAAGAGTATCCCGATTCGACCGTCCTGTCGCTGGATACCGGTCATCGCCGCAACTATTTCAAGCCGGGCGTGCCGGGGTCGGCCTACTACGAGTACTTCAGGGACCCCGGCAAGATGTTCCCCACGTTCGAAGACGATGAACGCATGGAGATCAAGGACCGGGTCCTGGGCCTGTCATTCGACGGCCAGGAGAGGGCCTATCCCCTTGGACTGGTCACCGAACAGCGGGTCATAAACGACGTCGTAGGCGAGCAGTCCGTGGTCGTGGTGGGCATCCCTGAGGCGAGCGCCGTGCGGGCATTCGACCCGCAGGGCAATGTGTTCACGCCCGGCGAGAACCTGGACGAGATCGTCGACCAGGACGGCGGTATCTGGCAGGTCAGGGAAGACGGCTTGTTCAACGAGGGAACCGAAGAGACCCTGCCCAGGGTCCACAGCCGCGAGCTGTTCTGGTTCGCATGGACCGCGTTCTTCCCCGAAACCGAGCTGTACGAGTGAGCTTGGGGCGGACAGGTCTGAAAGGGTGTCCATAAGACAATGGGGCGATGTGGCCCGCGACACCCTTAGACACCCTTTCTAACGACCACTCGTAGGGGCGTCTCTTGTGGGCGCCTGTGGGGCGCGGGACGGGCGCGGCTACCACCACACCCCTTCGATGTAACGGCGACACCCGGTACCCATGGTTGTGCGCGGGACGAGCGGCCCACCTCCTTCCACCTACCACGCCCAAGCGGCAGGCAACACCCCTCTTTAACAACCTCGAGCGGCCTCAACTAGGCCAAAGAGATTTTGAGCGCCCACACATGGTTTCCCGAGCGTAGCCGAGGGACCTGAGACGGCGGATTGCCGAACCCGCCAATCCCCGCCTGAACCGGATTCGAGCGGGCGGCGGGCCGCGGGACAACCAGCTACACCGGAAGAATCGACGGCGCTATCTAACTCCGGACCCATTAATCGCCGTTGTCCTCGGACACCACCGCGAACGTGGAAAACCGTCTCAGATTCCTCGGCTTCGCTCGGAAAAACAAGCATGCGGCCGGAAAGACGACTTGGGCTGCCTGACATGGGGCGGAATCAGTGCGAACAGGCCTTAGTCGATGACCGGCAACACCAGGCGGGAAGGGTGGTTCGCGTCGTGCAGCACCGTCTGGTGAGCCGTTGCCAGCGCAGTCTCCCGCCAATCTTCGCCTCCGGTGTTGTGATTTCGGTCGAAGTTCGGGAAATCGCTGCTCGTCACGTCCAGGCGAATCCGGTGTCCCGGCTTGAACAGAACGCTGGTCGGCAGCATGTCGATTTCGAACTCGGCAGGCACGCCGGGTGACATCAACTCGGGGCGTTCGAAACCGTTTCGCCACCGGGCCCGGACAATCCCGTACGAAAGGTTCTGCGCGAATCCGTCCGGGTGTACGTCGACGAGCCTGACGATGAAGTCGGTGTCCACCGCTGACGAGGCGGCCCACAGAGATACTTTCGGATAGCCGCAAATCTCTATCTCATTTTCCAACGGGTCCGTCTGGTAAACGAGAACGTCTTGCCGGCGTCTCAACAACCGGTGGTCGCGCGGCGCGTCGTGCCCGTTCGCGTCGTAAAGCGTCATCACGGGGTCCCGCGGGTCGTACGTGAAGCCATCGCTCGGCTCATCCGATGGGTGCATGGGAGAAAGCGAGCCGTCGCCGTCCGGAGTGTTCGCCGATCCACCGCTGTGGAGGAAGAACTCCATGTCCGATGTGTTTGGAGGCGGCCACTCGTCCGCGGTGCGCCACCTGTCTGCTCCGATCACGTAGAGCCGGGCAGGGGGTTGGTCCATTGCGCCGTTCACATCGCCTTTCAGCCAGTGATCGAACCACTCGATGACGAGGTCGATGTGAGGCACCTCTGCGTTGGGCCCGAAGTCGACATCGCCGAGGGTGCGGTTGTTGTCCGTCGCGTGGCCCCACGGCCCGACGATAAGTCGCTGCGACGCGCGTGCCTCTTCGGTACGGGCGGATGATCTGAGGCCGGCGAACATCGCGACGGTGCCTACCAGTCGGTCGTACCAGCCCGTCCGGTGGAACACCGGCACGTCGATTTCGCTGAAATCGGGACGGAAGTCGAATATCAGCTTGTGGTGGTTGGCCAGCCAGGCGTGAAGCTGCGGGCCCAGGTCTCCGACCGCCTCCTTTGGAAGCTCCTCCCACGGCAGAAACCACAGCCATTTGAACCGGTTCTCGACGTGGTGCAGGTCCCACTCGTCTACGGTCTCCGGCCCTGCCGGTGACGGCAGGCGGCGCTGCGTGTCTGGCCCTATCGTGCCTGTCAGCCAGTGCAGCGCGCGCCCCGGACGGAACACGCCGCCGACCTCCCAGTCGTGGTGAGTCGGGCCCATGCCGGACGCCCACATCGCCACCAGGTGCGGCGGCCGGGTGGGCGCCAGTCTCCACTGAGTCCAGGCGTTGTATGAGTTGCCGAGCGTGCCCACTTTGCCGTTCGACCACGGCTGAGCCGCTGCCCACTCGACGCTTTCGTACCCGTCCTCGGCCTCAAATGTGACCGGCATGAACTGCGGTATGAAGTCGCCGTCCGACTCAAACCTTCCGCGGATGTCCTGTAGCACGACCGAGTAGCCGTTACGCGCAAGGATTTCGGCCTCCTCGATCAGTATGTCCCGGCTCTTGTTGTAGGGTGTCCGCACGAGAATGGTCGGATTCGGACCTGTCCGGTCGGGCCGGTACACGTCCGCGCGGAGTACAGTCCCATCCCGCATGGTCGCTTCGGCGTTACTTTCGATCTTTAGTCCCGTCGCCATCGCGCAGGTCCTCCAGGGTGTTGATTGTCGGGGGAATGGTGAATTGTAATGGTCACGGTCGCAGGGCCTGACCGGTGGTCAAAGTCCGGCTCCGTTGTCGGCGCCACCCGGGCGCCGACCGAGGTCGTTCCGAAAACGCGCAGTCTCACGTCCGTAAATGTGTCCGCCACACTTCTAAAATGGTCAGTATGGACAAGTCCCTGATCCGCAATTTCTGCATCATCGCCCACATCGACCACGGCAAGTCAACATTGGCCGACAGGTTGATGCAGGTCACGGGCGCCGTCGAGTCACGCCACTTGACGGAGCAGCACCTCGACACGATGGACCTTGAGCGGGAGCGCGGGATCACCATAAAGGCGCAGGCGGTCCGGCTTTCCTACAAGGCCAGGGACGGGCGCCAATACGAACTGAACCTGATCGACACGCCGGGGCACGTGGACTTCACGTACGAGGTCTCTCGATCGCTCGCCGCGTGCGAAGGTGCCCTGTTGCTGGTGGACGCAGCGCAGGGGATCCAGGCGCAGACGATGGCGAATGTCTACCTGGCGATGGAACACGATCTCGCCATCATCCCGGTGATAAACAAGCTTGATCTACCCGCGGCCGAACCCGAACGCGTCTCAACGGAGATCGAGCAGTCGTTCGGCTTCAAGGAAAGTGAAATCTACCGGATTTCGGCCAAGACCGGCGAGGGCGTGGAGGAGCTTCTCGAAGCGATAGTCACGCAGGTCGAACCCCCGCGAGGCGATCCCAAAGCCCCGCTGCGCGCGCTGATCTTCGATTCCCGCTACGACCCCTACAAGGGCGTGGTGGCGTACGTGCGAGTGGTGGACGGACAGTTGAAGTCAGACGAGCAGGCCCAATTGATGGGCACGGGAGTTACGGCGGACGTCCTGGAGGCGGGGTTCTTTTCGCCCACACCGCAGAAGTCCGCAGGGCTTTCTACGGGACAGGTCGGATATACGGCCACGGGTTTGAAGAACGTGCGCGACTGCCGGGTGGGGGACACCCTGACGGCGCGACGCCGGCCGGCGGTAGCGGCGTTGGATGGCTACCAGCCCTTGAAGCCGATGGTGTTCTCGGGTCTCTATCCGTCGGACGGCGAATCGTACCCCGAACTTCGCGATGCGCTGGAGAAGTTGCAGATCAACGACCCCGCGCTGGTCTTCGAGCCTGAGTCGTCCGCCGCCCTCGGCTTTGGTTTCAGGTGCGGTTTCCTGGGGCTCTTGCACATGGATGTCATCCAGGAGCGGCTCGAACGCGAGTACGGCCAGACCCTGATCGCCACGGCGCCGAGCGTGAACTATCAGGTGGCGTTGACGGACAACTCGGAAATGGAAGTGGACAATCCTTCCCGCATGCCGCCCGCCCAGAACATCTCCGAAGTGCGGGAGCCGTGGGTGGAGGTGTCGATAATCGCCCCGTCGCGGTATATCGGGCCGATCATGGAGTTGGTGACTGGCAGGCGCGGGGAATTCCGGAACATGGAGTACCTGCAGTCCGCCGCCTACGACGGCGCAGCTTCGAACGGCGCGGACGATCAGCAGGCCCGGGACGCAAGAGTCCACCTCGCTTACGAAGCGCCGCTTTCGGAGATACTCGTCGATTTCCACGACCAGTTGAAGGCCCGCACCCAGGGATACGCGTCCATGGACTACGCTCTGATCGGCTACCGGTCGGCCGACCTGGTAAAGCTGGACGTGCTGGTGAACCAGGCGCCGGTCGACGCGTTGTCGCTCATCACGCACAGGGGAGACGCGTTGCCGCAGGGCCGCAAGCTGGCGCGCAAGCTGAAAGAGTTAATCCCGCGCCAGCTTTTCGAAGTCCCTATCCAGGCCGCCATCGGCAACCGGGTCGTAGCGCGGGAGACCGTCAGGGCCCTGCGCAAGAACGTCATCGCCAAATGCTACGGCGGCGACGTGACCAGGAAACGGAAGTTGCTGGAGCAGCAGGCCGAAGGTAAGAAGCGCCTCAAGAAGATCGGCCGGGTTGAAGTGCCGCAAGAGGCATTCATGGCCGTGCTCAAGCTCGACCGGGAGTAGCATTCGCTCTCTGTCCCGTGTCTGAAATTCAGCGCACAAATGAGGATCAGAATCCCCTCTCCCCTGACGGGAGAGGGTTAGAGGGTGTCCAAAAACCCTTCCGTTCACCCTGAGCCTGTCGAAGGGTCGAGGCGCTGTTCATGGTTCGACAAGCTCACCACGAACGGTTTCCGACGACTTATTAGACACCCTCTTAGAGCCTGCCCCGTGCTCGAAACGGGGGTGAGGGTGACGCCGACGGGCATGTGCGCTCCTCAAATGTGCAATTGAATTCAGACTCAGGACGCTCTCAATTCATTCCTGACCCGTCTTTGGTTATGGGGCGAATCGCTCGGTTAACTGCGCCTAACGATCTTGGGGCCCGCCTGCGCGGACGGTTACTCTTGCGAAATGGATGAACGAACCCGTCAGAGGCCCCCGGGAATCCGGCGGATCATGGCGAAGGCTGCGAATCCGTTCGGCCCGCTGTCGAATCCGGCGTATCGCACCCTCTGGGTGGGCGCGAGCCTCATCGCGTTTGGCACGTGGGCTTCGCGGATAGCCGTTGGCTGGCTCGTGTTGGTCGAGACCGACTCAGTCTTGCTATCAGCGGCGACGTTCGCAATCGGAAGCGCTCCCGGCATAGTCGCCGCGCCCATTGGCGGAGCAGTTGCCGACCGGTATCCCAGGAACAGGGTCCTGCCGGTCGCGGCGGCGATCAAGGCAACCGCGTTCATCGCGATGGGCCTCGTGGCAATCGACGGCATTGCCAGTCCATGGCCGATCTTCCTGCTCGTGGCGGCAGGTGGCGCAGTGCAGTCGTTTGAAATGCCGGCGACCCAGGGCCTGATAACGGACATCGTGCCGCGCCGTGCGCGCATGAACGCCATTTCGGTCCAGTCCTTCGGGACGAGGGCCTCAGGGGCGGTTGGCGCGCTCGCAGCGGGCGGGATAGCCGAACTGTGGGGAATCCCCACTGCACTCATGGCGGCAGCGGCTTCGATACTGCTCGGCGGATCGGTGGTCCTCTTCGTTCCGTCGATGCGGTCCGCGATTGGGCTGGCGCGAGGTCCGGTCACCAGGGTGTTCCGAGACGCCACCGTAGGCGTCCAGTCCATGATTTCAATGCCGGCCGTTTCAATCCTGCTGGGGATGGCTGTGGTAGTCGAGATTTTCGGATTCGCTTACGATGCCGTGATGCCGGCGATGGCAAGAAACGAGTTGGGAGTCGCCGAAGTGGGGCTTGGCGCGTTGAGATTCGCCGCGGGCGCGGGTGCGGTAGCCGGAACGATCGTACTCACACTGCTTGGAGAATTCAGGCGCAAGGGTCCATTACTACTCGGGATCGCGGCGGGTTACGGCCTGGGCCTGGTTGGGCTTTCCATCAGCCCCAGCTTTGCGGTTGCCGTCGTTCTAGTGACGATGGTCGGCGCGATGGCGGCGATGTTCGACGCGATGGAATGGATCCTGCTACAGGCGAACGTACCCGACAACATGCGGGGCCGGGTGATCGGAGGATGGGTTTTCGCCATCGGCTTTGGCTGGCTCGGCCACCTGGCCATGGGGGTGGTCGGTGAGGCCGTCGGCGTCAGGTGGGCGATCGGTGGCGCGGGCGTGGTGGTAATAACGGCCAGCCTTGCAGCGCTGGCATTCGCGCCCGTCCTCCGAAGAGCTTAGGTCTTCGTATTTCTACCAGCCCGCGACCGCGTCCAGCACCGCCGCCCTCAGTTCCGGGTCGGATCGCGCGGCATCGAGCGCGGCCAGCAGCAGTCCCTTGGGCTCCCCGGCGTCGTGGTGTTCGCCCTCGAACTCGCATGCGAAAACGTCATCGCTGCCCACCGTTGCCTGAATGGCGTCCGTCAACTGGATCTCACCACCCGCGCCCGCAGAGCCGCGGGCCAGGTGGTCGAACACGGCTGGGCCGAGGACGTACCTGCCGATAATCGAGAGATTACCGGGAGCGTCTTCCAGCGGCGGCTTTTCGACCAGTCCCCGTACGCGGTGAACGCGGTCTCCCAATGGCTCAGCTTCGATGATGCCCTTCGTCGGCACAACGTCGTCCGGGACCGCCCGCGCCGCCAGGACGCTGCCTCCCCGCTCGTCGTGTACAGCGATCAGTTGCTCAAGGGCTGATACGCGGCCCGTGATGACATCGTCCGGGAGAATCACTGCGAAATGCTCGGCGCCGACCACATGGCGCGCCAGGTTAACGGCGTGGCCAAGCCCGCTTGGTTCGGGCTGAGTCACCATTGCCACGTCGGCCATCCGGCTTACTTGCCGCTGCTGTTCCAACAGGGCGTTCCGCCCGCTTGCTTCCAGCGTCGCTTCGAGTTCCGGGCGGTCATCAAAGTACCCGCCCACGCTCTCCATGCCCGGCGAAATGACCAGAACGACCGTCTCGATGCCGCATCCAGCCGCCTCGGCCACGGCGTAGTGGATGAGCGGTGTACCAACGATGGGCAGCAGCGCCTTTGGAACGGACCGCGTGACCGGCAGGAATCGTGTCCCAAGCCCCGCGACCGGGATCACGGCCTTTCGCACATTTCCAGATTTGTTGGGCATGGGACTAGGTTACATATTTTCCGGTTGGGGGCCGCAGATAATTCCTTCACAATCGGACCGCTCGTAACACATGCCGCCTGACGTTGTAGGATTTAAGTGGTCGTGCTAGGCGGGGAGCTAGCGGTGCCCTATGCCCGCAATCCGCTTTAGCGGGGCTTAATTCCCCCCGGAGGAGATGTCACCAGGGTCACTGTAAGCCGTCGAGCGGCGTTGAGAATCTGGTCCCGCGCGGCGAGAACTCACGAACCCCGTCAGGTCCGGAAGGAAGCAGCGGTAAGGGAGCAACCTCGGGTGCCGCGGGTCAGCCTGGTTCGAGCTGATCCGGCCGATCAAATCTTGGTGCATTGCCGAAACGGGGGTGCACGGCCATTTTGAATTTTCCAGTCCGGGGACCGTAAACGATGGCACTAAGCCTTTGGAGACCATCGTGCGTCCAGCTACGCGACTTCCCCGGATTGCGGTTTCCTGACAGCGTGTGGGTTAGAGAGACGGCGGCGGCCCTGTCCGCGTATTTGCCGTTCAGGGTGTGATGCCACCCCGGCGACTCGGTCAGCATTTCCTGGTGGACGACGCTGTCGTTGACCGGATCGTTGCAGCCGTTGGTGTCAAGAGCGGGGAGGTGATTGTTGAGATCGGCCCAGGGCGAGGCGCCCTCACCGACGCTCTCGCGAGCCAGGCTGAGCGGCTGGTCCTGATCGAACTGGACCGGGAACTGACGTCCAGCCTCGAACGCCGTTACGCATCGGTCAACAACGTCTCCGTTCTGAACGGCGACGCCCGCCACGTGGAGATAAGGGACATAGACGGTCTCGCTGGCCGCCCTTACACCGTAGCCGGGAACCTGCCGTACTACGCGGCATTGCCGATAATCCGGAACTTCATCGAAGCCGCGGACCCTCCCGAACGAATGGTGGCAATGGTGCAGCGCGAGATAGCCGAAAAGATGTGCGCTCCCGTGGGCCGGAAGAGCCTCCTGTCGGTGGCGGCGCAACTGTACGCCGATGTCGATATGTTGTTCGACGTTGCGCCGGGATCGTTTCGACCTCCGCCCAAGGTCACTTCGACCGTGGTCGAACTCCAGCCCCTTGGCAGGACCCGCGTGCCGCTCGAGTCGGTCGACGGGTTCTTCGAGGTAGTCAAGGCGGGGTTCAGCCAGCCCAGGAAGAAATTGGGAAACTCGTTGGCAAACGGTCTGGGGACGACCAGAGCGTCTCTGGGCCCCCTGTTCGAGCGAGCCAACGTCGACCCGTCCCGCCGGCCGGCAACGCTGACATTAAATGAGTGGGCGGGCTTGTACGAGGCCGGACGAAGAATGAACTTCGAAGGGACGGAAATCCCGTGATGAGCAGTTCCGACGTCCGAGGCGCGGTCTGTGAAGAGGCGCACGCCAAGATAAACCTGACGCTTGAGGTGTTGGGCAAACGCGGCGACGGGTATCACAACCTCGTTTCAATAATTCAGACGATAGACATGCACGACGTTGTGTCGGTGCAGGACGCGGCGGGGCTTTCGGTTGCGTGCGACGATCCGGCGGTGCCCGACGAGTCAAACCTCGCGATGGCGGCCGCCGAAGCGTTGTGCCGATACGTTGGCGAAAGCCGCGGCGCGCGCATCCACGTTTCGAAGAACATCCCCGTGGCGGCCGGGCTCGGTGGCGGTTCGGCCGATGCGGCTGCAGCGCTGCGGGGGTTGAACAGTCTTTGGCAGACGGGGCTAACTGGGGAACAACTTCGGGAGATAGCGGCAGACGTCGGATCTGACGTTCCGGTGCTAATAAACGGCGGGACGGCGCTTGTGCAGGGCAGGGGAGAGGATGTAAAGCCGCTGCCCAACGCCAACCTGGACTGGCTGCTGTTGGCATCGCCCGAAAGCAGCATCGAAGGTAAGACTGCTCTGATGTTCTCCCGCATGGACCGGTCTATGTACACGCGGGGCGTGTTGTCCCACAAGCTTGCAGGCCGGATTATCGGCGGTAAAGACGTACCGGAGGAGTTCATGTTCAACGTCTTCCGCCCCATCATGCCCGACGTGTTTCCCGGGTGGTCGGAAGCGCACGACCAACTAACGTCGCTCGGCGCGCGTGAGGTATTCCTCAGCGGCGCGGGCCCCACCATGTTCGCCATCCCGCCGAGCAGGGAGATCGGCGTGGCCTGGCAACTGCTGCTTCAACAGCGGGGGACCAGGGCGTTCCTCGTTCGACCGTGGTGGCCGTCTACGGTCTCGTCGCAGGGGTCTCGTGCCTGAACCCATCACCTTCGTGGCCGGGGCCATTACCGGCGCCATCATGGGGCTTGTATTCGTTACCCACGCCGCGGTAATGCTCGTGTGGGACCCGCCGCCGCGGCTCGCGCAGCGCGCCGGCACGTCGGGCGTATCCGGCCTGTTCATGGTGGCGAGCTTCGTTGCGTTCGTCATCTGGCAAATCATTGGAATTGCCGCAGCCGTCTTATTCGAGCTATTGCACGAACAGAGTCCGACCTCGATACCGGGGATTCCCAGCGTCGTCTATCTCCTTGCGGTCCTGTTCTTATCCGCCATGTTGGCCATGTCGGCGGTATTCATCCTGCAGGGCCGTGCCAGGCACGTTGCTTTTGAGTTCGCCCTGATCGTCGGCATGTTCGGGTTCCTGGTTCCCTTCCTGGTCAGTTCTTCTTAGTGGGTGTCTAAGAAGGGAGCAACGACCGAACAGCGTCAACAAGAATGCCTTTCCCCAACGCGCTGTTTGTCATTCTTGAGCGCAGCGAAGAATCTCCCGGTCGTTACACGCAAACGCCCGTCCACACCCCACGAGACCCTTCGGCTTCGCTCAGGGTGACAACGGACGACTTAATAGACACCCCATAGCTACCCGGGCCGGGGCAGCAGGCCTCAAATCATGGAACAATGCATATCTCCAACTTACTCAACGGCAGGCAACCGGAATTGCGTTGGCGCGCGACGCGTCTACGGGGAAGCAAGGACTCGAATTCGACATGCGACTTGACGGAAAAGTGGCCGTGATCACCGGCGCGGCCGTGGGCATCCAGGGCGAACTGATGAATTTTGGCGGGTCCGCGGGCTGGCGATTCACAGAAGAAGGCGCTCGGGTCGTGCTGACGGACGTTAATGATGAGCAGGGCGAGGCGACGGCCGCCGAAATCAGGGAAGCCGGCGGGGATGCGATCTACATTCACCACGACGTCTCCCGCGAGGAGGACTGGGACCGAGTCATCGAAGCCACGCTGTCCCGCCACGGCAAGCTGGACGTGCTGATAAACAACGCAGGCGGCGGCGGAGGCGGCCAAGAAATCACCTCCGATTCGCCGGTCGACGTTTTCAGGCGTTGGATGGACGTCAATTCCACCGGAACATTCCTGGGCATCCGCGCTGTGATCGACCCGATGAAGGCCGCGGGCGGCGGATCGATCATCAACATGTCGTCGATCTATGGCCTCATCGGTGGCCCATCGCCCCCTTCGTACCTGGCATCCAAGGGGGCGATACGGAACCTGACCAAGGGGACGGCCGTTCAGTTGGCGAAGTACGGTATCCGCGTCAACTCCGTACACCCCGGATTTGCATTCACAGCGGGCACCAGCAGCAAGTTTTCGGACCCTGACGAAGCGGCCGTCCGACTGGCAAGAGTGCCGATCGGACGCTTCGGTACTGTGGACGAGATCGTGTACGCCTACGTATACCTCGCCTCGGACGAGTCGGCGTGGGTTACCGGCGCCGAACTGGTGATCGACGGCGGACTGACGGCTGGGTAGCGAGCGTAAACACGAAACACAAGCAAACTGGCTGGAGTTCAAGTAATGGGAAGATTCGACGGAAAGGTGCTTTTGCTGACCGGTTCGGCCGCCGCCGAGAAGGGCGAGCAGTTGGGCTTCGGAGGAGAGACGGCGTGGCGGTTCCTGGAGGAGGGTGGGCACGGTGTGATGCTCACCGACGTGCAGGACGACAAGGGCGAGCGCGCCGCCGCGCAGATGAGGGACGAGGGCTACAACGCGGCTTACATGCACCTGGACGTTACGAGCGAAGGCGAGTGGAATTCCGTGGTCTCGGAAACCGTCAGCCAGTTCGGCGGACTGCACGGCCTCGTGAACATCGCCGGCACCATCGACCGCGGCACTATCGCCGAAACGTCGGCGGACCATTGGCAACTCGTCATCGACGTGTCGCTCCGCCAGGTGTTCCTCGGCACGCGGGTGTCGATCGAACCGATGCGAGCGGCCGGTGGCGGGTCAATCGTAAACATCGCCTCGATGGTCGGCCGATCGTCTTCGCTCTATGCAGCCGGTTACTCGACTTCACGCGCCGGCATGGTCCAGTTCGCGAAGGCGGCCGCGATCCAACTGGGGCAGTACAACATCAGGGTCAATGCCATACTCCCGGGCTGGACCAGGACGCCCTTCACCGAATCGATCTTCCTGGACGATGCACAACGCAAGATGCGAGATATACGCGTCCCGCTCGGACGTTGGGCCGAGCCGCGCGAGATTGCAGCCGCGATCCTGTTCCTGCTGTCGGACGACGCCAGCTATGTCTCCGGCGCCGACCTGCTGGTCGACGGCGGGACCACGTCGGGCATGGCGGACCTGGGCCTGACGGCCGACCACCTGAACGTCTGATTCCTCAAAAATTAGACCGGCCAGCCCCGCATCGACTTACCGGCGAAAGCCGGTAGCCCGGTAGCCATGGTGGGGACGGGCGGGGGTCACTGCGATTACGGACCGGCTCCACGTAAGTACGCACACCGCTACACCCCACCGTGGGCACCGGGTGTCCCCGGTGAGACGATATAAAAGGCCGGTGTGACGATAAAAGGGGGCGGTGAGACGACAGAAGTGGGCGATGAGGCGGTAGAAGGGGGCGGTGAAACGAAACAAGGGCCAGTTAGGCGAAAACCCCGTCGTGCCGGGGAAACCGGGTATCCACGGTGGGGCGCAGAGGTGGGTACGCACGACACCTACAACTCCCAACCGGCAGGCAACACGCCACTTTCACAACCTCGTGCGACCTCAACAAGGTCAAACGGATTCCGAGCACCCCTTGTGTTTTCCCGAGCGAAGCCGAGGGACCTGAGACGGCGGTTTGCCGACCCCGCCATTCCCCGCCTGAACCGGATTTGAACGGGGACCGCAGGCCGCGGGACAACCAGGGACACCGGAAGAATTGAGGGCGCCATCTAACCCCGCACCTATCAATCGCCGTTGTCCCTAGACACCACCGCTAACGTGGAAGACCGCCTCAGATCCCTCGGCTACGCTCGGGAAAACATGTTCTATGAAGACAGCCTAGACACACCCACCCCTGTCTCACCGGGACACCCGGTACCCACGGCGGGGCGAAGAGGTGGGTTTAAGCAGAAGTCCCCCGTGATAAGCTGCGCGCCACTAGTGGGCCCGACCGGGCAGGCGCATCGCCTTGCCTGCTGCACGGGCAAGTAAGGAGGCGCACGTGACTACTGGACAGATGGGGTATCCCCTTACGTACAACGTTGACTATCCGGAAGGCGAACTGAGCCGGCTTGGCGCTCTGTTTCGAATCATCCTGGTGATCCCAGCCATGGTGGTCTCGGTCTTGCTGTCCGGAACGACCACCCTCCCGCTGGTGCTCATGATCCTGTTCCGGCGCAAGTACCCGCGCTGGTGGTTCGACTTCAATCTCGAACGTGCGCGGTTTTCGGCTCGCGTCAACGTCTACTTCCACTTGATGACCGACCAGTATCCTTCGACCGACGAAGCCCAATCTGTGTCGCTCGACATGGAGTATCCGGATGCTGACGGGCTCAACCGCTTCCTGCCTTTGATCAAGTGGCTGTTGGCCTTACCGCACCACGTGATCCTCTACATACTTTCGATGATCTCGTTCATCTTGCTGGTCATAGCCTGGATTGTGGTCATCATCACCGGTCGATACCCGCGTGGGCTGTTTGACTTCCAGGTCGGCTATCAGCGATGGGGCGCCAGGGTCAACGCGTACGCATTCGTGCTCATAACCGACCGCTACCCGCCGTTTGGGATGTCCTAAGGCAGTCTGCCAGCCCTGAGCGGCTGTATTGGGTGCCGCGCTTACCCAGCGGTGACGATTGCAAAACCCCCTCTCCCCGAGGGAGAGGGTTGGGGTGAGGGCGAAAAGGCTTGATTCCGACTCACCGGACGTCCCCGGTACGACGGGGGAAGTCGTCGTCTTCCCTGACTTGATCCGGTACCCACGGTGGGGCGCGGGTGGGGCCGAGACCCCCTCCGGCTTCAACCCTGGTCCACGTAAGGACGTGCCCCGCGTTCACCCCACCATGGATACCGGCTTGCGCCGGTAAGTCGAAGGGGGAGCTGTCCGGGTCATTTTCATAGCATGACACTTGTGGAGGTTGCGCAAAGGTTTCCTCTAAGGGAATTCAACGCCGTCGAGGGCCGGCTCCTGGCCGCGCGAACCGCCTCCCCCTGGCGGCCGACGCGGCCGGCTTCCTGGCGAAGACCATGAACGCCGCTCCGAGTAGCAGTACGATCATGAACGTGTTGAAGGCGAGCACGTAGCCGCCGGTGTTGTCGAATACCCAACCGGCGAAGACAGGCCCGATGAACGTGACGGGCACCAGGCAGAACTGCACGAGGCCGTGAATCGTGGCGTAGCGGCGCCTGCCGAAGTAGTCGCCGATGATCGCCATGGACACCGGAATCGTCGCCCCGTAACCCACGCCGTAAACGACGGCGAAGAGCCACACCATGCCTATGGTGTCGGCCATTGACAGTATCCAGATCCCTAGCGCCTGGAGCAGGAAACCGGCGGCGAGGGCGTAGTTCTTCGGAACGAAGTCGCCGGCAAGTCCAAACGTCAGCCGTCCCGCCATGCTGATCGTGACCACGACGCCCAGAATTCCGCTGGCCACGATGAGAGAGAAGTCCCGGACGTCGGTCAGGTACTTGACCTGGTGTATGACGATCGACGTCGACGCCACATTGCGGGCGGCAAAACCCAGGATCAGCAGCCAGAACGATGCGGCGAGAAGCACCTGCCGGATGGTCATGTTGGGTTCGCGGGGAGGCAAGGCCAGGCGTGCGGACCGCGTCGATTGCCCGGAGTCGGTCGGGGTCCCGGGGGCTGCGCCGTCGGGCAGGTACCCGTAGTCTTCCGGTCGTCGTCGCAGAAACGCCGACAACGGCACCGACAGCACAAGCACGCCGACTCCGGCGGCAAACGCCGCTGTCCGCCATCCGTAGTCGTCGGCCAGCCAGCCGAGCAACGCGACCGTTCCGCCCGATGCGCCTGCGCCGAGGGTGTACAGGGCAAATGCCCGGCCCCGTTTCGACACGAACCAGGCGTTGACGGCCGTGCTGCGGGAGGTGGAGCCGGCGCTGTAGCCGATCGACATCCATCCGACGTAGAGGGCCAGGAACGCGGCGAATGCTGTTACATGGAGGGGGCCGAGATCGAAGCTGCCCAACTGGGTCATGGCAAGGAAGCCGAGCCCGACCATGGCGGCGCCGGACATGCCCATGAGCCGCGGTCCCCACCGGTCCACCATCGAACCGATGACGGGCCCGAATATCCCGCCCTCCAGCCGGGACAGGGATACCACCAATGCGCCGCCAGCGGCCGTCCAGCCGTACTCGTCGAGCAGTGCGGCGTAGAAGATCGGGAAGCCGTAGAACCAGACTCCCGAGCCGTAGAAGTTCTGGGCGGCGGCGGCGGCAACGACCCACCAGCCGAAGAATATCTTCGGCTTACGGATGGGGATGGCGGACATGAGACTTATCGGTACTCGTGCGCCTCATCGCGTGCCACGGCGCGCTTTTCTGACCCAGCATGGGCCTGACGGCGTCATGGCGCAGCCAGTCATGTTCGTTGCCCCCGGCATGGTGGGCAGCGTTTGTGAGGCCCGCCCGGCATCAGATTCGGACGGGCCATACTTGGGGCGGTCTAGCCGAGCGCAGCCACTCGGGACTTGACCTCGTCGTACGGCGGCTCCACAGGTGGCGCCTCAGCGACCCAGGTCCAACGCACCGTGCCGCCCTTGTCGATCACGAACACGGACCGGACCGCCGCGTCGTAGCCGTCCATACCGGCGAAGTTCTCCATCACTACGTCGTAGTCGCGAATTGTCTGCCGGCTGTAGTCGCTCAGAACGGGGAACGTCAGGCCGTACTTGGACACGAACTCCCCGATGGACCAGCGCGGGTCCACCGATATGCCGATCACGTCGGCGTCGGCATCGTTGAGTTCGGCCAAAGAATCGCGGAAAGTGCACATCTCGGTGTCGCAAACGCCCGAGAACACTGCGGGGAAGAAGGCGACGATCACGTTCTTGCCAGAAAAGTCGGACAGGCTGACCTCGTCGCCCGCTCCATTCAAAAGCGTGAATCCCGGCGCCTGTTGGCCTACTGCTACAGCCATTTGATACTCCTTGTTGGTTCGGTGTGAACTCTTGTATTCAGGGTTGCCCGCATTATGCCACCAGAATCGGGGGTGTGGGTTGGGTGACCCGTGTGGTGTGCAACGTCAATCACCTGTAGGATTCCGGCGAATGGATCACTGAAGGAGCCTTATGACAATAATTGCAACCCGTTGGACGCTAGGAAAGTCGCCCTTGAATCTACGATTTCTCCTGACATTAGGTAGCTTGGCGGCATTGGTCTGCCTCACCGCTTGCAGTGCCCTCGCTGAACCAACCCCAACACCAACTCCAACCCCTGTACCTACCCCAACGCCGGTTCCACCAGACCCCGAAATTGTGGGTGCGCGGGCGGATGACGGGCAGGTAGATCTTGACTACACAGTATGGGTTTACTGCACGGTTTACAACGGTGGTGGCGCAGGTGAAATCGAGTTGTCGGCAACCCTTGAAGATGGCAAGGGCTTCTGGAAAAAACGCACCACAATGAATTTGGATTCCGGTGGACAACGGCAACACAGGTTTACATTCCCTGAGATTGAGTTTTCACTATTGGGCTCCTATGAATACGCATGTCAGGCGGTCGCAAAGTGACGGACTGCACCGAGCGTCACCACGATTTCAAAGAGAGGGTTCGTGGACCATGACCAAAGGAACGGTGATCGCCTGCTGCGCGAGGCAGGAACGGGGAATGCCGAAGTACCCCAGAGATGAAATCGACGTCGGGAATTACGGCGTCGATGGCGACTATCACGCCGGCCCGATTTCCACGCACGGCTCCAGCGCGGGCAAGCCGAACGACCGCCAGGTGAGCGTCGTGTCCAGGGAGGTCTACGATCTCCTGACGTCCGCCATCGACGTGAAGATCGAACCGGGAGCGTTTGGCGAAAATGTGCTTGTGGAGGGACTAGGGGACCTGTCGGAACTTGCCAGCGGGGACGTGCTGAGGATTGGCGAGCGCGTGGCCATTCGCGTCACGGAACAGAACAAGCCGTGTTCGAACCTGGACTACATCGACAAGAGCGTGCTGAAGGCGTGTGTGGGCAAGCGCGGAGTTGTAGGAACGGTGGTTTCCACCGGCAAGGTGCGGCCGGGCGATGAGGTTTCCATCGAGCCCGGTGCGATGAGCGAAGTATGACCAGGCGCATTTTGGTCGTCGGCGCAGGCGCCGTCGGCAGCTACATTTCGGGTTGGCTGTCCCGCGAGGGCCACGAAGTCGCCGTGCTCGATCCGTGGGCCGAGCACGTGGCGGCCGTGAACGAACACGGTCTGAGCGTCACGGGGCCTCACGAACCGTTCACGGCTTCACTGGAAATGCTGAACATTCACGAGGCCCAGCGACTGGCGCGCCGCCCTGCGTTCGACATTGGCCTCATCTGCGTGAAGTCATTCGATACGTTGTGGGCAGCGATGCTTGCTGCACGGTTCATCGGCGACGACGGGTACCTGGTTTCTGCCCAGAACTGCTGGAACGATCCGGCCGTTGCTGCCGTAGTTGGCCCAGAACGCGCGGTCGGGCTGGTGATGTCGTCGATACAGGTGGCCCTGTATGAACCCGGCATCGTGGCGCGGGGCGGCAAGGAACGGCGTCGCGACTCCGGTTACGACGTGTTCCGGGCCGGAGAGCATGACGGACGCGTTTCCAGGCGCCTGCGCGAGCTGGTCGACATGCTTGAGGTCATCGACGGCGCGCGTGTGACCGACAACCTGTGGGGCGAGCGATGGGCCAAGCTTTGTCAGAACTGCATGGGCAATCCGGTGACTGCGATATCCGGCCTGGGTACGTCAGGCCTTGCCAACGACCCCCGCGGGCGCGAGCTGCAGATACGGTTGGCGTCCGAGTCGGCGCGTGTCGGCCTTGCAGTTGGATACCGCGTGCCGCCGTTCGGGGGGTTCGACGCGGAGACTTGGGCGAATGCGTCTGACGGGCAGGTCTACGAGGAGATCGACAACTCGATTGCCTCCAGGTCCGGCGGCGACAACTGGCGGCCCTCCATGGCGCAGGACGCGCACAAAGGGCGGCCGACCGAAATCGACGAAATGAACGGATACGTGCTTGTCAGGGCAGGGGAAGCTGGGGAACGCGTGCCGGTAACGGCGGCGATGATCGAAGCGGTCCACCAGTTCGAGCGCGGTGAAATCGGCCAGGACCCGGCTCACCTAGACCGGATTCTCGCCGCGGCGGGCTTCTGAGCGAGCCGGTATCCACCCGCCCTTCGTCCTACCGGGGGCACCCTGCATCTACTGCCAATCGGCCTTGCCGCCACCCTCGTCGTACCGGGGAAACCCGGTACCGATGGTGGGGCGCAGAGGTGCTCACGCACGAGATCTACAACTCCCAACCAGCAGGCGACACCCCACTTTCATAACCTCGTGCGGCCTCAACCAGGCCTATGTGATTCCGAGCGCATACGCAGGTTTTCCCGAGTACCCCTTATGTTTTGCCGAGCGAAGCCAAGGGACCTGAGACGGCGGTTTGCCGACCCCGCCGTTCCACGCCCGACCCTGATTCGAGCTGGGCGGCGGGCCTTGGGACAACCAGGGTCACCTGAAGAATTGAGGGCGCTATCTTGCCCAGCACCTATCAAAACCGTTGTGCCTGGACATCACCGCGAACGCGGAAAACCGTCTCAGATCCCTCGGCTTCGCTCGGGAAAACACGTTCTATAAAAACAGTCCGGACACAGCCAACCCCGTCGTACCGGGGAAACCCGGTACCCATGGAGGGGTGCTGCGCAGGGTACGCTCGACTCTGACAACTCCCAACCGGCAGGCAACATCCCATTTTCATAACGGCCTCAACAAGGCCAAAGTGATTCCGAGCGCCTACACAGGTTTTCCCGAGGACCCCTTATGTTTTCCCGAGCGAAGCCGAGGGACCTGAGACGGCGGTTTGCCGACCCCGCCGTTCCACGCCCGACCCTGATTCGAGCTGGGCGGCGGGCCTTGGGACAACCAGGGTCACCTGAAGAATTGAGGGCTCTATATGGCCGCGCATCTATAAATCACCGTTGTCCTGAGACATCACCGCGGACGCGGAAAACCGTCTCAGATCCCTCGGCTTCGCTCGGGAAAACACGTTCTATAAAAACAGTCCGGACACAGCCAACCCCGTCGTACCGGGGAAACCCGGTACCCATGGAGGGGTGCTGCGCAGGGTACGCTCGACTCTGACAACTCCCAACCGGCAGGCAACATCCCATTTTCATAACGGCCTCAACCAGGCCTATGTGATTCCGAGCGCATACGCAGGTTTTCCCGAGCACCCCTTATGTTTTCCCGAGCGAAGCCGAGGGATCTGAGACGGCGGTTTGCCGATCTCGCCGTTCCCCGCCTGACCCGGATTCGAACGGGGCGGCGGGCCTTGGGACAACCAGGGTCACCTGAAGAATTGAGGGCGCTATCTTGCCCAGCACCTATCAAAACCGTTGTGCCTGGACATCACCGCGAACGCGGAAAACCGTCTCAGATCCCTCGGCTTCGCTCGGGAAAACACGTTCTATAAAAACAGTCCGGACACAGCCAACCCCGTCGTACCGGGGAAACCCGGTACCCATGGAGGGGTGCTGCGCAGGGTACGCTCGACTCTGACAACTCCCAACCAGCAGGCGACACCCCACTTTCATAACCTCGTGCGGCCTCAACAAGGCCAAAGTGATTCCGAGCGCATACGCAGGCTTTCCCGAGCACCCCTTATGTTTTCCCGAGCGAAGCCGAGGGACCTGAGACGGCGGTTTGTCGACCCCGCCGTTCCACGCCCGACCCTGATTCGAGCTGGGCGGCGGGCCTTGGGACAACCAGGGTCACCTGAAGAATTGAGGGCGCTATCTTGCCCAGCACCTATCAAAACCGTTGTGCCTGGACTTCACCGCGAACGCGGAAAACCGTCTCAGATCCCTCGGCTTCGCTCGGGAAAACACGTTCTATAAAAACAGTCCGGACACAGCCAACCCCGTCGTACCGGGGAAACCCGGTACCCATGGAGGGGTGCTGCGCAGGGTACGCTCGACTCTGACAACTCCCAACCGGCAGGCAACATCCCATTTTCATAACGGCCTCAACCAGGCCTATGTGATTCCGAGCGCATACGCAGGCTTTCCCGAGCACCCCTTATGTTTTCCCGAGCGAAGCCGAGGGACCTGAGACGGCGGTTTGCCGATCTCGCCGTTCCCCGCCTGACCCGGATTCGAACGGGGCCGCGGGCCGCGGGACAACCGGGGTCACCTGAAAAATTGAGGGCGCTATATGGCCGCGCATCTATAAATCACCGTTGTCCTGAGACATCACCGCGGACGCGGAAGACCGTCTCAGATCCCTCGGCTTCGCTCGGGAAAACACGTTCTATGAAAACGGCCCGGACACACCCACCCTCGTCGAATCGGGGACACCCGGTACCCACTGTGAGGCGCAAAGGTGGCTTCGCACGACAGCTACAACTCCCGGTCGGCATGGACCATTCCCGCTGAAGTGACCGGCATCGGTCACTTTAGGGCGCGTTTCTTGCCGCGACTCCGATACAGTCTTTCGCATGATCCCGAACAGCCCGGCACAGGCGCCGCCGGACATCCACACCTTCGTCGCCATTGACCTGGAGACGACAGGCCTCGATCCGGAGAAGGACAGGATCATCGAGGTCGGGGCCGTCAAGTTCAGCGGCGACATTGAACTCGGCCGCTTTTCCAGCCTCGTAAATCCCCGGAGACGGCTCTCCGATTTCATAACCTCCCTTACCGGGATAAGCCAGGACGACGTCGACGCTGCGCCGAAATGGGACAGGGTGTCGCCGGACCTAGAGCAATTCCTGGGAGAATCTCCCATCGTTGCGCACAATGCCTCTTTCGACGCGGGATTCCTGCGCGCCAACGGTGTCTACCCAAGAGGGCCCGTATTCGACACGCTGGACCTAGCATGGGTGGTCCTGCCATCGGAGCCGTCCTACGGGCTCGGACGACTCGCTCAACAGATCTCCGCGTCACACGACACTCCTCACCGCGCGCTCTCCGACGCGCTGGTGACACGCGATCTGTTCCTGTACCTCAACCGGCGCCTGGGCGAATTCAGTCTTCCCGTGTTGGCGCAGTTGCAGCGGATGAGCGAGCAGAGCGGCTGGCCGGTTGGCGTCCTGGCTAGCCTCGCCATTGCTGAGCGGCCGCGCGGGCCGGGCGATGAGGCGTTCGTGCCGACCGGGATTGACCGGCGTGACCTAATGGAGAGGACCCAGGTATCCAGGAGGCAACGCACAAACGAGCTGCAGATCGACCGCGGCGAGTTCCTGGACGCGGTGGCAGACATCTTCGCGCCGGACGGTCCGCTTAAGGCTGCATTGCCTTCGTTCGAGGAGCGGAGCGAGCAGCTGACCATGGCCAGGTCGGTGGCGGAGGCGATTGCCGACGGCGAGAACCTGGTCGTCGAGGCTGGAACGGGCGTCGGGAAGTCCATCGCCTACCTGGCGGGCGCGGCGTTGCACGCGTCACAGGGCGGCCGTCCAATCATCGTTTCGACGAACACGATCAACCTCCAGGCACAACTCTTGTCGAAGGACGCGCCGGTGGTCGAGGAGTCACTGTCGAACGCAGGACACCTCGACGAATCGGACCTCGAGATCAGCGAATTGAAGGGGCGCGGAAACTACCTGTGTTACCGTCGTTGGGCGCACGCCATCCAGTCCGGCCGGTTATCCGAGCAGGAGACGAGCCTGGCTGCCAAATGCCTAGTGTGGCTCCAGACGACTGAAACGGGTGACCGCTCGGAGCTGGGACTGGGCCGGCAGACGCCGGCATTCGGGCGGATATCCGCCCAGGGCGCGGCGGACTGCCCGCCGGGGCGGGGTCCGTGCTTCCTGCGAAAGGCGCGCAACCAGGCCCATTCCGCCGATATCCTGATCATCAACCATTCGCTCCTGATGTCCAACGCGGCCATGGGAGGCGGGCTGCTGCCGCCCCACGATGCGTTGATCGTGGATGAAGCCCAGCACCTGGTGCCAGCCGCCACGAACCATCTTGGCTTTTCTCTTTCCCAGCAGCAGTTCCAGGTTGAACTGGCGAGGCTGACAGGCGAACGCGGCCTGATCGCCGAGTTGGGAAACACCATCCAGGCGGCAGGCGCAGACGTGGAGGCGCTGAACCCGGTACCGGTGGAGGCGGGAAGCGCCGGGGAGGCGGCCGCCCGTGTTTCCGCTCAAGCCACGGCGTTCTTCGATGTCCTGCAGTCCGCCTATCGAGCATTTGCCTCGGACCCGCAGAACCAACGACTCCGCATCACCGCGGGCCTGCGGGCTCAGCCGGTCTGGGCGGGGCTCGAAGTTGCCTGGGAAAACTTCGACGTGACGCTTTCGGTGTTGATCGAACGATTCTCCGTTCTTGCGCGCAGGGGAAGCGAGGCCGATTCCGACAGCGAAGACCTCTCCGCGATCATGCTCGACGTTACCGCCGCTTTGGACGAACTTCACGCCGCGCGGGACAGGCTCAGGCAGTGCATCCCTCACCCTGACGAAGGCATGGTCTACTGGATATCCACACGGTTCCGGGATGAATCGTTGTTTCTCAACGGCGCGCCGCTGAACGTGGGCCCGATCCTGAGGGAGAAACTGTTCGAACACGAACGTGCCGTGATACTGACGGGCGCCACGCTGGGATACGAGGGAAAAGCCGACCGGTTTCGGGAGATGGTGGGATTGGACGACGGCAAGGACCTGTTCATGGGCTCGCCGTTCGACTACCAGCGCGCGGTATTGGTGGCCGTACCCGAAGACATGCCGGAACCCGGCAGGCAGGGCTACGCGACCACCGTCGCCGATGCGGTAGAGGACATAGCGACCAGGTTGCGTGACCGTGTACTCGTCCTGTTCACGTCGAATTCGGCCCTTGAATCGGCGCGCCGCGCACTGAGCGCCCGGCTGGAGTCTGCTGGTATCAGGCTGATAGCCCAGGGCGCTGACGGGCCGCCTCACCGCGTGATGCGCGAACTGGCGCGAGAGAAGGAAGCCGTGGCGCTGGGTACCAGCAGCCTCTGGGAAGGAGTCGATCTCGAGGGAGCGTCGATCAAAGCCCTGGTGATGACCCGGCTGCCGTTCCCCGTTCCCACGGACCCGGTGGTCGAGGCGCGCTCCGAACTGTACGAGGACGGCTTCGGCGAGTACATGGTGCCGGAGGCCGTCATGCGTTTCCGGCAGGGGTTCGGCAGGCTGATCCGCTCGGGTACCGACCGCGGGGCATTTGTGATCCTGGACCGGCGCATCATCGCCCGCGGGTACGGCAGGAAGTTCCAAACAGCCCTGCCGCGCTGCACGGTACGAAGGACATCCGTGTCGAGGCTCGGTGAGGCGGTCGCAGCGTGGAACAGGGTCAGGGCCGTATGACCCAGGCTGCCGCCCAACCTCTGCACGCGTTCGAGCCTTCGAATGTTGGCATGTTGCGAGTTGCAGGCGCGCCTGTCGCTCTGCCCGCCACCCTGGACGGAGGTCAGGCGTTCCGCTGGTGGCAAGTACAGCCCGATGAAAAATCTGCATACGGGGAGACCTGTGCAAAACCCCCTCTCCCAGCGGGAGAGGGTTGGGGTCAGGGAGAATCGCGAGTTAGAAGTAGGCCATTGGAACCCTCGTTAACCGGTAAGTCGGAGGGTTACGCAAAAGTCTCATACAGGGGCGTGATTGGTGACCGGCTGTTGCGACTGTCGGAATACGACGAAGGTGTCGAGGTCACCGCGCTCGATGACGGGCCGATGCCGGACGCACTGGACAAAGCGGCTGATTACCTCAGCGCGGGAGTGGACCTCGAAGAGTTCAAACTGGCGTTCTACGATGATCCTTGCATCGGCCCCGCGGTCCGCGGTTACGCCGGCCTCCGGTTGCTACGCCAGGACCCATGGGAATGCCTGGTCTCGTTCATTTGCTCGTCGACTTCGAATGTGCCGAGGATCAAGCTGAACGTGGGAGCCGTAGCGGCCGCCATAGGCCGGAGAATCGGCCCGTCGGATGCCGACTTCGAGTTTCCGGCCCCTTCGGCAATAGCGGGTCTGGGAGAGCGGAGACTCCGTGAACTCGGCTTGGGATTCAGGGCCAAATACGTAGCAGTAGCGGCTGAACTGGCGGCCCGAGGGGACCTGAACCTCATGGCATTGAGAGGGCGGTCCTATGGGGACGCGAAGGAGCGCCTGATGGGTATTCACGGCGTGGGGGAGAAGATTGCCGACTGCGTGCTCGCCTTTTCGCTGGATAAGCCAGAGGCATTCCCCATCGATCGCTGGACTCGCAGGGCGCTCGAAAAGTGGTACGGCCTGTCTCCCCGGCTCAACAACTCCGCGGCAGGGGAGTGGGCAAGGGACCACTTCGGCCGGTACGGCGCGATAGCGCAGCAGTACATGTTCCACCGCGAAAGGTTGGCAGGAAGGGCCGCCTCCTGGGGCGGCGCGCATAACGCACGCGCGTTGCCGGAAGACGTCAGCGGTTGAGCAGGTGACGCGCAGGCGACATCATCCGCCGGCCGACGAACTCAAGCTCTTCCTCTTTGGTGCTGACCAGTCCGTCCATGCGCGCGTGCAGCACCTCGTCGAGCATGATGCCGATTTCCGGCCCCTGGGGTATTCCCGCTTCCAGCAGGTCGTCACCGGTGATCTCCGGCCTCACGTGCCGAAGTATCCCAAGATACTGGTCCAGTCGCTCACGTTGGTAAGTGGAACCGGTCAACGCTCGCTGGGCCTCCAGGAGCGGCAGGGGGAACTCACCCAGGATCGAGACCACTTCTGAAGGCGACAAGTTGTCGTTCTTCAGAATGCTGGACATGCCGCGGTACCTGGGCGACGACAAAATGATTTCCCGCCACTCCTGGGGTGGTTCGAGCCGGTTTACTAGCGAGAGGGCTTCGTTTTCGGTCAGTGAAGCGGTTGCCAGCGCAAGGTAGAACAACAAATCACGCCCCGAGTTTTCCCGCATCGTCTGGAGGGCAGTGCGGCTCACCCTGAACGAAATGTCTATCCCGGCCAGTACGTCGTGTTCCTCGGCGGCGGCCAAAATGTCCGCGCGAAACGGGTCACTGAGGATCTTTTCCAGTTCGCCTCTCACCCTTGCGGCGCTGACCTGTTCCATGTAAGACCAGTCGCGCTTCATGAGTGTCAGGGTGCCGGGATCCAGGTTGAAATCGAGGCGGACCTGGTACCGGATGGCGCGAAAGATCCGCGTTGGGTCGTCCCGGAAGCTATCGGCATGGAGGACCCTTATACGGCGCCTTGCGGTGTCCGAAAACCCTCCCTGCGGGTCCAGCAATTCGCCCCAATTCGATGGTGAAATATCGACCGCCATAGAGTTGATCGTGAAGTCGCGCCGCGACAGGTCGTCCACGATCCCGGAGGCTTCAACGGCCGGCAAAGCCCCTGGCTCCTCGTAGGTTTCGGTCCGGGCCGTCGCGAGGTCGAAACTTCCGGCCGGAATCGTGACCCTGGCAGTGCCGAACTGCGACACCGATTTCACTTTGCCCCCGCCATGGTGCACGAGGGCCACAGCAAAGCGGGGGGCGTCTCCCACAATCGCAACGTCCAGGTCGCCCGGGGTGAGGCCGAGGAGGGAGTCGCGCACCGACCCGCCGACCAGGTAGGCTGCCTCAGCGTCGCACTCGCCGCCGGCTGCAAGATCACCGGCCAGCCGGAGACCTTCCAGCACGCCGCTGGGCAGAGTATTTTCCAGGAGACTCGAGAGGTTTGGCATTGGGAAAACGCGGCAATAGCGCGTCCTTATGATTTTAAATACGGGGAGGCGATGATTACCGCCAAACCTGGGACGGTGTGAGAGAGGTTCTACGCCTCATGCAGAATATTCCAGTTAGTCATAGACTTATCGAAGGTCCAACCAGCGTTGAATGAGAGGGATCCCGTGGCTGCCCAAAAACCTCTGAGTTTCGAAGTATTTATCGACTACACCTGACCGTGGGTCCGGCAGGCGGCCGTTTGGCTGTCAAGGGTCAAGTCTGAACTGGGCGATGACCTCACTATCAATTACCGGTGTTTCGCCCTGGAACAGGCCAACTCCAAGAACGGGCCGGAGTGGAAGGCCTGGGAGCAGGGAGACGACTACGTCAGCCGCGGCCTGAATCCGCTGAGAGGCGGAGTGGCCGCCGCGCGACAGGGCAGCAACGCGTACCACGACTACGTGATGGAGGTGCTCGATGCCAAACACCTGCGGCGTGAGGATATCCGCAGCGCGGAGGCCGTCACGCAGTGTGCGCGGAAAGCCGGGCTCGATGTCACGACATTCAAGACCGACATGGAGGACCCGTCGACTCTCGCAGAAATTGGACGAGACCATGAATTCGCCGTCGAGCACGGGGTGTTCGGCACGCCGACTTTCCTCTTCCAGGATGGTTCCTGGGCCTTTTTGAAGACGTTTACCCCACCCGAATCCGAGACCATGAGCGCCTTCGAAAACTTCATGGGGATGGCCAGCGGCGCCAAGTACTTCGGAGAGTTGAAACGACCCCAGCCACCGTGGCCGCGGGGCGCAACTGATTAAGTTTGCCTGTCGACCCACATGATGATCGTGACCTGGGGTTGATCCAGCGAGACCTGGGTATCGAATTCCGGGACCCGCAACTGTTGGCGGCAGCGCTGACGCATAAGTCCTTTTTGAACGAACGGCCAGAGGCCTGCGCCGAATCAAACGAAAGGCTCGAGTTCCTGGGCGACGGCGTGGTCAACTTCATAGTCGGTAAGTCCATGTACGAAAGGGCCAGGGAAGCTCAGGAAGGGGAGTTGACGACCCGGCGATCTCACGCCGTGAGACGGGAGGCCCTGGCGAGCGCGGCGGCGCGCATGGGGCTCGGCGAACACCTGGTAATGGGGCGCGGGGAGTTCGAGTCCGGCGGCCCCGAACGGTCGACAAACCTCGCCGACGCGTTCGAGGCGTTGGCGGGCGCCGTGTTCCTGGACCGCGGGTACGACGCCTGCGAGCGGACAGTGCTTGACTGGCTGGGGCCTGAGATCGACCTGGCCCTGCGCGCAGAGGACCCCAAGGACCCGAAATCGGTCCTTCAGGAGATGGTGCAACGGCAGGGAGGGCCTTCACCCAGTTACCGCTTGACGCCATCTGACGACGACCAGTTGGAACCACGGTTCAACGTGGAGGTGCTCCTGGACGGTCAGGTGGCCGGCTCTGGGAGCGGTGGGCGCAAAGTCGATGCGGAGAGGGCCGCGGCAGTGGAAGCGATGAACTTGATGCTTGCCGGTAAGGGGGAGGACTGCGGCGCCTGACGACATAGTCGAGGCGTGCTGGTTATTGCTGTGTTCAGGCTTGGCAGGAAGCGGGAAAAGACCATCGAAACGACGGCGAAGACCGGCGCCGCATGGAGACGCGTCCTTGGCCAGGTCCTGGGCCGGAGTTCGGTCGGCCCCGAGGTATGGGAAGAGCTTGAGGAAGTCCTCATCACTTCCGACGTTGGCGTAAAGACCTCCATGGAACTGATCGAACGCGTCAAAGACCGCGCCTCCGGGAGCGACTCAGGATCTTCCCGCGCCATCACGGAACAACTGAGGGTCGCCATGGTGGAGACTCTTTCTCGTCCGGCTGCCAGGGACCCGGTACCGGCCGGCGAGCCGGTAGTCGTGTTGGTGGTGGGTGTGAACGGGTCCGGTAAGACGACCGGCATCGCCAAGTTGGCCAGCGCCGCCGTCAGGGACGGCAGAAACGTGATGCTGGGCGCCGCCGATACATTCCGCGCCGGAGCCATTGAGCAGTTGAGAGTATGGGGCGACCGACTCGACTTGCCGGTCGTATACCAACAGGCGGGGAGCGACCCGGGCGCCGTTGCGTTCGACACGCTGAACTCGGCCCGGGCACGCGGCGCCGACTTTGTGCTCATCGACACGGCCGGACGCCTCCACGCCCGCCACAATCTGATGGAAGAGTTGAAAAAAGTGAGGTCGATCGTCGACAGGCAGGCCGACGGCTACGTCCAGCGCGTCCTCCTGGTGATTGACGGGACTTCCGGTCAAAACGCCATCGTGCAGGCGAGGTCGTTCACGGAAGCGGTGCAGTGCGACGGGGTGATGATCACCAAGCTCGACGGGTCGGCCAAGGGTGGGGTGGCGCTGGCCATCGCCGGAGACCTTGGGCTGCCCATATGGTTCATCGGCTCCGGTGAATCTCTGGACGATCTTTCCGAGTTCGATCCGGAGGGGTTCGCAGACGCCCTGCTGCCGGAATCCACCGCCGCCTGACCGCCATTTCGTATCTTTGCGCCAAGAGACTGAGCCATGCTTGATGTAATCAGCTGGCTGATCGTGGCGGAGGCCATCGGTCTCGCCGCCTTCCCGTTCGCATACGCGGCCTTTCCAAGCCTGTCAGACCGGGCATGGGGATTTGCCAAGCCGATCGGCCTGATAGTCGTCGGCACGGCGGTGTGGGGGCTTAGTCAACTCGGAGTCCTGCCCAACGCCCAATGGGCCTGGTGGCTTGCCATTTCGGTATTGGCGCTCGGCGGCGGCCTGTTTGCCTACCGGCGCCGCGACGAGATGCGTGGGTTCTTCCGCCGGAATTGGACCGTGATCGCGCTCGGCGAAGCGGTCTTCATATTGTTCTTCGTTGCATGGACGTTATTCCGGCTGTTCGATCCCAACATCGCGGGTACCGAAAAACCGATGGACTTCATGTTCCTCAACGCGTCCGTTGTGTCGCAGGCGGCCCCACCGGAAGACCCCTGGTTGAGCGGCGAACCGGTCGCCTACTACTACCTCGGGTACTGGATGTTTGGCGGCCTGGCGACGGCGAGCAGCGTGGCCCCGTCCATCGCCTACAACCTGGCCTTGTCCCTTGCCGCGGCGATGGCCGCCGGGGCGATTTTCACGCTCGTCTACTCGCTGGTGCGGCGTGACGGCGGTCCCACGTTTACGGCCATTTGGGCGGGACTCGCCGGTTCGGCGCTCCTGCTGGTGGTCTCGAGTCTTGCCGGCTGGTGGGAAATGCTGGCCAACTTCGGCCTGGGGACCGGCGGCTTCTTCGATTGGCTGGCGATCGATGGGCTGGAGCGCGATCCGGACCCGGAGTCATGGCGGCCGACCAGTTTTTGGTGGTGGTGGCGGGCCTCACGCGTCATAAACACCTTCAACGAGTCCGGTACGGGGCTGGACTTCACGATCCAGGAGTTTCCGCTGTTCAGCTTCCTGCTGGGAGACCTGCATCCGCACGTCATGTCGATCCCGTTTGTCCTGGTGGGACTGGGCGCGGTGTACAACATCGTTGCGTCGAAAGATGCCTGGGGATTTGAATGGTTGCGCCGCAATCCTGCGTCGACGGTCAGCCTCGTGGTCTTGATCGGCGCCGCCGGATTCATCAACGCCTGGGACGCCGCTTTCCTCGCGACCGCCCTTATCGCCGCGGTGACCTTCAAGACCTACGGGGAGAGAGACAGGTCCGTTGCGTTGGCCGTCGGGACCGGTGCTTGCATCGCAATTGCGGTCACGTTAGCGCTCGCCTGGTGGATCGCGCTGCCGGTCGTCGGTCTTTATGCGATCGTCCTGTTCGCCACCTACCGTGTCAAGCCCGTGTCGGTGGTGTGGTCCGCCGCGACCGCGGGTCTGCCCCTTGCTGCTATTGCCGCCGTAGGCCTGCTGGTCTACTCGCCGTTCTATTTCGGCACCCTGGCAACGCAGGTGCAGATGCCGCCGATTGCGCCCGCCGATTACGGCACCAGGCCCATTCACTTCCTGACCGTCTGGGGCCTGTTCCTGCTCCTTGGCGCCGCCTTTCTGCTGTCGACCCTCTTTTCGGACTTCAGGTATCGGATTGCCCGGCCATGGATGGCGCTGACGGGGAGACTGCATTGGTTCGGCAGGCCCGAATTCGAAGCGTGGATGCTCGCGCTGGCCGGAGTGGTATTGCCGTACGTCGTCTGGGCGGCTGCCCACCTCGAGTTCAACGAGGGAGCACGACAAATCGACCTGGTAACGCGGCTTTGGACCGCGGCGCCGCTTGGCCTGGCCGTGGTCTTGTTGTTCGTAGTGTTTACTTCGCGCGCCAGGGCGGGGAAGTCCGGCCCCGTCCAGTTCGCCCTGATGCTGGCGTTGATTACGACGTACCTCCTTTACGGCGCCGAGTTGTTGCACGTCAACGACTTCTTCGGCCACCGGATGAACACGGTGTTCAAGTTCTACTATCAGTGCTGGGTTTTGCTCTCCGTCGTTTGTGCGTTTGGGCTGTGGCGGTGGCGGTCACACCACATAAAATTGTCCGGTTGGCGCCATGCGGCCAGTGGAATCGCGGCAAGCGTCGCGGTTATTCTCCTCGCCGGCGCTATGTACTACAGCGTGGCGGCGACATACACCAAGGCAAAAGAAGGGGGAGCATCCACAATCGACGGCATTTCGTATCTGGAAAAGACGTCGCCGACCGATGTTGCGGCGATAACGTTCCTCAAAAACGAAGCTGCGCCTGGCGACCGGATCGTCGAGGCGGTCGGTGGCTCATATTCGGAATTCGGCCGGATTTCCGGATCTACAGGCGTTCCAACGGTACTCGGCTGGCCCGGGCATGAACGGCAATGGAGGGGTTCCGACAATCTCGTGGCCCCCCGGGAAGCCGACGTTCGGGAACTGTATGAGACCGAAGACCACGAGACCGCTTCCGAGTTGATCGCTGAGTATGGTCTCGATTTTGTCGTTGTGGGCCCGCGGGAAAAGTCCCAATATCCGTCACTCAATGAAGGGAAATTCGATACGCTTGGAAGTCGCGTTCTCGAGGTCGATGACCTGGTGATCTACTGCGTTAAGGAAAATTGCCCCTGATGTCTCAAACGAATACGGAGCCAGATGCGCAAGCCACCGGCCGTTGGGAAGACGGGCGGTGGGTAGGACAAGACGAGCCGTCCGGTGAGGCCGATGCGCCCGCCGAAGTCCCGGTAACGACTGATACAAGCGAGCCGGTTGACGCTCAGCGGGCCCAGTCGTCCGAAGAGCCTGACGAATCTGACGCTCCCCCGGTGGTCGAGGACGACGGCGACGAAAACGACAAATTACTGGTCCCCGTTGTCTGGGAGCGCGCGGCCTACGCCGCGTTATTCGTCGGCGCGCTGATCATGCGCCTGTGGGACCTGGGCGTCCGCGCAGTGCACCACGATGAAAGCCTCCACGGGTTTTTCTCGTGGCAAATGGTCACCGGAAGCGGGTATGAGCACAACCCATTGATGCACGGCATGTTCCTGTTCCACAGCGTGGCGGGCGCATTCTTCCTTTTCGGCGATAACGACTTCACCCTTCGCCTGCCGATGGCCCTGTTCGGCAGTGGCCTCGTGCTGATGCCGTTGCTGCTGAGATCGCGATTGGGGCAGGTTGGCGCCCTGGCCGCCGCCGTGATGCTCGCCTTCTCGCCGGCGATGCTGTACTTCAGCCGTTTCGCACGCAACGACATTTTCATGGCCGTTTTCGTCCTGGGCCTCTTCGCCATGATCTGGCGCTACATGGACGAACGAAAAAACCGGTATCTCTATCTGGCCGCGGCGTTCCTCGCGCTGGGATTCACGTCCAAGGAGACGATGTACCTGTCCGCCCTGATTCTTGTCGTCGGGCTTCTCTTCCTTGCCCGGTCTCAGGTGGGCAACTGGCTGATGGGCAGGCTTTCACTCAGGGAATTCGGCCCGGCCGGCCGGGTGTTGATACTCCTGAGCGCGCTGATCGCCCCGCTCGCCGGCGCCATGGTTGCGTTTTTCCAGGAACCCCTGGGAATCACACTGGCCGCGAAGACTGGCAACGCGGCGGGAATTCCTGTCGGATCTCCGGATGGAGGTGGATGGGCGATAGCGATCGCGGTGACTGTAGCCCTGGTGGTCATAGCCATGGCCGTCGGGCTGGTCTGGGACCGCCGCGCGTGGCTCATTTCGTGGGTAATCTTCGCCGCGATTTTCCTGACCATGTTCACGAATTTCTACACCCACCCGGGAGGAGTAGGCAGCGGGATTTGGCAGTCGCTCGGCTACTGGCTGGCCCAGCACGAGGTGGCCAGGGCCGAACAGCCGATGTTCTACTACTTCATGATCCTGTTCGTGTATGAATTTCTCCCATGGTTGATCGCCCTTGGGGCGGCCGGCTACTACCTGGTCAGGGGGGACCGTTTCACCCTATTCCTGGTGTTCTGGTCGGTTGCCACGTTGCTGGCATACACCTTCGCCGGGGAGAAAATGCCGTGGTTGCTGGTCAACATCACGCTTCCATTGATCATCCTCGCGGGACGCGCCATCAACGACATGGCTTCAACAATTCCGTGGCGAAACCTGACGCGGACCCGGCTTCCGTACCTGCTTGTGGGCGTGCCGCTATTCGTCGTCCTGGTGTGGCGACTGGCGTTCTTCGAGTTCGATAACGGCGCCCTGTCATTCTTTACGCTGTGGGCGCTATTCGGTGCGGCCGGCGTGCTCGTCGTCGGCCTGACGTGGCTGGCTCGCCAGGTAACGTGGAAGACCGCTCTGTCCGCGTCGGCCCTGGTCATGTGCGGGGTACTGTTCTTGTTGACGGTCCGCGCGGGCTGGGTGGCCACGTACGTCAACTCCGACGTGCCGCGGGATATGCTGATCTACACTCAGACCGCTCCGGACATCCGCAACCTCGTGCGCGAAATAGAGGCAGCCGGAGAATTAACAGGAGATCGGAAAGAGATCAGGCTGGCGATAGATTCCAGGGACGGCTATACGTGGCCGTGGGCGTGGTACCTGCGCGATTACGACAACGTCACGTATCCGGACCATTCCGAGAACGTGTCCCCACCCGGGGCGGAGACGGCCATCACAGTGATCAATGAAAAGAACAATGACCGGGTGAAGCCCGAACTCGCCGAGCAATTCTCGGAAGGCCGCAGGCTGGTCCACAGATGGTGGTTCCCTGAAAACGAGACGTACAAGAATCCGGACCTGAGTGTCTCGACGTTCTTCGATGCAGTGGTCGATCGTGAAGTCTGGCGCTCGTCTCTCGACTTCTTCCTCTATCGCAAGCTGGACTCGACGATCGGGTCCGTCGATTCGTTCGTCTACTTCGATAAGAACATCCCGCTCGCGGCCATCGACTGAGCGCATCGCCCGTACCATGGCCCTCCACCTGAAAGTCCTCGGTTGACAAGGCAACGCGCCTTTTGGCTCGGCCTGGCCGGAAGCGCCGGCTTCCTGGCGATTTTCCTGGTGTTCTTCGTCGACACCAGCACCATTGGCGATGTGCTGAGGGATGCCAACTACGCGTTCGTGGCCCCATCGCTGGTCTTCTACTTCATCGCTCTCTACCTGCGCGCGCACCGGTGGCGCTTCCTGCTGCGACCCATATTCGGAGAGTCGCGCCGGCCCATATTCCCCGTGGTGGTGGTCGGGTACATGGCCAACAACCTCATTCCGGTGAGGATCGGCGAGGTGGTGCGTTCCTACTACCTGAGCCTGCGGGAAGACATAACCACCGCCGGTGCTTTCGGCACCGTGGCGGTTGAGCGGGCCTCGGATGTAATAGCTTTGCTCTTCATTGGCTCATTGGCGTGGATTTTTGTGCCGGTGCCGAAAGCGTTCAGCGAGGTGGCTGACAACGTGCCCGGAGGCCCGATTGTGTTGGCCGTTCTCGGCCTGCTGCCATTCATCCTCGTCGCTGGCGTCACTGTTGCCATACCGGTCATTTCTAGATCGGGAGCGCGAACGCTGGCCAGCCGATTCTTGGCACCACTTCCTCTGAATATGCGAAACAGGGCTCTAGGCCTTTTGGGCAATTTGCTCGAGGGACTCACTGTGGTTTCGTCGCCGGGAGACTTGGGTCGCCTGTTTGTTCTGTCTTTGTTTGTGTGGATGTTTGAGGCCGCGATGTACGGCACGATAGCGCTGGGTTTCGGCTTGGACTCCATGTTTGACAGTTATTTCCAATTCGCCTCGGTTGTACTTGTATTCACCGCCGCAGCAAATCTGGCTGGTATCGTGCCTTCGAGCGCGGGTAGTTGGGGACCGTTCGACTTCTTTGGCGCGCTGGCCCTTGTGGCGCTCGGGGTTTCCGAGGGGGTGGCATCCGGGTTTGCGCTGACCGTACACGTTGCGTTGTGGGTCCCGCCGACGCTGCTCGGCGCAGTATTCCTGTTGATGGACGGTAGCTCGCTGTCCAAGCTTTACGGCGGGGCTGCAAAGGCCAGCGCGGGCAATTCCGGCGCCGATACTCCTGCGGAGATGAGCCGTTGAATATCGGTGTGATAGGCGCCGGAGCAGCCGGACTGGCAGCGACGTACGACCTGGCAAACGCGGGGCATAGGGTGACCGTTTACGAGGCGGCGCCGTTCATAGGGGGCCAGGCCTCGACTATCGAGGTCGGCGGCGGCAGGCTCGAGCGCGGTTACCACCACCTGTTCACCAACGATCACGCCATCATCGAACTGATAGATGAAATAGGGCTGTCCGACGAATTGAAGTGGTTCCCCTCACTCGTCGGCACTTACGCCAGCGGACGCATCTACCGGACCACAACTCCACTCGACCTGTTGCGGTTCGGCGCGTTGCCGCTCTACGAGCGGATCAAGCTCGGCCTGTTCGCCCTGCGGCTCCAGCGACTGGGAGACTGGCAGTCGCTCGAGTCGTTCACCGCCGACGAGTGGCTCCGGGACCGACTCGGCGGCAAGGCGTACGAAGTGGTGTGGAACCCATTGTTGCGCGGCAAGTTCGGGGACTACTACGACCAGGTCGGGATGCCGTGGTTCTGGTCGAAGATCCAGACGCGGTTTGCGTCCCGGAAGTCCGTGGGCGGCGAGCTGCTCGGGTACCCCATGGAGAGCTTCGACTCCGTGTTCGAGGAGGTTGCGCGCCGCATAGGTATGGCAGGGGGTCAGATACTCCTCGAAACCCCGGTTGAGCGGGTCGACGTGAATGAAGCGGGGGTTAGCGGGCTGACGGTCAGGAGACCGGACGGCAGCACGTATTCGGAAGAATTCGACGTGGTCCTGTCCACCGTTCCGTCCTATCACTTCCCGGAACTGGTGGACCTTCCCCCGGACTACAAGTCGAAGCTCGACGGGGTTCACTATCTCGCCGCGGTGGTAATCATCCTGGAACTGGACAGACCGCTGACGGGCACGTACTGGATGAACATCGCCGATCACGAGGTGCCGTTCCTGGGGATCATCGAGCACACGAACCTCATCCCGCGTGAACTCTACGGTGGAAGCTACGTTGTTTATTTGACCAACTACCTCGATCGCCGAGACGAGATGTTCGGACTGAGCCCGGATGAACTGCTTGCCCGGTACTTGCCGCATTTGAGCAAGTTCAACCCGGATTTCGAGGAAAGCTGGATCAAGCGCATGCACTACAACAGCGTCAGCGCAGCGCAACCCATCATTGGGGCAAACTACTCGTCCCGCATGCCCGACCACCGGACGCCGGTCAGGCGCCTCTATCTCGCCAACACCACGCAGATCTACCCCGAAGACCGCGGCACGAACTACAGCGTGCGGATGGGGCGGGAGATCGCCGGGACGATCATGAAAGAAGAAAAGGAACGCTGGCGAAGATGGCCTGCCATCGGCCGCACTTAGAGGGTGTCTAAAAACCCTTCCGTTCACCCTGAGCCTGTCGAAGGGTCGAGGCGCTCTTCATGGTTCGACAAGCTCACCACGAACGGTTGCCGGCGACTGATCAGACACCCTGTCAGCACGGGTACTCCCAACTGTTAAACCTGGACCCCGCGCGGTAAAACGCAGCCGCGCGGACACCCGAGTCCTGCTATAACGTCTAGCTGGACGCAAACTTTCATCCAACGACACACGAATACAAGCAAAGAAGGAACTACCAATGGGCAGGCTTGAGAACAAGATTGCGATCATCACCGGAGGAAGCAGCGGCATAGGGCGCGAGGCGGCCCTGCTGATGGCAGGGGAGGGCGCCACGGTGATAGCCGTCGGGCGGCGGCAGGGACCGCTGGACGATGTCGTGGCCGAGATCGAAGCCGCGGGCGGAAAGTGCGTCGCGCGGTCGGTCGATCTGCTCGACGGGGAAGCTGCGGCCGGACTGGGCGCATGGGCAGAGGCCGAATACGGCCGGGTCGACATCCTGGTCAACAACGCCGGGTATTCCAGCATGGTCCGGTCGATTCGCTACGTGCCGGCGGACGAGTGGAATGAGGTGTTCACCATCAACGTTGAAGCGGTGTACCGGCTGACCCAGTCGCTCCTCCAGGGCATGATCGATCGCGGCGAGGGCACCGTCATCACGGTCTCGAGCATGGCGGCCCTGAACCCCGGCCCGCTGGGCGGCGCCCCGTACTCGGCGGCGAAAGCTGCCTCGTTGACCATCATGAAGTACATCAACACCGAACTGCGCAACACCGGTGTCAGAGCGAGCACCATCGTCCCGGCCGAGGTAGACACTCCGCTTATCGACAAGCGTGCGGTAAGTCCCCCGGCGGACGAACGCGAGACGATGATGGGGCCGAAGGACGTGGCCGAGGCGATCCTGCTGTGCGCGACTGTGCCTCAGCGGACGACCATCGAACAGGTAGTCATGACCCCGTCGCACATCCGCGACCAGTCACACGACGTCGCCGCGCTGGCGAGCTACGGCGCGCCGTAGCGTCCTGTTTCAGAAATTCACCGCACAAAACAACCAGCGAAAATCCCCTCTCCCTCGAAGGAGACGTTTGCAAAACTCCCTCTCCCAGCGGGAGAGGGTTGGGGTGAGGGAGAATCGCGAATTGGGAGTAGGCCCTTGAATCCCCGATTCCCCGGTAAGTCAGGAGTTACGCAAAGGTCTCCTTGACGGAAGAGGACTAGAGCCTGCCTCGTATTCGATGCGGGCGTGAGGGTTGCGCCTGAGAAGTTGTGGCCATACGTGCTATTCAGCGAACTTCTAACTCAGGACACTAGCCAGCCGCCCTCTTAAACGCTCTTGCAAGCGCGCGGCCCGTGAACACCTTCTTCATCTCGACTGCGGGAATTCGTCGGATGTGGTGAAGTCACTTACGCGCCCGGAGCCGTCGAATACTCCTGCTGCGCCGAATCGGGCGCCCGTAAGCGAACGGGCGCCGTCTGCGACTTCCTGCAGAACGGTATCGAGGTCCCAGCTCTCGTTGATGCGGCGGCTGGCCTCGCCCAGTTTTGCCAAGCGCGTCTGCGCCCGGCGGGATTCCCTTGGTCCCGAGTCTTCCCAGCGCAATACCCCTCCTGACTAAAGCTTCCTAATCTTCCTCGCCCCCATTCCCGATGGGCCGTCGGCCGGGGAATCAGGGTGACTGGCATTGTAACTGGGCCATGGCCCGTGAACGGTTTTTCATGGAAATCAGGCTATTTTCATGGATTCTTTCATGGAAACAGGGTTGTTTTTCACGGCTGTTTCATTCCGAACTCCTACTATGTATTCCGCTGTTCGAATGGACGAATGGCCGAAGGGGGCGCCCGATGAATAGGTTGCTACTCGGCTGTTGAAGCCCCTGCGAGCGGGTACCGGGGACAAGCTCCCGTACCCGTCCAGGGTCGAAGCGACACTGACAAATTAGACACCTCTAGGAGAATGACATGAAAGCTCGAATCATTACCCTCGGAATGCTCGCCCTGGCGGCCGCAGCCGTCATGTGGAGCGTGACAAGCAAGTCCAGTTAGTGCGGACGACGACACGAAGGTCACGCCGCCCGACACTATCGCCCAGCCGCTGCCCGGCCCGGTTGACCTTGTGACAGTGGAAGTCGGCATGACCCTTGACTGCCCGGATGCCCCGAGCACTGAGGCCGTCTCATACATGACGGAGAACAATCTCTGTGGGTACGGAGATGGTGGCGAGGATGTTTTGGCCGACACCGTGCATGGACCCTGCGGTTCATTGTCGTTGAGACTCTCCGATGGCGGAGACGGGTTTCTCAAATGGCGAGGAACCATAACGTCGACTGCTGGCCCCATCCTAAATGCCGGGTATTACGGAAATGCACACAACCACTACACGGGTGGTTACGTCGCCGTTAATCGGACCAGGCAGAACATCTTGCACACCGTCTGGGACGATAGGGTTACCATTTACACCGCCCCAGGTGTGATTTACGGGGAGATCACCCATGCTTGGGCTCTGTTGATATGGGGGGGGCACTTGTTACAGCCAGGGTATCGCAAGAGACTGGGCTATCGTCTCAGGTTAACGAGGAGAGAGGGTCAACGGCACACCAAAACCGGCCGCTGCAAAGCCAGCGGGAACCCGAAGGCCTCGGCAGGAATCGCCGGGGCCTGTCTTGTGGGGCTGGGGGATTACCCGTCACCGTACGTCATAACCGAGTGCCCGCAGTCGGTCGACGACTGCCTGCCTGGTCATGGGCGGATAGTACGGCGACTGGATGATGTGCGTGTCAAACAGGTCCAGGATCCTCGGATCGGGGCGACCGTTTGCGTCAAGGTGGACCACATGCCAAGTGTCGTCGATTAGCTCGACGGTGATATATCCACCAGGCGACCGTGGCATCAAAGATTGCATTTCTCGCTACCGGCTTCCTGCCAGATTTCCACGGCGGCCCGGATGCCCGCCAGGAAGAATATCTTGCACACTGTCTGGGACGATAGGATTCGTCTTTGCACGTCCCCGAGTCTGATTTACGGGAAGATGACCCATGCCTACGCTATCGTCTCAGGTTAACGAGGAGAGCGGGTCAACGGCACACCAAAACCGGCCGCGGCTTAGCCAGCCGGGCCGTCGGGATCCTCGTGATCCCGTGTGGGATGGTGAGTGGGCCTTGAAGTCAGGGTCTCCCGTCCTAATCGGGACGCGGGGAGCGAGTAGATCAATTGATGTTGTCGGAATTCACTTCGTTCTTTCTGTACCTGTTTCCGGTATTGGCGACCAGCGTCGCGTTCATTGGCACCGGGGTTTGGATCCGAAGGAAGAATTACGGACCCGGGTATGACGTGGGGGGGATGGTCGCAATCGTTCTGGGGTCACTATTCGCGGTGTGGGCGGTTGTGATGGTGGTGCTTGTTGTCGCATTCACGTGACCACCATAACGTCCGCCCGATTGAGGCGGTTGCGGATAGGTCAAAGAGTTAAGCTGGGCCGCCGTCTAGGCGGCCCCTTGGTTGTGAATACACCGGAACAACGAGGCCATTGCGAGGCGAGTCATGCCCGTTCCAGCGCGCCTTCGCCCTGGAGTAGGCCCCGATTAGACCCTGCAACGGAGACGCGGTCCTCACCTAGACCATCGAACAGGTAGTCATGACCCCGTCGCACATTCGCGACCAGTCACATGACGTCGCGGCGCTGGCGAGCTACGGCGCGCCGTAGCGCCTCGGCTGGCTGATTCGAAGGCGGCGAGGACTAGCCCGCAGCCCTCGAAAATGCGCTTTCGAGCGCGCGGCCGGTGAACACCTTCGCCATCTCGGCGCGGTATTCGGCGGATGCGTGAACGTCCTCGTTGAACTGGCCTTCCAGTTCCACGCCGCCTCTTCGCGCAGCCTGGCGGATGACGGAGTCGGAGGGCGCCTTGCCGACCAGTATGCGCTCAGCACGACGGGATCTCACCGGGTGCGGTCCCGCGCCCGTGATGCCGATCCGGGCTGCCGTGCATACGCCGTCGGCGACGGTAACGGTAGCGGCCACGCCTACGAGCGCGTAGTGGGACGCCTTGTTCGCCAGCTTCGTGTATGCCGACCCCGTGCCGTCGCCCTCGCCCGGTATGTGGATTTCCGTCAGGACCTCGTTCGGGCGAAGAGCCGTGGTCATGAAGTCGCGGAAGAAGCGATCGACGTCGATAGTCCGTGACGCGCGCGCCGACCGCGCGTGTATCTGCGCTCCAAGCGCAAGCACAACCGCCGGCAGGTCGCCAGCCGGGTCAGCGTGTGCGATGCTGCCGCCGATGGTGCCGGCGTTTCGGACCGGCGTGTCGGCCACCTGGGCCGCGGCCTCGGCCAGCGCCGGAGCGCGTTCAGCCACGAGATCAGACCTGGTGATGTCGGCGTAGGTGGTCATGGCGCCAACGGCGACGCCGTCTCCGCACTCGCGAATGCCGGACAGGCCATCGACCTGTCCGAGGTCGATCAACGCCTCCGGCGACGCAAGCCTGAGCTTCATCAGCGGCAACAGGCTGTGACCACCCGCCAGTAGCCGGGCGTTGCCTCTATAGCGGCTCAGAAGCCGCGAGGCCTCCTCGACGCTGCCCGGAGCGTGGTACGAAAAGGGCGCTGCGATGCTGGTAATCAATTGGTCGTCCTCCCGGCGGCGCGGGCCCGGCGGGCAGCCGTCTGGGCCGCCCGGGCGTCGCGGATGGTTCGCCAAACTTTTTCAGAGGTCAGCGGCATGTCCATGTGCCTGACCCCGAGATGGGACAGGGCGTCGACGGCCGCATTGACGATTGCAGGCGAGCAAGCAATGGTGCCGGTCTCGCCGGCGCCCTTCACCCCCAGCGGGTTTACGTTGGTGGGCGTGGTGGTGCGGTCGGTCTCGAATGTCGGGATGTCCTCGGCGGTCGGCACCGCGTAGTCGAGCATCGAGCCGCTCAGCAACTGGCCGTTGTCGCTGTAAACCGCCTGTTCCTGCAACGCCTGTCCGATGCCCTGGGCAACGCCGCCGTGGACCATGCCGTCGACGATCATCGGGTTGATGACGTTTCCTACGTCGTCCACCGCAATGTACCGGAGCACCTCGGATTCGCCGGTGTCGGGATCGATCTCGACGATGGCGATGTGGGTGCCGAACGGCCAGGTGAAGTTCTGCGGGTCGAAGAACGTGACCGCCTCCAGTCCCGGCTCCATGCGCGGCGGAAGGTTAGTGGCCGCGTAGGCCTGTCCTACGACGTCGCCGAAGCTCATCTGCCGTTCGCGGATGTCCTCGACGAAGAAGGTCCCGTTTTCGAACGTGACCTGGCGGTGCGGTACGCCCATCTGGTGAGCGGCGATCCTCTTCGCCTTGTCGATGACCTTCTGAAGACTCATGTAGAGGGCCGTCCCGCCAACGGCAACGCTGCGGCTGCCGAACGTTCCGGTGCCCATCTGCTGCTTGTCGGTATCACCGTGGAAGACCTCCACGTCCTCAATCGGCACACCGAGTTCGGATGAAGTGATTTGCATGAAACTGGTCTGGTGACCCTGCCCATGCGGCGACGTGCCGGTGTAGACGGCGACCTTCCCAGTGGGGTGGACGCGTACCGTGCTGGATTCCCAGAGGCCGGCCCCTGCGCCGAGCGATGCGGCGACGGCTGATGGCGCAATGCCGCAGATCTCGATGTAGCTCGACAAGCCAACACCGATCAGCCTGCCTTCCCTGCGCGCCTGCCGCTGCTCCGCTCGGAATCCCCGGTAGTCGAGCATTTCGAGGGCCCGGTTCAACGAACCGCGGTAGTTACCCGAGTCGTATGTGACTCCCGTGGACACGTCGTGTCCGTTTCGGAAAGGCGGTATGAAGTTCTTCCGGCGTACGGCCACGGGGTCGCGGCCGATTTCCTTAGAAAACAGGTCGACTAGCCGCTCGATGACGTAGGTGCATTCCGGCCTGCCGGCGCCGCGGTACGCGTCGACCGGCGTGGTGTTGGTGAACACCCCGTAGACCTTGCAGGCCACGTTGGCCATGCGGTACGGCCCGCCGAGCGTGAAGCCGAACAGGACCGTGGGAATGCCGGGTGCGAACGTGGACAGGTATGCGCCCAGGTTTGCATAAAGCGTGGCGCTGATGCCCGTAATCGTGCCGTCGCGGTTGCCGCAGATCTCCACGTCGGCGATGTGGTCCCGGCCGTGTGTTGTGGCTACGTAGCCCTCCTGCCGGCCGGAGATCCACTTGACCGGCCGCGCCAGGATCTTCGACACGACTCCGCAGATCACCTCTTCGGCGTAGATGTACAGCTTGCAGCCGAACCCACCGCCGACCTCGGGGGCGATCACCCTGACGAGTTGCTCCGGATGGCCGGTTACGGCGGAGAACAGGAGTCTCACCAGGTGGGGGATCTGGGTCGATGTCCAGAGAGTGATCTGGTTCGTCGCTGGGTTGTAGTCTGCGACGACGCCCCTCTCCTCGATCGGGTTGGGGATCAATCGCTGATTGATCATCCGTTGCTTTACGACGACTTCCGCTTCACCCGCGGCCGCATCGTAGTCTCCGCCGCCGACTTCCCACTCGAAAGCAAGGTTGTTGGGGGCGTCTTCGTGAAGCTGAGGCGCGCCGTCTTTCGTCGCCATTTCGGCGTCGACGATGGCATCCAACTCGCCGTATTCAACTTCCACGCTGGAAACTGCGTCAGCCGCCGCCTGGGGAGATTCCGCCACGACCACGGCGACGGCGTCGCCCACGTAGCGGACCCGCTCGAATGCGATCGGCGGGTGGTTCGGCATTTTCATATCCGGCAGTACCCACCCCGCGGGCAGCGAGCCGAGTTGTTCCTGTATGTCCGCGCCGGTGAACGCGGCCACAACGCCGGGCATGTTGGCCGCCGCGGTGACGTCTACGTTCTCGATCGTGGCGTGTGCGTGCGGGCTGCGTACTATGGCGAGGTGCAGCACGCCTGGCGGCCTGACGTCGTCAACGTAGGTCGCGTTGCCTGTGATGAGGCGCGGGTCTTCCCTGCGCCTGACCGAAGATCCGATCGTCGATGTAGTCATTCCCGCCTCCCTTAACTTGCCATCTCGGCCGCTGCGGCCTGGACTGCCTTGACGATGTTGTGATATCCGGTGCAGCGGCACAGGTTGCCGCGCAGGCCGGTCCTGATCTCAGCCTCGGTCGGCTGAGGATTGTTGCTGAGGATATCCACGGCCGTGACCATCATTCCGGGAGTGCAGAACCCGCACTGCAGGCCATGCTGCTCCCAGAATGCCTTCTGGATCGGGTGATACTCGTCATCGCCCGCCAATCCCTCGACCGTGGTTATCTCCGCGCCGTCCGCCTGGACGGCCAGCACATTGCAGGACTTGACCGCGTTTCCGTCGATCAGCACGGAGCATGCTCCGCAACTGGTGGTATCGCATCCGACGTGTGTTCCTGTAAGGTTCAACACGTCCCTGAGATACTGGGAGAGCAATAGTCTCGGTTCGACGGCGCTGGTGTGGCTGCGCCCATTCACTGTTACATTGATTTCATGGCCCATTGGCTGTGCCTCCCGCGCCTATCGCGGCTACGATCAATCGTTGGACTTAGTTAACACTTGGTACGTTGCGACCGCAACCCCTGAGAGTGCCCCGGAGAAGACCAAGAAGTGAAAGTAAGTGGCAATTTCAAGCTGAATTTGAGCCAAAAGGACACGTGGGACGCGTTGACCGACATCGATGTCCTCCAACAGGCCATACCGGGTGTCGAATCCATCGAAGAACTTGGCCCGGACGAGTACAGCGCCCGGATGACCGTGGGAATCGGCATTGTGCGCGGAAAGTTTTCGGGCCGGGTAAAACTTTCCGACCTCGATGAGCCGAACTCTTATCGCATGGCTGTAACCGGCGACGGACCGGGCGGGTGGATCAAGGGCAGCGGCTTGCTCAGCCTCGAAGCGGAGGCGCCCGGCGTCACCAGGGTCTCGGTCGACGGAGATACCCAGGTGGGCGGGCTGCTTGCTCGGGTGGGTCAGCGGATGATCGGCAATGCGTCGAACACCTTGATGAAGCAGTTCTTCGCAGGCATTGAGAAGGCCGCCTCAACACGCGCGTGAACCAAATCGGTAGACCGGGCCGATTTACACCAACGGTATCGGACGGTACGATTTTCGCATGGACGTAGAAATCGTCGGTAATCCAGACTACGGGCAACTGCGGGTCCGCTTGCGTCCCGGCGAGCGATTCATCGCCGAAGGCGGGTCCATGGCATGGATGGACTCTGACATCCAGTCCAAGGCCCGGCTGCTCGGTGGCTTGTTCAGCGCCCTGATTCGTAGGATGACCGGCGGGGAATCCCTGTTTGTCGGCGAGTACACCACGGACCGTGGAGGCGAGGCCGCCTTCTCACCGGCCCAGCCCGGCTCGTTGCAGCGCATGAGCCTGGCCGGCAACTCGATCATGCTCACCGCAGGATCGTTCATGGCTTGCACGCCGGGTATAACCCTCAGCACGAAGTTCGGCGGCCTGCGCGCCATGTTCTCCGGCGAAGGGCTGTTCCTGATGGAGTGCGGCGGCACGGGAGAGGTGTTCTTCAATGCCTACGGGTCGATCATCGAGAAGAGGATCGACGGCTCCTTCATAGTGGACACCGGGCACGTTGTTGCCTGGGACCCCTCATTGAGTTACTCGATTCAGGGCATGGGCGGCTTGAAGAGCACGTTGCTGTCAGGCGAGGGCCTGGTGATGAGGTTCTCAGGCTCCGGCACGATCTATTTGCAGACGAGGACTTTGCCCGGACTCGCCTCTTGGCTGACGCCGTTCGTGGCGTAGAAGGCGCACGGGTAACAGCAGGGAACTCCCGCACATGCACGTTGAGGTAGCAAATAACGGGGCGTTTGGGTCGGCCCTCGTTCAGCTCGATCCCCGCGACGAATTCGTTTCCGAGTCAGGCGCCATGTACCGCGCGTCAAGCAACGTCGACATCGACGTGACGACGCGCAGCCGCAGTTCGGGCGGGATCATGTCGGGCGTCAGGCGGATGATCTCCGGTGAGAGCTTCTTCTTCTCGCGTTACCGGGTGACGGACCACCGGCCGGGCGAGGTGGGCCTTGCGCCCAATTTGCAGGGACAGGTGGCGCTCATTGAGTGCGACGGCAGGACCCGATGGGTATGCGCCGGCGGTAGTTACCTCGGCTCGTCTCCCGAACTCAACATAGACACACAATTCCAGGGCGTGCGCGGCATGCTCTCGGGCGAGTCCCTGTCGTTTATTACGCTGGAGGGGGTCGGACCGCTGCTGGTGAATGCCTTCGGGACTATTACAGAAATAGATGTACGCGGCGCCCTGACGATCGACACCGGTCACGTCGTGGCGTTCGAGGAAACGTTGGAATACTCGATAGGCAAGGCGGGCGGGAGCTGGATTTCTTCATTCCTGACCAGCGAAGGGCTGGTTCTGGACTTCCGCGGGCACGGGCGCGTCTACGTTCAAAGTCACAACCCCAGCGAGTTCGGGCGCACGATAGGCCCGCTGCTGCCTGAGAAATAGGAAGTAGTCATGGACTTCGACATTCACTCGCAGCCAAGCTACAGCCTCGTGGAGGTCACACTCGATCCCGGTGAGCAGTTGGTCACCGAGTCGGGCGCGATGGCCTGGATGACCCAGAATATGAAGGCGGAGACGTCTGCGCGGGGCGGCATCATGTCCGGCCTGAGCCGTTCATTCCTCGGCGGCGAGAGCTTCTTCCAGAACACCTACGAGGCCGAAGGCGGTCCGGGGACGATCGGCCTCGCGCCCGGACAGCCCGGCGACATTGTGGCGTACGAGATGCGCAACGAAGAGTTGATGATGGAACGCGGCGCGTACCTGGCGTCAACGACCGGCATCAAGACAAATTCCGACTTCCAGGGCCTGCGCGGCCTCTTTAACGAGGGAATGTTCATCCTTCGCGCATCTGGGACCGGGACGCTGTTCTTCAACGCCTACGGCGACATCACGGAAATCGAAGTGGACGGCCCGTATGTGGTCGACAACGGCCATGCGGTCGCGTGGGAACCCACGCTGGACTACCGGCTTACCCGCGCCGCCCGGATCCGGTCATTCCTCTTCTCGGACCAGATCATCATGGAGTTCTCCGGCAGGGGCAAGTTGTGGGTCCAATCGAGGAATCCCCGCTCACTCGCCAACTGGGTCCACCCATTCCGTCCCACCAAGTCGACCCAGGGCAACGACTAACCGGGTCGCGTGTAGCCCCACTCGTCGGCCACCCGGTTGGTTGATTTGTGGCCGCCTGCGGTGACGATTTCTACCCGGTTGCCGTCCGGGTCCAGGACGAAGAAGCAGCGCTGGCCGTCGTGGCGTTCCGCCGGGCCGTCGATCTCCAGCCCCGCATCCTGCGCGGTCTTCAGGGCCGCATCGAAGTCGTCGACCTCGAATGCGTTGTGAGGTGCGGCCATGCGAACGTTGGTCGGCTCCACGATGTGGACCATCGTGCCGTCAGCCGCCCGTAGCCATGCGATGTTCTCGTTATCCACCATGCTGGGGATGACTTCGAGTCCCAGCATGTCACGGTAGAACGCGAAGGCGCTCCGCCGGTCCTTGACCGGCACGCCCACGTGGTTAACGGTCTTCACTTTGAATTTAGCCACAGGAAACCGCCCTTATTTTTGGAGGGTGTTTAAAAGGGCGACCGTTGTCACCCTGAGCGAAGCCGAAGGGTCTCGTGGGGTGAAGAGGGGCGTTGGCGTGTAGCGATCGGGAGATTCTTCGCTGCGCTTCAGAATGACAAAAAGCGCGTTCGGGACTGACATTCGCATTGACGCCGCTTCGTCTTTGCTTTGCATTTAGACACCCTCTTAGGTGAATGCGCGTCGGGGCGAAACTCACTTGACCTCGACTATCAGCTCCACCTCGACCGAAATGCCCATCGGCAGGCTGCCCATGCCAACCGCCGACCTGGCGTGCTTACCGCGCTCTTCACCGAAGACCTCGACGAGCAGGTCTGACGCGCCGTTTACTACGGCTGGCTGGTCGGTGAAGTCGACAGTCCCATTGACCATGCCGAGCAGCTTTACAACCCGCGTCACGCGGTCGAGGCTGCCGATTTCGGCCCTGAGCGCTGACAGGAGGCCGATGGCGACAAGTCGCGCGGCCGCGTAGCCCTCTTCTATCGAGGTGTCCCGTCCCAGCTTGCCGGTGACCATTCCGCCTTCCGGCTTCGAGGGTCCCTGTCCGGACAGGAACACCAGGTTACCCGTCCTGACCGACGGCACATAGTTGGCGATGGGGACGGGGACTTTCGAAAGGTCCAACCCAAGTTCGGCTACGCGTTTCTCAGCGCTCATTGCTTGTTCTCCTTTGTTGATTGCTTCGCCGCGATGCAGTCGGCGTGACTTGCGAATATTACTGGATAAGTGTGCCTGGACATTGGCTATGGATGGTCACATTGATTCCACCTCACCGGCCGGTCCCACATCGACTTACCGGCGAAAGCCGGTATCCACGGTGGGGTGACAGAGGTGGTTTCGGTCGACGTGGAGTCGGTCCGTAGTCTGGGGTAGCCGCGCCCGTCCCGTGCCCCACCGTGGGTACCGGATCGAGTCCGGCAAATCGAAGAAGAGGTGCGCACCGTGGGCGCCCGGCGCCGCCCCACTTGCATCACGCGGTGTCGCCAACACAGGGCCATATTGATTCCGGGCGCAACCGACGATGGTCTCAGCGCAATTCGCCTAAACAGCCCACAGCCTTCAGCCTCCCGCCTGAATGTCTCCGCCCGGCTCCGTCATGGCCACCGGGTCCAGGACCAGGTCCAGTTCGTCGGAGGACAGGTCGGTCTCGCGCAGGGCCACCTGCTTGATGGTCTCGCCGGACTCCGCCGCCTGGTGGGCGATCGACGCGGCTGCGTCGTACCCGATCCTTGGAGCGAGGGCCGTGCAGATGGCTAAGCCCTGTTCCACCATTGCCGGACCGCGTGCGGTCGCGGTGATGCCCGTTACGCACTGGCGAGAGAGGTTTCGGCACGATGCCGCCAGCAGATCGATCGACTCCAGCAGGCAGTACGCCGCCACAGGCATCATCACGTTGAGTTCGAAGTTGCCGGACTGGCCCGCGATGTTGATTGTCACGTCGTTGCCCATCACCTTGGCGCATGCCATGTTTGCCGATTCGGCGATCACCGGGTTCACCTTGCCGGGCATGATTGAACTGCCGGGCTGGACTTCCGGCAGTTCTATTTCGCCGATGCCGGCCCGCGGCCCCGACCCAAGCCAGCGCAGGTCGTTGCAAATCTTCATCAGGCCCACGGACACCGTCTTGAGCGAACCGGAGGCTGCTACGACGCCGTCTATCGTGCTCTGGGCCTGGAAGTGATTGGCCGTTTCGCTGAGGTCCAGGCCGGTCAATTCGCTGAGCCGCCCGATCATCCGCCCGGAGAATTCCGGGTGCATGCCGATGCCAGTGCCGACCGCCGTGCCGCCGAGGGCCAGTACGCACATTTCCGAAAGGCCGCTTTCAACGCGGACCCTGCCGTAGGACATCTGCCCGGCATACCCCAGGAACTCCTGGCCGAGCCTTACCGGTGTAGCGTCTTGCAAATGGGTCCGGCCCGTCTTGATGACGTCCCAGAATTCGACCGACTTGTCCCGCAGCGCGTTTTCCAACTCGTCCATTGCCGGAAGCAGGTTTTCCTGGATGGCGCCGGCTGCCGCGAGGTGGATGCACGTCGGAATGACGTCGTTCGACGACTGCCCCTTGTTGACGTGGTCGTTCGGATGGACCGGCGACCGTGAACCCAGCGGACTGCCCAGCGCCCGGTTGGCGACGTTCGAGATCACCTCGTTGGCGTTCATGTTCGTCGAGGTGCCCGACCCGGTCTGGAAAATATCGACGACGAACGCGTCGTCGTGTCTTCCGTCGATTACCTCCTGCGCCGCGTCGACAACGGCGCGTGACAAAGCCGGGCCGAGTTGTCCCAGGTCCTGGTTGACCACGGCTGCAGATTGCTTGACCTGGCCGATGGCGCGAATGAATGACCGGTTGAACCGCAGGTCGCTTATCGGGAAGTTGAGCTCCGCCCGGCGGGTGTTGGCGCCGTACAGGGCATCTGCCGGGACTTCGAGTTCTCCCATGGAGTCGCGCTCAACGCGCACTGCGCCTGTCATTCTTTAGTCTCCTTGGTGATCATTGGTCATTTCGAGTTGTTCGGAGGTGCAAGTGGGCGCGGCAATGATACCCAAGGTCGGCCAGTCCGGTTTGCCTTAGAGGGTGTCCAAAAACCCTTACGTTCACCCTGAGCCTGTCGAAGGGTCGAGGCGCTGTTCATGGTTCGACAAGCTCACCACGAACGGTTTCCGACGACTTATTAGACACCCTCTTAGAAGGTGTTCACCAAGTCTCTCACCGACTACGAGATGGCATCACTTGCCACGCCCCACCCCTTCGGGCGCCCACAAGAGACGCCCCTACGAGTCATTGTCTGAGAGCGTGTCTGGAAGATATTGCTCGGACCAGGGTGTCCCATCGTTTTTGGACACCCCCTTAACTCTCCTGTTGTGCATCGTTGCAGGCGTGCCTTATGTCGTATTCGCGGAACGTCTTGCCGGCCGCGTTCAGGGCGTTGACCGCCGCCGGATAGCCCCCGTAGAACAGCATCTGCGTGATCAGTTCGACGATTTGTTCCTTCGTCCAACCGTAGTTGAGCGCGCCGGTGATGTGTCCCGGCAGTTGATTTGGCTTGTCGAGCGCGATCAGCGCCGCCACCGTGCAGAGGCTGCGGATGCTCGGATCGAGGGCAGGGCGTTGGTAGATGTGGCCGAACAGCGTGGCGTTGATGAGCCCGAACGCGTCTTTCACCGTTTCGGCGGTGGGATTCAGGCCCGGGTCGCCGTCGTAGTACCACTCGCGCCACTCGGCGGATGTTTTTGCCAGTTCCTCGTAGTCGTGCATGTTGCGTTCTCCTTCGGTGAGTTTCGCGATGTCCAAGTTAACGGCCTAGTCGAGTCCAAAGTGTACGCATCGGCACGTCCCGGTTATGGTCTCGATCAGCGGAAGCCGGCTGAAACGACGCTGTCAACTTCGGATTGAGTGTTGGCTGTGCCGTCGTCAGGTGGACCGGGGACCATGGTCAAGTCGCTATTTCGAAGCCGCCGCTCGCGCCTGGACAGGCGATGCCGGCGGGGCCGGGGCTCGGCAGAGTCCGGGATTTCGGAGGTCAGGTCCGGGTCAACGTCAGCTTGGCCTGCTTGTTCGCGGGATTGGTCCGGCTCTGGGACTGCCGAGTTTGTGTTTCGACTGGGATGGTCCAATTCGGACTCGGCGGCGTCTGCGATTTCCTGGAGGTGGTCAAAGCCGGGTGCGTCGTCCGACGGGTTCTTGAATTCTCCGCCAGACGTGTTGTCTGCCGGCTGGGCGCCGTTCTCGCTGTTGTCGCAGCCGCACGAGTGATCGGCAGTGTTGTCGCGGCGTTGGCGGTGGAGTTCTTTGACGGCTGCGATGCGGTGGTGCGGCTTGGTGTCTTCGATCTTGCCTTCTGCGATGTCCCTGAGGACGCGGACCAGGATGCGGCCTTTCTATTCCTCGGCATTACTGCCCAAGTCTGTGGCCATACCAAGGCATACCATGGGCATGAACGAACCGGATACCGACGTCAAGGGGGGTCCCGGCGCTCGGCCTGGTCTTTGCGAGCCGATGGAAGATTCCCGTAACTCCGTAAGAATCGTCCTAGCGGCTCTGAAATCACGCTGCCGAACACGACGCCGACCATGGCCGCTAGCACCACGGACCAGTCCTCACCACCAGGAAAGGCCCTCGGAACCCATATCGCAAGGACCATCAGTGGAGCGAAAAGGAACAGCATTGCAAGGCTCTCCATGAACGGGCCGAGAGTCTCGTGCTCTGGCTGTGGCCATCTGTCAACACCCTTGAATAGCAGCCATACCAAGAAGCTCCACAAGGCAAGGAGGATTGAAACAGCAGACAGCGGGATCAAGGAGTGATGCGGCTCCAAGCCCTTCGAAAGCCCCGGCAGAACCCAGTACGCCATCAATAGCACCGCTGCTGGCACCATACCAACCGCGAGAATCCTCTTTCCTCGTACCAGTATCCCAAATAGGACCAACCAGGGAGCGGATGTGATCACCACTACTATGTTGATCCCCAAGTCGTTGAGGTCGTACTTGTCGCTTATCGCCGCCATCAGCGCAAGGAACATGAACACCATATATCCGAAGTAAGACCAATTGAACCGTCTTGCGTCGGGCTCTCTGCGTACCCCTTGACAGAATGCCACGGCTGGAAAGAACGCAGGAAGCAGGTTCAACACAACGCTGTCGTACACCCGGTCTATGTAATCAAACCACCAAATGAAGTAGATAAGCATTGCCAGAATTAGGAGGGTCATCACAAAGTTGACAGTGAATCCCCTGCGCAGGTCTTCCCGAGATAGCCCACGGAGCTCCGAAATGACGTATTGAGCGCGGCATACTAGGAACCGCCTAGCGCTAGAGAGAACAGCGGCGTGTTGGCTGAAGTGTTCAAGTATCTTCTTACGCATGGCTTTCCTCTCGGGACGCCTCGTCATGTCCAATGAAACCACCCTGTGAGAATGCGTCAGCACTCATCGCAGGCAACGGCAGTCTCCTCAGACTACAGTGAGCGAGTGAGCTCGCAGTTCACCTTCTCGCCGCACGACGGACACTTGAGGACAGACTCGGCATTGAGGCCCTTCTTGACCCATCGAATTCTCTTGAGCCTTACCCCATTCCATCGGAACTTCAATCCCAGGTGTTCGGTGTCCTTGACGGGAATCACAACGTTATAGCGACCCTTGCACTTTTCATTAGCACACGCCACCCTGCCCGTCATCATCCGCACTCTCAGATTATTCCCACGTCGATAGACCTCCCCGTTGGTTTTGAACATATACGCTGCCATAAACACAATTAGGTCCTGGATGTCATCCCATGTTCGGCCAAAGTCAAAGAGGAAGAGGTCGTCTACTCGCGGCACAGAAACCTTAATGTCGTGCTGGATGTCCTGCAGCACGACTATTCTGCCGGTGAAGTAGTTGCTCGTTTCTTCGGATGCTATGGCGGCGCCTATGGAAACGCCAATCTCGAAGCCTATCCACGCCTGAGTCCAATATGCCCCTGACACTGACTGACTCAGCATGACCAAGAAGATGTCGCTGTTGTTTATCTTGGAGGCGATCGTCCTAGCGTTGTCAATCGCAGGCTCAGAGAACTCGGCGCTATACTCGAACAGGTAAGGCTTGACCTGAGCGGCGCAGCACGCTCTGGCGGCCTCCTTAGCAATCGCCTTGTCTTTCCCCGCGTGAGAAATGAATGCTTGGCGAGGATGCCAATTCTGACACTGGCAACATTTGTATCCGGCGCTTGGGGACATACGGGCCTCAAGATTCGTCGCGGTTTACGTAGCAAGCTCTAGGGCATGAGCACCCTTGATGAAGAACACGCTGCCATCCAGTCTGACCAACGCCACGGCGTCGAAGGCGGACAGGTCGATGCCTCCCCAAATGGCTGGCGACGCGGGGTCAATCGAATCCACGATGTCTACCAACAGGAGACAAGCGAGAGAGTAGCTTGAGCAGTCGTTGCGCCTCTTGGTCTTATCCTTCGACGCTTTCGTCAGTGCCGCGACGATCCCACTGTCAGTAACTTGATTCCGGGCAGCTCTGTCAAACTTTCTTTCTCTAGCGGCTGGGAAACTCGGAGATAACCGACCATACCCATTTCGATGCGTGTGACTTCAACTGCCCACTCCCGACCACGAACGACCAGCTCGAAGTCGGGAAAGGTGTCGTCGCCCAGAGGTTCATACCGACACTGCACGTCGCTCAGTGTGAGGCTGGTAGTGGAGAGCAAGTCATCGCAAAGCGACATCATGGCGAAGTGTTCCATCTTCTGTTTGGTCTCATAGACATCTCGGATCGTGAGCGCTCCGCCTCCGTCATTCGCCACTAGATGCTCGGCGACCGGGTCCGAGGGATTGTCCAGCCAGATGTATAGGCCGTCGGTAGAAATGGAGTTGCTCTCGTGAAGCTGGACGTTGAAGGCAAACACGTCGTCTGCATGTCGAACGCTCAATAGCTTCTGCCCCCGGCGAGCGGACTCGGGCAGCTTGGCAAGGACCGAAACAAGCTTCTCGCGCTTTTCGGGGTGATGCGTGATCGATACGCCGTCGCAACCTCTTATCCACTCGATTGGATTCCTGGCAACAATGTCTGCGACTTGATCCTTCAAGGATTGAATGGTGAGTCCTTGACCGCCAAAGGATGAGTGAGGGATGGAGTCGGTTTCAGACAAGCCCTTGATTTCAACAGCGGACTTCAGTTCCTCGGCGAACTGGACCAAGTCGCGTGCCGTAACATCCTGTAGCGGCGGTTTGAGGACGAAGACGTGCCTGAACCACCTCTCGTACTCAGGATCTCCTTTTTCGACGGGACGATTCGGAAACGCTAATGGCATGGACTTTCTCCTAGTATTGATCAAGCTCGTGTATGGGGATGAGGACGTCTCGGCCTGCTGAGCGGGTGTCACCAACCGTCCGGCCTGCGGATGGTCCCAATTTCGTCCCGCAACGTGTGGGGAAGGAGGCTGCGTTTCAGGTGGCTCTTCCAAAGGCGCTTGACGTAGGTGGCGGCGTCCGCCAGTTGTCTGGGGCTGGTGTTCCTGGGATCGGGGTTGACCAGCGTGACTCGAAGGCCAAGGTCGTCCCTGACGTAGCGCATGGCCCCTGCGAAGTCGGCGTCGTTGGACACGATCGCGGCCTGCTCGTACTCCCCGTTGAATCCATCCACCAGGAGACGGGTGGCGAGGTTGACGTCCGATCCTTTCTCCTCCGAGTCCTTTACCAGAACGTGAGTGGGAAGTCCGGGCACCGGTTCGGCTAACGGACGGCGCTTGACGCCTGACCGGAAGACGCCGAAGTAGGCGTCGAAGCCCTCCAGCGTCTCCAGGGCTCGCAGGTATATGAGCTGGCGCTGGGCTTGCCCGGGGTTGCCAGGGCGCACGTCGAGACGGGCAGTGAAGTAGCAGACTTGGCTGATCTCGTCCTGGGGAAATAGGGTCTCGGCCAGTTTCCGCAGGTCGAGCCACCGGAAGGGCGTGTCCTTCAGGGCGCGGTAGTAGAGATTGAAGCCGTCGATGTAAAGGTTGGTAATCAAAAACCACTCGATACAAAGACAGAGACCGCCCCGCGGGGCGGTCTCGACCCTACCGTCGAATCGATAGGGGTGGTGATGAAAGCGTACCACTTAGGACGTCGGTCTTCAACGCTAGACGCCGGTGACAGCGCGTGCAGCGTTTCGGCAGTGCGGACTTCCGGCGTTCGTTGTCACGTCGATCTCGATGAGCGGATAGCGAATCGTTGTCTGCGTCGAGCGAACATATCCCCACCCGCGCCCCACCGTGGGTACCGGATCAAGTCCGGCAAGACGAGTGGGAGACCGTGGTCGACTGGGCCCCATCCCGGCTCTCTCCCGCGAGAGACTTTTGCGTAACCCCAGGCTTACCGGGGAATTGGGTATTCGAGAGCCTGCTCCTAATATGCGATTCTCCCTCACTGTGCAACCGGGCACCTGGGTAACACCTAAACCGGGCACCTGGGTAACAGTTTGGCAGTAGTATGCAACACCTGACTGGTGTGCTCGTCCAACAGTCCGATGCTCAGCGGTCCATAGATGACCGTCCAGTACCTGGTGTCCTGTTGCACCAGCCCGACCGGCTCACCCTTGAGCGCCTCGCTCAGGTAGACCAGCCCTCCGTTCCACTTGATCTGGCCGTTCGTCCTCACCCTGCGGACTGTGACTCCGCTTCCGTACTCCGGCGACTCTGCCCTCCTCGGATACTCCCGGTGGGATGGCCCGTACACACGAGATGGGGGCTGCTGACCGAGCGCCTCGTGCGGGCGATGCTCGTTGTAGCCGTCCCTGAAGGCGTCGAATGCCCGCTGCTGACTACGCTGACTGGCCCTGGGCGGGCGAGCCGTCTCTTCCTTGAGCGTTCTGTGAAGCCGCTCAAGTCTGCCGTTCTGCTCCGGGTGGCCCGGCTCGATGCGCTCTGGGGTGATCCCCAGTTTGACCCACCAGATCGACAGTGTGGTCAGCCCTCCCAGACCCACACTGGCGAAGGGCGGGCCGTTGTCCGTGCGGATGGCCCGGGGAAGGCCGTACTCCCTGAACACCCTGTCGATCACCCGGCGCACCTGCGGTGTCCTCGGCCGGGCCAGACCGTCGCATGCCAGCAGGTAGCGAGAGGCCGCGTCCTGGACGGTCAGCGGGTCGACCCGCTGACCGTCCGTTGTGCGGAACCAGCCCTTGAAGTCTATGCACCACACGTCATTGGCATCGGCCGCTTCGGTGAACGGCTCGCTCCAGGGCGACGCCCGCCTGCGGCGGCGCCGCCGCTTGACCAGGCCGGCCCGGTCGAGGATCGCTCCTGCGGTACTAGGAGCCGGCCAAGCCGCCTCGGGGGCCTCAGCTCGCAGCCACGCCACCAGCTTCTTGGGACCCCACGTCGGCCGCGCTCGCTTGGCCTCGATCAACTCCCTGGCCACTTCCGGGCTCGTCGCGTTCGGATGCGAATGGGGCGCGCTGTTGCGGTCGCCCAAGCCGTCGAAACCGTACTCCCTGAACCGGTTAATGCGCTTGTACCCTGTCTTTCGGCTGATCCCGAACTGGCGGCACAGCTCGGAAACCGACTCCTCCCCCATCGACCACCTCTCTATGAACACTCTCTGCTCACAGGCCGCACTAGACTCCTTCCATGGCATCACATGACTCCTCATAAGAACTGCTCCTACACAGGAATATGTGTTACCCAGGTGCCCGGTCTACCTGTTACCAATGTACCCGGTCTGTACCCACCCCAACCCTCTCCCGCTGGGAGAGGGAGTTTTGCCAAGGTCTCCGCGAGGAGAGGGGGAAGGTGTGGTTGGGGTTGCCGCGCCCCGTTGGTACCGGATTCGGAGTCCGGCAAGACGATAGAACGCGTGTTGGCTTAGCGTCCGTGCATGCGTTCCCAGTCCGGGTCGGGGTGGGCGGCGATGAAGTCGTGGTCCAGTTCGTAGCCGAGGCCGGGACGATCCGGCAGGATGAGGTACCCGTCCTGGATGTCCAGCGGTTCGGTGATGACGGAGTTGTATGCTGCCACGGCGTTGTCGCCCATTTCGAGCCGGTAGAAGTTGGGCACGGTGATCATCACCTGGGCCCCGGCGATGACGTTGAAGGCCCCGCTGGCGTCGTGGGGCGAAATCGGAATGTAGAAGGACTCGGCGAGGATGGCCATCTTCTTCATTTCGGAAATGCCGCCGCTCCAGCAGATGTCGGGCATGATGAAATTGACGAGGCCTTCGGTGAGGAACGGCACGAAGTCCCAGCGGTTGTACTTCCGTTCGCCGATGCAGAGGGGCATGTCCGTATTCGATTTCAGTTGCCTGTGTGCTTCGACGCTTTCCGGCTGCAGCGGCTCCTCGAACCACGTGATGTCGTAGGGCATCATCTTGTTGCATAGGTCGGTCGCGGTGGCGACGTCGAAGTTCCCGTGCGCGTCGATCAGCAACTCGATGTCGGGGCCTACCCCCTCCCGCAACGCGGCCATCACGTCGAGCGCGTATGCGCGGCCCGATGCGGAGATCTTGCCGTCGATGTAGCGACGGTGATGCGGGGCCATTTCCGGGGAAAACGGGTCGGTCTTCAGCGCCTTGTACCCGGCGGCGACCTGCCGCTTGGCGTCAGCGACACAGTTGTCGATGTCGTCCGGGCTGGCCGGGTGACTGTAGAGCTGTACTTTTTCGCGTACCGGCCCTCCCAGCAGGTCGTACACCGGTCTGCCCAGGGCCTTGCCCTTGATGTCCCACAGCGCCATGTCGAGGCCGGCGCAGAGCGTGGTTGCGAAACCGCGGCTCCCCAGCGTGCCGAACCGGCGGTAGACCTTGTTCCAGATCATCTCGATGTGGTTCGGGTCATCGCCCATGATGCCGTCGGCAAAGTCGGAGTAATCGAGGTCCTCCTTGATCAACTCGTAGCCGCGGCCGACCATGTGCGCCCCGCCGCCGCCGGAGTTGGTGGACTCACCGACCCCTGTTATCCCCTCGTCGGTGTCGACTTCGACGAACACCCACGTCCTGTTTTCGTTGGCCCTGGTCAGGTAGACGCGCAGGTCGGTGATTTTCATTTTCTTCGGTCCTCGATGCTGTTAACAGATCTTTGACAAATGCAATGGCGGAATCGTACACGCCGCGGGCGGCCGGATAAATGGCTGTTTCGACTGCTAAACTCGCATGCGCTGCGGCATGGCCAGCGGCGGACGGACAGGTCGCAAAACAACGCAATCAACAATTCGGCGAGGAATCTCCAGGACATGAGGTACTGCTACGCACACCGACGATTCACCCTTTATCCGGATAGCCGGAACACGTGGGAACTCGCCCCGGAGGCCTACACGGACGAGTTCCTTGGCCGGGTAAATGCCATGGGCTTCGATTCGCTGGAAGTCGGGTCGGACGTTATCGAAAGCTTTGGCGAGGATGAATCGGCGGTCGCCGATTTCGGCAAGCGGCTGGCGGATGCCGGCGTTCCGATCGGCGCCATTCGCAGCGGAGGCTCGCTGACACATGCCCGGTACGCGAAGGACAACCTGGAAAGGATGCTCCGCATGGTGCGGGCGGCCGAGATCACCGGCGCGGAGGTTGTCAACGGGGCGCTGAGCACGCCGAACCGCTACCCGACCATCACGCCAATGCACAATACCGGCCTGAGGCGTTCGCAGGACGCGTCCCGTGAAGGCACGATGAAGGAGTTTGAGACGCTGGCGGAAGCCCTGCAGGCGGGATGCGACGTCGCAGCCGACGCGGGCGTGACCATCACTGTCGAGGTGCACCAGAACTCGCTGGTGGACAACTCCTGGTCGGCGCTGCTCACCCACGAAATGGTGGACCGCCCGAACTTCGGCATCAACCCGGACCTTGGGAACATCTACTGGTGCTACGACGAGCCGGAAGAGACGATGGAGGACGCCATAGTGGCGCTGGCGCCGGTGTCGAAGTACTGGCACTGCAAGAACATGTACCGCGTTCACCACCCCGAGAACCACCGCGCCGTGTATGTCAGGACCAACCTGCCGGTCGGCGAGATCGACTACCGGTTTGCGATATCGGCGATGGCCAACGCCGGGTACTCCGGGTACATGGCTATCGAGGGCGTACAGGCCGGGGACCAGTTCCTGCATGATGGCCAGAGCATCGACTACGCCAGGTCGATCTGGGCGGAGTTCGAGTAGGGGACGGGCCTGCTCGCAATTCGCGATTCTCCCACACCCCAACCCTCTCCCGTTGGGAGAGGGGGTTTTGCAAAGGTCTCCACGGGGAGAGGGAGTTAATTGTCGGGGGGACGCCCGGCATCATCCGGCTCGTGGATTGGCAGCCGTCCCGGGCGCTTCGTCAGGAGCAGCGCCACGATGCCAAACAGGAAGATCCCGATGATGATGGCGAACGGGACGTCATAGCTTCCAGTGGCGTCGAAAAACACACCGGTAATCAACGGACCGCCCACCATCGAAGCGATCATGGCGAGGTTGACCATGCCCATGATGGCGCCGAACGCGTAGAGGCCGAATGCTTCGCTGACCGACAGGACGATCATCGCGCCGAGACCGCCGTATCCGAGGCCGAACACGAATACGCCGGACCACAATGCAAGGCTTCCTCCCGGCGTGATCATCAGGCCGACCCCAATGGCCTGGAACGCCACCGAGATTACGGCTGCCCGCCGGGCGCTTATCGACTCGCTGAGCCGGCCGAAGGCCAACTTCGAGCCGATGCCCATAGCGGCCACGAGGGTGAGGGCGGCGGCAGCGGCTGCCGTGGAGAACCCCTCGTTTTCCAGGTGGGGGACGATCTGCGTGAGGATCCCCTGGTATGTGAAGCTGGCGGCGGTCAGCCCGAGCGTGATCAGGTAGAAGTTCCTGGTCTTCAGCGCCTGTCTCAGGGTCACGCCGGTCCGGGCGACCGACTTCGCCGCGCCCGTGAGCATGTTCAGCCTGCCGGTGCGTCGAGCCTCGGCCTCCACGTCTTCCTGCCGGTCGCTGATGATCAGCAGGGCCGCGACGGCAATTACGGCCATGATGATCCCGAAAGTGATATATGCCCACTCCCATCCGGCGATTGCGAGCACGAGCGCCGCCAGGGGGACCATGGTGAGACCACCGAAGTTGTTGCCCGCGGTGACGACGCCCATCATGCGACCGCGAGTGATCGGAAACCACATGCCGACCACCTTGCCGCTGGCGAGGACAGTTGCCCCCGGCATTCCCGCAAACACGAGGGCGTGGAAGAAGTACCAGTGCCAGAGTTCGCTGATTAGCGGTCGCAACAGGAGACCGGCCGAGATCATCGTTACCGACACGACGACTATGGGACGGACGCCGTACCTGTCCATGAGCCGCCCTACGAAAGGGGAAAGCAGCCCAGAGATGAACGCGAACGACAGTGCCGCGTTGAACTCCGTGCGGCTCCAGCCAAATTGGGACTCCATGGGCTCTGCGAACGAGCCAAAGGCGTACTGCGTTATGCCGATGGTCAGCCCGCCCGAGAGGAACACGATCCAAGCGATGTGCCACCCCAGGTAAACGCGGTTAGGGCCAAAGAGCCGCGGTACCCGTGGACGCCGCATGAGAAGGCTTGTCTGCGCCATCAGGGTGTGAGGGGTGCTGCAGGAATCCGCAATGAAATCAGGGACGGGGAGCGCATAAGACTAGCGAGACTCCCAATGGATACCTTTGCGTAACCCCGACTTACCGGGGAATCGGGGATTCAAGGGACTGCTCCCAATTCGCGATTCTCCCTCACCCCAACCCTCTCCCGCTGGGAGAGGGGGTTTTGCAAAGGTCCCCGCTGGGAGAGGGAGATTTGCAAAAGTCTTCAATGGAATTGACTCAGCCTCATCGTAATCCGTCGGGAAGGTTCGGGTCGGGCGGACCGGCTGTGGCCGGTCAATCGTCGAATACCAACTCTATCAATGGGCTGCTTCGGACCCAGGCATCGAGGTCTGATCCGTAGACGGTCGTTGACCCTTCCCGAAAGCGGTCGAAGCCGGAGATGATGTTTCTTCTCTCATCGACGTCGCTGATGTGAGTTGCGTTTGCGTCTAATGTCCTGGTGATGGACTCTTTCAGGTGGAACTTCATTCGCGGGTTGGCGATGAGATTGGCCTGCCAGTCCCGTGTGCCCGGAGAGCCGCTGAGGAAGTACCGGCCGCGGGACCTGTAGAACCACGTCTCGATCGTGCGGGGACGTCCGGACCTGCGGCCGATCGTCGTGATGTCGACGGTCCGATCGCGTTTGAGGGCGGCTTTGACGTCAGGGTCCATGGTGATGCTGAGAAGTGAGGGTCGCGGGTAGTTGCCGTTGTATACTCGGCGGGCCCTTTGGCGACACGTTACCACGAGCCGCCGGCGTACAGACAATCGTTGGGAAAGGTCCAGGGGGCGAGTCTCGCCGGTTGCTCACTCCACGGAGTCCTGTATGACCACCGCAACCAATGTATCTATGGCGTCTGTTACATCCGCCACCAAATTCGAGCCGGTCCCGTATTGGGCCAAATTGCCCATGGGCGTAACGTTCAAAGGCGACGCGACTTCTGTCGCTACCGACTCGGACGACAACGTCTACGTATTCAACCGGGGCAGCCACCCCGTCGCAGTGTTCGACACCGACGGCAACTTTCTTGAGGGCTGGGGGCAGGGCGAGTTCGACCGGCCGCACGGCATAACCGTGGATGACGAAGACAACCTGTACTTCGTCGACGACGGGGGCCACTTCGTGCAGAAGCGGACCCGCGAGGGCCAGGTGATTTTCACACTGGGGGATCGAGGCAATCCGGCGCCGTGGCAGGGTGGAGGCATGTTCAACCGTCCGACCGGCGTCTGCATCAATCCCGACAACGGCGAGTTCTTCGTTTCGGACGGTTACGGGAATTCGCGTGTGCACAAGTTTGACGTGGACGGCAGTCACATCAAGTCGTGGGGGGAGCCCGGCACCGGGCCCGGCCAGTTCAGCCTGCCGCACAACATCGCCATGTCCGGTACCGACCGGGTCGTAGTATGCGACCGCGAGAACTTCAGGGTCCAGGTTTTCACCACGGAGGGGGAGTTCGTCGACCAGTGGCACGTTCATCACCCGATGTCGGTGTGCGAGGGCAAGGGCGACGACACAAGCCTCTACGTGGGCGAGATGGGGCCGCCGCCGGTCCAGGACGGCGTACCCGGGCTCGGACTAAGGGTCTCGGTATGGAGCCCGGACGGCGAAATGATCAACCAGTTCGGCAAGGGGACGCTCGGAGAGGCGGCGGACCAGTTCGTCGCTCCCCACGGCATAGCGATTGACACCCAGGGCAGCCTGTACGTCGCAGAAGTGTCCTGGACGGCACATTTTTCGAAGCAGGGAGTGCTTATACCGGGCGAAGTGGTGAGTTTGCGCAAGTGGCGGCGCGCTGACTCCTAGTCGCGCACCGCACATCGGAGGTCAACTTGGCGGAATCCTCTCGAGGCCTGACGGCGGCAGAGATTGACGATCTGCTCCGCAGGCCAATCGTGTCCAGGCTGGCGACCGTGCAGCCGGACGGAGCGCCCTACGTGGTGCCCATCTGGCACTACTGGGACGGCGCGGCCTTGTGGATCATCCCGAGAGGGCGGTCCGCGTTCGTCGATCACATCCGGCGCGAGCCGCGTGTCTTCCTGTCGTGTGCTGACGATGAGGCCGGCCACGCGCGGGTTGGCATCGCCGGGACGGCCGAGATAGTGGCAGGGCCTGCGAAGATGACCGGACGCATGCTGGAAATCGCCCGCGAGATGGGCGGCCGGTACGTCGGGCCGCCGGGGTTGGAGTACATCGAACGCACACTAGACAGGCCGCGCTACCTGGTGAGAATCGACCCGGTCAAAGTCATGTCGTGGAAGGGCGGAGAGTGGCACCCGCGGTACATTTCACAGGACCGCGGATAGTTAGGCGCTCGGGGATGCCGGTGCGGACTCGCTGCGGCGGTTCTTAAGCCAGGAACGGATGTGAACGTCGTGCTCCTGGTAGTGGAATACGGTTGATTCGTCGATTCGCTGCCGCAACGGCGTTCCGTGTTCGAAGCTGGATTTCGGCGCCTTGCCCAGGGCTTTCTTCAAGACCCTGTGGGTTTCCTCAAATTCGGCCATGATCTCGCGGGCCGGCGCGTCGGCCTTGACTGCGACCTCCCGCCGCGTCAACTCGCCCGGGTCGGCGGTATCAGCCTGCCTTTCGGTGGCGATCTCGATCAGCAGCAAGGTCTCCCGGGTGGTCAGGTGAATGATGATGTCCTTGATGGACCAGTCCCCGTAAACGCCGGGCGTCGTCATCTCGCGGGCCGTTAGGGACGAGAGAGTCCTTTGCAGGTCCCGCCAGGAATCGTCGACGGCGGCCAATACCAACGTCATCACGTCCGGCGGGTCGGTTTTCTGCAATTTGCGCTCCCTCTACTCCCTGTTGAGACCTTTGCATAGCTGTCCTTTGAATGCGCGAATCGCCCTCACCCCCGTTTCGAGCACGGGGCAGGCTCTAACCCTCTCCCGCCGGGAGAGGGGACAAGACACCCCCTCCTCCCAATCTCTTGCGAGGGTTTTGCAAAGGTCTCCTGTTGGGGTGATTTGACAGTTAAGACCGGCAAGTCTAGCGTTTCCACGCCCCGGATGCGAAATCCGGATGATGAGACGACACGCCAACTTCCGGGACGATCACGAGATGCCCAGGCAAACTGATTTCTGGCTGAACTGCATGGATTGCGGCGGCGAACATCCGGCGACGGTACGCGTCCTCACCTGCCCGAAGTGCGGCGGACTGTTCGACATGGCATATAAAGCCGACCCCACCGGAACGTCGCCGAGACTTCCCATGCGTAGTCCGGACGCCATGATCACCCTGGGCGAGGGGGACACCCCACTCATCGGCCTACGCCGCACGGGCAACAGGTTTGGGCTCGGAGCGCTTTACGCCAAGCTGGAATTTGCCTCCGCCACCGGCTCGTTCAAGGACCGGGGTAGCGCCGTTCTCATGTCTGCTGCGGTAGAAGAGCAGGTCGACGAGTTTGTGGAGGACTCGTCGGGCAACGCAGGCGCGTCCTTATCCGCTTACGCCGCCGCCGCGGGCATCAAGGCGCACGTATTCGCGCCAGCCAGCGCGGCAAAGGGCAAGCTGGACCAGATCGCGATCTTTGGGTCAGACCTGCGGACGATACCCGGCCCCCGCCAGGCGGCCACAGACGCCGCGAGAGAATTCCTGGACGATAGTGGCCTGGTCTATCTCTCCCACAACTACTCGGCTTACTTCGCGGAGGGCATGAAGGCGGTCAGCTACGAGTTGCTTGCCGACTTGGGCGACAAGATCGATCACGTTGTCCTGCCGGTCGGGAATGGCTCGCTTTTGATCGGCCTGAGGAAGGGCTTCGACGAGTTGCTGAGCGCCGGACGAATGGGTTCCGTGCCGCGTCTCACTGCCGTCCAGTCAGCAGCCATCCGGCCGGTGGTGGCAGCGGTGAACGGCGAGGACTGGGACCCGGATACCGCCAAGCAGACGGTGGCATCCGGCATATCCGTCGCTCGCCCGCCGCGGCTGGCCGAACAGGTGGATGCCGTCCGGCAGACCGGCGGTTTCGCGGTTGCGGTTGGGGAGGACGCGATCATCGACTGGCGGGACCGGCTCGCGCGGGAAGAGGGGCTGTTTTGCGAGGCCACCTCGGCCGTGGCGTTTGCCGGTGTGGAAGAACTCGTTGGTTCCGGTCAGATAAAGCCCGGCGAGACGGTCGTCGTGGCAGTGACCGGTTCGGGCCTAAAGGAACCGGCGTAAGAGGGCGTCTAATAAGTCGTCGGAAACCGCTCGTGGTGAGCTCGTCGAACCATGACCCTTCGACAGGCTCAGGGCGAACGGAAGAGTTTTCGGGACAGGCTCAGGGTGAACGTAAGGGTTTTTAGACACCCTCTAAGGGGCCTCGCCGGCGTTTACCTGGCCTCGCGCAGGGCTTCTTCGAACCCTGCCAGCGATCCTTCCAGCGTGTGGTCGTCCACACAGTAGGACGCCCTGAAGTATCCCGGCGTGCCGAAGCCGATGCCCGGCACGGTCAGGACTAACTTCGATTGCAGTAAGCGAACGAACGCCGTGTCATCAGGAATTGGCGATTTCGGAAACAGGTAAAAGGCGCCCTCGGGTTCGACGCACTCATACCCCATGCGGGTCAGCGCCGAGTAGATGAAGTCCCGCTTCTTCCGGTAAACGTCTATGTCCACCTGTGCGCCCTGTATCCGCGCGACGATCCGTTGCATGATGGCCGGGGCGTTCACGAATCCGAGTGTTCGGAGCGCGAAGGACGCGGCGTCCATGAATTCGACGCGTCCCGGGTCAGCAGGATTGATCGCGATGTATCCGATGCGTTCGCCGGCCAACCCGAGGTCTTTGGAATGGGAAGTGGCCACGAGCGACCGTTCATGGTGCTCGTAGATGAATGGGTAGGGGTAGTCGGAGTAGATCAGCTTCCTGTAGGGCTCGTCGGCCACCAGGTAGATCTCGGTCCCGTAACGGCGTTCCGCATCGCGAATTACGTCTCCGAGCGCAGCGATGCGCTCAGCCGGATATATGACCCCGGTCGGGTTGTTTGGAGAGTTGATGATCACCGCCCTCGTGCGGGGGGTGATGGCTGCGGCCAGGGACTCCGGATCGGGTTGGAAGTCCTCGTCGCAGTTGGCAATCTTTGTTTGGCCGCCCTGGTGGGAGATGTAGAACACGTACTCCGCAAAGTAGGGGGCGAAGAGCACCACCTCGTCGTTTTGGTCGAGGATTGACCGCAGGACCACGTTCAGCGCGCCGGCGGCGCCCACCGTCATCATCACGTCATCGGAGGTGAACTGAAGGCCTGTCTCAGCCGACAGTTCCTGGGCCACGGCGGCCCGGGTCTCCGGCAACCCGCCATTCGGCATGTATCGGTGCGTCCCGGGGGTCTCGTCCTTCGCGATGCGCATCAGTTCAGTCCGGAACTCAGGCGGCGGTTCGAGGATGGGGTTGCCGAGCGAAAGATCGAAGACATTGTCCGCGCCGTGGATTCGCCTCAGTTCGATTCCTTCCTCGAACATGCGCCTGATCCAGGAGCTTTCCTGCATCTGTTCACGGACTCTCGAAGATATTGCCACTTGCTCTTTCCCGTACAGGCCCTGCCGGAGTTATGAGGTTCTGCTACTTCGACAGTTTGCGCCAGATTTTGCCAAGAATCGGCGCTCCCGCGCCCGGATCGTGCACCACGTAAGTGCCGGCGATGCTGTCGTGCCAGCCGCGTCGCTTAGGATTGAACAGGATCCACGCTAGTCCCAGGCCGAAAGAGACGTACGAGACGACCTTGCCGACGACCTCTCGAGGGATGGCGACGGCAACCCCCGGAGTACGGCCCTCTTCGTCAACGACAACGATGCCAGCCACCCACTTGCCAATCGTCCGCCCCCAAATCCCGGTAGGGAGTATGAAGTAGGCCAGTAATGCCAGGATCTTAAGCGGGGCTGCGTTAGGGGAGAAGACGTGGTCGCCGGAACTCGTGTCGTATGCGAGCACAACCAGGACGATCAGGCCTACGTCGATGATCCAGGCGTAAAGACGGGTAATGGGTCCGGCCGGGTTTATCGGGTACGTCCTGGGCCGCCGGACGGCGGTATCGTGCGGCGCAGGGGTGGTGGGAACGGTGTTTCCAGCCGTTCCTCGTCTGCGTTTTCTGTTTCGGCCTTTAGCGCGAGTCGACACGCAAGCCTCCCAACGGAGACCTTTGCGTAACCGCCGACTTACCGGGGAATGCGGGATTCACTGGCCTACTCTCAATTCGCGATTCTCCCTCACCCCCGTATCGAGTACGGGGCAGGCTCCAACCCTCTCCCGCTGGGAGAGGGAGATTTGACAAGGTCTCCAATGAGTGAGTGTGATCGTAACTATCTTAACGCGCCGGTTGCGGGGTACGCTTGCGTAGCTCCTCCTGTGGACTCATGTCCTGAGGAACGAACATGCTTTCCCGTCCTGATCCCTGCCTATAGATTCCCGCTCGGGGGCGGGAATGACGGTTAGTGGGGGCGGGAATGACGGTTTGAAGGGGCGGGAATGACGGTTGCGTCCGGGTCTCCGGATGTCGTTTGACCTCTCCGAACACCGCAACTACGATGCGCCGGTACACAACCGTGGACCGGACACGGACAGGAGAACTTGCATGGGACGTCTCGACGGCAAGGTTGCGCTGATAACCGGCGCAGGCTCGGGCATTGGGGAATCGACGGCGGAGTTGTTCACGGCCGAAGGGGCGGTCATCGCTGCGCAGGACATAGACGCGGCAACGGCTGAAAGGGTGGCGTCACAGGTAGACGAGTCGGGAGGGCAGGGGATCGCGTTGGCCGGCGACGTGTCCAGCAAGGCCGATGCCGAACGCATCGTCGCGGAGACCGTAGGCCGCTTCGGCCGGGTTGACATCCTCGTGAACAGCGCGGGGGTGACGCCGAGGTACGCGAAACCCGAGTGGGACTTCGAGCAGACGTGGGACTGGGTCATCAGCGTCAACCTCAAGGGCACATATTTGATGTCCTGGTTTGCCGTAAACGAGATGAAGAAGCAGGGCTCCGGTGCGATTGTCAATCTTGCCTCGATTATCGGGCTTGTAGGCTACCCTGACGGCTTTGGCGACGGTTTCAACGCCTATCCGCACAGCAAGGGAGGCGTGGTACAGATGACGAGGGACATGGGCGTAGGTCTCGCCAAGACCGGCATCAGGGTGAACGCGATTTGCCCGGGATTCCTGTTCACACCGCTGACCCGCACGCTGACCGACAATCCTGACATGCTGGCCAAACTCGAGGCAACTCACCCTATGGGCAGGCTGGGACGGCCCGAGGAGGTCGCTGCAGCGGCGGTTTTCCTCGCGTCTGACGAGGCCTCCTTCATTACGGGAACCTGCCTGACCGTCGACGGTGGATACACCGCGCAGTAGGGCATTTGGTTCCGTTGCGGACGAGCCGCGATCGGGTCTAAGAGGGTGTCAAATAAGTCGTCGGAAACCGTTCGTGGTGAGCTTGTCGAACCATGAACAGCGCCTCGACCCTTCGACAGGCTCAGGGTGAACGGAAGGGTTTTTAGACACCCTCTAAGCGTTAACAAGCGAGAGCAGGGGCCGACCCTGCGACAGTCGCACGCACTGATCGACGGAGAATTTCAACGAACGCTCGCTGCCCTCACGCGTACCGCCCGCCCAGTGCGGCGTGACGATGACGTTGTCCATCGACAGCAACGGGTTGTCAGGTGGCGTTGGTTCCTCCACCAGGACGTCCAACCCTGCGCCTGCAATCTCGCCCGCCCTTAGCGCTTCGATTAGGTCGTCCTCGTTAACGACCGGACCCCGGCATGTGTTAATCAGGACTGCGCTTCGCTTCATCAATCGCAGTTCTCGTATTGAGATGAGACCTGTCGTGGACGCCGTATGCGGAACGTGGAGGGTGACAATGTCGGACTGCTCCAGCAGCTCGTCCATCCGGGTGAACCGCGCGCCGAACTCCAACTCGCGGCCCGGCATCTCGTCGACGAAGTCGAAATAGAGAATCCGGCAGTCGAAACCGGCAAGCCGCCTTGCGACCTGGCGGCCGATGTTGCCGAATCCCACTATGCCCACGGTCTTTCCGGTGATCTCTGACCGGAACGGGAGGTGGTCGATGCCGTCGTTCCACTTACCTGCCTTGGTGTTCTGCCAGGCGTCCATCAGGCGTCGATAAAGGGCAAGCATGAGGCCGACGGCGTGTTCGGAGACGCTGACGGCGTTTGAGCCACCGTTGTTGGCCACGGAGATGCCGAGGCGGCGCATTGCCGCGACGTCGATGTCCTCGTATCCTGCCGCCAGCACCTGGATGAGCTTCAGGTCGGGGCACCGCTCGGCGACGGCGGTGGAGAAACTGGGCGGGAAAGCTATGACCGCTTCAACTCCTGTCAGGGCCTCGATCTTCTCGCCATCGCTCAGGTCCGGGTCCACTTGCCTTAGCTCAAGACTGTCGGGGGCGAATTCCTGGATCATTGCCCACCTGCCGGCAAAGACGCCGGGGGCTGTGCTTCCAACAAATGCGACTTTAGTCATGGGGCGGTCCCGTCTATTTGGCTACGTAACGATGCGGGCAACAGGTCGAGTAGCCCGAGCGGGATTCTACTCCCGGTGAAAGTCGAATGGACCTGTCCGCGGGAGGACCATGGTCTGACCTCTACAGGGCGAACCGCGCAGGCGACAGGGGATTGTGGATCGCTGGATCATCCGACGAACCTGTGATCGCGTTGGCCAGCATCTCGGCCAGCGCGAGACTCAACAAAACGCCCTTCTTGCCCGCGCCGGCCAAAGCCCACAGTCCTTCGGCTTCCCGCAGGGCTCCCACTATCGGCAGCCCGTCTTTTGCCACGGGTCTCAGGCAAGCTGTGTGTTCGACGATTTCGCCGCCGCGAATTGCCGGTACGAAATTGGCCGCGCCGTTCAGGATGTCATCGCGGCCCGACTCTGACGGTCCCTCATCGTAACCCATGTTCCACTCCGTAGTGCCCAGCCATACCAGCCCGTCCGGCTTTCTCCCGACGTTGTAGCCACCGTGCCCGACCCGGTAGCGGAATTCCGCGCCAGGCAGCCTCAGCCTGAGGATTTCGCCCTTGATCGGCATTAGCGGAAATTTTGGTACGCCGTCCAACTCGCGCCGGCCGGCCCACGGCCCCGTGGCAACGACAACCGAACCGGCAACGATAGCCTCCCCCGTGTCCAGGACCACACTTTCGGCGCGTCCGTCCGACGACTTGACCTCCCTCGCGTTCCCCGTCATGAATCTTGCGCCCAGGTGACGCGCTGACCCGGCCAATGCTTGAGTGAAGTGGTGGGAGTCGAGTTCCAGTTGTGGACCCTGGAGGAGCCCGCCCGCGATTTCCGGCGTCACTTGGGGTTCCAGATGGCGCACCCGGCCGGCGCTGAGTAGTTCAGCCTTGAATCCGGACTCCTCGAGCCTGTCTGCTTCCAATTCGAGTTCAGATAAGTCCGAATCTTCTCTGGCGAGGGTTATCGACTCGACCGGACGCAGTTGGTAGTCGATGCCCGACTGTTCCTTCAGGACGCCATAGAGATTCTTGTGCAGTTGGAATGAGCGCTTGGCGTGTACGGCGACCGGGCCGGGTATGCCTGCGCCGGAAGCCGGGTACAGGCCTCCCCACGACTTGCCCGAGGCGTGGGCGGCGACGTGGTCGCGCTCGATCACCGTCACGCGCACTTTCCTGGCCGACAATTCCCGCGCCAGGGCACACCCGCACACACCTCCGCCAACGATAACGACATCGTCAATTCTCGTCATGGACCGTTTTCCGTCTGCTCGCGCGGAGTTCCGGCGAGTGTTCGACTAACTGGGAAGTGTCACGCCCGAATGGGTTATTCCGCAAGCGCGATTGGGCTCGGAGGGTATCTAAAGGGTCCGTGCCCGACTGCGAATTTGCGTTGCGTCTCTCGCCGCGCCACACGTCCCCGCCAGGCGGGTGTGACACCCGCCGCTACGAGGGGTTGGTGGTCAATTCAGCGGGGTCGTAGGGATGGGTGTCGCCACTCGCCCCTCGCCCCCACGGGCGCCCACGAGAGACGCCCCTACCAGTGGTTGTCTGAGAGTGTGGGTGGAGGGGTTCGCACCAGCCATCGCGTCCCAATGCCCCTTAGAGGGTGTCTAATAAGTCGTCAAAAACGTTCGTGGTGAGCTTGTCGAACCATGAACAGCGCGTCAACCCTTCGACAGGCTCAGGGTGAACGGAAGGTTTTTAGACACTCTCTTAGACACCCTGTCGGGCGGATGGCAGGGTCACCACGAACCTTGCCCCTTTACCGGGCCTGCTTTCTACTCGCACGGTCCCGCCGTGGGCTTCTACGAGCTTCCGCACGATTGTCAGGCCGATGCCCGCGCCTCCGGTGGAGCGGCTGCGGGACTTGTCGACCCGATAGAACTGGTCGAAAACCCGAGGCAGGACGTCGGCGGGTATCCCGCGGCCGGTATCCTCAACCGCCAACTCCAACGCGCCAGACCGGGACTGGCTCACCGAAACGGTCACCGTTCCGCCCTTTGGGGTGTGCGTGAGAGCATTTTCGACGAGATTGGCGACCACTTGCCCGATACGGGTACGGTCGACGATTGCCTTGGGCAGTCCCTCTGCAGACTCGAAATTGATCTCGATCTCCAAATCGACTGCACGGGGCTTGAATGAGTTAACGGTGTCCCAGGCGATGGTCGCAACGTCTTCTATCTCAAGGTCCAGGCGCAGCGCTCCGGCGTCGGCAATGGACAGGATTCGCAGGTCTTCGACGAGCCTCGACAGGTGGATGGTCTGTTGGTGCAAAGTTTCGATCGTGGGCGCGTCGGGCTCCAGAACACCGTCTCTAATGGCCTCTATGTACCCTCGAATGTTCGTCAGGGGAGTGCGCAGTTCGTGAGCGATGTCGGCGGTCATGTTCCGGCGGTGTGCCTCGGCGCGCTCGAGCGCCGTGGCCATCTCGTTGAACGTGCTGGCGAGTTCACCGACTTCGTCCTTGCGATTCGAAGGCACGCGGTACGAAAGGTCCCCGCCGCCCAGTCTGCGAGCTCCCGCGGTCAGGCTTCGGATCGGGCTGAGGGCTTCCCGGGTAAACAGGGTGACGATGAGCAGTCCCGCGATGCCGGCGCCAACGCCTGCTACGACAAGCGACCGCTGAAACGATGATTCGAGCCGCGACAGCGAGGGTTCTGCGATCTGCGAAATGACATCTGACGTCGACACCGCCGCCGCAAGCGGGGCAGACGTTCGCGCATCGGGAGAGTCGGGTGCGGCCGGGTCAACTTGGCTCCCGCCGGAAGGGGACCTGCCATCCCGGCGGTCCGCCATCTTCACCCACACCTGTTCGACAGGCGGCGGCCTCGTGGCCGAGGACCGGTCGACGAGCATGACACCGATTTGCCGACCCTCCACCCACAGCGGGCGCTTGACGTATTTGCCGGCAATGACGGATTTGTCGTCCATGTGTATGTCGGCCTGGGTTACGACGTTGTGGGAGTCGGCGACTATGTACCCCTTGTGGTTTGCGACGACCACTCGCCAGCCGAACAGCGATCCCACCTGGTGGACGGTGTACTGGACCCGGGCCCAGTCCTGGTCCAGGCCGTATGCGTTGTTGACGAGTTGCTCGGCCCGAAGCGAGCGAGCATACTCGACCTCCTCGGCGAATTTCTGGGTTTCCTGGCGCGTGGCGTATGCCGAGTACGAGCTGACACCGGCAAGAGTGAGGGCCAGGATCGCTGCAAAACCCAGTGTCAGCCTGAACTGCAGCCCCTGGGTAACCCTAGGCAGGTTCAAACCTGTATCCGATCCCGTAGACCGTCTTGATGTACTGATCGGCCCGCGCGGGGGAATTCAATTTCCGCCTCAGGTTCGAAACATGGGTGTCGACGGTCCGGTCGAACCCGTCGAAGTCGTAACCGAGTGCGCCGCTGATCAACTGGTCCCGCGTGACCGTTCTGCCGACGGAGTTCAGGAAATACTCCAGCAGCGAGTATTCCGTAGGGGTTAAGCCGACCGCGTGTCCGCCTGCCGTCACGGTCCGGGTATCGAGATCCATGACGATGTCACCTGCGGCCAGCCGACCGCTGCGCGCTGGGGTCTCCTGGTGGCCCGGTCTGCTCCGGCGAAGGACGGTATTCACGCGGGCGACAAGTTCGCGCGGGCTGAACGGCTTGGTCACGTAATCATCGGCGCCGATGTTGAGCCCGCGGAGCCGGTCCTCTTCTTCCACGCGGGCGGTGACCATGATGATCGAGACATCCGACCTGGACCGGAGGCTCTTGCAGACCTCGATGCCGTCCATGCCCGGCAGGTTCAAATCGAGTACAACAAGCGACGGGCTGTGTTCCAACGCAAGGCGCAGTCCCTCGGAGCCGTCATCGGCGACGATAACGTCGTAGCCCGCCTGGACGAGGTAGAGCCGGATGAGCCGGGCTACGGCCGGGTCGTCCTCGACGATCAGGACAGATTTGCCCTGGCCGGGTTCCACGACAGCCTCGTGCGTCAAGGCGTGTTCCTTGAGCGTCTGAGCGTTTGGCATCGAAGAGACAACCTCGCTAACCGAATTCAAAATGTACCGGCAGGCCTAATTCAGGCACTACGCCATAACCTTCTATGTACCCGATTATTGTCAAGACATTTTCAAGAGGCGCCCACGATCGACTACTTGTCCCCGCCGTCGGGACCACCCGGGTTTTGTCCGTACTGAGAAACCGACCCGCCTCGGAAGCGCAGCAGGGACTTCTGGAAAGCCGCCCATCCGGACTTAAGAGTCTCGGTTACCAACAACCTTAAGAACACGAACATGGCCAGACCGACCACGCCGGCGATCAACTGCCATTTGACGCCGAGGGGGAATGCTGCGATGACAATTATCGTCACACCGATCGCCGCGGCATGGCCTGTGCTTCTCAATACGGCGAGCATGACGAGACCGGATGCAAGGCCGATGCCCCCGGCGATCGGCACCATCGCAACTATGCCGCCAATGGCGGTGGCCAACGCCGCCCCGCCGCGGAATCGAAGAAAGACCGGGTACATGTGCCCCGTGATTGCTGCCGCAGCCGCGATGGCGCGAAGGTCCTCATCCACACCCAGGGCAATCGCAGCCAGGACCGCCGCCACTCCTTTGGCGACGTCTCCGACGAACACCAGGGCGCCGAGCTTCTTCGAGATGGCCCGGAACGTATTGGCGGCGCCCGGATTGCCTGTGCCCACCTCGAATATATTCACGCCAACCGAACGCGCTGCCAGGTAGGCCAGCGGCAGAGACCCGAACAGGTATCCGGCAATCACCGCGGCCAGGAGTCGTACGAGTTCGACGATGTCCAATTCAGTGAGTCCTTCCCGCTGCAGAGACCTTTGCGTAACTCCCCGACTTACCGGGCGATGAGGTTTTCAAAGTTCGACTCCCAATTCGCGATTCTCCCTCACCCCAACCCTCTCCCGCTGGGAGAGGGGGGACTGCGGAGGTCTCCTGCGGCTGATTGGCTGGGATCAGGGTTGCAGCCACCCGTTGGCGCCCGGACTTCCCGTTCCAATTGAGATACACATTGTAGAAGCGCGCCTTGCAGTCAGCCGCGTCGAAAGTTATGTTTCCGGTAGCCCGCATTCAGCACACGGAACTTTCTAACAGGTGACCCGCTTCCTCATAGCCGCCTTCGACGGGCTACAGCCTTCCCAGGTGCGGCCCGAACTCGCGCCAAACCTCAGCGAATTCGCCGCCGGAGGCGTGACCTTCACCAGGAACCATCCGGTGTTTCCCACCGTGACCCGGATCAACGTCGCCAGCCTCGTGACCGGCTGCCACCCCGGAGCGCACGGACTTGCCGGGAACAGCCTGGTTTTCCGAGACTTCGATCCGAACAGGGTCGTACAGGCCATGGAACCGGTGCTCACGCAAGTGGCCGATCGGACGGGTCGGGTTCTGCTCGCGCCAACGCTTGCGGACATCCTGCACGAACACGGGAGGGAATACGTTGCGGTTGGGGTGGGGACTTCGGGCAACGCGTTCGTGCAAAACCCACGAGCCGAATCCGTGGGAGGGGCCACGATCCACCCGGAATTCTGCCTGCCCCGCCATGTGCACAACGATGTCCAAGAACGGTTTGGTCCGTGGCCTGCCAAGGAATTGCCGAATACGCCGCAGATGGAGCAAGGGGTGCGGGTCCTGACCGACTACGTGTTGACAGAACGAGACCCGTCGGTCGCCCTTATCTGGTTCTCCGAACCGGACAGCTCCAACCATGACGCGGGAGTGGGGTCCGGCCTTTCGAACAGGGCACTCGCGTCTGCTGATGAACAGTTCGGTCGAATCGTTTCGTGGATGGAACGCAGCGGCGCCCTAGAAGAGACGGACGTTTTAGTCGTCTCGGACCACGGATACTCGACGATTGGGGACGTGGTGGACTTGCAGGGCGGGCTCCGGGCGGTGGGTTTCCTCCCCGGGGGCCAGCCCGGCGGCGTGTTGGTCGCGCAGAACGGCAGCTCAGCTCTCTTCTACGCGCACGAAGCCGATCCTGACGTAGTTGCAAGGCTCGCAACGTGGCTTTCGAAGCAGCCATGGTGCGGCGCGATGCTGGCTTCGGAACGCATCGGGCCTATACCGGGGACTCTTCCGGCGCGTGTGTGCAACATCGACGGCCCTCGGGGCCCCGATCTCGCTGTGTCATTGACCTGGGACTCGACTCCGAACGCCGCCGGCTATCCCGGCCTCTCGACGTGTTTGGACGGCGAGGTCGGAGTTGGCACGCACGGTGGCATGAGTCGCCACGAGTTGCGCAATACGCTGATCGCGCGTGGACCCAGTTTCCGCCGTTCCGCCGTGATAGACGCGCCAACGGGCAACATCGACGTCGCACCGACGATTCTCCACCTCCTGGGCCTTCCCGGTGGGGAAAACATGGACGGGCGGGTCCTGCATGAAGCGCTGTCGGATATTGAAGACGTGCCGATTGCCAAGAGCCGTGTGGAGACGCATGCCGCCGATCTGGGAGACTACCGGCAGGAGGTATCCGTCACAACAGTGGAGGGGACGGCTTACCTCGACGGGGGGAACGCGGTTGCTCCGTAGACCGGCAACATGCCTGACGCAAGGGGACTGTGTGCTACCGGCGACCGGGTAGAGCCGATCAATGTGCAATAATGCCGCGTTCTATTCGAAGTCAGGATTGCCTTCCTGACGCCGGGACCGCAAAAAGAGGAGATGACCTTGTCCCAGAGGCATTGTCGTGGATTCTTAGTCGCAGTCTTGATGATTGCTGGGCTCTTGCTGGCCGCGGCTTGCTCTGAAGAGGCCTCACCAACCCCGACTCCGGCCCCTGCTGCTACGCCCGCGCCCACTGCAACCCCGGCCGCCGCTTCAACCCCGTCTCCCAGCCCAACAGCCGCTCCGGCTGCCACGGCCACACCCGAACCAACACCCACCGCAACGCCAGCTCCTACGGCCACGCAAGCGCCTACGCCCGAGCCGCAGGCCGCCGATGTCTTATCTGCCGCGGCGGCGAACATTGCCGGGATGTCTTCGGCAACGTTCAGCATGGTCGATGAAACGGAGACGGGCGCACTGTTCTTTGGGACGACATTCAAGAGCATGGAAGCGGTGGTCAAGACCCCCAACAACTTCAGGATGATGGTGGACGTGGTGGCGCCGGGGTTCGGGTTTGTGGAAATCGAGATCATCAAGGTAGGGGACCAGGCGGTCATGAAGTTCTCAAAAGACGCGCCGTGGATCCCTCTGCCCCCTGAAGAGGTGCCGTTCAATTTCGCCGGGTTAGCAATTGTGTTTGGGAACCTGCCTAATACCGTTCAGAGCGTGGCCATGAAGGGCAAGGAGACACTGCATGGGGAGGAGACCGTTCTCGTCGAAGTGGTTGTTCCGTCTGACGCCTTGCTAGATCTCATTACGTCCGCCGATCCCGGAAATGAAATTACCCTCACCATGTGGATCGACAAGTCGGAGCTAGTCTTGCGACAGCTCAGGCTCGCGGGACAGATCTACAACGATGATGCACCGGAGACGACCCGTCTCATCACCCTCGAAGACATCAACGTCCCGGTCGAAGTCGAACTTCCGGACGTACCCTCCGGCCGGTGAGCCCTTTGCGGTCCGCGCTCGTCCGCCTGCGTTCTTCCCAGTCGGCTGTACTGGCCATCATCTGCCTGGGGGTGTTTTCGACCGCCCTTGACCAGACCGTCGTAGTCGCCGCTTTGCCCGAGGTGATGTTGGACCTGGAGATCCCGCTTACGGACCTGGATACGGCGGCCTGGATCATCACCGCTTACCTGATCGCCTACACGGTGGCGATGCCGCTGGCCGGACGTCTCTCAGATGTCTACGGGCGCGTCCGGATGTTCCACGCGGCCCTGATCGTGTTTTCAATCGGGTCGGCATTGGTGGCGATGGCCACGAGCTTCAATTGGATAGTGCCCGCCAGGGTGATTCAGGCAATCGGCGGAGGCGCCACTGTCCCTATCGGAATAGCCATGGCCGTGGCGGTTGTATCGAAGGAGAAGCGGGGGATTGCGATTGGGCTCGTGGCCGCCTCGGCAGAGGCAGGGTCCGTAATCGGACCTCTCTATGGAGGGGCGATTATCGAATGGATCGGTTGGCGATGGATATTCTGGCTGGACGTGCCGCAGAGTCTCATCCTCATAGGGCTGATGGCCGTCTTGCCGAATCGCGCCAATCCCGACGCAAAGATGGACTACGTCGGGGCGTTGGCGCTTGGAGCGGCGCTGACCGTCCTGACACTGGCCCTGGCCCAGAGAAGCATCTTTACCGGAGAGTCCATATTCCCGTACCTGATGTTGGCCCTGGGCGCAGTGCTTGTCGGCGGGCTGATCGTCGTAGAGAGACGGGCGGTGCAGCCTTTGCTTGCGTCGTTCCTTTACACGTCCCGGGCTTTCATCTCGTCCAACATCGCCCAATTCCTGGTGGGAATTGCATTGATCATGGCATTGGTATGTGTGCCACTGATGGCCAATACCGTCATGGAAAAGGAGACGTTCGAGTCCGCGCTACACCTGGTGCGGCTAACGGCCGCGATTCCCGTTGGAGCGATCGTGGGAGGTTACATTCTTCGTTGGTTGGACGTGCGAGCCGTGTGCATCACCGGCCTGGTGCTCATGGCGGTGGGACTGCTGTTCATGAGCGGCTGGGAAGCGGATGTCGGAGAAGTCCGGCTGACAGTTCCCCTGGTGGCAGCGGGACTGGGATTTGGCCTGGTTATCCCGCCGATTGGGGTCGCGGCTTTGAGCGCGGCGCCCAATGACTATTGGGGTGCGGCCGCCTCATTGGTCACCGCGTCGCGAATGGTGGGGATGGCGCTGGGACTTGCGGCGTTGTCTGCTTGGGGTATCGAGCGTTTCTACAGCTTGACTGCTGACGTGACGCTGGGAGCGAATTTCCAGGAGACCGAGGCTGTGTTGATCGACGCCGGCGTCACTGTGTTCCAGAACCTATTCATGATCTCGGGATTCCTGTGCCTGGTGGCCATATTGCCGGCGCTGTTGATGAAAGTGGAGGGCGCGAAAGACGAAGATGGCTTCGTCTGAAAACGCGCTTGCCGGGGATGCCTGACCAAATAGAACAGGTCATGGCTAACGTCGTAGCTGCCGCGCGCGTCGATAAGTGACGCGGTGCAAATAGTGTTGATACCTGATATCATTAAGAGTATAGTCTTGCGCTAAGGACTTGCGTCGGAGGCCGGAAACGCCACCTCGAAATGGCGGCTCGGCCCGAAACAGAGTGCAGGTCCGTGAAGTACAGATTGAACTCGCGGAACCACCCAGAACGAGGCCCCCAACACCTCCCCGTTCCGCGACCCTGTGGCCGCCGACTCCGGCCACGAGTAAGGCGCCACCGGCGAGGGGCCCCAACCTCCTCGCCGGTGGCCATACCTTCGGACCTCTAGCGCAGCGATAGCCGTTGCATCGCCGCGCCCCCTCCGCGCCCCACCGTGGGTACCGGGTTTCCCCGGTCTGACGGGGGGCTGTTTTCATAGAACTTGTTTTCCCGAGCGAAGCCGAGGGATCTGAGGCGGTTTTCCACGTTCGCGTTGATGTCCAGGGGCAACGGTGTTTGATAGGTGCGGGGTTAGACGGCACCCTCAATTCTTCCGGTGTCCCTGGTTGTCCCGCGGCCCGCCGCCCCGCTCGAATCCGGCTCAGCGAGGAATAGCGGGGTCGGCAATCCGCCGTCTCAGGTCCCTCGGCTTCGCTCGGGACAACACAAGGGGTGCTCGGGAAACCATGTGTGGGCGCTCGGAATCCCTTTGGCCTTGTTGAGGTCGCATGAGGTTGTGAAAGTGGCGTGTTGCCTTTCAGTTGGGTGCGGTAGGTGGATTGGGGGTGCCCCGCTCGTCCCGCGCCCCGTGGCTACCGGGTGTCCCCGGTATGTCGAAGGAAGAGAGTGGGTCGCCTGTCGGTTGGGTGTTGTTCGCGTCGGCAGGGCCCATTCCCGCCCCGGCCCCACCGTGGGTACCGGCCCCGTATCGGAGTACGGGGTGACGTTCTTTCGCCGGCAAGTCGAGGCAGCAGGGGGTGTGTGGATGGCGCGGTTATGGGGGCGACGGTCTCAGATCCCTCGGCTTCGCTCGGGATGACAGTTTAGGGATCGGGATGACAGTTTGGGGCTCGGGATGAGAGTTGGAACTTGGGGTGACGGGTTGTTGTGACTATGGTGTGCGCGGGGATGATGGTGGAGGTTGTGTTTTCGTGACGGCGTGCAGGGTGCCAAGGTAACATCCTGCTGCTGAACTAGATGGACGTGGTGCGAACAGGTCCTGATCGCCGCTTGCGCGTGGAGGCTGAAATGGCGAATCGAAGGAACATCGTGGAACGGCTGAAGGACGGGGACGTCCTGCTGATGGATGGGGGCACCGGCTCGGAGATCCAGCGCAGAGGAGTGGATGTGCTCTGGGGCGCCACCACCGACAAACTGAAGGCGTGGTCGGCCACCGCCAACATCACCGACGCGGACGTGGTGCAGCAGGTCCACCAGGACTACCTGCGAGTCGGCGCGGACATCATCATCAGCAACAACTTCTGGACGATCCCTTCGGCGATGGACCTCATTGGACTCCGGGACAGTTGGAGGGAATACGCCGAGGCTGCAGCCGACAATGCCATGAAGGCACGGGCCAACGGGAATCCGAATGCCTACGTGGCCGGCGGCATAGCTGCGCCCACAATGGACGCGCGCACGGACAACGTCGGCTCGGACGTCGAGCAGATGGGGGCAGACGCCGTGCGGGCAGAGTTTGTTGAGCCCGCTCAGTTGCTCGTGGAGGCCGGGGCGGACGCGATCCTGCCGGAGTACGTCGGATATATCGAAGACTGCGTGGCGGCGGTGGACGCCTGCGCGGAGGCTGGCGTCCCGGTCCTGCTGGGCGTCAGGCATGTCCAGCCGGACGGCAGGATGCAGTACGACGAGAGCCTGGTAGACCTTGCGGGCGCGTTGAAGGGCCACCCGGTGGACGTTGTGCTGCTCATGTGCACTGAGCCGGAGTCCGTCTCGGCAGGACTACCGATCCTCAGAGACGCTTTCGAAGGTCCCGTAGGCGTCTATCCGAACATCGGATATAACCCGACCGGACCGATCGCCACGGAATCGCAGCCCGACAGGGAGGGACCGGACTTTCTTCTGACGAGACAGTATCCGCCGTCACGCATGGCGGACTTCGCCGGGGTGTGGAAGGAGATGGGCGCTCAGATTATCGGCGCGTGCTGCGCGTCCGGCCCTGAACACATCATGGCCATGCGTCCCGTAGTGAAGGGCGAATAGGCGCCTGTACGCTAATTCGGCCAGCTTTTCTGGGCGGTGCGGATGGGGCGGCCCGCAGGGGGACCCGATTCCGTCCTGAACGCAGAGTCCGGGTCCTGCCGGGAATTCGTTTCGCTCGTGAAGGCGAGCCACGTGCCTTCGCACTCGCCGCAATGTCTTGCGGAGTACGTCTCTGCGGTCGCGCCGCAGCTTGGGCAGACCACGTTGGAGTGACGAGCCGACACGTCCTCAACTGAGACCGTTCGCTCGCCGCAAGACGGGCAACTCGGTTCGGTGGGGGGCGGGTACCTCGCATCGACGACGTTGGAACAGTTGAGGCACTCGAACTGCCGGAAATAGGCGGTGTTCATTCTCTAAGCTCCCAGGAGCCCGGTGATCTGGCCGGTGGATTCGTCCAGGTCGATGTCCCATGCGTTAGGGGAGGAGGGCAGACCCGGAAGGGTAAGAATGTCCCCCGCCAGCGTCACGACCTGCCTGGCCCCAGCGAGGACACGCACTTCCCTGATGGGCAGGGTATGGCCGGTTGGCGCGCCGCGCAACCTGCGGTCCGCGGATACGGACAGATGCGTCTTGGCCATGCAGATCGGGTAGTTCCAGCCGTTTTCGTCGAACCGGCGGGAGGTTGTGCGAGTCATCGGCCCCCAGTCGACGCGGCCGGCCTTGTAGACCTCCGAGGCTAGTTTTTCCACTTTCCGGATAATCGGCAAATCGTCGTCGTAGAGGAGCTTGGTCGAAGCGCCTGAGTCCGCCGCTTCGGCGGCGGCGTCGGCGAGTTCGGTCATTCCCTCTCCACCTCTTGCGAAGCCGTTAGCCTCGGCGACGCCCACTGCGCCTCCCTCCTCGGCCGCTGATTTCACTGCCGACAACTCGGCGGGGGAATCGTCTGGGAACCGGTTGATGGCTACTACCGCCGGCAGTCCGAACATTCCGACTATGCGGAGTGCGTTTTGCAAGTTGACCGCGCCTTTTGCCACCACCGTCGGATCAGGAGTGGTCAATTCGTTCAATTTCGCGCCGCCGTGCCACTTCAGGCCCCTCACGGTGCAAACGACGATGGCAACATCGGGCGGTGGGCCGCCCTGGCGGATCTTGATGTCCATGAACTTCTCGAAGCCCAGGTCGGCTCCGAATCCGGCCTCCGTGACGGTGTAGTCGGCGACTGAAGTCGCCAGTTGGTCGGCAATTATCGAGCTGCAGCCGTGGGCGATGTTGCCGAAGGGTCCCATGTGCACCAGTGCGGGTTGTCCTTCGACCGTCTGTGCGAGATTGGGCTTGAGGGCGTCCCGCAGGAGGGCCATCAACGACCCGATGCCGCCGACTTCTCCGGCGGTGACCGGTCGGCGGTCCGCGGTCCATCCGACCACAATGTCGGAAAGCCTCTGACGGAGATCGGAGTAGTCGCTGGCGAGCGCGAGGATCGCCATGATTTCTGAAGCGGCTGAAATGTCGAACCCGGTCTCGTTCATCGGGGCGTTGGCGCGGCCGCCGATGCCTGTCACGACGCGGCGAAGCCCGCGGTCTTCTGCGTCGGTGACGCGCCGCCAGGTAACGCCGGATGCGGTGAACCCGCGGATCTTGCCCCTGTAGACGGCGTTGTCGGTCATCGCGGCCAGCAGGTTGTGGGCCGACTCGACGGCGTGAAAGTCACCGGTGAAGTGAAGGTTTATGTCACCTGAGGGCTCGACGGTCGCCTTGCCGCCGCCCGTGCCGCCGCCCTTGTGTCCGAACACCGGTCCGAGTGACGGCTGTCGAATGGTTAGGACCGCTTGCCTACCGGTCCTGGCAAGTCCCTGGGTCAGCCCGGTCGCGGTGGTGGACTTTCCCTCGCCGGCCGGGGTGGGTGTGATGGCCGTGACGATGATGAGCTTCCCTTTTCGACCATCCGCGGGGAACGATTCGAACGGGATTTTGGCCTTGTCGCGGCCGTATGGTTCGTAATTGTCGGGACCCAGGCCTATGTCAGCCGCAACATCGGCGATCGACCGCATGTGGTTACCTCCGCAAGTTCAGACGGCGACGTTCGGCCCCGTTTTGCTATTTCCACGAACGGGGCGCGAGATGGCATTTCGCCCGGCCAAAATTGTAGCGCACGAAGTTAATAGCCCGACGACCGACGTCTGGTTCAACCGGAGCGGTTCAATCGTCATCCGATCTTTGCCGGAGGCTCGGGTCTCGTGGCCAACAACATCGAGACGGCGCCGAGTACGCAAGCGCCCGCGAGTCCCAGGAACACCCACTGGTAGGTCTGTTGAACGTCGAAAATTATTCCAACGACCACCGGCGCGGTCATCATTCCGATGGACATCGGAATCGAATAGAGACCGAGGATTGCTCCGTAGTGGCGGGCGCCGAAGTACTCGCCGCGCATGGCGTGGAGCATGGGAGTGCGAGCGCCGAATCCGAGGCTCCACACGGCTGCGAACACGATTGCGCCTGAGTAGCTCCCTACGAACGCCAGCAGAGCCATTCCGCCGGCCTGGCAGACCATCAGGAGTGAGACGGGCACTCGCTTGTCGAGGCGGTCCCCGATGAGGCCGCCAGTAATTTGGAAGGTGAGGGCAAGAGCGGCGGTTATCGTGAGAATCGAGGCAGCCGCCAGGTCGCCCAGGCCAACTTCAGGGCCGGTCAGGTGTTGAAATATGTGTGCGGAAACGGCGGCCAGGGATAGATTCGCCAACCCGTGCGCGAGTGACATCGCCCAGAATGCCCGTGTTCTCAGCGCCTCGGCCCCGGTAAAGTCCCGAGTGGGTCCTGCTCTCAGGGACTCCGACTTGCTGAATGCCGTACGTGGCCGATCGGATGGTGGGGGAGGTCTTCTGACGACCCGGTACAGGAATGGCCCCATGAAGATCGCCACAGCCCCGATGAAGAACATCGAGGGCCGCCATCCGTACGACGAGATCCCCCAGGCCAGCAGGGGCACTGAGAAACCGGCTGCGCTGCTGCCCCCAACCACGATCGCCCCGGCTATCGCCCGGCGCCTCGGCATCCAGGCGTTTACCGCCGCCATCGACGGCGTGAATCCGCCAATGCTGAAACCGGTCGAGAGAAGCAGGAACGCCAGGTAGTAGGTGACCGGCCCGGTGACCTGTGAGAACAGGATGAGTCCTGCGCCGCCGATAAGGAATCCGACGAGGACCATGCGGGCTGCGCCGAACCGGTCCGTCAGCATTCCCTCGAGTGGGCCCAGCATTGCGCCGCCGAACCTGCCGAACGACGCGACCCCTGTCGTCAACCCGCGGCTCCAGCCAAATTCCTCTTCGACGGCGTCAAATATGGTGCTGGAGGCCTGGAACGTCGGTCCGGAACTGACGAACATGTTGACCGCACCGGCCGCGGCGACGCGCCAGCCGTAATACATGCCGCCGATCCGACGCTTTAGTCCGGTCACCTTGTTCAATGCCGTGTGTTCTCTCGCCAGACTTCACCGCCTGGGGGTCCAAGAGGGTCTCTGAAAGTCCCCGGATGAATACGAAATGGCGTCGCGTCGGCCGCGCCCCGCCCCCACGGGCGCCCACAAGAGACGCCCCTACGAGTGGTTATCTGAGGGGGTGTCTGGAAGATGTCGCGCGGGCCAGCTCGCAAATGTGCTTTTTTTGGACACCCCCTAAGAGAGTGTCTAAAAACCTTCCGTTCACCCTGAGCCTGTCGAAGGGTCGACGCGCTGTTCATGGTTCGACAAGCTCACCACGAACGTTTTTGACGACTTATTAGACACCTCCTAAGCGTTTGGTGAAGAGTCGCGGGATATTGTGCTCGTTTGCCAGGATATTCGCCCGCGGTTTTGCGGTCGCGACGGGCTGAGTTGAGGCGACTTCACGCAAGACAACCCGATTTGTCATACGGGGCTTATGTGACATCATTCACATACATCCGCCTTCGCTGAGTCCTGCGTAGACCGTCTCGTGTAACGACGGACTATGAGGGAGCGCGCCCATTTCACCGGCAACAAATAACGGCAAATCACGGTCATATTCCACTCCCGTAATCGTGGTGGAAGATGTCAAGAAAGCATATGGCGACCTGCAGGCGCTCGACGGTGTGAGCCTCCAGGTCCCACAGGGATCGGTGACCGGGCTGCTGGGTCCGAACGGGGCCGGCAAGACGACTTTGGTCAGGATCCTTACGACGCTGTTGAGCCCTGACAGCGGGCGCGCCAGCGTGATGGGACTCGATGTAGTTGAGGACGCCCAGCAACTGCGGTCTCTCATCGGCCTGGCCGGACAAAGCACAGCCGTCGACGAATACCTCACCGGCCGCGAAAGCCTGGAGTTGGTTGGAAGGCTCTACCACATGGGAGCGCGGGAAAGTCGCAGCCGGGCAAGAGAACTCCTGGAGCAATTCGATCTGACCGAGGCCGCAGACAGGCGGTCATCCACCTACTCCGGCGGGATGCGCAGAAGGCTCGACCTGGCCGCGAGCCTGGTGGCCAATCCGCCGGTGCTTTTCCTGGATGAACCCACGACCGGTCTCGATCCCCGCAGCCGGCTGGACCTGTGGAATGTGATCCTGGACCTGGTGAAGCAGGGGACCACCGTCCTCCTGACGACGCAGTACATGGAGGAAGCCGACCGCCTGGCCGACAACATTGTCGTACTGGACCGCGGCGGCATCATCGCAGAAGGTACTGCGTCTGAACTGAAAAATACGGCCGGGAGCGAAAACCTGACGATCCAGTTGGCTGATCGGTCGCAGATTAACGACGCCATCGAAGTAATCGGGCGAGCCGGTTGCGAAAACCCTCAGACCGAAGAAGAGATTGGGCGCATTACAGTCATGGTCAGGGACGGATCGGCGGTGCTGGGCGCCGTTGTACGAGAACTGGACTCCGCGAACATCCAGTTCTCGGACCTTTCCCTTGGGGAGCCGACGCTGGACGACGTTTTCCTGGCCCTGACCGGCAAGACCGCAGATGTCGTCGAAGCCGGCCGTGCCGGTGAAACCGTCCGAGCCTGACAGACCTGGGGCAGCAAGTTGATGAACTTAAGCACGATATCGAGAGAATTGCGCTGGTCGCCCATAGACACGCTGCATATGACGTGGCGCAACGTGTTGCGATACAGGCGCTCTCCGGACCTACTGGTGTTCTCGACGATCCAGCCTGTCATGTTCGTAATGCTGTTTGTATTCGTATTCGGCGGCGCCATAAATTCCGGGGGACTGGATTACGTCGACTATCTGCTGCCCGGGATTCTTGTCCAGACAACGCTGTTCGGAGCGACGCAGACCGGTGTAGGGCTGGCCGATGACCTGCAGAAGGGCATGATCGACCGCTATAAGTCCCTGCCGATGGCCAGGTCTGCGGTCATCGCCGGACGGATCGCTGCGGACATAATCAGGAACAGCTTCGTCGTGGCCCTGATGATCGGTGTTGGGCTGGCCGTCGGTTTTCGCTTCCACGGCGGCGTCGCCGGATTCGCGCTGCCCGCGGTGATAATCATGTTCGGGCTGGGCTTTTCCTGGATCATGGCGGTTGTCGGTGTCAGCGTTAAGTCGACCGAAGCGGCGCAGGTGTTCAGCTTCATGTCGATTTTCCCACTGACGTTCTTGAGTTCGACGTTTGTGCCGATCGAAACGATGCCGGGCTGGCTGCAACCCATTGCCGAATACAACCCCGTGACGTCGGCCGTCAACACCGCGCGGGCCCTCGCCCAAGGGGGTGAAATCTGGCACTGGCTATGGCGGACTATTGCCTGGACAACCGGAATATTGATGGTCTTCATTCCACTCGCAGTTCTTCGATACCGGAAGATCTAGGACTGGAAGATGGGGGCTTTAACTGCGGCTGCGGCGGCCTTAAAAGGGTGTCTAATAAGTCGTCGAAAACCGTTCGTGGTGAGCTTGTCGAACCATGAACATCGCCTCGACCCTTCGACAGGCTCAGGGTGAACGGAAGGGTTTTTAGACACCTTCTAAGATGCAAGGCAAATGCCCCTAAACCCACTGGCGCTATTCAGGCGGCCGAGTCCGCCAACGCTTATCACCGAGTCGGATGAGCTGGCATCCCTTTGTCGCAAATTTTCCCGGCGTAACTTCGTAGGCGTTGACACCGAATTCCTTCGCCGCAGCACCTATCGTCCGAAGCTGTGCCTCGTGCAAGTCGCAAGCGGGAAAACGGCGGCGGCGGTAGACGTTCTCGCGCCGGGGATAGACCTGGCGCCCCTCTATGACTTGATCTTGAATCCACGCGTTACCAAGGTGTTCCATTCGGCGTCGCAAGACCTCGAACTCTTTCATCTCGTCCTCGGCGAAGTACCTCGACCGGTATTCGACACCCAGATCGCGGCCATGGTGTGCGGTTACGGAGAACAGCCGTCTTACGCAAAACTGGCCGAGGAATTCGCCGGCGTCGAACTGGCAAAGTCGGCCCAGCGGTCCGACTGGTCCCAGAGGCCGCTCACCGCGTCACAAATCGAGTACGCGGTCCAGGATGTGGTCCACCTTGGACGGATCTACAACTCGTTGAGCAAGCGGCTCAAGGAGTTGGGCAGGGCAGAATGGGTCGCGAGCGAGATGACCCTTCTCACAGACGAAGACGCCTATCGGCACGATCCCCGTGACGCGTGGCTTCGAATATCCATCCGGCGTCCGTCCCGAAAGGCCCTCGCCGTTTTGAAAGAGGTGGCCGCCTGGCGGGAAATCACCGCCGACCGCCGGGATTTACCCAGGACCTGGATCATCAAGGACAGCGTCCTCGCCGAAATTGCGCATAAGGCGCCGCGTACCAGGGATGAATTGGGGAGTGTGAACGGGGTTCCATCGAGAATGGTCAACCGGTCGTCAGGGAGGCAGTTGCTGCGCGCTGTTAAACGCGCCGTGGACTCTGATCCTGACGATTGGCCCCGTTTTTCTGAACAACCCGCCCGGCCAAAGCCGCGCCCGGCCGACGTGGCGCGCCTGCAAGCGCTTTTGAGGAAGTGTTGCGAAGAGCACGAAGTGGCGCCGGGATTCGTCGCCAACAGGGACGACCTTACGCGCATTGCGGCCGGAGAGCAGTCGGGTATCAGGGCCCTGGACGGCTGGCGGAAGACCGTGTTCGGAGATGCGGCGCTCGCGTTGATAGGCGGCGGATACCGGCGCTGAACCGGGTATCCGGGCCCTGCTCGGGTGTAATATCGTCATCCACTGAGCAATCGTCCCCCCTCCGCCACCCCACCATGGATACCGGCTTTCGCCGGTAAGACGATGGAGGCTGGCAGGGTTGTTTTCTTACTAATGAGTCCGATCGAGAAGAGTTCACATGGCACAACCTAGAGCAAGCGGCCGGGTGGCCGGCAAGACGGCGATAGTGACCGGGGGCGCATCGGGCATCGGCGAAGCCGCGTGCATACTGCTGGCGGAACACGGATCGGGCGTTGTGATCGCCGACATAGACGAATCGAAGGGCCAAGCCCTGGAGGCGAGGATCGCCGAGAGCGGCGGAGAGGCCGTGTTTCAACGGTTGGACGTCACGAGCGAAGCTGACTGGGACCGGGTGGTCCAGTACGCGCTTGACTGGCGCGGCGGACTGGACATCGTCGTCAACAATGCCGGTATGTCGGGCGTTCAGGGAAGATCACCAGTCCACGAAACATCTGTCGAGAACTGGGACACGGTGTTTGGTGTGAATTCCACCGGCGTATTTCTCGGCACCCGGGCCGCGATAGAACCCATGCGACAAGCCGGCGGCGGATCCATCATCAACGTGTCATCGATATATGGCATCGTGGGTAGCAGGGCGAGCGTGGCCTACCACGCCTCCAAGGGCGCTGCCAGGACGTTCAGCAAGGCCGCAGCGGTCTCGTATGCGCCGGACGGGATACGGGTCAACTCGGTACATCCGGGATTCGCGGACACCCCTATGACGCTGGAATTGCACGCCCGGCCCGGCGTTCGCGAGGAACGTGAGTCTCTCACCCCGCTGGGACGCCTGGGAACGCCGGAGGATATCGCCTGGGGGATCCTCTACCTCGCATCGGACGAGTCGTCGTTCATGACGGGCGCGGAGCTGGTCATCGACGGCGGGATGATTGCCCGCTAGTCCCGTTTCGGAGACCTTATGTAAAACCCCGGCAAGTGTCATTCTGAGCGCAGCCGAAGAATCTCCCGCTGGTCACACAACGACACCTCGCCCCTCTTACCCAGACCCTTCGGCTTCGCTCAGGGTGACAGTAAAGGGCGCTCAGAATCACTGTGGCCTTGGTAAGGCCGCACGAGGTGATGAAAGTGGGGCGTTGCCTGCCGGTTGCGAGTTTTAGATGTCGTGCGTGCCCACCTCTGCGCCCCACCATGGGTACCGGGTTTCCCCGGTACGACGGGGTTGGGTGTTTCTTTCGTACCAATGACAGTAAAGGGCGCTCAGAGTGACACTTGAGGAGATTTGCAAAGGTTTCCTTTACGGTGTTCGGGTTGGCCGAGGCGGTGCGTTATCGGACCAGCGAGGAGCCGATGTTCTCCTTGCTGTACCGGCCGTCGTCCAGTCCTTCGAAGACGGCCTTCGCTTCGGAGTCTGCGCCGAGTAGCCTGGTGATGGTCCACGCAACGTCGAACAATCGGGCCTGGTACGCCGGCCGCGGTGAAAACTCGAACCTGCCCGCCGGCGGAACGATCGTCGTAAGAACGTCGTTGGCGGAGTGGGCCGGCCCGTCCTCCTCGATATTGCCGTGGTCGGCAGTCAAGACCGTAGACCAGCCACATGTCTTCGCTGCTTCGGTCATGGCGCCGATGGCCGCGTCGGTCGACTCGAAGGCGCCAATGGCCTCCCCGAACCTTTCCGGCAAGAGGTGTCCGATCATGTCCGTCGCTGACAGATTGCAGCAAATGAGCCTGTAGCGGTCACTCGAAAGGTTTTCGATCACGGTTGCTGCAACTTCGGGATTGCGCATCTCCGGCATCATGTAGAAGTCGGTGTCGGAGCGAATCCCCTCGGCCTCCCCAGCGGAGGGGACGATGATCCGGTCCTCGATTCCGCTGGAGACCGGTCCCTCTCTTCTCCCTCGCAGGAAGTACCCCATGTGGGGGGCCTTGATGCTTTCCGCCACCAGCAGATACTTCTCACCGGGCATCACCTGGTCCCACAGTCCAAGCAGGTTCTCGCGGTGTGGCAGGGTGGGGAAGGCGACCGTTACGCCGTACCGGGTCGCAAATTCGGGATGGTACTCCGCCATTCCGCAAACGTGCAGGCCGGTCATAGGCTTGAGCCAGTCCAGCTTCCAGTCCCTGCCGCGGCGTTCGCCCTCTGTGCGCAGGAACCCGGCCGCCCCAACCAGCGACGCGATCTTGGACCGCTGGCGGTCAGACCGGAAGTTCAGATTGACGAATGCCTGGCCCGGTCCGACCTTCCGCACCGACTGGTCGAGCCCCCTGACGACTATCGGCGGTATGTCCTGGTCAGTAGACCCCCGGCTGTGCGCTTCGGCGATAGCCCGGCGCACGCCGCCGAACCCGTCGACGTACAGCCCATCCCCTTCGGTCAACAGCAGAAAATCTGCGCGCGCGTTTACCTCCCTGTAGTCGCGGTCCATTCCGATGGAACGTCCGACCACCCATGCCAGGCTATCCTTCGCGTCGTGCCTGCCCAACAGCCCCTCCAGCATGTCGAGGTACCCGCCGATGCCGTTGCGCCGGTCGAGGGACGCAGTTGGCGGCGAGTCACGGCCGTCCAGGATGGCCTGGATTCTCACCTGGCTCGGGCGTAGCCCCATTCTGCCGAATACCAGTTCCAGGAATGCTTCCAGGTGATTCCATGCGCTGTGGACCCGCCCGTCGCTCCCGCCGGTCCCAGAAAGCATGAACGCTACGTTCAGGGCGCTGCCGGGCTTTGCGCCGTGTTCGATGGCTGCCCGCAAGGCTCGGTTCTCGAAAAATGCGCCGGATTCGATCGCGTTTGAGATCTCGAGCGGCAGTTGGGAGGCCATTACCAGGTTCCCGATCTGTTGATGCCCAGTCTCGGAGTTGCCCTGTACCTGCGGGTCCAACGGCTCGAATCCTGCCCATTCGCCCGCGGCGCTGGTGGGGACCGTTACGTTGGCGTTCATGAGCCCTGCAACGCGTTGGGCGTCCGCAGCCCACGGCACATACCGCATCTCCCGCGCCACTTGCCGGAGGGTCTGCCGGGCGCGGAAAAGCGGCGCTTGCGTTTCGGGCCTTTCTGAAACTTTGCCGATTGCCTTAAGCAATCCCTGCGCTTGTGGCGTCGGCATCCCTTCGTCAAGCGCCTCCGCCCGAGTGGGGTACAGAGACAGTTTGGCCAGGACCGCCGGGTCTACCGGGCAGTCCGAAGACGAGAGGGCAGCTCGCCCGGCAGCCTCCGAAATAGCCAGTTTGTACGGTGCCGCCAGTTCGTCCCACGTCGCGTCGGCGATCTGCCGACTGCGCGCCCTGTCCACGCCCGAACCGTCAACGACGATAAGGAGAGTCTTTTTGCTCATTGCCACGTGACGATCATCTCACCAGCCAGTTCAGGTCCCATCCCGAGTTGCTCAAGCCAGCCCGCGGGCAGTTCGAGGGCGGCCCAGTATCCCCCGAGCGCAGGTTCAGGACTACTGGTCCTGGAGGCGCAGCGGCTGCGCCACGCATTGTCGGACTCGGCAGATTGCCTGCCGCAGGGTTGCATGGTGTCGTTCCAAATCACGTTGCCCGAGGCGTCGATGTAGAGAATGTCGAGCGGGACGTAGGTGTTGAACATCCAGAATCCCCCGTTGCGGGGTTGATCGAACAGGAACAACATCCCTGACCCGTCCGGCACTGTCCCACGGCACATTAGTCCCTGGGAGCGTTGGGCAGACGTCGCCGCGACCTCCGAGGTGACGGTCTCTTCGACATCCCTCCATGTGAGCTTAACCGGGATATCGTCCAGGAGGTCCTTGTTTATCGATTGGCAGTCCGGATTGTCCACCCACACAATCCCGGCCAGCGGTCCGGGCCCAGCCGTGGCGATTGGCGTTGGTTCGGCCGTGGCTGTTGGCGTCGGTTCCGGAGTTGGGATGGAGGTGGCCGTGGGTTGGACCGTAGGGGTTGGACTCGGCTCTATGGCAGCGGTCGGTGTGGGCGTGGGCGTCGGCTGAACGGTAGGAAACGGCGTCGGCGTCGACTCAACCGGCATAGTGGGCGTCGGCTGAACGGTTGGAAATGGCGTCGGCGTCGCTGTTGGTTGGGCAATGGGGAGTGGCGTGGCTGTCGCGACCGCGGTTTTCCCAGCCGGGGATGGGCCAGTAACCGGTCTGGTGACCACGGTGGAAGTGGGAAATGGAGTGACGCGCGCCGTCGGAGTAGGCCTCAACGGAATAGTTGGCGTCAACGTAACCGTGGCTGGGAGCCCTGCTGAATCGGGTCCGGGGGCGCCATCTCCAGGTACTGGGGTATTGGGGGCGGTGGATAGGATTGTCGGCGCGGGCGTAGATTCGATTCCGCGGGAACATGCAACGATGGCGACAGTCGCTAGCAAGATGAGCAGAGCGCCGGGTCGGGACCTCATTTGAACGAGATGGTAATGGAACCGTATGGCAAACGCGCCACCTGACCGTGTCATGCGGGGCCGCTCGGCAGTCTCAGGCCGAAGAAGCGCCGGATGGCGCGTCGTCGAGGCGTTTTCCGTTCGGAGCTTCAGGTTCCAGTGGACCGCGGACGCCTTTTCCACGTGGGCGGCCGAAATGGAGACGCTGATTCTTGGCTGGTACCTGCTCGTGGAGACCAATTCTCCGCTGTTGGTCGGAGTTCTCGGCGCGCTCCGTTTTGGCGGGACCCTTATCTCCCCCATCTATGGAGTAGTGGCCGACAGGGTGAACCGGCGGGCGATGTTGATCGCCATAAGGATTGCGTACTTTGCGACCGCCGCCACCCTCATGGCTCTGGGACTGGCAAGGGTCCTCGAACCGGTGCACATCCTCCTTTTGGCGGCCGTTGTCGGACTCACGAGGACGGCCGAACACGTAGTGCGGCAATCGTTGATCGCCGACACAGTTCCGGGACCGATGTTGGTCAACGCAATCGGCCTGTCCCGTACTACCCAGGACACAGCCCGGATAGCCGGCGCATTGGCCGGAGCGTGGCTGCTGACGTTGTTGGGGATAGGTTCTGCCTACATTGCCGTCGTGTGTTTTTACGGGGCGAGTGTCCTGTTTGCATTTGGCATCACGACGCCGGCACGGCGGTCTCAGCAAGAAGAATCTCCGCTGCAAAATCTCAAATCCGGATTGGGCTACATGCGCGGTGAACCGGTGATTTTGGGGGTGATGTTCCTGGCCTTCATCGTGAATTTCACGGCGTTCCCAGTGATGAACGGACTCATGCCCGTCGTGGCCAGGGACATCTTTCACCTTGAGGCGAATGGCCTTGCCCGATTCGTGGCTATCACGGCTGTCGGCGCGTTCGTAGGTTCGATCGCCGTTGCGTCGTTCATGAGGGTGCGATCACCCGAACGATTGATGGTGGCGGGGATAGTTGCCTGGCACGTCGCGTTATTGGTGTTCGCACGCACGGAGTCCACGCCGTTTGCCATGTTTGTGCTTGCATGCTTCGGGCTGTCGATGAGCGTGGCGATGGTGACCATGTCGATCGTGTTGCTCGGCAGGACACCGCCGGAGTTTCGAGGCCGCGTGATGGGAGTCCGTTCGCTGGCGGTGTACGGGTTACCGGTTGGGCTGCTGGTCGGTGGATTCCTCTTCGAACAAATCGGCCCGCAAGTCACGCTGACCGTCAATTCGATAGCGGGCATCGTGCTTACTGCCGTGACCGTGGCGATCTGGCCCGTCTTGATCCGCGGCCGACCGCGTGAGACACGCGAGGAAGGCGGGTCTTAAGAGAGGGAGTTGGCAGGAAGGGCTTATTCAGCGGACGCGGGCGCGGGTTCCCGCAACTCTTTGGGAAGCGTGAACGTGATGTTCTCTTCGCCCTCACCGATGTGGATGACCTGGTCGGGTTCCAACGCTTCGATGACGGCCGACACCATCTTTTCGGGCGTCGATGCGCCGGACGTGATCCCCACCCTGGAGACGCCTGCAAACCAGTCGAGGTCCATCTCCTGCGGCCCGTTTATGAGGTAAGCGGGGACGCCTTCTGCCTCAGCCACTTCCTTCAGCCGGGCGCAGTTGGAACTGTTTTGGGCCCCGATGACCAGGACCAGATCAGTCATTTGCGCCAGTTCCGTTGTAGCTTCCTGGCGGTTGGTGGTGGCGTAGCAAATGTCATTCCGCACCAATGCGCCGGGAAAACGTTCCCTGATCTTCGAAATGGCCCGTTGCGTGTCACGCACTGATAGCGTCGTCTGGGTCAGCACAGCCACGTCTTCGCCCTCTGGCCATTCAGCAGGGTCGAGAGGTTCCCGTTCGTCCACGAGGACCATGTCGGTTTGACCGGTGGTACCGATCACTTCCTGGTGGCCGCGGTGTCCGACGAGCATGACGTGCTTGCCTTCACGGGAGTACTTCTTGGCTTCGTTATGCACCCGCGTAACCAGAGGGCAGGTGGCGTCGATAGTTTCCAGATCGCGTGCCTTGGCGCTGGCGTAGTCTTCCGGGGGTGAGCCATGGGCTGAGAAGACGACGACTGAGCCGCGAGGAATTTCGTCGACGTTCTCGACGGTCACGGCGCCCTTTGCCTCGAGGTCGGCCACTACGTGCGGATTGTGGACGATCTGGTGCTTGACGTAGACGGGTGGACCGAAGCGCTCGAGAGCCAGCTCCACAATGTCCACTGCGCGCACGACGCCTGCGCAGAAGCCGCGCGGGCTGGCGAGATATACCTCCATCGAGCGCCTCCTGTTCCGATGGAACTTACGGTCTCATTATAGCCGTCGGGAATTTGTCCGCGACCGGTGACGTCGGCTGAATCGGGCCTATCAGTTGGTTGGGTCAGGTTTCCCCGGCGCCTTGCTGGCGACTATCGCGAGCATGATGGCCGCGACGACAAACGCGATGCATATCGAAATGAGCATCACCTGGTAGCCAAGCCCGTCGGATTGGTCGTTCAGCGCGTCTATTCCCACGCCGGCCACCCGCGCGAGCGACGACCCAACCAACATAGCTATGCCGGTAAGACCCAGGTCACGGGCGGCGCGGCGGCCCGACACCATGTCATTTGCGACGGTCCACGTCACGCTCAACATGATCCCGACCGAGCAGCCGATCAACACTCCGTCCAGGACCACCGCTGCGAACGAATCGACAAAAAGCAGTACCGCCGCGCCTGCCGCGCCCAGTCCGCCGCCCACGATCAATATCGCCGAGCGACCGATGCGGTCTGCGATGTATCCCGCCGGTAAGACTGTGGCCGCAGTTGAAAGGACGACTGCACCCGCGAGCAACGAGGCTTCTTTGGCTGGATTCTCGATGCCGACCACGTCTTGCAGGAAGAACAGGGCGTACACCTGCATGGATGACATGGCGGCGATGACAAACGTCAGGGAAAACAAAAACCAGCCGTACGTAACTTTGTCGAGGTTGAACGGCCTGGCGTCTTTTTCGTGGCGTTCGGCAGGTTCCACGTGTTCCGTACTTTCTTCCCCGGAGGGCCGGTTCCGCAACGAAAACACAGTCCACAGGGAAGTGATGATCAGGACCGTCGACAGCAGGGCGAGGGCGTACCACATCCACTCGCTTGCTTCCTTGCGATCGTATTGGGCCATGAATTGCAGGACGATTATGGTGAAAATGCCGGCGCCCATGACCTTGAACAAATTCAGTGCGCCTGCGGCCCGCCCCAGTCTCTGCCGTTCGATGTGGTCAACCAGCAGCGCGTTGGCCGGCCCCTGGCTCAGGTTCCCGGAGAGTTGGATCAGGATCGTCGCCAATAGGACCGATAGGAACGTATTTGCCGCGCCGAAGAAGTAGGCCGAGACGGCCATCAGGACTGCGCCCACGGCTATGAATGGCAGCCGTTTCCCCGTCGATTTCAGGGAGCGGTCGCTCATCACACCGGACGCGGGCTGCATCACCGCCGCGCAGGCGAGGCCGATCAGCGAGATCAGTCCCAGCGTGCCGTTTTTGTCCAGGTTGTTCCCGAAAACTACGACCGCACCGGCATCGAGTACATCCAACACCTTGAACGGCAGGATGCCGGAGCCAATTCCGGTCGCCATCGCCGACAGTCCGAATGAGTACATGCTGAGGTTGAACAGGCTCGCCGGGCCGCGCCGGTAGGTCCTCATAATGTTTGCGAAGCCGATACTCGAGCCCGATGAGGTTTCGGGCAGTGCGGTTCCGGCTTCTTCGAGACGATTCATTTCGAGCGCTGATCTTGCGCGACTGTCTGGCACAATGGCCGGGTCATTGGCACGCTACAGGGGAAACAGTATGGCTGACGAAACACTTTTCTATCACTGGCGACGCTGAAATTCCTGCAAGAAAGCGAGCGATTTTCTCTCGCAAGCAGGACTGAAAGCTTCCGAACGGGACTTCTTCGCGGACCCATTCACGGAGGATGAACTGCGGTCACTCGCCGGTACCGTGCCTCCCAACGAACTTTTTTCCTGGGCCAGTCCCAGCGCCAGGGAATATCGGAGCCGGCGCGGGGAGATATCCGACGACGAACTCATCCGACTGATGCTGGGGGAACCCCGCCTGATTCGAAGGCCCATCCTGATCAAGAGCGGTGCCGCCTTGCTGGGATTTCGCAAGGCTGAGTATGAACGCCTCGTTCAATAAGACCCTGGGAGTTCCGGATAGACACGCGCCTGAAGTCCCCGGGCGCGCTGGGGAAGAGGACAATGAGCGGGGTTGCCGTCTGGCGCTGAAACATGGACAAGGACTCTGGCACTGGGTACTGTCGTCAATTGTAGGATTTAGCCGCGCCCGGGACGAGAATTGAATTAGTAATTGAGGCCGCTGCCCGGCCTATTCACTCCCGGCGGCGCGAGAATTGTCAGTCCGAGTAACGTCGGGAAACTTGGATGCGACGCGGCCGGGAAACAGCTCAGAGTGAATCGCGTTTCGGGTGGACTTCGAGGGCAGAGCGAGGTCCACTGTCAGGGAAATTATGGAGAACAGCAAAGATCACCTCGCAGGTCCGGGTGATACGCATACCAGCATGAGGCCTGCAATCGGGGGGACTTAGTGGTCGACGCAATAGGGGAACTGGTCATTTTCAGCGGGAACGCTCACCCGGCGTTGACCCGACGAATATGTGATTACCTGAACGTGCCGGTTGGCCGGGTTGAGGTGTTCAAGTTCGCGAACGACAACACGTTCGTGCGGATTTTGCAGAACGTCAGGCAGCGGGACGTCTTCATCGTCCAGCCTACTACCGAGCCGGTCAACGACCACATCATGGAGATGCTCATCATGATCGATGCCGCACAGCGGGCATCGGCAGGTCGCATCACCGCGGTCATCCCTTACTACTCGTACGCACGCACCGACAAGAAAGACCAGCCGAGGGTGCCAATCACGGCGCGGCTGATCGCCGATCTCGTGGAGACGGCCGGGGCGGACAGGGTCATCATGGTCGATCTGCACGCCGCGCAGGTCCAGGGGTTCTTTGGCGTCCCGGTGGACGAGCTTACGGCACTGCCCAAGCAGGTCGAATACTTCCAGGAAAAGGGTCTTGACGACGTAGTCGTCGTGGCGACGGACATAGGCATTTCCAAGAGGGCCAGGGACTTCGCCGACCGGCTCAACGCTCCCCTTGCGATCATCGAAAAGCGCCGCACCACAAACCACGACGACGTCGAAAGCCTGAACGTAATCGGAAACGTGGGGGGCAGGGCGGCAATTCTTTTCGACGATGAGATCAGCACTGGCAACACATTAATTGCCGCGGCCGAGGTCCTGGCGCGGTTCGGCGCCACGAACATCTACGCATGCGCCACGCACGGCGTATTGCCAGGGGAAGCCTCACAGCGGCTTTTGGACGTGCCGGAGATCAAGGAGATCGTGGTCACCGACACCGTACCGGTGAACGGCGGAAAATTGACGTCGCAAATAACAGTGCTGTCGATAGCCGATCTTCTGGGCGAGGCGATCTCCCGCATCCACCAGGGCGAATCAGTAGGCGCCCTGTTTACGTAGAATGTAAGTAACGGCGCCGCGAGTGTGTGGTGCCTTGTAAGTTGCGGTGAAGTCCTTTTCACCCTCACACCCGCATCGAGTGCGGGACAGGCTCCAACCCTCTGCCTGCGAGGGAGACTTTCAGGTAACCCCCGACTAACCGGGGAATTGGGATTCTCCCTCACCCCAACCCTCTCCCGCTGGGAGAGGGGGTTTTGCAGGGGTGTCCGCCGGGAAAGGGGGTGTTGCAAGGGTCTCCGCTGGGAGAGGGAGATTTGCAATGGTCTCCTTTGAGGGAGGAGGAGATTTTCAAAGGTCTACTGCGGCAGAGACCTTGCCAGCGCGCAATGTGCGGCCGCTGCGGGCTGATAACGTGCCCGATTTTCGAGCCTGTCGTATCCTGTACCCATGTTAGGTCTGCTTAACAAGATTATCGGCGACTCCAACGAGCAGGCGATCAAGAAGATCCGCCCGATCGTGGACGATATCAACGCGCTCGAGCCGGAGTTCACGTCCCTGACCGACCTGGACCTTAGCGGCAAGACGCACGAGTTCAGGGCGCGTATCCGGGCGGGCGAAGAGACCGACGACATTCTTCCAGAGGCCTTCGCCGCGGTGCGGGAGGCGGCGCGTCGGACCCTGGGCATGCGGCACTTCGACGTCCAGTTGATCGGCGGGGTAGTCCTGCACGAAGGCAAGATCGCCGAGATGCGCACGGGGGAGGGCAAGACACTCGTCGCCACCCTGCCGGCCTATCTAAATTGCCTGGCGGGCCGCGGGGTCCACGTGGTCACAGTAAACGACTACCTCGCGAAGCGGGACGCGTCATGGATGGGCGCCGTCTACAACGCGCTCGACGTGTCAGTCGGCTGCCTGCAAAACCAGAGCGCGTTGGTTTTCGACCCGAGCGCAGCGGAAAAGCAAAGTCAAGCCGACGAAAATGCCGATTCGGGCTCAACCAGTTTCGCAGCGGTCGCCGGCGAGTCCATGCGCAAGGCCTCGAGGAAGGAAGCCTACGAGGCGGACATAACGTACGGGACGAACAACGAGTTCGGGTTCGACTACCTGCGGGACAACATGGTCGATGAATTACCCCGAATGGTGCAACGGGACCCGGCTTACGCGATCGTGGACGAGGTCGACAACATCCTGATCGACGAGGCCAGGACCCCACTTATCATCTCCGGTCCTGCCCAGGAGTCGGGCCAGGAATACAAGCGGTTCGCTCAGATCGCATCGCGTCTCGAACAGGGTACCCACTTCGACATCGACGAAAAGCTGAAGTCGATATCGCTCACTCCTGAAGGGATCGCCAGGGTCGAAAACGTGCTGAACGTCGACAACCTGTATGACCCCCGGCACGACGCGCTCACGCACTTTGTGGAAAACGCCGTACGGGCGAACGCGCTTTACCAGCGGGACCGCGAATACGTGGTCCGCGGTAACGAGGTGCTGATCGTCGATGAATTCACGGGCCGCTTAATGGAGGGCCGCCGCTATTCGGACGGCCTGCACCAGGCGATAGAGGCCAAGGAAAACGTCCAAATCCGGCGAGAGTCCGTCACCTACGCAACCATCACGCTCCAGAACTACTTCCGCCTCTACGGCAAGCTGGCCGGCATGACAGGTACGGCCGTCACAGAAGCCGAAGAGTTCTTCAAGATCTACAAGCTGGAGGTGGTGGAAATACCGACAAACCAGCAGATGGTCCGGGACGATATGCCCGACCTCATCTACATGACCGAGGACGCCAAGTGGAACGCGGTGGCAAACAAGATCGAAGAGTTGCATCGCGGTAAACGTCCGGTATTGGTAGGGACCACCAGCATCGAAAAGTCAGAACACCTTGCCGGCTTGTTGCGCAGGCGCAAGGTGCCTCACCAGATCCTCAATGCCAAGCAGCACGAGAAGGAAGCGACCATCGTCGCCCAGGCGGGCAGACCCGGCGCCGTAACCGTCGCGACGAACATGGCAGGGCGCGGCACGGACATCATCCTGGGCGGCAATCCGGACACCATCGACGTGGAGCGGGACGAGTGGCAGCAAGACCAGGACCTGGTGCTTGAGAACGGCGGTCTTTTTGTGCTGGGCACCGAGCGACACGAAGCTCGCAGGATCGACAACCAGCTACGCGGGCGTTCCGGCCGCCAGGGCGATCCCGGCGCCACGCAGTTCATGGTCTCTACCGAGGATGACCTGATAAGGCGTTTTGGCGGCGACCGCATGCGCGGGGCCATGAATATGTTTGGCTGGGAAGAGGATCTGCCCCTGGAAAACAAGATGATCACGCGCACGGTGGAGGGCGCGCAAAACAAGGTCGAGGGCCACCACTTCGAGATTCGCAAACACCTGGTGGACTACGACGACGTCATAAACACCCACCGCGATGTGATCTACAACCTCAGGCACCGGGTACTCAAGGGCGAAGGACTGCGGCCCACGATCCTCGACTACGTCGAGAAAGAACTATCGGCAATAGCTGCGGCCCACCTCGAAGGAGATGTGTCGAACTGGGACATCGAAGAATTCCAGCTCGCGATCCAAACGGTCATGCCGGTCCCCGAGCGACTGGAAGACGCTGACGCCGTCGCTGGGATGGAACTCGACGAAATCGAATCGCTTCTTCGCTCGGAAGCAGAATCACTGTACGACGTTCGGACGTTGGAGTTCGGCGAAGAGATGATGGGGACCCTCGAACGAGCCATCATGTTAAGGACCATCGACGCACAGTGGGTTGACCATCTGACTTCGATGGACAACATGCGCCAGGGAATCGGTCTCCAGGCGGCGGGCCAGCGCGACCCGCTGGTCCAGTACAAGCGCCAGTCCTACGAGATGTTCACCGGCCTGCTGGCCCGGATAGAAACCCAGATTGCCCGCACGATCTTCCGGGTGGCGCTGGCCCCGCGCCCGGGCCAAGCCCAGGGCCGGCCGGCCGGCACTCCCAGTCGCGGCAATGGCCGTGCCCCTCAGTCCAGGAACGGCCGTGCAACGGGCCAGAAGTCGATAATGTCAAACGTCAACCAGGGTCACGGGGCTGCCGCCGGAACCGGCAGTAAGAAGATCGGCCGGAACCAGAGGTGTCCCTGCGGGTCTGGCAAAAAGTACAAGCGCTGCTGCGGTCACGCCTGACCGGCCAGGGCATCCCAGTGTTTTAAGGCAGCGTCACGCCTGCCAACACGCGGCCGGAAGGCGGAGGTTCCTCCGCGCGCCGGTTGATCAACCGCACAGGGTGTAACCTTTGCTACGCGCGTCCTGACGCGAATTTGAGCCGAAGCAACCACGCAAAATGAGTGACACGGCAAACGCAGAACATACGGCCGATTCGCCCGCAAGTGACACCGATGCCGCTGCTGGTCCCCACAAGCCGGTCAGCGTGGAACAGGTTTTGGACTGGCTGGAAGACGCGTTGCGCCAACAGTCGACCGATTGGCGGACGGCCATGCTGGAGGCGATAGGCCGATGGCCCATTGCGAGTGAAGTGGTCGAGGGTGAGCGGTACGATTACCTGCTGGCAGGCGAGGCATTTGACTGGAAGCTACTCGCCCAGCGGATTCGGACTCGGCTGCAGGGCGGGATTCCGGAAGACGAATGGGGATCCTGGATAGGCAGTCCCGCCCCATTCGGCGGGCTGGAAGAGGCGGAATTCACCCGCATTCTTGGCGTGCAAAAACACCGGGCCCACCTGAGTTACTTCTACGGCGTGACGGTTGAGCAGGCTCTTCAGACCGCAGTGGGAGAGGAGATCGCCAAGCGGCGTGTAGCGGGTGGACGAGCGCCGAACCAGGAGAGCCGGGAGGCTGCGTACCTGCGCCTATACGGCTTTTCGCAAATGGTCTTGTGGCACGACTTTGTTTCCTCGAAGAAGGCCGAGGATCCAGACAACCATAACCACCTTAACGGGGAAGCCTCGCTCAACATCATGGACGACTTCACGTATTGGCTTTTCAAGAAGCGAATGGGACGCGCCGATCCGGCTCGCGTCGCCAGCGACACTCGAAAGGGACTCGCACAACTTGAACGAATGCGGCGGGCAGACGGACGGCGCATGAGAATGCGCCTCGTCGGCAGCACAGGGAGGTGAGGTTATGACGGAGCCTGAGTACTTCGCAGAATGGCTGGTGGGAGTCCGGGAAGACCGCGTGGAACTGGCGCGCCTGTTGCGTTCCCTTGTAGTTGAGGCCGAGCCGCATGTCCAGGAATCGCTGAAGTGGGGCAGTCCGTCGTTTGTCAAAGACGGTGGACTGAGGATGTACATCGCAGATCAGCGGAACTACATGCACCTGGGGTTCTACAACGGTGCGAAGTTGACCAATGCCGACGGCCTCGTCGAGGGCACCGGCAAGAACTTGAGGCATATCAAGGTCCGGGCAATTGGCGACCCGCCCGTCGACAGCCTTCGCGTTCACGTTGCCGAGTCGCTGACGTTCGACCCATACAAGGTGCCGTGACGTCCGACTAACCAGGACCGGACCGGCACAAGCGGTCAGGTCTCAATTACGCAGCATTGAGTTGAAGCTGTCGTCGCGTCCTGTTTCAGCCTGGACGCGCTGTTAAACTTCGTTGGCTCTTTCAGGCAATCAATCGGAGGACCAAATGGTCGATCAGGGTTTCAAAGTCATAGATTTTCACTGCCACTTTCCCACACAAATGAACTGGGGCGCGATGGGTGGAGGCCGCGGCGGGAGAGGAAGACCCGAATCTGCATTCACCGGCGGCGGTGCATACGAATCGTCAGAACAATCGCAAAAGGCAGTCAGGGACTATGCGGTCTCCTTGCGGGCCGAGTGGCGGCTGGCCCACTGTTTCGAGGCGCCGGAGACTGAGGAACGGACCGACCGTGAGCAGGCGGACCGTTGGGCAGCCGAGATCGACAAGTACGACCTGGAGCGAGTCGTCTGGGTGACCGGCGGCGGCAACGACAAGCTGGCCGAGATCGTAAGCTGGTACCCAGACAAGTTCATTGGGTTCGCACACCACAACCCCTTTGCAGACGACGCTGCCGATGAGCTGCGCCGCGCCGTTAATGAGAAGGGTCTGAAGGGCTACAAGCTGATCGCCCCGGCCCTGGACCGGCCGATCGACGACCCCTCCGGCTATCCGACGTGGGAAGCGGCTGAGGAGTTGGGTATTCCTATCCTCGTCCACTTTGGCGTCCTGGGCGGCGGCGGCGGCATCTCCCATCATGTCAACATGAGCCCGCTCATGCTCCACAACGTGGCGCGTGACTTCGCCACGATCCCGTTCGTAATCCCTCACCTGGGATGCGGCTACGTCAGGGAACTGCTGCACCTCATGTGGTCATGCGGAAACGTGCACGTGGACACCTCGGGGTCGAACCAGTGGATGCGCTGGATGCCCGAGGAGTTGACCACCAAGATCCTGATCCGCAAGTACGTGGAGACCGTCGGCGCGGAGAGGATCGTCTACGGCAGCGACTCGAGCTGGTTCCCGCGCGGGTTCTCCGTCCGCTACTACGAAGACCAGATACGCGACTGCCGGGAACTGGGCCTGAGCCAGGGACAGATCGAAGCGATATTCAGCGGGAACGCCAAGCGCCTGCTGGGGATGACCTGATCCCTGTCACCCCTTGCCAGGCATGCCGGACTGCCCGGTGAACGGACCCGGGTTTACAGGTGAGCGCCGCTCTCCCAGATGGGCGTCTTGCCGTCCATGCCGTGCTGGCGAACGTGAAGCTGGGGCATCCTGCTTCCGCGGTGCGTGAATACCACCATGCTGTGGATCCAGTAGCAGGCCTCGTCGCCGTCAGGCTCGTGGTTGTACTGGCGGTGGTAGACGTGTGAGGGCTTGTAGCCAACGCCCCTCGGGGGTACGACGAGATCGCGGGTTGTCTCGTTGTTTTGGTCGGCAATCAACATGGAGCCGGGCCCAGATACCACGTAAAAGGCCTCGACCCTGTTGTCATGCTGGTGAATCTGGTTGCCCTTCCCGGGTTCGAAAATCGCCGGGTAGTGGTGCGGGTACGCCGGGAACGGCACGTGAGAAATCGTCACCACCGAGACCATGGGGCTTTTGCCGGTGTTTATCCACTGGTGGCGTGTCTGCTCGGTAATCACCACTTCGAGGCCGGGATGCAGCGGGACCTCCATCGGGCGACCGGACACCCAGTCAAGCCATACCCTGAGGACACCTTCGCCCTCGAGAATGTGCACGGCCTCCGAGTCCGTCGTCCCAGGTTCGGTTTCGGTCCCTGGATTGTGCGTACGTTCGCCGACGGTGAAGCGTTCGTCCCCAATGGTCTCCTCGCAGAGGAGATGGATGAACTGGCCGTAGGAGGTCTGCTCGACGATCCCCTCTTCCCTGGCGACCACGACCTCGCCGCGGTACCTCGGCTCTTGGGGCGGTGGTGGAATGTAAGGGACTCTGCCTTCTCCGGGTAGTGACGGGATCATGTTTATGCCTCCGGCTTATGTACTTCGACGGGTGCGAAATTCGTATGGCTGCTGGATTCTAACAGTCGTTCGCGACGATAAGGGCTAGTTGGCAAGAGTTGAACTCCATTTTGCGGTGGTCTGACCGGTCTCATCGACCGGAAACGGGCCATGCCTCCTCCCGCCTTAGGTCAAAGTCAGGTGTTCAATTGGCCTGCAAGGTCGACAAAGTCGTCAGCGACTACGTCGAATGTGTCGATCGCTTCAGGCAACTCGAAAGGTTTGACTGGCCCGTGTTCACTGGGGCGGGTTACATACATCGTCCGCAGCCCAACCCTTTGAGCACCGAGTAGGTCGTGGCCGTGCGCCGCCACCATTCCCACTTCGCCCGGCGCCAGTCCCAATAGCCGGGCAGCCCCGGCGTAGACGCTGGGGTCCGGCTTGTACTTTCCGAACATCTCCGACGACAGGACGCAGTCCCACGGCAGACCGCCGAACTTCGCCATGTTGACGAGCAGGCCCACGCCGCCGTTGGACAAAGTGGACACTATGTAGCGGGACCTCAACCTGGTAAGCCCATCGACCGAATCCGGCCATGGATTCAACCTGTGCCAGACCCGGTTCAGGTGGTCGATCTCGTGTTCCCGCAGTCCGGGTATTTCGAACTGTTCCAGGAGTTGGTCCAACTTGCGTCGGTGGATTACGTCCACCGGGGCCCATCTGTCCGCGCCATCGTTGACGCGCCGCGTGCCGTCACCGTAGCCCTGCCGCCACAGGTCTGCGAACTTGGGCCAGTTGCGGGAGAGATTCCTGGTGCGTCCGAGTTGTTCCAGTTCCGCGATGACGGATGACCGCCAGTCGACGACTGTGCCGAATACGTCGAAGACGAGCGCTTGGACGTTTTCCAGTTCCTTGTTCATTGGTGCGTTTCCTCGGAATCACTATGGCCTTGTTGCGGCAGGACAAGGTGATGAAGATGGGGTGGCGCCGGGCGGTTGGGAGTTGTCCACGGCGAGCGTACCCTTCTCCGCACCCCACAATGGGTACCGCGTGTCCCCGTTACGACGGAGGGCTGTTTTCATAGAACTTGTTTTCCCGAGCGAAGCCGAGGGATCTGAGGCGGTTTTCCACGTTCGCGTTGATGTCCAAGGACAACGGTGTTTGATAAGTGCGGGGTTAGATGGCGCCCTCAATTCTTCCGGTGTCCCTGGTCGTCCCGCGTCCCGCCGCCCCGCTCGAATCCGGTCCAGGCGGGGAATGGCGGGGTCGGCAATCCGCCGTCTCAGGTTCCTCGGGTTCGCTCGGGAAAACATGTGTGGGCACTCGGAATCCCATTGGCCTTGTTGAGGTCGCACGAGGTTGTGAAAGTGGGGTGTTGCCCGTCAGTTGCGAGTTGTAGATGTCGTGCGCGCCCACCTCTGCGCCCCACCATGGGTACCGGGTGTCCCCGGTACGACGAGGGTGGACGGCTGTTTTGATGACAATGGGCGGGACTGGAACATTGCTGCTCGTAATACGTCTTGCCGGTATTCTAGTCGTGTAGATTATCGACCGACGATGGCGCTCAGGGAGGAGCCGCGTGCCCATGGCATTGGTTGACCAACTCAGGAATGGCTCGGGCCGGATATGGACCGATGCGACTGACCATCCGTTCATCACCGAGTTGGGGGACGGCTCGCTTCCGGAACACATATTCCGCCGGTACTTCATCCAGGACTACGTGTTCGTCAACCAACTGGCCAAGGTGGGGGGCCTGGCGATTGCGAAGGCGCCGGACCTCGTGGCCGCCCGGCCTTTCGGCGACTTTCTGTCGGTGTTGCTCGGCGCTGAGGACACGCTGTTCCTGGATGCCTTCAAGGTCATGCAAGTGCCGGAGAGTGAGTTCCGGAACGCAACGCCACTACCGACTACAGACGCCTTTTCGAACTACCTCGTGGGCCTCGCCAGCGCCGGTACATTTGCCGACATTTGCTGTGCGATGTACGTGGTCGAAGGCGTGTATCTGGATTGGGCGGACCGGCTCGAAGCGACGAACGCCCGTCCCGGCGATTCCGGCCATCCTCTCGGCGACATCTATCAGCAGTGGATCGACATCCACACGGACGCTAGCCTGGGGCCATTTGTCAGGTTCCTCGCGTCGCAGGTGAACGCGGCAAGTCCGTCCCAACTGGACAGCTTCCAGGTCATCTTCAACCAGGTGGCGCGATACGAGTTTGCGTTTTGGGAAATGGCATACGCCGGGGAGGAGTGGCCGTGAGCGGGGGCACGCCAAGAAAGGTCCTCACAATTGCCGGCTCCGATTCGGGCGGAGGGGCTGGAATACAAGCGGACTTGAAGACGTTTGCCGCGCTCGGCGCTTACGGCATGTCCGCGGTCACCGCAATAACTGCTCAGAACACTCTCGGCGTCACGGCAGTCCAGGACATATCGCTGGATGTCATCGAGGCCCAGATAGACGCCGTTGTCGACGACATCGGTGTGGACGCAGTCAAGACCGGCATGCTCTCTAGCCCGGAGATCGTTCGTCTCGTGGCCCGAAAGTCTCAGCAGCATGGCTTCGACCGGCTCGTCGTGGATCCGGTCATGGTCGCTGCTACCGGGGCGCGCCTGCTGAGGGAGAACGCCGTAGATGCAGTCAGGCAGGACTTAATACCGGCTGCGACGGTGGTTACACCCAATACGTTCGAGGCGGAGGTACTGACGGGCCTGACGGTCACTACCGGAGCGGAGATGAGAGAGGCGGCGAGGGCGATCCACTCGCTCGGTCCCCGGTACGTTGTGGTCAAGGGTGGCCACGTGCAGGAACCGGACAAGAGTACGGACCTGCTGTTCGACGGGCAGGACTTCATCGAGTACCCGGCCCGCCGTATCGAGACCACGAGCACTCACGGTACCGGGTGCACGTTTGCATCTGCTATTGCTGCCGGACTGGCCCGCGACCTGGAGGTGTCCGAAGCCGTCGGTGAGGCGAAGCAATACGTGACGCGGGCCATAGCAACCGCGTTTCCGGTCGGGCAGGGCAAGGGTCCGCTGAACCACTTCCACGCCGCCTGGGAATCAGACTAACTCACTCAGGACGGCTTGCAGGCGGAATCAGGCGAATACGGTATTCCCGTACGCCGACTCAAATAGATCGCCTTCCTCGAATCGCGTGAACCGCAGTCCTGAGATGTCGATAGAAGTCGACTCGCCGTTCGCGATCAGCTCTGCGAGCGCCCTGCCGATGGCCGGCGACAACTTAAATCCGTGCCCTGAAAAGCCGGCGGCCACGTAGACGTTGTCGTAGCCCGGTACGCGGTCGAGGACAGGGTGCCAGTCGGGCGTGATGGTGAATAGTCCGGCCCAACCGCCGTCCCAGCCTGCTTCCTCCATCTTCGGGAACCGCGCCGCCAAACGGGCGAGCGACTCAACGACCACCTCGGTATCGGGGGTCTGGGTGTATGTGTCCCTGTCGACCGGGTCCTCACGAGCGCCGACCAAGGTGGTGTCACCGGAATCGGGGCGGAATGACATGCTGTTTACCGGGTCACCGACGGTTGGGTGAGTGGGAACCAGGTTGAGGGGCCTGTGCAACCTGATCACCTGGTGTCTCGCCCAGGACAGCGGCAGCGGCGCTCCAAGGCTCTCCAGGAACTCCGGGATCCACGGTCCGGCCGCGATTAGCACGGCCCCGCAATTGACGGTCTCACCGTTCAACTCGACTGCGGTCGCCCGCCCGCCGTCCGTCTTGATAGCCGTAACTTCAGCGCCCAGACGCACCTGCGCGCCGTGCGAGCGCGCGCTCCGGGCAAACCCTGCGGTAACCCCTGAAGAGTCGGCGTATCCCGAAAGGGATTCGTGCGCCACCGCGCCGACTCCGTCGAAACGAATATCCGGCCAGCGGTCCTGGGCCTCGTCGGGAGCCAGGTATTCGGTCTCGACCCCGTGCCGCCGGCCCAACTCGACGTTTCGCCGCAGCGCGTCCTCGTGGCCCGGCTTGACGAGGAAGAGGTACCCGGTATTCACGAATCCGCCGGGATGACCGGTCTCCTCTTCGAATTCGGCGATTATCCCGCGGCTCCACCAGGCCATCTGGGTCGTGACCACGTTCGAATAATGCATTCGGAGGATCGCCATTGAACGCCCGGTCGAACCATTGGCGAGACCATCGCGTTCGAGGAGGACGGAATTGGTGACGCCAAGCTTTGCGAGGTAGTGCAGGGTGGAACACCCCATTACACCCCCGCCTATAACAGCAATGTCATAAGTGGGCGGCATATTCTCACTTCCTGGTTGAGTGGCGAGCGTCGATGGGGTCAACGGCGCTCTCAGTCGTTACGAAACGGGTGGTCGACGGTCGAGCCACGGACGCGCCTTTTCGAACGCGGCGCAGGCCCTCAGGACCGTTGCGTCGTCGTCGATATCCCCGACGACGTGAAGCCCGATCGGCAGGCCTTTTGAGTCGAATCCGCACGGGATGGATGCCGCCGGGTTCCAACCGATGTTGAACGCCATCGTGAATGGAATTGCGCCGTAGCTGATGCCTGCAAGCTGCTCATCGGACCGCCTGTTGCCCACTGTCTTGGGCGGGTTGAGGTGCGGCCAGGCCGTTGCTGCAGTCGTGGGCGTGATCAGGATGTCAAAGTCGCCGAAGAACTGTGCCATTTGCAACCTGAGCATGTCGGCCTGTCGCAGGGCCTGGGAATACTGGGCGCCGGTCACGGTTGTCCCGTGGTCGATCATGGCCAGTGTGTACTCCATCAGGTCTTCGCGGTGTTCCTCCTCGAGATGGCCGTACATCGCTTTCTGGTTGCCTGTCCACACGGTCCACCAGTAGTCCCTGGGCGGCGGATCCAGGACAATATCCGCGTCGACCACCGTTGCGCCGAGTTCGCGGAACGCGTTTGCGGCTGATCGCACCGCGTCTTCGACATCTTCGTCGACTGGCGCAAACCCCATGGTTATGCTCACGCCTACTCTCATTCCTTCTACGCCTGCGTCGAGGTCGGAGAGGTAGTCCGGAGTCGGGCTTCTGAGGGAACCCGGGTCCCGCGGGTCGTGGCCGCACAACGCCTGCATCATCAAAGCGGAGTCGCGAACGGTGTGGGTCATGGGTCCGGAAGTTGACGTCGGGTTGTAGGCCGGCCTGGAAACCCCGCCGAACCTCGGCATGCGCCCTTGCGTCGGTTTGTGGCCGAATATTCCGCAGAAAGCAGCGGGTAGCCGTACCGAACCGCCGCCGTCCGTTCCCGTCGAAAGCGCGCTCATACCGGCCGCGACGCTAGCTCCGGCGCCTCCGCTTGAACCTCCTGTGGTGCGTGCGACATCCCAGGGGTTGTTGGCGGCCGGGAAGATCTTTGTGAAGGTCTCTTCCCGGTTGCCGAACTCCGGCGTGTTGGTCTTTCCAAGGATGACGGCGCCGGAATTGCGGGTCCGCTCGGCAACGACCGAGTCGAAATCGGGGACCCAGTCCTTGTAGAGGGCGCAACCCAGCGTGGTCTTTAGTCCCCTGGTGGTCTCGAGGTCTTTCAGCGAAGTTGGCACACCGTGCAGGATGCCGGGCTCGTCGCCTCTCGCCAATGCCTCGTCAGCGGAGACGGCCGAGGCCAATGCGCCTTCCTCGTCGACCGTGATGAAGGCGTTCAACTGGTCGTCCAGGGCTCTGATGCGCCTCAGGGACGCCTGCGTGAGCTCGACCGAAGAGATTTCCTTGTTGACCACCATTTCCCGCTGTTTCCAGCCGGGCAGGTACATCAGTTCCCGATCATTCATTGTTTTAGCTTTTCCTTTTCCGGTGTTGCCGTGTGTTCCAGGCTGGCTGGTTCAATTCTGCGAGTTGCCGATCAATCGTGGAGCAAACAACGGGCGTTAAACCTCGCCGCTAGCTCATGATTCCGCCGCCGTTGACGTTAAGGGCCTGTCCGTTGATCTCGGAGGCATCTTCGGACGCGAGGAATGCAACGGCGCGCCCGATGTCCTCGGGAGTCTGCGGCCTGGGCAGCGGCTGCCTCGCCTTAACCGAGTCCGTGAAGATGTCGTAGGGCTCCCGGTCGGCCTGCTCGGGATCGCTTGCCTTCACGCTCAGTGCGATTTTTTCCCACATGGGAGTCCACAACGTCCCGGGGCAGACGGCGTTTACCGTGACGTTGTATGGCCCCATGTAACCGGCGAGCATGTGCGTCCATTGAATGGCGGCTGACTTGGACACCCAATAGGGGACGATAGGCTCGCCGATTCCTAGTTTGGCCCCGCGCGGCGCCCGCCCACCCTGCGAAGCGATGTTTATGATCCGGCCTCTGCGCCGCTCCTGCATGTGCGGGCAGATGGCGTCTGCGGTGTTTGCCAGCCCCTTGACGTTCACCTGGTAGGTAACTTCCCAGTCCTCGTCGACGTAGTGGTCCCTGTCTTCCAGTCCAGGAGCGCCGATCACCCCTGCGTTAGCGACACAGATGTCCATCTTCCCGAGTTCGGAAATCGCCTTCTGCGCCGCTTCCGCGATGGACTCCTTATCGGTCACGTCCGACGGCGTGCTTCCGCTTTTGTGTCCCGTCTCGCGGACTTCTGATGCGACACTTGCGGCCGAATCACCATCTAGATCGGTGACGAACACGTCCGCGCCCCGTTCGGCAAGGACGAGTGCGATTCCTCGGCCGATACCCCGGCCCGCTCCGGTGACGAATGCGGCCTTGCCTGCCAGTTGGTTTGAAAGTGGGTGTGCCATACGGATGTCCCGTCCAATGTGCGCGCCTTCAGGCGGCTTCGATCGTAGCTTTCATCCTCTGCGCGTTCTTCCTCAACAGACCTCGCGTGGGGATCTTGAGTAAGAACCCGAGCAAAACGAACATGCAGGCGGTGATCAAGCCGTCGGACTGCGCGTCCTGGAAGTATGTGAATCGCGTGCCGTTTCCTTCCGGCGCGAGGGTGTAAGTCGCGCGAATGGGGTAGGGCCCCTTGATCGTCATGTAGCCGAAGCGCGTCGGCGGCTCGAATTCGGTGACTTTCATCGTCAGATCGCTGGCCCTGCGGCCGTAGGTGTAATTGACTTCGTAGGTCGCTCCGACCCCCGGCTCGGCGCCGTCCGAGTACTCCGCCTTCTCAACGTACTCGACCCAACGCGACATGTTTGCCGGGTCTGAAACGAACTCGAAGACCTCATCGACGGGCCTGTCGACGCGGATGGTCACTTCTGCGGCCAGGCTGGCCATTCATCCAGTCCCTTGAATTCCGATCGATGAAGTCACGCTCCGCAGGCGGTGGGTCAATTCATCCTCGTTCCACCGTTGACGTTCAGCGCCTGTCCGGTGATTTCAGATGCGTCGTCCGAAGCGAAGAAGGCGACGGCGTGGCCGATGTCCGTGGGTGTCTGGGAGCGTCCGAGCGGGACGGTGGCGGCAATCTGCCGGTCAAAATACTGACGCGGCGAGAGTTCGGCCGCGTCGGGTTGGTGGCGGTGCGCCTGGACTGCGATCTTCTGCCACATGGGGGTCCACAGCGTGCCCGGGCACACGACGTTAACCGTGATGTTGAATTCACCCAGCTTGATTGCGAGCGCGTGGGTCCACTGGATCGCCGCCGCTTTGGACACCGAATAAGGCGCGCCCACCGTGCCGCTGCCGGGGCGGCCAAGTCCGGCCGGAGACCGCCCTCCGTGCGAAGAGATGTTGATGATCCGGCCGGATCCGCGTTCCTTCATGTGCGGGATGACCGCCTCGGCAGTGTTGACGAGACCGATCACGTTGATCCCGTACGTTTGGTCCCAGTCGGCGTCGGTGTAATCACGCCGATCGGCGAATCCCGGAGCGCCGATTACGCCGGCGTTGCCAACGGATATGTCGACCGCTCCGAACTCGGAGATCGCACGAGCCGTAAACTCACTGATCGATTCTTTGGAAGTGACATCCGCGTATCCGCTGATTGCCCTTCCACCGGCCGAGTTGATTTCTTCGGCCACCGCGGCGGCATCCGACTCGTTCACGTCGCAGATCCCTATTGACGCGCCCCGGCTGCCCATCACGAGGGCGATCCCGCGGCCGATGCCCCGGCCTGCCCCCGTGACGATGGCGGCCTTGCCTTCGAGTTGTTTGGCCATGGGATCAGACATGGAGTCTCCCTCGACGATGCGCTTGTTTTCGACAGACGAAAGCATAACCCACAGCGCGCCGCAGATGATGCGTTCCCGCGGGCCATACGGCAGATTGTCGGCGTACTCGGCTGTACACTGAATTGAGTGCCCGTCACGGCGGGCATGATCGTCCAAAATCCTGCCTGGAGGCCCCGACAACTTGGCAACGCGGAACCTGCATAACGTCGACCTTGAAACGCTTGTCTCACTATCCAAGCGGCGGGGATTCGTATTCCAGAGCAGCGAGATTTACGGAGGGGTCGGAAGTGTCTGGGACTACGGCTCGGTGGGAGTCGAGCTCAAGCGCAACGTCAAGGATGCCTGGTGGCGGTCGATGGTGCGCGAAAGGGAGGACATCGTCGGTATCGACGCGTCGATCCTGATGCACCCGGAGGTCTGGCGGGCCAGCGGCCATGTGGATTCCTTTTCGGACCCCCTTGTCGAGTGCAGCGATTGCCATCGGAGGTTCCGGGCCGACGAAATCGGCGCCGCGGCGTGCCCCGAATGCGAGGGCGCCCTCACCGACCCGCGCCAGTTCAACCTCCTGTTTGAGACCAGAATGGGGCCGGTGCAGGATGAGGCGTCTGTGACGTATCTTCGTCCGGAGACGGCCCAGGGCATATTCGTCAACTTCTCGAATATCCAGACCACCACCCGCAAGAAACTGCCGTTCGGGATTGCCCAGATCGGCAAGGCGTTCCGAAACGAGATCACCCCCGGGAACTTCACGTACCGCACGCGGGAGTTCGAGCAGATGGAGATGGAGTACTTCTGCCGGGAGGGGGAAGACGAAGAACTGCACCGCTACTGGATCGACTTCAGCATGGAGTGGTACAGGATTCACGGCATTCGACGCGACAAACTGCGCGTCAGGGAGCACACGGCCGAGGAATTGCCGCACTACTCCAAGGCCAGCGCAGACGTGGAGTTCGAATTTCCGTGGGGATGGGGGGAATTGGAGACGATATCGAATCGAACTGACTACGACCTGAAGGCGCACGCCAGCAGGGCAGGGAAGGACCTCACGTACTTCGATAACGACCGCAATGAACGATACGTGCCATTCGTTGTCGAACCCGCCATGGGCGCGGATAGATCAGCGCTTGCATACCTGTGCGACGCGTACGACTCGGAAGGCGAGGGCAAGGACAAGCGAGTCGTCCTGAGATTCCATCCGGACATTGCCCCGTTTGAGGTAGCGGTGCTGCCGTTGTCGCGCAACCCGAAACTGACCCCGTGCGCACGACGCGTATACGATGTCCTGCGGCCGGGATTCCGAACGCAATACGACGATACGCAGAGCATCGGCCGGCGATACCGCAGGCAGGACGAGATCGGTACCGCACTGTGTGTCACGGTCGACTTCGAGACGGTTGAGGACGATGACGCCGTGACGATCCGCAACAGGGACACGATGGCCCAGGTACGGGTACCGATAGACGCCCTGAACGGCGCCATTCATGATCAACTCGGAATAATGCGCACGGAGTGCCAGGGGTGAATGGCCGGACCACTGCTCCCGTCGCCCACCCGGAGGATGGAACGAGTTGACCAACGCCGCCGCCACACAATTTCACGTCGGTCAGACCGCGCAGATAACGCGGCATGTGACTGAACAGGTTGTCCTGGACTTCGCTCGCCTGAGCGGAGACGATCAACCGCTGCACACCGACAGCGAGTATGGTTCGCGAACCCGCTTCAACGGCCAGATCGCACACGGGGCCCTGTTGATCGGGTTCATCTCGGCGGTCTTGGGCGTCGAGATGGCGTCATCAAGGATCACCATGATCTTCCTGGGCCTGAATGCGTCGTTCACGAACCCGGTCTACTTCGGCGACACGATCACGACGCACTGCGAAGTCAAGAAGGTCAGGGAAGACAAGCCAATCGTCACGGTGGACTGCCGTTGCCTTAACCAGGACGGCAACGAGGTGCTGACCGGCGAGGCGGTGGTCTACGTCGACCCGTACCCAGTCGAGAATGAGTAAGGGCCTAATTTTTGACGCTGCTGACGCGCGTCTGGCCGATAAGCCCGGCAGGAAACTGAATGACTGACAACGCAACGGTCCTTTATCAGCTGAACGATCACACGGCGCGCATTACGCTCAATCGCCCTGACAAACTCAACGCCATCAATGTCGAGATGCGTGAAGGCCTGGCCGAGGCGCTCATTCGATTCGAGAGCGACGACGAAGCCTGGATCGGGGTTTTCACGGGTGCCGGCGGAAACTTCTCTGTGGGACTCGACCTCGCGGAGGCGGACCCGGGAAGTCTCGATGATGAGGCGTCGAAGTCCATCGAGAACCTGTACGTCGCCCTGTCCGGCATATGGAAGCCCACCATCGCCCTGATGGACGGGTATTGCCTTGCACAGGGAGGCGGCCTGGCCCTGGCGTGCGATATTCGCATCGCAACGAACCAGGCGGTATTCGGTTGGCCCCAGGCCAGGAGGGGCCTCAGTTCAATAAGCGGCCCGGCGATGCTGTCGGCCAAGGCGCCGCTCAACTTCGCGTTGGAGTTCCTCTACACCGGGGAATTCGTGAGCGCGGAGACGGCGCGGGAACTGAACATGGTCAATCGGCTGGTGGAACCCGATGACCTGGAATCCGAGGCGGAAAATCTTTTGGCGAAAATCAGGGCCGGAGCGCCGCTGGCCATGCGGACGATGAAACAGGCAGCGGTAAAGGGCCAGCGCATGTCCCTCGAAGAGCGCGTGCGAATGGCCGGGCAGTTCTTCACCGAGAACAATGCGACTGCCGATGCGCGCGAGGGCATGAAGGCGTTCCTGGAAAAGCGCACACCCCGGTTCAGGGGAGAGTGAGCGGCAGACTGGGCGGACCCGGATAACGCGAATGGCCACCACGGAAGACCCGCAGGTCCAAACGAGAGACCGGCGCCTGCAAAATACGGTCCGGATGTGTGCCGCCGCGCATCCGTACTATAGACAACAATTCGATGAACTCGGTCTGACTGCTCCGGATTTCCAGACGGTCGACGACCTGCGAAAACTGGGGATTCTTCATAAGCAGACCTACACGGCCGACCCTGAAGCGTTTCGCCTCGATCTCGACATGCTGCCCGGGTTGTCTCTGGAAGAGTCGACGTTGGCTGACGTCATTTATACGTCCGGGAGTGTCAGTGAGGCGACCGCGTTCTACGACACGGTGCACGACCGGCTTGCCCGCATCGAACACATCCGGCGAGGTGCGGAGATCGCCGGAATCAGGGAATCGGACGTGGTCGCCAACCTGTTTCCCATGGGGACCGTTCCGCACCAGGGGTTCCTGAGCGCGACCTGGGGCGCACAGGCGACCGGGGCCAAGCTGATTTCGACGCTGACGGGCCGGGGTTACGGAGATTTTGACGTGCGGCGCAGCCTGGACGACGCGGTGCGGCTGGTCGAACGTCAGCGGGCGACGATCATTTGGGGCATCACGACCTTCGTTCGGCGTTTCGTCGTACGGGCGCAGGAATTGGGAGCCGATCTCGGCAGCGTGCGCATGGCGATGGTGATGGGAGAGCCGTGTCCGCCAGGTATGCGCGAGGACATCAGGAGCCGCCTCGAATCCCTGGGTTCGGCCGGACCGAGAATCAGCAACGGCTATGGATTCACCGAGATGCAGGCGCCGGCCATGGAGTGCGTGGAGATGGGTCCCCGGCATATCGCAGCGCCGGAACAGTTCCATTTCGAAGTGGTGGATATCGAATCCGGAGAGCCGGTGGCCGAAGGAATGCCCGGCCTGCTGCTTATGAGCCACCTGAACCGGAGAGGCACCATTCTTTTGCGATACAGGGTTGGAGACGTCGTGGCGATCGAAGACGGCAAATGCGGCCACTGTGGGCGCACCGGGCCGCGCTTTACGGGCGAGCCATATCGGGCCGACGGCCTGGTGAAGATCAAGGGCACGCTGGTAGACCCGCAGGCGTTGCACAATCGGCTATCCCCCTTGCTTGGCGTGGACGGCGTTTCGGACTATCAATTGAGAGTCAGTCACCTGGTCGATTCGGACCGTTATTCCGGTGACCGCCTGGCCGTCCGCATTGCGTGCGCGCCGGGTTCTCGTGCGGCGGCGGCTGAAAGAGTCCAGTCGCTGGCAAGTGTTGCGATCGAGGTGTTGCCTGAGGTGGAGTTCTTGCCGCAACACGGATTCGAAGAGACCTCGCAGGACTACAAATTTCGCCGTTTTGTGGACGATAGGTAGCCTGTCCGGACTTATCTCATGGATACAGACGTGACGACTGACAGGCTGCGGCCGGGCGACAGGCTTGCGCCCCTCGAACTCGAATTGACCGAGGAGTTCAACGAGAGCATTGTCCAGTCGGTTGGGGCCGACGCTTCCCGCTACCTCGGCGCCAGCAATCGCCCGGGCGTCGTGCATCCGGCGTTGCTGATCGTGTTCAGCAATCTGACCCGCAGCCCATCTTTCAGGCTGCCGGAGCACTGTGCGGCCATCCAGACGCACGATGACGTGCAACTCGAACGCCCGGCGCGCACCGGCGACACCGTCACGATTTCATGGCAGGTTGTCGACACGTACAACCGGCGGGGCCGTCCATACCAGGTAATGCAGACCCGCATTTCAGATGGAGACGGCAGGACAGTCCTCACCCGAAAGACGACGAATACATTCATGGGCGGGGGCCACCCCGGGATCTCCTGAAAGTTTGACTGGCATCGTGATCGCGGCTGAAAAGTTCAAAACGGGTGACTGGATTTCCGGCGATCCCAAACTGGTTACGTCCTACCAGACGTGGCAATTCTCTGGCGGTTGGCCACCCGGCGACGGCTGGCCTTCCAGGAATGTCCACACAGACGATGAGTTCGCCCGGATGTGCGGCCTTCCCGGCAGGGCGGCATCCGGCGCGATGGTGCAGGGGTATGTGGTGGACTTGATGGTCGATACGTTCGGCGTTGACTGGCTGGGAAACGGGTCGTTCAATCTCATATTCGTGGCGCCGGTGCAGATCGGTGACAGCATCGTTTCGAGGGTTCGTTGTTCAGACACCACGGATGAACGCGGCCGCACGAAATGCGAATTGGAACTGGTGTGCGAAAACCAGTCGGGCGACGTGGTCGCAGTCGGAACGGCCGTTGGATGGATTTGAACGCTGGCAAGGCGGCCAGATCCGGAATCGCCGGGACAACCCCGAACATCTAACTACTAAACAACCCATTTGGATAACGAAGACGAGGCGGGCCAGATTCCCGAATCAACAGGACGAGGACTAACTATGAGATATACAAAATTCGCCGGTCGACTCACTTCCCGCGGCCTTTTGGTCGTTTTGGCTGCCGGGCTTGTGTTAGCGCTTGCGGCGCTGGCGTGCGGCGGTTCCTCGTCCACGGACTCGGGTGGCTCGGGGTCGACCGGGGGCGCAGCGACCACCGATTCTGGAGAGACGAAAGTCGCCTCCACCGGCAACGCGCCCCAAATATCTGCCGAAACATTGGCGCACGGCAAATTCGACCTCGCAGAAGTGGCGGGCAAACCCGTAGTGGTCAACTTCTGGTTCCCGTCATGCCCACCTTGCCGGGCTGAGATGCCGGACCTGCAGGAGGCGTACACGGAGTTCAAGGACCAGGACGTCCAGTTCGTGGGGATCCAGCAGCTTGGAATCGACTCCAAGGACGACGCCATCGCATTCCTGGAAGAGGTCGGGGTGGAGTACCCGAATATCCCCGACGAAAACGCTGCCATTCAACTTGAGTACAAGATCCTCTCGTACCCCACGACTGTGTTCCTTGACAGCAACCACGACATAGTCAAGAAGTGGAATGGCCTGATTACCAGGGACGACCTGAGGGAACAGATCGAAATCATCGCAGGGTCCTGATCTGCCGGATGCATCGACCGGCGGCCTGACGTGAGGTAACGGTGCATAGTGTATTGAATCTGAAGTTCGTTGCATATTTCAGGTGCGAACCTGCCCGTCGGCGTCACCCTCACCCCCGTATCCAGTACGGGGCAGGCTCTAACCTTCTCCCTTCGAGGAGATGGTTAAGTAACCCATGACTTACCGGGGAATCGGGGGTCCAAGGGCCTGCTGCTAATTCGCGATTCTCCCTCACCCCAACCCTCTCCCGCTGGGAGAGGGGGTTTTGCAAGGGTCTCCGTCAAGGAAGAGGGGATTTTGAAGGTCTCATACATGCGCTGTGGATCTGACGCAGGATACTTGCAGAAAAGGACTGGCGCGCCAATCGAAGTTTGATCCAATTTCCGATCGGGTGGTTACGCGATAATCGCCGCATGATTGGGGATATTTCTGCTAACGACTGGCTCATGTGGCTCGTACGGTGGGCCCACGCCGTCAGTGCAGTCGCATGGGTCGGCGGCTCCATATTCTTTGCGGTCGTACTGCGGCCTGTCCTTGCCGCCAATCCGGAGTTGGGCCGCCAGTTGATGGGCCCGATCGGCAGCATCTACAAGGAACTAGTGGACGCGGCGGTCCTTGCCCTCATCGTCAGCGGGCTGGTGCTCATGTTCGACCGCCTGACGGGCAACCAGGTGACCCCGACGTGGTTCATCGTCCTCGGCATAAAGTTGGCCCTGGCCCTGTGGATGTTCTACCTCGTGTGGCGTTTCCGGCGCTCCGGGTACCAGCCTACGCCCGGGCCGGGCATTCTCCGTCGAGCTTCGTGGCTACTCGGCTACAACGCCATCGTGGCCATTGGACTGGTGGTCTTCCTGCTCGCCGGCCTGCTTGGCACGCTGCTCGAGACCGCCTAAAGCAGGCAGTCGATCCATTATCCGCCGCGCCAGGTTCGAACACCGCCGTGGTCCACTTTGGCGTTGAGGGCCTTGACGGACAGGCCGGTCGCAGGATGCACCGCGTCGGGGGCGATTTCGGCTATCGGTGCGAGAACGAATGCCCGGTCGCACATACGAGGGTGCGGCAAGGTGAGTCCCGGCTCGTCGATCACCTTGTGGCCGTATAGCAGCAGATCGAGGTCGATCAGCCTGGGGTCGCCGGTGGCTTTGCGCACACGACCCATGTCCTGTTCGATTCTCAGCAGTGCCTCCAGCAGTTTTGCCGGGGGCAGGGGAGTGGTCATTGCCACGACCTGGTTGAGATAGTCGGGCTGACCGGGGCCGACTCCCCACGGCTCAGTCTCGTAGACCGATGACACGGCTACGATTCGACCGTTGTTGTTGAGCCGCCGACGCGCCTCTGCGAGATTGGCAGCCCGGTCGCCAAGATTGCTTCCCAGGCCGATGTAACACCTGGACGGATCAGCCATTTCGAATGCTCGTCCGGCAATCCATGCTCGCCGGTCAGTCCTTCAGCGGTCGGGTCTGCGGACCACCGCGTCCGCCATCCGGGCGACACGCCCCATCTCCGGAACATCGTGGACCCTGACCATGTCGGCGCCGTACGCCACGCTCAACGCCACCGTTGCGGCCGTGCCTTCGAGTCTTTCTTCAACTGGCAGGTCCAGGACCTGTCCGATGAACGACTTTCGGGAAGTGCCGATGACGATGGGCAGTTGTAGGCTGCGGAAGTCCGAGAGGCGATTCATTACATCGAGGCTGTGCGGGGCCCTCTTGCCGAATCCTATGCCCGGGTCGACAAGCAGTTTGTCCCTCGAGACCCCGGCTTTGACAGCGCGTTCGACCGCGGCTTGCAGGTCGGCGATCACTTCGGAGGTTGGGTCCTCGTATTGCGCCTTTAACCGAATGTGACCGACGGCCAACGGTACTTCAAGTTCCGCTGCGGCCTTTGCCATGTCCGGGTCGGCCAGCATCGAAACGTCATTGATCATCGCCGCTCCCGCATTGATGGCGGCACGCGCTACGCCGGATTTACGAGTATCGATGCTGATGGGGACAGTGAGCTTTGGGAGAAGAGCTTCGAGGACCGGCATGACCCGGCTCAACTCCTCGGCCTCGTCGACGGGCTTTGCCCCCTTGTAGCGCGACGGCGGGCGGGTGGACTCCCCGCCGACGTCGATGATGTCCGCCCCGGCGTCCTCCATGCCTACGGCCTGGTCTACGCAACGTTCGACCCAGTCGTCCGCGTTGCCCGACGACAACATTCCGTCGCCCGAAAACGAGTCCGGCGTGACGTTGAGCACGCCCATTACGTACGTGCGGGTACCCCACTCAAAATACCGGTTGCCGATTTGCATTGTCTTGGTTGCAAGTTTCATTGGGATGCTCTGGGGAAACGGCCTAACTCTCGGCAACTTTGGGAAGAAAAACCTCAGCAATCATCTGCTTCCCGGAATTCGACTCCCAAGCGTGAAGTTTCCGCCGATTCGCTCCCCAAAAACACGTAGAATTAGCCGTCACGCTCAGTTTAGCGAACGTTGCAGCTATGACCGGAACGGCGATTGCGCCGACCGGGGAGGTACCTACGATACCGCCAGAAAACGACGAAACGCCAGAGAACTCCGAGCAAAACTCGCCGCCGAGCGACCCGCGTTCGGACCTGAAGACGCGGCGGGCAGAAGCGCTGCTTGGCGGCGGAGAGCGGCGTATCGAGTCCCAGCGCAAGCGCGGCAAGCTGACCGCCCGCGAACGGCTGGAGAAACTCTTCGACGATGGGTCATTCGCGGAAATCGACACCTTTGCGATGCACCGCGCGACAGACCTCGGACTGGACCGCCAGAGGTTCGCCGGCGACTCCGTCGTCACCGGAAGCGGGCTTGTCAACGGACGGCAGGTGTTCGCATACGCGCAGGACTTCACCGTGTTGGGGGGGTCGCTATCCGAAGTGGCGGCGCAGAAGATCTGCAAGGTGATGGACCACGCGGTACGGACCGGGTCCCCAATCGTCGGAATTAACGACTCGGGAGGAGCGCGCATCCAGGAAGGCGTAGATTCACTTCACGGCTACGCCGAGATTTTCAAGCGCAACACACTCACATCGGGAGTTGTGCCCCAGATTACGGTGATAGCAGGACCTGCGGCCGGCGGCGCGGTCTATTCGCCGGCAATCACCGACTTCATCTTCATGGTGGAGTCGATAGGGCAGATGTACATCACCGGGCCCGACGTCGTACGGGCGGTGACCGGCGAAGAGGTGAGCCACGAGGAACTGGGAGGCGCCATGTCGCACGCCTCACGCAGCGGGGTCGCTCATTTCACCGCGTCTGACGAGGCCGACTGCTACGAGCAGGTACGGCAGCTTCTCTCGTATCTGCCGTCGAACAACACCGAGTCCCCGCCCTCGACCGCCACGACCGACCCCGCCGACAGGTCAGAGGAAGCCCTCGCCGCGGTTGTCCCTAACGATCCTTCCCAGCAGTACGACGTACACGACGTCATATCTCACATAGTGGATGACGGCGAATTTCTACCCGTCCACCACGCGTTCGCCCCAAACATCGTCGTGGGATTCGCCCGGATGGGCGGGGGAACGGTCGGCATCATCGCCAACCAGGCCGCCCACATGGCCGGCGTCCTCGACATCGACGCGTCGGACAAGGCTGCGAGGTTCGTCCGGTTTTGCGACGCCTTCAACGTCCCGCTCGTCACGCTGGTGGACGTCCCGGGATTCATGCCCGGCACGGCGCAGGAGTACGGGGGGATCATTCGCCACGGAGCAAAGCTGATCTACGCCTATTCTGAAGCGACGGTGCCCAAAATCGCTCTGATCCTTCGTAAGGCATACGGCGGGGCCTACATCGTGATGAGCAGCAAGGAGTTGCGCTCCGACGTGAACCTGGCATGGCCGAACGCGGAGATCGCGGTGATGGGACCGGACGGTGCGGTGAACATAATCAGCCGCAGGGAGATTGCCGGGGCCGACGATCCCGAAGCCAAGAGGGCAGAGTTGATTGCGGACTACCGTGAACGATTCGCCAACCCGTACGTGGCGGCGAACCGCGGCTACTTGGACGACGTGATCGACCCGGCCGAGACTCGCCCGACGATCATCAGGGCGCTGCGCATGCTGGCCAACAAGGTCGATAGTTCCCCGCCAAAGAAGCACGGGAACATTCCGCTATAGACCGGTTGGGTTGAGGAAATTTACAGCGAATCCAGCTAGCGGCGGACAGCCGCAGCGCATTTTGGGGGCATCATTGGCACGGGCCAGGCAGGAAATATCTTCTCGAATTCAGACAAATCTGGGACTCCCCGCGTCATCATCACGTCCGGCACAAGGACGAGAAGAATTTGTTGGCGCGGTCGCCGAAATGGCCGCGGAGGTCTGGGACTTTCATGACCGGTTCGGCTTCGACAGGGGAAGTGGTGCGACACGGGCCTGTCACGAGGTCATAATTGACAGGGCGCCGATTTTACGAGAAGAAGTCGAGGAGATGGTCGCAGCGGCCAATGCGAAAGACGAGTCTGAGACCTGCCACGAGGCAGCGGACGTACTGTTCGTCGCAATCGGGAATATGGTCAGCCTGGGAAACGCCGGGATTGTGGGCGTCCGGGACGTGACCGCAAAGAACGCGGCGAAGACGCATGAGACGCACGCAATCCGGCCGGACACCGGCAAATTACTCCCCATACACGGCAAGCCTCACAAGTGGGAGTAGCGATGAAACTGGGGACGGCGTCTACCGATGGGGAGTTGTACATATCGAGAGTGCCCACCTCCGGGCCCTACCATGGGTACCGGCTTCCGCCGGCAAGTCGATTTGGGCCGGTCCGGATTTATTAGGTACCAATCAACGAACTAACGCCAAGAATCGCTTTCCCAAGGAGCCGGAATGACAAGCCCAACGGCAATAGATAACGCGAAAAGTCACTTTGAAACGATCATCAACGAGCAGATCGCCCGGGTCGCGGCGGTAAGAAACGCCGGACCGCCGCTGGACTACGGAGAGATCAGTCCTGTGGTGATCGGGATCATCGGCGGCGACGGCATAGGCCCCGCAATTACCGAGGTTGGCCGCCAAGTGCTGGAGGAGTTGCTATCGGCCGAAGTGGCGGCAGGCAAAGCCGAGTTCCGGAACATCGAAGGGCTGACAATTGAGAACCGCGCCGCCCACATGCAGTCGATTCCCGACGACGTGCTGGAGGAGATCAAGTCCTGCCACGTCACGCTAAAGGGGCCGACAACCACACCCGAGAAGGGCGACGAATGGCCGAACCTCGAGTCGGCCAACGTGGGCATGCGAAAGGCGCTCGACCTGTTCGCCAACGTGCGGCCGGTACGGGTGCCGTCCGAGGGCATCGACTGGACGTTCTTCCGGGAAAACACCGAGGACCTGTATGCGCTCGGCAGCCAAGGGATCGACGTCACGGACGATATCTCCATTGACTTCCGGATCATCTCTACGCCAGGTTCCGAGCGGATAATCCGCGCCGCATTCGACCACGCTCAACGAACGGGCAAGGACCGGGTCACCGTCGTTACCAAGGCGAACATCGTCAAGGCGGGCGACGGCCGCTTCCTGCAGGTGGCCGAACAGGTGTCCCAGGACTACCCGGGCATATCGTGGGACGGCTGGTACATCGACATCATGACGGCCAAGCTGCTCGACAAGGCACGCCGTTCCGACTTCCAGGTCCTCGTGATGCCCAACCTGTACGGTGACATCCTGACCGACGAGGCGGCGGAGATCCAGGGCGGTGTGGGAACGGCCGGAAGCGCCAACATCGGCACGCGCTACGCAATGTTCGAGGCGATCCACGGTTCCGCGCCCAGGATGGTCGCGGAGGGCAGGGACAAGTTCGCCGACCCCAGTTCGGTGCTCAAGGCCGCCGGACTGATGCTCTCGCACCTGGGATACGGCGATCTGGGCAGACAGGTCGACATGGCGCTCGAAGTGTGCGGTCAGTACGAACGGCGGATCCAGGTCACCGGTCGGGATACCGGCGTAACGGCCGAGGAGTTCGGGCAGTACATACTCGAGACTGTTCGGGACCCTGAACTGGAACGGCGCTGGAATGAGTACGTGGCGGCGGAGTGAGGGGCTTCATTCAACCGTCTTCCCCGACCCCGATCGGGGACCTATTCGTGCGGGGAGATCCCCGTTTTCACGGGGATGACGTGGGGAACACAGGGATGACGAGAGGGAATAGGGGATGACGAGAGGGAATAAGGGATGACAATGAGAATACGGGGGCGTTGCCTTTCGGTTGGAAGTGTCCACGTCGACCGCACCCACCTCCGTCACCCCACCATGGATACCGGCTTTCGCCGGTAAGTCGATTGAGGCTGGCTAGTCGGAATTGACCGCAATGACAGAAAGAGAGAATCGATGAGGCAAAAGGTGACGGTGGTAGGCGCCGGTAACGTTGGAGCGACAACGGCCCAACGGATTTACGAACGCGGGTATGCGGATGTTGTCCTGGTGGACATAGTGCCGGACATGCCGCAGGGCAAGGCCCTCGACATTCTCGAGAGCGGGCCGGTACTCGGCACGGACGCCCTCATAACCGGCTCGAACGGCTATGAGGCCACCGCCGGGTCGGACGTGGTGGTAGTGACCGCCGGGATCGCCCGGAAGCCCGGTATGAGCCGTGACGACCTGCTGCTGACTAATATGAAGATCGTCGGGGCAGTCACCGAAGAGGTCGCCAGGTACTCACCGGACTGCATCCTCGTAGTCGTCTCCAATCCGCTCGACGCGATGGTCCAGCACGCCTACAACGTGTGCGGGTTTCCAAGCGAACGAGTCGTTGGCATGGCCGGCATTCTCGACACGGCGAGGTTCCGCACGTTCCTGTCGCAAGAACTGAACGTGTCCGTCACGAACGTCTCGGCGTACGTGCTGGGTGGGCACGGCGACTCCATGGTCCCGTTGATCGGCTCGACTACGATCGGCGGGCAGCCCGTCGCTGAACTCATCGAGGCGGACAGGCTGGAGGAGATCGTCCAGCGCACCCGTGACGGTGGCGCGGAGATCGTCGCATTGCTAAAGACCGGCAGCGCCTACTACGCGCCGTCGGCCGCGGTGGCCCAGATGGTGGACGCCATCCTGCTCGATAAGAAAGAGATACTGCCCTGCGCGGCGTACCTGCAGGGCCAATACGGCATCGACGGCCTCTACGTGGGCGTGCCGGTGAAGCTGGGAGCAGGCGGAGTAGAGGAAGTTATCGAGATCGAATTGACGGACGGCGAAAACGCCGCCTTGCGAAGTTCAGCCGACGCAGTACAGGAACTGCTGGAAGTGATGGCGAACGCGGGGTAGTTCGCTTAGCGCAGCCACAACTGGCTGGCCTATTCAAAAGCTGTTACGCCAACGGATCAAATTCATTTTGGATACCGCGGGGGCGGCGCCTACCCGGCCGCCTCGGAGCTTAACTGGCGGACGAGGTCCTTGGTGGAGACGACGTGTTTCTGCATGCCGAGCTTCTTGTGGTCCATGCCCATGGCGAGGCCGAGTAGCTGCGGCAGGTGGATGATCGGCAGGTCGGCTGAGTCGCCGCGGTTGTTCTTGCGGGCCCTCGGCTGGTAGCCGTCGAGGTTGAGATGGCAGAGCGGACAGGGCGTGACCATGGCGTCCGCTCCGGCGTCACTCGCTGCGCCCGTGTGCTTCGACACCATCTTGAGCGAGTTCTCCTGGTTGATGAGGAGAATCGGAAACCCGCAGCAGGCTGTCTTGCCGGGGAAGTCGGCCACGTTTGCGCCGGTCGCTTCTATGACGATTTCCAATGATGTCCGGCGTTGCGGATTGTCGCCGAGTCCCAGCGCGTCGCTTGGCCTGACGATGTAGCAACCGTAGAAGGGCGCCAGGTTCGTGCCAGAAAGCTCCTTGACGAACGTGTCCCTGAGCTTTTCGATGCCCACGTCTTCGAGCAGTACCCACAGCAGGTGTTTTACGACCGTCGTGCCGCGGTACTCGATGCCCTCGTCGGCTAGCTCGGCGTTTATCTCGGCGAGGTAGTCCGGCCTGGTCTGGACAGCGTGGTTGGCCTGGGATATCACGCCCTGGCAGGTCGAACAGATTGTCATGATCGGCAGGCCGAGTTGCTCGGCCATCGCGAGGGTGCGTACGTTGAGGATGTCGCCGAGCTTGCGGTTCTTTTCCTGTAGTACGCCCGCGCCTGTGCAGGACGCGCGGGTCAGTTCGACCGTTTCGATGTTGAGCCGGTCCAGGACCGCCATTGCGGACTCGTATAGCTCGGGCGCGCCGCCGCGAGCGACGCAGCCTGGATAGAACGCGTACTTCACTTGGACTTTCCTTCGGCCTTCTCGACGATCTTGCTGATCGCCTTGTGGTCTTCGGCTTTGTGCGGGATGGGAGACGGCAATTTGCCTTTTATCAGGGCGTTAATAGCTACCGGAGCCTCTTTCACCAGGCCCGGCACGTTTGTCCAGCCTATGCTGTCCACGGCCAGGCGCGTCTCATCGACGCGTCCGTGGCGGCGGACCGAGTTCACGAACGACTCGGTGTGCCGGTAGCCGGACGTGTTGCGATTGCCGGCCTCGATGGCCATGTCCCGCAGTTCCATGATGCGGTCCATGGGCGCGACGTCCTTCGGGCAGACTTCCACGCACTGGAAGCAGCGTGTGCAGTCCCAGATGCCGCCGTGTTCGTCGTTCAACTTCTTCAAGCGTTCGCCGGTCTGGTCGTCCCTGGGTCGCCGGCAAAACGGTAGGCCTTGGCCAGCGCCGCCGGTCCGATAAACCGGTCGTCGACCTCGAGTACCGTGCAGTCCGACACGCACGCGCCGCACATGATGCAGTTCATCACGCCGAGCAGGTTGGTCATCGAGTCGCCCGACGCTATGAACTCTCCCTCTTCGGGTATCGCGTCCGGCTGCAGGTAGGGGTCAACCCTATTGATCTGGTCGAAGAACGTGTAGAGGTCTACTACGAGGTCCTTGATAACCGGTTGGTTGCCCATTGGCTCGATGAGCAGCGTTTCCCCGTTCGGCGCCAGCTCGGCGATGCGGGTCTTGCAGGCGAGGCGCGCCCGGCCGTTTACGCGCATGCCGCACGAACCGCATATCGAGGCGCGACAGGCGCAACGAAGCGTGAGTGTGCCGTCAATCTCTTCCCGTATCTGGATCAGGGCGTCCAGGACCGTGAAGCTGTCCAGCACCTCCAGCGAATAGTCCTGGTCCCACGTGCGGGGCGGCGATGCATCGGGGTCGTATCGCCTGACCGTCAGGTTTGCCTGCATCAATACACCCTCTTCTCCGGCGCCCAATTGGTGATGGTGACCGGCAGCGTCTCGACGCGCGGCCCATCTTCCGATTGGTACACCAGCGTGTGTTTCAGCCAGTTTTCGTCGTCTCGTTCGGTGATGTCCGTGCGGAAGTGCGCGCCGCGGCTCTCTTTGCGGACGAGGGCGCCGGCGCAAACGGCCTCAGCGCAGTCGATCATGTAGTCCAGTTCCAGCGCGAACATCAGGTCCGTGTTGAAGGTCTTTCCCTTGTCCTGGACGCTCACCTTGGCGAACTGCTCACGGCTGCGCTTCACGGCGGCTTCGGCGCGTTCCATCGAGTCCTGGTCCCTGAACACCCCGATGCCATCGGTCATTGCCTCTGCCATTTCATGGCGCACTGCGGCTGACCTGAGCCCGGGCGGCCTGTCCAGCAGGTCCTGAAGTCGCTTTTTGTCGTGTTCCAGCTGGGACTCGTCGCGGGAGGTGCCGTTCACCGACTTGATGTATTCCAGCGCGTGCTCCGCGGCCCGTCTGCCGAAAACAATGGTGTCGAGTAGCGAGTTCGCGCCCAGCCGGTTGGCGCCGTGGACGCTCACATTGGCGGTTTCCCCGGCAGCGTAGAGGCCGGGTACTTCGGTACAGCCGTCCACGTCCGTCTTCGTGCCGCCCATGATGTAGTGCATGCCCGGCCGGATGGGCACCGGATCGTTCGCCAGGTCCATTCCGAGGAACTCCACGGCGACTTCCTGGAGGTAACCCAGGCGTTCCTCGATGAACTCCCGTCCCAGGTGCCTCATGTCCAGCAGCACGTTGCCGTCGATGCCGCGCCCTTCGTTGATCTCGGTCTGCTCGGATCGCGACACGACGTCCCTCGATGCCAGTTCCAGGTAGTCGGGCGCGTAGGTCTTCATGAACCGGTCGCCGTCCTTGTTCAGAAGGTACGCTCCCTCGCCGCGGGCCGCCTCCGACATCAGGATGCCGGTACGCGCCAGCGTAGTGGGGTGGTACTGGATCATCTCCATGTCCATCATCGGCGCCCCGGCCCGCCATGCCAACGCCATGCCATCTCCGGTGCAGATGATTGCGTTGGTGGAGGGTTCGAACACGCGGCCCGCGCCCCCTGCGGCGATGATCACCGCCTTGGCGCGGATGGTGTGCAGTTCACCGGTCTTGATATCGAGAACGACCGCGCCCCGCACCTGGCCGTCCTCCTTGATCAGGGACGTGACGAACCACTCCTCGTAGACGCGCAGGCCGTACTTGAGCGCCTGCTCGTAGAGCACGTGTAGCAACGCTGAGCCGGTGATTGCTCCGACGAAGAAGGTACGGGCGACTTTCTGGCCTCCGAAACGACGCGTGCCAAGCCGGCCTTCCTCGTCACGGCTGAAGATCACCCCCATGTGTTCGAGTTCGATAACGGCTCTTCCGGCTTCCCGCGACATCAACTCGACGGCGTCCTGGTCGGCCAGGTAGTCGGAACCCTTTATGGTGTCGAGCGCGTGGCCTTCCCAGTCGTCCCCTCGGTCGGTGAGGGGGGCGTTAATGCCGCCCTGTGCCGCGTTCGAGTGACTTCGTACGGGGTGCACCTTGGTGACCACGGCAACGTCAGCGCCGCCGCGCACGCCCTCAACTGCGGCGCGTAGACCGGCGAGCCCGGCGCCGATTATCAATAGATCGTGTTCGTACAATTTTCGAGTCCTGTTTAAGAGGGTGTCTAAAAGCCCTTCCGTTCACCCTGAGCCTGTCGAAGGGTCGACGCGCTGTTCATGGTTCGACAAGCTCACCAGGAACGTTTTTGACGACTTATTAGACACCCTCTAAAGACCTTCTCGTCGACTGAGCTTACTGCGCGTCGATTGCCGGCTTGTGAAATTCGAATGCCAAGAGTAACGCCGCGATTGACTTGGCGTCGGATATGCGGCCTGATTTCAGCAGACCGGGTATTTCGTCGAGAGGCGTTTCGACGACATGGAGGTCCTCGTCCACGTCCTGGGGGAGGGGATCGTGCGTAAGGCCGGTGGCCAGGTAGGCGTGCATGTACTCGTCGCACCACCCCGGCGCGATCCAGAACTCGCCGATCTTGCGAATATTCGCCGCGCGGTGGCCCGTTTCTTCCCGGAGTTCCCGTTGCACGGTCTCGGAGGGGTCCTCACCCGGGTCGAGGGTACCCGCGGGGGCTTCAAGCAAGACACGCTTTGCCGGGTGACGCCACTGTTCCACCAATAAGACAGCGCCCCGGCTGTTCACCGGAACGACGACTATGGAGCCTGGGTGTTCGACGATCTCACGCTCAGCCGACTCGCGATCGCCAATCTGAATGGTGTCGACGCGCAGGGAAAGAATCTTTCCGTCATAAACCCTGCGGGAGCTGAGCGTGTTCGCCGTTTGGACGTTCAATGCGCTTCTATCGTATCCGACTCGCCGGGGTCTCGTTCACTCCCGGGGAGCGCTCCTTTTCTGATGCCCAACCGCATGGACAGCGAGCCCCAGAATGCTGACGGCGGTTCGCTTCTCAAGAATCGGGCCCGGTGCGGCGAGTGAGACACGCGAACGGTCTGGCCGCTGGTGAGGTTGACGTCCATGAAGCCGTCGGCGTTCAGCGTAGCAGGCGTCCTGGCGATCACGGTGAGTTCGAGGGTGGATGTCGATTTGATGACGACCCCACCAAACTGGCTCATGTGCGTCGCAATCGGCTTTACCAGGAAGTCTCGCGACATCGGGTCCATGACGGGTCCGCCCAACGAAAGGGCGTAGCCGGTGGAGCCAGTAGCGGTGGCGACCACCACTCCATCGCCGCGAAATGTGGCAAAGTGGACGCCGTCCACCTCCGTCGATACCTCAATGACTCTCAAAAGGTGGCCGCGGGCGATGGTTACGTCGTTCAACGCGTCGAGCGGCGGCAGCCCTGCATCCAGCACCTCTGCCCGTACCATTTCCCGCTCCTCGACCCTAGCGTTCCCATCCAGGTACCAGTCGATCCGGTCCAATGCCTCGCCGGAGTCGAGGTCGCTCATGAAGCCGACCCGGCCCATATTCACTCCGAGTACAGGCACGCCGCGGGGCGCGGCGGCGTGGACCCCCCTCAGGATAGTCCCGTCACCGCCGATGGTTACGATGAGGTCAGACCCGGACAGCGCGTCCGGTTTGATGTCCAACTCGTACTGGTTTGCGGCCGCCACCGTGCGACCAGAGCCGACCCGTTCAGCGATCGCACGCGCAAGGTCGCCGGCCTCTGGGTTCAGGCCGTGGTAGCAGATGCCTATGTTCTTGTAGGCCATACTCAGATCAGGATTGAATCAATGCCGAATTCAACTGTATACAAAATCGCCTGTGGGCCACGGGCAGGATCGCAGGGGCAATACCCCTGACGACACCGCTCAGAGAATGGTAAGGGACGATTCTGCGAACCTGAGCAGCAGCCAGGGCCCGAGGCCGAAGACAGCAACACCAGCGGCTCCCGTAGCAGCGGCTGCCAGGACCGGCGCGTCGGGTCTGACCGGTGAGTCCGACTGTGGTTCCTCGAAGTAGATGGCTCGAACTATGCGCAGGTAGTAGTAGGCGGAAACGACCGTGTTGATCATGCCCAGTATGGCCAGCCAGAGGAGACCGGAGTTGGCCGCGGCGCTGAAGACGAAAGCCTTCGACATGAATCCCACCGTCGGGGGCACACCGAGCAAGGACAACAGGCCCACGGTAAGCATTATGGCCAAGAGGGGTGATCGTCGCCCCATTCCATTGAAGCCGCTGATCAACTCGTTGCCGGTCCGGTTCGTGATGGCGATGACCGCAATGAACACGGCCATGTTCGTAAAGGCGTAGCCCATCAGGTAGTACAAGGCGCCCTGCGGCCCGGCGATGGAATCGGCCGCGTCAGTATTGACCGCGACCGCGGCGATTCCAACGAGGATGTAACCGGCCTGCGCGACCGTGCTGTAGCCAAGCAGTCGCTTGATGTTGGTCTGGGAAAGGGCGAGTAGGTTGCCGGCGGTCATCGTGGCCGCGGCGAGTATGGCGATGTAGCCGGACCAGTCCTGGACCAGCGCATCATGGCCGAAAGCTGTGTACAGGACGCGCATTACCACGGCGAACGCCGACGCCTTCGACGCAACCGACAGGAAGGCCGCCAGCGGAGTAGGGGAGCCCTCGTACACGTCCGGCACCCACATGTGCCAGGGAACGACCGCCATTTTGAAGGCGAAACCCGCCACTATGAGCGTCAGCGCCAGGAGTATCCCGTAAGACCCGAAAGGCTGGCCGGACTCGCCTGGAATCTCGGCGAGGCGTTGCCATATCACCTCGAGGTTCGTGCTGCCGGTGAAACCGTATATGAAGACCATCCCGTAGAGCAGCAGGGCGGAGGCGATTGCAGACAGGACCAGGAACTTCAGGCCGGCTTCGACAGACCGCGCCCGCTTGTGGAACGCGGCCAGCGCGGCGACGGGCAGGGCGGTCAGCTCCAGCGAAACGTAGATGGACACCAACTCCTGCGCCGAAACGAGGAACATCATCCCCGTCACGGAGAACAGCATTAGGGCGAGGAATTCACCTCGCAGGCCGGGCATGCTCTCCACGTACTTCACAGATGCAAGGGCCACGGCGGCGGTGACCCCGATCAGGAGGAAGTGGAAGAAGAGGGCGAACCGGTCTGCGACCAAGGTGCCGAACAGGGCTGGATCAGGATTCGTGCCGACTCCGCCGAACCAGTTGAACCACAGGTTGAGCGAAAAGAAGAGCGGCACGGCGAGCCCGGCGACCGCAATTCCCATGAGCAGCTTCTTGTCCCGCATCACAAGGTCCAGGATGACCACCAGGATGGCCAGTCCCGCCATTGCAATTTCGGGGGATATTACCCACCAATCGTGCGCAGTCATCAGCGAAGAGTCGCCTCTATACCAATCTCGAATACGTTAGTCAGGACCTGTGGCCAGACACCGACCACCAGGATGGCGGCCCCAAGGGCCACGACAGGCACCATGTCCAGCGGACTGGCGTCCTCCAGGCTTTCGTAGGCGTCCTTCGACATGCCGCCTTCGGCCGGAGCGGGGCCGAAGAACGTTCTCTGGACCATCCAGAGGATGTATCCGGCCGCCAGGACCACTCCAAATGCTGCGAGACCCGTGGCGTACGCCCAGACCTTGAACGTGCCGAGAAACACCATGATTTCGGACACGAACCCGCTCGTGCCCGGGAGTCCAAGGGAAGCGAAACCGGCGAGCAGGAAGAAGACGCCTATGGCCGGCATCTTCCGCCACAACCCGCCCAGATGCGGAATGTACCGCGTGTGGGCCCGGTCGTAGACGAGGCCTACGACGAGGAAGGCCAGTCCCGTGATAGTGCCGTGGGTGAACATCTGCATGGCGGCGCCGTTCAGGCCCCCGGCCGCTGCGCTCGATGACCCTGCTATCGCGGATACTCCCAACACCACGAATCCCATGTGACTGATGCTGCTGAACGCGACCAGCCGCTTCATGTCCGTCTGCCGGATGGTGACTATTGCGCCGTACAGCGTGCTCACCGCCGCAAGGGCGGCGAGTATCCCTGCCGTGTCGTGGACGGTGAACCCCTGCGTTTCCTGGAAGAAGCCGACGTTGATCCTCAGCAGGCCGTATCCGGCCATCTTCAGTAAAACGCCGGCAAGCAACACGCTCACCGCGGTGGGCGCGTCGGTGTGTGCGTCCGGCAGCCAGTTGTGGAGGGGCCACAACGGCAGTTTTACGGCGAAGGCAACCAGGAAGAACCCGAAGAACATTGCGGCCGGGGCGATCAGAGCGGTACCGGCGATTCGTTCGGGGATGCCGTCGATCATCTGACCCGCTTCCGACGGAATTGCGACCATCTGGAATGTTCCTGTAGACAGGTATATTCCCAGCACTGCCACCAGAAGGAACGCGCCGCCGAAAAGGGTAAACAGGACGAACTTCATCGCCGAGTAGTGCGCCCGTCCGGTGCCCCAGATCGAGATGAGCATGAACATCGGAATCAGCTCGAATTCGAAGAACACGAAGAAGAGCAGCAGGTCTAGGGAGGCGAACACTCCCATCACCGAGGACACCAGCGCCAGCAACCAGAAGTAGTACTCTCGCACCCGGTACTCGATGCGCCAGGAAGCCCACGCGGCAACTGCGCCCAGCAGGCCGGTCAGCAAGATCATCGGCGCGCTGAGGCCGTCTATGCCGAGCAGATACTGTGATTCGAACCCTTCGATGGGAATCCAGTTCTCGAACCGGTCGATGAACTGCACGCCTCCCGGGTCGGCGTAGTAGCTTGCGAACGCGAAAATCGACAGGGCAAACGTAACCACCGATGCCGCGATCGATCCCCAACGGACCTGCTGGTCAGTCCTCGCGACGAGCGCGATGACCGCGCCGGCCGCGACCGGCAGGAAGACGATGGTTGTCAGGAGCCCGGTGAACATCTACTCAGCGTGTGGGTTCAAGGTGCTGAAAAGCCGGCGCGTTACTTGAAATCACTATGGTCTTGTCAAGGCTGCACGAGGTAATGAAATAGGGACGGTGCCTGTCGGTTTGTAGTTGTACTTGTCGAACGTACGCCCCGATCATCCCACCATGGATACCGGCCCCGCATCGGAGCACGGGGTGACGTTCTTTCGCCGGTAAGTCGATGTTGGGGGTTGGCCGGGCTGTTTTCATAGCAAACGCTTGCATTACGACAAACCGATTAGACCCAGATCAAGATGGCGGCGACCGCCACCACTGCGCCGAGGGCCATGACCAGTACATACGTCTGGGTCTGGCCGTTTTGTGCTAACGCCAGGCCGCGACCGAACCGGCTGGTCCACATGGATAGTTGGACGTTTGCGTTGTCCATCCAGTTGCGGTCGATCCAGCCCAATGATCTGACCAGGCCGCGATAGAACACGCCTCTAACGACCTGGTCTTCATAGAGTTCGTCGACGTAGTACTTCCGGAATAGCACCCGATGGACCACCGAGAGCCGTCGGCCCACCGACTCCGGCGAAATCTTCCGCGCTCCGTACATGCCGAACGCCAAGCCGATACCGGCCAGCGCCAACACCGTCGATCCGATCGCTATCGGCCAGTTGAAATGCGGCTCGGCCCCGGCGTGTTTCGCATCTTCCTTGGTGTGGAAGACGTCCTCGTTGTGCGTGAGGAACTCTCCGAGGCCGTGCTTGCTGTTGACTCCCACGTCTGCGGGCGGGTTCGTGAAGAATCCGGCGCCGACGGCCATGATCGCCAAGATGACGATCGGGGCGACCATGATCCAAGGTGATTCGGCCAGGTGAGTGTGACCCTGTCCGGGCGGTACCGGTTCTCCGGCCTTCTTCAGGTCTTCCTCTTCAGCTTCGGCGCCACCGCGATATTCGCCGTGGAAGGTCATGTAGATCATCCGGAACGTGTAGAAGGCCGTGAGCAATGCGGTCAGAAGGCCCAGGATGAGGACCACGTAACCGACTCCGGACTCGACCTCCAACGCGTGGCCCAGAATTTCGTCCTTGCTCCAGAAACCGGATAAGGGAAACAGACCAACGAGGCTGATCCCACAGATGACCATGCACCAATACGTCCAGGGCATGTACTTCCTGAGCCCGCCCATGTATTGCATATTGAATGTGCCGGAGGCGTGATTGACGGAACCCGAAGCGAGGAACAAACCGGCCTTGAACCAGGCATGCGTAAACAGGTGGAACATTGCGGGCACGTATCCGCCGACGCCGAGCGCAAACATCATGTAGCCAAGCTGGCTGACGGTTGAGTAAGCCAGGACCCGCTTGATGTCGTTCGCCACCAACCCCATGCTGGCTGCGAAGATGGCGGTGAACCCGCCGATGAGCGCCACGACAGTCATCGCGTCCGACGCTTCGAACAGCGGGAAGAAGCGGGCGACCAGGAAAACGCCGGCAGTCACCATGGTGGCTGAGTGAATCAGGGCCGAAACCGGCGTCGGACCTTCCATGGCGTCGGGCAGCCAGGAGTGCAGTGGGAATTGGGCCGATTTGCCGGCCGCGCCCATGAAGAACCCCAGGGATATCCACGTAGCGGCTGTGACCGCCACCGCCCCGGCTGCGACTGCGTCGTAGAGAGCAGGGATGTCCAGCCATGCCGGGTTCTGTGTGTAGAGGTAAAGGATGCCCAGCAGGAACCCAAAGTCGGCAAAGCGGGTCATGATGAACGCCTTCTTTGCCGCCGCCGCCGCGGAGGGGCGGTCCATCCAGAATCCGATGAGCAGATATGACGAGATGCCAACCAGTTCCCAGAACACGAACAACTGGATGACGCTTCGAGCAGTTACCAGGCCCAACATCGACGCCGTAAACAGCGACATGAAGATGTAGTAGCGGGTGTAGCTGCGGTCGCCGTGAATGTAGGCCTGGGAGTAGAACTGGACGAGCAGGCTGACTCCGCTCACCGTGACCAGCATTACCGCCGTCAGGGGGTCGAGCATGAGCCCGTACGAAACGGTGAACCCGCCGACACTTATCCAGTCGCGGGATGGGAAGTTGACCGCGCCGTCGGTCATCACCGACGCCAGGGCGATTACCGACAGGACAAATGAACCGGCGACGGCCGCGATGGTCAGCCAACCGGCGTACTTCGACTGGGCCCCGATTACCGGCCTCAACACGCCGAGAATGGCGAACGACGCGACGGGCAGGGCCAGTATCAGCCAGATTGATGCTTCGTTAATCAAGTTGATCTTGTTCTCGACGCCTAGAGCTTTCGGAGGATCTCATCGGCGACGTGCTCACGGCCCTTGGGCACGAGGATGCGGAACGGGACTCTTTCGCCCCAGTCGAGTATGTCGCCCTCGGGGATGATCATCGACGGCAGCCCCTCTCCTTCCAGGAGGTTCTTCCACATCTCGGCCACCACCAGGTTGGGCGCCGTCTTGTAGTCAATCCACATGGTTACTTGCAGGGACCTTCGTAACTATCCGTCAGTTCTTCATGGTTGCGGCGTCGGTTATCTCAGCCGTTTCGCGGGCCCTGTACAGGGTGAACAGGATCGCTAGGCCGAGCGCGACTTCGGCCGCAGCAACCGCGATGACGAAAATTGCGAATGCGTGCCCGGTCAGGGCCATCCGCACGGCAGCGGTGTGGACTGGGGATGAGCCGTCCAACAACGTGGCAGGAATGGTGAACCGGGAAAAGGCGATAGCCGCAAGCACGGTGGCGTTGAACATGACCTCGATAGACATCAGTACCGTGATGATGCTCCGCCTCGACATCACGCCGTAAACGCCGATAGCGAACAGGATCGCGGAGACCAGCAGTACGTTTTCGAGACTCACTGGTCTTCAGTCCTGCGGTCACGCATCAGTGCGAGACCGCCGATGAGGGCGGCGACGAGCAGTAGTCCCAGGATCTCCAGGGGCAGAACAAACTCGCGCAACAACAGGACACCTATGGCGCCGGTGCTGTCGATCATCACCCCTGACCTGGCGCCGTCAGTCGAGCCGTCGACCGCCTCAATCCTGCGCTCCTGATCATTGCCGTCGACGGAAACGCGTTCCGCCTCCTGGTAGGTCCCGACGAGGCCGGCCAGCGCGTCCTCATCCTCGATGTCGCTGATGTCTGACCATGAAGTGTTGTAGACAACGAATACGACGGCTGCGAGCACCAGTGCCGCCACGGTAGCTGCGGCGATACGGCCCCGTGCGGGCCTGCTTCCACCGGACACGTTGCTGATGATCATGACGGCGAACGCGATGAGGATCGAAACGGCGCCGACGTACACGAGAATCTGGACTACACCGATGAATTCGGCCTGCAGCAGGAAATAGATAGCTGCGACGGCGAGAAACGAGCCGGCCAGACATACCGCGGCCTTGAACACGTCCCTCACTGTTACCACGAGCAACGACCCCCCGATTGCGAGGGCGGCAAAGAGCCAGAACGCGCCGTCGGCCAGGCGGGAAACTTCGAATTCACCGCTCAACGTTCGACCACCCACCTTTCCCGCAACTCTTCCGGTGTGGGTTGTTCGTGACGGCCCGCGTCGTGGTGGTCTTCCACCTGGTCCTCGTAGGGATCGAACTTGTGTTCCTCGAACTGCGGTCTGAACCAGGACGACGGCGTCTTGGGGGCCTGCCTGAGTTCATCGACCGGAATGACCAGTCCGGCGCGCGTGTACTTGCCGCGTTCAAACCTGGTGCCCATGTGCAGGGCGTCGTAGGGGCAGGCTTCGACGCAGAGGCCGCAGAACATGCACCGGCCTATATCGATGTCAAAGACGTCGATTCCGTAGCTCTCGCCCTCCTGGACGTCTATGCCGCCCGGGTGCGTGACGATCTCGATTATTCCCAGGGGGCAGTACTTGGCGCAGCTTGCGCACCCGGTGCATCGGGTTTCCAGCCACGTGAATTCGTTTCCGCGGAATCGACCGTGCTGGGGAGTCTTGGCGGGCACCGTGGCCTGCATGGTCATCGCCTTGAAGGCCAGGCCGGGGTTCTTGCGCACCAGCCCGAGCGGGCTCGTGCCGATGGCCTTGGCCATACCCAGCAGCCCGACCTGGCGGTCCGGATACTGGTCCGTGAAGGGAACGCGGAAGAAGTTCTTCATCGTCACAATCAGCGCTCTGAGCAAATTCAGACCGGTCATTTCGCCTCCGCCTCTGCCGGGCGTTCCGGCTCGTCGGTCGCCACAGGGTAGGGCAGACCCGCAGCGGGCCTTTCAGGCCGGTGCGGCTTCACGCCTAGCACCTTGCTGATCGCGTACACGGCAACAAAGAACACCGGCCAGTTGATTGCGGCCATGATCCACAGTTGACCTGTGGTCGGGTCGGGCCAGATTGCCACGAGTATGGCCGCCAAAATCAGGTTTACAAGTGTCAGCTCGAACAGCCCTTTCCAGGCGAAGGCGAGCATCTGGTCGATTCGCAGGCGCGGCCAGGTAAACCTGATCCAGACGATCAGGAACAGGACGCCGCCCATCTTCAGGAAGAACCAGATGTGCGATGGGATGGGCTCGAAACCGCGCCAGCCGGACAGGAAAAGCGTGGTGATCACTGCTGCGCCTGCGAGCGCAGCCATGAACTCGGCGAGGAAAAACAGGCCGAACTTCATGCTTGAGTAGTCGTTCAGATAACCCGCGGCCAGCTCTGACTCCGCTTCGGTCAGGTCAAACGGCGTCCGGTTCATTTCGGCAAGGGACGCGAGGAAGAAGACGAGGAAGCCCATCGGCTGCACGAGGATGAACGGCACGTTCTGTGCGTCCACGATCCGGCCCAGCGACAGGGACCCAGCGATCATCAGGACGCCAACGAGCGAAAGCGCCATGGGGATCTCGTAGCTGATGAGCAGCGCCACGGCCCGGAGCCCGGAGAATATGGACAGCCGGTTGCCCGACGCCCACGCGCCCATCACGATGGCCAGTCCACTCATCGTCGTGATTGCGAGGATGAACAGAATTCCGACATTCAGATCGACGACGAACGTTCCGATGCCAACGGGAATCAACGCGAACACTACCAGCAGTGGCACGGCCATCAACACGGGCGCGAGGTTGTAGAGGAAACGGTCGGAGTCCTGGGGCGCCACGTCTTCCTTGAACATGGTCTTGATGGCGTCCGCGACCGGGGTAAGCAGCCCGAACGGCCCCCACCTGTTCGGCCCGACCCGGTTCTGGAAGCGGGCGAAGACCCGGCGCTCGAACCAGATGAAGCCAAGGACGGCCATCAACACCGCGTTGATCACCACAGCAATGATCGCGACGCTGGTAATCAGGAATGCGAGCCACTGCAGGCCGTCAGGCAAGAACCCGTCGGAATAACCGCGCGCCGCGCAGTTCTCGCTGACCGACGCGACGTTGCAGTAGATGTTGCGGAAGAGGCTGCTGTCCAGGAAGGTATCCACTACCTGTCGACCTCGCCCATGTTGATGTCAATGGAACCGAAGCTGACGAACATGTCGGCCACCATACCGCCAACCAGCATCTCCCGCAGCAATGTCAGGTTGATGAGCGATGGCGCCCGCACGTGGCACCTGTACGGAGCGATTCCCCCGTCGCTCACGAGATAGAAGCCCAATTCGCCCTTGGGCGCTTCAATCGCGGCGTACGCGTCGCCTGCAGGCGGTCTCACCAGGAAGGGGACTTCGGGCGGGCGCACCGGCCCGGGTTCGATCTGTTCGATGCACTGGTGGAGTATCTTGATCGACTCCCGCATCTCCTGCAGCCGCACCCAGTACCGCGCGTTGTTGTCACTGGCGGTGTGAAGCGGGCGATCGAACTGTACGCGATCATAAAAGTCATACGGGTCCCGGTGTCTGAGGTCCCAGTCGACCCCGCCGGCCCTCAACATCGGTCCGGTGAACGAGGCATTGACCATTGACTCCGGATCGACAACCGCGACGTTGACGGTCCGCGCGACGATGATCTCGTTGTTGGTGAGCAGTTCGTCCAACTCGTCGATGCGGACCGGAAGTTCCGCCAACAGCGCATCGAGTGCGGGCCAGAATTCATCCGGTGCGTCCATGAACACGCCGCCGGGTCTCAGATAGCTGTTGGTGATACGGGCGCCGCACAGCATTTCGAAAAGGTCCAGTATCTTTTCCCGTTCTCTCATGGCGTAAATGAGAGGTGTGCCCCATGCGCCCAGGTCCTGGATCAGGAACCCTACGGCTACCAGATGGCTCGCGATGCGCTGGAGTTCAGCAGCGATCATTCGCATCCAGACGCCGCGGGGTGACGGCTCGATGCCCGCCAGCTTTTCGACGGCGAGGATGTAGCCCTGGTTGTTAGTCATTGACGCCACGTAGTCCATGCGGTCGGTCAACGTCACGACCTGGGTGTATGTGCGCTCCTCGGCGAGTTTTTCCGAACCGCGGTGGAGGTACCCGAATACCGGCTCGAGATCCACGACCACTTCGCCGTCGAACGTCGCGCGCATCCTGAACACCCCGTGTGTGCTGGGGTGCTGGGGACCGATGTTTATCGTTAGTGGTTCGGTCTTGAGAGTCATCGTTCGAGCGGTCTGCGGCGACTTTTCGTGAAGTCTTCGCTCACCCTTCAGGCTGTTGTTCCAGGTCGATTACCGATTGCGAGTAAGTCACGTAGTCTTTGCGCAGAGGATGCCCGGGGAATCCTTCCCACAGCATGATCCGCTTGTGGTTTGGGTGGCCGTCGAACCGGATACCTATCAAGTCCCACGCTTCCCGTTCCTGCAGTTCGGCTCCGCGCCATATCCCGGTTACGCTGGGCAATGCCGGGTCCTCCCGCCCGTAGCCGCATTTGACCTTGAGGACGGCCTTCATGTTTCGGGGAAGGGAGGTGAGGTGGTAGACCACTTCAAAGTGATCGATGTAGTCCACTGCGGTGAGTGAACTCAGCAGATCGAACCTGAACTGGGGCCGGTCCCTCAATCCGTCGGCGACATCTACAAGCGAGGTCGGTGACACCCAGACGTCCGTCTCGTTTTGGTCCGTGACGGCACCGGTGGCAAACGCTTCTATAGCGTCCGCCAGATCTTTTCCCCGCCAGGCGACGGTCATTCTTGGCCCGCCGGGGTGTGGGTCAGCGTGTACCGCTTGACCTTCTCGTGGAGTTGCATGATGCCGAACAGCAGCGCGTCAGGGCGCGGCGGGCAGCCCGGCACGTAGACATCTACCGGCACGATGTGGTTCACACCGGGTACCACCGAGTAGCTCTGGTAGTAGGGTCCGCCACTCGTGGCGCACACGCCCATCGAGATGACCCACTTGGGTTCGGACATCTGGTCGAACAGCCTGCGCAGCGGCACCGCCATCTTCCAGGTGACCGTTCCTGCGACGATCATCAGGTCGGCCTGACGGGGAGTTGCCCGAAAGGCTTCCATGCCGAACCGGGAGATGTCGAACCTGGACATGGCGGTTGCGATCATCTCGAAGACGCAACAGGCCAACCCGAACTGCAGGGGAAACACGGACGACTTGCGCGCCCAGTTGAGCAGCATGTCGACCGACGTAATCATGGCGCTTCGTTTGAGATCGTCCGGGATTTCGACGAGCGGTTCGGGATACTGCTCGACGCGGGTCGCCTTCATCAGGTTGACCGCCTGACCCTCTTCCCGGTCCATGTCCCATGTGACATTGAAGAGCGGGTTCCCGGGGTCCAGGCCCGCAGGAACACCATATGCGCCGGTCAAAAATTTCTGATCACTGGTCATATCGTCAGACCCACTCAAGCGCTTTCTTTCGCCACGCGTAGACATAAGCGATTGTCACTACCGCGAGGAACACCAGAACGGCCCCCAGCGCAAATAGGCCAAACTGTTTCGTCAGGACGCCATAACGCACGGCCCAGGGGTAGAGGAACACGGTCTCGACGTCGAACACGACGAAGAGCAGGGCGTAGTAGTAGTAGCGGAAGTTGAACCGGGCCGGCTTGGGGCTGAACGGCCGCATGCCCCCTTCGTATGCGATCTCCTTGACTGGCGTTGGACGCCGCGGGCGGATCCTTACGAAGGATGCTGCGTACGACAGCGCCAGCATCCCCAACGGCACTGTAACCGCAATCGCAGCGAACAGTAGAAGGAGCCCGTATTGCCGGAAATAGTCGTCGAGCATGGACTGATTTTATGGCCTATCCAGAACGTGAAAGGGCCCGTTGGACTATAGCATCAGGCATATACGGCAACAAGTTAACGAGACCGAGAATGAACTCGGGCGATTCGCTAGCCGTAGATGATCACGCCCCTACCGTCTTCTCCTCGTGCAAGGGCATCGAAGCCCTCGTTGATTTCATCGAGTTGGTACCGGCGAACGATCAACGAATCCACGTCGATCTGGCCCTTGAGGTAGAACTCGACGAGCTTGCCGAAAGTCATGTGCGGGCTGACCGAACCGTAGTAGCTGCCGGTCAGGGCCTTTTGGTTCCTGACGAGGTCGACCATGTCGATGCCGGCCCGGTCGCCGTCCGGCGCCAGGCCGACGAGCACGGCAGTACCTGCCTTGCGGATCGAGTCGACCATCTGGCTGGTGGTGATCTTCGAGCCGAAGCTGTCGAAGGCGTAGTCGACGCCCCCGTCGGTCATTTCCTGGATGGCCTTCACCGGGTCCTGGGCGCGGGCGTTTATTACGTCTGTTGCTCCGAACTTGTAGGTGAACTCCAGTTTGTGGTCGAAGATGTCCACGGCGATGATGCGGGAGGCGTTCATCAAGCGCGCGCCCTGTATGACGTTGAGACCGACCCCTCCGGCGCCGAACACCGCTACAGTCATCCCGGACTTCAGCCCAGGTTGGTTTATCACGGCCCCGACCCCGGTGGTCACCGAGCAGCCGATCAGCGCCGCAACATCGAACGGGACCTCATCCGGAATAGGGAAGCAGGCCTGATATGGGATGACGACACTTTCCCCAAAGACGCCCAGCTTCGAGTACTGGTGCACACCGCGCCCATCATCTGTGTGGAGCCTCAGCGTGCCGTCGAACTGTCTGGTGCCGGTCGCCCGGTGGGCGTCGCAAAGGTTGGGGAGCCCGGACCGGCATGACCGGCAATGGCCGCAGTTCGGAACGAACGAGAGAATGCAGCGTTGACCAGGGGAGACTGACGTAACGCCCTCGCCCAGTTCGTCTACCCATCCGGCCCCCTCGTGGCCCAGGACGATGGGGGTGGGGAAGTTGGCGGTCCCGATAATGACGTGGTGGTCGCTGGCACAGATGCCTGCCGCGCCGACCTGGACCTTGACCTCGCCGGCCTTCGGAGAGCTTTGCTCAAGGTCGACTACCGGCATGCGGGTCTTGGGTTCGTAGAGTACCGCCGCCTTCATTTCTCGGCTTCCCCCGGGATGGTCGAAATCCGGTCCGCGTTCTGTCGCATGACTCCTATCTTATCGATTGGAAAACGGCGGGACATACTGGGTGGAATCCGTTCCGACGCGGAAAGCCCCCGCCAAACGCCGGGGGCCCTTCCAAATGAGCAGTCAGAACTCGGAAAACTGGTCAAACGGCTGCCGGGACCTTGGCCTCAACCGCGTTGCGAACGGCCGCCTTGACTTCCTTCGCCTCTGTGAGGTTGGGGGTCTGGCCGGTCACGGATTTATCGAAGACCATTTCGCCGTCGACCGTGACTGTGAAGACTCCGTTAGCTCCGGGTAGTACGGTGATGCCCACAGCTCCACCGCCGGCCTCGAAAATTTCGCTTACCATCCAGGAAGCGACGTTGTGGTAGCCTCAGGGCACGCAGTAGGTGATCTCCGCTTCGACTTTCCAATCTTTCGCCATAGTGCCGTCCTCCGATGACAACATGTGGATAATGTCGGCATAATATCACCTAATTGTTAGCGCGGCGAGGCGCAGCCGACCTGTTGGAGGGCCGGGATCCCAGGGGTTTTCGCGCACCCACTCAGGACCGCGCACTTCCGGGCTTTCCAACATTAGTCCGAACCCCAGGCGGGAGCGAAGATGGCAGCTCAGGTTCAACTGGTACCGGTAACACGGGAAGATGTTTCGCGGGTCGCATCCTGGCTGGAAGACCCGGCTGTCTGCGAGTCCTGGTTCGGCAGGTATACCTACGGTGACCCGGCTCACCTCGGTTACGAACCCCTGGAAATGATCAACGCCACAGAGGACCAGTGGAACGAAGTCTTCCACGATCCCCATCACGAGCCTCACCGGGACATCTTTTCGATCTACACCATGTCAGGCGAGCACGTCGGGGAAGGGCAACTGTCCATAGACGAGCCCCTGGGGGACGCCCAGCTCTCCGTGCTGATCGGCCGGAAGGACCTCTGGAACCACGGTTACGGCACCGCGGCCACCCTGGCGATGCTGGAGCACATATTCGACCATCTGGGCCTCTACAGGGCGTGGGTTGACGTTCCGGAGTACAACGCTCCGGCCCGGGCGATGTTCGAGCACCTGGGGTTTCAGCACGAGGGCACCCTGCGAAAGAGCCGTCCCCACCACGGGGCACGTTTCGACTCCGTGATCATGGGAATGCTCCTGGATGAGTACCAGCGCAACTACCCGGACGGCGTGGGAAGCCACGTCGTGGCGTGGGACTCGCCGAGGGTCTGAGGCTACCCCGGTACACCCAGGACTTTTGATCGCCCGCGGCGGCGGCCTAAGTCAGAACGTCGATGTACTTGAGTGCGGCACCGGTGTTCAGCAGCAAGGCCCGCTCGCCGCGTCCCACAGCCCCGTTCGCCACCAGTTTTTCCAGGGCCGCCAGCGTCGCCCCTCCCTCGGGCGCTGCGTAGATACCAGCCTTTTCCGCCAACTTGCGCACCCCGGCGACCATCTCATCATCGGTGACGGTGACGGCGGTCCCGCCGCTTTCCCGCACCGCTTCCAGAACGAGATAGTCACCGATGGCGGCGGGCACGCGCAGCCCGGCTGCCATCGTCGAAGGATCGGGAAACGGAGAGGCGAATCGTTCCCCTTTGAAAAAGGCGTTCACCATGGGAGCGCAGCCTTCAGCCTGCACACAGATCATGCGGGGCGGCTTGCAGTCAAGCCAGCCCATTTCCTGCATTTCGGCAACCGCTTTCCATATCCCTACGATCCCGGTGCCGCCGCCGGTTGGGTACATAATGACGTCCGGCATATCCCAACCCAGTTGCTCGGCGATCTCGTAGCCCATCGTCTTCTTGCCTTCGGCGCGGTACGGCTCGCGGAGAGTCGAGACGTCGAACAGGTCGAGCCGGGAGGCTGCCTCAGCCGACATCTTCCCAGCGTCGGTGATGAATCCGTCCACCAGAGTCAGGCGGGCGCCGTAGGCCTCGCACTCGACGCGGTTGGCGATGGGTGCGTCGGCCGGCATGAACACGTGCGCCTCCATGCCGCCGGCGGCGGTGTAGGCTGAAAGGGCGCCGGCCGCATTGCCGGCCGAAGGCATGGTGAAACGGGTCACGCCCAGTTCCGCTGCCCTGGAAACCGCCGCCGACAGCCCCCGGGCCTTGAACGAACCCGTTGGGTTGCCGCCTTCGTCCTTCACAAGCAGGCAATCAATCCCGATATCGCGGGCCAATCTGTCGGCGCGAAGCAACGGGCTGAAACCTTCTCCCAGCGAGACGATGTTCGCCGGGTCGCGCACCGGCATGACCTCTCCGTACCGCCACATAGTGGACGGTCTGGATGCCAGGTCTTCCCTGGATAACGCCCTTGCGGCCGATTCCAGGTCGTACCTTGCGAAGAGTACTTTGCCGTCGTCGGGGCAAGTCCGAATGAGATGGTCTGCGTCGTATTTGGCGAAGCAGAACGTGCATTCCAGGTGGGTCAGGTAACTTTTCATTCAACGACCTCTGCCGAATTGGGACGGGTGGAAGATTCGATCATCAGGACGCCGGTCCAATTGGGACGGGCCGCCACGCGGACCCGCCTGGCGACGCCTCAGCTCGTATGACCTGCCGAAGTCCGCTGCCGTCGGCATCGATGAGCCACAGCCCACCTTCTTCTGAGTCCACCAGGACAACCTCGGACTGGTCGGGCGACCAATAGGCTTCCTTAACGTTAAACGGCAATTCCAACGCTTCGTGCCGATGTTCACCGGGCAATTCTGCCGTAATCAACTCGAGGCTTGAATCTGAGGTTGCGATTCCCAGGTAAAGCCCGCTCCCGTCCTTGATCCATCCAAACGCCAATTCGTCGGCGTCGGCGCCAAGAATAGGTTGTTCATTTGTCCCGTCGCGGTCCACCGTTACGACGGCCGTGGAACCGTCCGCCTGTATCGAAGTCATCACCAACGCCTGGCTATCGGGTGACCAGTGCGGCAGAACGTAGCGAAGGGAATCGTCATTCGAGACCCGTCTCGCCGCATCCCGCTGGACTGGGCTGACTGCGGACAACTCGGACTTCGAAAATTCGGCGGTGTAGACCTGCCAGCTGTCACCGGTCAGAGCGACGTAGGCGAATTCCTCCCCGGTGGGAGACACCGAAGCCATGCCCGCGCCGTCCGGGTCATCCGTCAATTGGGCCACGGCGCCAGTTGACGGGTCGATGGCATATATCTGGTCAACGCCGGTCAGATTGGAGGTGTACAGGAGAAGTGAGCCGTCCGGGGTCCATGTCGGGCCGGTTTCCTTTGCTCCGTTTTCGAGAAGCGCCTCGGACAACTCCTCCAGGGAGGCGTCCTGGAGATCAAGCAGGTAGATCGTCCCGCCATCCAGGTCTTGCACTTCAAATGCCAGAAGATTGCTGCTCCGCTGCCTCACGGAAATGGACATTGTCGCCGTCAACTCCGCGATGTTGCCAGCTGCGTTCGGAGCCAATGCTGCGCGTATGGCGTCCGGAAAGTCCCCGGTCTCGAATCCTGCTATGAAGACGCCGCGGTCCGTGACGCGTCCTCCGCCGGTAATGCTCCAATCAATCGGCGCGCCCTCAATCTGATTGCCGTGACTATCTGCGACGTAAGCGAGCAATGGCAGGGACGCGCCGGACGGGACCGAGTCGCCGTCCGGTCCGAGGCGAAGGACGACCGCCGGCCCGGGTTCGATTTCAACCGGCACTTTGGTGATCGAACTGACGCCGTCTTTCTCGGCTTCGACAATCAGCGCGTCGTCTGCCAATCTCCCAGCCATTGTTCCGGCCGTGAACCTCCCGGTTCGATCGACGTTTCCCAACTGTGCGTCATCAAAAACCCAGTCGATCGAGTCCGGCGTGATCGAATTGCCGAAGCGGTCGAAAGCCATGGTCTCCAGCTTTACGCTGCCCTCCAACTCCACCGTGACGTTTGGCGGTGTCACTTCAATGTGGTCGATGATGCCCGGACCGATAGCGCCGGTTACGTCGGTGATCAACTCCTCTCCTTCATGGGAAGCAACCAACCTGACCAGTTCATTGGCCCCGCGGCTGACGTTTGTGCCGGCGGTGAACAAGCCTTCACCGGTAATCCGGTCCTCCGTTCGAATCGTCTCCCAGTCGAAATTGGCGCCGTCGATGACGTTTCCGAAGACATCTTTTGCTATCGCCCCCAACTGGACCGATCGACCAACCGAAATGCTGAATTCGTCATTCACGATTTCCACTGATGCCAATGGGCCCAAGGCAAGATTCACCGAGGCGTTGGCGGTTACGGTCTTGCCCAACCTTTCGAATTCCGCCTCGACAGCCTCCTGATATTCGCCTTCGGGCCCCGATGCCGCCAGGACGCCGTTCTCGTCGATTGCGCCCACGGCGGGGGCGACTTTCCAGGTGATTTCAGGTTCCGGTACGGGATTTCCATTTTCGTCGTAGGCGCTGACGGTGAACGCCTGGGTTTCCCCGTTTTTGAGTTCGACGATCGATGGTTCGACCACTATCCACCCGGCCAGGCCAGGCTGTACCGTCACAGTTGATTCTCCGGCAGCCGAACGGTCTTCTACGGTTACTGACAGACGGACGGTAAACTGACCCGCATCGAAGTACGTGTGCGAAGGGGAACGCTCGTTGCTTACGGAGCCGTCCCCGAATTCCCACGCGAAGTCTGTTCCTTCAGCATCTTCGATTGGCGAATATTTGACCGTTAGCGGCGCCGGACCGACGACCACGTCCGCGGTGAACTCGCCTGAAAGAGGTTCCGGTGACGCGCAGGCCGCGGTTGCCAATGTGATCAGCAATAAGACAGGGGCGAATACCAACGCCCTGGTGGAGGGCTGGGAGGCGGCAGCGATTGTTCCTTGCAAGGGCAATGTGTTCCTCAATGGGCCGTCCGGGCCGGATCGCTCCTGCTAAACGTACCCAAATCTACAGACCAAAGGTGGCAGGTGGCCATCCAGTTATACGTACATTGGTGGATTAGGACTTTCAATCCTGACAGGGGAAATGTGAGTTCGGAGGCCATGACCTGATGCGACCGCCCGGTCATTCAGCCCACAACGTGTCGCCAGGGCGGCACGCCAGGCGCCAGCATTACGCCGGTCTTGATAACGCTTCGACATCGAGGCAGGCTTCGGGCGCGATGCGCTCGATCTTCGACCCCAGGAACCCGGCGAAAATTTCCGCGGCGGTAAAGCCAACCGCCTCCATGCCAGGACTCGTGCCGGTCAGAGTCTCAATCGATGCGACACGAAGGTCAGGCATACCGCATGGCACTATGTGGGCGTAGTAGCTGAGGTCCGTAGATACGTTCAACGCGAACCCGTGTTTCGTAATGCCCGCAGAGACCCTCACGCCTATTGCGGCGATCTTCGCTCCGGCTGGATTACGGCCCTTCGAGGGCTTGACGCCCGGTTCGCCTCCAACCCAGACCCCAGTCTTGCCGACAACACGATGGCCGTCGACGCCGTAGCGCCGCAGCGTGTCGATCACCGATTGTTCCAGCAGCCGGACGTAGGCGACGGGACCTGTTCCGGCGGCTCGTATGCTGATGATCGGGTAGGCAACCACCTGACCGGGTCCGTGATAAGTAGCCTCACCTCCCCGGTCGGTGTAATGGACTTCGATGCCGCGTGCCGTAAGCCATTCCGGGCCGTCCAGGAGATCTGTGGCGCCGCCCCTGCGGCCGAGAGTGACCACGTGCGGATGTTCCAGCAAGAGCAACGTGTCCGGTATCGATCCGGCCTTGCGGGCCTCCAGTAGCCGTTCCTGGAGGGCGAGGGCGTCGCCATACCGAACGCGCCCGAGCCATGCCACCCTCATTGCCGGGACGGTTGGGCTCATTTGACCGGCGTATCGGCTGATACAGACTCTAGCTGGGCCTTGAATTCCTGGAGGAACGGCGCAGCCTCGGCGCCATCGATCACGCGGTGATCGAACGACAGGCAGGCGTTCATGATCGAACGGACCGCGATCTCTTCGTCGCCGCCTGATGTCACGACCACCGGTCTCCTGACAATCGCTTCCGTCGTCAGGATGGCGACCTGTGGGTGGTTGATGATTGCGCCGCCCAGGACCGAGCCGAGGGCGCCGGTGTTGTTGAGGGTAAACGTCCCACCCTGCATGTCCCTGAGTTCCAGATGGCCACTCCTGGCTTTCGCGACCAGTTGCGACGCGCGCCTGGCGATCCCCAGCAGGGACTCCTCGTCAGCATCGTGCAATACGGGCACATAGAGCCCGTCCTTGCCGGCTACGGCTATACCCAGGTTGATTTTGCTCCTGGTAATCGCCGAGTCTCCCTCCCAGGTGGAATTGAGCAGCCGGTTCCTGGCCAACGCCCGCGCCGCTGCCATGATTGTGAAGGGGAGATAGGTCAGGTCGGTCCCAAACCGTTCGTTCACCGAAGCGCGGTTTGCGTTGCGGCAAGCCACCATGCCGGTGACGTCGATCTCAACCGCCGACCACGCATGTGGAATCTCGCGCCAACTCCGCAACATGTGCGAAGCGGTCAGCTTCTTCGCAGGCGACTGAACGACAGGCTGGTCCCCGGCGTCTCCCGCGGCTTCACTCGATGACGCCGTTTTCGCGGCGCCTTCTCGCACGGCGTTCAGCACGTCTTTCCTGGTGATGCGGCCCCGGAGGCCGGTCCCACTTACCAGGGAGAGGTCAATCCCGTGCTCATCCGCCAACCGGGCCACCACCGGAGAAATGCCCGTCCGGATCGGGCGACTTTCCTCGGGAGGTTCTTCAGATTCAGTTCTCGCGGGTTCGGGGGCGCTCTCGTCCTTGAACATGCTCCCCAAAGAGACCATGTTCACGCCCTGCACGAGCGTCCCGATACGGTCCGGCTGGACAGAATCTTCGTTCAACTCATCCGGCGGGCCACCAGAGTCCTCTTCCTGTGGGGCCTCTTCGGCGTCCATTTCTGCTATCGGAGCGCCCATCGAAACGGTGTCGCCGGAATTCGCCAGGATCCGGGTTATCGTCCCGGCGGCGGGGGAGGGGAATTCCATCGCGACCTTGTCGGTGACGATTTCGACGAGGGGGTCGAACTTTTCTACAGACTGGCCGGGTTTGACCAGCCATTCGCCGATTACAGCTTCTACGACAGACTCACCCACGTGGGGCAACTTGACCTGGTAGTCCATGTCAAACCGCGGCCAACTGACGGATTGCGCGGGCTATGTCATTCGACGAGGGCATGAACTCCGCTTCCTGGAGAGGACTGTACGGCATCGGAGGTAGGTCCGGAGGAGTGACCCTGCGGACCGGCCCATCGAGCTCGAAGAACGCCTGGTCGGCAATAACCGCCGCCACCTCGGACGCCACGCTGACGACCGGCGTGTCTTCCTGCACAATCAGCGCCTTGCTCGTCTTGCGGACCGATTCCAGGACCGTGTCGGTGTCCAGGGGTCGCAAAGTACGCAGGTCTACCACCTCGGTCTCGATGCCATCCTGCTCGGAAACTTCCGCGGCGGCTTGCAACGTGTAGTGCAGCATCATGCCGTACGTGATAACCGTGAGGTCATCTCCCCTGCGTTTTATCTCTGCCTTGCCGATGGGTTCCGTGTATTCGCCGGCGGGCGCCTCGCCCCGTACGAGCCTGTAGGTCCGCTTGTGTTCCAGGAATACCACAGGGTCGTCGTCGCGGATAGCGGATATCAGTAGTCCCTTGGCATCGTAGGGAGTGGCTGGAGCTACCACCTTCAGTCCGGGGGTGTGGACGAGCAACGCTTCGACGCTCTGCGAATGGTAGAGGCCGCCCCGTATGCCGCCTCCCTGCGCGACACGCACGACCATTGGGGCCTGGCGCTGTCCGGACGTGCCGTAACGTACTTTGGCGGCCTCACCGACTAGCTGGTTTATGCCGGGCCAGATGAAGTCACCGAATTGGATTTCTGCGATGGGACGCATGCCGTTGACCGCCGCCCCCAAGGCGATGCCGATGATCGACGCCTCAGCGATTGGTGTGTCGATGACCCGTTCTTCACCGAACTCTTCGATCAATCCTTGAGTTGCCAGAAACACGCCGCCCCTGGCGCCAATGTCCTCCCCGAGGACGAATACGGAAGGGTCCCTCCGCATTTCGAGCAGCATGGCATCCCGAATCGCCTCTACGACGTTCATCGTGGGCATCAGTCACCCTGCCGCGTGTCAGCATAGACGTGGTGGTACATGTTCTCGATACCGGGGTACGGCAATGCCTCCGCCTGGTCTGTAGCCTCGATCACCGCCCGCCTGGCGTCCTGGTGGATCTTCCTGTCCTCGTCATCATTCAGGATTCCAATGTTCTTGAGGGTCCGGCTCGTCAGTTCCACAGGGTCTCTGGCCTGCATCTCCAGGATCTCTACCGGAGACCGGTACCTCGTGTGATCGTCGTCCGACGTGTGGGGCAAGAGCCTGTCCACCACGACTTCCAACAGCACAGGGCCACCACCTGATCGGATGGACGCTGCGGCCTCTCTGGTCGCTTCATAAACGGCGAAAATGTCCCGGCCGTCTACCGAAACACCCGGGAACCCGTAAGCCGCCGCCCGAGTGGCCTCACTTTCGATGCCCATCTGCAGGCGCAGGGGGACGGAAATGGCGTATCCGTTGTTTTCACATAGGAACAGGACCGGCAACTTGTGGATACCGGCAAAATTCATGGCCTCGTGGGTGTCACCCTGGCTCGCTCCGCCGTCTCCAAAGAAGACCACGGTGACGCGGTCATTTTCACCGCGAAGCCTGTCGGCCAATGCGACCCCTACCGCTTGTGACATTTGTGTGCCGACCACATTCGAAAACGAAAACAGGTCCACCCTGGGATGAGAACCGTGGAGCGGAAATTGCCTGGCGCCGCTCAGCGGCTCGCCCGACTTGGCCAGGAACCCGCACAGGAGCTCGAGCGGCGTGGTGCCCAGGGCCAGCATTGCGGTGAACTGCCGGTAGTAGATGAGGAAATGGTCCCTGGCCGGGTCGAACGCCTCTATTATTGCTGCCTGCGCAGCCTCATGACCCTGGGCCGAAGCGGCGATTCCAACTTTGCCCTGGCGGTTCAACAGCCAAACGCGCTCGTCCAGAAGCCGGCTGAGCACCATGGTCCTATACATCCCAACGGCGCTCGCCGCGTCGAGTCCCGTTGGCAGCGAGGGAGGTCCCTCAGCCGAACTAGGGGTGGGTGGATTCTCAGGCGTAGCCATCTCAGCCCCATTATAGAATCGTAATCGCCGGTCCGGGCTTTGACGATCTCCCATTGGGTACAGGCCCAACCTGCGTATACTTACACGCTGGACTAACTGGGCCGGCCGGGCACAACACGATTTTGCAAGGGGTTTCAATGAGGCGCTTCAAGGTCTTCATGTTGTTGGCGGCGGCGGTGGTCGCTGTAGCGATCACGGTTTTGGCCTGTGAATCCGAAGCAGACCCAACACCCACCAGCGCACCGGCCCCGACGGCCACTTTTCCCATGAACACACCCGAACCACCATCCATAGGGCCGCCCGATGGCCCGCCCATCGGCGACCTCGACACTTCCAAGACCTACACAGCGACATTCAAAATCGAAAGCGGGGAGTTCAAGATCGAGTTATTCGACGACGATGCCCCGCTGACGGTGGAGAACTTCGTGAAGCTGGCCCGGTCCGGATACTACGACGACACGACCTTCCACCGCGTGTTGGAAGGCTTCATGGCGCAGGGCGGCGACCCGACGGGCACGGGCACCGGCGGGCCCGGTTACCGTTTCAAGGACGAGATCAACGAACGGAAGCACGATTCTCCGGGCGTTTTGTCGATGGCCAACGCCGGACCGAACACCAACGGCAGCCAGTTCTTCATCACTTTCGTGCCCACACCCCACCTCGACACAGGGCACACGGTCTTCGGCAAAGTGATAGAGGGCCTCGACGTGGTGCTGAATATAAAACGCAGAGAACCGGGTGTGGACGTCTCGCCGGGTGAGAAGATCCTGACCATAAAGATCGACGAAAGTTAATTTCTTGGGCATGGGCTATCCCGGCCCCGCCGATATTAGTCACCTCGTATGAATGCGGCGATCCGTTCGCCGATCATGATCGTCGACGCATTAGTGTTGGCGCGAACGCAGTCGGGCATGATTGATGTATCGGCCACCCTGAGACCCTCGATCCCGTGGATCTTCCCTGTCTTGTCGACGACCGACTGCGGGTCGGAAGCCGGACCCATCTTGCACGTGCTCGAAATGTGATGGCTCGTAGCCGCCTTGCGGGCCAGCCATGCGTTGAGCGTTTCGTCTGTAACCAGGTCATCATCGGTTGGGTCCGTGCGCTCCTCGATTATCCCGTCAAAGGCCGGATGTTCTCCCATCCGGACACAGAGCCTGACGGCGTCTCTCATTCGTCTGCGGTCTTCTTCCTCGGTCAGGTAGTTGTAGTCGAGCACCGGATGGTCGTGCGGGTCCATTGACTTGAGTGTGATCCTGCCCTGGCCCTTGGCCAGGTACAGGGCGATGACCATCCCGACTCCGTAGGCGGCAGTACTGGCGCGTTCATAGTAGCTTTCCCTGGTGACGTGTGACATCTGGTGGATGAGCATGTCGTTCCGCAGGTCTGAACCGGGAGCGGTGTATCGCAGCACAACCTGGAGCCTTGGCGCCAGCGGGTCTTGTTCGAATTCGGGTTTCGCGCTCCAAAAGACACCCACCTGCGGGTGGTCGCGCAAGTTTCGTCCCACGCCCGGTAGGTCGTGCAACACTTCGCCGCCCGCTTGCCGGATCGTGTCTGCAGGGCCTATTCCGGACCGCATCAGGATGTGTGGGGAACCTATCGAACCGGCCGAAAGAATCACCTCTTCCGCCTGCACTTCAAAGAGTTCGCCTCCGCTTTCCACCAGGACGCCGGTCGCTCTTCCCTGTTGGATCAGAATGCGATGTACCAGGCAATTGGGCTTGATGGTGAGATTCAGCCTATGCCGGGCCTGGGGCAAATATCCGATGGCCGTGCTCCATCTGACCCGGCCAGGGTTGTTCATAGGGACCGGGCCAACACCGGTTGAATCCGGATGATTTTGGTCAGCGCTGTGTTCAAATCCTTCAGCGCGGCATGACTGATAAAAGGCCTTTTGGTCGGGGAGCCAATCTTCTTCTTTGTGCCGGCGCACGATGATCGGCCCGTCTTTGCTGTGGAAGTCGTCCCCAAAGTCGCGGTCTGACTCGATGGCGAGCAAATGGGGCATAACGTCTTTGAACGACCACCCCTCATTGCCTTCGTCAGCCCACATGTCGAAGTCTTCGGGCAGGCCGCGCAAGAATATCTGCGCGTTCACCGCGGAGGACCCGCCGACGAGCCGTCCCCTGGGTATCATCATGGGCGGGGCAGCGTCAGTAGAGCGCGCCTGGTACTCCCAGTTATGCGGGCTGTCATGACCGAATGCCCGGGCCCAGATATTCCGGTCTGTGCCGTAGCCGTACTTGATTTCGTCCGGCATGGTGTCCAAATCGGGGTAGTCAGACCCCGCTTCGAGTAGCAATACCGAGCGGTCCGGGTCCTCGGAGAGTCGTGTGGCCAAAACGCCACCAGCCGAGCCGGCCCCAACGATGATCGTGTCGTATTTCACTTATCACACCTTTTTCAGTTACTATTGGTCGCTCGTGTAACGATTGCCGAAAGAAAATTCCGCATTTCTGCACAGTCGCGCGGAACTTCAATAACCCCAGTTGTACACAATTCAGGCGGCTTAGTAATGATCCTGGCGGACGACCTCAAGAATCCGGAAGCCCCCGTGCTGCTGCCGGACGGCACGTGGGCTTTGACCGAGATGCATCTCGACAGAGGCTGGATACTCAGGCTCAGCGCCGATGGCAGCACCCGAAGCGTCGTGGCCAAGACCGGACGCCCAAACGGGATGACGCTTGAGCGGACCGGCGACCTGTGGGTGGCCGAATCCCTCGACCCGCCATCTCTCCTCAGGGTAACGCTGGATGGCTCGGCGGAAACGGTGCTCACCGGCTGTGACGGGCAGCCGTTTCTGTTTCCAAACGATCTTCGCTTCGGACCCGACGGCGCCCTTTACATGACCGATTCCGGTATTCCGGTTTTGGATTGGCACGACCTTCCGGACGATGGGCGTGCTTCGGCGCCGACAGATGGGCGCCTGTACAGGATTGACGTCAGAAACGGATCGATCCGCAAGCTCGACTCGGGGCTACCCTTCGCTAACGGAGTAGCGTTCGGGCCTGACAATGACATCTACGTTTCGGCAACGCAGGACGGGCGAATCTACAAGTACGACTGGTCCCACGACGGCAGTGTTTCCGAACGAAGGGAGTTCGGGAGTGTCCTCGATCCTTCGAAATCCGGTTTCCGCGGAGGAGACGGCATCGCGTTTGGGCGCGACAGGCTTCTGTACGCGACCGTGTCCAGGCAGGGAGACGTTGCGGTCATGAACCAGGACGGAGACGTCGTCGATCGAATAGTCCTGGATGGGCCTTCTCCAACGAACCTGGCGTTCGGCCCGGGTGGTCAGCAGAAGATCTACGTCACGGAGCAGGGCGTCGGCCAGTTTGAAGTGCATGACGTTCCGACAGTGGGTATGCCGCTCCACAGGGGTCCGTAGACACCGGTTGGTCCCGTTCAGGCCCGAGGCGACCTTCGATTAAAGATTCGATGGCGAACCGTCTGCGGATTCCAATCCCTGGGACGTGTGCGTATCGGCGGGACGTTCCAGGCGTTGTGGGGCGAATCTGAGCAGCCGTCCGCTCACACCGATCCATGTGTCTTCCCGCAATTGCGTGACCCGGCCGGCCGGCCGGCCATCGACTCGCAGCGACGAGTCTCCCGCGGCCCTCGCATAGTGCAGTGTCACGGTGTTGTTGCGGGCGAACCGGAATGCGCCGCCGTCGAAGGGGAGGTCCGGTATTTCTCTGGCCCAGATTATGTCCGGAGCAAGGAAATTACGTGAGCCGCTGCGTTCCACGCCGGCGAAATCTACGACGAGCCTGTCCGAGTCATCGTACAAGTAACCGAACGGTCGCCTTCGGGTCATGTGCCAGATGGGGACAACAACAACGGTGATTGCGATCAGTCCCACAACGATCCATATCCATTGTGGGAACCCAGAGTCGGATTCCGGAGGCGCATCCGACTCACTGGGCACAACCACCGATGTCGGTGTCGGTGTGGATGTGGGGACCGGCGTTGGTACCGGTGTAAAGGTTGGCACCGGCGTCCAGGTCGGCACCGGCGTCGGAGTTGGGGGGATTGGGAGCACGTCGAATGCCGGGACTTGGAGCGTTGAGTGGAACGGCCGGTCCAGGTGGACAGAGTCCAGGGCGATATCCAACGAGTAGGCGCCGCTCTGGGAAAACTCTGCGAATACGTCAAATTGCCATGCCATGCCTTCCGAGACGAAGCTGACCGCGTCAATTCTCAGAGGCACGCTTCCGCCGGGTCCTTCGGCCGTACCGGACAGTTCGGAAGCACTCACCGGGTGCGGGAATCCGTGGTCGGTCACTTCGATGGTGAGCACGCGAGTTTCATCTCCCACCCGGGGTTCCCGTTCGGAATGCAGCACCGACAATTCGGGGAAGTAATCGGTCTGGAAGGTCCCCTCGCCCCTGACAACGGCGTCGAAGTCTGTCCACGACAGTTCCAGGTCGACGTCATTTACACCCTGTGCCACGGGCGGCGGTATCCGCACCGAGAACACCCCGTCGCCGGCAACCGCGTCTCCTCCCACCCCTCTATCCTCCAACTGGTATACCAGGGTGACCCCGTCCGGTTTGCGGATAGTCGCTTCCACGAATGCAGATGTAAGGGGTTGCGCCCGGCCGTCGACCGTAACCCAGGCCTGGATTTCACCCGGTTCCCCGATAGGCAAGGGCTGTTGGGGCACGAGTTCGAGAACGAGCGGGTTTCTGATATCGACACCCGCAAGCAGTTTTCCCCCGTCGCCAAGCGCCTGCAGGCGCCACGTGCCGGGAGTCGGCTCGTCAACGCTGTACACAACCGTGTTCGGCAAGACGTCGACCCGTATGTTGGCAAATGTCTGGTCTGCGGACGCGCCGTTCGGGCGGAACAGTGACACCTCCGTATCCGACCGTAGCCGGATGTAAGCGATGTCGAAGGACCTCGTGTGAGGGGCTATTTCAACGGTCGTGATCGTCGGCGCGCCCGGGTTCAACTCGGCGTCTTTCACGATCTCAAGGTCGAGCTCAGCGAAGTCATGCAGCAGGGTCACGACACCTGTCCCGACACCTAGATCGTAGTACTGTCCATCGGCTCGGGCGGCCACTGTGGACATCAGTTCCCGAAGGGGCAGGGCGGCTGATGGCAAAGTGAATACGTCGACCTGCCACCCGTGGTCACTGAACAGTTCGCCGGAAATCTGCAGTTGCGCAACCGTCGCTTCCGACTCACCGTGAATGCGGCCGGGTGTGAACAGGAATGCCTTCGAACCTGGAGGGGCCTGCTTGGTCCCCATGAGCGAGAAGATGTTGGTCAGGGCGAGGACTTGCCCTGAACGGTCCGGTCCCGTCTCTTGCCGCAGGCGCTGGACCAGGCCCGCCACTTCTGAGCGTGCCTCACTTATCGTGAGAATCGTTGACACGCTCACTTCCGACTCGCCGTAGGTCACGAGCGCGACGTTGCCCCGATGGATGCTCTTGAAAACCGCGTCAAGGGCCGTTTCGAGCATGTCGACGTCGCTCTCGTTGCCCGCCGCGCCTTCATCCACTGCAATGACTGTGAGAACGGGGTTTTGCACCTGCGCGATGGCCGCCGGCGCGGCCGCAGCGAGGACTATTAAGGCAATCGCGAGTGCGATGAACGGGAACGAGCGCGGCATTTACCCTCCCAGGGGGTCGGCTGCCCAAAAGCCAGCGGGTTGGTCGAAAATCTCTCTACAAGAATTGTTTAGCTTTTGGCCTGAAAATTCCAGTTGCAATCGGCGCGGAATTCATTGCGTTGCCTGGCTGGGCGGCCAGCGGGCCGCCGGGTTCAGCATGTGGTCGAGAGACTGTTTCAACGGGCTCCGGAATGGTATTCGAAGAATCCTGAGCCGGTTTGACGCACACATATTGTGATGTAATTGACGCCGATCAGGTCGGCGACGAGCATGGCCGCGCCGTTAGTCAATCGCATGGAGGTCATTCGTGAAGGTAACTCAGATCAGGACGTTCTCAGTCAGTGACGAGGAAGGCCGGGGTTACTTTATCGTCAGGGTGGATACGGATGCGGGGATATACGGACTCGGCGAGGTGGGGATAAGGAACTGGGGTGTGGCGGTATCCAACGCGATCGACCATCTGGGAGAACTCGTTGTCGGCCAGGACCCGTGGGAAACGGAACGGCTGTGGCAATTGATGTTCAGGGCCGGATTTTTCCCAGCCGACAAGGTCTATTCCTGCGCCATAAGCGCCATCGACATCGCTCTTTGGGATATCAAGGGCAAGTCTGTTGGAATGCCGGTCTACAAATTACTGGGCGGACCGGTGCGGCAAAAGGTCGTGTGCTATCCCCATGCCCAGGGCCCAACGATCGAGGCGTTGGTGGACAACGCCCGCCGGCTCGTGGACCAGGGCTGGCGCTTTGTGCGTTGGGGCCAGCCTGAGACATCAGGCAGGTTCGAGGCTGCCGGGACCGCGATCCTGGAACCCAGGAAGTCCATGGCCATCGCCGTCGAACAGATGCGCGCGGTCAGGGAGGCGGTCGGGCCGGAGGTGGAGATGTGCTTCGACGTTCACACGCGTCTCGACCCGGTCCACGTGATCCAGATGTGCAAGTGGCTCGAAGAGTTCAGGCCGTTCTTCATCGAGGACCCCATCAGGTCCGAAAACCCCGGCAGTTACAGGAACCTCGCGCGCCACATTTCACTGCCCATAGCCGCCGGGGAACAGTGGGCGTCCAAATGGCCATTCCGGGAGGTCATTGAGGAGGAATTGATCAACTACGCCCGCATAGATCTGTGCATCGTGGGCGGGCTGACGGAGGCGTTGAAGATCACCCATTGGGCGGAGACGCACTACATCGACATCGTGCCCCACAACCCGCTCGGCCCGGTCAGCGCGGCGGCGTGCGTATCCCTGTGCATGGCTTCAACAAACGTTGGAGTCCAGGAGATGCCGAAGCAGCCCGGTACATTCGCCACCGACCTGTTCCCGAAGCAGATCAAGTGGGCAGACGGCTATGCGTGGTGTCCGGACGAGCCGGGCCTGGGCGTGGACTTCGACATCGAAGCGGCGGAAAGCGCGCGCGTTGACCCGCAGGGCTGGCCGACCATCCTCTACCGGGAGGATGGAGCCTTGACCAACTGGTAGGGCAGTGGTCCGACCTGCCAAGTCGTGGTCAATCGACCGTTGCGCCTCCATCGATCACGACGTGGGCGCCGGTCATGAAAGAGGCCTCGTCGGACGCCAGGAACAGCACGCCGTTGGCGATCTCTTCGGGCCGGCCCATCCGCTTCATCAAAGCGTCCTGCCCGAACTCCACGTATGACTGCTCACGGTCGAGGCCGAGGGAATCGATGTGCTGGTCCGTGGCGCGGGTCCTTACCGCTCCGGGGCATATCCCGTTCACCCTTATGTTGTCGGGCGCGAGATCCATGGCGAGACAGCGCGTCAACTGCGCAACGGCGCCCTTCGAGGAGTTGTAGGGCACGAACTCCGGCTGGGCGATGAACGCGCTCACGGACGCGATGTTGACGATAGCCCCACCGCCCAACGCCCTCATGTGGGGCAAGACTGCTCTGACGCAGTTCGCATACCCGATCACGTTCACGCCGAACACCTTTGCCCACGCGTCGTCCGTCAGGTCTTCGACCTTTCCGAAGACAAACGCTGCGGCGTTGTTGACCAATGTGTCGACCGGCCCGAACTCCTCGACGATTTTCGCCACACCTGCATCAACGCTTTCGCGGTCCGAGGTGTCGACGTGCACGAACATGCCTACGCCGCCTGCCTCTTTGATGATCGACAGCGTCTGATTGCCCGCATCGTCCTCGATGTCGGCTATCGCTACGCGTGCGCCCTCCCTTGCGAACCGTTCAGCTATGGCGCGGCCGATTCCGTTGCCTGCGCCTGTGACTATGGCGACCCTGTTTTCCAGTCTCATTTGGCGTTTCCTTCGCGTGCCGCAGTGCCGTATTGCGCAACTGCATGACGACTATACCCGCGGGAGCTATTCATGGCGAAACGTTAGAATGCGGCGGCTGATTGGGCTGCGCATGTTATAAAGCGAACCGCGGCAGCCGGCGCCATCGTATTAAGAATCAGTTGACAATCGTATAGACGGAAGGTGATTGCTGGATGCTGACCAGAGGATTTTTCGGCAGGAAACGAGAGACCCCCGACAGGATGCTGCCCCCGGGTCAGTACCTCGAACGGGGATTCCCGGTGTTGTCCGCGGGCCCGACGCCAAGGGTTGACATGACGCTGTGGAATTTCAGAATCGAAAACAGCGGCCGGCAGTTGGCATCATGGAACTGGCAAGAACTCATGGACTTGCCGCAAACGGAAATCACGGTGGACCTGCACTGCGTTACCAAGTGGTCGAAGCTAGACACGGTGTGGAAAGGCGTGACGATCGAAACCCTGTTCGAAGCGGCGGACATCGACCCCGATGACGACTATGTCATGGCGTACTGTGACGGCGGGTATACGACTAACCTGCCGGTCGAAGACCTCCTGGACGGGAAGGCGTTGATTGCGCACGAATACGACGGCGCGCCCTTGCCCCCCGAACACGGCGGCCCGGCCCGGCTGCTGGTACCCCACCTGTATCTGTGGAAATCGGCCAAGTGGGTGCGCGGCCTGAGATTCATGGAGCAAGACGCGCCCGGCTTCTGGGAAGCGTACGGGTATCACATGTACGGCGACCCTTGGAAGGAACAGCGATACACCTGGGATTAGGCCTCCAGGAGACTTTTGCGTAACCCGCGACCTACCGGGGAATCAATGGCCTACTCCCAATTGGCGATTCTCCCTCACCCCAACCCTCTCCCGCTGGGAGAGGGGGTTTTGCAAGGGTCTCCCTAGGCGATGGCAACAGGGCACATTGCAGCCGGTCGTTGGCAAATCGCCGTAGTGTCGAAGGTGCTCCACGAGACCTATCGCGCCAAGACCTTCACGCTAGACCTGCCGGACTGGCGTCCGTTCCTGGCAGGTCAGCACTTCGACGTCAGGCTCACTGCACCCGACGGCTACCAGGCCCAACGCAGTTATTCGATAGCGTCCGGGCCTGAACGGACCGGGGCCATCGATCTCACGGTGGAACTGATACCGGAAGGCGAGGTGTCTCCGTTCTTCCACGAGGTGGTGCGGGTCGGCGATGAACTCGAGGTCCGGGGACCGGTCGGCGGGCCGTTCACGTGGCGATCATCGATGGGCGGGCCGCTGTTGTTGATCGCGGGCGGCTCCGGGATCGTGCCATTGATGTCCATGCTGCGGCATCGCAATGCGGCCGCTCCGGACCTCCCAACGGCGCTCTTGTACTCCGTGCGCTCACTGGAAGACGTCATTTACCGATCGGAACTCGAGCAAATGGCCAATACCGACCCAAATTTGTCGGTATTCCCGACCCTGACCAGGTCACGACCGGCCGGTTGGGACGGCTTCTCCCGGCGCGTCGACGCGGAAATGTTGGCCGAAGTGTCTGAAGTGTTGCCGGCTGTTGGCCAGACTTACGTATGCGGGCCAACCCAGTTTGTCGAGTCCGTCTCGAACACGCTGGTCGACCGCGGCCACAATCCCGACACCATCCGAACTGAACGTTTCGGCCCGTCAGGGTAGGGTGGCCTGCGCCCCGCCTCGATAGAGCTACCGTTATTCGATTGCTAACGAGGCAGGAATGGGCCGGGGCTCTGCGGCACTCCCGTGGAATCCGACAGCCAGTCCTCTTGCGCCTTGTGGTCGATGAAACCGTACCCGGTGTTCTGGTAGATCGTCGAAGCGGCGGGTATAGCCTTGGACATCGCGCTTGCAGCCGGTATTTCGGACGCTGAACAGGCGATCATGGTGTCGGCCCGGATGCTGCCTGCCATGGGCGTTGGATCGAACAGCCCCAATGTGGACGCGGCCTCTTCCCACTGGGAAGGGTAGGTGCGTTTGAAGTCGTTGACCTCCTGCAAGGGATAGGCGTTCGATCCAGGGGCCCGGCTGCCCAGGCTCGCGAACATGAGGCCAGAAACCAGCAGAGAGGCGACATCTCCCCGGAGCGCGGCGACCAATGCCGCTGCGTCGTGTCCCGCGACGGCGAGGCGGGAATGGTCCAGGTCAGCCTGTGCGAGCAGCACGTCCAACGCGCGAAGGCAGTCCGCTATCACCCCGCGCCAGACGTACGCGCCGGCGCCGGGCAGGCCGTCGGTCAGTAGTCCGGGGTAGGCCGCCTGGTAGGAGGAATTTGCCCGGCGTTGACCCCTGTGGCAAAGGGATAGCACCGCGTACCTCGTCCTGCGCTCGACGGCCGGTACGGTCACTACGCTGCCGTAACCCGGTACCTGGAGCAATGGCACGAACGGCCCACCTGTCCTGGGCCGCGAGTAGTACGCGAACAGTGGATAGCCGCCGATTCCCGAAAAACTGAGTTCGGTCGTGGCGGTCGTGTCGTCCGAGCTCTTGACGTGGGGCTCCGATTCGACAGGGGAGTCTTTCAAGGCTGCGACTTCCCGGACCACGGAGTCCCAGAAGTCCCGCTGCGAGTTTGATGCGCTGTTGTTGCTCATGACCCACCTCCCACGGGTACCGGAGCAAGGTGGCCGGCCATGAATTCATTGATCACGTTTACGTGGCCAACTGCCGATCCGGCATCGTGTGCGCAGTTCTCGTATGCGTACATCTTCTTGTCGGAAGTGCCGATCCGGTTGTAGACCGCATAACCGGTTTCCGGCGGGCATACGTCGTCCCGTAAACCAATGTTGACGATGATCGGACTAGTGATGCGGTCTACGAAATTGTGGATGTCGTAGTAGTCCAACGTCTGCCGGATGACCTGTTCCTTGCCGGGGTTCGCACGCAGGGTTTCGTTGATCTCCTCGTAGGGGTAAGACCTGGTCAGCGACGCCGAGTCCATCATCGAACACAGGTACGGCGCCCCGGCAGAGGCGGCTACGGTTTCTTCCGCCCGCAGGGACGCGACCAGCAGCGTCAGGGCCCCGCCCTGGCTTGAACCCTGGACGCCGACGCGGGACTCGTCCACTTCATCCAGTCCCGCCAGGAAATCGAAGGCCCTCACCGCGTCCATGTAGAAGCCCCGATACCCGTAGGTATCGCGGTCCAGGATGTTGTGGACCAGCAGGCCGGGGTAGCCGGGGTTGAACACGGAATTGCTTCGTAGTTTGCCCCTCGGCGCGGCCGAAAAAGCAGCGTACCCCTGCAACGCCAGGTCATTTGGGAACCTGGGTTCGCCGACATAACCTGGTACGCACAGCATCCCAGGCAGCTTCCCCTGGAAATTGCGCGGTCTCATGTACCAGCCATGTATCTCCAGGCCGTCATAGCTATCGTAGGCCGCATCGAAGACCTCGATTTCATCGGTTGACCGCATCGGCACCGGATCGAGGCGCGGGTTCAGTGGGACTTTCTTGGTCTCCAGCCATGTTTCTTCCCAGAATTGGTCGAAATCGGCTGGCTTTACTGCGCTGGATTGGAATGTCTTGGGGTCGGCAATGGTCATGTTCTGGCTCCCGATGGTGTTGTACTCGTCTCAGGGGTAGGCGTCAACCTCGTAAGTGCGCCAGTTGGGGCTGGGCGGCAGCAGTCAGCAACGGCTGGGCGCAGGGGGACAGGCTACTGTATCGGCGGCTTGATATCGACATCAGTGTTCACGTCAGTCAGTTCCACCAGTCGTACCGCACTCGGTTCATCGCCCTCCTGGAGCCGCCCGCTTATCCGGGCGCTCATCAGCACGAACGTATCCGGATCGAATGTGAGCACAAGGTCGAGGTCGAGGCCTTCGACCACGTCGCCGACGAGTGAGGCCAGCGCGTAGGACCTGATGACGGCCTGGATGACGATATCCTCGGCCGGCTGGGGCGGGGAAACGTATGAGGATTCTCGCACCAGGCCGAGGATGTTAGCGATCAGGCCGCTGATATCCAGGAATGCAAACGGGCTTTCTTCCGGCGAAAGTTCAGCCCATTCACCGGAAAGCGGGTTGGTCATGTAGTGCCGATCCCCCAGTACGACCGCCTCCACTCCAACGAAAATGCCCGCCAGTTGGGCATCTGCCTCTACCGACAACTGATCGGGCGCGACGACGGCGCCTTTGGCGCTGTCCACGACGAGCCCGTTCTGCAACGTGGTCGATCCCGACGGATGTGTCAGCGTGAATCGAAAACTCGACGCCCGGGACATTGCGGTTGCGGAGTTAGCAACCACTTCCGATGCCCTGATCGGCTCCGGGGTTGGGGTGGGGACCGCCGTGGGAGTGGGAACTGCCGTAGGTGTCGGTGGCGGGCCCTGGTTACATGAGATGACCCCGGCGATTGCAAGAATACCGGCGATCAGTGCGATGCTCAGCAGACGGTCCATTGGTGGGCGTCATGTTAGCAACGGTACGAGGTCGTGGTACGGGGACAACGCCAGAATCCTGGCGCCGCGCCTGTGGGAAACGCCGGATTTCCGGGGGTTGGCAATGCGCGAGATCCGCCTGCGGCAGATTGGGCCAATCGCTCAGCGGCAGGGGCCGTACCGATCATTCAGTGAACAATACGTGCTGGGCGCTGGGGGCCGGTACATTGCTCCCGGACTCGATAGTGACCGCGGCGCCGTCGTAATCGTAAATGTTTTGACCGAAGGTGAAGGGGACTCTCGCGGTGCCCGCCTGGTCCACCTGGAAACTTGCCATCGGCATCATTCTGCCACTGGCCGCAAACCACAATTGGTAGTGCTCCCCTGGCCGGAGTTGGTCCAGCCCGCCGACGAGGAGAACGGCATCCTGTGAGCCGCGTTTTACCACGATGGTGGCGTGGGCCCTGGGCGCTGAAGAACCGCCGGTCAGCCACTCGGAGGCGTCCCAGGACTGGTTGTTCGAGACGTACGTTAACCACATCTGGTCGCGCAGAGCCTCCTGCAGTGCGTCGTTTGTTGCCCTCAGCGTCGAAACTTCCGCGCTGGAAACCATGTTCACGCGTTCGGATTCCAGGTCCTGGATTTCGTCCATGAGTTGCTTTGTCTGCTGACTCAATTCCGAAGTCCGATTGGCAAAGATTCCGGCAAGGACTGCGGCGACTATCAGGGCTGCTACTGAAGTCGCCATGGCCAGCCGGGCAGGTCTGAAGAATCCCAGCAGCCACTTCAACGCATCGGCGGAGGTGAATTCCGGCGCCGGTTGGACTGCAGCCCGCCCGACTTCGGCAACTGGAGACTCTGCCGGCGCCGCGGCGGCGAGGAGCCGCTCCTTCATGCCGGGGGGAGTTTCAACGGCGGGCAGGGACCTGCCCAGGACCTCGGCGCCTTCCAACAGTTCGCGAAGTTCGGCCCTTGCCGCGGGCGATTCTTCGAGCAGCGCCAAAACGCGCTCGTTCTCCTCATCATCGAGAACGCCGAGCGCGTGGGCAGCTAAGTCATCGAAAGCGGGATTCGGTTTTTCTCCGGGGGTCATTACTCTTCTACGCCTATTTTCGGGTCGAGCGCGGTGCGCAGCTTCTTGAGGCCGAGCCGCATCCTCGTCTTGACCGTGCCCAGCGGCTGGTCCAGTTTTTCGGCAATCTCAACCTGGGTTAATCCGTGGAAGTATGAAAGAACAATCACTGTTCGCTGGGGTGGCGGTAACGTGTCCAAGACCTCCCTGACCATGGCGTATTCACTTTGTACTACGGCAGAATCGTCAGGAGAGATGCTATTTGCCGCGATATTCAGGTGATCGTCTATGTCGTCGCTGTAACGGCTCTTGTCGCGCCGACGCTTTCGGAGTTCGTCGATTGTCCTGTTGTGTGCGATACCAAACAGCCAGGTGGTGAACTTGCCTTTGGCCGCGTTGTAGCTTGCGCCCCTTCGCCAAATGCTCAGGAAAACGTCCTGGGTGATTTCCTCGGAGGAGATTGGATCGTTCAGCATGCGGGCCGCAAGGGCGAAGACGCGGCGACCGTACCGGTCGTAGAGAGCGGCAAGGGCGTCGGTGTCCGACTCGGTGATCCGTTCGAGCAGATCGAGGTCGGATAACTCGGTGTAGTTCATTTGGACCCTCTGGGCCCTGGCGCAATTGAATGTCGTCCGACCTGCCCGCCGCTGAGATCAATCTGACGAATCATGTCAAGCGACTGCCTGGCTGATTCCAAGGCACAGGGCACTTGGCTTCCGGAGCGCGTCCCGGATTTCACGTGCCCCGCTTCATGGCCTTAAGCTGTTTAAGCGCGTTCTTGGCGTGACTCGTGTCCGTGTTTGCCGGAGCGCGCTCCAGGAACGTGTTGAACGATTCGACGGCCCTGGAATACTGGCCGACTTCAGCTTGCAGTCCGGCAAGTTCACCCAGGTTCCGCCAGTCCCGGGGGTCGAGCAACTGAATCCTCTCGGCGCATTTCAAGGCGCTGTCCGGCTCATTGCGCTTGACGTGCATCATCTTGAGGTTGACGAGCAGCCGCTTAAGCGTCGCACGCTTGTCACTGGTCGGGAGAAGTCGGCCTGCCAGCGCAGCGAGCCTGCCCTTTGGCACACGATTGCCGCGCAGTGCGATACCGAGACACTCCTTGCGTGACAGCAGCCCCCCGCTGTTGAACGGGTCGATGAAAACTTCGGACGCGCCGTGCCCGGCCGCCAGGAGATAGTGGCCGGGCATTCCGACGCCCCTGAGATTGTGACCGATGCGCCGGGCGATCTCCGAATAGACGATCGACAACGTGATTGGAATCCCACGCCGGTCGTCGATCACGTAGTTCAGCAGGCAGTTCTTTGGGTCGTAGTAGTTTTCCCGGTTCCCTTTGAACCCTTCGACGTTGTACATCAACTCGTTGATGGTGTGAATCGCGTCGTACACCGAGTGCCGGCCAGGCAGCATCTTTCGAGCCGCGTCGGACAACAACGCGATGCGTCCGAGGTACGCCACGACATCGAGGTCCGGCTCCTGCTCCGCCGCGACATAAAGCGCGGCCCGGGCCAGGTTGATTTCGCGGCTCGGAGGGGCAATCGCGGCTATGAAATTCTCACGGGGTGAGGCAACCGAATCGACCAAGATTCCTCCCAGGCATTGCTGGCCTTGGCTACCGTGATTAACGGAGCAGGGATGTTCGGCATTCTAGCCCCGCATCACCCGACGGGCAAACGACACGAGTACAGAGGGACCCAAACTTGACACACAAACGACCCGCTGCAAGACTGAGCCCCGTATAGAGGAGAGCGGGTTGGCCGGTATGGTCAACCGCCGGCCCTATAGCGATTGTGCGGGGGAGCCTGGAGAGCCGGGCTGAGAGGGCAACGTTAGTTGTTGCCGACCCCTGAACCTGATCTGGGTAATGCCAGCGGAGGGAGACCTTTGATCGCCTGCTACTTTCCCCGCAAGACCCAGTCGCGGTCGTTCGCGTCTTGCAGTTACCTTGGCTCGCGCAACGGTGATCGCGCCGGTATCCAGCCGGATGCGAGTCTCTCGCCGAAGGACCCTTTGAACGACAGGCTTGGCGGCCGGAGCGCCGCGCCATGACTGCGCACGCGTCACTCAAAGTTGAGTCTTCGGACCTGGATTCCGGCTACCTGCTGGAGGTCAGGGACCTGGCAAAGACATATCCACCTCGCCGCAGGGGAGAGTCCGAGCTTCGCGTGTTACGGAACGTCAATCTAGGCGTGCGGTCCGGTGAATTTGTCGTTGTGATTGGCCCGAGTGGTTCCGGAAAGAGCACTTTACTCAACCTGATTGCAGGGCTCGAACCTCCGTCTCGCGGGCAGGTCATGCTGGCCGGCGAACCGGCGGGGGAGACGCTGGGCAAGGTTGGTTACATGCACCAGCGTGACCTGCTATTGCCATGGCGTTCCGTACTGGAAAACGGCCGGATCGGCCTGGAACTGCAGGGGGTGGACAATACTGACGCCAATCGAAAGACCGCGGACCTTGCGGTCAGATTCGGTCTTGACGACGTGCTGGACCAATACCCGTGGCAGCTTTCGGGCGGCATGCGCCAGCGCGTAGCCCTGCTGCGAGCCGCATTGCCCGATTCGAAGGTCTTGCTGTTGGATGAGCCGTTTGGCGCCCTGGACGCAATAACCCGCTCTCATTTGCAGACATGGCTTTCAGACGTGCTGGACCGGCAGGACAAAGCCGTGATCCTTGTGACGCACGACGTTGAAGAGGCGATCCTGCTTGGCGACCGTGTGGTGGTCCTGAACGGCCAGCCCGGGGAGATAGTTGGTGAGTATGACGTGCAGATCGACCGACCGCGAACCAGCGCCTCCACGACCGAACCGGGCTTCATTGCGCTGAAGAGAAGTTTGCTGGACGCCCTTGCAGGGGAACCGCAGTGAATCGACACGGACCGGGAATTGCCGGCATCGCCGGCCGGCTTTACCAGGGTCCACTGCGAGAGTGGACGCCGTCCGTGTTGCTTGCCGCCGGCGCGATCGTCCTGTGGGAAGTGTTGGTGCGGGCGTTCGAAGTGCAACGATGGTTGTTGCCCGCGCCCAGTGTGATTCTCAACGAATTGTATGTGTCACGCGGCATCCTGCTGGACCATGGCGCAACGACGTTTACCGAGGTGATTCTGGGGTTCGGTTTGTCGGCGGTGGCGGGAATCCTGCTGGCGACCGCCATCGCCTCGTCACGACTTCTTGAACGTTCGATCTATCCGTTCATAATCGCTTCCCAGACCATCCCTTACATCGCGATTGCGCCGCTCCTGCTCGTCTGGGTCGGCCCTGAAATCACTTCCAAGGTGATAGTCGTGGCCCTGATCTCGTTTTTTCCAATCGTCGTCAACCTCGTGGACGGTCTCCGCTCCACCGACCGGGAGATGGTGAACGTACTGCGTACGCTTGGCGCGACTCGTAGGCAGCTGTTCTTCAAGCTCCATGTTCACGCAGCCCTGCCGTACCTGATGTCGGGCCTGAAGGTTGCGGCGGTCGTATCGGTAATCGGGGCCGTGGTGGGCGAGTGGGTTGGCGCTCAGGGCGGACTGGGCTGGCTGATGAAGGTTTCGGGGCCGCAATTCCAGACGCCGAGGGTCTTCGCCTCAATTGTGGTCCTATCAGCGATGGCGATCCTCCTGTTCGTACTGATCACCGCCATCGAGAAGTGGCTACTGAGAAACTACCGTCGCGCCAGCGATTGACCACCGGGTGGGATTAGTGGCTGGAGCAGTAGTGGAGGGACCCTAGAGTTCCTTCACTTCGCTGACCATGGCCTGGACCGACTGTTTCGCGTCGCCGAACAGCATCATCGTCTTTTCCAGGTGAAACAGATCGTTCTCCACGCCTGCGAATCCCGTCGCCATCGATCGTTTCAATACCAACACAGACTGGGCTCGATCGGCGTTGAGGATAGGCATGCCGTAGATGGGGCTGGACTGATCATTCCTGGCAGCGGGGTTGACAACGTCGTTCGCGCCCACCACGACTGCAACGTCGGCGCGGTCGAATTCACTGTTTACCTGGTCGAGATCGTACAACTCGTCGTAGGGCACGTTCGCTTCGGCCAGCAGTACGTTCATGTGGCCCGGCATTCGGCCTGCGACCGGGTGGATCGCGTACTTGACCTCCACGTTTCGCGCCTTCAGGAGGTCGGCCAGTTCCCTGACGTTGTGTTGTGCCTGGGCCACTGCAAGACCGTAACCGGGTACGAAGATGACGCTGCGTGCGTACCCGAGCACGGTGGCGGCATCCTCTGCCACGACCGAACGGACAGGCTTCTGCTCGCCCGAAGCGCTGGATGTGGCGTCCTCGACGCCGAATCCTCCCAGCATGACGTTTGCCAGAGAGCGGTTCATCGCCTGGGTCATGATGCGCGTGAGGATCAACCCCGACGCGCCCACCAGCGATCCGGCGATGATGAGCATGTTGTTGTCGAGCACAAAGCCAGCCGCGGCGGCCGCCAGGCCGGAATATGAGTTGAGCAGGGCGACTACCACCGGCATGTCCGCGCCGCCGATCGGGATCACGATCAACACCCCGATGACCAGGGCGACGGCGACCATGACTACGAAAAGCACCTCGCCGCTGTCTAGGCCGGCGATCACCGTGTTGGCAGATGCGGAGGTGAAGTCGAAGATCAGATAGCCGGCAAGAGCGACTGCGCCCAACAACATCACGGCATTGACGACGTTACGCATGGGCAGGAGCAAGGGTCGTGACGCAACCAGCCCCTGCAACTTGCCAAAGGCGATGAAGCTGCCCGTCAGGGTGACCGAGCCCACGATCGTCGAGGCCATGATGGTGACGACCGTTACCGTGTTCTCAATGGGCGGCGCATCGTTGAGCCGGACTAACACAGCAGCGGCAACCAGGGCGGAGGCGCCGCCGCCGAACCCGTTGAAGACCGCCACCATCTGCGGCATGGCGGTCATCTGGACGGTCCTGGCCATGTAGGCGCCAATCACGGCGCCCACGACCAGTCCGATGATCATCCATTCCGGCGCAACGATGTCGGCGTTAACGAGGGTGAACACCACGGCCAGCAGCATGCCGACGGCCGACAGCATGTTGCCGGAGCGTGCGGTCGAAGGGGAGCGGAGCCGAATTAGCCCCAGAACGAAAAGGGCCCCGGCGACTAAGTAGACGCCCTGGGTCAGGTTGGAGATGACGCCGGATTCGCTCATCAGCGCCGGTCCTCATCGCTTCGGCGGAACATCCTCAACATCCTGTCCGTCACCAGGTATCCCCCAACTACGTTGATAGTCGCGAGGATGAGCGACAGGAGTCCGAGCACGATTCCGACCGTCCCGCCCTCGCGGACCGCTATGACGAGGGCGCCGACGATAACAATGCCCGAGATAGCGTTGCTGCCCGACATCAGGGGCGTGTGCAGCGTGGGCGGCACTTTGGTGATCACGGAGTAGCCCACGAACATGGCCAGGACAAAGACGGTCAGGGATATCAGAAGTTCTTCAATCATCAACGCCGCCCCTTCTTTGGTGGTACGTCAGTTTTCCAAATCCGAACTGGCATAGACGGTACGGGCCCAGCGCTCTTACGGGACTCACGACGAACTGACCGGATGCCGCAACTCGCCGCCATGAGTCACGCACATTGCGTCTACGATTTCATCATCGAAATCGAGTTTCAACTGGCCGTCCCCGTCGATTAACAGGTCCAGCAGCGTCTGCACGTTCCGGGAATAGAGAGTGCTCGCGTGCCAGGCCATCAGGGCAGGTACGTTGACCGGTCCGTGAATGATCACGCCACCGTGATCCACGACTTCTCCCGGTGTTGTCGCCACTACGTTGCCCCCGGATTCGGCCGCAACATCGACGATCACGCTGCCTGGGCGCATCGATTCCACCATGTCGTTTGTAACGATACGGGGCGCCGGTCTGCCGGGTACGGCCGCGGTGGTGATGACCGCGTCTGCTGCAGCAACGTGTTCCTTGAGGAACTGGCGTTGCCGTTCCTGCTCCTCCTCGGTCTGTTCGCGTGCGTACCCGCCCGCGGTTTCGGAGTCCCGGGCCGTTGGAGCTTCCACGAATATTGCTCCCAGGCTCTCCACCTGCTCGCGCACAGCAGCACGCACATCGTATGCCTCGACTACGGCGCCCAGTCTCCGGGCGGTGGCGATGGCCTGCAGGCCCGCCACTCCGGCGCCGAGGACCAGGACTTTTGCTGGGGGAATCGTCCCCGCCGCGGTCATCAACATAGGAAAGTACTTTCCCAGCGCTGTGGCGGCAATCAGGACGGCCTTGTACCCGGCGATGGAGGCTTGCGATGACAGTACGTCCATGCGTTGGGCCCTGGCAATGCGGGGGACGAGTTCCATGCTGAGGACCGTCACGTTTTGCTCCGCCAGGGATGCGATGAGGTCGGGACTGCTGCGCGCCTGCAGGAGGGCGATGAGGACGGTCCCCGGCTTCAACGAAGACTCGAGGGATTCGCCAGGCCGTTGAACGGCGACGACCACGTCTGAATCAACGATGGCAGACTGTGCTTCCGCAATCTCCGCGCCGGCCGATGCGTATTCATCGTTGGGGAAGTTCGCCAGGTCACCGGCGCCCGATTCGATGGTGAACTGAAGTCCTGATCTCCCCAGACGTTCTACGGTTTCAGGGACCAGGGCTACCCGGGTCTCGCCGGGAGCGGACTCTTTTGCGACACCGATTTTCAAATATCTGTCTTCCGAATCAAGTCACCGAGCGACGGCCGCGGCGACCAGAGGTTTTCCCGGACCCGTAGCGCGCCCGAGGCCAAGGTATTTTACGGGTACTGCCGCTATTCGGCTAAAAGGTGTTTTCCGTCCGGTACGATTGCCGGTCTGAAGAAACGTCGACGCAGAACGGGAGGGACGTTATGTACGTGGTCCGGCGAGTTTGGAAAGTCAAACCAGGAACACCCAGGAGAGTCGCAACTCTACTTGCAAAGATAGGGGAAGCATACAAAGAGGCAGGCCAGCGGGGCGATGCGCGCATCTATTTTAATGGCAGCACCTGCCCCGGAGAGGTCAACCGCGTTTACATGGAGTGGACCGCCGTAAATCTCGAATCGCCCTATCGGGGCACGAACGAAATCCCTGCAACAGTCAGGAAGTGGGGTGGTGAGGTGCGGCAACTGGCAGAGGAAGAAAGTCGCATCGAATTCTTCGAACTGCTTACGCCGGACAAGTACGAAGAGTGAATTCAGGCGCCCTTGCCTGACCTGCCGCGGCGGACCGATTTGTCTACACCGAAATGGGAACCCTTCGACGTGTCGATAACGTCCTCATCGCCGGAACGAAGGGCCGAAATGAAAACGAGGCCTGAACCTCCTTTCGTCCTGGCGATCGACATCGGAACTTCGGCGGTCAGGGCCGGAATATTCGACGCACACGCCCGGGCGGTGGAGGGGACAAGCGTCACCGTACCCCACCGACAGCGCGTAGGCGCAGACGGTACGTCTGAAGAACCCGCTGATCACATACTGCATGCGACTGAACAGGCTGTTGACGGAGCGGTAACCGCGGCAGGTAGACAAAGGCTGAAAGTCGCTGCCGTTGCCGCAGACAGTATGGCCGGGACGATGTTGGGCATCGACGATTCGGGTGTTCCCATCACACCGGTATACACGTATGCGGACACCCGCAGCGCGCCGGACGTCAGGCGACTACTCGCGGACCTGGACGTGCCGGCTGTATATCAACGGACTGGCTGCCCTCAGCACACAGCCTATGGACCGGCAAGGGTGTTGTGGCTGCGGAGGACCGACCCTGCGGCGGCCTCGCGGGTCAGGCGGTGGTCGGATGTGTCGACCTGGATTTACTCGAGATGGTTCGACAGGGACGATGCTCCGGCCAGTTACTCCGTCTCATCCTGGAGCGGGTTGCTGAACAGGCATGAACTGAGTTGGGACCCGGGTCTGCTTGATTATCTTGGACTCGACGAAGACAACCTTCCCCCGCTGGCTGAATACCGTGATGGAATTCGAGGACTTTCGCCTGTTTACCGCAGTCGATGGCCCGAACTCCGGGACAAGCCGTTCTACCTGGCGGTTGGGGATGGGGCGGCGGTGAACGTCGGGGCCGGATGCGTCGGTCCGGACCGGGTGGCCCTGACTGTGGGCACGACAGGCGCGATGCGGATACTCCTCGACGGTCCCGCTCCGGGTGTCCCGGAGGGACTCTGGGCATACAAGCTGGGACGTGACCTCACGCTTCTCGGCGGTTCCTTCACAGAGGGGGGGAACGTCATACGGTGGGCCATGGAAACCCTCCGGCTGCCGGAAATCGAGTCCCTCGATTGGGAATTGACCAAACTAACGCCGGACGGACATGGCCTCACCATATTGCCCTTCCTGTCAGGCGAACGCAGCACGGGATGGGACCCGACCGCACGGGGTGTGATCCATGGCCTGAGTCTGGGCACGTCGCCGCTGGAAATAGTCCAGGCGTCCCTGGAGTCGATCGCCCTTCGCTTCGCGTTGGTATGGGGTCTGATTGCAGATTCGGCCGGCACCGATCCGGTATTTGTAGCCAGCGGGGGCGCGCTGAAGGCGTCGGCTTACTGGAACCAGGTGATGGCAGATGTCCTCCAACGCCCGATAGCCAGATCGAGAGAATCCGAAGACACCATGCGCGGGACGGCGGTCCTGGCGCTCCACGCGCTTGGGGCCTGGAGTTCCTTGACGGACGTCCCAGTCGAGATCGAAGGCGTCGTTGAGCCTGACGACGGCAGGGCGGACATTTTCAGGGCCGCGCTGGAGCGTCAAAGGGACTTGTACGCAAGCCTGGCTTAGAGGGTGTCTAACAAGTCGTCGGAAACCGTTCGTGGTGAGCTTGTCGAACCATGAACAGCGCCTTGACCCTTCGTCAGGCTCAGGGTGAACGGAAGGGTTTCTAGACACCCTCTTAGCATTGCATGGACGCGGGCCGGTTATTGTTAACCACCGCGAGGCGCGGGCTCGTCGCTGTGACGGTCGCGGCGTTCCCGGGTGATCTCGACCATCTTTGCCTCCACCGCCTCGAATAGCTCCTCGTCCGGCGCCTCGGCGAGTGGGGCCATCTGTGCTTGTTCAAGCCATTCCCATAGATCTTCCAACGCGACGCGCAATTCACCGGCGCTCATCAAGGCGGGGTCCATCGCGTCTATGTCCGGCGGTTCGGGGAGTGGTGGCATTTCAGGGGTCTCAGCGCTCCGTGACGGTCAGTTGGGCTGCCGTTTTACGGCGTGGCCGCCGAATTGCTGTCTCAACGCAGCCAGCATTCGACCGGCCATCGGGCCTTCCTGGCGCGACCGGAACCGGTACTGCAATGCAGCGGTGATCACCGGCGCCGGCACGGCCAGTTCGACAGAGGCGTCCACGGTCCACCGGCCCTCGCCGGAGTCTTCAACATATGAACTGAGGGACGACAGGTCCGGGTCGTCTGAGAGTGCGGATGCGCCGAGGTCGAGCAGCCAGGACCTTATGACGCTGCCGTACCTCCAGTTTTCAGAAATCGCTGCCAGGTCCAGACCAAAGTCATCCTTGGCCGCCAACAATTCGAATCCCTCTCCCAACGCCTGCATCATGCCGTACTCGATGCCGTTGTGGACCATCTTCACAAAGTGGCCCGAACCGCTCGGCCCGACCCACATCTGGCCTTTTCCGGGTTCCGGCGCCAGCGCCTGGAAAACCGGCATGTTGCGTTCGTAGGCCTGCCTGTTTCCGCCGACCGTGATGCAGTAGCCGTTTTCCAGACCCCACACCCCGCCGCTCGTACCGGAGTCCAACAGGTCTATTCCGGCGGCCGCGGCGTGCGCGGCCCTCGCCTGGGTTTCCTTGTAGTTCGAGTTGCCGCCGTCGATGATCGTATCGCCCGGCGACATTGTGTCTACCAGCGCATTGACTGCGGACTCGGTGGCCTCGCCGGCGGGCACCATGACCCAAATGGTCCGCGGCGCGTCAAGTTGCCCAACTACAACTTCCAGCGAGCCAGCACGATCTGCGCCCGCCACCACGACGCTATCGATCGCCTCAGGGCTCTGGTCGTAAGCCACGACCTGGTGGCCGGCCGTCATCAGGCGTTGGGCCATCGCGCCGCCCATTCGCCCGAGGCCGATCATTCCCAGCTTCATGGCCGTCTGCCAGATCGGGCGCTAACGCCCACGAGATTCGCCCTGGGAGTACAGGACTTCAGAGGGCCGGTAGGCGGCTTCGTAAGAATCCCAGATCCTGCACAGGGACGCTGCAATCAGGTTCACCGCGGTCCCGCGATCCAACGACCCGTTCCTGAGCTGTCTCAATTGGGAGACAAAAGCGCCGGGGCCGACCATGACACCGTCTATGCCGGGCGACCGCGCCGCCAGCCTGGCGATTTGAAGATCGGTGAGATCGGCCGACGTCCGGTTGGATATGGACCTCGCGCTGTTCGACGCCCTGAACATTACCGATACGTCTTTTCTGTCGTCCACGCTGGCCTGTCCGGCAATGACGGCGATCGCCTTTGGATCGACCGGGGCTTCAACCACCCACCCCGAAACGTCCACGCTTGCATCCTGGAGTTGTCGCATGCCCTCGACGAGGTACATCGTGGCGTGCTCACCTGTAGTGGCGGTCGGGGTGTTGGCACGGCGCGAGAGCGCCAGGCCCGGCACGAGTTCCAGGAACAGACTGAGTCCCGAGTTGGCGCACTGGACGGCGACCCTGCGCAGCATCTTCTGACGGGCCTTGCGGAACTTGACGTTGGCCTCTGGGTTGTACGTTGTCGAAAGCAGGACTGCGCCGGCGCCGAGGCGACTGGCCGACGCGATGTTGTCGTCCACGAAGCCGAGCATTGACGGTGACGTGATTGGGGGCCGGACCACCGCGCCCGATGGCAGCGCCATTGCCCTTGCCCTCAAGTGAGCGCCCTCTCCGAGATCGACATCCGCCCACAACCAGGACCGCGATTTCGGAATGCCGGACTCGATGCCCTTCAATAGTCCGTCGAAGACGACGCCCTTCAGCGACGCGGCCTCTTCTCGTTGTGCAGCCGAGGGGTTGTTGGCGCTCCCCACGAGATCCCGGCAGAAGTCGATGCGGTCGTCGACGGCTACGCCGAACATCGGGGGCTCTATGTGATTCTGCAGCGTCATTCGGACTGTTCGAATACTACTGACCGTTGTTTGCTGCGATGGCCGCTGCGGCCGCGTCGACCGCACTCACGTAGTCGCCGCTTAAAATAGCATGGCCCGCAACCCTTCCCCGCTCCTGCATCACCGCCACGTCCGCCGCGGACTGCGCCAGGGAAAGGCTTCCAAGCGTAAAGGCCTCGTCCGGTATGCCGATATCAACGGCATTATCGCCTGTGATGACGAGCAGTCTGCCGTTGGCGGGTCCGCCCTTGAGAAGTTGTCCCGTCGAATGCAGGTACCGCGGCCCGTACCCGAACATGGTGGCCAGCCTGGTGCGTGCGGTTATCGCCGTGCGCAGCCGTGAAAACGCCGCCGTCAGTTCGTCGGTCTCCGGCAAGTATGCCGCCAGGGCGAAATAGGAGCCGGGCGTGTATGGGACTCTGAGGATGTCTTCCAGGGCAGATTTCAGTGTCGTCCCCGAGTCTCCGGTCCCGCGGCCACCAGCGAGAGTGCGGGCCTTGTTCTTGGCCTCTTCCACGTCCGGCTGATCAAACGGATTGACGCCCAGCAGCGTCGATGCTATTGCGGTCGCAAACTCCCACCTGAAGAATTCGGCTGAAATGGACTCAACATCGGAGACGTTTATGCGGACCACAGGTTGACCGGCGGTTTCGAGTTGAGAGGCGAATGAGTCAGTGGACGTGTTTTCCGCGCCGTTCATTCGTACGTACACGAATTGCCGGTCGGCGCCGTAGTCGCCAAGGCCCATCACAGGTTCCGACGCGATCGGGACCAGGCCCTTGCCATCTTTTCCGGTCGACTCTGCCAACATTTGCTCAACCCATAGGCCAAACCGTTCCAGTCCAGGGGACGTGATGAGGGTTACCAGGTCTCGGCCCTCGGAAGCCAGTTGGGCCATGAGCCCGCCGAGCCAGACGCCCGGGTTGGCGCCGTCTGATCTGCGACATTCATTGGCCATCGCCGACGCAGGCGGTTCAAGCGATTCAAGATCGATGCCCAGTAGACTGGCGGGCAAGAGACCAAACCCGCTGAGGGCCGAATAGCGCCCACCGACATCGGACTGGCCGGAGACGTGCCAGGCAAACTCGCCCGCGGCCGCCCGGCGAGACAATGGCGTGTCCGGATCGGAGATGGCCGCGAAGTGACTGGCTATGTCTGAAACACCCGCGGCCGCCAACTCGCTCCTGAAGTGTTTTTCGAGCGACAGTGGTTCGACCGTGGTCCCCGACTTGCTAGAGACTATGAACACGGTCCTGGTTAAATCGACGCTGTTTTGGAGAGCGGTCACGGATCCGGGATTGACCGTGTCCAGCACGTGAATTCGAAGCCAACCGGGCTTGGGTTCGAACAACGATGAAAACACGGCTGCGGTGAGACTGCTGCCGCCCATTCCCAGGACTACGGCGTCGGTAAAGCCGCGGCCATTGATATCGGCCGCGACCGGTGTGATTTCCCGGCGCAGTTCCGACATCCGGGCTGGGAGGCCCAGCCATCCGAGGGGCGGCGCAGGTTCTTCCGCAATTTCGCCCCAAACCAGGGGATCACGCTTCCAAATGCGCTCTGCGACTTCACTGCGTTGCAGTTCATGCTGGGTCTCTGCAACCGACTTGGCGTGCGAACCCACCGAAGCCCTGCCCCTTGCGCCGGCGAACATGTCGAGCTTGGCGTCGATCCGGTCGAGCAGCCCGGAGTAGGAGTCTGCGAATGCTTCGACGCCGGCCGAAAGCAGATCTTCGGTGATCGATTCGAGTGAAATCCCCAACCCCTCCAGCGATTCGACCAACTCGCGGGCTTCTTTGGCGGTGCCCGTCAGTCGGTCTTCCAGGTCACCGTGTTCAAGCATCGCTGTAAGTGTCGGCTCAGGAAGCGTGTTGACCGTGTGAGGGCCCATGAGCCCATCCACGTACAACGTGTCGGGATGGTTCGGGTTCTTCACCGACGTGGATGCCCACAGGGGACGCTGGTACTGCGCGCCGTGCGCAATGAGGTCCCCGAACTCCATTTCACCGAACAGTCGCTGGAATTCGCCGTAGGCCATCCTGGCGTTGGCGATGCCGATATTGCCGTAGAGATCGTCCAGGTCAGCCGACGGATTATCGGTCGCCGCGTTGTCGAGTTGACCGTCCACGTTGGTGTCCACACGGCTTACGAAGAACGAAGCGACTGAGGCTATACGGTCGGGCGCGTCGCCGCCGCCGGCTACGTAGTCGCGAAGACCGTTGATGTACGCCTGCGCCGCCGCAATGTAGGCGTTCAGCGAGAAGAGGAGCGTGACGTTGACGTTTATGCCGCTGCCGATGAGCGTCCTGACGGCGGGCATTCCCTCGGGCGTGCCGGGCACCTTGATCATCACGTTCGGCCGTCCGATCGACTCGAAGAGGCGTCTCGCCTCATCCACAGTGCCGTCGGTGTCGCGGGCTAGCAACGGGTTCACTTCGATGCTGACGTAGCCGTCTTTGCTGCCGGTCGATTCGTAGACGCCCTGGAGGAGGTCTGCGGTGTCGCGGATGTCGTCGACTGCCAGTTCCTCGAACACCGCGCCCGCGCCGCCGCCTGCTTCAGCGTGGATCAGCAGGGCATCGTCGTAGCTGGCGCCTTCGGAGACAGCCTTCTCGAAGATAGTGGGGTTGGAAGTGACCCCGGAAACCCCGAGCCCAAACAGTCTCGCCAACTCACCGGACCGGATCAATTCCCTGCTGATCGAATCAAGCCAGATGGACTGGCCGATTTCGTTGGCAAGTCGGATTGCGTTAGCTGGTGCCTGGGTCATATTGAGTCGATCCTTGGGTCTCCGACCGGTCCAGATTACCTGCCGCGTCAACCCGCAGCGGACATCTGCTCATCTTCGATCTTCGACAGCTTTTGCAGGCGGCGCCTGAACCGCGGGTGACTGTCCAACTCTGCGCCCAGGAAAGCCGTCACAATCTGCTCTGCCGGCGCGATGCCTATCACCCGGGCGCCCAGGCAAAGCACGTTCATGTCATCGTGTTCGACGCCCTGGGCGGCAGAATATGTGTCGTGGCATACCGACGCGCGCACGCCTTTGAATTTGCTAGCCACGACTGCCGCGCCTACTCCGCTGCCGCAGATGATTATTCCGCGGTCGGCCTCACCATTCTGCACAGCCCTTGCGACCGGTGCGGCGAGATCCGGATAGTCGTCGGCGGGGTCCAGTTCGTGTGCGCCGAGGTCTGTGACCTCGTGGCCCAGCGAACCCACAAGCTGTGCGATCTCGGCCTTCATCGGGTATCCGCCGTGGTCTGCCCCGATCGCCACTCTCATATCAACTGCGATCCTTGAGCAAGCGGCGGCCAGTTTCCGCCACGTTTTCAGCGGTGAAACCGAACTCTTTCATGTTTGTACCGCCCGGCGCCGAGGCCCCGTAGCCGTCCATCCCGATGATGGCCCCGTCGAGGCCGGTGTAGCGCTCCCATCCGATTTTGCCGCCAGCCTCGATGGCTACCCTGGCACGAACCGAAGTGGGCAGAACGGACTCGCGGTAGGTTTCCGGCTGCGATTCGAACAACTCCCAGGACGGCATCGACACGACTCTTACCGCCACCCCGTCTTTTTCCAGCATCTGTGCGCCAACCAGGGCGTGCTGGACCTCCGAACCGGTGCCGATGATGATCAGGTCGGGAGTTGAAGCCGAATCCCTGACAACGTAAGCGCCCCGGGCGAAGTTGCCTGCCGCGGGAACCGTGGCGCCAACACCCGGCAGTTGGGGAAGGGCCTGGCGGGTCAGTATGAGCGCCACGGGCCCGTTCCGGATGTTCATGGCAGTTCGCCAAGCCTCGATAGTCTCGTCGCCGTCAGCCGGTCTGAGCACCGTCAGGTTGGGGATCATTCGCAGGCCCATGAGTTGCGAGATAGGTTCGTGCGTCGGTCCGTCTTCGCCCACTCCAACTGAATCGTGGGTGTAGACCCAGATGACACGACAGTGGCTGAGGGCGCCCAGCCTTATGGATGCCCGCATGTAGTCAGAAAAGATCAGGAACGATGCCGCGAACGGCACGAAACCGCGGTGCAGGGCGATTCCGTTGGCGATAGCCCCCATCGCGTGCTCCCTCACGCCGAAGTGAAGCGTCCTGCCATCCGGGTTCTCAGGAGAAAAGTCTCCGCGGCCTGCCACGGTTGAGTTGTTCGAAGGCGCCAGATCGGCTGAGCCGCCGACCAACGACGGGACACGGGCCGTTATCGCAGCGAGCGACTTGCCCGAAACGGCCCGCGTGGCCACCGATTCATCGTGAGTCCCGATGAGTTCGTCGAGGCAGTTGTCCCAGCTGTCGGGGAGTTCGCCAGCCAGGTCGCGTTTCAGTGAATCGGCCAGGTCCGGGAATTCCGACGCGTATTCGCGCAGTGAATCTTCCCAGGCAGATTCCAGGGACGCTCCTCGCATGAACGCCCTTCCCATGAATTCGGATACGTCGTCAGGCACTTCGAATGGCGGGTAGTCCCACCCGAGCGCCTCCCTTGCGCCTGCGACCTCGTCATCGCCAAGTGGTTCGCCGTGCGCCGATGCTTTGCCGGCCTTGTTAGGACTCCCGTACCCGATCACAGTCTTTGTGACGACGAGGGACGGCTTTCCGGTCTCGTTTACTCCTTCGGCGATGCCCTGTTCAAGGGCGTCAAGGTCGTTGCCGTCAACGGGCCCAACGACATGCCAGCCGTACGAACCAAATCTTTCCGGGACACTCTCCCGGAACGCAAGATCCGTCTCGCCTTCGATGCTGATCTCGTTGTCGTCGTAGAGGTACGTAATCTTGCCGAGTTCCAGTGTTCCGGCAAGCGATGCGGCTTCGGACGCAATGCCTTCCATCAGGTCACCGTCGGAACACAGCGCAAACGTACGGTGGTCGATGAGGTCGTGGCCGGTCCGGTTGTAGGAGGATGCCAGCATCCGCTCTGCGATAGCCATCCCCACGCCATTGGCAAATCCCTGGCCCAGCGGCCCGGTGGTGGCCTCGACGCCCGGGGTGAGGCCGTGTTCGGGGTGCCCAGGCGTGATGCTTCCCCACTGGCGGAACTGTTTCAACTCCTCCAGCGGCACGTCGTATCCGGTGAGATGCAGCAGGGAGTAGAGCAACATGGACGCGTGACCGGCGGAGAGAAGGAATCTGTCCCTGTTGGCCCACTTCGGATTCGATGGGTTGTGCCTCAGAAACCGCGTCCACAAGACGTAAGCGACCGGCGCCGCGCCCATCGGGGCTCCCGGGTGACCCGAGGCCGCTTTCTGTACAGCATCAACCGACAAGAACCGGATAGCGTTGATGCTCCGCCAATGAATATCCGTGCCTGTTCCCACGCTGGTGCCCAAGGTCAAGTCATCACCTTCCGTTAGCCGGACTTGCGGATATCATCGAACAATGCCGACGCGAGCCACCTGTCCGCATGAAATTATCGCAGGACTTTGCGAGGACGGCATTCGCGAATTTCCGTTACCTGGAAACGGCGCCTCTGGTGGATGTTTCGATGGCGTACAGGGCGGTGGAGGCGGTGATGAACAGGGTCGAGCCGTCTTCGCCGCCGAACGCGCAGTTGGCCGTAGCGCGCTCCGGTACCAGGATTTTGCCCACCAGTTCCCCATCAGGCGAATACACCTGTATCCCATCGAATGCGCTGGTAAACACGTTTCCGGCTTCGTCGACCCGGAGACCGTCCGCGAAGCCCGGGCTAATCTCGGCGAAAACGCGACTGCCGGTTAATTGGGCGCCGGCCGACACGTCGAATGCCCTTATGTGATGAGGTCCGCCGGGCGTGTGCGTCCCGCCGGTGTCCGCCACGTAGAGCACCGACTCATCGTGAGAGAAGGCGAGCCCGTTGGGTTTGTCGAAGTCGTCCGCCACAATCGACAGGTCTCCGGTGGCCGGATCGAAACGGTAGACGTTGTTTCCGCCGATTTCGCTCTCGCGTTGAGTGCCTTCGTAACCGTTTAGAATTCCGTACGGCGGATCGGTGAACCAAATGGTGTCGTCCGACTTCACCACCAGGTCATTTGGCGAATTGAACCTCTTGCCCTCGTAGTTGTCGACAAGTTGAATGATCGTTCCGTCCGGCTCGGTGCGCGTGACGCTGTGTGTGAGATGTTGGCACGTCACCAGGCGGCCCGATCCATCGACCGTGTTGCCATTCGAGTAGTTTGAAGGTTCCCTGAACACGGACCCGCCGTCTTCAGGCGTCCACTTGTACATGCGGTTGTTTGGGACGTCGCTCCAGACAAGGGCGCCGTAGGCCTTCACGTAAGCGGGACCTTCCGCCCAAGTCGTGCCGGAGTACAGCCGTTTCAGTTCCGCGCGCGGCGGTACCAGGCTGTCAAACCTGGCATCGTATGACTCGAGTCGGGTTTTCATTGGTTGTATTCCATTTGCGTCTCGCCTGCTAGTTACCTCTGTACGGCGCCCGCTGCGTCGAGGCGGACTTTCCACACGCATTCCGTGGCCGCGATGAACAGCGTCTGGTAGTCCGACATGCCGAACGCGCAATTGGTCACGACGTCGGGCGTGAGAATTTTCCCCAACAGGTCCCCGTCAGGCGAAAACACCTGTATACCGTCGCCCGCCGCAACGTAGAGGTTGCCGACGGTGTCGACTCGCATGCCGTCAGGGACCCATGGATCGACCACCGCCAAGACGGAAGGGTTTTCGATGCGAGTACCGCCATCGACCACGTCGAATCTCATCACGTGGTGGTTGCGGAACTCGCCGTGCGTCCGGCCGCTGTCCGCGATGTAAAGCACGCTTTCGTCGGGCGAAAAGGCCAGTCCGTTGGGCTTGTCGAAGTCCTCGCAAACCGAGCCCACCTGACCTGTCTCCGGGTCGACGCGGTATACCCTGTCCCGTTCCTGTTCCGGCATTTGGCCGTCGCCAATGCCCGGCACCAGGATTCCATATGAGGGATCGGTGAACCAGATCGAGCCGTCGGACTTCACTACCACGTCGTTCGGCGAAGTGAATCGACCCCCTTCGTAGCGATCGGCCACGATCGTGATCGTGCCATCCGGCTCTTCGCGCACGACTTTCCTGCCGTATGTTTCGCAGGAAACGACGCGGCCCTGCAGGTCGATGGTGTTTCCGTTGACCTGGTTCGAGGGTTGCCTGAAGACGTCGATCCCTTCCGACTCCGACCACAGCATGATCCGGTTGTTGAAGAAATCGCTCCAGATCACCATGTTGCGGTCCGAGACCCATGTCGTCCCCTCGGTGAATATCATCCCGTCGGCGACGAGTTCGATGCCTTTGGATCGGCCGACAATGCGCTGAAACTCATCGGACAGAATCTCGAATTGCGGCGGCATTTGCTATTACTCCCGAGGGGTGGTTCTCAATGAATTCAGGCCGTATCTTCTGTGGCGCTGCCGTAGGAAAAGGCCGTTTCGCAGGGAGGCTACCACCTGCACGCGCCGATTCAAGACCCGCGATGGCCCCTGGCGCAGATGCGCGCGTGTCGTCGCGCCTACCGGTGAATGAGGTAGGCTAGCCCCTGGTTTAGGGGGTTGCCATCATGATTGAACTTATTTGGATTCTCCTGGCCGTCCTGCTGGGCTCCGCCGCCGCTCTCCTAGCTGCAGGCATCTATATGATCGACAAGCGATTCGTTCCCTTTGTCCACCGGCTGGGTATGGCAGCGGTCATCCTGGCGTCGTTTTTGGGGTTCGTCGCCATAGTGGTGTTAATAGGGTCCCAGATATTCGGTTTTTGATGGCAGGCGGGAGTGCCGGCGCGGCCTGACAATAAGACGGGCCCGGTGAGGTTTAACCGGGCCCGTTTGATTTGGCGCTAGCCGCTGCGTCAGGAGCGGTGGACGATCACCATCTTGAGTTCGGTCATCTCTTCGACGGCGTAGGGCGGGCCTTCCTTGCCCATGCCGCTGTCCTTCAGCCCGCCGTAGGGCATGAGGTCGGCCCTGAACTGGGTGCCGCCGTTGATGTTCAGGTTGCCCGAGTCCACGTTGATTGCGAACTTCAGGGCGTTGTCGATGTTCTCCGTGAAGATCGCCGCCGAGAGTCCAAAGCGGGTGTCGTTGGCGTATTCGATCGCCTGGTCGATGTCGGCGGCGGGAGTAACCCCCACGGCCGGTCCGAACAACTCGTCCCGTGAGAAGCGCATGTCTGGCCGGATGTCGGCGAGGATGGCCGGGGCGACCATGGCGCTGTCGCGCCCGCCACCGGTTACCAGTCTCGCTCCGGCGCCAACGGCTTCGCCGATCCAGTTCTCCACCCGTTCGGCGTCGTTTTGCCGGACCATCGGCCCGACCATGATGGCCTCGTCCTCCGGGTTGCCCACTGAAAGGGCTTCCACCTTGGGCGCCAGTGCGTCCAGGTAGTCGGCGTAAACGGCCTGGTCGACGATGACGCGCTGCGTGGATATGCAGACCTGGCCGGCGTTCGAGTAGCCGCTCTGGACGGTGGCGTCGGTGACCTTTTCCATGTCGGCGTCCGGCAGGACGATGAGCGGTGAGTTGGACCCCAACTCCATCGTGACTTTCTTCAGGCCGGCGACGTGCGTGATGTGTTCGCCAACCTCCTGGCTGCCGGTAAACGTCACTTTTCGCACTGCAGGGTGGGACACGAGGGCGTCGCCAATGGCCGCGCCGGACCCGGTCACGCACTGTATGGCCTCAGGGGGCAGCCCGGCTTCCAGGCAGGCTTCGGTCAATTTAAGAGAGGACAGCGGTGTATCGCTGGCCGGTTTGATAACAACCGCATTTCCGCCTGCTATTGCCGGCCCGACCTTGTGGGCAACGAGGTTGAGCGGGAAGTTGAAGGGCGCAATGGCGGCCACCACTCCCACCGGAACGCGGATCGTGAAGCCGAACTTCATCTCGTTGCCGGGGGCGGCGTCCAGCGGGATCACCTCGCCGTAGAGACGCTTGGCTTCCTCGGCTGACCAGGTCATGGTCTGGATGGCCCGATCGGCCTCCATCAGGCCCTCGCCGATGATCTTGCCCTCTTCCCTCGTGATCGTGCGCCCGAAGTCGTCCTTGCGGTCCTTCATGATCTCGACGACGCGCATTAGGATTTCGTAGCGGTCGTACGCCGACAGCGCCCGCATTGCCTTCGCGCCCCGTTCGGCGCTCTTCACCGCCAGGTCGATGTCCTCGACCGAGGCCATCGGCACGGTGTCGAAGGCCTCGCCCGTGAACGGGTTGACGACATCCATCCGGCGCGAGCCTTCGACCCACGATCCGCCTACGTACATCTTCATAACTTGACTCCCTGCGGCCAGCCGCATCCAGTGGCTGCTGCCAACTTGATCCCATTACCGTTTGGTTGGGGGGATTGTAACCGCATTCCGTCCGCCGATTTCTTAAACTCTCTTTGAGTTGCCTGTCAGCCCCGTTCCCACGCGATACGGTAGGGTGCTGGATGAGGCGGCTTGACGCGCGGCAGATTCTTCGCTTCGCTCAAGAATGACAGTGAGAGCGCTCAAGGATGCAAGCCACTGAGGCGAAGAGGGATGGCCGCCTGACCGGAGTGTTTCAGAGGATTCCATAGCAGTAAGTTTCATGAACCAAACCATGTTGGCCGCACGGGCCTTCGCAGCAGATGATGTCCGGTGCGTTGAAGTTCCGGTACCCAACCCACAGCCGGGCGAATTGCTTGTCAAGACTGAGTCGGCGTCCATCTGCGGGAGCGACCTGCACATGGCGCTGCTTGGCTGGGGCATTCCCAATTGGCCGGCGCCACCCGGGCACCCCGGCCACGAGGGGGCCGGGACTGTCGTTGAATCACGGGGAGGCCGCTTCAAGCCCGGCGACCGCGTCCTGACGGCGCCGCGCATCTGGGACTCGCGCTGTTTCGCCGAGTTTCAGAACATCGACGAAGCCTACGTCACGCCCCTGCCGGACGATGTCACGTTCGAATACGCCACGATGGCCCAGCAATTGGGTACGGTTATCTACGCCGTGCGGCGGCTGCCCGGCGTGGAAGGAGCGGTGTGCGTAGTCATGGGCCAGGGTTCGGCTGGGTTATTCTGGAACTACGTCCTTAAGAGAAACGGCGCCGCCAGGGTGATCACAGTCGAACCGGTCGAGCACCGGAGGTCGTTGGGGCGGTTCTATGGATCGGACGAGGGGATAGACCCGGGAGTTGCCGGGTGGTCCAACGCCGTCCTGGAGGCTACGGGCGGCGTCGGGGCAGACATCGTGGTGGAGGCAGTGGGCAAGGCGGAGACGCTGAGTACTGCGTTCGATCTGGTGAGAGACGAAGGGCTGGTCATGTTGTTCGGCCTCCCCGAGACGGACGCCGGTATCCCGTTCCCTTACGGAACGTTTTTCAGAAAGAGGGTTACCGCGTTCTCGACTTTTGGGTCCCAGGACGAACCGGGGCAGCCGTGCTACGTCAAGGCGCTCAAGTGGATCGCTCGGGGTGAGATCGACGCCGGACCAATCGTGTCCCACATTCTCCCGATCGAACAGGTGGGGCGCGCCCTTGAATTGGCCGATACGAGAGAAGACGGGGTGATCAAGGTCTCGCTGTCGTTCTGAACGGTGGACGGCAGATCGTCTTACCGGGGAAACCCTTTATCGTCTTGCCGGACTTGATCCGGTACCCACGTGGGGCCCGGGAGGGGTGCGGCACCCAACGACTACCGGCCGACTCCACGTAAGTACGTTACCCCGCTGCCACCCCACCGTGGATACCGGCTTTCGCCGGCAAGTCGAGTGAAGTGACGCGGGTCGGCCTGTCGGTAGAGGGTGATGGTGGTTCGGTTGTCGCAGATCCCACGGATTCGATCGGGAAAACATGAGGGGCGTGGGCACCGGATCGGAGTCCGGCGCGACGACGAGTGTTGGGCTACCAGTCGGCTACGCTGCCATCCTCAAAGTACTGCTCGCCGCCGAGTTCGCGGTGGTAGCCGTATTCGTTTCCCGAGTACTCGGCGGTCGCAGCCTGCTCGTCAAGCTCCACGCCCAGGCCGGGCTCGTCCCACAGTTTGATGTGGCCGTCGACAACCTGCCACGGACGTTTCAGCAGGCCTTCGCCCAATCCTGCGTCTACCTGTTCCTGGACGAGGAAGTTGGGAACCACCGCGTCAACGGTCATGCAGGCTGCGAGGGCAAGTGGGCCGATCGCCGAGTGGGGCATGATGTGTTGGTAGTACACCTCGGCGTAGTTGGCGATCTTCTTTAGCTCCGTCGGGCCGCCGCAGTGAGCGACGTCCGGCTGGAGGAGTGAAACGCACTGCTGCTCAATCACGTTTCTGAATTCCCAGCGTGACAACAGCCGTTCACCCGTGGCGATGGGGAAGGGCACGTGGTCGGATACCAGCTTGAGGGCGTCGGGGTTTTCCTGCGGCACCGGCTCCTCGACGAACATTGGCCGCATGCCCTTGATCTCGTTGCACACCTCGATTGCGAGTCCGGGCGTCATCTTGCCGTGGAAGTCGAAGCACAATTCCACGTCGGGACCCACCCACTCGCGCATCTTGAAAGCGCACTCGACGAATTGGTCGATCGTTGACGGCGGTTCGTGCGCCCGGAACATCTGGTCGCCAGTACCGGACTTGTAGGCCGTGTAGCCGGACTTCGACAGGAGCTCGAGGCGAGCGCGGGACTGCTCGAGTCCCTCGTCTGTCAGGTCGTTTATCCCCCAGTGTGCGTAGACGCGAATGCGGTCGCGGACCTTGCCGCCCATGAGGGCGTAGCTTGGGACGCCATAGTGCTTGCCGGCGATGTCCCACAGGGCAGCGTCGAGGGCGGCGATGGCGGTCATGTTGTGGGCGCCGCCGCGGAAGAAGGCCGACCGGTACATCTGTTGCCAGTGGTGTTCGATGCGCAGCGGGTCCTTGCCGATTAGGTACTCGGCGTATTCGCTCACTGCGGCTGGGACCGAAAAGGGCTTGCCTTCGAGCGTGCTCTCGGCCCATCCCTCGATGCCCGTGTCGGTGGCGATCCTGACGAGGCGGGTACGGAGGGCAGGGGAGAACTGATCGATTCGAGTGATCTTCATGGTGGGGTCCTGACTGGGCGGCGTCTGCTATTCGGGCCAGGGGAAGTCGGTCTCGAACTCCGGCTTGCCGGTGACGTTCACACGCACCCGGTACAGTTCTCCGCCGCGGTGGGCGTCGAAGTCGTACCCATCGGGTTCGAGACCGCTTGGGGGCTCTCCCTCGCCCGACCTTGCCGTCGTCACGTAGAGGTCGTTCATGTCGGGGCCGCCGAACATGGCTGAAGACGTCTGCGTGGCAGGGAAGCTGATGCGCTCTAGTTCGTTGCCGTCGGGGTCGTACTTTATGACGCAGCTGCTGCCCCAGACTGCGCCCCACACGTTTCCCTCTGAATCGACCGTCATGCCATCAGGAACTCCCATGTCGGTGCCCAGTTGTACAAAGATGCTGCGATTGGACAGGGTGTGGTTCGTGGGGTCGTAGTCGTACTTGTAGATGGTCCGTGGGCCGCAGTCGGTGTGGTAGAAGGTCTTGAGGTCCGGCGAGAATCCCATGCCGTTCGAGATCGTGAGTCCGGTTTCTACCTCCTCGATCTCGCCGTTGGGTAAGAAGCGATAAAGGACCCCGTTGTCCTGTCCGTCGAACATGCTGCCGGCGTAGAAACTGCCATCCGGTCCGGCGGTCACGTCGTTGAAGCGGTACTTGTCGTCGTGGTGCAGCCAGACCCAGTCGGAGTCCGACCGCCACAGCATCACGCCTTCCCAAGTGCCTAACGCAAGGCCGCCCAGCTTGTTGACTGCAAAGCCGCCGACGAAGATGCCGTCGTGGATCTTGCGGTGTTCCCCACTGGCGGGTACGTATTCGAACAATCTGCCGGTGCGGATGTCGGTCCAGTAGAGCTTCTGGGTGTGTGGGTCCCAGACCGGGCCCTCGCCCACCACGGCCCTTTCGTCCTGAATAAGTTCGATTTCGTAGGTCACGTCTAACCTCCAGCCAAGGAATTTCTCGGTACAAGCGCCCCGATTCTATGCCTTCAGAACACAGAATCCACCTTGACCGGTTGAGATTCTGTCGAACGTGCGGGAATCGGGGAGGCTAAACTCGAATTGACGGCAGCAGTGGGGGAGTGGCGGAATGGCAGACGCGCATGCCTTAGGAGCATGTGCCTTCGGGCGTGTGGGTTCGAGTCCCACCTCCCCCACCACGTGCTCGTTAGCACGACGCTGATCAGTGTCCTGTGGCGTCGTTGCACGGTTCCATCCACACCACGGTCCCTCAACAATGGCTCCAGGAACTCGCGGTAGCGGCACTCGGCGAGGAATTTGACGGTGGCGGCGACTGGGATGGCCGGTTAGGGTGTGGGCCATCCGACGGGTGTGGTTGCGTGGATGACCCTTCTGGTTGGCGTGAGGCGTTGCCCGGCACATCACCCAGGGCCGGTTTGAGACCGGCCCCTACGAGAGGTGATTAATGGGCAGGGCATTTGCGGGGACTATGTGCGGTTGAAGACGTGCCGTTCCAGATGGCGCGTGGGGAGGGTGTTGGGGCTGATGGGACGTTAGTTGCAGTCAAACTCGTGTGCTAGATTGTCGCCGGAATGCGGTCAAAATTCGGGAGATTGAAAGTAATCTAGGCAGATTGACGCGATGTTGAGGCGGATTGAGTTTTGGTTGCCACTGGCGGCGGGCCTTTTGACGGTGGTTGCGTGGTTTGGCGCCCGCGATTTTTCCGGCTCGATCGTCACGGTCCAGGCGCAGAATCTCGTAACGCCGGTACCGGTGGAGCCCGTGCGCGGGGTTGCAGGGGACCTTTGGGCGGATGTCATCCTCGGGCAACCCGACTTTTCCGAGGCCACGCCGTATGAAGTAGTCCCGTTCAAAGTGTTCAACCCGGGGGGCGTGGTGGTTGACCGGTCGACCGATCCGGGAAGGGCATACGTCTGGGACTCGGGCAACAGCCGCATTCTCGGGATCGACCTTGCCGAGTGTTACGACAATCCGAGTCCGTGTTCGGCCGACGTTGTGATAGGGCAGCCGTCGTTGTCCGATCACTCGGCGTGCAACGGTGACAGCGGCGGGCAGCTATTTCCGTTTCGGGCGCTGGCGTCCGAATCCACTCTCTGCGGCGTGCCGGACATCTCGATCAGCATCACCGAGGAGCATTCTTTCGTGACGATGGCTGTCGATGATGAAGGCGCATTGTTCGTACCGGACTCCTTCAACAACAGGATTTTGAAGTTCGACAGCCCGTTCGAAACGGACTCGATTGCCGACAGAGTGTGGGGCCAGACAAACTACGAAAACATCCTATGCAATAAAGGATTTGCACGGCCCACATCGAAGTCACTTTGTTTACATTCGCACACCAACAGGTTCCAGGTGACTTACTACGGCAATGGCGTCGCATTGGATGATGCAGGCAATATGTGGGTAGCGGATGGCGGGAATAATCGGGTGTTACGATTCCCTGTCGATCCTGCGACCGGAACAATTGCCGACTCTGCCGACCTGGTGCTGGGTCAGATCGAAATGGAACGGGCCCATACGGGGGACAAGCCCGGAGAATTTCACGCCCCCTCCGCCGTAGCGTTCGACTCAAACGGGTGGCTGTACGTTGCGGACACCGGCAACGACCGGGTCCAGGTGTTCGAGCCGCCGTTTGAGTCCGGAATGCAGGCGAGCAATGTCGTCGACTCCGAATTCAGCCTCCCCGTTTCCATTATGGCGGACCCATTCGACCGCGGGGTGTGGATAAACGATTTTGGAGACGCCGCAGTTAGCCTCTGGCGATGGGATGGGCCCGATTTCAAACGGTTGGTTACAACAGAGGCGATTCGTTTGCCTGATTATTGCCCGGGATACATAGGGGACTGGTGTTTGAGCGGCGGCGGCATAGGAATTGACACTGCCGGCCACATATTATTCACGGCGGCCGGTCGTACACAAGACGTCATACGGGCAAGGCCGGGTATAGAGGACGACTCCAGTGAAATGACATTTGACGTGGACAGGCGATTATTCCACCCTCCAGGCGGGTTCAATTATATCGGTTCAAAGGGCTTGCGAGCCAGTCGGGGAATCGCCACTTATGGCGACCAGTTGATCGTGTCCGACTTTAGGCGTCTATTGTATTGGAACGGACTCGACGAATTATCGGATGGGCAACCTGCAGACGGGGTATTGGGAGAAGAGCATTGGCAGGACACGTGGCATGACTGCTGCGGCAAGATCAAAGCGTCCGGGTCCGGCCAACTGTGGGTCCTGGGGTTTGAGGGTGTTGGCTACGTCGATGTATATGAATTGCCGCTTGACCGCCGATCTGTCGCTTTTCACACCATTTGGACGCGAGAGGCAGAGTTTCCTGTACTGGGCGCCGATTCGAAAGTCAGCCTCGGCCGCCGAATATTCGGGATCGCTCCCACCGACGACGGCCGGTTTCTCTGGTTGAGCGATACGGACAATCATCGTGTATTGAGGTTAAGAGACCCCATAACGAATCCGGTTGTAGACGTGATCCTGGGGCAGGAGGAACCCTCCGGCACCAAGTGCAACCGACGGGCCGAGGTCGGTCCGCATTCGGAACGGGACCCGGAGGTCTACGACGATCCCCTCGACAACATGCTGTGCTTCCCCGGGGCTTTGTCGATAGATAATTTTGGCAACCTCTATGTTTCCGATCACTCCCTGGAAGCGGAAGGGAACTGGAGGTTATTGATATTTGCCCCAGAACTTACCCCGACAACGGTTACGTCGGCAATTTTCGCACCGAACGCGACCAAAAACATGCAGGTCTCCGGCGCGGGAGGAGCTCGCGTTTTATCCGGCGCCTTTGAACTCAATGTCCTGGTGCGAAACGTCAATTCGTACTTGGGTGTTCCGAGGACCGCCGTTTGGGAGCCTGCGTTTGATAGCCAGAACAATATGGCCGTAGGTTACAACTCGTACCTTGGACCGAGGTTCGTCGGTTATTACGCTGACCCGCTGGGACCCAGCAACTACCCATCCAACTACCTGTACGACTTCACGTCGATGCCATATTCTGCCGCGTTTGACGATAACGACAACCTATACATTGGCAACCTCAACCGGGGCGCGGTCTTCGTGTACAAAAACCCGTTCAATAACGCTCTTCCGGTTCCCAGGAGCGCGACGCCAGTCCCGTCGGATACGAAGTCGGAATCAACGGGGTTTGTTGCGGTCCGGTCTGTCATTCCTGCCCCTCCTTATTGCGTGGTGAGGAAATCAGACCTCAAATATGAGCGGACTATCGAGTTGAATAGCGCGGGATTGAGAGTGAATGACCGTCACGTAGTTGAAGCCCGCAAAGTAGGATTTCCACATTTGTCCCGCATATCCATCTGGGAACGTGGAATCGCAAGAACTCGTCAGGGTATAACAATAGACATAGGCACGATCCCTGACTGGTTGCTTTGGCCCGACCATGACACGATCAACATTACGCTACGGATTCTCGGTCCGGATGGGCAGCCGATTACAGAGTGGCTGCCCGCAGTCACGGTAGCGGAGGATGTGGAAACTTGCGGGATTGCATTGCCGACACCCACGCCTACGCCTTCTCCAACACCCACGCCGACTCCAACGCCAACGCCCACAGCCACTCCGACTCCGACACCTACTCCTAGCCCCACGCCGACTCCATCACCCACTCCGACGCCGACGTTGACCCCAACACCGTCGCCGACACCCACTGCCAGCCCTACGCCCTCACCGACACGTACGGCCACGTCGGTCCCGACGGCGACGGCCACACCAACTGCTCAACCCACACCGACGTTCACCAGTACGCCAACGCCCACGAAAACCCCTGCGCCTTCACCCACTTCAACTTCCACTGCGACCCCGTCTCCATCGCCGACTCCGACACCAACGGCCTTGCCGACGTCCACCCCCAGGCCTTCCCCAGCCCCGACGCCTACCCGGCTTGCCGACACGAAGGCAGTCCCTACCGCGGTTGCGTCGCCCACGCCGGAACCGACGGGTGGCGGTTCCGGTGGGGTGTGTAATGTTCAGGCCGGGGCTCAGAAGTCGGGCATGGGGCTGGGAACATTGATGCTACTGGCGTCCCCGGTGGCGCTTTTCTTGTGGAGGAGGAGGCGCGGCCGGCGGGATTGAAATGGTGGTGTGAGGAGTGGGTGTGAGCCGAAGAGCGGGATTGACTGTCGGTTTGGAGTTGGGTGCATTGGGGGTGTCACAAGTCCGCGCTCCATGGATACCGGCCACCGTCGGTAAGTCGATTGGGGTTGGCCGGTATTCCCCGAGGAAAGACCGTGGGAAGTCCCACGTTGCAGGTCTCCGGCGCTGATGTGTTCCTGTGAGACCGATTCAGGTTCCTCGGCTCCGCTCGGAAAGACATGGGGCCTGAGACTCGAGTTGGGGGTGGTTGGTTACCAGTCTCTGGAGTTGGGGACGTGTAGCCATCGGCTGTTTTGACGGATGGACTGTTGGCTGATGAGGCCGGGGAGGGTCATGTCCATTGCTTCGTGGACGCCGATGGGCGGTTCGGTGTGGCCGCGGATTGCGGCTACGAAGTCCATCATCTGCATGATGTCGCCGCCTCCGTGGCCGACGCCTTCGGCCAATACCCCGTACTCCTGCCAGAGTGGGGGAGCGAACTTCTCGGCCAGGTCGTCGAGGTCCGTCCAGGAAGTGGGCTCGGGGTCGTGTGACCGCAGCCAGACCCTGTCCTTCTCTCCCGGTGCCCGGGCGGACTCGTAGCAGCCGTCGACGCCCTGCAATTGGTAGTTGGTCATGGAGTGGGGGCGGTCGGAGATCATGTCCACCCGAATCTTTACGAGGCCGCCGGAGGCCATCTTGCACAGCATTACGCACGAGGCCTGGTTTTCGTACGCGTCTCCGCGAGGGTCGACGTGGTTGTAGCCGCTGCCGGCGCAACTGACGCTGGTGACCCGGTCGCCGGGCATCCACTGGAGGATTGGGCCGAGGCTGTGCGTCCCGTAGGTTATGCCGTCGATTCCGGTCTGCCAGCGGCGTCGCCACTTTGTGATTTCGTTGAGTTGCTTCAACTCGTGGATGTACTCGCCCTCGGCGTAGTAGGGCTTGCCGAACGCGCCTTCCTGGACCATCTGTTTCACGACCTGGTTCGGCCGCGTGTAGCAGTAGTTTTCGGCCATCATGTAGATTGCCGAGCTCCGCTTGCAGACATCCACGATCCGGCGGCACTCCTTGATGGATACGGCCGCCGGGACCTCGCTCAGCACGTGAATCCCGCGATCCAGCGCGGCGATCGCCTGGGTTGCGTGATACGGCATGGGAGTCCCGACGAGGACCGCGTCGAGGTCCGGGCTCGCAAGCATCTCGTCGTAGTCGGCGTACGCTTCGGACGCGCCGAGGCGGCCGGCGGCGTCCTCGAGTGCCTCAACGTCGGTGTCGCACACGGCGTGGACGCGAATCGAGTCCATGAGCTCTATTGCCCGCTTGAAACTACCTCCCCGTCCGCCGGCTCCGGCGATGCCCAGGTTGATTTTCTGCTGCGTGGCCAAGGGCTGTCCTCCGTTGACGGGGCTGAATCAAATTCGTCGGCTGTGCCCGCAAGTGTAGAATTTCCCGCGAATGGAGACAGTTCCGCTGTGTTGTTCTCGTAGGAGGCCACATTGACCCAGATCTACGTCGACGTAAGAAATGTGCGCCGTACGTACGGGGACCATGTCGCGGTTGACGACGTGTCTTTCCAGATTGCGCGCGGGGAAGTGTTCGGGCTGCTGGGGCCGAATGGGGCAGGGAAGACCACGCTTCTTCGAGTGCTGAACACAGTGCTGCCCGCGGACGAGGGCGATGTGATCATTGACGGAATGTCTGTACGGCGCGATCCGGCGCAGGTGCGCGCCAGGCTCGGCGTTTGTCCGCAGAGCCTGGCGATTTACGAAGACCTGACCGGCAGGGAGAATCTGGTGTTCTTCGGCAGACTGGCGGGCCTTTCGCACAAGGAGGCCAACGACAGCGCCGACGAGTTCCTCGGCCTGGTCGGACTGACTGACCGGGGCGGCGACCGCGCCAGCAAGTATTCAGGCGGCATGAAACGGCGTTTGAACTTTGCGATCGCACTGGTTGCCCGGCCAGACCTCGTGCTGCTCGACGAGCCGACCGTGGGTGTGGACCCGCAGTCCCGCAACCACATCTTCGAGACCGTGAACACGCTGAACGAGCAGGGCATGACGGTAATCTACACGACGCACTACATGGAAGAGGCCGACCGGCTGTGCGACCGGATTCTCATAATGGACCGCGGCCGTGTGATGGTGGAGGGGACGTCGGAGGAACTCAAGGCGCCGCTGGGCGATCCTGAGACGACGACCCTGGAAGACGTGTTCCTGCACCTGACCGGGCGCACGCTGCGCGAGTAAGACCGGCCCACAGCAGTGTATTTCTACCTGGCGTATATCGAGGTCAAGCGGTACTTCAGGGACCCGGGCGCACTCGGGCTTTCACTGGCCCTGCCGATCGCGTTGCTGGCGCTCATGCTGGGGGCGTTTGGTGGGGAACCATCGTTTAATGGCACGGCTACGGTCGTCGACCTTGACGACACGCCAGGGTCGGCACGGCTGATTGAACTGATCGAGGAAAACCCCGGGGTGGACGTGGAGATGATGGGAGAGAACAGGGCGGACCGGCTGCTCGACAGGTCGGCCCGACTGCTGGTGACGGTGATCCATAAGGGGTACGGGGAAGAGGTGGCACGCGGTGGTTCGTCGCCGCTGCTGGAGTTTCGGCAACGGGGTAGTGGAGGAGACGAAGGGCAGATCGTGGCGTCGATGGTCCGGGGCGCCGCGGCAAAGCACGCTGGGGAGGAACAGTCAAAGCGGCTGGTGGCGTCGAGCGCGGCTGACCAGGGACTGAATGTCTCTGAGGGTGAGATCGGCAATGCGGTAGCGTCGGCCATAGAGCAGCAGAGTGAATCGCCTTTCATCTCGGTGGAGATCGAGAAGAGCGGCGAAACGACTGCCCCGTTCAACATATTCTTCCCAGGCATTCTGACGATGATGGTCATGTTCGCAGTCACGTTGAACGCCATCTCAATCGTCGAAGAGCGGCTCGACGGCCGACTCGAACGACTGCTGATATCGGGGTCGGGCCTGAACGGGATCTTCGCGGGCAAATTTCTTGCGGGCCTTGTGCGCGGCTTTCTGCAGGCGTTCATATTGGCCACACTGGGATGGGCGGTGTTCCGGTCATTCGGCCTGTCCGAGTACGGCGCGATGCTGGTCATCGTTGCCGTGCTGACGGCGTTTACGTCCGCCGTGGGGATGGCCATCGCGTCGTTCGTGCGGACGCGGGAGCAGGCGAACTGGTCGGCGGTGATCATCACGATGGTGATGGCGACAGTGGGCGGGTCGTTCTTCGAGCCGGCCTCCGGGGGCATCCTGGACGCTATCGGCAAAATCTCGCCGCTCAGGTACGGGAACGACGCCCTGCGCACGATCCTTGCTGACTCAGGAAACCTGGGCGCGGTGTGGCTTGAGATCGCGGTACTGGGCGGACTGGCCGTGATCCTGCTCGTCGTCTCCAGGTGGTTGTTTTCGGCGCTACAGGGACGGGACGGCTGATGAACTGGTTACGACAGGCCGTCCTCATCTCCTTCAAGGACACCACACAGTGGCGGCGCGACGTGTGGGGGTTCGTCCTCACGCTGATTTTCCCTATGGCCTTTGCTACGGCGTTCTTCTTCTTTCTCACGCCGGTCTTCGATGAGGCTGCGGAGGATACGGGGTCTCCGACAGTCACCATCACAACCGAGGAAACTTCGGAAGCGGCGCTGAGCCGCCTGATAATCGCGTGGATGTCGGCGGACCAGGTCCCCGAGAGGTCGACTATCGAATATGTCGATTACGACGATGCCTCGCAGAGGCTAAATGACGGCGACCTACCGGGGTTCATAGCGTTCTCGGCGGACTTCACGGAGGGGGTGATGACGGGGCGCGGGAGTGCGATAACCGTCCACACGTCCGGAGACCCGGAAACCGATGCGCTGCTGGTAGCTGTGGCCGAGTCCGTGGCAGACCAGCTGGGGCAACAGGCGGTCGTTTTGACGGCCCTTAACGAACTCGCCGGCGGCACTGTGGCGCAGGCTGCAGACCCGGCCGATAGTGGGAGCGGGGGTCCGCAGTTTGTCGTGACGAACATCGGGAACGTGGAGCCGCCGAACGCGGCCAACTTCACTGTGCCGGGCTACCTGGTGATGTTCGTGTTCATGTCCGCAGCGTTCACGGCGCTGACGCTGGCCGTGGAACGAGAGTCCGGGACGCTCGAGAGGCTGGCGACATCGGGCGCGGGCACATTGGCCTCGGTCACAGGGAAGTTCCTGGGGTCCGTTTACCGCGGCGTCATACAGGTAGTGATACTGGGCCTGTTCGGGACGCTCATATTCGGCATGACGCTCGGTGAATCGCCGGGGGCGACTGTTGTGATCGCACTGCTGATGGTCCTCGCTTCGTCGGCATTTGGCGTAATGCTGGCGTCGATATTCAAGACCGTGAAGTCTGCTCCGCCGGCGGCGGTACTGGTGTCGCTGGTTGCCGCGCCTTTGGGCGGGTCGTGGTGGCCACTGTTCATACTGGGCGACTGGATGCGCAGCCTTGCGCTGCTGACGCCGCACGGGTGGGCGAACACCGCGTTCAACCGGCTGATGCTGTTTGGCGGCAATTTCGAATCGGTGTTGGTTGAGATGCTGGCGCTGGCGGGGTTCGCGGTTGGGTTTATTGCTGTGGCCGTGTGGAGGTTTAGGGTAGCTGCGGAGTGAGGGTGGCTGAAGGGCGATGGCGTGTGTCGGCGTGACCAGTGCCGGTTGCCGTCAGGGCCGCCAATCGTGAAAATGGGATTCGGCGGTGCGGCGGTGAAGAGCAGGTCGCCTAAACGGTTGTTTGCGGGCGATTGACGCCAGTGCCGCCATCAACGGTTTCAGATTCCTCGGCTGCGCTCGGAATGACAATCAAGGGCTCGGAGTGACATTTGAGGCGCTCGGAGGCTTTTATTGTGCCAGCAACTTCGAAAGTAGAGAACAGGAAGTGGTGGACGACAATGACGGACGACAGACCCCAGATTGGGCTCGCTTGCAATGTAGAGAGCAGGGATGACGATGCGGTGCCGGAGGAGGTTGCGCGCCTAACCGAGTTCGCTGATTTTCATTACCGGGAGTTCAACGAACCCACCGACTGGTATGCGCCTCCTCCCGAGAATCCGGCAGTTGTGGCGGAACTGGTCGAGTTCGCGTCGGGCCTCGATGGGCTGATCGTGTGCCATGGTTCGCCCCGTATAACGGGTGCAATACTGGACGCCGCGCCACGGGTGAGAATCGTCGGGGAATTGGAAGGGGACAGGTTTGCTCAGCGAATCGACGTGGAGGCTGCGGCGGCGCGCGGTGTAAGGGCCGTCGATACCACGAACGGGTCGTCGTACGGGGTGTCGGAGTGGGCGTTGGCGATGAGCATGATCGGCCTGCGTAACGCCGGTTCGCACTTCCGGCGTCTTATCGCCGGTGAGGTGTTCTTCATGGACCGTAGCTCCGACCCCGGGTATCTGAAGGGGGAGTTGACCGGACGGACGGTTGGGCTGATTGGCGCGGGACACATCGGACGCCGTCTGCTCGGCCTCCTTGCGCCGTTCCGGGTGACGGCTTACGTTCACGACCCGTACGTGCCGCGGGAGTTGGCGGACATCTACGACGTCACTTTCACGTCGTTGGACAACGTGCTTTCGCTGTCGGAGGTGGTGTATTGCCTTGCGCCGCACACGCCCGCCACGGAGGGCATGATCGGTAGACGCGAGATCGAGTTGATGCAGCCGGGAACGGTGTTCGTAAACGTTTCCCGAGGCGTGATCGTGGACTCCGACGCGCTGATCGAGAGGTTGAAACGCCAGGACATGATCGCTTCGCTCGACGTGTTCGACCCGGAGCCGATACCCGCCGACTCGGAGATCCGGCAATTGCCGAACGTGTTCCTTACACCCCACATCGCAGGCGTGAACGCGCGCGGCGGACCGCGTTTCTTCCGGCTGATGGTGGACGAGATGCGCCGGTTCTTCTCAGGGCACGAGACGCGATACGATCTGCTGCCGCGGACGCTGGCGAACCGGCGGGGACTGCCGCCCGGGGATACGGCGAATGTGGGGTAGTGTTCGGAGACCAAATGTGGTTGGAGGAATCGCCCTCAGCCGTCGCCCTCACCCTAACCCTCTCCCACGGGGAGAGGGGATATTTGCGCCTACACGTTTTCCGTGATTTCCTGAATCAAGACGGTTTGAACGCGCTCCAGGCGCAGTAGTGGAGACTGACCAATGCCGAAGTTGAGCGGGGGCGAGGCCCTCGTCAAATCATTAGTGAGAGAGGGTGTTGAGGTTGTCTTTGGGCTGCCCGGCGTGCAGATGTACGGGATCATCGCCGCCCTCAGGGATGAACCCGGGATACGGATGATCACGACCCGGCACGAGCAGGCGACGACGTACATGGCCGACGGCTACGCCCGCGTGACCGGGAAGCCGGGTGTGGCGCTGGTCGTGCCGGGCGAGGGGCTGTACAACGCCGGGTCCGGCCTGGCGACCGCGTACGCGCGCTCGTCGCCTGTGCTGGTGATTGCCGGGCAGATCCCGCGGGCGCAGATAGGCAGGGACCTGGGGGGTCTTCACGAGGTTGCGGACCAGATGGATGTGATCCGTCCGGTGACAAAGTGGCGCAACCAGGTGTTGCGGCCTCACGAGGTGCCGGGCTGCGTCACGGAGGCCTTCTCGCAATTGCGGAACGGCCGACCGCGGCCGGTCGAAATAGAGATGCCGCCGGAGACGATGGTGGAGCGGGAAGAGGTCGAGTTGGAGGAGCCGGCGCCACTGGCTCGGGCAGTGCCTGGAGAGGACCGGCTGAGGGAAGCGGCGCGGGCTATCGCCGAAGCAAAAACTCCGGTCATCTACTCCGGTGGGGGAGTGGCCAGGTCGAACGCCGAGGACGCGTTGGTCAGGCTGACCGAGACGGTGAACATTCCTGTCATCGTGTCAGCCGGGGGCAAAGGGACGATTTCCGATCTGCATCCGCATTCGTACGGCTCTTCGCTGGGGCCGCGTGGGGCGCTTTACGAGGTCATGGAGTCGGCCGATGTAATCATTGGCATAGGGACACGCTTCTCGCTGAGGAGCCCGTCGGGCGGTTCAGCCAGGCTGGTGCACATAAATGCAGATGCGACGGAGTTCGGGAAGACCCACACGAACACGCTCGACTTGCATGGTGACGCGCGGGCGACCATCGAGGCCCTGATCCCGATCCTGGAAGAATGCGGGGCAGGGGAGCGTCCGTCGCCGGCTGGGGCCGTTGCCGAGGCGCGGAGTCGGCTGGCCGAAGATCCCCTCGAACGAAACGAGCCGCAGCATTCGGTGTTGCAGGCGTTGCAGGCGGGGATACCGGAGGACGCGCACGTCGTGTGGGGCATGACGCAGCTTGGGTACTACTCGCGAGTCCACTACCAGGTGTACCAACCGCGGACCTACATCGACTCGGGTTACGCAGGGAACCTCGGTTACTCATTCCCTACCGCTCTTGGGGCGAAGGTCGGCGCGCCGGACCGGCCGGTGGTGTGCGTCGTCGGCGACGGTGGGTTCATGTACAACGCCTCCGAACTTTCGACGGCGGTGAAGTACGGCATCAACTCGGTGACGGTGATCTTCAACGACGGGGCTTACGGAAACGTGGCGCGCGACCTCGATGAGGACTTCGGCGGCATGTACGAGGCAGATTTCGTGAACCCTGACTTCGTGAAGTTTGCGGAGTCGTTCGGCGCGACGGGCCTGCGGACGAAGGAGCCGTATGACCTCGAGCACGTGATTCCGGAGGCGCTGGAACGCGGCGGCCCGGTGTTAATCGACGTGCCGGTCGAGAGGATGCCTAGGCCGAAGGTTTGGACGGCGCGGGCGCCGTGGACGAAGCCGCAGGAGGGGTTGATAGAGGGGTGAGGGGGAAGTGCATGCCAAGGACGGGGGAAAGGTTGGGTTGGGCATGACGCGGTGTTGTTTTGGGGAAGGCCGTCTCAGGTTCCTCGGCTACGCTCGGAAAAACATGCTTGGCGTAACCCGCCCATCATGCCCTGCAGCTGCCTTCATCAGGCCGTAGTCACTACGAACCAGCGACATGCCGCTTCGTTCCCGAGACATGTTTTTCCGAGCGTAGCCGAGGAATCTGAAACCTATGTACACCTCACAGGCCCGAAACTACTACTTTTACATCCTGACCAACGCGACCAGACGGCTTTATGTGGGCGTCACCAACGACCTCGAGAGGCGATTGCACGAGCACAAGAACAGGCTTGTGCCCGGCTTTACGAAAAAGTACAAAATCGATTGGCTCGTTTACTACGAGCAGACTTCGGACGTCGAGGCCGCGAGGGCGCGGGAGAAGCAGATTAAGGGTTGGCGGAGAAGCAAGAAGGTCGCGTTGATAGAGACGATGAACCCTAGGTGGAAGGATTTGTCGCTCGACTGTTAGGGCGGTCTTGAGTCGCCTACTGAACAGGGGTTATCGTACGCGACCGTTTCGGATTCCTCGGCTTCGCTCGGAAAAACATTGGGGCGGAGAGGCGAGTTGGGGCTACGAGGTATTTGCCGGAAGGATGTGGTAAATCTGGGGTTGCGCCCTCTGGTACGACGGTGTTCCTACGAGACGGTCTCATGTTCCTCGGCTTCGCTCGGAAAACCATGGGGAGGTCGGAGAGGCGAGTTGGGGGCTACGGGGTATTTGCCGGAAGGATGTTGTAAGTCTGGCGTTGCGCATTCTGGTACGACGGTGTTCCTACGAGACGGTCTCAGGTTCCTCGGCTTCGCTCGGAAAAACAGTTGAGGTGAGACAGGATGGTTCGTCCGGGTCCAAGGTGGCATTTTGGCTGCCGGGACTGACATGATGACAGTCGTCTACCTTAGTGAAATCACGCATGGGCCGGAGAACGCACATGATTGACCTGCTAATTACGAATGCTCGGATCATCGATGGGTCCGGGAGCCCCTGGTATGGGGGTTCGGTGCTGGTGACGGGGGAGACGCTGGAGGTCCGGCGCGGGGATTTGGATGGGGTGGAGGCTGTACGGACGATCGACGCGGCCGGCCGGGTGGTGTGCCCGGGTTTCGTGGACCTGCACTCACATGCGGGGTTGACGATTCTTGGTGAGCCACATCACGACCCGAAGGTGCGGCAGGGTGTAACAACCGAACTCGTCGGGATAGATGGGATATCTCACGTTCCGTTCAAGTCAAGGGAAGAACTTGAGCGTTACATCTGGCTCGAAGCGGGGCTGAACTGGTACCCGCCCGAGGCTGACTGGCTGACCGCGCCGGAGTTGCTGGCCAAGTACGACGACAACGTGGCGATAAACGTGGCGGTGATCGTTGGGAACTCTCCGCTCCGGATATGGAGTGTCGGCTGGAATGACGTGCCGGCCACGGAGGCCCAGATCGCCGATATGAAGGCCGTGCTTCGCGAGTCGATGGAAGAGGGGGCGTGGGGGCTTTCTACAGGGCTCGACTATTCGCCTGGCGGTTTCGCGGACACGGACGAACTCGTTGCGCTTTCGGAAACGGCGGCATCTCTGGGCGGCTTCTACCACACGCACACGCGCGCCTCTTTGTTGCAGACGCACCACCTCGCGCCGTGGCACGAGGCGCTGGATATCGGCCGGCGTTCTGGGATTCCGATCCATCTGACCCACTACCGGCAGAGCAGGCAGGGTCTCGGCAGCCACCACGACTACCTGGGGCTCGTTGAGGATGGCCGTGCAGAGGGCATGGATGTCACCTTCGACTGCTACACGTACCCCTATTCAGGAACAACCATCGTGATGTCGCTTCCGGCGTGGTCCAGGGACGGCGGGCCGGAGAGAGTCGTCGCCGCGCTGAAGGACCCGTCCGACCGGGCGCGCATGGCGAAGGAGATCAATTCGCGTTCGGACTTTCCGGCGACGTGGGGCCACAACTGGCTGACAAACTTCCGCAAGCCCGAAAACAAGAGGTACGACGGGAAGTCGATCGCCGAGATCGCCGAGTTGCGGGAGCAGGAACCGGCGGAGGCGCTGTTCGACCTGTTGCTGTCCGAAAACCTGGGGATATCGACAGTCGGGCTGGGCACGAACCCCCACACGCTGCCGGCGTTCGTGTCGCATCCTTACGGAATGATCGCGTCGGACGCCATCCTGTTCGGTGAGTACCCGAACCCGAGGACATACGGTTGCTTCCCGGTGGTGTTGGCCGAGTTCGTCAGGGCGGAGCGGCACCTCAGGCTGCCGGAGGCGATCCGCAAGATGACATCCTTCCCGGCGCAGCGGCTTGGGCTGCCGGACCGGGGAATGCTGCGGAACGGGTTTAAGGCGGACATAGTCGTTTTCGACCCCGACACGGTCAAGACCCGCGCTGTTAAGGACGATCCGAAGCACTATCCGGTGGGTATTGATTACGTGATCGTGAACGGGCAGGTGGTGATCGACGAGGGTGAGAACACGGGCGTTTTGCCGGGACGGGGTTTAAGGAGGGGTAGGGGGGTGACGTAGGTTTCTTTTAGCCATGAATGTGGGAGCCGGCCGGTAGGGGGTTGTAGATGTCGTGCGTGCCAACTCTGCGCCCCACCGTGGGTACCGCCCCGCATCGGAGTGCGGGGAGACGAGGAGGAGGGCAAAACGAGGAAGGGCGTGGTTGATTGGCCGTCACCCCAACCCTCTCCCACGGGAGCGGGGGAAGTGGTGGGCCGCCTGTGGCAGGTGGAAGTAGGTGCCCCGCTCGCCCCCTGTATCCCCGATCGGAGTCGGGTAAGACGAGAAGAGGGGTGGCTACCGGGTTTCCCCTGTACGACGAGTAAAGACCTGTGGCGACAGAGAACGGTTGTGACAATTGTCCGGCAATTGGGCCTCTGCTAGGATTGTGACTGCTTTCTCAAAGTCCCCGGAGCGCGCTTTTGGCCATCACTAACCTGGCGTCAGGAACTGACATCCGCATGCTTGTGCGCCAGGCCCTCAAACAGCAGCCACAGCCGACGGTTACAGTGTTGTCATCGCTGCTCGCGGTGCAGGACTCGGTCCACTATCTCCCCCCCGAGGCGATCGAAGAGACGGCCGGCTTTTGCGGCACCACGGTGAACGAAGTGTGGAGCGTGGCGTCGTTCTACACGAATTTCCGCTTCACCCCGCCCGCGGCCCACACGCTGGAAGTGTGTTGGGGGCCGACGTGTCACCTGGCCGGGGCGCAGGAACTTCTGTCCATCGTCCAGGAAGAATTTGGCATCGACAGGGAAGGGGAGACCGAGGACCGGAGCGCAACCCTTCGCTACAACACGTGTTTGGGTGCGTGCGCGCAGGCGCCCGTTGTATCTCTCGATCACCATCTCAAGGGCCGCATGGACCCCCAGTCCGTGAGAGAGCTTGCGCGCTCGCTCCGGTCTCAAGCGCAGCAGTAGCAGGTCACCCATCCCAATGAGCGAAAACAGCCCGGGCGTCTTCGAAGACCTGGAACGCCGCGCCGCCGAAAGGTGGATCGATCTCACCAGCAACCCGCACGGATGGGTCCGTGTTGGCGGCGGCGTATCCGGACAGGCGGCGGGGTCGGACGAGGTTTTGGCGGCCGTCAGGGAATCTGTGGCGCGTCACAACGCTGAATCCCGCGTGTCGCAGGTAGGCGCGCTGGGCCTCATGTACCTCGAGCCAATCGTCGACGTCACGCTGCCGGACGGTCCGCGGGTCTTCTACGGCAACGTCACGCCCGACGACGTTGACCGGATAGTCGAAAGCCACATAATTGGCGGGCAGCCGTTGACGGACCTGGCCTTTGCCTACGAGGGTGACGACAACGCCGGATTGGACGGGGTCCCAAAGCTCAGCGAACTGCCGGCTGTCGAGCACCAGGTCAAGGTTGCAACCCGCAACTGTGGAAGCATCGACCCGGGCGACATCCTCCAGTACATCGCCAGCGGCGGTTATTCGGCGCTGAACAAGGCGTTGTTCGAGATGTCGCCACCGGACGTCCTTGATGAGGTCAAGACTTCCGGCCTGCGCGGGCGCGGCGGCGCGGCGTTCCCGACCGCGGTCAAGTGGGGCTTCCTCGCGCCGAGCAAGGCGCCGGAAAAGTACATCCTGTGCAATTGCGAGGAGGGCGACCCCGGCGCGTTCAACGACAAGGGCATCCTGGAAGGGGACCCGCACACGTTGATCGAGGGCCTGATCCTCAACGGGTACGCCACCAACTCGAATTACGGCTACGTCTTCATCAGGCATGGCCACGATATCCCGATCGACGCGACCCGGCAGGCCATCCAGAAGGCATACGACCACAATCTTCTAGGCAAGAACATTCTTGGTTCCGACTTCAGCTTCGAAATGGAGGTCTCCCTGACGGGCGACTCCTACGTGGCGGGCGAAGAAACGGCGTTGATGGAGGCCATCGAAGGAAAACGGGCGCTGCCGCGATTCAAACCGCCGTTTCCCGCCGCGGCGGGCGTGTGGCAGAAGCCCAGCAACATCAACAATGTAAAGACCCTGGCGTACGTGCCGCAGATAGTGCGGAACGGCGGCGAGTGGTTCAAGGGGATCGGCACGCCGTCCTCCAGCGGAACGGCCATCGTGTGCCTGACCGGCCACATCAAGCGGCCCGGCATGTACGAGATCCCGATGGGCATGACCATCAGGGACGTGCTCGAAAAAGTGGGCGGAGGCGTGTCACCGGGCGAGCGCATCAAGGTCCTGCAGACGGGGGGCCCGCTGGGCGGTGTGCTGGGCGACGAGGCGTTCGACGTGCAGATCGACTTCGACGAGATGTCGAAGGCGGGCGCGATATTGGGGTCCGGCGGGATCATCGTTGGGAACGAGACGGTCGACGTCGTAGACCTGATCCGGGCGTTGATCGCATTCAACCAGTACGAGTCATGCGGAAAGTGCTTCCCGTGCAGGCTGGGCAACACGCACATGCTGGAAACGCTTGAACGGCTGTGCCAGTACTCGCCAAAGCCTGCCGACCTGGAACTGATGGAGCGGATCGGCAACAGCATGAAACTGGGCTCGCTGTGCGGACACGGACAGCTTGGCTACAACCCGGTGTCCTCGGCGCTCAAGTATTTCGAAGACGAATTCAACGAACGCCTTGAAGGCGTCCCGCAAAACGGCCAGTCCACGAACGGTTCGATGATCCTGCCGACGAGGACAAGGCCCTGAGCGGTTTTTTTGTTTGACACGATTCTGAATTTGGCCACCTAATACAGATGAGCATATGTCTTCGGCGTCGCGTTCTCCCTCACCCCAACCCTCTCCCGCTGGGAGAGGGGGTTTTGCAAAGGTCTCCATCGAGGGAGAGGGGACTTTGATGAGCGATGGAGAGAGGACTATCACGGGCCGATTTACGTCGGTGATTTTCTGAGGCAGGACCAGTGGCAGACAACATTTCGTTCACGATCGACGGCCAGACGGTAGAGGCAAAGCCGGGCCAGACCGTTTTGCAGGCGGCGATGGACGCCGGCATCTACATCCCGTACCTGTGCTACTTCCCGAAGATGAAGCCGTACGGGGCGTGCAGGGCCTGCGTCGTCGAAACGGAAATGGGCGGCAGGAAAGGAATTGTCGCCTCCTGTACGGCGCCGGTTGCGCCGGATCTGGTGGTGAATTCGAAGACTGAGCAGGTCACGGATTTGCGCCGGGACGTTATCGAACTCCTGATGGCCGAGCACCCGCACGGCTGTCTCACCTGCCACCGGATCGAGCTGTGCGGGCCGCAGGACATCTGCCAACGGCACGTCGGAGTAACCGACCGTTGCACGATCTGCCCCAAGAATGAACGCTGCGAGTTGAAAGACACCGTGCGCAGCGTGGAACTGGACCTGCGCACGCCGCTCAACTATCACCGCCGCAATCTCCCGATCCACACCGACGACCCGTTCTACGACCGCGACTACAACCTCTGCATCGTGTGCGCCCGATGCGTGCGCGTGTGCGAAGAGGTCCGTTTCGACACGGCCCTCACCCTAACAAGCCGCTCAGGCGTGGCGCTCGTCGGGACTGCCCGCGGGGAATCCCTGCTCGAGTCGGGCTGCGAGTTTTGCGGGGCCTGCATCGACGTCTGTCCCACGGGCGCGCTCGTCGAGCGGGACTACAAGTGGGAGAAGGCCGTAAAGCAGGTCACAACCGTGTGTACCAACTGCCCGGTCGGGTGCCAGATGGTTGCGGAGGTGAACCGGTTCGACAAGGTGATCCGGTTCAAGGGCGACCTTGCCGGCGAGGCCAACCGGGGGCAGGCGTGCTTCAAGGGCAAATTTGGCTACGACTACCCGAACCACAGGTCCCGCCTGAAGTACCCGTATATCCGTGAAGAAGGCATCCTGAAGCGCGTTACCTGGGAGCAGGCTCTCGAACGGATCGCCGAGGGACTCAAAGGCCGGGACTCATCGAAGGTCGCGGTTGTCGCATCGCCGCGAGGTACGAACGAAGACAGCTTTGTGGCCCAGAAGTTCGCACGAAACATCCTGGGTACGGACAACGTCGACACGTCGCTGAACCTGTTCCCAGAAGTCGCCTCAACTCTCGAGTCCCGGCTCGGTTCAGCCGCCGCCACGAATCCGATCTGGGAGTTGGAAGACTCCAAGTGCATCATGGCCGTGACCGGCAACCCGACGGAAGAGCAAAACGTCCTGGCGGTACCGGTCAAGAAGGCCGCAAGGGCAGGGGCAAGGATAGTCGTCATCGACGCACGGGAAACGGAGATGACCCGTTACGCCACCGAGTGGCTGCGGCCTCACCCCGGCTCGGAACCGGTGTTGCTCGCGGGTATGGCCCGCACGATCATGGACGAGGCCCTGGAAGACCAGGAATACGTCATCAAGAACTGCTCCGGCGCGGATGAGCTAAAGCGTTCGCTGTGGGACTTCGACCTCGAAGTGGTCTCACGCGTCACCGGCGTGGAGGTCACGCAGATATGCCGCGCGGCGCGAATTCTTGCCGAAAACGCGCCGGCGTCGATTCTGTTCGGAGTAGACACTGTTCCGGTCGAATCGCAAAGCGCCCTCACCCACACGATCATTAACCTGTCCCTGATCACCGGCAGCATCGGCCGGCCATTCGGAGGGATCTACCCGCTCTACCAGGGCGCCAATACGCTAGGCGCGCGGGACGTTGGCTGTACTCCGATGGGCCTGCGGTCACAGACCATGTCATCAAATGGGCGATCGGGTCATGCAGAAACCGTGGGCGGTGTGGCATCCATTTTCGAGCGCATGCGCGATGGGGAGATCGAGGCGGCGATCGTGATGGCCGACGGCATGAATCCCGAGGCGTCGCAGCTAGGGGATGTTCCGTCAGCATTGCGCAACCTGCAGTTCCTGGCCGTCTCGGCGGTGTTCGGCGATGAAGTGACACAGGCGGCGGACGTTGTGCTCCCGGCCTCCACATATACCGAACAGACGGGTACGGTCACAAACCTGGAGCGGCGCGTCCAACTCGTGCGTGCGGCCTGGGGACCCAAGAACGAAGAACGGTGCGGATGGCGGACGCTTGCTTCTTTTGCCCGGCACATGGGCAACGATGGCTTCGACTACGCCTCAGCGTCCGACGTGTTCGACGATTTGAAGCGAGTCGTACCGGATTACGCCGGCCTCGATCACGACAGGTTGCAAGCAGGCGGTGTCCAGGCCCCGTGCCATTCGTCTGATCATCCCGGCACGCCGATGCTCCTTGACCGCGATGAGGACGAGGCGAAGATTGGCCTGGACCCGCTGTCGTCGGTCGAGCAGAAGGCCTCGCGGAACGGGATGGTCCTGGCGCACGGCAGGGTGTTGAGCCAGCCTGAACGGCCGGTCGGTGTGATGCGGCAGGGGCAGATGAACTACCTCGACAGGGTGGAAGAGGTGCAAATCCACCGGCAGGACGCGCGGGCGCTCTCCATCTCCAGGGGAGACAGCGTCGAGGTCCGGGATGGGAACGGCTCGACCCTCGCATCGGGCGTGGCGGTGTTGAATTCTCCCCAGCCGGGTCTCGTTTCGGTCACCACCCTGTTCGGAGAGGTGGCGTCGGATATGCAGGACTCGGACAATCCTGATCCTTCGCCGCGTATCCCCGGCTTGCCGCTGACGCCCGTCCGCCTCGTGAAGGCGTCGGAACGGGTGACGGCGCGGGCGGAGTGAGTTCGGCGATGGCGCGCGATTTAACGATTGACGCGTCCGACGGCTGTCGGAAGGGCCCCGGCGATTGGGGTTGGTGGCGGGAGTCGATGCGGTCGACTGTGACGGCTGGTATGCGGAACTCAGCCGTCTAACAGGCTGCTAATCGCAACGGCGATAGATGAAGCGGCGACCATGCCGCCGATGATCATCCCACCCCACCATTTGATCAGATCGGCTTTCAGGTTAGCCAAGTCTGCTTTAGTGGCCGGGTGTTCGTAGCCGCCTTCGAGGCGGCTAAGCCGTTCTTCAACCGACGCCATTCAGTCTCTCCCTTGTCCGGAGTATACGCGCGGCGAAAATAAGTCATGGGCTGTTTTTTTTCACCTCCTGTAGCGGCGCGGCACAAACCGGGACGGTCATCTGGTGGTGAGGGATTCCGGCATGCCATGGCCTGCCCACTAAGTCCGAAGGCCTGTTCGGGCAGCAGTGTGCATAAGGCCGTCGCTGTAGACGACTGTCTCAGGTCCCTCGGCTTCGCTCGGGATGACATATAAGGGTGCGATATGAAATTCGGGGCTGGGGATGGCAATTTAGGTGGGCGAGCCTCACGGTTAGGCGTGGTGCGAAAGCGGGGCACGGGTTTACTTCCCCGTTATCGTTGACAATCGAGAGTTCACCTCGCTACCGTTCTGGCGCGTGTAACGAGCCGACGAATCGAGGTTGAAGGGACAATGCAGAGAATAGCCAGGTATGGAGAAGCGATAAGCAGCGTTCCGCCGATCTCGATCATCGGGCCGGCGAACGCGTCGTTGATGGACGCCCTGTTCCCGTCGATCACCGTCCTCCACAGGGTGGTGATATCGCTGTTCTTCGTTGGTTTGCTGGTGGCGTTCGGGCGGTTGACCTTTTACCTGCCCGACAATCCGGTCCCGATAACATTTCAGACGACCGGTGTACTGCTCATGGGCGGCGTGTTGGGTCTACGATGGGGATTCTTCGCCGTAATGGTCTACTACCTGCTTGGCATGGCGGGTGTGCCGGTGTTTAAGGACGGCGGCAACGGCTGGCACTACCTGTCGGCGACGGCGACGGCCGGTTACCTGATCGGGTTCGTCGCGGCTGTGCCGCTCGTGGGATTTCTTTCCGAGAGGGGGTGGACCCGCGGGAAGGCCCTTTGGCCGATGCTCCTCGGCAACCTATTCATCTACGTACCCGGATTGCTGTGGCTGCACTTCAAGGACCTTGGTTGGCCGGCCGAGGGCGAGTTGTTCGCCCAGGGGATGTACCCGTTTCTCCCCGGCGACTTCGTGAAGCTGATGATCGCCTCGCTCGTCGTGGGCGCAGGCTGGGCGTGGGTCGACCACCGGGCGAGGAAGAGGGAAGAAAGACAGTAGGCCCGGGATTCGTCAACGGTTCCTGCTGGGGTGTTCGAGGTGTTCAAAACCGTTGGCGGCTTGCGGCCAAGGCGGGACTGAGACCCACCGCTACGACGGGTACCTACAAGGAGCGCACTCCTTCGGCGAGGCGAGGTAGCGTGTGACGCGGCCCGATGGTTTGCATCCCTGGCAGTGTAAATTGAATCTAACTAAGTAACTCGACGCCGCTAACAGGCGACGGCGGGATGGCCGGCCAGACCGGCCTAAGACAGACTTCGAAAGGTAATCCGACAATGACCAAGCCAACTGATGTAAACGACGCGGAATTCCAGTCGGCAGTACTGGACTCAGACACGCCGGTCCTGGTGGACTTCTGGGCGGAGTGGTGCGGACCCTGCAAGATGGTGGCGCCGGTAGTGGAGGAGCTTGCAGGCGAGTACGACGGCCGGGTCAAGTTCACCAAGGTCAACGTTGACCTCAACCCGATGACATCGGCGAACTACGGCATCCGGAGTATTCCGACGATGCTGATCTTCAAGGGCGGCAGCCCGGTGGGGCAGGTCGTCGGGGCGGTGCCGAAGAAGGTGCTGCAGGAAAAGATCGACTCGGCGATTGCTTAGATAACCGATCTCGGCCGGCTGACGGGAAGTCGCGTCGGCCGGCGCGTGGACGGACGGCCCATATTGGGCCGCTGAGACGTTAATATTGCCGTTACCGCCGCGCATTTGACCTAAACGCGGGAGTGGATGGGTCCCGGTGGGCTTCACGGACTTCAAATCCGCTGGCAGGCTGCCTTCGCCGTCTGCGGAGGGTTCGACTCCCTCGCACTCCCGCCAATTCTCCCAATTTGTCCTTTCCTGGCCCGCCACCGAGGCGGATGTTCGCCCACAGTTCGTGAAGGCGCGAACGATGGTGATTGTCGGGCCAGCGCGCGGCCTGATTGCGCGCCGTGCTTGCTGCGGCGCCCCGGCCGTTTAGGCGATTGGCCCAGTGAACTCGATACGCGTGTGGGCGCGTTGTCATCCTGAATTTCTTTCCTGAGATTCACCGGTACATGCCGTAGCGGCGTCGCGGCCACGCTGTCCAGCATGCGTCATTTATGACCAGGGACTGTCCAATCCTCATCCGGTTTCACGAGATTTTCACCTAAATTCCATATTTTTTCGTTTGGATTCCACGGTCTCCTCACAACCGGCGTGCAGAGTTTTCTGAATGCGTCGCTGTAGTTCGATCGCTCCTTGTATTAGAGGACAGCGTCGCCACCGGCTAGCTCAACTGGTTGCCGGAACGGACTTTTCAGAGGGAGGCACATAGGGTGTCCTCGATTCTTTCCGCGCTTCCATTACGGAGCCTTGTTGTGCTGACGGGCCTTTGTACGCTGGCAAGCGTTATAGGTCTCAGTGTCTCGAGCACGACGCCTGCACAGGGCGCGACGGCGCCCTCTCGGCCCACGGGGTTGACGGTTGCCCAGGAGAGCTACTCCTCGGTGAGCATTTCGTGGGATGACCCACAGGACGACAGCATCACCGGCTACCAAGTGCTGCGCCGTTCCCGGGACGGTAATGACTACGGAGACGGTGAAGGCTCATGGGACTTTGTTGTCATCGAGGACGACACGGGGTCCGCGGATACGGAATATACAGACACCTCCGTAACTCCCCGGACCCGTTACGTGTACCGGGTGAAGGCGAGGAACTCCGCCGGACTGAGTGAGAGATCGAGCTACGCCAACGCGGAGACCCTCGGAGTCGCCGACAATCCGACCGGGCTGACGGTTGCTTCAGCATCTCATGACTCGATCACTATTGAATGGGACGACCCGCAGGACGATGGCATCACCGGTTACCAGGTGCTGCGCCGTTCCCGGGATGGTAGTGACTACGGCGACGGTGGGGGCTCATGGGACTTTGTTGTCATCGAGGACGACACGGGGTCCGCGGATACGGAATATACAGACACCTCCGTAACTCCCCGGACCCGTTACGTGTACCGGGTGAAGGCCAGGAATCCGGCGGGCCTCAGCGGGCGGTCGAGCTACGCCAACGCTGAGACCACACCCGCACCGGTGGTAGTCGTAGAGCCGCCCGTGAAAACCGAACAGGGTGACAACAAGGGGGGCGTCCATACCGCCATGCAGCGATCTGAGGCCGACGTCTCGTTGAGTTCCCTCACCGTGGACGGGTCTTCTGTCACCGGTGTGGCCGAGGGCGAAACCGAGTTTTTGGTCCGCGTTGCGAACGCGACCAGCCAGGTCACTTTGGCCGCGACTGCCACGGATTCGACGAGTACGGTCTATTACAACAATGTGGACGCTGACGGTATCGCCGAGGGCCACCAGGTCGACCTACGGGTTGGAAGCAACAGCATCACGATTAGAGTCGTCGCCCAGGACTTTGTAACCACTGCGTCCTACACCCTCACCATCAACCGTGCCGATAGCAACGTGTTCGGCTGGGCCGTACTGACGGACATTGAGGATGTGCTGGGCTACGGCGATTCCCGCGGCGGGATTTGGTCGGATGGCACCTACCTGTGGGTGTCCGGCGGAGACTATCCGTGGCTGTATGCCTACGTACTGGCAACCGGTGAACGCCAGTCCGACCGGGACATTTCCCTGGCAGCGGTCAACCAGGACCAGAGAGGCATCTGGTCGAACGGAGCAACGATGTGGGTCCTGGACAACGAGGACAGGATGCTTTACGCCTACAACCTGGAGACCGGGGCACGGGATGAGGCGAAAGACTTCGGAGTCTTTGGCGATGAGGACAAAGACTACTACGGCGTCTGGTCCGACGGTGAAACAGTCTGGATCTCCACCGCCAACGGATACACGGTAGATGCCTATGACTTCAGTTCCGGCGAGGAAAAGCCAGACCTGAAGTACAACAACCTGGAAGCGTCTGGCCAAGACCACAATGCGGGGATCTGGTCTGATGGCGTGAGAATGTGGGTGGTGGACCCCAACAGGAAGGCCATTTTTGCGTACGACTCGCCGCATTCCGAGCGCAACAGCGGGTGGAACTTTCAGAGGCTGATCGCAGCCGGCAACGAGAGCCCGCGGGACATATGGTCCGATGGCGTGACCATGTGGGTGTCGGACAGCGCGGACGGCAAGGTCTACTCCTACAACATGCGTGCATCAGACAACGCGGAATTGCATTCCATGATCGCGGCCGGTCGGGCACTGGCCGATTTTGAACCGGACACTCACAACTACACGCTTGGAGTGGGAAGCATGGTCAGCCAGGCCGCGGTGCAGGCGATTCCACGGCAGATTCTTGCGACCGTTTCGTACTCCCCCGAAGATGCAGACCCCAACTCGAGTGGGTACCAGGTGAACCTGAATACAGGCGCCAATAGCGTCACCATTACCGTGACGGCCCAAGACGGCATGACCAGCGAGGTGTACACGCTCGACATAAACCGGGGAAGCGCGGACCCGTTCGGCTGGAAGGTCGTTGAAGACTTCGACACGCTGAACATGGCCGGCAATGAGTCCCCCGCCGGTCTGGCGTCTGACGGCTCTACCATGTGGGTGGCCGACGAAGTCGACCTGAAACTGTACGCATACGATGTTGAAACAAAGGCCCGCGTTCCTGACCTTGATATCACTCTCGACGCAGAGCAGGGCTCGCCGGGTGGCATGTGGACCGACGGAACGACCATCTGGGTATTCGATGTGGTGGATAGAAAGCTCTACGCATACGATGTCAATGCCAGCCAACGGGACGAGAGCAAGGACCTCGATTGGCCGGAGGAGAGGTTTCCGCATCACTTCGGGGTCTGGTCGGACGGCGATACGCTGTGGCTTTCTCAAAGAACCGGTGGCCTGACCGCGTACGATTTGGGCACGGAGACACGCGATGAACACAAGGATTACGACGCCCTGGACGGCATAGACGGCATCGATGCCCGGGGGATTTGGTCGGATGGAGCGACCATGTGGGTGGTGGATAGCACCAACGACAAGATACGCGCCCTGAACGTATTTACCGGGGAGCCCGACACCGGCAAGGAAATCAGCACTTTACGCGTTGCCGACGTGGGCGGTACCCGGGGGATCTGGTCCGACGGCGAGACCATGTGGGTGACTGACTGGACGGCCGCCAAGGTCTACTCGTACAACCTGCCGCTCTCGGACAGCGCCGACCTTCGCAAAGTCGTGGTTGACGGCGGAGAAGCGACCGGTTCCACGCTTGACGGCGCCTGGTATGCGACCGTCGATGCTACTGCCACGCAAGCAACGATCGAATGGGCAGCCGCGCAGATGAAGTCCACGGCGAGCCACGACGGCGTCGACAACGGCGCGGTGGCCGAAGGGCATCAACTGGCCATTACGCATCTAGCCGCCGATATGGCCATCACGGTCACCGCCCAGAACGGCGATACCCGGGAACACAAGCTGATCGTTTCCCGGGTGGCCACGGACTCGGCGGGGAGAGTGAGCGTTGGGGAATCCACAACGGGTGATATCGCCGGCGCCGAGGAATTTGACGTGTTCGCCGTGGACCTTGTGACTGACGAGCTTTACCGGTTCGAATTGGAAGGAATCGATAACGGAGACGGGAATCTCGCGGGCCCGAAGCTGAGGGGGCTGTTCAAGCTGGTCCAAGGGACTGCCATCCCGGTGGGCGATGCGGCAGATTTCGCCGGCGGTCAAGGCACTAACGCTTCCGAGGTGTACCACGAACCCAAACCTGAGGGGCAGGCCAAGGCCACCAAGGCCACCTACTACGTTGTTGTGGGCGGCGAAACCGGCGCCAGCGGAGGCTATCGCCTGAGCGTGAGCTACGAGGACGAAGCGACCGCCGACGCGTCGACCACCGCCGTCGCGGAGGTGCTCCTTTCGTCCATGAAGTCAGGAAAGAGGGGCAGGTACCACTTCCGGGGCGTCATCGGAGATTCCGGCGACATCGACTGGGTCAAGGTTACGTTGGAAGCGGACCAGATGTACCGAATCGTGGTAAAGAGCGCGGCGACCGGGAATTACAGGACTATTTCGGATCCACTTTTGTTGGGGTTGTACACCGGCGATGGTTCAGAGAATTACATCCGCGGTACGCTTGCGGTTCCGTACGGTAATCGTCACGAACCCCGGCTTCACTACTACGCCGAAACCGCGGGCGTCTACTATGTCTCTGTGCGGGGATACGAAGACGACACGGGCGCGTATGATCTCCTGGTTGCGGAGGTGGAGGATGATTGCCAACCCGACAACATCAGCACCCATGACGCCATCGCTGTCGGGGAAAGCAAGTACGCCAAAATCAACTACAGGGGCGACGCTGACTGGTTCAGGGCCGAACTCACTGGTGGGACCGTCTACACGGCCACGGCGTCTCGAAAGGAAAGCGCGCGTCCGCTTGTATTCCCGAAGGTGCTGATCTACGACGGCGGGGGAAGGATGGTCTCGAGCGGCGAGTGGGACTCAGATGAGAACAGCTCCGTGGCGACCTACACACCAGGCGGAGACGGCGCGTACTTCATAGTAGTGAAGTCGGCAGTGATGCAGTGGACCGGAGGATATGAAGTCTCATTGTCCGAGTAGGACTCTACTGTGGAGGCCCAGCGATCTTTGCCCGGCGTGTACGAGCTAACTGGTGCGACATGGGGCGACCAGTCGATGGGCAACCGATCAGGGCTGGCCGGCGAGGTGCATGATTCATAAAGGCTACGGGATGACTGGCCTATGGAGATGGCTTTGCCATGCGGTATCCGACACCGTGCTCGGTGAAGATGTAAGTGGGATTCCTCGCATTGTCCCCAAGCTTCTGGCGAAGGGACTTTATGTGTGAGCGCAAAAGCTGGGAATCCCCCGAGTATTCCGGTCCCCAAATCCGGTGGAGCAGCCTGTCTTGCAGCAGCACCTTGCCTGCGGAACCGGAGAGTTCGGTGAGCAGTTTGTACTCCGTCGCCGTCATTCGTACCGGTTGACCTGACACGGTGACGGTCCGCTCATCGAAATTGATCAGCAGGTCACCCAATTGGAACGTCTTGATGTCGGCAGTTTCGCCGGCTGCGGCCGTCCGTCGGAGTGTTGCCTTTATCCTCGCAATCAGTTCGTAGGGGGAGAATGGTTTCACCATGTAGCCGTCCGCCCCCATTTCGAAAGCGCGCACAACGTATTCGTCATCATCCTTATCGCACAGCACAATTGCCGGAAGAGCCCCGGCACGCTTCAAAATGCGGAAGCACTCCTCCTCTCTGCCGGCAATGTCCAGTATGAGTAGCTTCGCACTTTCCGACGCAGCAAGCTGCTCAACATCGTGCAGGCCGGCTGAAGACACGGGGTCATATCCCGCGTTGAGCAGGACTTTGCGAACCGTGCCCTGCAACCTGGAGTCTTCGATTGCGACGAGGATCTTAGACCTCTCCGGGGGGGCCGGCAGGGGCTCCCCTACGGTCTCAAATGTGCCAGGGGACAGTATTTCTTCAGCTTCCACTGACGGGAGAGTGAAGGTCAGAGACAGCATGCCTTCCTGCTCGTCGACAACAGTCCTGATCCGGCCTCCGTGCGCCTCGACAACGCCACGGCAATGAGCCATTTCCAGTCCCTCGCCGTGGGACGCCAACTCAACCGCTTTGGAGTGGGCCTGACTGGCCTTCTCCAACAGCTGAGCATGCTCAGTCGCATCGATTGGAACAGAAAGTCCTTCGGTAAGAACATGCCTTCCCTTCGCGGACACCGAGATCGCGACGTAGATTTCGATCATGGAGGCAGACACTGTGACCTGGGACGACTCGCGAGAGTGTCTAGCTGCCTGGCGGAGAAAATTGTGCAGAACATTGCTGATCCGCTGCTTGTCCGCCAATATCGCAGCCAGCCCATCCGAAATATCCAATTGGATGGTGATCGCAGCATGGTCTCTCAGATACTCTCTACATGACGTTTCGATCAGTTCGCGGACGTCCACGGTTTCGGGGGATATGGTCAGCGTTCCAGTTTCAATTTGGGTCAGTTCTATCAGGCTATTGATCTGGCTGCGCATCAAGTCTGACTGCTGGTCGACGATGCGCAATAACTGCGTTGCCTCTGTTTGCTGCATTGCCTCCACTATGCTTCTCAGGGCCACGACGGACCCCTTAACAGTCGTCAAAGGCGTTCGTAATTCTTCGCTGACCTTCCCAAGGAATTCAGCCCGCCTCAGCTCCTGTTCCTCCAGTGGAGTCATGTCCTGCATCACTGTGAGGACCGACACAATTTCTCCCGTTTCCGAGAATATTGGTGCGCAATTCACCAAGGTGGTTAACTTCGTGCCGTCGGGTAAGAAGATGACTATTTCTTCGGCTATCGTTGTCTCGCCGCTTTGAAGCGCCCTGGTGCCCGGCAGTTCTACGAACGGAATTTCTCTCCCGTCTGGCCGGGTGAACTTCAGAGATTGGAAGATGTTCTCGACATCGTCATTTGAAGGCGTCACTCCATGCAGCATGCGCCGCGCCTCCTGGTTCAGGTAGTGGATCGCGCCTAGTCGGGCGTCGAAGACGGAAACTGCGACGGGGCAGATCTCCATCAGGGTTTCCAGGTCCGCCTTGGCCCGGCGCTCCGCTTCATACCTTCGGGCGGTGGAGATTACCGAGGCGGCCTGAGCCGCGATCATTCCCGCCGCGTCTTCGTCTTCCTGCGTGAACTCCTTTCCAGCTTCCTTCTCCGTGAGATACAGGTTGCCGACATGTTCGCTTCGATGGTAGATCGGCACTCCCAGAAAGGTGCTCATCGGGGGATGGTTTTCCGGAAGCCCCTGGGCCTCGGGGTGGGAAGACATGTCCCGCATTCTGACGGGGCGTTTGACCTTGCTTATGAAACCCAAAAGGCCGAGACCCTCGGGAGATTCCGTCATGCTTTCCCGTTCTTCCCGGGAGATTCCAACAGTGTAGAAGTCGCGGACACCCCCGGATTGGTCAAACGTCAGAAGCGCACCGTAGCGGGCGCGAGTCAGCTTTCGAGCGCTGTCAATGACATCCTGCAGGACGCCTTCAGCGTCGAGGTTTTTGGAGATGCTGATGCTTGCTTCGATTAGTCCGGCAAGCTGATCTCTGAGGGCGTTATTTTCTTTCCTGAGCGCTTCAGCTTCGGTGGTTGATGCATCCGCTGGTGAGAGGCTCAATGTCTTGCTCGTGAATTTGGTGAATTTGTGACGGTGAAAAACAGCCCGGCGTATCTTAGCACTACGATATGCGTAGATAAACAGGGTTACACGGACGGATTGACAGGCTGACATTGGGTTTGCAGTGACGCCGTAGAAGGGCTTGAGACGTTACGAATTGGTTAATCGAATACAGACGCCTGAAGACGACCTCAGAGGGGAAAGATGTCATTTATGAGGTCGGCGTGGGAGTGGACGCGCACAGGCTAGCCGGAGACGCTTGACGAAGTCGCCTGATTCGTCACCCGGGAGGACCGTCAATCAGGGTATCACCGTGCCATGCCCGCCCGGATTCAAAAGCAGGTGAGCCGATGACCGCCCAGTCCGTTTCCCTATCGCGCCGAACGGCCACCCGTAGAGGTTGTATCATCGGGGCTCATCGTCAACTATCCCGCTATTCAACCTCAACGACATGGCAAAAATTGATCGCGACCTTGTTGCACACCTGATGCGCCGAGCCGGGTTTGGCGCGACTAATGACGAGCTGGATGAGCTCGTAAACGTCCCCTATGAAGAGCTTGTAGACGGTCTTCTGCACCCGGAACGCTTTCCGGAGGTCGACGACACGCTGCTGCGGCGTTACTACCTGGAGCTGAATAACCCCGATACGCACGGGACGTGGCAGGCGCACTGGATCTACCGCATGGTCAACACCAGGCGGCCGTTGCAGGAGAAGATCGCGCTCTTTTGGCACCATGTATTCGCCACCTCGATAGGGAAGAGCGAACACACTCCGTCGGGCGTGGCGCAGATCGAGACGTTCCGGCGCAATGGGCTTTCGGACCTGCGGACGATCTATATCGACCTCGCGCGGGACCCGGCCATGCTGTTCTGGCTGGACAACTGCGAAAACCACTCGGGCGAGCCGAACGAGAACTGGGGCAGGGAACTGCTGGAACTGTTTTCGATGGGCGTGGGCAACTACACGGAGCAGGACATCAAGGAGGCGTCGAGGGCGTTCACCGGATGGACCTTCGTACAGCCCCTGCCCCTGGACCCTTACTCCAGGTACCCATCGGACTTCCTTTACATGCCGGACGACCACGACGACGGCGAGAAGACGTTCCTTGGCCACACCGGCCGGTTCGACGGCGAGGACATCATCGACATCGTGGTAGAGCAGCCGGCGACGGCCAGGTTCATATCCCGCCACCTGTACAACTTCTTCGTGGCGGACGAGCCGCAGGTTCCGGCATGGAATATCGTGCCGCCGCAAGACCCTGATGCGATCGAGACGCTCGTGGGGACGTGCCGTGAGACAGGGGGAAACGTGCGGGAAATACTGCGCACACTCTTCCACTCAGAATTCTTCAAGCAGGCCCGTTACAAGAGGGTCAAGAACCCCGCGGAACTTGTTACCGGCGCCATCAAGTTGGCCGGGACCCACAGGCAACCGGACCCGGGGCTTGGCGCATTGTCCTCGGCAACGGCGGTCATGGGCCAGGCGTTGCTCACGCCGCCGACCGTGGAAGGCTGGCACACCGGCAAGGAGTGGATAGACGCCGGTACGTTGAATGAACGCGTCAATTTCGCCGTCGATCGTCTTTCGGACCCCGACCTCCCCGGCCTGCGGGGCATCGTCGAGCGAATTTCGGACAGCCGAAGCCGCGTATCTCCGCAGGAGTTCGTGGACTCTTGCATCGAGCTTGCCGGGCCGGTTGGCGTGAGTAACGACACGAGATCGGAGTTGCTGCAGGCGGCCGAACGGGAGGGGGATCTGGAGTTCGACACAGAGTCGGGCCGCGAGCGCAGTTCGGAACGTACGGTGAGAATGGTCCAGGCAATCGTGTCATCAGTCGAGTACCAGTTCGCCTAGGCGCGCGAAGCGAGGCGCGAGGAATCATCCCATGGCATCAAACGGAAAAGAGCCCACTCTGGTCATTGTGCAGTTGACCGGCGGCAACGACTTCATGAACACGGTGATCCCGTACTCGAACAGTCTGTACTACGACTTCCGGCCGGTGGTCGGCATCCCAGAGGACAAGGTGCTGCCGATCGACGACCACCTTGCGTTCAACCCCAACTTCGCGCCAGTGCAGGACCTGTACGACAGGGGAGACGTGGCGATCATCCAGGGCGTCGGATATCCCGACTCGAGCAGGTCGCACTTTCGCAGCATGGACATTTGGCATACGTGCGAGCCGGACACCGTGGCGACCGAAGGGTGGCTCGGCAAAGCTGTACGGGAACTGGACCCCGACAAGACCAACCCGCTGACCGCAGTCAATTTCGGCAGGGGACTGCCCAGGGCGTTGGTTGCGGAAGAGGTGACGGTGACGTCGGTGGGCGACCTGGACACTTACGGCCTGATGAACGGGATCGAGGCGCAGAGCCAACGGGAGGACGCGCTCGACCTGTTCAAGCGCATTTACACGCCGGCGATAGGTTCCGGCCCGGTCACCGACTACCTGGCGCGTACGGGCATCGACGTGCTGAGGGGCGCAGACATGCTGAAAAAGGCGCCGGAGATGTACGAGTCGACGGTCGAATACGCCTCGAACCCCGTCGCGACCAGCCTGCGAGACGTGGCGCGCGTCCACCTCGCTAACCTGGGCACGCGGGTCTTCTACACGCAGCAGGGCGGGTATGACACTCACGCGAACGAGGTGCCGACGCATCCGAAGCTGTTGACCGACCTCTCGGGCGCGCTGGGAGACTTCTTCGCCGACCTGAGGGAACACGATGCGGACGACAATGTGGTGGTGATGGTGTTCACCGAGTTCGGCCGGCGCGTGAGGGACAACAACAGCGGCACCGACCACGGGGCAGGTGGCGGCGCGTTCGTGCTGGGCAAGCCGGTAAGCGGCGGGCTGCACGGCGAGTATCCGTCGCTCGACCCGGCAGACCACGACACCGGAGATCTGCGGCACACGAACGACTTTCGCGGGCTGTACGCCACGATCCTGGAGGACTGGATAGGGATGGCCGCGCCGGATATCGTCGGGGGCAATTTCGAGAAGCTGCCGCTGTTTGAGAATGGCGGTGGTTAGGGTTTTGAATGGCCCGTTGTGCCCGCACGAGGTGATGAATGCGAAGCGGGATCCTGTGGCTGCGGCCAGGGCGGGTTTGAAACCCGCCCCTACGACACGGTAGAGCCATCTATATTCAAATCAAGACACCAGGCCGGGTAACGGACATGGTCGCGAGCAAACCCAAACAACAAAAAAGGCCTTTCGGCCTTCTCAGGGTCGGTTTTTCGTACGAGAAGACCCTTGGTATGCGGCGGTTGACGAACACGCCGATAGCGGTGGTCCTGTGGGAAGAGGGCGACCTTCTCATACTGTGCCGCGGAGAAGGTCTGTGCTTCGTGCGGAGGCTGTCGTTCGAGGACGAGGACAAGGGGGCGTTCAACCTGACCGGCGGCGGTGGACCGGTAGGCGGCGGTTTCAACATTGCCGCTTCGTTCGTGTGGCCGGCCGCGATGATCAAGGACTCCCAGGGACGGTTGTGGATCACGGACGAGGGCCGGGACACAGTAAGCGCCATCACTTCGGAAGGCGAGGCGATCACTCAGTGGGGTAAATCCGGCTCGGGGCCGGGGGAATTGGACCGGCCGTCCGGGTTGGCGATGGATGGCGACGGAAACCTGGTGATCGCAGATGCGTGGAACCACCGGGTACAGAAATTCACCGAGGAAGGGACGTTCATCTCGGAGTGGGGCGGCCATGGCGATGGTCCCGGCGAGTTCGACATGCCGTGGGGAGTCCACGCGGATGAAGAGGGGTACACGTACGTGTGCGACTGGGGAAACGACCGCGTCCAAAAACTGGATCCCGACGGCCGCCACGTGATGACCATCGGCGAGTCGGGCACTGGCGACGGGCAGTTCAACCGGCCAACGGGGGTGACGGTGGACCGGGACGGGGACATCTACGTGGCTGACTGGGCCAACCACCGCGTGCAGTTGTTCAACTCGTCCGGCCTGTTCGTTGAGAAGTTCATCGGCGACGCCACGTTGTCAGACCAGGCCCGCGGCTACATGATCACGAACCTGATGGCGATGAGGCTGCGGGAGATGACGGCGATCGAGCCGCAAAAGCGGTTCAGGTGGCCCGTGTCTGTGACCGTGGCGGACGACGGCCGCATGTACGTGCCGGACTACGGGTCACAGCGGATACAGGTGTATCGGAAAGACGTGATCAGGCTGGGGCCTGGGGAGATTGCGCCGACGCCGCGGTCGCATTCGCTGTATACGCAGTTTTAGGGTGGGTTGCGCCGCAAATTGCCGGTGTCGCCAGCCGAAGCGGGATGGTTTGAAACCATCCCCTACAGAGACGGTTACGTCGGGCGGTGCGGAGCGCTAAAGGGAAAAGGCTTTGGCGGCCATGTCGCCAATGTAGCGGCCGATGACGAGGGATGAGGTGGCGCCAGGCGATGGGGCGTTGAGGACGTGGATGGCGCTTTCGGACCGTTCGATGCGGAAGTCGTCCAGCAGGTTGCCGTTGCGGTCGACGGCCTGAGCCCTGACTCCCGATCCGCCCGGCCCGAGGTCCTCGCTACGTACTTCAGGAATCATCCGCTGGAGGTCCTTTACGAAGACGCTCTTGCGGAGTGACCGGTTTGTCTCCATGAGGCCGGTCTTCCATTCGCGGGCAGACGACTTCCAGAATCCGGGGAACGTGATGGTCTTCAGAAATTCCCGCAGGTTGAAGTCGCGTTTGCGGTAGCCCTCTCTCGCCATTGCGAGGACCGCGTTGGGCCCGGCTTCGGTGAAACCCTTCATGGTTTTCGTGAAGTGCACGCCGAGGAAGGGCAGTTCGGGATTCGGAACGGGATAAATCAGGCCCTTGACGAGGTGTTCACGGTTCTTGACCAGGGTGTAGTACTCGCCGCGGAAGGGGATGATGCGCAGGCCCGGCCGGACGCCCATCATCTCGGCGACGAGGTCGGCGTGCAGGCCGGCGCAGTTAATGACGCGGTTCGCGGTGAACTCGCCTCCGTCGGTTTCGAGGACCGTCTCGCTGCCTCCGCTCACCACATTCCGAAGTTTCGAGTTGAACTTGATCTCACCGCCCAGGTCGGTGAAACGCCGGGCGTAAACATCTGAGACCTTTCGGTAGTCGACAATTCCGGTGTTGGGCGCCCAGAGGGCCTCGATCACTTTCACGTGCGGTTCGATCTCCTCCCGAACGCGCTCGCCCGATACAAGTTGCAGTCCTTCGACCTTGTTTGCGGTTCCTCGTTCGTGGAGGGCTCGCAACCTGGGTAGTTCGCTCTCGTGCGTGGCGATGATGACCTTGCCGCAGCGGTCGAACGGGACGTCGTTTTCTTCGCAGAAGCGGACCATCGAGGCGCGGCCTTCGACGCAGAACTGGGCCTTGAACGAGCCGGGCTTGTAGTAGATCCCAGAGTGGATGACGCCGGAGTTGTGGCCGGACTGCTGCGTGGCAACGGTCGAGCCTTTTTCGATGACTCCGATTCGCAGGCGGGGGAACCTCTGGTTCAGGTCCATGGCGGTTGAAAGTCCGATGATTCCGGCGCCGATTACCGCGATGTCGAATTTGCCGTCCGGCATTTGGTCCCTTTCGGTTGCCGTTCCCTGTCGAATGACTGGTTGTCCGCAGGCGCAATGTCAAAGAATACATGTTGGCCGGGGGCGCAATCACCGGTGGGGGTGTCGTGCGTTTGCCCGGGACGGCCGTCTCAGGTCCCTCGGCTTCGCTCGGGAAAACACAAAGGGTGCTCGGGAAGTCGCGCGGGAATGGGCCGGTCGCTTTTGGAGGAAGTGCTATTTCGACAGTTACACGGCTTGCCGGGTCTGGTATTTTGGCCGGTATGTCTGAGACCGCTTCGCCAGAATCCAGGCCAGCACGCGTTTCGCTGTTTGCGACTTGCCTGGTGGACCAGTTCTACCCGGAGGTGGGCGAGAGCGCGTTGAATGTGCTGGAGCGACTTGGGGTGGAGGTGGACGTTCCGGCGAAGCAGACCTGCTGCGGGCAGCCGGCGTACAACAGCGGTTACTGGGACGACGCGAGGGCGGTTGCCACGCGGTTCCTCGATGTGTTTGATGGCGACGGACCTATCGTCGTGCCGTCGGGGTCGTGTGGGGCCATGGTGAAGCACCACTATGCGGCGTTGTTCAGGGACGACCCGGAGCAACTTGAACGAACGCGCAAGTTGGGAAAACGCCTGTACGAGTTCTCGGAGTTCGTCGTGGATATCATGGGCCGCTCGGACGCGATGGGGCGGAACGAGGGCCCAATTACTTATCACGCCTGTTGCCATCTTCTAAGGGAACTTGGCATAGACGAGCAGCCGAGAATGTTGTTGGAAGGCGTGGAGGGTCCCGAATTTAAACCGCTGGAACGGGCTGACGTGTGTTGCGGCTTTGGCGGGACGTTTGCGGTGAAGATGGCGGATATTTCGACCGCGATGCTCGATGAAAAGCTCGACAACGTGGAGGCGACCGGTGCAAAGACGTTGGTGGCGGGGGACGCCGGGTGCATCATGCACATGGCTGGCGGGCTGCGGAGGCGGGGGTCACCGGTCCGCGTCGCGCACCTTGCACAGTACCTGGACGAGTCGATGAAGAACGCCGGCGCGGGTCCGAACACCGGGTCCTGACACATGGAGACTAACACCAGGGAATTCAGGACACGCGCGGCCGCGACGATGGCCGATCCACGGCTGATGTCGGCCCTGGAGGGCGTGTACGAGGGTTTCCACAAAGGCCGGATCGCGGCGGCGGCAGAGACGGACGCGTGGGAAGCGCAGCGGGACCGGGGAAGGGCGATCAAGGAACACACGATCGCCAACCTCGACTACTACCTGGGGATGCTGGCCGACAACGTCGAGAAGAACGGCGGGCAAGTGTTCTTTGCCCGCGACACCGACGAGGCCAACCGGTACGTGCTCGAAATCGTCAAACGAAATGACGTGCGGACCGTCATCAAGTCCAAGTCGATGGTCTCGGAGGAGATGGGACTCAATCACGTCCTCGAGGGGGTGGGAGTCGAGGCGGTGGAGACCGACCTGGGCGAGTACATCATCCAGCTAGCCGGGGAGGCGCCTTACCACATCATTGCCCCGGCCATACACAAGTCGAAGGGCGAGGTGTCGGAGCTCCTCGCCGCCCGGTCGGGAGGCAAGCGGCTGGAACAAGCTGCCGAACTGACGATGCAGGCCCGGGAACAACTCAGGGACGTGTTCCAGCGCGCTGACATGTCGGTCACCGGTGTTAACTTCGCCGTCGCCGAGTCGGGCAGCATCGTTCTGGTCACCAACGAGGGCAACGGCCGCATGGCGACCTCTGCGCCGCGCATCCACGTGGCCGCGATGGGGATGGAGAAGGTGGTGCCTTCGGTTTCCGACCTCAGCACATTCTTGCGGATCCTCATCCGCTCTGCGACCGGCCAGCGCATCTCGTCGTACGTGACGATGGTCAATGGGCCGCGCCGCGCGGACGACGAGGACGGTCCCGAGGAGTTTCATCTCATCGTCATCGACAATGGCAGGAGCAAGCTGCTGGCCGATCCCCACCTGCGAGAGGCCCTGTACTGCATCCGCTGCGGCGCCTGCATGAACGCCTGCCCCGTGTACCGGAAGGTGGGTGGACATAGCTACGGCTGGGTGTACCCGGGGCCGATAGGGGCGGTGATCACGCCAGTCCTGACCGGGCTGGATGCGGGGAAAGACCTCCCGTTCGCGTCGACGTTGTGCGGCGCATGCCGGGATGCCTGCCCCGTCAGAATCGATCTGCCCCGCATGTTGCTGGAACTGCGGGCGAAGGCGGTGGAGTCATCCGGCAGCAGGCCAACCGGGCTGATGTGGCGGGGATGGCGGGCCGGAATCACGCGACGTACCGCATTTGACGGCGGGTCGCGGGTCGGAAGATGGTTGCTGCGGCCGTTTACACGCGGCGGGTGGATCAGAAAGATGCCGTTCCCGATAGGCGGTTGGACGACGAGCAGGGATTTCCTGGCGCCGGCCACAAGTTCGTTCGTGTCGCGGTTCAACCGTCGGACGAGGGACAAGTCTCGATGACTGACCGGCGGGAATTCCTGGCTTCGGTGCGCGAGTCGTTGGGCCGGGGGGACGGCGATGGGCCGTCGGCCGCGCCGACAGGGTTTGACGTGATTGCGCCGGCCGACAAACGACGGCAACGCGCCGAACAGGTGCGGGCCGTGATGGCCGAACGGGCAAGGGAGTTGCTCGAAGAGCTCGCCATTAGCGCGGCCGCGGCAGGGTGGCGTGTGCACCGGGCATCGTCGCACGATGAGGTGGTGGAGGCGGTTACGCGCATATGCGTCGAATCAGGGGCTCGGCAGGTGCTGAAGAGCGGGGAAGTGATAATTGTTGGATTGGACAGTCTCGACGAATCACTCGCATCGGCGGGCATCGAAGTAGGGTCCGCGGTCCAGCAACATGCGGATGACGAAGAAACGGCCGCCAGAAACTTGGCCGAACACCGGTCGAGATTGTTCGAGGCGGACGTGGGGATCACCGGGTCGGACTACGCGATTGCCGAGACCGGTACGGTTGTTGTGCATCCGCGGGGCGGCCTTTCCCGGCTCGTCTCGCTGTCGCCGACCCGTCACATTGCGGTGGTGAGGAGAGGAACGGTGCTACCGTCGCTGGACGAACTGTTTGTGCTGGAAAGCGAGGCACAGGCGAACGGGACACTGGCGAGTTCGATGAACCTGATCACCGGACCCAGCCGTACCGGCGACATCGAGGGCGTGATAGTGGAGGGGATCCACGGCCCGATCGAGGTCCACATGATCTTGGTGGGGTAGGGGAAAAGAGTCTATTTGCGTTGACCCTGCGTTGCGCGTCGCCTCGCGCCACGCCCCCTGGGCCGGTTTGAAACCGGCCCCTACGAGGTGTTTGGCTTTTGAGGCGGGTTGGGTGAGTCGATGGTGGGTGTGCGGGTCGGGGGTTTCAGGTCCCTCGGCTTCGCTCGGGAAGACATATGGGGTGCTCGGGAAAACATAAGTGGGGATGGTGGTGTGCGAGCCGTTGTTTGGGTGCGCCTCAGTGGAGTCTCGCGCCGGCCGCGAAGGCGCGGGTGGCTTCCTCGGCCAATGATGAGACGAGCCTTTCTGTGTCCTCGAGTGCCTCGTCCAGTGTCATCGGCCGGTCTACGAGAGTAAACACGGCGTCGATGCCCATGTCGTGGACCCCCTCATATCCTGCGCCGAGCGAGCCGGACATAGCGATGACCGGGATGCTGCGCCGACTGGCGAGACGGGCGACACCAACTGGTGCCTTGTTGAAGACGGTCGACGCGTCTATCTGGCCTTCGCCGGTGATGACGAGATCGGCGCCTTCGAGTTGTTGTTCCAACCCAACCGCGTCGAGCACGATGTCCACGCCGGCTCGCAACTCCGCATCGAGCAGGGCCATGAGTCCGGCGCCCAGGCCGCCGGCAGCGCCTGCGCCGGCGCGGTCCCGGACATCTGCGCCCAGGTCTCGCTCCAGCACGTCGGCAAAGTGACTAAGGGCGGCGTCCAGTTCGGCGACAATTTCGGGCGTCGCTCCCTTCTGTGGACCGAATACCGCCGATGCCCCGGTCGGGCCGCAGAGCGGGTTGTTGACGTCGCAGGCCACCACCACGCTCGTTGACCGGACGCGCTCATCGAGGTCCGATACGTCTATGCGGTCCAGATTGGCCAGGGCTGCGCCGCCCGGTCCGAGTTCACGGCCAGCGCTGTCCAGCAGCGAGGCGCCGAGCGCCTGCATCATGCCTGCGCCCCCGTCGTTGGTCGCGCTGCCGCCTATGCCGATGATGAACTTCGACTGGCCGGCATCGATCGCCTCGACGATCAGGTCTCCAACGCCTTTGGTTGTCGCTTTGCGGGGGTCACGCGCATCGAGTCCAACAAGGGCGAGGCCGGAGGACCTTGCCATCTCGATCACAGCCGTCTTGCCGTCCCCCAGCGCGCCCCACTCGGCCACGACCTCCTCGCCGAGCGGACCTGTCACTTTGGCGGACTCGATACGGCCGCCCGATGAGTCCACAAGGGCCTGGAGGGTGCCGTCGCCGCCATCGGCCACTGGCGCCAGGACCGTTGCGGCCTCCGGAATGGCCCGCAATACGCCGACCTCTATCGCCCGCGCGATTTCGATGGCTGTGAGGCTGCCTTTGAATTCCTGTGGTGCGATTACGATTTTTGGCATGGTGGGGGGTTGTTAGATCTGGTTACAGCTGATGCCGCGTTGCTTGGAGTATTCCGAGCGCTTTTTGTTAGTCAGAATGCCTATTCTGTCATTCCTGTAGATGTTAGGTAATTCGCTGACAGATTGGCATTTATGGATCATGCTGATCGGGAGGCGAAGATGCGTAGCAACAGTAACGACCGCACGCTTGAGCGGAACTACATCCAGAAGTACCGGTTCCTGATCCGGGAGTACGAGCTGGTCAAGGCCAAGCGCCATCACCAGTTCCGGTTCCTGCAGGACTTTTACGCCTACCACGGCACCAACCGTCAGACCTTCGCCAAGTACTACAACCGCTACCGCCACTCGGGAGCGGACGACGCCCTTCTGCCCCGTAAACGGGGACCCAGGTGGAAGAGCCGCCGCACCATCCCCTTCATCGAGGAGAAGGTGATCGAGTTGCGGCGGAGGGGCATCAACCGCTACGAGATATATGCCATACTCAAGCCCGTCCTGAAGTCTCACACTCCAGCGCCCTCGACCATCTACGCCATCACCAAACGCCATGGCCTGAACCGGTTGACCAAGCCCATGCGACAGTCCAAGCGTCAGATCATCAAGACCAGGGCTGGTGAGTTGGGCCACCTCGACTCCCACTACCTGAGCAAGGACCTGATCGTGGGCGCCAAAAGACGCTACTTCCTGGTGTCGGTGCTCGACTCCTGCACGCGTCTCGCCTGGGCGGAGGTGGTGGACGATCTCAAGAGCCTGAGCGTGATGTTTGCTGCGCTCAAGAGCATCAACCTGCTGAACGCCGAGTATGGGATCCGCTTCGAGGAGATTCTTACCGACAACGGTCCGGAAGTCGCAGCGCCCACCAATAAGGAGCAACATCCAACGGAGCGGATGTTCTTGGAACTGGGCATCAAGCACCGCTACACCAGGCCCTACCGGCCACAGACCAACGGGAAGATCGAACGCTTCTGGCGGACGCTGAACGAGGACCTGCTGGAAGAGACGACTTTCGAATCGGTGGAGGAGTTGAAGGATGAGCTGGTGGAGTACCTCCTCTACTACAACACGGAGAGACCGCACCAGGGCCTAAACGGCAAGAGTCCACTCCAAGCCTTGAAACTTCTGTCAACGAATTAGTTGACATTTACAATTCCGAGCGCAGCCGAGGAATCTGAGGCGGCGGATGGCAGAGTCCCTACGGAGTTGATTTAACGAGGTTTTGTATCAGCCGATTTGTTGTCTATGGGCTTGGTCTCAGTGCGGAGGTTTCAGATTCCTCGGCTGCGCTCGGAATGACATGTTGTGGTACGAAGTGGCATGTTGGGGCACGGATTGGCATGTCGGGGTTCGGGGTGATTTTCCGGGGCACGGAATTGTAGATGTTAGGTAATTCGCTGACAGATTGGCATTTATGGATCATGCTGATCGGGAGGCGAAGATGCGTAGCAACAGTAACGACCGCACGCTTGAGCGGAACTACATCCAGAAGTACCGGTTCCTGATCCGGGAGTACGAGCTGGTCAAGGCCAAGCGCCATCACCAGTTCCGGTTCCTGCAGGACTTTTACGCCTACCACGGCACCAACCGTCAGACCTTCGCCAAGTACTACAACCGCTACCGCCACTCGGGAGCGGACGACGCCCTTCTGCCCCGTAAACGGGGACCCAGGTGGAAGAGCCGCCGCACCATCCCCTTCATCGAGGAGAAGGTGATCGAGTTGCGGCGCAGGGGCATCAACCGCTACGAGATATATGCCATACTCAAACCCGTCCTGAAGTCTCACACTCCAGCGCCCTCGACCATCTACGCCATCACCAAACGCCATGGCCTGAACCGGTTGACCAAGCCCATGCGACAGTCCAAGCGTCAGATCATCAAGACCAGGGCTGGTGAGTTGGGCCACCTCGACTCCCACTATCTGAGCAAGGACCTGATCGTGGGCGCCAAAAGACGCTACTACCTGGTGTCGGTCCTAGACTCCTGCACGCGTCTCGCCTGGGCGGAGGTGGTGGACGATCTCAAGAGCCTGAGCGTGATGTTTGCCGCGCTCAAGAGCATCAACCTGCTGAACGCCGAGTATGGGATCCGCTTCGAGGAGATTCTTACCGACAACGGTCCGGAAGTCGCAGCGCCCACCAATAAGGAGCAACATCCAACGGAGCGGATGTTCTTGGAACTGGGCATCAAGCACCGCTACACCAGGCCCTACCGGCCACAGACCAACGGGAAGATCGAACGCTTCTGGCGGACGCTGAACGAGGACCTGCTGGAAGAGACGACTTTCGAATCGGTGGAGGAGTTGAAGGATGAGCTGGTGGAGTACCTCCTCTACTACAACACGGAGAGACCGCACCAGGGCCTAAACGGCAAGAGTCCACTCCAAGCCTTGAAACTTCTGTCAACGAATTAGTTGACATTTACAGGAATGACCGACGGACAATCCGTCAAATCAGGGAGCCGCCCTGGCCTCCGTCGACCACGATGCACGCGCCGGTTATGAGGTCGGCGCGTTCTGACGCCAGGAAGGCGCAGGTGTCCCCGAGCGGTTCGGGCCAACCGAACTTGCCCATCGGCAGGTTGTTGGAGATGAAGTCTTCAACGACTTCAGGGCTTTGTTCATTCTGGAAGCGTTCCCAGCTACCGGCGGGGTGCAGGATGGAGCCCGGCGCAATGGAATTGACGGTGATGCCCGTTCCGGCAAGGGAACGACCGGCGTGGTTTGCGTAGGCGATAACGCTGGCCTTGGCAGACATGTAGGCGATGTTCCCGCCGTGTTCGCGCCCGTAGATGGATGCGATGTTGATGATACGGCCCCAGCCCTGCTTCTGCATGTGCGGCAACACGAGCCGCGACAGTTCGTATCCGTTGAACACGTTGAAGTCGAAGACGGCCTGGTAATTTGCGAGGGGGGTTTCAGGAAGATCGGTTGCGCCCATCGAACCACCGGCGTTGTTGACGAGGATGTCGATTGGGCCTATTCCCTCGATGGCCTCCCTGTAAACGCGCGGCATATCGTCGATCTGCATCACGTCGGCGACGATCCCGCAGGCCTTGACGCCGAACGCCTCAAGGTCGGCGACCGTGGTGTCAAGAGTGCTCTTCGTGCGGCAGCAGATGGCGACGTTGACGCCCTCACGGGCCAGAGATAGGGCACACTGCCTGCCGAGCCCGCGGCTGCCACCCGTTACCAGCGCATTTCTGCCTGCGATTCCCAAGTCCATAGGGGTGTTCCTCCGCTCAGTTTTGTTTGCCGGGCAAGCCTACCACGGGGCCCGGACGCGAGAACTGCGGCCGCTACCAGCCGTCGTGATGAAGATGTTGTTCGACGGGATCCCGCCGGGGTGGGCCGTAGCGCACACCGTCCGGAAAGCCAATTGGCAGCATTGCCGCGGCCCGGTATTCGGAAGGAATACCCAGGACGCCTCTTAACTCGGGCTCGTACTTTGCCCAACCGTTCGTGAGCACGCTCGCCAGGCCCAGCCCCCTTGCCGCGAGCAGCATGTTTTGGATGGCTGGGTAGATGCTCGATCCTTCGTACAGACCGGGCTCGCGGTCACCGACGCGCAGGCAGACCACGATGAGGAGCGGGGCCTCTTCCATGTGCTCCATCAGGTGGCGTGCCGAACGGTTACTGCGTGTATCAGGTGCGGGAGGCTGGCCTACTTCGGCGTCGGACCATGCTCGCTTGTAGAGTCCGGCGAGGCGCCTCTTCAGGTCAGCGTCCTGCACTACGACGAATTCCCAGGGCTGGGAGTTTCCACCACTTGGCGCCTTGACGGCGGCAGCGAGGATGCGCTGGATGTATTCCGGCGGGACCGGGTCGGGCTTGATGTAGCGAAGCGTGCGCTGCGAATCGATCGCGTCGAACAGCCCGATGGGTTGCGGCAGGGTCATATCGTCACCTTGCGGGGAGGGCATCGCGTCGATTCCCTGCGGATTATCTCCCGTACCTGCACCACGGCTTCGTGCTGCTTGTCGTCCTCGTTGACCACAACGTGATCGAACATCGACGACTCCCGGATCTCCACGTCCGCCGCCTGGAGCCGCGTTTCCATTTCTTCGTCTGAATTGACGCCGCGAGCCTTAAGCCTGACCCGGAGCGACTCCGTGGATGGGGGCGCAACGAATATGAAGACGGCCTCCGGCACAATTGCCCTGAGCCTGCGGGCGCCCTGTACGTCCACCCTGATCAGCACGTGCCGACCGCCTGCAAGGGCCCGGCGGACCTGTTCTTTTGGTACGCCGTAGAAGTTCCCGAACACCCGGGCCCACTCCAGCAGCTCTGCGTTGTCCACCATCTCCAGGAAACGGTCGCGTGACACGAAATAGTGGTTGACCCCGTTTTCTTCGCCCGGTCGAGGATCTCTGGTGGTCGCCGTTACGGTGAAGTGGTAGTCGAACCCCATGTCCGACATTTTCTCGAGCAGCGTGTCCTTGCCCACTCCGGAAGGACCAGAGATGACCACGATGAGTGGATTGGGCTCGCCGCTCGAATGGTCCGCCACGTGCTTATCCGGCAATCCCGCCCAGGCGATCGATCTCCCCCCAGAATCCCGGATAGGAGATGCCTGCGACTTCGGCGTCGGTAATAGTGATCGGCTCGTCACTCGCGAGCCCGGCTACGCCCAGGCTCATGGCCAGGCGGTGATCGTCACTTGAGTCGAACGTTCCGCCCGCAATTCGTCCGGCGCCTTCTATGGACATCCCGTCCGGATGTCCTTCGCACTCGATACCCGCGCCGCGCAGCCACGTAAGGGTCGCTTCTATGCGATCGGTCTCTTTCACTCGAAGTTCTTCGGCGTCCTTGATTGTCGTAGTCCCTTCTGCCATGGCGGCAGCGACTGCAAGGACGGGGACTTCGTCCATCAGCAGGGGCAGGATGCCGCCGCTGATCTCTATGCCGCGAAGTTGGCTCGACCTGACAACGACGTCTGCCACAGGCTCGCCGGCTTCTTCTTTGACATTTTCCAGGGCGATGCTTGCGCCCATCGAACCCAGGGCTTCCAGCACGCCTGAGCGTGTCGGGTTGATTCCGACATCGGTGATACGCAGTTCGGCGTCAGGGTGCACCGCGGCGGCGACCATCCAGAACGCGGCGGAACTGATGTCGCCGGGGACCTGTACGTCTGCTGCGGACAGAGGGCCGGGCGAGATGTATATCGAGAGGCCGTCCACGTCTATCTGCGCGCCCATGGCGGTCAGCATGCGCTCGGTGTGATCGCGCGACTGGCCGATCTCCTGCAGATGTGTTTGACCGTTGGCGCGAAGGGCGGCGAGTATCAAGGTCGACTTGAGCTGGGCGCTGGCGACGGGGAGGTGATAGTCGATACCGCTCAACTCCCCTCCGGCAAAGACGAGCGGCGCCAGCGTGTCGTTTCGCCGGCCCCTTATCACCGCGCCCATCCGGCGCAGCGGCTCGACGACCCTGCCCATGGGTCTCGAATTGAGCGAATTGTCGCCGGTCATTACCCCCATCATGTCGCGTCCGGCGAGGACACCGGACATCAGGCGCATTGTGGTGCCGCTGTTGCCCGCGTCGAGAATGACGGCCGGTTCGGCCAGGTCGTCGGAGGAACCGGTGATGCGCAGCGTATCCCCGGAATCGTCGGACGATTTGGCGCGTTCGACGTGGACGCCAAGCGCCCGCATGATGTTTACCGTGGACGCGCAGTCCGCTCCGGGTGAGAAGTTGGTAACCACGGCGTCGCCGCTTGCGAGGCTGTTGAATATGGCCGCCCGGTGCGAAATCGACTTATCGCCGGGCGCCTTGATCACGCCCCGCAGAGTCGACGGCTGACTGACTGTTATGGCCATATGGAGACTTTTGCGTAACCCTCGACTTTCCAGGGGAATGAGGGTTTCAATATCCGACTGCCAATTCGCGATTCTCCCTCACCCCCGCATCGGGTGCGGGGCAGGCTCCAACCCTCTCCCGCTGGAGACCTTTGCATAACCCCGGCAAATGTCATTCTGAGCGCAGCGAAGAATCTCCCGCTGGTCACACAACGACACCCCGCCCCTCTTACCCAGACCCTTCGGCTTCGCTCAGGGTGACATGGAGTTTGGGAGCGCGGGGTGTGGAGGCGATTATGCAAAGGTCTCCCTCGAGGGAGCGGGTGTTACGCAGGGGTCTTTTTCATGGGAGACGGAGTTTTGCAAGGATCTCATATGGGTAGGGTCATCGCAGACGTGAACGGTCGTACTTTGTGGGGTCCCGTTTGCCGTCGCCGGTCCTGCCGAGCAGCCTGGCGCCGGCGCCGCCCAGAAACATCTGCATGATTCCCTCGCCGGCGCTGGGGAGTTGACCATGCAAAGAGGTCTCTGACCCGGGCTCGATTCCTGCCACCACGCGTACGCGGGCTTCCCAGGAATGGACAAACGTGTCCATTAGCTGACCGTCCGGGTCTTCCCGATCTTCGTCATCCTGGATCAGCGTCTTCATGCCGTTGAGGCGTTCGGTGACCTGGTCGATCCAGTGGACCAGCATGTCTGAGTTGGTGTTGCACATGGCGTAGTTTGCGGCTGGGTCCACCTCCGCCAATTCCGTCATGCTGTTGAACTCGCTGCTGGCAAAGCGGCTGATCTCCCTCCAGGAGGGACTGGCAGCGGCCGTGGACATCAGGGCGGCTGAGACGAGGGTGGGCAGGCCGTTCACCGCGGCCATGTAACTGTCATGTTCATGCGCATCAACGAAAAAGGCCTTGGCGCCGAGGGACTCGACCATCTGCGTGACCTCTGAGACCGATCCCTGCGGCGTGCTGGGGCTCGCGACGATGGCCCATCTCGAGCCCGGGAAAATTGCGCCGGAGGCGTTGTCCTGGCCGGTCTGGCCTCCGCCAACAAGAGGATTGCCTCCCACGAATCCGATGCCGGATGGAAGAATTTCCTCGGCCACTTCGATGATGGCGCGCTTCGTGTTTGCGGTGTCCGTTACGGTGGCGCCGGCTTTCAGGTGGCGGGACGCTGCTTCGAGTACTTCGGGAATTGCGTAGGCGGGGATTGCCAGGACGATCATGTCCGCTCCGTCGACCGCCTCATCGAGATTCCACTCGGCGCGGTCTGCGGCGCCTATCTTCGTGGCCTGGTTGTGAACCCTGCGCTCACCGTCGTAGCCGACCACCTCGACCTTATTGCCGTACGCGTTTCTTATCGCCATTCCCAGGGAGGAGCCTATGTAGCCCAGCCCGATGATGGTAATGCGTTCCATCGATTTCCTCTCTGTTCGTGTCCGGATGATCCATACCCGGAATACCGGCGTATACCGTGCGACGGATTCCCTTGAGGGGAGATTGCGGTCGGGCGTGTGCGCCGGGCACTTATCAAAGTTATCAAACCGTCTCTGTACCGGCCGCCGTCACCTTCACCTCAACCTTCTCCCTTGATGGAGACCTTTACGTAGCCCCAGACTTACCGGGGCATCGGGGAATCAAGCGCCTACTCCCAATATGCGATTCTCCCTCACCCCAACCCTCACTCGCTGGGAGAGGGGGTTTTGCAAGGGTCTCCGTCAAGGGAGAGGGGGTTTGCAATGCTCTCCCAGTGGTGCCGGGGCTAGTCATCTCCCCAATCTTCGCCGTCGTAATCGGGATGGGCTGAAATAGTCCCGCGGTCCAGGGTCGCCGGTAATGTGGGCACTCTCTTGCCGCGGTCCTCGCGTTGTTCGAGTTTTGCGATCGCGTCACGAAATTGGGTCAATTCTCCCGGGTCAGTACTGTCAGCGTCCAAGAGCACGGCCGATACCGGTAAATCGCGCAGGGCCTCAAGGGCATCGACCGGAGGTAGCTCCTCGACCTCCAGGAAAACGTGCATGTTAAACAGGGACACGGTCTCTTGAAGGGCGATGATATTGGCGACCGTTGCCAGGCTTGAGCCGCCGTCGTGCCGAATGACGATGAATTCAAATGGCATGTCTTCGATGGCGCGTGCACGCCTGTCGGTGAGGTCGCCGGGAGCCGCGAATCCGCGGTCCATGCCGTCATCCCGCAGGACCACCGGGCCTGCCGCTCCGGTCCGTATCAGCACGAACTGGCAGCCAGCTTCCTTGAAAGCGTCCAGCGCTGCCGAGTCCGTATTCGTCACGGCTACGCCCCAGATCCCATCCCAATCCTCTGGCGGTTTTGGAGGTCCGGAGTCATCCCCGTCAAACACGAGCAGGTCCAGCGCGCGTGCCACTTCTCCGGGCGGCTCATTCCGATTAGTCTTGCCGGCCAGCAAAATCAGCGGCGTCTTGCTGCGACTTTGCTGCCGGCCGAAACCGATCCGTGCAGGATCCATCTGGCCGAGCCGTGAAAGCGAGTCCGCTAGCTTGCTCAACCGGCAGATCGCCCTTCCGGATCCGAAGATCCCCTCTGCTGCCGTAGATAGTCTTCCAATTCCTGGAGGATTTCGCCCGGTTCAGGGTGCCGGGACGCCTCCTCCTCGGTGTCGTAGCGTTCCTCCAACCTTTTGACGTATCCGGCGATTTCCTGTTCGCCCTCAAGCGCACGGGTCAAATTGGCGGCGTACTCCTCGGACTCTATCCTGAGTTCGTCCATCTCCATTTCGCGCGGGAGGAACTGCTGCAACTCGCGCAGGATGGCGTGGGCCAGCGAGGGATTGTGGGCAACCTGGACGTAGTGCGGGGCATGACCCCACAGGCTGACCCAGGGCACCCCGTGGCTTGCGTACCGCTCCGTGACGACTGACGTGATACCGGATGGCCCCTCGTAGGTGGGGCGCGGGAAACTCAGCCCTTCGTAGCCCGGTCCCAGGTCGTCCTGTCCCGCCGAAACAGTAACGCGCGGCGACCTCGTGTGGGGCACCGAGTCGAGAAGGGCGCCAACCGTGATCAACAGGTCGATGTTGGAGGGATCAGCAACCTCGAGCAACTGGTCGGAGTATCTCCGCCACTGGAGATGAGGTTCGACTCCCAGGAAAATGATGACGTCCCGCTGGCCCGGTGCATGCGATTTATCCGGTTGCCAGTAAAAGAACTCGTTGGTCGGCCAGTTCAGCAGCCGGACACCGTCTTCCCGATAGCTCACGACCGGCCGTTGTTGCGAGAAGTCGTAGAAGTGCTCGTGGTCGATGGCGGCGAATTTCCTGGTGGGAAGCCGTCGGTTGACCTCGCGAATTGTCCGGCTGGCGGCTTCTGCCGCGTCCGGCCATCCGGCCCAGGCGGCAATCAGGATCGTCCGCCTGAAATTGGGCCGTTCGAGGTATTTCAGAGTTGGCAATTCGCCGGGACGTGATTCGACCGGAGGACCGGCCTTTCGTCAGCTAGCGGTTAGTAGGGGCACAGTTTAGCACCGGGATGTGGTTGTGGCACGGGTGAGCTGCTCTTTCGCGTGGCTCGGAGAAGGCGCAAGGGTGGACGGAATTGATGAGCGTGTTTCAAAAGCAGGCCACCTCGGGTACTAGAGCGTTAGAGATTCCCGTTTCCACGGGAATGACGGTGAGGGTGGCTGTGTGTCGTATCGAACGATACGCAATACGACGGTAATCGTGGCGTCCTTTATTGAAAGGACACGCGCGTTCGACTTGTAGAACATGCTCATGAATCTCGCTCCTACGTAGTCTGTAGCCCAGTCATGTATGAGACCAGGGACCGGTCGTAGGGCAGAGTGGAGCAGTCGAAACGTGGGAACAGCGGGACTGGCGTATCGGCCATTGGGGTGCCGGCCGATAGTTCCCCGACGGCCAGTTCCGCCAAGAGAGGCAAGGACGCCACGTCTTCGGCGTTGTAGCGGATGAGAGTCTGCAAGGCTTCGTCCTCGCCTCGCTGCGCCAATTCCCACATCGCTACGGCGTGCCTGCCGTCCAGTTCGGCGAGTCCTCCCCGCTTAGCCAAGCCAGTAGAGCGTTCTATCTTTTTGAGTCCGCCGCGGTAGCCGAGCCGGGCCAGGACCCAACGCAGGTCCATGTGGGCAAATCCGCCAGGCAGTTCGCCGAATTCGCTTCGCAGAAATGGCAGGTCGAACGATGCGCCATTGAACGTGACTATCAGCTTGTAGCTGCCCAGGCGGCGCATGAATTCGTCGAGGTTGTCGCCCCGGACGAACGCGTGAAATCCGGAGTTGTCCAGGATCCCGACCATTGTGGTGTAGGAGTAGTCCGGGGACAGGCCGGTCGTCTCGATGTCCAGGAATGCGGTGTGATCGAGGAAATCGGTGTACAAGCGCCATCGTTCTGGACCCGGAAGGCGCTGGGCGAACCAGTCCGGGTCCAGTCGACTCAGTCGCGCGGCCGATTCTTCGAGTTCGGACGACTGCTGGGCGTCTGCTTGCCCGGATTGGGCAAGTTCAGTCCAGGTGGTGATGCCCTGTTCCCACCATGACTCTTCGGTGGTCCGACCGACGCCGGTGAGGTGCAGGAACGAGTGGGTCAGCAGGGGATCAGGGTCTGCTGTAGGTGGCCGACAGTTTGCCGGTTGCGAGGACCTTGCCCTGGAGGGCGGTTATGATGTCTTCACCCGCAGCGCCCTCGGATAAGGACAAGGGTTCGCTCAGGGCGTAGACCCAGAAACGGTATTCGTGTTCGCTTCCTTCCGGCGGACACGGTCCTCCATAGCCGTTGTTTCCGAATCCATTCTGGCCGTGGACCGCGCCTTCGGGAAGCGTGGTCGCATTTCCAACCATTTCGGCGAGGGCCCGGATGTCGACCGGCAGGTTGATGACGGTCCAGTGGAAGAATGTGCCGCCGGGGGCATCGGGATCGTCGGCGACGATCACGATCGAACGGGTGCCGTCGGGGGGAGTGTTCCAACGAAGGTCGGGTGAGAGGTCTTCACCGTCACAGGTGTACTTCTCCGGTACTTGACCGCCTTCTTTGATGGCCTCACTGGTTACGGTGAATTCGGCCGGGGCGGCTCCAGTGCCTGGCTGGGCTGCGGAAGTCGTCGGTTGTGTGGGTTCAGGATCGTCGTCGCCGCAGGCAATCAAGACGAAGGCCATCGTGGCCAATAGTGAAATCGCGACGAGTCCGCGCAACACGGGCAATTCAGTCCACCTTTGTTGTGTCGTTGTAGGGCAATCGTTCATTTACGAAGTCTCTGACGTCTCCGGCCACTTCGAGCGCCCGCTCAGAATCGAGGCTCTCGTAGGTCTCGGCCGGCACCCCGCCGGGCAATCCGGAGGGGTATCGTGCGCCGAGATAGTGTTTGTCGAGCAACATGGCGATGGACCGGACGAAGTCGAAAGACGGGTCGAGCGCCATGGCGTCCTGGCAGAGGTCCGAAAGGGAATGGCCCCATACGCTCTCGGCGCCCTTGGAATATAGGTATCCGGCCACCGCCTTTTCGGCAGACTGGTGGCACATGAAACAGGCCAGCGCGTGGCGTCCGGCTTCTGCGGCCATGCGCGCGTCGTTAAGGTCGTGCTCGGACTGGGCTAGCCACCGCCTAGCCTGGGACTCAGCAGTCGGGTCAGCCGTCGTCAAAAAGCACCTCTCCGTATGCCTGCGTCTCGACCAGCAGGGGGTCGGACTCGGCAAGCTGTTCAAATTCTTCCGGTGTGTATACGAGAAATCTGGTACCGACAGACGGCCGCAGGTGAGTTACCCAGAAATCGGACCTGCGATGGAACGGTTCAGCAGTTTCCTGGATGAGGACCAGGTCCAACTCGGTGTCGGGCTGGATCCGCCCTTTTGCAACCTCACCAATGAGGTAACCGCGTTGGGCGCCGAGCGGAGGCATTTCCATGGTGAAGCGTTCCAGTTCCGCTTCGAGCAGCATCCGGCGCTGTCGGGAAAACCCGAACATCATAGGCACGGGTACATCGTCCGTTGGGCGTCAGGAGTCATATGGGGTGATCGGCGGGTCTAGCGTTGGCCAGGAATAAAGTCGGGTCTCAAACCGTGTAGAGCGTCGGGCTCTTCCGCGGCGGGGCGATCTCGCCCTCGGCCAGCCGGTAGGCCTCTTTCTTGTACACCTGGATGCGGTGACGACCGAAGTCGGGCACGTACATCAGGCCGTCGGGGCCGATTCTCGCCGTATATGGCCCTACAAACTTCTTTTCCGGCTCCGTGCTTACGGTCTCCCGGGCCCTCAACGCGGGCGCGTTGTTCTGGATGTATCTCCTGCCGATCTTCGATAGGGTGGCGTCACCGGTGAACTGTCGCACGTACCGGCCGTTGGGGTCGAACAGCTGGATGCGGTTGTTCCCGCGGTCTGCGACGTAGATGTCGCCGTGGAAGTCCACCTCGATCCCGGCAGGTCGGTTGAGCTGCCCATTGCCGCTTCCGGAACTGCCGAAACTCATCAGGTGTTCCCCATCCGGCGTGAAACGCTGGATGCGGTCGTTGCGCCAGTCCGAAACGAGGACCATGCCCTCGTCATCGACGGCCACACCCCAGGGCATGTTGAGTTCGCCGTCGGCATCGCCCAGCGACCCGAACCCCGACTGGTACTTGCCATCCTTTGAGAACTTCTGGATGCGGTGGTTCATGGTGTCCGAGACGTAGATGTTCTCATCCGCGTCGAACGCCATGCCGGACGGACGGTCCAGTTCGCCGGGCTCCGAGCCGTGCGTTCCCCAGGACGTGATCAGATCGCCCTGCGGGTCGAGCACGAACACCTTGTGATTCGCCTCGTCGCTTACGTGAAACGCCCCTTCGCGGTCATGCAAGAGGGTCACCGGCCATTCGAAGTGGCCGCCGCCGATGGTGCCCAGGTCCTCGTCTTCCCAGTTGGTCAACCGCAGGTTGTTTCCGATGCCGGGCCCCCTCAGCAGCGAGTACAGGATCCCATCGTCCCCGAAGGCGATGTCCACCGGGTTGTGGGTGACCCGGCGCATGCCGAGCGTTGCGTAGTAGGGGTAACCCGCCCTCAGCAGGGCGTAGGGACGGCTACCGTTTGAGGTCTTTTGTGCCTGCATTGCCCTTATTCTCCGGAGATTATGTTGATTGTTGCGTTCGAGGTGCGTTGTAGGGAGCGAGGGCGGGTTTGAAACCCGCCCCTACGACGGTTAGGTCGAGAGCCGTGCCCCACCCCCACGGGCGCCCACAAGAGACGCCCCTGCGAGTGGTTGCCCGAGAGCGCGTTTGGAAGGTGTCGCGCGGGTCATGGAATTCCGGTGCTTAGACTCCGACGAGGGTCTTCTTGAACGGATGGATCTGTTCGTATTCCCCGTTCACGAAGTCCTTTGGCTCGATCCCCATCCACTGTTCCAGCATCGTGCCGTAGATGCCTCGGAAGTCGATGGTATGCCGCATGTCTTCGTCGTTGAGCCAGTCCTTGCGCTCGATGGACGGGTACTCGGAGTAGAGGCCACCGTCCACGTGCTCTCCGATGATGAATGCGCCGCCGCCCGAACCGTGGTCCGTACCGCTACCGTTGTCCTGGATCCTGCGGCCAAACTCGGTGAACACCAGTATCGCCACCTCGTCGGCAGCGTCGTGTTCGCGCAGGTCGGTGAGGAAGTCGGAGATGGCGGTGGAAAGTTCGGCCAGGAGCTTTGCGTGTACGGGCAATTCCTGGGCGTGGTGGTCGTAGCCGCCGTGCTGGGTGTAGAAGATGCGCGTGCCAAGGCCGGCCGTGTGCACCCGCGCCACGTCTCGCAGACTCTGCGCGATCGGGTTGTCGCCGTACTCGACGGTCGACGTGTACCGCTCCGGCGCCACCGAGATCATGTCGGCGCCGCGGAGGACGTCCTGGCCGGTCTGGCCGAGGTAGTCCATCACCACTCCGGATCCGACTGCCGGCGTGTATACCCGCTTGAATGTATCGAGCCGCCTGTCGCGGTCCTGCTGGACCTCGATGCCGGTCATGAGCCCGTAGTTGTCGAGATTGCCTACAGACGTCGCCGTGACTCCCGGCGCCGCCATGGCGCGGGGCAGTCCGCGCCCGAAGCTGACACCCGTGAGCGGGTTCTTGCCTTCGGGGTCGATGGCCCGGATGACCTTGGCCAGCCAACCCTCCGTTGCGATTTCGTTCGGCTCGCAGGTGTGCCAGATATCCATCGCCCTGAAGTGGGAGCGGCTGGAGTTCTCGTAGCCTATGCCCTGGACTACGGCAACGTTGCCCTCGTTGTAGAGGTCTCGCAGCACGCTGGCAGACGGGTGGAACGCAAGTTCCCCGTTGATGGGCAGGGCCTTGTCCTCCAGAATGCCGACCAGCGGCCGAACGTCATGGTAGATCCCGTTGGTGAACGGGATCACCGTGTTCATGAAGTCATTGCCGCCCGAAAGCTGGATGATCACCAGGACGGGTTCTTTTTTCTTTCCGTTTCGGCCGTTTTCCATGCCGGGACGCCTCCTGTCAATCAAGCGAACTGGTATTCCCTTGTCGCCACGACAAGGGTCAGCATCTCCAGTATCCGCTCTTCGCTGCGCGTTCGTTCTGACTCATTGCCGAAGGTGAGGTCTCCCTCCTGTTCGGCCGTGCTTATCAATTCCTGCCTGGTCTCGGGGGTCAACCCGACAAAACCCGACACCTCTTCGACGGTGTCTACGAACTGAGCCGCGGAGACCGGGATCCCGGACGAAGCCAGCGCATCTACGATTCGACGGATACCCGGTTTGTCCGGGTCGTTCACCATGTCGACCGCGTAGTTGACCCTTTCCGTCAGGGTGCCGCCATCGATCCACTCTTTCCCTGTGTGCCACCCTTCGACGGTGGGTGGGTCCATGAGACGTTGTCCCATGGCAGCGAGGGTGCCCTCTGTGTTGTTCAGGCCGATTTCGACTGTCCTGAATTCCCCGGTGAGCTTGATGACTCCGGCCACGTACTCCGTGGGTGACTTGACCTTCGAGTGCATGGTGTTCTTGAAGGAATCGGAGTTGAACAGCGTCCGCATGACTGAACGCATGTCGGCGTCGGACTCCTGGTAGGCGGCGACCAGTTCATCGACGCCGGCCTGGTCCCTCGGAGGCTCGATGCTCCACGCCGGTACCTGGGCCTCATCGGCTACGAAGAAGTTATAGAGGTGCCTGGCGATGAATCGCGCGGTGGCCTCCTGGGTGACGATAATTTCGATGATGTCTTCGCCGTTGAAGTTCCCGGTGTGGCCCAGGAACGTCTTCTCGCCGTCATCGTGATCGTCCGGCCGGTATTCGAACCTGCTGTCGAAGTGGCCGTATGGGTAGAGCGGCAGGGGTTGCTCGAAGCTCCAGCCGGTGAATGCCCGAGCGACGTTCTTGATGTCGGTCTCGGTGTAGTTTCCTATCCCCATCGAGAACAGTTCGAGAAGTTCCCGGCCGTAGTTTTCGTTAATCGCCCCGGAGTGGTTTTCGCAGTTGTCGAGCCAGTAGATCATGGCCGGGTCCTGGGACAGGCGCAGGAGAATGGTCCTCAGGTTCAGCAGGCCCGTCTCGCGGAACATCTGGATCTGGTCGATCATCGTGGGCGTGTGTTCGCTCTTCGTCCAGCCCGTTGCGAAGACGTGATGCCAGAAGAGGGCCATCTTTTCTTCGAGAGGCCGGTGCGAATTGGTCATCCGGTACATCCACCGGGCGTTCCAGTCGCCCTGACCGTCCTTGGACGTGGTGTGAGGCAAGTACCGGTTTATGACGTCGTCATCCACCGCCGCCACGCTGTCGGGATGGAGTAGTTCTTCGACGATGTCCTCGTATGAACGGCCGGCGAGCCTATCGAGGTCTTCTGCGGAAGCGCCGAACCCGGCCCTGCGCAGCAGGTGGGCTGTCAACTGGCGGTTTTCGTCTGTCATCTATCACTCTCCGGTTGCCGCTCCAGACGAGTCGAGCCATCCGTAATTTTACTATTCGCCGCGATCAGGTCGTGGACTTCAGCCAGGACACGCCTCGCGTGACGCCCGCGCGAGATTAGTGGGTGCGGACATTGTGCCACTTTACCGCAAATTGGAGAAATTGGGACTCCGGATTAGCTGTCAGGGCGCGGCGCCCGCCGCTAGCCGGTGCCGGAATCCAGTTTGGCCATTTCCAGGGCGAACCACATCGCCATCGCTCCGCCGCGATCGTCGAGCCCCGATACGGCCGGTCGATCGAGATATTCCCTGACTGAAAATTGCGGCCCCGTGCCCGCGCATACGTCGACGAGACCGCCTTCGTCGTCTACTGACTCCGACGCGGCACTCCAGCACCGTTTTAGATCCGGCAGAAATGATCCACCAAGCCAGCCGAGATGCAGACCCCGGGCGAGCGCGATGCCGAGCATGCAGGTGGCGCTCAGTTCTTCGTACGAGCCGGGAAAGTCAGTCAACTGCCGTTGCTTGCCTGACGGCGCGGCGTAGCCAAGCATCGATTTAAGGTGCGACCAGTGCGCATCCGCCAGGTCTGTGCGGACTGGGGAATCGGGCGGCAGGTAGGTCAGCGCCTCCGCATATCCGAGTGCTGCGAACCCGTTGCCGCGTCCCCACGCAAACCTCGATCCCTGGGAGTGGTCGAACAACCCGTCCGACCTTTGCACACCGGACTCCAGGCAACTACGCATGTACTTGTCCAGCAGATGGCTGTAGCGGCTGTTCCGTGTCAACTGGTACGCCTGTCCGAGGACGGTAGCGACGAAGAACATGTCTTCCACACGAAAGTCGTCGTCCGCTGGGGGAGGCGGTATGGGGTCGCAGCCGTCCTCGAACTGGTCGGCCGCGGCCAGGAACAGTGTTTTCGCCTGCTTGTCGCCAGTGATGCGGGCCAGGTCGCAGGCCCAGGTAAGTCCAGCGAGCGCGGCGCCGTCCGGGCCAGACTCGAGAAATGGGCCAGGGTCTGCCAGCAGTGGTCCCGCGATTTCGCGAATGTTCCCCGTGGGATCATCCGGCGCAATGCCCATTTCCCAGGCGATCAGACGTCCGCCGATTGACACGCCTTGCGTGTAGACGACCGGGTCGAGCGTGTACCCGTAGACATCGATGAGCGTCCGCACAACGTCTGCGGGGGTGCGTGACCGCCGTGCAGCGAGGTTGCGCCGGGCGACGGACGGGCCACGACCCGACTTTTCAATAATCGAAAACAGCCGCACGACTTCTGCGCCCAACTCGTCATCCGGCGCGGTGATCCGCAAGCCGGGAATGGGACCGGGGGCATCACCTGCCCCTCGGCCCAATGCGCCCGGCAACGAGTTTTCTTCGATTCCCAGTCCATCCGCGCTGAATCTTTCAGCTGTCTCCCGGTCCGTAGCACGCCGCCCGGTCGAATCGCCGGCGCGGAGTTCCACGATCAGGTCGGGGGCGAGGTAACCGATCCACCGCCAGAGATATCGAGACAAAGGGTCCGAGTCGTGATCGAAGAAGCCGCTTACGGGCGGGTAGGACGCGGGCCTGGGGGTGTCGGCTCCGTCAATGTACGGCGACGGTACGGCTGTGATGGCTGGGGTGTTGACGGTGTCAGCCCGTATCTGCGGGGCGACATCCCGTATGGCTCTGATAACCAAATCTCCCGGAGTCCGCCCCGTAAGGTCTCCTACGATCAGGATGCTCACCCGCGGACCATCCCGTTCGTAAGCGTCCTTGTGAACGAGGTTTTCGATGACCCGATCGCCGCGGTCGACTGCACAGGCGTCGGGCGTCCAAGTGTTTGGCGCTATCGACAGGAGTGGTTCAAGCATTTTTTGGGCACCCGTATGGCATATTGTGGTGGACAGGGTGGACTGAGTGAGAGGAGAGCGACGGTAGGGAGACGACCGGGTTGATTGAGTTTATAAGCGCGTGTGGTGGAAGAGGGTTTCAGGTCCCTCGGCTTCGCTCGGGAAACCATGGTGGAGGTCGGGTAGACGTGGTACGGGGGATTGGGTGAGGAGGCGAAGATGTGGAGGAAAGGCGACGAGGCGGGGCGACCATCGGGAGCGGACCGATGGGAGTCACACGGCCGCCAGCGTTTCGGCGGCTTCCGGGGCCCACTTCGAACCGGGGTTTGCCTTGAGCAGTATGTCCAGGCTGTAGATTGCGTCTTCGTCGCCGGCGCGGGCCCTGGCGATGGCGTCCATCACACCCATGTCCGCGAAGCTCTCGTCCCACGGGACTATCGTGAGGTCCGATTCGTCCCAGTAGTAACGGAGTTCGTCGTCCTCGGCCCAGTCCGCGTAGATCGAGTCCCAGCCCCACCTTGTGCCGGCGCCGCTGAGGTGCGGGGTCAGTTGCTTGTCGTTGATCACGTCGTTTGCGGACTGATACCGGTTGTCGAGGGATAACCGGATTTGTTCATCCGTCTCATTCGGCAGCGCCTTGTGGACCGTGAGGCTGTGGAATATCAGCGCGTCCCCGACCTCGTAGTCGGTGGTGAACCAATCGCCGCTCAACTGGTCCTCGTCGATCTTCAACATGCCGGCGCCCAGCGAGAAGTGGTGGCTGAAGATCTCCTCCGACCACGGCCGCGGGTGGACCGCAAGTCCACCCAACTCCACGGGACAGTCCGACAGTGGCGTCCAGCAGGTGAGGGTGTTGTACGAACCCTGAAAGTGAACGAAGTCCTGGTGGATTGGCGTGGTGTGCCGCTCCGACTGAGGGAAGGACATTCTGGCGACTTTGCTTGGGTGGACCAGCACCTCGCCGTCCACAAGCTTGTCGATGGTGCTGACTACTTCAGGCGCATGGGCGACGGCGTGGAATGAACGGAGGCTGTAGAGGCGATGGTACAGCTCCAGGTACGGCGGTTCGCCTTCGGCACAGCTCTTCGCCTTGTCGACGCGTCCGGCCAGCGGATCCGTTCCCGGAAGAGTCCAGCCGTGTTCGCCATAGAGTTCGAGGATCTCAGCCCTGAGATTGCGGATTTGGTCAGGCCCGATGAGCCCCTTGAAGAACAGGTAGCCCTCTTCCAGCAACCTCGACTTCAGAGCATCGGGCGAGCAGAGGATGTCGTTCGAGACCCTGAATTCCTTCAATTCGGCTTGCATTGTTTTTGCTGGTCCTTCGAACGGGGTCTGGAGCCAATTGCCCCGACCTGCCTCGAATGTGCGTTTGCCATTTTGCGGGTTTTTTGGCTGGCCATGGCGCGCATTCCCACAAGTCGGACACCTGCATGAACGCGACCGAGAGCGACAGTCCGCCGTAGGCTAGCCGCGGTCGGATAGGCCGTCAAACAAATGGGTTTGTTGAGGTCTTCGTGGACAGGGTTGCGAATTCACACAGCAGTGGGCGGGTCTGAGATCTTCGCATTGTTGAAGTGGTCCTCACACTCACCTGGCCTTGTTCTCAAGCGCCGGGCCCACAACTGCCGCCTGTTGCCTCGGCTTTCGACACTCCAATTCCTTCGTAGTCGCCTTTGAGAGTTGTTTCCGCGCCGGGCTCAAGCCCGGACCCGAGGACTTCAATGCTCGTAACGAGCGACCCGTTCCTCCGGACCAGATCGATGTTGATCCTCACCTCTTCGCAAAGCGTGTCTCCGGAGTTGACGACGATCGCTTCTACCGCGCCGCCGGATTTGCCCGGCTCCAACACGATTTTAGTTCTCCTGACGATCAAACCGGAGTCGCCGAACTGGTCGGATCCCGCCGCTGAGTCCGCCTCCCCTGCTTGTGAGGATTGGTCTTCTCCTCGCTGTGCAGGGCCGGCGCCGGAAAACCCGGGTTTGGCTTCGCCTCCGGCTTTGTCACCACGGCCGCGAATATCTTCGGTATCGGCGCCGAACCCCGGAGTATCGCCGCCGCCGCAGCCCGCGCCGAGCATTGCTATCCCTACCAGCAAGGACAGTACTATCGCTGTGGCGATGTGGCTCACTCTGTGCATGCCGGTATCTCCCCTCAGTTGTCGTCGATGGCGCGCGGTCCGGCTCCGACGGAAACTGGCCCCCGTGGACGGCCGACTTATTGTGACACGGGGGACCAAACAGCAGCAATTACGCTATTCGTGCGCCAGAGTGGGCTGGTCCCAATTTTCAGCCAGCCCTGATTCGGAATTGTCACGTTATCAGACAGTGCCTCATTTGCTGAAAGCGATCTCGTTCTTCCGGCAAGAGGTACTTCCGGGCACGCCATCAAGTAGGCCACTGCCGCCGGTCAGTCAGGTTGACGACTAACATGGGTTGCTGTACCGTCACGAGCGCTCGCATTACGAATTAGGTAACTAGTGGGAGCGTATTTTTCGTTGTTCCTCCAACCGATGTGGATAGGTAGGAGCAATCGGTCTGGATTTGAGGAAAGAATGATGCAATTAAGAAAATTAGTGCTCCCGATTCTGGCCTTGCTTGCGGCAGGGGCTGCCCTGATCGTCGCCTGTGGCGGCGAGGAGATCGTCGAAGTCGAGAAGGTCGTCGTTCAGACGGTCGTCGTCGAGAAGGAAGTCGAGAGGCAAGTCGAGAAGACGGTAGTTGAGACCGTCATCGTCGAGAAAGAGGTCGAGAAGCTCGTAATCGTGACAGCCGAGCCTGCGAAGGTGGAGGCCGGCGAGAAGGCGGCGCCCACGCCCACGGCGGCGATGGAGGCCGCCCCGGTAGCTGCGTCGGGCCATTTGAGAGTATCGACCAAGACGGAACCGCCCATATTCAGGGTCTCCCTTAGCGGCCGGGGCTGGGCCGACGCACTTCTCACGAGGTATGGGGTGTTCGAAGGCCTGATAAGGGCGGACCACTCGCCTCCGCCGGACTTCGGCCTTCTTGGCGGCACGGGCATCGCCACTGACTGGGAGGTCGCCGACGACCAGAGCACGATCACATTCACGATCCGGGAGGGAATCCAATTCCACAACGGTTGGGGAGAACTGACCGCACACGACGTGGCATTCAGCTTCAATGACGCGATCCGTGAAGGCTCCATATTCACCCGGGCCGCTCCGTTCAGCGAGTGGCAGGAACGCTGGGAGGCCATCGACGACCGGACAGTTGTTCTCCACCTGAGCGAGTGGAATGGCACGTGGGGGCTCAGGCTTTCGAATGCGGGTGACACGACCGCCCCTGTCGTCAGCAAGAAGGCGTTCGAGGAACTCGGGTCCGATGAATTCAACGTGACGGACATGGGGACCGGTCCTTTCACCGTGCGGACATGGGAAACCAACAACAAGATCGAGTTGGACCGCTTCGCCGACTATTTCAGGGAAGATGGCAGGGCCCTGGTCGAAAGTCTTACCTACATCACCATTCCGGAGGTGAGTACTCAACAGGCCGCCATGGAAGCAGGTGAGTTGGACATTGCGACCGGCTCCGGAGGCGGCATAGATCCGGCGTTGGTCAAGCCCTGGGTCAAGAGCGCAGGCGCCACCGTGACGAACATAGGACCTCCGTTCGGCGCAACGTTAAACATGTCCGGAAACTACTGGTCGGCAGTCTTCAGGGACACCGGCGAAAAGTGGGGTCCATTCCCCGGGTTCCAGCCTGACAAGGAGCACCCGTGGATCGGTGACCCAGACGCTCCCGGTTGCGACCGTGCGGTGATGTTCTCTTCTGTTCCGCCGCCTGAGGGCGGGGTATGCGAACAGATGGAGAACGCGCGGAAAGTCCGGTGGGCCATAGCCATGGCCATCGATCGGGAACTTCTTGTCGAGACAGTGATGGACGGGTTGGGCAGGCCGGCTTACACCGACGGATTGCCCGATTCCGAGTTCTCGAAGGACCAACCGGGCGGTCTCTGGCACATTCCGTACGATCCTGAACTTGCCAAACAGTACCTGGCGGAGGCGGGATATCCGGACGGCTTTGACATGCACATGTGGGACGGCGTCGACTACAACAAGTACCTGGCAGAACCGGTCGCGCAGATGTTGGAAGAAATCGGAATACGAGTGACAATCGACACCACGGCCTACGATGCCTACCGGCCGCGTTTCGTGGATCGTTCCATCGACTTCCCGTACTTCCACGGCGGCGACATAAGGCTCATTGACTCCGTGGCGCCGGGCGGAAGGTTCCCCACACTCGGCGGAGTCCAGGGAGTCGAGATACCCGACCAACTCGTCGAGTACGTCTACGCAAACAAGACCGAGCCGAACAGGGACAAGCGAATTCAGAACAACATCTACCTGCAGGACTTCAAGAGCTACTGGATGATTACGATCCCGACCGTGTATCCACTCGGCTTGTTGTACCTTGTGGCGGGCAACATCGAATGGGATCCTCACCAGTCCGTGTTCGGGTTCTTCAACTCGCCTGAAAGGATCAAGATCAACTAGCGCAATGGTTGCGTCTACGTCCGAACACCCCTCGTGAGTGCCAGTGATGCGACGCGCGCTTTGCGAATCCACCCCGCGCCTTGCCTGCCGAAGTAACCGGCGCGCAGGGCGCGGGCAGTCTCTGCACCATCGGTCCCCGGCACCGCTGTGTCTGGTCGACCGGACGTGGGATGATACGTGACCAGATACACCGTGCGGCGGATCGGATACCTGGCGCTGATGCTGTTTGCGTCCAGCGTGTTCGTTTTCGCCATGACGCGAGCGCGGGGCGACCCGAGGATACTCTTCCTGGGCGAACAGATTTACACGACCCAGGAGAATTGGGACGCCTGGGGACGGGAAATGGGGCTGGACAAGCCTCTGCCTGTCCAGTACCTCGTCTGGGCGGCCAAGGCCGTTACTGGTGATTTCGGTCATTCGCTCGTAGAGAAGCGGCCCGCGTGGACGATGATCCGCCAGAGGGTCCCGGCGACCCTCGAGCTGGGCGCCGTCGCGTTTGCCGGCGCCCTCGTCGTTGCGATACCACTCGGCGTGTTGTCGGCCGTGAAGCGAGGCAGCGTCTGGGACCTGCTCGGCCGCATGTTCGCCCTGTTCGGGCAGGCCCTGCCGGCATTTTGGGTGGGCCTCATGTTGATCCTCATCTTTGCTGTGATTCTCGACTGGTTTCCCACTTCCACCAGGGGCAGCTTCAAGCACATCGTCTTGCCTGCGGTAACGCTCGGCTGGGCAGCGGCGGCATCCTCTTTGCGCCTTGTGCGTTCTTCGATGCTGGAGGTGCTGGATTCCGAGTACGTGAAGTTCGCCAGAGCCAAGGGCGTCAGGGGTGGCTGGGTGGTCTGGAAACATGCGTTGCGGAACTCGATGATCCCCCCGCTAACGCACTTCGGGTTGCTCGCGGCGGCCTTCATCTCTGGGCAGGTAGTAGTCGAGCAGATATTTGCCTGGCCCGGCATCGGCCGGCTGGCGATCGACTCGGTTTTCGCGGCAGATTTTCCAGTGGTCGCGGCCGTGGTCATGCTTTTCACACTGGCCTACGTGGGGATGAACCTTCTCGTAGACGTGCTGTACGCAGTTATCGACCCGAGAATCAGGTACACGTAGAGACCAAGAATGGCCCAGGGCATATCTGAATTCGACCGAGCGGCTACATTTCGCCAAACACGGCGGGGGAAGACCCTCTATGTGCTACGTCGCTGGCCGCTGATCCCCTTGCTGGTAATCGGCATCGTGGTCTTCATGGCGATTTTTGCGCCGCTATTGACCGGGCACGACCCGCGACGCGGAGACCTCCGCGATCGGCTGACTCCCCCGATGTGGCTGGAAGGCGGCACCATCAAATACCCGCTTGGCACCGATGACAATGGCCGGGACATCCTGACCCGCATCATGTACGGCAGCCGGGTTTCATTGATGGTCGCCGGTATTGTGTTGACTGTGGGGATGGTCCTCGGCACTTCGGTGGGGCTCGTAGCGGGTTACATCGGCGGCAACGGTGACGAGGTCCTGATGCGCTTTGTCGACTTCACCCTCGCGATACCGTTTGTGTTGGTCGCCATCGTGCTTGTGGTCTTGTTCGGCTCCAGCCTGACGCTGATCCTGATCTTGCTCGTTGTGTTTACCTGGGGCGGGTACGCGCGCCAGGCGCGAGGCATTACGCTGAGCCTGAAAACGCAGGACTACGTGTCGTTGGCCAGGGTCTCAGGCGCCTCTCCTCCAAGGATCATATTTCGCCATATTTTGCCCGGTGTAATCAGCACCATCATGGTGGTAGCAAGTGTCGCCGTGGGTTCTTTGATCCTGACCGAGTCGATCCTCAGCTTTTTGGGTGTCGGGATTCCAAAGCCCAACCCGGCGTGGGGACTCATGGTTGCGGATGGGCGGAAGTGGTTGAGAGCCGCATGGTGGGTTTCGATGATGCCCGGCTTCGCCATATTTGCGACCGTATTCTCCGTGAACTTCCTCGGTGACTGGATGCGAGACAGGTTCGACCCGCGCCTGCGCCAGTTATGAACGCGGGTCCAAGCTGCCGTTCAACTCAACCAGAATGCCAGTGTCGCCGCGTCCAGGCGGGTCACGGACCTTCAGTCAACCCCTCGTATCCGGACGAACCGGCCAGGTATGCCATTTTCGTCACGGCGGCGACTAACCGGCGTAACCCCCGAATTGATACGCCGGGCCGGACACGGGCATTCGTGCGCCAGGCCCGGTCCGCTTCGCCCAACTTAGTCCACGGCCGCCCCACCACGATGCGGTATGCCTGGACCTCACATGCGTAACGATGAATTAAGGGAAATTACCGAGGAGGTAACAAGAATGGCCGCAGGACCAATTGTGACCAGCGTAGAAATACGAAAATTCACTTACGTAATGAATGACGTTGGGATTGATGAGGCGATAAACATACCCGTCTACAAACGCGGCAGCAAGCACACGTCCGGCGCTATGTTGCTGCGAATGTTCACAGACGTGGGCATCGTGGGCGAGTACCTGGGCGGCGCGCCAACCGAGTACGCCGGTATCCCACTGCTCATTCACAAGGTGCTCGGGCGGAATGCCCTGGAGCGCGAGGGGATTTACAACCAGACAAAGCACCAGATGCGGCAACACGCACGCATGGGCATTTCACAGATCGACCTGGCGTTGTGGGACATCGCCGGCAAGTTCCACGATGTGCCGGTCTACGCCCTACTCGGCGGATACCGAAAGAACCTCCCTTGCTATGCAAGCACGTTCGTCGCAGACGACGAGCCGGACGGGCTCAGCAGCCCCGAGGCGTACGCCGATTTTGCCGAGCAGTGCCTTGAGATGGGTTATCCCGCCTTCAAGATCCACATGTGGCAGGACTCGAAGATAGACAGGCAGATCGCCACGGTCGAGGCGGTCGGCAAAAGGGTTGGTGACAAGATGGACCTGATGCTCGATCCCGGCTGCATCTATGACACCTTCGCGGACGCCTGGAAGGTGGGGCGGGCCCTGGACGACTGGGGGTACTACTGGTACGAAGACCCGTTTAGAGACGGGGGCGTGTCCGCCTTTGCGCACCGACGGCTGAGGCAGCTGCTGAAGACACCAATACTCCAGATGGAGATGGTCCGAGGTCTTGAGCCGCACGTCGATTTTATCGTCGCGGATGGTACGGACTTCGTCCGCATCGACGAGGACTACGACGGCGGCATTACAGGTGTAATGAAGATCGCGCACGCCGCCGAAGGCTTCGGCCTGGACGTCGAGCCGCACGGGCCTAGTCCCGGCGCGCGTCACGCCATGGCGTCAATGCGCAATTCCAACTACTACGAGATGGGGCTCGTGCACCCGAAGGTGCCGTCCCACGCGGCACAGGTCTATCTCGACGGGTACTCGGACCGGCTCGATTCTATCGATGAGAACGGCTGTGTGCATCCTCCGGAAAAGCCCGGGCTCGGTGTCGAACTGGACTGGGATTTCATCGAGAGGAACACGGTGGACAAGGTCGTGCTTGACTAACGGACTCCCAGTCGACGGGAGAACCCGTCGCTGCTCGCCCGAGTCGCCGAAGAATTGCGCTTCCGGACTGGCCTAGTATCCGGCGACTTTGTCTACCTGGTTCCTGAACGGTTCTCCGCGTACGTATCGACGCAAATGGTCCATGAAGATGTCCATCCCTCGGACTGCGTTTCCGGTACCGCCGGCGGCTGCGTGGGGCGTAATGATGGTGTTGGGCGCGTCCCAGAACGGACTGTCTGACGGTAACGGTTCCGTGGTGTGCGCATCGAGGCTGGCGCCGGCGATCCACCCCTTGTTGAGCGCCTCCAACAACGGCCCATCCTGTGCAATTCCGCCACGGGAAGTAACTATGAAGTAGGCAGTCTGTTTCATCGCTCGAAATTCTGCTTCGCCCAGCATTCCCTCTGTTTCGGGCGTCCGTGGAGTAGTGACGCACACGAAGTCCGCCTTGCCGAGAAACTCGTGCAGCCGGTCGCGGGTGTATATCTCGTCCACGTACTCGCACGGGGCGGTCGTGCGGCGCAGGCCGATCACCCGCATGTGGGCGGCCTTGCATTTGCGCGCCAAATCGGCGCCCGAGTTGCCAAGACCGATTATTCCGACTGTCTTGTCGATGAGTTCGCCGTGGCCTCCGGTGCGCCACTCTTTGCGCTCGTGTGCAGCCACATAGTCAAGGAGCTTCTTGGTCCATAAATAGATATTCATCATGGCGAATTCAGCCATCGGGATGCCGGCGTTGCCCTTGATGCAGGTGATCAAGACCGGACTATCGATCAGTTCCGGATATAGCGTGTGCTCGACCCCAGCGCTCCAGACATGCAGCCACTTCAGGCTCTTCGCCGCGGCGAACGCATCGGGACCCAGGCCAATAGTTGCGATGACTTCGGCATCTCCGATCGAGTTTTCTAGCAAGCTGGGTGGATCATCTAAGTATTCGACCTCGAACCCGGACGCCGCGGCCCGGATATCGTCGAGCCGGTCTTTAACGTCGGTGCTCTTGTGAGGCTCGGACAGGAAGTAGGGGAGAGTGCCGATGGTCTGTGGCCTGTCCATCAGGACGATCTTTCTCTTCGAGTTCATATCAGGAATCTTTCAACATCAGGTCTCAGGGGAGCAATTCGCAGAATGTGAGGCGGTAGCCCCGAAGGGGAGCTGCACGCCAACTCTACAAGACTCATTCGTTTTTAGGAGTGCAAGGATGTTTTTCAGCTACCTGGAATCACGATGGCATTGTTCAGGCCGTACGAGGGGATGAAAGCGGGGCGTCGTCTGCCGGTTGGGGGTGTGGGGATCGGGCGCAAGCACACCCGCCGGCGCCCCATGGGTCCCCGATCGGAGTCGGGGACGACGAGTTGGAGGGGTACCGGCCCCGTGACTGGGTACGGGATGACGTTCTTTCGCCGGCACGACGATTTGGAGGCTAGCCGAGTTGGCAGGTTGTTTTCAACTGTGTGAGCGCCGGGGAGAACGAACGAAGGCCGGGGCGACGAGGGAGTTGACGGGCTGTTTTAAGAGGAGTGGGACAGTTTAAGAGCCCATGTAGGCTCGAATCCACTTCTCAATTGGATGCCGTCGAACGGACAAACGTATATCGAACGTTTGGTTGCCCCCGCGACATCCAGCCGCGGGGGCATGGTGGCCAGTGACCGCCTTCCGTCGCGGAACTGCTGCTATGACGAGGCTGCCAGGGGCGCCACGGAGAACAGTACGTGGAAGGGCTTGCAGTAGATGACGACGGACCCGTATTCCGAGACGTCCAGGTCGGCGGGGATCACGTAGTTCTGGTTTCCGATGTTGCCCTTGAGGCGGTCCAACTCAACGTACTCGTACTGCTGGAATTCGCCCTTGTTGGCGATATCGGCTGCTTTGCTCAGCAGGACGCGCAGGTCGGGTCCGTTCGTTACCCGAAAGTCCTCGAATCTCAGGACGTGCGAGCCGTCCTCGAGTTGATAGACGGTCGCCGTCCCGGAACCCTTGTGGAAGCTGTCCGCGTCCCGGAAGTTGCCCATGGACAACGCCATCGCCGCGCTCATGGCGGGCATCATCGGCTCCATCTTGGTGTCGTCCATCTTGGCCATCGTGGCCATGGTCTCTTCGACTTCCTCCCGAGTGAAGCCATCCGGGATATCGGCTGAGACGGTCAGGGGAAACTCTTCGTCAACGGTCGTATTTATGAATAGGGGAGAGGCTAACCACCACGCCAACGCGATGGCCGGGATCGCTGCAATTGCGGCTGCCGCGGTGAGAATCTTGCGTGTTCGAGTCTTTATGAAAAAGTCCAGTATGTTCATTTGGCTCCTCGCCGATCAGTGTTTATTTTTTGCCCGGTAACTGCGCCTGGCATGGACCGCGCTCTCCGGCAGTCCTAGTTACTTAGATGTACCCATAAGGCGCGTGGATGCGGCGGGCATAAGTGGGAGGGGGATGGAGCCAACGCCCGGATTCGAACCGGGGACCTGCTGTTTACGAAACAGCTGCTCTGCCTCTGAGCTACGCTGGCCCTGCTGAACTGCTCGCGGTGGTGACCGGAATCCGGCCACCTGTCACGTTCATTGATCTGGGCGGCCACCAAGGACCGCATCAAGAGCGATTCCAGCCGACGCCCGGCGTTCATTTCAATCGGACCGGCGTCTCGCCGATCGCTCAACATCAACGATTTCATTGCCTCTGGTGTTAATCATATCCGCCTGAGGCAAAAAAGTTTGCTATCGGCGACCTGCAATGGGAAGGAAAAACGCGGTACCATTCCGACAAATGGGGATGCGCAACGACTTCATCTATTCCTGCGCCATCGTGGCGCTGGCGACGGTGGCGGGCCTAATCGGCGCTTACATCGAAGGGGCCATTGGCCTCGTGGTGTTCATCGTCATCGCCGCGATCGGGTTTTTTGGAATTACGCGGCTGGCCGATTCACCCCGTGTGAAGGAAGAAACCGGGGAATCCGGCGAGTAGCTGGCGAGTCCCGGGGTTCCTGAAGCAGGGCATGGCACAACTGGGGTTGGTGGATATCACCCGACACTCGGTCAGATGCCGATTCGCGAGCGGCCCGACACTTCCGTATTGATGAAGTTCTCCGGGCGTTCGCCCTTCAGCACCCTCACCACTTCCCGTGCGGTGCGGACCTCCAGTTCGACGGTGGAGGCCTGGGAAAAGAACGCCGTGTGCGGCGTGATGATGACGTTGTCGAACGCCAACAGCGGATGATCGCCGGCAGGCGGGGCAGGCTCGAGCACGTCCAGGCCGGCGCCGCCGATCTGACCGCTACCCAGGGCCTCTGCAAGGGCTGATTCGTCTATGAGTCCACCCCGGGCGCAGTTGACGACGATTGCGTCGTCTTTCATCGCTTCCAGTTGAGCCGCGCCGATCAGGTTTTCGGTTGATGGCATGAGCGGCACGTGGACGGTGATGAAGTCGCTCTCTTGGACCAACTCGTCGAACGAAACGATCTCAACGCCGTCGATGTTCGTTCCAGCTTCGATCAACGGGTCGTGGGCGACTATTCGGCCGCAGAACACGGATCCCCGAGTTGCGACGGCGCGGCCGATGCGGCCGAATCCGACGATGCCCAGTGTGGCGTCTCTCATCCGCTTCATCGACTGATTCAGCTTGAGGTCGGCCCACCCGCCTTGCTTCACCAGTTGATCGTGCTGGCCCAGCCGTCGGTTGAGCGCAACGATCATCCCGATGGCGTGATCGGCCACCTCGTCGATGCAGTAGTCAGGGACGTTGGTGACGACGATGCCGAGTTCGGTGGCCGTCGCTATGTCGACATTGTCCACGCCGATGCCGTAGCGCGAAGCGACGACGCACTTTGGCGCCGACCTCAGAACCTTGCCGGTCACGCTTGCGAAGCAGAACATGATGGCGTCGACGTCGCTCGCCAGGGTAGCCAGGGTCTCCTCCGATCCGTCAGGCGCCACCACCAGTTCAACGCCCGCCGCTTCGAGCACCTCCCGTTCCGCATCGAGATCGGGCCACACGTAGTCGGTTATGAGTACTTTCTTGTCCATGGCAGTACAGGATATCTGCGTGCGGCCTCGTCGGGCCATAGTGAGCGCAAGACCGGGCCCTTACACGGGTGACATCAGCGGTTTGAATTGGCAGCCCTCGACGAAGAAGTCGAAGAAGTCCGGCTCCGTCTCCAGTTCAATGTGTTCGACCGTCTTGACGAGTTTCTCGATCTTTCTGCGCATGGGGCCGGACATCAGCATAATCGTCGCCCCTTCGAGCGATGCGTTGCCAACCTTCACGATGCGGTCATCCGGCACGCCCGCCAGGAACCCGATTGCCATCGCGTTCCTGGCGTTCACATAGTTGGCGAATCCTCCAGCCAGGTAGAGCTTGCTGAACTTGTCGATGGGCAGTCCGTAGCGGCGCAGGACTATCGATTGGCCGCAGTAGTTGGCGGCCTTGGCCTGCGCCAGCGCGGAGATGTCGGCCCGGGACAGGGTCAGGTCCAGTTCGGGAACAAATGCGAATTCCGAGATGCCGTCATCGAGCTGGCCCAATTCGGTCATGACGCCGCTGCGGCGCAGTTCGGCCAGGAGGTCGATGAGACCGGACCCGCAGATTCCCTGCGGCTCGGCGTCGCCTATCGTCTTCCATGCCGCCCGGCCATTGTTGATGCTCACCGACTCCACTGCCCCCTCGTAGCCCGGCATCCCGTACTTGACTTCGCCTCCCTCGAACGCGGGTCCGGCCGGGCACGAGGCAGCCAGCAACCGGTCTTTTGTACCGATAACCACCTCGGTGTTCGTGCCAACGTCCACCAGTATGACCGGTTCGGTCTGCTCGTCCATACCGACTGCCAGCATGTCGGCAGCAACGTCCGCGCCCACGTGTGACCCGACCAATGGGCCGCCGTATACGGACGCGCCGGGATGGATTCTGACGCCGAGATCGGAGGCAGAAACGTAAATGGCCGTAGTGTCGCGCCGGTTTTCGATCATGTCCGTTTCGGTCAAAGACCGGTAGGGCTTCAGGCCGATCGGCTGGACGTCGAGGCCGAAAAACAGGTCTCTCATCGTGGAGTTGCCGGCTACGACCAATTCGTAGATTTGCCTTCGCCGGATGCGTTCGGCCCGGCACATCTCGCCGATCTCGAAGTTGATCGAGGACAACATCACGGCCTGCAATTCGCCGGTGAATTTTCCACCGTCGTAGGAGATGCGGTTCATGATGTCGCTGCCACCGAAGCGTTGCGGGTTTTCGAAGGAGGCCGTCCGCACTGCGGAGTTGGTCTCCATGTCGATCAAGTTCATCACGACGGTCGTCGTGCCAAGGTCTACGGCCAGCCCGAAAATCGCACCCCGGTACCGGTCTACGACCCGGGGGCCGCCGGGGCCGTTGAATACGACGTTGCCATCCTGGTTCACGGTGAAGGGCTCGGGCTCGTAGTCCCGGCTGATGCCGCGTGTGAGGATCCGCGGCTGGCGGCGAAGCACGGCGAATTCGACATCTGCCGAATCGTCTACAACGCGTGCCTGGCAGGCGAGGCGGTAGTCCCCCCGCAGGAATGACTCAGGCTCGGTCAATGGGCTGAGCGCGTCCCAACCCCGCTTTATCTCTACGATGCACTCGTGGCATTCGCCCGTTCTGCCGCAGGACGTCGGCACGCGAACGTGCAATGAGTCTGCATGGTCGAAGAGGGTCTGGCCGACTTCGAGTTCTAACCGGGTGTTGGCATGTATGAGGGGGGACATTTGAGGAGGTAGTGGATGGGGAGGCTATGGGCAGGGCGAAGCGGGGCGAAGCGCTGGTCTTCCTAATGATAGTGACGATGGCGAGTCGGTAGGGACAGGGGCAGGGGGAAGGTGGGTTTGAAACCCACCGCTACGACGTTGGTTGCAGACCTAGGATTGGGAGAGGGGCCGGACGGTTTTTGACCAGGCGGATCCGCCGTCGGGCGGAGGCTACATTTCCCAGGCGTCTCGGTAGTCGAGCTTGTCGCTGCCGGTGCAGACGGGCGGCGCGGCGGGGTCTTTGGTGAAGTACTGGTGCCTGCAACCGAACTTGGCGGTGCAGCGCGAGGTCGCGTCTTTGTACGGGCAACGGGTGCGGGTAACTTCCTCGGCCTTCACCGCGATGTCGCGGTAAATTGCGCTAAGGCGTTCCATGCTCGCCCGGAAACGGTCGGCATCGACGGTCGGCGAGCCACTTCCGTTAACCGTTTTGCGGGGATCGCTAGCCACTTCGGAGTTCTTCGAGCAGGACGATTAGCTCGTCCGCCTGGTCTACGCATTCGACCGCGTTTTCGCCGTAACCGTCTGCGCCCATTTCATCGGCGAATTCCTGGGTCACGGGCGCGCCGCCCACCATGACACGTACCTCGTCACGCAGGCCTGCTTCTTCGATGGCGTTGATTGTACGGCCCATGTTGGGCATGGTAGTGGTGAGCAGGGCGGACATGCCGACCAGCTCGGCTTCGTGTTCCTCGATCGCGTCGACGAACTCGTCCGCGGAGGTATCGACTCCGAGGTCATGCACGGTGTAACCGGCGCCGCGGAGCATCATGATGCACAGGTTCTTGCCGATGTCGTGCAGATCGCCTTTCACCGTTCCCATGATTATCGTGGCCTTGGGTTCGACGCCGGCAGCAGAGAGAATCGGTTCGATGTGGGCCATCCCGGCCTTCATCGCCCGGGCCGCGACGAGCACTTCCGGCACGAAGATGATGTTGTCGCGGAACTTGACCCCAACAATGGCCATGCCTGCGAGCAATCCGAAGTCCAGGATGTGGTTCGCCGAATAGCCGCGATCAAGGGCTTCCCTGGTCAGCCGGTCGATTTCGAGGTGCTTGCCGGTAATCAGAGCGTAGGCGATCTCCTGCATGAGTTCGTCGGCCCCGTCCAGGGTTTCGCCTATGTGTTTGCGTTCACCCGGGCGGGTGACCCATTCGAATTCTTTCTTGAGGCCGTCGTTGGTTATGGGCATAGTTCTATTCGGTCTCGACCATGGGTTCCGGGCCGCCTCAGATTCGCGGCGTCCCGTGTGATGCGAACGGGATTATTCCCTAAATCGGAAATCCGCGCCTATGCGGGCATCCTCTCCGCCGCCCAATCTTCCACCGCGGCCGGTATCTCGAGCAGGTTTTCCAGCTTGGTCTTCAGCGGAATTGCACATTCCGGCGCGATCATCTGGACCCCGGCTTCAAGCGCCCGATTCACCTCTTCACGCACTTCCTCAGGCCCCCTGGCGTAGAGAGTCTGAGGGTTGTTGATATTGCCGACCAGCCTGATGCCGTCCCCCACGGCGTCCATCGCTTCGCCTGGGTCGTTTCTCGAGTCGAAGTGGAAGGCGGCCATGCCGGACTGGGCGATGTACGGCATCCTGTCCACCGTCTTACCGCAGATGTGCAGGATGATCGGCACGTCCAGCCGTTCCACCATCTCCTGGTGGATTTCCAGCAGGAACCGCCTGTAGTACTCGCCGCTTACCAGGTCACCGGTCGCATGATCGGGGAACGTCAGCGCGTCGACGCCTGCGTCTATCTGCGCCTGGCCGAACAGTACGGATATCTCCTTGAGATTATGCATCGAGCGCATGACCTCGTCGGGGTCGTCGATGGTCGCCAGCAGGAACGGCTCCACACCAAACACGTGGTAGGCGAGCGTCCACGGGCCCATCGTCTTGCCGATGATGGCCACGTCGTCACCCACTTCCTGCCGGATAAGGCGAATGGACTCGGTGACGGCCCGGTTGTCCGGGTGTTCCAGGAATCGGGGCGGGATCTTTACGTCGTCCGGCCCCTTCCAGATCGGATTGGTCATGCGAACGGTCGGCCAGTTATCTTTCTGCTCCCACTGCATGTCGCAGCCGAGAGCAGACGACTCCTGGATGATCGAGAAGTAGGGCTGGATCGAGTCGAAGCCCAACTCCGTGTAGCCAGTGACGGCCAGCCGTGCGTTCAGTTCGGGGTCGCGGCAGGCGTCTGGGAAGGGCGCATCCACGAGGTCCATCAATTCCACAGTGGCCACGCTTGTGGGGTTGGATACGGGCGGCCGATCGACCGGATTCCCGGCCAGGGCGTTGAGCACCCGTTCCTTAGGTGTCATTTGGTGGGTTACTGCCATCTCATTTGCTCCAGCCTGCGGGGTTGCGGAAGGGGACCGGTCAGGTCTCTTGAATCAGGTCTGTGAGAATCCCAACGTCTGGGTGGTCATCTGCCCGGCCAGATCGGAGGCGGCGAGCATATTTTCTACGGCGCTAACGTTCCGGGCAAACGGCAAGAGGACCCGCGCCATTGCATCGTGGCGGGCGTTGTCCGGGAACACGAAACTGTCCGGGGCGACGCGCTCGCACTCGCCGTAGCGCATGAATCCGCCGACCACGGCCCGTATACGGAATTGCGGGCGTGGGGCCTCGCCTTTGGCCGTAACCGTGTAGACGTACTTGTCTTCCGCCTGGGCGCCTGTCACTGTGAAGGTGAGCCTGGACTTCGTGTCCGGAGACGTAATCGGTCCATCCGGCGGCGGGATCGATGGGTCTTTCTCGACGGCCTCCGTGAACAGGAATCGCAGCGGCTTTTCGAATATGGCCTGGGATGGGAACACGGCCTGGTCGTGTGTGCCCTCAACCGGTACCAGGCCGCCCATGGCGACCAGCCGGTCCCTGATCTGCTCGATTCGGCCTTCGATTCCCGGGACTCTGCTGAACGACCAGACGGTGATGTGGTTGCCGCGGTAGTAGAGGCCCACCGTGACGTCGTGGAAATGGGGGTCCATCGACACCAATTCCAGGCAGCGGCCCAGTCGCTTGACCACATCTTTGATGGTTGGGGGCGCTTTTGTCTGAGTCATATCCTTACCCTCCGCGTACTCGTCGCCGGCTAAGCGGGCCCGGAATCCTGCACGTCCCGCACGGCTTTGGCAAGGTGCTCGATGTGTTCCGGGCCGGTGCCGCAGCAACCTCCAAGAACGTTAATTGGCAGTTCCGCCAACCTCGAGTAGTTTTCCGCCATGAATTCAGGCGACTCCGGATAGCAGATTTCTCCCTGAACGATGGACGGGATGCCGGCGTTGGACTGGATCATCAGGTAATCGTCCGTGACTGACCGCATCATGGATCCGAGTTCGATCATCTTTTCGATGCCGTTGCCGCAATTCGTGCCCACGATGTGGGCTCCGGCATCGCGTAACTCCACGACGGCTCGTTCGGGCGTTATACCCATCATGGTGAAGTAGCCTCTGGGCCCCTTTTCGAAAACCATCGTCGACATCACGACCAGTTCGGTATTGTCGCGGGCAGCCTTAATCGCGGTGACGGCTTCTTCGATCGCCATCTGCGTTTCTATCACCACGGCGTCGGCGCCGCCTTCCTCGAGGCTGGTGATCTGCTCGGCGAGGGCGTCGTACATCTCCTGTTCCGACACTTCACCCAGTGGTTCCATGAATTCTCCGGTGGGTCCGACCGATCCGACCACGTACTTGCCGTCCGGGGCTTCCGACTTTGCGTGTTCGGCGGCCAGGCGGTTCAGTTCCTGGACGCGGTCGCCGACTCCGTACTTCTTGAGCATGAATTTCGAACCGCCGAACGAGTTGGTCAGGACCATGTCGGCCCCCGCGGCGAAGTACTCTGCGGCCATCCGGCGCACTATTTCCGGGGAGTCGGCGTTCATAAGTTCCGGCGACCCACCGGGTTCGAGGCCCTTTTCCTGTAGATAAGTACCGGTTGCGCCATCCAGAAGAAGGATGTCTCCGGCGGCGAGCCGGTCAAGGATTCCGTGGTTATTTTGGCCGTTTGTTTCCATATTTCCAAAAGGGCTTCTGGCCCTGATCATTCATCGAACCAGTGGTCGATTGTCCCCGGACCGCCATCCCTGCGGCCAGTCCGATGGAGGTCCCGCAGTCTTGCCACGAAGTCTTCGCGCAGGCCGGAGTTGTAGCGGTCGGCCGCGGCACGGGCTGCTTCCTCAGCTCCACCCTCAACTGCACGGAACGCGCACCAGTCCCAGCCGTCCAGGTATTCATCGCTGCCGGCGCTTCCCTCGAACATGGCTATGCTGTCGACCGCTTCCTGGAACTGGGGATCTAGTGGCACAGACACAGATTCGTCCCCATCCTGGGCCTGTACCTGCACCGGAATTTCTTTCCAGTACATAACTCTGACTTGGGCCATCGTGTTTAGTTCCTGCAGATACGAACATACGCGCTGCAATCATCAATCCTAGCATCCGACGAAATTCGCTATGTAAGTTGGGGTGCTCGTCAGCGCAGTGGAGTGATAGATGTGGGCCGGTTTGAAACCGGCACCTACGAGGCGTTATGGGCCCAGGCGGAGATTGCGTTCCTGGAGTTGACCAGGGACGCCAGGGGAGAGGCAATATCGGACTTTATCTCGATGGCGAGGGAGGAGCCTATCTCATTCTCTCGGCGTTCCAAAGTGCGAGCGACACCGTGTCAATCGTAGGGGACCACGCCCGCCACACCGGCCTCCTAATCCGAACCATCGGGCGGTGTCGCCTGGCCGTGGTCATTGCTGCCCCAGCAGGAGATACCGCCGTCTCTCCTCAGCCCGCAGGCGTGCAGAACACCGGCGGTTATTGCGGTGAATCTCTCGTCTGCAGGTGGCGCCGAAATTGGGATGTTGCTCAGCCGCTCATGTTGCTCCAACAGCTCTTTGCCCCAGGCATCATCAGGGTCAGGTACCGTGCCACTCACCCGCTCCGCCCAACCATCGAAATCGTAGCCCCAGCAAACGGCCGAACCATCCAACCTCAGTCCGCAGGTGTGGTATGCCCCGGTGACTATGGCTGAAAACGCTCCATCCTCTGGCGGAGATACCGCTTCCGCGATGTATTCTCCGTTTTTCAACGAAGACACCTGACCCGCTATGTTGTGTCCCCAACAGAGAGCGCCGCCATCCTTAGTTAATCCACAGGCATGGGCGCCGGCCGTGCTGATAGCAGCGAACCGCTCCTCCTCGGGGGGAGGTACCCCTTGGAAGTTGTAACAGAGGGCACTACCATCCGGGCGCAACCCGCAAACGGAATAACCTCCGGGGTCTATCTCCACGACCACTTCCGTCCCGAACGGTGAGAATTCACCCTGGATATTCCAACAGACCACACCGCCTTCCACCCGAAACCCACAGGTAACGCCACCTCCCGCCTCGATCGCTGTGAAACTCTCGTCTTCCGGCGGGAAGGGTGGACTATAATGCCCATCCGACGAGAGCATTCTGGCCACTTCCTCACTCACTCCGCTAAAGTGACCCCAACAAACGGCGGTTCCGTCAGCCCTCAGCCCACAGGTATATACGCCGCCCGCCGCAATCGCGGTAAAGTGCTCGTCCTCCGGCGCACGCAACTGGCCGTATTCGTCGCTCCCCCAACAGGCGACGCTCCCGTCGGAACGCAACCCACAGGTGTGGTCTCCTCCCGCGCTGATCTGCGTGAATTTGGGTTCGCCGCCGCACGCCATGATCAAAGCGACGGCCAGCCCCACTACGGTAGCAACCACAACTTTGGCCAGCGGGGCCCGCATCAGTCCACTCCCTGGTAGAGGGCGTAGATCGCCATGATGTCGAACGGGTGAGGAGCGCAATCCATCTCTTCCCTGATTGTGCCGTCAGGCAATTTGTTCTTAGGAACCTGCGCGTCGTAATTCATCACGGAGTCCCGGATCGTCGAATGATCCCTGGCGTAGTATTCCCAATCATTCAACCATCAGGGGCAAACTCGCGATCAGTGCCTGGAAGATGCCCAGTTGGCGATGACGTTACGGGAATTGACCAGTGACGCCAGGGGCATGGGAATATCGGACTTTATCTCGATGGCGAGGGGGCCATCGTAGTCAGACCCGGAGAGCGCATCGAGAAAGCCGTGTAGCGCGTGTTCGGACAGGACACCTTCGAGGAGGCCGTAGTGAACGTCCGACAGGCCGTCATTGTCGTCGACGTGAACGTAGCCGAGACGGTCTCCCAGCATGCTTAATGTGACTGCCGGGTCCTCTCCGGTCAGGAGCAAGTGACCGAGGTCGAGCATGGCGTAGAGGGCGTCCGAATTCGCGGCGTCCAGCAGGCGCATCGTCTCTGTGTAGTCGCCGAGGGCAAACCCGGGTGACGGCTCCACGCACAGTTTTGTTCCGAGGCGCGCCGCTTCGTCGCCCAATCTGCGCATAGAGCCGATATAGGTCTGATCGGCGCCGACTCGCGAGGGCGGAGTAACCATGTAGGCAGTCTTGACGCCAAGGGATGCGGCCCGTTCGAGGGAGCCGACCAGGCAGGGCAGGGCGGTTTCGGCGTCGGCCGTCGCCAGCGCGTCGAGGGTGAGTCCGTCCGGGAGAGGCGCAGGGGTGATGCCCACGCATGGGACCGTCAGACCGGCGTTTTGGAGGTCAGCCAAAGATATGCCGTCCCAGCAGTCGGTCCGCAGATCGACCATGTCGAATCCCAGACCACGCAATCGACGCAGGGACTCGAGGGGCGGACCGGTCAGCAACCACGCGCACGCGGACATTTCAGGTACTGTTCGCATTGATTTGGCCTTTTCGAAACTTGCTGCATTACGCAGATGAGCGTGTCCGTGGGCGTCACCCTCACCCTAACCCTCTCCCGTCTTGGGAGAGGGGACTTTCGTGGGCTGACAAGTCCGGTGAACCTCTGAAACAGGACACTTGGACCGAAGAGGAGACATGGTAACAGCGTGTGATGCCCGTACTTGGCACAGGTCCTGCAAACGGGCCAACCCGGCTTCGGAACGGCTTATACTCTTTCGGCCCGGTATGCAGACTTCACTATCGCGGAGGCCAAATTCGGGCTAATTAAAACGCAAAACCCAAGGTAAAACGGATGAAAACAGGATTCATTGGGCTCGGGAACATGGGCCAGGGGATGGCGGACAACCTTCTCAAGAATGGCGCCGACCTGGTTGTCTACACGAGGACCCGTTCCAAGATAGACGCCATGGCGGCCAAAGGCGCAGCCCCGGCCGAATCGCCTGCCGATGTGGCCCAACGGTGCGACCTGGTGTTGACGTGCCTCGACAGCGTTGACACCACTCGTGACATCTTCATGGGGCCGGACGGTCTGGCCGAAAACGCACGGCCGGGAGCGGTGCTCGTAGATCACGGCACGGTCGACCTGACCACGTCGAGGGACTGCGCGGCCGCGGCGGAAAAGGCCGGGGCGCACTTCCTCGACGCTCCGATCAGCGGCGGCCCGCTGAGGGCGGCCGACGGCACGCTTTCCATCATGGTGGGAGGCGACAGCGCGGCTTTCGAGAGGGCAAGACCCTACTTCGAAATGATGGGCGGCAGCGTCCGGCTGATGGGGCCGACCGGGGCCGGCACAGCCGTGAAGTTGATAAACCAGACCCTCGTCGCAATTCACTGCGTGGCGGCGGCAGAGGCGTTCTCACTGGCAAACGCGGCGGGTGTCGACATCGCTGCGGCCCTGGAAATACTCAGCGTGAGTTGGGGCCAGAGCACGATGCTGGAGCGGAACGGGCCGATCACAGCGGAACGGGACTTCGATAACTCCGCCGCGCCGGCACGCAACCTTGTCAAGGACATCGGGATCATCGAAAAGCTGGCGGACGATTTGAAACTGGAAATGCCGACGACACGGGAGTCCGCGAAGGTGTTTTACGACCTGGTTGCGGGCGGATACCCTGAAGGCGACCCATCTGCAGCGTTGCTTGTCCTGGAGCAGAGAGCCGCCGCGGGTTCGAGCGGTTAACGACATAGGCCGGGGGCGGGTTTGAAGAAGGGGTTTCACATAATCGACGCATGCGGCGCAACCTCGTATAGATTCCCGTTTTCACGGGAATGACGAGAATTGGTGACGTAATACGGGATGATGGCACGAAAGGAGCGGGGCGCACGACGCGCCTCGGTGAAACAGCGAAATGAGCAGTTACGACATCGCCGTCATCAGGGGTGACGGTATCGGAAAGGAAGTGGTGGAGGAAGGGCTCAAGGTGCTGGACGCCGTGGGCTCGAGCGAAAACATATCCTGGAACTTCACCGAGTTCCCGTGGGGTTCCGACTACTACCTCGAACACGGCGCGATGTTGCCGAGCGACGGGGTGGACCAGTTGGCAAGCTTCGACGCCATCTTTCTCGGCGCCGTTGGACACCCCGAAATACAGGACCACATCACGCTGAACGGCCTGCTGCTGCCCATTCGCAGGACATTCGACCAGTACATTTGCGAAAGGCCGTCCATCCTCTACCCGGGTGTTGACTCTCCGCTGTCCGGAAAGAAGCCTTTCGACATCGATCTCGTCGTGATCAGGGAGAACACCGAAGGGGAGTACGCCAACGTGGGCGGCTTCCAGTACCAGGGATTTCCGGAGGAGGTGGCGGTCCAGGCCTCCGTATTCACGCGGCGAGGCACGGAACGGGTCGTGGACTACGCGTTTCAGTTGGCCAGGAAGCGCGGCAAGGAGAAAAAGGTCGCGTCGATAACCAAGTCGAACGCCATGGGTTACGGGATGGTGTTGTGGGACAGGACGTTCGACATGGTCAAGGAGCGATACCCGGACGTCGAGACCGACTCCCTGTTGATCGACCGCGCGTGCATGGAGATGATCCGCGCGCCGGAGCAGTTCGACGTCATTGTGGCGTCCAACCTCTTCGGAGACATCCTCACCGACATCGGCGCAATGGTCACCGGGAGCATGGGCCTCGCCCAGAGCGCCAACCTGAACCCGGTGGGCAACGGGCCGTCGATGTTCGAACCCACGCACGGTACAGCCCCTGACATTCAGGGCATGGGCCTTGCGAACCCCATGGCACAGATCCTGACAGGAGCCATGATGCTCCGGCACCTCGGAGAGGACGGGGCAGGCGATAAGGTGGAACAGTCGGTACTGTGCGTGCTCGCCGAGGGCGAGTTACTTACTGCCGATCTGGGCGGCAATTCGAGCACTTCCAGCGTCGGCGACGCAATAGCTAATCGCATTTGAGCGCAAGCTAGTATTGAAACTGGAGTCCCTTGCACAAAACCAAGCGGGCGTAAGTACGCCGCAGTCACCCTCACCCCATCCCTCTCCCGATGAGGGAGAGGGGATTTTCACGGTCTGATTTGTTTCGCGTAGTTATTGGAAGCATCATGGACCCATTCGAGCAAGTACCAATAGGCGACACCGGCGTCACGGTGACCAGGCTCGGCCTTGGCTCGGCGCCGCTTGGAGGAAACACCGTCGCGGGCGGACTGTACGGCGGGGCCGTATTCGACGAGTCGCTGCGCATCGTCAACAGGGCTTACGAAACCGGTGTGCGCTACTTCGACACCGCGCCCTTGTATGGGTGGGGAAAGAGCGAGGCCAGGGTCGGCGCGGCGCTTGCCGGCCGTGACCGCGATTCGCTGACGATTTCCACCAAGGCCGGAAGGTTGCTCAACCCGGTCAGCGATGAGCTCCGCGGTCCGGAAAACCTGCCGGAGTTGGACGCGGTTTTCGACTACACACGCGACGGCATCCGGCGGTCGCTGGACGAAAGTCTCGTTCGATTGAACACCGATCGGGTTGAAATCCTCATGTTGCACGATGCCGACCAGGGTGGACTCGAGCGGGAAGGGTTCGAGACTGCGTTGCCGGCGCTGGTGGAACTCAGGGAAGAAGGTGTGGTCAAGGCGATCGGCTGCGGGATGAACGAGTGGGAAATGACATCCAGGTTTGTACGGGCGTTCGATCTCGACTTCATCCTGCTCGCCGGCCGCTACACGTTGCTGGAACAGGGCGCGCTGGACGTATTCCTGCCGCTTTGCGTCGAACGAAACGTGAAGATCGCCGTGGGCGGCCCGTACAACTCCGGCATCCTGGCGAGGGATCTGGATGGTCCGGTCTCATACAACTATGAAGTGGCGCCGCAGTCGATGATCGACAGGGCGAAGAAGTTGGGCGCGGTGTGCCGTCGGAACGGGGTGGACCTGAAGGCGGCCGCAGTCCAGTTCGTACTTGCGCATCCCGCCGTCGCTACGGTAATTCCCGGCGCAACGACCCTGGACGAGTTGGAACAGAACCTCCAGATGGCGCAGGCGCCGATTCCGCCGACGCTGTGGGACGACCTGCGGGCGGAAAACCTGATCCACCCGGATGCGCCTACTCCCTGACCGCGCACATGCGATTCTCGGGCTTGAAGGCCATCATCTTCGATCTCGATGACACGCTGACGGTCCACCAAGCTGCGTACGACGAGTCGTACTTGGTAATTGCGGAGGAAATCGCCCGACTGTACGAGGTTGATCCGGGCGCAAAACTTCCCATGAAAACAGCCTGCCAAGTGAAACCGGCTCGTACTTCGTCGTCGTGCCGGGGACACCTGGTAACCCCGGCGGGGCCCGGCGCGGGACAACCCGCACGGACGCGTCTTATTGTGTTCCCGAGCGAAGCCGAGGGACCTGAACCGTTCTTCCAGCATTCACCTCCGTCACTCGACGAACCGGCAGGACCGCCAAAGGGTCGGCTCCCTCAACCGCCGACCACGTAAAGCCTCGCGGATAACGACTGCGGAGGACGGAAAGTCCGCCGGGGCAGCCGGCCGTCTAAGAGGGTGTCTAATAAGTCGTCAAAAACGTTCGTGGTGAGCTTGTCGAACCATGAACAGCGCGTCGACCCTTCGACAGGCTCAGGGTGAACGGAAGGTTTTTAGACACCCTCTAAGGGGTCTGGTCCCGTGAATGACACTTTTGGGTGGACGTTGCGCGTTGCCCCCTCTTCACCCCAGGGCCGGTTTGAATCCGGCCCCTACGGAGGGTTGGTAAGCGTGTGGGTTGGTAAATGTTCGGATGGGTTTGTCGGCACGACGGTTCAGGTCCCTCGGCTTCGCTCGGGAAAACAATAACGACGATCGCAAACGATATCCCCTTGTTGAAGCCGCACGAGGTGATTAAAGAGGCACGTCGCCGTTCGGCGGCGAGTTATACACGTTGGGCGTAACCGCCTCCGTTCCCCACCGTGGGTACCGAGTGTCCCCGGTTCGACGAGGTGGGCGATGGACTCCATGCCGGTTGCGCGCGGCGATTCCCGCCACGCGGGCCCCTGGGTCCCCGATCGGAGTCGGGGATGACGATTGGCGGAGTCGGGGAGACGGGGTGGTAGTGCCGGGGAAGACGAGTGAGGGCCGGTTAGACGGTGGGGTGTGATGGTGGAGGTCAGACGTGGGTCTCTACTGGGGTACGGCCGCGGAGGAAGTCGAAGTCGCAGCCGTCCTGGGCCTGCATGACGTGCTGCGCGTACATTCGTCCGTAGCCTCGACTGTACGCGTCGTGAGGCGCTCTCGGGGTTGATTCCCATACAGCGCGCCGTCTTGCCATTTCCGCGTCGTCCACCAGGAGGTCAAGCCCCCTGCCCGGCACGTCGATCTCGATCTGATCGCCTGTCTGCACCAGCGCCAGCGGCCCGCCGACCGCCGATTCGGGCGAAACGTGCAGCACGATGGTGCCGAACGCCGTTCCGCTCATACGGGCGTCGCTTATGCGTACCATGTCTCGGATGCCGCGTTCGAGGATTTTGCGCGGAAGCGGCAGGAAGCCCCACTCCGGCATGCCGGGACCGCCGACCGGACCGGCGTTCCGCATGACAAGAATGTCTTCCGGGTCGACGTCCAGGTCGGGCTCGTCGATGCGCGCTCTCAAGTCGTAATAACTGTCGAAAACAACGGCTTTGCCGCGGTGCTGCAGCAGTTCCGGGGACGCTGCTCCGTGCTTGATGACCGCTCCGTCGGGGGCCAGCGAGCCGCTGAGGCAGGCCAGACCGCCTTCCTGTGAAAGGGCATTGGCGGCGTCCCGGATCACGTCTTCGTTGAATCGCTCTGCTTTTCCGATGTCCTCGCCAAGGGTTTTGCCGGACACCGTCAGGCAGTCCAGGTCCAGCAGGTCCTGCATCTGTTGGAGCACGGCGCCGACACCTCCCGCGTAGAAGAGGTCTTCCATCAGGTATCGGCCCGTCGGTTTTAGATTGACGATCATCGGCGTGCCGCGTGACAGTTCGTCGAACCGGGAGAGGGGCAAATCGACGCCGGTGCGACCGGCGATGGCTGTCATGTGGACTATGGCGTTCGTTGAACCACCGGCCGCGGCGAGGAAGCGCAGGGCGTTGTCGAAGGCAGCCGGCGTCATGATCGCGGAAGGGCGCGTGCCCTCCTCGACCAGGCCGACCGCACGCCTCCCTGTGGCCTCGGCAAGGGCGCTGCGGCGCGCATCCGCGCCGGGAATGGCCGCGCCGCCCGGCAAAGTCATGCCCAGGGCTTCCGTGATGCCTGCCATCGTGGACGCAGTCCCCATCACCATGCAGTGTCCCGGCGACCTGTAGATGGCCTCTTCCATGGAGTCGTACTCAGCCTGGGTGATCGTTCCGGCGCGCAGTTCGGACCAGTATCGGCGGCAGTCCGTGCAGGAGCCGAGTTCTTCGCCGCGCCAGTTGCCCTTGAGTTGCGGACCCCCTGTAAGCAAGATGGCCGGCAGATCGGCTGATGCCGCGCCCATGAGCATCGCCGGCGTGGTCTTGTCGCACCCGGCCATGAGCACCACGCCGTCGATGGGCAGCCCGCGGATCATCTCCTCGACGTCCATCGACATGAGGTTGCGGCAGTACATGGACGTGGGCGAGAGGAAGAACTCGCCGAGCGAAATCGTCGGGAATTCGAGCGGGAAACCGCCTGCGGCCAGCACGCCCCGCTTCACGTGGCCGGCCAGATCCCGCAGATGCGCGTTGCAGTGCGTGGCTTCGCTCCACGAGTTTGCGATTCCGATTACCGGCCGGTCCGCAAAGATCTCCTCGGACCATCCCTGGGCCTTCAGACCCGAGCGGTGGAGGAAACCCTCGAGGTCTCGCGTGCCGAACCATTCGGCGCTTCTCAGGACGCGTTCATCATGCCCGTTGCTTTGGCTCATCAAATTGTCCGCACTTTCCGGCAGGTTTACAGGGAAATCGAGTGTAGCAGCGGCATACTTGCCGGGCGTTAGCGTGACAGCTCGCAGGGAAACCGAGCGAAACACGGAGTTGGGGAAGTAAACTCACACGGACGAAGAGCCCTGGATCCGGAGAACCTGCCTTGAGCACGACCGCGCCAGTGAAGACATCCCGATTTCCTGTCATCGAGGTGGCGGGAAGTCATCGCGAAATGGGAAGGCAAGTCGGAGAGGCTACCCGCGACTCGCTTCGCGAGCTAGTCGAGGTGGTAACCGACCGCATTAACGTCGGGAGGACAGGAGACGCACAGATCTCGAATGACCAGGCCTTGGAGGTCGCTCGGACGTCCATTGCGTACGCCTCGGTCTACGCGCCCGAGTTGATGACCGAAGTCGAGGGAATGGCGGATGGCGCCGGGTTGACGGTAGATCAGGTGATGCTGGTGAACGTGCGCAACCAGGTGCCCGCGGCCGTCGACGGCGCGTGTACCGGGGTGGTCATCGAGCCCAGGTGCGCCGTATCGGGATGGGGTTTTGCCGGTCAGAACTGGGACAACGACCCTGCGATGGACCGTTTCTCAATCGTCCTGGTCCGGCGGCCGTCGGGGGCCCCGGCGCACATGAACTTCACGCAGCCCGGGATTATCGGCTACATGGGTCTGAATGAAGCAGGACTTGGAGTGGTCATGAACACGCTGCCCGCGCCGGCGAGGGGATTTGGCGTGCCCTGGTATTTCCTCGTACGCCGCATGTATTTGCACGCGTCGCTGGACGCCGTTGTCGGCGAGGTACGACGGGCCGAGCGGGCCATTCCTGCGAACGTCGCCCTTTTGACGGCCGACGGCGCAACTGATCTCGAGGTGACGGTCGACGACGTCCACTTACTGCGGTCAAACGGCAGGGGAGTGCTGGTACACACCAATCACTGCGTACATCCCGAATTGGCGCACATCAACGAACTGTTTCCCGAGTTGATCCAGTCCGTGCCGAGGATGTCGCGGGCCGAATCGCTGCTTGGGGATGGAGGCGACCGCGTTGCGATCGAACACGTCAAATCGCTGTTGTCCGATCACGTCGACTATCCGACGTCGATTTGCCGCCACGAGAACGACAACCCCGGTGATGGACACTGGACCAGCGTTATTTCGATGATCGTGGAACCGTCGCAGGGCAGGATGCACCTGAGCCGCGGCAACCCCTGTTCGAATCCCTACGAGGTGTATTCGCTGAACTAGCTTTCGCCCAGGGCGCTAGCGAAGTCCGGGAAGGACCAATCGGCAGTGAGACTCAGCAAGAGCATGATGGCGGGCGCAGGTCTGGGCGCCGTCGTGGGGATTGCGGGGACGGTTATCTCGCTGTTCAGGTTCGATCCGGCTCAGACCACCGTAGGAGATGCGCTCGCGGCCGGTCTGTTGATCGGCCTGCCGATCACGGTGGTTGGCGGTGTGCTGGCCGGCTGGGTATGGGACTTGATCACGCGGCCGCGGTCCTAGGAAGCAACACGGCCATCCCGCGAGCGAATGAGGGCCGCGCCTACTTGCGTCCGAACAGCCGTCCGATCATGTCGAGTACCGCACGTATGGGTCCGAACGACGCGAGGCCCGTTCTTTGCCGCGCTTCGGCAGCTTGCCTGGCGCACTGTACGCAGGTGCAGTAGGGCGGATGATCCGCCCGCCGATATGATCTGTCGTCCATGATGCAAAGTGTAAATCAACCGGGACAGACCATTTTCGGGCGGAACACAGGAGCGCCAACGTGAAGGTATCCAACGTCAACACCACCGACATCAGGGCGGCAATCGAACTCGGCTGCCGGACGATGGCGAACGTGTTCAACGCCGACGACAACGACATCCCGTTCTTCGGATCCGAGGTCCTCCCCAATCCCAGGCTGAGCTTCAGCAACGTCCACTCCGAATCCCACGTACCGGGTCGGCATCTGAACGCCCTGCTGAATGCCGAAGACGCCGCGGGCGTCTCGATATCGGAGGAGGCGGTCGAAAAACACGCCGCGGCGGCCTTGTTCTCATTCTCCGGCCCCGTGCCGCTCCCCATGAACCGCGACCGCGTGGACGGGCCAATCGAGAACTTCAACGATCACAACGTGCGCGAGGGAATGCATGCCCTTTACGCCCTGGTCAAGTATCGAAACTCCGACAGGGCGAGGGAAGTCGCCGAGTCCAGCATCGAATTCATTCTCGATGCGTGGGACCCGGTGGTCGGCTGGGACCGGGAGGGGTTGTCGGCGGCCCACGGCATCCGCTGGACCCGGCAGAACACGTTCATCACCGGGGTCGCCCGCGCCATCGGCCCGCTTGTCAAGTACTACCGGGCCACCGGCTCACCCAAGGCGCTCGAACTGGCGTCCCTGCTGGCCGAGAAAGCCACGTGCGAGTTCTACTTGCCGGACGGGTCGTACCACCGCGAGAAGTTCGGCACGCACACGCACTCGACGACCTGCGTCATGTCCTCACTGGCGCAGCTTGCGGACCTGACCGGCGATACCGCGCTCCTGGAGCGCGTTCGGGCGTTCGCTGACAACGGGCTGTGGGCGATTCGCGACGAACTGGGCTGGGTGATTGAGAGCAGCGCCGACGACAGCCCGCCCGACAGGGGAGAGGGCAACAACACCGGCGACATCATCGAAACAGACCTGATACTGGGCCGGCACGGATATCCCGTTTACTTCCAGGATGCCGAACGGGTACTTCGCGGCCACCTGCTGCCATCACAACTGCGGGACGCGACGTTCATCCCTGAGCCTGCAAATCCCACAGATAAAGACGGGCTTCGAGACATGAGGGACCGGCACCTGGGAGCATTCGGCTTTCCGGCGCCGTACGGCCACTACCCCATTGGATTAGACAGAATCAGCTTCAACATGGACATCGTGGGCGGCGTTGTCGGGACGCTATGCGAAGTTCTCAGGGAGGGCGTGGCGAAGGGGGCAGACGGAGTGCGGGTGAATCTGCTGTTCGATCAGGACACACCGGACGCGCGAGTGACAGCGGGTGGGCCATCGGGCTCGGTCACCGTAACGACCAGACACGCGGCGCCACTGTGGGTCAGGCTGCCCGCGTGGGTGGACAGGGCAGCCGTGCAGGTCACGGGAATAAAGGACTACCGGGTATTGGGAGACCACGTGTTCGTCGCCCAGCCTGAACCGGGCAAACCGGTCTCACTTGACTACCCGGCGGCACGGTCTGAAATCACGCTCGCTCACCGTACGAGGAACATCAGGACCGTACTCGAAGGAGACGCAGTGGTGGCGATGGACAACTTCGGCGCAGACCTTACTTTCTTCGAGCCGCTCGACTGACTGTGACACCTCGGCTTCGACTCCGGGCCGAGAGCGCGTAACATCCCTTCGGCGGAACAAATGTTCGATTAGTGCCGGAGACGGCAGTTTCCGCCGTTTTGGGGGCGAAATTGCTTGCGAAGACAAAGTCGTGCGCCGTTGTGGGGCTTGATGGTTTCCTGGTCGAGGTAGAAGTGGACATCTCGCCGGGTCTCCCGGCATTCCACATCGTGGGGTTGCCGGATGCCGCGGTCCAGGAATCGAAGGAGCGGGTGAGGGCGGCCATCAGGAACTCCGGCGCCGAATTTCCTATGCGGCGAATAACGGTCAGCCTCGCGCCGGCCGACGTCAAGAAGTCCGGCCCGTCATACGACCTGCCGATTGCGATCGGCATTCTCCTTTCGTCCGGCCAGGTGCCGGACAGCATCAACGGTTCGCTCCTGCTTGGCGAACTGGCCCTCGACGGGGCGCTCAGGCCGACGCAGGGCATTCTGCCCATGGTGGCCGTAGGCAGGGAAATGGGCATCAAGAACGTGTTCGTGCCCAGCCCAAACGCAGCGGAAGCAGCCCTGGTCGAAGGCGTAAACGTGACCGGTGTGGATGCGCTGTCCCAGTTGGCAGGGCACCTGCGGTCCGAATTGTCCATTCCCCTCTACCAGGCTGTCCACCAAAGCGTGGACAAGCCGCGCGAGGGCATAGGCCGAAATGCACCCGACCTCGCAGAGGTCCGGGGGCAGGAACACGCAAAACGGGCGCTCGAGGTCGCCGCGGCGGGCGGTCACAATATGCTGATGACGGGTCCGCCCGGCTCCGGCAAGACCCTGCTGGCGAGGTGCCTGCCATCGATCCTTCCGCCCATGACGTCGAATGAGTCCCTGGACGTCACGAAGATCTACAGCGTGTCAGGTCTGTTGCCGTCGGGGAGCGGACTTATCGAGGAGCGCCCGTACCGTTCGCCGCATTACACGATTTCGAGCGCCGGCCTGGTGGGCGGCGGCGCAATTCCCCGGCCGGGTGAGATCACTTTGAGTCACCGCGGAGTGCTGTTCCTCGACGAGTTGCCGGAGTTCGGCCACGCATCGCTGGAGGTCCTGCGACAGCCCCTGGAGGACAAGGTGGTGACCATCAGCAGGGCGCAGGGGACCGTGACGTTCCCGGCCAATTTCATGCTGGTCGGCGCGATGAACCCGTGCCCGTGCGGGTACGCCGGTGATACGGCACAGAACTGCTCGTGCTCGCTCACGACCATCTCCCGATACCAGCGGCGTATTTCAGGGCCGCTCATGGACCGGATCGACATCTTCGTCGACGTGCCAAGAGTCGAGTACGAAAAGTTGGTGAAGCCGCCCGGGGCGGAGACCTCCGAGATCGTCCGGCGGCGGATCACGGCGGCACGCGAGTTGCAGCATGCGCGGTTCGAAAAGGGTGGACCCGTGGCGAATGCCGAGATGGGGCCGGTGGAGGTCTGGGAACACTGCGCCGTTGAGGACTCGGCACGCTCGCTGCTCCAGATGGCGATGGCACAGTTGAGACTCTCGGCGCGGGGGTTCCACAGGGTGTTGAAGGTCGCCAGGACCATCGCAGATCTCGACACCGAAGAACATATCCTGACCGCGCACATGGCGGAAGCACTGCAGTACCGGCCGCGCACGCCCGTGTGACGGTCGCCGCCGGCCCGGGCGTATACTCTCACCGAAGCAGGAATTCACGAGAGCGGAGTTGGCGAGACATTGAAAACATCCCTTAAACGCGACGTGGTTATGGTCGGTTCGGCGAGGACTCCGGTGGGCAAATTCGGCGGTGGGCTGTCGTCTACGCCCGCAACGCAACTCGGCGCTACGGCGCTCACCGCCGCCATCGATCGATCCGGTGTAGACCCTGGAGAGATTGACTACGTCGTGATGGGCAACATGCTCTCCGCCGGATTGGGACAGACGCCGGCCCGGCAGGCCGCGATATCGGCAGGCATCCCTGAGACGACGTCTGCAATCACGTTCAACAAGGCGTGCGCGTCGGGCATGGCGGCGGTCATCGCCGGTTCGCAGATGATCCAACTTGGCGAGGCGGAGACCGTCGCTGCCGGGGGGATGGAGAACATGAGCGCGGCGCCGCATTTGCTCGTCAATAGCCGGACCGGTCAGCGTCTCGGCGACGCGAAGTTGACCGACTCGATGGTCCACGACGGGCTGTGGTGCCCATTCGAGAACCGGCACATGGCGGGATCAGCAGAAGTCATCGCCGCCGAGTACAACATAGGCCGGGGCGAACAGGACGAATTCGCGGCCCGGTCGCACCAGCGGGCCGGGGTCGCGTCGGCAGAGGGCTGGTTCGATCTCGAAATTGTCCCCGTCATCACCCAGGGGCGAAGAGGCAAGACCAACGTCATTTCGGTCGACGAAGGACCCAGGCCGGACTCCACGCCGGAGTCGCTGGGCAAACTGAGACCCGCATTCCCGCCGGGCGAGTCGGTCACTGCCGGCAATGCGTCGCAGATCAGCGACGGGGCGGCGGCGTTCATCATCATGTCGGCCGACAGGGCCTCAGAAGTAGGCGCAGAACCATACGCCCGCATCACCGGATACGCCCACTCGGCCAACAACCCGGGGATGTTGTTCGACGCCCCCAGGACCGCCGTCGCGAATCTCCTCGAACGGACGGGCATGGAATTGAGCGACTTCGACCTGGTCGAGGTCAACGAGGCGTTCGCGGCGCAGGTGCTGGCGAACGGCAAGGCACTTGATTGGGACTGGAGCCGGGTGAACGTAAGGGGAGGGGCCATCGCCCTTGGCCATCCTCTCGGCGCCAGCGGGGCTCGCATTTTGGTCTCGCTGATCCACAGCCTGCGCCAGTCGGACTTAGAAAACGGCCTTGCGGTGATATGCCACGCCGGGGGTGGGGCGGTGGCAATCAGCGTGGAAGCTCTTTAAGAAATTCGTTACATTGAACAGGTGAGCATGTATCCGTGGGCGTCACCCTCACCCCCGCATCAAGCACGGGGCAGGCTCTAGCCCTCTCCCATCGAGGAAGAGGGGATTTTTGCTTGCTGGTCTACGCGGTGAATTTCTGAAACAGGACACTAGTTACCGTCACTCGCAACCCATGGACACTTCATCTTCAAATACAGACTCACGGCCCATTGAGGAGCGATTGGGAGTGCTTGAGCGGCGGCGAATCGAGGCGATGGTGCTCGGGCCGCTGATCCGGGCGTACCAGGATGAGATCGGGCGGGAACGGGCGACCGACATCGCGCGCCGGGCAATCACTGATATCGCCCGCGCGCAGGGCGCGGCGATGGCGAAGAAGATCGGCGCCAACGGCCTCAGGGACTTTGCCGACAACAAGGAGCCGTGGACGCGAAACGGCGCGCTCGAGATCGACGTGATCGAAAAGTCCGACTCGGAGTATTCCTTCAACGTGACGAGGTGCCGTTACGCCGAGATGTACCGTGAGCTGGGGTTCGCCGACCTGGGTGACGTATTCTCATGCACGCGGGACTTCGAGTTTTCCCGCGGCTTCAATCCCGACATTCAACTCACGCGCACCCAGACGATCATGAAGGGCGCGTCGCACTGTAACTTCCGTTACAAGGTCAAGCCCGACAAATAAGTCCGGCCAGCCCGATTGCCTAGAGTGCTCCCTCGTACCTTCGGGCGTAGCGGGCGTTCGGTCCTTCCATGATGGCGCGCTGGGAATCGGTCAGGTCTGCATAGTCATTGGGGTCCAGCAAGTTGGCCGACCATGAGAGCGGGTGCGGGCTGTACTTGAAGAATATGGTGCGGCGCTCGTCCGCGCCGTTCCAGGGAAGGGTGCCATGCGTAAGCGCCTCGGTGAAGATGATGGCGGTGCCGGCAGGTCCGGTCACCCGCTCCACGAAGGGGCCCGGCTCGTCCATCTCTCTCCACTCATCGGGGAACTTGTAGTTGCTCTTGTGCGAGCCTGGCACGCATCCGAAGCCGCCGTCCATCGGGCCAACATCCTTCAGGTTGTAGGCAACGACGGAAAGGCCGTTGTGCATCATCCCGTCCTGGAAGCGGTAGTAGTGCGTTGGGTTGAAGGGGACGGCGCCGCCGTGGAGGCTCGTTCCGATCGGGCCCTTGCCTGACCTGATGACATCGAGATAGACGTGGTCGAGGCGGAACTGATCGCCCAGCAGTTCTTTCAAGTGACTTTTGACGGCGGGATTGTCAATGAGGTCACGGTAGTCCCGGGACCAGTCGAGCAAGGGCACGAACCGGTGTGTGCGCATGTCCGGCGGGCACTCGGCGGCGATGTGCTCATCCAGGACGCTGTTGAGGCGAGCGACCTGTTCCGGTGTTAGCGCCTCCGGCACGACGAGGTAGCCATTGAGATCGAAAAGGTAGCGCTCGTGGTCTTTCATGGGTAGTCTCCCAGTTGCCGGTGAATCGGGTTACAGCCGCGCTTACTCAGTGGACTGATACCAGCGCCACATTGTAGCCGCGTGCGGACTCTTCATTGCCGAAACGATCCTTCCGGATGCGTTTTGAGAAACCGTACGGATCATTCTCGAAACCGGCCATTGCATCTGCGGGTCAACATTACGAGATAGTTCCTTAGGGGGTGGCATCCCGAAGTCGCCGCGTCGAATTCGTTTGCGCTCGTGCACGTCAACGACGAAACTGCGTACTACTTGACACCCTTGAGCAACTATTTCAACGGCCTTTACCGGATGCCTTACCGCTTCGGCGTTGCGCCTATAACCCGTCCGTACTAACATTCCGGTGGATTGGGTGGACGGTTTTGGAGGCTTGGCTGGAGCCCAGTCAACCGGCTGCGAGCGCAGTTTTGATCAGGAGGACACCATGAGTTCAATTAAATTTAGGTGGACGCGGCGCCTGGCGATGGCGTTGCTGGCAATCGGAGGCGCTCTGGCCGTGATTGCCGTCGCCTGCGGCGGCGAAACCGAGGTCATCACCAAGGTGGAGACGGTCGTCGTCGAGAAGCAGGTCACCCAGGTGGAGAAGGTGATCGAGACGGTCGTCGTTGACCGGGAGGTCACGGTCACCGAAAAGGTGATTGAGACGGTGGTGGTCGAAAAACAGGTCGAGGGCCAGACCGTCAAAATAGTCGAGACCGTCGTCGTCGAAAGGCCGGTGACCCGCACCGAGCAGGTGGTCCAGACGGTCGTCGTGGTCGCCACCGCGATGCCGGCGATGGAAGAACCGCCCGAACAGAAGGGGACTTTGCGGGTAGCCGTTGGCAGCGTTTCGCCTCCGGTCTTCAGGCCCAGTCTTCTGAAATGGCCGGTAAACCTGGACAAGGTCGCCTACGGTGTGGCCGACCCGCTTACGTATCACCCGCACATCGCGCCGGTCCTTGGTGACACAGTGCCAGAGGCGCTGGCCGAATCATGGGAAGCGGCCTCGGACGGGACGTCCGTGACGTTCAAGATTCGAAAAGGCGTCCAGTTCCACGATGGATGGGGCGAGTTGACGGCCGACGACGTGGTCTACACCTTTGACGATGCTCTGTTCGCAGAAGGCACGCTCGCCAAGATCGCGGAATCGAGACAGTGGATGGACAAGTGGGTCAAAGAGGACGACTACACCGTCACGATGACCACAGTAGACGGGGAATTCATACCTCCGCTATGGGACCGCAATCTGTCGAACAACAGCCAAATCGGGGGAATTTGGAGCAAGAAGGTCTTTGACGATCTGGGCCCCGACGGCGCAGCGGAGACACCGATAGGCACCGGCCCGTTTTCCGTGAACAGGTGGGTTGCGAACGAGGAGGTCATCCTGGATTCGCAGGAGAGCCACTACCGGGCCACCCCCAGCGTCGAACGGGTGATAATCCGGGAAATTCCGGAAGAGGCTACTCGATTGGCCGCATTCCGATCAGGTGAAGTGGACATCACTCCCGTTTCACTGCGGTTCCTTGGTTCCGTATTGGGTGAAACGGGGGCGCACGCCATCGAAACCAACACCTCTGCCAGAACTACCGTCTGGTTTACCGGCAATCACTGGATTAAGACGGACTTGCTGACAGGGGACGCAGTCGAGCCGCGGCCGGGTTTCCTGCCCGATGACGATCACCCCTGGATTGGGGACCCGGACGACCCGGACCGAATGGAACGGTCCGCCAAGGTCCGCCATGCCATGTCGATGGCCATTGACAGGGATGCGATCAACCTCGCGATTCTGAGTGGTCTGGGCCAGGTCGGACCAAACACCTGGTACAACTTCTCCCCCGACGACCCCCACTGGAAGGAAGAGTGGAGGGATGAGTTCAAGTTCGATGCGGACGGCGCGAAGGCCTTGCTGGACGAGTCTGGATTCGGCCCGTTCTCGATCGATTTCTTCGTGACTCCGGACCTGCCCACGATCGTCAACCCACAGACCGGCGAGGCGATTGCTCAGATGTGGAGCGACAACCTGGGCCTTACGGTGAATATCGATTCGACCGCGTATTCGGCCAAGCGGCCAAGCCTGGTCGACAGGTCGTTCGCGGGGGCCTACATCTGGAGATACGGTTCGCCTTCTCCGGACACGCCGCAGCACTACAACCAGCGGCCCGTGGTGGGCGGATGGAACCCCGGAGTCGAGATCGGTTGCGTCGACGACATTTGGTACGGCATCAGGGCGGAACTTGACATCCAGAAAAGGTTGGACGCCAATGCTTCTGCCCAGGATTGTCTGCACCAGTACCGCTGGGCCACGCTGATCGTGAAGGTGCCTACGTTTGCCGTTGTCGCCAAGAATGTCGACTGGCAACCGACGACGTTACCTGGAGTCGACGCCGGTGACTTCGAAAGGGCCGTCATTCGATAACCCATGAAAATGCCCTGGCCCGGACGCCTGCTCTGGGCGCCCGGGCCAGGACATCAACCCCGTGTGCTGCTTGACCCAAGTAGCTCCCAAGCTCGCCCATACCGCGACCAGGCAGCCAGGTGTGGGCGCCCCGGTAAAGACCATTGCGCCGATTTATCCTGACGCGCATCGTGTATGCGGTGTTTGTCACCTTTGGGGTCAGTGTCTTTGTGTTCGCTCTTGCCCACAAGTCGGGTGACCCCAGAGACGTATTACTCACGACGTACACGAGCCAGGAACAGTACGACGCATGGGGAGAGCGTTGGGGCCTGGACAAGCCCCTGGTTGTCCAATACGGAATCTGGCTGGGCAACGCGTTGCGGGGCGAATTCGGCGAGTCCCTCCGGGAACTGCGTCCGGTGCGAGAGGTGATACTGGAGCGCGTCCCAGCCACGTTGCAACTCGCAGCGGGCGCCATGGCGTTTTCGCTGGTCGTCGGGGTCCCCTTAGGCATCTTGTCTGCGGTGAAAAGAGGCACCGCCTGGGACTATATCGGCCGTACTTTCGCGCTATTCGGCCAGGCGCTGCCGCCGTTCTGGCTGGGCATAATGCTGATACTGCTGTTTGCGGTACAGATTTCGTGGCTCCCCACATCCGGAAGGGGTGGAATAAATCACTACATCCTTCCCTCCATAACACTGGGCTGGCTCACCGCGTCGGGCATTCTCAGGATCGTCCGTTCCGCCATGTTGGAAGTACTGGGTTCCGAATATATAAAGATGGCCAGGGCAAAAGGAGTCAGTTCCACCGTCATCGTGTGGAAACACGCTTTGCGCAACGCAATACTGGCGCCGTTGACGTTTGGCGGACTCATCCTGGCTGCGTTTTTTACCGGCGCTGTAGTTACCGAAACCGTCTTTGGTTGGCCCGGGCTTGGCCGGCTCGCGGTGCAGTCCGTCACCAACACGGACTTTCCCACTATGACCGGGGTGGTCATGCTGTTTACGGTGATCTATCTGGGCATCAACACGCTGGTGGACATTCTTTATGCCTACGTCGACCCGCGAATTCGATATTGAGAGGCCCTTGTGACCGAATCGATCGCAGTCTCTGACGCACCAGCCCTGGAAGCTCGCCCGGGCTTGCTGGCCGTCAGCTGGCGGTTCGTCAGAGAGTGGCCGGTAATTCCGGGAGCGCTGGTCGCACTGCTCATCTTCGCCGCCATCGCTGCGCCCCTGGTCTCACCCCACGACCCGTTGAAGGGCGACCTGTTCAAAAGCGGGCAACCGCCGGTGTGGGCCGAAGGGGGCGAGGCCGCTCATTTACTGGGGACCGACATCAATGGCCGAGACATCCTCAGCCGCGTCATCTACGGCGCCCGTATTTCACTCATTGTCGCGGCGGTGGTGCTGACCACCGGCGGGATCGTGGGCACGGTGGTTGGGATCGTTGCCGGGTACTACGGCGGCCAGATCGACGAGTTGCTGATGCGGATCGTCGACTTCACGTTGGCCGTGCCCTTCCTGCTGATCGCGCTCGTGGTGGTTATCGTATTCGAGCAGAGCCTGACGGTGCTCATAACGCTACTGGCGATATTCAGTTGGGGGGGCTTTGCGCGCCAGATCCGGGCAGAGACCCTGTCACTGAAGACGCGGGACTACGTGGCCCAGGCCCTGGTGATGGGGGCGACGACCCCGAGGATCATGTTCAGGCACATCTTCCCCGGTGTCGTGAACACCCTGATCGTTGTTTCAACTCTGAGGGTGGGATCGCTGATTTTGGCGGAGTCGATCCTGAGCTACCTTGGGGCCGGCATCCCTCCGCCGACGCCCGCGTGGGGTCTGATGGTGGCACAAGGTAGGTCTTACATCGCCGTCGAGTGGTGGATCACGTTCTTCCCGGGGATGGCGATATTCCTAACGGTGTTTGCCATGAACTTCCTGGGAGACTGGCTGCGCGACCGCTTCGATCCCCACCTCCGGCAGCTTTAGCCGGCCGTCTCGGAAGCTGCTACGGGGCTCCCAAAGTCGCGTATCGCACAGTTGGCGCACTCACGCGGACGGCTGACGCGCAGTATTATTCTCATTACTCGTCCGGCCTGAACGTCGGAACGCATTCAACGCCCGAATCATGAAAACGCTCACGTGCCCCATACACGCATCGAATCTCGCCGATTCGAAACTCGGCGGGCAGCCGTCGATGAAGTGCCCGGATTGCGGCGGGTCTTGGATTTCGTTCGAAGACCTGGAAGCGCTGGAGGACAGGCACTTTCGAGATGACATGGTCAAGGGCCAAAGGCGTTACGGTGAACACCCGGCGGACCACGCGTGTCCGCACTGCGGCGACCAGATGACCCGCTTTCGCTACCGGGGTTACAACCTCGAACTGGAGGCGTGCCCGTCCGACGCCGGGTTCTGGCTGGACCAGGGCGAAGACTCTCTGATCAGGGACGTGATGAAAAGGCGATTATCCAACCTCTCGCGGGCAGGATCTGCACAAAAGGACTGGGACCGGTTCCGCAGGGGCGGGGGCCGATCGTTCTTCGACAAGATAAAGGACCTGTTCTCGGGCTAGCCGCCCCGGGCTTTCAACACGCCTGTTCCTGCAGGCCGTATCACGATGTTTGAACAAACTTCCAAGAAGAACACCCAAATCACCCTCATCGTATTTCCGAATTTGGCCGAATTCCTGGCGGTGGACACGCGTTCGCAGTTGCCGGGCCGGCCGATGGTCCACTCGTTGGACCTTTCAGACGTCGCAGGCTCGCACTTCGCGGACTCGCTCGAAAACGAGTTCAGCAGCATCGTGCGTGACAGGGAACGTGGGTTCATCGGGCTCATGGGGATCCCGAGCAAGGTGGAGGAACTGGTGCGGACCCGTGCCATCAGAAACGTAATTGATCTGATCAGCCAGGACACGGGTGACCAGGGGCAGGGAGAGGCAGCCAGCGTCGGCGTACTGTTCTTCACCGGCGCGCTCTTGCGCATCGACAGGGAGCAGGTCAAGCAACTGGCTGGCGATCTCTTCGGGGAACGCCTCTCCGTCAGCCTGCTGAATGACCTGTCCGACATGATCGCCGGTCTGGTGGAGTCGCAACTCGAGTCGGAGCAGGAAACCACAAAAGCGTTCCTGGGCGGGCTTATCAGCGGTAAGGGCGGGCCATACGCCACGTTGTGGGAAAGACAGCAAGACTGAAGTCCGACCGAAGAATGAAGCGCTATTTCGTCTCCACGTCCTACTACGTAACCCGGCGAGCTCCACGCATCCCCCGGCAGAGGACCCGACTGTTGAGTGCATTCGAGCTGCTGATTGAGATGATCCATGCGTGACCTGTTCGGCAACCCGGCAGATGGCACATTCCTCGCCTGGCTGGCCGATACCGGCATATGGGCGATTCTGATCGCATTGGGGGCAATCGGCCTCTGGTTCGTATTGCATCTGGCCGTTCGGCGGCGGTTGAGACGTGGCGACGATGTTCTCGACGAGTTCGAGACGTCGGAAGAAACGGAGCTGTCGATCAGATCAATCACCTTGATCCTGTTCGACGTAGTCACCGGTGGGGCCCTGGCGCTGGCGGCAATACTCGGGATCCTGGTCGTCTTCGGCCGGAACATCGAGCCTGCGCTGGACGTTTTGTGGGACGTAGGGGGAACGGCGGGTTCATGGTTCTTCCCCGACGGCGCCCGGATCGCGCTGATCATCTTCATGGGATGGGTTGCATCGAGACTCGTGAGGCGGTGGCTGCCGCGCGTCGCCAATGCTGCGAATTTCAGTCAGCAGGCCGCCGACGATCACGAGGAGATGGCGAAACGGTCAGAAACACTCTCCGCCGTGTTCATCGGCACGGCGAACGTCCTGATAATTCTCATTGTCGTGTTCATGATCCTGACTGAGTTGTCGGTGCCCATCGGCCCCATCCTCGGGGGATTCGGCATCGCGGGAATTGCGGTGGGGTTCGGCGCACAACACCTCGTTCGAGACCTCGTCAACGGCATATTCATCCTCTGGGAGAACCAGTACCGCCAGGGTGACGTGGTCGAGATCGCGGGAATTGCCGGGCTGGTCGAGTCCATAAACCTGCGCCGGACGACCCTGCGCGACCTCGACGGCAAGGTACACGTCATTCCACACGGGGATGTGTCCACGACGACGAACTTCACCAAGTACTGGTCCAGAGTGAACCTGGACGTGGGAGTCGCTTACAAGGAAGACCTGCATCAGGTCATCACGGTGCTCAACCGCATCGGCGACGACCTTGCCCAGGACCCCTATTTCGGACTGCTCATCATCACACCGCCGCAGGTCCTCAGGGTGAACTCATTCGACGACTCGGCGATAACCATCAAGATGATGGGCGAGTGCAAGCCTCTCAAGCAGTGGGAAATCGCCGGCGAACTTCGATTGCGTATCAAGCGGGAGTTCGACGACGCAGGCATAGAGATCCCGTTCCCGCACCAGACCCTCTACTGGGGCGTCGATCAGGCCAACTTGCCGTGGGACACAGAAGTACCGAAGGTGGAAGCCGCTCCTACGGCTGATGAGTTCATGCGGCCGGAGATGATGACGCCCGAAGACCGTGAAATAGCCCTCGCCGAAATCGCCCTGGCGGCGAACACCAGGAGGGACGGCGATCGACGCCAGAGCGTACAGGAAACTGCGGTCGAATAGGGCGGGGCCAAAGGCCCGATAACCGTCACACCGGCCCGGAAACCGCTTTGACACGCCGGTTCCACGGTTCCTAAACTGAAATTTGGCCTAAACGGGATACGTCCAGGACGAATCCGGATTAACCAGGTGAATTCCTCCAAAGACAGTACAGCCAGGAAGCGCCCGCAGCTGTGGCGCGGCGGGAGGACCAAGCATTGACAGACGTTAAGACCGCACGAGAATTGCGAGAAACGTTCCTGCGGTTCTTCGAGGATCGCGGCCATCTGCTATTGCCGTCGGCATCCCTCATCCCGGCCGCGGACCCGACGCTGCTGCTCACGAACGCCGGGATGGCGCCGTTCAAGGCGTATTTCTCCGGCGAACTCGAACCGCCCAGGAAGCGCATCGCGACGTGCCAGAAGAGCTTTCGCACCACCGACATCGAAGAGGTCGGCGACGCTACGCACATGACGCTGTTCGAGATGCTCGGCAACTTCAGCTTCGGCGACTACTTCAAGGAAGAGTCGTGCGAGTGGGGCCTGAAGTTGATGACCGATGCCCTCGGCTTCGAAGAAGAGCGGCTGTACGTAACGATCTTCGAGAATGACGACGAAGCCGAACAGATCTGGCTAGAACTGGGCATACCTGCAAACCGGATCTATCGCTTCGACGCGGCCGACAATTGGTGGGGGCCTGCCGGGACTGAAGGACCATGCGGTCCCTGCAGCGAAATCCACCTCTACCGGGGTGACATGGCGGCGATTCCGCCCGACGGCGACCCGGCTCTGGGTGCCACGTGGGGGCCGAACATCCACGACGATTTCATCGAGCTCTACAACCTGGTGTTCACGCAGTACTACCGGGACCTAGAGGGCAACGATACGCCGCTTCCCAAGAACAACATCGACACCGGAATGGGCCTCGAGCGGACAATCTGCGCCATCCAGGGCGTCGAGTCGCCCTATGAGACCGACGTTTTTCTCCCGATCGTAAAGCGCGTCGAAGAACTGGCAAACTGTTCGATGGGGCAGGGCGGAGAGGTGCAGCGAGCAATCCGCGTGGTCGCAGAACATGCCCGCTCCGCTTCCTTCCTGATCGGCGACGGCGTTGTTCCCGGCAATACCGGCCGCGGTTACGTCCTGCGGCGCCTCATCCGGAGGGGAATGCTGTTCGGTAGATCGATCGAACTCGAATCGCCTGTGCTGGCGGAGGTGGCCGACGTGGTGGCGGACACACTAGGCGACACCTACCCGGAACTGAAGAACAACTTCCCATTCATCAGGCGCACGCTCGAATTCGAAGAGAACAATTTCGCACGAACGCTCGAGTTCGGCACGGCCGTGCTGGAGAGCATGATCCAGAGCCGCTCCGACAACGCCGCCAAGGTGGAGGGTATGGTGCGCGCCGCGGAACGCGCGACTGGCGACAGTGACGGCGATTCCGGCCTGGACTCTATCGAGGTGGCCGCTTCCGGCCAGGACGCCGGGTCGGTGGGCTCGATAGCGGCCGTGGACGCGGTGAATCCACGCATCGACGCGTTGAGGACCGCCGTGCAAGGCGCCGGCGGAGCAGGGGAGGACACAGGGCAAGTTGCGGCGGCTAAAGACTCCCTGATGAACTGGTCCCGTGGAATCACTGGCCAGGAAGCGTTCCTGCTCTACGACACCTACGGATTCCCACTGGAAGTCACCACGGAGTTGCTGGCTGAACGGGACATGGTCGTGGACCAGGCCGGTTTTGACGCCGAGATGGAGCGCCAGCGCGAAAGAGCGCGTGCCGCTTCAGCCGGATTCGGCGGTGATGCCGAGCAGCGGCGTGTCTACGAGCAACTGGGAGTCGACTACACCGAATTTTTGGGCTACGAGGGGACCACCGCCGAATCTGTCGTTATTGGCATGATCAAGGACGGCGCCCTGATCGATTCGGCTTCGAAAGGCGAAGAAGTTGAGGTCGTGCTGAGGAAGTCACCGTTCTATGCCGAAAAGGGCGGCCAGATCGGCGACACCGGACGGCTGGCTACCGGCAGCGCAAATGTGACCGTTACCGACACGCAGAACCCGTACGCCCACTTGACAGTCCACTACGCCCGCGTGGACGGCGGCACGTTAAAGGTTGGTGACACCGTTGCGGCCTCCGTGGACTACGAACGGCGCGAGCAGATCCGGCGAAACCACACCGCCACCCATTTGCTCCACGCAGCCCTTCGAGAGATCATCGGCCCTCACGTACGCCAGTCCGGTTCGCTCGTGGCACCCGACCGCCTGCGTTTCGACTTTACCCACATGAGGCCCCTGACCGGGGACGAAATCAGGGCGGTGCAGGACCGGGTAAACGAAAAGATTCGTGCTAACAGGGACGTACATGTCCACCACACAACGTACAGCAAGGCCATCGACGACGGTGCGCTGGCATTCTTCGGCGACACGTACGACAACGAAGTACGCACGGTCCGCATCGATCACCCCTGGAGTTTCGAATTGTGCGGGGGGACGCACATGGACCACACGGGCGGCATCGGCGCGTTCATGATCACGTCCGAGTCCGGAATCGGAGCGGGCGTCCGCCGGATGGAAGCGCTTACCGGGATCGGCGCCGAGCAGGCCATTTCGGAGTTTTGTGACGTTCTGAATAGCCTGTCAGCTTCTCTCAGTACGCCGGTTGACCAACTTGTCAACCGTACCCAGACGTTGTTGGACGAGGTGGACAACTATCGCGAACGCGTGGCCGCGCTTGAAGACCAATTGCTGGCCGCGAGCCTGGGCGGCGGTTCGTCGGACCCGTCGGGCCAGGAGTTTACGGTGAAGTGCGGTGCCGTAGAGGCTCCGGTCGAAGTACGCAGGATCCCGGCCTCCAACTCGGCGGCGCTGCGGCGCGCGTCTGACAGCATGCGAGACCAAATGGGCACAGGCATTGCCGTCCTCGGGGCGGAGTTCGACGGCCGGCCCCTGATTATGGTCATGGTCACGAAGGACCTCGTCGAAAAAGGCATGCACGCGGGCCACATCGTGCGCCGGTTGGGCCAGATCATGGGCGGAGGCGGAGGCGGCGGTCCACACCTGGCCCAGGCGGGCGGACGGGACCCGTCGAAACTCGATGACGCGTTCGCCGCGGCACGCGAAGTGATCGAGGATTCGGCCAACTCACCGGGAGACTCGAAATAGACAGTCTCTGCGGCCGAACGTTGGCGGTAGACCTCGGCGATGCCCGCATGGGGCTGGCCGTTTCCGACCCGTCAGGGATAGTCGTCACTCCTTTGGAGGCATTGGTGCGTGGAAGCGGCCCTGACGACGTCCTGGCTATCGCGTCAACGGCCGAAGAATGGGACGTCGCGGCCATCGTGGTCGGCCTTCCGCTGGGGATGGACGGACGCCGTGGAATCCAGGCGCGCAAGGCGCTCGAGTTCTGTGATCAGCTAAAGAACATCACCTCGACGCCAGTATCGACGTGGGACGAACGCCTTTCTACCGTCGAAGCGGCGGCCAGGTTGAGGGATGCTGGAGTCAGCGCCAGCAGGAATCGAGGCCGCCTCGATTCGGCAGCCGCAGCGGTGATCCTGGAGGCATTCCTCGCCAGTCGACGGGTGTAACGCCGAAATACTTCGAACAGGCGCGTTCGTTCAAGGCCGTAAGACCAACGACCCTAAAGCAACCGATTCGTTCATGCCAAACTGGTATTGTTAACCGACAGTTACGGTAATGCCAGACAGCCTGCCCGCAACCCTTGAACTTATCGGCGGCGTCTGTCTGAACTAGTCACTAAAGTCTGACGGCACAAAGAGGCGCTAATGACCAAGTCAATGGGAATCATCGGGTACCCCCTGGGGCATACGTTGTCGCCAGTGTTCCAGCAGGCCGGCCTCGACCACCTTGGCATCGACGCCACTTTCAGCGCGTGGCCCACACCGCCTGAGGAGTTGGAGTCGACCATCGCGTCCTGGCGGGACGAATCGTTCATCGGGGGTTGCGTGACGCTGCCGCACAAGCAGGAAGTCATGGCCCTCGTCGATGAGATCGACGAAACGGCCCAGTTGATCGGCGCAGTCAACTGGGTGATCAACCGGAACGGCAAACTGGTCGGCTACAACACCGACTCGCCGGGGTTTCTCCGAGCGTTGAGGCAAATGGGTAATTTCGATCCGGCCGGTAAGACTGCCGTGGTGTTCGGCGCCGGAGGGGCGGCGCGGGCAATCGTCCACGGGCTGCGCACGGGCGGCGTCACCAAGCTGACCATCGCCAATCGCACACCCGGCCGCGCCAGGCAACTCGCCGCCGACCTGACCGACGGTCGATTCAAGCCAAACCCCATTGGGTTGGACCGGGACGAACTCGCCGATGTCGTCCCGTACGCAGACCTCCTCGTGAACGCGAGTTCGATGGGGATGGCCGGTGGCGACGCCGCAACTGAATCGCCCGTTTCCGCGGAGTTGGTTTCGGCAGATTCGCTGGCGTACGACGCCGTATACGCCCCGCCCATGACGCCGTTCCTTCGCGAGGTTGAACGGGCCGGCGGGACAACCGCCGGAGGGCAGTCGATGCTCGTATTCCAGGGTGTCGAGGGTTTCGAACTTGCGACCGGTCAGGATGCCCCGGTTGACGTGATGTTCGAGGCGATCGCCAGGGCCACGAGAGGGAATTGAACGTCGATCCTGGTTACACCGACCAATGATTCGACGGCCCGGCCGCGCGGCTCGCGGTCGGACCGCAACGACTTGATTACCAATGCTTAGATACCTGACCGCCGGCGAGTCCCACGGACGAGGTTTGACCCTCATCGTCGAAGGAGTGCCGGCGGGCCTGTCGATCACCGAAGAGTACATCGAAGGGCACCTGGCCCGCCGACAACGCGGTTACGGCTCGGGTGGCCGCATGAAAATCGAGAATGACAGGGCGGAAATCCTTGGCGGGGTGCGCCACGGGGTCACGCTTGGCTCACCGATTTCGATGTGGATCGAAAACCGGGATTTCGCCAACTGGACCGACGCGATGTCCTCCGCTCCGGTCGGCGAGGACGTCGACCGAAAAGTACACACCAGGGTCGTGCCCGGCCATGCCGACTTTCCCGGTGCGCTCAAATACGGGCACCACGATCTGCGGAACGTGCTCGAAAGGGCCAGCGCAAGAGAGACCACTGCCCGCGTAGCCGCTTCGGCCGTCGCCAGGAAACTGTGCGAGGAGTTCGGGATAGAAATCCACGCTCACGCAGTATCCGTCGGCAGCGCCGAGCTTGACGCGCCTGCGGGCCAGATACCCGACTGGGACGCGGTCGAACGCTCCGAAGTGCGGGCCGCCAATGAGTCGGCCGACGCGGCGTTCAAGGAACAGGTCGATCGCGCCAAGGCGGCCAGGACCACCATTGGTGGGGTGATAGAGGTGATCGCATCGGGCGTACCCGTGGGACTGGGAAGCCACGTTCACTGGGACCGCAAGCTGGACGGAAGACTTGCCCAGGCCATGGTGAGCATCAATGCGGTGAAGGGCGTCGAGATCGGCGCCGGGTTCGCCAATACGCGCCGGCCCGGCAGGGAGGTGCAGGACGTTGTGGTCCCCGATCCCGCGGACCCGCGACGGTTCACCCACCTGTCGAACCACGCCGGGGGTATCGAGGGCGGCATGTCCAACGGCGAGCCGATCGTCGTACGAGTGGCTGTCAAGCCGATAGCCACGATGACCGCACCGCTGCCGTCCGTCGATATCAACACCGGTGAGGTCATCGAAGCTGCCTATCACCGCAGCGACATTTGCCAGGTCCCGCGCGCCTGTCCCATCGGAGAGGCGATGATGGCTCTCGTGCTCGCAGACGCATTTCTCGAAAAATTCGGCGGCGACAGCATCGCCGAGATCGGCAGAAACTACCGCTCGTACATAGAATCGCTGAGCGCCTTCGGCAATCCGGACAACCCGGTCGAGCCTTGATCGACGGGGTCGCGCCAAGTCCCATCCCCCGGCGGACCGTTAACCAAGTTTCCTGAACGATTGCGATGTCAACTAAGGCGAATATCTACCTGACAGGCTTTTCAGGCGCCGGCAAGACGGTTTCCGGACGGATGGCGTCCAGGAGACTGGGTTGGGCCTTCGTGGACACCGACGACCTGATAGAACAGCGCGCGGGCAAACAGATCCCGCAGATATTTGCCGACGACGGCGAGGAACGCTTCCGGGACATCGAGAGCGGGGTACTGTTGGACGTTTCCGGTGGTTCCCGCCAGGTGATCGCCACCGGCGGCGGCATGCCGGTAGACCCGTCCAACCGGAAACTCATGCAGAAGACGGGCATCATCATCCGGCTTGTTGCCAGCCCGGAAATGATTCACGAGCGCCTGTCCGGCGGCAAGAGGCGCAATAGGGCGCTCAGGCCTCTCCTGGGCGACGACGCTCCGGTGGAAAGGGTCCGCAACCTGCTGCGCCAACGCGAACCCGCCTACTCGCAGGCCGACTTCACCGTCAACACCGACGTCCGGGACCACGCCGACGTGGCGAAGGACATTGTGGATGCGTGGCGCACTTACGAGGGATCCCAGGGCAATGAGTGATCTTGACGACCGAAACCTGGCCGCCATAGTAACCACCTCCCAGGGCGACTACCGGGTGGTGGTGGGTCGAGGCGTGGTTCAAACATTCGGCGCCGAAATGGCGCAAGCAGGACTGCGGGGCAGGGCGTTTCTCATGGTCGACCGCGTCCTGTTCCCGGACGCGGCCAGGATGACCCAGGAAGCGATGGAGACCGGCGGCTTCGAGACCCACATGCTTGCAGTCCCTTCTGGCGAGTCGGAAAAGAACCTCGACAGCGCAGCCCGCATGTACGGCTGGCTGGCCGACATGCACGCCGAACGCGGGGACGTCGTGGTCGCCATGGGCGGTGGAGTGATGGGTGACCTCGCGGGATACGTGGCCGCCACCTGGCTCCGCGGGGTCGCGGTGGTGCAGGTCCCGACAACTCTCGCGGCGATGGTCGACTCGTCGATAGGTGGCAAGGTGGCGGTGAACCTGCCGGTCGGCAAGAACCTCGTGGGCGCATTCCACCAACCGCGGCTGGTTCTCGCGGATGTCGACTACCTCGACACCCTGCCGAAGCGCGTGCTTGCCGCGGGATGGGCAGAGGCGATCAAGGCGGGATTCATACTCGACAAACAGCTTCTGGAAACCCTGGAAGCCAGCCCCGGCGAAATGATGGCCCTGAAAGGCGAAGACGCAGTCGCCGCCATACGGCGAAGCGTCGCCATCAAGGGTGAGGTCGTGGCGGCCGACGAGTTCGAAACGGGGGACACCCGGGTACTGCTGAACTACGGCCACACCGTGGGACATGCCCTCGAAGCGGTCACCGAATACGGCCATTTTCTCCACGGCGAGGCGGTCAGCATCGGGATGATGGCGGTGGCAGGCATCGCTGAACGATTGGGCATGATCGACGGCGAACTCGTGGAGCGCCATCGCGCGGTGCTGACCAGTTACGGCCTTCCAGTGAAGGCGCCGGGCGTATCCGTAGACGACGTTATCGAAGCCACCCGCTCGGACAAGAAGTCCCGAGGCGGCACGATCCGCTGGGTGCTTTTGGAAGGGCCTGGAAGGGCCACCACGAGGCGCGATGTGCCGTACTCGGTGGTGCGAGATGCGGTGGGAGAGGTACTGGCAGGGTAGGGCGGTCGCGTCCGGCCGTGAGCGAGCGAGACTGATCGAATTGCCGGCGGCCGCTACCGACTACGCCAGCGACATCACCAGATTCAGGTGCTCGTCTATGGCGCACACGGCGTTGGGTCCGACGAAGACGGTAGACTCTCGCTCTTCCACGATGCCCGGCCCCTCCACGGCCGAGCCCGGGCCCAGGCCGTAGCGGTCGAAGACTGGGCAGTCCACAAAGGCGTCCTCCTCGGCGAGGAACACCGGCCGTCGGCCCTTGATCCCACAGGGGTACGTCTCCGCTTCGTGCGCACGAAATCGGATACTGAGATTGGGCGGCGGCTCGGATGCGGACAGCCGCCAGGAAAATGTCTCGACGGCCACTTCGGTCAGGCTGCGTCCGAACAGGGTCTCGTATTGGTGGGCAAAGGCTGTCGCCATGGTCTCGTCCAGTCCGGGCTCCAGCTTGCCGTTGGGCACCGGGACGGCGATCTCCGAGCCCTGGCCCACGTACCGCATGTCGGCGCTTCGTTCCATCGCGACGTCGGCCGCATCGACTCCCGCGGCTGACAGGAGGTCCACCGCGTTGGCCTCCATCTCCCGGTACATGGAGTCCACGTGGTCCCAGTCGACGCTGTCCAGCCTGCTGATGTAGCTCTGGACCGAGTCGAATGACTTGGGTGAGACGAGCATTCCAATCGACGACATAACACCCGCCCCAAGGGGGCAGACGACCGTGTCGATTCCCAGCAACCTGGCCACGCGGTAGGCGTGGACGGGGCCCGCTCCGCCAAATGCCACGAGGGCGCTCCCGCGTATGTCCCGGCCCTGCTCCGAGGCGTGCATGCGAGCGGCGGTGGCCATGTTCTCGTTGACGACGTCGTGAATGCCCTGGGCCGCGCGCGTGACGCTCATGCCCAACGGCGTCGCGAGCCGCGTCTCGATGGCCCGTCGCGCGGCGGATGAGTCGAGAGCCATATCGCCACCAAGGAAGTAGCCGGGGTCAAGGAGGCCAAGCACGAGGTCGGCGTCGCTGACCGTGGGTTCGGTCCCGCCGAGGCCGTAGCACGCGGGGCCCGGGTCCGCGCCGGCGCTCTGTGGGCCGACCTTCATCAGCCCCATGGGGTCTATGTAGGCTATGCTGCCGCCGCCTGCGCCGATCTCGATCATGTCGATAGCCGGCACCTTGAGGATGAGCCCGCTCCCTTTCTTGAAGCGGTGCTGACGAGCCACCTCGAACTCGGAAGTGCGTGACGGCCTGCCGCCTGTGATGAGGCATAGCTTCGCCGTCGTGCCTCCCATGTCGAACGACACGAGATCGTCGTATCCCAGGGCTTTGCCGTAGTGGGCTGCGGCCATCGCGCCGGCTGCAGGGCCGGACTCGACGAGCCGCACGGGGAACGATCGGGCTGCCTCCAGCGTGGTTATTCCGCCCTCCGAGAGCATCATGTATATGACGCCGCCGAATCCCTGGGACCGCAGGCCGGCTGCCATCTCCTCGAGGTGGCTTCGGAGTGGCGGCTCGACGTAAGCGTTGGCGACGGTGGTGGAGGTACGCGGATACTCTCGCACCTCTGGAGCGACCTCTGACGAGATTGAAACGCCGTACTGTGGATACCTCGCCTGCAGGTAGTCGCGGACCATCCGCTCGTGCGCAGGGTTCCGGTATGAGTGCATGAAGGCAACGGCGATAGTCTCCACGCCGTGGTCCTCGAAACTCGACACAATCGCGCCGAGTGAGGATGTGTCGAGCGGGACGAGCGCCCTGCCGTCCCATGACATCCGCTCCCGAACGGTCTTGCGAAGTTGCCTGGGGACGAGGGGCTCTGCGCGCCTGGCTGTCATGTCGTACATGTCGTAGCGCTGCTCCGTACCCGTCTCCAGCACGTCCCGGAACCCCTCTGTGACTATCAGGCCGACGCGCACGCCCTTCCGTTCGAGCAGCAGGTTCGCGACCAGCGTGGTCCCGTACGTGACCTGGGAGATGTCGCTCACCTGGAATCCGGCCCGCTCCGAGGCCTCCCGGGCGCCTCGGACGATTCCCAGGGCCAGATCCTGCGGCGTGGTCAGAGTCTTGCCGATCGAGAAGGAGGCCGATTCGGGGTCGAGGACCACGAAGTCGGTGAAGGTCCCCCCCACGTCGACGCCTAGCCGGGCGTCAGCCATCTAGGGGCCGCCTCGCCGACCAAGCCCGTACACGTCCCTGGCGGCTTCGTCCGAAATAAGCTCGTTGCAGAGATCTTCGGCAACCAGGTCGACGTCGCGATCCTCGGGATTTCCGAAGCCGCCCCCACCGGCCGTGACCAACCGGATGACGTCTCCGGGGTCGAGCACCGTGCGCCCCTTCTCGGGCAGCGCCCGGTCGCTTGGTCCGGTCCTCGCGGCGCCGGCCCTTCCCCCGTGCCGGCCTCCCTGGAGTCCGTCGGCCGGGAAGTCCCACCTCTCGGAGATCACGGACAACTCCGAGCGCCTGGGAGACGTGACCTCGATGACTATGTCCTGTCCGCATCCGCCGCGGCGGCGTCCGGCCCCGCCGGAGTCCGGCAGCAACTCCTTCTTCCAGACCACCAGCGGCGCAACCGATTCGGTCACCTCGATCGACCCAGGGACGGGATTGCTGGGGAATGGGCTGCAGTGGATCCCGTCCTCTGTGCTGCTGGCGCCCATGCCGCCGCTGAGGAAGAGCATGAGGGAGAACGGCCGCATCGTCTCATCCACGCCGGAAAAGAACGATATGTACTGGGGCGTGGAGCCGGAGTCGGCGATGACGGTATCCGGCAGGACCTGGGCCAGTGCGCCGAACACGGCCGAAGTGATGCAGTGACCCGTGAGATGACGCGAGGAGACCGCGCTGGGATAGGTCGCGTTGAGTATGCTGCCCTCGGGCGCCGTGATCGTGAACGGGCGGTATGAACCCTCGTTGCGGTAGGTGAGGGGGTCCAGGACGCACTTGAGCGGGTACGTGGTGAATGCCCAGGTGTAGGCGTCGACGACGTTCACGCCGCCCTGGTCGACCTGCTCGGACGTGCCGGTGAAGTCGACCTCCAGCTCGTCGCCCTCAATGGTGATCGCGCAGGCGATCTCGATGGGCCGGTCGAATCCGTCGAGGGACACGGTGTGGCTGTATGTGCCGTCGGGCAGCCTGCGGATAGCCCGACGCATCACCTCCTCGGCGCGCGCCTGGATGTCCTGGCTCAGCGTCTCCAACATCCCGACGCCGTACTCTTCCATGAAACTCACTAGCTCCCGGCCTGCGACCTCGCAGCCGGCAACCATGGCCATCAGGTCGCCGACGACCATCTCCGGGACGCGGACGTTGTAGCGGAGCATCTCGAACAGGTCCTCGTTGGGGACGCCTTCCGAGAATAGCTTCATGGGGGGCACGCCGATGCCCTCCTCGAAGACCGAGCGGTTGTCGGCTGAGAAGATGGAACCGCCCACATCGGACGCGTGGGCGATGATCCCTGTAAACGCCACGAGCCGGCCGTCCACGAATACGGGCGTGGCCATGGAGAAGTCCGGCCGGTGGCCGGTGCCCATCCACGGGTCGTTGGTAAGGACCACGTCGCCGGGCCTCCAGGTATCGGGCGGGAAGCGGCGGAGGAAGTGCTTGACGGTGCGCGACATGGTTCCGACGAAGGAGGGGATCGAACCCCTGTTCTCCGCCAGCGTGTCGCCGTTACGGTCCATCAGGACGCAGGCGTAGTCGTTGCACTCGCGCACAGGGGTCGAGAACGAAGTCCGCACGAGGGTGGTCGCGGACTGGTCAGCAATGGAGATGAGCCGGTTCCACAGGATCTCCAGCGTTACCGGGTCGAATTCGGTCTGCGGGTGCTTCGCCATTGCCAATGGCCGCCAGCGGCCTGAATTGTTGGTCGACTGCCGCAGCAGTACTTATCAGCCGCCGGCGACTGCGGGGACTATGCTGACCTCGTCGCCTTCTGATATTGCGCTGTCGAGTCCATCCAGGTACCGGACGTCTTCGCCGTTGACGTAGATGTTCACGAAGTGACGTAACTCGCCAGTCTCTTCGCAGAGCCGTTCTCTTACTCCGGGAAACTGGCCGTCCAACGAATCGATCACCGAACTAACCGTCCCGCCTTCTGCGCTGACACTGGATTGGTTGCCGGTCAGGCGCCTGAGGGGCGTCGGAATCTTCACGTTGACTGCCATGCGAAAACGTCCTTTCAAATGCTGGACTATTGGCCGGCCGCGCAAATCGCGGTCCGGTGGTCAAATTTCCTGGTGCACATGATAGCGCGGCGACGGACGGAGGAATTGTCCGGTCCGGCCGATGCCCTGGCAAGTGGGGCAGGGCGCACCCGGACCCTTCAGGCCGTGGCTCGCTGCCTTACGCGGCCCTCGATGTTGGCGTCGAACGATTCGACCGTCGCATCTATGGTCACCGGGGAGAGGTACGGTTCCATCAGCTCCAGCGTCTTCAGGCCGTTGCCGGTGATCAGCGCCACCACGGACTCATCGGGCTTTATCACGCCGTCGCGGGCCAAAATGCGCAGGGCCGACACGGTCACGCCGCCCGCGGTCTCAGTGAACAGCCCTTCCGTGTCGGCGAGAAGCTTCATGCCCTCCACCACTTCCGGCTCGGGCACGATTGCCGCCGTTCCGCCTGACTCATTGGCGATGCGGATCGAGTAGAACCCGTCCGCGGGATCGCCTATCGCCAGTGACTTGGCCACAGTGTCGGGTATTACAGGACGCGTGTGAGTCTGGCCATCCAGGAGGGCATGCGACACCGGCGCGCAGCCGGCCGCCTGGGCGATGTGCATTTTCGTGTTTAGGCCGTCGATCAACCCGAGCTTTGCGAACTCCTGCAGGCCCTTCCAGACCTTGGTGAGCATCGAACCGGATGCAACCGGTACCACGATGTGGTCCGGGGCCCTCCAGCCGAGTTGCTCTGCGATTTCGTATCCGAGTGTCTTGCTGCCCTCGGAGTAGTAAGGCCGCATGTTGATGTTGACGAAGGCCCATCGGCGGTCATCGCCCAGTTCGCTGCAAAGGCGGTTGGCCTGGTCGTAGTTGCCGTTTACCGCGACCAGCGTCGGGCCATATACGGCTGCGCCCAGTATCTTGCCGGGCTCGAGGTCGCCGGGAATGAACACCATCGTCTCCATACCGGCCTTGGCCCCGTGGGCGGCGGTCGCGCCGGCCAGGTTTCCGGTCGACACGCACGCGAGGACGTCGTACTCGAATTCCAGGGCCTTTGTCGAAGCGACCGAAACGACGCGGTCCTTGAAAGACCAGGTGGGGTTGGCGGCGTCATTCTTGAGCCAAACGTTGTTCAGGCCAAGGTCGCGCGCAAGGTTCGTAGAGCGGATCAGCGGCGTCATGCCCGCGCCGATATCGACGGCGTGGCGCCCGCTGACCGGCAGGAAGTCGTCATATCGCCAGATTGTCGGCGGGCCGCCCTCGATGCTCTCGCGAGTGACGACTTTGCCTATGGCGTCGTAGTCGTATGCGACTTCCAGCGGGCCGAAGCAAAAGTCGCAGGCGTAGATCGGCTCTACAGGGTATTCCCGGCCGCACGCGCGACAGCGCAGGGAGGTGACGTGTGGCAATTTGGGGACCTCTCGGCAGCAGCTAGCACTTCCGGAGGTCTGCCGGGAGTGACAGCAGCAGCTTTTGACTTAAGCTCGCTGATTCACCGACTTCGTCGCCGCCCCAAAGGTTCACGTCAAGGGCGACAACGAAAGTTGAACCTAGCCCCCAATGCTAGCAACGGGCCGGTTATTGGTCAATTGGGCCGCTTTTCCGCGACTCCTGCAGGGGGCCGGGCGCGCGATCTGATCATGGATCGGACGCAAAAGGGCAAAAGCAGACCTCTCCGCCGATGTCCCGCCGTCGGTTACCGAACTAGAATGACGTTATGTGCGGGAGATTCGTATTGGTACAGGTAGGCAACATCGGCGTGCGTTTCTCGGCGGTCGTCCGGTACCCGAGTGAATACCGGCCCGATCTCAGGAAACTGCCGGACTTCCTGGAACAGCCCCGCTACAACATCGCCCCCACGCAGCAGATATTCACGATAACCAACGAACAGGGCGAACGGGCGATCGAGCCGATGCGCTGGGGCCTGGTCCCATCGTGGGCAAAAGATGGCCAAAAGTTGCCACTCAACATCAACGCACGAGATGACCGGTTAGCGACCGGCGGCTTCTGGCGCAGGCCGTTCAGACGACAACGTTGCCTGATTCCGGCCGACGGTTACTACGAATGGACGGGCCCGAAGTCAGACCGCACGCCGGTATACATTCGCCGCAAAGACGAGCGGTTGTTCGCGTTCGCAGGGCTCTATGACGTTTGGCGGCATCCCAATACGGGTGAATTGACAAGGTCCTGCGCGATAGTGACAACGTCTCCGAGCCCGTCCCTCGAGCCAATTCACAACCGCATGCCGGCCATCCTGAGCAACGAAGCCGAAGCGGTGTGGCTCGACCCCCTGACTCAAGATCCCAAGCCCCTCAGCTCACTCATTCACCCCTACCCGGATGAGGAACTTGAGCACTACCCCGTAGAAAAAATGGTCAACAAGGCGCGGGCGCAAGGTTCTGGACTGATAGATCGGGCAGCCAGGCAGTCCAGCATGTCGGGCATGGTCCCTGACTCATCCTGATCGTGGACGCGAATCAACAGATCACTACCCCGGCACGTCACACCAAACAGAATTCTCGACCGGTCCCGACCGGCGCAACACGGTAGCGCGCGATGAATAAGCCCAATGATCCACAGGACCTTCGTCGGTTGTGGAAGGATGAGGGGCCAAGTGAAGAAGACATCGAGCGGTCCTGGTCGGAAGGGTCCGGCAACGGTAAGTCCGGCGGCTGGACGGGGCGCTGGTGGCAGATCCTCATCACCGTCGTCGGCATCGTAATCGTCGGTTCGCTGGTCATTACCGTACTTCCTCTTCGAACGAGGAACGCCAACGTACAACCACCGCCGCCAACACTGGAAACCGGGACCGTGGTGCGGGTCATTGACGGCCGAACGATCTTCGTACAGGTGGGAAAAACTGAGGTGGAAGTCCGTTACATCGGAGTGGCCACGCCGGAGTACGGCCACCCTTGGTACGACCTCGTGACCGATGTCAACCGGAATTGGGTTGTAGGCAAAGAAGTGGACCTGGAAAGGGACAAGGTGGACTCCGACGCGCAGGGCAGGCTCCTCAGGTATGTGTACCTCGACGGGGCCATGGTGAACGCGGCGCTCATCGCCGTGGGACTGGGGAGCGCGGCGACAGGGCAAAACGTACGGTATGCCGAAGGATTCCGCCGTCTCGAGGCCGAAGCCCGCAGCGAGCAACTGGGCATTTGGGCCAACCAGCCCGAGGAAAGCCCGACGCCAACAGGCAGCACCCCGGACCGATCAACATGATTCGCGAAAGCCGGCCTTTACCTTGACGCTCGCGAACCCGCGCACGACAACCGGGTCTCCCGGACGCCAAACCGTCTGGGGCGCGCTCTTCAGCGACCCCGCGTACCGGCGGCTGTGGGCCATGGGCGCCACCACGAATGTCATGCGGTGGCTTGAGACGGTGGCCCTGGGGTTCTTTGTCTACGAACTGACCGGTTCCCCGTTCTGGGTGGCGTTCGTAGGGCTGGTCAGGATGCTGCCCATGTTCGTCCTGGGCGCATTCGTGGGCGTAATCGCAGACCGGTTCGACCGTCGATTGCTCCTGATGGCCGCCATGGGATTGCTCGCCGCCACTTACGCCGCATTGGCTGTGCTCGCAATTACCGAATACATAGACCGATGGCACGTGTTGGCGGGAGCGTTTGTGGCGGGGCTGGTGTGGGTGACCGACTTTCCGGCTCGTCGCTCGATGATCGCCGAAGTGGTACAGCCGCACCGGGTCAGCACTGCGATGGGCCTCGAGATGGCGACCAGCAATTTCTCAAGGATGTTGGGGCCTTTGGCAGCCGGCGGGTTTCTGGCCACGGTGGGGATCCAGGGCGCGTACATCGCCGGAGTGGTGTTATTCGTGGCCGCGTTCCTGATGGCGGCGACGCTCAACTACCGCGCTCCGGTCAGGGCCCGAAGCGCGGTCCAGCCGCTCACGAACTTCGTGGAGGGGATACGCTACATACGCGCCGACGCGGTCGTGGTGATGACACTGGCGATCACGGTTGCGATGAACGCATTCGCGTTTCCGTTCAGTCACATGGTCCCGGTGATAGCAGACGAAAAGCTCGGCGCGGGGGCGCTGGGGCTGGGTCTGCTGTTCAGCGCAGAGGGCGCCGGCGCGACCCTGGGATCGTTGCTCATCGCCGCCCGGGCAAAACCGCAGCACTACACCAGGGCTTACTTCTACGGTTCCCTGTTGTTCCTGGCGGCCATTTTGATGTTTGCTTTTGCACCGTGGTACGCACTGGCCCTGGGACTGCTGTTCATTGGCGGCTTCGGGATGGCCGCTTTCGGCACACTTCAGAGCATCATCATCATCACGTCGACACCACCCGAGGTACGCGGTCGGGTATTGGGAGTTTTGGCGGTTGCGATCGGGACCGGACCCATCGGCGCGTTGCAGGTGGGACTGGTGGCCACCTGGCTGGGCGCTCCCGCAGCAGTGATGGCGACGGCGATCGCGGGGATAATCGTCGTGGCAGGATCAGCGATCTTTTATCCGAAATACTTGAAGGTCCACAGTTTCGACGGAATCGTCAGCATGCCGGACCAGCGGGCTCAACCGCGGTCGCGCAAAGCCAACGTGAAGATATAGAGGGTTACGGCCAGGAAAATGGCCCACATTACAAACCGCGGGGTGATCCTGTTCAACACGCACCATTCCCAAGAATTGAGACCACCTGCAACATTTTCGGAATCATCACCTGATCAGATCGAATTGTCGGCCGCGCCGATGTCGCATGCCCTTGCCAGTCATCCGATGAACCATGGCCAGTAAAGATACGTACTCGGCTATTGTCCTGGACATAGACGGCACAATGGTAGGGCCGGACCGGATCATTCCGTACCGCCTCAAAGCTGTTGCCAGGGCAGCGGAGCAGGCGGGCGCCGTCGTGTTGATAGCCACAGGACGCATGTTATGCAGTTCGCTCCATTTCGCCAGGGAGTTGGGGCCGAAAGGCCCGGTAATCTGCTACCAGGGCGCGTTGACGGTCGATGCAGACCGGGAGACAGTCCTCCGCCACGCCAGGCTCGATGAGGATGTCGCGAACCTCGCCATCCAGACAATCGACCGGCTGGGCGCTCACGTCAACGTATACGTCGACGACAAGGTCCACATCAAGCGATCTTCCGCATGGTCAGACGGCTATGCGGAGCGAATGGACCTGGAGCCTGAGATTGTCGACAGCCTCGCCCCGGTTGCGGCCAGCGGTCCGACGTTGGTGTTGGGCGTAATGGAGCCGGACGCCACGGACCTGGTCGCGGCCGCCCGTTCTGCGGTCGGTAACAGGGCACAGGTGACTCATTCCCTGCCGCATTTCTGTGAAGTGGGCCACAGGGACGCAGGCAAGGAGAAGGCCCTTCAACACCTGGCAGACCGATGGGACATTCCTTCAACGCGCTTCGCGGCTTTTGGAGACGGGGCGGGGGACGCGGCCATGTTGCAATGGGCTGGACTGGGAATAGCCATGGAAAGCGGCCACCCCGACGCGATCCGGTCGGCGGACAGGCTCGCCGTCGGGCCGCCTGGCATCGCCGTGGCGCGTGTCCTGGAAGAATTGCTCGAATGCGGCAAAATAGGACCATGCTGAGACGCGACAGGAACAAGATCGTGGTGTTCGGCGCGCTCAACATGGACCTGATCGTCGAAACACCTCGTCCGGCCGGGCCCGGCGAAACGGCCGAGGGCACCCGCTTCTACACCACGCCGGGCGGAAAGGGCGCCAACCAGGCGGTGGCGGCGTCTCGGCTCGCCGACGGCGTCGATCGGGTCCTGATGGTCGGCCGCATAGGCAACGATGTATTCGGCGGAGAACTACGTTCATATCTCGAGAAGCAGCGCGTTAACACCAAGTACGTTCAGACGGACATGGGCCAGTCGTCCGGAGTCGCAGTCATCTTCGTCGAACCGGACGGCGAGAACTACGTGAACCCGGTGTACGGCGCGAACGCGCGCTGCGACGACTGGCAGTACGGCGACACCAAAGAGGCGATGAAGAGGGCCGCAGTGCTGCTGGTCCAGCAGGAAATTCCGCTGGAACCCACGTTGGACGCCATGCAGGCCGCGCGGGAGATGGGCGTGACAGTGATCCTCGACCCGGCGCCGGCGAGGGACCTGCCCGACGGGTTTCTGCAGAACGCCGACATAATCACTCCCAATCAACTGGAAGCGGAAGCGTTGGCGGGTCTTCCGATAACAGGTCCCGCTGAGGCGGCGACTGCCGCGGGGCGCATCAGGGACCTGGGCATTCCGATCGTCATCTTCACCCTAGGCGAACAAGGGGCTTACGTCGATTCGGACGAGTACTCGGGCCATGTCCCCGCATTCCAAACATCCGTAGTCGCTTCCGTGGCAGCAGGCGACGCATTCAACGGCGCGCTGGGATACGCGCTGTGCGAAGAAATGCCGCTACGCGACGCGGTGACGTTCAGTTCCGCCGCCGCCGCTGTCAGCGTCTCGCGGCACGGGTCCCAGGAGTCGATGGCCACGCGGGAAGAGGTGGACGCAATGCTGACTGGCAAGCGGCGACCGGCTGGCGGCTCCTGAGCCGGCTCCTCCCGTCCTAGTCGGGTGGTTGGCCCTCGATTTCGCTGACAGACCTGCACCCGGCCCGGTCCATGAGGCGCACCAGGTCGCGGTTGATCGACCCCGGCAGGCCGGGACCCTCGTAAACAAGGGCTGTGTACAGTTGCACGGCCTCTGCCCCGACGGCCAACAGGCGCCACACCTGCCGGGCGTCACCGACACCGCCGCAGGCGATGATGGCGCCCCGTTTGCCCAAACTCGCCCGCGTCTCCGCGATCATGCGCAGCGTGTCGTCAAAAAGAGGGGCGCCGCTCAGTCCGCCGCGGCCCACCTTCAGCCCACTGTGTTCCACCGGACGGGTATTTGCGATGATCACGCCACTCGCGCCGGCGTCAATGGCCGTTTCCGCCAGTGAAATCCCGTTCTCGCGGGACTGACGTTCACGCTCCCACGGCGGCAGCTTGACAAAGAGCGGCCGTTCCATTTCGCTCGCGACGGCCTGTATCAGCACCCTGAGTCGCCCGGGGTCGTGGAATGCGCGCAGGCCGCTGGTGTTGGGGCTCGATACGTTGATTTCCACCGCCGCGCAGTCCGGTTCCACGCTCCGGTGGCACTGCACGATCTCATCCTCCAAAGTTCCGGAAATGCTTACGAACAGCCTCGAGCGGGCGCTTGAGGACCCAATTCGGCGGCTAATCACGTCCAGGCCCGGACCTGGGAAGCCCATCGCGTTCACCAGGGCCTTGCGTTCGGGTTGGCGCAATAGGCGGGGCCGCGGGTTGCCCGGCCGGGGATTCAGGGTGACCGTGCCGCTGCTTACGAACCCGAAGCCCAGGTTCATGAGCGAACCGTAAATCCTGAATTCCTTGTCGACACCGGCGGCTGCTCCCACCGGGGAGGGGAATTCCATCCCGGCGATGGTGGTGCGGAGTCTATCGTCGAAACCGGCGTTGAAGGGCCTCGCAGCGGCCCACATCCAGCCCATGCGCAACGTGGCATTGGAAAGCTGGTGACTTCGTTCAGTCGGCAGCCTGAAAAGCGCCGGACGAATAAGCGACTTGTAAATGATCCTGTTGCCCCCGGCAGACTCTGATAGACGCGGTCCCTGAACCTACCCGTGATTGACCCGGACCGGTGCCACTTCGACCCTCGGTCACAATTAGAATATAGGCAGCCGGGCAAATCCCGCCGGGCAACAGACAAAACGATCGGCGGACCGCAAAATGGCACTGGAATTCAAAAGAGGAGACCCGGATTCCCCAGTCGGCCACGCGATCGTCTACTTCAGCGACGCGTCCGATCCTGGGAAAACCGGGGCCACGTACATCATGGTCCTGCCGATCTCCGTGGACGTAGCAAAGTACGTGCCCCCGTTCCTTTCGGGCCACCTCGAAAGCATGGGCTCGTCTGACGTATCCGGCTTCGCATTTCCGCCCGCTCCCGAACCGGTCGAAGATGTGGCCTTCATCAAGCGCATAGCCGAATTGAGGGGCGACGATCTCATCTTCGGGGGCAGTGGCGACCTCGATGACACACCGGAACTCATGAGCAGAGTGGGCGAGATGGTGGCCGAATACCACCGGGCATATCAGGAATCTGTCCCGGCGCGGCAAGAATCTCCGCGGGAAACTGACTCGCCGACAGTTTCGGAAGTTGATGAGGTCATGTACGACATGATGGGCGAGGCAGACCTGCTAGGCGAGATGTCCACGCTGGTTGGCAGGCTGCGCTACGCGTCCGAAGGCGGGGACAGGGCGACCATCGACGAGTCCCTCGCAAGACTACAGGCCATCGGAAGACGCCTTCCCGAAAACCGGAGGGTCGACCGCATAGTCGCCGCGGCGACCGCCATGGACAATAAGTCAGCCGATCTGATCAGGCTCTACGTCGACCGGGCCTACGCGTTGCTGCGGGAAGACTACCGCCGGGTGGGCACGCTCGAGGGGCAGATTGCCGAATTGGGAGAGAGCGCGGCGGACACTAGCAACGGCTGACCGCCCGGTTTCCCTAAGAGGGTGTCTAATAAGTCGTCGGAAACCGGTCGTGGTGAGCTTTCGGAATCCGTTCGTGGTGAGCTTTCGGAATCCGTTCGTGGTGAGCTTGTCGAACCATGAACAGCGCCTCGACCCTTCGACAGGCTCAGGGTGAACGGAAGGGTTGTTAGACACTCTCTTAGCGAATCGCCGCCAGCGAATCGGCAAGTTGATTCATGGAGGCGTTGGCGCCGCTCGCAACGATGACGACCCTCTTTCCAGCGAGGGCATCCTTCATTTCCATCGCAGCGCCAAGGGAGGACGCGCCGGCGTACTCGATCAGGCTGCGCGTGCTTTCAATGAACCGGCCTGCGGCCTCTTTGATCCGCTGATCGCTCACAATGACGAAGTCGTGCAGACGCTTCCGCAGTATCGCCTGGGGGAGTTCGTACGAACTGGCGGTCGCCAGTCCCTCCGCCTCTGTCTCCATCTGCGCGTCCACCAATTCCCCCCGCTTCCACGACAAGTATGCCGACGGCGCTTCGGCCGACTGGACCGCTACGACCCTGGTTGAGGGCGAAACGGTGTCCGACACGATGCAGGCCCCCGACGCGCCGCTGCCTGCGCCAAGCGGGACGAACATGTAGTCGATGCCGCCGAGGTCCTCGTGCACTTCGAGCGTGTACGTGGCCACTCCCGCGATCAGGTGAGGCTCGTTCGCCGGGTGGACGTAGCGCAGTTCATCATCGATCGCCATTTGTTCGGCGTATTCGCGGGCGGTGTCGAATACCGGCCCGTGATGCAATACCCGCGCGCCCATGGCGCGCATGGCGGCAACCTTGAGCGGATTTGCGCCTTCGGGTACGACGATTGTCGCACTTGAGCCGTTTACCACTGCGGCAAAGGCGACCGACTGCCCGTGATTGCCTGTGGATGCCGTGATGAATCCCCTGGCCCGCTCCGCCTCAGTTGTCCTGGCCACAAGGTTCAGGCCTCCCCGCGGCTTGAACGAACCGGCAACCTGGAAGTTCTCGTGCTTCACCCAAACGTCGGCGCCGATCAGGTCGCAGAGGGCAGGGTAGCGCCTCAGTGGAGTCCGGTGGATGTGCTGTTGGATCACCCTGCGGGCGTCCAGTACGTCCTGGAACACAGGTTCTTTCAAGGTCATGCGGAGTATCCTTTGATGCCTGATCGAATTCTACGCTCGGCGCGGCCGATTCGCGCCTGCGTACCCCTGATTCATGCCGGACCCCTCTTAAACCGGACTTACTTCGTTCCACTGCCATGAAAGAAGCGGCGAATAAACCTCCTTCTCCGCCGCCGGGAGCGGCCGGGCAAGACGTGGCTGCCAGGGCGCCGACCGGTGCGGGTTCCCGGTTCACCAGGACGTTCGAAGCCCTGGGAAACCGGAATTTCCGCTATTTGTGGCTGGGGTTGGTGCTCTCCATGGGCGGGGTGCAGATGCAGATGGCGGCTCGCGGGATCCTCGTCTACGACCTGACGTCGGAGGCCGTCCTCACCGGCATCGTGTCCCTTGGATTCGCACCGTCGATGCTGATCCTGTCCTTATTCGGCGGAGCGTTCGGCGACAGGCTCGAACGGCGGACGATACTACAGGCTACGCAGTTGGGCGGGGCCATCATGGCCGCGATCCTGGCGGTGCTGATCACCATCGGATTGATCAACTGGGTCCACCTGCTGGTCGCCTCAATCTTGCAGGGGGCGATGTTCGCATTCCAAATGCCTGCAAGACAGGCCATGATCCCGCGCATGGTGGGGAAAGAGCAGACGGGCAATGCGATATCGCTCAACGCGGTCGGAATGAGCCTCATGACAATGGGCGCGCCAGGCGTAGGCGGCCTCCTGTACGGGACCGTTGGGCCGGACGGCGTGTACTACGCGATAGCGGCCCTGTACGGGTCCGCGGTCGTCACCACAGGAATGATCCCCAAGTATCACCCTGATCCCCGTGCGGACAAGAAATCGGTCTTCGATGACATAAAGAGTGGGCTGGCCTATGTGAACTCCCGGCCGTTGGTGAAGACCATGCTGATCTACGCCGTGGCCGTCGTCCTGCTCAGCATGCCGTTCCGCATGCTGACGCCGGTGTTTGCGAAAGACGTCTACGGGGCGACTCCGTTTCAGGTGGGCATCCTGATAGCCGTGGCCGGCGTTGGCGGGCTTATCGGCTCGCTTGGCGTGGCCGGGCTGCGGCGAGGTCAGAAGAGGGGCCTGGTGTTGGTGGGTTCGGCCGCGGTGTCCGGTATGGTCATGTTCCTCATCGCCACCGTGCCGGTATACGTGGTCGGTGTCTTCCTGATGATCGGCATTGGGTTCGGGGAGTCCATCCGGTGGGCCCTTTCCCAGGCATTGGCGGTGGAAGAGACGGGGGACGAATACAGGGCCAGGGTGATGAGCCTGCTGATGATGACCTACGGCCTGATGCCGATAGGCATACTCCCGGTGAGCTACTCGTTCGACCGTTTCGGCGCCGAAAGCACGGTCGCCGGCCTGGGCATTGTTTTACTTGGGGTCACGTTGTTCTATATCGTTGTCAGGCCCACTCTCCGGAGGATGCCATAACGGCAACGTGCGTGTTTCCCCGTAGCGTTCCCCGGTTTCCGGTTCGCCCGTTCCTTTCCCATTCCCTCAAATTCATTGAAGAATCCTGCATCCGGTAGAAGCGCGGCCACTGCCGCGCAGCCCCGGGCGCGTGGCTACTTCGGCACGACCTTCGCCTCCCTGCGGGAGAAGAATTACCGCTTCTATTGGTTCGGGCTGATCGCCCTGATGGCCGCGGTCAACATGCAGATGGTGGCGCGCGCCCAGCTGGCGTGGGACCTGACCGACTCGATCAGGATGGTTGGCCTGGCGGGCGCGGCCTTCGCGCCCCCGATCCTGCTGTTCTCTCTATTCGGCGGCGCGATTGCCGACCGTGTTGAGCGCAAGCGCGTCATCCAGGTCGGCCAATTTGCGATCTCGATGATGTCGCTGTTCGTCGGTCTATCAGTGTTCACCAACACGGCCACGATCTGGCACCTGATTGGCTCGGCGCTGTTCCAGGGATGTGTCTGGGCGTTCCTAATGCCTGCCCGGCAGGCCGTGGTGCCCCAGCTCGTCGGTCGCGAGAACATGACGAACGCCATCGCGCTGAACTCAAGTGGCATGTCGCTGATGACCCTTGCCGCTCCTGGAATCGGCGGTGTGCTCTATGCGTTTGCCGGTGCGGACGTGGCCTACTTCAGCATCGCGGGACTTGCCATGCTGGCGTTCATCTTGACCAGCCAGATGCCGCGTCTGCCGGCCGGCACGTCGAACGCGCGCAATCGCATGGCCTCCGACATAGCCGACGGGCTCCGATACGTAGCCGGGAACCGGACCGTGATGTTCCTGCTGCTGCTGGCCCTGTCGAGCACGCTGTTCGCAATGCCGTTCCGCAATCTGTTGCCCGCGTTCGTGGAAGAGTCTTTTGGCAGGGGAGCGGCGTCTGTGGGCCTTCTGATGAGCATGATCGGCCTGGGTTCGCTCATAGGCTCGCTGTTCATAGCCGGGCTCAGGCGCGGCAGCAAGAAGGGGCCGATCCTGATCGGCACGACCGCGGTGTCAGGAGGGGGGATAGTGCTGGCGGCGTTTGCGCCGTCCTATGCGATGGTGGTTGCGATCATGGTCCTGCTGGGCATCGGGGACTCGGGCCGGAGGTCCCTCAATTCTTCACTCATCCTTGAGAATACGGACGAGGAACATCGGGGCAGGGTGATGGGGATGTACATGATGAACTTCGGCCTCATTCCGCTGGGCGTTATCCCCCTCGCCGAAGTAGCAGAACGTGTGGGAATCACGATTGCCTTTGCGGGCGCGGGGTCATTGTTGATCGCCGCCGCGGCCCTGTCCGGGACCCTCACTCGACGCTTGTGGCGGCTCTAGCGTGTCTACGAGCCACACAGGAACGCCGGGAGTAACGACCCGTCTATACTCGCAGGCATCGTGAAACTCCTCCGGACCGTCCCCCAGCCATGGCAATAGGCGTCCTCAGCCCACAACTGGCCTCGCGCATAGCCGCCGGAGAGGTCATCGAACGGCCGGCCTCCGTGGTCAAGGAATTGATCGAGAATTCGCTCGACGCCGGCGCGACGAGAATACGGCTTGAAGTCGCCGACGGCGGCGCGAAATTAGTATCCGTCACCGACAACGGCCACGGTATAGCGCCTGGCGAGATAGGCCTCGCGTTCGAGCGGTTCGCCACCAGCAAGATCGACGAGTCCTCCGACCTGTCCGGCATCGCGACGCTTGGGTTCAGGGGGGAGGCGTTACCGTCGATTGCCTCCGTAGCGCGCGTTGAGGCGGTCAGCCGGATGAAAGGTTCCGACTCCGGAGCGCGGCTGGTCATTGACAACGGGCAGCTGATAGCCGAGGAACCCGCAGGAGTCCCGCCCGGCACGCGAATCGAGGTCAAGGGGCTGTTCGAGAAGGTGCCGGCCCGCCGGAAGTTCATGGGATCGCCAGGTAGAGAACTCACCCGCATACGGCAACTCATCAGCACCTACGCAGTCGTCTATCCTTCCGTGGCCTTCACCTTCGCGTCGGATGGCAGTTCCCGCTTCTCCACACCCGGCTCCGGTGACGTCAGGGCGGCGGTGGCGGCCGCGTACGGCGCCAGGCTGGCCGAGGCCATGCTGGAGATTGAGGACGACGGCTCAGGCGCGTTCGGTGTTGGGGGGCTGATAAGCGAACCGGGAACATCCAGGGGAACGCGGCGTTACGTGACGCTGGCAGTGAACGCACGGTGGATCGAAAACCGGAGGCTGGCCTTCGCGGTCGAGCAGGGATTCCACGGGTTCCTGCCGGAACGGCGTTTTCCGGTTGCCGTCTTGTCGATTCGTACACCACTCGACGACGTGGACGTGAACGTTCACCCGGCGAAACTGGAAGTCCGGCTGCTCCGCGAAGACCTTGTATTCCGGGAGATACAGCGCGTAATCCGTCTGGCCCTTGGGGAATTCGCGCCGGTCCGAACGATGAACATCCCGGGCAGGTCAGGTACGCCTGGGCAGGGAATGCCGTCCGCCAACGCCTACAACCCGTTCGGCGCCGTCGCAATGTGGCCGAGCCGGTCGATTACTCCACCGCAGGAACCGGAGACTATCCAACCGGATGCGCCCCGTGAACATCCGGAGACCGCTGAAACGAATCCCGAGCCGGCGCCGGCTTCGATGTCGCAGCGGTCCGTCCTGCCGATTCTCCGGGTCATCGGGCAGGCGCGGGAGACATACATACTGGCGGAAGGGCCCGACGGCCTTTACCTGGTGGACCAGCACGCGGCCCATGAACGCGTCCTTTACGAGGAGATCAGGGAGCGGACCGGTTCGCAGTCGGCGGAATCCCAGCCGCTCCTGATGCCGGAGTCGGTCGAACTCGACCCGCGGCAGATGGAGGCGGTGGAACAACACGGCGAGGAATTGCGGAACGCCGGGTTCCACGCTGAACCCTTCGGCGAATCCTCCGTGGTCCTGAGGGCTGTTCCCGCCATGATGGCCAACAGCAACCAGAGTCAAACGCCCGGCGCGGCTTTTGGCGCCATGCTGGATGAAATCAACGAGGGCAGGGGAAGCGACTCGTGGCAGGACCGGCTGCTGTACACAATGGCCTGCCACGCCTCCGTCAGGGCCGGAATGCCGCTCACCACCGATGAAAGCCGCGAGTTGATCCGCCGGCTCGAACAGGCTCAACAGCCGCACACTTGCCCGCATGGCCGGCCCACCATGATTCACCTGGACGCCGGAGCGCTGGAGTACCAGTTCGGCCGGCGCTGACCACCGGTGCCGCGCACTCGCGGCTACGAGGACGCATACGAGGTCCTCAGAACAGGGGAGCGCCGGGCGAGTCGTGTTCGAATACGACGACCGAGGCGTTTGCTACGTCGGTCACGAACACCGTCGTCCTGTCCGGTCCGCCAAATGCGAGGTTTGAAGGCCGCCAGCCCTCGACGTAGTACAACTCTTCCAGTTTGCCCTCCACGGACACGATCGACATTCCCCCGATTCCCCGCAGAGCGCCCAGGACTCGCCCCTCCATGTCCACCGCCAGCCCGTCGGGATGGGCCGGCTCTCGGAACCGCCGGACCATCCTGTATTCAGAGAGCTCCTCGAGGGCCGTTATCTCGAATGCGAGCAGGCGGTTGGCGCGCATTTCCGAGACATAGAGTTCCTTGCCGTCGGGGGAAAATGCCACGCCGTTCGGATATGCCAGGTCCAGGGCGAAGGGATGAACCTCGCCGTCCGGAGTGGCCCGGTAGACCGGGCTGATCGACGGGTCCGGCGGCGGCTTTCGGCCGGGGTCGGTGAAAAACAGGTTCCCCGAAGGGCCGAACGCCAGGTCGTTCGGCCCGGTGAACCCCTGGCCGTCGTATTCAGCGGCAAACACGGTCAGTTCGCCGGACGGGGTGACTCTCAAAATCTCCCGGCGGCCCGAGTCGGCGACGAAGAGATCTCCGTCAGGGCCAAACGCCAGGCCGTTCGGCCGACCACTGGTCGACACGAACTCGGTCACTTCACCCGAATCGTCAATGCGGCAGATGGCGCCGGTCCCGGCGTCTGCGACGTACAGTTTGCCGTCAGGGCCCACGCATGGGCCCTCGGGCAGTACCAGGCCGGTTGCCAGCACTTTGTATGACGGGGGTGGGTGGACTAGCGTATTCAATTCCTGCATCCCACTACGGAGACCGCTGCGGTGGGTGAGTCTAGCACGCCAATTTTTGCAACTGTTCGACAAATAGGGGATAGCCTTGCACCTTCCCGCTGAGGGCCAAAGCCACCCATAGTCATCCGGCTCTGCACGGTTGCCCGTGGACCGCCGGGTTGAAAGTGGGTGCGGGCTGCTGTACAAGTGGCCGGGATGCAGACCCAGCAAAGTAGATGACCCATGCGTGACAGGACATACAGAGTTGGCCTCGTCGGCTTGCGAGGGATCACTTCGAACAGCGCAGAGGAGCCGCCGGCGCCGTTCCGAAACGCGATAGGCCATAGCCACGCTGCGGGCCTGTCGATCTCCGACCGGTTCGACGTCGTCGCCGTGTGCGACCTCGTGCCAGAACTGCTCGACGAGTTCGAACGGACCTGGGGGAAGAGATGGCCCGACGTGGGCCATTACACCGACTTCAGCGCGATGCTGCGAGAGTCCAACCTGGACATCCTCGGCGTCGCCACCAGCGACCATACCCACGCCACGCTGGGCATCGAGGCCGCCAAGGCGGGCGTGAAGGGCATATTCTGCGAGAAGCCCTTCGCCACCAGCCTGGAGGACGTGGACAGGCTCATCCGGGCGTGCGAGGACAACGGTGTGGTCATCACCGTCGAACACACGCGCCGGTACCTGCCCTTGTGGATACAGGTCCGAGAGGAGATCAGGCGCGGCGCAATCGGAAACCTGACCACCATCGTGGGCACCCTGGGCGGGCCGAGGGCGATGCTGTTCAGGAACGGCACTCACATTATCGACGCCATCTGCATGTACGCCGAGTCCGAGCCCGCGCAGGTCTGGGCCAGGCTGGAGGAAGGCTTCGAGGACTGGGACAGCTACAAGGGAGACGGCGGCAAGCTCCCGGAGAACGAACCCGGCGCGATGGGATTCATCCAGTTCGAGAACGGAGTACGTGCCCTCTACTGCGGCATGAAGGAGACCCAGGCCATTTTCTCGCTCCAGCTTTCGGGCCCGGACGGCCAGATTTACGTGGCGGAAGGCGGCGCCACCGTGTTGTCGTCCGGCGCGGGCGGGCAGAACGGCGTCCGGCGTCGCATCGTCCCCGGCTCCTACGTCGCCGAGGACATCGGGGCCGGCTACGAGGAGCTGGCCGACCTGATGGAGAACGGCGGCGAGGGCGTCTCGATGGCCCGCGAGGCCCGCAAGACCGTCAAGGTGATCACCGGCTTCCTGGCGTCCCAGCAAGCCGGTTCCGCTCTCATCGACCTGCCCGAGTAGCCAACCTCAGCGAGGAGGACTGAATGTCCGACCAGCGTCTCAAGATCGTGGTACCAGGTGACGATCCGCCCCAGGTCCAGGGCTCGCCACACCTGGAACGGTTGGAACCCTACGGAGACTTGACCCTGTACACCGACCGCCCTGCGACCATGGATGAGCAGCTTGCCAGGGTCGCGGGCGCCCAGGTGATCATGAACACACGCGGCGCTGTGAAGTGGTACAGGGAGGCACTCGAGCAGCTGCCCGATCTGCGCCTGATCGCCACCTGCTCCATCGGCACCGACATGATCGATCTGGAGGCCGCCAGAGAGCGCGGCGTGACCGTTTGCAACCAGCCCGGCAAGATCGCGCCGTACGTGGCGGAGCACATCATCGGGCTGATGTTCGCGGCCGCCAAGCGCGCCGCATTCCAGACGGCCGAGCTGAAGGCCGGCCGATGGGGCCTCCGCCACAACGTCTACCTGAAAGGCAAGACGCTGGGCGTGATCGGCACCGGCAACACCGGCGCGGAGGTTGCCCGGATCGCCAACGCCCTCGACATGAGGGTCATAGCGTGGACCTACAATCCCTCGCCCGAGCGGGCGTCAGCCCTGGGCGTCGATTTCGTCGACTTGGACGACCTGCTCCGCGAGTCCGACGTAGTCAGCATCCAGGTCAGGCTCAGCGACGACAGCAGGGAGATGCTGGGCAACCGCGAGTTCGGGCTGATGAAGCCAGGCGCCATATTCGTGAACGGCGGCCGGGGCGAGCTGGTTAACACGGACGCGCTGGTCGATGCCCTGAATTCGGGCCACCTGGCCGCGGCGGGCCTGGACGTTTTCGATCAAGAACCACTGCCTCCCGACCACTCGATTCTTTCCTGCGAGCAGGTCGCGCTCACACCGCACATAGCAGACCAGACGCCTGAAGGTGTTGAGAGCCTGAACGAGGGCTGCGTCACCAACGTCATCGCCTACCTCGATGGCAGGCCCCAGAACGTCGCAAACCCGTAGAGGCGCCTGCAAAATCCCTGGCCCCTTGGTGGAGACGTTTTCGCAACCTCCGTGAGTGTCACTGCCTCTGCCTGCGTACCCGTCGTAGGGGCGTCCCTTGTGGGCGCCCGTTGGAGGGGGGCATCGGGTTACGCCGTATTGCCATACCCGGCCCATTGAAAGCAACCACGCACCGATCATTTTCATCACCTCGTGCGGCCAGGACGAAGTGATGAAAATGGGGCGTTGCCTTTGGGCTGGGAGTTATCCATGTCGACCGTACCCACTGCAGGCACCCCACCATGGATACCGGCTTTCGCCGGTAAGTCGATCAGAGCATGTCGCCGCTTCAGCCTGGTTGACGAAGAAAATACGGACGGTAAGATTAGGTTGCAACAAACCGACCGGTCGGTCGGTTATTGGTCCTGCCGTCCATGACCTCGGTCATCAATACCAACTCGGAAAAGACCCGGCATCGCATTCTCGACGCCGCCGAGGACGTCTTTTCCCAAATGGGATACCACGACGCTCCGGTAGAGGAGATCGGCCGCGTCACCTCCATGTCGAAGGGCGGGATCTACTTTCACTTCCCCAGCAAGGAGGACCTGTTCTTCGCCGTGCTGGACCGGCTGGCCGGGCGGCTGGAATCTCGGATCAACAGGGCGATAACGTCCTCGCCCACCCACCTGGCCGGCGCGGAAGCCGCCATCGAAGCGGTGGTACACGCGCTGTCCAGCAGGCGAAAACTCGCCAGACTGCTGTTGATCCAGGGATACAGCATGGGCAACTCCTTCCAGCAGACCCGGGCCAGGATCTTCAACCGCTTTGCTGGAATGATCGAACGTCAGCTCACCCTTGCGGTCGAAAACGGAGAACTGCCGCCAATCGACTGCAAAGTCGCGGCTCGCATCTGGCTCGGGGCCATCAGCGAACTACTTATCCACTGGCTTTATTCCGACGGCCCATCGCCGGAAGACACGCTTCATACCCTGCGAAAGATGTTCGTAAGCAGCCTGACCCCGGTCCAGGGCCAACTGGCAGGCCGCGCATGAGCGGCAGCGACGCGGCTGTGGGTAAAGACCGGGCCATTCTTCAGCCGTGGCGGCGCCTCATGGTCTTCTCGGAGGCGATCAAGTTCGAACACAGCGTATTCGCCCTGCCTTTCGCCGTAGTGGCCGCCCTCATGGCCATGGAAAGGCAACAGGACTGGCTGGGCCTCGGATGGGTGGTGGTGGCAATGGTCGCCATGCGGACGTTCGGAATGGGCTCGAACCGCGTCATAGACGCGGAAATCGACGCACGCAATCCCCGCACTTCGGACAGGGCGTTGCCCGCCGGCCTTTTGTCTCACCGGGAGATGTGGGCCTACATGGTCGTGTCGTTAGCCGTGTACGGACTGGCGGTGTCCCAACTTGAACCGCTGGCGTGGCGACTTGCAGTAGTCCCGGTACTGGTAATGCTCGGGTACCCGTATCTCAAACGATTCACCTGGCTCAGCCACTTGGGCCTCGGGCTCATCTACCTGATAGTGCCGCCGGCAGCCTGGATCGCTGTTACGGGCGAATTGCCAGCCGGAATCATCTGGATGGGCGCGGCGGCGATGATGTGGGTGGCGGGCTTCGACGTGCTGTATGCAACCGCCGATCTCGAGGTCGACAGGGCACAGGGCCTCAGGTCCATTCCGGCCAGGTTCGGCATCAGAGCCGCGTTGTGGTGGGCAAGGGCGCTCCACGCCGGAGCCGTGGCGGCAATCGTGGTCGCTGGCATCCTCCTGGACGTCGGACCGCTCTACTACGTGGGCGCCGGAGTTGCGGCGGTCTTGCTCGCGTACGAGAACAGCCTCGTTTCACCGGCGGACCTGTCGAAGCTGAACATGGCGTTCTTCACGATGAACGGGATAATCGCCGTCGCGTTCGGCGTTTTTGCGATTCTTGACGTGTTAATTTGATGAAATGTAACTGCGATTCCCCGCTGCCACAGCGGACGAAGACATACCACCGAACGACCGGGATTCCTGGCCGGATCTGTCCCGGCAAGGGCCGACGGGAGGCGTAACCATGGGAACTTTCGTCATAGGCATCACCGGAGCGAGCGGCGCGCCTTACGCGCGCACCGTGCTGAGAGAACTGCTCAGAGGCGGTCACAAGGTCTTCGTCGTGATTTCGGATTCCGGGCGCAAGGTGTTGCAGGTCGAATCGGGTGTCTCGCTAACCGGAAACACCCAGGCGGACGTCGATCCGATCCACCATTGGCTCGGACTGCCTATGTTTGAAACCGGCCTCGAATTGCTGCATCACCAGGACGTCGCCGCGCCGATCGCCAGCGGTTCGTACCCGGTCGACGGCATGGCCATCGTCCCTTGTTCCGGCGGCGTGCTCGGCCGTATAGCCAATGGCATCTCGAGCGGCCTGATCGAACGGGCGGCCGACGTACGCCTGAAGGAGCGGCGACGGCTCATCCTGGTACCGCGAGAGACCCCTGTCAGCCTGGTCCACCTGAGGAACATGACCGCCGTGACGGAGGCCGGGGCTATAGTCCTGCCCGCCAGCCCGGGTTTCTACCATTCCCCGGAGACGGTCCAGGACCTCGTGGACGCCGTTGCGGGCAGGATCATCCACCACCTCGGAGTCACCACGCCTCTGCTCAAGGAGTGGCGCGGCCCGCAAGGTGGAGAGCACGCGCACATCGAGCGTTGAACGTGCCATTTACAGATTTGCAGACTTTCATCCGCGCTCTCGAAGCAGAGGGGGAGTTGAAACGCGTCTCCGCGCCGGTGAGCCCTGAACTGGAGATAACCGAGATCGCCACGAGGATGGTCAAGTCCGGCGGCAGCGCGATGCTGTTCGAAAACGTCGAAGGCGCGAGGTTCCCGCTTGCCATCAATCTGCTCGCCAGCGAACGCCGGATTGAACTGGCCCTGGGGATGCACCCCGAGCAGATCGGCGAGGAACTCGTATATTTCGCCGAACGCGTCAACCCGCCCACGCTCGGCGCGCTCTGGGCAAACCGCAGCACGGCGTTGCGCCTGTTGCGTGTCCGACCCAGGCGGGTGCGCCGCGGCCCGGCAAAGGAGGTCGTGGACGAATCACCCAGCCTCTCGGACCTGCCCATCCTGAAGTGCTGGCCGGGTGACGGCGGCCGCTTCATAACATTCCCGCTCGTCATCAGCCGCGACCCCGACACGGCAGCGCCGAACATGGGCATCTACAGGATGCACGTATACGACCCGGTCACCACCGGCATGCACATGCAGATCCAGAAGGGCGGCGGCTTTCACCATCACCGGGCAGAGTCCCGAAACGAGCCGTTGGAAATGGCAGTGGCCCTGGGCGGGGACCCGTCATTGATGCTGGCGGCGGTCATGCCGTTGCCAGAAGGGATCGACGAACTCGCCTTTTCCGGCATCATCCGCGGCGCCCGTACGCCCACGATGAAGGGCAGAACGGTTGGGCTCAACGTTCCGGCAAACGCCGAGTTCGTGCTCGAAGGACGCGTGCCTGCAGGCAGGCGTCGAACGGAAGGCCCGTTCGGGGACCACTTCGGCCACTACTCGGAAGCGGCGGAGTTTCCGGTGTTCGAGTTGACTGCGATCACGCACCGGAAGGACGCCGTCTATCCGGCCACGGTGGTGGGCAAGCCACCGCAGGAAGACAGGTACATGGGCGATGCGGCCCAGGTGGCGCTCAAGCCGATCATCCGCCTGCTGCGCCGCGAGATCGTCGACCTGTGGGCCTACTACGAAGCGGGATTCCACAATCTGCTGGTTGTTTCCGTGCAGGAACGGTACACGCGGGAGCCGCTGAAGACGGCGTTGGGCCTGCTCGGCGAAGGGCAATTGTCCCTGACAAAGGCGCTCGTGCTGGTCAGCGAAGACGTGAATCCGCGTGACCCGAGGGCGGTGCTCCAGGCCATCAGGCGTAATTTCAATCCCGTGGCAGACTTCCACCTGATTGCCCGCACCGCCATCGACACGCTCGACTTCACCGGCGAGGCGATGCACAAGGGCAGCAAGATGATAATCGACGCCACCGGGCCTCCGACCTCGGAAGATGCCGCAAGGGCGGTGGCGCTGCCCGCCAGCCTTGAACGGCTGTCGACGGGCATAACGCGCATGCGGTTGGTCGGCAGGACGCTGCTGGCGGTGCAGGCCTCGGGCAACGGGCGGCGAGTGATGCAGGACCTGGTATCGAACCCGTTGATGGGCGGCGTGAAGATCGTCGCCGTGGTTTCGGAAGACGTTGATATCGATGACGACGTCGAACTCCTCTGGGGCATCTTCACGAGGTTCGACCCCGCGAGAGACATTGTTTTCACGAACTCCGAACTCAGAGGAATCGAGCCGGTACACAGCGGGGTAATGGGAATCGACGCGACCTGGAAGACCGGATATCCCGAGCCGCTGGTGATGGACCAGGAAATTATAGAAAGGGTGGACACTCGATGGGACGACTACTGGAAGTAGGAGGCATTCAGTTCACGGACGACAGCCTCGTACCGATCTGGGAAAAGGTACGGGCGGGGGAGCGGTTGTCTCACAGCGAGGGCGTGAGGGTCCTCGAAACGGACGATTTCTCAGCGGTGGGCAGGATAGCCGACTTCGCAAAGAGACGTGTCTCCGGCGACAAGGTCTACTTCGTCCTCAACCGCCACATCAACCCCACGAACATCTGCGTCCTGAGTTGCAAATTCTGCGACTTCGCCAAGAAGCCCGGTGATAGCGACGCCTACGAGATGTCGCTCGACGAAATACTCGACCACATGGACGACCAGATCAGGGAGGTCCACATAGTGGGAGGGCATCATCCCACGTGGACGTTTGAGTACTACGTCGACATGGTGAAAGCCATCCATGATTCCTACCCCGAAGTCCAGATCAAGGCCTTCACGGCGTCCGAGATCGACTACTTCCAACGGCGCTGGAAGGTGAGCCCCGAGGAGTCGCTTGCCCGATTCAAAGAAGCCGGCCTTTCCACGATGCCCGGAGGGGGCGCCGAGGTGTTCTCCAGCCGCGTCCACCGGCTCTTGTTGCCGGGCAAGGCCGATGCGGACCGCTGGCTGGACATTCACCGGACGGCGCACGGCATGGACATCAAGACGAACTGCACTTTGCTGTACGGACACGTCGAAACATTCGAAGAACGCATAGACCACCTGGTCCAACTGCGGGAGTTGCAGGACGAGACCGGCGGGTTCCTTGCGTTCATCCCACTCGAGTACCAGGTCGGCATGACGCTGCTGCGGCCGCGTCACACCCCTCCAATGGACGATTTGCGAATGATCGCCGCCGCGAGGCTGATGCTGGACAACATCCCCTACATAAAGAGCTACTGGGTGATGCTGGGCGAGGCGACGGCGTCCATCGGGCTCAACTTCGGCGCTAACGACCTCGACGGCACCATCGGCAAAGAGCGGATCGCTCATGCCGCGCTCGCACAGTCCCCCGGCGGAATAGCCAGGGAGAAGATGGTGCGTCTGATCAGCGATGCAGGCAGAACGCCTGTCGAGCGGGACGCCGTCTACAACGAGATCACAGTCTATGAAAACTGACCTGCTGAAGGTGGGGCGCATGCCTTTCCTGAACTCCGCGGTGTTTTATCGGTACCTGCCGGCCGGCCCGTGGGAGTTGACAGACTTGCCCCCGCGCGCCATGGCCTGCGCAGTCGAACGCGGGGACCTGCATGCCGGCCCTCTGCCGGTGGCGGAGGTGTTCCGGCTGGGTGACACACTTCGCCCCCTCGGCGGCATCGGAGTCGCCGCCACAGGCCCGGCCACGAGCGTCCTGTTGTTCTCGCGCCGCCCGGTGGAGGACATCGCCGGCGGCGCGGTGGGGCTCACCTCCGAGTCCGCCACATCCGTAAAGCTGGTGCGGATACTGTTCCGTGACTGGTGGCGAATCGAGCCCGGTGAGTACGTGGACACGGACGACTCAAACGACGCGCAGGTGTTGATTGGGGACAAGGCGCTGAAGGCCCGAGACCGGCTCCCGGATTACCCGTACCGATACGACCTCGGCGAAGAGTGGTACAAACTCACCGGCCTGCCATTCGTGTTTGCGACATGGATGGCGCGAGCCGACGCGCCGCCTGGACTGACCGGCGAATTCCAGGCAGCGCTTGAATCGGCGCTGGAACGGGGCCTGTCGAGGGTAGACCGGATCGCAGCCGAAACGCCGTTGTTTGGCCAAGATGCAGCACGGGCGGGGCAATATGTACGTCACTTCACCTACCGGCTGGGACCCGAAGAGTTCCGAGGGATGAGCGAATTCCGGGACAGGCTGGATTCGCTCCGGCCCGGGGTGGGACTGGCCGCAGGACGAACGATTCAGTAACAGCGCCCGGGCATACGCGTAAAACGTATTTCCGGGTCCAACAGGTAAGGGAAACCAGGGACAACGAGAATGCTGAGCCAGATCAGACGAAAAGTCGAAAAAGGAGACCGCATCACCGCGGATGAGGGCATGTTCCTGCTGCAAGATGCCGATCTGCTGGACCTCGCCCCCCTCGCCCGCACGTTGCGATACCGGCACAACCCGGAGGACCAGGTCACTTTCGTAATCGACACGAACCTCAACTACACGAACCTGTGCGACGCCTACTGTTCTTTCTGCGCCTTCTACCGCACGGACCCGAACGACCCGTCTGCCTACACGTACACCGTAGAACAGATCATGGAGAAGATCGGACGGGCCGCCGACAAGGGCGTGACGACCGTCCTGATGCAGGGCGGCTTGAACAGTGACCTGCCGCTCGACTACTACACGGAGATGGTCAGCGAGACCGCTCGCCTGTACCCGAACGTCACCCCTCACTACTGGTCGGCGCCGGAGATCATGAAGATGTGCGAAGTCTCCGGCCAGTCGATACGGGAGGTCATGCAGGCACTGTGGGATGCCGGCCAGCGCACCATGCCTGGCGGGGGCTCCGAGATACTCTCGAACAGGGTCAAGGCGGAGATTAGCCGGTTCAAGCCCAAGGACACCGTGGACCAATGGACGGAAGTCCACGTGGAGGCGCACCGCGTTGGGTTCCAGACGACCGCGACCATGATGTACGGCCACGTTGAGGACGACGAGGACATCGTCGAAAGCCTCGAACATATTCGCAGGGTGCAGGACCAGTCCGAGGGAGAACCGGGCGGGTTCACGGCGTTCATACCCTGGTCATACAAGCGAGACAATACCGCGCTCGCCAAAAAGGTGGCGGTGGAAGCAGGCGCCAACCGCTACGTTCGCCTCATCGCCCTGTCACGGATCTTCCTGGACAACGTGCCGCACATCCAGGCCTCGTGGTTCTCGGAAGGCCGAAAGACTGGGCAGATTGCGCTGCAGTTCGGCGCGGACGACTTCGGCGGTACGCTTTTCGACGAAAACGTGATGCTCGCCGCCGGTTTCTATAACCGCACGAACCTGGACGAGGTGAGGGAACTAATCTCTGAAGCCGGTTTCAACCCCGCACAACGGACGACCAGATACGAGATCATCGATCGGCACATCGGGCGGCGCGGCGCTTTGAAATCCGCGGCCGCTGCAACAGTCTGATCGACTAAAGACCAAGCCCGTGTCTCTTCCAGCCAACGGCACGCGCAATACGAATGCAGGAACACTCTAAGCCTATTCCGGTCCGGACCTGTACATCCTCCAATTGACCGGTGGTGAAGGAAAAAAATGACTAAAAACGAAAAAATCATTTTCGGACATAGTCCAGACGCCGATGACGCCTTCATGTTCTACGCGTTGGCGAAAGGACACGTCACAATTGGCGACTATGAGATCGGCCACCATATGGAGGACATAGAGTCCCTGAATATGAGGGCCAGTTCCGGCGAACTGGATGTGACGGCAATATCGGCCGCGCACTATCCGAACGTGGCGAAGCACTACCGCATCATGTCTTGCGGCGCCTCCGTCGGGCGCCGCTACGGCCCGGTGGTGGTGGCCAAAGCGGCCATGCGGGAGACGGACCTCGCCGGAAAGTCGGTCGCAGTGCCGGGTGAATTCACCACGTCATACCTGCTCTGGCGAACGTTCGGCCCGCAAGAATTCAGGCCCTTGTTCATGGACTTCGATGAAGTAGAAACAGCCGTGGAGCAGGGCAGGGCGGACGCCGGGATACTGCTTCACGAAGGGCAGATCCTTTACGAACAGCGCGGATTCACCGCCGTCATAGACTTGGGCAAGCGATGGTTCGAAGAGACCGGCCTGCCAATTCCCCTGGGCCTCGACTGTGTAAATCGCCGCCTCGGCTACGAACTGTCGACGGCCGTCGCCAGGGCACTGAGGCAGAGCGTGGAATACGCCCGGTCGCATGAGGATGACGCCCTCGACTATGCCCTGGCGTTCGGGCGGGGAATCGACAAGGAGGACGCGCGCCGGTTCGTGCGCATGTACGTGAACGACGATACCGAGGACATGGGCGACGAAGGGCGCAGGGCCCTTGAAACCCTGTTTACGCTGGCTGCTGAACGGGGGATTATCGAAGCGGTCCCCGAGCTCGATTTCGTCTCAGGCTAGCAATTCGCGGCGGTACGCCATCCGCACTGGTCCCCGGGGCGCGGGCCGGCTTTGATCATGGGACCAGGCGCGCCCGCATCAAGACGCGGGAGCGCGGGCGTCGGGGAGAGGTATTGGCGCAGTCCAAGCGCGTCCGCGGCGGTTGGCGGCAGGTCCTGCCCAATTGCCTGGCGAGAATTAACCCTTGAACTGGAACCGGTTCTTGGCGACGCGCGCGAATTCGGGCATGGACCGCAGCACCGCGCCCACAACCGTGGCGGGTCTAGACATTTGGAATATCTGGTCGTCCTGGGGCAGGGCCTCCAGGACGTCTTCTGCGCTTATCTCATTTTGCCCAGAGTTGGCGAGTCCCAAAGCGCCCGACCGCACCAGTTCTTTTCGTTCCGTCGCGCCTTCCCGGTTCTGGACAGCGGAGGCACTCTTCTTCTGGAGAGCAAATATGAGCTTGCTGCCATCGCTGGCCGTTCGAAGCTTCACGCCTGCGGCGCGTGCGGCATATCCCAGCTTTGACCTCAGCGCTGGGATAGTATCCCCGGCTTCGAGCACAAGGGCCTTTGCCTGACCGGGTTTCAGTGACTCGATTGCGTTGATCAGTTTCAGGGTCTCCGCCGACCTGGCTCGGCCGGGTCGAGTCAACTTGCGTAATGCGCCGATGTCTGCGTCTACTATATTGAGTGCCAATTCCGACCCCCTTGTTTCGTTGGGTACTGTCAAGGCGTCGCTGGTGTCACGCACACAACTAATGCCTCACTTAATCCCCAAAACATAACGTGAATAACCACGAAAACGCAAGTGGCGAGCCGCGAACACAATAGTTACATGATACGAGATATCAGAGATATCCCGACCCATTACAGCAGAAGCGCCTGCCCATCATGTCGTGAAGTGACATATCATTTGATATGCCCACGTGAAACAACATTCATTCGGACAACATATCACCGTGCAGGATTCCGTCATGCCGCATGACGCGTTGCTGCCTACTCGTGGAATGACGGCAATACCGAGTATGGTTTATTTGCGTTTCATATTCGTTGCTGAACACAAGTCAGGATTCATTCGTACCGTATGAACGTTTCAGGCGTATTTGGAAGTGCAGTTTCCCCACAGGGAACACCGGTCACGGTGGCGCTGCTCGTGGTCAACGTGTTGGTGTGGATCGCGCAGGAGGCCACAGGCGGGTCACAGAACACGGAAAACCTGATTGATTTCGGAGCAAAGTCCGGCCCGCTGATCGCCTGTGGCCATTGGTGGCGGCTGATAACGCCGATGTTCCTGCACATCGGTTTCTTCCACCTCCTCGCCAATTCCTTTGGACTGTTCATCTTCGGAGGCATGGTCGAACGGATTTTCGGCAGCGTCGCCTTCGCGGTTATCTACCTCGTGGCCGGCGTGCTTGGGAACTTGTTCAGCTACTGGGCCGACATCGGCATCTACCACAGCACACCCATCGGAGCGGGCGCGAGCGGCGCTGTATTCGGCATCGTCGGCGCATTCGGCTCTTACCTGCTGCTAAACCGCCACGTCCTTGGTCAGATGGGGCGGCAGGCCATGATGTCCGTCCTGTTCATCGTCGGCATCAATTTCGTACTGGGAATCACGCTGTCCGGCGTCGACAACATGGCCCACCTCGGCGGCCTCTTCGGCGGCGCGTTGCTGGCGCTAGTCATAGCCCCCACGCAAAACGCGGTCCTGGCCGACTTTGCACCGGGGAGGCCCATGGGATACGTGCAGATCCAGACGCGCCGTCCAGGTTTCGCTCGACTGGCCTCTTCGGTCGCCGTCTCAGCGGTCATTTTGACGTTGATCGCGATGTTTATCGGCGGCGCTTACCGCGACGAACTTAGCATTCCGTGCAGTCTTGTCGAGCGCCTGTCACACACCGGCGTGTCCGGTCAGACATACGCGATTCACGATTTGGCGGTCGGGATTACCTGCCTGTCCGGCGCTTAGCAAACCTGCCGGGCCGCTCTTGCGAGCGCATCTCCTTCCGCCACACGAAGCGCAGCCCGGACCACACCTCGTTGACGGCGCACACCTTGTTGTCGACCATGCCGGTCGGCAATATCACCACCCGCAGCACGTCCTCCGTAAGGTCGGTCGGCACTCCGGATGACCGCTTTGGCCAGGCTATCCACAGGCCACCGGCAGGGAACACGCTGTCGCCCAGGTCCGGCAGCCGTTGTTCGAGTTCCGACCGAGACTTCGTAAACAGCACGACCACGTCTACCTCTGCGGACGGCGCGTCGTCCCGGGACAACGAGACGCCGTCCGGCAGGCCCTCGAGTTCGTCTTCGAATCCGTCGGGCGCCTGGACCAGGACGACTCGACCGCCCGGTCTGATGCCCAGCTTCTTCGCCAGGGGCGTGCCTGAATATCCCGCCAGGTCTCTATACCGAAGTGTGCAGACGCATGCGGCTGCCTACGCCTGCTCGACTCGCCCGGTGATCTCGACTATCGACGGGTCCCCGGAGCCGATCAGCAGATTCTTCGCCCGGTCGTTCGCGCCGACGCACACGATGTGATATGCGCCTGCGTGGAGATGCCCCGGCAGCATCACCTTTTCCCGTTCCGACTCCGGTAAGTCGTACAGCCAGCGGTATTGAAAGCGCACCTTGTCCGGCACGTTGAAGTTGCTCATCGGCTTGCTGGCGGGCACGGTCACGTGGTGGTGCAGGAACTCCTTCGCCGCCGCCTTGCTGAACCCGCCCCTGGCGATTGGCTGCGCATGAGCCGGCGCCAGGAGAATGAGCGTGCCGCCGCCGCTGCGAATCTGTCCGGCTGAAGTGCGGTCGTGCTCGCCCTGCAGGTCGGCGATGTAGCCGCCGCGGCCCTCTATTGAGTTGGCGATCGACCTCAGCAGCCCATCGGCGGTATCCACTCCCTGGTTGCCGTGGTCTCGCTCACCGCCGGTCGGGAATATGGTGACCGTGCTTTGCTCCGGCGCGAAGCCCTGCTCGACGTGCCACGGTTCCCACGGGGTGTCGTCTTCGTTCTCGCTCACGCACAGGCTGAACTTGCGGGGCGTGCCGATGGTGTCCATATCCAGCACGCCTGGGTACCAGTGCCCGCCGTTCTTCAGCGTTAATGTGAACGCCCGGCCGATGACCACGTTGACCTTCGATATCTTGCCCGGGCCGAGCGCGGCGCGCTTCGAGTTAAGACCGATCTCATGCGCGACGGGTCCGTTCACCAGGACCAGGGGCGCGCCCGCGCTCGTCGACATGAGCAGGCCGCGGGCGGCGAACGGCTCCATCTGGGCCAGGGCCCGGCATGCTGCGATGACCACCGGCAGGTGTTCCGGCTTGCATCCGGCCATGACGCAGTTGGTGGCCACCTTCTGAACGGTTACCATGCCGTTGCCGGGCGGGAGCTTGCACACTATTTCGTACGGGTCCATCGTGGTCCCGGTCAGCATGTGCTCCACGCGTGATGGAGTGGGGGCAATCAACGGAAAACCGTCACCCCAGTCACGGTCCAGGAACTCTTCGTTGAAGCGCTCGAGCGCGTCGAACTGGTCCTCGCCCGTGAACACCTCTCGTCTCGACTGTGCAGCCTGTATCGCCGCCTCTTCGATTGTTTCGCCCGTCACCTGCTTCGTGAGCAGTTCCATCAATTCCGGCACCACGGGCTCGGTCTGGCTGTGGGCTTCGGCGGTTGTGATGTTGTTGTATACCTTTGGCACCTCCACCCGCGGTATGGGGCCCATTCCAAAGGCGCGTGCGCTGGCATCCGCATCGTGCTGGAAGCCGTCCGAAAGAATGACGGCCGTCGGAACGCCTGCCTTCTCCAGTTCAACCATGTCGTAGACAAGCCACGACGTGCAGGACCCTCAGTCCGCGGTACAGCCTATTGCGATGTCTATCTCCGATATCGCCTTGTTGCGGATGGGGTCGGGGAAGGGCAGGGCGCCGGAGTAGAACCTGACGTCCACGCTGGGCACGCGTTGCTTTATGAGCTCGCCGGCCCGCTTGAGCGCGTCGTCTCCGTGGGCCTTGCCGTTCCACATGAGGCCAATGGTCTTGCCCTCCAGGCTCGACGGCCGCGGTGCGTAGGGAAATGCGCTCACCTCGCCCTGTTGCGGGGATACGGGATTGACTACTTCCAGTTGGTACATGTTCGGCTCTCTCCAGGCGCTTGAATCGTGTTGTGCAAATTTACACCAATGACCCGTCCACCAACGGCCCTCATTCGTCATACCGGCTCTCACTACCCGTCGTCCCCGGCTCCCACTACCGTCATCCCCGACCCCGATCGGGGACGAAAGGCGGGTCGGTGTGGTCCCCCTCCGCTGTCATTTGTCATTCTTGAGCGCAGCGAAGAATCGCCCGCCGTCGTGCGTCAACTCCCCGACCTCATCACCTGAGACCCTTTGGCGTTACTCAGATCCTGCCCTTCACTTGATGCGGGGGTGACGTGGAGGAGGGCTCAGGATGATGTACAGATCCCCGATCGGAGTCGGGGATGACGGTAATGGGTGTCAGAGATGACGGCAGTGGGTGTCTGGGATGACGACTTAAGGCCGGAACGGGAACACGACTGTATCGGTGGCTGTCCTTGCCGGTTCTACGCCGCGCGCGGCAAACGTCTGCCAAACGGACTTGCTTTATAGAACGCCTGTTCTATGATTAGGGCCCGCAGCGGGAACTCTGTTCCCGGCACGCGGTCAAACGGCCGCCGTTTCGATGGCTGGGAGGCCGAAAAAAGGCCTCTTCGAAACGGTCGGCCCATCGTCAGCGGGGACCGCTTTCTGAGCCTCCCCGTCACGGAAGAGCGTCACGCGCCCGCGGAAGGCGCATGGGCGAGGCTATGTCCTACTCATATGGCCCCGGCAGATCGATCGCCTGTATACGTATACCCGGCTTCTGCTGGCAGGTAGAGGCGGCAAGACGGCCGTCCCTGCGCGGTCACGGGCCGGTCCTGATCACCGGCGCCGCGACCGATCTCCCGGAGAGCGCCTCACCGCCTACGCGGCAGCGCAGCAGCACCGGCAACGCGTCAGAACGGATCGTCCTGGACCATTCGCCCAACCTGGACGGCGTGGCGCCCGGAATGCCGCTGAGCGAGGCCGTGTCCCGTCACAAGAGCGCCATCCTGGTAGAGGCCGATCTGCCCAAATACATCTCCGTATTCGAGGACCTGCTCGAACGGCTCGAAGCGCTGGCGCCGGATGTGGAAGACGCCGGACCCGGAACCGCATACGTCGGCATCGGGGGACTGGAAGCCCTCTACGGGAATGATGCGCAAATCGTGCGCGTCCTCGCAGCAGCCCTCGACGACTTCGACGCGCGCATCGGCGTGGGCGAGAACAAGTGGCTGGCATACGTGGCAGCCTCCATCAGCCGGCCGGGCAGCGGACGTAAAGTGACCGGCGATCCGGGGAGATTCCTCAGCCCCTTTCCGGTGGACATGCTGCCCGTACCGTACGCGGTGCTGCAAAAGCTGCGTTCGTTCGGCCTGAGGACGATGGGAGACGTGGCCAGCCTTTCACAGGGCCCGCTCGAAGCCCAGTTCGGCCCCTATGGCCGCACGATATGGCGGCTCGCCAACAGCCTGGACGACCGGCCCCTGTTGCCGCGCAAGTCCGTCCCCACAGTGTCGGAGAGCCTGTCTTTCCCTGATGCCACGGTAAATCTGTCCACCATCGTCCCCGGCATCGAAAGTCTGCTCACGAGGGCATTCAGCAGGCCGGTCATGGCCAACCGCTACGCCCGGCGGGCCGACCTGCAGGCGCAGGTGTTTCGCCGCCCGCCATGGAAACTGGATGTCGCCTTCCGCGAGCCTGTCGGCACCAGGAACCATGCGTTATTCGCCATAAAGGCAAAGATGGACAACGTGGATATCCCGGGCCCGCTGGAGGACATGCGCCTCACCCTTTCTGAACTGAGTGGGGAAGCCTGGCAACAGGAGTCCATGTGGAAAGAGGTCCAGCAGGCGGAACACCTGCGGCAGGCGGTGAGCCAGCTCCGGGCCCGTCTGGGAGTCCCGCCGCCCATCTACCAGGTACGGGAGCTGGAGCCGTGGTCTCGCATACCGGAACGCAGACACGCCCTGGTGGAACTGACACCGTGAAAAACACGCCTCGCCCCACCATCAAGCCGCTCAACGCGCCGCGCCCTATAAAGGTCAGGACAACCGGGTACGGCTCGCCGGCCGCCGTGTGCGTCGAGACGGTCAGGGACTTTGATCGCCCGAGGACGAGACGCCGGACAAGGCGCGTTGAAGAGACGTGGCTGGCCGTGTCCCAGGTGGACGACATCTGGAAGATCAATGACGAGTGGTGGCGAGGACCGGATGAGGAGATCGAACGGCTCTACTTCTCGTTGACCCTGGAAAACGGCCAACACGTCACCGTCTTCCATGACCTGGCACACCGGACCTGGCGCCGCCAGGCCGACTGACGCACCCGACTATGTCTACGGCAAAGGCCAGGACAGATTTCCGACAAGGGCGGGTCGGTGAGCCGTTGAAATTAGCAAGTGACAGGCCGTCTTTGAACTCTTCAAGTCGGTCAAATAGACTCACAAACAGATCAAGGGCGACAGCCCGGAGGAAACACCATGACTACGCGGTTGACGGCTGAGAGGCTTCCAGCGGGAGGAACCAGGTAATGGGTCTATTCCGCGTGGACATGGAGGTGGCCAACCCCGAACGCAGGGAATTCCGGCGGATAACGCCAATTGTGGACACAGGCGCCACATATTCGATGCTTCCGTCTTCTCTGCTGCAGGAACTGGGGATCACGCCAGATGGGGACAAGACATTTACCCTGGCGGACGGCGTTGAGCGGAAGTATGAGATGGGTGAGGCTCGGTTCCGGTTCGACGGGAACCTGGAACGGACAACGCCCGTGATATTCGGCCCGGACAGCATCTGCCTCCTGGGGGCCGTATCCCTCCAGGTATTGGGACTGATCCCCGACACGACCAACGAGCGGCTGATACCAACCCCTGAACTGTACCTGGTCAGCATGACCTGACCACACCGGACAAGGCGCGTTGAAGAGACGTGGCTGGCCGTGTCCCAGGTGGACGACATCTGGAAGATCAATGACGAGTGGTGGCGAGGACCGGATGAGGAGATCGAACAGCTCTACTTCTCGCTGACCCTGGAAAACGGCCAACACGTCACCGTCTTCCATGACCTGGCACACCGGACCTGGCGCCGCCAGGCCGACTGACGCACCCGACTATGTCTACGGCAAAGGCCAGGACGGATTTCCGGCACGGCGTACATCTTCGTCGAGATCGCGAATGTGCCCGCCCACGCCAGTCCCAAGGGAGGTCTTTACATAACCTCCGACTTACTGGGGAAGTGGGTTTCAATGGCCTGCTCCCGATCTGGGACGCGCCCTCACCCCAACCCTCTCCCACGGGGAGAGGGAGTTTTGCAAGGGTCTCCAGGGGCAAAGAAAAACAATGAGAAGTGAGAACGGGGCTCCCGGGATGCCGGAGGAAGACCTGGGCCACTTGCCCAAAGCCGGGGAGGTCTATAGCTCGCCGCGGCTCGACAAAAGACCCCCGTGGAAGCGGCGCATCGCTGAGCAAAATAATCGCGGCGGTCCGTACTCTCCGGCAGGAAACGGGCAAAGAGAAGGGCCGCCCGGCCACACCAGGCCCGACTGGGAAAGCCGCGTCTATGAAGGATGGACAAAGGGATGGATAAGCGGCGGCCGCAGCGCTGTCCGTCGTGCCGGCGCAGCCGATTTCGATGTCCCGGACCAGGAACGGCGGGAGGCAGACGGCCAAGCTGTCATCCCGTACGCGGAGTTGCATTGCCACACCAACTACTCCTTCAAGGAAGGGGCGTCCGAGGGCTGGGACCTGCTCGTACGCGCCCACAACCTTGGCATACAGGCGCTCGCCATAACCGACCACGACAACCTGTGCGGGGCCATGGAGTTCGCGCACTCGGCAAAAGCGGTCGGCATAAAGGCCATCATCGGAGCTGAGCTAACGCTGTCCACCCCGAGTTCCAGCGGCATGGGCGGTCATCACGTAACGCTGCTCGCCCGTAACGCGACCGGTTACAGCAACCTCTGCCAACTCCTGACGAAGGCGCACATGGAGCCGGCGGAGCGCAACCAGCCTGCGCTGGATCCCGCGCACTTCGCACAACATGCTGAGGGGCTCATATGCCTGTCCGGCTGCCGAAAGGGCCAACTCTCGGAGTTGCTGCTCGCGGGAGAGTACGAAGCGGCAAGGTCGATAGCCGCGCAGTACGCAGAGTGGTTCGGTCATAACAGTTACTTCCTGGAGTTGCAGCAAAACCTGGTCCGGGGGGACACGGACCGCAATCGATTGCTCGCCAGGCTCGGCCGCGATCTGGGCATCGGCCTCGCGGCCACCAACAACGTCCACTACCACGTCCGGGAGCGTCACCGCCTGAACGATGCGCTGGCAGCTATACAGCACAACAAATCGCTGGAAGAGGCCCACAGCGAACGCCGCCCGAACGACCAGTTCTACATCAAGCAGCCGGCCGAGATGGCAGCCCTCTTCAGCGACTACCCGGAGGCCATTTCCAACACGGCGGCCATCGCAGAACGGTGCGAGTTCGACCTGGCAACAGACATCAAGAAGGTCTACAGGTTCCCCGATTACGAGACGCCGGAGGGCCACACCGCGGTGTCCTGGCTGCGCCACATCTGCCAGCAGACAGCCCGCCGCAAATACGATCCGGCCGATAAGGAGACCTGGAACAGGCTGCAGGACCGGCTCGAAAGGGAGCTTGCCCTGATAGAGAGGTATAAGCTCGCCGGGTTCCTCCTGCAGTACCGCGACATCGTAGAGATAGCCCACGAGATCCAGATCGAGTTGGGCATCGTCGACCCCCACACCCGCCTCGACGACCAGCCGCCGGGGCGCGGGCGCGGCTCGTCCGTGGCGCTCGTCGTCGGCTACCTGATAGGCCTGTCGCACATCGACCCGATCCAGTTCGGACTCGGCCTCGAGCGGTTCATGCCGGACGCCCGCGACGGAGAGGAGATACCCCTTCCTGACATCGACCTCGACTTCCCACGCGAGATCCGTGAGGAACTGATCCTCCGCGTGCACAACCGGAAGGGACCGGAGTTTGCCGCGCTCACGGGCATGATCTCCACCTACCGCGTGCGCGGGGCCATACGAGACCTTGGGAAAGCCCTGGGCCTGCCCCAGGAGGACCTGGACAAGCTGATCAAGAAGATGGACGGCCACGCAGGCATCCGGGAACTGGCCAACGAAATGGCGGCATTGCCGGAGTACCGGGACCGGGTCGACGCGCCGCTCTGGAAGGACCTGCTGGAACTCGCTAACCAGTTGAACCACTTCCCCAAATACCTGGCGCAACACCCCGGCGGCATGGTCCTCAGCGCGCAGCCGCTATCGCACTCGGTGCCCCTCCAACGCAGCGCCATAGACGGGCGGTTCATATGCCAGTGGGAAAAGAACAGCGCGGAAGACGCCGGCTTCGTCAAAATCGATTTCCTGGCCCTGGGCGCGCTCTCGCAAATGACCGAGGCGCTCCAGTTGATACGCCGGCGCAAGGAAGAGGTCATCGACCTGTCGCGCATCGACTTCAACGATATGAACGTCTACGCCGACATATGGGCGGCCGACACCATCGGCGTCTTTCAGATCGAGTCGGCCGCACAGATGCAGACGGTCATACGCCTCAAGCCGAGAAACCTGGAAGAGATGGCCTGGGAGGTGGGCGCCGTCCGCCCCGGCGTCGGCGTCAACAACGGCGTATCCATGCTCATCCGACGGCACCTGGGCCTCGAGCCGGTTGAGTACGACCACGAACTGGAAAAGCCTGCGCTGGAGCGGACACTGGGCGTCCCGTTGTACCAGGACCAACTGGCGGAACTGGCGGTCCACGTGGCCGGCATGACGCCGATCGAGGGCGACCGCATGCGCCGCGCCTTTGCCCGCCGGGACCGTGAGCGGCAGGTGCCGGAGTGGCATCGCCGCTTCATGGACGGGGCTGTGAAGAAGTGCGTGCCCGGAGAAGCGGCGGAGAAGATATTCCGCAAGTTCCACGGGCTTTACCAGTTTCCGGAGGCGCACGCATACGCCTTCGGCGTCACCGCCTACCAGATGTCGTGGTTAAAGCACTATCACCCGCTAGAGTTCTTCGTGGGCCTCTTCAACAACCAGCCCATGGGCTTCTACAACCTGGAAACCCTAAAGGAAGACGCCAGGCGACACGACATCGAAGTGCTGGGGCCGGACGTGAACCTCAGCGGCGAACTGGCGACCATGGAGGAAAACGCGCTTCGCATCGGCCTGAAGCACGTCGCACGCGTGCAGTCGGCAACGGTCGAAAAGATCATGGCGGCCCGCAGGATGGACGGGCCGTTCCGATCGTTGGCCGACTTCATGGCGCGCACCGGCTTGCAGGAGGAGCCGCTCGACAACCTCGCAAAAGCCGGCGCGCTCGATCTCTTCGACTCACATTACCGGCCGCGCATGCAGCGTGCAGACAAACAGGGCAGGGGGGTTCTGGATTCCGGCAGGGAGTCGGACCGTCGTCTTCTCAGATGGGAGACGGGCTTGCGTTACCGGCCCATCGGCAAGCAACTGGCGCTCGACATGCCCGTGGACCAGGACATGGTCGCCCTGCCGCAAGAGTCGAAATGGGAGCGAATGATGGGCGAGTACGGCTCCATGGGCATACACCCGGAAAGCCACGTCATGGCCCACGTTCGGCCCATGCTGCCGTCCAACCTGGAGCGCAGTGACCGCCTGGCCCAACTCCCCGACGGCGCCAGGGTCCTGGTGGCAGGCATCGTGATTCGCCGCCAGCGCCCATCGGGAAAGGCCACGTTCATCACGCTGGAGGACGAGTTCGGCCACTCGCCGCTCATCATCTATCCCGCGGTATACAAGCGCATCCGTCTGCGCACCACGGCGCCGCTACTCGTGGCCAAAGGCGTCATCTCGAAACGCGAAGGCACCCTCAGCATCGTCGTGCAGGACATCAAACCGTTCGAGCACGAAGCGCCCGACCTGAAAACGAAGGACTGGGGTTAATGCCGTGATCTCGTGATGAATCCGCGGGACAGACCTCTCGAATTGGCACCGCAGCCGACACACCTCCGTGGGCGCAGACGGTGGACTCCTACACGAAAGGCAATTGAACGGGAGATTCCTGCGGAATATACTGTGAATCACAGAAACTGTGAGGCTGTGACATGAAGAACATCACCGTATCCGTAGACGAGGAGACCCACCGGATGGCCCGAATCAGGGCCGCTCAACTGGACACGTCCGTATCCGCCCTGGTGCGTGACTATTTGCGGGCGCTGGGGGCGGACGATTCGCCAGGGGACGAGACATCGGCAGGTGACGGCCAACCAGGGGACGCGACATCGGATGCCGCGGTCCAGCGGCACGTCGAACGACTATATGCAGAGGCCCGGGCCCGCGCAGAGGAATTGACCGGGCGACCCGTCAGGAACAATCAGGAACTTCTTGAAGTTCGCCGTCGATTGCTTGCGGAAGTGGTGGCAGATTTCGATGCGCGGGGCGTAGGTCTGGACATGTCCGAAAACCTGTCCCGCGAGGAGCTATATGACCGCGATCGCGCCAGGGCGGACGCCGAGATTGCACGCAAACGCAACTCGTCTGGTTAACCCGGCATGCGTCTCGTGGACACCAACGTGCTGCTATATGCAGTGAGTACTTCGCCGGATGACGCCGTCAAACGACGCCGCGCCCGCGTACTGCTGAGGGGATCCGACCTCGCGTTGTCGGTGCAAGTACTCCAGGAGTTCTATTTCCAGTCCACGCACCCCAAACGCTCGTGGCGACTGTCTCATAACGACGCGATCACTTTCCTCGGGACTCTTCTCGAGTTTCAGGTGGAAAATGTCACGTTGGACCTCTTTCGCAGGGCCGTAGCAATCAGCCAGAGGTTCCAATTGTCTTACTGGGACGGGGCAATCCTTGCCGCCGCACGCTCCCTTGGGTGCGATGCCGTGTACTCGGAAGACCTCAGTTCCGAGCAGGATTACGATGGTCTACGCGTCATAAATCCCTTTCAGGGAGTTCGCAGCGACGTGACACCCGACACCACCGAGTAGACCTCATACACAAATACCGCCGTAGAAAAGGTCGTTATCACCAACGTAGGGGTGGGTTTCAAACCCACCCTCGCAGCGGAAACGAAGCCGCGTGACGTGCTCAAAAACAAAGAAATGGTGGAGACGGGGGAGAGTCGAACTCCCCGTCCAGGAAGGGTGTCGCTTCGACGTCTACGGGCGTAGCAGGAGGGATGGTTCTCACCGCTGTTGCTCCCTCCGGCAAAATTTCGCAACGGCCAGCCGACGGTCTTAGTTGCCGGGCATCGGCGTCACCGGCAAAGCGCCCCGGATTTTCGGCGCCTCATCCACTCCACCCGGGGTCAGGAATAGTGAGACGTCGCTACTGTTTAAGCAGCGAGGGCGAGTTCTTGATCGCCAGTTATTTTTTTGCCGCCTGATTAACGAGGGTGACGACACCTCGGCCCGCAGTCTGGCAACTATCCTCCCTGTCGAATCCACGCGTCCCCATTGCTGTCTTCAATGATATCCCTAACAGGGCCAATTGCGCCAAAGGCTGGCGCGGGGAACGGACCAGCAGGAGTGGGAATCAGGTGAACCGAAGGCCGTCCAAGGCCAGAAGAGACCCTAGCATGTGCAACCGGGCACCTGGGTAACACCTAAACCGGGCACCTGGGTAACAGTTTGGCAGTAGTATGCAACACCTGACTGGTGTGCTCGTCCAACAGTCCGATGCTCAGCGGTCCATAGATGACCGTCCAGTACCTGGTGTCCTGTTGCACCAGCCCGACCGGCTCACCCTTGAGCGCCTCGCTCAGGTAGACCAGCCCTCCGTTCCACTTGATCTGGCCGTTCGTCCTCACCCTGCGGACTGTGACTCCGCTTCCGTACTCCGGCGACTCTGCCCTCCTCGGATACTCCCGGTGGGATGGCCCGTACACACGAGATGGGGGCTGCTGACCGAGCGCCTCGTGCGGGCGATGCTCGTTGTAGCCGTCCCTGAAGGCGTCGAAAGCCCGCTGCTGACTACGGTGACTGGCCCTGGGCGGGCGAACCGTCTCTTCCTTGAGCGTCCTGTGAAGCCGCTCAAGTCTGCCGTTCTGCTCCGGGTGGCCCGGCTCGATGCGCTCCGGGACGATCCCCAGTTTGACCCACCAGATCGACAGTGTGGTCAGCCCTCCCAGACCCACACTGGCGAAGGGCGGGCCGTTGTCCGTGCGGATGGCCCGGGGAAGGCCGTACTCCCTGAACACCCTGTCGATCACCCGGCGCACCTGCGGTGTCCTCGGCCGGGCCAGACCGTCGCATGCCAGCAGGTAGCGAGAGGCCGCGTCCTGGACGGTCAGCGGGTCGACCCGCTGACCGTCCGTTGTGCGGAACCAGCCCTTGAAGTCTATGCACCACACGTCATTGGCATCGGCCGCTTCGGTGAACGGCTCGCTCCAGGGCGACGCCCGCCTGCGGCGGCGCCGCCGCTTGACCAGGCCGGCCCGGTCGAGGATCGCTCCTGCGGTACTAGGAGCCGGCCAAGCCGCCTCGGGGGCCTCAGCTCGCAGCCAGGCCACCAGCTTCTTGGGACCCCACGTCGGCCGCGCTCGCTTGGCCTCGATCAACTCCCTGGCCACTTCCGGGCTCGTCGCGTTCGGATGCGAATGGGGCGCGCTGTTGCGGTCGCCCAAGCCGTCGTAACCGTACTCCCTGAACCGGTTAATGCGCTTGTACCCTGTCTTTCGGCTGATCCCGAACTGGCGGCACAGCTCGGAAACCGACTCCTCCCCCATCGACCACCTCTCTATGAACACTCTCTGCTCACAGGCCGCACTAGACTCCTTCCATGGCATCACATGACTCCTCATAAGAACTGCTCCTACACAGGAATATGTGTTACCCAGGTGCCCGGTCTATCTGTTACCAATGTACCCGGTCTGTACCGCAAAACCCCCTCTCCCAGCGGGAGAGGGTTGGGGTGAGGGAGAATCGCGAATTGGGAGTAGGCCATTGAAACCCCATTCCCCGGTAAGTCGGGGGTTACGTAAGGATCTCCCGAAGGACAACGATTCAGGGTGAGACCGAAGGCGGGTCTGAGACCCGCCGCCGCGACCTGATTCGGACGGTCTGCGCCGGTTCACTCGCCCCGGCGGACCGCTCTCGCTATCTCCCGTTCGGCGTCCCGGCGCCTGATCGTCTCTCGACGGTCGTACTGGCGCTTTCCGCGCCCCAGCCCGATCTCCAGTTTTGCCAGGTGGTTTCGAATGTAGATCCGCAGCGGGACTAATGTCAGCCGGTCGCGTTCCATGGCGAGCCCGAAGCGGCGGATCTGGGACTTGTGCAACAGCAACTTGCGGGGTCGAGTGGTGTCTTGCTCGACGGAATAGTGGCTGGCGCCCTTAAAGGGGGCGATGTGCATGTTCAACAGCGTCATTTCACCGTCGCGCACCTGGGCGTATGCCTCCCTGATGTTGACTCGGCCTTCCCGGACCGACTTGATTTCGGCGCCGGTCAGGGCGATCCCGGCCTCGGCGGTTTCCAGGATGTGGTAGTCGTAGCGGGCTCGCCGGTTGGTGGCGATCACCTTGGTAATTTCATCGCTCATGGCGCCGAAATCCGGTCGGACCTAGCGATGCTCTGGGTGGGTCGTCTGGAATCCCAACTGCTCGATTGCAGCCGACATCTGCACATCCTCGAAATCCGAGTCACGCGCCGAAGCCGCATCAGGGAATTCGACGATTACGTCGGGGGTGATTCCTTCTTCTTCCAGTTGACGGCCGTAAGGGGTGTACCAGCGGCCGGTCACCAGGTAAACGCCGCCGCCGTTGCTCAGCTCTCGCAGCAGATTGATGGTGCCTTTTCCAAATGAGGTCGTGCCGATAATCACCGCGCGGCCGTGGTCCTGGAGAGCCCCGGCCAGCACCTCTGAACCGCTGGCGGAAAACTCGTCTACCAATATCACGAGCGGAAGGTCCGGATACCTGGCGTTCCCTTTGACGTGCCACTCCCGCCGTTCGTTCCGGCCGTTCAACTCATACGTCACGAGGCCGCCATTCATGAAATCGCTTGCGATGTCGACGGTGGACGACAACAGGCCGCCGGGGTTCTGCCGCAGGTCCATAACGACTCCCTCCACACCCTGGTCCAGCAGGTCGTCGAGCGCCTCGCGCAATTCCTTGTGTGTTTCCGCCGTAAACGTGCTTATCTTGACGACCCCGAAATCGGTCTCCTCCAGCAAGCGGGAGGTCACGCTCGGCTGATCGATCGTTCCACGAATTATCGTGATGTCCACGCCGTAAAGCTCGCCGACGTGCCGGACGGTGAGGACGACCGGCTCGCCTTCGGGACCCCTGATCTTGTTCACCCCGTCCAGCACGCTCCAGCCTTCGGTGTCCTCGCCGTCGACGGCCATGATCAGGTCACCTGCGCGGATGCCGGCCTTCTCGGCAGGCGTGTTCGGCAGGGGCGCCACGATTATCAGCCGCTTGCCGTCGGGCGACTGGGCTACCTGCGCGCCGATACCGCTGAATTTTCCATCGAAAGTCGAAGACGACAGTCTGTACGTCTCCGGACTGATGTAAGAGCTGTGATTGTCTTCCAGCGCCTCGACCATGGCCGCAACGGCCGCCTCGGCTAGGACTGCGGGATCGACCTCGTCCTGGTCCACGTATTCGTTGACGATGAAGTTGTAGGCCTCCCAGATGATCTCGAGGCCGTCCGCAACAACCTCGGGCTGCGGGGCGACCGGGACGGCCGTCGGCGTAGCGATGGTCCCGTCGGGAAGGACCGTGGCGTCGGCGACGATGGTCGACTGGACGACGGAATCGTCAGCGGACGGCTGCGCGTCGAATTCCTCGTTGAACCGGACGCTTTCGCTGGATTGGACACACGCAACCGCCGCCGCCGAAGCGAGCGCAACGAGCAAAACAACAAGAAGCGTTCGAAAGAAAAGTTTCATGGCATTCGCACAACCGAATCGCGAAAACTCAATGATAAGTGTATGGGGATACGATGCGGACCGTCCCAGAGACTTACTCGCTGAGACCTGCCAGGAATTTCAGGGCGGCGGAGCGGCGGACACGGGTCTCTAAACGCAAGCAGAAAAGCCGTGCTTCTTGGCCATGAAACGGGGAAGGAGCTTCGAAGGGCCAAAAACCGCTGTCAACTACACAACTACACCCGTAACTTTACATAACATATCTAGTGCGAAGTTGCGTGGCCGACGCTCCCTACCGCATCGCCCAGAGGTTCCGGTCCGCCGCCAGGCCCGCGCCCTGCGGTCCGGAAAACGGCATCCAGCCGGAGCCTTCGTTGGCTTCGTCCATTCCACCGTAGTAGACCCAGCGCGCCCCATCGGGCGTCTGCCTCTGCGCTGCCCCGGTCTCCAGGTCCAGCTCGATGACACTGTCTTCGCACTCGATGGTCACGTATTCCGGCGTGTGGTCCAGGACCTGCAGCGGCCTGGTCTCGAACAGGTTGTCCTCGCCGACCTCGAACCGGTACCACGGTTCCATGTCGCCCTTCATGAGTCCGGCGCCCAGCGCGTCCTGGTCCAGGATCAAAAAGGCGTCGGGTTCGCAAGTAAAGAATGGGCGTCGGGGCAACTTACCCTGTTCCAGTGGGTTCTCGGCTTCTGTCATCTGCATTGTGGTTCCATCCCGGGACACGTGATAAACGTCGAAATCGGAAATGCCGGGAAGGTGTTGCGCCCTGATCAGAGCGCCGCAGCCGCCGGCAAAGGACCCACCGCCGTTGACAGTTCTTCGTCTATCGCCCGCCGCAGTTCGCTCGTCCCCCAGCCTTCGAGCGCCGAGGTGAGCGCCACGCGGGTAACAGCCTGACCGTCCTGCGCTGGAATCCTTGAGTCAAAAGTATCGGGATCGTCGGTGACCAGGTCTAGCTTATTTAGTACCAGGACTCGGGGTTTATTGGCGAGTCCCATCTCGGCCAGGACATCATCGACCACCTGGGCCTGCTCGGCCGCGTGCCTGTTGCTGACATCCACGACGTGCAACAGGAGGTCCGCCTGGTGCAACTCCTCCAACGATGCCCGGAACGAAGCTACGAGCACCGGCGGGAGCTTGTGGACGAACCCCACCGTGTCGCTCAGCGTCGCCGGCGCCCCGGACGGCAAATACAGCTTGCGGATGGTGGTGTCCAGCGTCGAAAACAGCTGGTCCCTCGACAACACCGCGCCCGTGACGAGCCGGTTGAACAAGGCGCTCTTGCCGGCATTCGTGTATCCCACCAACGAGACCAGTTTCGCGGCGCCGGCCGACCGCTTGCTGCGTTGTTGAGCCCGATGGCTTCTGACCCTGTCCAGTTCACGCTTGATCCGCGAGAGCTTGCTCCGTACCAGGCGCCGGTCGGTCTCTATCTGCGTTTCACCGGGTCCCCTCGTACCGATGCCGCCGCCGAGCCTCTCGAGGTGGGACCACTGGCCGGCCAATCGGGGCAACAGGTATTCCGTCTGCGCCAGTTCGATCTGTAGTTGGCCCTCACTGGTCCTTGCTCTCCGTGCGAAGACGTCCAGGATGAGCGCCGTGCGGTCGATGACCTTGGTTTCCAGCTTGTTTTCGAGCGCGCGCTGCTGCGTGGGCGTCAACTCGTCATCGAAGATCACCGTGTCGATGTGGCTCGAACGCACCTCGGGAATCAGGGCTTCCAGCTTGCCCTTGCCCAGGTAGACCGTGGACGGCGCTTTCAGGCGTTGCGTAACCCTGCCAACGACATTGGCCCCGGCCGCGTTTGCCAGCTCGGCGAGTTCGTCCAGGGACTCGTCGATGTCCCACAGATCGTTGTTCCCCCGGACGGCGACGCCCACGAGCATCGCCCGCTCCGGTTGCGGTCCGGTGGGATGTATGTACCGTTTTCGGCTCATAATGCCTGCCTTGGCTGCACTACGAATTCGCCGCAGGGGGAATTGACCAGCTTGAGAGTCTCCTCAACCCCTCTTCGACCTTTTCGTCCGGCGTGGTCAGGGACAGCCGTATGTACCCCTCGCCCGACGGACCGTAGCCGGTTCCCGGCGTAACCACCATGTCGAGTTCGTTGAGCAGCAACTCCGCAAACGCGGCCGACGTGTAACCGGCCGGGGTTGGCGACCAGATGTAAAGTCCCGCCCTTGGCATGTTCGGATTGAGTCCGATGCTCCGCAGCCCACCGACGAGCTTGTTTCGCCGCTGCCGGTAAATCTCGTTGTTAGCGGCGATCCACTCCGCCGGCAGTTCGAGCGCGGCGATGCCCATCTCCTGTATGGCCTGGGACAGTCCAGAGTCTATATTCGACTTGACCCGCATCAGCGCGTTGACCATTTCCGAGTTGCCGACGGCCATCCCCACGCGCCAGCCGGTCATGTTCGCCGTCTTGGAGAGCGAGTGGAACTCCATGCTCACCTCGCGGGCGCCTTCAACCTGGAGAATGCTCGGCGCAACGTAGTCGTCGTAAGTGACCTCCGTGTAGCAGGCGTCGTGCAGCAGGTACAGGTCGAACTGGCGGGCGAATTCGACGGCTTCACGGTAGAACTCGACCGGCGCCACGGCCCCCGTAGGGTTGTTTGGGTAGTTGAGCCAGATCACCTTGGCCTCTTTAGCAGCGTCGCTGGGAATGTCCGCAAAATCGACCAGCCAGTCGTTTTTCTCAAGCAGCGGGACATAGTGCGATTCTCCGCCCGCGAACATGGTCCCGATCGAGTAAACAGGGTAGGCCGGGTCCGGCACGAGAGCAACGTCGCCCGGGTCGATGAAGCATAACGCCGCGTGGCCTATTCCTTCCTTTGCGCCGATGAGGTTTATGGCCTCGGTGGCCGGGTCCAGCCCGATGCCGAATCGGCGTTCATACCACTCGGCCACGGCCTGACGGAATTCAGGAAGCCCCTCGGACTCGGGATAGCGATGGTTCGCCGGGGTGTCGGAAGCGGACTTCAGGGCATCCAGCACCGGCTCTGGCGTCGGGATATCGGGATCGCCGATTCCGAAGTCGACCACGTCGATTCCCTCGGCCCGTTTCGCGGCGATTATTCGGGATATGCCCACGAACAGGTAAGGCGGCAGTTGTTGAACGCGTTTTGCCAGTGTCATTACCGGAAAGTCTCTCCCTCTGTTTGAAGCACTTCGCGCAATACCAATTCTCTGGGAACCGGCGTGCCGGCGGTAGTCCTGATGTTAACGCCGTTTGGCGTCAATCCGGCCAGACGCCGGTGAATACCTCTACCGCGGGTCCCTCAAGATAGGCTTCGCCCTCGCCGGGCCAGGCGATCTTCAGTTCGCCCCCGGGTACGTGGACCGTTACTTCGTCGTCAACGAGACCGTGCATGTGGCAAGCGACTGCCGCCGCCGTGCTCCCGGTCCCCGATGACAACGTCTCCCCTGCCCCTCGTTCAAATATGCGCGCCCTTATGTTCCCGCGATCGAGGACGTTGACGATCTCGAAATTAATCCGGTTCGGGAAGTCAACGTGGTTCTCGACGGACGGACCGATTTCGAGCAGCGGGAATTCGTCCACCGGCCCGTCAACGAACGACACTGCGTGCGGATTACCAACCGACAGGCACGTGACCAGCAGCGAACGGCCCGCGGCTTCTATCGAGTGATCGATGACCTGGTCCTTGCCGGCCGCCACGTAGTCCGCCACCGGAATGTCAGCGGGCCCGAACACCGGCGCGCCCATGGCGACTCTGGCCGACACCATCTTGCCATCGCAAATTTCGGGCCAGACCGTCCTGACACCGCCGCCGGTCTCGACCACAAGGCCGTCGCTGCCCGGCAGGGCGATCTCCCGGTCGATGACGAACTTGGCGAACAGGCGAATGCCGTTGCCGCTCATTTCGGCTTCGGAGCCGTCGGGGTTGTACACCCGCATCCGCACCTGGGCGCAGTCCGACGGCTGAACGAGAACGATGCCGTCCCCGCCAACGCCGAAGTTGAGCCTGCTCATCGCCAGGCTGAGCGCTCCCCAGTCCCGGTCGATTCCCCGGCCGTCAATGGCGATGTAGTCATTCCCGGCGCCGTGTAATTTGACGAATGCGATCATCCTTCTTCCTGTCGATTCAAGTGAATTCAGACTCGATGCTACTGCACAGGCGCCAGGTTTCCTTCGACGCCGATGCGGGGCAGAGTGTCCATCCGCAGCCAGCCGGCGGTCAACTCGCAGGCCTGGGATATCGCGTCCGGTCCTGCTTCTAACCACGCAATGCGCGGATCGTTCAGTTTGAACCAGTTGTACTGCCTGCGGACCAGCGTGCGGGTCGCCTTCTGCACGGAGGCTTTCAACTCGTCCAGTGTGATTTCCCCGCGGACGTGGCGCGCCATGTCCCTGTAGCCGATCGCAGACATACCGGGAGCGTTGTCGCCCACACCGGCCGACAACAGCGCTTGCACTTCCTCCACCCATCCCTGCTCCACCATCCGGTCAATCCGTTCGTCGACTCGTTTATAGAGCGATTGCCGTTCGGCAGTCAGGCCGATCACCAATGCGTCGTAAGGCGGACGTTCCGCCGAAAGCAGCCCTCCGGTACCGGGCTCACCCGCGCGGGCGCGTTCGATAGCCCTCATGACCCGCCGGGGGTTCCGCAGATCAATCGTCTCTGCGGCTTCCGGATCCAACTCGATCAAATGGGCAACGAGTCTGTCCAGGCCTTCGTTTTCCAGTTGTTCCTCGAGGCCGCGACGCAGATCCGCATCCGGGCCTACACGCGGCACATTCCAACCCTCCAGCAGGCCCCAGACATACTGGCCCGTCCCGCCAACGAGTATCGGCAAGCGGCCGCGGGAGGTGATTTCACTGGTTAATCGCCTCGCATCGTCCAAAAACACGGCAAGGCTGTAGGAGTCCTCCGGGCCCAGGACATCCACGAGGTGATGAGGCACGTCGCGGCGTTCGTCCGGGGACGGCTTGGCCGTGCCAATGTCGAGGCCGCGGTACAGGAGCCTCGAATCGGCGTTTACGATCTCGCCGTCGAAGCGTCGCGCCATCTCGATGGCGAAGGCCGATTTGCCCGCGGCCGTGGGTCCAACAACCGCGATGAGTTTCTTCATTCGACGGCTAGACCCGCCGTAACTCGCACGATGGCCGAGAAATCTTCGGCATTTAAACTTGCGCCGCCCACCAGCGCCCCGTCGATGTCCGGCCGGTCGATGAACGGCCCGGCGTTTTCGGGATTCACGCTTCCGCCGTAAAGCACCGGGATCACCTCGGCGGACGCCTGCCCGGCTATTTCCGACAGTTCGTCCCGGATGGCCCGCGCGATCGCCTGTGCGTCGCGCGGCGACGCAGCCTGCCCGGTTCCGATCGCCCACACCGGTTCGTAGGCGACCACAAGGGAGTCCCAGTCGGAAAAACCGGCAAGGCTCTCGCGGACCTGTCTGCGGCAGAACTGCTCCGCATCGCCCGCGCGGCGTACGTCGAGCGACTCGCCCACGCATACGATGGGCATCAGGCCGCCGGCAGACGCAGCGACCGACTTTCCGGCCACGTCGTCGTCCGTCTCGCCGTACAGGGAGCGCCGCTCGGAATGGCCGACTATGACGTGCGTGACCAGCCCGGCAAGCATCTCGACTGATATTTCGCCGGTAAATGCCCCTGAAGGCTCGTGGCTGACGTTTTGTGCGCCAACCAGCACGTTTGACCCTTCCACGGCCGATTTGACCGCCTGCAGGCTCACGAATGGCGGGCAAATGATCGTGGTCACCCCTGCTAACCCCGCTGTGCCGTCGACCACGCCGCGGGCCAACTCCACCGCCGACTGCGTCGTCGTGTTCATCTTCCAGTTGCCCGCAATTACGGGAGTGCGCATGTTTTGCCTCTTGTCCAGTTACCGGCCCTGTCGTACTAAGAGGGTGTCTAAAAACCCTTCCGTTCACCCTGAGCCTGTCGAAGGGTCAAGGCGCTGTTCATGGTTCGACAAGCTCACCACGAACGGTTTCCGACGACTCATTAGACACCCTCTTAGTCCAGACCATCACCCACCCAGCGCAGCCACTCCGGGCAGAACGCGCCCTTCAAGGAACTCCAGCGACGCACCGCCGCCCGTCGATACATGGGTGATTTTCTGTTCCAGTCCCAGCCGCGCGACCACTTCAGCCGTGGAACCCCCTCCGACAACCGAGACGGCCGCGGAGTTGGACGATATCGCGTCAGCGACGGCACGCGTCCCGTGGCTGAACTGCTCCCACTCTGCGACGCCCATCGGGCCGTTCCACAGGATGGTCCTCGCCAGCCCGATCTCCTCGGCGTATGCAGCCGCCGTGGCCGGGCCAATGTCCAGCACGAGATCGTCCTCCGCCACGCCGTCGGCCGGCACGACCGAAGCGGTCGCATCAACGCTGAACTCGTTCGCTACCGTTACGTCAGTCGGCAGTCCGAGTTTATCTTCGTGGCCTCGCAGCAACGTTGCGGCCGTTTCCAGTTCCGCCTCGTCCAGTTGAGCCGCGCCGCTCTGCATCCCCCTGGCCCGCAGAAACGCTGCAACCATTCCCCCGCCGATGAGCACCCTATCTACGCCGTCCAGCAGGTTCGAGATTACCCCGATTTTGTCCGCAACCTTGGCGCCGCCTATCAACGCGATTGACGGCTTTTCGTGCGACCCCACCACACGGCCCAGCATCTCCAGTTCCTTCTCCATGAGGAGACCGGCATACGAAGGGAGATGTTTCGTCACTCCCATTACGGACGCGTGCGCCCGGTGGGCAGCCCCAAACGCGTCATTCACGTAGACGTCGGCCAGGGACGCGAGCCCCTTCGAAAAGCTTTCGTCATTCGACTCCTCGCCCGGGTCGAAACGCAAGTTCTCCAGCATGCCGACCTGGCCCGGCTCGATCGAAGACGCAATGCGTGCCACGTCGGGACCTGCCGGCCCTCCGCAATCGACGACATCGGCGTCGAGAAATTCCGCGAATCGCTTCCGTACCGGGGCCATACGCATGTCAGGAACAGGCTTTCCCTTGGGACGACCCAAATGTGAACAGACGATGAGAGATGCTCCTCTGCCCAGCAGGTCCTCGATAGTCGGAAGGGCTGCGACGATCCGGGAATCGTCGATGATGATCTGAGTGCCCGGCGCGAACGGCAGGTTGAAATCCACCCTCACCAGGCACCGCTTGCCCGCGGGGTCCAGGTCGGCAAGTGTTTTCCAACCTTTGCTCATTCGGGGTGAATCAGGAACATGACGGTACCAGCGCTCTGGCGGACTCTCTCAGGAATGCGCCCGCCTGACTGTCCAGACCCGACTTCTTGAGACCCGCATCCGACTCTATTAGCAGGCTCTCAATTCGCGATGTGGTGAATTCGCGCCCGCCCGCGCTCTCACACAGTTGTGCTACTTCATCTAATACGGACGGCTCCAGCACTCGCTGCATGTACATCTCGCCCAGGAGCCGCTTGGTCCTGGGGTCCGCCTTCTCGAAGGCGTGGATAACCGGCAGGTTCTTCTTCTTCGTGATCATCCTGCCCTGCTGAATCGTGTCGCGTTCCCCGTCCGGCCAAAGGGTCAGGTAGTCCTCCGCAAGCTGGCGCGCCGTACCGATCTTCGCTCCGAACTGGTCCAGGCCGTCCGCAAGGTCCGAATCGTCTGAGACCGCCAGGGCGCCCAGACGTGCGGCGCACCCGAACAGCGCTCCTATTCGATCTTCGATCATCCCCAGGTATGAGTCGACAGTCATCGACATGCGTTCCTGGTTGGCGATGTCGGCGTATTCGCCTTCGCAGATCTTCACGGCCGCCTCGTCCAACGCCCGGATGGCCTGCGCGATGCGCCTGGGCTCCACGCCCTTCTCGCCCAGGCCAAATATCGCCATGCGCGCCATTGCGTGCATGCCGTCGCCGGCGTTGATCGCCTGCGCCGGGCCCCAGTGCCACCACACCGACGGCCGCCCTGCCCTTTCGGTGTTGCCGTCTTCGATGTCGTTGTGGATCAACCAGAAGCTGTTCATCATCTCGACCGAAATGGCGTGATTTATAGCAGGACGGTAGTCCCCACCTGAAGCATGGGCCGCTGCCAGGGCCAGTCCGCCATGCAACCTTGGCGGGGGGCCCAGCGACGCGGCTTCCCCCTCTTCCCTTCCCCAACCGAGCTGATACGACATCATGTCGTACAGCGGCAGGGTCCTCGACTCAACGAATTTCCGCAGCGCGGCGTTCAGTTCATCCTCGGCCGGACCGGGCAGTCCGCCGCATACTCCATCGCCCATTGACTTCAACCAGCCATCCCTTACGCAGTCCTGATCAACGCGCCCGGCTCATTGAAAGTCGCTTTGTCGCTTCACGCCGGGCACGACCTGCTTCAAGTCTGCCAGCGAAATGGCCCCGTCGCGCAGTACCACGGGCGAATCGCCGCATAGATCGACGACCGTCGAGGCTGCCGCGTGGGCGCCGCAGTCGCCGGGGACGACGAAATCCACGCTCTTGCCCAGGTCATCTTCGACGGCGGCGCCGGTCTTGTGCGGACCATTCCCCGACAGATTTGCACTTGTACCCGTAATTGGACTGCCCAATGTTCGTGCGATGCTCCGCGGCGTTTCGTGGTCGGGGACTCGCATGCCCACGGTCCCGCGTCCTGCGGTCACGCCCTGAGCGACGCTGCCGAGCGACGGCGCAACCAGCGTGAGCGGACCCGGCCAGAACGCATCGGCCAGGCTGGTCAGTTCGGGGGGAGGGTCCAGGCAGACCTTTCCTATGTCGGCCGCATCTGAAAGAAGCACCGGAAGCGGAGACGAAGGGGGCCGTCCCTTGGCCTCCAGGACGCGCTCGACCGCATGCTCATCGAAGACGTTTGCCCCGAGTCCGTAGTACGTGTCTGTGGGAAAAGCTACTATCCCCCCGCGCCTCAGGGCCGAGACGGCTATTTCGACGGGTGACATGTCGTAGCATTGGCCTGTGAGGGAGCGGCCGCGCGGGCCTCCCCCTGACACCAACACGCCCCGATTAACGGGGCGCGTTCCTCAGTTCAATTTAAGTTGGACGGAGTCTAGCACAACAGCAAGGCGAAATACGTCTCTCCAGACCATGACAAACACCCCCGAGAAGCAAGCCACACACCGGGTCTCCACCTCCGACGACATAGAGGTCGGAACTTATCTGGAAATCGCCCAGGGAGACCGCGTCGCCGGTCGGCAACCGGCGTCTGCCCCGGAGGTCGCACGCACGCAGTGCATCGTCGTCGTCGACTTCGGGTCCCAGTACAGCCGACTGATCGCCCGCCGCTTCAGGGAATCCAACGTGTATTGCGAGATCGTGCCGCCCACGGCAGGGCCCGAGGTGCTCGACGAACAGGACGTACGCGGCATCGTGCTTTCCGGCGGTCCCGAAAGCGTCTACGAAGCGGGCGCGCCGATGGCGCCGGGGTGGGTCTTCGAGTCCGGAGTCCCCGTCCTGGGCATCTGCTACGGCATGCAGCTACTCGCACACCAGCTTGGCGGCAAGGTGGCGCCGGGGTCCGCACGCGAATACGGTTTCGCCGTACTGCGCCGGGCTTACTCCGACGGCGGACTGCTGGACGGCCTGGACGCCTCCGTGCCGGTCTGGATGAGCCACGGCGACCGGATAGACGAACTGCCCCCCGGTTTCCGCGTCTGGGCGTCCTCGGAGAATTCGCCCATCGCAATCATGGGAAACGACCTCGGAATGTATGGAATCCAGTTCCACCCCGAGGTCGCCCACACCCCACAGGGCGCCGAGATCATCCGAAATTTCGCCTACAAGGTGTGCGGCTGCGAGGGCACGTGGACGCCGGTCAATTTCGTCAACGACGCGATAGAACGCATTCAGACCCAGGTGGGAGATGGACGCGTGATATGTGCCCTCTCTGGCGGCGTCGACTCGGCGGTCGCCGCCGCCCTGATCAACAGGGCGATCGGCGACCGGCTGACCTGCATATTCGTGAACAACGGTCTGATGCGCCGGGCAGAGCCCGAAAGGGTCCAGGACCTGTTCACACGTAACCTCGGCCTGAAACTGGTCTACGCCAACGAGGCGGAGAGGTTCCTTTCTTCGCTGAAGGGAGTCACGGACCCTGAGACCAAGAGAAAGCGGATCGGCGAGGAGTTCATTCGACTATTCGAGGAAAAGGCCAACGAGTTGGGGGAGGTCGACTTCCTGGCCCAGGGAACGCTGTATCCCGACGTTATCGAGAGCAAGACTGCCGAATCGACCGCTGCGCACAAGATAAAGACCCACCACAACGTGGGCGGTCTGCCGGAACGCATGAACCTGCAACTGGTGGAGCCGCTTCGGTACATGTTCAAGGACGAGGTGCGATTGGCCGGCGCTGAACTGGGGCTTTCTTCGGAAGTCCTCAACCGGCAGCCTTTCCCCGGCCCGGGCCTGGCGATCCGCATAATCGGCGAGGTTACCCACGAAAAGCTCGAGGTGCTCAGGGCGTGCGACTGGATCGTCATCGACGAAGTCAAGGGCGACAATCTCTACGACGAGCTCTGGCAGGCGTTTGCAGTTTTGACGGAGACCCGCACGGTGGGCGTAATGGGCGATCAGCGCACGTACCAGCACGTCGTGGCCATACGGGCCGTCGCTAGCAGCGACGCGATGACCGCCGACTGGGCGAGGCTCCCGTACGAGACGCTTGCCCGTATCTCTTCCCGCATCGTCAACGAGGTCCCCTCGGTCAACCGCGTCGTGTACGACATCACGAGCAAGCCGCCCGGGACCATCGAATGGGAATAGCTCTGCACATGGAGACCTTTGCAAAACTCCCTCTCCCCGCGGAGACCCCTGCAAAACCCCCTCTCCCAGCGGGAGAGGGTTGGGGTGAGGGAGAATCGCGAATTGGCAGTAGGCCCATGAATCCCCGGTTCCCCGCTAAGTCAGCGGTTACGCAAAGGTCTCACGGGGGTGGACTGGGATGAAGATCCTCGTCGTTGGTTCCGGCGCCCGCGAACACGCGCTCGTATGGAAATTACGGCAAAGTAACACGCCAAATCAACTTTTCGTGACGCCCGGAAACCCCGGCGCAGGCGAACTTGCCGAAAGATTCGACGTGCCCGATTCAGACATTCCCGGGGTGGTCGAACTGGCGCGCAAAATCAGCGCCGATCTCGTCGTTATAGGCCCCGAAGCGCCGCTGGCAGCCGGCTTGGCAGATGAGCTGCAACAAGCCGGAATCAGCGCGTTCGGCCCCAACGCTGCGGCCGCTCGAATCGAGTCCTCAAAAGACTGGGCAAAAGGGCTGATGCAACGTTACGACGTACCCACCGCCCGCGCGGAGTCGTTCAATTCGCAGGACGAAGCCCTGGAACACGTGAAAACCCTGTCCGACGGCAGCTACGTGGTGAAGGCAGACGGCCTGGCCGCAGGCAAAGGGGTGGTGGTCCCTGAAACGCTCGTAGAAGCAGAACAAGCCGTAGCCGGCTTTCTCGGCGAGCAGCAATTTGGCTCGAGCTTGTTAATCGAACAACGGCTATTCGGTATCGAAGTGAGCGTGTTCGCTTTCATCGACGGCGAAACGGTGTCCGCTGAGATCGCCGCCTGCGACTACAAACGCGTCGGCGACGGCGATGTCGGACCCAACACCGGCGGCATGGGCTCATACTCGCCGCCCGAGTTCTGGGATCCTGACCTCGCCGCCCGCGTACGGCGCGAAATCCTCGAACCGACGGCCCGCGCCATGGTCGCCGAAGGTTGCCCCTATCGCGGCATGCTCTACGCCGGACTCATGGTCACGTCCGACGGCCCGAAGGTCATCGAATTCAATTCCAGGTTCGGGGATCCTGAAACGCAGGTGATACTCCCCCGCCTTACGACCGACCTCGCCACGGTCTGCCTTGCCACCGCGGAGGGGCGTTTATCCGACGTCGAAGTCAGCTGGGGCGGTCCGCCACACGTTTGCGTTGTCATGGCGTCCGGTGGATACCCCGACAATTACGAGACGGGCATGCCGATAACCGGCATCGACCAGCCCGAGTCCGCGGGCATCGTCTTCCATGCCGGTACCGGCGCCGGAGCCTCAGGCGACATCGTTACGGCGGGAGGCCGCGTGCTCTCCGCGGTCGGTTCCGGCCATAACATGCGAACGGCCAGGGAACGGGCCTACGAGTTGGCAGCGCGCATCTCGTTCGAAGGCGCCCAGTTTCGTACCGACATCGCCGAACGCGCGATTGCCGGACCCAATTGAGACCAGGCCCGTGGCCCTCTCGATAAGCGTCGATTTCGACGAGACAGCCGCCACTGCCAACGTGGCGCGACTGCTCCTCGACCGGTTCAGCAATGCCAATGTCAAGGAGGTCGAAACAGCCCACAGGCATCGAGAAGAGACCACGTTCCGTGACTACCAGGAACTGGCATTCAGCGCCGTCGACGCAACGATTGCCGATATGGCCGAATACGTGAAGCAGAACGCCTCTCTCAGGCCGGGATTCGGGGAACTGACCGACGCCTGCAGCGAATACGGACACGACCTGAAGATCGTCTCAGCCGGACTGGACTTCTACATCCAGGCGCTGCTCGACGCCAACGGCCTTGGCCACATTCCCATCGTCGCGGTTTCAGCACGTGAGCGATGCGCGCCGGACGGGCCGTTTCGGTACGATTATCCGAGGAGCAGGGCCGATTGCGACCCTGCATGGGGCGTGTGCAAGTGCGCGGCGCTGGATGACGCACGAGCAGCAGGAATGCAGACAGTTTTCGTTGGAGACGGTCCGAGGGGCGACGCGTGCGCCGCGGCCAGGGCGGACTACGTGTTCGCCCGCGGGAGACTCCTCAGGTATTGCCGCCAGAACAACATAGCAGCCATGCCATTTGAAACGCTCAACCCGGTCGTGGAATTCGTGAAAGCGCACTCTCAACGGGTACAGGGCCTCGAGAACCCTCCAGGATGATCGAGCGCTATTCCCTGCCCCAGATGAAGGCGGTCTGGTCTGAGGACCACATGTTCGAGTTGTGGCTGCGCATCGAGGTCGCCGCGTGTGAGGCTTGGACCGAACAAGGGGTGATCCCTTCTGAGGACATGGCCCTGATTCGCGGCGCCAGGTTCAGTCGCGCCTCCTACGACCGCTGGTTCGAGGACACCAAGCACGACATCGTCTCCTTCACCCGCGCCGTTGGCGAGTCACTCGGCGAAGAACGCAGATGGGTCCACCACGGCCTCACGTCGAACGACGTGAAGGACACTGCGCTCAGCCTCCAGATGGTTGAGGCCCTCGAAATCATCCGGAACGGCGTAAAGCGCCTCATGGACGCGACCGCCGCCCGCGCTATCGAATACAAGGACACTCCCTGCATGGGCCGGTCGCACGGCATTCACGCCGAACCGCTCAGTTTCGGGCTCAAACTGGCCCTCTGGTGGTCCGAACTCGATCGGCATCTCGAACGGCTTGACGAGACGAAGAGCCGTGTCGCCGTCGGCAAACTCTCAGGACCCGTCGGCACCTACGCCAGCGTCCCGCCCGAGATCGAGGCAGACGTGTGCAGCCAACTGGGCCTGACCCCGGCGCCGGTGTCGAACCAGGTCATACAGCGCGACCGTCACGCCGAATTCGTCCAGAGCCTCGCCCTGCTTGCCGCAACCATGGAAAAGATCGCCACGGAGATTCGTGCGCTCCAGCGCACTGAGATCAGGGAGGTCGAGGAACCGTTCGGCGAACCGGGGTTCGTTTCCAAGGGCTCGTCCTCGATGCCCCACAAGCGGAACCCCGAGCTGTCAGAGCGCATTTGCGGCCTGGCGAGGCTGGTCAGGGGCCATGCCGTCACGGGGCTCGAGAACGTCGCATTATGGCACGAACGCGACATATCCCACTCATCCGCCGAAAGAATGATCCTGCCGGACTCTGCCCTTGCGGTCGACTACATGCTGCACCTGCTCGCCAACGTGGTCTCAGGAATGGCCGTTTACCCTGAACGCATGAAGCGAAACATAGAAATCACGCGCGGGCTGGTCTTCTCGCCGCGGGTCCTCCTCGCCCTCGTGGAAGCTGGGATGGACCGCGACGAGGCCTACGAACTTGTACAAGCTCACTCCCTCGCCGCATCCGACAGCGAGTCCGACTTTCGCGAACTCATCCGCGCAGACGCCCGGGTGAAGGCGCGGATTTCCGAAAATGAATTGTCGGACCTGTTCGACTACGGGTATTTCCTGCGGTTCACGAACGCTATCTTCGAACGAATCGGCTTGGTAGGACAGCCAGCAAAGTCAGTCCCCGAAAGGATTGCCCAATGACCACTGCGATATTTGAGACAGCGCTGCCCAGCCCCATCCACCGCGGCAAAGTCCGGGATACCTACGACCTGGGCGGCGGCATCATGCTCATGGTGGCCACCGACAGGATCTCCGCATTCGACGTGGTCCTGCCGACTCCGGTCCCCGGAAAGGGCGCCGTGCTGAGCCAGATGTCGGCCTACTGGTTCGACCTCACCCGCGACGCAGTGCCGAACCACATGATCGGCATGGCGTACGACACGGAGGCGCTGGGCGACCTGGCGCAAGTCCTCGCCGTGCGTGACCTCTCCCCTGCCCTTCGCAACAGGTCCATGGTCGTCAGGAGAGCCGAACGGATCGATATGGAGTGCGTCGTCAGGGGATACATCACTGGCGGAGGCTGGGCCGAGTACGAGTCCGCTGGGACTCTCAACGGAGCGCCATTGCGGCCGGGAATCAAGGAAGCGGAGCAGTTCGACGAGCCCCTGTTCACCCCGTCTACCAAGGCCGAATCGGGCCACGACATCCCACTGAGCCGGCAAGAGGGCGAGAGTCTTATCGGAACGGATCTATACGCCCGCCTCGAAGAGATGAGCCTGGATGTCTACCGGATTGCCCACGAACGGGCGCAGGCCCGCGACATGATCCTGGCGGACACCAAGCTGGAGTTCGGATTCATCGACGGCGAGATTACCCTTATCGACGAACTCCTCACGCCGGACTCGAGCCGGTTCTGGGACGCCAATGATTGGCTTCCCGGCAGTTCGCCCCACGCCTTCGACAAGCAATACGTCCGTAACTGGTTGGACCGGACCGGATGGAACAAGAAACCGCCGGCCCCTGCCCTGCCGGAAGAGGTGATCCAGGAAACTGGAAATCGATATAGGGAGGCATTCAGGCGACTTACGGGTCGCGATGAAGTAGCCTAGAGTATTCCGGCGCCGCTTACAGGACCGCCCGACGGCGCCAAAACGAACACGCATGACAGAACGTACCGAACGAGTAGCAACCACGCGCCCGGATAGCCGGCGCGGCATGACCAGGTCCCAGATAAGGGCCGAACGCCGGGCTCGCAGCCAGGGCCGGAAGCGCAGGCGCAGGCGCTTCATAATTGCGGGCGGTTCGGTCATCGCCCTGATACTGATCGCCGCGTTGCTTGTGGGTCCCGGGCTGACACCAAATCGCGGGGCATCGGACGAAACACCTCAAGGTCTCAATACCGGCGGGCACATTGCCATTGACGTGGACGACGGCCGCGATGAGATCGAGCCAGGAGGCATCCGCGGCCCATACTCCGTCGTGCCCGCTACCTCCGGCCCCCACTGGCGCACGTTGCCCCAGGTCGGCGAAAGCGCGATCGCGCCTTACGGATCACCGGCGCGCTGGGGCGTCTACGACGAGTTCCTGCCGGACGAGGTACTTGTGCAGAACCTCGAATACGGCGGCGTCGGATTCCACTACGACTGTCCCGACGGCTGCCCCGACGACATACAGGCCCTGCTGGACCTGATTCCGGCCAACCCGGCACAGTACATCATGTCTCCCTACCCAAGATTGCCCTCAAAGTTCGCCATCACCGCCTGGCGTCACCACCTGTACCTCGATGAGGTCGACGGAGAGGCGATTCGGATGTTCGTGGAGGAATACCAGGACCGGGCGCCAGAGAGCGTCAGGGGCAACTCGTTCTAGCCGTTGTGTACGTCGCACGCATCCACGTGACGCTCAAGCCCACGATCAACGATCCCCAGGGGACCACTATCGCCCGCGCGCTGGGCAGACTGGGATTCGATTCGGTCGACGCAGTGCGCGCCGGCAAGTACTTCGAAATCACCGTGAACGAAGCGGATGAGTCCGAGGCGCGCGAGCAGGTCGGCGAAATGTGCGAAAAGCTGCTCGCCAACCCCGTGATCGAACGATTCACGTTCGATATCGAGCCGGCCTAGCTCGACAGGGTCCCCTTCGTACTCGGCACCCCGCCCTGGGACCGCGGGTCCACCGCGCACGCGGCCCGCAGCGCCCTTGCGAACGCCTTGAACGAGGCCTCGATGACGTGGTGCTCATTCAGACCCGAAATGACGCGCAGGTTCAGGTTGAACCGCCCTTCGATGGCCATCGCCTCGAAGAAGTGCCTCGCCAGATCGGTGGGAAACTCGCCCTGGTTGTTGTTCGAACCCATGTCGACTACCGCATAACCGCGGCCGCTCAGGTCCAGCGCGACCTGGGCCAACGCCTCGTCGAGCGGCACCAGCGCGCTGGCCATGCGGACGATACCCCGCCGTTCGCCGAGCGCCTTGTCGATGGTCCTTCCCAGCACGATCGCCGTGTCCTCTGCGGTGTGGTGCGAACCGGTCTCGATATCTCCGTCGGCGTGCACCGAGAGGTCGATCATCCCGTGGCGGGCAATCTGCGACAGCATGTGGTTCATGAACCCCAGCGGTGACTCGATTTCCGCCTTGCCGGTCCCGTCCAGGTCGATCCGGACGGAGATATTGCTCTCGCCGGTCTCACGCGTGATCGAGGCGACCCGCGCCGGGTATGCGTTCTGTTCTGCCACGTCCTGGTCCTCTGTCAACTTCCGGGTAGTTCCAGCAGGGCCGCAATCACCCTGTCTGTCTGTTCTGGTGTGCCTGCGCTGATTCGCAGGCACTTCGCGAGGCTGGGGTACGAAAATAACCTGACGAAAATGCCGCGGCGGGCCAGGTACTCGTAGGCCTCGCGGGCCGTCAGGTTGTCGAACTGACAGAGCAGGAAGTTGCCGTCCGACTGGTAGTAAGACACCCCTTCGATTTCGTCCAGGGCCGCTTCGAGCCGCCGCCTCTGGTCCACGAGCGACTGCGCGCCCGCCAACACGCTGTCTGCGGCCTCCAGGGCCGCTGTTGCGGCTGCTTCGGCCGCCACGTTGATATTGTAGGGCTGCTTTATGTCCATCAGGTGCCGGACCAGTGTCTCCGAACCGATGCCGTAACCCACCCGTAGACCAGCGATCCCGGCCCACTTCGAGAACGACCTCAGTATCACCAGGTTCCCGTAGTGAGCGGTCAGGTGGGCCAGTGTCGTGCCGGAGAACTCGTAGTAGGTCTCGTCGATAGCGACGATCAGGCCTGTCTCCAACAGCGCAACCGCCTCTTCCGCTGACATCGAATTGCCCGTGGGGTTATTTGGAGAAGCGATGAAAATGACCTTCGTGGTGGCGTCGATGGTCGATCTGATCGCATCCAGGTCAATCGACCAGTCGTCCTTCCTCGGGAGCGAGACCACCTCGGCATCGGCTATGCGGGCGCAGAACCCGTACATGCCGAATGTGGGTTCGCAGTCGATGACCTTGTCACCCGGCTCTACGAAGAGCCGCAGCAGCAGATCGATGATCTCATCGCCGCCCGCCCCCGCGATCAGCCGCTCGACCGGCTGGTTCGTGTACGCGGACAGGGTCTTCCTCAGCTCACGCTGCTCCGGATCGGGGTAGACGTGCAACGGCAGGTCATTCAGGGCGTCTACCACCACGGAAGGCGCGCCGTAAGGGTTCTCGTTGGCATTGAGCCGGATGACGTCCTCGGGCCTTATCCCCGCGGAGCGCGCCAGTTCCTCTGAGGGATCGACCCCTGAGTAGGTGGCCACATCCACGAGGTGTTTGCGCATCATTTGTGTGATGTCCGACATGATCAGTTACGACTCCCTCAAGAGTTTCAATTATTCCCCCACCAGCATCTTCAACCGTAATTCCGCCGCCGCCGCATGGCCCTCCAGCCCCTCGATACCCGCCAGGCGGGCCGCGGCTGGACCAACTTCCAGCAGGGACCGCTCGCCAAGTTCCAGGAACGGCGTGACCCGCACGAAGTCCCTGACGCTCAGGGCCGATGCGAACCGAGCCGTTCCACCCGTCGGCATGACGTGGCTGGGTCCGGCCACATAGTCGCCCAGGACCTCCCCCGAATGTTCTCCAATGAAGATACCGCCCGCGGCCCTGACTGAATTGCGCAGGTCATGCGCCGATTCAACCAGCAAGCAAAGGTGTTCAGGCGCAAACGCGTTCGCCGCGGCGACAGCCTCCTCAGCAGTATCGACGATAACGGAAACGCCGTTGCCGCGTACCGCCTGCCGGGCCGTTTCGGGCGCTTCCAGCGCGTCCAACTGCCTGTCGACTTCGACCTCGATGCGGTCCGCGACACCCTCGCCCACCGTTACCAGGACCGGGAATGCCTGTGTGTCGTGTTCGGCCTGCGCTATCAGGTCGGCGGCGGCCAGTTCGGCACTCGCGCTCGAATCGGCCACCACCAGCGTCTCAGTCGGCCCGTAAACGCCGTCTATGCCGACGTCGCCGTAGACCGCCCGCTTGGCCGCCGTGACCCAAACGTTTCCCGGCCCGCAAATCTTGTCGACGGCTGGCACGGTTACGGTCCCATAGGCCATGGCGGCGATGGCCTGCGCTCCACCGATCTTGTACACCCGGTCCACTCCCGCAAGCGCCGCGGCAGCCAGAACGTGCACGTTCGGCAACTCATCGCCCGGCGCCGGGGTGCACAAAACAACTTCTCTCACGCCGGCCACGCGCGCCGGCACAACGGTCATGAGTACCGTCGACGCAAGCGGCGCCCTGCCCGCCGGAACGTAGACGCCTACTGAGTCGATGGGCGTGACGATTTCACCGAATTCGCCCGATTCGTCACACCAGCCGCGCGGCGTAGCCGCCTGCTGAAAGTCCCGGACCCTCTCCATGGCGAACTGGATCGCACCCCGGTCATCGGTTGAAATCATGGAAGAGGCGGCGCTGACCGTCTCCTCCGGCACCTCGATGAATCCCAGCGGGACACCGTCGATTCGCCCGGAAATGCGTTTGACCGCCCGATCGCCGTCTCGGCGGACTTCCCTTATCACCCGGGACGCGAACTCCGCCGGCTCCACCGGTACGTCGAACAGCCCGTTGCCGTCGGACAACTGCGGATTGTGGGAACTTGACCGGACCTGCTCGAAGTATTTGATCGCAGAAGCCAGGCCTACGATCCGTTTCATCGGAGTCCGCTTTCAGGCGCGTCGGCCTCGAAATAGGGCTCGAGACTGGACATCAGCCGCTCGTAAGACTCGCAGCGCGCCCGGAAGACATACGACGCCTCGTTCACGGTGATGCCGCTCCCGCCCATGCCGCGGAAGTGGTCGACGGCCGGCAGCAGTTCGCCCTTCCCCACAACAACCTGCACGTTGAACCACTTGCGGCCGTCGTCCGAGTACACGTCCGAGACGGTGGGGCCCTGGATGCCGGCAAGCTCTCGCTCAGACATCACGAGCGCGGCCACGTCCTCCGCCGATTCACCCTGGATATTCGCCGAGATCCTCTGGTACTTCCGCGCCCGAATCGACGACTCGACGCGCTCCAGCATGGCGCGCATCATGGCCAGTCGAGCCGGGTCTGCCGCCAGCAAACGGCCGTTGCCCACCAACGCCGCCTGCGATTCGATCACCGTTCCGTCCAGCAGGGGTCTCAGCCGGTTTTCGCGGAGGGTTACCCCGGTGGCCGAGATGTCGGCGATCATGTCCGCGTAGCCCATGATCGGCGCGGCTTCCAGCCCTCCCGATGCGTGCACCAGGGAAAAGTAGTTGATGCCGCGACGGTTCAGAAACCGCTTCACGAGGCGGGGATATTTTGTAGCGACGCGCAGTTCCCTGCCCCGGTTCTTGAACTCCAGCGCCAGGTCGGCAAGGTCGTAGACGTTGGTCACGTCCACCCAGGCGTCGGGAACGGCAAGCACGAGACTCGCCCCGCCGAAACCCAGGTCGTCCAGGATCAGGAGCGTGTCCCCGCCTTCACGCCTCGACTCCCGATAACGGTCGAGTCCGGCGATGCCAATATCGGCGCTCTCGCCGTCGATTTCGGAGGTAATGTCGGACTGCCGCTGGTACAGCACCTCGAGACCCGGCAGCGCCGGCACCGTGGCGGTATAGCGACGCGAACTGGCCCGCGACACGCGTAGGCCGCAACTGGCCATGAACTGCGTCGCGCCCTCGAAGAGCGCTCCCTCTGATGGCAGGGCAAGTCGGAGGTTCATGACAGGTCCTGCCCGCCCAATGTCCCGTCCGCGTTTACCACCACAACCCGACTACATCCAGCGGATTCCCCCCAACGGCGGAGCGTCGGCAAATCGGCCGGTACTTCAAAACTCAACACGGCTTTCGACCCGTCTTCGCGGATCTCAGCCGCGTACTGGGCCGCGGCCGGGGCGGCATCCGGCCCATTAGGGGCAACGAAGACTCCGTCGAGGCGGGACTCCACTGCGGGAATCACGGCCGAAAGGGCATCTATGTTGAATGCGAACCCCAACGAAGGAACGTCCACATCCGAGCCCAGGGCCCTTGTGAGACCGTCGTAACGACCGCCGCCGCCGACCGTCTGGCCGCCAGCCGTGACGTCGAACACCATGCCCGTGTAGTAGGCAATGTCCCTTGTCAGGCCGAGATCGACCCTGAGATTGGCCTCAGCGACCCCTTCCGCAAGCGCGCTGTCCACCACGTCGCTCAGACCCTGCATCGGTGACGCGTCCTGCCCTGCCGAACTGAGAACCGCCTTCGCGCTCGCGTAAACGTCGCCCGGGCTTCCACTCAACCTTGCGAGCGCCGACAGGAGTTCAAGCGCGTCGTCGAAACGCGCCGGGTCGTCGGCTTGCGTCAGCTTCCTGGCCAGTCGTTCGGCGATCTCCTCCCTCGTGCGGGAGCCGCCCGTAAACGAATTATTCGGGTTCGAGGTCTCTCCCAACACCGCTGACACGAGCTTCAGGGCCTCATCACGCCCGTTCGCAGACATTCCCTGCCCCATCAGCCGCGCCGCCGCTTCGTTCAACAGGCCTATGCGGACGCTCTCGTCCCGCACCTCTTGGACTCCGTCCGCGCCGTCAGCCAATTTGCCGACACTGTTTACGAGGAATAGATTGACGCGACCCGATAGCCCAAACGGCCTCAGCACGTCCCATATCAGTCCGACGTGGCCCACGGTTACGGTGGGGCCACGCGCCCCAACGGACAACAGGCCCTCCATCGCCATCGCGATGATCTCGCCGTCTGCGGCCGCCGACCGCGGTCCTACGATTTCGGCGCCGCACTGCCAGAACTGGCCGCTGTCAGGCCTGCCGCCATCCTCCTGGGCGGGATAACGGAACACCGGCCCCGCATACTGGAACCGGGCGGGAAGATCGTCCATCCCGTTCGTTGCGGCAAGCCGCAGGACCTGCGCCGTGAACTCCGGTCGCATGCTCACGTCGTAGCCGCCCGGCTCACGAAAGCTGTAAAGCCGTGAGGAAAGGTCGCCGCCGGACTTGCGGATGAATAACTCGGTCTCTTCGAGCAGCGGCGTATCTACCCGCTCGTAGCCGCGGCGCGCGAACAGATCGGCCAGACCCCGGACGAGGCTGTCCCTGCGCGCCAGTTCGGCGGCGCCTATGTCGGCCATGTTGATCCGGCCAAGCGGTGTCAGGTCCATTTTGGGAATTCCCGGTGGTGTGGCGCGTGCATGTTTTGATGTCGCGCCAGGTGCAAAACCGTTTAATTGTATTCCGCTATCGGGTCGCGCACCCAGCAACAAGCATCCTCGCATTTCGTGGGACACCCGGTTTTGACCAGGCTTCCACAGTGTTGAATAATCCGGTTTCCATGGAAACAGTGGATTCAGAACAGGATGCGCCCGTCGCGCCCGGGCGACACGTGGCGGTCGTCACGGACTCTGCGAGCGCCATACCGCCGGAGATGGCAGCGGAGTTCGGCATAGCCATAGCGCCGATGGAAATCACCATCGACGGCCGCACGCACGTCGAAGGACCCTCGGTCAGCCTGAAGACGTTCTACCGGGACCTGATAACGGCCGAAAACCTTCCAACTACGTCGGCGCCAAAACCCCAGGCATGGCTGAACGCAATCGCGGAAGCTGCCGGAATCGCCGACTCCGTCCTATGCGTCACACTGGCTTCCAACTTGAGCGCGGCTTACGACGCGGCCCGCGTGGCAAGAGAACTTGCTCAGAAGGAGCATCCAGGCAAAAGCGTCAGCGTGTTCGACTCCGAGAGCGCGGCAGGTTCACAGGCCCTGATCGCCCTGGCGGCAGCCCGCGCCGCGGCTCGCGGCGACACGCTCGACGAAGTGGAAACCGCCGCCGCGCACGTCAGGTCACGTGTTCACCTCGTGGCCTTCCTCGAAACGCTGAAGTTCATTCACAAGGGTGGGCGCGTGCCCCGCGTCGCCGTCTGGGCGACCCAGGTGCTCGATATCAAGCCGGTTCTACAGTTCTCGAGGGGGCGCATCGACATCATCGCGAGACCCCGCTCGAGGAGGCGGGCGTTTGATCGACTGATGCGGTCGGTCCGCTCCGATCTGGCTGGGAAACGCGCGCACGTGAACGTGATGCACGCCGACGCAGCCGAGGAGGCGGCGTTGATAGCGGCGAATCTCGGCAGCGAGTTCGACTGCCGGGAACTGTTCCTGACGCAGTTCCACCCATTCATGGGCGCCCACACCGGCCCAGGCCTCGTCGCCGTCGCCTATTGGGCCGAATAGCGCCCGATCAGACCGCTAATCGACCTTAGAGGGTGTCTAAAAACCCTTCCGTTCACCCTGAGCCTGTCGAAGGGTCGAGGCGCAGTTCATGGTTCGACAAGCTCACCACGAACGGTTTCCTACGACTTATTAGACACCCTCTTAGTCGAATTTCCAGACGCGCGCGGCGGTCCGGCCCATCACCCACTCTTTGTCGTCGGCGTCCGAGAACGCCGGGTGATCCTTCACTCCGTTCAGTGTGTTCGCATAGCCCTCTCTGCCGGCGCTCGGAGGGAAATCGCTTCCCCACATCATGCGACGCACTCCAAACGCTTCTTTCGCCATCTCGAACAACGGCGGAACGTTCTCAAAGTGGAAACGCGGGTCAAGCCGCGGCGGCCGCGGGCATATTTCGCCCAGCCCGGGAACCTTCAGGAACGCGTTGGAACGTTCTGCGCACTCCAACGCCCGTTCGTAGTCCGTGTACGGCGGACTCGTGATGCCCACTCCCGCCAGGTGTTCGATTACCACCGTCGTGTCTGGGCAGGAGTCGAGTACTCGCTTGAACTCATCAGAACCGAAGTCGGCCGCCGAACCAATGGAAGACACCGCTATACCGAGTTCCCCTGCAATCTTCCACAGCGCGAGGGGATCCCGTCCGCCTACCCGGGCCGCCGGCGCGAGCCTCACGCCCGCTGCGCCCCGTTCGGTTAGGCAGGTCAATGATCCAGCCGGGTCCGGATCTTCCGGGTCGACCAGCACCACGACCTTTAACCGGCCCGGATATTCGGCCGCGCACTCGAACAGGTAGTCGTTGTCGTAGGTGCCGCCGTGCTGGATTAGCACTGCGCCGTCCACGCCGTTGCTGTCCATCTGGAACAGCAGGGTCTCGATCGGCTCAAACCAATTTCGCCCCGCGTGGCAGTGTGTATCGATGATCTGCATGATTCCGGCCCGCGAATGCCCGTCCGTCAGCCTTAACCCAGTTGGACCTGGCCGTCCGGCGCGACTCGCTGCACCGCGCCCCTGCCGGTGAAGGCGCCCGCCGTGATCGACCCCCTGACCGTTTCGCCCGCTCCGAACTTGCGTGCCGATCCGTTCTCCTGTGCCTGTTCCAGGCCGCCGTTGTGCATGCTCGTGCACGGTTCCAGGCCCACGTTGTAGCAGCGCCCATACCACGGGTAACCCCAGCCTCCGCCCAGGTTCCGCCAGTACCACAGGTACTTGAACACGTCGGCCGGGTACGAAACGGCCCATCCCACGTTCGTCTCCTCGTTCAGCACCGCGTACCAACCTTCCTCCATGCCGGCCATGTAGGCCATGTCGAGGGTCCGGTCCTCTTTCGGCGGCATCTGAGAGAAGTCGAGTTGCGATCCGTCAGCCTTGTCGGCCATCGGCCAGTCGGTCACCGCCGCGTCCTTGAGGACCGAGGATGTTGCGGTCGGCTCGGGGTGATTGATGATCTTGCAGTCCGGCACGTACAGCCGGCACTTGTCCGAGAGAAACGGCGGCCCGATGGCGATGTGCTCGAGCCAGACGCAGTCCACCGGTTCCTCGCCCTCGTTGGTGACCGATTCGTCGAGGTAGAGCGTCGGACTGCCCGCCTTGATGGTAAGCGTCTTCTCTGCGCTGAACGGCATCCTTACGCCCTTGCCGGAAAACCGCACGCTGACCGATTCAGGCGTGTCCTCCACTATGACCGCATCCCACGGCAGTGTGTTCAATTCGCCGTGCAGGCCCATCTCGGCGCCGTACACCTCGTCGGGGTAACCTCCGTGCGGCACAACTGTCTGCCAGCCCCCCTCGTACACGTCCAGCCACGGGGCCGTCGGCCAGCCCGACTGCGGTATGAACAGCTTGGGGTCGCGCACCCCCCACGGGGAACGCCACATGAACTCGGTATCCGTGGGCTTGTGTACGAAGCTGTACACGTCGGCCCCTTTGTCGGCGAGGACGACCACCCTGATCGACTCGTTCTCCAGGATGACCGTTTTAAGGCCCCTGTAGGTCCACGCGTCCGACACCCGGCAGCCACTTGTTCGTTCGTCGTCGTAGTGCATGAAATTCTTGTCCTGTTCCCCGGGGCGAATCTCGTCGATTTGCCGTTTTAGTTAGCTGTAATGACTATTGAAAACCGGTTTTCACTCGGTTGGCTGAACGACGATCCTGAACACGTCCTTGCCTGGCGCGATCATCCTTCCGAACCCGTCTTCCAGCGCCCGCTCGAGCGGGATCACCGACGACACGAGCGGCGCCGTGTTGATCCTGCCCCGCGCAATGAGGTCGACCGTCAGTTGCATGTCGCCGGGCGACGAGGCCACCGACCCGATCACGGTCTTCTCCACCCCGACAATGCTGTTGAAGTCGATCCGCGGCGTGGCGGAGTAGATGCCGACCAGCACGACCGTTCCCCCTCGTCTGCACCACTCGATCGCCTGTACCGGCGTCTCCGCCGCGCCGGCGGTCTCCACCACTATGTCGGGGCCAATTCCGTCGGTCAGGTCCAGCAAGTCTTCTTCGACGTCAGTTGAACTCGCGTCAATCGTAATCACGTCTGGCGACAGTTCACTGGCCTTGTCCAGGCTCTGACGGCGCAAATCTACCGCGATGACCCTGGCCCCGGCCGCAACAAAGGCCTGGACGGTCATCAACCCAACCGTCCCGCAGCCCACGACGCAAACTGTGTCGGCCGGCTTCACACCCGACCGCCTGGCGGCATGAACGCCCACCATCGCCGGTTCGGTCAACGGGGCTGCTTCGTCCGGGACGGAGTCGGGCAGCCGAATGATCATGTCCGCGGGCCAGGTCATGTACTCGGCGAGGCCGCCGTCGGCCGACAGACCGGCAACGGCCATGTTGGGACACACCGCCTGCTGCGATCGCGTGCACCAGAAGCACGTGCCACAAGTGCGAACGTTGTTCACCACCACGCGTTCACCTGGGGACCATCCTGCAACGCCCTCCCCCACACTGTCGATCACTCCGCTGATCTCGTGGCCCATCACCAGCGGCGCCGACCTGCCTGTGAGCGGGTTTGGAGACCCGTACTGGACCCACAGCGGACCGTACTGCCACTCCTCGATGTCGGTGGCGCAGATGCTCGTGTACCTGCACCTGACGCGCACCTCACCGGGTCCCGGCGAAGGCTCCGGTATGTCCTCCAGGCGGAGGTCCTTGTTCCCGTGGTAACGGAGAGCCAGCATCTTTCCTCCGATCGTTCGAACAAAACTGCCTCAGGCGCGGCATTCTTTCACGCCAGCCAACACCGGGCAACATTAACTAATTGAACTGCGACTGCCACGAACTCGGCGGAGTGCTAGGATTCGCCGGTCACACAGACCCAGCAGGAGCCCCACATGAAATCCGGACCGATCATCGCGAGCGTCGAATACACGTCCTATGAGTTCACCGCGGAAAACCTCGGCAAGGACTACAACACCTTCAATCTCGTGTTCGTACCGGACGGGAAGCTGAAGCAGTCCGGCGGGATAGTCCAGATCAAGACCGACGAGGGTCTCACAGGCGAATATCCGGTCAACGGCGGCCCGACCCGTGAACAAATCGCCATGGGCGCCCAGTACCTCGTCGGGAAGGATGTAACGGCACGGGAGAAGATCTACAACGACCTCAAACGCGGCCTGCGCCACTACGATATGACCGGCGTCGGCGTGATCGACATCTGCCTGTGGGACATCGCCGGCAAGATGTACAACGAACCCCTGTATCGCCTACTCGGCGGCACTCGCAAGCCGCTGCCGGCCTATGCCTCCACCCTGCACGGCGACGAAAACGGTGGACTCGGCACGCCCGAGCAGTTCGCCGACTTTGCCGTCCTGTGCAAGGAGATGGGCTACCCAGCCTTCAAGATCCACGGTTGGGGACTCGCCGCAGAGAACATCCAGAGGGAGATCGATAACGTGCTTGCCGTCCGGGAGGCGGTCGGCCCCGACATGGCGTTGATGATCGACCCGGCCTGCGAGATCGAGAACTTCGGACAGGCCCTGGCGGTCGGACGCGCCTGCGACGAGGCCGATTTCTTCTGGTACGAAGACCCGTTCAAGGACGGCGGCGTCTCCACGTACGCACACCGCAAGCTGCGCCAGATGCTGAAGACGCCGATCCTCCAGACGGAGCACATAAGGCTCCTCGAACAGCACGTGAACTTCCTCCTGCAGGAAGCCACCGACTACGTCAGGGCGGGCGCGCACGAAGACGGCGGTATCACCGGCGCGCTGAAGATCGCGCACGCCTCCGAGGGCTTCGGACTCGACGTGGAACTCCACGGCCCGGGTCCGGTCCACCGCCACATGATGTCGTCCATTCGCAACACGAACTACTTCGAACTCGGACTTGTCCACCCCAACGTGAAGTCGACTCGACATCCCGTGTATGCCGCCGACTACAACGACGACCTCGACGGGATCGACAGCGAAGGCAACGTCTACGCGCCGGAGGGGCCGGGAATCGGTGTTCCGATCGACTGGGACTGGGTAAAGGCCCACCAGACCGGCCACGTCGTCATGGCGGAAGCGTAACTCCTGCCTCGACGTCGCCACCTACTCCGACCGGGTTTCCACACCGCACGGTTGTACCTACAGGATGGGGTACACAGTGGAGCGAGTCGACCGCGGTCTGATACGCAGGTGATTGCATATTCGCGAGCACTCCGAACCCTGGCGTCCCTATTCGTCAAAGATATGCGTGGCTGCTACTTGACCGTAGTGAAACAACCCTGATGACGCATGATCCGGTTACTTTGTGGTCATTGATTCGCGGGTAACGTAAACTGGCGCGGCCTACCTGCTCTTCACAACCTACGGAGGTAGACCCGCATGCCTTATGAAGCGGATATCAGCCGTAATAACCCCGGCTGCTTCCTATTCCTGATCGACCAGTCAGGGTCGATGATGGACGTTCTGGGAGGACAGCCTGGCCAGAGAAAAATGGACGGAGCGGCCGACGCGGTAAACCGAATTCTCGATGCCATATCCCAACGCTGCTCTCAAGGGATGGACGTTCGCGACTATTTTCACATCGGACTGATCACGTATGGCACTGACGGAGCAGGACGCTCGAACTTGCGTACCGTCCTGCCCGGTACGTCTCTGGAACAGCCATTCCTGAAAGTCAGCGAGGTTGTTGACGTTGCGGAGGTGGAGGAAAGGCAGGTAAAGGAGCCGGACGGCGCCGGCGGTGTGGTGGAGGTAACACGGAAATTCCCGGTATGGCTGCGAGCCGAAGCCGGCTACGGGACTCCCATGTGCGAAGCGTTGACAGCCGCATCCAAAGCCATCGAGGACTGGACGGCCCTGAATCCGGATTCCTATCCACCCATGGTCATAAGCGTCACAGATGGCGACGCCACAGACGGTAACCCGGAGCCGGTGGCCCAGGAAATCATGGCCCTTAAGACCAATGACGGCAATACGCTGATCTACAACGCCCATCTCTCCGAGATGTCAGCCGTTCCAGTCCAATATCCTGCCGGCGAAGGCGATCTACCCCCTGACGAATATGCGGCAAGGATGTTCCGCATGTCTTCAGAGTTTCCGGAGCCGGTCAGGGCCTTGGCCGCTGAGTTGGGGTTGCCGGTAACCGAGGGGTCAAGAGGGTACGTGTTCAACGCCGACATGGTGGCCCTGGTCCAGTTCCTGGATATCGGAACGCGCGCAGCTTCTGACCTGCGCTGACGGCAACGTGAAAGCGGTCCCTGGACCTCCCAGAAGGTTCTGGCTGCCCAAGGCGGGCAACCGTCTTGACGAGTACGAAGACGCATTCCGGACGGCCTTCCCTGGACCAGCAGGTCCGTCCCGCTCCAGCCCGGCCAGCATAGCCATCGCGGACGGAGCAAGCGAGTCCGCCTTCGCCAGGGACTGGGCCAGGATCTTGACCGATGCATTCGTTGCGGACCCTCCGGATCTCTGCGGCCTGACTGAGGATTCCCTGCAAAACTGGCTGATGCCGGCACAAGAGGAATGGCACACAGGCGTGCCCTGGGACCGCATTCCCTGGCACGGGGAGGCGAAAGCCAGGGCCGGTGCTTTCGCAACCATGTTGGGGCTCACGATCGGGACTGTAGCGGACGATTCCCGGCGCCTATGGTGGCAGGCGACGGCCGTGGGTGACAGTTGTCTCTTTGTCGTTCGCGAAGATCGCTTATGGCTGTCTTTTCCCCTCGAAGACGCCGCCCAGTTCGACAATCTGCCCGCATTGATTTGCAGCAACCCAGCCAGAACAGGAGTGTCATGGGAAATGGTGCGACGGCGCCGCGGCGAGTGCCGGCCCGGCGATTTGTTCATCCTGGCGACCGACGCGCTGGCCTGTTGGTTTCTGGCCAACAGCGCCGCCGGAGAGAAACCCTGGCGTACGCTCCTGGCGTTGGACCCATCCTGTTGGAGGCGCTGGGTAGGTGAAAAGCGGCGTGGAGGCCTGATACGGAACGATGACACTACTTTGGTCATGATGAAGGTCGTCGAGACTCACGGAGGCGAGGAGGACTCGTGCCCTGGCCAGGGATAACGGAATTCAGCGAGGCGATCCAGAATCCCCGGCTGTGCTTCAAAGGCACAGATCTTGAAACAGGAACGGTGGGGGTCAACCAGCGCGGGATGCCGCTCGTTTATGCGGGCGCCTTCGCTTGCGTCTACCCGGTGACATCCGGAGGGCGCACTTTCGCGGTCCGTTGTTTTACTCACGAGGTCAAAGACCATCAGGAGCGTTACAACCAGCTGAGCGAATATCTGATCAACGTGCTCCCACCCTCCTTCGTGCACTTCGAGTACGTGGACCGCGGGATCAGCCTCAGAGGCGAGTGGTATCCCATCGTAAAGATGGAGTGGGTGGAAGGAGAGACCTTAAACAAATTCGTTGAAGCCAGGCTCCTTGAGCCCGATGCGATCCGGCGATTGGCAGCCCAGTGGCGCGGGGGTACGACGGCAAGTCTTCGCGGATTGCGTATCGCCCACAACGACCTGCAGCACGGCAACGTCCTCGTGCAGGCAGACGGAAATATCCGCCTGGTGGACTACGACGGCGTTTTTCTGCCCGATTTCCGGGGACAGCTTAGCCAGGAATTGGGCCACAAGAATTACCAGCACCCCCAAAGATCGGCGAATGACTACGATGACAACGTGGACAACTTTCCCGCGTTGGTGATCTATCTCAGCCTCCTTGCCGTCGCCGCGGAACCCGAACTTTGGTCCTTCAACAACGACGACAACCTGGTATTCACCGGTAAGGACTTTGCCGATCCTGCAGGGTCCGACCTCTTCAAACGGGTCAGGAAGTCGCCTGATCCCGCCGTGGCGAAACTTACTGAACGCCTGCAGGAATACTGCGCACTGCCTATCGAGCAGGTGCCGGACCTGGAGGCAGCCCTGCACGGCTTGCCGGCCAGTCCGGTGCGACCGTCTCCCGCGGCCAGGCCGGCAGTTACAACTCGGACTTCCACTCCTACCCCGCCGAGGCCACCCGCCGCGTCTTCTCGCGAATACCGGCGCGTACTGGAGTCGCAGCGAGCTTCTACCGCGCAGTCTGTTCCCACGGCAGCAGCTCCTCCCGCCCGACCGCCTCTCCGGTCTGACTGGTCCCGAAGAGCGGACCTCTGGCCCAAGGTGCTGATCGGCGGTTTCGGCGTCATGTTTGCCGGCTGGCTCATACAAACGGATGCGGTCTCGTTCCTGGTAAATCTCGTTCTCATTGTGAGCGGGGTTATCTTGGTCCTCTTCTTTCTTGGACTGAAGAATCCGGCATTCCTGGTCGCCGGCGTCATAGTCCTGATCATCCGGTTCACAAACCTCTACGACCGATTTGTGGACGCCGTGTGGACCTGGGTGTTTATCGCGGGGGTAATTGGGGTCGCCATCGCGGGGACGATTGGCGGCATAAGGGCAAAAGGGCTTATCGGCAGAACGGCCATCGCCGTGACGGTATTGATCGCGGTTTTGGGGGCTTTCCTGGTCCTGACCGGCTATGACCTACCGGATCGCCTCGGGGTCCTGATTGGCACGGACGCGGCGTCAACCCCGTCGTCTTCGACCAGCCAACGCCCTGCCCCTTTTACGTCAGCGGCCTGATACCGCCCACGCCCGAAGGCGCGGCAATCGTTCAACCCCTATGGAGACCCTTGCAAATCTCCCTCTCCCAGCGGAGACCTTTGCAAAACCCCCTCTCCCAGCGGGAAGGGGTTGGGGTGAGGGAGAATCGCATATTGGGAGTAGACCCTCGAATCCCCGATTCCCCGGTAAGTCGACGGTTACGCAAAAGTCTCCTATGGGTCAGTCCCTACGAAGTAGTCCACGGCAATACCCAACAGAAACACGGCGATCCCAGCCCCGCCGAGAAACGGCGCCGCATCCTCCAGGCCCGCAGTGGAAACAACGACGCCTATTACAAACAGGGCTATCGCGAATGTGTTGATCCAGCCGTAGCCCAGCTTGCCCCAGCCGAGTTTCCCGGTCCAACCAAGCAGGACTTCTCGACGCCGCGGTCCGCCGAAAACGATCACCAGGAGTCCGCCAAACAGGAACAGAGAGCCAATGTACGCAACTATCGAGAATGGCGTTATCGGACTTGACGGACCGGGTTCTCGGGCCAGGATTTCGTAGAGCAGGACCTCCGGAATCGTGGCCGAAGCGCTGACCAGCACCCCGAACACCGCGATGCCCAATCCCAGCCTGTCTGTCGGTCCCAGTTTGTCGGTTAGTTCCGGTTTGGGGGTAAGACCCAACAAGCCAAACCCCAGGCGAATGCTCACAATGCAGACTCCGCACACCAGCGCCGCCGAACCCGCGAACTGTAGTAGACCAGACCCGGCGCCGGGCTTGTCCGGCCGCAGGTACTCCCTGTCTGCGGGCGCGTCCAGTAGTTCCAATAGGCTCAAGACCAGTTGGTAGAAAACCCCGCCCAATGCCTCACTAAAGAGCATGACGAGGACGCCAATGGCCGCGACCACCAGGCCTACCTTGTAAGTGAGTCCAAGGTCTCTCAAAAAGGCGAACGCGGGGGAAGGGTTCGGACTATTTGGGTTCACTGCCGTTTTGCGACGTTCTGCCGATTATTAGTGGGTTACACGCGAGGGCCAATCATCAGTTGATCGCACAACTTCTATTTGTGATCGCCGCTGCGGTCTCGGTCACCTGATCGGCGTGGTGGAGACGCCGGGCGATGGTCCTGTACCGCATCCCTTCGGTAGATCCTCCCATAAGCCAGGAGACCAATCCCGGCCCAGAAGAGTACGACGCCAATCAGCACTACACCCAAAGTAGAGTCAAACATGATTTGCAAAGCCAACATTGGCACGAGCAGGATCAGGCCCAGCGCAACCGCGGCCACCCCCCATCTGTCCGGCCAACCCCAGTGGGCGGTACGGGCCATGTACCTTGCTACGATTTGTCGGACCCTTTTCTGCGCGGCAGCGCGGCGTCGGGCATCTCCTAGTACGAAGGCGGAAATCCCACACAGGAAAACCACGCCGCCAAGTACCCTGATTCCCGTGCCGACGCCACCAAAGTAGGACTCCAGGATCAGGCCCAGCGCAACCACCACGATCCCTATTAACGTGCCGGCCAGGGCCAGCCGGTCGTTAGCTTTGAGCTCCCTTACGGACGCGGGCATTCGAGGCGCATCCCGTCGTTTGGATGAAGACATCTCCTCTTCCCCTTTGGCAACCGGTTGGCCCCTGACCGTGTTGGAGGAAACATACAGGAAAGGCCGTTACGGCTTCAACATAAACTTTCGGGTGAGGCATTGAAATGTCGCCAAATACGGTTAACTTTGTGTCGATAAACGTAGGCAATCCAGCATTGAAGGTGTGCCTGGCAGTTCTTTCACCAGCGAACTTGGTCTCGATAAGGCCCAGTGCAAAACCCCATAGAATCCAGCCATGGTTTTTCTGCAACAGATCCTCAACGAACTTGTCATGTGTGTGCGCCAGGTTTGGGCATTGGTACAGGCGTACATCGCTTGGTTCGAACGGTCGAATCGAGGGAGGATGCGGCAGGTAATGTTGCAGCACTTCTTGACGTTGCTTATTGGAATCTTGATCGGATATCAGTGCTCGAGAGCCGGCGGTTAGCGATGCGCCAATGCGGTTGCCAGCCGGAGCATGAATTGGGTAGGCAAATGACACCCCAACCATCGAACCAACTGCCACGGGAATAGGCTCTCACCTTGCACGTCGGCAACACCGTTTTGTGGCTTATCGCCGCACTACTCTGTAGTGGTATTGCCGGTTACGCATTCGGCTTCTGGGAGGCGCGCCCTGCAATTCACCCACTCGCAATTGTGGGAGCGGTTGCCGTCGTGGTTGCCGTGATCATTGCGGGGGCAATAGCCCGGACGCGACTTCATATACGCTCGTTTCCAATTTCACCGACCGGCCAATCGCCGGGCGCGAGAGTGGGGCTGGCCTGGGCCGGAGTAGCCATTCTTGCCGGCATCAACGCCGGCGCACTCCTCGGCTTCATCGTCGGTCTTCGCACGGCCCAGGTGTTAGTGGACATTCTTTTTCTGGCAGGCGTTGTCGCCGCGCCAATTGCGCTCACGGCAGCCCTTGTCCTGATCATGTCCAGGAGGCGTTCTGGATTCAGATGGGTCGGGCGGCGTTAAGCGGCGAATCGCAGCGACCGCAGGATGTCTCGTTTCCTGTACTGCCTATTCGCTTGCACAGAGACCCAATGTGCCAATTGAAGTGTCGTCCCTGAGTTCACCGCGCGGGTTTCGGGCAAGTAAGACGCCGTGCGGCCGAGGGCTGGTTTGAAACCAGCCCCTACGATGGCATCAGGCCTTGGTCCGCCCTACCCGCCGATCACCGTGATCGTGCCGTCCGGCGATATCGACTCGACTCCGGACGTGGACTCATACACGACCGCCACCATCTCCGCGGTGCGAGTCTCCCCTGCTTCCATCGTGAACGAGGTCTTCTCTTCGCTGGGCGGCAAGGGCAGGCCGCTCGGCATACTTGAGAACGGCTCCAGCCCCACGTTATAGGTCCGCTTGTACCAGGGGTAGCCGCCCTTACCGCCGAACACCTGCCAGTACCAGATGTACTCGAATATCGACTTCGGAAATGCGAACCCGAATCCCACGCCCTTCTTCGGGTCGGTCACGGAGTACCAGCCGTCGGTCAGTTCGTGGAATACGGCCATGTCTTCGATCCGTTCGCTGCGAGCGGGAAACTTGCGAAGATCGACTATCTCCCCGCCTGGGCCCGGAGCGTTTGGCCACTCGCCGCGGGCTTCAGCAGCCAGAAGACTTCCCGGCATCGAGCCGTCACCGAGACTGGAGACCGACCCGCCGGGCAGGTCCAGCCTGCATCCCGCATTCAGGAACGGCTCGCCCAGCGCGATATGCTGCCCCCAGACGCACTCCGTCGGCTCCTCGGCCAGGTTGGTGACAGACTCAGAGACCTTCAACGCCGCCGAACCCTGGTCGATCGTCAGCGTCTTCTCGATCCAGTACGGCGTCCGATAGGACTGCACCCAGAACTTGGCACTTACCTGTTCAGGCGTGTCGGTCACTATCTGGCAGTCCCATGGCATCAACGCCGACTCATTGTGCTGACCGATCTCGGCGCCCATGTACTCGCCCGGATAACCGCCGGTCGGCGCAATGGTCTGCCATCCCCCCTCGTACATGTCGTGCCACACGCCTTCGCCCCAACCGGTGGACGGGATGAATAGCGAAGGGTCCCGCACGCCCCACGGCGTCCTCCACATGAAGTCCGTGTCGCTGGGCTTGTGAACGAACTCGAAGATGTCGGCACCCTTGTCGGCCAGCACGGTCACTCGGAGAAGCTCGTTTTCCATGACCACGGCCTTCAGACCCCTGTAGGTCCAGGAATCCGATATCCGGCAACCGCTAGTACGTTCGGTCTGATAATGCAACTGGAACGCTCCCGACTACTCAACAACGTGGGTCCGGCGGAAGTATACCGAAGGCCGCATCACCGTTCGGCCGTCGGGGTGTGATTACATCATGGCCGGCCGGACCGCGCCGTTGCGCGCCCGAAGGCAAATCTGAGTCCAACCGCCCCATGACCGTCGCAGCAATAGTCCTCGTCCTCATCTCTGCCGTTGCCCACGCGTCGTGGAACCTGCTCGCGAAACGGGCAACCAGGCCGGAGGTGTTCACCTGGTGGATGACCGCGGCCGGCAGCACGGTATTCCTGCCGGTGGCCATCTACTACTTCGTCACTGAATCGCCCAGTCTTGTCGGATGGGGTTTCATCGCCGCCACGGTTGCACTCCACACCGTCTACTTCTTCACGCTGGGCCGTGCCTACAAGCACTCCGACCTGTCGTTGGTCTACCCAATCGCCCGGGGGCTGGGAATAGCTCTCATACCGGTTCTCGGCATCGCGGCGCTCGGTGAACACATGAGTTGGCCCGCAGCCGTCGGGGCCGCGTTCATAGTGGGAGGCGTCCTGTCAGTGGGCGTTAGCGGCGGCCCTCCGGGCGGTTGGAAGGAACTGCTACGAGGCGCCCTGAAAGACGTGGGCGCCCGGTATGCGGTCGCGACCGGTCTCATAATCGCCGGGTACTCGATCATCGACAAACAGGGGGTGCAGCACGTCCCGCCGCTGCTCTACATGTTCTGCCTGTCTACCGGCGGCGGCCTGGGAATGCTGGCGTTGATCTGGAGAAGCTATACGCCCGGCGACTTTGCAGCCGAATTTCGCGTCCACCGGAAAGCCCTCATACTGGGCGGCGTATTGCAGTTCACCGCTTACGGCCTCGTGCTGAGCGCTCTCCAACTGTCCCCCGTCAGCTATGTGGCGCCGTTCAGAGAGATCGGCATCCTGGTCGGCGTCGTACTCGGCTTCTACATCCTGAAGGAACGGCCCGACCGGACCAGGATAATCGGAGCGGTGACAATTGGCATCGGGGCTGCGCTTATCGCGTTAGCGCCTTAAGAGGGTGTCTAAAAAGTCGTCGGAAACCGTTCGTGGTGAGCTTGTCGAACCATGAACAGCGCCTCGACCCTTCGACAGGCTCAGGGTGAACGGAAGGGTTTTTAGACACCCTCTAAGTCTGCTAGGGGTGGCCGAAAGGTCCAGTAGATCCCCGATCAGGGTCGGGGATGACGGTTGGTGACGCCTAGACATACATCGTCCGCCCGTACACTTCGTACCCCATTCGGGCGGACTCTTCGTCGTACCCGCCCGGAATCGCCACGCCCCACTCCTTCACGAACTCGTAGTTCTCCCTTGCCGACTTCGTGTGGTCGTTCCACGAACTGTAGAACTTCACCCCGTGCTTGTCGCAGGCGGCCTTGATCGTCTCTCTTGCCAGGTCCATGTCCGCGGGATAAGGCGGATCGTGGGCGTCTGCGTAACCGTGCGACATCCCCATGTCGCCAGGCCCCCATTCTGCGAACGCAATGCCGGGTACGGCAGCGATCTGGTCGGCGTTGGCCATCCCCTCTCGGTCCTCGATCTTCAGGCCGAGAAGCAGTTCGCCTTCCGGATTGAGCGGCCACGGATCGGCACGCCGCATGTATTCGACAGGATCGAGCCCCCATATTTCCGCCGGAGTACGCTGCCCGCCTCCGCCCCGCTGGCCCTGTCCAAGGCCATTACCGACCCCTAACGTCTGCCACACGTAACGGACGCCCTCTACGAACACCTGCACGGCTGACGCCTGGCGAGCGTGTGTGTGCAGTACGCCCATGACCCCCGCCGTCAGCACCTGCCTGATCTGCCACTGGTTGGCGATAACCTCGTCCCTCGTACGGCAGTTCGACGGCAGGGTCGAAACCACGCATGGAATTCTGTGGCCGCTCGGCGTCGGCCCGCCATCCACCAAGCCGCGCATGAACTGGTGCAGTCCGACGACGTCGAACGCCCCGTGTTCGAAGTCGACCAGCAGTATGTCTGCATACGTGCTCGCCATCTCCTTGCCGTTCTCGTAGGTCAACGGCCCGGTGGAGGTCGGGAACGCCGGTTGCCCGGCTTCAAGCAGTTCGATTGCGCGGTTGAGTCTCTTCGGCATGTGTTAGGCCTCTGTCCTGTCGGGTGGAAAACGAACAACCCGGCCGATTCTAACGAATGGTTGTGGTCGGCACGGTTGGAGCGATGCGATACGACCTCACCGGGTCAAATTCCAGGGCACGTCCAGTTCCGCCGTGATGTCGCGGAACCAGTCGATAACTTCGGGGTGGTACGGGATGCCTTCCGCCCTCCGTACGACCTCCTCTTCGGCCTCCATCAGGCCGGCGTAGACAACCCGGTCCCAGCCGGGCGCAGTCGGGCAGTCCTTCAGGGCGCGCATGTACTCGTCCATTGAGTCCTTGAACTGGCCGACGTCGGTGAATGCGGCGATGTCGTACGCGATGAAGTGATGGGACGCGGTTCCCATGTTCAGGAAGCCCGGTCCCGTGCCTCCAAGCAGGCCGGCAAGTATGTCGATCATCACGCTCAGGCTGTACCCCTTGTGCGAACCGCCCTCCCGGGTCCCACCTACCGGCAGCATCAGGTGCCTGCCCTCGGGCCAGCTCTCCTCCATGACCGGCGACCCGTCTTCCTTGGCCACCCAGCCCGGCGCAAGCGACACGCCCAGCCGGTTCGCCAGCACGACTTTGTTCCCGGCTACCGCGCTCATCGAACCGTCGAATATGAATGGCTCCTCGTTGCGCGCAGGCGCGGCGATCGAAAGCGGGTTCAGCCCGACCATCGCCTTCGCCCCGCCGGTGGGCGCCATCGACGTTCCGCCCACGGTCATCGCTATCCCCACCATGTCGTGTTCCAGGGCCATCTGCGCGTGGTAGGCCGCGGCGCCGAAGTGGCGGCCGTTTCCCACGGCCACGGCCCCTATCCCCGCAGTACGGGCTTTGTCAATAGCCATCCTCATGGCCATCGGGCCCACGACAAGCCCATGACCCCGGTCGCTGTCGATAGTTGCAACGGCCGCCGCCTCTCGCACGACGCGCACGTTCGGCCGTGGGTCGATATGGCCCTCGTTGAAGGCGTTCACGTACACGCGCATCAAGTTGGACACGCCGTGCGATTCGATGCCCCTCAGATCGGCGTAGATCAGCCCGTCCGCGGCCTGTTCGGCGTCTGCGGAAGACATTCCCATGATCGAAAACATCGCCTCAAGCGTGGCGCGCATGTCCTCGTGGCGGATACGTACTGCCTCTTCTTCCTTTACGTGGAATCTCTCAAGAACCAACTACACCCTCCTTGGGGGCTACGTCAGTGAGCAAAAGACGTCTATCGGCCTAACCGAACTGCTCGCGAAACTCGGCGTATAGCTGCTTTGTCCGCACGGTGCCGAGCACGAGAGTCGACGAGACGTTCATCATCCTGTACCCGGCGCCTATCCAGCGGCGGCAGTCTTCCGGATCGGCGAACGTGGTGGCCAGCGCCTTGCCGGTCCCCTTCATCCGTTCCGCCACGTCGATCATGATGTTCTCGGTCTTGCTGTTGTGGATCTGCCCCGGCTTGCCAATTGACGCTGAAAGGTCATTCGGCCCAACCAGCAGCACCTCGAAATTCTCGAGCGCCAGCGTCTCGTCAAGGCGCTCGTAGGCCTCCAGGCTCTCCATCTGGAGGATCAGTATGGTCTCGCTGTTGGCGTTCTTGATAACGTCTCCCGCCTCGATCCCCAGCATCGACGAAAACCACGGCGCGATGCCGCGGTTGCCCAGCGGTGGATACTTGGCGTAGTCGATGGCCTGTGCCGCGGCTTCCGGACCTTCCACCTGCGGCACCATCACCCCCACCGCCCCGACGTCGTAGGCCTTCTTGATCAGGCCCGGATCGTTCCATGCGACGCGGATCACCGGCGCGACGCCCGCCTGCCGGCCCTGCACGGCGATTATCCCCACCGACTCCGTGCCCCACGGGGCGTGCTCCTGGTCTATCCAGACCCAATCGGGCCCGGTCTGATAGATTGCCGCCGAAACATGCGGTTCATAGCTGAACATCGACGTGCCCAGGATGAGCGCGTCGTCACGGATTTTTTGCCTGATGTTGCTGGGGTACATAATCTCTCCCGGGATTTTGAAACAACTTGAACGGCAACCTTACGGAGCCTGCGACGTGATGTTAATGCCGCATCCGCTGTTTTACACGTCAACATAGGGGTACGCATGAGTTCGACCCCCCAACAAGCGGAGATGTTTATCACATGAAAATCGAAGAAATACGAATCGACATCATCGAGAGCGAGCCGATCGAGCCCAGATGGCGGCCGATCCGCCAGTCGATGGAGTACCCGGAGACGTACCGCGCCCGATTCGCCCACCAGCCGTACCAGGGCGACACCCTCGTTCTTCCGGCGCGGCCGGCCTACGGCGCGGTCCTGCGCCTGCGGACCGACTCGAACCTGGAGACCTGCGGGCTCCTTACCGTTAGCTGGGGAAAAGAGCACGCGGAGTGGGAAGCACACGCGTTCAAGACCCAGTGGGCGCAGGACATACTCGGGGAAAACGCCCTCGACAGGGAACGGATGTGGCACAAGATGTGGATGGCCAGGCGGTACTTTCACATGCCGTCCACAGACCCAATCGCGCTGGTCGATGAACTTTTGTGGGACCTCGGCGGGCTGATGGCGAACCTGCCGGTTCACAAGTTGATCGGGGGCTTCAGGGACCGCATCAAGGCCTACCAGGTCGTGACGTCACTCTCTTACGAGGCAAACCTTGGCGCGGCAGCAAAGGCCAAAGAGGACGGGTTCTTCGGTTTCAAGGACCACATGATGCTCGGAGTCGAGACAAACTTGTCGCTCCTCCGCGAGCTTCGCGAACTGGTCGGCGACGATTTCGAACTGATGCACGACCCGGTCCAGCAGTACACGGTCGACGAGGCGATCCGCGTCGGACGGGAACTTGAAGAACTTGGCTATCTCTGGATCGAAGAGCCGTTGCAGGAGGTCGATATCCGCGGACTCAAGAAGTTGTCCGACGCCCTGGACCTCCCCGTTCTCGCCCTGGAGTCAGTCGAGGGCCATCCGTACCTGGTGGTCCCCTACCTGGTGGACGGCGCGGTGGACATAGTCCGCCAGCGCGGTCTCGGCATCACCGGCCAGATCAAGCTCGCGAACCTCTGCGACATGTTCGGCGTGGGGTGCCACGGTGGCAACCCGCACGTGGTCGCCGCGATGCGGAACGACGACTGGTGGGAGCACTCCGGCGCGCCGCTCGCGCCGCCGCCGTCTCACCGGACGGCGTTTGCAGACCTGATTCAGGACACGACCAGGATCGAAGGGGGTTACATGTACCCGCCAACCGACCCTGGCCTCGGCAGGCGCATCGACTGGGCCGGGATCGAGGCGCAGACGGTGGCCACGGTGTGACGGTTCGCCCCCACTCGTCGGCCCCGTCCGGAATCTACCTGCCACCGGCGCTCGCTTAAAATGGCCCAGGAAACATTCAAAATCAGAAAGGTCCAACAAATGATCGTTGTTACTACTGAAACCGTGCCGGGCCGCGAAATCGTTGAAGTGCTTGGATTGGTCAGAGGGAACGCCGTACGCGCCAAACACGTCGGGCGCGACATAGTGGCAGGCCTCAAAAACATCGTGGGTGGCGAATTGGGGGCATATACAGAGCTTATGCAGGAATCCCGGGAGCAGGCGACGCAGAGAATGATCTCCGAGGCGCAATCGTTCGGAGCGGACGCCGTGGTGAACGTGCGTTACAACACATCCTCAATCGCAAATGCCGCCGCCGAGATCCTCTCCTACGGCACCGCCGTGAAGTTGCGCTGACGGTAGGATCCGCGGAATGCCGATAAAAGGCATCTGGCATCAGCACGAAAACAGGGCGTCCCACGAATTGGTAGTGGCGGGTCTCAGACCCGCCTTGGCACGGGCCAGGACTCCGCCCAACCACTTCCATCCCCTCCTGCGGCCATCACAAGCCCATGGCGTTTCCGAACGCCTTGACGTCACTTCGAGCGCCTATAAGTCATTCCGAGCGAAGCCGAGAAATCTGAACCGGCGATCGGCGGGCGCGCCGTCATCCACCCAGCCCGACCCTGAAGCAAGGGATTACTCCTCGTCAGCCTGTGTTCATTCTTGCTGGCCTTAGAACTGCGACAGTTACAGCCGTCATTCTCGCCCCTGGCCCATCGGTGAGCACATACCTGCCAGCTATACAATCGTGTTGTGTCAGATGGCCGTTGAGAAAGACCGCATGCAATGACAGCGACCAGGATTGAATCCGTCAGCATTAGGGGCTTCAGGTCCCTGGCGGACTTCACCATGTCCGACATCCCGAACGCGGCCGTCCTAATCGGCGTCAACGGCTCGGGCAAGTCCAACTTCATCCGTTTCTTCGAAATGGTGAGTTGGATGCTGCGATCCCGCAGGCTCGCCGAGTTCGTCGAAATGCAAGGCGGCGCCGATGATCAGTTGTTTCGGGGAAACCGGCACACGCCGCGCCTCGAAGCAGAGATCAACTTGCGGCCAGAAAGGGGCCGGAATGACTACGCGTTCGCGCTGACCTTTGCTCACCCCGACCGATTCTTCTTCAGCGAGGAAAAGTTTCGGTCCAGCAGGGTCGAATACCCGACTGACGCGAACTGGAATCATCTCGGCAGTGGGCACCGAGACGCCGCTATAGTCGGCGTCCCCTACAGCGGCACATTTGTCAACGCGACAACCGCTTCGGCGATCGTTCAACTACTCAAGAATTGTTCTACGTTTCAGTTCCACGATACCTCTGGCACGTCCAACTTCAAGAAAAATTGGGACCTGGAAGATAACAATCAGCTTCTTGGTCACGGCGGGAATCTGGCGGCCATACTGCACCGGCTGGAGCAAGAAAACCCAAAACGCTACGACACGATCTGCAGGCACATCGGCCGTGTGCTCCCGGTGTTTGACCGTTTCGCAATCGAGGAGAGCTACGGAAAAGTCTCGCTGAGATGGCAAGCCAAAAACACGGACAAGACAATCGGCGCGCACCTGACCTCAGACGGGTCCTTGCGGTTCTTCGCCCTCGTGACGTTGCTTAATCTCCCACCGGAGATGCTGCCAAGCGTGATTCTGTTGGATGAGCCGGAGCTCGGTCTACACCCCGCTGCCGTCGCCCTGATTGGCGGCATGATCAAGTCTCTTTCAACGCAAAAGCAAGTCATTGTCGCGACCCAATCCCCGCTCCTCGTAGACGCATTCGAACTCGACGAGATCTTCGTGCTGGACCTGCAGGACGGGCAGACGAAGGTGAGCCAACCTAGCCTGTCCGATTACCAGCACTGGCTGGATGAATACACCACGGGCGAACTTTGGCAGAAAAACCTGCTTGGAGGACGTCCCTGATCCGGCTGGCCATTTCGGTAGAAGGACGGACGGAGGAAGAATTCGTTAACTCCGTTCTTGCGGATCACCTTCACCCATCCTCGGTTGCCCCGACCGCAGTTCTAGTTGGCCGCGCACGTTCCGGCGGCGACGGCGGACGAGTAAGTACTGAGCGCCTCGCGTCTGACATGGCTGGGCTTTACCCGAACTTCGACGCTGTTACGTCACTGGTCGATTTCTACGGGTTTCGAGACAAAGGAACCCGTACGGTTGACGAGTTGGAGGATCATCTGGCGAAAGAGGTCCAAAGCAGGGTCTCGAGCCATTGGGATCAAAGAAGGGTGATCCCCTACGTCCAGAAGCACGAATTCGAAGGACTGCTGTTCTCTGACGTGCGAGCGTTCTCGGCATTGGCCTCCGTAACGGACCACCAGGTGGATGAACTTGGGGTGGTCCGTTCGTTGTTCCCAAGCCCCGAGGACATCAATGACAACCCCGACACGGCGCCGAGCAAACGAATCAAGAACGTTCTTCCCGGGTACCAAAAAGTTGTCGATGGAAGTCTGGTAGCAACCAAAATGGGACTGGGCACAATTCGCGCCGAATGCCGGAGATTCGACGAATGGCTGGCCAGATTAGAGTCCCTGGACAAGCTGCTTGACCCGCCGCACTAGGGGGCTTGGTCTTGGATTCCAATGCGCTGTACGCAGCAAAAATTGGCACGCCCGGAGGGATTCGAACCCCCGACCCCCTGGTTCGAAGCCAGATGCTCTATCCACTGAGCTACGGGCGCACAGCGGACGAGCAAGGAATCGGGCCGAATACTCCCAGTCGCCTACCCGGCGTCGGAGCGCTCGTTTTGGAACGCATCTACGACAGGCGTGATCACCTCAACAAAACGCCTGAGCGTATCGGCCAACGCGCTGGCAAAGGGTTCATCCAATGCAAATCCGTCGTGCGAAGCCTGTATCACGCCATACTCTTCTACGACTTGACCATTCTCATCCTCGACTTGGTCAGTCCTCGATGCCTGAGTGTCCACGGCGATGACCCCATCAAGCCGACGGTCCAAGCCTTTGTTGTCGTTCTTGAGGTACGTGAACCCCACTTCACCATGCCACTGAGATTCGCCGGGTTCATTCTTGTCAGGTTGACGCAGGCTAATCCGATAGGACATGTCCCAGTTGCCCCAGGGCGGCCGTGAGTACCAGAGGTTGTAGCATCGATAGCCGTGACCCAGTGAAACGGCCCAACCGCCCTTCCTGTCGGGTCTCAATTTGGAGTCCTGAAAGCTGCGCACGACTTGTTCACCGACTCCCCTGAGAAATCGCGTGACATCGTCGTCTGCCGGCAGGTCCTTATGTAACGTCGGCGGCGTTCCCGGAACACAACTCCAACGTGCCCTGGGGACTTTCCTGCCATCAGGTCGGACGATGCTCCAACCGGCGCTCATAGGCTCAACATCCCTGCATCGCACGATCTTCGCTGTGCGGATGCATTTCCCATCGAGGACGTAGCTGGCGGCGGACGCGACCTTATGCATCGTTCCATCTGCCGATATGCGGTCCATTGAAAACATGCCCATCTGGATGTGTCTATCCAGTTCGTCATCGAATGTCCGCCCGTGTACTGCCTCTGCTTCTGCTACGTCGTACGAAAGCACCTGTTCTACGGTGTGCCCAGCCACGATCACTTTGACCCATCGCACATTCACGCCTCGGATCTGCCCGGTTTGCTCGGTTACATTCGCGGTCATAGTGCGTCCTCTTCACGCAGTTTGGCGGCCGAAGACCGACCGTAGTGGTCATACAGGCTGTCGGCCATCGATGTGATCTCCGTTGCCATCGTAATCAGTTGCCTCCACTCAGCCGGGATTCCCCTGACCCCGTAATGCGCGCCGGCGATCTGCCCGTATATTGCTGCGGTGGTGTCGGCGTCGTCTCCCAGGTTGGCTGCCAGCAGGGCCCCCTGACGGAAGTCCCGGGACTTGTGGAAGGCCCAGAGCGCCGCCTCCAACGATTCCACGACATAACCTGTTCCTCTGATCTCCGGCGGTTCTCGATGTTTGAATGACCCACCAGCGATCTCGCCAATCCTGCCCGCCAACGGGTCCTCATCCCAAAGTCCTTCAACCGGGCAATAACGCGGTGAAAGCAGCGTCTCTTTATCCGCGGCTATCAGGGCGCCGACGAGCAGACCGGCAAAATAACGGCATGCGTCGACCGCTTCTTGGGCGCCGTGGGTGGTCCGGGAACTGTCTGCGCTCCTGGTAATGGCCTCGGTGGCATCGTACGCAAAGTACATCGGCACCGGGGCAAGCCGCATCAGTGATCCATTCCCGGCAGAAAACGGGTCAGTGGAACCGGCGAATGGCTCGCCGGTGTCCATGAAGTGCGACAACGCTTCGTTAACGGTGTACCCGATGTCAAAGCACTCCCCCGTCGAGGACATGTACCCTTCATCTCTCCAACGCACGTAGCGTTCCATTTGGTCAATCGGGTCAAACTGGCCTCTTTCGATCAGGCTGGCCGCCAAACACAAGGCCATGGACGTGTCATCGGTCCACTGGCCGGGTTCCAGGAAAAACGGCCCGCCACCGATCATGTCGTCGATTGGTGGGAAACTGCCGGGCTCTTCGAACTCCAGCGTCGTGCCTAACGCGTCGCCCGCAGCAAGTCCAAGCAGGCAGCCGCGAAATCGGTCCTTAACCCTTAAATCCATACTACTGTTGCCCTCCATCGCATTCGGCCAATCCGGTCGTGGACGTACTCGTGCGTATTGATCCTCTCCAGTCCAGCCATTGGCCAACTGATTATGACCCAAAACTCAACCATCCTGAAGGTGCATTCCGAATGCGAACGGTGATTAATCTACGGTGAGTTGATTGCTATTCATTGTACAGGTCAACGTCACGCAGTCGCGTTGTGGGTTAGAATGACAGGACTATGCACCCGAAAGCACTAAAGTCACGGCTACTTGCGGCTTATGTCAACGTCATCCCCCACCCCGATCCGCTCGGCACCAGCGACGCACGGCTCAACCGTGAAACGATACGAAGCGAGGACGTGGCGCTTTGGCTCATAGACCACGCCCCAGAACAGTGGGCCGCGTGGTGTCATAAATACGACATGAGATTCGACCCCGAACGCGATGAATTCATTGACCTGTCCGAATGGGGGGCCGCACTGGCGTTGCTCCGTAGTGACGGGAAGGGCCGGGACTTGACGGAAAGGCTTGGATCTATGATTGATCCAGATCCCAATACCTGGGACCATCTGCCCCCGTGGAGATTCGGCTAGGGGCTTCGTGGAATTAACCGCGTAAGTCCCACATTGAAATCAAACGCGACCGTATCGGGCCGCAGCACTCGTTGGCCAATTCCACGCCTTTAGTCTTTGCCAACCGCCCTCAATTCCAGTACTCCAACTGCTGCTAATTCATGTTCCAGGGCCAGGGGAAACTCTTCGTGACTTGGACCAATCATTTCAATCCCATCAGCAATAATGCCTTCACTTTGTATGGGTATGGCCTTCCATATAACGACTTTCCCTTCTTGGCAAATCTCTCTCAACTTGCCTGAGACTTTTTCGTCATCAGCCTCAAAAGACCACTGTCCGTCGCCCTGACACCAAAAAATATGACCAGTTTTGATTACTTGAGTTCCTGAGATCAACAAGATTTCGAATTTCATAGATTTTCAACCCGTGGATGTCTGATACTAGTGCGCCACTTAAGCATGCTAAGAGTTCCAGCGTAAGAACTAAGAATTTACATTACGCTCATATGGGTCAAGGAATAAACTCTCAATCGTTCAGAAATATTACGATGTTAGTCTGTCTTTTTCTTAGCCGTCCTTTGACCGCGTTCAGCCCGGTTTTTTCTCATACGTTCCGGGGATGGGAACCATCCTGCCTTTTGCGCCGGAACTGGGTCGCCGGTTTCACGAAAATGTCGGATTACCCGATCCCTCTCGTCTAGCCTGGCCTTCTGTTCCGGTGTCAAGTTAGGATTTCGGAACGGATTGTCTGAAAATCTTGCATTCCTTTTATTCTTGGAGAACTTTGTCATTACCGCCTTCCTTTTACCATTTGCTAGGTGACCGCGCCGCGCACGTGAGAGCGGGGATTATAACAGTTAACGGAATGTCCGCGGCATACGCATGATTCTCTTTCCAATCAATATATGTCGGACCTGATCACCTCTCACAGACAATCCCATCCCCGTCTCCATCACGTGCCGACGGCGCCATCGCCTGAGGGAATCCCCTACCCGATCCGCTACGCATGAGGATCCGGTGCTCGCCCGACTCCTCAGACTCGTCGCACGAATCGTAAACGGCATCGCCCGTTGGATCTGGTGTCGATTCCGACGTTGGGATTGCTGGCGGATTGGCGGTAACAGAGGCCGGATCTGACATTATCGCCGTCATCTCCGACGGGCCTAGGCACTTTGTCAGCGTTTTCTCAAGCGCCTACGGATTCGCGACCGTTAAGTCCCATATCTGTCTCACAGTGATCCACCCAAAGGCGTACTCGCACCAGCAGGACTCGCCCGGTGGCTGCCACTCGTCGGGACCCTGAGCCCCCTTTGAGCGTTTCACGATGCATGTCATGACGATCAGGTGAACCGGTTCAGCAGGGCTGTCGGTGTACTGCCCTTTCCGCCCTATGCGGGAATATGGCACGCCCGGAGGGATTCGAACCCCCGACCCCCTGGTTCGAAGCCAGATGCTCTATCCACTGAGCTACGGGCGCACGGCCAGCGGCAATCGCAAGGATTGCCGGTCCGGTCTTAACAAGATTACGCCAAACTGCGTGAGACGTACCTGCTTGGGAGGAATTCCAATCGGCCAGTTTCACCGATGCGAGTCATCGCAGGAAATAGTTGGGGTGAGCGGAGGGGATCGAACCCTCGATCTTCAGGGCCACAACCTGACGTGTTAACCACTACACTACGCCCACCGCGCTATGTATCCAGCCTAGCACCCGCTTGATCGTCGATCAATTCGCGGCCCGCGCTTCACTATCCCGATTCCCCCTGCTCTTTCAGCCAATCTCGGTACCGCTGGACCGTCTCATCCGTCGGGGGATAGTAGCGGCCGGGAGGCGCATTCTCCTCGTCCATCAGGCCCATGATGAACCGCTCGACGCGCTCGTGCTCCTCGATCCAGTCGATCACCTCGGCCGCTAGCTGACAGGGAATAACCACAACCCCGTCGTCGTCCGCGACGATCAAGTCGCCTGGCATCACAAGAACGCCGCCGCAGCCGATCGGAACGTTCGCCTCGAACGACTCGATGCCGGGCCGGTTCACAGTCGGCAGACGGTCTGCCGCAAATACCGCCATGCCGTACTCCTCGCCGATAAGGTCCACGTCGCGCATCGCCGAGTCCGACACGACACCGGCGGCATTGTTCATATGCAGATGCCTCGACTTGACGTTCCCCAGAATCGTATGACGCGCATCTCGATTCCCGTCCACGACGAGAACGTCGCCGGGCCCGCATGTCGCCATCGCCTCGTACTCCGGTGAGAACTCGCCCTTGCGGGTGATCTGCAGGAGGTCCGGCCGGGGTGGGACGCACCGCAACGTGCGGGCCCGCGCCGCTATCCTGCGGCCGGGCGTCATTGGCTTCACGCCGTACATGAAGCAGTTCTGCCAGGAGGCCATCTCGTAGGTGCCCTCCGGCGCTTCCAGCCCCATCCTGAACATGGCGCTGAAACACGTCGCGGAGGTCACCCCCTGGAACCGCTCCAGCAGTTCGTCGTCTATGTGGACCTTTGGTTCGTACGTCATTGCTAAGCCTTTCTTTCTCTGAAAATAGCCCGGCCAGCCCTGCATCGACTTACCGGCGGAAGCCGGTATCCACGGTGGGGTGGCGAGGTGGGCGCTCCCGGCATGTGCAACTCACAACCGGCAGGCCCCATTCTTATACTTTGTAGCGCCGGGCAACAGCCGGCATGGTTGGATCTCCTGTTCGTCTCGGCAGTGGTCAGCCTGCTAGTCGGGGGAGCCGTCGCGTCCGTCAAGCGGAGAGGTCTTCGACCAGCCGCACCATCGATCGCGCTCCGACGCCCGTCGCGCCCGCCACCAGCACGCCATTGGTTGAATTCACCATGTTGGTCGCCGCGATGTCGACGTGCACCCAGGGCGTGTCCCCGGCGAACTCGGCTATGAAGTGGGCCGCGGTTATCGAACCGGCGGGCCGCCCGCCCGTGTTCTTTATGTCCGCCACCTTCGACCGGTTTTGCCTCTTCGACACCTCGTCCAGCGGAAGACGCCACATCGCCTCTCCCGTGCCATCGCCGGCAGCGATCACGGCATCGGCAAGCTCGTCGTTGTTGCTGAATACGGCGCTTTGCCCTCGCCCAAGAGCGATGGACGCGGCCCCCGTCAACGTCGCCAGGTCCACGATGCGAGTGGCGCCCTTCGACTTGGCATACGAGATCGCGTCGGCGAGCGTAAGCCGACCCTCCGCGTCGGTGTTGTCTACCTCGATGGTCTTACCATCCATGGCTGTGACGACGTCGCCCGGCCGCTGGGCCGAGCCTCCGGGCATATTTTCCGTCGCGGCCACAACGGCGTGTACGTTGATCCGCGGCTTGAGCCGCGCAATTGCGCCAATTGCCCCGATGACCGCCGCGCCGCCGCCCATGTCGCCCTTCATAGCTCCCATCCCGCCGGCCGGCTTCAACGAGATTCCCCCCGTGTCGAACGTGATGCCCTTGCCGATCAGCCAGATGTTGTTGTTCGCGTCGGCCGGGTCTCCCTCGTAGGTGAGATGAATGAACTTCGGCGGTTGATGGCTGCCCTGGGCGACGCCGAGGTAAGCGCCCATCCTCAGTTTTTTGACGTCCTCCCTCTCCAGGACGCTGCACCCTAGTCCAGCCGAGTTTGCGACCTCACAGGCGACTTCCGCCATCTTCGACGGCGGGAACCGGTTGGCCGGCTCGTTCACCATGTCCCGGGCGGCAACTCCGGCTCGGGCATACGTTTCTCCCCGCTCGACTCCTGACTCGAGGGCCGAACGATTGCCCTGGACGATGTCCACCAGGGTCAGCGAATCGAAATTTCGTTTGCTGTCCCTGGTCGACTTGTACTTGTCGAATTTGTATAGGCCCAGGACCGCCCCCTCGGCGATCGCCGCGGCAGACGCCGAGGGCTCGAGCCCCCCTATGCCCGAGCCATGCACGATGGTCGCTGCCTCCGATATGGAAGCGCGTTCCAACCTGCGCAACGCGCCCGCGGTGACCCGCCTGACCGTGTCGCATCCAAATTCGTCCCGCTTGCCGAGCCCCACAACCAGCACGCGCCCGGGTTTGAACGATGGATAGGCCGACGCCGGAGTGTGTACCAGGGTCAGTTCCCCAAGCTTCCCGGACACCTCATCGTCGGAGATCAATCCGGAGATAACCCCGCCCAGCGCGCTATCGACCGCTCCGGTCGCTCCGCCGGGCGTTTTCACTCCTTCGAAGAGGTTCACTATCAGCGCCGGCGTTTCCTGCTGCGTCACGTCGCCGATCGTCACTTTGATTTCCAACCGTCAGTACCTCCGCGTTACCAAATACTTGCCCCGGGCCCGTGGCGGCGCCGAGTGCGATTTTCCACATCGGCTGATCCCCGAATTCGCTGCGCATTGTAGTTGCATTTTCGCGTTTGAGACGTTGCTGGCGGCCGGAAAAGGCGGCGTTCCGGGCTCGGATTTCTGGAAGTCGTTTTGAACAAGTTCGAAACTTTATCTATCCTATTGGCCAAAAATACAGTACCAAAGTACCTAGTACCCATTATTCGATGGGCCATAACGTTTGCCAATCAGATTGAACCAACGGCAGGAAAGTCCAGCCTGCCTGCGGCGCCACCGTCAAGACCTCGAGACGGATAAGCAACAACACGGACATGAGGTGTCACATGCAGAGCAACAAAGTCGCAGTGCGAGTCATCAGTGACGGTTCGTTCCTGTTGGACGGAGGTCCGGTATTCGGCCCTGTCCCCAAGATCCTGTGGGAGCGATCAGCCAAGCCAGACCGCAAAAACCGCGTCCGCCTGGGACTCAATAGCCTGCTCATCATGACCCCGGAAGCAAACGTCCTCGTCGACGCCGGCATGGGCTCCAAGGAACCCGAGGTCAACCGGGAAATCTACGGGCACAGTTCCAGCAAGCTGCAGCGCAACCTGCGAGAGCACGGGGTTTCCATTCGCGACATCGACTTCGTGATCCTCACTCACCTGCACTTCGACCACTGCGGCGGGGCCACGAGGCTCGACCGCGACGGCAATATCATCCCGACCTTTCCCAACGCCAAGTACCTCGTGCAGCGCACCGCGTGGCAGGAGGCCTTCAACCCTAATGAGCGCGCCATACCGGTGTACGGCCACGGCATCGAACACCTCAAGGTCCTCGAAGAACGCGGGATGGTGGATTTACTAGACGGCGACACCGAGGTAACCCACGGCGTCAACGCGGTTGTGACCGACGGCTACTCGAGCGGCCACATGATCGTCACGGTCAACGCGGGCAGCGAGCGCATCGTCTACCTCTCAGACCTCATCCCGACACCCAACCACCTCCCACTGCCCTACATCACCGCATTCGACCGTTTCCCGGAGCAGACTCTCAAGGCCAAGAAGGCCATGCTCGAAAAGGCCGAGAAAGAGGGCCTGCTGATGGTCTTCTCTCACGGGTACTCGGAGCGGGCCGGTTACCTCAAGCGCGACAAGAACGGCCTCTGCCTCAAGCCCGTCAGCTTCTAACTCGTTCGCCTGCAAATCAGGCAGGCAAAACACCTTCTCACCAAAAAGGGGCTGTCCCACCGGGACGGCCCCTTTTTCGCGGCGTCGATACAGGCCTGCGTCACACAGGCTCCGCCAGCAGGACTCCTTCCCTCTCGCCAACGATCTTTACCTGCTCGAAACTGTCGTCAGCCGGGGGCCCGGTTCGAACAACTTCTGCACTCCCCACCTCCGTATCGGCTAGCGTCACCCGAAGGTAGTCCTCAGTAAGCCCTGACCCTCCTCGCTCTCCTTCCCAAAGGACCGTCCTCAATTCACCCACGACGCTCCGCCTGTACCTGGCCGCCGACTCAGCCGCCACGCTGCGCGCCTCCGCCGCACGCCTCGTCTTTGTCAGCGCATCCACGTGGTCGCCGAAGTGCGCCGCGCTCGTACCCGGACGAGACGAATAGGGGAACACGTGGGCGGCCGCGAAACTCACTCTCCGCATGAGTGCGAGCGTGTTCTCGTGGTCCTCGCCGGACTCGCCGGGAAACCCGCATATGACATCCGTCGTGATCGAGGCGCCCGGCACGGCGCGTCGAATCCTCCACACGGCTTGTTCGTACTCGGCAGACGTGTACCTGCGCCGCATCCTGGCCAATACCGGATCGCTGCCGCTCTGCAAAGGCATGTGAAAGTGCGGCGCCAGCCTGCCGTCCCCGTGTCGACTCCAGACGTCCAGCAGTCCGTCATCCACCTCCTGCGGCTGCAATGAAGAGACGCGCAGGCGGCGGATACGCGTGCGCGACAGGACCTGGACCAGAAGGTCTCTCAGGTCTGTTCCCGGGATGTCGAAGCCGTACGTGCCCAGTTGAGTGCCGGTCAGGACGACCTCTGGGCATCCGCTGCGCGCCAGGGCGTCGGTCCGCCTGACTATTTCATCCGGCGGGACGCTCCTCTCGCGACCCCGTACCCGCGGGACAATGCAATAGGCGCATACCTGGTCGCATCCCTCCTGGATCTTGACCGCAGCACGCGACCTGCCCACTGAGCGAGGCGCTTCGGCGGAATTCAACCCGGGGTCTGCGAGTTCCCCCGATTGCAGGCCGAATATTCCGGAGACAACGTCGGCAATCTCGCCCTTGTCGCGATTGCCGTAGACGAGATCTACCGCCTCCAGCCCGTCAACCGTCGTCCGGTCCCGTTCCGGATAGCAGCCGGCGGCCACCACGATCGCCCCCGGAAACCTCCGGCGCGCCGACGCAATTGCCTGCCGGGCCTTCTTGTCGGCCACGGAGGTGACGGTGCAGGTGTTGACGACGTATACGCCCGGTTCCTCGCCATCCCCACTCGCCCGCAAACCCCTGGCCATGAACTGCCCCGCAAGAACCTGGCTGTCAGCCATGTTGAGCTTGCAACCGTGGGTCTCTATCCGGAATGATGGCCTGTCTGTGGGCCCGGCGGGGCCCGGAAACTCAAGGTCCCTGGCCGTTTCCGAGGGACCGGGCGTATGTTCGCTGACTTTGGTCGGCACTTGATGCCTCATATTTCCAACGGACCCATGTTCGTAACCGGGTTCGCAGCCTTGGGATTGCTATAATCCCGGCCGCGGGTTTGGCACGCGACACGTTCGCCCAAGCTCATCGGCACGAATGCGCAGGTGCCCCCAGGCACGTCTAACCGGAAGTTTATTGCCAATGTCACGACGCGTCGTCATCACAGGCATCGGCCTGATCACGCCATTGGGCCTCAATCGCAAGAGTACGTGGTCGAGCCTCATGAGGGGCGAATCGGGAGTCGATTACATCACGGCTTTCGACGCAGAAGGATTCGAAACCCGCATCGCCGCAGAGGTACTGGACTTCGATGCCGCTGCCGTTCTCGGGCGGCGTGAAGCGAGACGCCTGGACCGCTTCGCCCAGTTCGCCTGCGTCAGCACCCTCGAGGCGCTCGAACAGGCGGGCCTCGACATGTCGTGGCAAAACCCCGACCGCGTCGCGGTCCTCGTGGGAAGCGGCGTCGGCGGAATTATCACCCTTTCTGAGCAGTACGACGTCATGGCGCGCCGCGGGCCGCGGCGGGTAAGTCCGTTTCTCATCCCCATGATGTTGAGTGATATGGCGTCCGGCCAGGTCTCGATGATGATCGGCGCAAAGGGACCGAATTTCAACACGGTCTCGGCCTGCGCTAGCGGCGCGGACGCCATCGGCGAAGCCGCAGACCTGATACGCCAGGAGCGTGTTGACGTCGCCGTCGCCGGAGGCAGCGAAGCGGCGATATGTCCCATCGGACTGGCCGGTTTCAGTTCATGCATGGCCCTTTCGAAGCGAAACGACGACCCGCAAGGCGCCTCTAGACCGTTCGACGCCGGTCGAGATGGATTCGTTCTCGGCGAAGGCGCCGGCGTCATGGTCCTGGAAGAGTACGAACACGCCCGCGACCGCGGCGCCACGGTATTGGCCGAATTCGCCGGTTACGGCTCAACGAGCGACGCGTTTCACGTCACGCAGCCCGATCCCGAGGGCGAAGGCGCCGCCAGGGCCATGAAGCACGCCCTCGACATGGCCGGAATGACTCCCGAAGACATTACCTACATAAACGCCCACGGCACCTCCACTCCGCTGAACGACAAGTTCGAGACAATGGCCGTTAAGCGGGTGTTCGGAGACCACGCCTACAAGGTCCCCGTCAGTTCCACGAAGTCAATGACCGGCCATCTCCTCGGCGCTGCAGGCGGCATCGAGTCGGCATTCTCCGTGATGGCTATCAGCGAATCTGCGATTCCACCGACGATCAATCTCGAAGAGCCCGACCCCGATTGCGACCTGGACTACGTTCCCTACACACCGCGCCGCGGCCGCGTGGCGACTTCCATGACCAACTCCCTCGGTTTTGGCGGCCACAACGCCAGCGTCGTTTTCAAGGAATTCCTGAATTAGCTTCGCCCTGCCCCACGCGCCATGAACCAGCCCGTAGTCTGGCGGTCCGCCGATCCTCCGCCTGACGGATTCCGGCTCGACCTTGCGGCTGTCGGCGGCCCATCCGGGACCCTTCCCGCAAGGCTTCTGTTCAACCGGGGTATCACGACCGACCGGCAGGCCCGCGAGTTCCTGGACCCTGATCTCAGGGGGTTGTCCCACCCCTTCGACCTGCCCGACATGGACTCCGCCTCCTCGAGGCTCCTGGCGGCGATAGTGTCCAAAGAGCCCATCGGCGTCCTCGGCGACTTCGATGTCGATGGCCTCACGGGGACCGCCATCCTGGTCGACGCCATCACCCGCCTCGGCGGCCGCGTACTGCCGTACATCCCGCACCGGGAGAAGGAGGGACACGGTCTTTCGAGTCACGCGGTCCGTTTCTTTAAGGACGGCGGCGCAGACCTGATCGTGACGGTCGACACGGGCACAGACGCACTTGACGAAGTCGATGCCGCTGCACGGGCCGGTATCGACACCATCATCACCGACCACCACGTAGCGTCTGACACATTGCCGGCGGCCGTCGCTATCGTCAATCCTGGCCTGTCGGATACCCCGGCCACCGGACTGACCGGAGCGGGCGTGGCATTCATGCTCAGCCGGGCCCTTTTCGAGCTCGATGGAACGGACCAACCGGCGTTCCACACCGCCCTGGCGGCCCTCGGCACGATTGCCGACCGGGGACCGCTACTCGGGGACAACCGGCGTATAGCGAAGGCCGGACTCATGGAACTCGGCCGCACCCAGCACGCCGGATTACAGGCGCTCATGGAGGTATCGGGACCGGACAGCAGGTGGAAGAATCCGACCGCGGATTCGGTGGCGTTCCAGTTGGCGCCAAGGTTGAATGCGCCAGGCAGACTGGACGACGCCGCGCCAAGCCTCGAGTTGCTCATCACGGAAGACCCCGATCAGGCGCAGGAACTGTCCAAATACCTCGATTCCTGCAATCGAGAGCGTCGGCGCTTGGGAGACGAGCTACTACGCAAGGCCCACGCCCAGATCGCCGGCCAAACTGAGCGAAACGCAATCGCCGCCGTCACGTTCGATGACGTATCGGCCGGTCTGCTCGGGCCGCTGGCCGGAAGACTGTGTGAGCAGATGGGTCTACCGGCTATTTGCGTCTCGGTGGCGGAAGGTGTCGCACGCGGCTCTGCAAGGAGCGTCCCCGGCTTCGACATTCACTCAGCCCTCAAGTCCTCCGAGCCTTTGCTCACCAAATTCGGCGGCCATGCCCGTGCGGCCGGTTTCACGACCCCCTTATCGTCGCTCGACGAGGTCCTCGATGCCGTCAACAAGCAGGCGGAGTGGGACCTGATGGGAGTCGAACCGCATCGCGAGTTGATCATCGACTACGAAACGAACTTCGCGGAACTCCCTGCCTCAACGTGGGACTTCATGCGCCTGCTGAGCCCATTCGGCGAGGCGAACCCTGAACCGGTCATCGTTTGCCGGGGTCTGTACGCCCACAACGTGCGGACCGTGGGCAGCGGCGGCCAACATCTGCGGGTTGACCTCGAATCCGGTGGTTACAGGTACCCGGCCATTGGCTTCAGGCTGGGAGATGCGCCGTTGGGCAGCGGGGTGGTCGACGCCGCATTTACGCCCACCGAAAATTTCTGGCGCGGCCGCCGTACCAGGGAACTCAGCCTGCTCGACATACGGCCGTCGGAAAGACGCCCGGCCTGAGCTGCGGCCCTACTGCCTGGCCGCCGCCCTGCGCCTGCGGCGCTGCTCGCGGCCCCGCGTAGTCCTGTCAGCAGGCTGGTCGTCCCCGTCCGAGCTAATGAACCTGGTCTTGATGACCAGGAACGGCACCGCCACGAGCAGCACTAGAATGGCGATAATGTGCGCTTCCTGGAGTCCCCAGAACTTGACCGGGTCGAGCCGGAGCCACTGGATACCGAACCGGCCTATCGAATACAACGCCAGGTAGACCATCCACAAGCTGCCGGCCGGCTTGAGCTTCCCCCGGAGCATGAACAGCACGCCCAACACGGCCATGTTCCAGATCATTTCGTAGACCACTGCCGGGTGGACTGGCGTTTCCGGGCCGATTTCCGGATATCTATTGGTGACGGCCCTCGCCGGGCTGTCCACGTGGGTGAAGTACCAACCCCAGGGCAATTCGGTCGCCCTTGCCCAGTGTTCGCCGTTGATGACGTCACCGATCCGGCCGATGGTCTGCCCGATGAGCATCGCCGGCGCAGTCACGTCCATCAGTCTGCCTATCGGGTACTTGGCGAAGTACGCATACGCCATACCCGCCAGCCAGCCGCCCAGGATCCCGCCCCACAGGCCGATCCCGCCCGACCAGATCTGGAACATGCTCCCGATGTTCCCCGAGTACACCCCCCAGTTGTCGGCAACGTGCACCACCCGCGCGCCGATCACCCCTCCGATGATCCCCCAGATAGCCACGTTGTAGACCATGTCCGGTTCGATCTGCTCGCGACGGGCCCATCGGGCAACCAGGAAGATGGCCACAGCCACCGCCACGAAACTGAGGAAGCCGTGCCAACTCAGCGGGAGAACCCCGCCTCCGAATATATTCGGGTCGAACGGAATGGGGATGGACAGAAGGTTCACTGCGATACTTACCAGTTGCGTTGACCGCGGGATGCTCCCGGCGCGAATTGCCGCTCCGTCACGTTCACGTCTCCGCGTATCCGTTCTTTTATCATTGACCCCGGCATGGGCCGATTGACGATTCTAGGTTCCGGTCTATACAGCGTCAAACCGCCCCTGCCCGTAATTGAACGACCGGCGTGAGGGATGCAGAGGCATACCGCCGGTCTCACACTGCAACGGAACAGCAATCATGCCCGCGACCCTGGGCGCCGCCCAACGCCACATAGACCTGTTTCTCGAATACGCCGCCGTCGAACGCGGCCTTGCCGGCAATACACTCAGCTCTTACTCCGCAGACCTCACGAACGCCGCCGAGTTCTTCGCCCGCCGGGCAAGCGACCCGGGCTGGACGTGGGACCTGCTCGATGAAGACGCATTCACCGCGTACATGGACGACCTGGACGAACGAGGTTACGCGACAACCTCCCGCGCACGAAAAATCGCCTCGCTGCGGGCCTGCATGCGGTTCCTCAGCGAAGAGGGCATCACCCAAACGAACGTCCTGGCGAACGTACGCGCCCCCAGGGGCGGCAAGACGCTCCCAAAGGCGCTGTCGATCGAGGAGATGAATCTTCTTCTCGATTCGCTGCTTTCGGAAACCTCACCCGCGGGTCTGCGGGACAGGGCAATGATCGAGATGATGTACGCGGCCGGCCTGCGCGTCAGTGAACTCGTGGCGCTCGACCTGCAGCACGTTGACATCTCTTACGGGCAGGTACGGGCAATGGGCAAGGGCCGCAAGGAACGCGTCATCCCGTTGCACGACGGCGCAATAGAGTCCGTGGACGCCTACCTGGTCAATGGCCGCCACCACCTGGCGAACGACTCCACCGACAATGCGCTGTTCCTGAACCACCGCGGCGCCAGGCTGACGCGTCAGGGATTCTGGCTGGCCCTACGCAACGTGGGGACCCGGGCGGGCATTACGAGCCACGTCACACCGCATACCCTTCGGCACAGCTTCGCGACCCACCTTCTTCGCGGCGGCGCCTCGTTGAGACACGTGCAAGAACTCCTCGGTCACGCTAGCATCTCTACAACCCAGGTTTATACGCACCTAACTTCAGAACACCGGAGGCGGCAATACGACGCCGCCCATCCAAGAGCGACTGAGCCGTCGGCATAAAAGGCTGGCGTCGACGGGAAGGGGGATCACCATGACGATAATCACGATTGAAGGCAGAGTAGGCGCCGGGGCGTACCTGCTCTCCAGGGCCGTGGCCCTGGAAATGGGCATCGACTTCGTAGACCGGCTCGTCCTTGCCGACGTGGCCAGGAGAGTTGGCGTCACGATGGGCGCACTCGTCGATACCGAGCGCAGGGTCCCGACATTCGGGTCCCGGCTGGCGCAGGGTATTCAGCGCATGCTGCAAAAGTCGGCCGTCGCCGGACTTGGAGGAGATCCCTACTTCGGTCCCGGTATCGATACGTTGCTCGCCCGACCGTATTCTGAAATGGAAGAATCGCCCGCCACGGCCGCCGAAGAGATCGACGAACAGCACTTCATCGACACCGCGGCCAGCGTGATACGAGACATCGCCGAGGTCGGCAACTGCGTAATCCACGATCGCGGCGCCGGCGTCATCCTCGCCGACCGGACGGATGTGCTGCGCGTTGGGGTCGTTGCAAAAATGGAAGACCGCATCACCCGCACCATGCAACGGGAGCGGGTGGACGAGGAAACGGCGACAGAACTGATCCGCCACTCCGACGCCGCACAGCATCGCTACTTCGAAAAGGCCTTCGAAAGCAGCCCGATTGACCCCTTCTTGTATCATTTCATGTGGAACACATCCAACGTCTCCATCGACTACGCGAAGCAGATCACGATAGACGCAGCCCGGACGATGGAGGAAAGAGGGCTCCGCTTTGCGGAGACGGAGACCGTCGCAATGTTCGATCCAACCTCCGGGCCAGACAGGGTCAACTGAATTCTCATGCCAGCCAAACGACCTGCCAGAAGACGAAACAGAAAGAGTTCCGCACAACGGGGACGCCGGGACACCAAGCCGAACGTATTCGTGCAGGGTAGCGAACCCAGGCCCCGGGACGATACTCCGGCGCGCTGGACCGAACCGGGCACAAGCGCCGGACAGGAAACGGCCACTCGCTCCCCCGCAATCGGAGGCACTCCCGTCGTCACGCGCTCGCGCAGCGCACAACGCCGGCAGGGACGGCAGAGGTCCGAGGTCTTCGCCCGCTCCCTCCCGGCCGAACTTCGCAAACTGTCTGTTCTCGTCGCCGCGGTCGCGGTGGCCCTCGCGGTGCTCACCATAGCCCTGAGATAGACCAGGCTAAGAAACTAGGTGCTTCGACAAGCTCAGCACGAACGGGACTTTTGCAAGAACATTCGCCCTGAGCATTAGCGGGACCATTGCACGAACATTCGCCCTGAGCACTAGCGGGACCATTGCACGAACGATCGCCCCGAGCCTGAGGAGAATACGTTCGCCCTGAGCTTGTCGAAGGGTAATTCAACATCAATCCTGATAGTTTTGAGATAATTTCTAAGCAAGCACCCTGCCCCGCTGCAGGGAAGGCCCGATCCGGAGGGACAATGCGAATCCCGACCGAACACGGGTTCAAGGACCGGCTCGCAGCTCTGCCTGCCCAACCCGGCGTTTACCTGATGAGGGGCGCCCGCGACCAGGTCCTTTACGTTGGAAAATCGGCCTCGCTAAGGAATCGCGTCCGCTCGTACTTCGGCGCCCAGGCCGGCATGGCCTTCAGGACCCGCGATCTCGTAAGTCAAATCAAGGACTTTGAGTACATCGTCACAGAGTCGGAACAAGAGGCGCTACTGCTCGAAAACAGCCTCATCAAGCAGCACAAGCCAAGGTTCAACGCGCGGCTAAAGGACGACAAGACATACCCCTACATCAAGGTCGACCTCGACGAAGCGTTCCCCAGGGTCTACGTGACCCGGAACACATCGCGTGACAACGGGCGCTACTTCGGGCCCTTCGCCAGCGCGGGAAGCGTCCGCAAAACGCTGGACCTGCTGAACCGCCTGTTCCCGTACCGAAGTTGCACCAAGACCATCACCGGTACGGACGACAGGCCATGCCTGGAGTACTTCATCAAACGCTGCGTGGCCCCTTGTACGGGCTACGTGAACGAGGACGAATACCGGCTCGTGATCGGCCAGATCCTGCTGTTCCTCGAGGGTAAGACCCGGCAGGTGGTCAGCGAACTGAAGTCGGCCATGACAGATGCGTCCGACAAGCTCGAATTCGAGCGCGCCGCGGCCCTTCGTGACCGGCTGCGGGCAATCGAGCGGGTCTACGAGGGGCAGAAGGTCGTCGGGCTGGGCCGGGAAGACCTGGACGCCGTGGCGGTCGCCTACGGGAACAATGAGGCCTGGGTCGAGGTGTTCTTCGTCAGGCACGGCAACCTCATCGGCCGCGACAACTTCATCATGGAGGGCACGCAGGACGACCAACTGCCCTCCATCCTGGGCCAGTTCGCCAAGCAGTTCTACGGCTCGGCATCACACGTCCCGCGCCGCATCCTGGTCCACGCTCGCCCCGAAGAAGAACCGCTGATCCTCGACTGGCTGCGCGCGAAACGCAGCGGCCCGGTGGACTTCGCGGTGCCACAACGGGGCGCAAAGCGGCGGCTCATCGACATGGTCAGGGAAAATGCCGAGCAGGGCCTCGAGCAACTGAAGCTCAAGTGGCAGGGCGACTCCGATCTGATGGCCGGAGCCATGGCCGAACTGCAGGAGCAACTCAGCCTTCCCAGGATTCCCAAAAGAATCGAGTGCTTCGACATTTCCCACATCCAGGGGACGAACACGGTCGCCAGCATGTCCGTGATGGAAAACGGCAAACCACGAAATGCCCACTACAGGAAGTTCCGGATCAAGACAGTCGAGGGAAACGACGATTTCGGTTCGATTCGCGAGGTTATGAACAGGCGTTTCAAGCGGCTGAAAGACGCCATGGACGGAAAGTCCAAGCCCGGCGCAAAGTCCAACAGTTTCGACGAGATGCCGGACCTCGTCCTGATCGACGGCGGGAAGGGCCAACTCAGTTCGGCCCTTGAGGCAATGCTCTACCAGGGCCTCAAGGAGGTCCCTCTCGCGTCCCTCGCCAAGAAGAACGAGGAGCTATTCGTCCCCGACAGCCCGGAACCCATCGTCCTGCCTCGCAATTCCCCCGCGTTGTTCCTCGTCCAGCGGGCCAGGGACGAAGCACACCGGTTTGCCGTGACTTACCACCGCACGGCGCGCCAGAAATCGTCGATAAAGTCCGCCCTGGACCTTGTTCCCGGCATCGGTCCCAAGCGCAAGAAGTCCCTGATCAGGAAGTTCGGCTCCGTGAAGAGAATCAGGGAAGCGCCCATCGAAGAGCTCGCCGCGTCGCCGGGGATGACCTCCAGGCTGGCTGAAAAGGTCAAGGAACACCTCTAGCGCCTCATGTACTAAGGAGGTACCCAAAAGGCATTGGCGCGAAATCACCCGTTGACCACGTGCCCACCTCCACCCTCGCCAACCCTCGTAGGGGCGGGTTTGAAGAGCCTGTTTCATAAGTCGAACGCACGTGTCTCTATCGGTATGGGGCAGCGATTACCGTCGATTTGGGTATCGCTCGATACGAAATATAGCCGCCCTTACCGTCATTCCCGTGAAAACGGGAATCTCTAACGCTCGAATAATAGAGTCGGTCTGCTTTTGAACCACCTTCTTGAAACCCGCCCTCGGCCATGCACCAACAACGCCTGCGTACCCCAAACGGCGACAAAACTCATCGTACCGGGGACACCCGGTACCCACGGTGGGGCGCAGAGGTGGGCACGCTCGATACCATCCACCCGTATGGGCGTCTCTTGTGGGCGCCCGAGACGGGGGGGCGCGGCTAGTACCCGATCGGCGCGGGACCGGTCTCTTCCTCTTCGGTCGGCTCGTCGCCGGCGGTCAAAATTCGCCGGCGGGCCATCAATACGGTCAGCGCCAGGTCCAGATTCTCTATCGACTCCGGCAATGACAGCGTCGAGCCGGGAATCGACAACTCGACCCGGCCACCGGTGTCAACCTGGCGCGACGACGATGAAACCGAAGTCTCATTGCCGCCGCGATCGGTGTTCCGTTCCATCCCCTCGGCGCCATGCGACGCTCTTCGGCCGTCTGAGCCGTGCTCGTCGTATGGCTCTTCGGAGTCATCCAAATACTGTCTTACCTCTCCAAACACCCTGTCGACGGTTGTGAGGGATTGGCTCACGGCCTCCCGGTCGGCGCCGGTGATCTCTTCGATGAACACGCCCAGGTGTTCCGGGCCGGTTGCGGTGTGCGGTACGCGCCTGCCAAGTTCAACGAACAGAGGCACCGAGCGCGCCAGTTCGCGCATCGCCGGTCCGGTCTCTGACGGAGAATTCGGGTTTGCGGCGCGCAGACCGTCGCGCGTCAGGCGGACCCGGCTCCGGCCGGTGGCAATTCCCCAGAGCCTGAGCGCCGCAAGCCTGGCCGCAAACGCTCCTCCTCGCTCCGACATGCCCAATGCGCGGGCCAGTCCGGTCCTGGACACCTCTCCGGAAAACTCCCGCGCAATCATCCTGGCAACGTCGATGGACGCGCTCAGGTTGATCTCAGGGTATTCCCAATCTCCCAAACGGGCCATACAGCCGTTTCAAACCTCCGGGACGACTTCGGATACCGGTTGAACCTGTCAACGGGCAATTTGGGCCGTTTCCGGCCGCCCTCAAATGGCTTGCCGGACCAGCAAGATACACACCGGCCGCACTTCAACTTCAATCCAAACTGAACACGGACCATTTTGCCGCAAAACACGCCGCCATTCAAGTAAAGTTGCCGCTCCTTCAGCCTGATAGCGCGCAATGCGCCGTCAACACGCCGGTGGGTTGCTGGAATTATGCTGGCGTGTAGACCTCAGCTCTTTCGTACACATGCGACTCCAGTTCGAAATGCGCCGGTGTTTTCCCCGAGTTCAATCCGCTCGAACACGTTTCGGCAAGCAACATGCGCTCCCCCGCCCTTGTTTCTGACCCCTCAAACCGGCGTGCCGGACCGTCGCACATGTCATCCCTCGCACCCGCGTCGTTTCCCCGCACCCCAACCTCCAACATGTCATCCCTCGCACCCACACTGTCATCCCGCGCCCCTTCACTGTCTTGCCGAACCCCTTCACTGTCTTGCCGAACCCCTTCACTTCCATCTCGAGCCCCTTCATTGTCATCCCTGTAAATGTCAACTAATTCGTTGACAGAAGTTTCAAGGCTTGGAGTGGACTCTTGCCGTTTAGGCCCTGGTGCGGTCTCTCCGTGTTGTAGTAGAGGAGGTACTCCACCAGCTCATCCTTCAACTCCTCCACCGATTCGAAAGTCGTCTCTTCCAGCAGGTCCTCGTTCAGCGTCCGCCAGAAGCGTTCGATCTTCCCGTTGGTCTGTGGCCGGTAGGGCCTGGTGTAGCGGTGCTTGATGCCCAGTTCCAAGAACATCCGCTCCGTTGGATGTTGCTCCTTATTGGTGGGCGCTGCGACTTCCGGACCGTTGTCGGTAAGAATCTCCTCGAAGCGGATCCCATACTCGGCGTTCAGCAGGTTGATGCTCTTGAGCGCAGCAAACATCACGCTCAGGCTCTTGAGATCGTCCACCACCTCCGCCCAGGCGAGACGCGTGCAGGAGTCGAGCACCGACACCAGGAAGTAGCGTCTTTTGGCGCCCACGATCAGGTCCTTGCTCAGGTAGTGGGAGTCGAGGTGGCCCAACTCACCAGCCCTGGTCTTGATGATCTGACGCTTGGACTGTCGCATGGGCTTGGTCAACCGGTTCAGGCCATGGCGTTTGGTGATGGCGTAGATGGTCGAGGGCGCTGGAGTGTGAGACTTCAGGACGGGCTTGAGTATGGCATATATCTCGTAGCGGTTGATGCCCCTCCGCCGCAACTCGATCACCTTCTCCTCGATGAAGGGGATGGTGCGGCGGCTCTTCCACCTGGGTCCCCGTTTACGGGGCAGAAGGGCGTCGTCCGCTCCCGAGTGGCGGTAGCGGTTGTAGTACTTGGCGAAGGTCTGACGGTTGGTGCCGTGGTAGGCGTAAAAGTCCTGCAGGAACCGGAACTGGTGATGGCGCTTGGCCTTGACCAGCTCGTACTCCCGGATCAGGAACCGGTACTTCTGGATGTAGTTCCGCTCAAGCGTGCGGTCGTTACTGTTGCTACGCATCTTCGCCTCCCGATCAGCATGATCCATAAATGCCAATCTGTCAGCGAATTACCTAACATCTACAATCCCGAGCCCGTTCACTGTCATCCCGAGCGAAGCCGAGGGATCTGAAACGTCCGTCCCACAACCACTCCCATCATCCCCAACCGCGTACATCCAACCCAAACCGTCTTGCCGGACTTGAACCGGTACCCACCCCTTTATTCGTCTTCCCCGACTCCGATCGGGGACCCAGGGGACGAGCGGTCACCCCCTTCCACCAACCTCACCCAACCACCAGGCGACACCCCAACCACGCCCTTACCGTCGTACCGGGGACACCCGGTACCCATGGGGCAAGGGCAGAGGTGGGTACGGTCGGCGTGGGCTACCCCCAACGGACAGGCGCACCCCCTGTACCGACATGCCGGACTCGATCCGGTACCCACACCTCCACCGTCTTCCCCGACTCCGATCGGGGACCCGGGCGCGGCTCCCACACCAAACACCCATGCCTCCCACCATTTGACAACTCCAGAACATCTGTTCTATTATCAACATCGAGTCGTGCCAAACGCGGCGTCCATGCAAGCCAATCTCATCGGCCGCAACTGGGACAAACTCCTGCAGGCATCGGGGGGTGACCTTTCCTCTCCCCGTAGTTAAAGCCCGCTGCGAACGAGAAAGAACGGGTGCACCCGGAAGGACACTCGGGCGATGCATGGATTCCAACTCCCCCGGCCAAACAGGCCAAAAAGGGGAACCGGAGCGATTCGAACATGCCGTCTACGTGGGCGTGGCGGCAACCCTGGGTATTGGCGTGTCAGGGCCGCCAGGCTAAATAGGTAACACCGAAGTGAGAGTGATCGCCTGGGGAGCTATCGGAAGACGTCGCGGTAATTAAAGTCCGAAAGAAACCGGTAGCAACGCGTCCTTGCTTGGGCGCCCTAACGCACCCAGTTCAACTGGGGTGCGGGTGAAGAGCCAAACCGTCTTCTCGCGCGGCCTGACCGGCCGATAGTGCTGGCGAGGTAGTTGAACGCCACACCCGGTGTTTTTGTCACACGGGTCTGGAGAAGACAAGAGGAAAACCAAACTTCCAAACAAAACGCCTCTCGGCTCCAGCTGGGCAAGAGAGCAGACAACGGAGACACCGTCGACCGAAGCAACTCCGGCTAACCACCGGAGTTGCTTCAACGCGCGCCTGGCAAAGTGCGCCCGTCACCATCCGGACTCGATCATACGCCGGCGAGGCGCGGCGTGTCCCTAACGCCCCGCCCAAAGAACCTACTTGCGCGGTCGCTTACTTCCCGTCGTCCTTGGAATCGCCGCCGAAAGCGCCGGCGACGTTACCCAGCAAACGGGTGAATTCCATCGGGAAGATGAACTTGGAAGACGGGCTCGAGCCGATATTCCGCAACGTGTCGAGGTACTGGAGCGACATCGTGTTTGCGTCCACGCCCCTGGCTACCTGGAAGATCCGGTCGAGGGCGTCGGAGAACCCCTGCGCCCTCAGCACGGCGGCCTGTTGGTCACCTTCGGCCTGGAGAATCTCCGCCTGCCGTTCGCCTTCCGCCTTGAGAATCGCGGCCTGCTTCTCACCCTCGGCGACCGTGATGCTCGCCTGGCGGGTGCCGTCGGCCTCTAGTACGACTGCCCGTCGCACCCTCTCGGCCGACATCTGCCGGTTCATCGCTTCCTGGATCTCCCTCGGCGGGTCGATCTCGCGAATCTCTACGTTCGTGACCTTGATGCCCCAGCGTCCCGTCTCCTGGTCCAGCCTGGACCGGATCAACTCGTTGATGCGGTCCCGCTGCGAGAGCACGTCATCGAGGGCGATGTCCCCGATTACGGCCCTGAGTGTTGTCGTGGCCAGACCCACCACCGCCATCCTGTACTCCTCGACCTCCAGGATCGCCTTATGCGCTTCATTGATGTCCACGCGCATGTAGACGAGGAAGTCAATGTCGATCGACGCGTTGTCCTTGGTGATGTTCGTCTGCCTCGGGATGTCGATCAACTGGGTACGGGTGTCCACCTTGATCGTCTGATGAAGGATCGGGATGGAAAATACGATGCCGGGGCCCATCATTCCCTCGAACCGTCCCAGCCTGAACCGCCCAATGCGTTCGTAGTCCCTTACAAAATTGATGATCCCCATGCGATTGTTCCTTTCGCCGTCTACCTGAAACCCCAACTGGAGCTTCATGGCCGGTCCGTTTCCGGCCGTTTTGAGTTTCCTATCCCTCAGGGCGAGTCACGAAGAGCTTGATGTCTTCGATCCGAGAGACTACTACCGTCTCACCAACCTCTGCAGTACCTTGCCCTTCGAGTTCCGCCACCCAGGTTTCCCCGGCCACGCGGACCTCGCCCGCGGGAGCAAGTCTAACCTCTACGACGGCGTTCATGCCGATTATCCGTTCATGGGACAACGGACTGACGTAGTTGTCGTCACGCCTGGACTTGCGGATCTCGTTGCCGAACCACAGCACCACGAGACCGGCGGCCAGGCCGACGCTGTACAAGAGCCACCTGCTCACCCCGATCTGCGGTCCCGGGATCTCCGGGGTCCCAAAAAACCCCACCAGGAATATGCCGCCCAATATCAAGCAGACCGTTCCCGCCGCTCCGAAATACCCGACGCCCGGCGCCTGCGCTTCCAGCGCAAACAGGACAAGCGCCATTGCCAGCAGCCCCACGCCGGCCCAGGAGAACGGCAATTGCCCCACGCCCGCGAACCCCAGCAACAGCAGGACCACGCCAATCGTGCCCGGTATCCACAGCCCGATGTTCCAGATCTCGACGATGAGGGCTATGCCGCCGATGGAAATCAACAGGAAAGCGATGTTCGGGTTCGCCAGGATCGACAGGCTGCGCTCGATGACGTTCATGTCCACACGCTCGATCGCCATCCCGGTGGTCTGCAGGGTCACGACCTCTCCATCGGAGACCTCGACTTCCGTTCCGTCGAGTTGCGACAGCAGGTCTCCGATGTTCGCGGCCACCAGGTCGGCGATTCCGAGTTCAACCGACTCTGAAGCCGAGTAAGCAGCCGCCTCGAAGACCGCGGCTTCCAACGGGTCGCCGGGCCGGTCTCTCCTGTCTGCAATGCTCCTGAGAAAGGCCGCGGCGTCCTGGTTGGCCTTCTTCTGCAGCGTCTCCGGCAATTCCTCTCCGCCGGGGCCAACCACGGAGGCGGCGCCGATATTCGTGGCCGGCGCCATCGCCAATTGCGAAGCCGCGGCGGCTATGAACGTGCCGGCGCTCGCAGCCTGGGCGCCCTCCGGCGCGACGTAGACGACTACCGGTACAGGCGACGCAAAAATGTCCGTCACGATGGTCCGAGTGGCATCCAGCAAGCCGCCCGGCGTGTCCAGCTCGATGATCACGACGGCGATACTGTCCGATTCCGCAGTTTCGAGGGCCCGTTTTATGTAGCGGGCTGCGACGTTGTCGATAGCGCCGTCGAGTTCAACGACCCTCGCTACGTTGCCGACTTCCTGCGCGGCCTCTGCCCTGCCCGCTTCGGCCAGTCCGGCAAGCCCGGCGGCCAGCAGCGCCAGGGCCAAAAATACCCTTACCGCCCTGCCAATCGGGGCACATCGGCGCATCATTTGCACTACCCGGTTCATCTCGCCTTCTTGTATCAGAGACCTTTGAATGACCTTGGCGCATGTCATTCTGAGCGCAGCCGAAGAATCTCCCGCGCGTCACACAACATCACCCAGTCCCTTCGGCTTCGCTCTCAGGGTGACATCGTGCGAGGGCTCACCGTTTGGGGACACAGTCATGCAAAGGTCTCCACTACAAGACTATCTGAGCCACAGGCTGGTCGCTGGCGGATATACTGCGGCCGCATTCGTATGCTGTGACGGCAAACAACCGATGAAAATCACCGACATAAAGACATACCGCGCGTCGGACGGGACCCGAAACGCAGTTTTTCTCCAGGTCCACACCGATGAAGGTGTGACGGGGAACGGGCAGCCGTACTCAATCGGCCCCGACGAAGCGATCGTCGCAACCATCGACGCTATGAAGCCGTGGTTCGTGGGCCAGGACCCGTCGCGCATCGAGTGGCTGCTCCGGCGCGCCAAGAACACCATGCGGTTTCCCCTGGGACAGGTTGCCTGGTCCGCCCTGTCGGGAATAGACCACGCGTTGTGGGACATCGCCGGCAAGGTGGCAGGCGAGCCCGTCTACAGCCTCTTCGGAGGACCCACGCGTGACCGGGTACGCGTCTACCACGGTACACACGGCGACTCGCCCGACACCCTGGTGGAGAGGGCGCTCGAACTGAAGGTCGAGGGGTACACGGCATTCAAGACCAGCCCGTTTCCCCCGAATTGGCCCGAACTGCCGTGGGGCCAGGTCCTGCGGGAGGCGGAAGCGCGCATATCCGCGCTGCGCGAGGCGGTTGGCGAGTCGGCGGGGATCGCCATAGACATCCACGTAAAGATCCGGGAACCGGCAAGGGCCCTGGAACTGGTGAACGTGCTGACGCCCTACCGCCTGATGTTCGTCGAGGAACCGGCCCGCGCCGAGTTCATCGGCTCCACCGCACGCCTGCGACAGGAGTTCAGGGTCGCCCTCGCAACCGGCGAAAACCTCTACGGGGTAGCCCGGTTCGCCGAGTTGCTTGACGCCGACGCCGTGGACATCATCCAACCCGACCTGCTCTGCTGCGGCGGACTGCTGGAAGCGAAGAAGATTGCCGCCATCGCCGAGGCCCACTATGTCACGGTCGCGCCTCACAATCCTTTGGGCCTGCTCTCGACCGCCACGGCGGTCCATCTCGCCGCAAGCATCCCCAACTTCACAATCCTGGAGTGGGGCTCCGACCACAAGCGAAAGAAGGCCGAATTCGTCGACGAGGCCTGGAGCCCGGTCGACGGATATTTCGAACTGCCCACAAAGCCCGGCATCGGAATGGAACTGGACCTCGATGCCATCTCGAAGAACCCGCCCCAGCACTGGGACCGCGGTTTCCCGGTCCACGATGACGGCGCCCCGGCCTTCATCTAGCCGGTCGCGAGTAACGGTCTAACTGCCCACGCCATGAAAATCACCAAAATAGAATGCCTCATCGCAGGCTCACCCACGCTCAACAACGTCGTCTACGTGCGAACGCACACGGACAGCGGCATATACGGCGTCGGAGAGGCGTACCGGGTCGGGCCGGACCTTGCCACGCCGCACTGGGTCGCATATTTCGCCGAACAGCTTGTCGGCCGCAACCCGCTCGAGATCGAGCGGGCGTGGGCCATGATGTACCAGGGCGCCAGGTTCCCGCCGGGCTCAACGGGCATGGCCGCCATTTCCGGCATCGAGCAGTCCCTTTGGGACATCGCCGGCAAGGCCCGCGGCGTACCCGTGTACAAGTTGCTCGGCGGGAGGGTGCGTGACCGCATCCGCGCCTATCACGGCGCCGGTGGCGAGTCGCCGGAAGAACTAGCCAACACCGGGCGCGATCTGGTTGAAAATCAGGGATTCACCGCTCTCAAGATCGGCCCGCTTGGCCCGAACTGGCGGGAGATGACCTGGGAGGCCGCGCTGGTCGACGCACGAACGAGGTTGGGGGCACTGAGAGAGGCCGTCGGGCCGGACGTCGATATCGGTTTGGACGCCCACGCCGCCATATTCGAACCTGCACGCGTCCTGGAGCTTTCAGACGTCCTGGCGGAGTTCAGGCCGTTCTTCATGGAAGAGCCGTTGCGCATGGAAAACCGCCGGGCCATGACCTACCTGCGCCGCAAGATGCCCTTCGCCCTGGCCACCGGCGAGTGCCTCTACACCAAGTACGAACTGGGCGACCTCATCAGGGACGGCGGTGTGGACATTCTGCAGCCCGACGTGTGCATCGTGGGCGGCCTGCTTGAGATGAGAAAGGTCGCGTTCTACGCCGAAGCCCACGACCTCGTCGTCGCTCCGCACAACCCTCTTGGGCCGGTCGCGACGATGGTAAACCTGCATTTCGACGCCGCGACGCCGAATTTCCTTATCCAGGAATACCGCACGCCCAACGAGGCGGAGGCAGCGACCGTCACTTTGCCGCCGCGCCCCGTTGACGGCTACTTCGAGATCCCGGACGGCCCCGGCCTCGGCATAGACATAGTCGACGCCGAGATCGACGCCCGACCGTACGTGCGCCCGTGGCGCCGAGGCGACGAGGTCATGTCGGACGGCAGCATCGCCTACATCTGAGCGCAGGCGTCGGATACCGGAACCCCGAAGGCAGCCTTCCCGGCCTAGAGGTCGGCCCCGGCCCCGGACGCCCATGCGCCTACGGCCATCATGCCGCCGTCTACGGCGACGTGTTCGCCCGTCATGAACGAGGCCTTGTCGCTGGCGAGGAACAGCACGACGTTGGCTATCTCTTCCGCCCTGCCGACTCGGCCCAGCGGATGAGCCTTGCCGTAGTCCACCAGTTCGAGTTCGATGTCCCTGCCGGTGGTGGCCGCTGCATTCCTCAACATCGGTGTGTCGATGGAACCCGGGCAGATCGCCAGCACCCGTATGTTGTCCGAGGCAAAGTCGATAGACAGTTGGCGTGTGAGCGACAGGTCGCCGCCCTTGCTGGCTGCGTAGGCCGAGACCCCACCCATCGATTGCAGGCCCTGGACGCTGGCGTTGTTGATGATCACGCCCCCGCTGCGCGCCTGCATGTGCGGAATGGCGTGCTTGGCAATCAGGAAGCGGCTCTTGAGATTGACGGCGATGATCCGGTCCCACGTCTCTTCGGGGAGGTCCACCGCGTTCGCGTAGGACTCCGGAGGCTGGATACCGACGTTGTTGAACACGACGTCCACACCACCGAAAGCGGCCACCGTTTCGGCTACAACTCGTTGGCAGTCGCCGGAATCCCCCAGGTCCGCGGTGATGTTGATGCCCTCGCCCTCCGATCCGGCCATATCCTGGACCGTCTGGGCGCCGGCGGCCTCGTCGATGTCGGCCACGGCCACCTTCGCGCCTTCGGTGGCAAAGGCGAGAGCGGCGGCCCGGCCCATCCCGAGAGCTCCCCCGGTAACTATCGCAATCTTTCCTGAAAACTCGCCCATGGGTGCGTCACCTTTGCCTACTCGCCGTTAAACAGGCGATCCGTATCAAGTGTTTCTGACGTTCAACGCCGCGACGATATCAGGGGATTGACCGGAACGCACCGGCCACGGGTGGGTTGTTGCGGTCTGAAGCCCCCGTTGGCCCTGCTTTTCAACTCAGGGCCGGAATCCTTAGCGCAAACCAGAACGCCAAACGAGGGCTGCGCCGGGCTAAGCGGGTGTCTAAAAACCCTTCCGTTCACCCTGAGCCTGTCGAAGGGTCGAGGCGCTGTTCATGGTTCGACAAGCTCACCACGAACGGTTACCGACGACTTATCAGACACCCTCTAAGAAAGCCTTGGGTGACTGGAGCGGTGCGTCCCCTGCCCTATCGAGGAAGTATCCGGGCCGTTACCACTGAACGAACATGGGCATCACCACGTGGGTGTAGCCCTGGTGCCTCGAAGCCCGCACGACGCCGGGGCTCGACGACGTGGTGGTCTCCAGCGTGACATCCTCTCCGCCCATTACCGCCAGCACGTCCGTCAGGAACTTGCTGTTGAACGCCACCTTCGATTCTTCGCCCTCGACGTCCGCCTGGATGACGCTTTCGTTGTTCCCCACGTCTTCGGCCCTCGACTGCACCTTGATTTCACCGCCCGGGCCGGATTCTGCCGGATTTATGTATAGCCGTACTATGCCGCTGCCGTCCCTCGCGAAGATCGAGGCCGCTCGCGTGGCTCGTACGAAGTCCTCCAGGTCCACTTTCACGGAGGTGCCGTGGCTCGTCGGTATCAGCTTTTCGTAGTCCGGGAATACGCCCTGCACGAGCTGGGTAACCACCTCGACGTTCTCGAGCGCGAACAGTGCCTGGCTCCTGGCCTCAGTGACCCTGATCTCGACGTTCGAAGTCTGATCGCCCAGTTGCCGGAGGATTTCGTTCAAAGTCCTGGACGGCACGATCACGCCGATCTCCGCCTCAGTTTCCCCGGCGAGGTTCCCGCTCTCTACGGCGAGCCGGAATCCGTCCGCAGCGGCGACGGTGTACTCGCTACCGGAAATGTCCAACTTGACCCCGGTGAGTACGGGCCTGGAGTCATCGGTGGCCGCCGCAAAGACGACCCGTTCCAGCGACCCTCTCAGGTTGTCGGCCGGGATGCTGGCGGAGGCACCCTCGTCGACTGTCGGGATTGGTGGGAAATCTTCGGGATTCGTGCCATTCAGATTGGCGGTGAAATTGGCGCACTTGAGGTCGATGCCCCACGGGTCGGTGTTGAGATCGATTTCCACCTTCTGGCGAGGCAGCAGGTTGACGAAGTCAGCAAGCGTTCTCGCCGGTATCGTCACGGCGCCTTCGCCCTCGATCTGCGCCCCGATCCAGGTGCTGATGGCAACTTCCAGGTTTGTAGCGGTAATCTTCAGGCGATTACCATCTGCCTGGAGCAGAACGTTCTGCGTGACGGGCAAAGTGGCGCGGCTGGCTACCGCCCTGCCGACTGTTGCCAATCCGCGGCTAAGATTTTCCTGAAGGCACGTTACCCACATAAACCAACCTCTGAAAAAAGAGAATCCACCACAAGATAGGCGGCTGAGTATAGGGACGACCACAAAGTATAGTCAATTTGACTGACCGACCCCTTAACACCCAGATCTCCCAAACGCGCCCCACCCCCATGAACACAGACGAATTGATTCGCGGCATCCTTGATCAAGTTGCATCCGGCTCACTTTCAGCCTCAGATGCCGCCGAATCGCTCAAAACACAACTCGGTCCAGCGAGAAACCTCGGATTCGCGCGAGTCGACGTTGGCCGCGAATCCCGGACTGGTTTCCCTGAAGTCATCTACGGGGACGGGAAAGAACCGGAGCAGATTGCTGCGATTGCGGCCGAGATATTTGAGCATTCCGGCATGGTCCTGGTTACCCGCACTACGCTCGAGGCGCTGGAAGAGGTCAGGAAGAACGTCCCCTCCGCCCAGTTCAATCCGTCCGCAAAGGTGATATGGGCCGACGAACGTCCTCCGGGCCCCAGGACCGAGGGCGTAACGATCGCTTGCGCAGGCACGTCGGACCTGCCGGTCGCAGAGGAAGCCGCGATCACTGCCACCCTGATGGAATGCGAGGTTGAGCGCATAAACGACATCGGAATCGCAGGGCTGCACCGGTTGCTCAACCGTCTCGAGGACCTGAGGCGGGCCCGCGTGCTGGTGGTGGTGGCCGGAATGGAGGGCGCATTGCCCAGCGTGGTCGCCGGCCTCGTGAGAGCTCCGGTGATCGCCGTACCCACCAGCGTCGGCTACGGCGCCAATCTCGGAGGCGTCACTGCGCTGCTGGCGATGCTGAATTCTTGCTCACCCGGCGTGACGGTGGTGAACATCGACAATGGCTTCGCCGCCGGCTACACGGCCGCACTGATCGCCAGGGCGTCGGCTTCTTCCACGAACTCCGGCCGCTAGCAGGCCGGCCAACTGGCGGCCAATTGGCGGACGTGCAACTAAGGCAGGGTCTTCAGGTACGCGATCAGATCCGCAACGTCCTGGTCCGTGAGCCCCACGATCGACGGCATCAGCGGGTCGAATCCTTCGACCACGAATGCGCCGGGATCGAGGATGGACTCGGCCATGTATTCGTCGGCTGACAACGGGGGCTTACGCTCTGCAGCCCTTTCGGCGATACTGCTCATACCAGGGCCGGTAAGGGTCTCCGAATCCAGTCGGTGGCATCCGGAACAGGCCTGGGAGACGAACAGGCTTTCGCCGTGCACCGGGTCCCCTGCAGTTACCAGGATGTTGCTTATCTGGAACTGTTGCCCGGACGCTTCCCGGTCAGGCGACAGAGCCGGAGTGGGATTGAATGACGGTGGCGTCGCCGTTGGCTGGATCGCATCTGAACAGGCGATGAACGCTGAAGCTGCTATGGCCAGTAACGCGACGAATCCTGCCAGTCTTAGTCTTGCCACTCCGGAGGTCCCTCAGTCGGTAGGTCCCGTGTGGCCCGGCCGGGCCTAGCTAGCCCACCCTTGCCGGCGCGCACGGGGTTTGTTCGTGAATCGTTTCACTACCCTACCACCGGCCAAAAATAAGGGTCAATCTCTCGGAAATCAAGTTAGTCGCTCACGCGCTTTACTTCAATAGTCTCTCCGGGGGCAAGGGCCACCCTGCGCAACGTGATGCCGAGTTTCAGCAGCCAGTAGCTCAACGTCGCCTTGCTGACCCCCAGTCGCTTGGCGGTTGCTGTCAGCCCGCTGTCGTTGATCAACTCGGGCAGGGCCTTTTCGAGCGGCCGCCGCAGCCTCTTTTCCGCTGCGACCATCTTGGGGGTCTTTCTCATCGTCATCGTTTCACCGCCTGGTTCTGCCCAGACAAGGACAACCCGGTTTTGGGCCTGGTATGCGCGGTCTGCGTGCCTTGGAACTGCCGGTCCACCGTGCATTTCTGCTGGGAAAAGTGTTCTATACACGATAGAACATCGTATGGAACACCGTCAACGTGTTGGATGGTGATTGTTTCGTCCTTGTTCCGACCTAGTTTCGAACTTGTACAAAACAACGGCCACGTAAGGCCCCTGATACGTTTCATTTAACGGCCTTTTCCTGAGCCTTTTGAGATTGAATTAGGGGTGAAGCCAGAGAAACCATCGTCGCGTTGCCGTACGCGTCTCGTGTGCACCTGGCACGCGCAATCTACAGCATCCGTCATGCGTCTCTCGAGACAGGCTCGTGCCAGGCAGCCGTCGAAACCAGGTCGAAAACCGGCTTGATGACGGATTTCGGCTGCGGCTGATGCGAGCGGCGTAAGCCGCGCCTCACCGCCCTGGCGGCCACCGTGTCTCGATGGAACAGACCGGTTGTTCGCATGCAGTCCGGTTGACGCTTGCGCGTCCAATTCCCAAAAAGGGCCCTTCAACCAGTCCGTTAGCGCCTGGGGTGCCTCGGCGTTATTGAACGGGCTCTACGGCCGTCCTCCAGTTTGATTAGGGCTGGCCTGATGCTCTGAGCCTGGAATGACGCCGGGCATGTCTCGACTCCCTGCATCCCGCGTCCGCGCTCCCCTGCCGGGCTCCCGGCGGCTACAATCGTTAGGTCCACTCGTCGACGCGCGACACGCGCCCTACCCCAAGACAGCCGACCGCCAAGATATCCGCTGGAACTACTTCACTCCCTGGAGGAAATCCTCCTCAACTTTTCGGCTGACGTATTCGACGCCATCGGGTGGACGGGCATCGTCGTGCTCATGGCCATCGAGAGCACGGCCGTTCCCCTGCCCTCCGAGGTAGTGATGCCCATGGCCGGATGGAGGCTGATCGCGGAACGCGGGCTGGGGTTCGAGTTCGTGTTGCTGGCGGGCCTCGCCGGTGGGATCGGCAGCGTCATAGGGTCCCTGGTGGAGTACTACGTGGCGCGGGCCGGCGGGCGCCCCCTGATCGAGAAGTACGGGAAGTACCTGTTGATCACGCGCAAGGACATCGAGCGGGCGGACAGTTGGTTTGAAACACGCGGCGAGATAACGATCCTGATCGGCAGGCTCATCCCGGGCGTGCGCCATTTCATCTCCATACCGGCCGGCGTATCCCGGATGAGCGTGCCCAGGTTCACCATATTCACCTTTATCGGAGCTTTTCCTTGGTGCCTTGCATTGGCCTGGGCCGGATACGTCCTGGGCCAGAACTTCGATGAGATAAGGGAATTCACGCGTCCGTTCGTGTTGCCCATCGCGATCATCGTGCTGCTCGCCGCCGCGTGGATCATCAGGGGCCGCATCCTCGAGATCCGCGAAGAGTCCCGAGAACGACAACGCGAACAAGAGGAAGCGAACTGAGTAACCTCTCCGTCACCGGCCGCCCACCACTCCCCTGCCCCGCGTGACGGACTACCCCAAGGCCCGGACCCAATCGACACTGACGAACGCGGGGTTCGTGCGGCAAGCGGTCAACGCCCGATACATGCATAATTGTCTTGTGCAGTTGCGCCGGGACTGAGCGACCCTAGCGTCATCAGTGCCAAAGGGCGCTTGATGTCGACTGCCGTCGCGACCGCCACGCGATGGGGCTGTAGCTCAGTGGGAGAGCACCTGCTTTGCAAGCAGGGGGTCACGGGTTCGAATCCCGTCAGCTCCACCAGACATAAAGGTTTGGGAAAAGAGTCTTGGCAACTCAGAATGCACGAAACGGAGGTTGGAGATGATGAGACAGATGACCGCGATCATCGAGCGTGAAGGCGAGTCCTATGTCGCGCTGTGCCCCGAACTGGACATTGCAAGTCAAGGCGCAAGCGTGTCGGAGGCTCGCTCCAATCTAAAGGAAGCGCTAGAACTCTTCTACGAGACTGCATCTCCTAACGAAATCCAACGGCGGCTTCACAATGAAATCTATGTAACACACGTCGAGGTGGCGGTTGGCTAGACTTCGTGTGCTATCGGGCAGAGAGGTTTGTGCGATTCTCTTAGCACAAGGATTCTCCGAGGTACGTAGAAGAGGCAGCCACATTGTGATGCAAAGGGTCGAATGCGGCGACACGACGACCGTGCCGGTGCCGGACCACAGGGAACTCCGCACTGGGACGCTAATGTCGATTATCCGGCAATCGGGTCTGGCCCGGACTTTCTTTGAATGAGCGTGCCTCGGGATTCATTCGAACGCGCCGTGTGAATTTTGAATATCGATCATCTTCCTGAGAACTTGTGGGCCACTCCCTATTTGGATTTACCGCCGCATCTACAACTCGAAGACGGTGCCATCTACCGTCCAATCAGGCCCGCCAAGTTGGTCAATTCACCTGCCATTGGGTGGACGGCTGCCCGTTGTTCGCGGTCGGTGTCTTACTTGAACCGCCCGGTTGCAACTTGACCGACCCTCTAAACTCTGAAGCCGAGCGGACTGGATCCTGAACTCATGTGTCCACTTAACTAATGGGAGGCGCGCCGTGAACCTGATTCCCAAGGTAATGAGCACCCAGCATCCGGACAACGCTACGCCCGCCCCTTACGCAGACGAAGCGGGAGTATTGAAGGGGGAAGGGGAAGTTGCGGAGGCCGCAAGTGTGTTCGCCATGGGCTGCGACGAGCAGATGTGGGACTCAGAGGGCAAGGAGGCCGACGCTCAGGTCGTCCGGAAACTCCTGACCAGTTACCCCGACTTCTTTCGGAACGAGCACCATCTTGGTCGAGACATCGCCCTCACGCTGCGCGTGCCAAACCCGCACATAGAGCACGACATGCGCAAGTCAATGGTCGAGGCCCTGCAGAGCGTGCCATCGGCGTGGGACATGGCGCACAGCTTCTATGGCGAGGACCACGCCGTGCCGATCCAGGAGGTCATTCTCCCTCTCACTACTTCGGCGGAAGAGGTATCCCTGGTCGAGGCCTACTATCGCAAAGTGATAGTGGGCCATGAAGACCAGGTCCTGATTGAAGACCAGACCGTAAGGGACTGGGTGGGCGAATTCTTTCCAAAACGAGTCCGGGTCATCCCCCTCATCGAGGACATGGAGAGCCTCATCTCGTGCGACCGGATCGTGGAAGAGTACGTGAAGGACAGGGACTTGCCGTACCAGCGGGTGTTCCTGGCGAGGAGCGACCCAGCGCTTAACTACGGAATAGTCGGCGCGGAACTGATGTTGAAGGTGGGCCTGCTGCGTCTCCACAATCTCGAAGAGAGGCTGGGTCTGCCCCTCTACCCCATCATCGGCGCCGGTTCGGTGCCCTTCAGAGGGCACCTGACCCCTCTGAATATCGAGCGCGCCCACATCGAATACCCAACCGCCCAGACTCTAACGGTCCAGTCTGCATTCAAGTATGACTACGACAATGAAGTCGTGCGCGACGGCATCGACCAGATTCGCTCACACGAGCGGGGCGAGCCCGTTCCGATCGAGGAGGACCGCGCCCGAGAGATCATCGACAAGACCACCGCCGAATACCAGTCAAACGTTCGGAAGTTGACGGATACCATCAGGGCCGTGTCGGCCCACGTGCCGAAGCGGCGCGAACGCAAAATGCACGTCGGTCTCTTCGGCTACGGCCGCTCCCTGGGCGGAGTCGGCGGCGTGACGCTTCCTCGCGCAATTAGTTTTACGGCGTCCCTCTACTCGATTGGCATTCCGCCGGAACTGCTGGGCCTCGCTTCGTTGACGGAGAATGACATCCTGTACGTCAAGGACGTGTACCCAAGCCTGTTTGGTGACCTGCGGGCTGCCCTGCGCTTCGCCAACGAGCGCCGCGTCCAGGAACTCCTTGGAGAGCCGTATCTGACCCTGTTGGGACGGTTCACATCCGAATTCGACCAGGTCCACGAGGGTCTGACCAGCGCCATCTGGGCAAGTGTCAGCCAGCCGGAAGCCTCCATGCACATCTCCCACTTCATCGAAGAGGCCGCCCACCTGCGCCGTTTTCTGGGCTAGTGCCCTATTGGACGATGAGGTCCGTCAAAAATCGTTGCGGACCTTGACGGGCTTGCCGGTGCGGAGCGACTCCCAGCACGCGAGGCCGGTCGACACCACGCGAGCGCCTTCTCTCGCGCCCACCCAGGGTGTGGCCCCGTTCTGGATGCAATCGGCCATGTGACGCATCATGACGACCATCTCGCCGTAGTGGCCGCCGTGCGGCGGCAATTGCGTGTGGTACGAGCGCTCGGGCAATTCGCCGTGGGCGTCCAGCGTCTTCACGTTGTCCCGGATCGTTCCCTTCGTCCCGTACACGGTGAGACTGTTCATCTTCTCGCCCGTTGGTTCCACGAGGCCAAGCAGGTTTGCCACGCGGCCGATCTTTCCGCCGGCGAACTTGACGTTTATGAAGAAGGAGTCCTCCTGCGGGTAGTCCGGGGCGATGCCGCTGCGCAGACCCACGCAGTGAACTTCCTCTATGTCACCCATGAACCAGCGCAGCAGGTCTATGGGGTGGCAGGCGCCGCCCAGGATCAGGTCCTGCGGCATTGTGGTCCGCCACGGTGTGCGCTTGTACACCGGTCTCAGGTCGTGAACGTAGTGCGACTCCGCCATGAAAAGTTCGCCGATCTCGCCGGCGTCGCAGGCGCGCTTTGCATCGATGAAGTCCATCCGCCCGCGCAGCGACTGCGTCACGAGCAGCACCTGCCCGGTACGGTCGACGGCCTCCACCACGTTCTCCGCCTCCTCGATCGTGTAGACCATGGATTTGGTGACCATCACGTGCTTGCCGTTTTCCAACGCCGTGAGTATCTGGCGCTCGTGGAGAGGTCCGGGGGTGTAAATACCGATTATGTCGATGTCGTCACGGGCGGCCAGTTCGTCGAAGTCCGTGGTTACTGCATCGATCCCGTGCTCTGAGGCCTTCGATTCCAGCAGATCTGCGTTCACGTCGCAGAGCGCTGTCACGCGGATCGGCAACTCGTTTTGAGGGTCAGTGGCCTTAAGAAGCGTGTCGCCGTGGCCCAGTCCGGCCAGGCCCAATCTAAGTGTGGTCACGTCCGCTCTCCTTCAGCTTTTCGTAGACGGCCGCCCATCGCCCCGGCATGTCGCTCCTGCTCATAATGGGCCGGTAGCCCAGCGAGAGGTAGACTTGGATTGCCGACAGCCTCCAGTCGTCCGTCCCCAGCGAGACCGACTTGCACCCCCGGGACACGAAAAACCTGGAGACCTCTGTGCACGTGGCTCTTCCCAGGCCAACGCCGCGGTGATCCGGATGGGTGACCACGAAGTCGAGGATGGCTTCATCTGCAGGGCCTGCGTCGCCGGGATCGTTGGTGATCAGTCGTTTCTCGATCCTAGAGGCGAATGTACCTGCCACTATCCGCCCGCCCAGTTCCACGACGCGGGAGCCTTCCAGCCGTTCGGCGTCCTCCAGGTACTTCCGGACCTCTTCCTCGCTCCACTTTTCAAATCCCCCGGCCTGAAGCGTTTCGGCCCAACTTTCTACATCCTGCTGGACGGGGGCTCGAATCACGTATCCGTCCGGAAGCGTCACATCCGGCAACCTGTTAACTGCAGCGCGGTCAATCACCATAGTGAGTTGCTTCGGAGGGAGGCTCGGCATGGCGCAATCCTATCTTTCGCGGACGGGCCGGGGAAGGTACCGGAGAAGGCCTTCCTGCCTGCTGGGGCGTCAGCCCCCGCCTCCGCGAAAAGGGGCCGGCGCTCTGGCCGGCCCCCTCCGCTGTGAACGCTTCGTACTATCGTTCCGCAGCCATCGTTGATTGGATGCGCTCGGCCTGCGTCACCAGTCCGGCGAATTCCGCTACGTCTGAGTCCTCTGGAAGCAACCTCAGCACCCGGAACGCCTCGGCGGCGACCTTGCCCAGGCTGCCATCCTGCGCCCAGTAACTCTCGCGAAGTATCTCCGCGTATTCGGCCACGACCGCGGCCAGTTGGAACCTTGAAGATGTTTCCTCGAAGCTGGCTGCCATCTCGCTGCGCTGGAACGAGTTTTCGACCTCACTCACCTCTCCGCTGTCCGGGTCCTCGTACCGGACGCGAACTGTGGCGAGCGTGCCGTCGGCGCCATCGTGCAACTTCATCTCGTACAACGCAGTCACGTTGTGGCCCGCGCCCACTTCGCCGGCGTCCACCGTGTCATCCCGGAACTGTTCGTCCTTGATGGCCCGGTTCTCATACCCCAGAAGGCGGTAGCTGCGCACCACTTCCGGATTGAATTCCACCTGGATCTTGGTGTCCTTAGCAATGTTCTGAAGCGTGCCGACGAGATTGTCGACGAATACGCGCTGTGCCTCGGTCAGTGTGTCGACGTAGTGGTACGTGCCGTCACCGTCGTTGGCGAGTTGTTCCATGAGGATGTCGTTGTAGTTGCCCATCCCGAATCCAACGGTGGTAAGCGTTACGCCCTGGTCCACGTATGACCTGATCTGCTTGAGTATGGAGTCCGATCCGGTCCGGCCTACGTTCCCCACGCCGTCCGACAGGAGGATGACCCGGGTGATGCGTCCGGGCTGCACCTCTTGCGCTGCCAAACGGTACGCAAGGGTCAGACCTTCTTCCACGTACGTGGATCCGGCAGGGGCCAGTCTGTCTATGGCCGCCATGATCGACCTTTTTTCGCCGCCGTCGGTCGGTTCCAGCAAGACCGAGCCGCGACTGCCGTAGATCACGATCCCGACCTCATCGGTGGGCCTAAGTTGGTCTACCAACAGCCTTAGCGATCTCTTGACGAGGCCCAACCGGTCCTCACGCCCCATCGAACCTGAGACGTCGATGGCGAAGACGAGGGTGGCGTCTTTCCGATCGTCTTCCGCGATCGTTTTACCCTGCAGCCCCACTCTCATCATCCAGTGCTTTTCGCCACCAAAGAACGAGGGCGAGCCTTCGACATGTATTGCGAACGCGTCATCGGCCGGTGCCTCGTAGTCATGGTCGAAATAGTTGACGAACTCTTCGACCCGAACAGAGTCAGGGTCCGGCATGTTCCCGTCCGACAAAAACCTTCGCGCCACCGTGTACGACGCCGTGTCCACATCTATTGCGAAGGTGGAGAGGTTGTCGTCTTCGGTGTCGACGAACGGGTTGACCCCGTGGTGCTTGAAGAACGTGAGGTCGTAGGCAGCGTCGTTTACGGTCGCGCTCCCGCCTATCGCGTTGAAGCCTTCGACATTTGCTGTCTGCCCCTCCACGACCTTTTCGCTCTGGGTCACCTGTTTTTCAACAACCACCGTCACCACGTGTTCGGGCTCGTATCCCTCGCCACCGCAAGCTGCCAGACCAATGAGCAGGGTTGCAAACCCGATCAGTATCGTTAGCCTCGTGAACATCTTTCGTACCTCCCTGTGTGAGACTTGGGCCGCCGTATGTATGATCTTTCGGCCTGGACCCGCGTCCACCGGCGACCGCATTCAGCATCACACCGGGCTATGTACAATCCGAGACGCATAGTTGTTGCACTCAATCTGATACGCGTGTCAAAGATGTAGCAGTTGAAGACATTTGCCGAACTCCTGACCGTCTACATGGACCGGACGGGAATCGGCGACGCTGAGCTTGCGCGCCGGATCCCGGTGAGCCGCCAGACCCTTGTCCGGTGGAAGGAGGGTACGACCTCCCGGCCCCGATACCGGCAGGACGTCATCCGATGCGCCGAGCTGCTCCGGCTGACGGATGATGAGAGGGACGAACTCCTCGTCGCCGCCGGGTTTTCACCGGAAACCTTATCTCACCCTGCGGTACCTTCACCGCCTGCTCCCCCTTCGGAAGAGTCCTACGGACGCCTTGCCGGTCGGGCACCCGGTTCCCGCCGCAGAAAAAGGCGACAAATGTTCGCCGGATTGGCGGCGTTGGTCCTTCTGATCGCAATCGCCGCCGCAGTAGTTGCGAACAGCCTCCGCGACACCACGGTCTACCCTGCTGCAGCCGATGGCGAGTCGCTCATCGTGTTGGCGCCATTCGTCAACTACACGTCGGGCGGCCAGGGATTCAATGTAGTGGGGCGACTCAAAACAGCCATCGACGGTGAGGTGCGCGAGGCCGGATTGACGGCCTTTAAGACAGTCGAATGGCCGAGAGAGATCGGTGGCGAGGAAGCCGCCGAGGATGCGATCGAGAAATCCGGCGCGGCGCTGGTGATCTGGGGCGAGTACGATAGCGGCCGCGTCATCGCCAGATTCACGGCTCCGCAAAGCCACTCAGCCTCGCGGACGCAACAGATAGTGGACATCGCTTCATCCCCGGTGGAGCTTCCTGCCACGATCAACATTGGACTCACGGAAGAAGTCCGCCACGTTGCGTTGGTGACGCTGGGCCAGGTTTACCTGGAGCGGAACGAACACGACAGGGCCAAGGCCGTATTGATCCTGGCCACGGACCCTCCTCCCAACGAACCTGCTGCGCTTGCAAACCTGAGGTTCCTACTGGGAAGAGCCTACTTAGGAGGAAACCTGGTCGATTTCGACGAGGCGATCTGGTTGTTTACTCAGGTCCTCGCATTCCAGTCCAGGTCTGTCGAGGCCCTCAACAGCCGGGCCCTCGCCTACACAGAACGCGGCAGGGCCGGGGACGCGGATCTGGCCGTCGCCGATCTGACGCGAGCGTTGACAATTAAGCCGGAACGCGTAGCGACCCACCTGAACCTGGCAGTCGCTTTCAGGGAGAGAGGCTCCAGCGGGGACCTGGACCGCGCGATTGACAGCCTGAACGAAGCATTGTCGTTAAATCCTGACTACGCAAGCGCTTACGTCAACCGGGCCGGCGCTTACATCGCCATGGCGGAGCCGAGTGATCTTGACCTCGCATTCGACGACCTTGAAAAAGCCCTGGAGATCGAACCTGAGATGGCATCTGCTCACCTGAATCTCGGTATCGCCCATCTTGCCCGCGGGTCCGACGGCGATCTGCGGCTCGCCATAGAAGAGTTCAGCCGCGCTATACAGTTTTCGCCCGACCCTGCAGCGGCTCACTTCAACCGCGGTCTGGTCTATTCGGAAACTGGGGACCTGGGCAAATCTATAGAGGACCTGCGTCGCGCTCAGCAAATAAGTCCGAACGAGCCGGCGTACAACAGGAGCCTATGCTGGCAGTTGGCCGTTAGCGGGGCCCAGGAAGAGGCGTTGCCCTATTGTGACCGGGCTGTGTTGTTGGACCCGCAGGGTCTGTCCCGGAACAGCAGGGGCCTTGTGAACGCCTTGCTGGAGAGGCGAACGCAGGCAATTGCCGATTTTGAGGCGTTTCTCGGATGGGTGGATGCGTCTGTCAAAGATTCCTGCGCTGATCACTACCGCAACAGCCGGACGTCCTGGATCGAGTCCCTGAAGGTGGGAGACGATCTTTTCGACTATTCAACGATTCACGAAATGCGTCTCAAGCCGGCGGCGCCCGGCGGCGAACCATGTTGAGCCGGAGTATCGTCGCCGCCTGGTCAGTCCCGACAAATCAGTGAGACGGGCCATCCCCGCCGGAAAGCCGGCGCATTCCACGCCTCAGCATCTCCCGCAGTTCCGGCTTGCCGAGGAGCTTCAGGGCCTCACTCCCACTGGTCCAGCGACGAAGGCGAACGTCTTCCAGCCAGGACTCATCAGCGCGGCCCACTTCCATGAGCAGGACCGTGACGTCCATGACGCTGCCCCATTTTGAGTAGACGTATCGCCCCAAGGTCGGGCCGACGATACGACCGTGTAGTCCAGCTTCCTCGAAGGCCTCTTTCAGCCCGGTTTCTTCCAGGCTCTCGTCACCATCGACGAACCCCTTGGGGAATATCCACCGCTTATTGTCGTACGACGTGATCAGGCAGAAAGAAAAGTCTTTGCCCTGTCGTCGAAACGGGATGACGCACGCCTGCCGGATGCCGGGCGGGTTCGGCGATCTACCCACACCCCTGCGCGTCACTCCAACGGCTCGCTCTTCATCTGGGCATCGATCCGCCGGCTCTACGAGACGGGTCAAGACGGCGTCTCGAGCGCCATCCCGGTCGAACTTCATCCAGGCCAGCGGAAGATCGTCCCAACGGATCGCCTCCTGGCGCTCTTGACCGCTGTTCACATGTCCGACGGCGATTAGCTGGCCGCGATTTTCGTCCCGCCTGGGTGCGCCCTGGACGTACTTGCGAAGGTGCTGCGTAGCGACGCAGGTGTCCTGGAACTCTCCCAGGACGTTTTGAAGTGCCTTCAGGTCCCTGATTTCAGGTTTAAATGCTTTTCCGTAGATGGGGTCGAAAAACTCGAAAAGGTATCGTAGTCGCTTGCACTCGATCCTCAAATTGTGGAGCGACTTTGCGGACGATGTTGGCGTGATGGCGCGACCATCCCCAAGCACGCTTTTATAGCGTTTACCTATGAGACGCCGGGCTGCGGCGCCGACAGTGATGGCGCCAAAGGTCTTCATTACCCGCTGCGAAGGGCCACGCCCGAGGAAGTGGGCGAAGCGGGCCTTCAGTCGTTCGTAGCGCCTGCTCCCCAGGCACGCCAGCAACCGCTGGCGAGCCTTTCGCCACCGCACTTCCAGGTGACGTTGATAGTCTCTGTCCTGCCCGGCATGGTCGGCCGGTAATCCTGCGGCGTATCGGGCGATGTCGGCGAGGTAGACATCCAGATCACGTACCTTGCCCAGTGCCGCCGCGACCCATCGGAATTCGCCATTGAATGCACGGACCGAGTCGGCGGGCATCACATCTCTGAACGCCCTGAACGCGGCGCGCAGGCGGCGCGTGCGCACCCGCATGCGGTGTACGCCTTCCGGGTCCAACCCCTCCCAGGCCTTTGGTTCCTGGTCCAGCATTCCCTCGAATTCGTCCAGAAAACAACGATAGGCCAGGTGAATCACCGGGTCATCGGCTGAAAAATCTGAACGGCGTAAATCGTCAAGGTACGACGTGTTTTCGTAGCCCCAGCGCGTAAGGCTGGCCCCCGGCGGCGAAAGACCGGCCGCCTGCAGCCCGCGGTCGAACTTTCCGCGGCGCGACTGCAAGAGGCCGAATCGCTTCTGCATGGTCTTCGCCAGGCTCAGCAGCGATTCCTCCCGACCTTCCACCAATTCCAACTCCAGTTCCATGAACGCCCCGCCCTTGACCGGCGGTCCAACCTTTGGCCGGGGCGCCGAAACGGTCACCTGGTCAACCGCTGCCCGTACATGCGTTTTGTCCGGGGTGCGAATGTCGAAGATTAGGCGGCTGTTGTTGACCCGGAACAATTCACGCAGGTCTGTCAGATCGAGACCATCCAAGTGGTCCGAAATCTGCCCGTCAGGGACAGATTTACCAAGGTCTTCGGGAGTCGCAGGGCCTGTCTGCTCCACCTCTAGCCGTCGATGTAGTAACTCTCTACCTCCATCGATCGACTTCAGCGTGAGGCTCTTTTTCTCTGACGCGTTGCGCCATCGAAAGGCCCACCCTGCCCTGTACAAACTCCAGTCCGGCGTGTCCCAATAGCTGTCGACAATGTCCACGCGTGTGAGGGGTCGGGTGGCGTGAGACTCGAGCGATTCGATAAGCGCGCTGGCCTGCTCTCCGCCGTCGATCAGGAACTTCGCCTCGACTTCTACCTGAGCCCCGTCGGGCAGGGGCGCGGCATCCCGTCCGTTAGTCCCGTCGAGAGGTAACGGAGGATCCACTTCCAGCCGTGAAACCATCGATATTGCACTCTATAGCTGGGCCCAGCCGAGCCCATAAAGATCCATGTCAAGGAAACGCATTATACGTATGGCCTCAATTTAGGGGTCGGGCGACCATCCAGATGCGGCTAGGATTCGCCTCCACCAGTGACGGCGACGAATTACCAAGAACAAAATTAAGCGGGACCATCAACGACCCAAGTTGGTCTGGACTGCAGGCCCTCGTATTGAAAGTCGATCAGAATCGCTGTGGCCGTGTTCAGGCCGCACGAGGTGATGAAAATAGGGCGTCGCCTTTCGGTGGAGGGTTGTCCCTGTCGGCCGTTCCCACCTCTGTCACCCCACCGTGGGTACCGGCTTTCGCCGGTAAGTCGATGTGGGACTGCCCTGCTACTGCGCCACAAAAATCTCCGTCGTTTCGGAGTTGACGGCTACCGTGTACTCCGTCCCTGGCTGGAAGTCGGTTCCCAGCGGGATGGCAGTCTCGACGATGGGATAGTCGGCGGTGCATATCACGTTGGGTTCGGCGACCTCGTGGTGGGTTACTTCGACCTCTACGGTCGTCGAGTCGGCCCGCCTGACCTCGTATCCGTTGAACCTGGAGCAAGAACTGCCCTTCGGCAAGCCGGAGATGACACGCAACTGGTATTGGACAGGAAAGCTTTCAAGTATCAGCACTTCAACCCGTTCGATCGGCGAAGCCGCGATAACGGAGAACGGGAAGTCCGGTTCCGGCAACGTAAACGAGGTGGTCACCTTGCCGTTAACTGTAACGCGGTAGGTCTGGCCGGGGACCACCGCGTCGCGCAAACGGACCACGGTCTCCAACTCCAGGAGGTCTTCGTCGCACGGAATACCCTCCGGCGAGGGTGGAGGCGCCATCCGGGTCACCGTAACCGCAATCTCTGTCCCATTCACCTCAAATCCTTCATTGCCCGGCCGCGAGCAGCCCTCGATCGTGGACTGAAGGTACGTCACCATGAGCAGGTTCTCCGGTTCGCGCGGCAACATGTGCGCCCCAACGACATGGACAGGGACTTCTTCGAAGGGCGGCGCGTCGACCTTCACCAGCAGCACGTCGACGTTGCTCGGACTGCCCCCGGTAATCACATCGTAGGCCGTGTCGTTGATGAACAGGAGTCGCCCGTCGGGCCCCGTTATCCGGGCGCTGATGGAATAGGTGTTCCGTGGGTCCAGGTCATCCCGGTCGTACTCGATCTTGAACTCGACGGGCACCTGCCCCGGGTTGCGTATTACCTGTTCGGCGATGAGTATGGAAGCTGCGTCCTGGTAGGAGGTGTCTCTCAACTGCACATGCACCGTCGAATCCTGGGAAAGGGCAATCCGCTCCCGATACGTGACGCTGCCGACCACCGAAGCGTTTGTCTGGGCAGGTTTTTCGCTGCCCGGCTTAACAACAATTCCCTGAGATGGGTCGTCCTGACAGCCAGCCGGGCCAATCAGGAGGATCCATCCACTGATCATTGCGATTAAGGCTGCCTTAAACGTGGTGTACATCTCTTTAACCTCCCACTTTCGGGACAAATTGAGGCCGATTGCAGGCTGCGATTGTCGGGCCTGCACGCATATATAGACGGATCGAGTGAATGGATTGTTCCGATTGACGTTTACTCAAGATAACCGCGAACCGGGGCAAAGACGCTTCCAGCTGCAACGCGAACTGATTGATACGAGCCTCAATCCGAACCCATGGCAGGATGTCAGTGAGGATGGGCCTGATGCTGCCTGTCGTGTCGCGCCATCGCGCGCCGACCACGGCTGGGCGCCAAGAACATTGCTGCCCACTGCGAATACGACCAGCAACAACTCCGTTTTTGGGAGTGCAAATCTAGACATGCAAGACGCGCCTTTGGCTTGCAGTATCAACTCAACTGATATAAGTAATATGCTGCGCGGCCACCGGCCTAATAACTGAGGGGGGTTGTAATGAAAACGATTACAAAGAAGGCAATAGTCTTGATCGGGTTGCTGCCGATACTGGCGTTGGCGCTTCTGGGCTGTGAAGGTGACGACCCGCCTGAAGCGACCACCGCGCCCGTACCCACCGCCACCTCAGCACCAGCCGTCTCGCCCGATCCGACCTCCGCGCCCGAAGAAACTGGGCCCTTCAGGATTGGAGTGATGGAATCGGTCACGGGCCCGGGCGAGACCTACGGCACTGTGGCGGTGCAAGCGAAGGAATTGGCGGTTGAGGAGATCAACGCGGCCGGTGGCATCAATGGCCGGATGCTGGAACTTGTAGTCGAAGACTCGAAATGCAGCGCCCAGGATGCGATCACCGCCTTCAACAAGCTCACCGACGTGGACGGCGTAAAGATCATCCTCGGGACTTCCTGCAGCGGCGCCATGCTCGGAGCCGCGCCATTGGCGGAAAAGGAAGGTGTGATCCTCTTCTCCGGACTGGCAACCAACCCCGACATCGCCAACGCCGGAGACTACATTTTCAGGACGTCCATGAGTGACGCACAGTTGGGCATCGATACCGGCAACACCATCTGGGCCGACGGAGTCCGCAACCTGGCGACGATCTCAGAGTCGACCGACTACGCCGAGGGCGTGCGACGCACCACCGCCGATCAGTTCACCAAGCTGGGCGGCAATATAGTGGGCGAAGAACGCTACGCCTCTGACGTGACCGACTTCAGGACCCAGTTGACCAAGCTGCTCGGCTCAGATCCCGATGGTCTGCACATTGCGGCCCAGGCCGAATTTTCCGGCGGCACCATCGTCAAGCAGGTTCGAGAACTTGGCTACGAAGGGCCGATATATGCCGAAATCGTGGTAGTTGGGACGACAGCACTCGAGATCGCAGGGGATGCCGCTACCGGTGTGAAGGCCATCATTGCGGACCTGGACCCCGGCAACAGCACGGCCCAGGAAGTCCTGGCCAATTTCAGGGCGAAGTACGACTACGTGACGTTGGCGTGGTACCTGGGCTCGGCCTATGACGATGTCTACATTGCCGCCGAGTGTCTCAAGAAGACCGGCGACGACCAGGACGCCGACGGTTTCAGGGACTGCCTGTACGACATTACCTGGAGCGGCGCTATTGGAGACAACTACAGCTTCGACGAAAACGGAGAGGTTGTGGGGCTTTCAAACGCGGTTATCGAGGTCCTGCCAGAATCAGAGAGAACCGAGGACAACCAGGGTTACAAGGTGCTGGGAGCCGCGCCCCAAGCAGGCGCCATGCCCTCCGCGCCCGAAGAAACCGGTCCCCTGAGGATTGGAGTGATGGAATCGGTCACGGGCCCAGGCGAGACCTACGGCACGGTGGCGGTGCAAGCGAAGGAGTTGGCGGTTGAGGAGATTAACTCAGCCGGGGGCATCAACGGCCGAATGCTGGAACTAGTCGTAGAAGACTCGAAATGCAGCGCCCAGGATGCGATCACCGCCTTCAACAAGCTAACTGACGTGGACGGGGTCAAGATCATCCTCGGCACCTCTTGCAGCGGCGCCATGCTCGGAGCCGCGCCATTGGCGGAAAAGGAGGGCGTCATCCTGTTCTCCGGATTGGCGACCAACCCCGACATCGCCAACGCCGGAGACTACATTTTCAGGACGTCCATGAGTGACGCACAGTTGGGAATCGACACCGGCAACACCATGTGGGCCGACGGAGTCCGAAATCTGGCGACCATCTCGGAGTCGACCGACTACGCCGAAGGCGTGCGCCGCACCACGGCCGATCAGTTCACAAAGCTGGGCGGCAATGTCGTGGGCGAAGAACGCTACGCCTCTGACGTGACCGACTTCAGGACCCAATTGACAAAGCTGCTCGGCGCAGATCCCGATGGTCTGCACATTGCGGCCCAGTCCGAATTCTCCGGCGGCACCATCGTCAAGCAGGTGCGAGAACTCGGCTACGACGGACCGATCTACTCGGAAATCGTGGTGGTTGGGACGACGGCCCTGGAGATCGCGGGTGAGGCGGCCACCGGCGTGAAGGCCATCATCGCTGACCTGGACCCGGGCAACAACACGGCCCAGGAAGTCCTGGCCAATTTCAGGGCGAAATACGACTACGTAACGTTGGCGTGGTATCTGGGTTCGGCCTACGATGACGTTTACATAGCCGCCGAGTGTCTAAAGAAGACCGGCGACGACCAGGACGCGGACGGCTTCCGGGACTGCCTGTACGACATAACCTGGAGCGGCGCTATCGGTAGCAACTACAGCTTCGATGAAAACGGAGAGGTTGTTGGGCTATCAAACGCGGTTATCGAGGTCCTGCCTGAGGCAGAGAGGTCCGAAGACAACCAGGGCTACAAGGTGCTGGGTCCGGCCCCGACACAGTAGCCATTGATCGCACGTCTGAATCGGCCGCAGGGCTGGCACAGGTGAAACGGGCCAGCCCTGCGGCCTAAGTAAAGAATTCAGTGAGGATCTTCCACACCAGAAAATTGGCGTTAGTCGGAGAACCGGGCGTTCGAAAACGGGCGTCCGCTCCGAAGTAACCGGGGCGGGCGATCCCTTTGCTTAACGTTTTTGCCGACCAGCGAAAGGTCCTCGCGACTGTCCTGATCACCATCGTTGCGGCCTATATCGCGTGGAAAGTGGGCCAATCCCCTGAACAGGCCCTCCAGTTCACTTTCAACGGTTTGTCGGTCGGCGCTGTGTATGCGCTCCTGGCGATGGGGTTCACCATCGTCTACAGCACGGTCTGGTTCTTCGATCTCTTTTACGGCGCCGCCGCCACACTTGGCGCATACGGCGTTTTCTACCTCAGGTCTCATGAGTCCCTGGGCTCCCGATATACGTTTGATTCTCCGTTCATAAACATCCTGTTCGCAGCCATAGTTGCCGGAGTGGTCGCGTGGGCTCTTTACACCGCGTTTTATGGCCGACTGCGGTCTCAATACAGTCCGGCAACAGTCCGGATAGGCGTTGGTGTTTTGTCCGCGGCCGCGGGGGTCTACCTGGGAATTGTCCTGTCCTACCCGACGCAACTCCATGTCACTTTGAGTCCGGCGATTGGCGTACTGACTGCGCTGGTTGCAGGATGGGCGGTCTTGAAGGGTTACCACCGCCTGTTCAGCGATCCGGGCTCGAGACTCGTTTTGTTATTCACTGCCGTTGCGGCCGGTATCGTCGGGGCATATTGCGGCTTACTGGTTTCCGGCGCCCCCGGCGCAAAGCTGTACCTCAGTTGGGCCGTTTCCTGCTTGCTGGCGGGATCGGTTGGCCTGGCCATATACAGGGGGCTTTACATCTTCATGCGCCAGCGCGCAAAGTCCCCGCTGGTCATGCTCGTCGCATCCCTGGGCATCCTGCTGGCCATAACCGCCATCGTCACGATTGTTTTCAGGAGCACGGCGCGCCCGCTTCCCGACCCCTTTGGCAGCGTGCCGTGGATCATCGGTGGCGCCAGCATCAAGGGTTTCAATGTATTCACCATAGGCGTGGCCCTGGCTGGATTCGCCGGCCTGACATTCATCCTCAAACAGACCGCCTTCGGTAAGGCGGTTCGGGCCATCGGCGACGACGAGGAGGTCTCCAAAGTCGTTGGAATCAATACCACGGTCATCATCGCCATCGTGTTTTTCATTGGCGCGGCTTTCGCCGCCCTGGCCGGGATTTTGAGCGGCCACGACACGGCGATTCAGCCACGGATGGGACTGTTGCTATTGCTGAAGGGCTGGATCGCTTCGGTGGTGGGCGGGATCGGCAACCTGTACGGAGCGATAGTGGGCGGGTTTATTCTCGGTTTGCTTGAACAGTTCGGCATTTGGGATTTGGCCGGAGAGTGGAAAGACGTCATCTCTTTCATGGTGTTGATTGTCTTCCTGGCGTTCTGGCCAAACGGTCTGTTACCAAGAAGATAGGCTGGGGCTGATGGTAACGCGGAGCATAGGCGGACTCACAAGCATCGTGCGCGATCCCCGAGGCATACTGCTGTCCGCGCAGGGGAACCCGGAATTATGGGTAAACCTGATCATCATCTCCGGGGCCGTGGGGTTCATGATTTGGCAGGGGTTAGGTTTCGCCATTTCGGTCGGCACGGTGTTTGCAATATGGGCGATTCTGGCCGTAAGCCTGAACCTGGTGGTTGGATATACAGGACTCCTGTCCGTCGGTCACATCGGTTTCTTCGGCATTGGCGCTTACGCGATGGCGTTTTTGACTTCTGACGCCTCGTACGAGCAGTTACGAACCGAAGCGATCCCCACGCTGGGCTGGCCTTTCTTCGCCGCCCTGCCCGTCAGCATCGCCCTGGCCGGTTTGGTGGCGCTGGTAGTCGGCGTTGTGTTCAACCGGTTCAGGGACGACATCTACGTCCTGGTCTCCTTCGGCTTTGCGATCATCGCTTTCAACGTGTTCCTTAATTGGCGAAGCGTGACCAGGGGCGCGTTCGGCATCCACGAGATAGCCAAGCCTGAAATCGGAGGGGTGACGATCGAGGGCGAGCTGGCGTTTCTCGGGCTGGCTGTACTGTTTCTTGTGGTGGTGATGCTAATCGCCTGGTTCCTCGTGACCTCGTCATTCGGGAGAGTTCTCACGGCGATCAGGGAAGACGAACAAGCCGCAGAGGTTTTTGGCTACCAGGCAACCCACTACAAACTTGCAGTATGGGTCCTATCCGCAATGATGGCCGGATTGGCTGGGGGCCTTTTCGCCGCCTGGACCACGTTCATTGACCCAAACTCCTTCATCCTCCTGGAGTCGATCCTCCTTGTGTCCATAGTGATCCTGGGGGGGTTGGCCACCATTTGGGGTTCCTTACTTGGCGCTATCGTATTTGTCCTCCTTGAAGAAGGGATGCGATTCGTGCCCGGACTCCCGACTGAATTCGTAGGCCAGGCTCGCCAGGTGGTACTGGGAGTCCTCCTGGTGCTCCTGATGTTGTTCAGACCCCAGGGTCTTGTTGGGAGGTTCAAGCTATGACCGCCCCGGATGTCTCAGCAGGTGAGACTTACGTCGTCGAGACGAAAGAGGTCTCCAAGCACTTCGGCGCCGTAAAGGCGGTGGACGAACTCAGCATCTCAATTCCCAGCGGGCGAATTACCAGCATCGCGGGGCCTAACGGATCGGGCAAATCAACTCTCATAAACTTACTGACCGGTGTCTTGCCCATCGATGGCGGAATGGTCATCGTAGACGGGGTTGGACTGAAGGTGGTGAAGGCCCACGAAATGCCTGGCCTCGGCGTAACCAGGACCTTCCAGGAGGTCCGGCTCTTCGATCAGATATCTGTTTTGGACAACATCATGGTCGTCCTCACTGACCGCAAAGTGTTTTCAGCAATGTTCGAACGAACAAAATCCGGGCAAAGAAGCCGGGCGAGGGAAATCCTCCAGTCGGTTGGCATGTGGGACAAGCGTGGCTCTCTGGCGCAGGACCTTTCCTACGGGCAGCGAAAGTTGTTGGAGATAGGTCGCGCCATGGCGCTTGGAGTCAACATCTTTTTGCTGGATGAACCCTTCGCCGGCCTGTTCCCCCAGATGCTCGAACGAGTCAAGGTGATCCTGAAACGTATGCGAGACGAAGGCCGGACGATCATCTTCGTGTCTCACAATATGGAAATAGTGCGGGAGATGTCCGACCACATCGTCGTGATGGACAGCGGGCGATTGCTCACGTCCGGCGACGTGGAAGTTGTCCTAAGCCGCAAAGAGGTGATCGAAGCATACCTGGGCGCGTAGTCCGCAGGTTACGCGCGGCCTGCCAGTCCCGAGCTACAAAGTCAAACTAATGTTTTCTACGGATAAAGCCGCAAGTCAGCCAAGCGTGGGCACAGAGTCCGGCACCGGAGCAAACGGCGCCTCGGGCGAAGGCGCGCTCCTGGAACTGGTCGACATTTCCGTTCATTACGGCAACGTGCGAGCATTGGACAAAGTGTCTCTCAGCGTGCGGAGGGGCGAGTTGGTGGCCGTTATGGGGCCAAACGGCGCCGGTAAGTCGACCGTACTCAAGGCCATCATGGGTCTGGCTCCGGTGGTGGGCGGGGCCGTCTACCTGCGCCAGGCGCCGTTGTCAGCGGATACCCATGAAATCGTGAAAGAGGGGCTCGCGTTCGTCCCCCAGGGCAGGCGTGTCTTCACCCACCTCACCATCGAAGAAAACCTGGAGATGGGCTGCCTGTACCTGAATGACAAGCAGGAGCAGGGACGTCGACTGGACTCCGTGATGGAGCTCTTTCCGGTCTTGCGCCAAAAACGTCGCGACATGGCAAGCCAGATGTCCGGTGGTCAGCAACAGATGTTGGCGATAGGAAGGGGTCTCATGGCCGGGCCCGAGGCTCTGCTACTTGATGAACCGACGCTTGGCCTGGCGCCGATAGTGGTCAAAGAGGTGTTCGAAAAGGTCTCAGAGATCAACGAAAGGCTGAAGACGACCATCTTCGTCGTAGAGCACAACATCAAGGGCGTGTTGAATATCGCAGACCGGGCGTACGTGCTGAACCAGGGCCGCGTTGTCCATGACGGAACCCCGGAGACGGTCCAGGAGACCGACATATTGACCCAGGTTTTCCTCGGCAGGTTGGACTCCGGCCAGGCGGACGAGTAAGGGCCGCCAACCCTACGTAATGCGTACAGGGTGCGGCAGGGGCTGGTTGAACAGGTAGCCCTTTTCGTTGAAGGGCACGCTGTCGGGTTGAGTGTTGCCTGAGACATCCGTGGCGCGCGTCATGATCGTTCGCTCTCCTCGTTCCGCGTTCCAGACGAACTCGAACCGCGCCCAGGAGAGTTCCGACTGATGATGTGACAACTCGGCGACGGTCCAGGTGCGCCCGGAGTCGGCGCTCCACTCGACGCGCGAGATAGGACCGGCCGGGGAATGAGCGTAGCCGTGGATGCGCTGGCGCCCGGCGGCAAGCTCGGCCGGCCAGGGCAGTGCCAGCGCGCTTTTGATCACCTGCTCCGTGACGGGCACACCGTGTGACTTCCCTACCGAAGGATAATCATCCCCGAGGAGAACGTAAGAGGTCGTGTTGTTGCGCGTCCACATCATTTCGGATGAGACGACGATTCGCCCGAGCCACTTTATGTTGGCGCTGCCAATCCAGCCCGGCACCAGGGCGCGGAGGGGGAAGCCGTGGTCACGCGGCAGCGTCTCTCCGTTGAGCGTGTAGGCCAGCAGCGTATCCGGGTGCATCGCCTTGTCCACCGGCAGCACGTAGCGAAAGCCCTCCTCCGGCGATTCCTCGTCCAGACCCACCAACAAGACGCTGACGGCGCTGTCCGCCATGCCCGCGAGGGTCAGCACGTCTCGCAGCGAGACCCCGACCCATTCGCCGTTGCTTACGGCGCCCGTCATCCACTGCGTGCCGGATGATTTCTGCCCTTTCAGCAGGTCGAACATGGCGCGGTGGTTGCCTGCGCACTCCAGGTAAGCAGTTAGCGTGCGGCTGGGTAATCGCTTGATCTCGTCGTAGGTCAGCGCAAGCGGCTCTGTCACAGCGTCTCCCTCGACGGAGAGCTGCCAATCTGCTGCGCTGAGGTCCAGGCTGGCGGAGTTGTTTCTGACGAAGAAATAGCGGTTGGGCGTGATGAGGCCCTGCATGTTCTCCAACCGGGCCTCCAGGCCCTTGTCGTCCTGTTTGATAAACGGAGCGGAGTCCTTGAAAAAAGGTGAGTCCGAAGTCGTTTCCGCAACCGCCTCGGTCGAATTCGGAGAAGGACCCTCATCGAACCGGTCGGGTCCGACGCAGGCTGCAATGACCGCAGTAGCGCCGCCCAGCATCATCAGGCGCAGGAACTGGCGGCGGTCCATACCGCGCGCGCTGACCCACTCCCAGAGCGACGCTGTGTCCCCCTGCGGGGGCGGGCGCACTGTTTCGGCGTCTTTCATGTAGGCATATCCGTGTGTCGCCGCTAGATGGCGCCCATCTTATATTCATCGGCTCCATTGACCATTTTGAACGAATCCGCGGTCATGAAATTGAGCTTCAATGTTGCCACCTGCGTGTTCCTAGTCCAATATTTTTTGTGAAGGCTTTCGTTGGTGGTGCTGGAAAATCCCAGTTGAAGAGAATGTCTCGTCCTCCGGGGACGGTCGTCGGATAGTACGGGCACCAGGTTAATGAACGCACAACATCCGCCGCTTCGCACGGCTAATCCTGCGCCAAATGCGGCGTAAGCGGGAAGTGTCACAATGCGCGCTCTTATAGCAACGGTCTTGGTACTAACACTCGTCCTGACGGTCATGGGCTGCGAAAGAGATGCCAAGTCTGCCGGAGAACAGGGCCCTGCAGGACCACAGGGTCCAGCGGGCGCCGCTGGTCCGAGCGGACCTCAGGGACTGACAGGCGAGACTGGACCGGCGGGGCCTCAAGGACCGGCTGGGGCTCAGGGACCGGCAGGACCTCAGGGACAGACAGGACCCCAGGGACCAGCGGGGCCGCAGGGACCGGCTGGTCCCCAGGGAATAGCGGGACCCCAAGGAGTGGCGGGCGCTGCCGGACCGGCCGGATCTCCGGGTTCTGCTGACGGCCTCACCGCCCTGGATGAAACCTCGATCTCGACTTTCCTTGAACTGCTGCTGGAACTTCCTTTGCTGGAAGGACTGTTTGACGGGGACTTGTTGGAGCCCGAAAAGCCCAGCGTTGCCCCAGCCAAAAAGCCATATGCCGAAGCCGCGCCCGCGAGGTACGAAGCGGAAAACTACACCCTGTACTTCGTGAAGCAGGCCATCGTCAAGTATGAAGAACTAGGCCTGGATGCCACCGTTGACTATTACAACACGCCTGGAAGCATCGACGGCCAGTGGTACGTGTTTATCTACGACCCGGTCGAAATGAAAATGCTGTCCCACGCCGCCAACCCCGACCTTGTTGGCCATCCCGCCTCCACAGCGGTCGGACCCAACAATTTCCCCGCAGGTGAATTGGTGTTTGCATTGGCGGACGAGGACGGGGAATGGTCCAGTTACACCTACACGAACCCCGCTTCGGGCGCCGTCGAGTCAAAGCACTCCTGGACCGTGGCATACGACGGTCTGATTTTCGGATCGGGTTGGTATGAGCCGGGACCGAGCAAGTCGGACAATCCGGCCTACACCCAGGCATTCGTTCAGCAGGCCATCAATTTGTACAACGCCGTCGGGCTCGACAGGACCGTTGCCTACTACAACACCCGGGAGAGCATCGACGACCAGTGGTACACGTTCATCTTCGACCAGGACGATACGTTACTGACCCACGCCCCCAATCCCGACCTGGTCGGCAGGCCCGCCTCTGAAGTGGTTGGGCCCAACAACTACCCCACCAGTGAAGCAGTGGTCGCCACAGCCGACGAGGACGGCTCATGGTTCAGCTACACCTTCACAAACCCATCCACGGGCGTTGTTGAAGCCAAACATTCTTGGGTGGTCAAGTACGACGGTCTGAAATTCGGTTCGGGTTGGTATGAGCCGGGGCCGCGGAAGTCGGACAATCCGGCCTACACGCAGGCGTTCGTAGAACAGGCCATAAACCTCTACAACGCGGTTGGCCGGGATGCCACCGTCGCCTATTACAAGACCAAGGAGAGCGTGGACGGGCAGTGGTACGTCTTCATCGTCAACGAGGACGGGTACACGATTAGCCACCACAACCCGATGTTTCTTGGCCGTGACCCATCCCTGCGGGTTGACTCAACGGGGTATTTCTACGGAGACGACCTGCTGGGCGCCACCGAGGCGGGACGCTGGGTCGACTACGTGCTGTTGAACCCGGAAACCGGCGACGAACACCAGAAGCACACATGGGCTGTGCGCCACGACGGGCTGATCTTCGCATCGGGCTGGTACGAATAGCCGCGGCCGGGCCCTCCCGTCCATCCGGGCGTTACACAAAGCTCACCGGAGCCGTGGACTCGGCTATCGGTTTGACGCGACGGGTATGCGGGGTTGGTTGCGGCGCGGGCAATTGAAGGCCTGGAGCGGATCGCCATGGCTAATAGCATGGGTCTGCTCGGCGCCACCAATTATTGCGACGGCAAAGGTCAAGCAAATACTGTTACGCGTGTAAACTAATCCCGCCCCAATAATTGCGCGCTGCTATGGTCCAGTCCCGCCCAAGACACCGCTGGGTATATGGAGTAACGATGGAGAACGAGCGTCATGCTTAGAATCGCCGAGGAAATTATCCTGCTCCTGCTCAACGACGAGGACGGAAGTTTCGTAAACGTGCCCACCTGGTCGATAGACTACGCCGTCGCCGGCAGTATCCTGATGGACCTGGCGATGGAGAATCGCATCGATACCGATCTCGAGAATCTCATCCTGGTCGACGCAACCCCTTTAAACGATAGCCTGCTTGACCCGACGCTGGTCGAGATCGAAGCGGGAGATGAGAACACCACTCGCTACTGGGTAGAGCACGTCGCGCAGAATGCCATGGCGATCCGTGAGGAGGCGCTCGCGAGGCTGGTCGCGGAGGGCATCCTGGAACGCGAAGAAGACCGATTCCTGTGGGTTTTTCGGTCTAGACGGTATCCCATGGTCGACGGAACGGCCGTGCGGGAGGTGAAATCCCGCATCATGGGGGTGTTGTTCAGCGATGAAATTCCCGACCCGCGCGACGTGACGGTCATTTGCCTGGCCGAAGCCTGCGGCATATTCGGGGAACTCTTGACCAAGGATGAGTTGGATAAGGCGTCTGCCCGCATCGAACAGGTGCGCAAGTTGGACCTAATCGGCCAAGCCATGTCGAGGGCGATCTATGACATCGAGGTTTCCGTAGCCGCTTCGGTGCAGGCGCAGATTTACTGATACAGCGCCGGTCGATCTACCGTCGCTCTCCTCCCATCCAGGCATGGCCCAGGCTGGCCGGCTCTGCGGCGTCCGTATCGACCGTACAGCGATCCCCGGGTTTGCGTGGCCTGGCCAGGACGGAGACATCATCGCGCCACGCCCGATCACACTCATGGATGCGGCATTCGAGGGTAGTCATTTCAACTGAATTTGTTAGACTGGCCAAGTCGCTAACGTGCCTCATCGTTACTTAAAGGGCTGGATTATTGAGGCGCTGATTCGACCAATTTGATTTAGAGGACTCACGGACATATTCGCGGGTCGAAACAAGGAGCATTCTCATGCCGCTCGGTCTTATAGGTACCACCTTTAGGGACGCCATAGTAGGCACACTGGAAGGCGTGGGCGACGTCGTCGGGACCACCATTGAAGTCACCAGGTCGAACTCCGTGAGCGCTCTAAGGGGCGTCAGCGACATCGGCACCGAGGCGTCCTCAGTGCTGATGGATGGAGTTTCCGGTGTTGTGCAGGGTGCGATCCAGGTCGGTTCGGACGTTGGATCGGCAGCAAAAGGGGCGGTTATCGGAACTATCCTCGGAGTAGGCGAAGTTGCCACCGTCACGGTCGGCACGTTAAGCGACACTGTGAGAGCTGCCATCAAGGGCACCAGCGAAGTTGGCGGCGATGTGGCCGAGGCAGGCCGGGGCGCTGCCGAAGGCGCCATATCCACGACGAAGCAGTTGGGCATCAGCCTGGAGGACGCGGCAGCGGGGATCGCCCAGGGCGCCATACAAGCTGCCTACGAAGTGGGCAGTGATCTTGTGATCACCGCCAGGTCAGTCGTCAAAGGGACAACCGTGGGCGCCCACGAGGCGGGTTCAGACGTGCTGACGGCCGTCCGCGAGAGCGCCCGGGGTCTTATCAAGGGCACCGCCGACGTTGGAGGCGATCTGGCCGGGGTAGCAAGAAATACGGTGGAAGGGGCCATCGAAGGGGCCGAATCCATCGGTCTGAAGACCGAGGATGCAGCCTCCGCAGCGGCAACCGGCGCCGTCGAAGCCGCCTCGGAGATCGGAGAGGCGGCGGGCAGATCGGTTCGAGAGGCCGTCACCGGGACGATTGGGGGCGTAAGGGTGGTTGTGAAAGCCCCCTTCAAAGACGGCCAATGACCGTTGTCGAGGGCATCCCGGCACGTTAATCGGTCCGGTAAACTACCTGAAGGCCAGCCGCCAGCGTCCGCTACGGCTGGCTTTCTTACTCTGGGGTAACACCGGTACGGACATCGCCAATTAGAGCGGCTTAGCGTGATGGCCGGAGCGGCAGAGAGCAAATGACGCGTCTTGCCCTGTCGTCACGAATCTGAAGGATCTGTTGGCAAAGTCACGTATCAGCCGGATCAGCACAGGTGTCCGAGTCGCGGTCGCCGCTATCGGTCATGGCGCGGAACGCCTTAAGGACGCCCTGGCCGAAACCACGCTGGGCCGGTCTGCCCCCGTGAGGCTGATCGTCAGGGTCATCCAGGAACTTGGCGACGATGACGCTACGCACATGGCGGCCAGCGTAAGTTACTACGCGGTCCTTTCCCTCTTTCCCTTAATACTGGGCGTAAGCGCCTTAGTCGGGATGGTGGCCCATTCACCGCAACGACAGGAAGAGGTAATTAGTTTCGTAGTCTCCTACCTTCCGGGCTCAGAGGCTTTTGTAAGGGACAGCCTTGCGGGAGTGGTCAGGTTCCGGGCAACCCTGGGCATCGTCTCTTTGCTCAGCCTGCTATGGGCGGGCAGCGCGGTGTTCGGATCCATCACACGCGCCGTCAACAGGGCATGGGACGTACCCAAGGAACCGCCGTTCTACAGGAACAAACCCCGGCAAATGTTAATGGCCGCCGGGGTCGCTATTCTGTTCGCGCTTTCCCTGGCCTTGTCCGGAGTAATTCAATGGGCAACGTCAATAGAGCTGGGCGGGCGCGACCTTGCGGACCTTGTTGGCGGTACCGTGGTAGCGAGCATCCTGGAGATCCCCGCATTCCTGATCAGCCTGGCAATCTTCTCATCAATCTACAAGGTATTGCCCGGTACAAAGACCTACTGGCGATACATCTGGCCCGGCGCGATCGTGGCCGCGTTGCTCTTCGAGAGCGGAAAGCACCTGTTTCTCTGGTACCTCGAGAACTTCGCCTCATATGACCAGCTTTACGGCAACGTCACGTCAGTGATAATCCTGATGATATGGGCGTACGTGTCCGCGTTCATCCTCATTCTGGGCGCTGAAATTTCCTCCGAATTCGGCCGAATGAGGCGGGGAGTGCAAAGAGGTCAGACCATCCATTGACGGCGTCGGAGACAGCGCCGCTCGGATGAATCCTGGATTGCGTGAGACCGCCGTCAGTACAGCCGCAGGCTACTGATTGCGGCCAAATCGCCACACGTGAAGACCAGTCGCGCCTGTGACGAGTATGAACAGCGGGTCAATGATTGACCACATGATCAGGCGGATATCCGATTGCGAGCCGGAAGCGACAGTCAGGTCGTCGAACCAGTTCCAGAAGAACCAGATCACCAGGACCAGTGACGCCATCAGCGCCGCGTTGACTTTCAGATACTGGCGGTCCACTTCCCCTTCGCCGGACTGGGCGCCCACGGCCTTGTACCGGTGGTAATTGACGATCAACGCAATCACCGACGCCGCGGCCATGAACCAGTTCAACACGAACCACATACGGTCGATGTCCATCGTGTCCTGGTAGAACGGCGAAAGGATGAAGTGCGCGGCCACTATTGCCGCCACCAGCATCAGGCCGGCCGCTACCACGGTCCTGGCAACAATCATGGTGGTCCTCCCTCTTGCGGGCGTGGAGATTATCTCGCCAACGTTTCCAAGTGCGACTGGGCGCGTTCCGCATCAACCGTTTCGAACCAGTTTTCCAGTTCGGACAGCATCCGCGTGACTCGCCCAGGGTGTTCCGCTGCGACGTTGTTCATTTCCAACGGGTCCGAGTCTATGTTGTAGAGTTCCGTCGGCATCGGCGTTGGAACGATACGGACCGGGTCCGGGTCGCCCATCAATTCCGTAACGTTTTCCGGGTGGTACTTGTACTCGATGTCCGTGTCGATGTACCGCTGGGCTGCGGCCTCATCTTCCGGACTTGCGAACGACGTGTCTATCCTCGGCCGCACCAGCTTCCACTCCCCGTCCCGCATCGCCGCGTTGGACGCGCCGATGGGAAGGTAATCGTTGAACTGCCAGAACTGGCGCGGCTCCTCCCACGGCGCTTCTCCCAACAACTGCGGAAGTATGTTCTTGCCGTCGAGCGGCGGGCCATCCGGCCGTTCGATGCCCGCGGCCGCGGCGAGCGTGGGCAGCCAATCGGTGAAGTGGACCAGGTCGTCGACCTCCGTCGCGCGGCCCGGCAGGCCGTCCGGCCATCGAAGGATCATGGGCACGCGGATGCCACCCTCGAGGACGGAGCCCTTGGCGCCATTGAAGCCGCAGTTGTACCTGGTGGTGTCGGTGCTGACGCCCTCCGGGACCTGGTCGTATCTCAGGTTAAATGCTGGTCCGTTGTCGCAACTGAACATGAAAATCGTGTTATTCGAGAGTCCATGCCGTTCCAATTCTTCGAGGATGCGCCCGATGCCGGTATCCATCACCTCGATCATCGCGTAGGTGATGGCCACGCCCCTCGACAGACCCATGGCCTCGTAGCTCTGCACCAGGTCCTCCGGCGCCTGGAGCGGCGAGTGTGGGGCGTTGTACATCACGTTCAGCAGGAACGGCTCGCGGGCGTGCAGTCGGATGAACCCCACCGCTTCTTCACTCAGCACATCGGTCAGGTAACGACCGTCCGAATTGACGAAAGAGCCATTAACGTCGAGCCGCCACTTGTAGTAGTCGGCCCAACCTCCCCTGAAACCGGCGAATTCGTCGTAACCGCGCGCGTTCGGATGATACCGCGGGTCAAGCGCGCCGTTATGCCACTTGCCCACCATGCCGGTCGCGTACCCGCCGTGCTTGAAGGTGTCTCCAAGAGTCACCTCGCGGAGCGCCATGCGGTCGAGGCCCCTGACTTCCTGGGGGGTTATCGCCCCTGTCCGATGCGGGTACCGGCCGGTCAACAGGGCTGCCCGCGAAGGAGAACACACCGGCGATCCGGTGTAGTGCTGCGTCAGACACACGCTTTCATCGATCAGGCGGTCGAGATTGGGCGTACGTACATAACCGTCATTGAAACGGCCGAAGTCCCCGTAGCCCATGTCGTCGGCCACGATCATGATCACGTTGGGTCGTTGAGCCATATGCGGTTTCCTCAATTTCTATTGGCGCCCATATCCCTTGACGGCCGAATACAACGCCAAAACACTTTGTTGATCAGTTCCGCCGACCGGACTTTAACAGCAATACGGTCTGGCCCGTTCCTCAGGACCCGGCGATCATGTCGCGGGCTTCAACGATCGCCTTCAGCTTTGCCTCGGCCATCATTGCGGAGGCTACCGGGTTGTCGGCGAACGTGGCGAAGCCGCAATCAGGCGTGAGCATAACGCGCTCGCGCCCGAAAATATTTGTGGCTTCAGATATTCGTCGGCCGATTTCTTCTACCGGTTCGACGAAGTCCAGTTTTTGGTTCGCAACGCCAACGGCGATGCGCTTGTCATCGCCCAGGCCCCGGAGCACTGCCGAGTCCCCTGCCCTGCCGGTACATAGTTCGAGAAACAGTACGCCGACTTTGACTCGATTCAGGGTGTCGATTAGCGGGGCGTAGTCACCGGAAAGCGCGACCGACTCGTCAGCAGTCCAGTTGCCTCGGCACACGTGCAGCCCGATGCGCTCTGGCGGAAGACCGCGTACCAGTTCGTTCATCAAACTGACAGCGAAGTCGAGCTCCGCAGCCGTGTCGAGCCGTTCGCTCAACGCTCCGCACATGAAGCTACGCGTTCTGCTCGCGCCGCCGAATACAACTTCGGTAAGCACCGGCTCATCGAACTGCACAAGCGAGGCGCCGGCGGCGAGGAGGAGGTGCAGTTCCTCACGCAGGACTCGAACGACGTCGACCGCCAGTTCGTCGCGCGTCTCATATGGGCGTTCCGTTAGGCAATCGAGCCACATCGTGCGTGTCAGGAGGTACGGACCGGGCAGTGCGACCTTTATGGGCCGGTCTGTGCAGGTCTTGGCGAATTCCAACTCATGGACTGCCAGCGGTTTGCTCCGCCCGAGCTTCCCGTACACCACCGGGTGTCTTACGTCTGTGGCTGGGACATCCAGACCTCGCAGTTCCATCTCGAACTTCTCGGGATCGTCGACGATCGCAGCCAGGTCGCTCAGCGGTATGAGTTGGCAGTTATCGAGTAGTCCGCCCACGAAACTCGCGTAGCTGTCGCGGCGCTGTTCCCCGTCGGTGAGGACATCCACTCCCGCCCGAAGCTGCGCATCAACGTTCAGCCGCACGGCGTCGTCCGCGGTGGCGTGAAACTCCGCATCGTCCAGCCTGTTTTCCAGGTGGTCATGGACCGCCCGCAGCATCCAGCCCGGGCGGGGCCAACTGCCGATACCCATGACGGACAATGGCGCAATCGCAGGCGCTGCGGCAGGAGCAGGCAGTGAGTCAGGGACCTTCACCTCTACTCGAAGCTGCTCGCCGATCGGGGAAACCGGGGCGGCGCTCGCTTGTCGCGCCCGCTCCACGAAGGGTCCCTTGCTGATGATGAAGCTTCGCTGGTTGCCGGACTTCGTCCAGGAAACCAGATCGTTCCTGGTCATGCGGCACCACGCAGGCAATTCGATCTCGACCGTCGGTTCGGTCGACAGGATTTCGAGCAACTGCCCGCGTTCCAGCGGGTCGATGTTGCGGCGTATCAGCAGCAGCAGTCCACCGCCGCAATCGAGGTCCCCGCCATCGAAACCGGCATCGGGTTCGTGAGGATGTTTAGCGGCGGGTTCCATCAGCCGGACTCAACTGGCGGGCTGGTGAGGCAGGCGGCCCAACTAATAACTGACGGACGGTGTACCGTCGGAAAGGAACTCCACCAGCTTTGCCCCGCCCACCATGATGGCGCCGTCGACAAGGTTGTTTTCGTCGAGGCCGCGTTTCTTGAAGCAGGGCGCGCAGACATATATCGTTCCGCCGCTCTCGGCGAATATGTCCATCAGGTCCTTCAGCGGCAGGAAACCGTCTTCGTGAATATCGTCGGCGTAGCCCTTCTGAGACAGACGGGTACCCTCGGTGCTAAGGAAGACCACGGTCTCCTTCTCGGACCCAAGCGCCGCTCCGGCGATGACGAATGCCACAGTCGCCTTGTCGGTGTCGTCCTTGGCGCAGGTGAGGCTGACGCAAAATTTTCCGGCCAATTTGTTTCCTTTCAGGCCGTCGTTCAGGCCCGCGTTTGTTCGATCCAGTATTCGGGGTGGTCTGCGCGAATCAATCGCCTACCTGTCAGCCGGCACCAGGCCGGCATGTCCACGGGTGCGCCCGGGTCGCGTGCTGTCAGCTTGAATGCCTCGCCCGGGCTCAAGGCTTGCATACGCCGCCTGAGCAGAAGCAATATCTCGCCGCAGCCCATATGGCCCGCGTCCCATTCGCCAGCGATGGGGATTTCGTCCGTCTGCTCCCGTTCGTCCGGCATCGATGCGCGTCGCGACTACTCCGGCGGCCAATTTCGGCCCGTCTCGTGACACGCCTTTCGCCGGCGGGTCAGATCAACGTCAATCCAATTGTTGGAGCGATTCCAGGCGACTGTCAAGAGATTACTGCTGACGCCACATCCAGAGGTACGGATACTTGGATCAGTTTTTTTACCTTCGGCCCCTCATCCGGGGATCGAGGACATCCCGCAGCGAGTCCCCGAACAGGTTGATCGCCAGCACCGCCACCGTGATTGTTGCTCCTGGTGCGATGGCGATGTGGGGACCAAGGTCGAAGAACGTCTGCGCGTTGCTCAACATGTTGCCCCATGAAGGCGTGGGCGGTTGGATGCCGAGGCCCAAGAAACTGAGGGCTGCCTCCGCCGTGATGGCCGAGCCCATGCTCACGGTGAACAAGACGATCGATACGGCCATGGAGTTAGGCAGCAGGTGCCTCAAGATGATTCCCCAATTGGAGACCCCGGTAGCGCGGGCCGCGTCGACGTACTGCATCTGCGTCAGCGTGAGCGCATGCGAACGCACGGTACGGGACGTGCCCGCTACAACGTTTACAGCCAGTGCGATGATCACCACCAGTGTGGTAAAGCCGAACGCGACCGTGATCGCCATGGCCAGGACGAGCCCCGGTAAGACGAGCAACGTGTCGACCAGCCGCTGGGACAGCAAATCGAACAACCTGCCGTAATGGGCGCTGGCAATGCCAAGTATCGTTCCCAGCGTGACCCCGATCAGCGGCGCGCTGATGCCCACTAACAACGAAGTCCGCCCGCCATGCAGTAGTCGCGTCACGATGTCGCGCCCCAACTCGTCGCTCCCCAACAACATGGTCCGGCCGTCCCGCGTCTCTGACATTGGGGCCTGCACCATGGCCGAGATTGTCCGGTCGTACCTGAAAGGTGCGATGAAGTTGGCGAACAGCACCAGGACAGCAATGATTACCAGTACCAACGCGCCAATCGCACCGGTCGGATGCCGGCGAGTGAAATGGAACAGGCCAGAACCGATCCGCCGGGTTTGGCTGCGCATCGCCATGCCGCTCTTCGCTGACGCCGCAGGTGTATTCATGCGATCTGCGCCATTTCGATTATTCGTACCTGACTCGCGGATCGAGCACGGCGTAAAGGATGTCAATCACCAGGACCCACAGCATCAACGCAACGCCGAGGGCAACGACCATGCCCTGCACCATGATGAAGTCGCGCGCGTTGACCGAATCTATGATCTGCCTGCCGATCCCCGGCAGTGCGTAGATTTGCTCAATCACCACTGCGCCCTCGACCAGTACGCCGAACAAGAGGGCCGAAACGGTAAGAATCGGCAGGTAGGCGTTAGGGAGCGCATGGCGGACCACGACGACCACCGAATCCAGGCCTTTAGACTTGGCCGTCCGCACGTAGTCCTGGTTAATGACCTCGAGCATGGTGGACCTGGTCAGGCGGCTGACGACGGCAGCGAACCGGTAACCAATTACGAGGGCCGGAAATATCAACCGCTGGAATGCGGTGCCGGGATCTTCGAAGAGGCTGACATGCTGCACCGGCGGACTCCACTGAAATATGCGCACCAGCAGCAATAAGACCACTATCCCCAGCCAGAAACCCGGGATCGCCAGTCCCCCCGCAGTGATCAACCGGATCAACTGGTCTGCCCAACTGCCTCGCCACACCGCGGCTACGATCCCTAACGGCAATGCCCACAGCACCGCAACGAGTATCGACAGGATGGCAAGGGACAGCGTGACCTCTGCCTTGCTGAACAGGGCCTCGGCCACCGGGCGTTTCTCGGAAATCGAATAGCCGAGATCCCCCCTCACGATGTCGGCAAACCACCGGCCATACTGCACGATGAGGGGATCGTTCAGTCCCAACTCCACGCGAAGTCTCTCGACCTCTTCGGGGTCGAATGAACCGAACTCTCCCGCCGTCAAGGCAAGGGCGACGTCGCCGGGCATCACCCGCAGCATCAGGAACAGGAGCGTCCCGAGCAAGAGGAGCGTCGGTATCAGGAGGAGCGCTCGGCGGATTATGTATCTTTGCAATCGAGGGCTCCCGCCGCTGGGCTAGGCGTCTTGATTCTCCCTGCCCGGCGGACGCAAAGACGTACGTAAGCGCTCTAATATCGGCGGTCCCGGGTGGACGATTCGCCGCCCGGGACCGCCGTCAAGGTCAGAGCGCTGATTCTTACCTGGCCGGCGCTCCCGAATCCAGCCAAACGTCGAAGAACTTGTGCATCTGGAAGTGCACCACCGGTACGGGCCGGTAGTCTTTGACGTAGTCGTATCCAACGACGCTGACCCCGGCGGATGCCATTATCGGGACCGCGGGTACCAAGTCTTCGCGAAGATACCGCTCCATCTCCCTGAACATCTCGTTGCGCTCGGGGCCTGGCAGAGTGGCCCGGGCCCGGGTAAATAACGCCTTGAACTCGTCCGACGGTTCTGCCTTGTGGTGGAACCATCCACCTTCAGGCAGGTAGAACAGCTGCACGATATCCATAGCGTTCCAGACGACGATGTTCCCGCCGTGGCCGTAGGTCTCGAAGTCGCCCGATGCGGCCTGGGCGAGCGATGACGGTGCGTCTTTCGTGGTCAGGTTCAGAGTTACGCCTACGTCATCCAGTTGTTGGGCGAGAAGTTGCGCCCACTGCTCGAACCACGGGATGGCGATCACCAACATGTCGATCTCGGTGATACCCAACTCCTCGAACAGCGCCTTCGCTTCGGCGGCTGCTTCGGCCCTGCTGTCCGGGTTGACCTCCGGGTAGCTCATTACCTCGCTGTTGAACGGGTATGTGTTGCCCAGGAAGCTGACCGGATTGTATGGAAGCTGTCCGCTTGGCAGCCGCTGGAACTCGGTGATCGCCACTCGGTCGATCGCCAGGTAGAGCGCTCTGCGCGCCCTTATGTCATCCCACGGGGGATTTCCAGCGTTGGGGGTCAGGTAGAACACCCCGGGCAGCGGAGACTGCTTGTGAGAGACCCGATCACCGAATTCATCCTGGATCGCGGCTGCCCGCTGCAGATCGATCTGCGTAAGGTCGATTCGACCTGTGCGGAATGCCGAGCCGAGGGCGTCGTTGTTGGGAATCACTACCGTTGTGATGCTGTCCAGGTAGGGGAACGGCTGGCCGTCAGGGGCTATCAGGTGGTAATCCCGGTTGGCGTCCGATCTGATGAAACTGTCTTCCTCCGAGTCCGTGAGCATGAACGGTCCGGTGCCGATTATTTCGTCAGCGGCGTTAATGCCGCCTTCGCCGCCGGCAATGTTCCTTGGCGCCACGATGGCCCACGTGCTGGCCAACTCCTGCAAGAAGTCAACGTTCGGCGACGCCAGGTTGAATCGGACCGTCAAATCATCGACGCTTTCGACCGACTCAATGCCCCGGAAAGCCGCAAGCCTGGGGAAGACGATGCCTTCGGGTGGATTCTGTAACTGCTCAAATGCGAACAGTACGTCTTCCATCTCCATGGGCGCCCCATCGTGGAACTGGATCCCGTCAAAGAGGGTGAGCGTCAATTCCGTGAAGTCAGAACTGAACTGCCACGCCCGGGCCAGGTCAGGCTGGATCGTTACCCCGTCCTCGGTAGAGAACTGCAAAAGACCGTCGTAGTGACGGGTGAGGCTCTGGGGTCCCCACCATACGGCTTCCTGTCGCATGTCCCACTGCGTGGGCATTCGGGTCAGGCCGCGCACCAGGTGTCCGCCCCTTCGCAGGCCCGGCGGCACCGCGCCAGCCGGAGCAGCCGTGGGCTGCGCAACAACTGCCTTTTCCACCACCACAGTCTCAACGACCTTTTCGGTGCGCGTTACCTGCTTTTCGACCACCACGGTCTGTACTTCCGTGACTGTCTTGCCCTCGACGACCTTCTCGACGACGACGGTCTCGATGACCTTTTCGGTAACTGTGACCGGCTTTTCGACAACGACGGTGTGGATTTCCGTGACGGTCTTACCCTCGACCACTTCCTGGACGACGACGGTCTCCACCACCTTCTCGACCTTCGTGACGGGCTTCTCAACGACGACGGTCTGGATTTCCGTGACCACTCTCTCTTCACCGCCGCAAGCAGCCACAAGCGCTGCGACGACGCCGATCAGAAATATCGGAACAAATTTCTTAAGTGCTCTGGTCAAGCGGGTTGTTGTCACGGTTTTGCCTCCTGGGAACGGCAGAGAAAGATTGATTCGGGCATGCCTGATCCGGGCGGAATTTTAGCCATATTCCGGGGGACTGTCCAACTTCGTGGTCCGTTGATGAAATGCGACGACCCGGGCCGGGATTGACTCGATATCGGCTTGGGGACTGGTAGTTGGCACGAGGGCGTAGAATCCGGCGGGGCGCCCTGCTCTACCGACCGTTCCCGCTGGCCGTTTGGACGCCTGGCTGAATCAAAGAGGAAACCGTGAAAATCAAGGAAATCCGGGTAGTAAGGCTCAACATCCCCCGCGTGCCGCCCAAAACTACGCCCCGCCGCCCCTCGTGGAACGAAACGGCGCCGCGCCAGATGCCGATCAATAAATACGAAGAGTTCTCGAAACTCCCTCATGAACTGCCCAACATTGGCGGCGGGGAGGTGTGGGTGCAGATAACCGCGGAGGACGGGACCTGGGGTCTTGGCTCGTGCGGCTTCGGTGAATCGACCGCCGTCGTGGTCGACTACGTCTTCGCGCCGTTGCTGGAGGGCCGCGACTGCCTGGCGATCGAGTTCCTGAACGATCTGATGTTTCGAGCCATTCAACGCCTCGGGTCCACAGGACATGCCACGGTGGCCCAAAGCGCAGTCGACCTGGCGCTGTGGGACCTAAAGGGCAAACTCCTGGGTATGCCCGTCTACTCCCTGCTTGGAGGGCCGTGCCGCGATCGAATTCTGCTGTATGCGACCGGTGACGACCTGGACTGGGCCCAGGAACTCGGCTTTCAGCATTTCAAGATCACAAATCCATCGCACTATGACATGGGAATCGAGGGCCTGAATATCCTTGAAAAGAAGGTCGCTGACGCGAAGGACACCATCGGTCCAAACGCAGACCTGATGGTCAACGGGGTCATGTCCTACAACCTGGAATTTGCGGTCAGGCTGGCAGAGAGGCTCAGGCCGTACGAATTGCGTTGGCTGGAAGAGCCGCTCATCCCGCCCGACCTGGAGGGCCACATCGCCTTAAAACGAGCAGTCCCCTGGATGCCGATCGCCACCGGCGAAGACCATCGAGGCCGACATGCCTTTCGCCAACTCGTGGAACATCGGTGCGTTGACGTCCTGCAACCCGACCTCAAGTGGTGCGGGGGCATGTCCGAAGCCATGAAGATCTACACGTTAGCCGAGGCAGCCGGACTCGTTACCATCCCGCACGGTGGGGCCAATTCTCCGTTCGGACAGCACTTCGCCATGGCGACGCCGGAGTCGCCCATGGCCGAATTCTGGCTCGGTTCCGATCCCGGCATCCCCCTCGATGAGGTGCGGCCGATCCCCGGCATGTCCATGCCCGTCGACGGCTATGTAACACCGCCGGACGCGCCGGGATTCGGCCTGGAAATCGTAGAGGAGTGGATAGAACCGTGGGACCATGCCGCCGCAGGGCGCCGCGGGGCACGGTTCGAGTATCGGGGTTAGTTTGGCGCCCACAATACCCCAAGATTCTGCTGGGAATGAAGCAATGTCTTGATCTTGGAATGGGCCCGCGACGGGAATCATCCGCAGACCCAATCCAAATTTCCTACATAGTTGCTGAAACTTGACCGCGAAGTTCTTTGGCGGGCGCCACCAGTCTGACAACAAATTGTAGAATCCAACTGATGATTCCCAATTCAGGAACACGGTACGCGCTACATTGGCCGATCCGGTAGTCGGTCGAGCAACGGGACCTTCCAACTGTGGAGGATGAAGGTCAGGTTATCCGAGGTGGCAATGGACGCGTGGTACCCTACTGCCAACAATTGACGATTTCCCGAAATAGCAAACACTAGTCTGCAAGAATGGTGTTCTTGCACGGACCGAGCAGCGAGGACTGCGCCAGATGAAGTTAGTAATAGCAACGATCCAGACGAGCAGGCTTGAGGCGGTGTCGCAAGCCCTGAGGGGCATCGGGGCACGAAACATCACCGCGGGCGATGTATCCAGCCTCAACGACGAAGGCGTTTTCACCACTATGACCAAGATCGAGGCGGTTGTGGAAGAGGGCCAGGCTGACGACGCCATGAATGCCATAGGAGGGGCAAGCGCCGGCGGCGTGAATCTCGTTGACAGTGAGCAGCGACAGCCACAGGCTGGGGCCGATGAAGCGCCGGCTGCTGAGCCCGAACCGGAACCCGCGCCGGCTCCGGTATCGGTAAACATCGGCGGGTCGTCGTCGCTGACCACGGAAAAGTCCGGTCAGACATTGATCATCTCGGCCAAGGGGCGCATCGACGGCGCCAACGCCACCGAGGTCCAGGGAGTCCTGTCAAGCGCTTTCGAACCGGGCATCAAACTGATGCTCCTGGACCTGGGCGGGCTGACTTACATCAGCAGTGCCGGCCTGCGGGTCATCATGTTGACCGCAAGGACCCTCGACCGGAGCGGCGCAAAGTTCGCCGTGGGTTCCCCGTCGGGTCCCATTCGCGAGGTTTTCCAGATTAGCGGATTCGACCAGATCATCCCGATTTTCGATTCGCAGGCCGAGGCGATTGAATCACTCGGCGGGTAACCAGCCAAATCACTAACTAGGACTGCCAGAACCGCATTTCCCGCTCCCGGATCGCCGGTCTGGCACAGGAATCCGGTAGTGAACGAACAAACTTCCAACATTCTCGTTGTAGACGACGAGCCCGACCTCGAGCCGCTCGTCAGGCAGCGCATGCGGCGCCACATCAGGTCCGGCCGATACTCATTCTCTTTTGCTTCGAACGGCGCCGAGGCCCTCGAGCACCTGGTGAAGAACAAAGATGTCGACATGGTGCTGTCCGACATCAACATGCCGGTAATGGATGGCCTGACGTTGCTCGAGCGTATTCCTGCCGTCAATCCGGACATACGGTCAGTCATCATGTCGGCGTACGGCGACATGGCCAACATTCGCACCGCAATGAATCGCGGCGCCTTCGATTTCATCACCAAGCCCGTCGATTTCAAAGACCTGCAGGTCACCATCGACCGGACACTCAGGCATGTAATCGAGTGGCGGGAAGCCAGGGCCTCCCGCGACCGGTTAGCGGCGCTGCAGAATGAACTGACGCTGGCGAGCCGCATGCAGCAGTCGATTCTCACCCACGAATTCCCCTCCTCGCCGGAGTTCGAAGTATTTGCAAACATGGAACCGGCGCGAAACGTGGGTGGGGACTTCTTTGACGTTATCCATTTGAGCGATGGCCGCATAGCTCTCACCGTCGCAGACGTGTCGGATAAGGGCGTCCCGGCCGCCCTGTTCATGATGTCCAGCCACACCCTGATCAAGAGCGTCGCCCAATCCAACGAAAGCCCGGGGCACGTCCTGGAGGCGGTCAACAATCTCTTGCACGAGAACAACGACTCGTTCATGTTCGTGACGGTGATCTACGCGATTTACGATCCGTCGACCGGCATGTTGACCTACGCGTGCGGGGGCCACGATAGCCCGGTGTTGGTCCACAAAGATGGGAGTTCAAGTGTGCTCCCTGCGACAGGCGGAGTGTCTTTGGGCCTGGTGCCGGATCTCAAGTACGAAGAAAATACCGCGCCAATCGAACCGGGAGACGCGGCCGTTTTCTTCACTGACGGAGTCACGGAAGCCGAGAACATAAGGGAAGAACTGTTCGGCATCAAGGGAATTCAGTCTATTTTCGAGGGCACGCCCCCTGTGAACGCGATTGATCCGACAATGGCGGTGTTCAAGGCGGTAAACGATTTTGAAGGCGACACGCCGCGCTCAGACGATGCGACGTGTCTCACGCTGTTTCGCACCGGGAGCGCCAGTTGAGTTCCAGGTTTACGATAAGAATCGAGACCCGCGTCGAGGAATTGAACCGCATCGCGTCCATCGTGGAAGAGATCGGTGAAAAGGAGGATTGGCCGCCGGACCTGGTCTTCAAGGTCAACCTGATTTTGGAAGAACTGGGACTGAACATCATCAACTACGGTCACACCGGAGGCCTCCACGAAATCGACATTACGCTTATTTCCACGGACGAAGAGCTGAAGATTGAAATCATGGACGACGGGAAGCCGTTCGATCCGATTACCGACGCTCCCGTTCCCGATGTCAACGCGCCGATGGAGGAGAGGGGCATAGGGGGCCTGGGCGTCCATCTTGTTCAAACCATGACCGACGAGATGCACTATCGACGTGTCCGCGACACAAACCAGGTGACCCTGTTAATTCGAAGAGCTTAACGAGTCTGACGTACCGCTTGCTCAAATTTGAATTCCCGGCCCTCGCGGCCGGTGGAGCAGCCGCCCTGCTGATGGCTGCCTGCCTTGCAGGATGCGGTGGCGGGTCGAACAATGGGCCCGGCGAACCCGGCGAAGGGACCGAAACGGTCACTCCCGGTACGCCTGCTGAAGCCGGAGTACCGGGCGTCACGGACGATCAGATCCTGTTCGGACAGTCCGCCGCTTTCGAAGGACCGGCTGCCGAACTCGGCACCAACATGCGCCTGGGCATTCGAGCCGCGTTCGCCGAAGCGAACCGGGCCGGCGGCGTCCACGGCAGGCAAGTTGACCTCGTCTCCTTCAATGACTCTTACGAACCTGATGCGGCCATAGCCAACACGACGCGTCTCATAAACGACGACAATGTGTTCGCACTCATTGGGGCCGTCGGAACACCTACGTCGCGCTCCGCCACCCCAATTGCCCGGGAAGCCGGGGTACCGTACATCGCGCCATTTACCGGAGCCGAGTTCCTACGTGACGATGAGTGGCCGAACATTGTCAATCTTCGAGCTTCCTACTACCAGGAGACGGAGGAGATGGTTGCCCGGCTGATCAGCGACCTGGGCATCACGCGTATCGGGGTGATGTACCAGGACGATTCCTACGGTCGCGCCGGGTATCGTGGAGTTCGCCAGGCTCTTGAGCGCCGCAACATGACGCCGGTGTCGGTCGGACTGTACCCACGCAACACCCTGGCGGTGAAGACGGCCCTGCTGGACCTCCAGAAGGGTTCCCCCGAAGCCGTTATTCAAATTGGCGCTTACAAGCCCGTTGCAGAATTGATCTTGTGGGCAAAACAGACCGGGATGGACGCGGTCTTCCTGAACGTCTCGTTCGTCGGAAGCAACGCGCTGGCGAACGAACTGGGACCGCAGGGAGAGGGTGTTTACGTTACGCAGGTTGTGCCCTTCCCCAGTGACAGATCCGTGCCTGTCGTATCCAAGTACATGGACGCCCTGGCCGCCTTTGAACCCCAGGCTGTCCCGGGATTTGTGTCATTGGAGGGGTATTTGGCCGGCCGTCTCGTGATTGCCAGCCTCGAGAAGTGCGGAAGGGAGGTCAGACGTTCTTGCATGACCGAAGAATTGGGCAGCGTTACGGAGATCGACATCGACGGATTCAAGTTGAAGTACGGGCATGGAGATAACCAGGGCTCCGATCGCGTATTCCTGACCGTGATAGGTTCCGACAGTCGTTATCACCCGATCGAATCCCTTGGGGACTCAGTACCGTGAATGCCATCCTGAGCGTCCTGCGCAACCGGCGGTTCCGCATCTCAACCCTGGCCTATCTGGGCATAGGCGGCGCGGTGGCACTGACCTTGGGCGCGACCCTCGTTGGTTGGTTTTCGTTTGACCGCGTGGGAGACGTCCAGGCCAAGGTCAACGATGGCAGCGTGCCGGAGATGGCCGCCTCATTCGGCGTGGCCCAGTTCGTAGGTAACCTGGTGGCCGCGGCGCCGCGACTGGCATCCGCCGCAACTACCGAAGAGTTTGATCGGGTGTCCTCCGAGATAACGCAGTCCTACCGCTTGTTCGAGCAGGAACTGGTCAGCCTGGAGGAGCGGTCCCCTCAACCCATCGAACACATTCGCGACAGTGGGGACACGCTATTGGCAAATCTCGAAGAGCTCGAGGACGGCAAAGCCGAGTTCTTCGAACTGGACCAGATATTGGCACAACTGCAGGCGGACCTCGCAGATGTGCGTACTCGCTTGGGCGATACCCTCGTGCCTGCTATTGACGACCAACTTTTCTACACGCTGACCGGCTACCGGGGACTCGGCGCCGCGCCGGACGCTCGCGCCGTTTATCTATCGGAAAGCGAATTCAGCCAATACCGTTACCTGTCTGAGTTGCAGACCGATGCGAATATTGCGACTGAACTGCTCTCGAACGCGTTTATCGTCACTGATCCCAACGCGATAGAGCCCCTCAGGGAACGGTTCGAAGCCGCCCTGGGTCGAGTGGAACGAAATCTTGCCTCCCTGGAAGGAACCCAATTCCACACCGACATCGCGCCCCTGTTCGCCCGCATCTCGGATCTGGGCATTGGAGCGGAGGGTGAATTCAACGTGGTGGAGCGCCAGCTAAGGCTGCGCGTGAACGAACAGGAACTGTTGGCCAGTAACCGTGACATCGCCCTGCAACTCGTCGCCGACGTAGACGTGCTGGTGACCACCGCGGAGGCCAGCGCCGGCGACGCGACCGAGGAGGCATCACAGGCGATCTTCACCGCACGCTGGTTGTTGCTGGTGATTGGCGGACTCAGCGTTGTCGGGGCGCTGCTCATCGCATGGCTGTTCATTGGCCGGATTCTCCTGAGCCGAATTGAAAAACTATCCAACTGGATGCGGCGCATGGCAGACGGCGACCTTGAAGCCCGGGTGGAGATTGGCGGGCGCGATGAGGTGGCCGACATGGCGGCGGCGCTGGAAGTCTTCCGCCGCCACGCCCTGGAGGTCCAGCGGCTCAACCTGGTGGAGAAGTTGGCCGAAGACCTGCAAGAAAAAAACGTGGAACTTGAGCGCGTACTCGAAGACCTCAACCGGGCGCAAGACCAGATCGTCGCCAGCGAAAAACTGGCGGCGCTTGGCGAGCTGACCGCCGGAGTGGCCCACGAGATCAAGAACCCGCTGAACTTCGTAAAGAACTTCTCCGAAGCCTCCGAAGACCTGATCGAAGAGCTTTCGGAGGTGTTGAGCGAAAGTGGCCCGACGTTGAGCGCAGAGGACCAGGAACTGGTCAAGGAGATATCGGGAGACCTGGCGGGCAACTTCGAACGCATACGGACACACGGCGCGCGGGCCAACCGCATCGTGGAAGACATGCTCAGGATGAATCGCGATACCGGCGAAAAGCAGCCGACGGACATCAACCTCCTGGTGGACGAATACGCGCAACTGGCATTCCACAGCGCGCGGGCTAACGACACGAACTTCCAACTCGAAATCAAGCAGGACCTGGACAGCAGCATCGGCATTATCGATGTCATCCCACCGGACCTGGGCCGCGTGTTCCTGAACCTCGTTGGAAATAGCTGCCAGGCGACCGATGAAAAGCGCCAGACCGCCGGGGCGGATTACGCACCAACGGTCTGGGTCACCACGGCGCGTAAAGAAGAGGTGGTGGAGATCCGCATCAGGGACAACGGCCCCGGCATACCCGACGACATGCTCGACAAGATATTCAACCCGTTCTTTACCACCAAACCCACGGGCAAGGGCACAGGCCTCGGCCTTTCTATTTGCAGCGACATCGTGCGGGAACACGGAGGTCACATAGAGGTGACGTCAGAGCCAGGTGAATTCACCGAGATGCTGGTCACGCTGCCCCTGGTCGCCCCCGCACTGGAACAGACGGAAACGCCGGCCTGAGCAAAGCATGCCGCAGCCCCCAACTTAAAAAGGGCGCCACGATCACGCGCCCGCATCGCTTCTGCGACAGCTTGTCGACCCGTCACGTATGCGTTGAGACCCTACACGCCAATGAAAACGATGCACGAATCCAACCGGCGATATTGGAACGAGGCCGCGGCGTGGTGGGAGCGGCTTGAAGTAGAAGGCGGCCTTTGGGAGCGCTACCCCTCCGAGCCAGGGCTTGCCTTTGCAGGAGGTGCGCTTGGACTGGTCCATGACGTAGCAGGTGACGTGCGTGGAAAAGACGTGTGCGTCGTTGGCAGTGGAGATAACCTCGTTGCCTTCGCGTTTTCCGGAATGGGCGCGAATGTCACGTCTGTAGACATCTCTGATCGACGGCTGGCAGGGGCCGCAAAGAGGGCGAAACACCTGGGCCTGCCAATTTCCTTTGTGCAGGCTGACGCTGCCGACTTGAGTCTCATCGCACAGGAGGAATTCGACCTGGTCTTTTCCTCAAACGGGTTCTTCGTTTGGATCGCAGACCCGCGAGCGGTCTTCAGTGAGATATTCCGAATCCTGCGCCCGGGTGGACACTACGTGTTTTATGACATCCACCCGTTCCAGCGGCCGTGGAAAGACCAGGTCAAACCCATCGAGGCGGCGAAGCCGTACTGGGAATCCGGCCCCTTCGACGATGAAGAAGAAGGCAGTTTTGAGTTCCATTGGACCCTCGCGGACATTCTCAATCCCCTGGCGGCCTCGGGATTCATCCTGCGGCGAATCCTGGAAAGTCCGGCCGAGGACTCGAGGTTCTGGCAGGACTACTCGTACTTACCGGGGACCGACGATAGCCTGTTGGATTGGAACGAGAACCCCCGGGCAGCGCTGCCTTCGTGGCTCTCGGTAGTGGTTCAAAAGGCGGCGTAGTCCCTGGTATTCGGGACTTTTGTGTCGTTTCGCCCACTGCAGTCGGCGCGGACAACCGCATTGACCGTGGGCCTTGGCGCGGCGTACGGATGGCCACCGGAAGGGGGCGAGGCGCCAACCCGCCGCTCTGCTCCCTGCCCTCTCGTACCCGCGCCGGAGTAACCGTCCAACCAATCACGTATTGCAGAGTGGGATAAACTTCGGCGCGCCAATAACGTAGACCGCAATCCTCTGCATCGCCCAATTTCGGGAGGAAACTGAATGGCAGAAGTCCCCTTGTTCCCAGTAACGGTCGTTGGGAGCTGGCCCCGCTCTACCGAGTTGGTCCGGGCCCTCCGTCGCAAGGAAGCCGGCGAAATCACCCTGGATGAATTCAACTCCGTGGCCGACGGCGAAGTATTGGCCTGCATCCGGGCACAGGAAGACGCCGGTGTGGACATCATCAGCGACGGGGAGCAGCGCCGGGACAACTTCTACTCATTCGCCGTGGACAAGCTGACCGGAATGCAGTTGATGAAGGTCTCGGAGTTGCTGGACTACTCCCGGGACCGGGCCCGGATGGAAGAAATGCTGCGGGCCCTGGACGTGCCATCCTTTGCCATAAAGAGCCCCATCGCAGTTGACCGCCTCGGAAAGCGACAGGGCCTGGCACTCGATGAACTGGCCTTCATGCGGGAACACACGGACCGGCAAATCAAGATTCCGCTGCCCGGCCCCTATATGCTCACCCGGTCCAGTTGGTTCGAAGGTCTTTCGGACAGGGTTTACCCTGCCCCCGAAGACCTGGCCGCCGACGTCGTGGCAATCCTGCGGGAAGAGATAGTCGCCCTACGCGACCAGGGCTGCGACTTCGTCCAGTTGGACGAGCCCATCCTCAGCCAGGTGGTGTTTGGCGAAGAAAACACAGAGACTTTCATGTGCGCCGCCCTGCCCAACCGCCGCGATCCGACCGACGAGTTGGAATTGGCGGTCCGATTGATGAACGAGACGACGGAGGGAATCAGCGGAATCAAGACCGGCGTCCACGTCTGCCGCGGCAACTGGAGCCGGCGAGAAGATGTGCTGCTAAGCGGCAACTACGGGCCTATGCTGCCCTACCTTACCCAGATGAACATCGACCAACTGGTGCTGGAATGCGCCACCCCCCGGGCCGGCGAGATGGAGGTCTTCAAGGAATATGACAACGTGCAGGAGATCGGGTTCGGGGTGGTGAACCCCCGGACCGACGACATCGAACCGCCGGAGCAGATTGTCGCCATGGTCAAAGAGCTTCTGCAATACTTCGAACCGGACAAAATCTACCTCAATCCCGACTGCGGTTTTGGCACTTTTGCGGAAAGAAACGTCAACAGCCACGAGACCGCGTCCCGGAAAATGCAGGTGATCACCGCCGCCGCCGAACAACTCAGGGCGGAATACCAGTAACACAAGGGTTCACGATTCTTGCCGGGATACGTCATCCGGTAACAAGGAGTTGGATATGGCTGAAGAAAGAGACCTCAATGGACTGCCCCGGGAGCAATTGGTTGAAGTCCTGGAGTCCTTCAGGGACCCGGATGTTTTCAATGCGGTGACCGGGCCCTGGAAGTCGCGGGTGGTGTGGCAGGATGGGATGCGCGCTCGCGCCTATATGCGCAACCACCAGGTCGACATGGACGAGCCCGGCGATCTGACCGCAACGGACGCCGCCGCCAGCGCCCACGAGCAACTGCTGTCGGCCATCGGCAGTTGCATGACCGTGGGATTCGTGGTCAACGCCACCAGGCAGGGAGTCCGCATTCACGACCTGGAGGTGGCCGTCGAAGGGTATTTCGACAATATCCGCAAATGGGCCGGCGTCGAGGACGAGGGAAATCCGGGCTATGGCAGGATTTCGGCCAAGTGCTTCGTACGCGCAGATGCCGACGAGGAGACCCTGCGAGGGATCTGGCGCCTGGCGGTGGAGGGCTCGCCGGTCACGCAGTCCGTAGCCAACCCGACCGCGGTAGAGACCGAATTTGAAATGGTCGGTTGATGACCACCTTCGTTTCGGCGGATTGGGTCTCTGAACATATCGGGCGGCCGGGGTACTTGATTATTGACCCCCGGTCGGCCATGCGTTACTTGATGGGCCACTTGAGAGGGGCGGTCAGCCTTCCTTTCAAGAAACTGCAGGGTCCGGACGGCCGTCTCGGCCAGCCGGAGCAGCTTGCCGCCGCCTTTGGCGAAGCAGGGCTGGGTGACGACGTGATCCCGGTGCTGTACGACCACCAGGATGGCCGCAACGCCGCCATGGCGGCTTGGGTCCTGGAGTACCTGGGCCGCGAAGACGTTCACCTCATGGACGTGACGTACGAAACCTGGAAGGACCAGGGCCGGGAGGTCCTCTACCGGCCGGTACCAACCGAGCCGAAACTCTTCTCGCCTCGCCTTAACCCATCAGTGCGAGCTACAGCCAATGACGTGGCCAATCCCGGCGGCACAAGAATACTGGACACCCGTTCTCCAGAGGAGTTTCGCGGCCAACCGGAAATGGACCATCGTCCCGGGCACATCCCCGGGGCCGTGAACCTTCCACACTCGGAAATTGCAGGCGTCGACGGGGAACTGCTCATCGAGCCAGGACTGCTGCGCCGGCGGCTCGCATCGGTCGGCATCTCACCTGCCGATCCGGTGGTGGCCTACTGCCGCAGCGGGGTACGGGCCTCACTGACCTACCTGTCCATGCAGAACGCTGGGTTCAACGTCCGTCTCTACGACGGCTCTTACGCCGAATGGATGGACAGCGGCAACCCGGTGGAAATCTGAATCGGTACAAAACAGCCCGTACTGCCGCCAACCCCGTCGTACCGGGGCAACCCGGTACCCATGGTGGGGAGAGGAAATGGGTACGCCCGGCATGTACAACACTCAGCCGGCATGGGTGATTCCTCTCTAAATACACTCCGCCTGATTAAACGGTAGGAATTTTCTGACTGGGCCGGCGCCGTCGTGGGTTCGCGTGGGCTTGCTGAGTTTTTGGCAACGCTGGTTAACGTGCGCCAAACGTAAGCACGGTAGTTCATGGATTGGCAGATAACGAAAAAACTGGTACCCTCGTCTATTATGAATACCGCACGACGCATCATCGACCGATTCGGCGGTCAGTCCTCACTGGCCGCACTTCTGGGCAAGCGCCAGAGCACCGTCCAGCATTGGGCCAGGACGGGACGAATACCCTCACAGTGGCACCAGACGCTCCTCGACCTCGCGTTGCAAAAGGGAATCAGCCTGGAAGCCAGGGACTTCGTCATGACCGCGGCGCCCAATGTCGAGCCTGCAACCGGAAAACTCGGCATCCTGCTGGTGGGCCTGGGCGCCGTCTCCTCCACCTTCATCGCCGGCGTGGAGCACATCCGCAACGGGACGGCACAGCCAGTGGGTTCGGTAAGCCAGATGTCGACAATTCGGCTTGGCAAGAGGTCCAACTGCCGAACTCCCCTGATTCGCGATTTCGTGCCGCTGGCGGACCTCGATCAAATGGTCTTCGGCGCGTGGGACCCGATCCCAGATAACGCATACGACTCGGCGATCAAGTGCGGGGTACTCGACCGCTACGAACAAATCGAACCGATCGCCGATTTCCTGAAGTCGATCAAGCCGATGCCAGCTGTGTTCGACAACGAATACGTGAAGCGCATCGATGGAGTGAACACCAAGGAAACGAGTTCCAAGCTCGCATCCGTTGAGGCGATACGGGAGGACATCAGGCGATTCAAGGAGGACAACGATTGTGACCGGCTGGTTATGATCTGGTGTGGTTCCACCGAAAAATTCATTACCGAAACAGCCACTCACCAGGACATCGAAAGTTTCGTTGGAGGCCTTTACGACAACGATGAGTCCATCGCCCCTTCGATGATCTACGCCTATGCGGCCCTGATGGAGGGAGTGCCCTTCGTAAACGGCGCTCCTAACCTCGCCGCCGATATCCCGGCTCTCGAAAGACTGGCCGCGGACCAGGGCGTGCCGATATGCGGCAAGGACTTCAAGACCGGCCAGACCCTGGTGAAGACGGTCATCGGGCCGATGCTGAAGGCCCGGATGCTGGGACTGGACGGCTGGTTCTCCACCAACATTCTTGGAAACAGGGACGGTGAGGTGCTGGACGAGCCGGAGAATTTCAAAACGAAGGAAGAGTCCAAACTGGGCGTGCTGGAGTACATCCTCCAGCCCGAGATGTATCCTGAACTGTATTCAGACGCCTACCACAAGGTGCGAATCAACTACTACCCGCCGCGCGGGGACAACAAGGAAGGCTGGGACACCGTCGACCTCTTCGGCTGGCTCGGCAAGAGGATGCAGCTCAAGGTCAATTTCCTGTGCTCCGACTCGATATTGGCCGCTCCCCTGGTGCTCGACCTGGCCCTATTCATGGACCTGGCGCAGCGGTCCGGCATGGCAGGCGCACAGGAATGGCTGTCCTTCTACTTCAAGAGTCCGCAGCACGCGCCAACCGTGTACCCCGAACACGACCTGTTCATCCAGCAGACCAAGCTGAAGAACACTCTCAGGTGGCTGATGGGAGAGGACCAGATCACCCACCTCGGCATCGAGTACCAGGAAGTGCCGGGCCAACCTCAAACCGTAGAGTCCACGTAGAAGGCAGGCCTGCGCGTGACCGTCCCACGCCCAACACTCAGCGACTACGTCAATTCGGCGTTGGGCGATGATCCGGCCAATGAGGGCTTGGGCCCAGTGGTTGCAGCCATCGCCGAAGGCGCGCGCCAGGTCCAGCAAAGGGTCCAGTCGGCCGCGCTGGCAGACGTGCTTGGTACGACTGGCGACATCAACGTCCAGGGCGAAGTCGTCCAGATACTCGACCAGCAGAGCTCGGACGTATTCGTTGACGTCCTATTCGAGTCAGGCGTCGTATACGCCGTTGGCTCTGAGGAAATCGCGGAAGGCGTTGTATTCGGGAATCGTGACGGACAATCGTATGTCGTCCTGATGGACCCGCTCGATGGCTCGTCCAACATCGACGTTGCCGTGAGCATCGGCTCAATATTCGGTATATGGAAGCAGAAGGCCGGAGAGGTCGGGACAGGCCGGATGATGTACCGACCCGGCTCGGAACAGGTTGGAGCGGTCTATATCGTGTACGGGTCCAGTACGGTATTGGTCGTCGCCACGGCCGCAGGCGTGGATGGGTTCACGCTGGACACCGCGACAGGCATCTTCGAGCTGACTCACCCCAACATTCGCTTCCCATCCAGGTGCCAGTACTACAGCGTGCCCGACGGTTACTACAAGAACTGGGACGAGCCGACGCGCCAGGCGGCGACCATGCTGAGGGACAGCTATTCGCTCCGGTATGTCGGTTCGCTCGTGGCCGACTTCCATCGGAACCTGCTCAAGGGTGGCATATTCTGGTACCCCGCGGACCACAATTCGCCAAACGGCAAATTGCGGCTGATGTACGAGGCCAATCCGCTTGGATATGTGGCTGAACGAGCAGGCGGCGCAGCGTCGTCGGGACGCGAACGGATCCTGGACATTCAGCCTGAATCCCTTCACCAGCGTGTGCCGCTGATGTTGGGCCCGGCTGACGTTGTGGAGAACACGGTTTCGGTCCTTCAATCAGCAACCCAGTAACAAGGAGATGGCATGAACGTTCAAAATTTGGTCGACGTAGCAGAAGCGCTGGTCGCGCCGGGCAAAGGCATCCTGGCGGCGGATGAGAGCGACGGCACCATCAAAAAGCGCTTCGATTCCATCGGAGTGGAATCCACGTTTGAGAACCGGCGAGACTACCGCGAGGGACTGTTTCGGACTGGAGGCGCGTCGGAGTTCATCAGCGGTGTCATCCTGTTCGACGAGACGATCCGCCAGGTCGGTTCGGACGGTACTCCCCTCGTCGAGGTCCTGGCGGACCAGGGCATCATTCCCGGCATCAAGGCGGACAGGAGCACTAAGCCGCTGGAGGGGACCGAAGGCGAACTCATTACCGAGGGACTCGACGGCCTGCGTGACCGGCTCTCGGAGTACGCAGAACTTGGCGCGAAGTTCACAAAGTGGCGGGCGGTAATCACCATCGGCGAGGGCATACCAACCCGCAGTTGCATCGAGGCAAACACCCACACGCTAACCCGGTTCGCTGCCCTGAGCCAGGAAGCCGGACTGGTGCCAATCGTAGAGCCGGAAGTCCTGATGGACGGCGACCACGACATCGAGGCCTGTTACGAGGCCACGGTCGAAACGTTGCGCGAGGTCTACTACAGCCTCGGTTCCTACGGAGTCGCGCTCGAAGGGACCCTTCTCAAGACCAACATGGTCCTATCCGGCAAGGACGCCCCCAACCGCGCCGGACCGGAGCAAGTTGCGGAGATGACCGTCCGGTCTCTGATGAAAACCGTCCCGCCCGCAATGCCTGGCGTGGTCTTCCTGTCGGGCGGCCAGTCAGACCACGAAGCCACCGTCAACCTCGACGCCATCAACCGCTATGCCGAGTCATGCAGAGCCCCATGGGAGTTGAGTTTCTCCTACGGACGCGGCCTGCAGGCTGCACCCCTGAAGGCGTGGAACGGCGAAGCAGGAAACATCCTCGTGGCACAGGCGGCCTATTACCACCGTGCCAAACTCACTTCGGCCGCCCGGCGGGGCGAGTACACCGCGGACATGGAAAAAACGACGGACCAGGGCGAGCGTGCCTATGCAAGAGCGTAAAGACCATTGCCGGCGCGCATAAAACACCGGTAACGGGAGGCAATATGACCGGCACCAAATACCCCCTGGCCGTTCCCATGGAGGCGGGGCGACAGACGATCACGCGCCTTGGCCTGACGACCGAGTCCAAGATTGGCCAGAGCATCCTGGACATGCGGGCGCTTTCCGATCTCATGTCCAGCGCCCACGCTCCGACGGAGAAGGACGGCCTCAAGCTGAACGTCGGGGCGACGGACGAGGATTTCCGCGAAGAGTCCATTGCGGAGATGCTCCAGTTCGTCGAATTGGTCGGGCAGTTCCAACGGGTCAAGAAGGTAAACATGCACCCCGGGGCGAAGCGGCGGAATGACCCGGAGCAGACGAGGGGGCGTTGCGGTGAGTACGGTCTCCAGATCGACGGAATCCGGCTTGTGGCCGACTACGCCGCGGCGAGGGGCCTGGAACTAGTAATCGAGAACACCAATGCCTCCTTTGCGGGCGTCCCCGACGACACTCCGCCGGACGAGATCGACTGGTTAGAAAGAAACTGGTCCTTCGGCGCGTCGCCGGAGGAGTGGATGCAGATCGCCCTGGATGTTGACAGGCCTAACGTGGGACTCTGCCTGGACACGAGCCACATCTGCACCTATGCACAGACCTTCGCGGACCACGAGCGCCGCAGAGAGGTCGTAATGGCATTCGTGTCGAGGCCAGAGTTAATCAGGCACGTGCATTGGAGCGACAACTATCTCTACGACCCACGCGGCCGCCTCGATTCGCACGAGATTTTGGGCAGAGGGACGCTGCCCATGGACTTGCACCGCGCGATCAAGTCGCTCGACGCGACCATCGTAATCGAGCACTTCTACACTGTCGGGGACCTGGAGCAAGAGTTGGACTTCATCGAGCGGCTTTAACCGCGGTTCTCGCGCGCGGGGCCGGATACGGAAACTGTCTAACAAGGCTCCCGCCGCCAGACTCTGCGGGAGATCCGCTCCAAGTGGCCGGACGCCGACAAGCATTCGAGCGTCGATCGAGCGCAACGTAGTCCCTTCGACCACTCAAATGCAGTTGGAAGAGCCGCCGGCATCCATCCGATCGTCACTCGAATGCGAAACTCGCATGGGCGCAAATGTCCGCTCAAAGCAATTGCGGACGCGCTAGGATGATAGGAACGTCGGCGTACTGCGGTGAGTCGCCAGACAACAGGCCACACCTTGTGGGAGAAAAGGACAGGCAAATTGACCGCTCCGGTTAGATCGATCGCATTCGATTCACTGCCCCGCAACCTGGATATCGCCTCCCTGGAAGACCGGTGGCAGGCGCAATGGCAGGAGTTGGGGATATACACCCGCGACCCCGTCCAGTCGCGGGACAAGTCTTTCGTTGTCGACTCCCCTCCCCCTACTGTGAGCGGCTCCCTTCACGTCGGACACGTCTTTTCGTACACGCACCAGGATCTGATTGTTCGGTACAAGCGCATGAAGGGGTGGAACATCGTCTACCCCATGGGGTGGGACGACAATGGCCTGCCCACTGAGCGGCGCGTCCAGAACTACTTCAACGTCCGTGCGGAGCCGGGAATTCCCTACGACCCTGAACTTATGGTCGAACCGGTGGGGAATCGCAGGAAACTCCCGCCCCCGTTGTCGATATCCCGGCAGAACTTCATCGAACTGTGCAAGGTCGTCACGGAACAGGACGAGGAGGTCTTCAAGGACCTCTGGCAGCGACTGGGCCTGTCGATAGATTGGTCGGAAGAATACGCCACGATAGATGAACGCTGCCGCCGCATCTCCCAGCGTAGCTTCCTCGACCTTTTCGACAAGGGGCACGTCTACCAGGAAGAGGCCCCAACCATGTGGGACGTCGACTTCCGCACCGCCGTCGCCCAGGCCGAGGTCGAGGACCGGGAGCGCACCAGCGCATTCTACGACCTGGAGTTTGGGGTTGAAGGTGGCGGGTCGTTCACCATATCGACCACTCGGCCGGAACTGCTCGCGGCCTGCGTTGGCGTGACTGCCCACCCCGACGATCCGCGGTACCGCGATCTGTTCGGCAAGAACGCCGTCACGCCCGTGTTCTTTTCGCCGGTCCCCATCTTTCCCAGCGAACTGGCAGATCCCGAAAAGGGCACAGGCGTGCTGATGGTCTGCACGTTCGGGGACCAGACGGACGTGGAGTGGTGGCGTTCCGAAGGGCTGCAGGTCAGGGACATGATCGGCCTGGACGGTCGCATCCTCGACCGCTCGTTCGGACGGCAGGGATGGGAAAGCGCCCGGCCGGATGCCGCAAATGCCAACTACTCGCGCCTCGTCGGAAAACGGGTCGCCTCGGCACGGCGCGAGATGGCAGAGATGTTGGCGGACCCGGACAACTCCGCCGTTGGCCGCAAACCCCCGCTGATGGGCGATCCCCGGCCTACACAACAGGTTGTCCGCTACTACGAAAAGGGTGAAAGCCCGCTGGAGTACCTCACGTCACGGCAGTGGTTCGTCAGGCTCCTCGACAAAAAGGACAGACTCGTAGATATGGGCCGCCGCATACGCTGGTCCCCCGACTACATGGAAAAGCGGTACGAGAACTGGACCGAGAACCTGAACGTAGACTGGTCGATTGGCCGCCAGCGCTATTTCGGAGTTCCGATACCGGTCTGGTACCGGCTGGACGACTCCGGCAATCGGGACTACACATCGCCGATCATCGCGCTTCCGGAACAGTTGCCTGTCGACCCGATGACGGACGCACCGCCCGGCTTCGACGAGTCGCAGCGCGACCGGCCGGGAGGGTTCACCGGCGAACCGGACGTCTTCGACACCTGGTTTACGTCGTCGCTCTCGCCGCAGATCGTTGCCAGGTGGGGTGACCCTGACGAACAGATGGACAGCCTGTTCCCGATGGACATTCGCCCCCAGGCACACGACATCATCCGTACCTGGGCGTTCTACACGATTGTCAAAGCTATGCTGCACCACGACGACGTGCCATGGCGGAACGCGATAATCAGCGGATTCGTGGTGGACCCCGACCGGAAGAAGATGAGCAAGAGCAAGGGCAACGTCGTGGTACCAATCGACCTGCTCGACACGTACGGCGCCGATGCCGTGCGGTATTGGGCAGCCCGTGCCAGGCTCGGCGCGGACACGATCCACGACGAAAAGGTGTTCCGGGTCGGAAAGCGCCTGGTCACCAAGATCTATAACGCGAGCAAATTCGTCCTGTCCCAGTCGGGACCCTCGGGGGCCATCACAAACGAACTCGATCGAGGGTTTGTGGCCGAGATGCGCGACGTCATCGACCGGGCAACCGCCTCCTTTGAGGAGTTCGAGTTCGCGGCGGCTCTCGAGACAGTCGAAACATTCTTCTGGGGCGCGTTTACCGACAACTACATCGAGCTGGCAAAACGCCGCGCCAGGGACGAGATGGACCCGGAAGGCCAGGCGTCCGCGATAGCAACGTTGCGACTCGGCCTGTCGGTCTGTGTCAGGCTATTTGCGCCATACGTGCCGTCGATCTCAGACGAGGTCTGGTCGTGGGTATTCGCGGAGGAGACGGGCGTTCCATCCGTACACATCTCCGATTGGCCCTCGAAGGAAGAATTGGAACACGTCGAGGCCCCAGCCGACGCAGATTCGTTCCGCACGGCGTGTGACGCAATAGCTTCCGTACGTAAGGCTAAGTCTGAGCAGTCGATAGGCCTCGGAAAGCCATTGGCCGAACTCAGGTTCAGGGCCGACGGGCCCCGGCTGGACCAACTTGGACCCGTGCTTTCCGACGTCTTGAGCGCAGCGGGCGCTCCGAGCGCTGAATTTGAGTCCCTTGCGAACGGCGCCGACGCATCGTTTGTCGCCGAGATAAAGCCGCTGGCTTAACGGCCTGATCACCGCCGAGCCGGCAGTGGGCGGGACGAAAGGTGGGACCAGGGTCGCGCTGATGGCGCTGCGTTAGCCCTGTTCTTCCTTCCACCGGTCCCACGAGTCCAGGGTGAATCCCGGCTGCCTGAAGTAGCGGTGCAGCACCGACTCAGTTTGTCGAACTTCCTCGACCTTGCGGGCAACTTCGGCGGCGATATCCACCGATACCCTGGTTACGCCGTCGGCGTCGCAGACCAGGATATCGCCCTGGTTGATCTTTAGACCGGCGACATTCACGGGCCCTCCATGGCGGACCGTCTTGAACGGCCCATGGCCTGGAACGCGTGAAGTGGCCCAGAGCCCGACGCCCGCTTTCCTGATGCCGGGCACGTCGCGTGCGCTGCCGTCGGCCACCACCCCTATGCAACCCAGGGCCCGCAACTGGTAGCACATCCCGTCTCCGATGATCGCTCCCCGGCCGGCCGGATCGTCCACGTCCTTCAGGACCGCGATCGTCGGCACACCGGCCCGCGCTATCGAATCGTAATAGTCGATGCGCAGGTCCTCCTCGACCGTGTCGGCGTTGAGTGGCATCATTTCCGCCGTCATCGCGTACCCGACGAGCGTGCCGAATGACGGCAACATGCAATCAAGCTCCGGACCCGTGTAGTCATGTTCGGCCGGAACGTAGCCGCGTACCAGGATCCCTGCGTTCTGGACCGTGGCCGAGTCGGACTGGGCCAGCTGTTCAAGGACTGAATTATTGACGGTTAACAATTGGGCATCCTCCTGAGCCGAACGCGGGAATCCATTCCAAACTCAACTGGCCGCCATCGGCCTTATTTCGGGTTCCAGTTCGAGTTCTTCAAACGGAAAGAAGTCTCGCCAGGGTTCGAACTGCTCCACAAACGCCTGTCCCTCTTCGACGCTGTTCAGCCCCTTTATGGCCCGCCCCGGATCGTATCCGTTGGTCTTCGCCAGGGCTTCGATTCCACGCCTGGTAACGCGCACCCCACCAACCGAGTAGGTCTCACCGTCATTCATCTCGACCAGCAGGTCAAGACCTCGTTTTTTTTGTTGCCAGTACATATTCATTGATGCGATCTCGCTTTTTTCAATTTGGCTGATTGCCGTTAAACGTTCGGCCGCGACCTTCAGTCGCCGGATCGCGTTCGTCTGCAACGGCAGACCATTCCACCGGATGCCTGCCAATAATACAGCCCGACGGCGTGTCAAATAAGGAGTGGAAGGGCGCGGTCCAGCACGGCGTGGGCCACAGCAAGTTTGTCCATCAGCGGCAGATGTTCGACTTCGCTTCCAGGTCCGACCAACGAAATTCGGTTGGTATCTGTCCCAAACCCGCTGCCTGGCTCGGAAACGTCGTTGGCCACCACGAATGCGGCGCCCTTCTGTTCCAGTTTCGGGCGCGCCTTCTCCACGTGGTCTCCCGTCTCGGCAGCAAACGCTATCTTGACGAGCCGGGGTCCGCGCGCCTCCGCAATGATGTCGGCGGTCCGGACCAATTCAACGTCGTAAGAAGACGCGGAGTCTTTCTTGATTTTCTGGTCTGAGTAATCTTTCGGGCTGAAGTCGGCCACGGCCGCCGCCATCACAAGAAGGTCTGCCTCCGGCGCGGCCGCCAGGACGGAGTCCTTCATCTCCAGGGCCGACTGGACCCTCCGCACGTCTACGTCAACCGGGTCCGGCAATGCGCCTGGGCCCGCCACGAGGGTGACCGCAGCGCCGCGGTCGCGGGCCGCCGCGGCCAGCGCATAGCCCATCTTCCCGGACGAGCGATTGCCTATGTACCGCACCGGGTCCAGCGCCTCGCGGGTCCCGCCGGCCGATACCACCACCGCCCTACCGGAATAGTCTCCATCGACCGCAAGGGCCGATCTCACGTGGTCGACGATCTCGGCCGGCTCGATCATTCGTCCCCCGCCGACCAGACCGGATGCGAGCCTGCCCGACACCGGTCCGGCAAACCTGACCCCCCTGGACTTCAACGTCTTCACATTCTGAGCCGTTGCGCCGTTAGCCCACATGTGGGCGTCCATGGCAGGCGCAACGATCAGGGGTGCGCTTGTTGCCAGGGCGGTCGCGCCCAACGGATCATCGGCCAGGCCGAGCGCCAACTTCGCCAGGGAGTTGGCCGTTGCCGGGGCTACGACCATCACGTCGGCGCGCAACGCCAGCGCGACGTGGTCGATGTTCAACTCCGAATTCGATTCGAACAGGCCGACGGTCACCTGCCGGTGCGTGAGCGCCTCGAACGTTGCGGGTCCAACGAACTCCAGCGCGCCGGAGGTCATGATCACGTCTACCTGCGCGCCGCTCTGTACGAGCTTGCTCGCCAAGTCGGCCGCTTTGAACGCCGCGATGCTGCCCGTGACGCCGAGTATGACTTTCTTGCCGGCAACGGGCAGGTACGGACTGGCTTTTTGCAATGCTTCACCCATCGTCCCGTCGGTCCTCAGGTGTTCATTTCGTAAACGAGTCGCAGTCCCTGAAGGGTCAGGTCTTCATTGACGTGATCGAACACGTCGGTCAGGCCGGACAACAACGTCGCCAGGCCGCCGGTGGCGACCACCGTGCAGTCTCCCGCCCTTTCACAATCCAACTCCTGTCGGAAGCGATTCACCATTCCCTCCACCAGGCCAACGTAGCCGTAGACCAGGCCGGACTGGATTGCAGCCGTCGTATTTCGCCCGATGCTCTTTTCCGGCGGGACAAGGTCCACCCTGCGGAGTTGGGAGGTCCTCTCGTACAGGGCCTCGGCCGACGTCGAGATGCCCGGCGCAAGCGCGCCGCCTTTATAGACGCCTTCTGCCGTTATGGCGTCGAATACGGTCGCGGTGCCGAAATCGACCACGATGACTGTCCCGGGGTATAGCGCATGCGCAGCTACTGCGTCCACAACGCGGTCGGACCCCACATCCTGCACGCGATCGTATTCGATGCGTATACCCGTACGCGTGCCCGGGCCGACGAGGAGCGCTTCTTTGCCGGTCAGGTTTTCGAGCGCATCACGGACCATCTCGGTGACCGGCGGGACTACAGAGCACATCGCCACTCCGCCTATGCTGGCGGCATCGACGCCCTTGCCCGACAGGAATCCGCCGAGCAACCACTCGTATTCGTCCCGGGTCCTGCTGTTGTCAGTTGACACGCGCCACGTCGCCACAAGGTCGGCGTCTTCGAAGGCGCCGATTGTGACGTTCGTGTTGCCGAGGTCGACCGCTAGTAGCGTGTTCATAGGTCAGAATTATACGTTCCGGTCCGGCGACTCCCATTGAGCCCGAACGACATCCCAGTTTCAGGCCAGTTCGAGAAAGGCGTCCGGGATGGCTTCAATGACATCTCCGGCACGCATCGCGATCTCCCCTTTGGACGAACGGCCGATCTCCCCTGCCAGGCCGTGGACGTAGACAGCCAGCGAAGCAGCGTCGAAGGGCCGGTCCGGCATCTGGGCCAGCAGGCCGCCGACGAGCCCCGCAAGCACGTCGCCGGTGCCCCCCTTGGCCAAGCCCGGATTGACGAAAGGGCTGACCCGTACCTGGCCGGTGGGCGACACGATCAAAGTTGCTGCGCCCTTCAACACTACGTTGACGCCCCACAGTTCCGCCGCTGACCTGGCCGCGCCCAGCCGGTCACCCTGTACCTCGGCCGTAGATCGGCCAAGCAGCCTTGCCATTTCACCCGGATGCGGCGTCACGACCGTGAATTCCGGCAGGGTCTCCCACCAACGGTAAGTTCCGGCCAGTATGTTCAGGGCGTCCGCGTCGATAACCAGCGGCGGCAAGCTGGACGCCTGCGCCGCGAGCGTGCGTGTGAATATCGACTTTTGGACCGACGTCCCGAAGCCAGGGCCAATCATAATGGAGGTCGCCAAAGAGGCGCGTTCCAGCACTTGTATCGCGGACGCGGATGCGTCGAGTTCGCCCGAAGCGCTTGCGGAGAGCGGCGTATGTATCGCCTCTGGGACCGCGCTGACGACCAGGGAGTAGGCGCTGTGCTCGGTCGCAAGTTCGACCAGTCCTGCCCCGCTACGCGTCGCGGCATCTGTGGCAAGCAATGCCGCTCCCGGGTACTGGGATGAACCGGCTACCAGGAGGGCCCGCCCGAATGTCCCCTTGTGGGAGTCGCCCGGACGCTGGGACAACAACGACGACACCAGGTGGGAATCGAGCCAGTACGCGTCCAGGTCGGAGTCAAGTCCCGGTGGAATACCGATGTAGAGGACCTTCATTTCGCCGCTATGGCCGTGGCCTGCGCTAATGACGGGGCCGATCTTGGGATAGCCGAGCGCAAGCGTCACATCGGCTCGAAGCCCGTTCGGGTCGAACTGGCCGGTGTCGGCGTTCATCCCGGTAGGAAGGTCCACGGCGACCACCGGTATTCCGGCCTGCTGGACGGCTGCCAGGGCGCGGCCGAGGGTTTCGTCGATAGGGCGGCTCGCCCCGGTGCCCAACACTGCGTCGATGACTGCGTCTGCCGATTCCGTCGCGCTACGCAGCGCGTCAATGCCGGCTTCGTCTTTGGCCAGTTCGACGCGTACGCCTGCGGCCTCGGCAGCGGACCGTTTGCCCGCGGGGTCGCCGCTACCGGCGACAACGAACGCTTGGACTCCGACGCCTAATTCCGACAGGCGCCTCGCAGCCACAAGGCCGTCTCCCCCGTTGTTTCCGGGGCCAACCAGTACAACAACCCGTTTACCCAGGGTCTCACCGAGGTGGGCAACGACCTCGTGTGCCACCGCCTGCCCGGCGTTTTCCATCAATTCGTCCAGCGAAACGCCTGCTTCTACCGCACCCTGCTCCATTCTCCGCATCTCGTCGGCGGTGACGGCCTTCATTTCTTCGTATCCCCGACTTCTGACGTGACCGCCACGACTGAAGCCACCGCAAACTCCCTGGAATGGGAGAGGCTCAATGCCGTCCGGACAATGCCGATTTCCCGGGCCTTCGCCTGCGCCCTGCCATGCAGGACGATTTCAGGGGCGCGCCCGCGTTGCCGCACGACCTCTATTTCACGCCAGCCGACGCCCCGTACGCCCGTGCCGAGCGCCTTCATGACCGCCTCCTTGGCCGCGAATCGGGAGGCCAACTGCGGCGCCCTGCCGCGGCTGTACGCCCTCTCACCCGGCGTGAAGATCTTTTCCAGGAACCGCTTCGGATACCGCCTCGCCACCTCCGCGATCCGGCTGATTTCTATAATGTCGATACCCGTGTAAATCAATGATCAGGCGCTCCATTGTCCCTCGGCCCGGCGCGTTACCGGCTCGACCGTTCCGCGGCGTAATACGCCATGATACGTTTTGGGGATAGACGCTGTTGAAAACAGCAAGGGGCCATTACCGGAACGGACGCCAGGCAGAACTATGAGCGAACACGAAGAAACACCCAGGGCCCGCCCGATCGATGGCAACGCCATTGGCGCACGGGTCAGGGCCGGATTGGCCGGTGAGGTGGCCGCGCTGCGGTCCGAGGGCTTATCGTCCCCCGGCCTGGGTGTGATTCTCGTCGGGGACGACCCCGCTTCTCAATCTTACGTTCGCAGCAAGGAACGAGCGTGCAAGGAGGCCGGCGTACTTTCTGAGACCATCCGCCTGCCGGCCACCTCCACCCAGGACGAGATTTTGGCCCAGGTGGACAAATTGAACCGGGACGACCTTTTTCACGGCATCCTCGTGCAGTTGCCTCTGCCGGGCCATGTCGATGAAGACGAGGTAACTGGCACTATCCTGCCGTCGAAAGACGTCGATGGGCTGCATCCCGAAAACGCGGGCCTGCTACTCGCTGGAACGCCCCGGTTCGTTCCGGCCACCCCGCTCGGCGTGCAGCGTCTGCTCATCGAGGAGCAGGTGGAGACCGCCGGCGCAAAGGTGGTCATTTGCGGGCGCAGCAATATCGTTGGGCTTCCCCTCGCCGCATTGCTTCTCGGCCGCGGCCGCGGCGCAAATTCAACGGTTACGGTCTGTCACACAGGCACACGTGACCTGGCAGCCGAAACGCGGCAGGCGGACATACTCGTGGCCGCAGTCGGCCGCCCCGGCATGATAACCGGAGACATGGTGAAGCCCGGCGCCGTCGTCATAGACGTGGGGATTTCCCGCGTCGACGATCCCACCAGGCGGCGCGGGTACCGGCTGGCCGGGGACGTAAACCATGACCAGGTATCCCGGGTGGCATCGGCCCTGACACCCGTTCCGGGAGGCGTGGGACCGATGACCATCGCCATGTTGATTCACAACGTCGTCCTGGCGCGCAAGCTGGCGGGTTGATCACCAGGCTCCAAACTGAAAACCAGAGGTTTCGCCTGTTCGCGGGCATGCGCTGGCGGGGAACGCATGTAAACTTCGGCAGTCGGGTGCGAACAGGCGTAAAATTTCAGGGCAACCAGATGAGTTGGCCTGCAGTGCAAGCCACCGATTAGCGCGACTGCGGGCCCATTGCTTCATGACCGCGGAAAGTCCACAGACAAGGCAAGAAAGCAGCCCTGAGCAGGTATCTGCCAGTCGACCGGTGGACGCGCCCTCGCTGAATGGCATGTACAGCGACGCGGAACTACTTGAGTTGTACCGCCAGATGTACCTCATCCGCCGGTTCGAAGAGGCCTGCGCCGAACACTACACGACCGGCGATATACGCGGCTTTCTGCACCTCTACATTGGCCAGGAGGCCGTCGCCGTCGGCGCCATCTCCGCCCTGCTGCCCGGTGACTACATAGTTACCCACTACCGAGACCACGGGCACGCCCTGGCACGCGGTTTGGACACGAACCGCATCATGGCCGAGTTATTCGGACGCAAGACGGGCCTGAGCAAAGGCAAGGGCGGCTCGATGCACCTGTTCGACGCCGCCAAGCGCTTTATGGGCGGCCACGCCATCGTCGGGGCCCAGTTGCCCCTGGCGGCAGGACTGGGCCTCTCCTGCCTCTACCGGGAATCGAGCGACCTGGCGCTGGTATTCTTCGGCGACGGGGCGGTCAACCAGGGAACATTCCACGAGACCATGAACCTTGCGGCAGTCTGGAACCTGCCGCTTTTGTTTTTCCTGGAAAACAACTTCTACGGGATGGGGTCGGCGGTCGAAAACGTCAGGTCGGCCGGCACCGATTTCCACACGATTTCAATGGACTACGGCATCGACTCAGTGGTTGTGGACGGGATGGACGTGCTGGCCGTTAAACAGGCAACGCATGAGTCCGCCGTCCGGATCAGGAACGGCGGAGGTCCCAGGTTCATCGAGGCCAAGACGTTCCGGTACGTCGGCCACTCAATGGCAGACCCAGCCCGCTACCGGTCCGATGAAGAGCTCGCCTACTGGCTGGAGAGAGACCCGCTGAAGACCTTCCCGCGCCTGCTGATGCAACATGGGGTCGCCACCGAAGCTGCCCTGGATGAAGCGCGGGCGTCGGTGGAGAATGAGGTCTCAGCCGCGGTCAAGTTTGCAGAACAGAGCGCCGAACCAGCCGCCGAAGACCTGTTCGAAGATACATACGCCTGAGCCGACAATGCCAGTTGTTACCGTTCGCGAGGCGATCCGGCAAGGCCTCACCGAAGCCCTCGATTCCGACCCCTCCGTATTTCTCATGGGCGAGGACATCGGGGCCTACGGCGGGGCGTACGCGGTAACCGCGGGACTGCTGGAGGAGTACGGCAGCAAGCGGGTAAGGGACACGCCGATTTCGGAAGCCACGTTCATTGGGGCCGGCGTTGGCGCAGCCGCGGCGGGCCTGCGGCCGATCGTCGAACTGATGTCCATCAGTTTTTCTCTCGTGGCGTTCGATCAGATCGTCAACATGGCCGCGAACCTGCGTTACATGTCGGGCGGGCAATTGAAAGTGCCTATGGTCATCCGGGCGCCAACCGGGGCAGGCATGCAGCTTGCGGCCACGCACTCTCAGAGCTTCGAGACGTGGCTCGCCGAAGTTCCCGGCATGCGGGTCGTGACCCCCTCGACCCCTTACGACGCCCTCGGCCTGATGCGGACCTCCATCAGGGAAGAAAACCCCGTGGTGTATGCCGAGTCGGCTGGACTCTACGGCGTGAGGGGCGAGGTGCCGGAAGAGCACTACGACGTGAAACTGGGTTCCGCAAAAGTCCGCCGCGAGGGCGACGCGGTCACGTTGATGTCTTACGGACACGGCATGCCCATCCTGGACGAGGTGGCGGACACACTGGCAGACCGCAACGTCTCGGCGGAGGTGATCGATCTCAGGTCGCTCAGCCCCATCGACTACGACACCCTGTCGGCTTCGGCCCAGAAGACCAGCAGAGTGCTGGCCCTGGACACCGCACGGCGCACCGGCGGCATCATGGCGGAGGTGGTGGCCACTCTCCAGGAGCGCGTGGGCGACTGGCTGGACGGCCCCATAATCCGGATTGGCGCGAGCGACGCGCCCTGGCCGTACAACCGCACAATGGAACAGGAAGCGCTGCCCCACGCCCGGGACGCTCTCGACGCCCTTTCAGAGGCGTACAGGCTGTGATGCCGCCGCGCTTCATACGGCACGCCCATCAGCCGACCGGCTGCGCTGATGGTCCTGTTTGTGTAATCTCTACTCACCGGCGTCAGGCAACTCCCAAACGCCGCGCCGACTGCGATTTCAACTCTGGCCATCCGAACTGGAGCAGTGTTCATTGATCACCGAAGTCACCATGCCCTCCATGGGCGCCGACATGACCGAAGGCACCATAGTCAAGTGGCTCAAGGCCGAAGGTGACGCCGTCGAAAGAGGCGACAAGCTCGCCGAGATCGAGACCGACAAGACGGTGGTCGAGATGGAGGCTTACTCCGGGGGGCTGCTGCGAAAGATCGTGGTTGCCGAGGGCGGCAGAGTACCGGTCGGCGATCTGATCGCCTACATCGGTGACGCGGACGACGAGGTCCCGGAAATCGCCGCACCGGCTGCTGAAGCGCCGGCCGCCACAGCCGCGCCTTCTGCCCCACCTGCTGCTCCGGTTGCTGCACCTGTCGCCGCTGCTCCTGCGGCCCCACCCATGCCGCCGCCGGCAGGCGGACGCGTGAAGGCGTCCCCCATGGCCCGACGGCTTGCCCGCGAACGCAACATAGACATCTCACAGGTCGTTGGCACAGGTCCGGGCGGTCGCATCACGCGGGACGACGTGCTGTCTTACCAGCCGCCTGCCGCGGCGCCCACCGTGGCCGCCGGACCGGCCCCGGAGATCGACTCGTCCGACGTGCCCCTGACCAGCATGCGGCAGGCCATCGCCCGGGTGACCGTCCGAAGCAAGACCGAGAAGCCTCACTTCTACGTGACCGTCTCAGTGGACATGACCGAAATGATGCGGTTGCGGACGGGCATCAACGAGGCGCTGGCTGACTCGGGCGTACGCGTGTCGGTGAACGACATGATCATCAAGGCGTCCGTGAACGCCCTGACCGCGCAGCCGAAGTTCAACAAGTTCTATGAAGACGATCGCCTTGTCGGTCAGTCCAACATCAATGTCGGACTGGCCATCGCTCTCGAACAGGGGCTCATCGTCCCCGCCCTGCTCCAATGCCAGGGCAAGTCGCTTGTCGAGCTGTCCCAGGCCGCCAAAGACCTCGGCCGCAGGGCCCGGGGCGACGGCGGCACGCTGACGCAGGAAGAGTTGACAGGCGGAACGTTTGCCATATCCAACATGGGAATGCTGGACGTCGAAAGTTTCTCCGCAATCATCGTTCCGCCACAGTCGGCGATTCTAGCCACGGGCAGCGTCACGAAGACGCCGGTCGTCCGGGACGACCAGATCGTGATCGCAGACATCATGAAGGCCACTCTCTCAGTGGACCACCGCGTTGCCGACGGGGCAGAGGGCGCAGTCTTCCTGAACGAGATCAGGAAGAACCTGGAAAACCCGGCGAGACTGCTGCTCTGAGCGGCCGGTAACAAGTCCGTTCGTGACCCAACGAGGGCGTCGATGCGGGTCACGTACCCCAGCATCATCTTGCCTCGTACGCTTGATTGACCCCTGGACGTCGCGTCAAGCGATCAGGCCTCCGTCATCGACTACCAGCCCCGGCGTGTAGACCATTTACAATCCGCCCAGCATGTACTTCCGGGAGCCATTCACATCCGACGAAGAGGCGGTACTACGCCGGTTTTTCACCAACATCGATAGCCCCGTATTCGCGCTGATCAACCTTCCCGAAGTGGTGAAGGGCGCGCTCTTCGCCCGCTACAGCCGGACAGACAAATCGCTTCGACGCGTATTCCTCGACGAGTTCTACAATGAGCCTGACGTCGGCATACAGGCGATAGCCGAGTCTTCGGCAGTCGATGCGGGAGCGCCGGACACACGCCGGGCTGAACGGCTTTATGACAGGGTGTTCGGCGACTACGGCGACGACTCCGTAGCCCAACTCGGCGGGGCACATATCGCTTGCGAACAGGCGTCGAACATCCTGACCAAGGTGCTGGAGTGGGGAAGACTGGCCGCCTACCTGGAACAGAGCACTAGGTATATCTACTACGACCGCAAGCTGGGGGACCGTTACAGGTACACCTTTCCTCCCGAGGTGATGGGCTCCGACCTCGAGGGCCGGTACCAGGAAGAGATGGACCGGCAGTTCGACACGTACTCGTCCATCGTCCGCCGCCTCACCGACTACTTCGCCGCCAGGTTTCCGCGCTCCGAAGGCGACAGCTTGCGCGTGTGGAGATCAACCATCCGTGCAAAGGCCTGCGACACCGCGAGGGGGTTGCTCCCCGCCGCGACTCTTTCGAACGTCGGCATATTCGGAACAGGACAGGCTTACGAATCGCTGCTGTTGCGCATGCGCGCCAGCCAGTTGAAGGAGGTGCGCGACTACTCCGATCTCCTGCTTGAGGAACTGCGGTTAGTAATTCCCGCGTTCGTCCGGCGAGTCGACGTGTCCGACAGGGGCGGAGCGTGGAGTGAGTACCTGCGCCGCACAGCCGATTCCATGGAAGGGATCGCACAGGAATTCGGAGACGGACCTCCCAAAGAAGTTCCCGAGGTCGAACTCACAGACTGGGACCCGGACGCGGAAACGAAGGTCGCTGCGGCCGCCCTCTATGCGTTTACGGATCTGCCGGACCTGCAACTCTTGGAAATAGCGCGCAACATGTCGGATGATGAAAAGGCCCGAGTGATTCGCGCATACGTTGGCGAACGCCGCAACCGGCGCCACAAACCGGGCAGAGGCGCCGAGCGAACTTCGTATCGCTTCGACATTCTCTCGGACTTCGGTAGCTTCAGGGACCTCCAGCGTCACCGCATGCTCACGCTCGAATGGCAGCCGTTGGGCGTCTCGCACGGGTACTCCACGCCGCCCGATATAGACGAGGCGGGCGAATCGGTCGACTGGCACGCGGCGATGGACCGCATGGCCGAGCTTCACTCACGCCTATATGAGGCCCACGGCGCCGGTGTTGCCCAATACGTCGTCCCATTTGCCCACCGGTTGCGCTACGTGATGCAGATGAACGCGAGGGAAGCATTCCACCTGATCGAACTGCGCACCACGCCGCAGGGCCACCCCGATTACCGCCGCGTGTGCCAGGAGATGCACCGGCTAATACGCGAAAAGGCCGGCCACAAGTTGATTGCCGACGCAATGACTTACGTGGACTACAGTTCGCCCGAACTGGAGCGACTCGAAGCGGAGAGGCGTTCGGCAAGCAAGCGGGCTGCTACCACCGACGAGTAGCCGCGCGATATTCCCCAACCCGCGCGGAGGCGGCGTGAGGCTACCTGACCACGAGGCCGCCAGAGATGAGGACCGTCTCGCCGGTCATGTAGGCCGCATCCGGTCCCGCCAGGAAGGCCACCACGCCCGCAACGTCTTCCGGCACGGAAACGCGCCCCAGCGGAATGCCGGACCCCCGGCGGCGCATCCACTCCCCTTTCGGAAGCCCCTCTTGCTCGACACCCAAAAGCCGGTCCAGGTTCCGGTTGAACGCCGTATCGACAATCCCGGGGGCCACGCCGTTAACCCTGACGCCGTGCTCAGCGACTTTCATCGCGGCTGACATGGTCAGATTCATCACGGCCGCCTTGCTGGCCGCATAAGGCGGCGACAGCGTGATCCCGGGGTTTACTCCGGCTATGGAAGCCAGGTTGATTATGACGCCGCTGCGCTGCTCTATCATCGGCCTTGCCGCAGCCTGCATGTGGAAATACAGGCCCTTGAGGTTCAGGTCCATCGTCCGGTCCCAGATCTCTTCCGTGACGTCCGGGAATGGCGCAGCCCAGATGGCGCCGGCGTTGTTGACCATGATGTCGAGCCGTCCATACGCCTTTACAACCTGGGCAACCAGGCTGTCGGCGTCGGCTGGCTTGGATGCGTCGTAGACGCCAGTGGCGATCTTTAGCTCGGACTCCCGGGCCGTGTCCTCTAGTTCGTTGAGCAGTTCTGGACGCAAATCCGTGCCGAATACCATCGCGCCGTCGGAGGCCAGCCGCAGCGCTATGGCGCGGCCGTTGCCCTGCCCGGCGCCAGTCACTACGGCAACCTGGTTTTCAAGCGGTCTTCCGTTCGACATGTTCTGGACCTCCAACGCGAGTGGCGCCCGTGAGCTTATAACAGCGCCGAACTCGGACGCCAATGTAACTATTCGATTAAAAGTCGGATTTCTTCCGGCGTTACGAATATCTGTCAATTCACGCGTAGTTCGGACGTAGGTTAACTTTCTCTCACTTCTGTTTGCGGTTTTCGTCTAGTACAACCGCCCAGTGTCAGATGACGTAATAACGCCGCGTGTATTTCGTCGGCTTGGGTCGCGTAGTATGCGTACGTGGCGCGCACGGAGGCTTTGAGCAGATGAAGCAGAAAACCCTGGTGACCGTTATCCTGGTCGCAATGATGGCCTTTGTCTTGGCGTGTGGAGACGATGAACCGGAAAGGGTGAGCGTCTCCCTGGCGCTGGATTGGTATCCCAACTCCAATCACGCAGGGATCTACGAAGCGGTGAGGCAGGGGTACTTCGACGAGGAGGGGCTGGACGTGAACATCTACACGCCGTCCGACCCGTCCACGATCCTGCAGACCGTTGGCGCCGGCAGGGACGACTTCGGCATCAACTACCAGCCCGACCTCCTCCAGGCACGCAGCGAAGGCATACCAGTCGTCGCCGTCACAGGCATCGTTCAACACCCCCTCAACTCGATCATGACCCTGACCGACTCGGGGTTACTCAGACCCGGCGACCTGCGCGGGAAGAAGATCGGCCACCCGGGCATTCTTTCGAACCAGGGGATGCTTGAGACGATGCTTAACTTCGACGGAGTTGATCTCGACGAGGTCGAAATGGTCAACGTCGGGTTCGAACTCGTGCCTGCCCTGCTCGGCGGCAGGGTGGATGCCGTCGTGGGCGCATACTGGACCCACGAGTCGATTCTCATCGAACTCGAAGGCCACGATGTAACGATCATGCGGATGGAAGAGTGGGGAGTTCCCGACTTCTACGAACTGGTGTTGGTGGCGAGCGAAGAGACCATCGGCGACCGTCCAGACGTGGTCCAGAGATTCGTCAACGCCTTCAGCCGCGGCTTCGAGTCGGCACTAGAGAATCCACAGAAATCTATCGACGCCCTGATTGAAGGCGCCGAAGAGGGGACCGTCAACGAAGAACTCGAACGCAAGGGAGTCGACCTGTTGCTCCCGATGTGGACAGGCGACGCCCCGTCGTTCGGATGGCAAGTGTCGGAGAAGTGGGCGACGTTGTCCGACTGGATGAAGGGCCGCGGCCTGGTGAAGGCCGACCTCGATCCCAACACGGCATTTACGAACGAGTTCGTGGAAAACCGCTAATCGGGTCCGCCGGGCGGCAGGTTGAAGCCGCTCCCCCCTTGGAGACCGTTGCATAACTGGTTCCGCAGGCGGTGATCCACACTTCCATGTCACCCCCGCATCAGGTGCGGGGCAGGCTCTGAGCGAAGCCGAAGGGTCTCGGTGAGAGGGTGGGCGTTGTTGCGTGACCCGCGGGAGATTCTTCGCTGCGCTCAGAATGACACTTACGGAGGTTACGCAAAGGTCTCCAGCGGGAGAGGGTTGGGGTGAGGGAGAATCGCGAGTTGGGAGTAGGCTATTGAAACCCTCGTTCCCCCGGGATGTCGGGAAGTACGCTGAGGGCCCCTCAGGGAAATGCCCGCCACATGCGGCGGCCCTGTACATTTGCGACCACTCCGAGGTTGGACCCATGGGCCAGGTGGCCCGAGGCTACCGTTACTCCCGGTAGCATCCTCTCCAGCAACTGCCTCCTGGATTTCCTTGCCAACACGCGGTAGATGTCTGCCCGGTGGGACCACTGCGGATGCGTAAACTGGGCCGACGAGTGGAACACGTCGCCGGTCACAATCCCGCGTTCCGAACCGGACTCCACGAAGATCGATTGGTGACCCGGCGTGTGGCCGGGCGTCGGCAACGTCCGGACCCCTGGCGCAACCGAAACTTCTCCGCTCACCAATTCCAGGACACCAAGTTCCTTTAACGGCACGACGTTGTCCCCAAATGCCTTGAGGTGATGTTCGTTGGCCGGGTCTGAATTCGCCTGCCAGTGCTCCCAGTCCGCACTCGGCGCCAGGTACCGCGCCCGGGGGAACATCGGCTCCGGCGACCCGTTTTCGGCATCCTGCACGTTCCAGCCGACATGATCGTAGTGGAGATGCGTATGGACCACACACTCGATTGAGTCTCGGTTTATGCCGGCTGCGGCCAGGTTGTCGAGGAGGTGTCCGGCATCAGCGTCGGGCGCCTGCACTTCCCATGAACCCGGGCCCAGGCCTGTATCTACGAGAACAGTCGAATCTCGAGACCGGATTACGAACACGCCAAAATTACTTCGATGCCGCCCGTTGTGGTCGAGGGCGAACTGGGCGTCCTGCCAGGCAGTAGACGTTACGTTGGGGAACGGCCAACCCGGATGGATCGGCGCTGCCTCGCCGTCCGTGACCGCAACTATCTCGATGTCACCGATTTTTGCGACAGTGGCCATCTAAACCTGCGCCCCCGGTAAGTCGAAAGACTCGACCCTGTAGTTTTCGAGTACATCGCGGTCCAGATCGACACCCAGACCGGGCGCCGATGGGGCGACTCCCTCGCCTGCGTGTATCGTCAGCGGCTCACCAGCGACATCCGCGGCGTGCAGCCGGGGGCCGAGCAGGTCGCACGGATATATCTTGTTTGGCAGTGCCGTACCGAGATGGAGCGACGCCGCGATCTTTATCGACGAGTCGTGGCTCGTTCCCATTGTCCAGCCAATCCCCGCCACTTCCAGCGCCCCCACTATCTGCGCCGTTCTGTATATGCCCCAGTCCGTCGGCATCACGTTTACGCAGCGGATTCCCGGCTTTGCGACCCGAAACAAACCGGCGAGGTCGGAAAAACTGGTCCAGCCGCCGTGGACCGAAATATCGACGTCGAGCTGGTCGGCCAGGTCCTGGTAGTCGTCCCAATCGGTCGGGCAAGGGTCTTCGAGCAGTTCGATGTTCACCCCTTCCGATTGCAGGTCGGCGGTCTGTCGCAAGGACTGCTGCTTCGAGTGGCCCATGTTGGAGTCGGGTCTAATCGGCACTTCGCCGATTGCCCGCCCAACGGCCAGGACGTGTTCGTAGTCTCCGGGTATCCCCACCTTCATCTTGATGCTGTGGGTGAACCCTTCCGCGACCCGGTCGATTGCCAGATCGACCTGCGACTCGATGTCGAGGTACGGCAGCGTCCACACGAGCGGCACGCTGTCTCGCGTCTTCCCGCCCAACAATTCGTAGACCGGCACGCCAAGCGCCTTTCCGGCAATGTCGTGGAGAGCGAAATCAAGCCCGGCTACGATCTGTGACTTGCCAAACCGGCGTTCCAGATCGGTCACCAGGGCCGCTATCTGCAAGGGGTCCCGGCCCACTAAAGCCGGCTCGAACCGATCGCGTATCTGCTCCGCAACATCCATTCCCTTCGCTTCCCCCAGGCCGCTGATCTCCTCGTCTGTGTGGACTTCCAGCACCGTCGTTTCGAGGTGGGTCATCGGACGGCCGGAGTCCTCGGTATGCCGGTTTCGCCACGGGACCTTGTAGGGAATCGCAATCGGGTAGGTCGAAATTCCGGTGATCTTCATCAATGACCTCGCTGAGTCGTGCATAATTCGAAGAGCGCCAGATCTTTTGAAGACTTCTCTTCCAGAGCGCCCTTCATATGCTCGAATCGATATTCTCCCTCACCGTACGCGTCTCTGTAGGAGTCGTTACGGGTGGCGTTGCCGCCATGGCTGGGTATTTCATCGGTTGGTTCTTCTTGCTCCAGCCGTCGATGTCCCTGTCGATGTCGTTCGTCGTCCTTACGATCTGCGTCGGCATCGGTGGCGGTCTGGGCGCTTACGCCGCCTGGATTAGGCTCGATGAAGGCGTGGCGACGAACCTGCCTGCCCTTGGACTGTCCCTCCTTGGAGCGATGGTAGGCGCATTGGCAGGACTGTACTACGCGCAAGAAGTGTTTGACGTCGCGTTCCGTTCCACTAACGCCATGCTGACCGCAATGCCGGCAGCCGGGATCGCATCGAACGTTCCGCCACTGATTGCGTTCAGCATACGCGAGTTCAAACGCTAGTTCTTCCCAGTACCTCCGGCCAATTCCTGGTTGCTCAGCCGGGTGGGTCACTAAGAAACTATCCCAAAAAGGTGCTTCGACAAGCTCAGCATGAACGGGACTTTTGCAAGGCGAACGGGACTTTTACAAGAACGTTCGCCCTGAGCTTGTCGAAGGGCAGGCTCTTCGAACGTATCTTCCCCTTGCTCTTTGTTGGGATGGTGTCTAAACCGAAGCGATTAGTTCGTCGATGCCTGATTCCAGCCGGGCTTCCGCTTCCTCTAGACGGCGTAGTTTGTCGGAAACGATTTCCTGGTCTGATTCGACGGTCTTCGAGGCATCCTCCGCCCGAGCCCTCGTCTCTCCGGGGGCGGGACCGCCGTACAGGGTCCGCTTCGCTGTCGCGTTCGCCGGGTCCAGCGCGTCCTTCAGGGTTTCCGCGCTGAGGCCAATCGGCTTGCCCATGTACTCGATGGCCGCCTCGTCCAACAGCTCCGGCGTGGCATCGAGGGGCCGTAACCCGCGTTCGTGCGCAAGACGCACCATCGTGCCCACGCTTTGGTGGGCGATGCGCCACGGCAGCCCCTTCTCCTTGACTATTGCGCTGGCTATGTCCGGGCCGACTGCCCAGTGGGAACTCGCCAGGTGGTGCATCCTGTCGCGTTTCACCTCCATGTCGGGCACCATGATCGCCAGCCAACGCATGTTTCGACGGACTACGGAGAATACGTCCAGCATCCCGAAGAAAACGCCGCCCCCGCCATCAGGCGCGCCGCTGCGACGCTTGGAAGCCACGAATGCGCCCGTCAGACCACCTATGGCGTCCGCAGCGCTTCCCCTGATCTGCTCGAGGGCCACGGGGTTCTTCTTGTGCATCATGATGCTGCTGGTGTGGCAGAAGCGGTCCGGAATGTCCACCATGCGGGACTCGTTGTTGTACCAATAGGCGATGTCCTCTCCCGCGGACCCGATATGTGAGTCCAGGATCACCGCGGCCGAATACGCCTCCAGCGGGTAGTCGTTGCTGCCGACGATGGCATCGAACGTGCTGTAAATGACGGAGTCGAATCCCAGGATGTCCGCCGTGCGATGGCGATTCACGGCGAACGGGGACCCGGTCATGATCGCGGCCCCGGCAGGGCTTTGATTGGTGCGGCCGTAAACGGCGTCCAGCCGTTCGAAGCCCCGTTCCAGCCCGGCCACCCAAGAGAGCAACTGCGCTCCCAGCGTCGTCGGCTGAGCGTGCATGCCGTGGGTATAGCCAGGCATCACCGCGTCCGCGGTATCGGAAACGACCGGCAGCAGTGCGCGCCGCAAGTCGATGACACTCTGCATCGTCTCCAGGATGGTGTCGCGCGTGGCTATCCGGCGTGAGACAGCCATCAGGTCGCCGGACGACCTGCCCAGGTGGATCCTTCCGCCGATGTCGTACCCCAGTTTCCGTATGAGGTAGTTTTCGCCGGCGTGCAGCCCCCATGGCTGCTCGGAGCGGGCCTTCATGTACCCGTACTCTTCCATCTCTCTGAAGGCGCTCAATATCGCCGCGGCGTCTTTACGCGGAATCAGTCCCTCTTCGCCGAGCATGAGCGTGTGGGCCTTGTCGAACATGTGATAGCCCTTGAATACCGGCTCCTCACGCCCGTGGGCCGCATCCGCCCGCAGGTCGTCGACCATGGGCTCCGATAGCCGGACACCGACGCCTCGATAGCCTGCATATTCAGTGTGGGGGACTTGACGCATTAACTCACTCCTGGTCTGTGGCAACTGGAATTAACCATCCGAGAGTCTAACTGACGGGAGAGTGCCGGTCAGTAGCGATTCGGCCTGCGCAAGACGGCCGGGCGGCGCCTGACCGCGTGCTTGCGCCGTCGTCCATGACAATCCTGAAGACTCTCCGTTCACGACCGGGCGGGGTGACGTCGGTGAATCCCGCTTTCGTGAAGGTCCCGGGCGAGCCCATGTAGGTGTAAGAAGTAGCCGCTGGTTCAACCGGGTAGCCCTCTATGATCCGGGCTCCGTTGACGCCGGCGTGTCGGACTGCAGCCTTCAGCAGTTCGACAGTCAGCTCCTTTCGTCGATAGTGCCTATCCACGAAGAAGCATGTCACCGACCAGACTGCCGCATCGTCAATCCGGGCCAGTTTGCGGTATCGCTCCAGTCCTCGAAATTCCTCGCGCGGCGCGATTGAGCACCATCCAACGGGAACTCCGCCCGCGTAGGCCAACACGCCGGTCGAACGGCCGTTGGCGACCTCGCCGCGCAGGGATTCGATCCGTTTCGCCTTGTCCGAACGGCTGAACTCCGTTGAGGTCATGCGCCATCGCATACAGGAGCAGTACCGGAATTTTCCGTGTTCTCGGGAAAACCGTTCCAGGTCGTCAAGGTTGTCCGGGGTTACGGGCCGGAATTCCATTTTCTTGCCGGTGGGGACGGAATTCACGAAACGAGAATCCAGGTGGGCTTCGCCAACAAGACATGCGGGACTCGGTCAATCACGCGCCCGAATGCCGACACAACCAAGACACCAGGTCGCTCAGCGTCACGTCGCAGGGGAGGGTTTCGAACCCGCCCGTTTGGCGGCGTCCCGAGCGAGGGCTAAAACGCCTCAGGCGGTCTGCCTGAGCCTGGGGTCGAGGTAGTCCCGCATCCAGTCGCCGAAGAAGTTGAATGCGAGCACCACCATCATGATGGCCAGGCCGGGGAACAGGCTTTCCCACCACGCCGAATCGACGTATTGGCGTCCATCTGCAACCATCACGCCCCAGGCGGGCGTTGGCGGCGGCACCCCTACCCCCAGGTAGCTGAGCGTCGACTCGGTGAGGATCAATCCACCGACGCGCAAGGTTGATATGACAACGATGGTGCTGGTCAGGCCCGGGAATATGTGGCGCAGGAATATCCTCGTTGTCGGCGCGCCTACGATGCGCGCCGCGTCTACGTAGATTTCCGTCTTGAGCGACAACGTCTCGGCGCGGACCTGGCGCGCGAATCCGGCCCAACTGAATATGACCAGCAGCAAGATGATGACGGTAAGGCTCTGACCCATCACGATTATTACAACTATCGCGATGAGGATGAAAGGCACCGCCAGAGTGAAGTCGACAAAGCGCATAAGGAACTCATCGACCTGGCCTCCGTACCATCCTGAAACCAGCCCGATCAGGGTTCCCCCGATGACTCCTCCTGCCAGCACGATAGACGCGATGAGGAGCGAAATCCGGGCGCCGAAAATGATCCTGCTGAAAATATCCGAGCCTACAAAATCAGTGCCCAGTATGTTTTCTGAAGAGCCTCCTTCCATCCACATTGGAGGATTGTGGCGGTCTCTCAGGCTGCTCCTTTCCGGGTCTTTCGGCGCTATCAGCGGAGCGAATATTGCCACGGTTACAAGTAAAAGTATGATCAGAGCTGGGATGACTGGCCAACGCCGGAATTCCCGCCAATAGCGCGTCGTCGTGGAGACGCGCAGCCTATCTTCGTAGACCGAAGTGCTTGCCGTTACGTCCCGAACTGCCATCTACCGAGACTCCTCGGCTGGTGGGTGATTGGTGGACCACACTGAGGTATTGCCACCCATTCAGGTCAACCGGATCCGCGGGTCGACGACCGCATATAACACGTCCGCTACCAGAGCCATGCTCACATAGAGGATTGTCACGAGGGTGATGACCGCCGTTACCAACGGAAAGTCATTGGCGTTGATCGCCTCGACCGTGAGTCGTCCCACCCCGGGCCAGGCGAAGACAGTCTCAATCACGACCGAACCGTCAATGAAGCCCGCGATGAAGAGCGCCGAGTATGTCAGTGGGGCTATCAGGGCGTTCTTCAACGCATGTCTCAATATGATTGATCTGTAGCCTACCCCCTTCGCCCTGGCGAACTTTACGTACTCGGAATCCAGCACTTCCAACATTGAAGCGCGGATCAGCCTGAGCAATCCGGCGGCGCTCAACCAGGCCAACGCAAGGGACGGGAGTATGTAGTATTCCCATCCTCCCCGTCCGAATACCGGCAAGATTTCCAGCCACACGGCGAACACGATTATCAACACGATTGCCAGCCAGAACTGCGGCGCGGTCTGGCCCAGCAACGCTAGCGTACGCCCAAGGTAGTCCCACCCGGTCCCGCGCTTGACGGCGGAAAGGATTCCCAACGGCACAGCAATGAGAAAGACCAGCGCTGTGGCGCTAATGGCCAACAAGAGCGTGGCGCCAAGACGGTCGTACACCACAGAGAGGGATGGTTTCTGGTGCTGCATGGAATCGCCCAAGTCCCCCCTCGCCGCATTCCCGGCCCACGTTCCGTACTGCACATACAAAGGACGGTCGAGGCCCATCGCTATGCCCCATGCCTCCCAGTCCTGTTCCGTCGAGTACTCGTTCAGGTAGAGCAGGCGGGGGTCGCCTGCAGCCCGAGACATGCCAAATAGAAACACGCTCATCGCGATGATCATCACGATCGTGTAGAGAATCCGGCGAGCGATGAACTTTGCCATGTCTCGATTTCAACCGAGCCGGTCCGGGTGATTCATCGCCGGGTGCGAAAGGGCGGAGCCAGATGGCTCCGCCCCTTCGTGCACCTATTCGGCGATGTATTCCAGTCCGAAGTCGGGGCGGCTGTTACTTCAACGTCACCGATGCTGCGCCTGTGAAGATCGGCGCGTCGATCGAGTGAGTGATCCACTGATCGATCCTCGGTCCAACCGCGTAGTGGGGAATGTCGGCAACAAACGCTGTCTGCAGTTCCCACATATCGAGGATGTAGTCATTGATCTTGATGTTGTTCTCGATGCGCTTCTGGCGGTCGGGCTCCGTGAAGTTTGCGAAGTAGAGAGGAACCATGTGGTCCTCGACTTCAAACCCTCGGAACGTGCCAACCGGGCCCATGCCACCGTCAAAGGGACGGTCTTCAAGGCCTGGCCGAATAGTCCCACAGTGGTACCACGGAATGTGGTCCACACCACCGAACCGCCGCGGCCTGGCAGCGGCGTAGGCGCTGACGTCCAGGTCGACATTTGCGCCGACGTCGTTCCACATCTGGGCAATCGCCCGCCCGGCTTCAGGGTTGACTCTCGGGTGGTCGGACGGCACGAAGAGCGGGATGTCGAATCCATCGCCGTATCCGGCCTCAGCAATAAGAGCCTTCGCCTCATCGGGGTCGAAGTTACGCTCCCACTCCGTCTTCCAACCAGGCGAATTCGGTCCCCAGCCATTCACGGCCGAGCCCTGGATTCCGCCGAATCCACCGAACAACTCATCCCTGATGGCCTCGCGGTCGATCGCAAGGATGAGGGCTCGTCTCACCATCCGCGCCTGCTCCATGCTGGCGGGATCCCGGGGGTCGCCGATCCAGGCTTCCTCCGGTTTGAATCCGTCTCTCGGGAAGATCGTTTCGCCGAAATTGGCGCTGTCCGGATTGTTGTTCTTCTGTTGCCAGTAGTTGCCGGTGAAGTTAATGCAACCCATCTGGGATTGACCAACCGCTTCCCTGCGTGAGCCCGGCGTGTCCCCGAGGGCCTCGGCCAAAAGGCTGTTCGGGATCGGGGCAAAGTCGAGCTGGCCGGTCTTGAACGCAGCAAGCACTGTTTGAGGCTCACGTAGCTCAAGGACTACGAAGTTCTTCACAGCGGGCGTCTGTCGCCAATGACCCTCGACAGCAACGAGGTCCATGCGTTCACCCACGCTCCAGTTCTCCGCCCGGTAAGGACCGGTAGCCACGGGGATCTGTGAGGCCTTGGCCTCTCCAAGGTCGTCCACCAGTTTCTTCGACGTGATCCACGGGTCAGCGCTCGAAGTCTGGCTCAGGTTGGTTACCCACCACGGCAGGAACTTGCCTGTCCTCCAATTCAGCCGGACGGTGTACGTGTCCAGAACGTCGAACGGCTCAACGGTGCGGTTCCCGTCTTCGTCGAAATCTCCCATCCAGTCCCTGACGCTACCGGCGCGGTAGAAGATGGAGTCCGCCCGACCGGAGTTGTTGAAGCTCCAGGCCACGTCCTCGGCGGTCATGCCGCCAACCTCGGCTCCTCCAGGAGTCTGGTGGAATACCACGTCGTCCCTGAGTTGGAATGTGATTGACGTGTTGTCAGGAGCAACTTCGAACGACTTGGCGATCGACTGGTCCGGCAGGTAGTTACCGTTGGCGTCAACCCTGAGCAGGTTTTCACCAACCTCCCATCCGATGACCTTCCACTCCTGGCCAAGGGCGGACAGGGCGTGTACGAAGATGACAGGGAACACACTGGAGTCAGCAACTGTCACGGTACTCTCGTCATCCTTGGGCATCATCATGGCGCCCGGCGTTGGTGTGGCAACAACCTGAACTGGCCTTTCGACGACGACCGTCTCGACGACTTTCTGGGTGACCGGCTTCTCGACCACAACCGTCTCGACCACCTTCTCAATCTGGGTGACCTGCTTTTCGACTACGACGGTCTGGATCTCCGTGACGGTCTTTCCTTCGACTACCTTCTCGACGACGACCGTCTCTATGACCGTCTCCGTACGGGTAACCGGCTTCTCGACTACGACAGTCTCAATAACCTTGACTGTCTCGCCCTCGACTATTCTCTCAACAACGACTGTCTCGACCACCGTTTCGGTGATCGTTTGGCCGGGTTTCTCGACTACGACAGTCTGGATCACCGTCTCGGTGCCCCCACAAGCCGCCAAAATGCCCAGTGCAAATGCGGTCGCGATCAGGACGAACGCCGAGAGCTTTAATCGGTATCTTGACATTATTCGGTTCCTTCCGAGTCTGGGATCGTTCTCAGTACGAATCACAAATATCTTGCACGGCGATCCCACAGGCCGTCTTTCGGCCCACGCCGACGGCAAAAAAGACTACTTCCGCAACTGCCCGGTGTCAAGTGGAAGCAAGTTCGACCGGGCGTGTTTAGACTGAGATCACCGCGGTCCGCCAAAAGCCGCTTGAAATTCACCCCGATTGGCGTGTGGTGTGCTGCCGCTGTTTCTGGCTAGTCCGGGTCCCCTGCTGTTGAACTCACGGTTACCTCGGACCTATCGTCCTTCCGCATTTCGAACTGCGCGTCGAGGGCGTTAAGCGTGTCCTCGAGCCCCGTGTATGCGAGCTCGGTCTTCGAGGCCATGGCGATTCCGAAGAACCCCTGCCGCCTGAAGTCGATAGCCTTCTGTTGAACGTTCAGCCGCACCTGGTCAAAAGCCTCTCCGCCAAAGAAGTCCACGTGGCCATGGGTGAACCGGCCATTTCGGTCCATCGAAAAACCCAACGCAGAGGCGATCGGCAAACAGTATGGGCCGGTGACCGGGGTGTTAATCGCCACCGGCATTATGGGCATATTGTGGGAGCCGCGGCAGTCTCCCGTGATGATCTGCTGGACCGTCGCCCACGGCTCAACGACCTCTTCGGGCGCCGGGAATATCGATTGGACTCTCACCACGGCGACCGGATCGTCCTTGCCCGTGTACTTGCCGGCGACGTTGTGGAGCCGCGTTGCAGCCACGGAGACTATCTTCTCGTCCGGATGTTCCCGCGAGTGAATCGACTCCACGGCGAAGCGGTCTTCGTCCCGCAGAAGCGCCGCCAGGTCCCATGCTTGTTCAGGCACGTCAAGCGTGATCACCCGGTCGGTGTCGCGCGCGGCGTGGTCCATGTCGATGACCGTGAATTTGAAGCCCTTGTGCAGGACGGGGCTGAGCAACAGCCCGCCGTTGTGCATCGGGTCGCAGAACGTCAGGTAGAGCGGCAGGTTGTACGCGCCCGGGGCGCACTTGTCCGCCGCGAACACCATGAACGCCTCGGCTGGCCGGTGTTCGGGAAGCAGATCGAACTCGATCTCCGCCACTGCAGGGCCGGCGCCGCGCACGTTCCCGCTTGGCGCATCCACCAACAGGTCCTGCCCTGCCCCGTAGTTGCCCTCTTCCGCCGCCACGTCAGCCCCCGCCTTGAAACACGCCCACGCGAATTCGTGCACGGGTGCAGCGCCCTCCCCGTGCGTGTGGGACATCAGGATGGCGATGTCGTCACCCGTATAGGTCACCATGCCGTCGATGAGCAGACCGTCCTTCAGGGCATCGTCCACCATCCCATTGACCTTGTTCAACATCCCATTGCTCGGCATCGTGTGGCCGCCGATCGATCCAACGTCGGCCTTGATAACGCTCATCGTCACTTTCATGGGATTCGTGCCTTTCAATTTGCGGCGCCGATATTTCGGGCGATTCCTGGATTTTGGGAGAGCCGGCAAAACGGCGTAAATTTTGAGTCAAAACGTTAGCAGACCGGGCGGCAAGTTTGGGATCGCCAAACGTCCCTCGACGAAGTCCCCGTACAACGATTGCTCCGGTTCAGCCATCTTCAATCCGGACGATCCGGAGCGAGCCATCCTCGTCCCGCACGTAGAAAACCCTGACCGGCTCTCCAAGAGCCTGGTGCTCCTCCAGATGGGATGGCGTGAATCCGGGGAATTCGCCGCCGGCGAATACCCATTTTGTACCGTCCTCCGCAACGATCGTGAGGGACTCGAATTCGACCAGGGATTTGGCGGTGACTTCGATCACATGTCCAACCACTGCGCCGTCACTTGGGGCGGTCTGGCATGCAACGGTCAGGCAAATGGCCGCCAGTAGCGCGACGCAACCGGCCCGGAACTTAGAGACAGCAGTCAAGTCACGCGCCAATGTTGGGGCGGTTTGCCCAGAACGCTGTTGGACGTGAGGTGAGGTGACCGTTTTCTGCGGTGCTCTACTCGATTTGCCGGAGTCGCGGATCGAGCTCGTCCCGCAGCCAGTCCCCGAAGAAGTTAAAGGCCAGCACGGTGAACAGGATCGCGAGGCCGGGGAAGAACGCCATCCACCACCCGGTCGCCAGGTAGTTCCTGCCGTCGGAGATCATGGCGCCCCACGTTGGCGTTGGCGCAGGAACGCCAACTCCCAGGAAGCTGAGAATGGACTCGACCAGGATGACCACCCCCACGGTCAGCGTGGCGATGACTATCACCGTGGAGAAGACGCCCGGCAATATGTGCTTGTACATGATCCGAACCGCTGACGATCCGGCCACCGTCGCCAGCGAAACATAGTCCGCGGTCTTCAACTGGAGAGTCTCCGCCCTCACCTGGCGAGCAAACCCATTCCAGAAGAACATCACTAACAGAATGACGACGGTTGTGAGGGAAACGTCCAGAACGATGCCAACAACCAAGGCCACGAGAATGAATGGAACGGCGAGCGTGAGGTCAACGAACCGCATAATTATCTCGTCAATGGTCCCGCCAAAGTAACCGGAAATCAGGCCAACCGCGGTACCGATGATTCCGCTGATTCCAAGCACAGCAAACGCCACAAGGAGTGAAATGCGGGCGCCGTGGATCATGCGGGTCAGCACGTCGCGACCCAGGTAGTCCGTTCCCAGGATGTACCTGGTGCTCCCATCTGCATACCAGAACGGGGCTACCTCATTGTCGTCGTAATTCTCCGCCCTCTCCGGGTCGTGAGAACTGAGCAATGGGGCAAATATGGCGGCAACCGCAAGCACCAGGATGATGAACACCGGAAATACCGGGTAGCGCCTAAAAAATGTGACCAGGTTCTCGAAACGGCTCCGACGCCGCGAGAATTCGGTCATCCGTGAGTCTATGCGCGCCTCTGATGCCACCTTATATTTCCAATTTCACGACAACCTGATGCGCGGGTCAACGATAGCGTATGTGAGGTCGATAATAAGGTTCACGGCCAGATAGATCGCGGTGACAGCCAGTACGACGCCTGTCAGGACTGGAAAATCATTGGCGTTGACCGCCTGCACGGCCAGCCTTCCCAAACCAGGCCACGCGAATATCGTCTCTGTCACCACCGTGCCGGTCATGAAGCCCGCCAGGACCAGACCGGAAAACGTCAACGGGGCGATGAGAGCGTTGCGAAGCGCGTGTCTCCAGATAACGGATCTTTGCGTCGCCCCTTTTGACCGTGCGAACTTGACGAATTCGGAGTCCAGCACCTCCAACATGGCAGCGCGGGTCAGTCTCAATATGGCCGACGCGGAACCCCATGCCAATGTCACCGTGGGCAAAACAAAGTGCTTCCAGTCCCCCCTCCCATACGATGGCAACAAATCCAACTGGACCGCGAATAGCAAGACCATCATGACACCCAACCAGTATGGCGGCAGGGCTTGGCCCAAAAGCGCCCACGTGCGGCCGACGTAGTCCGCTACCGTTCCCCTTTGGACGGCCGAAAGCACTCCTAACGGGACGCCTATCACCATCGCGCCAATGAATGAACTCACGGTGAGTTGCAAGGTCGCAGGGAAGCGTTCCTGGATTACCTGTCGGGCGTTTATGTGGTGTGTCAGTGAATTCCCGAAATCCCCCCTCACGGCTTTGCCCATCCAGATGACGTACTGGACAATAAACGGCCGATCGAGCCCGTATTCCCTGCCCCAAGCTTCCCAGGTCTCAGTGGTCGTGTACTCGGTCAGAAAGAGGTGTCGCGGGTCTCCTGCCACCCGCGACAGTCCGAAGACGATGATGCTGGTGGCAATAAAGACGCCTATCGAATAGACGAACCGTCTACCCAGGAACCTGGCCATGAATATCCCGCTGTGGTCCGGGCTGCGCTTCCCGCATCCGTGTTAACCCCTGAACGCCAGCGCCCCGAATTCGGTCTGGTGCGGGGATTTCCGATTTTACAGTTGCGGCGGCACACCCCGCCAAACAAGCCCACGGCCTGCCGCGTTGGCGGCAGGCCGTGCCACTTGAACTATGACGTTTGTATTACTTTGCCCGTCACTACTGGGCCAGCTTCACCCGTTCGGGCGAGTTGAACACAGACCAGGCCTGCTGGTACAGGTCCCACTCGACAACCTCGGGCCGTAGTAGCCAGTGAGGCTGAAGGGTTACCGTAACCGCCATCAACTGCCAGTGGCTCAGGTAGTCCTGGAGCTTGACGTTGTTGTCGATTCGCGTCTGCAGGTCAGGCTCTGAGATGTTCTCGTAGCGGAGAATGCCGATCTCTTCCGGAAGCTCAAGCCCGTGGTTGAAGCCGCCTGTCGGGACAAGCGTGCTGCCCTTCGGCTCGTCATCGGAAAGCCAGAACGTGTGGTGAGCAAACGGAATGTCGATCGATCGCGCAACCAGCGTCGGCCGGCGAGATGCGTACACGGTCTTCTCAACCGAGGCGTTTACTCCGATGTCCTGCCACATCTGGGCAATGGCTTCGAAGGCCTCAGGTTCTACCGCAGCGGTGTTGTCCGGCGAGATCCAGAAACCGAGTTCGAATCCATCGGGGACACCAGCCTCAGCCAGCAATTCCTTGGCGCCTTCGACGTCATACTCGACCTTCCACTCATCCTTGAACAAGGGGTTGTCTTGCAGCACGTCGGTATACGTGTAGGTTATCTGGCCGTAGCCCTTGAACACGTTGCGGTTCACCGCTTCGCGGTCAATCGCCATGGACATGGCCCAACGGACCTTGCGGGCGTTCTCCATCGACTCCGGGTCGTCCGGGTTGCCGATCCACGGGTGGTCGGCGTCCGCCTTCAGGCCCTCTCGGGGGAAGATGTCCTCTTCGTCCTCGAACTTGTAGGCCCGCTTGGCCCAGAAGTTGCCGGCGAAGTAAACGATCTGCGGCTGGTACTTGCCGGCAGGCTGCGTCCAGCTTCCTTCGATGTCCGCCTTCGAATCGTCAATGAACTTGAGCGGGATTTGGGCCATGTGGACCTCACCCGTCTTGAGAGCAGCGATCTTGGAGTTGGTCTCGGGAATCTGTACGATCTGCAACTCCTCGATCATCTCGGGTTGAGCTCGCCAGTTGTCGTGGACCGGGGAACCGACCACCTTCTCCTCGGATACCCACTCGTCGATTTGGAACGGGCCGGACCCGCAGGGGGTTGAGATGTCGGCGTCGCCGCCCTGGTCAGCGAGTGCCTTGCTCACGATCGGGATGCTGCCGCCGCCGTTGTTGGCCAGCGCCAGCTTCCAGGTCGGCTCCAGTTTGCCGGGAAGCAGCTTGGCGCGAACGGTGTTGTCGTCGACAACTTCCCACTCAGGCGCCCAGCGCTTGATGCCGGGTCCTCGAGTGCTCTTCGTGCCCTCGCCCATGCTCTCCATGAACGAGTGGACGATGTCCTCGGGGCCAATGGTCCCGCCGACGTCGCAGTGGAACTCGGCGTCGCTGCGAATGGTGAACAGGATCTCGGTCAGTTCGTCGTCGAGTTCCCACGCGGTTGCGATACCGGAAGTACCGATCTCACCAAAGTTAAGCGGGTTCGAGTGGTCAGCCTGCAACAGGAAGTCATAGAAACCCCAGTCCTGCAGACCGAACGCAGAGTGGGCGCCACCGGTGATCAGGGAAGGCCTGAACACCTTAGGGCCAACCAGATCGTTGGCAACGATCAACGTTCCACCGCCAGCGGGCTCAGGCTCCGGGGTCGCCGTGGGTTCCGGAGCAGCCGTCGCCGGGACAGCCGTCGCCGGGGCCGCCGTCGGAGCGGCCGGTTCTTCGTCATCACCGCAAGCCATGGCCACGACGAGGACGAGCGAAAGCATCAGTGCTATTGCGCCAGTAAGCTTCCCTAAGCTTGAATGGCTTTTCGACATGTCTTCACCTCTTCGAATAGTTGATTGCACGCGTCGCCGAACACACCGGCCCGACCTGAAATCCAGGCGACTCGAGCGTGCCCGCAGAGAGAACGAGAATATGCCCGGATTCAACGAATGTCAATTGACCAGGGCCGATTCGCGCCTGGGTTGAAGGGCCAAATTTTGACGCACTTCTAACCGCGGGCCGGGAAATTGACTTCACGGAGCAGGTTCGACAATTTCGTGCAGCATGTTTGGTTCAAGGGCGTCCAGGACCTGGACCGCGCCACTGGGCCACCTGATCTCCACCTGTTCGATGGTGTTGTTCTTGCCCAGCCCGAAGTGCAGGTCCAGGGAGTTCATGGAAATGAAGCTCGACCCGCCCAGTACGTCCTGCACCTGGGAGTGTGAATCACCCTCCGGCGACCTGCTGCGCAGCACCACGCGTGCGCCAATTCCGTCGGCGTTGGAACCCGTTCCGTCAATTGCCATCCGCCCCTTCAGCCTGAACGCGACCCAGTCGTTTTCCCCGCCTCCATTTATCCAGACGAACAGGCGTCCCCCCAGGAGGTCAAGCAGATTGGGGCCTACCCAGATCGGGCCCATACTGTTGCTGCCGATCAGGTCGACGTAGCCGTCCCCGTTCAGATCGCCCTTGGCCACGCCCTTGCCATTTTCGTGGAACTCAGGTGAAAGCCGCCTGTCGATCGGATCGAACAGCGGGTCGGTGGGATCGAGGTCCTCGTAGTCGACGTGGGCTATGTCGAGCAAGCGGCTTTCGACCGTCACGTCCTCAAAGTTACCCGTGCCGTCACCGCGCATCATCCGGCCAACGCCCTCGTACTGCTGGCCGTACGGGCCCTCGCCGCGGCCGCCCATCGACCCCAGCCAGTACAGGTCCTGGTCGCCGTCGTTCTCCATGTCGATGAATGTCGTCCCGAACCCGAAGTCGTACGCCTCGAGGCCCGGCGGGACTTCGGTTACACCCCATTCCGGCAGGTAGTTCGAAGGGTCCAGGGACGGCGGCGGCAACACTCCGCTGGGCGTCACCTGGACCTTGCCGGCAACGTTTTGGAACTTGCCGGAGCCTTCATTCGCCATGTTTTCTAGAAGGAAGTGATAGCAGGTGCTCCAGTCCTCCATATGTGTAGACGCGCAGTCGCCGGTCGGCGCCGGCAACATTTCGTTCAGCAGCGGATGGAACCCGAGATTTGTGACGAACACGTCCAGGTCGGCGTCAGAGTCATAGTCGCCCAGCGCGAAGCCCATCCAGGCGCCGACCATGTCAATCCCAAGCTCCTTGTCGACCCTGGTGAATTTGACATTTTCCGTAATCGAGTCGTTTCGGTAGACCTTCAGCAGGTCACCGTCGTCGGCCTGCCAAATGTCCGGGTCGCCGTCTGAGTCGTAGTCGAAGAACATGAGGGCCAGGGTCTGGCCGGTGGGGTCGCCTACCAGGTTGCCATTGTCGTCGACGAACTGCGGATCGAAGCCCACGGTGGTTTTGCCCGTGTCCGGGTCGGTGTACTGCAAAGGTTTACCGTCCGGATACAGGAGCTTGATCTCACCGCCCAGCAGACCTGCCTCTTCGGTCACGTCGTCGAAAGTGAAGTCCCCGTTATTCAGGTACAGGACGTTGTAGTGCCCGTGGTGTCTCGACTCTTCCAACGTAAGGAAGTCGTCGTCGATCCTGTTCCCCACGTAGATGTCTAGCCAGCCGTCCCCGTTCACGTCGGCGCAGGCGATGCTGAGGGCAGACAATATGTTCGGGTTCTCGACGGCCGTCTCCGTGACGTCCTCGAACGTGCCGTCCCCGTTGTTGCGGAATATGTGGTCCATGACGGCCTCGCGCAGCCCGGGCGTCTCGTCGACTGACCTGTAGTCCAAATCGTCGCCGATGCGGCCGTAGGAGGCGACGTAGAGGTCCTGGTAGCCGTCGTTGTCCAGGTCGCAGGCCACGACACCGGTGCTGTTGGCCTCTGGGATAGTCACGCCAGCCTGCTCTGCAACCTCCTCGAAAGTGGCGTCGCCGTTGTTCCTGAACAGCAGGTTCGGGCCTCCCCGCGCCTGCCCTCTGGGAGACGCCTCCTCCCCGGATGTCACGTAGATGTCAATGTCGCCGTCCCGGTCGTAGTCGAACAGGGCGATGCCGGGGAACCAGTTGTCCACGAACGCGTCGGAGCCGAGGGCCGACACGGCAATATCCTCGAACGGCGTTACGGTCGCAATCCGGCCGCTTCCCGTGAACGGGGCACTGGGCGTCACTTCAGGCGCATTGGGGTTCGGGGTGATGGTAGGGACCGGCGCAGGGGTCAAGGCAGTTGGCTGCTCAGCAGATCTGCACGCCAAGCTGAGCACGGCCATCAACGACAGTCCCGCCAGGAAGATCCGGATGAACGCTATCGGGCGGTATTCCATCGGCCTTGGATCCAAGTTTCCTGACCGAACCGGCTCAATGGCCGCCCCGGGGCCGGCCGAAGTCAGGAAGTCGTCAGTCCGCCAGTTGCCGCAGTCGCGGGTCCAGCTTGTCCCTCAACCAGTCGCCCAGGAAGTTGAAAGCCAGCACGGTGAGGAAAATGGCAAGTCCCGGGAAGAACGTGACCCACCAGGCAGTACTGATGTAGTCCCGCCCATCCGAGACCATGGCGCCCCAGGCCGGTGTTGGCGGAGGGACACCCACGCCCAGGTAGCTGAGCACAGATTCGGTCAGAATCAGCGTTCCGACCCGTAGGCTCGCGACAACCATCAAAGTGTTGAAAACGCCCGGCAGCAGGTGCTTGTACAGGATGTATATGGGGGACGCGCCCACCACTTTTGCCATGGACACGTAGTCCTGCTCTCGTAAGACGAGGGCTTCGCCGCGCACTTGACGCGCAAATACCGCCCAACTGAACGCCACTAGCAAAACGATAATAATAGTCAGGCTCGGACCAACGACGATCACAACTACCAATGCGACGAGAATAAACGGCACGGCGAAAGTCAGGTCCGCGAACCGCATCAGTATCTCGTCTATGTTGCCCCCGAAGTATCCCGCGACGAGACCGATCACCGTCCCCCCGACCGCGCCGGCTGTAAGGACGATCGCGGCCACCGTCATCGAGATGCGAGCGCCGTATACCACCCTGCTGTAGACATCGCGGCCCTGGGGGCCGGTTCCGAAAATGAACCGGGGTTCGTCAGGGTTGGCTTCGTAAAACTCGTTGTACCAAAAGGGTGGGTAATTCCGGTAGAACAAGTCGCCCCGATACGGGTCCTTGTTCGCAATTAACGGCGCAAACACGGCGCACGCCAACAGCGCGCCGATGATTATTACCGGAATTACCGGCCAGTTGCGGAACGCAACCCACCAACGGCCAAGCCGCGACCGGCCCAACTCCAGGTCAGGCGTCTCCGTTATGCCTTCTTGAGCCAGTGCCACCGGGTCTACTCGTACCTGATTCGCGGGTCGATCACGGCGTACAGCATGTCCACAATGAAATTGGCCGCAACGAAGAAGCCTGCAAACATCATGACGACTCCGGTCATGACCGGGAAGTCATTGTTGAAGACGGAGGTGACCGCAAGCCGCCCCAACCCGGGCCATGCAAATACCTGCTCGGTCACCACCGCGCCTGTAAGGAACGCGGCCAGGAGTATTCCGGCGAATGTCAGCGGCGCTATCAGGGCATTCCTGAATGAGTGCTTCCAGATGATCTTCTGGTTGGCGACTCCCTTGGCCCGTGCAAACTTGACGAATTCGGAGTCCAGTATTTCCAGCATCGCAGAACGGGTCAGGCGTACGAACGCCGCCGCGGAGCCCCAGCCCAGTGTGACGGACGGCAGAACGTAGTGAGTCCAGTCCCCTCTCTTGGAAGTAGGCAACCAGCCCAGTTCAACGCTGAAGATCAAAATCAGCATGACCCCTAACCAGAATGCCGGAAGGGCCTGGCCATACAGGGCAAAGGTCCGTCCTATGTAGTCCCAGATGGTCCCCCTCTTGACCGCAGAGACCACGCCAAGGGGGATGCCGGTCAACAGGGCGAATATGAACGCCCCCACGGTCAACTGCATCGTAGCGGGGATCCGTTCGGTGATCACTCCAAGCGCAGAGGTCCTCACGAATAGCGATCGCCCAAAGTCGCCGGTCAGTGCATTGCCGAACCAGATGAGGTACTGAAGGACCAAAGGCTTGTCCAGCCCCATCGCCCTGCCCATCGCCGCATAGGATTCAGCGGTGGTGTACTCATCCACGTACAGGTCGCGCGGGTCGCCAGCCATCCGTGACATCGCAAAGATGAAGAAACTCACCAGGAGGATCACGGCGATTCCGTAGACAAACCGGCGTGCTATGAAGACTTTCATCCGTTACGTCCGCGGCCTTCAGGTTGTTGTCTTGCGCGTGCCCTTGAATACGACGCGTGCAGGTTAATGGACTTGTACATACGCAAACGGGGCCAAGGGCATGACTCCCTTGGCCCCTTCACTATTTGCGTCAGTTGCTTGCTGCTTACTTGAGGCCGATAGTGTGCGGGTTGTTGAAGTACGGCAGGTTCCCTGTGTAGGGGTCCCACGAAGATACTTCAGGTCTTACCGCCCAGAACGGGACAACGTTTACTACCGGCGAGTATAGCCGCCAGTAGTTGGCGAAGTTCGAAACTACCACGTTGATTTCCCGCTTCTTGGCAGGCTCGCGCTCGTTCTCGATGTCGTGCCACAACTTGCCAATCTCGTCGGGGAACTCTTGTCCGGAGTTCCAGCTGCCTGCACGAGGTACGGTGGAACCGACTGCATTCGTGTCCTTCGGAGAGGTGTTGCCGCCGGTCGACCACGCCCAAGGAATGTCGATCGAACGGGCGACCAGGGTGGGCCTGCGGGCGGAGTATGCCGTCTTCTCGATCTCCGGACTGAGACCACCGTCAACCCACATTTGCGCCATGGCCTCACCGAATTCGGGGTCGATAACAACCGTAACGTCCGGTGTCACCCAGTAGCCGAACGAGAACCCGTCGCCGAAGCCAGCCTCTTCCAGAAGCTGCTGAGCCGTTTCGGGGTCGTAGTCGATCTGCCACTCGGGATTCCACTCGGGGTGTTCGGGAGTCCAGCCGTACCAGGCCCAACCACGGTCGGCCAAGCCACCAAAGATCTTTTCGCTCAGGCGTTCCCAGTCGAGCATCATGGACATGGCCGTTCGTATTTTGCGGGCCCGCTCCATCGACTCGTCGTTGCCCCACTCACCGATCCACGGGTGGTCGTCGTCCGGCAGGTAACCCGGTCGCATCGTGACGTCGTTGCCTTCGCCTGCTGCGCCGAGGTAGTCGGTCGTGGCCCAGTAGTTTCCTGCGTAGAGGACACCCTGGCCTCTACCGCCACCGATCTGCTGCGCACGGCCGCCGGTCTCGTCAACAGCCTGCGCCACAAACCTGGGAGGCAGGTCCGCCAGGTGGATTTCACCGTTGATGAACGCAGCCATGCGGACTGAGTTTTCTGGAATTTCGACGAACTTCAGCGTGTCGACAAGTGGCGACCAGCGCCAGTGGTCCTTGACCGCGTCAGACTCTATGACCTCGTTTGTCACCCAGCGGGTCGGCGCGAAGGCGCCGGTCAGGTTTCCGAGGTTGCCAAGCGAGTCCTCTTCACCGAGCTGCTCGAAGGCGTCAAGGCTGGTAATGGAAGCGGTCTGACCGTTGTAGTTCGACTGCTGCCTGATCCAGTCCTTCTGGCAACCGGCGTCCGTGCAGTTGATCAGCACGGTGCTCTTGTCGACCGCCTCGATGGTGTCGATCCACTGCCTCAACTGGCCGGCCCGGTTGAAGGTGGACCCTTCAGCCTTGGCTTCGTTGAAGCTGAACGCCACGTCTTCTGCGTCAACCTCGCCAAAGTCGGAGTTGTGGAACGGTATGCCGGTCCTAATCACCCAGGTCAGCGTGTTGGCGTTCTCGTCCCACTCCCAAGATTCAACCATGGACAGGGCCGGGTCTTCCTCGTCTACCTGGATGGGCGGGGGAGCGTGCTTCATCCACGTCAGGCCCTCTGTGTAACCCCACATCGCCACTCGCTCGAAGCAGGCGCCGGTCAGGAACCGGTTGTTGAAGATCGGCGGGCAAACTGACGGTACGCCAATCACCAGGTCGCCACCGCCTTCGGGCTTCTCGGGCATCGCCGTCGGCTCAGGCGCCGAAGTAGCGGTTGGATCTGGAGCCGCGGGGGCCGTCGTTGCGGTCGCCGCCGGGGCGGCCGTAGGAGCCGGCGCGGTCGTTGCCGTCGCCGCAGGCGCCTTGGGAGCCGCGGTTGGATCCGGGTCGTCACCGCCACAGGCCACGGCTACCAATGCGCCCACTACCAGTACGGAGAGGGCTAGAGCTAGCCAGCGTAGTCGCTTCTTATACATATGCCGTTTCTCCCGATGTTGCAGACCCAGGCGAGCGTCAGTCACGTTCCCCGTTCGAGTCCGCCTTGCGAGACGCGCAGATTTTTCCACGCGAAACCGCGCCCACACTCAGCGCGGTCTATCGATGGGACGGGATGTTAGTATCGGCGCGAATTGTTGTCAATGTCATCGCGATCACAATGTGGGGTGCAAATTTCCGGGTCGAAATTCGTCATCCTGGCGCCCGCCCAAGGCGCGAAACACCCACCGGTACCGGAATCCATCACTCTTCTCCCCGCGGTTTTCCCATCTTCCCCGCCCACTGAAGGACAATGCGGCAGTCATCCATGATCGCGGGGGCATTCGCCTGCGGGGCAATTGTTTCCCTGATTGCCTGCCGGGCAAGCGAGACCCCGTCGACTGCCCTGCCGGTGCCCACCATAACGCCCACGGTCGTCGTGCTTCAGCCCAGGCCGGCCGTGCCGACTTCGACGCCCCGTCCCGTCCCTTCTGACCTCGACATCGCCGCCCGGGACGTCATGTTCCGCTTCTACTTGTTCAGCCAGCGGCCCTACTCCAACCATACGCAGTTCGACCCGTACCCTGATCTCGCGGCGATTGACGAAGCCGGGAAACTGGGTCATTTGGGTCTGGTAATGCCTCTGGTCGATACGGCGTCCCTGACCCTTGACGATCAGACCGCGTTCCACGTTGCGCGCGCCCTGAGGGCTTTGACGGGGCAAGACTTCGGGGGTTACGCGTGGTCGGCTAGAGAGTGGTACAGGTGGATTGGAGATCATCCGGAGATCGAACCGCCGCCGGACTACGACCGCTGGAAGGGGACGCTGTTCTCCCAGTTCGATCTGAGCCTCGAAAACTTCATCTATCGAGACGTCCCCTCACGGGTCGATATGTGGGCAATCCAGTGGGGCGGCGTGGGACCATTCGACATTCCGCCTCTCGATCAGCCAGACTACGTCGCGGCAACGGAGATGGAAGCGGACTACATGGACCACGATGAGCAGGTGGTCGGGGTACGGATCAATGGCGACGTCCGGGCATACCCGCTGCGCCTGATGGACCACCACGAGATCGTCAACGACACGATCGGCGGCGTCCCGGTCGTCTTGTCGACAAGCCCGGTCAATGGAACGTCAACGATGTACGCGACGAACGTCGGCGACAGGACTTTCACGTTCGGGACATCGGGATACCTGTACCAGGGTGACAAGCTGCTTTATGACAGGGCAACCCGGTCGCTATGGCACGCCATGACCGGCCGACCGGTCGTGGGCAGGTTGGCATTGAGCGGCATTGAGTTGACCCGCCTGCCGATAACCGTAACCACCTGGGCGGCCTGGAAGGACAGGCACCCGGACACCACCGTTCTGTCGATTGACACAGGCTACGTACGGAAGTATCGAAACCCCCTCGACCGCGACGCCCCCTATGGCCTCTACAAAGCCAGCCCGAAGTTGATGTTCCCGGTCTACAAGGTCGACGAGCGGGCAGCGCCCAAGACGCCGGTCTTCGGATTGCAGGTCGGCGGCGCGGCGCGAGCCTGGCAAATTTACGATCTGTGGACCGAGGGAATCGTCAATGACGCCGTCGGGGAAACGCCCGTCGTTCTCATCACCGACGCCGCCAGCGGGGCAGTTAGGGCATACACACGCGCGGCCGTTACCTTCACCAACTTTGCGAGACGGGACCAGTCAACCGAGTTGCTTATCGTCGACCATGACAGTGGCGTATGGACGATCACCGAAGCTCACCTGGTAAGCGAAGACAACCCGGACGTGCGATTGGACCGAATAGCAGGCGTGAACGCCTTTTGGTCAGCCTGGTATGCGTTCCACCCGCAGACTTCACTGCGTGCCCGCCCTTAGAGGGTGTCTAATAAGTCGTCGGAAACCGTTCGTGGCGAGCTTTCGAAATCCGTTCGTGGTGAGCCTGTCGAACCATGAACAGCGCCTCGACCCTTCGACAGGCTCAGGGTGAACGGAAGGGTTTTTAGACACCCTCTAAGACGGACGCGAGTTAACTGCCCGCTGCTCCCTGTTTTATTCTTCTTCGCCCTCGGGCGCCGGTGTATGCGCGCGGCTCGGTGCGCCGTGGTCGCCCAGTGTGGAGTCCTCGCAGGTCGCCGAACTTATTTCAGCTTTTGCGGCTGTGCCAAAGTAGCGGTCCTTGAGATTCTTGGTCTCGCCGGGCTCGATCACCTGACCCCGTATCCCCACTTCCCCAACTTGCGACCCGTCATCGCGCAACAGGCTCACCATTATTACCGCTCCAGTGCATCGATTGTCACTGGCGTTCGTGACCTGTACCTCCACGCTGCCTCCAAAACTGCCTGGATCAAGCTCGATGTTGTCGATCACGAGCCCTGTCTCTTCGATCGACTGGACAGCGCTGTCCTCGGGAATTGGGGTCGGAGTCGGTGGAACCGGCGTAGGCTGAGTAGCGCCGACCGGCGTGGCAGTAGGAGCCGCGCCTGGGGACTTACCCCCTTCCGTTTCTCCACCGCCACAGGCGGTGACCGCCAGGGCAAAGAGTCCGAACGTCATAAGAATTACGGCTGCTGGTTTGAACGCATTCCTAAACACGCGTGGTTCCCGTTTCATGTCTGGTGTGCTTGTGTTCCCGCTTTCGCGCTGTTTGCTCAGAATTTTCACCATGAAGTGAAATGCTACTTTTCTTCCTCTTGTTGACCTTCCAAGTCCTTCTTCGTCGGGCTCTGTGGCGCCCCGTGTCTGGCCGCCGAATTTTCACAAGTGATCGCCGAAACTCGGGCCTGGGCGACCTTACTCCCCACGTATCGCTGTTCGTAAGTTTTTTGTTCGCCGGCCGGAAGTGGTCCTGGTGCTTCGATGCCCATTTCTCCCACAACCTTGCCGTCCGCATCCAGCAGGTCGACGCTGATTACTGGACCGGTGCATTCCTCGTCAAGTTCGTTTGTGACCAGGATCTTCGCCTTGCCGCCCAGTCCCTGCGCGTCAACCGTGACCTCCTCTATTCGCATTCCGGTTTCTTCGTCAGCCTCACCCTCTTCGATGATCACCGGAGTGGGCGTGGGTGGCGCGGGCGGAGAGGTCGCCGTCGCCTGCGGGCTCGATCCTCCCGACTCAGTGGCGCCAGTCCCGCCTGATGACCCGGTTTCGCCATCGCTACCACAGGCCAAAGCACCAACAACCAATAAGGCCGCTGAAAGCAGGAACGAGGATGCGATTCGAAGATTGATGTGCGGCATAGCGACGATCCCCATGCACGCGCCTCAAGCGCGGCGGCAATCATTTCCGGCAGCGTAGGGCGAGTATAACCCAACGGTCTCGATAGTCGGGACGGTCTGACGCCAACAACTCGCACCGTTGGCGTATATTACAGCCGGAACGAGACGAACCCGGCCGCGGCCGACCCGGCCTGAACGGAGCAAGACTTTGGCAGCAGACAGCAAATCCCGCAGGTTCATCCTTTGCAACGACGGAGGGACCCTCGTGGGACCCACCATGGACGCGCCAATGGGCGACGAAGGGCTGGTCGAACTGACGATCGGGCCGTTGCTGGGCACTCAAATCAACACCCTATATTGGCAACTCGGCACAGACCCGTACAAAAGCACGCCCACGAGCCGCTTTTCCGACCAGTACTCACACTTCACGAAGGTGGGACCCCTCTGGGGAGACGGCATGGAGACTTTCCAGACCTCCGGCCAGTGGCGCATCTACGAAAACACGCGGGAAATGATGGAACGCGGCACGGACCCACCGGCCGTCCTGATAGATCACGGCCACAGGCAAGGCCTTGAGGTCTTCCTGTCCATGCGTGTGAACGACATCCACGACGGCCAATTGCCTGAAGGTGACCCCATCATTTCACCAATGAAGCGCGCCCACCCCGACTGGCTGCTTGGAAAAGTGGACAACCCGTATGCCGAAGGCCGCTACAGCGGTCTGTCGCAATACGGCTACAACTTCGGCCTGGACGAGGTCCGCGAGTACCGCCTGGCCCTCGCCGAAGAGGCGATCAAGAACTACGACCTCGACGGGTTCGACTGGGACTTCTGCCGGTTCCCCAGGTTCTTCGAAAAAGGGACCGCCCAGCAGAACGCCCACTTGATGACCGACCTGATGAGGTCTATCAAGGCCTTGCTCGTTGAACGTTCAAAGGAACTCGGCCGACCGTTGCCACTGTCGGTGCGCGTGCCGCCCACCTTCGAATTGGCATTGGGTTCGGGACTCGACGTTCGCACATGGGTCGACGAGGGCATCATCGACATTCTCATCGCCGGCGTAGTCCACACCAGCATGTACCGCGTGCCCGTGGAGGAATACGTCGAAGCGTGTCGCGACAAGGGCATACAGGTGATCGCGCAGAACCTGGGTCTCTTCTGGTGGGGCCGCCCATACACGGCGCCGATTCTCTTCGCAGAGCCGACCGTCTTCAGCACGGAGATGTGCCGCGCCTCAGCCGCCGCGTACTGGCAGGCTGGCGTCGACGGGATCTACCTGTGGAACAACCAGTTGATTTCGTTCAACCGGGACATCAACTACAGCGGGCAGCAGTGGCGGGAGATCGGCGACCCGGCCACCCTCGCCGGACGGGACAAGCACTACCTCGCCGATAAGCCGCCGCACTGGGAGAGGATGGCTGTCGAACTCGAAGCGCCGCCCGTGCCGAAGGGCCCGCTGCCCATCGACATCGACCAGCCCGGAGACACCGCGGCCGTTCGCATGGACATAGCGGACGACGTTGCGGCCGCCAATGCAGACGGAAGTCTCGCCGAAGCGACGCTGCGCATCCTGTTGATCAATCTAACGTCCGTAGACGACATCGAATACAGGCTGAACGGCGAAACGCTCGATCCGGCCGCCGCAACCAAGCACATCCTTTACAACGAATACTGGCTAGACTTCGACGTTTCGTCTTCACCCGCTCTAAATCAGGGCTGGAACGACATCGAGATCGAAATAAAGTCACGCAACAAGCGCATCGGCGTCCCACTCACCCTGGACAGCCTGGAAGTGATCATCCGCTACAACGACCAATCGTGATCCACAGGGCCGGAGACCTTAGGGGGAATCCAGCGCAACCGTTCCAAATCGTCACAAGCAGTCGGCGGACTGGCGGGCTCGCGCGCGTATATCCTGAAAAGGTAGCGCGCCCCCGTAGCTCAGGGGACAGAGCAGCTGCCTTCTAAGCAGACGGTCGCAGGTTCGAATCCTGCCGGGGGTGCCAGGCCACCAGCGCGTCGGACCACCAGGCCGTCCGGTCGCCGTCCGCAGAGCGGCCCGGTCTAGACGCTGCCGTCCAGGATCACGTCCAACACGGCCGGGGCGTTCATGTCGATGGCCTTCTGCAACTCCGGTCCGATGTCGGCGGGGTCCTCAATTCGGACGCCGTGAGCACCGAACGACCGGGCCAGCGCGGCGAAGTCGAACGGTACCGGGAAGTCCATACCGATGTACTTGCTCGGCTCATCCGGCTTGCCCTTCACGGCCCGCTTGTACACGTGCATATTGAGTTTGAGCACCCGGTACATGCCGTTGTTGCAGATGACGAACACGCACGGGATCTTTGAGTTGACCGCGGTCCACAAGCCCTGCACAGACATCATCATCGTTCCGTCGCCGCACACCGCGACGGTCGGCCGATCGGGGTTGGCCAGTTTCAGTCCCAAACCTCCGCCGGGACCCCATCCAATGGAACCGCCTCTCGAAGCGAAGAAATCACCCGGTTCGCTGAATTTTGCCGCCGAATGCAGGATGCCGCGGTTGCTGATCGCGTCATCGAAGACCGCGACGTCCTCCGGCAGCGCGTCCGCCAGGGCCACCATCGCTGCCTCCGGCGACATCGGCCGCTGGCTGTTTCCCGCGGCGGCGCCCTTTCGGAACGCCTCGTCCGCGGCGCGGGTCTTCTGAGCAACAACCTCCGCCCTGCCCCGCGCCGCCTCAATCTGGGAGCCGGTCATCTCGGAATTCAGCGCCTCCGCCAGTTGGCCCAGCGCTTCCCTGGGAGATGCGAACACACCGACGTCGGTCGGCTCCGACTTGCCGATCTCGTGGGCGTTTATGTCGACGTGGATGAGCTTCGTTTCGGGCCGAAGCACGGTGTCGCTCTGGTAGAAGAAGTCACTGAACACGCCGCAGCCCACTGCCAGGACCGCGTCTGCGTTTTGCAGAGCCTCAACGGCTGCGGGCTGCCGGATGCTCAGCGCGCCCATGTACTGGGGATGACCCGTCGGAAAGTTCACCTGGCTGCTCAGGTGCGCATACACGGGCGCGCCCAATAACTCCGCCACCCGGACCGCGGCCTCTGTGCCGCCGTTCTCCATCACCCGGTCCCCGACGATCATGATCGGACTGTTCGAATTCGCCAGTATTTCCGTCGCGTCCTCGATGTCCTTTGGATTGGCCGCCGGAGCCTTGGCGAATTGCTTCGATGGCACCAGGTTGACGTCCGCGTCGTCGTCCAGCGAATTGGCCGATAGGGACACGAAAACGGGCCCGGTTGGGGGACTCGACGCCTCGTTGAACGCCCTGCGCATTACCGACGGGTACTGCTCGGGGTGCGTTATTTCGGCGCTCCACTTTGTATAGGGCTTGGCCATCTCGGCCAGGTCGCTGCGCCCCTCCGCCAGCTTGCGAACGTCCTTGTTACCGGCCGTCACCACGAGAGGGGTGCCGGTGTTGTAAGAGTCGATCAGGAGGGCGAAACAGTTGGACAGGCCGTTGTCTATGTGAAGGCTGACGAACGCCGGCTTACCGGTGGCCCGTGCGTAGGTGTCGGCCATGCCGATGGCGACGGACTCCTGCACGGCCAGTATGTACTCGAACTCCGGATAGTTCTCGAGTGAGTCCATGATTGCGGCTTCGCTCGTTCCCGGGTTTCCGAAGATGTACTTCACACCCTCCGCCCGGAGCATCTCCATCAGTGCGTCGCTACCCTTCATGTTTCGCATTTCCTTTGTCCGATGGCGTTGACCATCCGCTTCTAAATGTTTGTCAGTCTGAGTTGGAAGTCGGCAGCGGTCCTGTTGCCGCCCCGATGGGCAACCTTCCCGCGCCCGGCTTGAACGATCACTTTCCCTCAGCCGCGAGCGTCAGTTCATCCCGTAGCCGTCGCGCCACGTGTTCGTGTTCGCCTTCCTGGATGTTCAGCGGGTCGACCGCGATTTCGCGGCCCCCGGGGTCCACGTGCCGCACGTACACCCGCGGGTTCCCGGCCTTCATGCGCCGGCCGATCTCCAGGTTGTCCGGCCCTTTCCACGATTCGTTGAAACGGAAAACTGCGTGCGGTATGTAGAAAGCCTCGTCATGAATCACCGAAGAATCTACGCCCGGAACATCTCCGACCGCATCGACGATCTCCTGCATCTCCCGGGTGTATGCCGCAGATTCCGCCTCTTCGTCAACGGCGACAAACGTTCGCACGGCCGCCACCAGGCCCGCGATTTCCTCCTTGGAAACCTTCAGACCCCGAGCGACCGTGGCGTTCGGCGCGTTGCACAGCCGCGAGTACTCGATCCACTCCGGAAGCCCAAGAAGAATGCCCGTGCTCTGCGGCCCTCTCACGCCCTTGCCGCCCGAAAAACTGACCAGGTCGGCGCCTTCGTCCAGGTATCGCGTCAGGTTGGCGCGCGGAGGCAGCTTGGACGCGCCGTCGCAGAGTATTGGCAGGCCGTGCTGGTGGGCGATCTCGACCAGCGTTGCGAGGGGAACGTCGTTGGGTTTGCGCGGTCCGGATTCCAGGTCGATGATCGCCGCCGTCTTGTCGGTTATGGCCGCTTCAACCTGCTCAGCCGTGCAGCCACTCTCATTGCCAACCTCGACGAATCGCGCGCCCGCGACAAGATAAAGGTGGTCGTAGCCGAATCGCTGGGTCTTTTGGATGATCAACTCGTTGGGCAAGCCGTCGGTGAGTGGCAGGCGCGCTACCAGTTCCGGGTCACCCCGCGAAATGGCTGCGGCCGTCTGCACGACGAGTCCGCCGGACGCCCCACTCGTGATGGTGGCCGCGGGCGCGCCGATCAGCCGCGCTATTTCCCGACCGGCGGCGATCAGGAATTCGTCCATCTGGACGAATACCGGCGCCATCGCCTCCATGGCGCTGACGACCTCCGGCAACGGGCGGCTGCCGGAATGCATGGTGTTCGGCCCGCCCGCGTTGATTACAGGCGTAACGCCCAATTCGGCGAGTATGCCCTCGCCGCGCTCCCCTGAGTTACTCAAAGTCTTTACTGTCCTGACCATGAAAATAGGCCGTCCCACGATTTCGTAGCGGCGGGTTTCAAACCCGCCTGAGCCTCAGGGACGGGACGCCGCGCTACCCATTTTCTTTCCCTCACGCGGCCTTGAAAAGGGCATAGTGATTTCGGCATAGGTAGATTACAAGAAACCGGGTCACTATTAGCGGACAATCCGCGCCAAAGAATCGGGTGGTCGCACGGTCTTACGCAAGTGGATCCCCGGCCTGGAGACGCGCATCTTACGGAAACTCAAAGTCGAGCTCGAGCTCCGCGCGGATGCTTGTGAACCAGTTGACCACCTCGACGTGATAGGGAATCCCGTTCTGCAACCGCCGCTCAGTCTCCTCGGCCTCTGACAGTCCGGGATAAAGAACGCGTTCGTTACCGGGCGCCGGTGGCGTCTCCGCGAGTCCCCTGAGGACCGTGTCCATGTCCTTCTTGAACTTCGTAACGTCCGTAAACGCGTCGATGTTCCACGCGGCAAGGTGAAAATTGCCGCCGGGGTGGATGAAACTCGGCCCAATCCCACCCAGGTTGTTCGCCATCATTTCGATTATCGAGGCGAAGCCATACCCCTTGTGGGACCCCAGTTCCCTCGTGCCGCCGAACGGAAGCATGAAGTAGTCATCCGGAAGTTCGACCTCCTCCATGATCGGAGAGCCGTCCGGGGCTGCTATCCACCCTGGCAGCATCCTGGCGCCGACCCGTTTCGCAAGCGTCGCCTTGTTGCCCGCTATCTGCGTCGTGCCGATGTCAAACAGGAACGGGGGCATGTCCTGCGCCGGCGCGGCCCATGCGATCGGGTTCGTGCCGAGCATCGGCCGGGCGCCGAACGTAGGAAGCATGCGTACCCCGCCGCTGCTCGTCGACATGGCGAGTCCGATCATGTCGGCTTCCGCAGCCAGCATCGCGTGGTAACCGGCCCCGCCCATGTGGCCGACGTTGTAGACGTTGACTGAAGCGACGCCCATCCTGAACGCCTTGTCGATCGCCATCCGCATCGCGAGGGGCGCAACGTGTACCCCCAGCCCACTATCGGCGTTCAGCAGCGCGGTCGTTCCCGATTCCCGTTCGGTCGTTACCGCGGGGTTCGGATTCAGGCCCCCGCTGCGATAACCGGCAACGTAGTTGCGAAGCATGTTGGATACGCCGTGCGTCTCAACTCCCCTCAGGTCGTTCGTCACGAGCACGTCCGTGGCCTGACGGGCATTCCCATCCGAAAGGCCCATTGCGAGGAAGACCGCTTCCGACGCTTCCCTGACGCGGTCCGCCTGGACATACACCCGGTCTGCGTCGGGGACCTTGAAACGTTCGAGCATTGGTGATGATTCCAGTCGAGTACCGAAACGCGATTTGCGCGGAGCAAAGGCTAGCACGCAGTCCTCGCGTGCTGGGAGAACCCCAACCGGTCAATTTCAGTTCGCCACGGGGCTTGTGTAAGATTGACCGCCACGGGCAACCGGCAAATGTTGGGATTTTTGAGCCGGGCCCTCCGGAGGTGCGCGCATGAAGGCTGTCGTTTATAAGGAACCGTTCCGCGTCGGGATCGAAGAGGTACCTGACCCAGAGATCAAACACCCCAACGATGCGATCGTACGCATCACGTCGTCCTGCATATGCGGTTCGGACCTGCACATGTACGAAGGCAGGACCGCGGCAGAGCCCGGCATCGTCTTCGGCCACGAAAACATGGGTGTCATCGAGGAAGTCGGGTCAGCGGTCAAGACCCGCAAGGTCGGGGACCGCGTCGTGATGCCTTTCAACGTCGCGTGCGGTTTCTGCAAGAACTGCCTCGGCGGGTTCACGGGATTCTGCATAACGGTCAACCCCGGTTTCGCCGGCGGCGCGTATGGGTACGTCGCAATGGGCCCGTGGGTCGGCGGACAGGCCGAATATCTCCAGGTACCGTTTGCAGATTTCAACGCGCTCCCACTGCCTGAAGGTGACGAACACGAGGCAGACTTCGCGCTCCTCGCCGACATCTTCCCGACCGGATACCACGGCGCTGAGCTTGCCGGCGTTCGGCCCGGCGAGTCAGTGGCCGTATTCGGGGCCGGCCCGGTAGGCCTGATGGCCGCCTACAGTTGCGTCATTCGCGGCGCCGCCGAGGTCTACTCCGTCGACCACGTACAGGAACGGCTGGACAAGGCCGAAGAGATCGGAGCTATCCCGATCAACTACGACGAGGCCGACCCGGTCGAACAAATCAAGGCGCGCAGGAACGGCGATGGAACGGACAAGGGCATCGACGCGGTCGGTTACCAGGCCACCTCCGCCGGCTCATCCGCGGCCGGTGGCGAGCAGGACGAGGTGCCGAACATCGTCCTGAACCAGCTTATAGACGTGGTAAACCCAACCGGCTCGCTTGGCATCCCCGGCCTGTACGTCCCGTCGGACCCGGGCGGAGTCGACGCGCAGGCGGCTAAGGGCGCTCTGCTCATCAACTTCGGAAAGCTGTTCGAAAAAGGTCTCCGGCTAGGGACCGGCCAGTGCAACGTGAAGCAATACAACGCCTATCTGCGTGACCTCATCATCGCCGGACGGGCAGCGCCGGATTTTGTGGTATCCCACGAGATTTCGCTTGACGAAGCGCCCGACGCCTACGTGAAGTTCGACCGCAGGGTGGAGGGCTACACCAAGGTCATCATCCATCCCTGACCACGACCAACATAACGATGCGCAAGCGCGCGTGCCCATGCGAGGCATAGCGCACAAACCGGGCACCTAATTTCAGCGCACCGGGGACGAAGATAGTTCCCGGTGTCCGAGGCGCAACGATCACTTAGGCGTGATCGAGGAGGACTAGCGATGAAGGTCGGCAGCGGAGATCACGTCTACACGTGGGTGGATGACTGGGCCAGGATCCCACCGGACGAGGCGGCCACCAAGGGGTGGTCTCACCACGACGCCGTGGTTCGGGCTGACGGAAGCATCGTGTCGTGCCACCAGGGCAGACCCGCGATCCTCAGTTTCGACCCGGACGGCAATCTACTCGATTCCAAAGACGCCCCGATAACCGAGGCCCACGGCATGAGCATCGCATCCGAGGGAGACGGCGAGGTTCTGTGGATCGGCGACACGGGTCGAAAACGGGTGGCTGACCTCAACTACGACTACCCGGACCCGCCCAGTCCAAGCGAAGCGGTCAAACTGGACTTCTCCGGCAACGCGCTGATGCGCATCGGCACCCCCGACCTGGACATCTACGCAGACGGGCCGTTCTCGGTGACGTCGGTAGCGGTCCACCAGGAATCGCACGGCGGCAACGGCGACATCTGGGTTGCAGACGGCTACGGTCAAAGCTGGGTCCACCGCTACAACAAGGCCGGCGAATACCTGGCCAGCATCAACGGTGAAGAGAGCGGTGTCGGAGGATTTGCCACCCCTCACGGGCTATTGGTGGACTACCGAAAGGCCGATCCCGAACTCTATATAGCCGACCGCGCCAACAACCGTGTGATGGTGTACGACCTGGAAGGCAACTACAAGCGGAAGTTCGGCGAGGAATGGCTCATCACACCGTGCACGTTCGCAGTTGCCGGTGACCTGCTGGCGATCCCCGAACTACAGGCCCGCGTCACGCTGGTTGACCCGGACGACAACCTGGCCGGGCAACTGGGGGACAACACCGAAGTTGCTCAACGCGAAGGCTGGCCCAACGTCCACGGGCACGACGGCAACCTGGAAAGGCCGCATGACCTAGAGCCGGGCAAGTTCAATAGCCCGCACGGTATCGCGGCCGACGCGGAGGGCAACCTCTACGTGCCGGAGTGGTTGATCGGCGGTCGCTTCACCAAGCTCGTCAGGAACTGACCGGCCCGCGTTCCCACGCGCCTTCGGGCGACTAAATCGCCCCGGTCTTGCGCACTTCCTTCAGCGCGGCCTCGAACTTGTCCACCGTGAAGTCGATGTCGCTGTCCTGATGCGTGCTCGTCAGGATGTAAGCCACGGGACTTGACCACACGCCCTGGTTGATGAACTCCATCTGCAGTTGGTCCATTGTGTCGCCTGAGACCTGGCTGCCTTCCGGGTCGTATTCGGATGGAGTCGAATACTGGTCGGACGTATCGACTTCCTGTCCCAGGCTGACATTGACATACGAGGCCATGCCGTACGCGCCGCCGGGGATCTCCATGCGTTGCAGGACCTCGTTGATCCCAACTCGCAGCCTCTGGGCGGACGCCTCTGCCGTGGCAACGACCGGCTCTTCCGTCAGAATTTGAAGCGCGGTGCTGCCCGCGGCGGCCGAGAGCGGATTCGCATTGAACGTCCCCGGGTGCCGTATTCCACCGTCGCCGATGACGTCCAGGATGTCGGCCCTACCGCCAACCGCGCCGCCGGGAAGGCCGCCGGCAAGGATCTTGGCATAAGAGCTGACGTCCGGCATTACGTCGTAGTGACCCTGGCATCCGGCCATGGACCAGCGAAATCCACTGACAACCTCGTCGAAGATCAGCAGCACGCCGTGGCGCGTGGTCAGCTCGCGCAGGCCTTTGACGAATTCAGGCCGCGCGACATCGTTTCCCTGGAAGATGACGGCTGCGATGTCGTCGTCTGACTTCAGAGTGTTCTCAACCGGCTCGAGATCGTGGGGAGGCAGGTTGATGATGGACGACGACGTTCCGGTGGGAATGCCGTAAGCCGCGTCCGTGTCCGGATCGGTCACGTAGGCCGCATCGGACCATCCGTGGAACGCGTCGGCGAACTTCACGATCTTCTGCTTCCCGGTGAAACGGCGGCAGATCCGGAAGGCCATCATCACGGCCTCCGTGCCGGAACTCACGAAGCGCACCTTTTCCACCGACGGGACTATCTGCCTGACGAGGTCGGCCCACTTGATCTCAAGCTCGGTGCAGGCGCTGAGATGCGTCCCCTTCGCCATCTGGGTCTGGACTGCGTCCACGATCGCCGGGTGCGCCTGGCCCAGTATCATCGAGCCATGGCCGGTGCGGTAGTCGACGTATTCGTTCCCGTCGATGTCCCACTTTCGCGGCCCCTTTCCGCGGTCCATGTAGACCGGGTACGGCGCCAGCTTGCGGCTCACGTGCGTCACGCCGTCGGGAAAGAGTTGCCTGGCTTGCGCGGCCAGTCCCTCTGACGTGGGGTGAAGTTCGCGAAATCGTTCCTCAATAGCTGTCATCGGTTGTTTCTCCAGGGAAAGTGACGTTGAGCCAAATCGCGGCGCGTCCAATATGCCGGACAAACCTACCACTAATTCGGCCCGCATTCACCACTTCTTTGCAGATTCGCCGCGGCCCCTGTCCCCAGTTGAGACCATTGCAAAACCCCTTCTCCCAGCGGGAGAGGGTTGGGGTGAGGGAAAATCGCGAATTGGCAGTAGGCCCTTGAATCCCCGATTACCCAGTAGGTCGCGGGTTACGCATGGGTCTCGTAATCGGCTACCTGGCGGTCAACCGGCAGCGACACACAGGCGTCTATCAGGACACCCGGGTTCATCACACCCGCGGGATCTAACGACTTCTTCGCTGCCCTCAGCGCTTCGGCAAACAGCCCCGGCCGCTGCTCGTCGTACCAGGGCCGGTGGTCCCTGCCCACGGCGTGATGGTGGGTAATCGTGCCACCTGCCTCAATGACGGCGTCGGAGGCGGCTTCTTTGATCTCGGCCCACATCGACAGTTCCGAACCGCGCCGCCCGGGCGCGTTGAACGTGTAGTAAGGGGCAGGTCCGTCCGGGTACACGTGGGTGAACCTGCACGAAAGCTCTCCGCTGCCGCACACCCTGGCCAGGGCATCTTCCACTGCCGCCCTTACGGTGGCGTCGAATTCCGGCCAGCGGTCCCACGTAATCGACGACTCGAACGTATCCAGTATCAGTCCCAGCCCCGCCGTCTCGTTCCACTTGTACGGCATGTTGATGAACGTGTCCCGCCAGACCCTGACCGGGTCTCCGTCGTCTTCGTCGATCACGGCGCCGCCTGCATCACGGGCCAATTCAATGGCCTCTCGGAGATTGGCGTCTTGCGGAACGTATGCCGATTCGAATCCCAGGACCAACAGTGCTTCGGATCCGTCCATGCCGGCAAAATTCCGGGCCTCCACCGGGTCCAGAACGCGGCAGTTGGCGGGCCACATCCTGGACTGCACAACTGCCCTGGCAGCATTGCTCGCCGCCGCAAACGAAGGAAAGGTCACACCGGCGCCGGCCCGGAATCCCGGCCGTTTGTGCAAACGCACCCACGCCTCGGTGATGATCCCCAATATCCCCTCGCTGCCGATGGCAAGACGGTCCGGGCTCGGTCCTGCTCCACTGCCCGGCAGCCGGCGGGACTCATACACACCGGCCGGGGTAACCATGCGAACGGACTCGACGAGGTCGTCGATGTGCGTGTGGTTGGTTGCGAAGTGACCGCCGGAGCGGGTGGCAATCCAGCCGCCAATCGTCGAGAACTCGAAACTCTGCGGAAAATGGCGCAGTGTCATGCCGAACGGCTTGAGTTGGGCCTCGAGAACCGGTCCCAGCGTTCCGCCCTGGACCCGGGCGGCCTGGGAAACAGTGTCGACTTCAAGGACCTTGTTTAGACCCGTGAGGTCTATGCAAACTACGCCGTTCGACCCTTCAGGTGGTTCCACGCCGCCTACTACCGACGACCCACCGCCGAAAGGCATTACCATGTAGCCCGCGGAGGCGCAGGAGTCGAGCAACGCGACCACCTGCTCCTCGCTCACCGGCCGTGCCACGATGTCCGGAGGGTTGTCGAACGAGCCGTCGAACTTCTTCACGCGGTCCCTAAAGCTGTGCCCGTAGCTGTGCGCCGCACGATCATGCGCGTCCGTCGAGCAAATGGGCGTCAGCGATGCCGGGAGTTTGATTCTCGGCGGCCGCAAGGCCAACTCTTCGACGCGTGGCGGTCTCGTCGGCTCAAGTGGAATCCCGAATCGTCTCGACGCCTCAGACGCCGCAAGGCGCCTCTGCTCAGCCGTCGGTTCGGACGACTCCATCCCCCATGCCCAGATACTTCGCCGGTCAGTCAATCACCACTTCCTTCTTCGATGAGTTGGTACACATGCCTTGCCGGATCCTCACCATCGGAACGACGGAATCCGCCATCTCACTGGAATACCGCTGTTGATCTTGTGAATTAGTTCAGCGCCCATGCCGACATCTGGTGGCATTTGCTGTAATATATGCGGTCGCCACGGGTGTAGCGCGTAAACACAAGGTCCATCCAGAGCGGAGGTCTATTGAGATGGGTTCGTTAACCGAGCAGCAGGTTGAGGGTTTCTACAAGTACGGGTTCCTGAAGGTCGACGGTGTCCTCGACCCGGACGAGTACCTCGACCCGATTATTGAAGAGTATTCCGGTGTTCTTGACCGGTTGGCAGATGAGCTTTACGACAAGGGCGAAATCACGTCGAAGTACGAGGACCTGGAGTTCGGCGATCGTGTAACCGCGATCTACGCCGAGTCGGGGAAGCAGTACAGCGGATATTTTGATTTTTCCCTGCCGTTCATGGGAGTGACCGAAGAGACCCCGTTTTGGACCGGCCAGGCCGTCCTGAACGCACTGACCGCCGAACCCCTGCTCGACGCCGTCGAGTCCCTCATAGGGTCGGAAATCTATTCCAATCCCGTACAGCACGTCCGCATCAAGCCGCCCGAGAAGTATCTGCCCAAGAATGCGAACGGCGAGCCGGTGATCGGCGCCACAGAATGGCACCAGGACCACGGTGTCGTGACCGAGGATGCTGACGAGACGGAGATGATCACGGCGTGGTTCTCGCTGACGGACGCCGCCATCGAGCAGGGACCGCTCAAGGTAGTGCCGCAGAGCCACGATAGCGGGCTGCTGACACACTGCCTCAACTACCAGGGCACGGGCCGAAGGGTCATCCCTGAACATCTCTTCGAAATCGACAAGACGGTCCCGTTGCCGACCAAGCGCGGCGACGTCATCTTCCTCCACAGAGAGACGGTGCACGGGTCCCTCTCAAACGTCAGCGAGAGGATCCGCTGGAGTTTCGACCTGCGGTACAACCCGATTGGCCAGCCGACCGGCCGAGGCGCGTTCCCCGGATTCGTCGCACGCAGCCGCAATAATCCGGATCAGGAACTCAAGGACGCGGACACGTGGACCGAGATGTGGACGAATTGCCGCTCCAAGATGGCCAGGATCAACCAGGGCGACATGGACGACATCAAGTTCGGTCGCTGGAACGAAGGCCATCCCGACTGCGCATAGGTCCTCACTAAGAGACCTTTGCAAAACCCCCTCTCCCAGCGGGAGAGGGTTGGGGTGAGGGCGAAAACGAAAGCGGGGCGTCCATCCGGGCGTCCCGCTTTCGCGTTACCGGACCCATCCAATCCACCACCCCGTAGCGGCGGGTTTCAAACCCGCCTCCCCGGCACCGACCAACTAACAAGAGTGCCTTAACGTCGCTGACGGCAACTACTGGAATAGTCTTGCCCGCAGAACCCGCACAAAGGGCTAACCTGCCGATTCCAGCCGGGTAGGTTCTGTTAATCTTGACCCCAGAACCAGAAAACGACCGCAGGCGTGGCAGCGCCAGGGTGAACCGAAAATGACTGACGCAACAGCGACTCTTTCACGCGAAGAAGTAATGGATGCCCTCAGAGACGTCTACGACCCCGAAATTCCGGTGAACGTCGTGGACCTCGGGCTCATCTATACGGTGGAGGTCGAAGACGGCGACGTCCACGTCGAGATGACGCTCACCGCGGCAGGTTGCGGTATGGGGCCCTACATCGCCCAGCAGGCCGAATGGCGCATAGCCGAATTGGATGAAGTCGAAGACGTGCAGGTCGACGTCGTGTTCGACCCACCGTGGAATCCCGACATGATCACCGAAGACGGCAAGCGCCTGCTTGGACTCGACTGACGCCCGGACGGCCGCCAAAACGAATGGATGCCCGTTTTCGGCCGTCGCTACACCCGCCGTATCCCATTACGGGCTTCCATGATGCCGCTCCCGTTTAACCAGTCCACCCCGGGATTCCGTCAATGACATCCCCCCGCAGGCAACTCACCCCCCAGGAAGAGGCCCGGCTCGCTAGTGTCCGGGAGAATTTCCAGCGCCGCAAGGCCATCGCCGACAAGCTGAACCGCATCAACAAACGGATCGGTGTCTACAGCGGTAAGGGTGGCGTTGGCAAGACGACCGTGGCCGTCAACGTCGCCGCGATGCTGGCCCAGGAAGGCGCCAACGTCGCCCTCTTCGACTGCGACATCGACTGCCCCAACGTAACCCGCATCCTGCGCATCACGGAGGGCCCCACGCACGAAGACGGGGTGTTCTACCCGTCGTCCCGCTTCGGCGTGAAGGTCATGTCGATGGCATTCTTCCAGGAAGACGAGGAAGAGGCGATCATCTGGCGGGGGCCGATGATCCACAACGCCATCAATCAGTTCCTCACGATGACCGAGTGGGGCGACCTCGACTACATGGTCGTGGACCTGCCGCCCGGCACATCGGACGCGCCGCTGACAGTAATGCAGACGCTCAACATCGACGGTTTCGTGGTCGTGACCAGCCCGCAGGAACTGGCCGCTCTGGACGCCAAGCGCTCAATAAACATGATCCGCAAGCTCAACCTGCCCGTCCTGGGGATTGTCGAAAACTTTTCTGGGCCGATATTCGGGTCCGGCGCCGGCGAAGACCTGGCTGAGGAAATGGGCCTTCCCTTCCTGGGAAGGACCGCGATGCGCGAAGAGTACCGGGACGCCCACCGGCCGGCCATCTTCGAATCAGACGCCATCGCCGGCGAGTACGAGCACATAGCCACCGCACTCAGGCAGCGGATCGACCAACTGGACCAGACCGGCTGACGCCCCGTTCGTCATTTGGCGAAGGGCTCCGGTGTCATTGGTACGAGCGCAGCCTGGCCAGCCCCGTCGTACCGGGGAAACCCGGTACCCATGGTGGGGCGCAGAGGTGGGCACGGTCAAAGTGGACACTCCAAACCGAAGGGCGACGCCCCAATCCCATCACCTCGTGCTACCGTAACAAGGCCATTGTGATTCCGAAGCCCGCCCGTCATCCCGAGCTCTTTCACAGTCTTCCCGGCCCTTTCATGTCATCCCGAGCCCTTTCATGTCATCCCGAGCGAAGCCGAGGGATCTAAAACGTTTGTCCTTCGCAAACGTCAGCCTTTCCCAAACCCGATCGGGCGCCTTTTGCCGCAATTCGGCCAAAACCTTCTCCGTTCACCTCTATTCGGGAATCCGATGGTCCGCGGGTGACGGGTGGCCCCGATCCCTTTAGGCCTTCCAATCGGGATCGCTTCCGACGAGCGCGGATGTGAGGTGAACGGTTCAGATTCCTCGGCTTCGCTCGGAATGACGCGTTAATACCGGGGTCATAGGGTGTAGGCAAGGAGTCCCGGTACGTTCGTCACCCGATACCCGGTTGACCAACAACCGCTATCGTCACTCCCCCTTCGCAAAAACCTCCACCGTCTCCCGTAACGTCCTATCGGGATCGATGGTCTCCGGCCGCTCGTCGCCAAGGGGCGAGTCGGCGACCATCCTGAACACCTCGGCCGCGCCGTGGTGAAAGTGCCCCGTCACGCCGACGCTTTCGAACGTCGCCGCAATCTCTTCCATCTCGCCAATCCATCGAAACGCCTTGCCGGGCAGTCCGATTAACGATTGCATCTCCGCCAATGCCTTCGCCCGGCTCGATGACAACTCTTCTTCCAACTCGCTCGACAAACCCAACCGGTATGCGGCCACCAGCGCTGCGGTCTGCAACGCTGAAACGCCTTTCGTCATGGACGCGTAGCACATCTTTATGGCCGACGCCCTGCCAACTTCCCCTCCCAGCAGCGGCACGTCGATGCCTTTGCCGTCCAGTTCGCCCAGCACCGTTTCGTGCGGCCCGGAGGCGTAGAAACGCGGCGGCGGCCCTGACCCCGGCGGCCCTCCGATAATTCCTGCGTCGATGTATCGGCCACCCACCGCCTCGATGATCTCACCCAACTCGCGCGCGGTGTCGGGTGACACGGCGTTGCAATCTGCAAACGCCGGCCTCGCGCCGGTCCGATTCATCGCCACGGCAGCCTCGCGCGCCACGGATATGGCCTCCGCCGGGACGAGTATCGACATTACGAGATCGGCCTCTTTGACGATGCTGTCCATACCCGACACGGCACGGAACCCCGCCTCTTCCGCCAGCGAACGCGTCCGCTCGCTGCGGCCGTCCAGGTTGGTCACCACGTCATAACCGCTCTCGCGCAGAACCCGCCCTACGGCCGCACCCATGTTGCCGGGGCTCAGAATCGCAATTGTCTGGAGCGCCATGTCACGCCTCCTTTGTCTGGCTGGTCGCCCAACCATACCGGGCGAAGCGACGGCGCCGCCAACGCAAAAGGCCCGCGCCGGTAGGGGCGCGGGCCTCATTGCTGTATCCAGGAATCGCCTACGCAGGCACACCCTGCTTGAGAACGTCCGCCAGCGCCTCTCCGACAATCTTGTCCTCGCCCTCGGATAGACCGAAGACATGGAGGACCATGCCGGTCCCATACGGGTTGGGCCGGGTCCAGATGGGCGGGTCGTGCTCCTTGAGCCTGTCGACGATTTCTTCAATCGTTATGCCGGCCACATCGGCGTCGATGTCGATCTTGGCGCCGAACGGTTGATTGGCAATCACGTTGTCGACCAGTTCGGCGCGTACGCCTGGAATGCCCTGCAGAGGCTTCAGGATGGTCTGGCTCTGCTGTTCGGCATGGGCCAGCCGCGTCTCGTGGTTCATGGTCATCCAGCGCCGAACGGCCGCCACGACACCCATCATCTCGCTGCGATCGACCTTGTGAGGCCTGCCGATCCCGCGGATGCGTCGTCCCTCGTACGAGACGAACGATTGCAGCGCCAGCTTGCGGATTGCGTCCTCGGTGCCGAGCGCGAATCCGGTCGAGTGCGGGGCGCCCATGTACTTCGCCGCTACGCAGGAAATGTCGGCGCCGGCTTTGACGTACTTGCCCAGGTTTTCAAGGGGGTAGATCTGGCCGGCTGCGTCCACCATCACCGGCACACCGTTGTCCCTGGCGACCTCGATGGTCTGGTCCAGCGTCAGCGCATGCGGGTCGACCGGGTTCTGTTCGTATGACACGTAGTGCACGACAGCGGTGTTCGGACCGATGGCATTGGCGAGGTCGTCCTGGGTGACCTCCTCTTCGGTCCCGAAGTCGACCAGCTTTCCACCTGCCATCTCGAGGCAGCGGTCGTACCAGTAGCGCTGCCGAGTCTGGATCAGGATCTCATTCTTCATGCCGGTCGTGTCAGGCAGGCGCTGGATCTTTTCGTCGTCGTCGCCCGCGATGAACGCTGCCGTGGCAAGAGTCAGGGCAGAGCCGCCGCCGGAGGTGATATACGCGGCGGGCACGCCAACGAAATCGGCGACAGCCTGGCCGGCTTTCTCTTCCAGGTGCTCCAGCGGAATGTAGGCGCTGTTGGCCCGTTCCATCGCCTCTTTGACTTCGGGATTCGGCGTGGACCCTCCCAGCAACGTCACGCTGCCGATGGCGTTGATGATCGGCGTGGCGTCGATGTCTTTGTAGATGTCTCCCCAGTCTGATGCGGTCAACTTGTGCTCCTCCTTAGCCTTCAGGTTGTTGTCACCTCACCGGAGGCCGCTCCGGCAACCCCTGCCGAAAACGCCACATTTTCCGGTTGATCGTCAATTCTCACTGCTTATCCGGGCCTGTCCCCGACGCAGCACAGGCAATGTTACTCTCGGCATGGCCTCTCCGCACGCGCTAGGCGAAGATTTGGCCCAAATTCTGACGGCATCTACTTGGCATCAACGACTTACATTGCGCCATGCGCGCCCTAACCCGCCGAACCAAGAATAAGCTCTGACCGCGGTGTCGCGTTCGAGGATATGGCGCGAGCAGGCGGGCATCGGTTAGTGTTGACGACCGCGAAATCCTGCGCATCCAGAGAGACAGGGCCAAAACATGAATCACGTTGAAACGTCTATCGCCCAGTTCCCGGGCCGCGAGATCCCCGTCCTGGAATGGTCCGACGGCGAACCTCGGCCGCCGATAATCATGCTGTCCGGTTCGGGAGCCGCGAGCGATTGGACGGGATTCGCCACGGGGCTGGCGTCCGACTATCGCATGCTCGCGCTGGAAAAGAGTGAATGGCCCCTCCTCATGGAGGCGATATGGGCCGCAGGCGAACCGGCTGTACTCGTTGCACAGGGGGACGCGGCAGGACCGGCCATACAGTGTGCGATCGAGGCCCCGGGATCGGTGAGGGCCGCGGTCCTGGTCGATTACGCCCTGCCGGATGGGGCGGCTGGGCCGGCAAGTCTTGTCATGCCGTGTCTCGTCTTCAGGGGCCGGCAGAGCGACGTGACCTCCCACGCAGACGCGGTGGCCCTCCACGAAGCGATACCGGGCAGCCACCTCATCGAGCCGGAAAACTGCGGCGCGTGGCCGGACGACTCAAGCGCCTCCGCGCTGGAAGAGTCGGTCCGCCTGTTCCTGTCGCGTCTGGGCGCGCCGTTCGCGGTTTACGAAACAGCGGACCAGGCCTAAAACCCTCGGGCGAACGAGCAGTTAGAGGGTGACTAACAAGTCGTCGGAAACCGTTCGTGGTGAGCTTGTCGAACCATGAACAGCGCCTTGACCCTTCGACAGGCTCAGGGTGAACGGAAGGGTTTTTGGACACCCTCTTAGTCGTCTTCCAGGGTCGAGATATCCCCTTCGGGCAGACCGAGTTCGCGCGCCTTCAACAGCCGCCGCATGATCTTGCCTGAGCGAGTCTTCGGCATCACGTCCACCGGGTCGATCTCCCGTGGGGCTATTGCCGGGGACAACCTCTGCCTAGAGAACCGCATCAACTCGCGCCGCAGGTCGGTCGACCATTCGTAATCGGGGTTCAGCGTCACGAACGCCTTCACGATCTCCATCGCGATCGGGTCCGGCTTTCCGATTACGCCCGCCTCGGCCACTGCCGGGTGTTCGATGAGGGCGCTTTCGACCTCGAACGGTCCGACAAGGTGTCCGGCCGTGTTGATCACGTCGTCCGCCCTGCCCTGGAACCAGAAATACCCATCCTCGTCCAACGATGCCTGGTCGCCCGTGATGTACCAGCCCTTCTTGAAGCGGGAGGCGTACATCTCGTCCTGCCGCCAGTAGGCGTGCATCATCGACGGCCACCCCGGCCTGACCGCAAGGATGCCGGCCTCGCCCGGGGGCATTGGGTTGAAGTCCTCGTCCAGCACGGCCATATCGATGCCGGGAATCGGCCTGCCCATCGAGCCGGCGCGCACCTCCATCGAGGCGTAGTTGGAGCACATGATCGCCCCGGTCTCGGTCTGCCACCAGTTGTCGTGGATCGCCATCTTGTAGTTCTCGTTGCCCCACACGACGGCCTCGGGGTTGAGCGGCTCACCCACGCTGGCGATGAACCGGAGCGACGACAGGTCATGCGATTCGACAGGGCCGGAACCGGCTCTCATCAGCAGCCTGACCGCGGTGGGCGCGGTGTACCAGACCGTGACCTTGTACTTGTCGATGATGTCGTAATAGGCGTTTGCGCCGAATCCGCCTTCGTAGATCAGGTTGATCACCCCGTTCGTCCACGGCGCCATCATCCCGTACGACGTGCCGGTAACCCAGCCCGGGTCGGCGGTGCAAAAGTACATATCGCCGAAATTGAGGTCCAGGCACCATTTGCCCGTCATGTACTGCTGCACCACGGCCTGGTGCCGGTGCAGAACGCCCTTCGGCTTGCCGGTGCTGCCCGACGTGTAGTGCATGATCGAGTAGTCGTACTGGCTGGTGTTGGCGATCTGGAAATCTGCCGGATCGGCCGTGGACATGAGTTCGTAGTAGTCGAGGTCGCCCTCCACCAGCGGCTCGCCCGATCGCCCGTCCTTGTCGACGATGATCACCTTTTCCAGGGTCTCCACCTTCGGCAGAATTTCTGCGATCTTGCTCCGCAGCTCCGGTGTCGTTATGAGGTAGCGCGCGCCCGCGTCCACCATCCTGTCCAACACCGGGTCGGGACCAAACGCAGAGAACAGTGGGCCGATTACGCCTCCGGCCTTCAACACCCCCAGCGCGGCAAAATAGAGTTCCGGCAACCGGTCCATGAAGATGAAGACCCGGTCCGCCCGTTCGATGCCGAGGTCGTTCATCACCGCGCCGAACCGGTCGGACTGTTCCTTCATGTCGGAGTAGGTGTACTTCTCCTCTTCCCAGTTCTTGCCGACCCAGATCATCGCCAGCTTGTCGCCGTGGCCGTGTGCGACGTGGCGGTCGATGGCCTCATACGCGTTGTTGAGGCCGCCGCCCGGCAGCCAGTCGAGCTGGGAGAAGCCGTCCCGGTACCAGTCGAATCCCTCCCGCGCCGAGGAATAGTCCTCCAGGTTCGGTTCGACGCCCTCGTACTGGGCTGACGGTTTGTTGATGACTGCGTAATCCACCACTTGACTTTTACTCCGCTGCACGCCCAGCAAGGCGGCTTCCTGGGTTCATTTCATGTCGGTCTGGTCGGACTCAACCGGGGTTCCGGACCCGCTTTCGATCTGGGACTCCAGGCGGGTGTCCTGAGAAAGAGGCGCCCAGCCGATTTGCCGGCCCCGTTGATCCACACTGGAATATAAACGAATCCCGGATATATTCAAAAGGCTGACAAACCTGCGCCCCTGGGGGCGTGTCGGTATAACATTTTGAAAGCAGATGACACACATCCACGATAGGTAGTCGAGCGTTCCCGCTCATCGTTCAACCGATGGCGGGCAGGACTTGATCAAGGACACGGACAAGTTGAAGGTACTCTTTTTGCAGGACGTGCGGCCCACCGCGATGGCGGGCGACGTCAAAGAGGTAAAGGATGGCTACGGGCGGAATTTCCTTATCCCGAACGGACTCGCGGTCCTCGCCACCCGACACGAATTGCAGCGAGCCGACAAGCTCCGGCAGGCGGCCGAGGCCAGACGGCTTAAGGAAGCCCAGGACTGGCGGGAAATTGCCGATGGGCTCGCAGAATCGCCCATCGAGATCGAGGTGCGCACCGGACCCACGGGCAGACTCTACGGCTCCGTGACGAGCGCAATCATCGCCGACAAGATAACCGAACTGACCGACAAGGAAGTCAACCGGCGGAACATTCGCATTCCGGCGCCCATCAGGACCACGGGCATATACACAGTCGAAGCGAGGTTCATCGCCGGCGTTGACGCCAACTTGAAGGTTTCTGTGGTGTCCGACTCGGAATCTCAGGAGATATCGAACGCTATCGACGCCATGGAGGCCGAGTCCGCCGAAGCGGACGCCGGGGAAGCTGCGCCGGCCGAGGAATCCGATGATGACGGGAACGAATCGAACTGATTAAATCCGTTCCAACCCATCACCCCCCTCATCCCCTCGCCCGGAAGACCTTTGCAAGCAGACCGACTTCCACCACACGACTTACAAGCTGAAGAATCCGTAATCGGCTCGCTCTTGATCGACGGCGAGGCGATCACCAACGTTTCCGGTTTCCTGAAACCTGACGACTTCTACCGCGAGCGAAACCGCTGGTGTTACGAAGCCTGCCTCGAGTTGCTAAACCGCAGCGAGGCGATCAACCAGGTAACGGTGGCCCATGAACTCGAGACGATGGACGTCCTGGAAGAGGTGGGCGGCAGTTCCTACCTGAACCAGGCGGTCTCGGTAGTACCGACGTCCGTACACATCGAGTATTACGGCAGGATTGTCCACCGCACCGCCACGATGCGCCGCCTCATATCGGTGGCCGGCGACATCGCAGAGATCGGGTTCAAAGACGATCCTGACGTCGACAGCTCCCTCGGCGAGGCCGAAGACCTGTTATTTTCCATCCGTTCCGGGGCACATACGCGCGACTTCATACCGGTCCGCGAAGCCTTGGAGCCTTACCTGGAGTCGACGTCCCTCGTGCCGGACCTCGAAGACATGTCCAGCGGTCCGATCCCATCGGGCTTTCGCAACCTGGAAGCGCTGCTCGGTGGCCTGCAACGCTCCGACATGATCGTCCTGGCGGCCCGTCCCAGCGTCGGCAAGAGCACGCTCGCCCTCAACCTCGCCCGCAACGCCGCTGCCAACGGGGCCCGGGTGGGAGTTCTCAGCCTGGAGATGGGCCGCGAGCAGGTCGCCATGAGGCTGCTTTCGGCAGAAGCGCGTGTAAACATGCACGTCATAAGGACGCGCATGGTCAACGACGACCAGCAGGCCCGCATCGTGGACTCGATCGGGTTCCTTTCCGACCTGCCGATCTACATTGACGACACCCCCGTGCAGACCGTCGCTGAAATTCGCGGCAAGGCGAGACGCCTCCAACTGGAGGCCGGACTCGACTTCGTGGTCGTCGACTATATGCAGTTGGTCCACGGCGGCGGCGCAGGCCGCCGCGACCAGAACCGCGCCCAGGAAGTCAGCGAGATTTCACGTTCGCTCAAGGCGATGGCCCGCGACCTGAACGTACCGGTCCTGGCCGTGTCGCAGTTGAGCCGCGCTATCGAGCAGCGGCCTTCTCACCGGCCAGTGCTGTCCGACCTCCGCGAGAGTGGCAGCATCGAGCAGGACTCTGACGTCGTCATGTTCATCCACCGAGTCGACAAGTACATGACGGAAGAGGAATGGGCGCGGGCCAACCCGAACGCGGACTATCCGCGCGGGCTCGCGGAGATCATCGTAGCCAAGCACAGGCACGGGCCGACTGACGACCTTTGGATGGCCGTGCGAGACTCGATCGGCCAGTTCGTCGACCAGCCGGCCCCCGTCGGCGCAAGCGCGCCGGTTGTGGGCAGCTGATGAACCCAAGTCCATTCCCGCGGGGCTACCGGTCCACGCCGATACCCAATCCCCTGCTGGCCGGCCTGCTCGTCGAGATCACTGACCCGGATGAACTCAGGCTCACGTTGCGAGCCGTGTGGGCGCTCCACCAGCAGAGAGGATTTCCACCATCGGTGACCATGTCCGACCTGGCGTCGGACCGGACCGTCGCAGCAATGCTGGGGACGGCCGGTGAAGACCTCGAAAACCGGGTTTGCGCCCTTCTGGACCAGGCCGCCGAGCGTGGTACGCTGCTGAAAATTGCTGAACGCGGTGGCCCGGACCGCTACTTCCTCAACAGCGAGCCGGTGAGACGGGCCCTTTCACGCCAGGGCATCGCGCCGACCGGTGTTGACGATGCCGCCGAAACAGAGGCCGATATCGATACCTGGCAGGACCTCGAAGCGGCGGCCGAGCCATCGTTGGCGGTCGTCGCTTACGAGGAAAACATCGGCCACATTACGCCGTTGGTCGCCGAAAAGATCAGTGACGCGATCGACGACTACACGGAATTGGCGGTCGTCGACGCAATCCGTACGGCGGCCTCCAGGGACGCCAGGAACTGGAACTACATAGCGGCCTTGTTGCGACGGCCGCAAAGGGAGCAGGCCGAAGATGGAGAGCCTGGAGGAAATCCTCAAAAGGTTAGATCCGACGATTTCATCCGCTGGTACCGGCGACAGCAACGCGAACGCGGCAATCGCTGACGCCGAATACCACTGTGAAATCTGCGACGACGCGCGATGGCTCAGCCTCGACGCGCCGGTGGGGTCGCCTGAGTTCGGACGGGTCATACCCTGCCATTGCCAGGGACCCGCCTGGGGCGTCAGGCCATTCGATCGCCTCCGCCAATACAGCGATCTTGGCGCCCTGCAACGCCTGACATTCGACTCCCTCGATCCTTCGGGGCGACCCGATTACGTGGAGCCGGCGTCCTTCAGGCGCGCGCAGGTGACGGCGATCAGGTTTGCGGAGCGTCCCGTCGGCTGGCTGGTCCTCACAGGGCCATCCGGGACCGGCAAGACCCATCTCGCAGCCGCGATCACCAATTTCACGATGACCAAGGGCCATCCCGCCCGTTTCGTCGTCGTCCCAGAACTGCTGGACCACCTCCGGGCGACGTTCAGCCCTGACGCAGACGTGCGCTACGACGACCTGTTCGATCAGGTAATCGCCGCCCCGCTCCTGGTCCTCGACGATCTCGGTGGTCACTCGCCATCGCCGTGGGCCGAGGACAAGCTGGACCAGATCCTCACGCACCGGTACGACAAACGCATGCCGACCGTGATCACTACCTCGTTGGCGCCCGAGGAAATGCCGGACAGGTTTCGTGCGCGCATGAACGATTCGACGTTCTCCACGGTCGCCGCAATGAAGCCGAGCACTGTCCAGACCGTGCCGGACGATCCCGGGATCGAGCCCCGGCTGCGAAATGCCATGACGTTCGCCACGTTCGACCGGCGAGGAGGAGCCGGTTCATCTGCCCAGCAAAAGGAGACCCTGCGCGAGGCTCTGAAGGCGTCGCGGTCGTTTGCCAAGCAGCCCAGTGGCTGGCTGTACCTGGCCGGGCCGACCGGCGTGGGGAAGACACACCTGGCCGTGGCGATCGCAAACGAGACGCTCGAGGCCGGAAACGATGTCATTTTCCGTTTCGTGCCAGATTTGCTGGACCACCTGCGCAAGAGTTTTTCGCCGACCAGCCAGGTTACCTACGACGCGCTCTTCGACCGCATCAAGAATGCCGAACTGTTGATACTCGACGATCTGGGCTCCCAGGCGTCCACCGCCTGGGCGGAAGAGAAGCTCTACCAGCTAATAGTGCACCGGCACAACGCCTCGTTGCCTACGGTGATCACAAGCCGGGTCCTCCTGGAAGCCGCCGACGGCGCCGGGCAAGACGGAGCCGGGTTCGGGACGCGGTATTCCGAGGCGATATCGTCCAGGCTCCGAGACGGCCTCGTAGTCACTGAAAGGCTGATCTCCGCCCCCGACTACAGGTTCCGCGGACGGAGCAAACCGGCCGCCAGGCGGGGTCGCTCCACCAGGCGGACCGGCTGATGCCGCTTGCCGGCGCTCCGGATTTCGACTGCACATTTTGCCGAATAGTCGCCGGACGGGAGCCCGCCAGGTGGGTGTCGCCGCCGGATCCCGATGTCCAGGCCCGCCTGGACAATGGATGGGCGACAGGTCTGGGCGGCGGCGGCGCGGCCTGTTTTGCCAACCGGCTGCGGTGGGAACGGGTCATGCTCCTCGCAGTGCCGCTCGGCCACCTGACCCAGCAGGACATGTGGCGCGGGCCCAGCATCGGCGCCGTAGCCCGGCTGGCGGTGGAAATTGGACTGGACCAATGCCCGGAGGGTTTCCGCCTGTTGTCCAACTTCGGACGCGCCGCACACCAGAGCCAGTCTCACGCCCACCTGCACATCGTCTCCGGGACCGCGGCTGATCTTGAACGCGCGCCGCGGACCGATACCGGTCTCTCTGATGATTTCCACCCCTACCGCGTTTTGGAGGTTGCAGACCCGTCCGCGCCATTCACGCTGGCACTGGCGCCGGAGCGAGACGAGTCGCAAGGCGGTTTCTGGGAATCTGAACTACTGCCCTCAATGGCCCGGAAAGCGGTCGACTTCGCTGAAGCCCGTTCGCCGGCGGGGTACCGGTTCGTAGCCAACTTTCTCCCGGCAAACGAGGCGAAAGACGGCGGGGCCGCGCGCATTTACATCCAGGGCGGCGGGCAACTCGGGCTGTACGTCTAGGCCTCCCACGAACGCGCGTACCCCATCCGGGTCCATCCAAGTCGTCGAACGGGAACCAGCCCGAATCGCCTGGTTACACGTTGCACTCATGATCACCCAGGACATTGGCATCCGGCCGCCAATTCGCGAAGCCCTTGAGATGCAGGACCGGGATTGGGCCGTTTGCACTAAATCGCACGGCCGCGCGACCGTGCGAATATCGGCCAGCTTTGTTAGACTCGGCGCAAGCGACCTCGAATGAGCGGCGCAAAGTATCGTTTTCGAACTGGGGGGATATCCAGCGAACGACCCGCGACCGCAATTCCCACATGTGCGTGGGGATTCCGAATCAACGGAAGTTAACTGCCGAACGTCCCTGAAAAGGGCAGACTAAAGGCTGGATGCAGTTTGCAAGTCATGGATCGAGGAGTTTCATGAACACATTATTGAAAAGCTGGAAGTCTCTTTTGCCGGTCCTGATGGCGGTCGGGCTTGCAGTTGCGCTGGCGTGCGGCGGCGAGACAACCGATCAGACTCGGAAGGCGCCGCAGGAACCCGAGGCCCCGCAGCAGCCGGCCATGGCCGCGACGGCGGCTCCCGCGATGCCGGCAGCCACCGCTATGGCGCCCAAGCCGGCAGCCACGGCACGGCCCGCGGCCACGGCAGTTCCCGGCACAGGTCAGTTGGCGGTTCCCACGCCCACACCCAGGGCCACCGCGGTACCCGCATCCCAGATCGACCTGCCGGAGCCCAAGAGCCCGCAGGGCACGATCACTATCGTTCTACAGGACGTCGGACCAGGTATCGGATTGCACAGGGCCGGCGGCGGCGAGGGCGCCGTTCGCTGGGGCGCGATGGAAGGCATGTTCAGAAACGCCGACTACGGGCAGGGCCCTGTCTTCGGTGAACCCTGGCTTGCCAAGGACTGGTCGCTGGCTTCCGACCTGAGCTACGTTGACCTGGTCATCCAGGAAGGCGTCGAGTTCCACCAGGGCTACGGCGAGATGACCGCAACAGACGTGGTCTACTCCCTCAATGACGCCAACGCAAACGTTACCGAGACCAGCATTCACGCACAGGCCGGGGACCTTGCGGCCATGTTCGGCGAGGCTGAGGAGATCGACAAGTTCACCGTCAGGCTCCCCTTCACCCGCTTCGACATCCGCTGGCAGTCCGTGGCGCTGAGCCAGGGCTTCCAGCCCACCGGCGTCCAGTCAACCGCCGTACGCGATGACAAGGGCGAAGACTGGATGCGAGACAACATCGTCGGCACCGGTCACTTCGAGGTCGAAGAATGGACGCAGGACAGCCGCATAGTCCTGACCAAGATTCCGTACGACCACTGGCGACAGAACGCACAGATCGACCGGCTGGTTGTCCTTGACATCCCCGACCCGACTGTCCGGCTTGCCCAGATGAAGACCGGTGAGGCCGACGCTGTCCCCGACCTGCAGCTCAAGGACGCGCCGCCGCTTCTGGCAGCCGGTTTCGAGCGCCAGAACCTCGGCGGTTCCGAGTTGAACATCGCCTGGGCCGGTAACCTCTGGGAGACCCACCACGTTGTCAGCGGTGAGCCGCTGTCACTCGGTGGTCTCCAGGTGGAGAAGCCGTGGATCGGCGACCCCAACAACGATGCCGACATGGAACAGGCACGCCTGGTAAGGACCGCTCTGTCCGAATCGTATGACCGCGAAGAGCTGGTCGACGTGCTGACGGACGGCCAGGGTTGGCCGCTCTACATCGGCAAGTTCAATCCCAGGATGCCCCAGTGGGATGACAAGTGGTTCATGCCATACGACCCCGAAGGCGCAAAGCAGAAGCTGGCAGAGGCCGGATTCCCGGACGGGTTCGAGATCGAGATCTTCGGCCAGTCCAACACGCTGATCCGACAGCAGACCGCTGAAGCGATCGCCTCTTACTGGCACCAGAACCTCGGGCTCGACGTCATCGTCCAGTCGTTCCACTACCGGGTGTTCCGCCCAAGCATCGTGGGCCGAACGGCTAGCATCCCGTTCATGAACTCGTGTGACGGGCCGTTCCCGGTCCCGTGGGACTGGCCAAAGGGCCTGACGCTGTCGAGCGTCAGCCGCGGCGGATTCAGTTGCGCGCTCGAGTCAGAAGTGGTCGCCCAGGCCTACGTGCAGGGCAACCTGGAGCCGGATGTGGAGAAACGGGTAGCGCTCAATAACGAAGTTGCGGACCACTTCCACCACTGGCGAACGCTGACGGGTGTGTTCACGATCCCGACACAGATCATCTACAACCCGAACGCGATCGAGTCATGGGCCAACGACGGCAATAACTGCACCTGCGAAACGCAGAACATCGTGCCGGCCCGATAGGGTTCTACGAATAGAACCTTGTAGTTTCGCGGGGGCCGCCCGGAATCGGGCGGCCCCCGTCTGCACTATCCCCAATCGGACGTAGACGAACTCGAGAAGGCCTGGAGTTTGAGGAACTTCCTGATAAGACGAGCGGTCTCGGCGTTCCTGTCATTAATCGGGGCGACGTTCGTCGTCTTCACGGTCTCGATTGCCTCGGACGATCCGCTCCTCCTCTATGCCAAGCCCACCGGTTACGGCATGCCCGAATCACAAAGGGAAGCGCTCAGGGCAAAGCTGGGTCTCGACAAGCCGATAATCGTTCAGTACCTGCTCTGGATAGGACGGGCATTCACCGGGGACCTGGGTGAAAGCATCTTCGACGAGCGGCCGGTGACGGACAAGATCGAGGAACGAGTGGGAGTAACGCTCAAGCTTGGAATAGTTTCCTGGATATTCGCCACCGTCCTCGGCGTGCCGATGGGCATCCTCTCAGCGGTGAAGCGGGCGTCGGTATGGGACTACATCGGCAGGGGTTTTGCGCTCTTCGGCCAGGCAGTGCCGAATTTCTGGCTCGGCATCATGATGATCTTCCTCTTCGCGGTGCGATTGGACTGGCTGCCCAGCGCCACGGCGGGGGAGGGATTCTTCAGCTTCAAGCACTACGTCATGCCTGTATTCGTGCTTGGCACGGCTACGGCGGGTGGATACCTCCGCATCACTCGTTCCGCCATGCTGGAGGTGCTGGACGCCGAGTACGTGAAACTGGCCCGGGCGAAGGGGGTGGAGAACAACTGGGTGGTCTGGAAACATGCCCTGCGCAACGCCCTCATCCCGCCGTTAACGGTATCGGCCGTGCTCATGGCCGGGTTCATCACGGGGTCCCTGATCACCGAGTCGGTCTTTGCCATTCCCGGCATCGGAAGCCTGGCGATTCAGTCGGTCACCAACAACGATTTCCCGCTGGTCGCCGGCATAACCATGATCTTCACAGCGCTGTGGGTGACCACGAATTTCATCGCAGACATTCTCTATGTAGTAATTGACCCACGGATTCGTCTGAACTAGCCCCACGCCCGGACCGATGACAGAAGCTCTCACAACCGAATACGGGACGACGACTGCCGATATCAGAGGTCGCAGGAACCCAATAATTCGCTTCCTGGAGTCCTTCAGGCGCTATCCGATCGTCTCCGTGGTGATAATCGGGACCCTCCTGGTGGTCGGTATATTTGCGCCGTTCATCACTACGCACGACCCCGACTATGGCCAGTTGAGGGCCAAGATCGCCCCGCCCTTCTGGAATACAGCGTGGTACGACGAGAATCCGAAGGTCGAAAGTCGTTTTCTACTTGGAGCGGATGGTGTCGGCCGCGACATATTCAGCCGCATGGTTGACGGAGCGCGCATTTCGTTGATCGTAATGGCAGTCTCGCTCGCGTCGGGCATGTTCATCGGTACGACGCTTGGACTCGTATCCGGCTATTTCGGTGGAATGATCGACGAGATTATTACCCGCATCTGGGACATCTGGGCCGCGATACCGTTCCTGCTGATCGCCCTGATCATCGCCACAGTCGTGGGCAACAGCCTTGAGATCGTTATCGGGCTGCTTGCGATGGTCTCGTGGAGCTCGTTCGTTAGAAACGTACGGGCTGAGACGTTCACGCTACGGGAACGGGACTACGTGGCGCAGGCGAAGATCGCCGGGGCCAGCGCGGCCAACATCATGTGGCGGCACATCCTGCCGAACACAATCAACACCGTCGTCGTTATCGCCACCCTGCGAGTTGGCGGGCTCATCCTCGCCGAGGCCAGCCTGAGCTTCCTGGGAGTAGGAATTCCGAAGCCCCAGGCAACGTGGGGGAACATGGTGGCCGACGGAAGGGCCTACCTGAGCGAAGCGTGGTGGATCGCATTCTTCCCCGGCCTCGCCATATTCCTGACCGTGATGGCCCTGAACTTCATGGGTGACTGGCTCCGAGACCGCTGGGACCCGCGTCTCAGGCAGATATAGCCAGGCCGAAGGCTCCCTGATGGCCCGGCGCGATCACTTCACACGCACGTATTCCGAGACACGCTCCGTGACGATCTCAGCACGGGATTCCGGGTCCAGGGCGGCGTTCAATTTGTCGTAGTCGACCGATCGGCGGGTCGTTCGTACCAGTTCCACCGAGCGTTCATAGTCCCGGCCGGGGAGAGAACCGTGGTTGACACCCCGCCTCCTTAGCCAGGACTCAAGCTTTTCAAGCGCCTGCCGCCTGGCCTGATCGGCTTCGTATCTCGCCTTCATGGCCGATTCGTACGCCGCCAGCGCCAGCCGGGCGTCCTCATCGGTGACTTCTGCGTCCTGCGCACGCGGCCGTCCCGAGTCTTCGTCCCTGCCCACGACCGAACGGTCCGCGTCAACAGCATTATGCGTGCCCGGAATCACGCCATTGGGCGAGTTCCCGTTGACGCCGACGTACTTGGCAATGGCGGAAATGAAATGGTCGCCGAATTGATTGAAACTGTTCTGCCCGACACCCTTGATCTTCAGCATCGACTCGCGGTCATGCGGCTTTTGCGACGCCATTCCACGAAGAGCCGCGTTGCTGAAAACCATGAAAGGGCGAATACCCCGCTCGTCCGACAACTTGCGTCGAACGACGCGGAGTTTTTCGTATAGATCAGATTCGGCCGGGTCCCCGGGAGGTCGTGGAGAGGAACTGCCGTTGGACTGCCTGACGAGGGTCACCGAGTCCCGGTTCTTCAGAAATTCCATACCCTGCTCCGTCACCCCCAGCGTGGGATAGTCCCCCGTTGCTATCGCCAGTAGACCCTTCCCGGTAAGCTGGTCGATCACGTCTCTCAACTCATCCCGGGGCATCCCCCTGGCGATGCCGTGCACCGTCAATTCGTCGTGGCCGAGTTCCAGGACGCGCCTCGAGCGACTCCCCCGCAGCACGTTCGCGATGTGTGCGGCGCCGAATCTGCCCCCGGTCCGGACCACCGCAGACAACACTTTTTGGGCAATTTCCGTCCCGTCGAACTGGGTGGTCACCGCGTCTTCGGACTTGGAACCGTTGGTCTCTCCCGCCGCTCCTTCCGACAGACACACGTCGCAGGCCGCGCAGTTTTCCTGCTCCCAGTTTTCGCCGAAGTACTCGAGCAGCAGACGCCGTCGACACGTCGTCGCCGCGCCGTACCCGGCCATCTTCTCCAGCCTCGTCTCTGCGTTCTTCCGTTCGACTGCGTCCTCCATCTTGTTGATGAAGAACTTCTGCTTCATCTTGTCCCTGTGTGAGAAGAACAAGACGCATTCGCTCGGCTCGCCGTCCCGCCCTGCCCTGCCGGTCTCCTGGTAATACCCCTCCATCGTCTTCGGCAGGTCGTAGTGGACAACCAGCCTTATGTTGGGCTTGTCGATGCCCATTCCGAAGGCGATGGTCGCCACGACGATGTTCACGTCGTCGTCGAGGAACCTGTCCTGCGTCTCGCGGCGAACGTTGTCCTCGAGACCGGCGTGATACGGCATCGCCTTGAAGCCGCACACTGAGAGGCTCTCCGCCAGTTCCTCCGTGTCCTTGCGGGAAAAGCAGTAGATGATGGCGGGCTGGTCCTGGTGGCGGCGCAAGAACTGGACGAGGGTGTCGAAGCTACGTCGCTTGGGCCGGACGCGGTAGGTCAGGTTGGTCCGGTTGAAACTCGTGACGAACCTCGGCGCGTCGACCATGTTCATCTGTTCGCCTATGTCGTCCCTGACCCTTTCGGTGGCCGTCGCGGTCAGGGCCATCACCGGCGCGCTCGGGAACTCGTCACGCAACTCGCTCAGGTTCCGGTAGTCGGGCCTGAAATCGTGGCCCCACTCGGAGATGCAGTGCGCCTCGTCGATGGCGATCAGGCCGATCTTCAGGGTCCGAAGGAACTCCCGGAACCTCTGCACCGCGAGTCGTTCCGGTGAGACGTAGAGAATGTCGAGCCGACCGCAGCGCGCATCCTCCTGCACATCCCGGATTTCGGCGAATGACATCGTGCCGTTGATGAAGGCTGCCCTGATGCCCTTGGCCGTGAGCAAGTCGACCTGGTTCTTCATCAACGCGATCAGCGGCGACACGACCAGCGTCACGCCGTCCAGCAACAGCGCCGGAAGCTGATAGCACAACGACTTCCCGCTGCCGGTTGGCATCAGCACGATCGAGTCGCCGCCCGCCAGCACGTTGTCGATCACGTCTTCCTGGAGCGGCAAGAACTCGTCGTGCCCAAAACGGGCCTTCAGGACCTCGGCAACGCGCGGGTCGCTGCGGACAGATTGAGTCGAAAGAGTCATCACACCGCCCGCCACTTTACGCCAAACCCAGGTTATAAGCACCGTGCGTGTCACACCGGCTACCGTCCGCCGTACCGTCTCCATCGGATATGCTGGCGCCATATGACGTCGGATGACGCCAAAGCGTTCCCCACAGACGCCTACATTGAGCAGGCCCACCCCACCATGCCCAACCCCCTCCACGAAGTCATCGCCCAGCGAAACGTAATGGTGCCGATGCGCGACGGCGTAAGGCTGTCGGCCGACATCTACCTGCCCGCGCGTGATGGCGAGGTGCTGCCTGGCAAACACCCCGCCCTGCTGCATCGCACGCAGTACGACAAGTCGATAATCGAACGCAGCATCGGCTGGTGCACGTGGTTCGCGGAGCGCGGATACGTCGCGATCATCCAGGACAGCAGAGGGACGTTTGAATCGGAGGGCATAACGAATTTCTTCATCCCCGAGGCCGAAGACGGCTTCGACACCCTGGAGTGGATCGGCCGGCAGTCCTGGTCAAACGGCGAGGTGGGCAACTGGGGCATCTCGTGGGCGGCCTGGACGCAGACCGCGATGGCAGCCCTCGGGCCGCCGAACATGGGACCGCTCGTCCCGACCTTCGGCGGCTCCAACGCCTACACGAGCACCGTCCGCCAGGGGGGCGCATTCGAGCTGCGGCTAATGGGCGCGGCCTTCTGGGTCTCGGCATTCAACAAGAACCCTGGTCTCAAGCAGGAGCCGTTCATCGACTCGGCCCTGAATCGATCACCGGTCCGGCTCACCGACTGGCTGACCCGGCTGCCGATCCGTCGCGGTCAGACTCAGCTCGCCCTGGTCCCCAACTACGAAAACTGGGTCTTCGAGATCATGACCCGGTCCGACTACGACGAATACTGGAAACACCCAAGCTTCGCACCGGCGGAGTACTGGGACAATTTCCCGGACAAGCCCATGCTCTTCGTCGGAGGCTGGTACGACCCCTACACGCGCGCCGTTTTCGAGAACTTCACCGGGCTGTCCGCGCTCAAGGAGGGCCCGGTAAGGGTGCTCGTCGGCCCGTGGACCCATGCAAACGACTCGCCCGAACGGGTCTACGCCGGAGACGCCGAGTTCGGCGCCGACGCGGCGCTCGACTTCAAGGACACTCATCTGCGCTGGTTCGACCAGTGGATGCGGGGCGTAGACAACGGCGTCCGGGAAGAAGCGCCCATCAGGCTGTTCGTCATGGGCGGCGGCGGGGGTCACCGCACATTGGACGGCCGGATCATGCACGGCGGCCGGTGGCGAGACGAGTACGAGTGGCCTCTGGCTCGTTCGAAGTTCACCCCGTTCTACATCCACTCCGACGGCTCGCTGGACGAGAGCGCCCCGTCGGAGTCCGAGTCGAGCACCACCTACACATTCGACCCGGACGATCCCGTCCCGACCATTGGCGGGCAGCTTTCCGCCTTCTACGAGTTGACCGATTTGCCACCCGGCATAGCCGACCCATCCGTGTTGCCGCGCCCGTTGCGCGCTCGGGAGATCGTCGCCGCCGGGGGTTACGACCAGGTGGAGAACCCGCGGTTCTACGGGTGCTCGCCGCCGTATCTGCCCCTCGGTTCACGCCGCGACGTGCTCGTCTACCAGACCGAGCCGCTGACCGAGGATGTCGAGGTCACGGGACCGATAGAGGTGGTGCTATGGGTATCGTCCGACGCCCCTGACACCGACTTCACCGCAAAGTTGATCGACTCCTATCCGCCGAGCATCCACTACCCGTATGGCTTCAACCTGAACCTGACCGACAGCATCATCCGCCTGCGCTACCGTCACGGCGACGGGAAGGCCGACCCCCTGCCTGCGGGCGAGTTGGCCCGCATAAAGATCATCCTGCTGCCCACAAGCAACCTCTTTGCCGCCGGCCACCGGATACGCCTCGACATCTCAAGCTCCAACTTCCCCCGCTTCGACGTGAACCCGAATACCGGCGAGCCGCTCCTGCAAAACCGCCGTAAGTCCACGGCTGACAACACCGTCTTCCACGACGCCGCGCGCCCGTCCCACATCCTCCTGCCCATAATCCCTCGATAGGTGACCATTGGAAATCCACCTCTCCCTTGACGCGGAGACCTTTGCAAAACTCCCTCTCCCAGCGGGAGAGGGTTGGGGTGAGGGAGATTCGCATATTGGGAGTAGGCCCTAGAATCCTCGATGCCCCGGAAAGTCTGGGGTTACGCAGGCGGTGATCCATACTTCCATGTCACCCCGAGCGAAGCCGAAGGGTCTCGGTGAGAGGGTGGGGCGTTATTGCGTGACCCCGCGGGAGATTCTTCGCTGCGCTCAGAATGACACTTACGGAGGTTACGCAAAGGTCTCTGAAAACGGGAATCTGTACACGGTCATACCCATAGATGTCGAGTATGTGAAGCCCCCTTAAGGAGGCATTGATATGAAGATCCTGGTCGTCGCGCCTTTCGGTCGAATCGAGCCCGGAATGAAGGAGAACCTGGCCAGCCGGGCTCGGGACGGCACCCACGTCGATGTCGAGTGCCTTGAGGAGGTCTTCCCCCTCCCCTACAACACCTACCAGTACAACCTGGCGAAGTGCGTCGATGGCACAATCGAACGGGCCATCAGGGCCGAAGCGGAAGGCTATGACGCCTTCGTCATCAGCGGCATGATCGACCCCGGCCTGATCCAGACCCGCGGCACCGTCGACATACCGGTGGTGGGCGCGTTGGAGGCGTCTGCGCACGTCGCATCGATGATGTGCAACCGCTTCACTCTGATTGCAGCCGAACCGACCGCGGTGGCCCAGATGCAGCGGCTGATCGCCTTCTACGGCCTCACGGACAAGACCACGAAGATTCGCCACGTCGGCATCGTCTCCAACAAGCTTTACCCCGAGGAGACTCCGACCGATGAGGTGTTCCGCCGCATCCGGGACCAGGCCCGGCTCGCGGTGCATGAAGACGGCGCCGAGTTGATCATTTCCGGCTGCACCATCGTCGGCGGCATGATGACGCAGCGGTACGGCACGGACCAGGGGTGGATGCTGGAGGGGGTGCCGGTGCTGGACGGGACGCTGGTCGCCTTCAAAGTGGCCGAGATGATGGTCGACCTGGTCGCGCTGGGTTATCCCCCGGTGAGCCGGTTCGGCTTCTGGGCACGCCCGCCGGCCGAGGAGACCCTGGAACTCAGGCAATGGTTCCGGGAGCACGACTCCGCATTCAAGCACAACCTTGACCGCATGCCCTGAACGGGTGAAGACTTGCCGAGTCTGGTCTTGGCCTTGATTTCATCGTCGACTTTCGTCATCGGAGGGCTTTCAATGAAATTGGCACATCTCGAAATGAGTCCAAAGACGCTGTTCGTTTCTAGTGGTCGGATTGATCACGGTGGCTGATAGCATTCTTGAAGGTGCCGTCGGCTTGGATTGGTATGCCGCTGGAGACCTTTGCAAAACTGGTTCCGCAGGCGATGATCCATACCCCCAAGTCACCCTGAGCCTCTCTCTCATGTCACCCTCGCATCAAGTGCGGGGCAGGCTCTGAGCGAAGCCGAAGGGTCCGGGTGAGAGGGGCGGGGCGTGGTTGCGTGACCCGCGGGAGATTCTTCGCTGCGCTCAAAATGACACTTACGGAGGATACGCAAAGCTCTCCTCTGGGAGAAAAACCAGATGAAACTTACTACCGCGCTCTTGCTGCTCGTACTCGTATTGGCGATTGCTGCCGCCTGTACCGGAACGCCCGAACCCACTCCGACCACGGTTCCTGCACCGACACCCACCGCTGCTCCCGCGCCCACCGCGACACCCACCGCTACTCCCCAGCCGACTCCCACGCCCCAACCGACCTCCACGCCGGCGCCGACCGCAACGCCTCAGCCGACCCCCACGCCGTCTCCCACCCCGACGCCCGTACCGGTCAACTTCGTCCCGTACGAGAACAACGATATCGGCGTCTCTTTCATGCACCCGGACGCGTGGACGTCCACCCCGTCCGACGTTGAGGGCGAGTGGCTCGTGCTCGCCAGCAATGACGGACTCACCCGCCTGACGCTACTGGTCGAGTTCGGCGACGCGGATGCCAGTCTTAGCGACCGGCTTGAGGCCGCGATTGAATCGCTTACACCGGAAGACACCGAGACGGAAGTCGAGCGGATCGGCCCGGTAGTTCTCGCTGACCGGTCGGAGGCGGAGCGCGCCGACGTTCTCTATGAGGACGACGATGGCCCGGCTGTGCTGCGGGTCCAGGTCGCGCAAAGGGGCGGGGCCGCGCTCGTACTGGCGCTCTCCACTCGGGTCGACCAATTGGAACGCCAGGAGGAGACGTTCGAGACGACGCTGGCGAGTTTCCAGAGCTTCCCGCCCGCTCCTTACGGCATCGCGCGCAGCCAGGCCTTCACCATGCCCCTGGGCGAACCCTCGAGCCTCGATCCGGCGGTCATCAGGGAGACGACATCTCACCTGTTCGTCAGCAGTGTTTTCAGCGGCCTGGTCCGGCTGGGAGAAGACCTCGACGTCGTACCCGATCTCGCCGCGGAATGGGAGGTCGACAAGTCAGGGACCGTATACACCTTCACTCTGCGCGACGGTATCACCTTCCACGACGGCAGGCCCATCTCGGCCGACGACTTCAAATACTCGATCGAGCGCGCCACCGAACCGGAACTGCACAGCGACACAGCGCCGCTTTACCTGGGCGACATCGTGGGTGTGAGGGAGAAGCTGAACGGAGACGCGACAGAGGTGTCCGGCTACGAGGTCGTTGACGATCGCACCGTCCGCATAACCATCGACTCGCCGAAGGAGTACTTCCTGGCGAAATTGTCATACCCCTCCGGCTCCGTCGTAGATCGCGAGTCGGTTGAAAGTCTGGGCCCCGACGGTTGGACCGGCGACCGGGTCAACGGGTCCGGTCCATACAAACTGTCGCGTTGGGAGGCCGGTGAAGTCGTTATCCTCCAGCGGTTCGACGACTACCACAGCCCCGTTGCGCTGGAACACCTCATCTCACCCAACGTCGCCTTGCCAGGCGCCAACGGTCTGGACATGTACCTCACCGACGCCTGGGATGCCCTGTTCGTCGGCGTCGGCTCCCTCGACAGGCTGCGCGGCGATGACGAACTCAGCCAACAGCTGAGGGAATACGATCAACTAACCAGTTTCTTCGTCGTGATGGACACAACGCGCCCCCCGTTCGACGACGTAAAGGTCCGGCGCGCATTCAACATGGCGCTCGACCGTCAACGGCTCATCGACGACCTCTACGACGGGAACCTCACCCTCGCGGTGGGAATATTGCCGCCCGGCATGCCCGGCTACTCGGACCAACTGGAAGGCATCCCGTTCGACCCTGACACGGCGCGACAACTGCTCGCCGAGTCGCGGTACGCAGGCGACCTGCCGCAAATAATCTTCTCGGCAGTGGACCGGGGCGGCGAGCCGTCAGCCTCCACGCAATTCATGCTGGATGCGTGGCAAGAGGAGTTGGGCGTAGAGGTGCAGGCGGATTTGGTAGACCCGGAGGTCTACTACTACGAACTGGAGAGCGTGGCCGAGCACTTGTACTCCTACGGATGGGTGGCCGACTACCCCGATCCGGAGAACTTCCTGGACCTCCTGCTGCACTCCGAGGCTCACGACTCCAGGTACGTCAACCCCGTTTTCGACGAACTCGTGGAACGTGCGCGGGCCATCGATGACCGTTACAGGCGCCTCAACATTTACCGCGAGGCGGAACAGTTGCTGATGGACGACGCGGGAATCATCCCGCTATTCCACGTCAAGGACTACGTCCTGGTGCGCCCCCACGTCCGAGGCTTCGCAGTGTCACCCTTCGGCCAGCCGGACGTAACCGGCATCACCCTGCTGGCAATTGGAAGGTAGGGGGCGGAGGCGCGGCTGCCCAGGTATTCACTTGGTCGCAGCAGATTCCGTCTCGGAAGCCTACCGGCTATCGAACAGCCTGAACCTCCAGCCTTATGCCCTCGCGTTCCTGAAGGTGGCTGATCACTTCGAACAGATTCCGCGCTTGGGGGTTGCCGCCCGGCCCGAACATCCGCATCAGGCTCTTCGGTGACTTTCCGGTTAGCCGTCCGAGGTCCTCAAATCCCACCGTGGCGTTTATGTAGTCTCGTAGTACCGCCTTGCCGGTGTCCACGTCCCCCTCCAGCAGACAGTCGACACTCTCCTTCAGCAGCGCCCGCCGAAATTCCGGGTCGCTACGGACCCGAACTTGTACAGTTTCCTTGAAGTCTCTTGTAAGCGGCATCTTTATAAATTCCTTCGTGTGTTGTCTACAATTCGGGCCCATCTGCCAAATCTTCTAGGAGCAAGCCCTTTATCAAACGACGCCTAGCTATTAGCTCCCCTCCTGCTTGCGTCGCTTGTAGTCGAGCCATAGATTGTGGGCTTTCGAGATGTCCGCCTGCTGCCGTCGCTTGGTCCCGCCGGCAAGTAGGATCACCAGGGTTTCCCCGTCCCTGCCAAAATAAATCCGCAAACCGGGTCCGAAGTGAATGCGACGTTCAACAACGCCGCGCCCGACGCTCTTAACGTCGCCCAAATTCCCTAACCGCATTCGCTCCAGTGCGACCGTCACTTTGGCTGCTGCTACGGCCTCCAGCCCGTTGAACCAGTCGGCAAATGGGTTGCGGCCGTTGGAGTCGACGTACTCTCTGACCTCGTTCATACATTAATAGTAACGCATATGATACCAACCAGCCAGACGCCATTTGCGACGCCGCTCCCGCGGTGTGTGGATCAATTCTCCGGCCGGTGGGTCCAGCAGCTACCGTGACGATTGCCGTCAAGCTGCAGTTCGGCTTGCTTCTTGCCCCACCGCTGCCTCCCTGATCACCCCCGCCAGCTCTCCGACGCGATCCAACACCTCATCCAGCGTACCTGACAGGTCGAGCGCAGCAACCTCCAGCCGCTTGCCCGCGTGGCGGACGTTGAAAGTCGCCGTGACCGCTTCGCCTTCCGCGTAGATCAGCAGGCCGCCATGCAAATCGAGCGCGGTCGTATACGACAGCAGCTGATACAGGTCGGCGTTCGGAATTCGCTGGCCACTCACGTTCTTGTACTTTGCGTCGCCCACAAATATGTACCTGCCACCATCCCGCCACACCAGATCCGGCCGAAGGCTCACCCGGCCACCCACATCGAGTGAAGGGATCCGCCGCTCCCTGAAGGCGTTCGGAGACACGCCAAGAGCCTCCCGCAGCGCCACCGTAACGAATTCCTGGAAAACGACGTTCATGTCCATCAGGAACCCGGACGCGCGCACCTCGCCGCGGCTGGACTCATACGCGCCGTGCTGCAAAATGAGCCGCGACAGGCTCACGACACCGCGATAGTGCTCGTTTAGCCGGTCGAAGCGGACCTCAGGCACGTTTCTCGGTGAATAGTCCACCGGGGACACGTTCTCGAGCATCCCAGCAATCCTGCCCAACTGCCGGCGTGCCGCCTGCGAACGCAACCGCATCCGGCCAAGACGGTACACCGCCGCCTTTACCAACTGGTTCGCCTGGATGTCGTTAGTGAACTCGTCGTAACGCACTTCGACTGGCAACGGGATCCCGAACCTGGTGCGCAACTGTTCGGCGAACATGATGCGACCCCGAACCGTGTACAGCGCCTCCTCTTCCACGCGGTAACCGTGCAGCAACCCTCGCGAAAACGCCTGGCGGGCGGCAGCAGCGAGGGCCAGAGCCAGCACATCCGGCAGAGCGTACTCCCGCGGGAAGTCGAAAAGTTCGGGCTGAGGTTTGAACTTGCTAATGGCGTAGCAAGCCAACGAGAGCATTTGCCCAATCCCGATCTTCGGTCGGATGAGGACCGACAAATCGCCGATTTCCAGAGCGCCAACGGTCGAACCGGGCGTCAGGCGGTACTCGCCGTCTGCGTCTCCTGTAGGGGCGACATTGATCGATAATCGCGAGGTTTGCAGCACTCGAACCTGTGCGGCCGTGAGCCGGATTGGGTCGCTCTGCCGGTACTCTTGCAGGTCAATTTCACGCATCTTCGTTCGGCTGGTCTGCACCTTTCGCCTCGCCATCTTCCGCCTGCAGGTCACTCGAAGTTTCTGTCCGGCCCATCAACTTCCGTAGCTCGAACTCTCCAATCCTGTCCCTGTCCCCAAAAAGGCACTCCTCCACGTAAGGAAAGACACTGTGCGTCCAAATGCGCTCGACTGCCTCACTATTGAGAGCCTCTTTCATGAAGTAGCTCGGACCGATGGCGGCATGGCGGTCTTCCCGTAATTCCTCGTTCGCATTCTCGACAACCTCCGCCACCCACTCCATACCGGGCGCCTTTTCAGCCAGCCATTTGTGGAGGACACTCCTCACCGGTTCATCGTCCGGGTGAAACTCGACGAAGTAGAAGCGGCGTCGCAGCGCAAGATCCACCAACGCAATCGAACGGTCCGCCGTATTCATCGTTCCGATGATGTGCAGATTAGAGGGCAGGGAGAACTTGTCGTCTGCCGCCTGCTGGTACTGGAGGCTGATTTCTTCGTCCCGGTACTCCAGCAGGAAATAAAGCTCCCCGAACACCTTGGCAAGGTTGCCCCGGTTTATCTCGTCTATGACGAGGAAATGCCTCGTGTTCGGCTCTTGCCGGGCGCGCTCCGCAGCCTTCAGGAGCGGCCCGTCCCGCAACTCGAATCCGGCCTGCCCGTCGCCCGTTTGCACCGGGCGGAAGCCCTGTACGAAGTCCTCGTATGCGTAGGACGGGTGGAATTGCACCAGCGTGACCCGGTCCCTTGACCCAGCAAGGCATTTCGCCAGTTTCTGCGCAACATACGTCTTCCCCGTACCCGGCGGCCCCTGGAAGATGACCTGTTTCTTCTCCTCCAGCAGTTCATCGATCCGTTCCAGGAATTCGACGGGCATGAATACTTCCTCAGCAAGTGCCGGCAGATCAGGTTCGGACTGTGGTGGTTCGCCGTCTTCAGTTGGCTCCTCTCCAATTTCATATTCCTCCTCGCCGCCTCTCGACAATTCTTCGCCCCGACCGCGCACGATCGTCCAAACTACTGACTGCGCGTCGAGCCGATGGCGCAGGGTTAGGCCACGTTCCGACGCCTCTTCGATGAATCGGTCGAGGAACCCTAAGGCATGCTCATATAACCCTCCCTCATCGGCATCCCTGTCAGGTTGGGCGTACCCGGAACGTTCGTATGCGGTTTTAAACGTTTCGTACGCGAATGGGGGGAATCGCTTGACATCCTGTCCCATGAGGAGAACGGACGCGACGGTCAGACGGCTTCCGGTACCACTTATCTGCGACGGCGGGAACTCGGCGCCAAACGCCCGAACTCGATCGGCAACCGGTACGTCGCCCTCAGCCCAGAGTGCAGTCAATGCTTTGAACACTTCCCCCGGGGACTGACGCAACCAGTCACGGAATTTTGCCTGTTGAATCGCAAATATGAGGTTGGCTGCGAAGCCTCCCTTTAATCCATCGGCCCAGTCATCCCTGCCACCAAGCACCGCTTCGCGCACCCCCGACAGCTTGCGGCCGATCTCAACTTTGTAATCAATCTCTTCTTCTTCAAGCTTTCCAGTGTCGACATACGCCCTCGCTCGCCTGATAAATTCACCCCAAAGATCGGGTTCGTAGCTTTCGTCCCACAGGCCTCGTATTTCATGGTCGTAGAAGTCAAAGTCGCCTTTTTCTTCTGACTCCAGGCCTTGGCGAATCTGAAATATCTTGTAGTCAACATCCGATGTCTGTTCGGTCAAAAACCGTTCGAAAGGTATTGCTTCGGCAATACCTACTTTGTGAACAAGGTTGACGGTACCTTCGAAAGTGTCGGGGTGGAGATGTGCAGTAGAGCCTCTCGTTGTGCACGTCTCTCGTTCTGCTTATTGACAAGAAGGTTGCTCCTAAAGCTCCTTGCCACGAGGAAATCCTTGAACGCCCACGGATCCTGGAGTAATCGGCCACGTTCGGCTGAGTCTTGCTCCTTCCACTGCTCCACATATTCGACAAGACATGCAGTCTGGGACAGAATTTGAGTCTTGCCTTGGCCAGGTCCTACGAAGCCCAATTGAAGCGTAGGAACCAATTCCGGCAAGATCTCGACAGGTTTCGGAGACCATCCGAGAACTTCCTGGATTCGCTGCTGCTTGATCTCAATTCTGAAAATCAGGTAGTGGACGTACAGCACCTCCCCCATCAATTGATAAACCTCGGGGTGGCTACCGTCGAGTTGGGATTCCAACTGTTCAAAGAACTTTCCGCCGGTCGGAAACCGCTCCCGCAACTCCCCCAGCCACCGGGTCGACCAAATCGGCACCCCCGGCGTAAAAAGCGAGTCATCCATGCGCAAGGCGCGCTCCACCCACAACTCCGCGGCTTCGTAGACCTTCTCGGCGCCGTCATATGTCTTTCGGCTGCCCATAGTTCACCTCCTAATGAGCCCGTGCCAGTCTAACCGCGGTCCCCGCCAGGTGACGGCCAAGCCTCCCCGCTGCCGAATCCCCCGGAACAATCCCCACCCTCCCGTCGTCTTTAGTGACGAGCACCCATCACCGGAGGCAGGCAATGGTTTCGTGCAAATTAGCGACCCGACTATCTTTGATTATTCTCATATTGGTCCTCGCGACAGCGTGTTCTAGAGAACGCGCAACACCTGTTCCTGCAAGCACCCCAACGCCGATTCCTGTAGTAACGCCCGGCGAAACCCCGTCACCACCCACCCCGGTCACGACCGTGGCCACCCCCACACCTACCCGCGTCGTGATCTCCACACCAACGCGCGCTCCGGTAACGAAACCAACGCCCGTCTCAGGCCGCGTCGACGGTTACATGGCCGTCGCCCCCAGCGTCATGCGGTCGAACGCGACCGAGTCGGTCTCCGTCGCGTTGTTCAGCAAGGGCCAGCCGGCGTCGGGTAAGGTCCAATTGGCGCTGCTCAGCAACGGCGCGCCGGTCGCCAGGGCGGAAGGTTTCGTCGAGGGTCAAGGCAACTTGGACTTCGAGGTACCGGCCCTCGCAGACGGCGTGTACGAGTTGGCGGTCGAGGGGCCCGGGTTCAGCGCCAGCCAGGACCTCCTGGTCGAATCACGGACCGTGCTGTTCCTTGAGACCGACAAGCCCGTCTACAAACCCGGCCAGACGGTCAACATGCGCGTCCTCCTGCTCGATCCTGAGTTGAATCCGGTCGCAGGTCAGGTGCTGGTAGAGGCCCAGGACGCGAAGGGAATCAAGATCTACAGGGAGTCGACGAGCGCTGACGACTACGGCATGGCGACTCTCGAATTGCCACTTTCCAACGAGCCGAACCTGGGCGTGTGGAAGCTCACGGCATATTCCGGTAACCGCAAGACCCAGGTAGACATCCGCGTCGAGGAATACGTCCTGCCCAAGTACGACGTCAACGTAAGTCTGCCGAAGTCCTGGGTCCTGGCCAACGAACCAGTCCACGGGTCCGTGTCGTCCGAGTACAGCTTCGGAAGACCGGTCAAAGGTGAAGCGACCATCGTGGCGACGCGATATGTCGGAGTATGGGAGGAGTACGCCTCGGTCGTGGAGCAACTCGACGGCACGGCCACGTTCGAACTGCCGGCCCCCGGTTACGTGGCCGGTGTCCCGGGCGCCCGCGGGATGGGCAACGTCCGGCTCGATGTCACCGTCCGCGAGCGGAGCACCGGTTACGTCGAATCGACCACGCAATTGATCACTGTCGCAGCCACGCCACTCAGCCTCCAGGTGATCCCTGAAAGCAACACGTTCAAGCCGGGACTGCCCTTCTCGTTCTTGGTGGTCACCGAGACGCCGGACAATCAGCCGCTCAGCGAAGACGTGACGGTCCGCTTGCTATATGCCGACGGGGAACTGGACTTACTGTCCGAACATACCGAAGAGGTCACGACCCATGACGGCAAAGCGCTGATTACCGTCACGCCGCCGCCGGAAGCTGTGGCATTCACCCTCGAAGCATGGGCGGAACAGGCGCACGCCTCGCTCACCGTCAACGCGGGCTACTCGCCGTCCGGATCGTTCGTTCACCTCGAACAGGTAAGCGAAGGCCCGCTGCGAGTCGGAGACGTCGCAGAGTTCCGCGTCGCCGCCACCAATGAAGCCGGCAACTTCTACTACGAGGTCCTGTCGCGCGGGATGGTCGTCTTCTCCGACTTCTCGCCCGAATTGACAATCAGCTTTACAGTCACGCCGCTCATGGCACCCGAAGCCCGCGTGCTCGTGTACCAGGTCCTGCCTACAAGCGAGGTCGCAGCCGACTACCTGCCATTCTCCGTCGAGTCCGCGTACCCGCACGAAGTGGCAGTGGAATTCGGCGAGAGCAAGGTCAGGCCGGGAGACGAGGTGGACATCAACGTCCAGACCCAGGGGGAGGCGCGGGTTGGCCTGGTAGCGGTCGACCGTTCCGTCTACATCCTGGCCGAGAACCGTCTCAACCTCCAGCAGGTGTTCAACGAACTGGAACGCCTCTACCAGCTGCCGCAGGTGGAGCTTCACGAGGCGCGCCCGCTCTTCGACGTGTATACGCGCGGAGCGAAGGAGACCTTTGAGGACGTGGGGGTGATCGTGATGACAAACCAGCGCGTGCCCGAAGGCAAGGAGTACCGCCAGGAACGGGTAAGGGCCATGGCGGCCGCGGTTACCGAAAGAGTGGTCGAGACAGTGGTGGTGGAGAAAGCAGTGACTCGGGTTGAAACAATCAAAGAATCGACCGAATCCTCCGACGACCTGGCCGAAGTGCAACGCGTCCGCCAGTTCTTCCCCGAAACATGGCTGTGGACCGATCTGACCACCGACGAGTCAGGGCAGGCGACCGTCGATGTAACCGCGCCCGACTCCATAACCACCTGGCAACTGAGGGCCGTGGGCATGTCCAGGGAACACGGCCTCGGCATCTCAGAAGCGGAGTTGACGGTCTTCCAGGAGTTCTTCCTCCAGGTCGACCTGCCCTACTCGGCGATCAGGGGCGAGGAGTTGCCCGTACGAGTCGCGCTCTACAACTACCTCGACACCCCGCAGAAGATATTCGTAGACCTCGAACCCACCGACGACTTCGAACTCCTGGACGACGCCCAAAAGGTCGTCACAGTCCCGGGCAGCGACATCGGCGGCGCCACCTTCACGATTCGCCCCAGGAAGCCGGGCATTACGCCGTTGAAGGTGACCGCCCGCAGCTTCGCGGCGGCCGACGCCGTCGTCAAGGAACTGCTCGTCGTGCCCGAGGGCGTGGCAAGAGAGACCGTGGACAACCTGGTGCTCTCGGCCAGCGACAGCCACACCGTTGACGCCACCATCCCCTCCAACGCAATTGCGGACTCCGGCAGGGTCCACGTCGCGATCACCGGAAGCTACCTGGCGCAGTCAATCGAAGGACTCGAGCGCCTCCTGAAGATGCCGTTCGGGTGCGGCGAGCAGAACATGATCCTGTTCGCCCCGAACGTCTTCGTGGCGCGCTACCTGCAGGAGACCGGCCAGAGCAAGCCTGAAATCATGGCCCGGGCCGAGAATCTCATGATTACCGGTTATCAGCGAGAACTGACCTATCGGCGGAACGACGGCAGCTTCTCGGCCTTTGGTGACAGCGACGCTCAGGGAAGCCTCTGGCTCACCGCGTTCGTCCTCAAGACGTTCGCCCAGGCCGACGGGCTCATCTACATCGACCCGGGGGTCCTGGCAGACGCCTTCGACTGGATTGTCCACCACCAAAACGCCGACGGCTCGTTCGACCCGGTAGGGTTCCTGCACCACCAGGAGTTGCTCGGCGGACTACAGGGCAAGAACGCTCTCACAGCCTATGTGACCGTCGCGCTCCTTGAGGCCGGCCAAGACTCCGCCGCTGCGAAAGCGGTCCGCTATCTCGAGGGCCAGGTCAACAGCATAGTAGACGCCTATGGGATGGCCATCACGACGTACGCGCTCGAACTGGCCGGCAGCCCCAGCGCGGGCGCCGCCTATGACAGGTTGATGGGCATGGCGATTGTCGCCGACGGTGGGATTCACTGGGGCGAAAGCCCTGAACCCTCCCCATTGCCCGTCGAGCCAAAGGACGGGCAGCCAAGGCCAGCCCATCCTCAGCCGCATCAGCAGAGCGCGGCCATCGAGACCACCGCATACGCCACGCTCGCGCTGCTGGAGCACGGCGACCGGTTGAACGCCTCAAACGCAGCGCGCTGGCTGGTCACCCGGCGCAACTCGTTCGGCGGCTTCGGCTCCACGCAGGACACCATCGTCGGGCTACAGGCGCTCACCCAGTTCTCAACGGCCGCAGCGGCAGACGTCGACATGACAGTCGTCCTTTCATCGGGCGCCTGGCAGCGGGAAATCCGCATCACCGGCGAGAACGCCGATGTGATGCAAATGACCGAAGTCCCTGAACGGGGCATGTTGGAGGTCTCAACCAGCGGAAAAGGTGAGGCGGTCGTCCAGGTAGTGCGCCGATTCAACCTGCCCGAAGTCGAGCATGAAACGAGGCAGGTGTTCGACATAGACGTCGACTACGGGACCGACCACGTAAATGTCGACGACCTGATCATCGTGTCCGTCGACGTCCGCTTCACACCGTTCGAACCGGTCGAGGCCGGAATGGTCGTGCTGGACATCGCCGTACCGACCGGATTCACACCGGTCACGGACTCGATAGAGGCCCTCGTGGACGGGACTACCAAGCTGAAACGATTCGACATCGCCGGCAGGAAGGTCATTCTGTACCTCGAAGACCTGTTGCCCAACGAGAGCATCGCGCTCGAGTTCTCTGCGCGAGCCGTCCACCCCGTCAAGGCCAAGGCCACGACCTCGGAGGTCTACTCCTACTACAACCCGGAGATGCGCGGAGAGACCCTCGCCGGCGCAATCACCGTCGAGGAAGGCGGCTAGGTTCAGGGACCCATTCCCCAGAAAACAGCCCGGCCAGCCCACATCGACTTACCGGCGAAAGAACGTCATCCCGCACGTCGATGCGGGGCCGGTACCCACGGTGGGGTGGCGAGGTGGACACGCCCCATTTGTACAACTCACTGCCGGCAGGCCCCAATTTCACACGCTGGGGCGCCGCCGGTTGCAGCCAGCACGGAAAAACCCCCGAAATCAGTGTCCATATCATCAACAAAGAGCCCCACCCGGCGATCCACCGGGTGGGACGGCGATGGGCCACGAAAGTGGGGGACGAAACGAATCAACCGGCGAAATACAGCTTGATGACCTCGACTACTTCCTCCCTGGAAATGACGTCGCCAAAGTAGTCCTTAATAGCTGTAATGACCTCATCTCTCTCAATCGCGCCATTGTCGTTGGCGTCGTAACGGTTACCCAGATCCGTGACCGTGTAGGTGTGGCTCGCCTGTCCATCCATTGAGACGACCTTGATCTTGATGGCTGCGATGCCGGACCCGAATGCAACCTGGAAACCCTCCATAGTGTTGTCGGAATCTGCGAGCATGACATTACTTTCGTCCATAAACTGGAAAGTCGCATCGTGATCGTTTGCGGCATCCACCGTTACCGTCACAGGTGACAACCCGACCGACGCGCTGTACCCGGTCCGATAGGGTTCGAACGCCGGAACGAGCGATCCGGGGCTAACCGTCAGGCCGCTTAGCAAAACATCGCAGAACGGCAGGTTGATCCGACCAATATCACTTTGAGCCACGCCCCGGAAGTTGCCCGGCATGCAGCCAACAAACTGATTGTTGTTCAAGTACAACGATTCAAGGTCGGCGAGGCTGCCCAGTTCGGCAGGAATCTCGCCACTCAACTGGTTGTTGTTCAAGTATAACTTTTCAAGGTTGGCGAGCCTGCCCAATTCGGGCGGTATCTCCCCACTTAACCTGTTGTTGTGCAGCCATAGCAATTCGAGTTTGGTGAGACTGCTCAGGTCGAGCGGTATCTCCCCACTCAACTCATTGTTGCTCAAGGACAGCAACCATAGGTTGCCGAGACTGCCCAATTCGGGCGGTATCTTCCCACTCAACTGGTTGCCCCCCAGTCGCAGCGATTCAAGGTTGCCGAGACTGCCCAGTTTGGGCGGTATCTCCCCACTCAACTGGTTGCCCTCCAGTCGCAGCGATTCAAGGTTGCCGAGACTGCCCAGTTCGGCAGGAATCTCCCCGCTCAAATGGTTGTTGTACAACGACAGTGATCTGAGGTTGGCGAGACTGCCCAGTTCTCCGGGGATCTCCGCACTTAGTCGATTGTTGTGCAGCCACAGCAATCGGAGATAGGCGAGGCTGCCCAGTTCGCCAGGGACCTCGCCGCTCAACTGGTTGTTGTTCAGGTACAGCCATTCGAGGTTGGAGATACCGCCCAGTTCGGGCGGTATCTCCCCGCCCAACTGGTTGCCCTCCAGTCGCAGCTGTTCGAGGTTGGAGAGGCTGCCCAATTCGGCAGGAATCTCCCCACTCAGTCGATTGTTGTACAGCCACAGCCATTCGAGGTTGGAGAGGCTGCCCAGTTCGGGCGGTATCTCCCCACCCAAATGGTTGCCCTCCAATCGCAGCGATTCAAGGTTGGCTAGGCTGCCCAGTTCCGCCGGGATGCGGCCTCGCAACCCATTGGTGGTAATCGTGCCGGAACTGGTATGTGGCTCATTCCCATTGACGGAAAATAGGAGGAGCTCAGTCACGCGGCCGGTGGCGTCGGTCGTCACGCCATACCATTCGCCAAGAGGCCGGTCGCTGAGCCAGTTGGTGTTGAACACCCAATTCGGCCCGTCGGTGGCGTTGTAGAGGGCGATCAGCGCGGCCTTGTCCGCATCATCGCAGAATGGCAGACTGAGATCATCGAGATCATTGACCGGCACGTCACGCAACCTGGTTGGGATGCACCCCGTCAGCCGGTTGCCGCTAAGGTAAAGTCGTTGGAGGTTGGCGAGGCTGCCCAGTTCAGCCGGAATGCGGCCTCGCAACCCGTTGCCGGAAATCGTGTCCCCGCGGGAAAGATCGAGGTCCGTCACGCGGCCGTTGGCGTCGGCCGTCACGCCGTACCACTCGCCAACGGGACGGTCACTGAGCCAGTTCGTGTTAAACGCCCAATTCGGCCCGTCGGTGGCGTTGTAGAGGGCGACCAGCCCGGTCCTGTCCGTGCCGACACAGAATGGCAGTCCTAGACTCGAAAGGTCATTACTCGGCACGTCACGCAATGCGTCGGGTATGCAGTTCGTCAGCCGGTTACCGGACAGATAAAGCCGTTCGAGGTTGGCGAGGCTGCCCAGCTCCGTCGGTATCTCGCCGATCAATTGATTCGTGTTGAGACTGAGTTCTCGCAAGGCGGAAAGGGTGCCCAGTTCGTCAGGGATCTCACCGCTCAATCGGTTGTTTTGAAGCCATAGCACTCGGAGGTTGGCGAGGCTGCCCAGTTCGCCAGGGACCTCACCGCTCAACTGGTTGTTGTTTAGGCACAGCCATTCGAGATTGGCGAGACCGCCCAGTTCGCGCGGTATCCGGCCACTCAACTGGTTGTAGTCTAGGCACAGCGATTCGAGATTGGAGAGGCTGCCCAGTTCTGACGGGATCTCACCGCTCAATCGGTTGTACCATAGCCATAGTGATCGGAGGTTGGCGAGACTGCCCAGTTCGGCAGGAATCTCCCCACTCAACTGGTTGCCCCCCAGCCGCAGCGATTCAAGGTTGGAGAGGCTGCCCAGTTCGGCAGGAATCTCCCCACTCAACTGGTTGTCCCCCAGCCGCAGCGATTCAAGGTTGGCGAGGCTGCCCAGTTCGGTAGGAATCTCCCCACTCAAATGATTCGCGCTCAGGTTCAGCCTCCTGAGACTGGAGAGCCTGCCCAGTTCGCCGGGGATTTCCCCGCTCAGCTGGTTGCTGTTTAGGTCCAGCGATTCGAGGTTGGAGAGGCTGCCCAGTTCGGCACGGATCTCCCCGGTCAACTCGTTCCCGTTGAGCCGTAGATCCTGCAAGCGGCCAAGACCGCCCAGTCCCGCAGGTATCTCCCCAGTCAACCCCTTATAGCCAAGGTCCAACTCAGTAACCCGGAGTGGCGAACCTCCCACCGTGATGCCTTCCCACTGAACTATCGGATGACTCGCCGACCAATTCAGCCTCGCCTTTTCATCCAACGTGTCCCGCGCCGCCAGCAACGTATCGCAGTCCGATACCAGCCCCGGATTGTTGGCCGCATCCGCCACCGCGCCTCCGGTGGCACAGGAGGAGGTCTGACCATAAACCGGCTGGGTCACCACCAGCACGGCGGCGGCAAGCAATGCCATCCCTACCGCGAAAATGTGGCGGTGTATGCGGACATCCCTGTTAGACGGCGCCAATGCTTAGAACCTTTTTCATTGCAGGCGTGAGTGGCCCGACAGCGGCCTTTCGAATCAACCGGCGAAATACAGCTTGATGACCTCGACCACCTCATCCCTGGTAATGTCGTTCCCAAAGTAGTCTTTTATTGCTGTAATGACCTCATCTCTCTCAATCGCGCCGTTGTCGTTGGCATCGTAACGGTTACCCAAATCTATTACGACGTAAGTGCGGATCGCCTGCCCGTCCTGCGAGAGGACCCTGATCTTGATGAAGGCAATTCCGGCGCCGAATTCGACCTGGAATCCCTCCAAACTGCTGTCGGCATCCGCGAGCACGAGATCGTCGTCGTCGAGATGCTGCAACGTCGCGCCGTGGTCGTTCGTGGCGGCCACCGTGACAGTGACCGGCGAAAGGCCCACCGAGGCGCTGAACTCGGTCCGATACGGGTCAAACGCCGGGACCAACGATCCCGGGCTGACCGTCAGGCCGCTTAGCAAAACATCGCAATGCGGCAGGTCAAGCTCGGCAAGGTCATGGTCCGCTGCATCCCGCAATCCCTCAGGAATACACCCGGTCAACTGGTTCTGCGAAAGGAACAGCTCTTCCAATTTGCCAAGGCCTTCGAAAGAAGCCGGAATCGGACCGGTCAAGTTGTTACTGCTGAGCTGCAGCCATCGCAAATTTGCGAGGCCGCCCAATTCGGTAGGGATCGGACCGGACAACTTGTTGTCGCCGAGCCATAAACCTCGCAAGTCCATGAGGCTGCCCAATTCCGCCGGTATCGGACCTCCGAAATCGTTCTCGCTCAGGTCGAGCAAATCCAGGTTCGGCAGGTCACCCAGTATTGACGGTATCTTCCCACTCAACCGGTTTTGCCAAAGCGACAACTCTTCTAGGCTAGCCAGTGCAGCTACAGATTCCGGTATCGGTCCGGTCAACTGGTTCCTACTGAGCCACAACCCTCTGAGGTTGGCGAGATCACCTAACTCTGGAGGTATTTCCCCACTAAGTTCGTTATCGTAGAGCCTGAGCCATTCGACGTCGCCGAGATGGCCCAACTCCACAGGTATTTCACCGCTCAACTGGTTGCCCCAAATTTCCATCCGTTGCAGGTTGGCAAGGTTGCCCAGTTCTGCAGGTATCTCCCCACTCAATTGGTTGCGGTAAAGTTCCAGCCTTTGGAGTTTTGCGAGACTGCCTAACTCCGAAGGTATCTTCCCGATGAATTGGTTGTTGTCGAGGATCAGTTGCACCAGGTTCGTGAGGTTGCCCAGTTCAGCCGGTATTTCTCCACTCAACTGATTTGCTCCGAGTTGTAGCACTCGCAGCCTGGCAAGGTCGGCCAGTTCCGTTGGTATACCACCGGTCAACTGGTTGTTAGCCATAAAAAGAGCTTCCAGGCTGGCGAGGTTGCCCAGTTCGGGTGGTATCTCGCCATTCAGATGGTTCTCACTGAGGAAAAGTGACCGCAGGTTGACGAGGTCCCCCAGGCCCGCCGGTATCTGCCCCGTCAATCCTTTACTTGCGAGGTCCAAGGAAGTAACCCTTTGTGGAGAGCCTGAAACGGTTACGCCGTCCCACTGACCGATGGACCTGTCCGCCGACCAGTCCAAAGTCGCCGTTCCCGACAACGAGTCCCGCGCCGCCAGCAACGTTTCGCAGTCCGATACCAGTCCCGGGTTGTTGACGGCATTTGCAACCGCGCCTCCGGTGGCACAGGAGGAGCTCTGGCCATAAACCGGCTGGGTCACCACCAGCACGGCGGCGGCAAGCAATGCCATCCCTACCGCGAAAATGTGGCGGTGTATGCGGACATCCCTGTTAGACGGCGCCAATGCTTAGAACCTTTTTCATTGCAGGCGTGAGTGGCCCGACAGCGGCCTTTCGAATCAACCGGAGAAGTACAGCTTGATGACCTCGACCACCTCATCCCTGGTAATGACTTCGCCAAAGTAGTCTTTTATAGCTGTAATGACCTCATCTCTCTCAATCGCGCCGTTGTCGTTGGCGTCATACCGGTTGCCCAGGTTCGTAACCACGTAGGTGTGGATCGCCTGACCGTCCTGTGAGAGGACCCTGATCTTTATGTAGGCAGTTCCGCCGCCGAATTCGACCTGGAATCCCTCTAAAGTGTTGTCGGCATCCGCGAGCACGACATCACTTTCGTCCAAGAACTGGATTGTCGCATCGTGATCGTTTGCGGCATCCACCGTCATCGTCACCGGTGACAACCCAACCGACGCGCTGTACTCCGTCCGATATGGGTCAAACGCCGGAACGAGCGATCCGGGGCTAAGCGTCAGACCGCTCAACAACAGATCGCAATAGGGCAGGCCAACCTTCTGAAGGTCATGGTCCGCTACCGTCCGCAGCCCCCCAGGGATACACCCCGTAAGTTCATTCTCCTCCAGGTACAGTTCTCTCAAGTTAGCCAGACCGGTCAATTCTGGAGGTATTGGGCCGGTCAAACGATTGCCCCAGAGATTCAATCGCCGCAGGTTCGACAGGTCAGCGAGCTCCGGCGGTATCGACCCCGTCAACTGGTTGCGGCCAAGGGACAGTACTTCCAAGTTGGAGAGGTCGCCCAACTCCGCAGGGATCCCTCCGGTCAACTGGTTATCGGAGAGACTCAGTTGTTCCAGGTGGAGAGGTCGCCCAACTCCGCAGGGATCCCTGCGGTCAATTGGTTACCTTCGAGACCCAGAGATGTCAGGTTGGAGAGGTCGCCCAGTTCCACAGGTATCGTCCCGATCAACTGGTTACGGTAGAAGATCAGCCCTCTGAGATTGGCGAGGTTGCCTAATTCCGCAGGGATCCCTCCGGTCAACTGGTTATCGGAGAGACTCAGCTGTTCCAGGTTGGAGAGATTGCCCAGTTCCACAGGTATCACACCCGTCAACTGATTAATATCTAGCGACAGATATATCAGGTTGGAGAGGTCGCCCAGCACCTTGGGTATCCCCCCGGTCAACTGGTTCTCTTGGAGGGCCAGCCATTCCAGGTTGGAGAGGTTGCCAAGCTCCGCAGGTATCGTCCCGGTCAACTGGTTACCGCCGAGACCCAGCGATATCAGGTTGGAGAGATCGCCCAGTTCAACGGGTATCCCCCCGATCAACTGGTTACCGGAGAGGTTCAGCCCTCTGAGATTGGAGAGGTTGCCAAGCTCCGCAGGTATCGTCCCGGTCAACTGGTTACCGGAAAGGCCCAGCGATGTCAGATTGGAGAGGCTGCCTAACTCGGCGGGTATCCCTCCGGTCAACTGGTTACCGTCGATACGCAGCGATGTCAGGTTGGAGAGGTCGCCCAGTTCCACAGGTATCGTCCCGGTCAACTGGGCACGTAAGAGGATCAGCCGTCTGAGATCGGAGAGGTTGCCAAGCTCCGCAGGTATCGCCCCGGTCAACTGGTTATCGGAGAGACTCAGCTGTTCCAGGTTGGAGAGATCGCCCAGTTCAACGGGTATCCCCCCGATCAACTGGTTACCGGAGAGGCTCAGCCCTCTGAGATTGGAGAGGTTGCCAAGCTCCGCAGGTATCGCCCCGGTCAACTGGTTATCGGAGAGACTCAGCGATTGCAGGTTGGGGAGTCTGCCCAACTCGGCGGGCATCCTCCCAGTAAGGCCATTCGAACTGAGGTTAAGCATAGTGACGCGCCCGGGTAACCCACTGACGGTGACACCTTCCCACAGATCGATGGGCCGGTTCGCCAGCCAATTCAACGTCGCCGTTCCCGACAAAGAGTCTCGCGCCGCCAGCAACGTATCGCAGTCCGATACCAGTCCCGGGTTGTTGGCTGCATCCGCCACCGCCCCTCCGGTGGCACAGGACGCGGCGTCCGTCTGGGCATAGGCCGGATGACCCGCTATCAACACGCAGCCGGCAAGTAACGCCAGCACGCCAACGGCGACCATTTGTCGGATTCGGAAACTCACGGTCGGCGAATTCACGAGCAATATCCAGGCCGCCTAAGACGCCTCCGGCTGGGTCACCTGCACCGTGATTACGTCGGTGCCCTGGTACTGCTGGTGCTGCACCGATGAGGCGTAGACCTGCAGCATGACCAGTGAAAGTTCGTCCTCCACCGGCGTGGCAGAGTCGTGCTGCTGTAACTGGCGAATCTGGTCTTCGAGGTTCTCCTCGTTACCGCCGCCTATGAACTCCAGGTCCGCCACGTCGCCTTCGCTCGACGCGAGGACGACCAGTCGACGTTCCTCCGGCGCACCATCGCCATCTTCGTCCCCAAGTGCCTCCAGGTTCAGCGGTGCCAGCGTGAGCAGCGTCTCCTCGGCGACGGCGGTCAGCCGTGACTTCATTGCTTCGTTCCAGCCCCTGCGGTCCGCGAATTTGACGATGAATTCGTTGAGCTCCGGCAGGGACCCGACGTGTAGACGCGACTGGAAGCGCATGCGCCGCGGTTGGCTGAACTCCAGGTACAACACCATCACGATCGCGGCTACTCCCCCGGTAGTGATACCGCTCTGGATCAACTCTCCCAATACCGGCCCGATGTCCGTCAATGAGAACAGACCGAACTGGAAAGCAGCGCCGATCCAGAAACACACCCCGGCCACCAGGACTTTTTGCCGGTTCTGCTCTGACTGGATTACCGTGCGCGCGCCGTCGACGAAAAGGGTACCGCTAAGAACGATGAGGAGCCCAGCCATCACCGGACCCGGGATGGAGCTGAGGACACCGGAAAACTTGGGCAGAAACGCAACCGCGATCAGAATGCCGCCGATGCAATAACCCACCCGCCGGGAAGCGATGCCGGTGGTCTGGATGTACGAAACGATGCCCGGATTGATGATGTTGGGCACCGAACCTGCAACGCCGGCCAGTAGATTGGTCACGCCGGCGCCGGACAGCGCGCCCTGCACTTGCCGAAAGTCCACGGCCCGCTCTTCCCGCCACGCGACCCGCTGCAGGGTGATCGATTCTCCATTTGCCTGGATGGAGATGACCACGCTGAGAAACAGGAATGCAGGGAGCAGCGTCCAGAACGGGATCCCGAAGCCGATCCCCAACCCGGGCCACTCACTCGGCAACCCGATCCACTGGGCATCCAGTATTCGGTCGACGTCGTACAGGCCAAAAGCCGCGCCCACCACACAGCCGGCGACGATGCCAAGTACCGGCCCCCACAGGCGGATTACCGCCGAACCTCGCAGGATCAACGCCGAGATGACGGCCAGGGTTGCCAACGCGGTGAGGTGAGCCCCCAGACTATTCTCCGACGATGCGTCCTCAAGCAGTCGCGGCACAACCGAAGCAAGAGTTATCGAGAGGATCATCATCACCGTGCCGCCCACCGTTGGCGTAACGATTCGCCTCAGGATGAATAACCACTTCGATATGACCAACTGGAAGATGGCCGTGACGATGACGAGGGCCATCAGCGTTTCGGGTCCACCGTCGACCACCGCCGTTATGCAAAACGGGATCGCAAACGCCGCGGTGAACATGGGCAGGACCGCGCCCGCCCCGACCGGCCCCAGCCGCCGCACCTGTATCAGCGTGGACACGCCGCAGACCAAAAGTGAGGCGAAGACCACCCAGGTCAGGTAGGCCTCTCCCCTTCCGGACGCGTTGGCAACCACCACCGGCGTTACCAGCAGCGTGGCGGAGGCCATCAGGCTGAACTGGAACCCGTAACCCAGTGACGCCAGGAGCGGTGGGGTTTCGTGCGCTTCGTAGCGCGGGTTCTGAGAAGCTGGCGTAGTTATAGCGTCTGCCTCCCAGTACTAGACAACTGTCAAACCTGACGGCAGTTTACACAGTACCGCCCCGGAATTGGCGACAACGTCGGAGGGCTCGGCCACTTAACACAACCGGAAACGCCTCGCTACAACTGACTCGCTACCCTACCGTCACCGCTCGACCACCCGCTCGTAGGGGCGTCTCTTGTGGGCGCCCGATGGGGAGGTGCGCGGGTACGTCCCCCACACCGCGTCCTTCGCGTGCGGCCCAGACCCCCCTCAGGCTTCTACCGGCCGCCATGCCAGCAACACCAACAAAACACACCCCGTAACGGTGCCGTACACGCCGCCCAGAACGGCCCAGCCCGCTACCCCCTCCGTGACTCCAGCCATCAGTCCACCCAGGATCCATCCAACGGAACTGGCAAGCACCCACCAATACGACCGCGGTACTTCCCGCTGAAGAACCAACCACTGTAGAACCCCGACCACGGTCCCGAACGAGACCGCAACTGCGACGCCTCCAGCATCTGTGCCAACTTCCATGGCCGCTCTCAAGCCAAGGACCACACCCGCGCCAAGGCCCGCAATAACACCGACGGCAACGCCCACCACACCCGCTGCGACACCGCCGCCGACGCAGGCAGCCACCCACAATTCAACACCTGATAGGCGTCGACGCAGAACCAGCCATTGCAGCAGACCAGCCGCAGAACCGCCCACAATGATGTATACGACGACCATCAGGCCGCCACGCTGTCCCACCGCCGCTTCCACGAGCCCGCCAATTGCGAACCCTGCCGCCCCCGCCAGGACCCACCAAAGTAGAAGGCGTGCGCCCGTCAAGAACGGATAACGCAGTTCTTTCAATTCCGTTAGACCCCTGCCATCAGGCTCAAATGTCGCTACTAGTGCAAGTCGTTGTAGTGTAATTCGTATGAAATCGACCCGTACAACCCCCTCATCGACATTCCGGATGAAAGAACGTCATCCCGCACCCCCCATCACCTCCACGCGCCCACTCCATCGTCTCCCCACACCACTTACTTCGTCTCCCCGCACCCCGATGCGGGGCCGGTATCCACGACCCCCCGTCTTGCCGGACTCCGATCCGGTATCCATGGTGGGGAATGGGGGAGGGTACGTTCGACATCGACAACTCCCAACCGAAAGGCAACACCCCACTGTCATAAACTCGTGCGGCCCTAACCAGGCCATAGCGATTCCGAGTTGAACTGGACTTCCGCTCACGCTATTGGGATGCGCCATGACCAATAACCCCAAGACCATTGTTGAAACGGGCTACGACCAGGCAGCGGAGGCCTACTCGCGCCTTGAAGGTCATCAGCAGTGGCCAAGGATGAAATGGCTGGGGAAAGTACTGGCCACATTGGACCCGGGAAGCGCGGTCCTCGATCTGGGCTGCGGCTCAGGCGACCCGGCGGACATCGAGATCGCCAGGCTTCACAACGTTACCGGCGTGGACATATCCAGGACCCAGGTGAGGAAGGCCCGACGGAACGTCCCCCGAGGGAGATTCCTCCACGGAGACCTAGAAGTCCTGGACTTCCCTGCCGCGTGTTTCGACGCCGTGGTCTCCTTCTATACCCTGGAACACCTGCCGCGAGAGCAGCATGGGCCGTTGCTGAGGCGCATCCACGATTGGCTTCGGCCGGGGGGACTGCTTCTGTTCAGCTACGAAGCCGGAGAAATGAACGACGTCACTGGCGAGTGGCTAGGCGTTCCGATGTTCCTCAGCGCTTTCGATCCCGAGACGATAAAGGGTCTTGTCCAGGCGGCCGGTTTCGAGATCGAAGAGACGGATTCCGAAACCCAGTTGGAGGGCGATCGCGAAGTACCCTACTTGTGGATACTCGCCCAGAAACGGTGACACCGGCGCGTTATAGAAAGCAGGGGCTAGTCGATATTTGGCAAACGTTCGGGCGAACCGACCCGGATCGGTCCATCACAACTGGCCGCCAACGGCAGGGTACTTGCCCAAGTCGTCCCAGCCATCAGGAAAGCCGGGAGTCGGCCAGTCCGGATCCGGCCGCCATCGGTCCCACGGCTCGTCGAATGGCGCGCGTCTGGCGTCGAGGGCCGCTATCACGCTTTCTCCCTCAGCCCTGATTGCAGCCGCCTCCTGGCGAGTCACTATCCCTCGGACGACCGCCTCTTCAAGCTCGTCCTCGTCCTTCCACTTCCAACTGGACAGGTCCGGCGCTATCTCGATGTCGAGCAAGCGGTCCTTGTAATCAAAGCCGATGGCGGTGCGGGCAAAAGGGTCCTCGAGATTCACATACCACAACATAAACTCCTGGAATCCCGCGGACCACAGGAGCAAAACGCTATGGCGAGAACCGGGGATGACGATACGGAGGACCTCCAGGGTCCAGACGTCCTCCCGCAGCACCCAATCATCCTCCGGGATCCTCAGGCGTACGCCCGCAGCGTCGCAGGGCTTCATCCAACGAACGTCGGCCCCGGAGTACAGCACCAACCGGCTCGGCGTATCTTCCACGACCATACACGGCCGCCCGGACCAGACCCTGCCGCGCCAAATCTCCCGCAGGACTACCTGGTCCCCCGGTTTCCAGTACGTCGGCATTTCATTCTGTAACCGTGGATTGTCGTGGCGACGGGTTTGAAACCCGCCTTCGCCCTTGCCTGGTGATGCTGGCGAATGCCCCGTCACTCCCCCTCTCCCAACACCCCCAACGCCAACGCAAACGCCCCCGCAATCCCCGATTCCTCCCCCAGCCCCGGCGGCACTATGTGTCCGTCAATCCCCTCCACGATTTCCTCCAGCACGCCGTAACCCTGGAGTATTTCGACCACCCGCCCGCGAATAAGCGGAAAGAGTTGCCCCTGCTGCATCACGCCGCCCCCCAGGACGATCCGCTCCGGCGACATCGTGAGCATGATGTTGGCAATGGCGCTTGCCAGGTACTCGGCCTCCAGCCGCCAGCCCTGGTGGCCTTCGGGAAGCGACTCCGCGGGCACGCCCCAGCGAGCCTCCATCGAGGGCCCGGAGGCCAGCCCTTCGAGGCAATCCCCGTGATATGGACAGACCCCGTCGAATGGGTCGACCGCCCGATCGTGCGGGACAAAAACATGCCCCATCTCCGGGTGACTTGCTCCATGTACCGGCCTACCTGCGATAACCGCGCCCCCTCCGATGCCCGTACCAACCGTTATGTATACGAGGCTGTCCAGACCGCGACCAGCGCCCCAGCGAACCTCGCCGAGCGCGGCCGCGTTAACGTCGGTGTCGAACGCGACGGGCAGTTTCAGCTTCTCGCGGATGGGGCCAACCACGTCTGCGTTGCGCCAGCCCGGCTTGGGTGTCGATGTGATGTACCCGTACGTCGGCGAACCGGCCTTAAGGTCAACCGGGCCGAACGAGCCGATGCCAATGGCCGACAAAGGCGTCTTCCGGTGATGTGCCAGCAGAAAATCCGTGACCCCGGACAGGGTTTCGGACGGAGTGGTCGTCGGGACCCTCAGGCGGTCGCGTACGTCGTCCGGCCAACTGCCCACCGCGCAGTCGACCTTTGTGCCGCCCGTCTCGATTGCGCCAAAGAGCATGTCATTAAGAGTTGCGACTAACTGGATAGTTACACGGAGCTTGGGGTCAAAACCTCAACCGGACCGTGACTCTCCACATGGGGACATGTCAGTGCCCTACCACGCCTCGCCGCCTTTTACAGGCCCCGTTTCCACTTCAGGGTGCAAGTTCCCTGGTCCAATGGCGCCCAGCATGTCAGTCAGGTCGTAAACCTTCTTCCGCAGCTCCAGCCGATCGCCTCTTGGGACAATCTCGATTGCCGATCCTTCACCGACGCCCCACTGCTCGGCAATGGTCTTTGGAATTCGGATAGCCAGGCTGTTGCCCCACTTCGAGACATGTGATTTAGCACCCACGCAAGCGCCTCCAGAAAAGACTTGATCTCCTAATGTTAGTTGACTGTAGCGCCGAACCCAGGATCTGACGGGCTAATGTCCGCCCACCCTCAAATCCGGTACAGCTCCTCGGCGGTCTTGGAGAAGAGCAATTCCTGCTCGTCGCGGCTGAAGCCGGAGATGATCTCCGTGTAGGCGTCAACGACCTTGTCGTAGTCGCTGAATATCCAGTCAACCGGCCAGTTGGTGCCGAAGAAACAGCGGTCGACGCCCATCGTCTCGATGGACGTCATCACGTACCGCCTGATGCTGTCCACCGTCCAGTCGGGGTCGCCCATCCCGAGGCCGGAGATCTTCCAGCGGATGTTGTCGCATGAGGCCGCGATAGCAACGCCGCTCTTCCACTTCTCGAAGTACTCGTCAGTCCGCTCTTCCGGCGTGCCGGTGTGATCAACAACGATCATGATGTTCGGGAACTTGTTCGCCAGGTCCCGTAGCTTCTCCATGTGCGTCCAGTTGACCGGCATGCTCGACACCAGGTTGAATTTTTCGAAGAGGGCGAAACCGCGATGGTAGTCCGGCTCGACCAGATAGTCGCCGTAGGAGAAGTCACGGATACCCCGCATGTTGGGCGACTCGCAATGGCGCTCCAGCACTCCCTCGATGCCGGGGTCGCGCAGATCGGCGTGCGCGACGATCCCGTGGGGGAAGCCCGTCCGATCCGCCGCTTCCTGCAGCCACTCGGTCTCGGTGACCGGGTCGGGGCTGTCGATGGCCGCCTGCACGTGCACTGCCTTGACGACATTCGCGTTGCGTGTCTCGGCGATGTAGTCCTCTGCAAGGTAATTCCTGTGGGCAAGCTTCTGTAACGCCATGCCCATCCTCGGATGCGGCACGCCGGGCAGCCAGTGGCCGTAGATCAGCTCCGGGTGCTGCATGTCGTAAAAGTGGACGTGTGTATCGACGAATGCCAGCTTTTCCATCAACGTTTCTCCTCGGCCGAACGATAACATGGCCCTGCCGGGGCAGGGCCACACCTGCAGTCACAGCCGGTAATCTACATCGTTTCGCCGCCGGGAAGAGCGGCGGTAGTATGAAGATGCACATCGTCGCGGACGCGATGGGTCGACGTTGTGCCCACTGGCACACCCCCGCGCTTTTGGACACTCTTTAACCGACAGTTGCCATTAAACTACCCCCCAAGACAGGAGGGACACGAATGTCCAACGTTTCGCAGCGAGTCACTCGCGTAACCGCCAGGGAACTGAGGGTTCCGGAATCGTCAATAACGCCGGCATCGACTTTCGTAGAAGATCTTGGCGCAGACTCCCTGGCGTTGACCCGGCTGGCAATGGCCTTCGAATCTGAGTTCAGCTGCACCATCCTGGACAGCGAAGCCGCCATAATCACTACGGTCGATGGAATGGTCAAGTACATCGAAGGGCGCCTTGCCGCTTAGATGACCCGAATTTGGAGCGTGCCGGAACCGTCGGAGGTGCTGGAGGTCCAACTCTCGAACGGCGCAACGGCGCAGGTGCGGAGACACGGCAACCCCGATGGGCCGCGGGTTGTCCTCAGCCACGGTTGTGGTTTAGCCGCAGACACGTACCTGCCATACTGGTCGCTGTTCAAGGACCGTGTTGACCTGCTGCTCTTCGATTTTCGCTCTCATGGGTGGAACCCGAAAAGCGACCTCGCGTCCCTGAATTTTCCTACGTTCGTTGACGACTACGACGCCATCCTGCGGTCCATCGGTCACCGGTTCGGAGAGAGGCCCGCGGTGGGGGTGTTCCACTCTGCATCGGCGCTGACCGCCCTGTTGTTTGAACAGGAGCGAGGCGGGTTTGCAGGCTTGGTGCTGTTCGATCCGCCAATCCAGCCGCCGGGAAAGAACCCCGATGACTTGGTGTATATATCAGAGCACATGAGTCGAAGTGTGCCACTACGCCGCGACCGGTTCGACTCGCACGATGACTACATCGAGCACATGGACTCGGACCCGACCTTCCGGCGGCTACCCCCCGGGTTGCCGGCCCTCATGGCGGAAACCCTGTTGCGCCCCGATGGCGATGGGTATGCCCTCCGATGCCCGAAAGAGCACGAGGCGCGGATGTATGAGTTCTTCTACGGGTGGTCAATGCAGATTGACACCAGGCAAGTCGAGTGCCCAATCAAGGTCGTCGGTTCGGATCCGACAAAGTCGTTTACGTTTATGCCCAGCATGGACTTCGACGAGTTGGGTCGCATGAACTACGAATTCTTGCCGGACGCCTCTCACCTGCTCCAGTTGGAAGAACCGGAACGTTGCGCTGAAATCACCCTTCAATTCCTGAACGAGATCGGCCATCTCTAGCAGCGACCCTCGAGAAGGGGGTTTCCCGCTTGCAGGCCTTTGGAAAATAGCATCGGGCGTAACACCGTGACGGAAACCGCAATCTGGGACCCAGTCGAGACAATCTCGCAGGATGAATTGGCCGCGTTGCAGGCGAAACGGCTGCGCGACTGCCTGGCCCGCATGGCCGCGCGCGTGCCTTTCTACCGCGAAAAGCTAAATTCCATAGGCGTGACGCCGGAAGAGGTGCGCTCCCTGGACCACCTGGCGAGTCTGCCCTTCACCGTCAAGCAGGACCTGAGGGACAACTACCCCTATGGGCTTTTCGCCGTGCCCATGGATGACGTCGTGCGGGTGCATGCTTCGAGTGGGACGACGGGCAAGATGACTGTTGTGGGATATACCGCCAACGACATTGCCATGTGGGCCGACCTGGCGGCGCGATCGCTCAGCATCGCGGAGGTTGACCGGAGTGACATCATCCACGTCGCATACGGCTACGGGCTGTTCACCGGCGGGCTGGGGCTGCACTACGGCGGCGAGCGGCTGGGCGCGACGGTAGTGCCGGCGTCGACGGCCAACATGCGCCAGCAGATTGAGTTGGCGCAAGACTTCGGCGCAACTGTGTTGTGCTGCACGCCGTCATATTCGCTGTTCCTGGGGGAGCAGGCAGCGGAGATCGGGGCAGACCTGAGTAGCCTGAGGCTGGGCGTCTTCGGTGCGGAACCATGGTCAGAGGGGATGCGGCACAGGATTGAGACGCAATTCGGCATCACGGCGCTCGACATATATGGGTTATCGGAGGTGATAGGGCCGGCAGTGGCGATGGAGTGCAGGTATAAACAGGGGCTTCACCTGGCCGAGGACCACTTCATACCGGAAGTTGTTGACCCGCCGACCGGAGAGCCTCTTCCCGATGGGGAGATCGGGGAGTTGGTCTTTACTTGCGTCACGAAAGAGGCGTTGCCGCTGCTGCGCTATCGCACCGGCGATCTGACGCGGCTGTTTCATGGACGATGTCTTTGTGGCCGGACTACCAGTCGCATGGACAAGCCCCTGGGACGGACGGACGATATGCTGATCATTCGCGGGGTAAACGTGTTTCCCGCTCAGATCGAATCGGAGCTATTGCGGACAGACGGCCTGGAACCACACTATGAGTTGCTGTTGGAACGAGGCCCGTCTCACATGGATGATCTGACCGTTCGGGTAGAGGCGTCGGAGAAGCTGTACCGGGACCGTAACGCCGCGGCCGCCGTGGGGAGGAAGTTGGCCGCAACGTTGCAGAGTAGGCTGGGAGTCGGCTGTCGCGTCAACGTCCTGGCGCCCAAACAAGTGCCGCGGAGCGTGGGCAAAGCCGCTCGCGTAATTGACAACAGGCGAATTTAGCTTCAGGGCCGGGTGATTGAAGTGCCTGCAACGCTTGTGCCACTCGTTGGGTTAGTCCAATCAATACCTGATGACCACGCGAGCATTCATCGGGCGGGGAGCCGCGGCCATCGCAGCCCGAAATCTCATAGTCGACACCATTAGGCATGCGACTAACGATCTGGTTCACCATTCTGCCGGGCACTGCGCTCTTCTTCATCCCGGGCATCATACTGTGGATCTCAGACGGAAGCCCCGCGTCCTGGGCGCCCGCGGGACCCGCCGAGCCGTGGTTCTGGCTCGCCGTGCTGTTCGCGGCGCCTGGCGTCCTTCTCGCAAGCTGGACCACACGGCTGTTTGTTACCGCCGGCAAGGGAACTCCCGCGCCGTGGGACCCGCCTCGGAAACTGGTCGTCGCCGGTCCTTACCGCCACGTACGTAACCCGATGCTCACCGGCGTCCTGCTGATGCTGGCCGCCGAGTCGCTGCTATTCGTCTCGTGGCCCCTGTTCGGCTGGGTAGTGGCGTTCTTCCTCATAAATACGACTTACTTCCTCACCATCGAAGAGCCCGGCCTCGAGCGACGGTTCGGGGAGGACTACCGTCGCTACAAGGAAAACGTGCCGCGCTGGATACCCAGGTCGCGGCCGTGGCACGGCCCATGATTCCGGACCGCGGGCGGATACGCGCCGCAGGTACCAGCTAAGCCGGACACATCATCCGCGCGAGCGCAGCCAAGTCGGGCACAATCACATCCGGCACAGCATCGACGGCGCGCGTTCCCCCTCCCCTGCCGGCGCGATTCACCCACACTGACTTAATGCCCAGCCGGTTCGCCGGAGCGATGTCGTGGTAGAGGCTCTCGGCGACGTGCAACCACGACCCCCGGTCCACCCCCATGCGGGCAGACGCCGCGTCAAAGTTGCGCAAGTCCGGCTTGTAGCTTCCGACCTGCTCCGCCGTGACTACGGCATCGAACTCGACGCCCAGCGCTTTGGCAGTCCCGGCGAAGAGGTCGTCGTCCACGTTGGAAATCACTGCCAGCCTGTAACGTTCCTTCAGCGTCCGAAGGGCGTCCACCACTTCAGGGAAAACCGGCCAATTGGGCAAAGTATCCACCAGGCAGCCTAGTTCCGGTCCGGTGCACTCAAATCCAAGCTCATCCCCGATCAACGCCATCACCCTTCGCAAGACGCGGCGATATTCAAGGAAGGGCTCGGATTCCTGCACGCCCGGCTCGATCGCTGCGTAGAGCGCCAGGACCTCCGCCGTGGACTTGTCTATGCCGCGTGCTGCCAACACCTCGTCGACCGCCGCGGCAATCCCCGTCTCCCAATCGACGAGTGTGCCGTAGCAGTCGAAGCTCACCCACTCGATACCGTCGAAGTCAATCATTAATCTCCCCTAATTCAAGCCGCAGTATGGCAGGCCCCTCATTGACCGGCCACACAATCGCTCATATGCGCATTTGAGAAATTTTACGAGCAATTCCTAGTACCATTACGCAGGCCGTGTCTCCGGGCCCCGGCCCTTATACTTCACGCCGCGAACAGCTTCTTCGTATACGGAGCAAGCCATGAACGACATACTCGGCACGCTGAGCCGGTTAATCACCGCCCGCCCGTATCTGACGCTCCTCTTCCTCCTCGTCGTTACCGTCTTGCTCGGAGCGGGAGCATCCTTCCGCGAACCGCCGCCGGAAACCGCTGACACACTCCCCAAGGGAAGCGCCGTAGCTGAAGCGCTGGCCGAAATAGACAGACTCTTTGGCGAGGCCGGCGAAGTCAGGGCTGTGACGCTGCTGTTCCGAGGTGACGCGCTGACCCCCGACGGGCTCGCACAGATGTCGGAACTGCTTGATGAGATCGCAAGCGATCCGGTTGTTGAACAGTACCTCGCCCCTCCGAATGCGGTAGTGGCGCCCTCGACGCTGGTCAAGGCCCTGCTCCAGGTGGACAACTTCGATTCGGTTACCCAGGCCCAGATCGACTCCCTCGCCGGACCACCCCAGGTCCTGGCGGCGCTCGGCGCCATGACCGGGGTCGACGAAGACGGCACGCCTGTCGCGGTCGGATCGATCCGCTTGCGCGTTACGGACTATGAGCACGTGGGGGTCGCCGAACGGCGCATTAGTGAACTGGCGTTGGCGGACGAGGGGCCCTTGCGTGCCAGCAGCATCTCGTTCGTTGTGATCGAAGACGCGTACGTGGAAGCCATCGAGACCGGGATGGTCCCGCTGATAGGAATCGCGCTCCTGTTGATCGCGGCGCTGATCCTGCTCTTCATGCGCACAATCTCGGACCTGCTCCTGACGCTCGGAGGCCTGTTCGTTTCCATGATCTGGGTCATCGGCGCCGAGGGCTGGCTTGGTCCCAGGGGAATCGGCCTGACCGGACCTCCTAATTCGCTCACGACCATGGTGCCGATCATCATGATCGGCCTGACGGTGGACTACGCCATACAGACCGTCTCCCACTACCGTGAACAGCGCGCCGCGGGTTCTGAGGTCCTGCCGGCCGTCCGCACGGGCCTGCGAAATGTCATAGTCCCGCTCCTGCTGGCAGCCGTGACGACGATCGTCAGCTTCCTGGCAGGCCTGTTCTCCCCGGTCGAGATTGTCGGCGACTTCGGCATCATCGCCGGCTTGGGAGTGGGCATGAGTCTGATGGTCATGCTCACGCTCATACCCGCCGGGCGGATTATCATCGACCGCCGGCGCGAGAGACGCGGCACGCTGAAACAGCCCCGTCTGATAATGAACGCGTTGCCCGGGGTCGGACGAGTCGCCGAGTTGATGGGAAGAGAGATAACCCGCAGGCCCGCGCCCTACATCATCCTCGTGCTGGCGATAACGGTCGGGCTTGGTTTCGCGGCCAGGGACATCAAGTCGGAATTCAGCATCCGGGACATCCTGCCCAGGGGTGGAGCCATACTGACGGACCTGAACACCCTGGACGCGGCAGTCGGCGGCTCGACTGAAATAACCAGTGTGCTGATCAGGGCCGAAGCCACAGACACCCGCACGTTGCTCGACATGCAGGAACTCAGGCTGGCTTTCCAGAACGAATTGCGACGGCCGCACGCGGCAGCCGGGCCGATCCAGACGTCATACGAATTGCTCATACAGGACTGGATCACCGACAGCGGGGAGCCGGGCGACAAGTACGATCCGGAGATCGCGGCGCTCTTCCGGACAGCGACCGCAAGTGTGCAAATCGATCCGGTGCTCATGCAGGAAATACTGGACAGGATCGGAGCGATGGACCCCGTCCTCGCACGCGACCTGGTCAACGATCCGAATGGCATGGACACGATCCTCATCCAGTTCCCGGCCTACACCGGCGATCCCGGCGCAACCAGGCTGCTCCAGCAGGACATAGAGGAACTATGGACCGGCGACGACGACGCTATCACCGCGACGTCGGACAGCATCATCTCATTCACCGTCACAGATTCAGTCAGGGACCGGCAAACAGACTCGATCGTCGCCACCATCGCCGTGGCGTTGGCCGTCCTTGCCCTGTTCTTCTGGCTCACGCTCCGCCAGCCGGCGCTGGCGCTCATAGCGGTCGCGCCCACGGTCCTGGTCCTCATCTCGGTGCTGGGCACCATGGCCTTGGTGGGTATCCCCTACACCCTCGTCACGTCGATCATCACGGCGCTCTCTATCGGGATCGGCGTGGACTACACAATCCACATGATCCACCGCTACCGTGAGGAGTTCGACCACCTGCGCAACCCGGAGCAGGCTGCCGTCCGTACGCTCTCGACCACCGGTTCGGCGCTGCTGGGTTCTGCGATGACTACGGCGTTGGGGATCGGCGTGCTCGCCGCTTCCCCGCTGGCCGGTTCCCAGCAGTTTGGCATCACCGCGGCAATAACAATCGGCTACTCGCTGATCTTCGCCATCTTGTTGATCCCGCCTGCCATGACCGTGTGGGGCGCCTACCGCAACATGCGCATGCGCTCGAACATCAGGCGCCAGTGGGAAGAACTGGACGAAGAGATTGAAAGCATCCACCGCCGCCACGAACTGGAAGAGAGTTCGTCCTAGACGGGTAAGGCGCCGTGGCTGGTGGGCTAAGGCGTACCGATTTTCGAACTTTTCGGTGGGAGGTTCTTATCTGAGGAGTCGGTCAGACGACTCAGGGAAGCGCCACACGAGCCTCCAGACTGCCGGGTTGGAGGCTATTCCTTTTCTCCTGGATGGTCGTACAGCCTCGCCAGCAGGGGGGACAGGCTGATCACATTAACGACGCTGCGCCCCCGGCAAGACGAGACCTGGTGTAGTAGATTCGCCTGTGATTCCAGTTTCAGCAGCGCGCCCAGTGAGACTGCGACTGCCCGATACCCCGGGAACTACGGATTATGCGTGGACACAGTCACGGGCGAGTCCGATACGTCAGACAACTGCTTCCAGGGTTGGATTAAGATTTCGGTGCCGCTGTCACGCACCGACGCGGTGGTGCAAACGCCGTCGGTAGACGATGCGACCTTGGTGACCGAGGCGACCTTCACGCTGTCAACATCTGTGTCCAACTCTGGGGACTGGCAATCTGTGCCGACTACGCTGCGCCACTACCGTTACACGGACCCATCAATCACGACGGCAGACACGGAAGCGGGAACCGACGAGGTGGCTGGACTGCTCAATCCCCCTCAGGGGGGCAGTGAATTCAATTTCGAAATGCCCTCCGAGCATGACGGGCAGAGCGCGTTCACCTTCAAGTTGCATTTTCACGAAGATCCCCATTCCGACTTCAGTTACAAGACTTTGCGGGACCACGCTTTCACCGTTACCGGCGGGAGCATAGAGAACGCCCGCCGATTGAACAGGCCGCGCAACATACGCTGGGAGATCACCGTGAGGCCGGACGGTGACGGCGATGTCACGATCGTACTACCCGCCACCACAGACTGTGCCGCCCAGGGAGCCATCTGCACCGATGACGGCCGGATGCTCTACAACCGCATCGAGGGCACCGTCGCCGGTCCGAGCGAATAGTCCTTAGCGGGCTGGGGATCATCAGCTTCCATCGGACCTAGTTCCACGGCGTCTGCGACGCCGCCCGTCCTAAATCTTATATCACTTTACTTTGTATAATGGCCGCACTTATGAATAACTAATGACGTTCATATAGAATGCCGAGCCAACTGGTTCGCCAACGGTGAGTTATTCCGCCTGAAGTTCCTTCCACGCAGTGAATTCAGTGACCGAAAACCTTATGACCGGGCTGCGATGGCGGGACGGTCAGCGGCATGTGCGTGCCCGCGTACTGCGCCTCGATATGACCGGAACAGCTGCAATCCCAGAGATACGGGGCCAATCGTGAAGCCCGGTCGAACAACATTCCGTAGAAGGATTCTTTGGCGTTCGGTCAGCGCATTTGTGCTTGTCGGTTCCCTTCTTCTGCTGGCCGGCGCGCCGTTCACGTCCGCGCAGACAGGCGAAGCGGGCAGTGTTCCGGACACTCCCAACCAGCCGAGCGGGAGCGCCATATGGGCCGGGATAGTGGACATCCACTGGAATGAAGTTGCCGGGGCGGACTCATATGACGTCCAGTATTTTCACATCTCGAGTTGGATAGACCTGCCGTCCGCCGATGAGGACATCGACATCGCGTTCTACGGAGCGGGTGCGGTGGTCCGGGGCCTAAGTCACAGCAGCACCTCCACATTCCAGGTACGAGCAGTGAACTCCCATGGGGCGTCTGAGTGGTCGCAACACGGTTGGCTCCGGCAGACCGACAGACCATCGGCGTGGGCGAACGTACCGGAACCCGCGAACGTCCCTGCCACCGGCAAACCACGGTTCAGCGGCTCGTTGGCAGTCGGCGAACTCCTGACGGTAGACACGTCCGGTATCTCCGACGAAAACGGCCTGGATCGGGTCAAGTTCTACTACCAGTGGATTTCGAATGACGGGACGACGGAGACCGAAATAGCCGGCGGCACCGGACCGTCTTTCAGGCTCACCGATGCGTATGTCGGCAAGACCATCAGGGTGCGTGTGTCTTTCACAGACAGGCACGGCTTTTCCGAATCCCTGACCAACACGGCGAATTCGAACAATCTCGCATCGGGGGCTCCCACCATCAGCGGTAATCGGTGGGTGGGAGGTGTACTGACGGCAGACACGTCAACCATACAGGATGCGGACGGGTTGACTGGCGTGGACTTCATGTATCAGTGGCTTGTCGTCGGCAGCAGTGCCGACGAGCATATCGAGGGAGCGACGGCTGCGGCCTACACTCTGACGCGGTCGCAATTTGGTAAAGGCATTCGGGTGCGAGTGACCTTTACGGACGACATTGGCAATGAGGAGACGCTGGTCAGCGAGGCCACGGCGGCCGTGAAAGGAGGGCCGAACACCCCGGCGACCGGCGTTCCCACCATAAGAGGCAGGCTGACGCCAGGCCACACACTGACGGCCGACATTTCTGACATCCAAGACGAAGGCGGGCTGGAAAATGCCTCCTTCAGCTACCAGTGGAATGTCGTCGTTGGAACAACGGAGACCGATATTGCTGGGGCCACCCGTTCAACTTACCGCCTTGGGTTGGATGACGTCGGCAAGACCTTCAATGTCCGGGCCAGTTTCACTGACGATCATGGTCACGCGGAGTCCTTGACCAGCGCTGCGACGGAAGCCGTGACGTGTTACGAACCGTCGACGCCCACTGAGGTCGCAGTCGCTGCCTTGCCAATCGTGGTGACGTCGACAGAGGACGACTACTTCGTGCTCTACGTCAGCTACGAGGCGGATGGCAAGACGTTTGAGTATCCGGTCCTGGTGAAGCTGGGCGAAGAAGGCACTACAACGCTGGCAGAGAACGTGGAGGCCCTGCCCGCGGACCGCTACCGAGTGGAGAAGTACCTCGTAGAAAGTCCAGGGGATGTCGACGGAGATTGCACCGACGACATCACGGAGATCAGCAATTTGGGGCCGATGAACCCAGTGAATTCCGGCGCATCCATTGATCCCAGCTACGGTAGCCTGACGATTCCCGACCGGGAGACGTTCGAGTCGCTCGCAGTTACTTGGGAGGCCGGCAAAACGAACGTCAAATTCATTCTTAAAGACATGGACACCGACCGGCCAAGTATCTACTTCGCGGACACGAACAAGGAAATGCACCACCATACCTTCCTAAGAGACATCGATGTCGAGGAAAAAGGAGTCATCAAAGGTCATATCCAATACGAACCGACGCTCACCGGGCCAGATGGCAGCCAAGGGGTCTATCTCTACCATTTCCCCCTCAACAATGAGTCCTTCAGTTTCGGTGTACGTGCCTACGCTCTACTAGCGGCCAACATGCCGGTGGTCGACAGCAACCTGGCTCTGTGGATTCGGAACGGAAAGCTTCCAGCGTATCGGGACGACCTTCCGTTGTACCGAGCATCTCGAATAGACCTGAAGTTTGACGTCGATGTCTTTGAAGGCGTCGACTTCCAGGCGCTGAATGAGGCGAACGGGTATGGCGTGTTGCGTAGTTTGGAGGCAGACGAACGTCCCCACCCTAGAGACGTCGTGATCTACCAGGCGCTGCCTAACGAGCTGCCCCGGGTCGCCGGAATCATTACCACGGTGCCACAGACCCTGTTGGCTCACGTTAACTTGCGAGCCGTGCAGGACGGCGTCCCCAACGCCTTTATCCGCGACGCACTAGACAACGACGACATCGAAGACCTGATCGACAGCCACGTCTATTACCAAGTCACCACGGACGGGTACACAATTCGCGCAGCAACCCAGGCTGAGGTTAATGCTCACTATGCTTCCTCACGCCCGACCTCAGCCCAGACGCCGGAGAGGGACCTCTCCGTGACCACCATCACCTCTCTCAGCGAGATAGGCTTCGATGATTGGGACGCCTTCGGGGTCAAGGCGGCCAATGTGGCGGTGCTGGGGACGCTGGGATTCCCGGAGGGTACCGTTCCTTCCGGGTTTGCCGTGCCCTTCTACTTCTACGACGAGTTTATGAAGCACAACGAACTCTACGACGACATCGAGGAGATGCTGGCGGACGAGGACTTCCAGTCCGATTACGACACCATGGCGTCGGAGTTGAAGAAACTCCGCAAGAAGATCAAGAAGGCGGAGACGCCCGATTGGATCGTGACAGCGCTGACTACGATGCACGCCACGTACCCCGAGGGACAGTCGCTGCGCTATCGGTCCAGCACCAACAACGAGGACCTGCCCAACTTCAGCGGCGCCGGCCTGTACGACTCCAAGACGCAGCATCCGGAGGAGACGGAGGAGGACGGCATCTCCAAGTCCCTGAAACAGGTGTATGCCAGCCTGTGGAACTTCCGGGCATACCTGGAGAGGGAATTCCACCGCGTCAACCACTCGGCGACGGCGATGGGAGTGCTGGTGCATCCCAACTACTCGGACGAGCAGGTGAACGGCGTGGCGGTCAGCTTCGACCCGACCTACAGCGAAAGAAGATCCTACTACGTCAATTCACAGGTCGGCGAGGACATGGTTACCAATCCGCAGGCCGCCTCAATGCCTGAAGAAGTCCTGTTGCGTCCCAACTTTACAATCAGGGTGGTCAGGCTCTCAAACCAAGTCCAACGAGGACAACTGCTGATGACCAGCGACCAGTTGGCCCAGCTGCGCCGGCACCTGGCCGCCATTCACGATAAGTTCAAGGAGTTATACGGCATTGAATTTGGCGAGCAGTTCGCCATGGAGATCGAGTTCAAGATCACCAGCGACAATGTGCTGGCCATCAAGCAGGCTCGTCCATGGAGCTTCAGCCCGGCGGCGAACGCGCCTAACAGTCCCTCAACGGGAAATCCCACAATCACCGGCGCTCCGCAGGTGGGCGAGACCCTTACCGCTGACACTTCCGGCATCGCCGACGAGGACGGCCTGAACAACGTCACATTCAGCTACCAGTGGATGGCCAACGACGCCGACATATCGGGGGCGACAAGCGCAAGCTACACCCTCACGTCGGGCGACAGGGGCAAGGTCATCAAGGTCCGGGTGAGCTTCACGGACGACGCCGGTATAGATGAGACACTGAGCAGCCCGCCACTGGACCCGTCCCGTCCCTATGGCCTGTCCGCCGCTGTGTCCGGCCGCACGGTTGTCCTGGCCTGGAGCCCCCCTACTAGCTTCTCCTACCTGTACGACTACCGGATCATGCGTAAGCGCCCAGAGCAAGGCGAGTCCGAGCCAGTGGTGCTTGCCGACACTAGGACATCTGAGACCACCTATACCGATTCGGACGTGGAGCCGGGAGTGCTGTACGAGTACAGCGTAAAGGCGGCGAACTTCGTACGGTTGAGTCGTGCATCCGAGCCGGTGGAGATTCGGACCCCGGAACGGCTAAACAGCCCGGCCACCGGCGCGCCGGCCATCGGCGGCACGGCGCAGGTGGGAGAGACTCTGACGGCGGACCAGTCGGGCATCGCCGACACCGACGGGCTGACGAACGTGACTTTCAGCTACCAGTGGTTGGCCGACGATGCCGACCTATCAGGCGCCACCGGCTCGAGCTACACCCTCTCCGACTCCGATGAGGGGAAGGCGATCAAGGTGCGCGCGTCGTTCACGGACGATGCGGGCAACGCGGAGACGCTCGACAGCGTGGCGACGGCCGCGGTTGAGGCCAGACCGAACAGCCCGGCCGCCGGCGCGCCGGCCATCGGCGGCACGGCGCAGGTGGGAGAGACTCTGACGGCGGACCCGTCGGGCATCGCCGACACCGACGGGCTGACGAACGTGACTTTCAGCTACCAGTGGTTGGCCGACGATGCCGACCTATCAGGCGCCACCGGCTCGAGCTACACCCTCACCGACTCCGATGAGGGAAAGGCGATAAAGGTGCGCGCGTCGTTCACGGACGATGCGGGCAACGCGGAGACGCTCGACAGTGACGCCACGGCCGCTGTCGAGGCCAGGCCGAACAGCCCGGCCACCGGCGCGCCGGCCATCAGCGGCACGGCGCAGGTGGGAGAGACTCTGACGGCGGACACGTTGGGCATCGCCGACGCCGACGGGCTGACGAACGCGACTTTCAGCTACCAGTGGCTGGCCGATGATGCCGACATATCAGGCGCAACCGGCTCGAGCTACACCCTCACCGACTCCGATGAGGGGAAGGCGATCAAAGTGCGTGCGTCCTTCACGGACGATGCGGGCAACGCGGAGACGCTCGACAGTGACGCCACGGCCGCTGTCGAGGCCAGGCCGAACAGCCCGGCCACCGGCGCGCCGGCCATCAGCGGCACGGCGCAGGTGGGAGAGACTCTGACGGCGGACCCGTCGGGCATCGCCGACACCGACGGGCTGACGAACGTGACTTTCAGCTACCAGTGGTTGGCCGACGATTCCGAGATATCAGGCGCCACCGGCTCGAGCTACACCCTCACCGACTCCGATGAGGGGAAGGCGATCAAAGTGCGTGCGTCCTTCACGGACGATGCTGGAAACGCGGAGACGCTCGACAGCGTGGCGACGGCCGCGGTTGAGGCCAGACCGAACAGCCCGGCCACCGGCGCGCCGGCCATCAGCGGCACGGTGCAGGTGGGAGAGACTCTGACGGCGGACACGTCGGGCATCGCCGACACCGACGGGCTGACGAACGCGACGTTCAGCTACCAGTGGCTGGCCGACGATTCCGAGATATCAGGCGCCACTGGCTCGAGCTACACCCTCACCGACTCCGATGAGGGGAAGGCGATCAAAGTGCGTGCGTCCTTCACGGACGATGCTGGGAACGCGGAGACGCTCACCAGCGTGGCGACGGCCGCTGTCGAGTCCGCGTTTGCCTGGGAGAGTGAACTCACGGTCGGCCAGGTGCCGGATGTGCTGCCGGAACCGCTCGGCTATTCGGGGATCGGCAACTTTGACGCAACACTATCCCCGAACCACTTCGAGATCGACGGGACAACCTACATAGTCCAATACCTGCTGCAATACGCCGAAAGCGTCTGGCTGGGAACTGACCGCGAACTGCCGGCTGATTTCACGTTGTCGATTGGCGGATCGAGCTACGTGGGCAGTGACAGCAAGGCGCCGCCAACTGTGGTCGCTGATGGCGGATACTGGTGGCCGTTGACCACTCCAGGTTGGTCTGCGGGCGAGTCGGTGCATGTGAGCCTGGGCGTTCATTCCCAGGAGACGATCGGGAGTCAGGAGAAGGCTCCGCTGATCGGCTACTTCTTCGAAATGCCCTCCGAGCATGACGGGCAGAGCGCGTTCACCTTCAAGTTGCATTTCCACGAAGATCCCCATTCCGACTTCAGTTACAAGACTTTGCGGGACCACGCTTTCACCGTTACCGGCGGGAGCATAGAGAACGCCCGCCGATTGAACAGGCCGCGCAACATACGCTGGGAGATCACCGTGAGGCCGGACGGTGACGGCGATGTCACGATCGTACTACCCGCCACCACAGACTGTGCCGCCCAGGGAGCCATCTGCACCGATGACGGCCGGATGCTCTACAACCGCATCGAGGGCACCGTACCTGGCCCCACAAGCGAGCAGGAGACCTAGCGGGTCCAGCAAAACGCGCCGGCGACTACCAACGAGGGCCGGAGCGGCTCTCCGTCGTCAGGCAAAAGGGTGGTCGAACCGGCCTGGGGCGCCAGTCGGATACAGCCAGCGGCCATGAATACCCGTCAGCGCCGCAAGCATGTCCATGCCCAGCCCAGCCGGACAGGCACGCTCGGTACCGTGGCCGGCCTCCTTCACCCGGACTGAGCGTAGTCCGTATACCTGTGGCGCGCTGGGGCGCGGCCGTCGGATCGGCTCTGCTCGGTCACTGCAAGTCGACGTTGACGTAGTTGGACCGCGGCCCGACCCCGGCCGCGTTGATCGCCTTGACCCGGTAGACGTAGAGCGTGCCCGCGGGCGCAGAGGTGTCGGTGTAAGTGGTCGCCGCACTGCCGGTGTTCTCAACGTAGACAAGGAGCCTGTTCTCGCCCAGCCGCGGGCGGCGGCGCAGGATCTGGTAGCCGGTGACCGAAGCGTCGTCGGGCGCGGTCCAGCTCAGCGTGATATGGCCGTCGGAGTTGACCGAGCCGGTAAGGTCGGTCGGCTTACTCGGCGGCGAAGTAGGAGACCCGGCGGATGCCACCGCCGCCGTCGCCGCGCTGGTCAGCGACTCGGCGTTTCCGGCGTCGTCCGTGAACGTAACGCGGACTGTGATCGTCTGACCCTGCTGGGCCGCCACAAGGGTGAACGTCGAGCTGGTCTCGCCTGAGATTTCGCTGCCGCCCGCCAGCCACTGGTAGGCGTAGACCGCGTCCGAGAGCCCGTCCGCATCGGTGATGCCAGTGGTACCTGCAGCAAGCAACTGGCCGACCTGGGCCGTGCCGGTGATGGTCGGCCGGCCCGTGGCCGGAGAGTTGTCCGCCGGTTCGGTCAGGTCCCCCTGCGGCGCTCGTATGTCCACTGTCACCGAGGCCGGGCTGAGTTGGTTCCAGTAGTTCGCAGCCCTGACACGGTAGCGGTAAAGCACGCCGGGCTGAACGTCCGTGTCGGTGTAGCTCGTGGCGGAGCTGCCCGTGTCTACCGCGACCACATCCGCGTCGTCCAGCTCGGGGGTCTCGCGCTCGATCCGGTAATCGAACAGGTAGTCGAAGACGGCTGGGGCGGTCCAGCTGAGCGCGATCGACTGCTCCGAGACCGTCGCCTCGAGACCCGTGGGCTGGGCCGGGTTGAGCGCAGGACTGGTCAGCGATTCGGTGTGCCCATCGTCGTCGGTGAAGCTGACACGGACCTTGACCGGCTTGCCGACATGCTGGCTCGCCAGCACGTAACTCGATCCTGTCGCGCCCGAAATATCATTGTCGGTTTGGTACCGGACGACGATCCACTGGTAGCTGAAGTTCGGCGTGGTCAGGCCGTTGGCGTCCTCGATCTCGCTCGTGTCCACTTCGAGCGTTTCGCCCGACAGGGGCGTACCGGTGACCAGGGGCTGGCCCGTGGCCGCCGAGTTTGCGCGCGCGAACACAGCGGCCGTGGCCTCGCTGGTCAGCGACTCGGCGTTTCCGGCGTCGTCCGTGAACGTCACACGGACCGTGATCGTCTGACCCTGCTGGTCCGTAGTCAGGGTGAAGGTCGAGCCGGTGGCGCCCGAGATTTCGCTGCCGCCCGCCAGCCACTGATAGGCAAAAACCGCGTTCGTGAGACCGTCCGCGTCGCTGATGCCGGAGGCGTCTGCAGTCAGGACCTGGCCGACCTGGGCCGTGCCGGTGATGGACGGCTGGCCCGTGGCCGCCGAGTTTGCGCGCGCGGTCACGGCGGCCGTGGCCTCGCTGGTCAGGGACTCTTCATTCCCCACATCGTCCGTGAACGTTACACGTACCGTGATCGTCTGACCCTGCTGGTCCGTAGTCAGGGTGAAGGTCGAGCCGGTGGCGCCGGAGATTTCGCTCCCGCCCGCCAGCCACTGGTAGGCAAAAACCGCGTTTGTGAGACCGTCTGCGTCTATGATGCCAGTGGCGTCCGCAGTCAGGGCCTGGTCGACCTGGGCCGTACCGTTGATGGACGGCTGGCCCGTGGCCGGGGAGTTATCTCTCACCGCCCCCCGGCTGGACGTGAGGGAGTTAGTGCTGAGATCTGACGCGGCAAGGCTGGTCAACGATTCTTCGTTGCCGGCATCGTCAGTGAAGTTCACTCGGACCTTGATTGCCTTGTCACCGTCCGCCTCCTTGAGGGTGTAGGTGCTGCCGGTGGCTCCAGCGATGTCCACGTCGCTCGTGCCGTCATTACTGACCCACTGGTAGCTATAGGAGACGTTGTCCAAGCCGTCGTCGTCGGTGATGCCTGAGGTGTCGGCGGTCAGGGTCTGGCCGACCTGTGCGGTACCGGTGATGACCGGCGCGCCGGCGGCGGGGGTGTTTGCCTTGGAGACCGTGAAGGATATCTCCAGCGTCTGCAATTCCTCGCCGTGCGTGTTGTCCTTTGAATAGGCTGTGGCACTCAGTGTGTAGGACCCTGGGGGCAGTCCCTCGCCGTTCAGGTACGTGCAGGTGTCCCCGTAGAGTGAGAAGGGAGCGACGTTTTCGATTTGAGAGTAGGACTTGGGCCCGGAGAGCTCCGGGCGAATGCTCTCGACCCTGGCTCCATCCGCCAGCTCCACGCGTATGCCGTAGCTGCCGTTGGCCGGATCTACCAGGATGACGGTCGAATCGTCGGCGAGCGCCATCTCATCCGACTGGTATGTTGCGTCCACGAGGGTGAAGCCCACCAGCGGCTTCGGGGCCACCTCGTCGGTGGCGCTACTGGTCCGCGTCTCAGCGTTGTCGTCGTCGTCGGTGAAGCTCACCTTCACCTTTATGGCCTTGCCCTGTTCAGAGGTTGTGGGGGTATAACTCGAGCCCGTGGCGTCGCTTATCTGGGCGTCGTCAGCCAGCCACTGGTATGAGTAGGACGCGTTTTCCAGCCCGTCCTCGTCGGTGATGCCAGAGGTATCCGCCGTCAGCGTCATGCCCACCTGGCTGATGCCGCTTATGGTTGGCAGGCCGGTCTCGGTGTTGCTCGAGCCCGACGTGACCGCGGACGGGAAGTCCGCTCTCAGCAGGAGCTGGATCCGCGAGGCATCATAGAGCTCCCTCTCTTCGTCAAAGCGCATCAGGTTCGCGCGAGTTTGCTTGAAGTCGGCGTCCCATGCATTGTCCAGGGGGTGGTACATGAGGTTGTCGTCGAGCATCCCCATGCTGGCCGCAAGGGCAGTATACGCACGAGATACCAATTCGAAGTCATACTCGACGTTGAACAAGAAATCAAAACTATATGCTCCCATAGAACCGCCTCGAGCCTGCAGGTTGGGGTGATACACGATGGAACCGCGAACGTCGTGCGGCGACTCACGAAATCTGTCGATCCCCAACAGCCTTCTTGCATTCATGAACGACCGGGTTGTTTCGGTGTTAATGAAATAGACGGCAGGTTGATCGGTGTTTATGCCAATAATGTAGAAATTGACGAACTCGTGGTATGCAAGGTGCTGGAGGTATAGGATGTGTTGACCCTTGTATGAGAGGGCCTCGAAAGTTTCGTGGTCGGGTATGGTCGCAGCGCCCAGGAGATCGCTGAATATCTGGGCGCGGTTGACCGGACCCATATCCCCATAGTTTTGCATCTCGGTGATATCGTCGATACAGTCCCCGTCGGCGTCTCCCGGATCAGACACAAGGTACTTCTCCACGCGGTAGCTGTCCGCCGGCAAATCCCTAATATTCTCGGACAGTGTCGTGGAACCTTCTTCGCCGAGCTTCACCAACACTGGAAGCTCCACGTCCACGTCGTCCAATTCCTGGACGGCATAGAGCACGAAGTAATCATCGGTCGTGGATTCCACCACTATTGGGACTGACGTAACGGCTATGTCAGTTGGTGTGGGCAGTTCGTACATCCGAGCTTCACTGGTTAACGATTCGTGGTGGCCATGGTTGTCGATAAAACTCACACGCACCTTGAAGGGATGGGGCACGTGCACGTTGCGCATGACGTAGGAGTCGCCGGTTGCTCCCTCGACGTCCACATCGTCGACAATCCATTGGTAACTGAACTCCACATCCTCCAGGCCGTTTTTGTCCGCGATGCCTGACGTGTCCGCCGTAAGTGTATTTCCGACCTCCAATTTGCCGGCTATGGCGGGTAGGCCGGTCGGGGCCTCGTTCCGATAGACAGGGGGCCCGCTGTCGAGCGTTTCGGCAAACCCGTGCCTGTCCGTGAAGGAGACCCGGAACCTGATGGAGTCTCTTTCCTCGCCATCAGGAACGGTATAGCTCAGCCCCTCCGCACCCTCTATCTCGACGTCGGTCGTTCCTTCGACCTTCGACCACCGGTAGAAGATCTTCACCCGGTCCAGGCCGTTTTCGTCAGCGAGCCCCGAAATGTCCACGGTCAGAGACTCGGGGGCTTCCACGGAGCTGCTCAACACCACAGAGCCCGTCGCCGGTACGTTCACAGGTTCGGGAACCCCGACCCACGCCCGAGGGCCATCGGTCTGGGGGGTGTATCCGTACATCGACCACCCCGACGCCCCGTGGGTATTGACGGCCCTCACACGGAACGTGTTGGACCAAGAGTGCGCAAGCCCTTTGACAACGGCGCCAGCTCCGTAGTACCCGACGCTGATGCCGTGGCCTGGGATGTCTATCCAGTCAGAAAAATTAAAGTACTGGAGTTCGTAGGAGTCCGCCCCTGCAACCTCGTTCCACTCCATGTCCACAATCCCCGCCCAGATCGCCTTCCCCGTGGGCTTGTCCGGCGTGGCGGGCACGCTCGCCGGGTCGTTTCCCTGGGCATGAACGCCAAACGGACCCGCCACCACCAGCACGATCGCCACCACCACCGGCGCCGTCACAAAGGTCTTCAACATTCTCCCCGTGCAGACCAAACGACGTATCGCCATATTCCACTCCTTCAGCATCTACCAGGACCCGAGGGCCGGAGTCGTGAGCTGGACTTCACGGCACCGTTGAAACAGGCCTGGGATGACTTCGCGGGAGCTTTCGACACTTCAGCAGGCGCGGCCCGTCTCCTGCGTTCCGCACGGAAGCCTGGCTCGTGCCAAGCCAGAGGCTCCGGTCAGCGGACCTGAATCATACACGATTCAGCATAATCGCAACATAAGATATAGGAGTTATTGACATGAGGTTACATAAGTTGCATAGATTGTGCCCTGTCGGCCCTGGCCCGGGTGTTGCTGTGGGGCGGCGCGCCTCACCCGGCCGCGGCGCTGGACGCCACGACCCTGTCTTCGCTAACCGTGGGTGACGTCGAGGTCCTGAGTTTTAGCACTGATTCCACTGGCTTCGATTTCACCATGGCGTTAGCCCGGCAACTTCGCATGTGACCGCGGCAGCGACGCCAACGGTTAACAGTTCGACAGGAGATCCGACTTGGGGACGCAGATGACATTATCGAAGGTCACCTGTTGAGTCTGAGTTGAGTGAGAAACGAAGCAAATAATTGAGCCAGGCCCTCGGGGTGGGGGTTCAGGCCATATCGGCTTTATATCAATCGCGGTTTCAATACGCGCTTTGGCTGGAGGGCGGTCGACGACTACGCGACGCTGTACCACACCGGCAACAGGGATCCCCACGGCGTTTGGGCCGGCGAAGAGACCATGTGGGTCTCGGACACAGGGGACGACAAGCTCTACGCCCACAGCATGGAGGACCGGTCCCGCGGTTCCGGAAAGGACTTCAACACGCTCGGCAGTGGAAACACCATTACCAAGGGGATCTGGTCGAACGGAGAGACGATGTGGGTCGCTGACGATTCCAGCGACAGGATTTACGCCTGATCGATGCCAGAGCAATCACCTGATCCCGGGAAGGACTTTGAAACGCTTGCCTCTACCCAAAACAGAGATGCCGGGGGCATTTGGTCGGACGGCCAGACCATGTGGGTGGCCGATTCAAGTCATGACACCATTCACGCAAAGTTCCGCCTTAGAAAATGGCCAGGCGTATTCCAACATCACTTATCACTACGCATAAGTAGGAGTCGATACCTTGAAGTTCATGCAATTCCCGCCCAAAAGGTAGGCGCAGTGAGAATCCCGGCTGACGTGACAATCCCGGCACTCCCACCACTCCCTGGAGCATATAGGTCTCCTTGTTGCTCACCTATTACGTGAAATTCTTGAAATGGTTCTGCGCCTGAGGATATTTTGTCAATTTCAGCAGCGGTGCGCCTACAGGGCAGGCAAGCTGGCAGGTCAATACGGAGGTGTATATTCGCAGTGCAATGCTGTTTGCCGGCCAGACCTTAGGCTAGATGCATCAGTCGGGAATCCTGTGGATAGATATGCATCGCATCAAGCATGGTCTTAGCTTCGACGTTGACTTTATAATTGTCTTTTCGCAAAAGGAAATCCGGATTGCAAGTGTATAAGCCCCACTGGGTTCTATTTCGATTTCCTAACGTCGGGCTTTGAACAACTGATCGAGAAAAATCTCCAACTGTACGGGAGGGTGAGGATCGTCCCATTAATTTTTGAGCCGCGACTTCCAAAGTTTGCGGGGAGGCACAGGCACTCTAACCGTTTGTTCTGTTCTTCAACATTGTCATTCTCATTCGCCTCGCCCCAATGGCATGACTGACCAGTGGTGGGTGTCTCTGAATTGCTCCCTCGCCCGTTCACAATCCATTCGTCTACTTGTGAAAACCGGGACCGCATGTGGGACCCTATCCGGCGAGAGGGTAGCCTTTCGTCTCGACACATCGGTCGATGGAGTACGTGGGCACGTGCAAGTGGGCCTCATCATCAACGGTATCCGCTGACCCATATTTTATGTGCCATGTTGACCACCTCCTCTTCATAGGAACGGGGAGAAACCTACCAAAGTATGTGATCGTAGGTGCGTGTGGACAAGCCTGCGCTGCGAATTTTGAGGGATGCGCTTAATCAAGGGTTCACACTCGGGCATCAATATTCGCCTGCGCACCTGAACGAGCATGCCGCCTGAAACAAAAGGGGATCAGGCGAATGACCAGGCTGGATCCAAGCCGCCACGCGCCGCAGGAGGTCGACGAATACACGGCGGCGCAGACGTCAAAACTTCGGGCTGCGCTCGAGCAGCTGCGCGCCGTCATCAACGCGGCAGCCCCCGGCCCGTTTACCCGCAGGCTGAGCGGTCACCGGAATGCGGCTCCGGCGATTTCGGTAAAGTGGTCAACACCGTCACTACGTACCGGTCCCCGCCGTCTTCATACGCGCGGCGCCCTGCCGGTCAGGTTGACAGGCCACATGCCCGAACTGAGTACGATTCAGGACACCTACGCGGTTTCTTGGTCCCGGGCTTCACCCTTCGGCATCCGGTATCCGACGCGCGGCACTGTGATGATGTAGGTAGGATCACCCGCATGGTCGCACAGCCTGCGACGGAGAGTGCTGACGACCGTGCGCATAGGCCGCAGGTCGGTTTCGGCGTCGGGTTCTTTTCCCCAGATTCGGTACAGAAGGTGCTCGTACGGCAACACCCGGCCGGCGTTGACCGATAGCTCCGCGAGCATCCGGTATTCGATGGGCGTCAGGCGGACCGGTTTCCCTGCAAGCGTGACGATGCGGGCGACGTAGTCAATGGTGAGGTCGCCCAGGACGTAGGGCCCTGCCGGTTCGGGTATCTCTCGTTTGCGGAGGGTGGCCCTGATCCTGGCAACAAGCTCCGTGCCGGAGAAGGGCTTGACGACGTAGTCGGAGGCCCCCGCCTCGAATGCCCTGGCGATGAGTTGGTCCTGTCCGTAGGCCGACACGAAGATTACGGGCATGCCGCCTTTTTCCACGATTTCCTGCATGAGACCGATCCCGTCGGTTCCCGGCAGCATCAGGTCCAGGAGGGCGAGATGGGGCTTGTCCTCCTCAATCAGCCGGGGCACATCGCCCGCGTCGCCTGTGGAAATGACTGAATAGCCGTTCTTGACGAGCGCGTCGCGAATGTACCTGAGCGCCCCGGGATCGTCGTCCACCGCAAGGATGCGCACATTCTCACCCGCTTCCTGCTGTCTCCGGAAGCGGGGGGAAACCCGGGTCGGCGCGACCGGAGAAACGAACCCGGCCTCCCCTGCCGTCGGTATGGTGAAGGTGAAGTTCGCTCCCATTCCGGGCCCGTCGCTCTGGGCCCAGATGCGCCCTCCGTGGGCCTCAACAATGCCCTTGCAGATGGCGAGCCCCAGGCCTGTGTCACCTCCCTGATCCTCTCCCTCTATTCGGGAGAACTTCCGGAAAAGGTGAGGCAAGCTTTCGGCAGGTATACCCCGGCCGTGATCTGACACCGTTATAGCGACGTGGTAGTCCTCCAGGCGGGCGCTCAACCGTATTGTTGAAGAACCCGGCGCGTGCCGCGCCGCGTTGGTGAGGAGGTTGCCCAGGACCTGCACGATGCGGGACCTGTCCGCCATGACCCAAGGCAGGTCGGTCGGAAGGTCTACGGCAAGCGCGTGCTTGTGTCCTGCGAGTCGGAAGGCGTTGCCTACTTCGGTCGTCAACGTCCCCACGTCTGTGGGCTCGGGGGCGACCGAGAGTGTGCCCGTCTCTATGCGCGCCACGTCAAGGAGATCATTTATCAAGGCTCGCATGCGGTCGGTCTGCGCGTCGATGATCTGGAAGAACTGGCGGGACTCGGCTGAACTGAGGGAGGCCGCAGGCTCCAGCAGGTTTGTGACCGAACCCTTGACCGTGGCCAGTGGAGTGCGCAACTCATGGCTCACCATCGCAAGAAACTCGGCTCGCAGCCGTTCGAGTTCCTGCAGTTCGGTCATGTCCTGGAGGGTGGCGACCAAAGATTCGACCTCACCTCCTTCGGAGCGTATCGGCGTGCAGTTCATCAGCGCGTTGACGCTCCGTCCTTCTGGAACTTTCAGAACGATCTCCTCGGCCCGCACCATCTCACTCGTACTCAGGAGCTGGGCCATGGAGAATTCCCCCAGGGGTATTTCCCGTCCGTCGGCCCGACGGATGGTCAGGACGTTAAGGAGTTCCTCCGGCGGCGCGCCCGGCGCCTGCAGATCGTTGAGGATTCTCACCATCTCTCTGTTGAACGAGAGCGGAGTGCCTGTCCTGGCATCGAACACGACGACACCCACTGGGGAGGTGCTTATCAGCGTCTCCAGGTCTTTCCTGGCCCGATGCTCATCCCGGTACCTGCGGGCATTGGCAATTACCAATGCCACCTGGGAGGCGAACAGCACCAGAGTCTCCTCGTCCTCCAGGCTGAACTCCCCGCCACTCTCTTTCTCACCCAGGAAGATGTTTCCCATACGCTCGCCCCTGTGGAATACAGGGGCTGCCAGAAAGGAGAGTGAATTGGTCAACGGCAAGGGTTGGCGCAATTCCGGCAGGTCCACTGACCTGATGTGCGCCGAAAGGTCCGGGATCCTTATCGGCTCCTGCAAGCTGTTCAGGTAGTTGAAGACCTCTATTCCCTCCGGCTTCAGACCCCACAAGCCTTCGGCCTCCTCTTGGGTCAGTCCGGAGGAGAGGAAGTCCTGTAAACCGCCGGTCTCATCGAGAAGAGTAATAACGCCGTTTCGGGCTCCTGTCAGCGCACGGGCGGAGTCCAGAACGCCCTGGATCACCGTGTCGAAGTCCAGGCTCTCATTGATGCGCAGGCTGGCCTCGCTCAACTTGGACAACCTGGCCCGGAGGGCCTGTATCTCCCTATCCTGCTTGTCTTTTGGTTCCATGTCACACTCCACTGGGGGTCCTGGCTGCCCCGGAGTATCTGCAATCCCTGAACAGGTCTGGGGTAATCGCGCGTATTACTCCATCAGACGTCATGCTTATAATAATTAATGAAATCATACGGCGTGTTCTAATGATCGTCTAACATCGGTCATGTACAGTAACGGTCCAATGGCTAAGCGCGTGGTTCAGGCATTCCACCGACGGCCCAGCGCCGCCTGGAGACCGGGGGTAATGCCCTGGTTCTTTTTTTTGCAACGAAACGGCCTCGCCCCCGCCGTGTCTTACCGACACCGAGCGTAGACACGGTACAACAGGGCGGGCTGCGGGCAGACTACATGAGGGCAGAAAACAAATCGAGACGGAGCCAGGAGAATCCTGTAGAACCGCTGGAGAGACTGGCGATGGGCGGTTCCGGATCGCCTCGAAGCGAAAAGAAGCCAGAGGGAACTGATGAACTGCTGCGGGAGAACGAATCGCTACGCTCCCGGCTCGCGAAACTCAGCGAGGCCAGCCTGCGCATTAATGAGAGCCTCGACTTCGACACGGTGCTCCAGGTGGTGCTGGACTCCGCCCGGACACTGACGGAGGCCCGGTTCGGAGTGATCACCATTCTGGACGAGGCCGGCAGGTTACAAGACTTCCTCTCCTCCGGAATGACCCAGGATGAGGCCGATAAACTGTGGGGAATGGGGCCGGAGGGACTGGTGATTTTCGAGTACCTGGGCAGCCTCCAGACTCCTTTGCGGGTCCCGGACCTGGTCGGGCACATCAGGTCCGTCGGTCTTCCGGACCTTCATCCGCCAGTGTCTGCCTCCGCGTCACTCTCCTTCCTCTCGGCTCCCGTCTCCCACAGGGGGGAGCGTGCCGGCACCATCTTCCTGGCCGCGAAAGAGAGTGAAGAAGAGTTCAGCCTGGAGGATGAGGAGACGCTCGTACTGTTCGCCTCCCAGGCGGCTCTGGTTGTCTCCAACGCGCGCACACACCGTGAAGAGCAGCAGGTAAGGGCCGATCTGGAGGCGCTGATAAACATCTCGCCCGTCGCGGTCCTGGTCTTCGACGGAAAATCCGGAGACCTCATTTCATTCAATGCCGAGACGAAACGAATGGTCGGCGAGCTGAATTCGCGAGGACGTTCTCAAGCTCAGCTCCTGGAGGTGATGTCCCTTCGCACGACGGACGGAAGCGTAATCCCGGAAGACGAACAGCCTATCAGGAAGGCGCTGAAGACCGGCGAGGCCGTCATCGCCAATGAGATCGTCATACATCCGCACGACGGACGGCCGCCAATCACTACCCTGTTCAGCGCCAGGCCGATCCACGGAGAAAATGGAGACATCGTGTCCGTGGTCGCCACCATCCAGGACATTACGCCGCTCGAAGAGATGAAGAGGCGCCGCGCCCGGTTCCTGAACGACGTGAGCCACGACTTGCGGACGCCGCTCACGGCCATCAAGGGGTCCGTCTCCACCCTGCTCACTTCGCCCCAACCGTTCGACCAAGACGAGACCCGTCAGTTCTTGAGGGTGATAGACGAACAGTCGAACCACATGCGCCACCTGATCAATGACCTGGTGGACCTCACGCACATCGAGGCTGGAACGCTGTCGATCACACCGGAAACCACAGAGTTGACGGGTCTGCTGGACCAGGCGCGAGAGTCGCATGTACACCTGACGTCACCGTCCAGCACGGTCGAGCTTGACGTCCCGCCGGATCTGCCGAGGGTTATGGCCGACAAGACGCGAATTCTCCAGGTGCTGGGCAACATCCTTCAAAATATTGACAGCCGCTCGTCCGACCACTCCACAATCAGGATCGTGGCGTTGCACAGGGACGAGCACGTTGCCATCACAGCGCACCAGGTGAGGGCCGACTCACCCGCGCCACCCCCGGAATGGCACTTCGAGGCACTCTCGAGTTGCGCCTTCGAGGATGCCGCCAGGCGAAACGGAGAAGACCAGAGCGTCGCCGTCTGCAGGGGGATAGTAGAGGCCCACGGCGGCCGTCTGGCTTCCCATGAGGCGAATGGGGGCATTGGCAGTGGCTTCACATTCACGATTCCGGTTGCCGACCAGGCGGCCGAGCCGGCCGGGCACGAACCGGCCGGACCGGTGTCAACCTCCTCAAACGATGGAGGACGAGGGCGAGTCCTGGTGATCGCCGAAAACCCGGAAACCAGCAGGTACATACACAGAACCCTCACGCAGGAGGCATTCGCCACCACCGTGACGGGCGATCCCGAGGAGGCAGAGCGGCTCGTCGCGGCCCTTAAACCCCACGTCGTCCTGTTGGAAACCTCGCTTCCCTGGGCCGATGGATTCGAGATGTTGGCGCGTGTCAGCAGGATCTCGGAAGCGCCGGTCATATTCGTGTCCGGGCACGGGTGGGACCGGCAGATCGCCCGCGTCTTCAATCTGGGGGCCTTTGACTACATCGCCAAGCCGTTCACCACCACGGAGCTGGTTGCCAGGATGGACGTGGCCGTGCAGAGGGGAAAATCCGCAGGCTGGAGAGCAGCGTTCGGGCACTATGTGCATGACGGTCTGTACATCGACTACGCGGACCGCAAGGTCACCGTATCCGACCGTCCGGTCAACCTGACCGCCACCGAGTACAAACTGCTCACCGAACTGTCGACGTCCTCCGGACGCGTCCTGACCCACGATCAGTTGTTGCGACGCGTCTGGGGACCGCTCTATACCGGCGACGCACGGGTTGTGCGGCAATACATCAAGCAGGTTCGGCACAAGCTGGGAGACGACGCCACAAGGCCGAAATACATATTCACCGAACCTGGAGTGGGTTACCGCATGGCAAAACCTTCGATCAATTAGAGACTCTTAAGGGGAAACCGTCACCGTCAAGGGCGTGACCGACAGCACTTCGTGCTTCGATACCGTGTCTGCTCGCCGACCGGCCATCACGGTAGTCGCGAAGAACCTCCACATCAGTACGCGCTCCTACGGGGACAACCGCGCCATAACACCTGACGAATTCTGCGAGAAGCCGGCGAGCCCCTCTGAATACCCCACCGGCTTCGGCAGCTGTTTCAAATAGGCCCGCGCGAGTTGGGGCAGGACGCCGAAGGGATCGGGCACATCCACATCTCGTCGAAGGTCATCGCCGCGCAAAACTCCGCCGCCCTGGCTGCGTTCTCCACCTCTGTTGCCTGCCTCGCGGACGTCACCAACTCAGGGTAACTATGGGGGTGGAGACCAGCCCGGGAGCGCTTGGGATGCCGCGGGTCCAGAACCAAAACTAGTCCACTCAACCCTATCCCGGCCGTCACCGGTTGCGGGCGGAGTCCGCCCGGGGTCCGGACTTACCGCATTTTCGGCGCCTCTCCCGAAGCGCTGCGAACTGCCGACTCTTACGGCTTCATTACGCACATTTTCGTCAATCCTTACGCCATCCTTACACCGCCTACGTACAGTTATTCGCGCGCAGGCGCACATCGGCTCGGCGCGGTGCGGTATGGGCGCGATTGGGGCAATGAACGAATCTATCGAAATACGCGGCAGCATTACGGACCACGATCCGGGAAGTTGCGTTGCCGGATTGGTCCGCGTGGTTGGCAGCGGAACAGGGCGAATCCTGGCTCCTTACGGGCTCCCCAAAAACTACTTCGCCCTTCTCAGGCCGTGGCCGGCGGCCCAGGAGTGGTCCGCAACTCAACTTGCCCAGACGCTGCCATGTGCCAAGTCGAGCATCGACCCCCCAGTGACAAAGCTCGTGGACATGGGACTGGTACAGAGTAGGCGGCTGCTCAGTGACCGGAGGGTCGGGTCCCGCTCTCTGACGGACAGCGGGGTGGATCTGACGCAGGACCCGCACAGTCGCGTCCAGGAATACGATGCCCGCCCCTGCACGGGCGCCGGCCAGGAACAGATGGCGGCATACGTGGCGGTCAATTCGATCGTCATGGCGAACTACGCCGCATTGGCCCGCACGGTGGAATCCTGAGCGCCCGCGCCAACAATGGGTCGCCGGGCCGTTGGAATTCCGCCGAAACGGGCGAAAACAGAGGCCGCGGCGCGCATTCTGAATCCCGCCGCGCGCTCCCCGGTGCGGAACGTTTGACCGGTCACCGTCGCAAGAGGGGTGGCGTCATGACCCGGCTGGCCGGACGCGCCCATCCATTGCCGGTCGCTGCGCTCCTCCTTGGCGTCATCCTGGCGGCGGCTTCCTCGATCTTTACCGTCGAGACGGCCAGCGCCCAGGATCCGCCGCCACTCCCAAGCGTCACCGTGAGCGCCGAATTGCCGCCCGGGGAAACCAGCGTTCCCAGGGGCGCCACGGTCATCTTCCGCGTCACGCGCTCCGGAGATACCACCGAGGCTATGGACGTTTGGGTTACGACCTCTGAACCCAATCGCATTGTCAGGAACGGCATTAACACTAATGGCGTCTACCACTTCACGCAGTTCGAGGCCGGTGAATCGGTGATCGAGATAAGGACTCCCGCGCTCGGGAGCGACAATCTTTCAGAGAGCCTCGCTGAGAGTTATCCCCAGCATTTGAAAATCGAGGTCGGGCGCGCGGAGAGCGCATATAACGACTATCAAATAGGCAATCCAGGTACCGCATCCGTCCCAATACGCGACGCCACGGACGACGACGCAATAGTTACCATCGCCCCGCCGGCGAGCGACGTCGCGGAGGGCGAAAATGCCGTGTTCACTCTCACCCGGACGGGCGACACCACCTCCGCGCTCACCGCCAAGGTGCGCGCGCATGACCCGGACCAGGTCATGCGCGGCAACCACTGGGACTCCGCACCGCGGGAAGGCGACATCAGCAAGGACGTCACGTTCGCCGTGGGCTCCGACACCGCCACCGTCTCCTTTGCGGCCAGGGCCAACATCCGCGACACCGGGGACCTGACCCTCACGGCCGTCGTGGAGCAGGACGATGACTACAACTACTGGGTCGGCAACGACTTTACCGCCGATGCGACTGTGACGGACGACGATACGGCCCCGGAGTACTCCCTCACCGTGAGCGCCACCGAGATTGACGAGGGCGACGATGTCACCTTCACGCTGACGCGCCACGGAGACACTTCACAGGCGTTGGAAAACCCCTTGTTTGTCCTGAAAATCGGGCCCAGTATCAGGCGCTACGTATGGCCCCAATGGGAAGTTCCCCAGGACCACGGGGTGTCCATGGCCGCGGACCAGAGCGCCCAGGAATTCAGCTTCACGGTCCATCTTGACAGTTCGACCAGGGATTTTCGGTTCGAGGCTGAAGTCAAGCGGCGGAGTGGGATCCCAAGCGCTCACGTTGCCGAGTACTTCAGTATTCGGGGCGAAAGCAAGGTCGGAGCGGCCGTGGACAACGTGAGCCGGCAGAGAGTCTGGTTTGCGTCAGTCGGCGACGAGGAAAATAACCCAAACAGCGATGCCTGGATTAGAGACGATTACTACACCGAAGGTGAGGAGGTGCCCTTCGTAATCGAGCGAAGCGGGACCGCCGAGCAACTAGCCGAGGAGCTCGAAGTACAGGTCCGTTATCTTGAGGTTGACCACCCCGATCGACGCGGGTCCTGGACCCGCCCGGAGACGTACTTCAATCCGAGCGACCGGCGCTATTACATAACTTTCCAGCCGGGTGAGACCCAGGCCACCGGTTCCTTCTTCATTGCTGTGGATGACGTTGTCGACCCATCTCGCAACTTTTTCCTCATTTACTTTCCGCGAGTTCCTTACGCCGATTACTATAGCGCTCTGCATTCTCCCAACGATTCTCTCGGAGCAAGGTTTCTGGACAATGCACGGGCCGTTTCCATAGCGGTGGCGGAAGACGAGCCCGACCCTGATGAGACCGACCCTGATGAGACCGACTCCGCCATCGACGCGGACCAACCCACCATCGAAGAGGGCGAGTCTGCCGAATTCGTCCTGACGCGCCTTGGCTCGACGAGGTGGAGCCTGACCGTAGACGTCTCAATAGACGACCCCGGCCACTTCCGGCGCGGCAACCACTGGCAGACCGCGCCCGACCGTACCGTGGAGGTGAGGTTCGACCCAGGCTCAGACACCGCCACCCTTACGGTGCCCACGCAGGACGACTGGCGGGACATTCCCGACAACACCATCACGGCGACGGTCCTGCCGAGCCAGAACCGCAGATACCGGCTAGCCGTGGCAAGCGAAGGCGAGACCTCCGCCTTCGTAACGGTGGAGGACAACGACGTTGCGCCGGAACTGACGCTGAGCGCCTCCGCGACAACAGTCGTGGAGGGTGAGGCAGCCTCCTTCACCATCACCCGGAGCAACACCGGCAACCAGCAGACACTCAGTTACGAGCTCGGCCTCCAGGGACTGGATGGGACCAGCGCCACCACCAGTTGGGGTGAGAATCAGACCGAGGTGACCATAGACGTCGTCACAGACGACGACGATTACGACGACCCGGACGAAACAGTTTACGAATTCAGCATCCTTCCCCTGGACCAGGTCCCGTGGAACGAGAGGTCCCAGTACTGGACGGTCAATGGTCCAAGCTCCCTCACGATTACCGTCACCGACAACGACCTCCCCCTGGTGTGGGTCAATCCCATCATTGTTTTCAGAGACGAGGCGTCCCTCCGTGAGGGTGAGCTTGCCGTTGTGAGATTGGAACGCGATGGTCAGACCGATGGGGAGCTGCCCGTCAACGTCCGATGGTTCGAGGCGGACTCTGCGGATGCGGAAGTCGGGTCGCGAAGGACCGTAAGGGACGTCGAGGAGACCTTCCGGAGACACCAGGGGACTGAAGCGTATCTCATGAATGTGGGCCAAACGGTCCCCAGCGGTGACGGGGACGAGGACGACGGCTACTTCGGTTTACAGCTTCTACCCGGCGATGGTTACCGCGTGGACCCGGATCGTACGACACGAACATTCACCGTAATCGACGCCGACCCGACACCTGTCCTTTCAGTATCCGGCGTCACCGCCTCCGAGGGTGATGGAACCATCGACTTCGAGGTTTCCGTCTCCTCCGTCGTATCTCCTCCGTCGCTCCGCCAGATTACGGTGTTCTACATCACCCAAAGCCGCACGGCGAATTCCGCCAGCGACTACAACGGCCAGGCGGGGTTCCTAACGATTGCTCCACGGCAGACCAGCGCCACCATTTCCATACCGCTGCTGGACGACTCGGTGTGGGAGGCGGAGGAGTCCTTCAGATTGGTCCTGATGCGTCCCATCAACGCCACACTGCAAGATGACGTGGTGCAGCTGGTCGCCATCGGCACCATCACGGATGACGAACCATTAGTTTCGGTGAGCGCGGTGAACGAAGAGGTCAATGAGGGCGACCCAGCGGCATTTGAATTCACCCGAACCGGCAGCACGACGGGGGCGCTGACGGTTTACTTTGAAACAGTAAATCAGGCGCACGTTGGAAGCGACGTAACAGTAGGCGAGATACGTTCCATAGATATACCGGTGGGCCAGGCCTCCGCGCAATGGAGCGCGACGACGACCGACGACGAAACGGACGAACGGGACTCACGCGTTGGCGTCAGAGTCGTTCCGCCCACCCGGCAGGGGGAGTCGCTGTATTACGGGAGCGAAAACATTGCCGTCTGGGCCACCGTGATAGACGACGACCTGCCGGTGGTGACCATAGCAGCGGACAGCACGGGTGTGAGCGAGAGCTTTGACGCCGATTTCACGCTGACCCGCGCGGGGCGTACGGACACGGAGCTCACGGTCAACGTCACTGTCACACGGGTTGGCGCGTTCTTCCCCAGCGGGGACCCGCCCTCCACCGTCACCTTCCCCGCCGACTCGGAGACCGTCACCCTGACGATCTCCACCGTCGGCGACTCCACGGTGGAGGACCACGGCTCCGTTACTGTTGTGATCGCGGAGGGGGACGACTACTCGGCGGGAGAGCCCGACAGCGCCACCACCGAAATTGCCGACAACGACCGGGTCCTCGTCGCCGTGACCATCGCAGCGGAGACCGAGGTGGTGGACGAGGGTGAAAGTGTGGTCTTCAACCTGACCAGGATCGGCGGCGAGAATCTGAACGAATTCACCGTTCGGGTGAACGTGTACGAGGTTAGAGACGATATCACCTGGTCGGGAAACGACGAGAAACTCGCGGAATTCGAGGAACTCGAGGATAGTAGTACTGGGCTTCACGATGCAGATGGTAATCGCAGCCTGTACGCGCAAAACGCCTACGACGTCCGGTTCGCACCCGGCTCCAACACTGCCAGCCTGACCATCTCGACGGAAGACGAAAGCCACAACGACGGCAACAGCTACTTCAAAGCTGACATTCCGTTGAGCGCCAGCTACGGAGTGTATCCCTTCCCCGCTACGGCCACCGTGTGGGTGCGGGACGACGACATTCCCACCGTGCACGTCACTCCGCAGGAGCTCACCGTAATAGAGGACGAGTTCTACACACCGCCCTACACCTTCCATCGCACCGGCGACACGTCCACAAATTTGTGGATTGAATACGATGGCTACTGGCTAATACGCAACGCCTTTGGACATAGACGATGGCCGAATTCCGGGCTGGGCACGTGGAGAAGGTTCATTGGGTCAGGCTCCGCTTCGGTATCGCAAACTGCAGGTTCCGGCACTGCCGCCCCACCCGATGGAAGGGAGGTGTATGTCCGACTCAAGCCCCACTACTGTGAGACCGTCCCCGGAGACTGCGGGACCGCGCCCCAGTATCGCGTTGGGACTCCCAATTCGTCCCTGATTAAGATATTGAACGACGCCCAGGGAGTGCGTATCACGGCGGACCAGGAGTCGATAACCGAAGGGCAGACGGCCACCTTCACCCTGACCCGGCACGGCAGTTCGTCCCTCCGCCGGGGGCACGCCATTGGCGTGCGCGTGGGAGTCACCCAGGACGGTAAGTTTATCGACGGTGTTGCTCCTCAAACGGTCACTTTCAGTGGCTACCCGGACGTGTCCCTCGACGAAGCCTCGCTAACCGCAACTGTGAGCATTCCCACCCTGGATGACGAGGTGTACGAGGGCGACGGCTCGATTCAAGTGGTCGTGCTTTCCGCGCCCGAAACCCCACTGGTGGGATATTTCAACTACGAGCCCAGTTCGCCCTCCAGCGCCAGCGTGACCGTACAGGACAACGACCCGCCCGCGGTCTCCATCGAGGACGCCTCGGCCTCCGAGGACGCCGGCAAAATACTATTCACCGTCAGCGTGCCCGAGGCCCACGAGACCATCACGGTGCGCTGGGAGACCTCCGACGGGAGCGGGGACAACGCCGCGACGGCGGGGACCGACTACACCGCGGGCAGCGGCCGAGTGGTCTTCAACGAAGGGGAGACCACCCGGACCATCAGCGTGAATATCACCGACGATACCGACGACGAAGGTGACGAGACCTTCACCGTGACCCTGAAGGACCCCGACGGCATTGAGCTGCCCGCTGACCCCACGGCCACCGGCACCATCCTGGACGACGACGGTACGACAACGGACACCGAAACGGACACCGAGGTGTCAATCTCCGCAGGCGCAACCAGCGTGGAGGAGGGGGCGGCAGCCTCTTTCACCATCACCAGGAAGCAGGGGAAGAGCGGCGGCCAGTCCGACGACCTGACCACGGACCCGCTGGACGTCAGCCTCACCCTGAGCCAGCAGGGCGACTTCTTCACGCCTTCCACGAGCAATTTCAGCGGCGCCACCGTGACCTACGACGAAGACGCCTCTACGGCCAGCTTCACAATCCCCACCGGGCAAGAGTCGGTCACGTTGAGTTTGACGACGGACGACGACGAGGTCGCCGAGGTGGACGGCTCCATCACGCTGACCGTGGCGGCAGGTACGGACTACGCCGTGGGAAAGCCCTCCTCCGCCACCACCAACGTCACCGACAACGACGTTGGAATCTCCGTTACCGACGTGTCCCAGCCGGAGGGCACGACGCCGATGACCTTCACGGTCAGCCTCTCGAGGGCGGCAACTGAGGATGTGACGGTCGTTGCGTCGACCAAGGACGGGAGCGCCACATCCAGCGCGACCGTGACGGCCACCAGCCTCGGCAAGGACTTCGAGCAAAAGTCCCAGACGCTGACCATCAGCGCCGGCGATACCGAGGAGAATTTCACGGTCACGCTCGTGGACGACACCATCAAAGAGGCCGTGGAGACGTTCACCGTCGTCCTGAGCAGTCCTTCTGAAAACGCGGGGCTGTTGGACGGGACGGGCACCGGCACGATTGGAGACAACGACGACTTCATGGAGGTGGGCGTTTACAGGGTGGGAACCACCGTCGAGGAGGACGCAGAAGGACCCGTGGTCTTCCGCTTCCAGGTGACGCCGCGGACGGGAAGCCAGACCACGGCCGCCGAGATTCCGATCCAGGTTCAATGGGCCGTCGATCGGGGCACTGCTACTCCGGGAGAAGACTACGTGGACGTGCCCATCAGGACGACGGTGATTCCGGCCGGCGTGACCACCAAGTCCGTGGAAGTGTCCCTCATAGACGACTCCATTTTCGAGGTATATGAGGAGACATTCACCTTCGAACTGCAAAGCGTCCTCAGCGCGGCGCGCGGCGCAGACCACCGGTCCATCGAGATGTCGATCCGGGACGACGAGAGCATGCGTACGGACGTTGCCCCCGTCTCCTCGATCATTGCCGAAGGAGACGACGCCGTTTTCACGGTGTCGCTGCTCGGATCGGTAAGCAGCGCGCCCGTGGTGATTAACTACTCCGTGGTCGGTACGGTGGGACCTGCAGACTATGTTGCGCCGCCCGGAACACTGACTATCCCGGCCGGGTCATCGGCGGGCGTAATCACCGTTGAGACCCTCACAGACGAGGTGGTGGACCCCGGCGAATCGCTCGGAATCCTGATATCTCGGGCCACGTCGAACGGGCGTGACATCGCCACGCAGGAGGAGCAACATCGGAGGTTTGTCAGGATCCTGGACACCAACACCCTGTCGGCGTCCCTTGTTTCCAGCACGCCTGCGAACGAAGGCGATGATGTAGTGTTCTCCATCCGTCTCTCCATCGAGGCGGCCGAGACGGTCCGGGTCAGCTGGGAGACGGAAGAGGTCGAGGGGCGTGGAACGCCGGCGACGGAGGGAACGGACTACTCGAGCGCATCCGGCACGGTGGACATCGAAGCGGGGGACAAGACCGCCACCTTCCAGGTTTCAACACTCCAGGACAGCGCCTACGAAGGGGACGAAGTCTTCGGCGCCAAGCTGACGGACGCGGTGCGATTGGTGGACGAGTTCTGGCATCCGGTAATCTCTCTCGGCGCTTCGTCCACGGTCGGCACCATTCTCGATGACGACCCGGAGCCCTCCACCATCACGCTGGCCGTCGCGCCGGCATCGGTCGACGAGGGAGACGGTGAGACCGAGTTCACCGTCACCGGAACCCTGGCAGGTTCAAGCCAATTGACCAGTGACTTAACGGTCGCCCTGCGAGTCACGGGCAGCGTCTCCGCAGACGAAGACGCGGACTCTCCGTCGCTGACTATCGACGCGAACCAGTCCAGCGGCACGGCGACCATTTCCGTAACTCCCGTAGACGATGAGGTTGACGACGGCCCAGGGAGCATCACGTTTGCGGGGTTTGCTGACGGTTTCAGCGTAACGCCGGTATCGGTAGTCGTCACAGAAGACGATGATCCCCCCACCGGCGTGACGTTGACGCTATCGCAGAACTCGATAGGAGAAGGCGACGGTGAAACGGAACTGACCGTGACGGGCGCCCTGGCTGGTGGAGGGCTCAGGACAGAGGATACCCAGGTTGTTCTGTCCGTGGAAGGCGTGAGCATCTCCTCTGAAGAGGAGAACGGAGATCCATCGGTCGCGGCCGGCAGCAATGATTTCACCGCGCAGGCCGTGACGCTGACCATCCCCGCGCGGCAACGGAGCGGGACCGCAAATCTCACCATCACGCCGGAGGACGACAACTTGGCGGAAGGTCCCGAGACGACGCGGGTTGCCGGCGAAAACGACGACCTGGACGTGACGCCGTCAATTCTGACCATAGTGGACAACGACCTGCACGCAACCGGGATCCGTCTGTCTGTTTCTCCGGCCAGCATCATGGAGAAAGACGGCGACGAGACAGTTGCGGTCACGGCGACGTTGACCGGCGGCGACGCAAGGACGGCCGCCACCAACGTGCGGTTGACCGTCGCAGGTGTGTCGGCAACTTCCGGATCAGACTATACGGCCGGGTCAACGGACCTGGTGATATCGGCGGGTCAGATGAGCGGCTCTGCCAACGTGACTGTCACCCTGGTTGATGACCAGATTCATGAACCAACCGAGACAATCGCCATCAGAGGAACCAACAGTGATCCGGGGTTGCAGGTAACGGGCACGCGCGTGTCCATTACCGACGACGATGCGGCGCCGACGGGAATAGTCCTGACCCTCAGCAGGAATTCTGTCCCGGAAGGCGGAGGCGCTCAAACTGTGCTGGCAACCCTGGATTTGCAGGGAAACGCCATGTCCAGTCACATAGGCGTCAGTGTAGGGACCACAAGCGGTACCGCCACCCGAAATTCTGACTTCGGCGTCACCTCCGCCAGCGGGTTCATCCTCCCGGAGAAAAGACGGGCCACCATCCCCATCCGGGTCAGTCCCGTAAACGACTTGATCGATGAGGATGACGAGACCATAAGTGTCGTGGTCGAAACTTTAGTATCCGGTCTGACTACTGCGCCGAAGACTATCACCATAGTCGACGACGACACCGCCGGCATCAGGGTTTCGCCGACATCGTTGAACGTAAATGAGGACGCGACCGGAACGTATAGCGTCGCACTGGAGACGGAACCCACGGCACGGGTGACGTTGACTATTTCAGGCCACGCCGGCTCGGTCCTGACATTGGACAAGACATCCCTCACTTTCACCGCGTCGTCTTGGGAAACGGCTCAGACGGTTACGGTGACGGCTGAAGACGACGCCGACGATGTCGACGACTCGGTCACCCTCACACATACGACTACCGGCGGCGAGTATGCCGATGTGACGGCGACGCTGCCGGTGACGGTGGTGGACGACGACCGCGGGATCGTTCTGACGCCGTCGACGCTCGAGGTTGAGGAGGGGGACGAGACGGGTGAGACATACACGGTGAAGCTTGCGACGCAGCCCAATGCAGCGGTGACGGTGAGGGTCAGCGGCCATGCGGTCAAGGACGTGACGTTGGACAAGACGTCTTTGACGTTCAGCACGTCGAACTGGGACACGGCTCAGACGGTGAAGGTGACGGCGGATGACGACGATGACGGGGCCAACGATGAGGTGATGCTGACGCACACGGCTTCGGGAGGGGAGTACACGGGCGAGACGGCGGACCTGTCGGTGACGGTGGACGATGACGAGACGGTGTCGGTGGTGCTGAGCGAGAGCGGTCTGGAGGTTGACGAGGGAGACTCAACGGGCGAGACGTACACGGTCGAGTTGTCGCACCGGCCGTCGGTTGCGGTGACGGTGACGGTGAGCGGAGATGCGGGCACGGACCTGACGTTGGACAAGACGTCCCTCACTTTCACCGCGTCCAATTGGGACTCGTCCCAGACGGTTACGGTGAAGGCGAGAGACGACGCTGACCGCACGGACGATCCGGAGACGCTGACGCACACGGCGGCGGGCGGCGAGTACGCCGATGTGGCGGCCGCGCTCCCCGTGAAGGTGGTCGACGATGACCGCTTGATAGTTCTGACGCCGTCGTCTCTGGAGGTGGATGAGGGAGACGATACGGGCGCGACGTACACGGTGAAGCTTGCGACGCAGCCCAGTGATGCGGTGAAGGTGACGGTGACGGGCCAGTCAGGCACGGACCTCACGTTGAGCGAGTCCACGCTCACCTTCACCACGTCGAACTGGAACACGGCGCAGTCTGTGAAGGTGACGGCGGGAGACGACGCCGACGGTACGGACGATACGGAGACGCTGACGCACACCATGACTGTCGGGGGCGTCGCCTTACTGACGGAGACGCTGCCTGTGACAGTTGTTGACGACGACCGGGCGATTGTGCTGGCGCCGTCGCCCCTTGAGGTTGACGAGGAGGACGAGACGGGCGCGACGTACACGGTGACGCTTGCGACCCAGCCGTCGGAGGCGGTGACGGTGACGGTGACGGTGACGGGCCAGGCGAACACCGATCTCACACTCGACAAGGCGACCCTGACCTTCACCACGTCGAACTGGAACACGGCTCAGTCTGTGAAGGTGACGGCCGGAGACGACGCCGACGGGACGGACGACTCGGTGACGCTGACGCACACGGCTGCGGGCGGCGAGTACGCTGATGTTACGGCCACGCTATCTGTGACGGTGGTGGACAACGACCGTGCGATCGTGCTGGTCCCCACGTCTCTGACCGTAACTGAGGAGGACGATACGGGCGAGACGTACACGGTGAAGCTGGCGACGCAGCCCAGTGAAGCGGTGACGGTGACTGTGACGGGCCAGGCGAACACGGATCTCACACTGACCGGGTTGAGCACCACGGCCACCCTCACCTTCACGACGTCGAACTGGGACACCGCGCAGACCGTGACGGTGACGGCGGGAGACGACGATGACGGGGCCAACGACAAGGCGACGCTCGTGCACACCGCGGCAGGCGGGAACTACGCCGGCGAGACGGCGGACCTGTTGGTGACGGTGGACGATGACGAGACGGTCTCCGTGGTGCTGAGCAAGAGTGCTCTCTCCGTAACCGAGCAGGACGCATCGGGCGAGACCTACACCGTAAAGCTCTCTCACCAGCCGTCGGAGTCGGTGACGGTGACGGTGACGGGCCAGGCGAACACCGACCTCACACTCGACAAGGCGACGCTCACCTTCACGACGTCGAACTGGAACACCGCGCAGACGGTGAAGGTGACGGCCGGAGACGACACCGACGGTACGGACGACACGGAGACGCTCGTGCACACGGCATCGGGCGGCGAGTACGCTGATGTTACGGCCACGCTATCTGTGACGGTGGTGGACAACGACCGTGCGATCGTGCTGGCCCCCACGTCTCTGACCGTAACCGAGGAGGACGATACGGGCGAGACGTACACGGTGAAGCTGGCGACGCAGCCCAGTGAAGCGGTGACGGTGACTGTGACGGGCCAGGCGAACACGGACCTCACGCTGACCGGGTTGAGCACCACGGCCACCCTCACCTTCACGACGTCGAACTGGGACACCGCGCAGACCGTGACGGTGACGGCGGGAGACGACGATGACGGGGCCAACGACGCGGAGACGCTGGTGCACACCGCGGCGGGCGGCAACTACGCCGGCGAGACGGCGGACCTTTCCGTGACGGTGGACGATGACGAGACGGTCTCCGTGGTGCTGAGCAAGAGTTCCCTATCAGTAACGGAGGAGGACTCATCGGGCGATACCTACACCGTAAGACTGTCTCACCAGCCGTTGGTGCAGGTGACGGTGACGGTGACGGGCCAGGCAGGCACGGACCTCACCCTCGATAAGGCGACCCTGACCTTCACCACGTCCAATTGGAACACGGCTCAGTCTGTGAAGGTGACGGCCGGAGACGACGCCGACGGGACGGACGACACGGCGACGCTCGTGCACACGGCATCGGGCGGAGAGTACGGGTCGGTGACGGCCTCGCTCCCCGTTACGGTGGTCGACAACGACCGTGCGATAGTTCTGAGCAGGACGTCTCTTACCGTAACCGAGGAGGACTCATCTGGTGAGACCTACACCGTCAAGCTGGCGACGCAGCCCAGTGAAGCGGTCACGGTGACGGTGACGGGCCAGGCGAACACCGACCTCACACTAGACAAGACGTCTCTGACGTTCAGTACGTCGAACTGGAACACGGCGCAGACGGTGAAGGTGACGGCCGGAGACGATGATGACGGGACAGACGACGCGGAGACGCTGGTGCACACCGCGGCGGGCGGTAACTACGCCGGCGAGACGGCGGACCTGTCGGTGACGGTGGACGACGACGAGACCGTCTCCGTGGTGCTGAGCAAAGGTTCTCTTTCAGTAACGGAGGAGGACGAGACGGGCGCGACGTACACGGTGACGCTTGCGACCCAGCCTTCGGTGCAGGTGACGGTGACGGTGACGGGCCAGGCGAACACCGACCTCACTCTCGACAAGGCGACCCTGACCTTCACCACGTCCAACTGGAACACCGCGCAGTCTGTGAAGGTGACGGCCGGAGACGACGCCGACGGGACGGACGACTCGGTGACGCTCACGCACACGGCTGCGGGCGGGGAGTACGGGTCGGTGACGGCCGATCTGCCGGTGACGGTTGTTGACAACGACCGGGGGATCATCTTCGCACCGACATCCCTTCGGGTACTTGAGGGCGGCCCATCGCGCTCCACCTACTACAGAGTTAAGCTGGCGGCCGAGCCGAGCGGAAACGTAACCATCACGGTGAGCGGACATGTAGATTCGGGCCTGACTGTAAGGGGCCTGAGGGAGGGGAATACCCTTACGTTCACAAGATCCAGTTGGAATACTCCCAAGACGGTGATACTGCATGCCGATCACGACGACGACGGCTTCGACGCATTCGTCACCTTGACCCATACTGCTGCGGGTGGAGGTTACGAAGGAGTCACCGCCACCCTGCCCGTCACCATCAACGATGACGACGACGGCATCGTTCTGAGCAGGACGTCTCTGACCGTAACCGAGGAAGACTCAACGGGCGGGACGTACACCGTCAAGCTGGCGACGCAGCCCAGTGAAGCGGTCACCGTCACCGTGACGGGCCAGGCGAACACCGATCTCACTCTCGACAAGTCCACTCTGACTTTCAGCACGTCGAACTGGAACACGGCGCAGTCTGTGAAGGTGACGGCCGGAGACGACGCCGACGGGACGGACGACTCGGTGACGCTGACGCACACGGGTTCGGGCGGGGAGTACGCCGACGAGAATGCTGACCTGTCGGTGACGGTGGTGGACAACGACCGCGCCATCGTGCTGACGCCGTCGTCTCTGACCGTTACCGAGGAGGACTCATCTGGCGAGACCTACACCGTCAAGCTGGCGACGCAGCCCAGTGACGCGGTGACAGTGACGGTGACGGGCCAGGCGAACACGGACCTCACACTAGACAAGACGTCTCTGACGTTCAGCACGTCCAACTGGAGCACCGCGCAGACGGTGAAGGTGACGGCCGGAGACGATAATGACGGGGCCAACGACACGGCGACGCTGGTGCACACGGCGGCGGGCGGCAACTACGCCGGCGAGACGGCGGACCTGTCGGTGACGGTGGACGATGACGAGACGGTCTCCGTGGTGCTGAGCAAGAGTGCTCTCTCCGTAACCGAGCAGGACGCATCGGGCGAGACCTACACCGTAAAGCTCTCTCACCAGCCGTCGGAGTCGGTGACGGTGACGGTGACCGGCCAGGCAGGCACGGACCTGACGTTGGACAAGTCCACGCTCACCTTCACCGCGTCGAACTGGAACACCGCGCAGTCTGTGAAGGTGACGGCCGGAGACGACGCCGACGGGACGGACGATACGGAGACGCTCGTGCACACGGCGGCAGGCGGAGAGTACGCCTCAATAACGGCCACGCTCCCCGTGACGGTGGTGGACGACGACCGGACCGTGAAAATCGTTCCCACCGCCATCACCGTGACGGCGGGAGGCAGCAACTCCTACACCGTCGTACTGGGCTCACAGCCGTCAGGAGACGTCTCCGTTACCGTGTCCGGGCACTCGGGCACCGACGCATCTCTCGACAAGACCGCGCTCACCTTCACCACAGACAACTGGGACACCGCACAGACGGTGAAGGTGACCGGGGATGCCAACGCATCCAGGGCAAGGGTCACACTGTCCCACGACGTAAGAAGCGACGCAGACTCCGCCTACAACGCCGTCACTGCACCAGACGTGAAGGTTTCACTCCTTGCACCAGGAAGCAAGGCGCAGATACAGGTTGGGGTCGACACCTCTACGAAGAACATCACCGTGAACGAGGGCGGGTCCAACACCTACTCAGTCGTGCTAAGCCACCGTCCCAGTGGAGACGTGTCCGTCGTGGTAAACGACCCCACCGACAACTCCGACGTGACGGCCTCTCCCGCCCGCCTCACCTTCACCATGTCCAACTGGGACACTCTTCAGTCGGTAACGGTCAGCGCAGACCACGACTCCGACGGCGCCGATGAGACCGCAACGGTGACGCACAGCGTCAGCGGCGGAGGCTACGACAGCGTTTCAGCCCCGAACGTGTCGGTGACGGTGGTCGACAACGACCGCGCCATCGTGCTGACGCCGTCGTCTCTGACCGTAACCGAGGAGGACGATACGGGCGGGACCTACACCGTCAAGCTGGCGACGCAGCCCAGTGAAGCGGTCACGGTGACGGTGACGGGCCAGGCGAACACCGACCTCACACTAGACAAGACGTCTCTGACGTTCAGCACGTCCAACTGGAGCACCGCACAGACGGTGAAGGTGACGGCCGGTGACGACGATGACGGGGCCAACGACACGGCGACGCTCGTGCACACCGCGGCGGGCGGCAACTACGCCGGCGAGACGGCGGATCTGTCGGTGACGGTGGACGATAACGAAACGGTCTCCGTGGTGCTGAGCAAGAGTTCCCTATCAGTAACGGAGGAGGACTCATCGGGCGATACCTACACCGTAAAGCTCTCTCACCAGCCGTCGGAGTCGGTGACGGTGACGGTGACGGGCCAGGCAGGCACCGACCTGACGTTGGACAAGTCCACGCTCACCTTCACCGCGTCGAACTGGAACACCGCGCAGTCTGTGAAGGTGACGGCGGGAGACGACGCCGACGGGACGGACGATACGGAGACGCTCGTGCACACGGCGGCAGGCGGAGAGTACGGGTCGGTGACGGCCGATCTGCCGGTGACGGTGGTCGACAACGACCGCGCCATCGTGCTGACGCCGTCGTCTCTGACCGTAACCGAGGAGGACGATACGGGCGGGACCTACACCGTCAAGCTGGCGACGCAGCCCAGTGAAGCGGTCACGGTGACGGTGACGGGCCAGGCGAACACCGACCTCACACTAGACAAGACGTCTCTGACGTTCAGCACGTCCAACTGGAGCACCGCACAGACGGTGAAGGTGACGGCCGGAGACGATAATGACGGGGCCAACGACACGGCGACGCTCATGCACACCGCGGCGGGCGGGAACTACGCCGGCGAGACGGCGGACCTTTCCGTGACGGTGGACGATGACGAGACGGTCTCCGTGGTACTGAGCAAGAGTTCCCTATCAGTAACGGAGGAGGACTCATCGGGCGAGACCTACACCGTAAGACTGTCTCACCAGCCGTCGGAGTCGGTGACGGTGAAGGTGACGGGCCAGGCAGGCACGGACCTGACGTTGGACAAGTCCACGCTCACCTTCACCGCGTCGAACTGGAACACCGCGCAGTCTGTGAAGGTGACCGCGGGAGACGACGCCGACGGGACGGACGATACGGAGACGCTGACACACACGGCGGCAGGCGGAGAGTACGCCTCAGTAACGGCCACGCTCCCCGTGACGGTGGTGGACAACGACCGCGCCATCGTGCTGAGCAAGTCGTCCCTGACCGTTACCGAGGAGGACTCATCTGGCGAGACCTACACCGTCAAGCTGGCGACGCAGCCCAGTGATGCGGTCACGGTGACGGTGACGGGCCAGGCGAACACCGACCTCACTCTCGACAAGACTTCTCTGACGTTCAGCACGTCCAACTGGAGCACCGCGCAGACGGTGAAGGTGACGGCCGGCGACGATGATGACGTGACAGACGACGCGGAGACGCTCGTGCACACCGCGGCGGGCGGCAACTACGCCGGCGAGACGGCCACACTCTCCGTGACGGTGGACGATGACGAGACGGTCTCCGTGGTGCTGAGCAAGAGTGCTCTCTCCGTAACCGAGCAGGACGCATCGGGCGGGACCTACACCGTAAAGCTCTCTCACCAGCCGTCGGAGTCGGTGACGGTGACCGTGACGGGCCAGGCAGGCACCGACCTGACGTTGGACAAGTCCACGCTCACCTTCACCGCGTCGAACTGGAACACCGCGCAGTCTGTGAAGGTGACGGCGGGAGACGACGCCGACGGGACGGACGATACGGAGACGCTCGTGCACACGGCATCGGGCGGAGAGTACGGGTCGGTGACGGCCTCGCTCCCCGTGACGGTGGTCGACAACGACCGCGCCATCGTGCTGAGCAAGTCGTCCCTGACCGTTACCGAGGAGGACTCATCTGGCGAGACCTACACCGTCAAGCTGGCGACGCAGCCCAGTGATGCGGTCACGGTGACGGTGACGGGCCAGGCGAACACGGACCTCACACTAGACAAGTCCACCCTGACCTTCAGCACGTCGAACTGGAACACCGCACAGACTGTCAAGGTGACGGCCGGAGACGATAATGACGGGGCCAACGACACGGCGACGCTCGTGCACACGGCGGCGGGCGGCAACTACGCGGGCGAGACTGCTGACCTTTCCGTGACGGTGGACGATGACGAAACGGTCTCCGTGGTGCTGAGCAAGAGTGCTCTCTCCGTAACCGAGCAGGACGCATCGGGCGAGACCTACACCGTGAAGCTCTCTCACCAGCCGTCGGAGTCGGTGACGGTGACCGTGACGGGCCAGGCAGGCACGGACCTGACGTTGGACAAGTCCACGCTCACCTTCACCGCGTCGAACTGGAACACCGCGCAGTCTGTGAAGGTGACGGCGGGAGACGACACCGACGGTACGGACGACACGGAGACGCTCGTGCACACGGCGGCAGGCGGAGAGTACGCCTCAGTAACGGCCACGCTCCCCGTGACGGTGGTGGACAACGACCGCGCCATCGTGCTGAACAAGTCGTCCCTGACCGTTACCGAGGAGGACGATACGGGCGGGACCTACACCGTCAAGCTGGCGACGCAGCCCAGTGAAGCGGTCACGGTGACGGTGACGGGCCAGGCGAACACCGACCTCACTCTCGACAAGACTTCTCTGACGTTCAGCACGTCCAACTGGAGCACTGCGCAGACGGTGAAGGTGACGGCCGGCGACGATGATGACGGGACAGACGACGCGGAGACGCTCGTGCACACCGCGGCGGGCGGCAACTACGCCGGCGAGACGGCGGACCTGCCGGTGACGGTGGACGATAACGAAACGGTCTCCGTGGTGCTGAGCAAGAGTGCTCTCTCCGTAACCGAGCAGGACGCATCGGGCGGGACCTACACCGTGAAGCTCTCTCACCAGTCGTCGGAGTCGGTGACGGTGACGGTGACGGGCCAGGCAGGCACGGACCTGACGTTGGACAAGTCCACGCTCACCTTCACCACGTCGAACTGGAACACCGCGCAGTCTGTGAAGGTGACGGCCGGAGACGACGCAGACGGTACGGACGATACGGAGACGCTGACGCACACGGCGGCAGGCGGAGAGTACGCCTCAGTAACGGTCACGCTCCCCGTGACGGTGGTCGACAACGACCGCGCCATCGTGCTGACGCCGTCGTCCCTGACCGTTACCGAGGAGGACTCATCGGGCGAGACCTACACGGTGAAGCTGGCGACGCAGCCCAGTGATGCGGTCACGGTGACGGTGACGGGCCAGGCGAACACCGACCTCACACTAGACAAGACGTCTCTGACGTTCAGCACGTCCAACTGGAGCACCGCACAGACGGTCAAGGTGACGGCCGGCGACGACGATGACGGGGCCAACGACACGGAGACGCTCGTGCACACCGCGGCGGGCGGCAACTACGCCGGCGAGACGGCGGACCTTTCCGTGACGGTGGACGATGACGAGACGGTCTCCGTGGTGCTGAGCAAGAGTGCTCTCTCGGTAACCGAGCAGGACGCATCGGGCGAGACCTACACCGTGAAGCTCTCTCACAAGCCGTCGGAGTCGGTGACGGTGACGGTGACGGGCCAGGCAAGCACGGACCTGACGTTGGACAAGTCCACGCTCACCTTCACCGCGTCGAACTGGAACACGGCGCAGTCTGTGAAGGTGACGGCCGGAGACGACGCCGACGGGACGGACGACACGGAGACGCTGACGCACACGGCGGCAGGCGGAGAGTACGCCTCAGTAACGGCCACGCTCCCCGTGACGGTGGTGGACAACGACCGCGCCATCGTGCTGAGCAAGTCGTCCCTGGAGGTGGATGAGGGAGATACGACGGGCGGGACGTACACAGTGAAGCTTGCGACGCAGCCCAGTGATGCGGTCACGGTGACGGTGACGGGCCAGGCGAACACCGACCTCACTCTCGACAAGACTTCTCTGACGTTCAGCACGTCCAACTGGAGCACCGCACAGACGGTGAAGGTGACGGCCGGCGACGATAATGACGGGGCCAACGACACGGCGACGCTCGTGCACACCGCGGCGGGCGGGAACTACGCGGGCGAGACGGCCACACTCTCCGTGACGGTGGACGATGACGAGACGGTCTCCGTGGTGCTGAGCAAGAGTGCTCTCTCGGTAACCGAGCAGGACTCATCGGGCGAGACCTACACCGTAAAGCTCTCTCACCAGCCGTCGGAGTCGGTGACGGTGACGGTGACGGGCCAGGCAGGCACCGACCTCACACTCGACAAGTCCACGCTTACCTTCACCGCGTCGAACTGGAACACCGCGCAGTCTGTGAAGGTGACGGCGGGAGACGACACCGACGGTACGGACGATACGGAGACGCTGACACACACGGCGGCAGGCGGAGAGTACGCCTCAGTAACGGCCACGCTCCCCGTGACGGTGGTGGACAACGACCGCGCCATCGTGCTGACGCCGTCGTCTCTGACCGTTACCGAGGAGGACGATACGGGCGGGACCTACACGGTGAAGCTGGCGACGCAGCCCAGTGAAGCGGTCACGGTGACGGTGACGGGCCAGGCGAATACGGACCTCACTCTCGACAAGACTTCTCTGACGTTCAGCACGTCGAACTGGAGCACCGCACAGACGGTGAAGGTGACGGCCGGCGACGATAATGACGGGGCCAACGACACGGCGACGCTCGTGCACACCGCGGCGGGCGGCAACTACGCGGGCGAGACGGCGGACCTTTCCGTGACGGTGGACGATGACGAAACGGTCTCCGTGGTGCTGAGCAAGGGTTCCCTATCAGTAACGGAGGAGGACGCATCGGGCGAGACCTACACCGTAAAGCTCTCTCACCAGCCGTCGGAGTCGGTGACGGTGACGGTGACGGGCCAGGCAGGCACCGACCTGACGTTGGACAAGTCCACGCTCACCTTCACCGCGTCGAACTGGAACACCGCGCAGTCTGTGAAGGTGACGGCGGGAGACGACGCCGACGGTACGGACGATACGGAGACGCTCGTGCACACGGCGGCAGGCGGAGAGTACGCTGATGTTACGGCCACGCTATCTGTGACGGTGGTCGACAACGACCGCGGCATCGTGCTGACGCCGTCGTCCCTGACCGTAACCGAGGAGGACGATACGGGCGGGACCTACACGGTGAAGCTGGCGACGCAGCCCAGTGAAGCGGTCACGGTGACGGTGACGGGCCAGGCGAACACCGACCTCACTCTCGACAAGACTTCTCTGACGTTCAGCACGTCGAACTGGAGCACTGCGCAGACGGTGAAGGTGACGGCCGGAGACGATGATGACGGGGCCAACGACACGGAGACGCTCGTGCACACCGCGGCGGGCGGGAACTACGCCGGCGAGACGGCGGACCTTTCCGTGACGGTGGACGATAACGAAACGGTCTCCGTGGTGCTGAGCAAGGGTTCTCTCTCGGTAACCGAGCAGGACGCATCGGGCGATACCTACACCGTAAGACTCTCTCACCAGCCGTCGGAGTCGGTGACGGTGACGGTGACGGGCCAGGCAAGCACGGACCTCACACTCGACAAGTCCACGCTCACCTTCACCGCGTCGAACTGGAACACCGCGCAGACGGTGAAGGTGACGGCCGGAGACGACGCCGACGGGACGGACGATACGGAGACGCTCGTGCACACGGCATCGGGCGGAGAGTACGGGTCGGTGACGGCCGATCTGCCGGTGACGGTGGTCGACAACGACCGCGCCATCGTGCTGACGCCGTCGTCCCTGACCGTTACCGAGGAGGACGATACGGGCGGGACCTACACCGTCAAGCTGGCGACGCAGCCCAGTGAAGCGGTCACGGTGACGGTGACGGGCCAGGCGAATACGGACCTCACACTAGACAAGACGTCTCTGACGTTCAGCACGTCGAACTGGAGCACCGCACAGACGGTGAAGGTGACGGCCGGAGACGATGATGACGGGGCCAACGACACGGAGACGCTCGTGCACACCGCGGCGGGCGGGAACTACGCCGGCGAGACGGCGGACCTTTCCGTGACGGTGGACGATAACGAAACGGTCTCCGTGGTGCTGAGCAAGAGTGCTCTCTCCGTAACCGAGCAGGACGCATCGGGCGGGATCTACACCGTGAAGCTCTCTCACCAGCCGTCGGAGTCGGTGACGGTGACGGTGACGGGCCAGGCAGGCACGGACCTGACGTTGGACAAGTCCACGCTCACCTTCACCGCGTCGAACTGGAACACCGCGCAGTCTGTGAAGGTGACGGCCGGAGACGACGCCGACGGTACGGACGACACGGAGACGCTCGTGCACACGGCATCGGGCGGTGAGTACGGGTCGGTGACGGCCGATCTGCCGGTGACGGTGGTCGACAACGACCGCGCCATCGTGCTGAGCAAGTCGTCCCTGACCGTTACCGAGGAGGACGATACGGGCGGGACCTACACGGTGAAGCTGGCGACGCAGCCCAGTGAAGCGGTCACGGTGACGGTGACGGGCCAGGCGAACACCGACCTCACTCTCGACAAGACTTCTCTGACGTTCAGCACGTCCAACTGGAGCACCGCACAGACGGTGAAGGTGACGGCCGGCGACGATAATGACGGGGCCAACGACACGGCGACGCTCGTGCACACCGCGGCGGGCGGGAACTACGCGGGCGAGACGGCCACACTCTCCGTGACGGTGGACGATGACGAGACGGTCTCCGTGGTGCTGAGCAAGAGTGCTCTCTCGGTAACCGAGCAGGACTCATCGGGCGAGACCTACACCGTAAAGCTCTCTCACCAGCCGTCGGAGTCGGTGACGGTGACGGTGACGGGCCAGGCAGGCACCGACCTCACACTCGACAAGTCCACGCTCACCTTCACCACGTCCAATTGGAACACGGCGCAGTCCGTGAAGGTGACGGCGGGAGACGACGCCGACGGTACGGACGATACGGAGACGCTGACGCACACGGCGGCAGGCGGAGAGTACGCTGATGTTACGGCCACGCTATCTGTGACGGTGGTCGACAACGACCGCGGCATCGTGCTGACGCCGTCGTCCCTGACCGTAACCGAGGAGGACGATACGGGCGGGACCTACACGGTGAAGCTGGCGACGCAGCCCAGTGAAGCGGTCACGGTGACGGTGACGGGCCAGGCGAACACCGACCTCACTCTCGACAAGACTTCTCTGACGTTCAGCACGTCGAACTGGAGCACTGCGCAGACGGTGAAGGTGACGGCCGGAGACGATAATGACGGGGCCAACGACGCGGAGACGCTGGTGCACACCGCGGCGGGCGGCAACTACGCCGGCGAGACGGCGGACCTGTCGGTGACGGTGGACGATAACGAAACGGTCTCCGTGGTGCTGAGCAAGGGTTCCCTATCAGTAACGGAGGAGGACGCATCGGGCGAGACCTACACCGTGAAGCTCTCTCACCAGCCGTCGGAGTCGGTGACGGTGACGGTGACGGGCCAGGCAGGCACGGACCTGACGTTGGACAAGTCCACGCTCACCTTCACCGCGTCGAACTGGAACACCGCGCAGTCTGTGAAGGTGACGGCGGGAGACGACACCGACGGTACGGACGACACGGAGACGCTCGTGCACACGGCGGCAGGCGGAGAGTACGCCTCAATAACGGCCTCGCTACCCGTGACGGTGGTCGACAACGACCGCGCCATCGTGCTGACGCCGTCGTCCCTGACCGTTACCGAGGAGGACGATACGGGCGGGACCTACACCGTCAAGCTGGCGACGCAGCCCAGTGAAGCGGTCACGGTGACGGTGACGGGCCAGGCGAATACGGACCTCACACTAGACAAGACGTCTCTGACGTTCAGCACGTCGAACTGGAGCACCGCACAGACGGTGAAGGTGACGGCCGGAGACGATGATGACGGGGCCAACGACACGGAGACGCTCGTGCACACCGCGGCGGGCGGGAACTACGCCGGCGAGACGGCGGACCTGTCGGTGACGGTGGACGACATCGATAGGGCCTTCCAAATATCGGCGAACATCAACTTTGCGACAACGAGTATCTCTGTTCCGGAGGGCACATCGACGACTGTGACGGTGCGGCTGGACCAAAACCCGTCGCAAACTATCACCGTGGGCCTCACCGCAACGAACCAGGGTGGGGCCACGAATGGTGATTACTCGGGCGTTCCTGCAAGCCTTGAATTTACCAGTGTAGACACGTCGAAGAGCTTCACATTCACCGCCACGACCGACTCAGTGGACGAACTTGATGAAACGGTCGTTATTGGCTTTGGGACTCTGCCGGATGGTCTGTCTGAAGGCTCCGACAACCAGATTTCCATCACCATACGGGACGAGACATCCGTATCCGTTACCTTTGACTCGGCCACCTACACCGCCAGAGAAGGCGGCAGCGACGCCACAGTGACCGTGAAACTGAGTCCTGCTCCCGCGCAGGAGGTGGAAGTCCCACTCACGGCGACAGGACGAGAAGGCGCAACACCGGACGACTGGTCCGGTGTCCCGACCTCTCTGACCTTCGGTATCGGAGACACCTCCAAGTCCTTCACCGTTACGGCGGTCGAGGACACGGTAGAGGATGACGGGGAAGTAGTGGGACTGGGATTCGGCACGTTGCCCGCAGGACTCGAAACCGGCACGAACGCTACGGCCAAAGTGACCCTGATGGACGAAGACCGCAGCATCCAGTTGAGCAAGGGTTCTCTTTCAATAACCGAGCAGGACTCATCGGGCGGGACCTACACCGTAAAGCTCTCTCACCAGCCTTCGGTGCAGGTGACGGTGACGGTGACGGGCCAGGCAGGCACCGACCTCACACTCGACAAGGCGACCCTCACCTTCACGACGTCGAACTGGAACACCGCGCAGTCTGTGAAGGTGACGGCGGGAGACGACACCGACGGTACGGACGACACGGAGACGCTCGTGCACACGGCATCGGGCGGAGAGTACGCCTCAGTAACGGCCACGCTTTCTGTGACGGTGGTGGACAACGACCGCGCCATCGTGCTGGCCCCCACGTCTCTGACCGTAGTCGAGGAGGACGATACGGGCGAGACATACACGGTTAAGCTGGCGACGCAGCCCAGTGAAGCGGTCACGGTGACGGTGACGGGCCAGGCGAACACGGACCTGACCCTCGACAAGACTTCTCTGACGTTCAGTACGTCGAACTGGAACACGGCGCAGACGGTGAAGGTGACGGCCGGAGACGATGATGACGGGGCCAACGACACGGAGACGCTGGTGCACACCGCGGCGGGCGGGAACTACGCCGGCGAGACGGCGGACCTTTCCGTGACGGTGGACGATAACGAAACGGTCTCCGTGGTGCTGAGCAAGGGTTCTCTCTCGGTAACCGAGCAGGACGCATCGGGCGATACCTACACCGTAAGACTCTCTCACCAGCCGTCGGAGTCGGTGACGGTGACGGTGACGGGCCAGGCAAGCACGGACCTCACACTCGACAAGTCCACGCTCACCTTCACCGCGTCGAACTGGAACACCGCGCAGTCTGTGAAGGTGACGGCGGGAGACGACGCCGACGGTACGGACGACACGGAGACGCTGACGCACACGGGTTCGGGCGGGGAGTACGGGTCGGTGACGGCTGATCTGCCGGTGACGGTGGTCGACAACGACCGCGCCATCGTGCTGAGCAAGTCGTCCCTGACCGTTACCGAGGAGGACGATACGGGCGGGACCTACACCGTAAAGCTGGCGACGCAGCCCAGTGAAGCGGTCACGGTGACGGTGACGGGCCAGGCGAACACCGACCTCACACTAGACAAGACGTCTCTGACGTTCAGTACGTCGAACTGGAACACGGCGCAGACGGTGAAGGTGACGGCCGGCGACGATAATGACGGGGCCAACGACACGGCGACGCTCGTGCACACCGCGGCGGGCGGGAACTACGCCGGCGAGACGGCGGACCTGTCGGTGACGGTGGACGATGACGAGACGGTCTCCGTGGTGCTGAGCAAGAGTGCTCTCTCGGTAACCGAGCAGGACGCATCGGGCGAGACCTACACCGTGAAGCTCTCTCACCAGCCGTCGGAGTCGGTGACGGTGACGGTGACGGGCCAGGCAGGCACGGACCTGACGTTGGACAAGTCCACGCTCACCTTCACCGCGTCGAACTGGAACACCGCGCAGTCTGTGAAGGTGACGGCGGGAGACGACACCGACGGGACGGACGACACGGAGACGCTCGTGCACACGGCATCGGGCGGTGAGTACGGGTCGGTGACGGCCGATCTGCCGGTGACGGTGGTCGACAACGACCGCGCCATCGTGCTGGCCCCCACGTCTCTGACCGTAACCGAGGAGGACGATACGGGCGGGACCTACACCGTAAAGCTGGCGACGCAGCCGTCTGATGCGGTGACGGTGACTGTGACGGGCCAGGCGAACACCGACCTCACTCTCGACAAGACTTCTCTGACGTTCAGCACGTCCAACTGGAGCACCGCACAGACGGTCAAGGTGACGGCCGGCGACGACGATGACGGGGCCAACGACACGGAGACGCTGGTGCACACCGCGGCGGGCGGCAACTACGCCGGCGAGACGGCGGACCTTTCCGTGACGGTGGACGATGACGAGACGGTCTCCGTGGTGCTGAGCAAGAGTGCTCTCTCGGTAACGGAGGAGGACGCATCGGGCGAGACCTACACCGTGAAGCTCTCTCACAAGCCGTCGGAGTCGGTGACGGTGACGGTGACGGGCCAGGCAAGCACGGACCTGACGTTGGACAAGTCCACGCTCACCTTCACCGCGTCGAACTGGAACACGGCGCAGTCTGTGAAGGTGACGGCCGGAGACGACGCCGACGGGACGGACGATACGGAGACGCTGACGCACACGGGTTCTGGTGGAGAGTACGGGTCGGTGACGGCCACGCTACCCGTGACGGTGGTCGACAACGACCGCGCCATCGTGCTGACGCCGTCGTCCCTGGAGGTGGATGAGGGAGATACGACGGGCGGGACGTACACGGTGAAGCTTGCGACGCAGCCCAGTGACGCGGTGACAGTGACGGTGACGGGCCAGGCGAACACGGACCTCACACTAGACAAGACGTCTCTGACGTTCAGCACGTCGAACTGGAACACCGCACAGACGGTGAAGGTGACGGCCGGAGACGACACTGACGGGGCCAACGACACGGCGACGCTCGTGCACACCGCGGCGGGCGGCAACTACGCCGGCGAGACGGCGGACCTTTCCGTGACGGTGGACGATGACGAGACGGTCTCCGTGGTGCTGAGCAAGAGTGCTCTCTCCGTAACCGAGCAGGACGCATCGGGCGAGACCTACACCGTAAAGCTCTCTCACCAGCCGTCGGAGTCGGTGACGGTGACCGTGACGGGCCAGGCAGGCACGGACCTGACGTTGGACAAGTCCACGCTCACCTTCACCGCGTCGAACTGGAACACCGCGCAGTCTGTGAAGGTGACGGCGGGAGACGACACCGACGGTACGGACGATACGGAGACGCTCGTGCACACGGCATCGGGCGGAGAGTACGCCTCAGTAACGGCCACGCTCCCCGTGACGGTGGTCGACAACGACCGTGCGATCGTGCTGAGCAGGACGTCCCTGACCGTAACCGAGGAGGACGATACGGGCGGGACCTACACCGTCAAGCTGGCGACGCAGCCCAGTGAATCGGTCACGGTGACGGTGACGGGCCAGGCGAATACGGACCTCACTCTCGACAAGACTTCTCTGACGTTCAGCACGTCCAACTGGAGCACCGCACAGACGGTGAAGGTGACGGCGGGCGACGATGATGACGGGGCCAACGACACGGAGACGCTCGTGCACACGGCTGCGGGCGGCAACTACGCGGGCGTGACGGCGGACCTGTCGGTGACGGTGAACGACATCGACAGGGCCTTCCTAACATCGGCGAACATCAACTTTGCGACAACGAGTATCTCTGTTCCGGAGGGCACATCGACGACTGTGACGGTGCGGCTGGACCAAAGCCCGTCGCAAACTATCTCCGTGGGCCTCACCGCAACGAACCAGGGTGGGGCCACGAATGGTGATTACTCGGGCGTTCCGGCAAGCCTTGAATTTACCAGTGTAGACACGTCGAAGAGTTTCACCTTCACCGCCACGACCGACTCAGTGGACGAACTTGATGAAACGGTCGTCATTGGCTTTGGGACTCTGCCGGATGGTCTGTCTGAAGGCTCCGACAACCAGATTTCCATCACCATACGGGACGAGACATCCATATCCGTTACCTTTGACTCGGCCACCTACACCGCCAGAGAAGGCGGCAGCGACGCCACAGTGACCGTGGAACTGAGTCCGGCGCCCGCGCAGCAGGTGGAAATCTCACTCACGGCGACAGGACGAGAAGGCGCAATATCGGACGACTGGTCCGGTGTCCCGTCCTCTCTGACCTTCGGTATCGGAGACACCTCCAAGTCCTTCACCGTAACGGCGGTCGAGGACACGGTAGAGGATGACGGGGAAGTGGTGGAACTGGGATTCGGCACGTTGCCCGCAGGACTCGAAACCGGCACTAACGCTACGGCCAAAGTGACCCTGATGGACGAAGACCGCAGCATCCAGCTGAGCAAGGATTCCCTATCAGTAACGGAGCAGGACGCATCGGGCGAGACCTACACCGTAAAGCTCTCTCACCAGCCGTCGGAGTCGGTGACGGTGACGGTGACGGGCCAGGCAGGCACCGACCTCACACTCGACAAGTCCACGCTCACCTTCACCGCGTCGAGCTGGAACACCGCGCAGTCTGTGAAGGTGACGGCGGGAGACGACACCGACGGTACGGACGACACGGAGACGCTCGTGCACACGGCTGCGGGCGGAGAGTACGGGTCGGTGACGGCCGATCTGCCGGTGACGGTGGTCGACAACGACCGCGGCATCGTGCTGACGCCGTCGTCTCTGACCGTAACCGAGGAGGACGATACGGGCGGGACCTACACGGTGAAGCTGGCGACGCAGCCGTCTGATGCGGTGACGGTGACTGTGACGGGCCAGGCGAACACCGACCTCACTCTCGACAAGACTTCTCTGACGTTCAGCACGTCCAACTGGAGCACCGCACAGACGGTGAAGGTGACGGCCGGAGACGATGATGACGGGACAGACGACGCGGAGACGCTCGTGCACACGGCGGCGGGCGGGAACTACGCCGGCGAGACGGCGGACCTGTCGGTGACGGTGGACGATAACGAAACGGTCTCCGTGGTGCTGAGCAAGAGTGCTCTCTCCGTAACCGAGCAGGACGCATCGGGCGAGACGTACACCGTAAAGCTCTCTCACCAGCCGTCGGAGTCGGTGACGGTGACGGTGACGGGCCAGGCAGGCACGGACCTGACGTTGGACAAGTCCACGCTCACCTTCACCGCGTCGAACTGGAACACCGCGCAGTCTGTGAAGGTGACGGCGGGAGACGACACCGACGGGACGGACGATACGGAGACGCTGACGCACACGGCTGCGGGCGGAGAGTACGCCTCAATAACGGCCACGCTCCCCGTGACGGTGGTGGACAACGACCGCGCCATCGTGCTGACGCCGTCGTCCCTGACCGTTACCGAGGAGGACTCAACGGGCGGGACGTACACGGTCAAGCTGGCGACGCAGCCCAGTGAAGCGGTGACGGTGACTGTGACGGGCCAGGCGAATACGGACCTCACTCTCGACAAGACTTCTCTGACGTTCAGCACGTCCAACTGGAGCACCGCACAGACGGTGAAGGTGACGGCCGGCGACGATAATGACGGGGCCAACGACACGGCGACGCTCGTGCACACCGCGGCGGGCGGCAACTACGCGGGCGAGACGGCGGACCTTTCCGTGACGGTGGACGATGACGAGACGGTCTCCGTGGTGCTGAGCAAGAGTTCCCTATCAGTAACGGAGGAGGACGCATCGGGCGAGACCTACACCGTAAAGCTCTCTCACCAGCCGTCGGAGTCGGTGACGGTGACGGTGACGGGCCAGGCAGGCACGGACCTGACGTTGGACAAGTCCACGCTCACCTTCACCGCGTCGAACTGGAACACCGCGCAGTCTGTGAAGGTGACGGCGGGAGACGACACCGACGGGACGGACGACACGGAGACGCTCGTGCACACGGCATCGGGCGGTGAGTACGGGTCGGTGACGGCCGATCTGCCGGTGACGGTGGTCGACAACGACCGCGCCATCGTGCTGGCCCCCACGTCTCTGACCGTAACCGAGGAGGACGATACGGGCGGGACCTACACCGTAAAGCTGGCGACGCAGCCGTCTGATGCGGTGACGGTGACTGTGACGGGCCAGGCGAACACCGACCTCACTCTCGACAAGACTTCTCTGACGTTCAGCACGTCCAACTGGAGCACCGCACAGACGGTGAAGGTGACGGCCGGCGACGATAATGACGGGGCCAACGACACGGCGACGCTCGTGCACACCGCGGCGGGCGGCAACTACGCGGGCGAGACGGCGGACCTTTCCGTGACGGTGGACGATGACGAAACGGTCTCCGTGGTGCTGAGCAAGAGTGCTCTCTCGGTAACCGAGCAGGACGCATCGGGCGGGACCTACACCGTAAAGCTCTCTCACCAGCCGTCGGAGTCGGTGACGGTGACGGTGACGGGCCAGGCAGGCACGGACCTGACGTTGGACAAGTCCACGCTCACCTTCACCGCGTCGAACTGGAACACCGCGCAGTCTGTGAAGGTGACGGCCGGAGACGACGCCGACGGGACGGACGATACGGAGACGCTCGTGCACACGGCGGCAGGCGGAGAGTACGGGTCGGTGACGGCCGATCTGCCGGTGACGGTGGTCGACAACGACCGCGCCATTGTACTGACGCCGTCGTCTCTGACCGTTACCGAGGAGGACTCAACGGGCGGGACCTACACGGTGAAGCTGGCGACGCAGCCCAGTGAAGCGGTCACGGTGACGGTGACGGGCCAGGCGAACACCGACCTCACTCTCGACAAGACTTCTCTGACGTTCAGCACGTCGAACTGGAACACCGCACAGACGGTCAAGGTGACGGCCGGCGACGATGATGACGTGACAGACGACGCGGAGACGCTCGTGCACACGGCGGCGGGCGGGAACTACGCCGGCGAGACGGCGGACCTGTCGGTGACGGTGGACGATAACGAAACGGTCTCCGTGGTGCTGAGCAAGGGTTCTCTCTCGGTAACCGAGCAGGACGCATCGGGCGAGACGTACACCGTAAAGCTCTCTCACCAGCCGTCGGAGTCGGTGACGGTGACGGTGACGGGCCAGGCAGGCACGGACCTGACGTTGGACCAGTCCACGCTCACCTTCACCGCGTCGAACTGGAACACCGCGCAGTCTGTGAAGGTGACGGCGGGAGACGACGCCGACGGGACGGACGATACGGAGACGCTGACGCACACGGCGGCAGGCGGAGAGTACGCCTCAGTAACGGCCACGCTCCCCGTGACGGTGGTCGACAACGACCGCGCCATCGTGCTGACGCCGTCGTCCCTGACCGTTACCGAGGAGGACTCATCGGGCGAGACCTACACGGTGAAGCTGGCGACGCAGCCCAGTGAAGCGGTCACGGTGACGGTGACGGGCCAGGCGAACACCGACCTCACACTCGACAAGACTTCTCTGACGTTCAGCACGTCGAACTGGAGCACCGCACAGACGGTGAAGGTGACGGCCGGCGACGATAATGACGGGGCCAACGACACGGCGACGCTGGTGCACACCGCGGCGGGCGGGAACTACGCCGGCGAGACGGCGGACCTTTCCGTGACGGTGGACGATAACGAAACGGTCTCCGTGGTGCTGAGCAAGAGTGCTCTCTCCGTAACCGAACAGGACGCATCGGGCGAGACCTACACCGTGAAGCTCTCTCACCAGCCGTCGGAGTCGGTGACGGTGACGGTGACGGGCCAGGCAGGCACCGACCTCACACTCGATAAGGCGACCCTCACCTTCACCGCGTCGAACTGGAACACCGCGCAGTCTGTGAAGGTGACGGCCGGAGACGACGCCGACGGGACGGACGATACGGAGACGCTGACGCACACGGCGGCAGGCGGAGAGTACGCCTCAATAACGGCCTCGCTCCCCGTGACGGTGGTCGACAACGACCGCGCCATCGTGCTGAGCAGGACGTCTCTGACCGTTACCGAGGAGGACTCAACGGGCGGGACCTACACCGTCAAGCTGGCGACGCAGCCCAGTGAAGCGGTCACGGTGACGGTGACGGGCCAGGCGAATACGGACCTCACTCTCGACAAGACTTCTCTGACGTTCAGCACGTCCAACTGGAGCACCGCACAGACGGTGAAGGTGACGGCCGGAGACGATAATGACGGGGCCAACGACGCGGAGACGCTCGTGCACACCGCGGCGGGCGGGAACTACGCCGGCGAGACGGCGGACCTGTCGGTGACGGTGGACGATAACGAAACGGTCTCCGTGGTGCTGAGCAAGAGTGCTCTCTCCGTAACCGAGCAGGACGCATCGGGCGAGACCTACACCGTGAAGCTCTCTCACCAGCCGTCGGAGTCGGTGACGGTGACGGTGACGGGCCAGGCAGGCACCGACCTCACACTCGATAAGGCGACCCTCACCTTCACCGCGTCGAACTGGAACACCGCGCAGACGGTGAAGGTGACGGCCGGAGACGACGCCGACGGGACGGACGATACGGAGACGCTGACGCACACGGCGGCAGGCGGAGAGTACGCCTCAGTAACGGCCACGCTCCCCGTGACGGTGGTCGACAACGACCGCGCCATCGTGCTGACGCCGTCGTCCCTGGAGGTGGATGAGGGAGATACGACGGGCGGGACGTACACGGTGAAGCTTGCGACGCAGCCCAGTGACGCGGTGACAGTGACGGTGACGGGCCAGGCGAACACGGACCTCACACTAGACAAGACGTCTCTGACGTTCAGCACGTCCAACTGGAGCACCGCACAGACGGTCAAGGTGACGGCCGGCGACGACACTGACGGGGCCAACGACACGGCGACGCTCGTGCACACCGCGGCGGGCGGGAACTACGCCGGCGAGACGGCGGACTTGTCGGTGACGGTGGACGATAACGAAACGGTCTCCGTGGTGCTGAGCAAGAGTTCCCTATCAGTAACGGAGGAGGACTCATCGGGCGAGACCTACACCGTAAAGCTCTCTCACCAGCCGTCGGAGTCGGTGACGGTGACGGTGACGGGCCAGGCAGGCACGGACCTGACGTTGGACAAGTCCACGCTCACCTTCACCGCGTCGAACTGGAACACCGCGCAGTCTGTGAAGGTGACGGCGGGAGACGACACCGACGGTACGGACGATACGGAGACGCTCGTGCACACGGCATCGGGCGGAGAGTACGCCTCAGTAACGGCCACGCTCCCCGTGACGGTGGTCGACAACGACCGTGCGATCGTGCTGAGCAGGACGTCCCTGACCGTAACCGAGGAGGACGATACGGGCGGGACCTACACCGTCAAGCTGGCGACGCAGCCCAGTGACGCGGTGACAGTGACGGTGACGGGCCAGGCGAACACGGACCTCACACTAGACAAGACGTCTCTGACGTTCAGCACGTCGAACTGGAACACCGCACAGACGGTGAAGGTGACGGCCGGAGACGACACTGACGGGGCCAACGACACGGCGACGCTCGTGCACACCGCGGCGGGCGGCAACTACGCCGGCGAGACGGCCACACTCACCGTGACGGTGGACGATGACGGCAACCACGCACTACAAATATCGGGGACCGTCAGTTTTACGACAACGAGTATCTCAATTCCAGAGGGCGAATCGACAACTGTGACAGTGCGGCTGGACCAAAACCCGTCGCAAACTATCACCGTGGGCCTCACCGCAACGAACCAGGGTGGGGCCACGAATGGTGATTACTCGGGCGTTCCGGCAAGCCTTGAATTTACCAGTGGAGACACGTCGAAGAGCTTCACATTCACCGCCACGACCGACTCAGTGGACGAACTTGATGAAACGGTCGTTATTGGCTTTGGGACTCTGCCGGATGGTCTGTCTGAAGGCTCCGACAACCAGATTTCCATCACCATACGGGACGAGACATCCATATCCGTTTCCTTTGACTCGGCCACCTACACCGCCACAGAAGGCGGCAGCGACGCCACAGTGACCGTGGAACTGAGTCCTGCGCCCGCGCAGGAGGTTGAAGTCTCACTCACGGCGACAGGACGAGAAGGCGCAACACCGGACGACTGGTCCGGTGTCCCGTCCTCTCTGACCTTCGGTATCGGAGACACCTCCAAGTCCTTCACCGTAACGGCGTTCGAGGACACAGTAGAGGATGACGGCGAAGTGGTGGAACTGGGATTCGGCACGTTGCCCGCAGGAGTTGTCAGTGGAACAAATGCTACCGCCCGGATCACCCTGGCGGAAGACGACCAACCGGTTCAGGATGAGTCAAACACGAACCAGCCAGCAGTGAACTGCGACGACGCGGACCGGTACACGGAAGACGACGTGACGGTCACCAACAATGGCAAAGATCTGGCCGACCAGGCCGATCGCATTGACGGAAACGTCCCTCTCCTCGAGGCCGGCCAAACGCTCAACGGATACATTGCCCCATGCGACGACTGGGACATGTTCCGCCTGGAACTCGAGGAGGACAAGTACTACCGCCTTGACTTCCTGGGCAGTTCCTCTGAGGACGGCACACTAGGTGGTCCCAATATTCTTGCCTTCTTCACCGACGGTCCCGACTCGAAGTCTTACAGACCCAACGCTGAACCGGTCTGGTACCGCCACAGTGACGGAAAGCGGCCATTCTCCGTACACGATGAGAACAATGATCAAGTGGGTACGGTGTGGGTCGAACCAGGCACCGAGCGCCAGAAAAACTGGCAACCCCTTACAGATGGAAATGTCAGAGGGGGCCAGGGGAACAACGCCTGCCAGTTCCTGATGCACTTCCCGGCCGGGACGTACTACGTAATGCTGGCGGGCAATGGCTACAGCATCGGCACATACCGTGTCAGCCTTACGGAAGTTTCCGACGACGACAGCGACATCCGGACCCTGACCCTGGGAACCCAGGCCGCGGGAAGTTTGGATTTTGTAGGTGACGAGGATGTCTTCCAGGTGGAACTCACCGCCGGGAAGACCTATGACATTTCAATCCTGGCAAACGGGTTGACCTGGGAGAATTCCTCAGCGCCCTTCGTCAGTAGCGTGGAAGACGTAACCGCATCGACAGTGACGAATTTCACCTTCACTAATGGCTCCTCAATGCGGGACACCTCTTTCACCGCGGTTACGACCGGCATCCACCGCTTCACGGTAGGCGGTCATACAATCAACAATCTCTACTTTGCCTACGGTAACTACGGACTTACCGTGACCGAACGCATTCCATTGCCGTCGGCGCCGCGGAACCTGACGGTTTCTTCTCAAACTGTCAACAGCATCACTTTGATTTGGGACGCTCCCGAAGACAGCGTGGTCGACAGCTACCAGATTCTCAGACGTTCCCTTGATGACCAGGAGTACGGAGACGGCTACGGGTCTAGCAGGTTCGTGGTGATCGCCGACAATACCGGCTCAGCCGACACCACGTTCACCGATACCACCGTCGAACCCAGAACCCGGTATGTATACAGGATCAAGGCCAGAAACGTGCAAGGCCTGAGCGAGTGGTCCAGCTACGCCAACGCAGAGACTCCCGCGGAATAACAATCCCGCCACCGCCAAGCCCCGGGTGGGCGAAACGTTGACTGCCGGCACGTCCCCATCGGACGACGATAACGGCCTGAGCAACGTAACAGGCAGTTGCCTATGGCTTGCTGAAGACGCCGGCTTCTCCTGGGCCGCCAGCGCGAGTTACAAACTCAAGGACTCGGAAAAATGCAATGCCATCAAGCCAACGGCGTCTTTCATCGACGACGAGGACAACGCCGAGAGGCTGACCAGCGAGGCGACGAGTGCGATCAAGGCTGCCATGACCCTCGACGATCCGGCCGACGGCAGCTACGGCATCCTGGAACTATTGGCGCAGGGCGCCGATGTCAGCAGCGTGCGTTTCGAGCTTTCGTGAGCGAAGTCTGTCTCCCGTACCGAGAATCTCGCGCCCTATTCCCTCTACGGCGATGACGACACGAACCTGAACGGTGAGAGTCTTCTCGTTGGCGCCAACACCCTACGTGCCACCGTCTACTCGGGGTCCGGACGGAGTGGCGACGTAATGCAGTTGCTGGAACTGTCTTTCATGGACTCTGCCTAGACGCTTAACAGCTACACGGTGGGTCCGCACGGCGCGCCACAGATCCTGAATACGCAGTTGAACGGCGAAGGATCGGGCAGACAGGTCCGGCTGGCGGCGCACACTAGACTTCCTGCGCTCGCCGGCACCCGCAAAAACAACATCGGACTACAGGCGTGCGGGTCCTATTGCCTCCCGTATGGCGTCCGGGACATTAGAGTACCGTAAGGGTTCGACGGCGATGCCCAGAACCGTTGTAAGTTTTGATAAGAAGTGGGATAATCCCTCCGGCTGCCCCGAGTCCCGGCCGCGACGGAGGCGAAGATATGTACCCTGAAGACGAGCGGGAACGGGAGATTCGGTCCCTCAAGGACCGGCTGTCCAGGCTGAGCAAAGCCAGCATTCGCATCAACGAGAGCCTGGACTTCGACACGGTTCTCCAGGGGGCGCTGGACTCCGCCCGTACGCTTACTCAGGCCCGCTTCGGGGCCATGACGATTCTTGACGATTCCGGTGGAATCGAGGATGCCCTGTTTTCTGGCTTTTCTCCTGGACAGGCCGAATCGTTTTGGGAGTTACCTGAAGGCCGCCGGTTATTTGAATACTTTAATGCCATTCAGGAGCCACTACGGGCGGCGGACTTCGCAGATGAGTTGAGGGCACTCGGGCTCCTGGACTTGCCGATGCCCGTCGAGGTCAGCGCAGTCCTCGTCGTCCCAATTCGTCATCAGGGTGTGGACGTGGGCAGAATTCTCCTGGGCAAGAGTAAATCAGGTGAGGAGTTCGTCCAGGAAGACGAGGAAGCCCTGGTCATGTTCGCCTCGCAGGTGGCATTGGTGATTGCCAACGCCAGCAGGTATCGGGAGGAGCAGCGGGCCAGGAAAGACCTCGAGACGCTGATAAGCACCTCACCAGTAGGAATTGTCGTTTTTGACGCGAAGGCAGGCACGACGCTCTCTTTCAACAAAGAGGTAGTGAGAATACTCGAAGATTTGCGGGCGCCCGACACCCCCCCGGAACAGCTTCTGGAAGCCCTGACCATCTTTCGGGGCGACGGAAGGGGGACATTCGCAGATGAGTATTCCATGGCCCAATTCCTGAACTCCGGGCAGATGGTGCGGGCGGAAGAAATCGTCTTGGAGACGCGCGACGGACGCAGAGTCGCCGCGCTGATGAATTGCACACCCATCTGGTCCGAAGAAGGCGAGGTCGAGTCCCTGGTTGTCAGCTTGCAAGACATGACCGCGTTGCAGGAGGTCAAGCGGATGCGAGCAGAGTTCCTGGCGACGGTGAGCCACGAGTTGCGCATTCCCCTGGCCACGGTCAAAGGCTCTATAACCAACCTGCTGAGTAGTGCCGGCGCCTTCAACTCCAGCGAGGCTCGCCAGTTTTTCAGGATAATCGACACACAGACGGACCGCATGCGGGCCCTGATAAGTGACCTCCTGGACGTGGCGCGCATTGAGACGGGCACCCTGTCGGTCTCTCCTGCGCCGACGGATCTGGCAGTACTGGAATCCGATGTTGAAAACGTCTTTCGGTTAGCCGGCCACCCGCACACGCTTTGTATTAGTTTCCCGGCGGATCTGCCATGGGCCATGGCGGACAGGTACCGCATAGTCCAGGTTTTGGGGAACCTCCTCACCAACGCGGCGCGGCACTCTCCGGAGTCGTCAACTATACGGGTCAGTGCCGTACCTGAGGACTACCACGTCGCGGTGTCGGTGTCGGACGATGGCCGGGGCATCCCTGTCGAGAACCTCCCGCACCTTTTCCGGAAGTTCTCCCAAATTGAGTTGGAGGACCAGGGAGGTGACACAGGTCTGGGACTCGCGGTCTGCAAGGGCATTGTTGAAGCTCACGGAGGGCGTATCTGGGCCGAGAGCGATGGGCCGGGCCTAGGAGCGCGGTTCACCTTCACACTTCCGATAATCGAGGAGGCCGGTGTAGTCGCTCCCGCCACGCCAGTCCGGGTCACCCCCCGCTTTCTGAGACAGCGGGACGCAGGAGAGCAAGTGCGCGTACTTGCAGTGGATGACGACCCAGAGGCGCTCAAGTACATCCGCGACGCCCTGATCAAAGCCGGTTATGCAGTCATAGCCACTTGCGACCCGGGAGACGTACCTCGCCTGATTGAAGAGGACAAGCCCCACGTCGCACTACTCGACCTAATGCTCCCGGGAACCGACGGGATCGAACTCATGCGGGATATAGTGGAAACGGTCAGCATGCCCGTCGTCTTCGTGTCGGCCTACGGCCAAGACCAATTCGTCGCCAAAGCCTTCGAGGCGGGGGCCGCCGATTACGTCGTCAAGCCCTTCTCACCTACGGAGCTCGTGGAGAGGATAAGGGTGGCCATGCGCAAGCGAGAGGTGCCCGAGCCGTCAACGCCCTACGTCATGGGCGACCTGGCCATCGACTATCAGGCTCGCACCGTAGCCCTTGCCGGGAGCCCGATCCGGCTGACCCCCATCGAGTACCGGACGCTCGTTGAGTTGTCCGCCAATGCCGGGCGCGTGGTGCCTTACGAGCATCTGCTGCAACGAGTCTGGGGAACTGAGGGCGACGCCGACGTGCGGCCCATGCGCACCGTAGTAAGCACGCTCCGCCGCAGGCTGGGTGACGACGCAGACAACCCGACATATATCTTCACGGCGCCGCGCGTCGGTTACCGGATGCCAAAGGGTCAGACGAATGAGTAGCGGCGGTGGACGAAGCGGCGTGACTGGCCGGGATCCCCTATTGTAATTCCTTCGCTACCGCCCATTAACCGCGCCGTTTATGAAAAGCGGTGGCAGCGGGAGCGAGGGCCGGAGCTGCAGACCCGTTGGATCTGGCAGGCTAACAGCTATTCACAACCACAGGTCCGTGGTGCCGGTTGAATCTCTCTCAACCAGTCCGGTTAACTGGACCTCTTGGAGAAATTCTCGTGATCGCCCTCGCACTGGAGCGCCTCGTAGGCGACCCACCCCGGCTGCGGCCGGACGCGACGAGCAGCAGCAAGGGTTAGCTACTCCAGCTTGGCTAACTGTCCCAACTCCGGTGGGATTGGTCTGTCATGTCATTGATGGCCAGCGAAAGGAATTGCAGTTCCGCCAGATTGCCGAGTTCCGAGGGGATGTTCCCCGTGAGCGAGCTGCCAAGGCAGGCCATCCGCCTGTTCATGGAGGAGATGGAGTGGCGCTGACGGGAGTACCTGAAATGGCTGCGGTCCCGCCAAACTACCGCAAAGGAAGAGAAAGGGAGTGAGACCGATGAACGACCGATTCGATCTGATAACGGCGGCGCTCTATGCCAGGGAGTCCAGCGATCAGCAGGACGTGGACGATTCCGTGGCAGCCCGGCTAAGGGCGCTCCGGGACTACGCAGACAAGAACGGCTACATGGTCGTGCGGGAGTACGTGGATGACGCGGAAAGCGGCAGAATCGCCGACAGCACTGACACCATCGCCACCTTCGCCGCAAAGATGAGCGAATTCCTTACGATCAGCGAGCTGACCGAGACCAAATCCTTAGCCCACTCCTTCGTCAACGAGATACGGGTCAAGCCCGGCAAGACCGCCATCATCTACTGGATGCCTACTCCTGATCACAGTCCACCTGGGGGAGCGGACTCCGCTGAGATCGCCCTAAACGGCGGAGTTCGCAAATCGGTACGTCATGGTGGGCCCTGTGGGAATCGAACCCACGACCTGCGGATTAAAAGTCCGTTGCTCTGCCGACTGAGCTAAGGGCCCAAAGAGGGTGCGCGGCAGTCCCGGCAACTCGGTTGACGGTGTGCCCGCTGCCACTCCTTGAATTGTAGGCGTGTCGCGACGCTCTGGTAAGGGATTCCCTGTCGACCAGCGCTCAGACCACAGACGTCCTGTGCGGCTCTTGTGGGCGCCCGTTGGGCTGGGCGCGGGTCAACCCCCAAAGCCATTCACACACCACATAAACTCGCCTATCCCCGGTTGTAGGAGCGGGTGTCACACCCGCCTGGGGACGGGCGCGGGCCCCCGCAGACACCCATGCCACCCGCCATTTGACACATCACGAACATCTGTTCTATTATCAACATCGAGTCGTGCAATGCGAGGCGTTCAGGCTAACCACTCTGATCGGCGCGCAGCGGGGACAAACTTCGGCCGACATCGGGGGGTATCTTTCCTCTCCCCGTAGTTAAAGCCCGCTGCGAACGAGAAAGAACGGGTGCACCCGGAAGGACACGCGGGCGATGCATGGATTCCAAGTCCCTCGGCAACGCAAGCCGAAAAGGGGAACCGGAGCGACTCACACATGCCGTTCACGTGGACGTGGCGGCCAACCCTGTGCCATGGCGTCTCGGGGCCTGCAGGCTAATTAGGTAAAACCGAAGTGAGAGTGATCGCCTGGGGAGCTATCGGACCACGCCTCGGCTGCAATGTAAGTCCGACAAACTCGATAGCACGCGACATGCCTTCCATGTCGTCTAACGTGCCTCATTCAACCGGGGCACGGGCGAAGAGCCAAAAACCGTCTTCTCGCGCGGCCTGACTGGCCGAGAGTACTGGCGAGCTGTTGATCGCCATTACCCGGTGTTTTTGTCACACGGGTCTGGAGAAGACAAGAGGAAACAAACTTCCAAACAAATCGTCCCACGGCTCCAGCCGATTACCGGGAAGGGTCAGTAGAGACACTGCCAACCGAAGCAACTCCGGCACACCACCGGGGTTGCTTCAACGCGTCCACCACAAGCGTGAACGCCATCCCACACCTCAACCGGTGGGCTACCAACTCGTCGTGCCGGGGACACAACGTCATCCCGCACTGCGATGCGGGGCCGGTACCCACGGTGGGGCAAGCGCAGTGGTGGGCACGCCCGACATCCACAACTCCCGACCGACAAGCACACGCCCTCTACCGTCTTGCCGGACCCCGATCCGGTACCCGCCACCCCGCCCATCCATTCACCACACCCACGCCCACGCTACTTCGCACGGTTGGGGGTGTTGGGATGTGGGCGCCCCTTGGGGGTGGGGCAACGCCGTCATGCCATACCCGGCCTTCAAACGCCAACACCCCACTTTCATCGCCTCGTGCGGCCTTAACAAGCCCATACTCATTCCGCGCGAAGCCGAGGAATCCAAGCCGTCCATCCAGGACCCATACACTAATCCCCGGCTACGATCGCGGGCCCATCACTCCACTTTCAACAATGTCCTCCCAGCCGTACGAGACTTCCACGACTTCCTTCCCGCCGATGGCTATGACCTGGCTGCCGACTCGCTTGCCCCCGAGCGACTCGTAGAACCGGCGGGCCGGGCCGTTGTCCTGTAACACCCACACCAACATCGAGCCGATCCCCACATCTACCAAGCGTTGCGCCACGGCTGAGACGAGTCGACGGCCCACACCTCGCCGCTGATGAATCTCGAGAAGGTAGATGCTGTAAAGCTCGCCTTGGTAGGTCCGGTCGCCCGCGCGTTCCGGTCCTCCATTCGCAAACCCGATGACTTCGCCATCAGCCTTCTCGGCAACAAAGGTGCTCGCGGTGTCCGGCGCGTTCACGAGAATATCGGTCCACGCCGCTTCCCTGTTTCTATATGAAAGGCCAGCCAGGTACGTTGACGATACGATGCCGTCGTAGGTCGTTCGCCAAGTATCGACGTGCACATTCGCGATGGCGCCGGCATCTGCAGGAATCGCCGTTCTTATTCGTACGCCCATCTACCAATACGCATTTGCGGACGACTTATGTGGCCCTAAATGGCGAGGGATGAACACGGCAACCGTCATCCCCGGCCCGCCATTTCGTCCTCACCAACCCCCTATTTCGTCTTCCCCGACCCCGATCGGGGACCCCCTACATCACCACCACCGAACGCAGCACCTCTCCGCGCTCCATCTTGTGGAACGCCTCCTCCACGTCACCCAGTCCTATGGTCTCAGACACGAATCCGTCCAGGTCCAGTCGGCCCTGCTGGTAAAGGTCGATGAACATTGGGAAGTCCCGCGTTGGCAGACAGTCTCCATACCACGAGGACTTCAGCGAGCCCCCCCTGCCGAACACTTCCAGCATAGGCAGTTCGATCTTCATCTCGGGGTTAGGAACACCCACCAGCACCACCGTGCCCGCAAGGTCCCGCGCAAAGAACGCCTGCTCGTACACGGCCGGGTTGCCCACCGCTTCGATAGCCACGTCTACGCCGTTGCCGCCAGTGAGCTCCTGTATCGCCGCGACGGGATCGGTGTTCGACGAGTTGATCGTGTCCGTGGCCCCGAATCCCTTCGCCCACTCCAGTTTCCTGTCGTCGATGTCGACTGCGATGATCGTGTGAGCGCCTGCCAGCCTGGAACCGGCGATCGCCGCGTCGCCCACGCCGCCGCACCCGAACACCGCCACCGAGTCGCCCCGCGTCACGCCCCCCGTGTTTACGGCTGCGCCAAGTCCGGCCATGATTCCGCATCCGACCAGCCCGGCCGCCGCTGCCGACGCCGCCGGGTCAACCTTCACCGCCTGCCCGGCGTGCACAAGCGACAACTCCGTAAACGCGCCGATTCCGAGAGCGGGAGACAGCGGACTGCCGTCGGCGAGCGTCATCGGCCGCGACGCGTTCATGCTGTCGAAGCAGTACCAGGGTCGACCGCGCAAACATGCCCGGCAGTTGGAGCAGGGGGCGCGCCAGGCGATAATCACAAAATCCCCCGCCGCAACGTTGGTCACGTTATCTCCTACGGCTTCGACCACCCCGGCCGCCTCGTGCCCCAGCAGGAACGGGAACTCGTCCGTTATGGCGCCTTCCCGGTAGTGGAGGTCGGTGTGGCACACGCCGCACGCCTGAACTCTTACGAGCGCCTCGCCCGGACCCGGGTCGGGCACGAGAATGTCTTCCAGCGTGACTGCGGCCCCCGAAGATCCGGCTATCACTCCCTTGACTTGATTTGCCATTAGTCTTGATCCCTTCGTACTGGTAGGTGGCTCCGCGAGTACACTTTTGGACCACGCAGCGCGCGTCGAATGTCGGCGCTCTGTTGCAAGAGTCTGGGCCATCCGCCCCAACGCGGAACCCGGACTAGATTATCGAGCGTGATTCTAGCGGATGGGCCCACCGGCCGCGGGACGGTGAATATGAAACTCGGCTATAGCAATTACGGCATGAAGGATGTCGACATCGTCGAAGCCCTGCCGCGAATACGGTCCATCGGTTATGAGGCGATCGAACTTTGCGCCAGGGACGGCTGGGAGACGACAGCCGACAACTTCGGGGCCCAGGACAGACAAAGGTTGTCCGCCGGATTGCAGGAGGTGGGGTTTCCTACTCCCCCGATCATGGAGGCTCTGGACGTCTGCGCAGCGGGGGAGGCGCGCGCAGCCATGATGGCCCGCGCCCAGGCGACTTTCGAGCTGGCGAATGATCTCAACCACGAAGGCGGGCGAGCCGTCGTGACGACCACCGTCGGCAACCCGAACCCGGACTGGGACACCGGCAAACACCAGGTACGCGACGGCTTCATGGAATTGGCAGACCTGGCGAGCCGGCACAACGTTATCGTCGCCGCGGAACCCCATGCCGGGGGAAACTTCAACACGCCCGGGAAGGCTGCCTGGCTCATGGAAAACACCCGCCACGATCACCTGAAACTCAACTTCGACATCAGCCACTTCGTCGCACAGGGAATAGACATGCAACGCAGCATCGACCTGTGCGTGCCGTACGCTGTGCATACGCACATAAAGGACGGATACACCAGGGACGGGAGCGTCCAATACCTGCTGCCGGGCGACGGTCAGATGAGCCTCGTCGAATACATGATCCTGGTCGAAGAGGCCGGTCTTGCGGTACCCGTATACGTGGAGGTTAGCCGCCAACTTTCCGAACGGCCCGGATTCGATTCATGGGCCACGGCCGAATACTGTTTCCGCAAATTGGACGACGCACGCACGAAGGCGGCCCAGGCCGGCGGCAGAAACTAGCGGGGAGACCTAAAGCCATGGCCACACCACACACCGGGAGAATCCTCATCTGGGACGCACGCGCGCCATGCATCGAAGAGCGCATGGACGACATCCTCGCGGCCGCTCCCGGTTACACCATCGAGATGTGCAACTCGTCTGAAGACCTCGAATCGCACATCGAAGGCGCCGAAGTCGTCGCCACGCTGGAACTCTCTGCCGATGCCGTCGCTCGCGCCAACGACCTCAAGTGGGTGCACACGTGGAGCGCCGGAGTGGACAACATCGTGCCGCCCGGCCTGGAAAAGACGGACGCCATCTACACGTGCGGCAAGGGCAATGGCGGCGTGACGATGGCCGAGTGGGCGATGATGCTGATGCTCATGTGGAGCAAGCAGGCCACACATTACCTAGCCGCGCATGAACAGCGGCGTTGGGAACCCATTCCTCACGGCGAACTCAGCGGACAGGTGGTCGGCATTATCGGACTCGGGCACTCGGGCGCCGACCTGGCCCGGAAGTGCCAGGCGTTCAACATGACGGTCCTCGGCATGAGACGCAGTTCAACCCCCTGCGAATATGTCGACGAGATGTTTGGTCCGGACAACCTCAGCGAGATGCTCGCCCGCTCGGACTACGTGGTCGTAACCACCCCTATAACGGAGCACACGCGCGGGATGATAGGCGAGACCGAGTTCCGGGCCATGAAGCCGGGCGCTTACTTCATGGTCACGTCACGCGGCGGTGTCGCCGACACAGATGCCCTCTTGCGGGCCCTCCAGGAGGGCTGGATCGCCGGCGCCGGCCTCGACGCCCACGAAATCGAACCGGTCCCGCCCGACTCGCCTTTCTGGTCGATCCCAAACGTGTTCGTCTCACCCCACTGCTCATCCACCGGCACCGCGCAGGCCGCCCGCGGCGCCGAAATCTTCGTAGACAACCTCCGCCGCTACACCTCCGGCAAGCCCCTCAACAACGTCGTAGATCTGAATCTCGGCTACTGAAGCCCATCACAACACGGACCGGTCCCGGCCGTCTCTTGCTGGCGCGCGATGTTGCGCCGTCCGGACACCCGGTCTGGCCACGTTCGTGGTTTCCTTATTCGAGTCGCGGCGGCTACAACTGACGCAAGAATTCGCGATTCGTCTATTGTGAAAATAATCACGACGATTCGCTTCACTCACGTCTTCGCTAACTACGAATACTTGATTAAGAAATCGCAGGAATGTAACCTGCCGGTCACTGGCACGTACTGTTTGGCTGGACGACTGACTATGGTCGGCGACCGTGCGCCAGCCCTGAGGTTTCTCAAGGGGGAACATCATGAAGAAGTATTTGTATGGCCTGCTGGCAGCCGCCGTCCTGGTTGGCTTGGTAGCGGTCGCATGCGGTGAGGCCGAACCTGTCGTTGAACGCGTCGTCGAGACCGTCATCGTCGAAAAGCCCGTCACCCAAGTCGAGAAGGTCGTCGAAACGGTTGTCGTCGAGAAAGTGATCGAAGGCGAGACCGTCAGGGTGGTCGAAACGGTGGTTGTCGATAGAGAAGTCACCCGGGTCGAGAAGGTCATCGAGACCGTGGTGGTCGACAGAGAGGTCACCAAGATCGAAAAGGTTGTCGAGACGGTTGTCGTCGAGAGACAGGTCGAAGGCAAAACTGTCAAAGTGGTGGAGACTGTGATCGTCGACAGGCCTGTGACCAAGGTCGAAAAGGTCGTCGAGACGATTGTCGTCGAGAAGGTTGTTGTCGCAACGGCGGTGCCGGCGGCCATGAGCGCAGACGGTTCCAAGCGGCTCTCGCCCAGCGGGCACTTCGTCGTCGCCGAAAACCTCGTTGTTCCGCCAATCCTGCTCCCGGCGCTCGCCGGAGGCGGACTTGAGTTCTCCTACTACAACTGGGGCGTGGTCGACTATCCGTTGTCCATTAACGCCGCGGAAGAGGTCGATCCCGGCGTCAGCATCTGGGACTCGTGGACGGTCTCACAGGACGGCCTGAAGGTGTCATGGACCGTGCGGCCCGGTGTCCAGTTCCACCAGGGCTGGGGAGAGGTAACGGCCCACGACATCGCGTTCAGTTTCAACAACGCGGTGCGGGAAGGGACCCGATTCTACGGCATCACCGGCATGACCTGGTTCGACCGGATGGAGGCGGTGGATGACAGGTCCGGCGAGATGCACTTCGTGCAGGACAATCCCCTCTGGATCCGTCAACTATCGAATGCATCAACCCACAACGTGTGGATAGTAAGCAAGAAGCTCTTCGACGAACGCGGCGAGGAGGGTGGCGCAGACACGGCGATCGGCACCGGCCCATACCAGGTGCGGGCCTGGGCCACCAACGACCGTGTCCTGCTTGAGGCAACCGAGGACCATTACCGTGTGGTCCCACTATCCAAGACGTTTGAGGTTGTCGAGATTTCAGAACCCCTGGCCAAGCAGGCCGCGTTCCTGACCGGCGAAGTTGACATCCTGCAGATGGACAACAGCCTGATCAAGGACACGTTTTCCAAATTGCCGGGTTCGACCATAGAGCCGATCGGTGAGGTGGACACGCAGATGATCCACTTCACTGGCAACTACTGGCTGAAGGGCCCGTTGCCGCATCGCACCGACCCCGACGCGGCGTTCCCGCGCGATGGCTACACGCCGGACGACGAGCACCCGTGGATCGGCAACATCGATGACCCCGAGCACATGGAAAAGGCGCGCAAGGTGCGGGTCGCCATGTCGATGGCCGTTGACCAGGAGACGATCCTCGCCGAGGTGTTCGACGGTTTCGGAATCCCATACGGAACCCTACAGGGGTTCAAGCCGGGTGACCCGGAATGGAATGATGACTGGGCGCCCCCGGCCTACGATCCCGAAGGCGCCAAGGCCTTGCTGGCTGAAGCCGGTTATCCGAACGGTTTCCATTTTGACGCGTTCTTCCCGGCCGGGGTTACGACGATCAGCGACGAGGCGGCATTCGCCGCAGCCCAGATGTGGCGGGAAGTCGGACTGGAACTGACCATCGACAACGGCACGTACGCGTCGGGCCGGGACCGCAGATTCGACGGTGTGGACAACATCATCAGGATGCACCACATCTTCACCGGAAAGATCGACCAGGAGAAGTGCCAGGGAATCGGAGCTGTCCAGGCGTACTACGGGTCTGAAATACCCAGAGAGCAGTTGGACATCTGCGCGCTGAACAGGACCGAGCCCAACCGGGCCAAGCGCATTGCCAACAACGCCATGGTGCAGGACTACCTCTCGTACTGGCGGCTGTTCCTGCCACTTTCTGCGAAGTCGACCAACTACATGATCGGCCCGAGAGTCCTTACGTGGGAGCCGCACGTCAACACGCAGCCATTCTTCATCGCTCCGTGGACGGTGTCGGTCGAACAGTAAAGCGGGTTCCGTGACAAGGTAATGGAAGGCGGGGGCCAGCTCGATACGCTGGTCCCCGCACCCATTCCGGGCGACCCTGAAAGACCGTAAGTTCAGGGGCCAGTCTTGCGAAAATTCATAATCAGACGCCTCCTGTACGGAATCGTCCTTCTATTCGTATCCACGGTGTTCATCTTCGTGCTGTCGCGCGCCGGCGGCCGAGACCCGCGCGCCATGTACATGAGCGAGAACATCGCCGGCCGGGAAGCGTGGGAGGCGCTGGGCAGGGAGATGGGCCTGCACCGCCCACTGCCTGTGCAGTACGGGATATGGATGGGCGGAGTGTTTCGCGGCGACTTCGGTACGTCGGTCAGGGAGCAGAGAGACGCCATGGAGGTGGTCCTGGAACGCCTCCCTGCAACTTTGCAATTGGCGGTAGGCGCCATGGCGTTCACCGTCCTGCTGGGCGTTCCGCTGGGAGTCCTCTCGGCAGTGAGTCGAGGTTCGTTGTGGGACTACTCAGGCAGGGTTTTTGCCCTGTTGGGCCAGGCGATGCCGGCCTTCTGGCTGGGGATCATGCTGATCATCATCTTCAGCGTCCAGTTCGACCTGCTTCCATCAGGACGCCGGGGAGGACTCGATCACTACATACTTCCGTCGATCACCGTTGGGTGGTTTACCGCCGCAGGCCTGCTCCGCCTCATGCGTTCCGCCATGCTGGAGATCCTCGATTCCGAATTCGTTACCTACGCGCGGGCGAAGGGTGTGGCCAGTCAATTACTTGTGTGGAAGCACGCGTTTAGAAACGCGCTGATTCCACCTCTGACCTACGCCGGCTTGCTTCTCGGCTCATTCCTGACGGGAACCGTCATCGCCGAGCGCGTATTCGCCTGGCCGGGCATCGGCAGACTCGCCGTGACGGCTGTTCTTGATAACGATTTCCCGATCATGGCGGCCACCATGCTCATCTTCACCACAATCTACGTCGGGACGTCCCTGGCCGTGGACCTGCTTTACGCGTACGTAGACCCCCGGATTCGTTACGACTAAACCATGGCGCTCGAACAGGCAATAGAACTCGACCGGCTTGAACGGCGCGGCATCATGAATTGGGGCGCCATCAGGTTCATGCGAGAGTGGCCGGTAATTCCCGCCGCCATCCTCGTGATCTTCGCTGTGTTTGCGATCTTTGCGCCCCTGTTGTCGCCGCACGATCCCACCCACGGCCAATTGAACGAGCGAGCGACACCTCCGGCCTGGCTGGAGGGAGGGTCCACAAGATTCCTGCTTGGCGCCGACGCACTTGGCCGCGACGTGTTCAGCAGGATCGTCTATGGGACCCGCGTCTCGCTCGCCGTGGCAGGCATCGTCCTGGTGGGCGGCGCGGTCGGAGGCACGGCGCTCGGCATGATGTCCGGGTGGTTTGGAGGCCAGATCGACGAAATCCTGATGCGCATCGTTGACTTCATGATGGCCACGCCGTTCATCCTGGTCGCACTGGTCCTCGTAATCGTGTTCGGGCCCAGCGTCGAACTGATCATTACTCTGCTGATCGTGTTCAGTTGGGACAGCTTCGCCCGTCAGATTCGCGGTGAGACCCTCCAGCTAAAGACCCGCGATTACATCGCGGCGGCCCAGATTTCCGGCGCGTCGACCAACCGCATCCTGTTCAGGCACCTGCTGCCGGGCGTTGTAAACACGGTGTTGGTCATTATGTCCCTGCGCGTGGGCAACCTGATAATCACCGAATCGATTCTCAGCTACCTTGGCGTGGGCATCCCTCCGCCGACTCCGGCCTGGGGCCTGATGGTGGCAGAGGGACGCGACTACCTGAACACGGCGTGGTGGATCTCGTTGTTCCCCGGCCTGGCGATCCTGTTCACCGTTCTCGCCTTCAACTTCCTCGGCGACTGGATGCGCGACCGGTTCGACCCCCGTCTGCGCCAGCAGATTTGAATGCCACCTGCGTTTAGGCAAGAGAGTCGGACCGCAGAGGCGGGCCATTGCGGATGCCCGGCCCGGGTCGCTTATAAGCGGTGACCTTCGTGACGCCAGGCCAGGATTTCGGCCGTCGATATCGCGACCCGTCTCCACCCGGCGCGGCGTCGGCGGAATCGCTCTACCGCCCTCTTACGGCTGGCGCGTTCCCGCAAGTCCGGCAGAATGATTTCGGACAGGCGAGTTATGGTTTGGGCGAATTTGATATTGCGCATGGAGGATTCCTAAACGGTCGCTTCAACCTTACCGTATGGTTGGAGGAACAACAGTCTCAGTACCCGTCCCCTGCCCCACTAACTGGACGCCGAAACCGTTGCGAGTTTCCCACCCGCGGGCTACCAAAAACGATGATTCCCGCCGTTTGCGGGTATTGCTCCCCCCCAAGTTGACTACATTTCTAACTCGCGCGTAGTATCGCTGCCGTGTCCCACCCGTGGCGGCACGTATGGATGACGGAGCTGTACACCACTCCGTCGTCTACATAATTCCGGCGCCACTCAATGCCGCCGGCCGCACTGACTGCGAGAGGTGATTAAGTGCGTAAACGAAACGTGTTCAAGTTCTGGGCTTTGGCAGCGGTACTGGCCATTGCTGCCTTAGTCGTATTCGCTGCCTGCGCCGATGAAGAGCCGGCGGCCGACCCAACGGCTACATCTGCTCCTCAGCCCACGGCTACGACTGCACCACAACCGGCGGCAACGGAGGCGCCCGCGCCTACCGCCACATCGGCGCCCCAGGCGACCAAGGCCGCGCCGACGCAGGCTCCCGCCGAGCCGTCTGAACCCAGGGACGTGCCCCGAAACCGGACGTTTATCGGCGGAAAACTCGGAGAATCGTTGGCGCCGGACCCGGAGAACCTCAACCCGTATTACTCGGGCCTGATGGCCGCGGGACTCCACTTCCTGTACGAGTCGCTGTACTACCTCAACATCTTTGACGGTGAACTCAAGCCGTGGCTTGCCGACGGGCAGCCGGAGTGGAGCGACGACTTCACCTCCGTGACGGTAAACCTCAAGGAAGGCATCAAGTGGAGCGACGGGGAAGCGTTCACGGCAGACGACGTTGTCTTTTCGGTGAACATGGTGATGGACCACCCGACGATGCTCTACTCGCCGAGCCTCAACGAGTTCACCGAAGCCGTCGTGGCCGTGGATGACACCACGGTGCGGTTCGATCTCAAGAAGCCGAACCCGCGGTACATGCTCGACTACTACGGCGCGCACTTCTTCAATGCCATCCGATTTGTGCCCGAGCACATTTGGAAGGACGTTGAGGACAAAGAGACCTTCAAGAACAATGACCCCGATGCGGGACTGCCCGTAGCGACCGGCCCCTATAAGTACGTGCGTTCCGGCGACACGGAAGCGATCTGGGACGTTCGGGATGACTGGTGGGGCATCGAGACCGGTTTCAAGCCCCGCCCGCAGGTTGAAAGGGTGATCTGGATTCCGCTTGGTACTCCGGACCGGCAGATTGCGCTGGCCGTGGCCAACGACGTGGACTGGCCTGAAACCTTCAGCGCCGGACCGTTCGAGAGCATCCTGGCCCAGAACCCCGAGTGGCGCGCCTTCACGGAAGACCGACCGTACGGGTACATCGACGCATGCCCGTTCGCCATGCACATTAACCACCAGAGTGGCGCACTTTCGGACCCCGCCGTCAGAAAGGCCGTCAACTGGGCCATCGACAAGGCGAAGTTCGTAAACCTCGCCCACGAGGGTGTTACCCCGACCTCCGGTGAGGACAGTTGGCTGGAGCCGTTCATCTGGCCGAACCTTGGCAACTTGCCCGAGTTCAGGGACAAGAACCGAGACATCATCGAAAAGCACGAAGTCGAACTTCACAGCCCGGACAAGGCCAAGGCGATACTGGACGAGGCCGGTTATGCCGCAGGCTCGGATGGAATCAGGGTTGGACCCAACGGCGAAAAGCTTTCGGTGACCATCTCCTGGGTGCCCACCGGTTACGTCGAATTCCCGGCGCCGGTCGAGTCGCTCGTCAACGACCTCCAGGACGTTGGCTTCGACGCTGCCCAGAAGCAGATCCAGTGGGGAGCATTCGGTGACATCTACACCGGAGGTTTCGACCTGGCCCTGATCTGGGTGTGCGGCAGCACCAAGGACCCGTACGCAACCCTCGACGGCTTCCACCCGAAGTACGTGCCTGACGACCCGGCAGAACGCGTCGGCAGCTTCTCTCCGAGCCGCTGGACCGGCGACATAGCCGAGCAGTACGGAGAGGTGGTAGACCAGATGGCGCAGGTCCACCCCGACGACATCGCCACTTTGGACCCGCTGGTACGCGAGGCGATGGACCTGTGGTTGTCGGAAATGGTGGCCGTTCCGCTGTTCCAGTTGCCTTCGATTCGTCCCTACAACGGGACCTACTGGAAAGGGTTCCCGACTGACGAGAACCCGTACAACATCCCGTTCCTCGGCTGGCAGTCCGGTATAACCATCATCACTGCCATGGAACCAACCCAGTAACGGACATGGCCGGGGGGTCGCTCGTCGACTCCCGGCCTTATGCCGGTCCACCGGGTTAGCCAGGTCCGCGATGAGGCCGGGAGCGTCCCGTCGCGATTGACCGGGCCGGGTGCAGTACTTGCGGTGAACATGGAGAACACGGTGAACAGAAGGCGGCTGGTAACGGTCGCCTCTGCGCGTTGCGCCGCCGGATGCGAGACCTCATTCGAACGGCCGCAAATACGTCGCAGGCCGGGACGGTAGTCAAATGGGTCTGACCGCAGGATACGTTAGCCGCCGCGTACTGCTTTTCCTGGTGGTCGTCTGGGCAGCCGCCTCGATAAACTTCGCCGTTCCACGCCTCGCCCCCGGCGATCCCACCGCAGCCATCGTGGCACGCCTCGAGTCCCAGGGCGGGCGTGTCGAAAATTCGAAGGCGCTGATCCAGGCGTACAGGGAAAAATTCGGGCTAGACAAACCCATACTGCTCCAGTACGGCCTCTACTTGAGCACACTGCCCAACTTCGACCTTGGTTATTCCATCAGCTTCTTTCCGACCACGGTAACCGGCCTTATCGGCCGGCACCTTCCCTGGACGGTTGGCCTTCTTCTTACCAGCCTGTTCTTTTCATTCGTGATAGGGAGCATCCTGGGGGCGCTTATGGTGTGGCCCAGGAGCGCGGGAGCGTTGAAGGTGGTCGCGCCATTCACCATGGTCATGGCCGCGATTCCCTACTACCTGATGGCCCTCTTGCTGCTCTGGGGCCTGGCGTTTACGTTCTCGATTTTTCCCATTTTTGGCGCCAAGGCTATCGGCAGTGAACTGACGGGTTTCGCCAGGTTCGGAGAAATACTGTATTTCTCGACCCTCCCCGCGCTCTCGATAGTCATATCGAGTATCGGTCTGTGGGCCGTAACCATGCGCGGCATCATGGTCAGTACGCTGGGCGAAGACTTCCTCACCCTGGCCGAGGCAAAAGGGTTGAGAGGACCGCGCATCTTTATCTGGTACGGGATGCGTAATGCCATGCTGCCCCAGGTGACCGGGCTTGCCATCGCCATCGGCCAGGTAATGGCCGGGTCCGTGATCGTGGAGGTGCTGTTTTCCTACCCCGGGGTCGGGCACCTGCTGTTCGAGGCGATACGCACGAACGACTACCCGGTCATTCAGGGAATCACATTCTTGCTCGTCGTGTCGGCTGCGGGCGCTGTCCTGATAATGGACCTGATGTACCCGCGCCTCGATCCCCGCATCAGTTATTCCGCGAAGTGACGCATGACTTCTGAAGCTCAGACGCCTCAAATGCAAACGCGTCCAGGAAACGTGAGCCTGGTTGGCGCGCTCGGACTGATTCGCCGAATCCTGTTCCGAAGCTGGCCGATGACGGCCGGAGTCGCGATCATTGGGGCGTTCCTGGTAGGCGGCTGGCTTGGTCCGGTGATACTGGGGCACGACAAGATTGACCTCGGGGCCGGCGACTTTGCCGCAGAAATGTCCGGGGAGCACTGGCTGGGAACTGACACATTCGGCCGGGATATCTTCGTCTTCAGCTTCCACGCGCTCCTCCCGACCTTGACCATAGGCGTCATCGCCGGCGGCGCCGCTACCGGAGCCGGTGTAGTTCTTGGCCTGATCTCCGGCTACATACGGGGGCCTGTCGACACGGTGATCCGGACCATGTCGGACATCGCCATGACCATCCCTTCGTTGGCCGTGCTTATCGTCATTGCTGCTTACGTGCGGGCCACGAGCATCGAGATGATGGCCCTGGTGGTAGCGATTTTCGCCTGGCCCTGGGCAACCCGCGTCATTCGAGCACAGACACTTACGTTGCGCGAAAAGGCCTTTGTGACCGTCTCGAAATTGTCCGGCGAGGGTGAGCTGGAGATCGCGTTCAAGCAGATCTTCCCTAACCTTCTGCCCTACGTGATGTCCGCATTCGCGGGGACGGTTAACACCGGAATCCTGGCGGCTGTGGGACTACAGATTCTCGGGCTCGGCCCCGTTGACACACCGTCGTTGGGCCTGATGCTGGACGAGTCCTTCCGCGCCGGGGCGTTGATTCGAGGACTATGGTGGTGGTGGCTGCCGCCCACCGTGCTTCTCGCCTTTCTTTTCATCGGCGTCTTCCTTCTCACGGTCGGACTGGACGAAATTGCCAATCCAAGATTGCAGGCCGCCAAGGGAAACACGGTGGTCGAGTGATGTCCAGATCGGACCCCGGATACTCAAGCACGCGCCGTGAGCGGGCTATTGCCGGCGGCTGACCTAAAGGACCTGCGTAATGTCAAAAAGACGGACCAATTGGGGACGCTGGGGAGATTCGGATGAGCGCGGCATGCTCAACGAACTCACGCAGGACCGCGTCATGGCGGCCCTCGGCATGGTCGACGCCGGCAGGGTCTACAGTCTCGGCGCACCAGTCGGACCGGACGGGCCGGTCCATGCGACCCGCAACACGTCATGGCACATCATGAGCGTCATCAACAACAATCCCGAACCGGGCGGCGAGGGGGGCGCAGACGACATCCTTGTAACCCAGTGCCACGCCTCCACGCACATCGACGCCCTCTGCCACGCCTGGAAGGACAGCCGGCTATATAACGGCCACCCGGCAAGCGAAGTGACCCCGGAAGGCGCAAATAGATGTGGCGTCCAGAACATCCAGTGGGTGGTGACACGCGGCGTCATGCTCGACATTCCGGGCCTGAAGGGCCTCGACCGGGTGGAAGGCAGGTACGCCGTAACTCCACGGGACCTCGACGATGCCGCAGACCGGCAGGACTCAGAAATCCGGCCGGGCGATGCCGTCCTCGTCAGGACAGGTTGGTACAAGACTTACGCCGAGGGCAACGTCGATTTTGCAGGGGACTACCCCGGCGTAAGCGGGACCGTTTGCGACTGGCTTTACGACCACGACGTAGTTGCTCTCGGCGCAGACAACGTCGCGGTCGAGATTTACCCACCTGAACCGGAGTCGAACGGGGGCCTTCCGGTCCACCAGACCATGCTCAATGACCTGGGTGGATATCTCATCGAATTCCTGAACCTGGAAGAATTGGCGAAGGACAAGGTATACGAGTTTCTGTTCGTCGCCGCTCCGCTCCGCATCAGCGGCGGCGTCGGCAGTCCGATAAATCCACTGGCCATCGTCTGAGCAGCAAAAAGAGTACGCAGACTCGCGGGCAAATATGAGCAACGTACGGACATCCAACTGGGGGCGCTGGGGCGTCGAGGACGAACGCGGCACCCTCAACATGCTCACGCAGGAGCACGTCGGGCAGGCTATGCGAATTCCCACGCATGGCAAGGTGTTCAGCCTGGGCGCTCCGGTCGGCCGGGAAGGCCCGATCGGTCTGCGTAACGACACCCACCACTACATGAGCATCATCTCCAACGACCCGTCGCCGGGCGGCAAGGGGTCTGCAGACGACGTGCTCGTCACGCACTGCCACGCCTCCACACACATAGACGGCCTCTGCCACATCTGGTACGACAGCAAGCTGTACAACGGCCACGCCGCCTCCGAGGTAACCCCCGCCGGGGCACAGCGGTGCGGCGTGCAGAACGTCGACTGGATAATCACCCGCGGCGTGCTGTTGGACGTCGCCGCGGCCAAGGGCGTCAGGCGGCTCGAAAACGACTACGCAGTTACGGGAGACGACCTGGACGCGGCGGCCGAGGCCCAGGACGTGGAGATCCGCCCCGGCGATGTGGTCCTGTTCCGCACGGGCTGGTACACGCGGTACCTGGAAGGCACGGTCGACCTGCGGGGCGACTACCCGGGGTTGTGCGCGTCGACTGAGGAGTGGATCACGTCCCATGATCTTTGCGCCATAGGCGCCGACAACGTGGCAGTCGAAATCTGGCCACCGCAGATTCCCGACAAAGGTCTACCGATCCACAGGCTGATGTTGCGAGACCTGGGCGGGTACCTGATCGAACTCATGAACCTGGAAGACCTCGCAAGCGATGGCCACTCCGAGTTCCTGTTCATCGCCGCGCCGCTGAGCATCACGGGCGGCGTCGGCAGCCCGATAAACCCCCTGGCGATCGTATAGGCCGATGGTTGAAGCAGCCGAAATGCAGGATTCAAAGGCGCGGGCTTACAACCCGGTCCTGCAGGTGAGCGAACTGACCGTGCACTACCACACTCCCCTCGGGCCGGTGAGGGCGGTCGAGGGCATCAGCTTCGACCTCAACGAAGGCGAACGGCTGGGGCTGGTTGGCGAGTCCGGTTCCGGCAAGTCAACAACCGCGTTTGCCCTGATGCGCCTGATCAAGCCGCCGGGACAAATCGTCGGCGGGTCCGTCATGTACCGCGGCCGCGAGTTGCTTTTTGCCACCCCCGAAGAGATCCGGCAGATCCGCTTTGCCGACATCGCCCTGATTCCGCAGGGGGCCATGAACTCGTTGAACCCGGTAATGAAAGTCAGAGAGCAATTGTTCGACACGATCCGCGCCCACGAGACCGGCACTTCGGCGCCGGAACTCAGCGACCGCGTGACCGAACTGCTGGAATCCGTCGACCTGCCGCCAAACACCGCGAACATGTTCCCCCATGAACTGAGCGGCGGCATGAAACAGCGCGTCTGCATTGCCATGGCCACGACCCTCAGGCCAAAGATCATCATCGCCGACGAACCGACCAGCGCCCTCGACGTCGTGGTCCAACGCCAAGTCTTCGAAACGCTCACCCGTGTCCAGGAGGAACTGGGCGCAGCCGTCATACTGGTCGGCCACGACATGGGACTGATGGCCCAATTCGCCGACCGGATCAGCGTCATGTACGGTGGCAGGATTGCCGAGGTCTCGCCGGTCAAGGACCTATTCCGCGACCCACTCCATCCCTACACGGGCGAACTGGTGCGCAGCCTGCCGTCCCTGGACAGGCGCCAGCGCCTGAGGGGTATCCCGGGCCTGCCGCCATCTCTCCTCAAACCGCCTCCCGGCTGCATGTTTCACCCCCGCTGCCCCAGGGTCATGGAGCGATGCTCCACCGAAATCCCCCTGCTCAAGGCCGTCCGTCCCGGCGGGTTTACGGCCTGTCATCTCTACGAGGAGGAAACGTCGTGACGGCTCTCCTCGAAGCCCGCAACGTCACCAAGCGATTCGGCGGCGGGTTGTTCAAAAAGCAGTACACGGTGGCGGTGGACAACGTCTCGCTGTCGGTGGGTGGGGACACGCCCACGGTGACCGCCATTGCCGGCGAAAGCGGATCGGGCAAGACCACCCTGGCGCGCATGTTGCTCAACATGCTCGAGCCCACCGAGGGCAGCGTGGAGTACAAGGGCAAATCGCTCAGTGACCTCACGCGGCCCGAGCGGGGCGAATTTCGCCGCGAGGTCCAGGCGATATTCCAGGACCCGTTCGAGGTATTCAACCCCTTCTATAAGGTGGACGCCGTACTCAATACCCCGGCTAACAAATTCAATATCGGCTCGTCCCGGGCCGAACGGCGGGAATTGATCGAACAAGCCCTGGAGATGGCCGGCCTGCTCCCCAACGAGACGCTCGGCCGGTACCCGCATCAACTGAGCGGGGGCCAGCGGCAACGGGTGATGGTGGCGCGCGCGATGCTGATAAGACCGTCCGTAATCCTCGCGGACGAGCCGGTATCGATGGTCGACGCCTCCCTCCGTGCCACGATACTGGACAGCCTGCTCCTGCTGAACCGGGACCTCGGCATCTCCATCGTCTACATCACCCACGATCTGACCACCGCGTTCCAGGTCTGCGACAACATCATGGTGATGTACCAGGGCTCGGCCGTCGAGGTCGGCAGCGTCGAGAAGGTGATTGGTCAGCCGGAACACCCCTACACGCGCCTGTTGGTGGAATCGATTCCGTTGCCCGATCCGGAACGCAAATGGGGCGGAGTCGCAGCGGGCCGCAGCACTTTGGAGGAGCAGGCCCAGGGCACGTCCGGCTGCAAATTCGCGCCTCGTTGCCCGGCGGTCATGTCGACATGTCTCGACAATCTCCCCCCGCTCTTCAAGACGGATGACCGGCAGGCGTCGGCATGTTTCCTGTACGAGGACTCCCCGCCAGTAATGGGCGAAGATGCGGCAGGCATGCTCCTGACGAGCCGCGAATACAGCGATTCGAATGTGGCGACTGACAGCGACTGAAAGACCAATGACCGGTTCAAAACCATGCCCAGTTACTCACAACCGCTAAACGCAGGCCTGCATCCCAAGAACGTCGTCAGGGTCTCGTGGTGGGGCGACTCCACGATCGCCATTCAAAGCGCCGATCGAAAGATCGTCATCGACCCATCGGCGAACCTGGAGCGGAACGATTTCGACTTTGTCTTCTGCACGCACGAACACTACGCTCATTCCGACCCGGAAACCGTGGAACGCCTGACCCGCAGCAGCCGCTTCAAGCGCATGTACATCGCGCGTTCGTGCCTATACCCGTCCAACAAGCCGCATGCCCGGCGCCTGCGATTCCTCAGCGACCCTCACTGGCAGATCGAAAAGTACGTGATCTTCTACCCTAAGCACTACGACCACTCCGTACCAAGAGGCGCCGAAGGAGACACGGCCCGCCTGGCCGGCACAGGACGCGGGGCATGGTCCGAAGAGATCGCTTCAGGCGCCTGGTCTCCGGAAGGCGGCACTCCCAGACCGTTTGCCGGAATCGACGAGATATGGACCGACGGCTGGCACATCGAGGGCATGGAAATGACCGGCGACGATGCCGACGTCCCCTACCCTGTTCGCGGAGCCATGCCGCAGTTGGGTTTCCTCATAGAAGACCTCAATTCAGGCGTAGCGTTCTGTCACCTCGGCGCCAATCGAAAGTCCTACCCGGAGATGGAAGCGGTGCGGGGACGCGTCGACATCCTGTTCCTGCATGTCGGCAGAATGAGTCCGGAGGGTGAGGACGAAGCTTTGAGACTCATGGCGCCTCGCTGCGTCGTGCCTGTCGGATGGCAGCCCGGAGCCGAGGTGTCGGGAGACGGAGATTTCGGGCCGGCAGCCGACCCCGAAGCCCATGTCCGAAGGTTGTCAGAAGTCGCCGACGACATGGGGATCGCTGTGCGACAACTATCGCCGGGCGTCGCATACGGCGTTTAGGCACGGCGGCGGACTCCCTGGGGCAAACTGCAAGCACCTACCTGGTTGATGGGGGAATTCTTCGATGACTGAAAGCACACCCACTCTCGATATCGGGTTGGCGCCCGGCTCCGATGTTCGGCTCACGTGGTGGGGCAATGCCACCGTGGCCATCGAAAACGGCGACCGCGCCATAGTCATCGACCCGTACGTGCACCCCCAGCGCGGCAGATTTCAGTACGCCTTCTGCTCACATGAGCATTACGACCACGCCTACCCCGAAACCGTCAAACGCCTGGTCGACGGAGAAGGGTTTAAGAAGATCGTCATCCCGCGGTCCTGCCTGTACCCCTCCACCCGCTTCTTCTCCCGCCAGTTGTCGTTCCTTGAACCCGAGCAATACATCCTCCTGTATCCAAAGCACTACGACAGGTCCGCCACGCGCACCGGCGACTCGAAGTACGTGGGCCACTCCGACGCCTGGACCGATGGCGATGAGTCGATCTTCCCGGAGCCGCGCGAACTGCTGCTGGATGACTGGCACGTCGAGGGCTTCGAGATGGTCGGAGAGGACCCTGAAGTCCCGTTCCCGCTGAGCGGCCCGATGCCCCAACTCGGTTTCTTCATCGACGACCGGCAGTCGGGCGCTTCGTTCTATCACTTCGGCGACAACCACTGGACCTACGACGAGATGGCCGCCGCCGGGGGCCGGCTCGACATCATGCTCCTGCCAATCGGAAAGATGGGAGTGGACGAAGACGCCCGGGCAATGGATCTAATGAAGCCCAAGATAGTCATCCCGATCCACTGGAGATACGAGGGAGAGGACTACCCCATCCCCGCCCTTTACGAACGCCACGAGCCGCCGGACCAGCAGATCCGCGGCTACCACCTGCCTTACCCGGGCGACCCGCCATACCCCGGCCAACCGCACAGCGCATACGAATACCTGGAGCAGTTGGAAGAACGTACCCGCGAGCGCGGTATAACGCTTGCCCAGATCAAAGCCGGAATCCCCCACCGCGTGGTGTGATTGCCGGGCAGCCACTGCATAAAGGCGACCGTTGCTTAACCTCCGTAAGTGTCATTTGTACGAAAATAGCCTCCGACAACGTGCCCACCGCCACCCTCGCCAACCGTCGTAGGGGCGGGTTTGAAACCCGCCCGTGGCCTCCCGCGCTCGCGCAAACACGGCCCGCCCGTTACCATTCTTCACTCGGGCCCCACCCCTTTTTCATCACCTCGTGCGGCCAAAACATGGCCATAGTGACTCTGAGCGCAGCAAAAAATCTCCCGCGGGTCACACAACAACGCCCCGCATCTTTCGCCCAGACCCTTCGGCTTCGCTCAGAGCCTACCCCGCACCTGATGCGGGGGTGACATGGAAGTATGGATCACCGCCTCCGGAACCAGTTGTGCGCGGGCCTCCTTCGAGGGAGAGCGAGTTATGCAAAGGTCTCATAAAGGGAGAATGAAATGTCAGATCAACTATTGAGTCCCGAAGCGGCCGAGGAACTTCGACGTTCTGCGCTCAACTACCTGTGGACCCACAACGGCGCATGGAACGAGATGGCCGAGGAGGGGCTGCCGTTCATCGCGGTCCGCGGCAAGGGCGTACGCATTGTCGACTCGCTGGGGCGCGAGTGGATGGACGTCAGCGCCGGCTACCAGTGCGTCACCGCGGGCCACGGCCGCACCGAGCTCGCGCAGGTCGCCTACGACCAGATGTCCCAACTCGCCTACTTCCCCAACTCCGGCGCCACTCCCCCATCGATAAAACTGGCCGAAAAGTTGGCGCAGATTGCGCCTGGCAACCTCAATCGTTCCTTCTTCGTCAACGGCGGATCGGACGCCGTGGAAACCGCCGTCAAGCTGGCTCGCGCCTATCACAAGCGGAACGGAGAGGCAGGGCGCTACAGGATCATCAGCCGTAAGGGCTCATACCATGGCGCTCTCGGCCTGACGACCTGGCTTGGCGGGCGGGATGTCAACGAACAACGGGACTACATTCCCGCCTACCCGGGGATGCTCTACGCGCCCCAACCGAACCCCTACCGTTGCGAATACGGCGGCCAGACGGCCTCCGAGTGCGCCGAGTTGTGCGCAAACGCCATCGAGGACCTCATCGTGTTTCACGGCCCGGAGACCGTCGCCGCGGTGGTCGCCGACCCCATACCGGGCAATGCCGCTGTGCCCGGGCCGGAGTACTGGCCGAGGCTGCGGGAAATCTGCACTAAATACGGTGTCGTCCTGATCGGCGACGAGGTCATAACGGCATGGGGGCGCACCGGCAAGATGTTTGCGTTGGAACACTGGAACGTGGTCCCCGACATCATGACCGTCGCCAAGGGCCTCTCCAGCGCCTACGCCCCGGTGGGCGCGGTCATAGCCACCGACGACATAGCGTCCGTATTCTCAGGCGGCGACCAACACCGGCCGTTCATACACGCGCTTACCTTCGGCGGCCATCCGGTGACGACGGCTGTCGCCCTCCGGAACATCGAGATAATCGAACGGGAGAAGCTGCCCGAGAACTCGGCCGTTCAGGGCCGCTACATGGCCGACCGTTTCGCCGAAATGCAGGACAAATACCCCGTCATCGGCCACGTGCACGCGACCGGCCTGCAGTTGGGCCTGGAATTGGTAAAAGACCGCTCCACGAAAGAGCCGATCGCGCCCGAATTCCGCGACATGCTGTCCTCCGAGTTGGAGAAACGGCGGCTCCTGGTCAGGGCGGGCACGGCGGGCTTCACCCTGTACCCGCCCATCTCGATCTCCTCCGACGAAACGCAGGAACTGGCCGACAAGCTGGACGAGTCCTTCGCCGCGGTGTCGGCGACTCTCGGCCTGAATTAGCAGGCATCACCAAGAAAAGAGGTCGAGGAAGAGTCTTGATGCACAAATACGAGATCATCATCTACTGGAGCAATGAAAACGGCGCTTTCGTGGCCGAAGTCCCTCAACTCCCGGGGTGCGCCGCTCACGGCGACACACCGGAAACGGCATTGGCAGAAGTAGGCCGGGCGACGGACCTGTGGATTGAAACGGCGCGTGAATTCGGCGAACCAGTCCCGGAGCCGAAAGGCGAACGGCTGATGCTGGCGTGACGCGCCCGCGCCTTATCTGTGTTAGCTTGAGTGACCCGCAAACCTCCTGACCCTGCCCGCCGATTTGAAATGACCGCCCTCTTCAACATCACTTCCGTTCTCGCGGACGTTTGCCGCGAGCGACCCGTTTCCGGGAGGAATCAGGCGTAAGCCGTTTCGTAAGATCGGCATCAGACTGGAACCTCCCCGTAGCGGGAGGTTTTTTTATAGGCCACATTGACACGCCGCAGAAGCAAATGAAATGAACCTGCCAACAGGCCCATTGTGGGCCGGACGGCCAGCCTTCATCCGGCCCCTCGCCCTCGCACGTCCGCTGGTTGGGGCCACGCGCGGTCAGTTCAGCATGACTCGGCGGACCTTCCAGGATCTCCTGCCGACCGTCACGCACCCGTCCTTCGCGCTGATCCTCATGGCGGTATTCGCGCACGCGGGGCGAAAGGACCTGGCTTCGTATGCCCTGGTCGCTCCGTTCCTGATGAGCGTAGCGACCACGGCCGTCTTCGTGGCGAGCGAGGTGTTGACCCGCGAACGTGACTTCCAGACGCTCGAGTTGTCGGTCGCAAGCCCGGCTTCGTTCCCCGCCGTCCTCTTTACCCGGATCATGGTCATCACCCTGATATCGCTGATCGGGATCGTCGAAAGCTGGCTGATCATACGGTTCGTATTCGGTGCGACCGTCACCATTCATCATCCCGAATTGTTCGTGGCGACCATGTTCGTGACCGCGTTCGCATCTGGCGGCACGGCACTCATTCCAGCTGCCCTGTTTTGTTTCGCGCAGGCGGCGCGGACTTACCAGAATTCCATCCTGTATCCCTTACTCCTGGTTTCGGGCGTCCTGGTTCCCGTCGCGGTGCTTCCGGACTGGCTGGAGCCGGCAAGCCGGTTGGTATTCCTCTACTGGTCGGCGGACCTGCTCAGGGACTCGATGCAGACCGCAACGCCCGAAGGGGTCCTGTGGAGACTGGGCTTCGTGGCGATTCTTGGCGCCGGCGCGGCTTTCATTGGCGGCGCGCTGATCCTCAGGATGCTCAACTACCTCAGGCAGGAAGGCAGGCTGGGAATCCTGTGAACACCCTGCGCCTCTTCCGATATAGCTTGCTGGTGGGAACACGGGAATTCACCTATCTCTGGGACTGGAAGACCTGGACCGGAGGATGGGTGATCCAGATGCTTGCTTCGGCCGCCCTCTTCTCGCTGTTCGCCCGGCTGTTCAATTCTCCCGAGCACGAGCAATACCTTTTGGTTGGCAACGCCGTGGTCGTTGGCGCAATAGGGGTGGGCTGGGCGATTCCTATGGCTACAAGCGATCGATGGGCTGGGACCTACCCCCTCCTCGTGGTTGCGCCCGCCAGCCTGGTACCAGCAATCATCGGACGGACATCGATCTGGCTGCCTTCCGGCGTCGCGACTTCACTCCTGACGTTCCTCATTTTGGGCAGCCTGTTCGATCTGGCGCTGTCCTGGCCGAACGCGCTATTCCTCGTTCCCCTGGTGGCACTGACCTGCGCCAGCACGTACTGCTTTTCGCTTTTCCTCGGTTCGGCGGTCATTCGCATACCCCAACTGCCAACTTTGTTCCTCGTGACCATGACGATGGTGCTGAGGGCATTCTGCGGGGTAAGCGTGCCGATTACGTTTTGGCCCGGCTACGTACAGTTCGTCGTCAAATTGCTCCCGTTGACGCACGGCCTCCACGCGATCCGGCTGGTACTGGACCAGGCGCCCGCCGGCGCCATTCTCCAGGCCGCCGCTCTCGAGGCCGCGGTCGGGCTGGGATGGATAGCGCTCGCCGTCCTTGCAATGGACCTCATGGCCAACGCCGGCCGCAAAGACGGTTCGATCGAGTTTGTTGATTGAGCAAAGGTACGAGGAAGCATTCTGGGCGGCCACCCAGTGACATCCACCCCTCGCCCGCTGCGCATCTGTGGTAGCTTGGATAGGTCGTAAGTCTCTCTCCTCCACAATTGGTGTCCAGATGACGTTCCCCTTTGAAAACCACCGAGATCTCATGGCAACCAGCTATGAGTGGCCAGCGCTTGGGAGGAACCAGTCGTAATTGGCGTTCGGAAATCGGCAGCTGACCTGGAACCTCCCGAAATCGGGAGGTTTTTTCGTTAGATGAGTATCGGTGAACACAGACCCGGTGTTTACCGCCACGCCGTAGCCGTAGGGTCGAGGAGACACGAAAGCAATGTGCGGAAACAACTGACATGAGCGCGAGGAATGGCCTGTCGAGGGCCGGACAAATGGCCATGGATGGACCGCTGTCCGTCGCCAGACCGCTGGTAGGCGCGACGCGCGCTCAGTTCCGCATGAGCCGGCGCGACATCCAGGACCTCACCATGGGGATCACGCAGCCGGCATTTACGTTGGTCCTGATGGCGATATTCAAGTACGCCGGGCGCGATGACCTCGCTCCCTACGCGCTGATCGCTCCGATGCTCATGGGTGTTGGCGGAATGGCTGTCTCCGTTGCCAGCGAGTTATTGACCCGTGAGCGCGAATTCCAGACGCTTGAACTTTCGGTAGCTTGTCCGGTCCCGTTTCCCCTGGTCATTCTTCCCCGGATCCTGGTGGTCACGTCGATCTCCCTGTTCGGAATAGCGGAAAGTTGGATGATCATCAGGTTCATCTACGGCGTTGACGTCACGGTCCACCACTACGGGCTGTTCGCCGCAACGATGGCCCTGACCGCGTTCGCCGCCGGTGGGACCGCGATGATTCCTGCGGCCCTGTTCTGTTTCGCCCAGGCCGCCCGGACTTTCCAGAATTCGATCACCTACCCCGCCTATCTCTTCTCGGGCATCCTGGTGCCTCTCGCCGCGTTCCCGGACTGGCTTGAGCCGGTCAGTCGTCTGATCTTCCTCTACTGGTCCGGCGCCCTCCTTGTGGAGTCGATGAATCCGTCCCCGCCCGATGGTGTCCTGTTCAAGCTGGCCATCATGGCGATTCTGGGCGTTGGAGCGGCATTTATCGGGGGCGCATTGATGGCCAGAATGCTCGATTTCCTGAGGCGTGAGGGGAGGTTGGGGATTCTGTGAAGTACGTACGCCAGTTCCGATTTGGCCTGATGGTTGGCATTGGCGAATTCACGGGCATGTGGAACTGGAAGACCTGGCTCGGCGGCTGGTTGGTCCAGATGTTGGCGCAGGCTGCATTCTTCTCGCTGGTCGCAAGGCTGTTCGATTCACCTGAGCACGAACGGTTCTTGCTGATCGGCAACGCCCTCGGCGTCGGCGTGCACACGGCCTGTTGGGGCATTGTGTCGACCACGTGGGACCGTTGGACGGGCGCCTATCCTTTGCTGGTGGTTTCTCCGAGCAGCATGGTGCCTGCGGTCATTGGTAGAACTTCCGTCTGGCTGGCTTCGGCTGTGGTGACTTCGCTAATGACGTTCGTAATTCTCGGCGTCATTTTCGATCTGGGCTTGCCATGGCCCGAAGCCCTGGTTCTTATCCCCCTCGTTGTCTTGACATGTGCGAGCACCTTTAGTTTCTCGGTATTCATCGGCGCGCTCATAACGCGTCAGAGCCAACTCCGGAACCTATTCATGGGGATTGTGAACGTCGTTCTGCGAGCTTTCTGTGGGATAGCCGTCCCCATCGCCTTCTGGCCCGACTACGTGCAGTTCGTAGTCAGGTTGATGCCCATTACCCACGGCCTGGAGGCCATACGGTTGGTGCTCGATAAGGGGCCCTTAACCGACATCCTGCGATTGGCAGGACTGGAAGCCGCGGTTGGACTGGGATGGATCATCGCCGTAGTCCTGGTGATGGACCGCATGGCAGATTCCGGTCGCGCCAACGGTTCGATCGAGTTCATTCAATAGCCACTGGTACGGGGAGGGCGCGACTTGGATGAAACAAAAGAGCCCAGCCTGACCGTGACATCCACCCCACGAATTCGGCCGATGTGTGGTAGCGTGGATAGGTCGCTGTCCCCATCCCCTGCCTCCCGAGCCAAGATGACACCTCTCTTTGACACGCATCGAAATCTCATGGCGAATTGCTATGAGTGGTCCATTTTTGGGAGGAATCAGTCGTAATTGGCATTTGGAAAGTGGCAGCTGACTGAAACCTCCCGAAATCGGGAGGTTTTTTGGTTAGGAGAGAGTTGGTAAACACAAACTTGGGTTGTGGGGTCATGCCATCGTCGCCGGAACAGAGAACCACGTGGGCACGGTCCGGAAACAAGTGAAATGAACATTCGGAATGGCCTGATGAGGGTCGGACAACTGGCCGTGGGCGGGCCCTTGGCCGTCATGCGGCCGTTGATTGGTTCCATCAGGGCTCAGGTCACCACTACCCGGCGTGACGTTCATGACATCACCATGGGCATCACGCAGCCGGCATTTACATTTGCCTTGATGGCCGTGTTCAAGTACGCCGGACGCGACGACTTAGCCCCTTATGCCCTGATCGCTCCAATGCTCATGGGTGTGGGCGGCATGGCCGTGTCGGTGGCGAGCGAAGTGATGACGCGGGAACGTGACTTCCAAACGCTCGAGTTGACCGTCGCAAGTCCAGCGCCGATTCCGGTGGTCATCTTCTCCCGAATCATGGTCATCACGTCAATCTCTCTTCTCGGAATTGTCCAGAGTTGGCTGATCATTCGATTCGTCTTTGGCGTAGACGTAACGATTCATCACCCGTGGTTGTTCGCGGCGACCATACTCCTGACCGCGTTCGCGGCCGGTGGGACCGCACTGATCACCGCGGCCCTTTTCTGTTTTGCGCAGTCGGCCAGGACATTCCAGAACACGATCACTTTCCCGGCCTACCTCTTCTCCGGGATCCTGGTACCCATCGCGGCGTTTCCTGACTGGCTGGAGCCGGTGAGCAGATTGATCTTCCTCTACTGGTCAGGAACGCTTCTCAGAGACGCCATGCAAGCGACGACTCCCGAGGGAGTGCTTGCGAAGCTGGGCATCATGGTGGTCCTGGGCGGAGGCGCGGCCGTGATCGGAGGTGCATTGATCATTCGGATGCTCAACTACCTTAGGCGGGAAGGCACGTTGGGGGTCCTGTGAACACGCTGCACCGCATCCGCTTGGGTCTGCTCGTGGGCACGCGGGACTTCACCCTCTACTGGAACTGGAAAACGTGGTTCGGTGGCTGGATGGTCCAGATGGTGGCCCAGGCGGCCTTCTTCTCCATGTTTGCCAGGCTGTTCGACTCGCCTGTCCACGAGCAGTACCTGCTGATCGGCAATGCTGTCGCTGTCGGCGCGCAGGCGGTGTGCTGGACGATCCCGTCTTCAACATGGGACCGTTGGACTGGAACGTACCCTCTCCTGGTGATTGCGCCTGCCAGTCAATTCCCTGCCGCCGTCGGACGAAACGCCGTTTGGATGCTGTCCGGCATCGCTACTACGCTCATCGTGTTCGTCATCCTGGGCGCGGTGTTCGACCTGTCGCTACCATGGCCTAACACGCTGTTCCTCATTCCCCTGGTCGTGTTGACGCAACTCAGCACGTTCTGTTTCGCGCAGTTTCTAGGAACATTTGTCTTACGCCATTACCAGTTCCGGAACCTGGTACTCGGCACAGTGACAATGGGCGTAAGAGCGTTCTGCGGCGTCAGTGTTCCCATTGCTTTCTGGCCGGGCTCTGTGCAGTTTGTCGTCAAACTGCTGCCGATCACCCACGGCCTTGAAGCAATTCGGCTCTTGGTGGACAAAGCGCCAGCGCATGCCATTGTTCAATCCGCCGCTTTAGAAGCCCTGGTGGGTCTGGGTTGGCTTGTCCTTGCCATGTTGGCAATGGACCGCATAGCCGAATTTGGACGCAAAGACGGCTCGATCGAATTCATTTGAAGATAACAAGCACGGGGAGGCAGAAATGAACGCAGTAACCACAACAGACCTCCGCAGGGTCTACAAGAGCAGGGACGGCAATCCCGACGTGGTCGCGCTCGACCGCTTGTCGATGGACATCAGGGAAGGCGAGGTCCACGGGCTCCTGGGGCCGAACGGCGCGGGCAAGACGACCCTCGTCAAGGTCCTGTCCACCGTGCTTCTCCCCACGAGCGGGTCCGCATCGATACTCGGTCACGACGTCGTTCGTGAGACCAAGGCGGTCCGGCCCCTGATCGGAATCGTCCTCGGCGGCGACCGCGGGCTCTACTGGCGCCTGACCGGCCGCCAGAACCTGGAGTACTGGGCCGCGCTCTACAACGTCCCGGCTGGAACTGCGAAGAAACGCATCTCGAGGCTGCTGGACATGGTCGGCCTCACCGACCGCGCAGACTACCTGGTCGAAGGCTACTCCCGCGGTATGAGGCAGCGCATCCACCTTGCCAGGGGGCTGGTCGGAGACGCACGTGTGCTGTTCCTCGACGAGCCCACCGCCGGCATGGACCCGCTGGCGTCCCGTGATTTCCGCAACCTTGTCGGGAACCTGCGCTCCGAGGGCCGGACGGTCCTGCTGACCACGCACGACATGGCAGAGGCGGAGGCGGTCTGCGATCGGGTCACGCTCATCGACAAGGGTAAGATCATCGCGGTCGAGACCCCGCGCTCCCTCAGCAGGCTGATCGCCGGCAACGAACGAATCGACTACGAAGGCGGAACGGATGAGACAAAGGACGAGCTGAGGGCACTACCGGGCGTGGCTTCGGTGAACCCTTTACCCGATGGCGGCCACCGTGTGGAGCTTGAGGGCGACGACGCCAAGCAGGGAGTTCTGAAGACCCTCGTAGACGCCGGAGTCACGACCATATCCACGTCGCGGCCAAGCCTGGAAGAGGTCTACGTTCGGGTTATCGGTGATAGGGACGTAGCGGATGGTGGCTGAGCTTCAGCGCTCTTCGATTCACCGTGGTCTCCTGAGAACCAATCTTAAAAGCCAACCCAAGGCTCTGAATACGAGCCGGACCAGGGCTACGATCAAGTACAGCGGATTACAACCAGATCGGCTTCGCCTGGAATCCATGTGCTGCTTGAACGCATCGTAGTCGTGCATCACATACTGTTGATCGGGCGACGGCAAGTAGGTCACGCTACTGGTCCTTTACTCACGACTATCTCAGCAACCTAGCGGTACACCGTCGCCACCACGGCCAAATGGTCTGAGGCCAGGCTGACAGGGGTGGAAAAGTCCCGCATCTTCAAGTCGGGACTGGCCCATACGTAGTCTATGCGTTCCCACGGGGCGTCTGCCGGGTACGTGAAGCCGTCCAGGTTGGCGCCGGTAGCGACCAGCGCATCGTTGAATCCGGCATCGGCAATCAAAAGCATCTCCGGGTGATCGGGTTGGGCGTTGAAGTCTCCCAGCAAGACCGTCGTCCGGCCACTGTCCGCGGCCCCCAACACGGCCTCCGCCTGCGGGACCCTGATGGCCGAGTCCCCGTCCCCGGAGTGGAAGTGCGTGGCCACCACGTCGATCGTCTCCCCACCACCGACGTCGATCTCCACTTTCAGAAACGCCCTGTCGGCGAGGATCGAGTCGTTATTCGGCATCTCGAGGTTTTGGTAACCGACGATCGGCAGCCGGCTCAGGACCCCGTTGCCCCACACCGGATCGACTGCTGGGCCCCACACATAGTCCATTTCCAATCGCTGCGAAAGCCACTCGAGCATATCGACGGAGCCGTTGACGACCCAGCCTCTAGACACCTCCTGCAGTGCAACGATGTCCGGGTCCTCGGCCTCGATGACCTTGGCCAGTTCCTCCAACCCGTGGCGCCCGTGCACGTCGAACCCCTGGTGCAGGTTGTAGGTCATCACCCTGACGGGAAGACCGTCGCCAGGCGACGGCGTCACGTCCTTCCACCTGACCAACAGGACCAATGGAAGAATTAGCAGCACCAGCGCGGCGATACCGGCAGACCTGGTCACCGGTACGCCTCCGCCCTGCTCTGCCAGACCGGCCCGGACCGCCGCGAGGCCGATCAGCAACGCGGCCAGGGGGCGGACGACTTCCTGTGGAATGAACACATCGATGCCGTAGTTGGCGTAGTAGATAACCAGCAACGGAAACACCATCACCATGCCGACGCCGATCCAGATCGAAACGTCGCGGCCCGAAGAATCGCCAGCGGCTTCCGATTCCTGCCTGACGATGCACACCAGTAAGACTGCTATCACCACCTGGCCGATGAGCATTGTCGAGGCTCCAGCGATGCCGGACGTATCGTTGGCGACGATCGCTATCAGCAGACCGCTCAGTAGCAGCAGTGCCGGCCACGGCAGGCCACCCGGTTGCCGCGTCAACTCGACCGCTGTCACGACTCCAGCCAGGTTGGCCGCGAGGACCCACGCAAACACCGCGGGCTGTGACCATCCGATGAACACGGTCTGGTGTGCCACGTTCTGGAATAGAAGGAACTGCAGCGCGATTGCCGGTCCAATGGCCAGGTACGGCCAGCCGCCCGGAACATGCGCCTGATACTGCCGCCGGCCGTTGGCCGTCACGAACCGCCAAAGGAGTAGTACCTGAACGCCGGCGAGGAGCAACGCCACGACGTAGACCCCTACCCCCTGAGCCCACGACAGGTCGACCGTTCCGAACGCGCCCTTGACCGCGGTCTCGGCTGAAATCCCGAGCAACAGCGCGATCACCGCATAAGCAGCGCTGCCGGCCTTCCCAGATGTTCTGAGCGATTCAAACAGGAGCGGCAGGGACCACAGGAACAGGACCGTCCCAATGATCGACAGGCCCAGGTCGGCGGGAAGAGATGAGACGAATTTCTCAGCGAGCCACACCAGGGTCAGGAGGCCTGCGACGACCGGCAACGCATTTCGCGGTCCGAGCGTACGCCGCACGACGGGCGCGAGAAACCCGCACAGGAACACCGCGAGGCCCAGAACGCCCAACAGGACGGGGGAGGTTTCCTGCACCTGGGCCAGATAGACCGCCATCCCCACGAGGAGCATCCGCATCAGCTGGAGCCCGAACATCACCGTCAGGGCTCCCAGCAGCAGGGCCGCCAAAGAATTCGTGTTGAACCTGGACTCCGCGTTCAAACGTCCTGCATCTCACATTGTCGAAACTATCGACCACATATCAGGCCACTTCCGCCCCAGGAAATCGGCCTGCAATCAACTCTCGCGGCCATGGCGGCCACAAACGGAGAAGGCCGGGATGACCCGGCCTTCTCACGCTTTCGCATCGCGACTATGTCAATCTGGCTTAGCCGTCCAAGGCCTCATTCACCTTGTCGGCGATGTCGGAAGGCACCCAGCCCTCCCAGATCTTGTTGTTGTTCAGGAACCACAGGGCCGCTTCGGAGGCCTCAACGCCGGGGTTCGCATCCATCCACTGGAAGATCTCCTTGTAGACGTCGATGGAGAATTCCCAGTTCTGCAGGAAGCCGATCACATCCGGTGCGCGTGGCAGCAGGCTCTTGTGTACGGCAACGAGTACCAGGGACTCGTCGAATGCGCAGGCCTTGTTGGTGTCCCAGCACTCTTCAGAGTATGGCTCTTCTTCCAGGCGAACGAGGTCTAGCTTCAGCCCGGGGTCGCCCGTGCCCCACATGTAGCCAAGCCACGGCTCTTCCTTATCGTAGGCCGCGTACACTTCGGCGAACATCGCCTCTTGCGAACCCGCGTTGATCACGTGCAGGTAATCGCCCAGTCCGTACGCCTCGATCTGCTCTGTGTTAACAACCTCACAGGACCAACCGATTACGCAGGCGACCAGGCGTGCCTTGCCCCTGCTGTCGGCGGTGGCGAACAGTTCCTGGTACTCAGGCTTCTTCAGGTCCTGAGGCGTCTTGAGGTCAGGATTCTCGTCGGCGATGTACTTCGGGATTACGAACGTGCTCTGCCAGTCTCCGACCAGGCTGGTCCCGACTGAGGCCACGTCTCCGATTTCGAGCGCCTTCTCCCAGCCGAGCGACTGGTTCGGCAGCCAAATCTCCATGGCTACGTGGATATCACCCTTTTGCAGCCCCTGGAAGTTCGGCAGCGTCGCGCCGAGGACCACGTCGGTCGGATAACCGTACCCGTTTTCCACGATGTACTGGGCGATCCTGTTCTGTACCTGTGCGCTGGTCCAGTTCAGGTCCGAAAAGACGATCGTTTCTTTCGGACCCATCATCGCCTCTTCGACGACTACGACAGTCTCCACGACCGTTACGGCCTTCTCGACCACGACCGTCTCGACGACCTTTTCAGTGACCGTCACGGGCTTTTCAACCACGACGGTCTGGATCTCCGTCACGGTCTTGCCTTCGACCACCTTCTCGACTACGACAGTCTCGACGACCTTCTCGGTTACCGTAACTTCTTTTTCGACGACGACGGTTTCAACTACCTTTTCGGTAACCGTAACGGGCTTTTCAACCACGACGGTCTGGACCTCCATCACCGTCTTCCCTTCAACCACCTTCTCGACTACGACAGTCTCGACGACCTTCTCGGTTATCGTGACCGGCTTTTCGACTTCTACGGTTACGACCTTCTCAACCACCTCCGGTTCCGATTCACATGCAACCGCAGCCAGTGCGACCGCCATCAGTCCAGCCAATGCCATGGCCGTCAGCAGTGACGCGAATCCCTTCGGGAGTCCCGCCTTTCGTGAGATTTCTTGTATCGTTTTCGACACTACCCACGCTCCTTTCGTACCTGGAAGCCATCCGATCGATCCTGGACGGCCCCTATTTAGTCTCCCGCTCCGGGAAACGAAGCTAACCACCGGTCCCCAACAGGACACGCTGGCGCTCCCGCGCTGCGGCTTGCGTGATCCTGTCTATGATGATCGCCAGGACGACGATGGCGAGGCCAGCAATTGCGCTGTTTCCCGCTTCCTGCCTGCCGAGGGCCCTCAGGACTGCCTCGCCCAGGCCACCGGCGCCCACAAGGGAGGCTATCACAACCATCGCAAGCGCCATCATCGTGGTCTGGTTTATGCCGGCCATTATTGTCGGCAGCGCGAGAGGGATCTGGACCTTGGTGAGTAACTGCAGCGGGGTGGTGCCGAACGACCGCGCCGCCTCAACAGCCTCGTCAGAGACCTGTCGGATGCCCAGATTGGTAAGGCGAATCACCGGGGGAACTGCGTAGATCACGGTTGCCATCACCGCCGGCACGATCCCAAGTCCGAAGAACAGGATGCCCGGCACCAGGTAGACGAAACTGGGCATCGTCTGCATGCCGTCCAGTACCGGACGCATTAATGAATCGGCCAGCGAACTCCTCGAACCGGCAATGCCGAGAGGGATCCCGATTATCAAAGAGATGCTGACCGACACAATTATCAGGGCCAGCGTCAACATCGACATCTCCCAGAGAGTGTCGGTACCGCCGGGAAGCCGCCCCATCATGCCAACCAGCACGAGGGCCGCTATTGCAAATGCCGCCATGACCCGGCCCGAAATCTTCAAGGCCGCGATCCCGACCGCCAGGACGATCACAGGCCAGGGTATCCAAAGAAGCAAGTCCTCGATTTTGACCACGATCGTAGTTATGACGTTCTTGATGCCGTCGAAAACCTCTGACGCGTTGATAGTCAACCAGCTTATCCACTCGTCCACCTTCGTGCCGATCGGCCTGCCCCATTCAGCCGGGAACGCCATCCCCGGTTCCCAAATGATCAGGCAGATTGCCAGACATGCCGACAACGCAGCGACGCTCCCAGCGATCCACCACATGCCCCCATCGAGTCTTCCATTAGTCTTCTCCGAAACGCCCTTGCCTGCCTCAGCCAGGGATTCCTTCGCAAACCCGGCAACTCTGGAAGTCGCATTACTTGCCCCGGTCATTGCTGCTCCTCCTGTTCAGTGCCTGCATCAGCCTCCCCGAGCCCCCCTTCGGCCATTCCCGCGAGCAGCGCTCCGCGATGTATTTCACCGATCAGCAGCCCTTTGTCATCCACGACTGCTATCGCGTGGTCGGTCTGGGCCGCCATGGGAATAATGTCCTCAATGTAGTCGTCAGGACTTGCAGTCATAAGCGTGTCGGTACGCACACCCCGCAGATTGTCAACGTGACCGCGCGCCAATTTCGCTGCCTGGTCTTCAGTTACCAGGCCCTTGAGGTCCCCGTCGCGGCCCAGAAGGAACAGGCAATTCACATCACGGCTCTTCATGACGTGCAGCGCCGCTCGCGGTCCCTGCCATTCATGTATGACGGCTTCCGTATCCTGCATGATGGCCCGGGCCTGGATGACTTTCGCCTTGGAAACGTCCTGCACGAACTCCGATACGTAGTCGTCTGCCGGCAGAGTGACGATCTCTTCCGGAAGGCCCTGCTGGATGATCTCCCCATCCCGCATTATCGCTATGCGGTCGCCAATCTTGAGCGCCTCGTTCAGGTCATGCGTGATGAAGACTATGGTCTTGTGAAGCTCCCTCTGCAGAGAGATCAACTGGTCCTGCATTTCACGACGGATCAGCGGGTCCAGCCCGCTGAACGGTTCGTCCATCAGCAGCACATCCGCATTGACAGCCAGTGCTCTGGCAAGCCCGACCCTTTGTTGCATTCCACCGCTCATCTCTCGCGGAAAGTAGTCCTCCCAGCCATCCAGCCCTACGGTGGCAATAGCCTCGCGAGCCATCCCGTAGCGTTCCTCCGTCGCAATGCCTCGGACCTCAAGGCCATAAGCCACGTTGTCCAGGACACGCCGGTGGGGCAGTAGGCCATAGTGTTGAAACACCATCGCGACCTTCTGGCGGCGGAACTCGATCAACTCCTCCCGGTCGTAGCTGAAAATATCCTCGTCGTCGAACTTCACTCGTCCCTGGGTGGCCTCGATCAACCTGATCAAACAGCGGATCAGGGTCGACTTGCCGCTTCCGGAAAGGCCCATGACCACGAAGATCTCTCCGGGGGCAACACCAAAAGAAACGTCTCTAAGACCCACCACCAGTCCAAGTTCTTCCTGGATCTCAGTCCGACTCTTGTCGGCGAGTTCTGGTCCGACTGCACGCTCCGGGTCATCCCCGAAGACCTTCCACAGCCCCTCAACTTCGATCTGGTGTTTTTGAGAAGTCATAGTCATTCGTACAGTACCCATTGGGGATTGTGGTGATTTCCGATTCCTTGAAGATCGGCCCTGTGGGTCAGGTAGTGCGCGCGCCGTGAAGTGGACGGACTCTCGGCGGCGGCGGTGACGTGGCGCCGGTCGCCCTCGACGGCTGCACACTGGTTTTTTGTTATACGCGCAACCCAGTTCGCTTCAACGCGCGGGCAGGCGGGGTATCTTGGGCCGACCAGGACACTTAAGCCGGAATAAGAATTGAAATAGGCGGCCGTCGGTACGATAGACTAACATCTCTTTCCAGACTCCGCAGGGCGCTTTCTACCGGGGGCGAATTTGCATCATACGGACCCTCGATATCGTCCCGGCGCCGTTGGGTAAGCTGCCGTAACGCGCCCGTTCCAGGCGAAACCGGACGCCCATTTCCTACCCTAGTATGGGTTTGGAACGGGAAGCAGTTTCGGGCACTTAATACCGCGTTGTTGGGTAGCCATTCGCCTGGCAACGAGAATTTCCGCCGACATGGCCTGAGATGTTGGAGATCAGAGAACAATGACTGCCGACACAATCGATTGGGCGTACGACGGGCCGAGGGGGCCTCAAAACTGGGGCTCGTTGTCGGAGGAATACGCCGCTTGCGCCATCGGCAAGCAGCAATCGCCGATCGACATCACCGGGTACGTGGAGCGAGACGCGGAACCTCTTTCGTTCTCATACGGGACCAATGCCGACGAGGTGCGCAATGACGGCAAGGCGGTGCATTTCGACTATGCGCCCGGCAACACTATGAACATCGGGCAGAAATCTCTGACATTGATATCGGCGCACATGCACTCTCCGTCGGAACACCTGCTGGACGGAGCCGGCTTCGCGGCGGAACTGCACATGATCCACCAGGATACAGACGGCAACCTGGTGGTGGTCGGACAGTTCTTCCGGCTGGGCGGAGCAAGCCCAGCCGTCCAGGCCATCCTGGATGCCGCCCCGGCCACCGGAGAAATCGTTAGCGAGGGAATTGGCCTCAACGCCCGTGAATTCACCCCGGACGGACAGGCTTACTTCCGCTACGACGGCTCAAAGACAACGCCGCCCTGCGACGAGCCGGTCGACTGGTACGTGATGTGCGCGTCGAAGACCATCTCGCAAGAACAGGTGGACGCGCTGCTGGTGTTGAGCGGTGGGCCCAGCAATCGGCCCGTGCAGCCCATCGGGGACCGCTTGATAATTTTAAGAAACGCGCCTTAGAGGGGGTCCAAAAGCCCTTCCGTTCACCCTGAGCCTGTCGAAGGGTCGAGGCGCTGTTAATGGTTCGACAAGCTCACCACGAACGGTTTGCGAAGACTTATTAGACACCCTCTTAGCGCCCGTCTCGAAGAGAACTAAAGGCGGCTGCTTCAGGCCCGCGTCCGTCTCGCCGCTTTGTCGCAACAAAGGACCTCTTCCATGCCAGAACGCCGCAACCTCATCTTCATCTGCAAAGACCAGCAGCGTACCGACACGATGGCTGCGTACGGCAACGACTGGATAGAGACGCCCAATCTCAACGACCTGTCCTCTCGCAGCTTCATCTTCGAAAACGCCTACATCACCCAACCGGTCTGCTCGCCCGCCCGCGCCAGCATCATGACCGGCCTCTACCCCCACTCGGCGGGCGTGATAAAGAACTCCAACCCCCACCGCGCCAACAGCAACCTCACGCCGGACGTGCAGACCATCGCCGAGATGACGTCCGACGACTACCTCTGCGCTTACTTCGGCAAATGGCACCTCGGCGACGACCTGTCAGCGCAGCACGGCTTCGAGCGGTGGCTGTCCGTGGAGGATGCCCACGATGACGACTACCCTAACTACCACCGCAAGGAACACCGGTTTCGTAAGTCCGACTACTTCAAATACCTGGAGTCGAAGGGTCACGTGCCCGACGGCGACCACGAGGGCCACAAGTCGTTTACCCAGCGCCAGCGCGGCTACCTGCCCGAAGAAGACGCCATGGCCACATTCCTCGGAGGCAACGCTGCCGAGTTCATCCGCGAGCAACAGGACTCGGACCGGCCCTTCATCCTCTACGTGATGATGTTCGAGCCGCACCCGCCCTACAACGGGCCGCTGAACGATCTCTACGACCCGGCTGAACTCCCAGTGGGTCCCAACTTTCTGAAGAGACCGGCCGACAACTTCGCGCTGTTCAGCCGCATTCGGGCCGACCAGTACCTCGGCGGCGGTGGCGAAGGGGACAAACCCGAGTCGGAGAGCGACTGGCGGGCCCTGCGCGCCCGCTACTACGGCAACGTGACGCTCATGGACCGCGGCGTCGGTATGATCCTGCGCGCGCTCGATGAGACTGGGCAATCAGACGACACCATGATCGTGTTCACTACCGACCACGCCGATTCGCTCGGCGACCGCGGCATGCTCGGCAAACGGGCTTTCTACGACGACGTGGCGCGGGTACCGCTCCTGTTCCACGTCCCGTGGATTTCGCAAGACGAGCAACGCCTTCCCGGCCAGTTCGGCCACGTCGATCTCGTACCCACCATCCTCGACCTGCTCGACCAGAACATGCCGCCGCATCTCGAGGGCGCCTCGCGCGCGCCCGCGTTGCGCGGTCAAACGACTCTCGAGGAAGACGACGTTTTCATGCAGTGGCACGGAGAGCCGCCCACCATCAGCCTCGGCAACCAGGACGTCGAAATCATGGCCGGCGTGCCGTGGCGATCAATAGTTTCAGGAGAACGCCAGCCGGACGGGTCCGTTCAGCGTTGGAAACTCAACCTGTCGCCCGGCGACCAGTGCGAACTGTTCGATCTGACGAAAGACCCCTGGGAGCAGGTCAACCTTTTCGACGACCCCGCCTACCGCGACCGCGTCCGCCTCCTCGCCGGCCGCATCCGCACCTGGCAATACCAGACCGGAGACACGCTGGCCCTGCCGGGGGTTTAGTCACAATTCGCCGGCAACTGGTTCGTGGTCTAGGTCTCCACCCGAGGCTTGATCTACCTTTTGGCCATAAGGCGCAAAATCCTCGACAATGGAGTTTAGTGCTGCGAAGGTACCATTCGAAATTCAGTGTATGGACGATGCCGAGTCGCTAGGTAATCGAGACTCACCCGCACATTCGCTTACAGGGGTTCCTCATGGCCAACTTCAGTGTTCTCGGATATTCCGGTTACACGCGTTCGTGCCTGGTCGCTCTAGACATGGTCTTGTCTGGGCCTCTTGATCCCCTGCGGGCCACGGTGTTAACAAAAAACGGAAATGAGCACCTGATACTACTGTGGGAGTGTGGAATTTGGCCGTATGAAGGATTGGTAATCCCGACCGGATTCGCGAGCGGCTATTCCGGAGAGGGGGCACGCGGTTTTTCGCTCGCGCTATGCATGTTGCACGAACGAGACATCCCCATTTACAGGTTAGAAGTTAATCCCACCGTGTTTGATCGCATCGACGGTGGCCAAATTCCAGAGGATTGGCAAGGGTACATACAAGAATCCGCCACCAAGTGCGAGATGCCGATTCCATTTTGGGTCTTTGTAGAGCATTGGGAACTTGCGAAGAGCCGTAGCCTCTGGCGTGTCCAGAGGTGGCGATACAACGGCATCGAATGGACACTTGACGCCGACGTGGTGGACGACTTCAGCACCACTACAGGTGACAAGCTGCAGCAGGTCTGCCGAACGGTTCGCCGAAATGCACCACCCGAGATCTGCCAGCACGCGGGACTAGTTCTACGCGACGCATGGATCGAATTCTCACATGCCATTCGGGAGAGGATCAAAATAATTCCGGGGAATCCGGGTAGGAACGACGTAAAATCTGTCGTCGCTGCTCTGGAACTTACAAACACTTTGAAAAAGTGCGCCAACAAGGCCATCAGTTCCGCAAACGCCCTCCAACACGACCGCAATGCGACGCGTCAAATGGCTCAAGCATGCTTCGACGATTCGACGAAGGCCATGGCTGAAATCATCAGGGCTCGCTTCCCCGGTCACCATGATCTCTCTAAGGTTGACTTGATTCGGCCAAACTAAATCTCTGGCGAACCAGTTCGGTGATGCGTGACCTCAGCGAGGCCCTCGGGTCAGCCGCGCCGCATCGGACATGAAGTCGCAGTGGATAGGATCACGTGAAGCGTGAAGTGCCCCACCCGTCTAACTCGTCGACGTAAACTCGGCGGCTTCTTCGGAGCCGCCCGTGGCGTCACCCTCGCTGTAGGAGTGGGCGCCGGTTCCGGCCAGTCCGCCGCCCTGCACGATCAGGTACTCGTCCCTGATCGGCCGGCCGTCGAACCAGCATTCCAGGATTTCGCGGACGCCGGCAGCGTAGCGGGCCTGCGCCGACAGCGACGTGCCGGACGTGTGAGGAGTCAGCGCGTGGTTGGGCGCGGTCCTCCACGGGTGGTCGTTGGGCGGGGGCTGCGGGAACCACACGTCGCCCGCGTACCCTGCCAGTTGGCCGCTCTCCAGCGCCCTGACGATGGCGTCGCGGTCGCAGATCTTGCCGCGGGCGGTGTTAACGATGTAGGACCCCCGCTTCATCTTGCTGATCAGCTCGTCGTCGAACATGTGTTCCGTCTCGGGGTGGAGCGGGCAGTGGATGCTTACCACGTCGCAGACGCTGACGAGGGACTCGACGCTATCGTGGAAGGTGAGACCTAGCTCCTCCTCCACTTCCGCAGGAAGCCTGTACCTGTCGTTGTAGTGCAGATTTACGTCGAACGGCTTCATCCGCTTGAGGACTGCCAGGCCGATTCTGCCGGACGCGACGACGCCGACGTCCATGCCCTCGATGTCATACGACCGTGAGATGGCGTCGGCGATGTTCCAGCCGCCCCTGACTACCCACCCGTACTGCGGGATGTAGTCCCTGACCAACGCCAGCATCTGCATCACGGCGTGTTCCGCCACGCTGATGCTGTTGCACCAGGTCACCTCGGCCACTGTGATGTTCCTGTTGATGGCGGCCTGCAGGTCGACGTGGTCCGAGCCGATGCCGGCCGTGATGGCCAGTTTCAGATTGGGCGCCTTCGCAATCCGTTCCGCGGTGAGATAGCCGGGCCAAAACGGCTGCGAGATAACCACGTCTGCGTCGGGTAACTCAGCCTCGAACACGGAGTCCGGCCCGTCCTTGTCCGAAGTCACGACGAACTGGTGTCCCCGGTCCGCAAGGAACTCCCTGAGGCCCAGCCCTCCGGAAACCGATCCCAGCAGGTTACCCGGCGTGAATCCAAGGCCTTCGGGTGTCGGCAGCGACTGTCCGTCCGGGTACTGGGCGATGGACGGGATGCCGTCCCGGGCGTACTCCGGTGGATACCCTGACACGGGGTCGTCATACAGGACACACAGAATTTTTTGGGCGGAACCGTTGGTCATTGGGGCATCTCCAGATTTTGTCGAGCACAATTATATGCCCGGAAATCCCCGCGCAGCCCAACGGGTGGAAGTCGAGTACGAATCCCGATTTACGGAGAAGCCGGAGTTGGTACGGGGGCGGCCGGTGCGCTCGTCTCCGACACGGCCCGATTCAAGGGCATGGCGTCTACGCAACCTGCAGCGGGCATGGCGATTCAGTGAGTGGCTGGCTACTCGCCATTGAACACATTTCGGCAATTTGCGGTGGCTGCGCCCGGCAAGGATTGTCGATAGACGAACAGGCGTTAACCTTGTATCTTGGCGGGGCGTCACTCCACCTCATGCCGGTCCCCACTCCACGCGCCCCGACCCAGCACACCAGTCTCTCTGGACTGGCCGGCTCGCAACCCGTTCAGGCGCAATACCGGATTCCTCTCGTTCCCGCTGAGGCGCCCGGAACTCGCTGGGCGCACCGCATCAGGAAACACCCCCCGCGCGCATGACGGACTGGTGGACCCTAAGCGTATTCGCGGGATACTTCGTTATCCTGCTCGGAATTGCCGTGATCCGCGTGCGGCCGGTGCGGACAATGTCCGACTACGTTCTTGCGGGTCGGCGCATGGGCATTTTCACCTCCGCCATGAGTGTGGGATCGTCCACCACGAGCGGGTGGACCTTCCTGGCGCTGCCTGCCCTTGCGTTCGCAGGCGGGACGGTTGTGGGATGGACTCTCTTGTCCCTGGTTGTGTTCATCTGGATCAATTGGGTGGTCGTAGCGAAGAAACTTCGCCGTTACACGATCGCAGCCGGCGATTCCCTCACGCTTCCTGACTTTTTCGAAAAACGCTTCGGCGACACAACGGGTGTCCTGAAGTCAGTTGCCGCAGTCATCACCGTCTTCTTCGTAATCTTCTACGTCAGTTCCGGCCTTGTCTCCGGCGCAAAGTTGTTAGGGAACGTATTCGGGTTGGACGAGACACTCGGTGTCCTGGTAACCCTTGTGGCCGTGGCTTCGTACACGTTCATCGGAGGTTTCCTCGCTGTCTCCAGGACCGATGCGTTTCAGGCCATCCTGATGCTGGCCGGTCTGATAATTCTCCCGACCACCCTGATCATTGCCGCCAGCGCGCCGTTCGAATCGGGGTCGGGGATTCCGGGGTTCATGAACCCGTTCACCGGGGCCGATAACGAACCCATCGGCTTCGTGGTGCTCGCGACGGCCCTCGGATGGGGGCTGGGCGCGTTCGGCGCCCAGCGCGTCTTGCAACGCTTCATGGCCATTGACAGCGAAGACTCCATTCCCAGGAGCAGGAACGCCTCCGTGGTGTGGATCTTCCTGATGTACGGCTTCGCCATCTTGTTGGGCCTCGTCGCAGGCTCAGCCCTGGCCGAGAAGGGGCTATTGGGATCAATAGCCGACCCGGAGCGGATTTTCCTCGTGACCTCCGAAGCCTTCTTCTACCCTCTCATCAGCGGTCTGCTGCTAACCGCGTTAATCGCTGCGGTTATGAGCACCGCCGATTCGCAGTTGCTCCTGGCTTCCGCGGTAGCCAGCGATGACATGCCCTTCATCAGCCGTCTTGCGCGCACTGTAAGCGCCGGCGCGAGGGTATGGCTAGGCCGGCTGCTCCTGTTGATCATCGGCGCGATCGCCGCCGCCCTGTCGATTTATCAACCCGACTCTGTATTGAACCTCGTCAGCTACGCCTGGGGAGGCATGGGCGCAGCATTCGGCCCCCTGATCCTCATGGCACTGTTCTGGCGGCGATTCAATTTCTGGGGGGCGCTCACAGCGATGATCGTCGGTACGGTTACCGCATCCGTTTGGGGCACATTCGACGGCGGCCCTGGGGGCATTTGGGACATTCACCCAGCGACGCCTGGATTTGCAATAGGAGCACCCGTCGCCATAGTCGTTACGCTGTTGACACCCAGGCCTTCCAACGAGGTCGTGGCGTTGTTCGACAAAGTAAACGCCGGTAGTCCTAAGCAGTCACTCAAACGCCAAGACTCCGGAACATCCGGGCCAACGAGACAGGACACGGCGACGGTTTAGAATGTGCGCACGACCAATGCCGCGGGAGTGTTGAACCACCAGAGGCCGATTTGCGGAACAGTACGAGACTTACTTCAGACGTCGTTGAGATGAACGATGCGTTCGAAGCCATCGAGGCCTTCTACGAGCGCGGGTGGAGCGACGGATTACCGATCGTTCCGCCGACGGAGAACGCGGTCGACAGATTCCTGCAGGCCGCGGACCTCGAGCCCGGCCATGTGCTCGGAACAGAACCGGTCAAGGGCGGCGTCGCCACCGCCGAAAAGGTCGCCATCAACTCGATAATGGCGGGCTGCCGACCGGAGTACATGCCGGTGGTCGCCGCAGCAGTGCAAGCCATTACGGCCGACGAATTCAACCTTCACGCCATAACGGCGAGCACGATGGGCGCAAGCATTCTCGTGCTCGTAAGCGGCCCCGCGGTCTTGGAACTGGGCGTCAATTCAGGAATATCCGCATTCGGACCCGGGCACCGGGCGAACGCGACGATCGGGCGCGCGATTCGGCTCATCGTGACCAACCTGCTGGGCTCGCGGTCGGGTGAGATCGACAAGGCGACGCTCGGCCATCCCGGCAAGTACACGTGGTGCTTCGGGGAATGGGCGGACCGGTCTCCGTGGGCGCCCATTCACGCTGACAGGGGTCTGCCGGCCGACGCCGGCGCGGTAACGGTCATCTCTGCCCTGAGCGGAATACAGGTCGGCGAGCACGCGGCGAACACGCCCGAGGGCATACTCGACGCATTCGTAAACGCCCTCTGGGCCACCGCGCCCGGGATGAGCGAAGTGCTGATAGTGTTATGCCCGGAACACGTAGCCTACTTACGGGACGCCGGATGGCCGAAATCACGCGTAGGCGAGTACCTCTACGAGGTGACAAAACGCCCGGCGTCGCAATGGTCAAACCCTACGCCGAGGTCCCACGATGCGGTAGGTGACGCGACGGCAAGCGCCCTCGCACGGCCCGAGTCGGCCATCGTGACGGTGGCCGGCGCCGACGGAGGCGGATGGAGCGCGGTAATACCAACCTGGTCGAACGGCCACCGGTCGAAAGTGGTCACCAGGCCGATAACGTCAACGGCATAATCTCATAATGGCTGCAAAGGAGGCTTGACCCCATGACCAACCAGGAAACCCTACGCGTGCTGGACCCGACCTTCGTCCCCGCGGTCGCGTCGCCGGCCATGGCCGAAAGGCCGCGTGACCTGAACGGCAAAACGGTCGGCCTGCTGGCCAACGACAAGCTGAACGCCCCGGAACTGCTCGACGCCATACACGAGGTCCTCACGGATAGCTTCGCACTGGCGCCCGCTCACCGCGTGAACAAGGGCAACGCAAGCAATCCGGCCGACCCAGACCTGCTTGACAAGATCGCAGGCGACGTGGACGTGGTAATTACTGCAAACGGAGACTGAGGGAGCTGCTCGTCGTGCAGTCTGCACGACTCAATCGAACTCGAAAAGCGAGGGGTCCCCGCGGTGGCCATCTGCACGGAGCCGTTCGAGACCAGCGCCCGCGCCATGGCGAACCTGGGCGGCATGCCCCAATACCCGTTCGCGGTGGTCGAACACCCGATAGGCAGCCTAACGCCGGAACAACTGCACCAGCGGGCCATAGAGGCAGCGCCGCAGGTCATAAGGACACTGCTCGCCCGCCCGGAATGAGGGGCTTAGCTTGAAGGATTAGGTCCGAAAGAGGGCAAGGAACCGGTCCTCGTACTCTTCGAACAGGTCCCAGCGTTTCAGTTCCCGCATAACCTCAGACGGCTCGACCATACCCTGCATGGCGCCCTCGAGCATTCGCTCTACGCGCCGGCGCGCGTCTGCCGGCACGCCATCGTTCATCTCCAGCATCCCGGCAGACTGCATCTGCGACACGTTCTTGCGCGCCGAATCGTTGGTCAACTCGTAGATGAACTTGATCAGGGACACGTCCCACAGTTCGTCGACGCCGACGATCACGGCTTCAAGGCCCGATTCGCGGGCGTCCAGATCGCGGGCAATCCGCGTCGCCACTTCGTCGACGCCGCCGGACACTATGTCCATCCCGCCCGGCTCGTTCTTGTACGAGTAGAGGAGGCCCGGTGAGTCAGGACCCTGCAACCGGGCGAGGTGTTCCAAAAACTCCCGAGCCCCGGTGCTGAACGACTCGGTCTTAAGCAGAAAATAGGGTGTTACCACCTGCGGCCGTTCTGCCTTGACCACCCCGCCGCGAACGACGGTCTCCACGGTCTCGACCGGGTTAACCTCCCTGAACGCCGGTTCGGTGACCAGGTGGTACCTGATCTTGGTCACGCCAAACGTCTCGAGCGACTGCCGCGGCGGCCGGACAACTTTGGTCCGCTCCAGGACCATGTCAAATCGGGGGTCTCGTCTTCGATCTTTCACACTATGAATATTACCGGCTTGGGGAAGAAATGACGCAGCGCCTTGGCAGTGATGGCCGCGGCCAAGCGCAATATGCAAGCATTGCGAGTCGAAGTGGCCTGTTGCCGTGGCCCGTTGTGGCCGCCCCGCATTCTTGCCGAGATCGACCGACACCCCCTGTCGAGCCGGGAAAACCCGGTACCCACGGGGCACGGGAAGGGATCGGATGCCCCCCAAGGCGTTCAACTCCCAACCCCAAGGCACCCAACCCTGATTTGTCATTTCGAGCGAAGCCGAGAAATCTGAGACGCCAGTTGTCCGCCCCAGCCAATAACACGCGGCAACCTCCCACAATAATGCGCTTTGCCTCGCCACGGACGGGTACCAGGATAAGAGGTCTCAGATCCCTCGGCTTCGCTCGGGATTGTAAATGTCAACTAATTCGTTGACAGAAGTTTCAAGGCTTGGAGTGGACTCTTGCCGTTTAGGCCCTGGTGCGGTCTCTCCGTGTTGTAGTAGAGGAGGTACTCCACCAGCTCATCCTTCAACTCCTCCACCGATTCGAAAGTCGTCTCTTCCAGCAGGTCCTCGTTCAGCGTCCGCCAGAAGCGTTCGATCTTCCCGTTGGTCTGTGGCCGGTAGGGCCTGGTGTAGCGGTGCTTGATGCCCAGTTCCAAGAACATCCGCTCCGTTGGATGTTGCTCCTTATTGGTGGGCGCTGCGACTTCCGGACCGTTGTCGGTAAGAATCTCCTCGAAGCGGATCCCATACTCGGCGTTCAGCAGGTTGATGCTCTTGAGCGCAGCAAACATCACGCTCAGGCTCTTGAGATCGTCCACCACCTCCGCCCAGGCGAGACGCGTGCAGGAGTCGAGCACCGACACCAGGAAGTAGCGTCTTTTGGCGCCCACGATCAGGTCCTTGCTCAGGTAGTGGGAGTCGAGGTGGCCCAACTCACCAGCCCTGGTCTTGATGATCTGACGCTTGGACTGTCGCATGGGCTTGGTCAACCGGTTCAGGCCATGGCGTTTGGTGATGGCGTAGATGGTCGAGGGCGCTGGAGTGTGAGACTTCAGGACGGGCTTGAGTATGGCATATATCTCGTAGCGGTTGATGCCCCTCCGCCGCAACTCGATCACCTTCTCCTCGATGAAGGGGATGGTGCGGCGGCTCTTCCACCTGGGTCCCCGTTTACGGGGCAGAAGGGCGTCGTCCGCTCCCGAGTGGCGGTAGCGGTTGTAGTACTTGGCGAAGGTCTGACGGTTGGTGCCGTGGTAGGCGTAAAAGTCCTGCAGGAACCGGAACTGGTGATGGCGCTTGGCCTTGACCAGCTCGTACTCCCGGATCAGGAACCGGTACTTCTGGATGTAGTTCCGCTCAAGCGTGCGGTCGTTACTGTTGCTACGCATCTTCGCCTCCCGATCAGCATGATCCATAAATGCCAATCTGTCAGCGAATTACCTAACATCTACAGGGATGACATCGGTCCAGCAGGAACTTCACCTGGGGATCCGATATTCCGCAGGGACCGCTCCGCATGCGACATTGCGTGAGCTGACCGGCTACCCGGCCAACAACTCTTCGATGTTCGCTTCCAGTTGACCGAGGTATTCACCGTAAGAGTTGTTTTGGTAGCCGAGTTGTACCTGGCCATCGGCGCTGTCGTACCACGCAAAGTGGCCCGGTTCTGACTGGTACGCCGCATCCTCCGGGTCCACCTCCACCAGCCTGAAGAAGTCCTCAACGTACCGCGCGCCGGTCATGCGCCAGGTCGGACCGCCGCTGATCATGTGGGCCCGGCCGGTGGGCACAGAGGGATCGGCCGCCGCGATCAACGCCGAAACGGCGTCGTCGCGGTGTACGAACTCGATCTGCTGGTCGGGCCGGAACGGCCACTCAGGGGGCGGTTCCTGGAATATCGGAATCGCTACGCCGCTGATGCGCAGGGCGATCCAGTCGAGGCCGGATTCCCGGACAAGCATCTCGGACTCGGCCTTTGACTGGGCATAGTGGTCGTCGGGCGTCATGGGATCGGCCGCCGTGACGATGCGGTCGGGCTGAGCTGGACGCCCATAGACGCTGACCGACGAACTGAACACGACCCTAGCGTCCGGCGTCACCCGGCCCAGGCCTTCGAGCAGGACCCGAGTGCCCTCCACGTTGACATGGTTGGTCAACTCCGGATTGGCCTCGGACACCGGCGGCAGGATGGCGGCAAGGTGGACTAACGTTTCCACCCCATCGACGGCCGCTGCAACGTCGGACGGCGAGGTGATGTCACCCGACGCCACCTCGATTCCGGGGTCCGATTCGAACGGCAAAAAGTCCGCCGATGGCAGATCGAATACGCGAACGCGCCTGCCGGCGTTTCGCAATTCCCCGACCACCAGGCGGCCCATGCTGCCGGCGCCGCCTGTGACCAGTACCGGGCGGATCAAGTCAGGACGGCGCCAGGTTGATCGAGCCTCTCGTCCATCTCAGCAACAATGGCCTCCAGGGCGTCGATCGTCGCCGGGCCGCCCCCATTCTCCAGGGTCGCGGCCGCCTTCTTCGCCTTATTTGCGAGCGGCACGCCGGCCAGCGACTTGAAGAAGAACTTCTCCCTCATGCCTTCCATCTTGTCGGCCGCATCATTCAGGCGCGTTGCGTCGCCGTCGTCGAGATTTTCTGCGGCCGCCCTGGCGCTTGCGACCGCTGCGTCCAGAAGATCCTGAGCGCGTCCCATTGTTCGTTCTTTATCCTCCTGGCGCCTATTGGCCAGTATTAACGTCTGCCCCTCAGGAAGGGCGTTGACGCCCGGTTCTCATTGATCGCTTGAGTGCCTGACCGCCTCTTCGCCCGGGTGCCACATCTCGCGGCCGTTTTGTTTCTTGACCGGTATGTGGGTCCCGTCGCCGTGATAGGGCGAGTAGGAATCTGACGTGACCTGTGGGCCGTCGTGCAGCTTGACGGCTTCCATGTCGACCTCTTCGAGCCGGTCGAACCCTCGACCTCCGTGCCGGTGCGCCGGGAACGGCTGAAACTTCTCGAAAATCCGCTGGTAGCGGAGCCTCGTCGGTCGCGGGTCCAGCGGGAAGCGGAACTTATCGTTGCCGGCAGGCTTAACGTCTACCAACTCGTACTTGCGGCTACCCAGCCCAATCACCACGCCGGTGTTGATGGTCGTCTGTTCGCTAAGGCCCTCGATAGCGGCGCCCGCAAGGTCGAACTTCCGCTCGCCGGGCTCTTCCACCCCCATCTCCTCGCTCAGTGACCCCGGTATGCCCGGCGCGTGCCTGGCCTTGTCTACGCACGCCTGGTCGATCGCGACCGGATCGCTGCTCGCAAATATGCCCAGGTGGGGGACTATCGGCACGTCCGCGAAACCGCCGCAGTCGCACTTGGGAGAGACATCCAACGCCAGGTTCAGGAACCCGACCTTCGGTACGGTCTTCATGACGCCCAGCGCCGCGTCTGCTATGGCGATGTCGGTGGCGTCGAACAGGTCCTGGGAGGGCTCGAAAATACCGCGCGGGTTCATGACGCCCATGCACCCCAGGCATCCTATGCAGGCTTCCCTGTCCCAGGCGACCTTTTCGTCCTCGGTGATCTTGAACAGGCCGTGCGGGCAGCAGTCTTCGATGATGTCCCACTCAGGATCGTTGTCCTTGCCTGCGAATGCGTCGGGATTGAATTCGATTACGCTCCCGATCCCGTATCGCGGGTGCCTGCCCATGTGGACGTTGAACTTTCCGCGTTTCGACTGGGCGCCGATTCCCAGGTTCTTGATGGCGCCACCGATCACTCCCATCCCGTGTCCCTTGAAGTGGGTGAGCGTTATCAGCACGTCGGCGGCGGCAATGGCCTGAGCCACGTAGGCTTCCTTCAGTAGATACCCCTCCGGTATGTCGACACGGTAGTCGCTGGTGCCTATGTAGCCGTCCGCGCAGATGAACGGGCAGCCGAGCGTGGCCGACGTAAAGCCGTTGCGGGCCGCCGTTTCCAGTAGGTCCAGTTCATTTGCACGGCTCGAAAAGGGACCGTAGGTAAGCGTCGTGGTGTCGCACACGAACGGCCGACCCCCCAACTCCTTGACCCTGTCGGCCACTGCCCTGGCGTACACGGGCCGCAGGTACGCGCTGTTGTTCCACTCGCCGCAATGGATCTTGATGGCGACCACGTCACCGGGTGAAACGAGCTTGTCGAACCCCGCGGCATCGAAAACCGTCAGGGTCTTGGCGATCAAACTAGTGTCCGCGGAATCGCTTCTTGCATCCATGAAATAAACAGACGGTTCCATTGGTGCCTCCTGACGCATCTCGGGGTTCCTGCATTCAGTAAGTGGAACTATACCCGACGGGCGCAATTCCGGCGCGTTATTGGAAGAAAGCCGTTGCCTGTTTATTCGGGACGAGAGCGCACTACAACTCCCGCTTCAAGCAGGCGCGCGATCTCTTCTCCGTCCAGCCCGGCGATTTCCCGCAATATCTCCGCGGTGTGCTCGGCAAATTTTGGCGTGGGCCGTCGGACCGACGCCGGCGTGTCCGAGAATTGCCACGGGAAACCCAGGGACGGGTGCCTGCCAACCCCGGCCGAGTAGTCGACATCAATGAAAAAGCCGCGGTGTCCATAATGCGGATCGCCAAGCAGGTCGGCCATGCTCATCACTGCGCCGGCCGGCACTCCCGCGGCCTGGAGTATGTTCATCGCTTCGGTGGGGGAGCGCAGAGCGGTCCACGACTCCACGATCTCTTCTGTCGCAGCACCGTTTCTGACACGCGCCTCAGCGGAGGCGAATCGCTCGTCTCCCAGCAGGTCGGCGCGACCGATGCACTCCAGCAGCGCGTTCCACTCCTCATCGCTCGTCACCGCAATGGCGACCCACTCGTCATCCCCCGCGCATCGGTAGCACCCATGTGGCGACCACGCGGGGTGGCCGTTTGCGAGAGGGCCGGGAGTTTTCCCCGACTCGGACAGCTCGATCAACGGCTCCGGGAGTGCGAACGTGACCGCCTCGCGCTGGGCGATTTCTATGTGCTGGCCCTCACCGGTTGCATCACGGTGCCAGAGCGCCGTCAGGATGGACGACACGGCAAACAGGGCGACCGTCGGATCGGGGTAGTAAATTCCCGTCGATAACGGAGAATCCCGCTCGTAGCCGGTGATAGCCGCCAACCCGACCAGGCACTCCTGCTGCGGTCCGAATGCGACGAACCCCCTGTCCGGGCCGGTCGTCCCGAACGCGGGCATGGAGACCATCACCAAGTCCGGCTTGACCGCCTTGAGTTGCTCGTAGTCGATCCCCAGCCGTTGCGTCACGCCGACGCTGAAGTTCTCGATAACCACGTCGGCCGATTCGACGAGGGACTTGAACAGTTCGACTCCCTCGGCCGCCTTCAGGTCGATGGCGATAGCGCGCTTGTTGCGGTTGTACTCGACGAACCTCCCGGCTCGGTTGCGCGGCTCATCGCCCGGGTCGTCATTCGGATAGGTACCCCCTCGCGACGCTTTCGGGTCTGCCGGCCCGCGCTCGGGATCAGGACGTCCCGGGCCCTCCACCTTGAGGATCTCGGCGCCCAGATCACCAAGAATGCGCGTCGAAAAGGGGCCCGACCAGACCTGTGAAAGGTCGACCACGCGTATTCCGTCCAACGGTCCCACGCGGCTACACGATCCTCTCTTCGACCAGCCTGTCGAATTCCTCTACCCCGACGCCAATTTCACCTACAAAGACGTCGCGTGTGTGCTCGCCCAACGCTGGCGCCGGCCTGTTCGACCAGCCCATCCGCTGGGCCCTGTAGGGTCGTGACGGCAAGTCGATCCCGCGGCCGTCGTTCAAGTTGGTTGTTTCGAAATAGTCCCGCGCCCTGAGGTGCTCGGAGTTGACGACGTCATTCGCGTCGGCCACGTACGCCGCGGCCAGTCCTCCCGACTGCGCCCGCCGGTAGACCTCTTCCTTTGGGTGGGCCATCAGCCACTCGGCAAAGACCCGCTGGAGCATTGCTTCACTGTCCGCCCTGCCCTCTTCCGACTCGAGCGCCGGGTCGTCCAATTCAGGTCGGTCCACCATCTTCGCAAACGGCGGCCACCAATCACGGTTGCCGCCCCTCCCGCCAACGATCACCCACCCGTCTGCGCTCCTTCGCAGACCGCCGGGCACCTCGGCCTTGGGTTCGACCCTGTTCGGCACCTCACCCGTGTAGGTCTGCCTCTTCAGGGCCGCCCCCGCAATGCTGGTCCACGCCTCCGCTATCGACACATCGACGAACTGCCCGCGCCCCGTCATTTTCCGGGCGGTCAGCGCCGCCATCGCGGCGACGTATCCATGCAAGCCACCGTGGACCTGTGCAAAGTGACCTCCCTTTTGCAGCGGGGGCTTGTCCGGCACTCCGGCCAGTTTCATCTCTCCGCTCATCGCGTGCAGCACGATCTCCGTCGCTGCGAACCCGGCATACGGGCCGGTGCGGCCGAAAGGCGTGATCGAGACGTGAACAAGGCGCGGGAAACGCTGACAAACACTGTTGGAACCGCCCTCATCAGGGCCGAGAGCGCCCTCCCGCGTACCGTCGATCAGAACGTCTGCGGTCGCCAGCAGTCGCGTCAGCAGGCGTGCTCCGTCATCGCTTCCGATGTCGAGCGTCACGCTGCGTTTCGACATGTTCAGGTACCGAAAATAGCCGGGTGAATGTCCGAAGCGGTGCGACTCGGCATCCGGCCCGGTCCGCCGGTCATCGCCGCCCTCTCGAGGCGATTCCACCTTGATCACGTCCGCGCCCTGCGCGGCAAACATCTTCCCGGCGAACGACTCGGCGATGCCCTGCCCAATCTCCACCACACGCAGACCAGCGAGTGGCGCTGTGGGCGGTTCTGTCGGACCCACCGTCAAGTCAGACCAAGTTCGGCGGCTTCGGCCAGCGTATTGCGGGCGCGCTCGACGACCGGCACGTCGACCATGGCGCCATCGAGGTCCAGTGAACCCCGGCCTTCCGCCGATGCGGCTTCCCATGCCGCCAGCACTCGCCGGGCATAGTCGATCTCGTCCGGTTGCGGCCCGAACAGACGTCTGATCGGCTCAAGCTGAGCCGGGTGTATTGCGAACTTGCCCTTGAATCCCAACTGCGCCGCCTCGGCTATGTCCGACTCCAGTCCTTCGGCATCCCGAAAGTTCACGTACGGCGTATCCAGCGGGGTCACACCCGCTGCATGGGCCGCCAGCGCGACAAGGCTCCTCGGGACCCGCACCTCTTCGCCTGAAGACGTGCGCCTGATTCCCACGTCGCGGGTGTAGTCCTCCGCGCCGAATGTGATCGCGGTAGTCCGTTCCGATGCGCAGGCGATGTCGTAAGCGTGCTGCACCGCGGCCGCCGTCTCGATCCACAAGATAAGTCGCGTTTGACCCGCGGAATGCCCGGCACGTTCTTCCGCGGCATCCAGCAGGCGACTGTACTCGGAAATGTCGGCCGGTGAAGTGATCTTGCCGACGCTGACCGCGAACACATCCGGATGGACGACCGCCGCGATGTCGTCCTCCGCCAGACCGGTGTCGAGTGAGTTCACCCTGATCACCACCCTCTGACCGGCTCGCGCCAGGGTCGGTACCATCTCGGCGACGAGGTCCCTCGCGACCGGCTTTTCAGTCATGGGGACCGAGTCTTCCAGGTCCGCTACGACGGCGTCCGTCGCGAAGCCGGCCGCCTTTTCCAACATCGACCGCCGGTTGCCCGGGACGAAAATCGGGTTGCGGATTCTTGTCCGACCGTTAGCTCTCATCAGATACGGGGATGGTCCTCACGTCGCAGCGTGGAGTTCATCGAGCCATTCCATCACCACGGCTATGAACTGCCTGGGGTTGTCGCCCGGCACCAGGTGCCCGGCGCGTTCGACCTCCACCACCTTGCAGTCCTGCATGCGCTCTGCCATCTCGGCCGCGGTCTCGCGGGCCAGTATGTCGCTCTCCGCGCCGCGCACCACGAGCGTCGGGCACGTGATGGCCTCGACCCGTCGCCACTGTTCATCGGCCGGAACGACCTCACGCGGACGATTGGGGTCCCTGAGGATGCGGTCGTACTTCCAGGTCCACTTGCCGTTGGGCGCCTGTCGTACTTTGTGAATGAGCGTGTCCCGCACCTCCTGCACGCTCCGCCGCGGGTTGTACTGGTGGATGCGCTCCACGAACTCATCCCACGTGTCCAGTTCGTCCGGCAGCGTGACGAAGTCCATGATCCGCCTGCCGCCCGACATGCCGGGCCCGGACGCCTTTTTGCCGGGAGGGCCGGAGTCGACGATGACCAGGCCGCACACGTTTTCTGGATGGCGAGACGTGTACACGTATGAAGTCCGACCGCCCATCGACAGGCCGATGAGGGTAACGGGTACCCCCTGGAACTGCTCGATGAACCGGTCGAGATCGCGCTGGTGGGCGGCCGTCGAGTAGTCGGAATCCTCCGCCCAGTCGCTGTCGCCGTGGCCGCGCGCGTCCAGGCTGATTACCCGGTATTTCTGGGCCAGTGCGAGGGCCGTGTAGTCCCACGAGTGGGCGTTCTGCGCAAAGCCGTGTAGCAGGATGACCGGCGGCGCGTCCTGCGGCCCCCAGTCCAGGTAGCCAAGCTCCAGTTCACCGGTGTCGAACCTGCGTTCCACAGGCGCCAGTTCGTCGGCAAATTGGACTCCGGCCTTGCGCGCCGCCTCGTAGAGTGTTGCCATGGGCAAAATGTATACCGGAACCGGGCGATAGTCGAACGATTGCGGCCATTGACTTCGGTGCGGGAGGATCTGCCGCATGCCGCGCTGAGGGGGTAATATCCTTGCGACGCGGGCGACCACGCCAAGGCCATTCATTCAGGGATCGATGCGATTTGGACACTGAAACTGTCGAAGAAAAACGGTGGGAATACGATGCGGTTGAGGTGGGTCAAAAGGGAACGCCGTTCACCGTAGAGGTCACGCAAGACCTGGTATCCAAGTACGCACAACGCGTGCGAAACCCCAACCCGGCTTACCAGGAGCAGGAAGATCAACTCCTCGCCATGCCCACGATGATCATCGCAGCCGCCCCGTTGCGCCGGTTCGACGTGGCCGAGGCGAACGGGTACGTGGCGCTGGAACTCGCGCAGGAAAATCCTCGCCAGACGCCGTTCGCCAAGTGCGAGGTGCGGTGGCACAGCCCCATGCGCGCAGGCGACACCATAACCAGCGTATGCAGCGTCATCGACAAGTACGTCCGCCGGGGCAGCAAGTTCGTCACCTTCAGGGTCGAGGCCCGCAACCAGCACGACGAGTTGGTTGCCGAGTACGACTACACGAGTATTTTCGAATATGCAAAGGGCCAGAAACACGCGGCCGACCAGGGCAAAGCCACGGAGGTTTCCCGACAATGACAGACCAGCAAGTGACCTACGATTCGATAGCCGTGGGCGACGAGATCCCGTCGTTCGAGACGTATGAGACCCAGGAGACGATTGACAACACCCGGATGCCGGAGATCACCGCGAGACCGCCGCGGCCGAATATCCACACCGACCCCGATTTTGCCAGGAAGGGCATATTCGCCGGCACGGTGAACGGCGGCGTCATCACGATGGCCTACGTCACCACCATGCTGGAACGCTGGTTCCCCGCGGGCAGCTTCTACAACGGCGGCAGGCTGGAGTTCAAGGCGATCCAGCCATTCCGCCCCGGCGACACGGTGGTATTCACGGGCGTCGTAACCGGCAAGCGCCGGGAAAACGGGAGGGGCCTCATCGACTGCGAGATCAAGGGCACGAACCAACTCGGCCAGCTAATGGGCTTCGCCACCGCCACGCTGTCCGTTTAGATCAGCCCCGCTTTAGATAACGTCCCTGGCCCGTAGTTCGGCCAGTTCGTCCGGTGACTTGCCCAACAGTTCGGCGAGTATTTCGTCCGTGTGGGCCCCCAGGTCCGGCGGCAGCCTCTTGATCTCCGGCGTCCGGCCGTCGATTCGCGCTGCCGCGCCGGGGAACATGTCCAGGTGCGGGTGGTCCAGGCGATGCCAGAAGTCGGGCGAGGGCACTTCATCCCACTCGACGACATCCGTGTTCAGGGTCACGGCAGTAGCCGGCACCCCGGTCCGCTGTAACCGGTCGGCCAACTCCCACGCGTCCTGTGGCGCGGTCCACGCCGCTATGCATTCGTCCAACTCCTGGCGCAGTCCCAGGCGTCCGCCGAGATCGGAAAAACGGCCGCCAGTCGCCCACGATTCACCGTTCGCCGCGCTGCACAGGCCGTCCCATTCACGTTCGCTCTGGACGCCGATTGATATCCAGCGGTCCTCTCCCCTGCATGGGTAGACCCCGTGCGGAGATGCAATTGAGCTTGTGTTGCCGACCGTCCTCGCGATCGTGCCGTTTAGCGAGTACTCCAGCAACGCCTCGCCGATCATGTTGACGAGGGCCTCCGCCTGCGAGAGGTCGATGCGCTGGCCGCGGCCGGTCTCTTCCCGCCTGTACAGCGCCATCGCTATAGCCGCTGCGCCGTGAACGCCGGCCACCGGGTCCGGCCAGATGTTCACCGAGTTCCTCGGCGCGCCGCCTTCGTACCCGGTCATGGACGCCACGCCCGCGTAGCCCTCCATGGTGGCCCCGTTGCTGACGTACCTCGAGTGCGGACCGGAACTGCCGAACCCGGGCATGGAAATCACGATGATGCCGGGATTGATCTTCGACGCAACGTCGTATCCGAGACCCAGCCGGTCCAGCACGCCCGCCGAAAAGTTGTCCGCTATCACGTCGCAATGCCGGACCAACTCCTTGAACAGCGACTTCCCGTCGTCGGTCTTTAGGTTCAGGGTCAGCGACCTCTTGGAGCGGTTCAGCTTGAGCCAGTTCCGCCCCTTGTTGTAGATCTTCTGTCCATCGACGTCGTGGTCAACCGAGATTACGCCCCGCCAGGCGTCCATCCTCTTCCACCACTCCAGCTTCAATACGTCGGCGCCCCAGTCGCCGAGGACCATGGCCATCGTCGGACCGGCGAGCCGGTGCGTGAGATCGAGTATTCGAACGCCGTCGAGCGGCAACCGGCCGGTCCCGCCCGACTTTCGCCCATTCGATGCGGCAGCGTTTACTGCGTTTCCGCGGGATCTGACGAGACCATTGTCCCGGCCCAACGCTGGCGCGACTTTCAGTTGACCGGCGGGCGATTCGCCGAGAATGAACGGCGGACCCGGAAAGTCGACCCTCCCGACTCCCGGAATCGATACCTGCCTGAAGAAACCGCGCTCCCTGAAGTGAACGGAATCGACTACGGCCTTGGCGTCATTGACCTTCGTGAAGAGCACGCGCTTGGCCTGCGCCTCGACCTGCGCGTCTTCCCCCTGCTTTGTCGAAAGCCACGCTCGCACCTCTTCCTTCAAGGCGCGCTCGTTGTCGCGGAACGCCGGCTGAGTTGCGAACCGCGGGTCGTCGGCCAGTTCCGGCTTACCGATTAGTTCCGCAATCGCGCCGATCTGGAAGTAGTAAAGCTGCACGGACACGTGCCCATCCAGGCACGGCATCACGGCCGACGCATGCTCCCGCCTTTCGTCGGCCGGCTCGTCCACCTCCGCGGACGAACTGTAGTCGGACATGTGGGTGAAGAACTTCGTGGCGGATTCGACGGTGGACGCATCGATGTGACAACCGATGCCGTCCCGGCGCGCCCGGTACGCCGCAAACATCGTCAGCGTGCAGGCGTGGGCCCCGGCCATGTAGTGGGCCTGGTAGCCACCAGCCTTCAGGGGTGGCCTGCCCCGTCCGCCGACCAGCGACATCAGGCCGCTCATGGCGTAAAGGTTCAGTTCAGTAACGCGGTAACCATGGAACTTGCTGCCGGGCGGCGCTGTGGGGATCGAGGTAACTACCAGGCGCGGGTTTAGCGTCCGGAATGACGCGGGTGACATGCCAAGCGTACCGAGGTAACCCGTTTCGAAGTCTTCAACCAGCACGTCCGAGGTCGAAGCGAATTCCTGCACGGCGGTCCTGCCGTCCCCGGAACCAATGTCGAGTTCTACGCTGCCCTTGTTTGCATTGAGGTAGGCGAACAGGACGGACTCCTGCCGTCCCTCTTCGTCACTGTAGAACGGCGGCATGCCTCGCACGGGGTCGCCGTCGCCGGGACGTTCAACCTTGGTGACGTCGGCGCCGAACATGGCGAGCAGCCGGGTGCAATAGGCGCCCGCGATGCCGCGCGACATGTCAAGAACGCGCATCCCGGCCAGCGCCGGCGTCGCGGAGGGTTCAGGTTTGTTCATCTCTAATAGTGACGTAGCAGTCCCCGCCCGCGATCGTTACGCCAGGTTAGGGGCTGCAAAATGGCGGCAACAATCCTAAGTAATTGTAGTCCTCAGTGGGATGTTTGCTAGAATCCGCCGACATTCACACTGGGGGTTCCGCAATTGGCTTTCAAACTCGGATATTCGACATACGCGCTCGGAATGGTTGACCCGTTCGATGCCGTCCGCAAGTCCAGGGAAATCGGCTACGAGGCAATAGAGATTTGCGTAAAGGACGAATGGCCCACGTTCCCTGCAAGGTTCGACAGTTCAGAGCAGAAGAAACTGGGAGCCCTCTGTCGTGAATTGGGATTCCCGTCACCGATCATCTTCGGCAACATCGATGTCTGCGCGCCCGAGGACCAGGCGGAAGCCATGCTGGAGGACGCGCGGGCCAAGTTCGTCCTGGCAAATAACCTCCACTACGACGACACCCCGATCCTGCTGACCACGACCGCCGGCCACCAGGCTATGCCGTGGGACGCCGGAGGAAAGGACCAGACTCGCGATTCGTTCCTCCGACTGGCCGATGTCGCGGCTGAGTACGACGTCATAATCGCGATCGAAGCCCACGCCGGCACCGACTTCGAGACGCCCGAAAAGGCCGCCTGGGTAATCGAGCAGACGCAACACCCGAACCTCAAGCTCGACCTCGACATCAGCCACTTCTACGTCGAGGGCGCAGAGGTCGTCCACAGCGTCGACGTGTGCGCACCGCACTCGGTGATGGTCCACATCAAGGACGGTCAAAAGGACGAAGAGGGTAAAGTCCAATATTGTCTGACCGGCGCAGGCACTATCGACATTCCCCTGTTCATGACGGCGCTCCGGGATAACGGACTCGAACACATGCCGGTCTACGCCGAGGTCAGCATGCAGCAGTCCACGCAACCAGACTACGACCCCTGGTGGACCGCCCAGTTCTGCTACGACGCGCTGGACAAAGGGCGGAAGGCCGTCGGCTAGCCGACTTTGCCGCCTGAAAGCAAGTCCGAGCCGGACGGAAGGAATATGCGTCCAATCGGAATTCGCACCATCAACCACCAGGCGATGCCGTTCAAGGACAAGGGGCGGGCGCTGGGCTTCTGGCGTGACCTGCTTGGACTGAAGCTGGTGCCCTCCCAGGAAGGTACCGGTGGTGACAACCTGATCTGGCTGGAGGCCGCGGATGGCACTATGGTTCACCTCCTTCGGCAGGCGCCGGAAAGTCCGCCCAACCGTCACACCGCATTTGAGGTGGAGGACTTCGACCGCGCCCTCGCGACCATGCGCGAAGCCGGTTTCGAGATAATCAAAGGGCCCCTGGAGCGGGCAGACGGCCAGAGGGCCTTCTACGTCTACGATCCCGAGGGCAACCGAGTGGAATTCACTACCGGGAGCGGTCTGAGGTCATCGGACCGCGTTGTGGACGATCACGGCAGCACGCAGGTCCCCTGACCCTAGAATCTGCCCGCGCCGGTTCCCCAATCACAGTAATTCCTCGTTTAGCCTGACGCCAAACCCCGGCTCGTCCGTCAACAGGAGCCGGCCATCGGCGACCTCCGGCGCGCCGAGCCAGACCTCATCTCTGCCGCCGTCTCGGTCGCCCATCACCATCTCGGCAAGCTGGTGACAGCCCGATCCGGCGATGAAGTGGAGTCCCCACGGCTCACCACCGCGATGCGGCATGACCGGCACTCCGGCTTCGTTGGCGAGGTCGAGGATTCTGAGGCCAGCCGAAATGCCGCCGCACCACGTAATGTCCGGCTGCCACACGTCCAACGCGCCGGCGCGCGCGATCTCGCGGAACCCGTGGTGCGTAAATTCGTGCTCACCGCCCGCTATGAGCGTCTCTCCCACCTTGCCCCTCAACTCAGCCTGCCCGGCCAGGTCGTCCGGCGTAAGTACGTCCTCGAACCAGTGCACCCTCAGTTCCTGCAGGCGTTCGGCCATCTTCAACGTGACCTCTGACGTCCACGTCATGTACGTATCGATCATCACGTCCGCGTCCTGCCCAAGCACCCGGCGAACCCCAGCCACCGACTCTTCCGTCCGGTCGTAGTCCGAATCCTCGCCCGTCCAGCGATGCGGGATCTTCTGGCCGGTGATGCCCAGTTCCGCGTACCAGTCGGAGTCCCCGCCGGTCGCATACACCGGGACTGAGTCCCGGCGCGGCCCGCCGATCAGGTCCCGGACCGGCAAACCCTCTGCGCGCCCAAGCGCGTCCCACAACGCCAGGTCGACGCCGCTCAACGCCATTATGGCCACACCCTTCCGGCCATACGGCATCGACTCTGCGTACAGGTCATCCCAGATAGCGGCAATATCGGCCGGCGAGTCAACCCGCGAGCCGACCACCAACTCCGCCATGTGCCGGTTGACGATTTCCACGGCGGGCACGCCCCCGCCACCCGAACCTAGTCCAACAATCCCCACATCGGTCTCCACCCTCACCACGATCTGCCACATATGCGTTCGCCAGGACGGCGGCACGTGCCGGTAGCGGGGATAAGCGGCCTTGAGTGACGTGATCTTCATGCGTTTGCCAAAATCCGGACCTCGCGCCGGTTAGTGGACCCTCGGCGTAACCATGCCGTAGACCCCATCGTAGCCGGAATCGACATCGACCCGCCCTTCCCGAACGGCCAATACCGCCGCGGCGAGCTGAGATCCGGATACGCGCTCGAGATCTTCGAACGGAACACGCGTCAACACGTTCAACTCACCCGCGAACTCGTCCACGAGCGCCTCGTAATGCCTGCCCACCGTCTTTGTTGCGGGTCCGACCGACAGGCTGAACGATAGCAGTTCCCTCAACGAAACCAGCGACCGGAAAGGCGGCCGGTGATCCGGAACCCTGACCAGTCCATCCCCGCCGAGTTCAGCACCGCCGGTCCTGGCCGCCAGTTCATTTACCCGGTGCAGCACCCCAAGCGTAAGCGGCCTTTCACAACTCGGACACGTCGTAACCGGCGCGTCACCGTTACCCGGCTCGATCCGGACCCCGCACTTTCTATGCCCGTCCAGGTGGTACTTCCCATGCCCCGGGTGAAACTCGACCGTTTCGGCGATGTCCTCGTTACGGACCGCGTCGGCAAGAGACGTGAAATTCGGCTCCGCCCTGAACACCGTCAATTCCCGGCCCATGTTTCCAGACGAGTGAGCGTCTGAAAACGAAACGATCGACCGCGAGTCCAAGTCCGGCACCATCCAGTTCATTGCAGGATCGCTGGACAGCCCGGTCTCGATGGCATGGATGCGGCCCGCCACGTCCCCGAAACACTCTTCGACCGAGTCGAAACCCGATTTCGATCCGTACATGCCGTACCAGGGCGTCCACACGTGGGCCGGTATCACGACGCACCGGTCATCGGCCTCCCACGCAACAGCGGCCATTTCCCTGGCGGACATCTTCAGCATGGGCCGCCCGTCGGACGACAGGTTCTGCACCCTGGCAAGCCGGCTGTTGATGTAGTCGACCGCAGCGAAGCCGGGCGCCCAGACAAGCAAGTGCACCCTCCGGCTCTTGCAATCGTGACGCCAAATGCACGACACCTCGGTGGCGAGCACGAACCTGGCGCCATGAGCCGTGTACACGCCTTCGTCGTACTCCACCAACTCGCCGCGCATCTCCTCCAGCCAGGCCGGATGCGTGAAGTCAGGCGCGGCAAGCAGGTCAATGCCCTTCGCGCGGCCCGCGTCAGCGAGCGAGCGGAGGTCCAGGGACCGGCTGGTCGCCAGCGAATAGCGGGAGTGGAGGTGAAGGTCGGCTACGAGGCGGAGGGGTGCCACTCCGCTAGTTTATTCGACTGCGTGTTCGGCCGACTCGCGTCTCTCGTGAAGCGTCCGCAGTACGTGCACGCCGACCAGCAAGCTCGCGCCCATGAGGGCGAACGCGGCCACGGCCACCTGCGCGCCGTACACCTCCGCCAGACCACCAACCACCATGCCGCCGACCGGCTGCATGCCGATCACCAGGAACCGCAGGCTGAGGACGCGACCCCGCATCCCGTCCGGGACCAGCATCTGGACGCCGGTCATGTTGTTCACCATGAACGCCGTCATCGCCATGGATGTGAGCGTGATGAGCACTATCGAAGCGGGGTACCACGACGATGACGCAAAAGCGGTCAGCGTCAACGCGGCTACGACCCCGGTCGCAATGGCGACCTTTCTCTGGTCATACCTGCCGCCCAGCGTCACTATCCCTAGCGAACCGGCAAGTGAGCCGCACCCTGCGGCCAACACCAGGTTACCCAGCGCCGCGGGTCCCACGTTGAGCACCTTCGCTGCAAATATCGGCATCAGCGCCTGGACCGGGCCTATGGTGAAAGTGACTATCAGCGCGCCGACCATCATCGTGCGCAGCGCGGGTGAAGCGAACGAAAACGCCAGTCCGGACTTCAGCGTGGTCATCATCGGTTCGCGCGGGTTGCTGGAGGCCACCCGCCGCGGGCGGTGCAGAATGCTGTACGCAAAGATGGCCGGTAACAGCATCGCTGTGCTTACGCCAAGCGCCCATTCGGGTCCAGAACTTGCTATCAGGAATCCGGCCACTGAGGCGCCGACAATCTGGGAGGTGCTGTAGGTCGTCATCGAGAGACCGACGGCGGTCCTCAACTGTTCCCTGTGCACAAGCCCGCCGACGATGGTCTGGCGAGCCGGCATGGCCAACGCGAACCCGGCGCCGTTCCAGAATGAGATGACGATGAGATGCCACGGCAAAAGGACGTCCATCACGGCCAGAAGGGTCACAACCGCGAAGCCGGCGAAGGTCGATATGTCCGCCGCGACGATGACCTTGCGCCGGTCCAACCGGTCGGCGAGCACTCCGCCGAACAGCGACAGGAACAACATCGGCAGCATCATGCCGGCCACGACCATTGCGACGAGGAACGGAGAGCTTGTCATCCGCTCCATGAGCCAACCGCGGGTCAGCGTCTGCATGGCGAACGCGGTGAAAGAGACGAAGCCGGCCATCCAGTACAGGCGGAACTGGCCGGACCTGATTACCCCGAGGGGGTGGTCTCTGCGAGCGACGCGGGAGCGTGCCTTGGTGCGCGGCGCGGCTGTTGTTGTGGCGGGCCCGGAAATCGTAGCCGTGGCGGCGTCCCTCGTGTGTACACGCTGTTCGAGGGTTCGCCGGTACCCCCGGCGCCAGACCCGTCAGCGCTTCATCAACACAAGTATCCGCCTACGGATTCCGTAACTCAAGGCATTTTCGGCTGTGTTTTGACCAAGATTTGAGCAACTTGCCGTCGGGCGCACTCTCCTTCGTCATACCGGGGAAACCCGGTACCCACGGTGGGGCGCGGGACGGGCGCGGCGACCACTTCCCCCGGACCCTCGTCGTGCCGGGGACACCCGGTATCCATGGGGCGCGGGTGGGGTACCCACATCGACAACGGAGCGGTTAATCGGCGCCGAACCCACCACCGCTCCCCACCATGGATACCGGCTTCCGCAGGCAAAACGGAAGTGGCAGGCCGCACCCGAGGCCCGAGACAAGGCGTGATACTGTTCGCAACATATTCCTCTTTGTTGAGCGGATCAGGGTCGGTCAAAATGCTGGAGCACAAGGGTTACGTTGGCAAGATCGCCTACGACGATGTCGCGGAAGTGCTGTATGCCAAGGTCATCAACAGCGGCTCGTGCTCGATCGCTGAGGCGGAAGCGACCGATGTCGAGAGCGTAAAGAGAGAATTTCGCAAGTCTGTTGATTTGTACTTGGATTCATGCGCCGAGGACGGCGTTGAACCAGTGCCGCCGACCGAGCTGCCTGTCGAGTCACAAAAGACCGTTGAATAGGGATGAATGGTTCAAGAGTTACTTCGGAGGTAAGCTAGGCGAGCTATAGGACAGTAGCGTTGATCCGGCCTCCCGGTTGAACCAATTGTCGGCGGCGGCCAGTCCTGCTGATATACCAGGAGTAGAGTTTCACATTCTGCGGGCAATGCTAGAGAGCGCTTACAAACCCCACTCTTTGGCGCTAGACGCAATAGGGGTTCCGGAGCGAGCATGACAGGAATTCGAAGACTGATATCCGAAATATCCGTAATTCCGCAAGATTTCTCCTTCCACCAACACGTCAAACACAAACGCCATTTCAATAAGCCGAAGACATTGATGCCTTAGTTGTGATTAGAAGCAGCATACAGTGTAGAGTGATATTACAAGCTAGCAGAATTTGGTCTTGGCTAAGGTCCTTCAAGCCGAAGGCCTTTTCATCTTTGAGAAAAAAGGGGACATCTCGTTTTGCGCGCAGTTTTTTATTACGACAACTGCCAAACACGCCAATTTCAGGGATGTCGACTATATAATGAATAGTTACTACCAAGTGCCACTCGTAAGAACCGAGTTGGACACCACGGCCTCGTTCTAGGTTCAAATGCGGACACTGAACAAATCTGGTGCTTCTCCCGTGATACACACAAATTGCTAAATTAGCCAGTACAGCGCCGCAATAAGTAAGCTGGGTCTCAACAATTCCGTTCTTTAGGAAGTGAGGGCCACGGTGAAAACAGAACAAACTTCGGCCGTGACAGCGAAAAGCACGTTTACAGATAAAGTTAGCTGGGTGGCGAATATTTACATGAGCCTAAGAGCGGCGAGATTACCACGAGGCATCACTATTGGACAATAACATATTGCTATGCCAGGTGTATGATCTATGCCAGGTGTATGATCACGGATTCAATTGGCGGTCCAGTTGCCCGGCGCGGGATTACTATCGGCGAATCGTTACTGAGACCCGTCGTGAGCACAGTTCTCTGCGCGGCTCCGTATCTACCTTCACCCGATACTTACTCCAACAGGGATCTACAAGATGGTATACTAGAATCATTCACATCAGATCACTTACTCGTAAGTCTCAACTGGCTATCCCCAAGCCCGACGGCTAGTTGTGCGAAATTCGTCGGAGTGTGGCAATGACAAACAACAGTTACTACGGCCACTTCCTTGCGAACCTAGACTCGCCGAGGTTTCAATTTTTGAGACCCGCCCAGGATAGGATCCTTGGCAAGTACGTGCAAGCATTCGAGGACACCTCAGATGTGGCCGTAGAACTACCTACGGGAGCGGGCAAGACTCTGATCGCTTTGCTGATCGCGGAGCACCGAAGGCAAACTGGTCATAAGGTCGCCATACTGTCGGCGAACAAGACTTTGGCCCGACAGATGCTGCAAGAGTCTCTCGATTTGGGAATCCCATCCGTCTTGATGGAAGGACCAGGATTTGCAATTCCCAGTTCCGTGAAGAGAAAATACCAAAGAGGCCAGTCGATCGGCATCATGAATTATTGGGTCTACTTCAACCAAAACCCTGTCATTGACCCTGCCGATCTATTAATTATGGACGATGCCCACTTAGCTGAGCACTGCCTACACTCACTGTACTCCGTGGAAATAACACGTTTCGCCTACCCGGAAATCTTCAAGGCCCTCGTGTCGGAGCTTCACCAGCGGTTTCCAGAATACTCAGTCATGTCCGATGCACTGGATCCTGGATTAGACTCAAATAAGCCGCCAGAGTTACTTTCGTTTATCGACCAAACGCTGACATCGGCACGCATCGAAGAAATTATTGACGCGTCGCCTGCTTCAAAGTCTGATTTAGACTTGCGATTTCGATGGGAACGTATGAGGGGCAGAGTAAATCAAGCCAACATCTATATTGCGCGGGATTCGGTGTGGATTCGGCCTTACGTTTATCCTTTGATTTCCAACTCGTACTACAACAAAGCTACACAGCGTATTTATATGAGCGCAACAATAGGAGACCCTGGTGATCTGGGCAGAAGGCTGGGGATAAGAAACATCAAGAAGGTGCCTATTCCTCAAGAGGATGCGGAGTCGACGTATGGGAGAAGACTACTCCTGATGAACCGCCTTGACGAAGGCGATATTCCCCATCGGCTTGGTGAAGCAATACTAACTGCCATAAGGATTCATCCAAAAAGCGTGTGGCTGTGTTCAAGCGGAGATATCGCAGCCAAGTACCAGAAAATAGTCATGGAGTGGCTTGAAGAAAATCTAATTGTAGGGCACCCGTCCTGGATACTGACGCCCGAAGGAGATGAAATACAGGCTTTCAAACAGTCAGCGGCCGGGCACCTTTTTGTGGGCGGAAGATTCGATGGCATGGACTTCAATGGCGACGAATGCAGGATGGTCATCCTGACTACACTGCCTCGCGCCATTAATACCCAGGAAGAGTTCATTTCAGCATATCTCCGCGATTCAGGCTTTATGCGGGAACGCCTTAACCAGAGAGTTGTCCAGGCGTTGGGTCGATGTAATCGAGATGATGGCGACTTTGCAGTCTATGCGTTGGCAGACCGTCGCTTCGCCACGCATTTTGGACTCGAATCAAACAAGGCAGATTTGCCGAGAAACATAGTTGCCGAATTGGATATGGGGCAAGATAAAGCAGAGGTCGATGCCTCCGCTCTTTGCGCTAGCGTGGAGGAATTCCTTTCGGGAGATTTCTCAAATTACGACGGGCAGCTCAACGAGTACCAATCTGAAGTGCCAAATGATAAGGAACAATCCCAAATCACAGACACGTCTGCCGACGAAGTTGTGGGCTGGTCCGCGATGTTTTGGAGTGAGAACTTCCCGGTTGCTCAGCAAAAATTTGAAAGGTGTTGGGAGGAGGCCAAGAAGGATGGCTTACTGGAAATTGGGGCGCTGCACGGTTGGCATAGAGCCAAGGCGTTGCACCTCCAAGGCTTACAGGGTGACAGCAGCGCGCAACAGAAGGCACTAGATGTCTTGGAGGCCGCGATTCAACGGGGAGGACAGAGTGCGTGGTTCAACAGGATGCGGAGTTCCCTGAATCGTGCGCGCAGGGAATCTGATGTATCAAGCGGGGCCTTTGATGACGACTACTTCGCCGAGGTCATCAGAGCCTTCGATGACCTGCTGGATCAGTATGGGAGGACCGGGGTCCGTTTCGAACAACATGGAAATAGGATCGCCGAACAACTTCAGTCCGATTCGCACAGTTTATATCTGGAAGGTTTGGAAAGACTTGGAAAATTGCTCGGATACACTGCCTCCCGTCCTGAGTCCTCTGGTGCCCCGGACGGCATTTGGAGGGGCAGTTTCGGAAGTTTTGGTGAGATTGTTACGTACGAGGCTAAAATCGAAGACGCTCCATCGAACGAAGTAGTCCTTTCCGATTTGGGCCAAGCCCATAACCAGAAGACTAAAGCAGATTCCTACTACGGGTCCCGTGGCTTTGCCGTTAGCGGTGCCATCGTCACTCATCTGACTGAGCTCGGTGCAGGTGTTGAGGACTCCCTCGGAGAGCTCCGGATAATTCACAAGGAGGCTATTTTCGACTTGTGGGGTAAAATCAGGTCTGCCCTTGTTCTTTACAGAGATGGTTGGATACCGGGCAATTTAGAGGTGAACTTACAAGCTGCTCGGTCCATCCGATCTAGAATCCCCAAAACTGGTTGGTTAACTAGGGTGTTGAGTAACGGGTCGGGCTTTGTTACCTCAGAGGAGTTGCTCAGGGAATGGGAAGCGTAGTGTCGGCGTAGACGCAGGCTTGAGGCCGATGCAGCTCAGCGAAGGGAGTCGGGTTGGGCTTGGTTCCCTTTTATGGGCAGGGAAGCATCCAGCACGCCGGGCTGGAAATACGTTGGGCATCTTGGGTCATCAAGACGCTGTTCATTCATCAAGACCTTCCACCGAAAAGTCCGCAGTTTAGTACCCATCGGCTCCACTCCTTTCGTCCTAGTTTGACTCAGCCAGCACCGCACCATTATGTGTCTTGAGACGTGGCCCCTTGGCCTCACCCTACACTTGCTCGGCCACCTGGACCCTCAACCCTTAAGAATCACCTCTATTTGACAGGTTTTTGGATACGCGAATTGACATCGGCGAATGGCAGATACGCAGTTACCACGCTGAAGATGTCCCTGCCCTGGCGAAGTACGCCAACTGCCAAAACGTGTGGATCAACATGTCGGGCAAGTTCCCGCATCCCTACCGTCGGCAGGACGCCGTCACGTGGATTCAAAAAGCCACGCGGCAGGCGCCGGAGACTGACTTCGCCATCGCTTCCGCCACCGAAGCCATTGGCGGGATCGCCTGGAGTTTCAAAGCGGTGTACATCATCCTTCAGCCGCCGTGGGATAGTCGCTGGGCGAACCCTACTGGGGTAAGGGCAGCGGTTCTCGAGCCTTGGGAACGACGACAAGATACGCCCTTTCAAGTTTTGACCTGATGCGGCTATACGCCCACGTATTTGTATGGAACCAGGCCTCTGCCAGGGTGCTGGAAAAGGCCGGCTTCGTATGCGAGGGCCGTCTGCGCAAGAGCGTCACCAAAGACGGGCTGACCATGGACGAGTTTTTGTACGCTCTGATCCGCGATAGAACCGCCCCAGTGAGCTACGAATCTGCGTCCCGGCCTGACAAATGTTGGAGTCGTACGACCCACCATAATAAAACCGCCACCTGCCCAACCCCCCTCACGCGTATAAAATCAAAATATCGGGGCGTGGCGCAGCGGAAGCGCACCTGCTTTGGGAGCAGGGGGTCGTGGGTTCGATTCCCGCCGCCCCGACCAACTCTGTCCCGGTGACCCAGTCGAACGCGGTGTGCGGTCAGCCGTCCCGGCCCGTACCTGCGAACTCCCTGCCCAGTTCGACGAAGAACTCCAGCGAATCGGGGTTCGACATCGCATCGCGGTTGATGACCTGACCCGCGGCCGAACCCGTGATGATCCGCTTCACCGGCACTTCCAGCTTCTTGTCGTTCAGCGTCTTCGGCACCTCGGGTATGGCGTAAATCCGGTCCGGTGAGTGCCTCGGCGACAGCAACCGGCGAAGCCTGGCCTTGACCCGGTTTCCCAGGTCATCGTCGAGTCCCACGCCTTCGCTCAACCGCAGGAACAACAGCAGTTGCCCCTGTTCGCCCGGGAGGCCGGTATCGATGACGAGACTGTCCTGCACCTCGTCCATCTCCTCGACCACCCGATAAAACTCGCTCGTCCCCAGGCGGACCCCGCTCCTGTTGAGGGTGGAGTCTGAGCGACCGTATACAACGAAAGTCCCCCGCTCAGTCTTCTTGACCCAGTCGCCGTGCCGCCACGCGCCGGGAAAATCCTCGTAGTAGCTCTCCTGGTACCGTTCGCCGTCGGGGTCATTCCAGAAGAAGAGCGGCATCGACGGCAGAGGCTCGGTCAGGACCAGCTCGCCCACCTCGTTCGTCACCTGTTTCCCGCCGGCATCGAACGCCTCCACCTTGCTCCCCAGGCACGCCGCCTGTATCTCACCGGCGTGCACCGGCAACAACGGGACCGGACCGATGAATCCCGTGCACACGTCCGTTCCCCCGCAGAACGAACCGATATGAACGTCCGACCCGATGTTGTCGATGATCCACTGGAACCCCTCGGGCGACAGCGGCGCGGCTGTTGAGCCCACGCCCTTCACCCGGTGCAGGTCGAACTCCTTGCCCGGCCGTATCCCCTCTTTCATGCAGGCGTGGATGAAAGGCGCGCTCGTCCCGAAATACGTCGTCTTCGTCTCTTCCGCCAGGTCCCACAGGTTGCGCATGTCGGGGTGGACCGGGTTGCCGTCGTACAGCACCACAGTCATTCCCAGCATCAGGCCGCTGACATCAAAATTCCACATCATCCAGCCGGTAGTGCTGAACCACAGCATCGTGTCGTCGCTGCCCAGGTTGAACTGCAACGACTGGCACTTGATGTGTTCGAGAACTACACCACCGTGCCCATGCACTATCGGCTTGGGCAGGCCGGTCGTACCCGAGGAAAACAGCACCCATAGCGGGTGGCCGAACTCCACCGGTTCGAACTCGATCTCCGTTGCGTCTCGCTCAGCGTCGGCCCAGTACATGGCGTTCTGCAGGCCGTCCAGCGACGGCTCTTCAAACAGGTACGGAACGACAACCAGGTGCTCGACCGACGGTATCTGGCTCTGGATGTCCGCGGCCTGTTCAAGCCTTGGGAAGTCCTTGCCGCTGAAACGGTATCCGTCGGCGGCAAACAGGACCTTGGGGGCGATCTGCTGGAGCCGTTCCACGACGCTGCGGATGCCAAACTCCGGCGCGCAGGTAGCCCATATCGCGCCTATGCTCGTTGCGGCCAGGCAGGCTATGGCCGTTTCCGGGATATTCGGCATATACGCCGCAACGCGATCGCCCTTTCGCACGCCCATCGCCCGCAGTCCGGCCGCCATTCGCGCAACCTGATCGTGGACCTCCCGGTAGGTCATGACACTGGTCGGCCGTATCTCGGACTTCGAAATGAAAGCCGGGTGGTCATCCCGCCGCCTGAGCACGTGCTCCGCGTAGTTGAGCGTCGCGCCAGGGAACCAGTCGCCGGGCATGCGCCGCTCAGTCAACACCCGCGAGTGAGGGCTGTGCGAAATGATCTCGAAGTAGTCCCAGATCGCCTGCCAGAAACCCTCCAGGTCGTCGACCGACCACCGGAGCAGTTCGTCGTACGTTTCAAACCGCAGGTCACGCGTCTCCCCGAGCCATTCCATGAACCCGGCAATGTTCGAATTCGACCGAAGCTCTTCGGAGGGCTCCCACAGCAAGGTCCCTTCCCTTACGGCCCCGGGGCCGCTGTCCTGGTTCATTCAGCCAAGTCCCTTCTGTCCACTGGTCATTCGTCCAATACCGGCCCGGTCAGGCACCCCGCGGGTGACGTGTAGGCACGTGCATACCCCTAACCGCCGTCCTCACCGAACCGCTCCATGATCAACGCCGCGTGCTTGGCGCCCAGCAGAAAATCTTCAACGGTGATGTTCTCATTCGGCGCGTGAATCTTATGGGAAGGGTGGTCGACCCCGCTCGTCGAAATCGGGATGCCCAGCGTCACGCCGAAGTCGTACCACGGACCCGTGCCGGGCATGTTGGGGGCAATCACCGGCTTACGGCCGTATATCTCCTCCGCGGTCGCCGCGACCAGTTGCACCCACGGCGAGTCGATGTCCGTGCGCGCCGGGTTGACCGCGCCCATCAGGACGATCTCGACATCTGCAAACCCCTGCGCGTCCAGGTGCGCCCGGACCTTGTCGAACACGTCGCGAGGCCGCTGGTCGGGCACGAGCCGGAAGTCCATCTTCGCCGACGCCTCAGCCGGCAACACCGTCTTCATTCCCTGGCCGATGTACCCCGACAACATCCCGGCGATGTTCGCGGTCGGGTTGAACAGCAGGTTGGTCTTCAGTTCGTCTCCCTCCACGTCGCCAACGAACGAGTCCGCGCCGAACGTCGCTTTCCAGCTTGGGCCCTCGTCGGGCAGCCTGACTGTCGCCGCCTTTTCTTTGGGAGTAGCGGGCTTGATGTCGTCGTAGAACCCCGGCACCAGGATCCGGCCGTCGGCGTCCCTGATCGTCGCCAGGGCATGGACGAGCCGCCACGGCGCAGACGGCAAAATCGTGGCAAATGACGAGTGGGCGTCTCCGCTCAGTTGCCGCGCACGCACGTCAATCGTCAGGATCCCCTTCAACCCCTGGTACAGGAACGGGTCGTTGTTGAGATTCCGGCCGCCGCCCTCCCAGATGCACGCGTCGGCCTTGAAGTCTTCGCCTCGCTCCGCGATCACCGGACGCAAGTTGCGGCTGCCAATCTCCTCTTCGCCCTCGGCGAAGAACTTCAACTTGCACGGAAGCTCGCCGCGAACGTCCTGGAACGCCCTTATGGCAGCCAGCCGCGCCACGATATTGCCCTTGTCGTCCGACATGCCGCGGCCATACAGCCGGTCACCGCGTCGTTCAGGTTCGAACGGGTCCGACTCCCACAGCTCCAGCGGGTCGGTCGGCTGCACGTCGTAGTGCGTGTAGAAGAGCAGCGTCTTTTCGGATGCGCCGTCAGACGTGCCCAGCACCACCGGATTGCCGTCGTTCGGGACCGGAATGATCTCCACGTCCAGGCCGACCGATTCGAACATCTGCTTGACCAGCCCCGGCGCTTTGTCGAACCCGATGCCCTGCGCCGAGATGCTCGGCTGCCGGACGAGGTCCAGGAGCATCGCAATGCTCTCGTCGACGTGGTCTTCGATGTGGGTGTAAATGTCCTGCATGGGTCGCTCCGGGGATTCTGGTGTTTTTCGAATGTGCGCTTGATGGTAGCGTTTGCAGACAAGGTGAATTATCAGGCAAGGCGCTCATGATTATCGACACACACGCACACATCTATTCCGAAGACCTCGAAACCTACCCCACCATCGACGATCCGCTGCGCCCGCCACCAGGCACCGGGACCACAGAGGGCCTGCAGGAAGCGATGCGTGTAAACGGTGTGGACCGCGCAATGCTGGTCCAGACCACCACTTTCTACAAGTGGGACAACACCTTTGTGCGCGACGTCGGCGCGGCCGCGGGCGACTGGGCACGGTCCGTCGTCACATTGGACCCCGAAGACCCACACAGTCCCGACGTCCTGTTCGCCCTGTACGAAAGGGCAAACGCGCGGGCGTTGAGGACGTACCCCGTGCGCCACCAGGACTACGACCACCCCGGAAACCGTCGATTGATCGCCGCCGCCCGAGACCTGGGAATGACCGTCAACTCACTCCTGGGCGAACTTGGGTCAGCCAGCGAACTTGCGACGATCCTCGCGGACTTCCCGGACTGCAACTTCGTGCTCGATCACTGCCTGGCACTGGAAATTGGCCCCGACTTCGATGCCAAGCTAAGCCGAGTCATCGAACTGGCGTCGTTTCCCAACCTGCACGCCAAGCTCACGTTTCTGCCCACGGGAACCCGCGAGGAGTTTCCGTTTCGGGATATGCACGGCGCGTGCCGGAGCATCATCGACGCGTACGGGCCCGACCGTTGTGTGTGGGGTTCCGACTACCCCACGGAGCTGTGGTGTCCGAACGTGACTTACGCCCAGCACCTCGAACTATTCCGGCAACACCTGGGCCTGTCCGAATCGGAGCAGCAGGCAATCCTCGGCGGAACAGCCGAACGACTCTGGTTCGGCTAACCCCGGCGCGGAGTTGGTACCGTCGCCGCTACTCGTCTTCCACCGGGGTCCCGCCGGTCAACAGGCCGCCGTCTACCGTGATCGTCTGGCCATTGACGTAGCTGCCCAGGTCTGAGGCGAGGAAGATGGCCGCCCCTGCGATGTCGCTCGGCAGGCCACCGCGCCTGGTGGGTATCTGGGGTAGGGCGTAGTCGGCGTGCTGGCCGCGAGTCGGCTCCTCCTCAGGCGTTAGAACACGCGAATCGATGTAGCCGGGCGCGATGCAGTTGGAGTTGATGCCGGAGCCGGCAAGGTCGACCGCCATGCTGTAGACCATGCGGTTGAGACCCGCCTTGGCGATGCCATAGATGCAGTCTTCGGGCCAGGCGCGCATGCTGTGGACGCTGCTGATCGAGATGATGCTGCCGCCGCTGCCCTGGGCGATCATCTCCCTGGCAGCCCGCTGCGAACAGAACACGTAACCCTTGAGCGCGTTGCCTATTTGGAAGTCCCACATTTCTTCGGTGATTTCCGTGAACGTCGCGTTGTCTCCCGAAACGGCGTTGTTAACCAGCACGTCAATACGCCCATGTGCGGCGAGGAATTCGTCGAACATGCGCTTGCGGTCGGCACTGCTGCTGATGTCGGCCAGGTGCCAGGACGCGGTTCGACCCAGTTCCTCGATACCCGCAATCGTTTTGTCAGCTTCAGAGTCACGCTCGATGTCGTTGATTCCAACGTCGGCGCCCTGCGACGCAAACGCGGCGGCGATACCCGCGCCAATCCCGCGCCGCGATCCGGTGATCAGCGCTTTTTTTCCTTCAAGAAGTCCCATTTCATTCCTTCCGTCGATATGTCGTCGCGATTAAGACAGACCGCCTCCCGAGGCGATCATTCCGCCATCTACCAGTAAAGTCTCCCCATTGACGTAGCCGCCCATGCCGGAACAGAGGAACACTACTGCGCCTGCAATGTCGCTCGGGACACCACCGTGCCGCGCCGGTATGCGTTCCGCGATCTTTGGCCGGTCAGACATGTCGTCCGGAGGCGGTTCAAGTCCCGAATCGGGCAGGCTGTTGTCGATGTAGCCGGGCGCGATGCAGTTTACGTTGATTCCGGTGCCCGCGAGGTCCACTGCCAACCCCTTCACCATCCTGCGCAGTCCGGCCTTGGCGATTCCGTACGCGGTCCAGTCGGTGAAGGCCCGGAACGCGTGCACGCTGGAAAGGCAGACGATGCGCCCACCACTGCCCTGCCGGACCATCTCCCTGGCCGCCCGCTGCGACGCGAAGAAATAGCCCTTTAACGAAAGGTCCATCACGCGGTCCCAGAACTCCTCGTCCGTATCGAACAGCGGCCGGTTCTGGGGTTGGAATATGGCGTTGTTGACCAGGATGTCGATCCTGCCGTGCGCGTCGAGGAAGGAGTCGATCAGCCCGTTAATGTCAGTCAATTTGCTGGCGTCGGCGATGTGCACGGACGCGTCGCTCCCGCATTCCCTCGCAAGCGCCGCGGTCTGGCGGGTGACCTCGTCATCGACAATGTCATTGACGCCAACGTCCGCTCCCTCTGCGGCCAATCGCACGGCGATGCCGCGCCCAATGCCCTTCCGAGCCCCCGTAACCAGCGCCTTCTTTCCGTCCAACAGTCCCATGTTCGGCCTCCACGATCATTCGTGGGTGTCGTACTTCCTCGGCGCCGCATCCTATCAGCACATCCGCAACCCACCAATTCCCCCTCTCCCGTGGGAGAGGGTTGGGGTGGGTACAGACCGGGTACATTGGTAACAGGTAGACCGGGCACCTGGGTAACACATATTCCTGTGTAGGAGCAGTTCTTATGAGGAGTCATGTGATGCCATGGAAGGAGTCTAGTGCGGCCTGTGAGCAGAGAGTGTTCATAGAGAGGTGGTCGATGGGGGAGGAGTCGGTTTCCGAGCTGTGCCGCCAGTTCGGGATCAGCCGAAAGACAGGGTACAAGCGCATTAACCGGTTCAGGGAGTACGGTTTCGACGGCTTGGGCGACCGCAACAGCGCGCCCCATTCGCATCCGAACGCGACGAGCCCGGAAGTGGCCAGGGAGTTGATCGAGGCCAAGCGAGCGCGGCCGACGTGGGGTCCCAAGAAGCTGGTGGCGTGGCTGCGAGCTGAGGCCCCCGAGGCGGCTTGGCCGGCTCCTAGTACCGCAGGAGCGATCCTCGACCGGGCCGGCCTGGTCAAGCGGCGGCGGCGCCGCAGGCGGGCGTCGCCCTGGAGCGAGCCGTTCACCGAAGCGGCCGATGCCAATGACGTGTGGTGCATAGACTTCAAGGGCTGGTTCCGCACAACGGACGGTCAGCGGGTCGACCCGCTGACCGTCCAGGATGCGGCCTCTCGCTACCTGCTGGCATGCGACGGTCTGGCCCGGCCGAGGACACCGCAGGTGCGCCGGGTGATCGACAGGGTGTTCAGGGAGTACGGCCTTCCCCGGGCCATCCGCACGGACAACGGCCCACCCTTCGCCAGTGTGGGACTGGGAGGGCTGACCAAACTGTCGATCTGGTGGATCAAGCTGGGGATCGTCCCGGAGCGCATCGAGCCGGGCCACCCGGAGCAGAACGGCAGACTTGAGCGGCTTCACAGGACGCTCAAGGAAGAGACGGCTCGCCCGCCCAGGGCCAGTCACCGTAGTCAGCAGCGGGCATTCGACGCCTTCAGGGACGGCTACAACGAGCATCGCCCGCACGAGGCGCTCGGTCAGCAGCCCCCATCTCGTGTGTACGGGCCATCCCACCGGGAGTATCCGAGGAGGGCAGAGTCGCCGGAGTACGGAAGCGGAGTCACAGTCCGCAGGGTGAGGACGAACGGCCAAATCAAGTGGAACGGAGGGCTGGTATACCTGAGCGAGGCGCTCAAGGGTGAGCCGGTCGGGCTGGTGCAACAGGACACCAGGTACTGGACGGTCATCTATGGACCGCTGAGCATCGGACTGTTGGACGACCACACCGGTCAGGTGTTGCATACTACTGCCAAACTGTTACCCAAGTGCCCGGTTTAGGTGTTACCCAGGTGCCCGGTTGCACAGTGAGGGCCTGCCGACCACGCGATCTATCGACTTGCCGGACTTGATCCGGTACCCACGGTGGGGCACGGGACGGGTGAGTCACCCCCTTCCAACAACCACACCCCCGGACTCCCGTCTTACCGGGGAAACCCGGTACCCATGGTGGGGCGCGGACGGGCGGGTCGCGGCTTCAAATGGCGGCGCCGTTTGGTAATCGGGCAGCATGTTCAACACCCTCTTAGCGGACGGCGAGGTGTTCGCTGGCCGCCACCAGCGCCTGGACCTTGGCGCGTTCGATGTCCGGCAGTTCAAATTCGCAGGGTTCTCCTGCGAGCGCCGGGCGGGCAAACACTAGGACCGCCCTGACCACGCGGGCCGGTGTGGTCTCATCCACGACCGCCGCGTACGCGCCTATCTGCGCCAGGTACGGCTCGGCCATCTCCGCCAGTGTCCGGCCGCGCACGGCGTCGGTCTTGTAGTCGACAACCACCAGTTCGCCGGGCGCCCGTTCGAAAACCAGGTCGATAATCCCTTCAAGCGTCTTCCCCTTCCCCACACCTACCGCGACCGGCGTCTCCCGCCAATACCGTCCCGACTCGACAGCCTCTCTGACCACTTCCGATTCCAATACCGCCGTCGCCAGGTCTGCCACCTCGGCGGCGTGGTCCGCGACCAGGTGTGCCGTGGCCTGCTTGCCGGCAAGCTCGGCTATCCCCTCTCCCGCTTCGAAGTCTGCGTCCTGCAGCACGGCGTGAACCGCCGATCCCACGTCGGTGCCGGCGCGGCCTTTGCGCCACGGGTCGAGACCGTACGTGTCCGGCGACTCTTTCTGCGGCGGGAGGGGAAGGTCTTTCGACTTCAGCGCCGTGGCGGTCACAGATTGCGCGGCTCTGGACACCGCCAGGGCAGCCGAGGTCTCAGTCGCCCAGGCGTCCATGTCCGCCCTACTTCCCCACGGTTCGGCAACTACTCCGGTGTCGGGCGTCACCATGCCGCCCGCGGGCGCGTATTGCTCACTCATCTCGGCCGATTCACCGACGAATTCGGCGAGTTTCGCGGCCAGCGCGGTACTGTCACCGCTCTTGCGGAACAGGCTGATGAAGAGATGATCGCGCGCCCGGGTCGCAGCGACGTACATCAGTCGTATGGTCTCAGCCTCGCCAATCTGTTTCTTCTTTTCGACGATGGCCTCGTACCCTGCGGTCTCAAATCTCGAATCGCCGCGCCCCAGCCCTATCGCCGCCCCGACCGACGCCGCAGGATCGATGTCGAACTCGGCCTCTTCCCGGCGGGTGCTAAATCGCGTGTTCAATCCCGTGATCACCACTCCCGGGAATTCGAGACCCTTGGCGCCGTGGATGGTCATCACGCGCACCGCATCTTTCCCGATCAGCGAGGGAGCGCTCTCTATCATGCTTTCGCCCAGGGACTGGCGGGTACGGAGCCAATCAACGAATTCCCGCAGCGAATAGTGGCCGGAGTTTTGTAGAGACCGCGCCATCTCGAGGACCAGGTCGATGCGCCGGTGACGCTGGCTCCAGTCCTCACCCAAAGCGGCAAGTTCCCGCAACATCCGGTCCCGGACGAACTTCTCGATCAACTCCGGAGTGGTCATCCGGTTCCGCATATGGTGGTATCCGGACAGTCCAGCAAGACACTTTCCCACGTACAGGTCGGAGTTCAGTAACGCATTGCCGTAGTCGAAACCACGGTCCGCCTCCGCCCAGTCCATGAGGTCTACGTCGCTGCACCCAAACGCCGGCGAACGGAGAGCGCCGGCAACCGCCACCTGGTCGGTCGGGTCGTCGATCGCAGACAGGCAGTTCAGCATGTCGCGCAGTTCCTGTGTCTCGAACAGTCGCGACTCGCCCTGCACCAGGTAGGGGATGCCGGCTTCTCCGAAGCTGCGTTCGAGGGTCGGCAGGGCCGTCCGGCGCGGCATGAGAATGCAAAGGTCGCGGAACGAGGATGGGCGGACGTTCCCGTCCGCCTCTTTCACGGAATGCAGGCCCGCGCCGAACTCAGCGGCCACATTGGCGATCGCTTCGGCCTCCTCAGTCCTGACCTGTTCCACCGAGTTCGTATCGACTTCGCCGCCCAGGATGCGCACACGATGGGCCGATTCCGGTGGGTCGGCGCCGGCGTCGGCGGATAGGCCCGGCTCGAGATCCACATACGGGGCCTGGAGCGGTTGGCCACCGGCCATCCATTTCCCGAAAACGTGGTTCACCCACGAAAGGATGGCGCGGTGTGAGCGGAAGTTGGCGGTCAGACTGGCATCTTCGACTTTGGCGGACTCGCGAAACCTCTCGGTCATCTGCACGTCGGCGCGCCGAAAGGCGTATATCGACTGCTTGGGATCGCCGACCACGAATAGTGTGCCCGGTGCGAAGTTTCCATCCGGGTCCTGCCCCGCCAGCAACTGCACGATCTCGACCTGCAGCGGGTCCGTGTCCTGGAACTCGTCCACGTACAGCCGCCTGTACTGGCCCTGGAAGCGCTGGCGGGCCTCGGCGTCGTCACGCAGCATGTCGCGGGCCCAGACGAGCAGGTCATGGAAACTCGCCTGCCCCGTCCGCCGCCGCTCCTTCACCTGTTCCAGCACCATCCGCGCGACGGAAGAGACTAGTTCCCCGATGACGGCAGATCGATTCTCCGCAAGCCACTCGACTAAATACTCCTGGAAGTCCGCCACCTCTTCCCGAATGGTCGTAATTGCGTACCTTCCCTCAACGTCCGACCAGTTGTTCTTGTTGCCCATCGTGCGCGTTGAGCGGCCAAGAGATTCTTCGCCCGCCAGGAACGCCTCCACCCTGTCCGGACTGTCAGAAAGCTCGACCAAATTTGCGATGAGCGGCAGCGTGGCGCCTTTGACACGGGCGTACAGCCTGTCGTCGGGAGATTCGCAAAACCCCAGGAGCCGCATCCACGATTCTTCCAGTCGTCGCGGGTAGTCGAAGTCGATTGGGGCAGGGTCCGGTCCCGAAACAAACGCATTTCCGATGAGAAGATCGTGGTTGCTGTTCAACTCCCAGGCCACACTCTTGAGTTTTTCCATAGGACCACTAAGTCCAAGCCTGGACGCCTTTTCCAGCGCCGATACGAACTGCTCGTCCTCCAGGGCCCGTTCGAGCCACGCGTCCCACGCGCCGTCGAAGTTCAAGCGCGCCTCGGCTTCATCCATCACGTCCAGGATCAACGGAAGGCCCGCGTTGAGCGGCATTTCGGCCAGCATGGACCTCGCGAACCCGTGGATCGTCTGGATAGCCGCGAAGTCGATGTCCCGCAGGGCGTCGCGCAGCCGTACTTCCTCCTCCGGCGAGGAGTCTCCCTTGTTGATCTCGCCCTCGAAGCGGGCGCGAATCCGCTGGATGAGTTCCGACGCTGCGTCTTCGGTGAACGTGATGGCGGCGATTTCGACGATGGCGGCATGACCGTTCTTGACCGTATTGAAAACGCGTTCAACCAGCACGCTCGTCTTGCCGGTGCCCGCGCCTGCCTCGACGAACAGGTTGAGGTCCAACTGGTCCGCGATTCTGTCGCGCTCACCCTGGTCTATGGCCGTCATTCGGAAAGTTCCCGGTACGCCTTGACGCCGGGAGCGTCGCGTTTCAGATTCCAGGCGTCCACACGGTCGGTCGGGCACACAGCGTCGTATGGGCACCACCGGCAGTTGTCCAACGTGGTCCTGCCGTCCCGCCGGCCGGGATGACCCCGCGGGGCCGGCGGAAATACGCCGTCAGTGATTCCACCCGCAATGACCGACACGACCTCGTCGAACCGTTCGGCCGGGTCGGCCTGATCCTGCAGGTCGGGCTTAATCGACTTGCCACCCTTCTCGAACGCAAACCAGTAGGCGGCCTGTACCACCGGGGCGTCAGAATCCGCCTTATCCAGCGCTGACGCCGCCCTGGCGTACAGGGGCAATTGCAGGGCCGTCCCCCGTATAACCGGGTCCTCTTTAAGGTCGCGGTAGGAATTGGAGCCGCCTGTCTTGTAGTCGAAAACGATGATTCGGCCCCCGTCGGCCGACCGGTCGATGCGGTCGACCTTTCCCCTGAACCGGACCGTCTCGCCCCTATCGGTGGGGACGGCCACGGCCGACGCCGCCGGGTCACCGAAGCCAAATTCATACTCAGCTATGTGCGGCGCCACGCCCCACTCGGCCATCATTTCCGACTCAGCCGATAGCCAACGTTCCAGTTTGCGCAGGATCGATTCGCGCTCAGTGGCCAGCAACGCCGGGTGAACGGCCGAACCGGCGCCTTCGAACTCGTCGAATGCCGTAACCACTAGTTCCCGGAGCAATTCCAACTGCCCCGCCCGATCGTCACTCCGCCGCGCAGAACGTTCCGTCACGAAGTGCTCCAACACGTGATGCACGATCGATCCGCGTTCCATGGGTGTAATGCCCGGTTCGTCCTCCGGCCGTTCGGTAGGTCCCACTCCGGCGACGTACGCGAGGAAATACTGGTACGGACACCTGGCCCATGACTCGAATCGCGACGCAGAAACTATGCCGAGAGCGGTTCTTCCCGTCCCGCGGGATGTCAGGTTTCCGTCGAACGCAGTCCACTCGTTGGTCAGCCCGGCGTCTTCGAACACAAGGGCTCTGCGAACGGAATAAGCAGGATCGGACGCAAGGAAGTGATCACACCGCGCGCGGGCCGCGCATCGCCATGCGTCCGCGGATTTCAACGCGTACTCGTGCCGGTCGCTCGGGACGGTAATGGCCTGGTGGGCCGGGGTCTCGTCCGGCAGTATCACCACTGGGTTGTCGGGATTATCCGTGAGAAGATCGCCGGGCTGCAGCGACTGGTTTCCGCTCACGTCCCGCGCCGCTTCCAGGAACCAGCGCGCAGGCCCGCTTCCACGGCGTGCGCCCGCCTCGCCACGGGGCCAGTAGAGATACTGCGTAGGAGCCGTACCGCGGGCCGCCAGGTAGGTCCAATGCTCGAGTTTTGCTCTCCGCTGGCGGTCCGGCATCACCTCCCCGGCGGGGTCCAGTTTCGCCTTCACGGGATCGGGCAGCAGTGGGTCGTCACGGTCGCGGCTCGGATAAGACCCTTCACGCATACCGAGGATGTGGACCACCTCGAATTCGCACCCCGCCGCCATGCTCAATGGCGCGACAAACACGCCGCGCCCTAGACGACGCAGGTTGCCCTTCCTGCGATCGAGTTCATCACGGACCAGCATAGAAAAATGTTGCAGGTCCATGGTCTCGCCGGCCGGGAATTTCAATCCTTCCATCTCATCGAAGAGTCTCTCGACACGTTCGATGACCGGGTCCCGCGTCCCCGAACGTAGGAGATACGAGTCCCAAAGACCGCGTAACCAGCGTGCGTGCGCGGGAAGGTCAGACGACCTGGCCGAGGGCGCACGATCCGCAAGACCTTCCGCGAACTCCAGCATGTTCTCTGCATGGTCGGCCTGCGTCCGGAACGACGCCGCGCGAATCTCGTGCAGATCGTCGGAATCGGTGATGTTGTCTGCGTATACCCTCTGCCGGTGCGCAAACCGTCTCAGCCGCGCCCTGAAGCCACTGAGGCCGGCGGTGACCGACGCGCTCCGTGAAATTGCGTCCCAACGCGCCGCCGGCACTTCCTGGCCGGTATCCGGATACGCCACCGGCGCGGACGTTACCCACTTGGCAAAGTCCTGCCGTGTCCAACCGCCCTTCTGGTGGGCTAGAAAGAGGTCCAGCAATCCGGTGATGAACCGGCCTTCCGGGAAGGCGGAGTCGGGGACCGGGTCGGGACCTGAAACCGGCACGCCGGCGAATTTCAGGGCTTCTTCGACGCGATCGCCGTACGAATAGTCGTCGAACAGGACCGCCATGCGGTAAAAGGGCATACGGCATTCTCTTGCAAGCCGTACGACTTCGCGCACGACGTACCGGACTTCGCTGGCCCTATCCGGCGAACTGATTAGACTGACGCTGGACTCGAATTGCCCCACAGCCGGTGAAGAGCTTGCAGGCCCGCCAATGAGCCGGTCCGCTTCTTCGTCGCCGGTCAACGCGATGAGAATAGATGCGTCCGGCACGCAGCTGAGCGCCCGGTCGAGCGGTGCAAATTGCGGCGGCGGGGCCGCAATGCGCACGACGATCAGCTTGCCAAGCCCGGCAACCGGATAATCTCCATTTTCCAACGCGCTCGCGGCGGCCCTTGCCACATCCACCTGTTCGCGCCAACCAGCGCGTGACTTCCGGTACGTCCGGTAAGCATCCGCCACTTCCCGGACTAGTTCGCTATCTTGCTCTAGTAGTGGGACCGCGTCCTGGTCGAGCGCCTCTAGCTGGCGGAATGTCGAGCGCAACGCGGCATGAAGCGACGGGTGAGAGCGGATTGGCCAAAGGCGACTGCCCGCGGGCGCCGACATGGCGGCCGAATACACCAGGGCGGCGGCCTGCAGCCGGGTCAGCGGAGGCCGTACATCTTGTGACCCGCCAATCTTTTCGGCGAGGTCGTCGAGGCGCGTCAACTCGACATTGAAGTAGCCTCCCGGCGCAAGCCGCCTGCGCAAGTAGAAGGAGCTGTAATTCGACGGCACGACCACCGTGATCAGGCCGAACGGGTCGTCTCGTCGGTGAGCCCGTATCAACTCCTCGACGCGGTCAAAAACACCAGCGCCCGCGGGCACTGCTTCAACGCGGCCGGTGGTATGGGCTTCCTGGTTCATGTGTGAATACCGGATTGCCGTCCAATTGTTACTTGGGAACCGGGCAACCTCACACCCTTCAAAATCGAATGGCCCACCCTTGAACACGGTGCCAGAACATCGACGACCGAGTGGAGAACAATGGCGCCCCCGGTGAGGATCGAACTCACGCACCCGGCTTCGGAGACCGGTGCTCTGTCCACTGAGCTACGGGGGCGGTCACGCCAATTGTAGTTAAACCGGGCGCGAACGGCTTTATATGTGGCGGGAGCGACCGCCTAACTGGGTGCCCAAAAGGCATTGTGATGCTTTGGCCCGCGCAACATCTTCCAGACCCTCTCTCAGACAAACACGCGCAGGGGCGTCTCTTGTGGGCGCCCATCAGGTGGGGCGCGGCAACTGACGAGGCGCCATTTCACAGTAGGTCAGGGACCTATTGGAGACCCTTAGCTCGGCGGCCGGTCCGTCAAGTCGTCGATTTCGGGAGACCGCAGACCGCTGCCACCTTTGAACGCGCGCACAAGCAGGAGCGGCGCTATGACGGTCGTGACGACCGTCATGACGATGGCCACGGCGAACACGTCCCGGCCGATTACGCCGCTCGCAAGGCCGATACCGGCCACGATCAGCGCGACCTCTCCCCGCGGCAGCATCCCCAGCGCCACACGCCACGATCCGATCCGGTTGAAGCCGACGAACAGCGCCGGGAGGCCCGATCCCGCCAGCTTGCTGATCACGGCGAATACTGAGAGCACGGCGGCAAACGCCAGCGCCCTGCCCAACGAATGTTCCGATCCCTCCCCGCCGAAAGCGGTGAAGTCAACCTGCATCCCAATCACGACAAAGAAGGCCGGCACCACGAAGTAGTTGATCTGGCGCATCGGTCTGGCGACGAGATGCTTGAGGTCGGTGCCCGACAGGGCGAGACCCAGGGAGTACGACCCGATGATCATGGCAAGGCCGAAGTACACCTCCGCAACTCCGGCCGCCAATAGGCCCAACGCCATCGCGATCCCCAGTACGGCGCCGGGGCTCTTGAACCAGAACACAATTTTGGAAATGTGATTTGCCAGCAGGCTCCCGATGATAGTCAGACCCAGCCAGAAACCGACCGCCTTGGCGAATATGACCGCAATGCCACCCGCCGAGATCGCTCCCTCCTGCCCGATTCCCACCACGATCGCCAGGATGATTATTCCAAGGACGTCATCCACAACTGCTCCGGCAAGTACGGTCACCCCTTCCGGCGTGTCGAGCTTGCCGATGTCGGACAAGACCCGCGCCGTGATGCCGACCGACGTGGCCGTCATGATCGCTCCCACGAACATGGCCGGCAGGAGGTCCTGTACGGAATCGAAACTGGCGAATCCCAGCCAAATGGTGGCAAAGAAGCCAAGGAGGAACGGCAAGATAACTCCGCCCGCGGCCACGACCGTAGCCGGACGCGCATAGCGAACGAACTGCTGACGGTCCGTTTCGAGTCCAGCCTCGAACAGCAGAATTACGGCCGCGATCTTGGCGAAGAAAAACAGTTCGGGAGAAACCGGCAGGATCCCTTCGCCGGCCGCCTCGGCCTCGAAGAGAGTCCCGATCACCGGAATCGTGATGAGCCCGCCGAGGGCGAACGGGCTGATGGCGATCCCTGCGCACAGTTCACCCAGTACCGCGGGAACCCGGAAAACTCGCTCGGCGATCTCGCCGCCTACCTTGGCGGCCAACAGGATGATCGCCAGCAGAATGGCCAGTTCGGCGACTACGTGAAGAGGGTTATGGTGTGCTAGGTCTTCCAATGTCACGAAAAGCCGCACACTGCCCGTGTGCGACCCGTTTGCCTGGACCGGACCACGGCCACGGCCAGCCCGGCGTTAACTGGTATGTGTGTTCTCACAGGGGAACAAGCACCTTATCCGGCTTCCATCCGCCGCGGGACGGATCACAGGACAACAATGCAATTATCTCGCCGCTCCTACTGTACGCGCGCACCTGCTCGCCTTTTTCTGATGGTACAAATCGCGACAGCGGAATGGGCCGTCCGTTTTGGCACATCTCCTGCATCATCGGGTCGAGTACGACCGAGCGCAGATGGTAGAGGGTCCAGTCAATCGGGAACAGGTACTCCTGCCATTCGCCACTTTCAACAGCGGACTCCAACTCGCCGATCTTTACCGCTCCGCCCAACTCGAACTTGCCCGCCCGCGTCCTTTGGAGCGCGGAAAGATGGGCGGCGCCCCCGAGCGCTTCTCCCAGGTCGTTGGCCAGGGACCTTGCGTAGAACCCGTGCCCGCAGGTGAGTTCGAGGTCGAATTCCGGCGGCGCCCACCTCGTCAACTCCAGTCGCGCCACCTCCACCTGCCGGGACTTCCTTTCGACTTCCACGCCAGCCCGCGCCAGGTTGTACAGGCGCTGACCGTTGTGCTTGACGGCGCTGTACATCGGCGGGACCTGCGTGATGGTCCCGCGGAACTGGGGCAACGCGTTTTCCACTTGCTCGCGGTCTACAGACGACGGGTCCGAATCCGCAACCGTCTCCCCTTCCGAGTCGTAAGTGTCGGTTGCGGTACCCAGCTTCACCGTCAGGCGGTATGCCTTCTTGCCCAATAAGATCGAGTCTGCAAATCTCGTAGCCGGACCGATGCACAGGGGCAGGACTCCGGTGGCGATGGGATCGAGCGTTCCCCCGTGTCCGATCTTCTTGACCCTGGTCAGGGACTTGACCTTGCGAACAACATCGGTCGAGGTCCAATCCGACTCTTTGTCGATGTTGAGGAACCCGCCCACGACAGTCCTGGTCTGCTGCGGAATTCTGATCACAGCGCCGTCTCCTGGACCGACCTGCGCAGGTCTTCTTCCTTGACCCTGTCGATCAACGCCAAGATTTCCGCGCCGTCTTCCAACGTCGAGTCCGCAATGAACTCCAGGGCCGGGATCCGGCGCATCCGGACCCGCCTTTTAATGAGGTTCCTGAGCCTGCCCGACGCCGACCTGAGCGCCTCCAGGCTGGACTGCCTGACCTGTTCGTCTCCCATTACGCTCACGTATACCTGGGCCTTGCCAAGGTCCGACGCGCAATCGACGCTGGTGATCGAAGTCAATTCAGCGAGGCGCGGGTCGGAGACCTCCTCAGCGATGAGGTTGCCCAATTCCTTGCGCAGCGTGAAGTTGACGCGTTCCATTCGCCTCGTCATGGGGAATGCAAAATCCTGGCGAAATCCGGTGTTTAGCGCCTGAGCACCCGGACCTCGTACGCCTCGAGGATGTCCTGTTCCTCGAAATCGTCGAAGCCGTCGAGGACAATGCCGCCCTCGAAGTTGTTCGTGAGTTCGCGGACGTTGTCTCTGAGATGACGCATCGACGCCACGCGGCCTGAGAAGAGTTCGTTCCCTCCGCGCTTCACGCGAATGCGGGAGTTGCGGCGGACCGTGCCATCGGTGATCCGAACACCGGCAATCTTGTTGCGCCGGCCGAGGGGGAATACCTGTTGCACCAGCGCGTGGCCCGTGACGACTTCCCGTTCCTCCGGTTCCACCAGCCCGTTTACGGCTGCCTGCACGTCGTCCACGAGGTCGTAGATGATTCGGTAGGACCGGATGCTCACGCCGCGTGCAGCGGCCAACTGCGTGGCGCCGGTATCCAGTTCAGACTCGAATCCGACGACGATCGCATCTGAGGCTGCCGCAAGCATCACGTCCGATTCCGTGATCGCGCCGGCGGCGGCGGACACCACGCTCACCTGTACTTCCCTGGTCGAAAGCTGTTCGACCGCCCTGCGCACTGCGTCGACCGAACCCTGCGTCGACGCCTTTATGACTACCGTCAACTTCTTGAATTCGCCCCGGTGGACGCTGCGCATGACCTCTGCGAGGGTCGTCGCCTGCCGGGTTTCCCCGCGACGCGCGGCTATCCGGCGGCGGGTTTCCACAAGCTGGCGGGCCGTCTTGTCGTCGGCGACCACTTCGAACTGGTCGCCAACCGCGGGCAGGCCGTCGAGCCCCAGGACTTCTATGGGCGTTGAGGGGCCCGCGTCGCCAACGTCCTGCCCAAACCCGTCCAACATGCCGCGAACTCGACCCCGCTGGACTCCGGCAACCACGTTGGCACCCTTACTGACGGAGCCCGACCGTACCAGGACGGTGGACATGGGTCCCTTTGACCGGTCCATGTGGGACTCGATCACGACGCCAAGGCCTGCGCGACCGGGGTTTGCCTTGAGTTCCGAAATCTCGGCAACCAGGAGCAGCGCGTCCAGCAAATCGTCTATCCCGTCGCCGTTCAACGCCGATACCTGCACGGAGACCACGTCGCCGCCGTACTCCTCTACGAGGACATCGTTGTCAGCCAGCGCCGCTCTTGTCCGGTCGATGTCGGCAGCGGGCAGATCGATCTTGTTGATGGCCACGACCAGTGGCACATTGGCGGCGCGGGCGTGATCGATCGCCTCGCGAGTTTGAGGCATGACCCCGTCGTCCGCGGCAACGACAAGCACCGCTATGTCGGTCACCTGCGCGCCGCTTGCCCGCATTGCGGTAAAGGCCTCATGGCCCGGCGTATCGATGAACGTGAGGAGATTGTCGTCCTTGCGGACCTGGTAGGCGCCCACCGCCTGGGTAATTCCTCCGGCCTCAGAATCAACTACCGTCGTTCCGCGTATGGCGTCCAGCAGCGTGGTCTTCCCGTGGTCGACATGGCCAAGCACGGTAATTATCGGAGGCCTGGTTTGCGCGTTCTCATCGGTTAATTCTTCGTCCACGCCAACCTGGACGCCCGCGGTGCTCTCTTCCCGTTCCTTGGGCTTGAGCACCGGCACCCTGAATGAAGCGGCCACCCGCGCGGCGGTTTCGAAATCGACGATCTCATTGACCGTGGCCATTACGCCTGTTCGCATGAGCGACTTGATGGTGTCCACATTGCTGCGCCGCAATATTGCGGACAACTCGCCCACGGTCATCGTGGCCGGCAACTCGACCGGTCCGACCGGTTCCGCCGGACGCTCGACAACGCGCGTGCTTGCTTCGGCCGGCGCCCTCCGGCGGCCCGGTCCTCGTTTAGCTGAGTTTGAATAACGTCGTGCCATTTAATTCTTGTCGAACGCTCGCGATTCCCTTGCCGGCTCGGCCGGTGGTTGATAGTTTTCGCGTCCCGGAGCGAAAGTTATTAATCGCTCCCGCGTCGATTCCTTTAACTCGGTCTTCAATGCCTGAGACAGTTTACCCCGCGTTACGCCGCCTACCCAGCAGGCCGGTTCCGAACACAGATACGCGCCGCGGCCGTTGGTCTTGCCGGTTACATCGACCTGGACCATACCTTCGGTGGTCCTCACGATGCGAATCAGTTGCTTCTTCGGCCGTTTACTGCGGCACACTACGCACGACCGGAGAGGAACATGCCTCCGCTTTGTCAAAGTGCGGTCCCCTCCAATTTACGCGTTGCGGACTAATAACGCCCGCAGCCGGCGGTCAGCGACGCCGTCTGGCGCGCCCGCCTCCGCCGCGGCGCCTGCGGCCTTCGCTTTCTTCGCGGAATCCAGCGATATCTTCCGCGAACCTGATCACGCCAACACCCTCTTCCTCCTCCGGCGCTGGAAAGTCCGCCTGCCAGAGATCATCGGATGAGAAGTCCATGGTGACCTCGGCCGCCGCGGCCTCTTTGCGCTCTGCCTCCTCCCGTTCGAGTGCGGCAAGCTCTTCTTCGAGCGCCAGCAGGGCCAGTTCTTCTTCGTCGACGGCGGTCTCTTCCTCGGGTATTTCGAGCTCCGCAAGGTCGGCCGCGTCCATGCTCTCGAGGACGGCGGCATCGTCGATGGCCGGCGCCGCATCTTCGACACCGACCGGCTCCATCACCGGTTCGACCTGCTCATCCTCGAGTTCTGCGACTATTGCCTCTTCCGCCGGGACTTCTGCAACAACCGGTTCTTCCGCAGTTGCGACGGCCTCTACCGGCTCGGGCTCAGGTTCGGGTTCGGGTTCCGGCGCTGCAGCAGCCGCAGCCGCAGCGATTGCCTCCGCTTCCGCCGCGGCGGCCATCGCCGCCTGCGTCGCGCCGCGAATGTCTATGTGCCAGCCGGTCAGTTTCGCAGCCAGCCGCGCATTCTGGCCCTCCCGGCCGATAGCCAATGAGAGGACCCGGTCCGGCACGACAACGACGGCCGACCCTTCCTCTTCATTTACGGCGACTTGGTCTACGTTGGCCGGACTCAACGAATTGGCGATGAACCTGGTCAGGTCCCTGTCCCATTCGATGACGTCTATCTTTTCGCCCAGCAGTTCGTTGACCACGTTCTGGATGCGGATCCCCCTGAGGCCCACGCACGCGCCCACCGCGTCGACGCCCGCCTGCGTCGAGTTGACCGCAACTTTGCTGCGTGACCCGGCTTCGCGGGCGATCGACTTTATCTCGATGATGCCGTTGAATATCTCCGGCACTTCCACCTCGAACAGCCGCTTGAGCAGTTCAGGGTGAGATCGCGAAACAACGATCTCCGGACCGCGGACCGTGCGGGCCACGTCCAGGATGTAAAACTTGAGTTGTTGGCCGGGACGGTACCGCTCGAACTGGGCCTGTTCGCTTGGTGGCATGATCGCCTCGGCCCGGCCAAGGTCCACTGTGATGTAACGGGGGTCAAGTCGCTGAATTGTGCCGGTCAGAAGCTCGCCGGCCTTGTCAACGTACTCATCGAATACGAGGTCGCGTTCAGCCTCTCGCAGGCGCTGCATGACGACCTGCTTGGCCGTCTGAGCCGCTATGCGCCCCGGGTTGTGATGAATGAAGCCGGTCTCCAGTACGTCGCCGAGTTGCGCGCCGTCCTGGATTTTCTGGGCGTCGGCCACTGTGACCTGCGCGCCCGGTTCTTCAACTTCGTCGACGACGTGAATCACCGTTTTTACGGTAACGTCACCGTCGCTCGGGTCCACCTGGACCACAACATCCTGCCCGCCGGCGGCGGGGTCTCTCTTGTAGGCGGAGGCCAGGGCCGCCTCGATGGCCGAAACTACGACCGAATGGGGCAGCTTTCGCTCGGCGGCGAGTTGAGTAACAGCCAGCAGTAGATCGCTCTTCATGCGCCGCCTTTCTGGCCTCAACAGCCACTAAACTTATTGTGTTCCGACTAACAAAAAAGTGGGCCAAGCCCACTTTCAAGCGTTCCGTATCACGACCACCCGTCAACTCGCCGATTTTACCATACTTTGACCCAAACTTAGTCCTGCCGGGAACGCACCCGTTCACGCCCGCACGCGGCCGCCGGAATGCGTTCCCGACAGAAGCTCCGCCCCAGGCAAGGAATCCAATTGGCCAAGCCACTCGCCATCATCCTGGACTTCGACAAAACCCTGACTATGACCGACATCGGCGAGACGATAGTCGAGCACTTCGGGTCCCCCGGCTGGGAACACGGCATCGACCGGTTCAGGTCCGGCGAATACGGCATCCGGGAAATATGGGAGTACGAAATTTCCCACCTGCCCAATGACCGCGTCCAGGAGATGACCGCATACGCGCTCGAAATCGCGGAACTGCGCGCCGGTCTGCCGGAACTCCTCGAATACGCCGCGGCCAACGATATGCCGGTCGAAGTGGCATCGAACGGGATGGACTTCTACGTCTACGGGGTCCTCGCCGCCAACGGCATGGGCCACCTGCGGGCAGCCGCGCCGGGAATCGCCAAAGGACCCGACGGAAGACAACGGTTGACCTTCGCGAATGCTCACGTCCAGTGCCCGCGGACCGGCCTGTGTAAGTGCGACCGCGTGTGGGAACACCGCCGCAACGGGCGAAGGGTCGCATACGCGGGAGACGGAATCTCCGACCTCTGTGTGGCCAACCAGGCCGACATAGTTTTCGCCCGCGATTCGCTGGCAAGACACTGTGACAGGACCGGCGTCCCATTCACGCCGTTCGAAGACTTCTTCGAGGTGCTGGAAGCCCTGCAGGCTGAAGCCATCGAGACGCCCCGCGCCTAAGAGGGTGTCTAAAAACCCTTCCGTTCACCCTGAGCCTGTCGAAGGGTCGAGGCGCTGTTCATGGTTCGACAAGCTCACCACGAACGGTTTCCGACGACTTATTTGACACCCTCTAGGCAGAATCCAGCGCGCGGCCTATCTCTTCGGCCGCTGAGTCAAACGCCACGACCTCCGCCGACTCATCCGCCCGCGCCTTCAACTCTAAGAGGGTGTCTAAAAACCCTTCCGTTCACCCTGAGCCTGTCGAAGGGTCGAGGCGCAGTTCATGGTTCGACAAGCTCACCACGAACGGTTTCCGACGACTTTCTTGACACCCTCTAGGCCGAGTCCAGCGCGCGGCCTATCTCTTCGGCCGCTGAGTCAAACGCAACGACCTGCGTTGATCCATCCGCCCGCGCCTTCGCCTCAACACATGGCGACCAAGTGGGCGTGGCGCTGACGAGCACGGTCACGCTCCGACTGTTGGGCACCCGGAGCTCCATCTCCTCGGCCCTCGCTCGCTGTTTGTCCCGGTAGCGGCGGGAGTTGGCCATGACCAGCGACGCCTGGGAGGCGAACATGACAAGCGTCTCCTCGTCCTCTGCGGTGAACTCCGGGCCGGACGCCTTCTCGGCAAGATAGACGGCTCCGAGGGACTCGCCGGCGTAGCTGATCACCTCCCCGAGGAAGGGAAGGGCGAGCTGACTTGTACGGGCAGGCGGAACCCGGGAAGCCCAAGTGAAGCAAGCTGGCCCTCCAGGTCGGGAAGTCGTGTCGGCCCGGGCAGCTTTTCAAGGAATTCGCAGAACTCTGACCCGACCATCCCATCCCAAAACTGCTTCGCCTCAGAGGGAGTCAGGCCGAATGTAAGGGCGCCCTCGGGCTGGATGTCTCCCGTCTCGTCGAAGGGTGCCAGCGTCCCGTAGCGGGCTCCCGTCAGGGCGCAGGCGCTGTCGAGGACGCCCTGGAGCACGCTGTCAAAGTCCAGGCTCTCGTTGATGCGGAGGCTGGCCTCGCTCATCCGCGACAGCCGGTCCCTCAGGGCCTCTATCTCCCGGTCTCGTGCATCGCCCCTGTCCATCATCACCGCCTCGATTGGGGTTGCGCGGGCCAATGGTCCCCTCCGGAGCTCCCGGGCCGGATTGAGGCTCTCTTCGGCGATTCCGGGCTGACTGTACCACGTATTGCCGGCACCTCACACCACATCTTACGAATAATTGCCATAATACTCATGGATATCTTATACTCCGCTGGTAGACCGAGAAGGGACTTTGACCCCTCAACGGATGGGGCGTCGCTGGCGATGGCTGCAAGCCGGGCCCTTCACGATCCTGTCAGTCAGCAGGTCAACAGCCTTGCCTGAGACGGAACTGGGAATCCGAGAGGAACGCCATGCAGCCGGTCCGAGCCTATGCCGAGAATAGGGGTGACGGTGCAGAACCTTGGAGACGGCCAGTCAGCGGCAACGACTCTGCGTTGGTTGTAAGTGACGACCGGGAATCCGACACAGAGTTGGGCACGGACGCGATTCGCGCCCTTAACCTTCATCAGGCCAATTTCGAGGCGATGAGATTTACTGCGCCGTCGACCCCTGGCACGTATACCTACAAGGCGTGCGTGGACGCGGTAGCGGGCTAGCCTGATACCACCAACAACTTTAGCTCGGTGACGGTCACGCTAACCAACAACCTCCCAACCGGAGCGCCGACTATCAGCGGAACCGCTCAAGTGGGCCAGACGCTGACCCCGAACATCAGCGGGACAGACACTCACGGCCGACACGTCCGATATCTCCGATCCGGACGGCCTCACCAACCCGAGCTACAGCTACCAGTGGCTGGCAGACGACACCGAGATCGACGGGGCGACGAGTTCCACCTACACGGTCCAGTCATCCGACAACGGCAAGGTCATCAAGGTGCGGGTCGCCTTCACAGACGACGAGGACAACGAGGAGTCGCTGACCAGCGCGGGCACGTCGGTGGTGGTGTTGGGCGGGTTGTAGAGAGACACACCAGCCTGAGAGGTAGGACATGACCAGAACTATAACGACCCTCAGATCGAGACTTACGTGGGCTGCGATAGCCGGGGCGCTCGTGCTGCTTATCGGTCTGTCTCCAACGGCCCTGGCCCAAAGCCAGCGCAGCGACGCTACCCTAAGCGCTCTGACGCTGAGCGACGTTGATTTCGGCACGTTCGCATCCGACACCACAACTTACACGGCGAGCGTGTACAGAAGCGTCTCTGAGACGACCGTGACCCCTACGGTCAACCACTCCGGGGCGAGCTACGTCATAAAGCTAGGCGGTGTTGAGGACTCCGACGGCGAGGTTTCGCTGAGTGTCGGAAGCAACGTTATCACCGTGGAGGTGACCGCCGAAGACGGTGATACTACGGAGACCTACACAGTGACGGTCACCCGCGCTGAGAATTGGCGCGCGACCGGCGCCCCGACCATCAGCGGCACGGCCCAGGTGGGAGAGACACTGACGGTGGACACGTCAGGCATAGCCGACGCCGACGGGCTGACTAACGTCAGCTACACCTATCGGTGGCTGGCAGATGCCACCGATCCCACATCATCGGCGCACGGCCTGCGGGTTTTTGCTGTGGCCGGTGAAGGAGTCAGCTACACGATATCGCGCAACTTCTCCGGCATGCCGATTCTGATCGAAGTGTCCTTTACTGACGATAACGGCAACCAAGAAACACTGACCAGTGCCAAGACGGGGACGGTGGCGCCAACAACCCCGGCCGCACCGGAGGATATCGAGGTCTCAGCGACCGCTCTCGGGTATCTGAGGGTGGCATGGGATGCACCCAGGTGGAGCCGAGACGGTGAGATTCGCGGGGAGCAGACCTGGGGCGACGGCGGCTCCGACCTCACCGGGTACGTAGTGCAGTGGAAGGAAGAGTCGGGTAGCTGGGACACAGAGGACGACGTTTCCGAAGCAACTGAAACGGAAACGACTCGATATATAAATATTACGGGCCTTACCGGCGGTACAGAGTATGCCGTAAGGGTGATTGCTGAGAACAGCGTAGGACGGGGCGCTTCGTCGGATGAAGAAAGCGCCACCACGAACAATCTCCCAACAGGAGCGCCCACCATCAGCGGCACGGCCAAGGTGGGGCAGACCCTGACGGCGGACACATCGGCAATAGCGGACGTCGACGGACTAGACGATGTGAGATACGACGGCTCTTGGTTTGCTAATGACCCCACCGACACGTCTCCGCAAGGCGGCTATATCCTGCTCTATACATCTCCCGGTCGTGATCTGAGGTACCAAGTGTCGCGCCGGGACGTTGGGAGGACGATCAAGATTGAAGTGAACTTCACGGACAATGCAGGAATTACCCAGTGGTTGCCCAGCGCCAAGACGGCGATAGTCACCGCAACAACGCCGGCTGCCCCTGAGAACTTTGCCGCCTCACCAACAAATTCCGGGAACCTGGACCTGTCATGGGAAGCACCCACGTGGCGCCTAGCTGGTGAGATTGACGAACAACCAACCTGGGGTGACGGTGGCTCTGCCATCACCGGATACGTGGTGCAGTGGAAGGAAGCGTCGGATGATTGGGAAACTGAGGCGGACGTCTCAGAAGCAACCGTGACCGGAACGACTCACACCATCCAGAACCTCACCAGCGGGACGGAGTACACGGCGAGGGTCATCGCCGTCAACAGTGTCGGGCGCGGCGCTGCATCGGACGAAGCTAGCGCCACCGCAAATAACCCAGCAACGGGAACCCCGACCATCAGCGGCACAGCCCAGGTGGGTCAGGCACTGACGGCAAGCACGACCGGAATCTCCGACTCAGACGGCCTCACAAATGTGAGCTACAGCTACCAGTGGCTGGCCGACGACACCGCAATAGACGGGGCGACGAGTTCCACCTACACGGTCCAGGCATCGGATAACGGCAAGGTCATCAAGGTGCAGGTGACCTTTGACGACGACGCGGGCAACGATGAATCACTGACCAGCGCAGGAACGTCGGCGGTGGTATTGGGCGGGTTGTAGAGGGTGAGCCTAATGGAGCAGTCGGTCAGGCTCTTGAATTTCCGAAGCCTAAGCCTGCTGGCTCCATTGGCATTGACCTTTCTCGTCATCTTCCTCCTGGCTGGCTGCGGAGACTCAGGACTGTCTCGCGCGGAAGTCGAGGAGATAGTCCGTGAGGAGATTGCTGAGGTCCCTACGCCGCCTCAACCTGAACCCGTACTCACAGCGGCAAACGTAGAAGAGGCCATCCGCAAGGCGATGGCGGACGCGCCCACGCCGGAGACGGGCCTGTCCCGCTCCGAGGTCGGCCGGATAGTTGAAGAGGCCATCGCAGCCATTCCTGAGTCGAAACCAGGACTCACATCCGCTGACGTAGAGAATGCAATCCGAGTGGCCCTGGCAACTATCCCCCAGTCGGATTCAGGTGTGTCTGGCAGCGAGGTAGAGGAGATAGTCAAAGCTGCCATAGCAGCCATCCCCCAATCCCAACCCGGCCTTACCTCCGCCGAGGCTGAACAGATAGCCCGCGGCGTCGTGGCCTCCATCCCGACCAAGTCGGCCCCCACCGAGTACACCAAGTTCTTCGTCGACAACGCCATCAGCCGCTACGAGACCCAGGGCCTGGAAGCTACCCTCGCCCACTACAACCGGGAGGAGAGCGTCGACGGTCAGTGGTACGTGTTCATCATCGACGAGAACGACATGGTGATCGGGCATCCCGATACCAGCCGCCTGGGGCTGGACGTGAAGGGCTGGGTGGGCATCGACGCCAACGGCTATAACTTTGGACCGGAGATGTTGTCGGCCACCGAGGATGGCAAGTGGGTGTCCTACGTGTTCAGGAATCCAGAGAGTGGCGGCGTCGGCTCAGGGAAGCTCGGCGACCTGGAACTAAAGAACGTCTGGGCAGTGCGTCACGATGGGCTCCTGTTCGCCTCCGGCTGGTACATCGACGCCCACGAGTTCACGAGGCAGCTGGTTTCCGTCGCAGTTGATAGGTTCAACTCCGGAGGCCTTCCAGCGACAGTGGCATACTTCGCCAGCCCTGGTAGCGCTCTTGCTGGACTGGAGTCGGCCATCGACTACTACAACAGCGCCGAATCTGTTGACGGCAAGTGGGCCGCGTTCATTGCGGACGGGAGCGGGAACATCGTGGCGCACTCGAACCCCGCTTTGATCGGGAGGCACATGCGGGGGGTGTTTGGGTCGGGGGACCTTTCCACTTCGGAGGAGGGCCGCTGGGTTGCTTCCGAGTCGTTGCGGATGTGGATTCAGGAGTCCGGCGGGTACGTGTTTGGCTCCGGCTGGCACCACGGCGAGTCGGGTAGCTGAGGGGGAGATCAACGCTCGGCGTTACCGGATAACTCCTCCCAAGAGACCAAGATCACGCTTTCAGCCAGACTACGGCGGCCTTCCCGCTGGTTCACCTCGCCGTGTTCGCCCTGATCCTGACCGGCGCGCCAACCGAAGCCCAGCAGGGCGCGGGATCCACTTTCGGCTTCTCCAATCCCGGGCTGAAATGGCGAAACGGAGAAGAGGTGGAGAACAAGCTGGTGCGGGCCGACTGACCCGGCACAGGCGCGGCTGTGACCCGTTCACGCCGTTCGAAGACTTCTTCGAGGTACTGGAAGCCCTGCAGGCGGAAGCCATCGAGACGCCGCGCGCCTAAGAGGGTGTCTAAAAACCCTTCCGTTCACCCTGAGCCTGTCGAAGGGTCGAGGCGCTGTTCATGGTTCGACAAGCTCACCACGAACGGTTTCCGACGACTTATTTGACACCCTCTAGGCCGAGTCCAGTGCGCGGCCTATCTCTTCGGCCGCTGAGTCAAACGCCACGACCTCCGCCGACCCATCAGCCCGCGCCTTCAACTCGACGCCGCCGGCCCGCAAACTCCGCCTGCTGACGACCGCGCGCAGCGGCAAACCGATCAGGTCCGCGTCGTTGAACTTCACACCGGGAGGTTCGTTCCGGTCGTCGTACAACACCTCGATGCCCCTCTTTACGAGGATTTCGTACAGGCTGTCGGCCTTCTGCCGTGTCTCGTCATCTTCCGTGTTCAGCCCAACGAGGTAGACCTCGTACGGGGCGATGGCCCTCGGCAGCATCATGCCCGCATCGTCGTGGTTCGCTTCGACGGCGGCAGCCAGCAGACGGCCGACTCCGATGCCGTAACAACCCATCAACGTGTCGCGGGTCTCACCCCGTTCGTCCAGAAAACCCGCGCCCATGCTCTTGCTGTAGACGGTGCCCAGCTTGAAGATGTGTCCGACCTCTATGCCGCGCCGGGCGCGGAGCACGCCATCGCACCGGGCGCAATCGGAGCCATCCTCTGCCTCCGCTATGTCGATAACCAGGTCGGCCGTGAAGTCCCGCGGGAAGTTGACGTTGCGCAGGTGGTAGCCGTCCTTGTTCGCGCCGGCCAGGTAGTTCGACCCCAGTTCGATCGAGTCATCCACTACCGACCTGGCGTTTCCCGAGCCGACGGCGGAAGCTGAACCGGCAACCAACCCTGCCGCCGCAACCTCTTGCGGCGTCGCCAGCCTGACGTCGGCGCCTCCCAGCGCATTGCGCAGCTTGGTCTCGTTGACCTCGTAATCGCCCCGGATGGTGATCAGCGCCATCTCTCCGTCGGCCATGTAGAAGACGGCCTTGGCTGTCTTGGAGCGCGGGACGCCGTCGAACTCCGCCAGGTCCTCGATGGTCTTGACGCCGGGGGTCTCGAACTCCTCGACCTCCAGCGGCTCCTCAGGCGCATTTGCGGTCTTGCGGAACTCGGCCTTTTCGCCGTTCGCGGCGTATCCACACCCGTCACAGACAAGGATCACGTCTTCCCCGCTTTCGGCGGGCAACACGAACTCTCGCGAGTCCTTTCCGCCGATGGGCCCCGAGTCGGCGTCAACCATGATTGCGTTCAGGCCGCAGCGGCTGAAAATGGCCCGGTAGGCGGCGGCCATCGCCTCGTAACTGATGTCCAGCCCTTCCTCGTCCACGTCGAACGAGTAGGCGTCCTTCATCTCGAACTCGCGGACCCGCAGAAGACCGCCGCGGGGGCGGGTCTCGTCCCGGAACTTGGTCTGTATCTGGTAGAGGGTGAATGGCAGGTCGCGGTAGCTGAAAATGCCAGCGCGCGCCATGTTGGTGACGACCTCTTCGTGAGTTGGCGCGAGGACCATCTGCCGTTCGCGGCGGTCGGTGAACTGGGCCAGCGGGGGCACGAACGTGTCGGCCCGGCCGGACTGCTCCCATATCTCGCGCGGCTGGACCACGGGCATGTTGATCTCCTGCCCACCCGCGGCGTTCATCTCCTCCTTGATGACCATCCTGATCTTCTCAATGGACCGCCAGCCCAGAGGCAGGTAGCTGAAAATCCCCGCGGAAACCTGCTGGATGAAGCTGGCGCGCACCAGCAACCGGTGGCTGATGGTCTCCGCGTCGGCAGGCGCCTCGCGCAATGTCTTCGCAAAAAGGTTGGAAAACCTCATTCAATCTCTCCGGCAGGAAAAAGCACGCCTACTACGCCCAAGTCGGCACAAGGTGAATGGGCTGGCACGTCTCTTCGGATGATAGACGCGAAACGCGCCGGTGGTCGATCCCGGTCCGCTGCTACGCGGAGGTCGACTCCGGCCCGTTCGCGTAGTTGGTCAGCACGTAGTCTTCGACCATCGTGATGAAATCGCTGGCGATGGTGTCTCCCTGGAGAAAGCCCTCCCGCTGCCCATCGACAAATACCGGCGCCCTCGGTGATTCTCCCGTGCCGGGCAACGAGATTCCTATGTTGGCCGCCCGGGACTCCCCCGGTCCGTTGACCACACAGCCCATCACCGCGACCTTCAACTCGGCAACGCCGGGATACTCGTCTTTCCACACCGCCATCTTGGTGTCGAGGTGGGCCTGGATGTCCTGCGCAAGCTCCCGGAACAGCGTTGATGTCGTTCGGCCGCAGCCGGGGCATGCGGTCACCGCCGGCCGGAACGAACGCAGGCCCAGCGCCTGGAGAATTTCCTGGCAAAGTCGAACCTCGCGAGCGCGGTCGCCCCCGGGCTCGGGCGTAAGGCTGCTCCTGATGGTGTCGCCAATCCCCTCTTCGAGCAGGATCGACAGCGCCGCGGTGGTTGCCACCACTCCCTTCGTGCCCATCCCCGCTTCTGTAAGTCCCAGGTGTAGCGGCGTATCGGTCTCGTTGGCGAGTTCGCGGTAGGCAGAGACCATCTGGCCCAGGCGTGAGACCTTGCATGAGATGATTATCCGGTCCTCCCCCAGGCCCAGGCGGACAGCCTCGTCACGGCTTCTCAACGCGCTCTCGACCAGGGCTTCCTTCTCGACATCGTCCCCGTCCACCGGTTCGGCGCGCCGCGAGTTGGCGTCCATCTTCTCAACGAGCAATTCCTGGTCCAGGCTCCCGGCGTTCACTCCTATACGGACGGGCTTGCCGAGGTCGCGGGCGACCTGGATAAAAGAGGTGAAATTCTCGTCGCGCCGGTTGCCGCGCCCCACGTTGCCCGGGTTGATGCGGAACTTCGCAAGGGTCGAGGCGCAGTCGGGATGGTCATTCAACAGGCGATGGCCGATGAAGTGAAAGTCGCCGATCAACGGCACGAAGTATCCACCGGCGTCCAGGCGGGACCTGATTTCGGGAACGGCGCGTGCGGCGGCATCGTTGTTGACCGTGATTCGAACAAGCTCGCTGCCCGCATCGGCGAGCAACTTGGTCTGCTCGACCGTCGCGGCCACATCGGCCGTGTCGGTGTCCGTCATCGACTGGACGACGATCGGCGCGCCCCCGCCGATCTTCACTCCATCAACGTCGACCTTGACTGTCTGCCGTCTCGATTTCACTCGCCTGTACTTCTCTCGTAACCCGATGTCATAAGGCCGCAACGAGTTTACATGGCCTCATTCTGAAATTATGAACGAAAACAGCCGGTAAACGATGGCGACGCTGGCCCAAGATCAATTGAAGAAACTTTCGCCCCGCACGATCCTGGCTATGTCCTGCGCGGATATGAGCGCGATGACCCCTATCAACAGCGCGAATCCGATCAGGTGCACCAGCCCTTCCCGCCGTGGTGAAATGCGCTTGCCTCGCCTCAAAAGTTCGACGACCACGAAGAAGATCCGGCCGCCGTCCAGCGCCGGTATCGGCAGGATGTTTATCACCGCCAGGCTGAAGCTGAGCGCTCCCGCCAGGCTGGCCAACACAGCAACCTTGGCGCCCAGGCTGGCGTCCGCCGTGGCCACTTCACCGCCGACCTGCCCTATGCCGACCGGACCCACGGCAGAAGGCCCGCTGAACTGCGGATTGGTGCTGCCGATCAGCAGGCCGGTGATGGCGTTCTTGGTCAGAATGATCACCTCGTACGCGCCCTGCAAGCCCCGCGGGATCGCCTCCCATGGCGGCAACGACCTGCTCTCTGTCCGCAGGTCCACCATGCCTATCTGGACGCCAACTGCGCCTTCCTGGACATGCGTGTCGATGCCCAGGTCGAAGTCGTAGCGCCGCGCGTCGACTAATGAAATTTCGGCACGTGGATCAATGACCGTGGGAGTAACTTGCAGTACGTCTCCCAACTGAATGCCTGGGTGGATTTCCCTTGCGTCAACGAGTGAAATCTCACCGGTGCGCTCTGTCGCGCCGGCCACGACGGTGACTTCGTTCGCGAGCCCCGACAGTGGGTTGTACAGCCGGGCTTCCCGAAGCGTCAGCTGGGTCTCGGGATCCGTGACAGACTCCACGACCTCCCGGCGCGGAGGCCGCCAGCGAGGTACGACTTCTATGGTCTCGGTCTCGCCGGTGTACTGGTATCGCGGCCCGGCGGGCTGGGGAAACGGGTCTGGAATCCCGCGCTGGATCTCCCAGGTGCTCTCCGCGCCCAACTTGAGCGTCACCGCCTGTTGCAGGTCGCCGACCTGGTCGATATCTCGTCCGTCTACCCTGATGATCTTGTCCCCGTCTTTGAGGCCGGCGCCCTCCGCCGGTGAGCCCGGCATCACCCGCGTTATGATCACGTCGCCGGCAACCTGGCTCTGCGGAATCAGCAGGACAATCGGAAATATCAGGAACGGCAGGACGGCGTTCACCGCTGCTCCCGCGCTCATGACGCTGATGCGCTGCCAAGGCCCCTTCGACGCCAGGCTGCCCTCGCCCGTCGGGTCTTCCTCACCAACCATGCGCACGAACCCGCCTATTGGCAGCCAGTTCAGGGACCACAGCATGTCAGCGATCACGATTTCGTGGGCCGAGACCTCTTTCACCTTGCCGATGATCAACTGCGCGCCCTCGGCGCGTGCCTCGTCGTCGGTCTTCCGCACAGGCCTGATCGTGTGGGCATACGTCGCTCCGTCGGCATTTCGTACGGTCAGCGCCGCGACCATGTCGCCCGGTCTGGCCTGCGTTCGTTGATCGTCGAACCCGTACTTCGTGTCGGGGCTCAGGCGGACAACAGTCCTGCCGGTCCACCGGACGGCGAACGCCCTGGGCGGAAAGCCGATGCCGAACTCGAGCGTCTTCACGCCCAGGCGTCGGGCGACGATCAGGTGGCCCAACTCATGCAGGATGATGAGCGGGCCCAGGATCAGGACGAAGGTGAGAATTCCGAATAGAAACGTGGTGGGCATGCCGTAATTTTACGATGCGGGCCAGGTTTATTCCTGCCGGATGGCCAAGCCCTATTTGCCGTTCGTCCCGCCGAGGCCGAGCGTGTCGGCGTGGGTCAGGTTGGCGGATTCGATGAGATCGTCGATCGTCGGGTCAGCCACCGGCGAGTGATTGCTCACCGCCCTGTCTACGACGTCGGGAATGTCGGTAAACCTGATTTTCCCACCAAGGAAGAGTTCCACGGCGGCGTCATCCGCCCCCGCCAGCGCCGCCGGCCACGTCCCACCGCGCCGGCCGTAACCCAGCGCAATTTCGAAGCACGGGTACAGTGTCGGGTCCATCTTCTCGAACGTCAGCGATCCCGCGGCCGCGGGGTCGAACCTCGGAAGCGAGTCGTTCGGCCTTCGCTCCGGGTAGAACATTGCGTACTGAATCGGCAGGCGCATGTCGTGCGCACCGAGTTGCGCCTTGATGCTGCCGTCCTCGAATTCGACCATAGAGTGCACGATGCTCTGCCGGTGAATGACCGCCTCGATCTTTTCGAATGGGACGTCGAACAGCCAGCGCGCTTCGATCACCTCAAACGCCTTGTTCATCAATGTCGCGGAGTCGATCGTGATCTTGGCGCCCATTTCCCAGGTCGGATGCTTGAGCGCCTCGGCAGGTGAGACATCGGCCAGGTCGCTCCACGTCCTGTCCCTGAACGCGCCACCCGAAGCGGTGATGAACAACTTCCTGACGGGAGAATCTTCACCCTGTATGCACTGCCAGATTGCGGACGGCTCGCTGTCGACGGGCAGGATCTCTCCGCCATTTTCCCGGGCCGCGCGCATCAGCAATTCACCCGCCATCACGACGGGTTCCTTGTTTGCCAGCGCCAGCCGTTTTCCCGCACGCAGCGCGGCGAGGGCCGGCCCCATTCCCGCGCAGCCGGACGTCGCGCCAACCACCAGGTCAACCTCCGGATCGGAGGCGATTTCGGCGGGATCGGCCAGTTTCGCGCCGTTGAAAGTGCCGCTGGCGGCCGTCGAGTGGTAGAAGCGCGGGCGGAACTCGTCGATCTGCTCTTGCAGCAGGCTCAGGTTGCTTCCCGCGCACAATCCGACCAGCTCGAACTCGTCCGGAAAACTACGCACCACATCAAGCGTCTGGCATCCAATCGAACCGGTGGAGCCAAGAATGACGAGTCTGCTCATCCCACTGCCCATAGCGCGGCCAAGTATACGACCGCGAGGTTCGGTGCAAGGGAGTCGATCCGGTCCAGGATTCCCCCGTGTCCCGGGATCAGTCTGCCGGACTCCTTCACGTCGGCCCGCCGCTTGAACCACGATTCCAACAGGTCGCCGGCCGCCCCTGCAGCGCCCATGGCCAACCCGAGCAGGGCTCCGGCCCAGACCGCCATGCCGGGATCGACTATGGCAACGAGGGCTGCGACCGCGCCTGCGCTCGCCAGCATCCCGCCCGCCAGGCCCTCCAATGATTTGGCCGGTGAGATCCGGGGCGCAATCTTATGCCGGCCGAACAGGCTGCCGACAGCGTATGCTCCCGTGTCCGCGGCAAATGTGCCCAGCACGGCTATTAGCACCCACTCACGGCCATCTTCAAGACGCGCCAGGGCCGGGGCGTGGGCCAACAGCACCCCGAAATAGACCGCAGCCGCCATTCCAACGCGAGCCAGGGGTGAAAGTCGCAAAAAAGTCGTGGTTGCAATGAGGACCGCCAGCCCCGCCAAAATCGACGACGCCGCGATTACACCGGTCTGTACCGGATCACCGGCAGGACTGGAAAGAGCAAATACAGCGGTGGCGGCGACCAAAAGCGGCGGGACGGCAATCATCGCCACCCGTGAAATACCCGATAGCCGGCCCAGCGCGGAAAGCTCGTACCCTGCAACGATGGCTGCGGCCATGGCGATTCCAACTACCCCGGGCACGCCACCGAAAACTGCCAGCAGCACGACCGGCACACCGACCGCGGCCGCCAGCAACCTGCGGCGTAAGTTGCGCGCGCGGTCAGAGGGCAAAGGACTTGTCCGCTTGGTATCCAGCCGCTTATCTCACGCGGCCGAAACGGCGCTCCCGCCTCGCAAATTCATCGAGCGCCGCATCGATCCGCGCCTCATTGAAATCAGGCCAATTGACGGGGGCGGAGTAGAACTCGGCATACGCCGACTGCCACAGCAGGAAATTGCTGATCCGGAACTCGCTCCCCGTCCTGATTACAAGATCAGGGTCGGGCAATCCGTGTGTGAATAGACGGCTGGCAAACGAGTCCTCGGTGATCTCATCCAGCGGCAGGGCATCTTCAACGATCTTGCGAGTCGCATTCACTATCTCGGCCCGACCGCCGTAGTCGAACGCCACGCACAAGGTCAGACCGGTATTGTCCCGCGTCAACTCGATCGCGTCTCGTATCGCCTGCTGTAACCCGGGCGGCAAACGGTCCATCCTGCCGGCGTGCATCACACGCACGTTGTTGCGGTGAAGGGCTGCCGTTTCCACGCCAACCACCTCCCTCGCCAGGTCGAGAATGCCCGCAACCTCTTCCCCCGGCCGGTCCCAGTTTTCGGTCGAGAACGCAAACAGCGTGACGCACTCGACCCCGGCGCGGCCCATGTGATTGACGACGCCTCGAATGTTTTCGTATCCGGCCCGGTGCCCTTCGGTCCGGCTCAGATTGTGTTCCTCGGCCCACCTGCCGTTACCGTCCATGATGATGGCGACGTGCCGCGGGACGCGGCGTCCCCGCCCATCCCCGGCTTGGGCCGGTGCGTTTTCTATTTTGTCGGTCGCCGGGGTTGTCATAGATAGGGGGTCCGCAGCAGATCGCCGGTTGCGCCTAGACCTGCATCACCTCTTCTTCTTTGGTGCTCGAAGCCAGGTCCACCATCTCGATAGCGTCGTCCGTCAGTTTTTGGAGGTCATCCTGGGCCCGGCGAGCCGTGTCCTGGGGCACCTTGCCGTCTCGTTCCATCTTGCGGATACGCCCCTGCACGTCTCGCCGCACGTTTCTGATTGCCACCTTCGCCTCTTCCGCCCGCCGGTTCACCATCTTCACGATGTCTCTCCGGCGTTCCTCCGTCAGTGGGGGCACGACGATGCGAATGATGTTGCCGTCGACGCTGGGCTGGAGTCCGATATCAGCCATTTGTATGGCCCGTACCACGGACCGCACCGAACTCTGGTCCCATGGCTGGATTACAAGCAGGCGGGCATCACCGACGTTTATCTGGGCGATCTGGTTCAGCGGCATCTCGGTGCCGTGATAATCGACCCTCACGTTATCGACGAGGCCCGTGCTGGCCCGGCCGGTCCTGACACCCAACATGTCCTTGTCGAAGGCATTGACTGCACCGTCCATTCGCTTACGGCCGTCTTCGAGCGATTCCTGCGTCATAACGAATGCTCCTGTGGCAACTGCCAGATACGCTGCGCGTTGTCTGTTAACCCTGATAGGCAGGCGAAGGCGTCTGCCTGAATTCAGACTCTGATATGAGAGTGCCCACTCTTTGTCCCGACAAGACGCTTGCCAGTGCGCCCTTGTGGAACAGATTAAACGCCACAATTGGCAAGGAATTGTCCATGCACAGAGACAACGCGGTGCTGTCCAGCGCCCGGAGCCGGAGCCGCAACGCCTCGTGAGGCGTCAGGTGGTCAAACTTTACGGCGTTCGGATAGATGTTCGGGTCGGCGTCGTAAACGCCGTCAACGTTGTTCTTGGCCATGATCAACGCCGAGGCCGCGGTTTCCAGCGCGCGCAGCGCGGCGGCGGTGTCGGTTGACATATACGGATTGCCCGTGCCTCCGGCGAACACCACCACCCGGCCCTTGTCCATGTGCCGGATCGCGCGGCGGCGAATGTAGGGCTCGGCGACGGACGGCATGGCAATTGCGGACTGCGTGCGGACTTCCATCCCGACCCGTTCCAGGGCGTCCTGCAGGGCCAGCGCGTTCATGATCGTCGCCAACATGCCTGCGAAATCGGCCGTAGAACGGTCCATGCCGGCCGCTTCGTAGTCCGCACCCCGCCAGATGTTGCCTCCACCCACCACAAGCCCGACCTGCACGCCCGTCCGGTTGGCTTCCGCTACTTCCGACGCCACATAGGAAACGGTGCCGGGGTCAATTCCGAATTCGCGGGGGCCTTTGAGCGACTCCCCGCTCAGCTTAAGAACGACTCGTGAGTAGACGGGCGTTTCCAGGGGGCACTTCCTAATCGCCCAACTCGAAACGGGAGATGCGGCGAATGCGAACGTTTTCTCCGACCCTGGCGATCATCTCGGTAACCAGTTCGCCTACAGTCTTGCCGGGGTCCTTGATGAACTGCTGCTCGGTGAGTATCTCTTCGGCCGGGACCTCATCGGCATCTTCCGGGACACCGTCCCTGCTGATGTGCGCCGGCGACATGGCTGCGACCTGCATCGCCAGGTCTCTCACCATTTCCGTGAATTCCGGCGTCCTGGCCACGAAGTCCGTTTCGCAGTTGACTTCAACCATGGCGCCGATGCGGTTGCCGGTGTGGACGTACGACTGGATGACGCCCTCCGACGTCTCCCTGCCGCCCTTTTTCATGGCCGTGGCGAGGCCCTTTTCCGCCAACGCCTTTTCGGCCTCTTCCATCACGCCATTGGCGGCCTCCAGGGCGTGCTTGGTGTCCATGATGCCGGCCCCGGTCCGGTCCCGGAGCTCTTTAACCATTGCTGCAGTGACTTTCAATTCTTCCTCGTGATGTCGTCTGTTTTGGGTGAATGTTCAGATGGTCTGGATTGCGGTCAATCGAGTTGTGCCGGTCTGGTACTGCCCGTGGCGGGGTTTCCCGTTCGTGCCCTTTATCCCTCGACTCGACCCGATACTTCAGCCGGATGACTAAAACGCGACGTCAAAATTCAAAGTACCGGACTCCAACTTATGGACTGGCCCGGCTGCTTGCTACTCCTGTTTCGCGTCGGTCTGCTCAGGGGCCTCTTCCTGCGGTGCAGGTACTTGTGCCGGTGTCTCGGTAGATTCGGCCGAAACCGCATCTGTCTCTTCAGCCTGGGCCGGCTCCGCCTGGACCGTTGCTGCCTGTGCTGATTCTTCCGGTGCCGCTTCAGCAGGTGCCGCTTCGGCGGGTGCTGCTTCTGGCTGGGCCGGTGCTGCTTGCGCTGTTTCCGCCTGCGCCGCTTCTGCTTGCGCCGCCGCCGCGGCCACGCGTGCCGCCGCCGCAGCCTGCGCCTGCGCCCGCGCCGCCTCTTCCTGCGCCTCCAACTCCGCCTCTTCCGCCATCCGTTCCTGCGCCATCTTTACGGCCGCGTCGCGGCCCGTGGCAATAGCCGTCGCGATCTCGGACGTTATCAGCCTTATGGCGCGCACCCCGTCGTCGTTGCCCGGTATCGGGTATTGCACCACGGAAGGGTCGCAATTCGTGTCCACTATCGCCACGACCGGTATGCCCAGTCGATTGGCCTCTGCAACCGCGATCTTCTCCTTGATCACGTCAACAACGAAGATGGCGGCCGGCAGGCGCACCATCTCCTTGATGCCGCCAAAGAACTTGTTCAGGCGGACCACCTCGTGTTCGATCCGCAGGGTCTCGCGCTTCGTCGTCGTGGGAAGTTCGTCTTTGGCTATGGCCTCCTCGAGGAAAACAAGCCGTTCGATCCGGGCCTGGATAGTCTGAAAGTTGGTCAGCATGCCCCCAAGCCAGCGCTGGTTGATGTACATGGAACCAACTCGCGCCGCCTCCTCCGCGATGGTCGCCTGCGCAGGCTTCTTGGTCCCGACCAGGAGGATCTCTCCGCCCTCAGCCGAAGTCTTCGTCACGAACTCTTTCGCCTCTTCAAGACACTCAAGCGTCTTTGACAGGTCGATGATGTGCGCGCCGTTGCGCTTGGTGAATATGTATGGCTCCATCCGAGGGTGCCACCGCTTGGTTGGATGGCCAAAGTGCACACTCGCCACGAATAGCGCCCGGAGGTTGATGGGGCCATTCGCCGGCGCGGCAGGCGTTGGGGTGGAAGGAGCGGGCGCCGCTTCCACTGTGTCCGGTGTCGTCAATTGTCTCCTTCGTACAGCCGTTTCTTCCAGGTTTCCGTTTTTCGTCGGGGCCTCTGTCGCGAAACGGGCGCGGACTATTCGCCCGCGCCGAAATCATTGGCGGTCAAAGCACGTTTCAGGATACCACAGGCCCCGTTACAAATCGGACATTCATCCGATGCCATGCCTCGGTCCCCGTAACTACCCGAGCCACCCCCGGTCGTTGGCGACGGCGACGGCGTGTGCCCTGTTGCGAGCGCCCGTCTTGGTGAGTATCCCGGTCACGTAGTTCTTGACCGTCTGAACGCTCAGGCTGAGTTCACCGGCGATCACAGGGCTTGAATGACCCTTTGCGATGCCGGTGATGATCTGTCGTTCCCGCTCCGAGAAGGGGTTCGTCCTGTCGTTCGATTCGGCTCCGCCGGTCGCGCTTCCGTTTTCCTTTAGTCTGCCGACCAGGAGCTTTGCGGCGATCCTGCTCCTGGCTATGTCGCCAAGCAACATGCACTCGCCGCCGGCCACCCTGATCAACACGTCTTCGAGAGTCTTCCGGTCGACGCCCGGCGACACGATCGCAGAAATACCGTGGCACAGGGCGTCCAGCAAAGAGTCCTCAACAATGCCGGGGCCAATGAAGACTCCGGGCACGTCGCTCGCGCCGCTCCGGCCATTTTCGCGAAGGGCCGAGGAAACATCGTCGAATACCCTGACGTCGGCCTCGACGCTGTTCGCGTTCGCTCCGGTGACCACGGTCAACTTGGGGCTGCGCGCCAGTGTTTTGGTGACGGCCTGGCGCTTGACCCGGTCCCGGATCGACACATGAACGCGGACGCGCCCGACCCACCCGGAACCGAGCGCGTCGAAGAGGGGTAGCTGGTTTGCCGTGTTTGCGCGATCCAACTTCTCGTTACAAGGATGGTCCGTCCGCACCGGGAAATGTCATGATTTCGCCCGTGATTATCCCCTGCCGGCGGAAAGCCCGGGTACCTCGCCGGTCGTGCCAAAGCGGCGACTGGTAACAAAAGCGCCTGGGGCCGTGATTCGGTTTTGCCCACATGCTAATGAGCCGCCGAATCCGGAGCCAAGTGATTCGGATACGGGTTTCGAAGAACGGCGGACATACCGGGGATCGGCCGAATCTGAATTGCCCTCGCAGCATCTGATTACATATAGGGCCCGTATACAAAATAGTTGGTTCCCAGCCTGACTGGGTAGTTCGGAGTATACGGCCGGAACAGCGGATACATCTCGGACCAGGGGGATTAGAAAGTGATAAGCCAGGCCGACGGCGGAAGTCCAATAACACTTCGCTCTTCAGCCCTGCCGATCGCAGCGGCGGCGGCGACGATCATCGTTGCACTAGTTGCGGGTTTTGCCGTGGGTCCGGGCGCCAATACCGCGGTCGGCCAGGTACTTGGCGCCTCCGGCCGTTCATCTTCGCTGGTGTCCGGCATCGGCGATTGGCTGCCGCTCGGCTTTGCGTTCGCCGCGGGAATGGTCGCAACGGTCAATCCGTGCGGATTCGTCATGCTTCCCGCCTACCTGACGATGTACGTTTCGGACGCGGAGGCCGCAACCAACGCAAACTTCAGCCAGCGCCTGGCCAAGAGCTTGTACGTCAGCGCCGCACTGGGCCTGGGATTCGTTCTGCTGTTCGGGGCGGTCGGCCTGGCGGTATCGGGCGGTGCGAAGTGGGTGTCGAACGTGTTTCCGTGGATCGGCTTTGGGCTCGGGTTCGTCCTGGCGGCGCTCGGCGCGTACATGTTCGCTGGGGGCAAGATCTACACCGGGGCCGCATCCCAACTGGCAAGCCGGATAGGCGATCCGAGAGACGCCTCCCTGAAGGGGTACTTCCTGTTCGGAATCAGCTATGCCGTAGCTTCGCTCAGTTGCACCCTCCCGATCTTCCTCGCCCTGGTCTCCGGTTCCCTCGCCCAGGACGGATTTCTCAGCGCGGTCGGACAGTTCCTCGCCTACGCGCTCGGCATGACTTTCGTGATTACCATCCTGACGATCGCAATCGGCGTGTTCAAGGGCGCGTTGGCAAACCAACTCAGGCGTGCGATGCCGTACGTGAATCCCATCTCCGCCGGCATATTGATCGTCGTGGGCGGATACATGGTCTTCTACTGGCTGACGGAAGGTGAACTGGCCTCCAGCTTCGGCCTGTAAACGGTCCCGTCAGCATGAAATAACGGGCAGCCCGGCACATGGTGAATACTCCGGGTCGCCTGCATACCACGGCCCCAAACAGCCCTGCCCAAGAGCAATCAAGTGTCCCCAGGTTCGCTGACAGACCGACTTGCAAGGGGCGCGCCGGCCTTTTCGGCAACGCTCATCGGAGGGGCGCTGGCGCTGGCGGTCGGGCTGCCGCTCAAATCTCCGGACGACCTGCTGGGCAACACCGGCAGCGTCGCCGTGTTGTCGAACGTCGGGGCAGTATTCCTCGCCTTCCTCTGGGCCTACGCGCCGGGTTCAGGGGTGAGGCGTACTCGGTTCTATACGTCCGCGTGCGTCGGCCTGTTCATATTGACCGTACTGGCCGCGGTGTTGGCAGAATCGGTCGGCGAAATCTCAAATGCCGTGCATTACGTAGTGCCAATTGCGTCGGTCATCTTTGTCTCGACCGCCATACTTACACCGACAATCGACAGGTTCGTCGGCAAAGGAGCGTCGCTGTATCTGGGCCTGGCCTTGTCGGTCGCGACACTCGCCGCGGGCATAATCATGGCCTTCAACGAGGTCGGCTTCACCGAGCCACCCAGCCTGTCCCTGCCTCCACCCCCGTGACACGTGATATTCGACCCCCATTTGCCGGCTTGAATTGAGCTACTCCGAATAGCTGCACCGAGGAAAAACAAACATGCCAGGTCTCAAATCCACACTCACCAGGCCCACCCGCCACATGGTCTTGCTCAGCCTGGCGGCATCTACTTTGCTCGTTGCCCTGGTCCTTGCGTGCGGTGGCGGCGGAGGATCCACAGCTCCACAGGTAAGCGCCACGGAGGCCCCCGCGCCAACGGCAACACAGCCCCCAACGCAGCCGCCCGCCACAACGGCCCCGGATCCGACAATGGCCCCGGACCCAACATCGGCGCCCGCGGCAACCACCGCCCCGGAGCCGACCGCGCCGCCGGAAGCCACTGAGCCGCCGGACGAAGTTATGACGGCCGGCCGGTTGTTCGAGATCGTCGAGGGGTCCCAGGGCCTATTCAAGGTCGACGAAGTCCTCCGGGGCGTGGACGTGGTTGTTGCGCTGGAGACCGAAGAAATCATTGGCGCCATCGACCTCGAAGGCGGAACGGCCACCGTTGCGCTCGACCTCCACACGTTGGTCAGCGATCAGGCGAGGCGGGATAGGTACGTTCGCGAACGCCTGTTCCCGGCGCAGCCCATCGCCACCGTCGATTTCGCCGATCTTGGCGACATACCGGACTCATTCTTCGAGACCGGCGAGGAACTTGCAGTCACGCTGCCCGCAACCGTAAACGTGAACGGCGCCGACGCGGTACTGGAATTTGACATTACGGCGCGCCTCGACAGCGACGAGGACCTCGTCGTCCTGGGGACAACCGAGTTCGTGTGGGCCGATTTCGGTATGACCGCCCCGGTGAGCAGCATCTTCACCGTAGCCGACGAAGTCCGCGCGGAAATGCTGCTCTACGCCAAGGCCAACTAACCCCGGCTTGATGTCCCCGCAGACAGGCGCTTCAGGCGTCAGGCTGCTGACGCGGCTCTACGCGACCGGGTTCGACAGCTTGCCGATTCCGGCGATCTCCACCTCGGTGACGTCCCCGCTCTTTAGCGCCGGCGGTGCGCCCGCCGTGCCCGTGAAGATGAGGTCGCCGGGTTCAAGGGTCACGTACCTGCTGATGAACGAAATCGCCTGCACCACGTTGAAGATCATCTCGCTGGTGTGGCACTTCTGCCCTTCGACACCGTTGACACTCCCGCGTATCTCCACGTCGGTCGGATCGATGTCCGTCTCGATCATAGGACCGATCGGGCTGAAGGTGTCGGCCGACTTGGCCCGCCACCACTGGATGTCCTTGCCGGAACCGCTCTGCCACTCGCGTTCGCTGACGTCGTTGCCGCACGTGTAGCCAAGCACGTAGTCGAGCGCGTCGGCCTCCGAAACGTTCCTGGCGGCCTTGCCTATGACAACGACCAGTTCCGCCTCCATGTCGACGTGTTGGAAGTCGGCAGGCAATACCACCGTATCGCCTGGCCCGACGACAGACGTGCCGGTCTTGTAGAAAGGCTCGGGTCGAGACGGAGGAGGCGCGCCGTGGAGGTGAGAATGGTAGTTCAGGGCCATCGCCATGATCTTCCCCGGCCGGGCTATCGGCGCGAGCAACCTGACGTCGCCCAACCTGTGGACCGCGCCGGTCTCTGAATGGTCACCCAGCGGCGAGCCGGACAACTCATTGACCTTGTCTCCATCGACGATCCCGTATGCTGTCCTGCCATCAACTTCAAATCTGGCGTATTTCATGTGGCCTCCCTGCCAATCACTTAATGGACCCTTCCCGGTCCTTTGCTTGGTGAAATTCAGCGTCGTGTCAACCGCGGCGATGCCGGATACTCAATCCTGACAATAGCGCTGCGGGGTATGAAGTTTACCCTCTCGCAACCTGGCCGCATGGCTGCGACGCGAAACTCATCGCCGCCCGAAGCAATTGCGGTGTTGCGCGTAGCGACGAATTCACTTAGCTTGAACATGCCTGCCGGTGGTCAGCAGAGTCGGATCCCCGGAAGAGTCCAAAACCGGCCCTTCAGTGGGTCCAGATAAAAATCCTCGGAGCAGTGTTGGATGCCAGGAAAAGACTTTCGTAGAGTTGCCAGCCTCTCAGATTTGCCGCCGGGCGAGATGGCCGGCGTGGAATTCGACGATGAACCCGTGCTGATCGCAAACATCGACGGCAAGGTCTGTGCCATTTCGAACATCTGCTCACACGCCGAGGCCACCCTCAGCGACGGCTATCTCGACGACAACCTGATCGAATGCCCGCTGCACGCAGCAGTCTTCGATGTGACGGACGGGTCGGTGCAGGAGGGGCCTGCGAGCGTGGACGTGGAGTGTTATTCGGTAGACGTCGAGGGAGATGACATCTACATCGGCCCTGTCGAAAACTAAACCGGTCCCCTGCCCCCGCATTCCTCCGAAAATAGCCCTCGACAGCGTACTCGCATCCTCATTCGCCAACGCCTCGCAGGGGCGGGTTTCAAACCCGCCCGCGGCCTCCCGCACTTACGCTGTAACTTCCCATCCCCTTATCGTCATCACCGTCATCCGTACGAAAACAGCCCGGCCGGCCCACACCGAATTGCCGGATCTGATCCGGTACCCACGGTGGGGCGCAGAGGTGGGCACGCTCGACATGCACGACCCCCGCCACTCCCCCGACACCGGACCCAATTCTCACAATAGACTTGTTGCGGAATGGTTGAATCAGCTTGGAATCCGGGGACGCGGACACGCCCTTAGTCCAAATTCGGGGCCTTGAAAAGTCGTACGGGACAAACGCCGTCCTGCGAGGCGTTGACCTGGATGCGCACGCGAACGAAGTCCTGGCGCTGTTCGGCCCAAATGGCGCAGGAAAGACCACCCTGCTGCGCATACTCGCCACCCTCACGCGCCCAGACGCGGGGACCGTACGCATCCACGGCCGAGACATCTCGCGCCACGGTGAAGTCGTCCGGCAGATGACCGGCGCCGCGCTGCACTCCCCAATGCTTTACGGCCACCTGACAGCACGCGAAAACCTGCTCTTCCACGCACGAATGTTCCGCGTGCCCGAACGCGACGTCAGGGTGGCCGAGGTCGCAGCCGTCATGCAGATAGAGGACCGGCTCGACAACCTGGCCAGGGAATTGTCAAACGGCCTGCAGCGACGGGTCTCCCTCGCCCGCGCGCTCCTGCACCGGCCACGACTGCTGCTGCTCGACGAACCCGAATCGGGCCTGGACGACACCGCCATTCAACTGTTGGACAACGTCATCAACGAATACCGGCAGGACGGACGCGCCGTGATAATGACCACCCACTCCGCGGACCGCGGACTGGAGTTGGCAGACCGCATCGGGATCATCTCTTCCGGCCGAATCGCCCACATCGGCCCAACCTCATCCTTCGATCCGGAAACCCTGCCCGGCTCTCGGCCAAAAACCCGTCACCGCATGTACGACAAGGCACTGGACTCATGACCGGCTCGCTCGCGGTCGCCTGGGCGCTTGCCCGCAAAGACCTCCTCCTCGAATTCCGCAGCCGCGACATCGTCGTGACCGTCGCCGGGTTCTCGGTCCTCGTCCTCGCCATTTTCACGTTCGCCGTGGACCTGTCGAACGAAAACGCCCGTCTCATCGGCCCGGGCGTGTTGTGGGCCGGCATCGCGTTCGCCGGAGTGCTGGGCCTGAACAGGTCGATTGCAGTCGAGTCCGACCAGAACGCGCTCGACGGCCTGATGCTCACCCCGGTAAGTCGTGACCTCGTATTCCTGGGCAAGGCGTTCGGGAACTTCGTGTTCCTCACGGTGGCGCAAGTCGTCGTACTGCCGGTGTTCGCCGTTCTATTCAATCAAGTCATCTTCCGGTGGGAGATACTGGTCATCTGCCTGCTGACGACTACCGGATTTGCCACGATTGGCACGCTCTTCGCCGCCATGTCCACACGGGCACGCGCGCGGGAGATCATGCTGCCCATCCTGTTCCTGCCCACCGTGGCGCCGCTGCTGATAGCCGCAGTCGAGGCCACTTCCGGCGTGGTGAACGGCAAAAGCTGGTCCGACATCGCGATCTGGCTACAGTTGGCCGGCGCATTCGACGCCGTCTTCCTGGTCGTCTCCACCCTCGCCTTCCACGTCGTCCTCGAAGACTAGATCCTGCCTACTCCGCCGTCACCACCCAACTACCCACACCCCGGCGGCGCCGTACCTGCGATGTGAGCCTCGTTCCCAGACCCGTCAGCTACTGCCCAGTCGAACCGCAGTAAGACAGGCCCAGCAGGTCCAGGTCGTGGTTCTCCACGTCCCTCAGCCCAGCCGGTATGCATCCGGTGAAGTCATTCCCCTCCAGGTACAGGTACTCAAGCGCGTCCAGCGACGCAAGCCACGCCGGGATCTCCCCGGACAGGCGGCTCTCCCGCACGAAAATGTGCTCGAGCGACGCAAGCCCCGCAAACTCGCTCGGCAGTTGCCCCGTGAAGTCGTTGTCATCCAGCAAAAGTTGCCTCAGATTCGTTAGCTTGCCCAACTCCGGCGGGATGTTGCCGGTCAGGTCGTTGATGGCCAGCGAAAGGATTTGCAGTTCCGCCAGGTTGCCGAGTTCCGAGGGGATGTTCCCCGTGAGGTGGTTGCCGTGGAGATACAGCAACTCCAGGGATGCCAGCTGCCCCAGCGCCCCAGGAATACCTCCTGTGAGCGCATTGTCGTCCAGGTCAAGCCTTCGCAGGTCGACCAGACCGGACAGCAGGGGTGGGATGCTCCCGTTCAGGCCCCGGCCGGAAACGACTATGTCCCTGACGTACTTGATTCGCCCAACATAGGAGCCCTCTTCGTCTCTGATTGGTATGGCGCCCTGGAAGATGCCCTGCCAATCGTTTATGGAACGATCAGGGCTCCAGTTCAGACTCGCCGTGCCCCTCAGCGCATCTTTCAACGTCAGGAGTACCGAACAGTCCCTGACCAATCGCGGCTGAACGTCCGCCCTCGGCACCGCCGTGCCGTTGTAGCACTCGGCAATCGTCACAGCCATCGCAACTTCAACGGTGTCCTTACCGCCCCGGCCGTCGGCGGCCTCGACCGTCAGGGAATAGGAGGGAGTGTCGCTGATGTCGAGGGTCTCCGCCAATGTCAACCGGCCGGTCGAGGCGCTGATGGAGAACTTACCGTCATCATTCCCTGCTGTGATCGAGTAGTTCAGCTCGTCGCCATCGTCCGGGTCCGAGGCTGAAACCGTCCCGACGACGCTGTCGACCGCCGCCGTGTCGCGGACCAGGAAGAAATAGCTCGCCGCATCGAAGGACGGGGCCTCCGCTACGTCCGTAACCGTCACCGCCACGGTCGCCGTGTCAGTGCCGCCCTCGCCGTCCGAGGCCTCCACCGTCAGCGTGTACGAGTCCGCAGTCTCGTGGTCCAGCGTCTCCGCCAACGTGATCTCACCCGTCCCACCGTCTATGGCGAACTTGCCGTCATCATTGCCCGCGGTGATTGAATAGCTCACCTCGTCGCCATCGTCCGGGTCCGCGGCGGACACCGTCCCGACAGCGTCACCCATCGCAGCATCCTCCCCCACCTCGAACGAGTAACTTGCCTCGCCGAACACCGGGGCCTCCGCAACGTCCGTAACCGTCACCGTCACGGTCGTCGTGTCAGTGCCGCCCTCGCCGTCCGAGGCCTCCACCGTCAGCGTGTACGTGTCCGCTGTCTCGTGGTCCAGCGTGGCCGCCAAAGTGATCTCGCCCGTACCGTCTCCGATGGAAAACTTGCCGTCCCCGTTGCCGGCCGTGATGGCGTAACCCACCGTGTCATTCTCGTCCGGGTCCGTCGCGGATACCGTACCCGCGGCGTCGCCGGCCGCCGCATCCTCCGGCACCTCGAACGAGTAACTGGCTTCGTCAAAGGACGGGTCCTCCTGAACGTCCGTAACCGTAACCGTCACGGTCGCCGTGTCAGTGCCGCCCGCGCCGTCCGAGGCCTCCACCGTCAGCGTGTACGTGTCCGCTGTCTCGTGGTCCAGCGTGGCCGCCAGGGTTATCTCGCCCGTACCGTCTCCGATGGAAAACTTTCCGTCACCATTACCCGCGGTGATGGCGTAGCTCACCTCGTCATCTGCGTCCGGGTCCGTGGCGGACACCGTCCCCACGGCGACGTCAATCCCAGCGTCCTCCGCCACCTCGAACACGTAACTGGCCTCGTCAAAGGACGGGGGACATGAGGACGAGGCTGCCGACACCGACACCGACTCCATCCCCCAGTGCGTGGGGTACGTGTGTCCGTCGCCGTGAGCCCTGACACGGAATTCGTAAGTCGAGGAACACTCCGGCCCGCCTGCCGGCGCATACGTGGCTTCGGCCGCGGTGACCGCAGGAAGAGCTGCCCACGAGTCGACGGCCCCGGCAATTTGCCACTGGACCTCATATTCGTCCGCGCCGCTCAGGGCCGTCCAGGATAGCGTGAAGGTGTCCTCTGCCAGCGAAGCGCTTAAGCCCACTGGCGCAGGCGGGCCAGCCAGGCAATCGCTCAGACCCAGGGAGTCCAGGTCGTTGGTGCGTATGTCTTTCAGCGAGGGCGGAACACACCCAACCAGGTTGTTACCGGAAAGCACCAGGAGGGTCAGTCTCGTCAGCCCCGTCAACTCCGCAGGAATCGTCCCGCTCAGACGGTTGCCCGAAAGCCAAACCCGGACCAGTCCCGCAATGTTCCCTATCTCCGGCGGGATCGGCCCCGAAAGGGCGTTGTCCTGGAGGAATAGGTCATCGAGATTCCTGAGATTACCTGTCTCGGCAGGTATCGGACCCGTGAGGGAATTGTCGTAAAGATACAGAAGGCCAAGATTCGTAAGTGCGCCCAGTTCCACCGGGACCGGCCCCGTCAAGCGATTGGATTCCAATCCCAGACTTGTCAAATTCGTCAACCCGCCCAGCGCGCCGGGGATAGCTCCGGTAAGCCGGTTGTGCCCAAGATGCAGAGCCCGAAGCGCCGGCACATCTCCCAGGGCGGCCGGAACACTCCCCGTCAGCGACTTCCTCTCCAGCCTCAGCCGCGTAACCCGACGCGGCGTCCCACCCGTCGTCACACCCTCCCAGCTGCTCAAGGCAAGATCGGCGCTCCAGTTCAAACTGCCCGTCCCCGCCAGTTCATCCCTCAACCCCAGGAGAACGTTGCAGTCCGCAACCAGACCGGCGTTGGACGTGGGGTTGGGAACGGCTGTACCGCTATCGCACGTCTTCGTCACCGCTACAGTCACCGTCACGGCCGCCGAACCACCGCTGGTATCGCTGGCCTCGACCGTCAGCGAGAACGACGTCCCCACGTGCGAGGTCAGGTCCCCCGCCACTGTGATCCGGCCGCTGCTCGAGTCGATGGCAAAATTACCGCCCTCGTCGCCCCCGGTTATCGAGTAAGTCACCGTGTCGTCGGTTTGAGAGCCGGTGGCCGAGACGCTGCCCACGACGGTCCCTACCTCCGCATCGCCGGGCAGGGAGAACGCGTAGGATGCCGCGCCAAACGTCGGTGGCACGCATTCGCCGCCCATCGACCTCAAATACTCGGAGGGCTCGCTCCAGGCAGCCGCATAGGTCGTACCGCTCCCGTAGGCGCTCACCCGGAACAGGTATTCCCTCCCGCAACTCAGGCCGTCAACCTTGCGCGTAGTTGCCGTGATCGTTTCATCGTCGAGGACCCAGTTGCCGGAATACAAGGGCCGGTACTCGACCCGGTACTTGCTCGTATTAGATACAGCCGTCCAACTCAGCGATACGCTGGTCTCACCAGACGAACTAACGGTCAAGCCCTCAGGCGCAGGGGGAGCGCAGTAGAGCAGATTGAGTGAGCTCAGATCGTTCGTTGGCACGTCCTTCAATGCGACGGGTATGCAGCCCGTCAGCGAATTACCCGAAAGCCTGATCTCCTGCAGGTTGTAGAGCAACCCAAGCTCCCGCGGTATGCTGCCCGTGAGCGAGTTCGAGCTAAGGTTCAGATGCGTAAGTTCGAAGAGCCTCCCGAGATCAGCCGGTATCGTCCCACTCAGGCTCTCGCCTGAAAGCAGGAGCTTGGTCACCCGGCTCGGAGTGCCGGCCACGGTCACGCCCTCCCAGCCCGTGATCGCCGAGTCGACGCCCCAGTCCAGGGTCGCAGTGCCCCGAAGGGTATCCTTCCCGTCCAACAACGCCTCGCAGTCGTGGACAAGCGCGCGGTCGGCGGTGGTATCGGTAATGGCCGTCCCTCCGGCGCAGGTCAGAACAGGAGGGGGCTGCGCAGGAGTGAAAGTATCGGTCGAGCCGTCGTCGGGGGTGATATCACTGTAAGCCCCGATGTCGCGGTAGTACTGCGTCAGACCGCTAACGTTGGCGATACGCGTGCTGGCGTGGGCGTCGGATGACGCGGCGGTCGTTATGCGGCTGTTCAGGTTCGCAAGCGTCTGGGTGTGTTCCGGGTCGTCGTCAAAGACCCCGTAGCGGACGGCGTGCACCGTGTCGGCGGCGTCCGTCTGAAGGTCCCACTGCTCCACCGCCTGCCACGCCTCAACAACGATGGTCCCGTGCGCACCAAGTGGCGCAAGGAACACCACGCTTTCTCGTCCCTCCACAATTCCGCTCAGCCACGACTCGGCGTCCTGCGATGCTCCTTGGTGCGCAGCCGCGAACTCCGCTTCGCTCAATTTGGATGAACTTGGCAGCCCTCCCGCGGAGAACGAGCGGTTGTACAGATCGTAGGACTGCCCCTCGTCCATCTTGCCGTAGGCAACCGTCAAAACGGCCGGGCCGTTGCCCAGCAGGTATTCCTGAACTGTGTAATCCACGTAGCAGGTTAGAAACAAGTACTCTGCGCTGACTCCTCCATCGACCAGCGCGGTGACGTTGGCGGTCCACTGGGGACGGAATGGTGGCGACATACGATCGACGTAGTACATGAACAGTCGCCTGATCTCTGAGGCTGACGGGAGAGCAGCGTCGTCATCGACGCCGAGGAGGAACCGTATCTCATCCTCTCGGCGTTCCGGTGTGCGAGCGACACCGTGCCAATCGCAACGGATCGAGCCCGGCTGCGCGGTGGCCCGAACCGCCAGGTGGACGGGTGACAAACCCAATGCGTCCGGTCCCCTTTCCAGCACCTCTTCTACGCTGGGTGGGTCGATTTGCAACCCAAACGCCGCCCCCGAAAGCAACTCATTGCCCATGAGGTAGGCATCGCTCACATCACGCGGACTACAAGACACATCGTCCGCTGCGCAGGGCGGCGCGTTCCCGCCGCCAATGCACCCCATGGCTACGGCCGTCGTCAAGACAGCCGCCAGCCCGGCCAGACCAGCCAGCCTTCTTAGCCCAATTGCGATTGTGCACGCCACACCGGCCTCCTAGTCCGAATCACCGGGCGGCGTCGCCTGGCCGTGCTCGTTACTGCCCCAGCAGGAGATGGCTCCGTCTTCCCTCAACCCGCAGGCGTGCAGGTTTCCGACAGTTATGGCCGTGAAGCGCTCATCATTCGGAGGCGCTGATATGAGTAGGCTGCTCAGCCGTTCCTGTTGCTGCAACCACACTTTATGCAGAGCATCACTGGGATCAGGCACAGACCCAATCACACGCTCCGCTAATCCCTCGAAATCGTAGCCCCAGCACACAGCCGAACTGTCCAATCGCAGCCCGCATGTGTGGTACGCCCCTGTGACTATGTCTGAAAATGGTCCGACCTCCGGCGTAGAAACCCGATCCACCAGAATTGTTCCGTCCTCAATTGGAGACAGTTGACCCACCGAATTGAGACCCCAACAGAGGGCGGAGCCGTCCGAACGCAACCCACATACATGGGTCCCCGCCGTGCTGATACTTACGAAACGTTCTCCTTCAGGGGTTGGCCTCAACAGAAAGTTGTGGCAGAGAGCCCTGCCGTCCGGGTGCAACCCGCAAACGTGGGTGCCTCCCGGGTCTATCTCTATGATGTCTGCTGTCCCAAACGGCGAGAATTCGTCTCTGATGTTCCAGCAGATCACGCCGCCCTCTGTCCGAAAACCACAGGTCACGTCCCCTCCCGCCTTGATCTCTGTGAATCGTGCGTCTTCAGACGGAAACGGGGCCCTGAAACGTGGACCGCTCACCACCCTTGCCAAGTCCTCACCAGACTCGGTGGCGTATCCCCAGCAAACGGCGGTCCCATTCGACCGCAGCCCGCAGGTGTAAAGCCCTCCCGCCGTAATTGCATCGAAGTGCTCATCGGCCGGCGTACGCAACTGACCGTTTTCATCGCTCCCCCAGCAGACTACGCTTCCGTTCAAACGCAACCCGCAGGTGTGGTGTGCTCCCGCGGTGACCTGGCTGTAACGGGTATCCCCGCTGCAAGCGATGAGCGTTGCAAGCGATGTAGCAGCAAGGATCAGCACGGCGCCCAACATGCCTGTGACCAACGGGATCCGCATCAGTTCACTCCCTGGTAGAGAGCGTAGATCGCCATGATGTCGAACGGGTGAGGAGCGCAATCCATCTCATCCCTGTATGTGCCGTCGGTCAATTTATTATCAGGAATTAACTCGTCGTAATTCATCACGGAGTCCTGAATTGTCGAATGATCCCTGGCGTAGAATTCCCATGGATTGATCCACGAAAGACGGCTCGCGAGACCCAAAGCATGACCGGCTTCGTGGACCATCAGTTCGTAGTTCGTGAAATCGTGCCAAGGTGCTCCTATGCAAGTATTGAAACGCACCGCAATGGGGATATCCAATCGCGTGTTGTCTCTATCTTGACTAACCAACACATCGACACTGCCTAGAGGTCCATCGCGATAAAAGCCAGGGAGTTCGTCGCGGGCAAAGCGCGAGGGAATATGCAATCTTCCAGCGTATCTGGGATGGTCATCATCCACTGGCGACACGGTGCAGGACAGTGCGAAAAAGATGCAGAGGTACGGAGTCCCTGCGCCTTCCGGGACGGACATCATGTTATTCGCATATGCTCTAATGTAGGCAATCCTCTCGTCGCTAGTGTCCACTCTGTAGACCTCGTTGCGATCGTTGTAGATCCCCTTAAAGAGGCTGAAAGGAACGTCATCGTCAACCTCACAATCCAGCGTCACATGAGTTGTAGTCACTAATCCGGTAGCTTTATCCCACTGTTTGAACGCATTACTTATGAGAGAGTCCCAGTTCCCAACAAAGGTGTCGCTACAAATGCTGTATCGGTATTCCTTTGAAGGCCAATGGCCCAAGAACGGATAAGTTGCAACCTTGGCTCCGTCATTTGGAAACTTCTTAGTGGATGGCCATGGCCATACGAAAGATTCTCGGCCTGAGAATCCATCTATCAACTCGCGTTCCGACGGCCCGTCTCTCTCGTTGTACCGTTCGTAAACGAGCTGAACGGCGTAAATGTCGGCTACATTGAGGCCAGTCAATGGATGCTCAAGCTTGCCGGATTCAGCCTCTTCGAAGTCCGACCAATCGGAATCGGACTCCGCGTAAGTTGGATGCCATTCATTATCCGGCATTCGTAATGTCAGCGTCTCCCATACCTCCGTGCTCTCAGATGCGGCAGGAATACGCCGCCAACGGAGCTTGTACTTGACAGCCCCGGGCACTCGGCTCCACTTGACCAACGCCTGACCGTCATCGCCGGTGCTAATCCCATTGATACTCGTTATCGGAGTGTCCATGAGCGCCACCGGTTTGCTCCAGTCGCTGTCGACGTAAGGGTCAGAGGTATCCGCGACATCCGTATCGTAGAGAGCCTTGACCCGGTACTCATAGTCCACGTTATCGGTCAGGTTCACTAAACCGCCGCTTTCCAGCAAAACAGGGGGCGTGGCATCGCTATACTCTTCCCAAATTACGTCAAGCAGTATGACGGCGCTGGTGCCGGACTGTTCGCGGAGGTTTGGGTTCTGCCATTCCGTTCTGCCCGGCCTTCGGACTTGCACGGCGTAGTCATCCGCGGGGTTCGAGTCATTGGCGGCGTTCGGGTCCCCTGTCCAAGTCAGTTTCGCCCGCCGTTGCGACCAGGGTGAAATAGTGAGATTAACGGGAGCGTCGAGACTTACGTCATCGTCCTCTACTGAAATGCTGGCCGATGACGGAGTTCCGACGCGATAGCCGGTATCTGACAGGATTTCTGCATCTATCGTCCCGTGCATCTCGTCGATCGCATCGTTGACCGTCTCAAGAGTGAGGTGCGCAGTCCTGCTTCCGTTCCCGATGGTCATTTGTGTCGGTGCCATGTACTTGAGGAAGGAGCCCATTTCTGTGACGCTGAGCTTCACTGTGAGATCCGCCATTGGCGTAGGGTTAAGACTCAGCACGAAGACAACGTCGCGACCCTCCGTCACCCCCTGCGAGGCCGTGCTGTGTGGGCTAATCGTTATCTGCGGCAGGTCAGTAACCGTCACCGTTGCCGATCCATTGCTGCCAACCGTGTAACCGCTCCCGGACAGGACGGCCACCTTGACGGTCCCATCACTGTCCGTGCCCAGATCGAAACTCGTAGACAATTCGTCCTCAAGAATCGTTTTGCTGGTTGGCTTTGTGCCCGAAAGTGCCGAGCCAGTCTCGGTTACACGGATTCTCACAACAAGGTCGGCGGCCGAAGCATAGCTGGCCGTCAAGGTGAACTGGGCGGATTCACCCACGTTTACTGTTGATGTGCCGGCAGAAACGCTAACTTCGGGACAGTCACTGGTCGAGGCCATCTTTGCCGGGGAAGCGTTTCCGAACGATGTCGAATACGTCGTGCCGTCTCCCCTGGCCCTCACCCTGAAGTAATAGGCGGTACCGCACTCCAGGTTTTCCGCCATCTTCAACGTGTTCGCGGTATCTTGGCCCACACGCACGAACGACCCGGTCGTCCCTTTTCGCTGCTCAAGCCTGTAGATCGTGGCATTTGGCACTGCATTCCAACTCAGGCGTATGCTGTTTGGGCTGTGTCTGGAATCGTCAGGCCTGCCCGGCGATGGCGCTGTAGGAGAGGTAGGTCTTGGAGCCACGGTGATGTTGAATTCGCTCGAAGCCGTCCCGTTTCCGTCGTCGCCGACGCTGTACTCCACCTCGTACGTTCCTGCCGTCGTCGGAGTGCCGCTGATGGTCCTCGTCGACGAGACGAACGTCAGTCCCGGCGGGAGCCCGGTTGCAGAGTACGTATACGGCGGCGTCCCCCCTGATGCCGCGGGCAGCGGCCGGGAGAACGCCTGACCGGCCGTAGCATTGGAGTTCCCCACATCCGGCAAACTCAGGACGGGCGGAGGCGGCGGTTGGACGATTATCCCGTTGACTGTGGACCAAACCCCGCAACCGGCGTCGTTGCATGCTCGAACGCGCACGTCGTACGTGCCAGCGCTGAGGCTGGGCGTCCATGTCAGGCTGGTCCCGTTGTTGGTTCCCGGAGGGTTCGGCCAAGACGCCGACGACAGCTTGTGCTGGACCTCATAGTGGGTGGCCGCGCACGTGGACGGGGCCTGCCAGGATGCATCGATCCCGCCGGCGACCGCTTCGGCCTCCAGGCTTTGCACCTGGCTTGGCGGATTGTCCGCACAATAACACTCGATGACCTCGTCGAGTTCGTCACGATCGATGATGTCGTCAAGGTAGTCTCTTATCGCCGTGACCAATTCTTGTCTGCTTATCTCGCCGTCGCCGTTGGCGTCGTACCTGTCGCACGGGGGCTCGGGCGTCACCGGCCGCATTTCCACAGTCACGGACTGCGAGGCCGTGTCTAGCGTGGAAGATCCTTGTTTCAGCTTGGCTGTCACCGTTCCGCTGCCGACGCGGCACCCGTGCAGTGTAAAAGTGGCGGTGTATGCGGTGGCCTTGGTCGACGTGTTCTCACTATCGCTTAGAGAGGTACAACTGGAATTGAATCCTATGTCGTTGTCGCTTGCGGTCACCTCTATGGTGTAGCTGTTGTAGGTGAGCAGGTCCGAGGCGCTCACCGTGAACGAATCGCTGCCTCCCTTGACCATCATGGTCACAAGACCGGAAATAAATACCGCTGGATCGGGAGTCGGCGGAGCTTCCGGCGTGGCGGTGGTGCTGGCTGAACTCCCGTAGCATTCAGCACCAAAATCGCCCACCGCCTTGGTTTGTACCGAAACGCTATAGCTCTCTCTATTGGTGAGTCCTGTGAAGGCGGCGCTGGTCGACGACGTCGTTGTGCTGCCTCCACCTGTCCCGCTAACGACAACAAAGTATTCGGCCGAAAACACAGTACTGCCGAGATCCACGGCGTCCCAGCTAACGTCGATTCGGCGGTCTCCTCCTTCCGCTTCGAGACCGGAAGGCGCTGGAATTCCCACAGGGCAGGACTGCCTCGATTCGTCCTCCCCGTCGGACTGCGGCTGCGCGTGTGAGACAGCAGCGAGAATCGTCGCGGAGGCAACAGAAAGCACAAATATCCCCACCAGGTAAAACGGCACGCGAATGCGCGGGTGCGCATAGGCGGGAGCAGTAGACACGGGTCCCCGGCCCAGCGGGATTGCAGTCAGCCGGCGTAGTCCCGACCCGGCCATGCCGAGCGCCCGCAGCCCTGGCCTGACCCGTCGGCGGATACCGATTCGGGCGAGATCAACGAGCGCCTGTACGTCTTTCGATTGCCCAAAGGCCCTCATGAAGCGTTTCTTGCGGTCAGGCCTCAACGTTCAGCCCTTCTACGAAATTACCGGTCGCAGCCGCACCATACCACAATAATGTAATGATGATATGAGTTATTACGTTTTTGCTGATCAGTTGTTATCAGGACAGGGTCCGCGCTGGGCGGCGGGTCAATACATGCCCAGCCGAACCGGCGAGTCCGAGGACTTGGAAGTCTCCAACCAATCCTCGCCCGCAGTCACCTGGCACAAAAACCAATGCTGCGTTGTCAGGCTGATCTGCTCGATCTTTCCAATTCGTCGCCGCCGGTGATGGAGTAAGTCACCGTGTCGTCCGTAAGAGAACCAGTAGCGGACACGCTTCCCACCACTGTCCCCACATCGGCATCGCCTGGCAGGGAGAAGGAGTAGGACGCAGCCCCGAACGTCGGAGGCACGCATTCGCCGCCCATCGACCTCAGATACTCGGAGGGCTCGCTCCAGGCAGCCGCATAGGTCGTACCGCTCCCGTAGGCGCTCACCCGGAACAGGTATTCCCTCCCGCAACTCAGGCCGTCAACCGTACGCGTAGTCGCCGTGATCGTTTCATCGTCGAGGACCCAGTTGCCGGAATACAAGGGCCGGTACTCAACCCGGTACTTGCTCGTATTAGATACAGCCGTCCAGCTCAGCGATACGCTGGTCTCCCCAGACGAACTAACGGTCAAGCCCTCAGGCGCAGGGGGAGCGCAGTAGAGCAGATTGAGTGAGCTCAGATCGTTCGTTGGCACGTCCTTCAAAGCCACCGGAATGCAGCCCGTAAGCGAGTTCCCCGATAGCCTGATCTCCTCCAGGTTATAGAGCAACCCAAGCTCCCGCGGTATGCTGCCCGTCAGCGAGTTCGAACTCAGGTTCAGATGCGTGAGCTCGAAGAGCCTCCCGAGTTCCGTCGGTATCGTCCCACTCAGGCTCTCGTTGGATAGCAGGAGCTTCGTCACCCGGCTCGGTGTGCCCACCACCGTCACGCCCTCCCAGCCCGTTATCGCAGAGTCGACAGCCCAGTCAAGGGTCGCAGTGCCCCGAAGCGTATCCTTCCCATCCAACAACGCCTCGCAGTCGTGGACCAGGGCCCGGTCGGCCGTAGTGTCGGTTACTGCGGTTCCTCCGGCGCAGGTTAGGACCGGGGGAGGTTGGGCCGGGGTGAATGTCGCCGTCGAGCCGTCGTCCGGAGTTATATCCCCGTACGCTCCGATATCGCGGTAGTACTGGTTCAGACCACTCACATTGCCGATACGGTCGTTGGCGAAGGCGTCCGAAGCCGAGGCCGCCGCTATGCGGCTCTTCAGGTTCGCCAATGTCTGCGTATGCTCGGGGTCGCCCTCTAGGGTTCCATAGCGGACGGCGTGCACCGTGCGTTGGTCGTCCGTCTGGAGGTCCCACTGAGCCACCGCCTGCCAGGCCTCAATGGCTATAGCACTATGCGCGCCCATGGGAGCCAAGAAAACCACACTCTCGCGGCCGCCTACCTGGCCAGCCAACGATGCCTCGGCTTCCGCGACCAGTTCAAGTAATGAGTTCTCATAGCCGCCCTGGGGTTGGAGCGGATCGTCGTCGAACTCTCCTGCCCCGCGCGCCATGCGATAGAGCTCGAAAGATCGCGCCTCGTCCATGCGGTCGTAAGCGACTGTGACCGCCGCAGGGCTCGCTGGACCGGCGCCCAGGATGTACTCGCTCACCGTGTAATCGGCGTAACAGGTCAGAAACAGGAAGTCCGTCGAGTGACCGCCCCGAGCCATTGCGATGAAGTTGGATGTGACTGTGTTTGGGTAGATTGGTCTGATCCTAGCGAGTTCTTCCAGGAACAATCTCTCGGCTTCAGAGGCGGAGGGGAGCTCCGACCCTGTATCCAGCCCGAGCCAGAGCCTGAGGCCCGTTCCCGCTGGATAGGCGTTCTCGCTATGCCCCGCCATCCGCAGCGGAGGGAACCGTCTTGTGCGGTTCCGCGGAATGCCAGATGCGTCGGGGACGCTTCAGCAAGCCGAAGGCCCTTATCCAACACATCCTCAACGCTTGCGGTTTCTACCGGTCCGTATGCCGCTCCTGAACTGTTGAAACTGCCCCAGAAGAGATCGACTCCGCTCACGTCTCTGGGTTGACAACTTGCATAAGCGCAGGGCGACTGCGCACCGGCGGGAATCTGAGTCACATGGTTACCAGGCGAGGTAGGTGGAGAATTTTGCATCGACGTTGCGGCGAAGTCATCCTCGACTATTGTTTCTCTCGCCTCGTTCTGCACTCCTGAAGCGTCTCTCTCCTGCCCTGAGTCGCTCCATACGCAAGACGAAAGCGCCACCACAACTAGCGAAAGCGTTAACAAACGGGCGGGAATGTCTTGCCGCTTCATTTCACTCACCGCTCGCAATCCGGCAACACTGTGTGTAAGACACTTTCTCTCATTTCGGGGCGCCGTGGCCCCGGATGTCTTCTTTGAAGCTCCGGCGGAACGCAACCCGTGAGGTCATCGTTCCTACGAATCGCCAGCTCCCGGAGCGCAGTCAGATTACGAAGCTCCGGCGGGAAGGGCCCGGACAGGTCGTTGAATTCAATGTCCAACAGTTCGAGGTTCAGCAGCGCGCCTAGCTCCGGGGGAATGGGACCGCTGAGGCGATTGACGCCAAGGTCCAACGCGATCAGATTACCCAAGCTCCCCAGTTCCGGGGGAATGGGACCGCTGAGGCTATTGACCCTAAGATCCAACGTGGTCAGACTACCCAGGTTCCCCAGTTCCGGGGGAATGCTCCCCGTCAATTGGTTCCCACCGAGTCTCAAAACCTCCAGGCCGACGAGGTTGGCGTATACCGGTGGGATCGTGCCCGATAGCTCGTTGTCGGAGAGGTCCAACTTTCGCAACATGGTTAGATTCGCAATCTCTGGGAGGATGATGCCCTTCAATCCTCTTCCTGCAAGCTGAAGCTCCCCAACGTGCCAGTTTGGCGGCACATCCGTTGATGAGTCAGAACCCGTGCCGGGCGTTCGGCCTGAGTTCAAGATCACGCCTGCCCACCGAGACATAGGAGTGTCCGTGTCCCAGTTGAGCATCGCGCTGCCCGCGAGCCTGTCCCTAAGCGCCAGTAGGGTTCGGCAGTCTTCGATCAGGAGGGGAGATCCGCGTTGGGGAACTGCAACTCCGGCAGAACACGCGGCAGTATCGACCGGTTTCCGCCATTCATCAGGGCCGACGGCAGTCCCGACTTCGCCGTGCTCCATTTTGGCCAAAACGCGTACGTCGGAGCCATCCATCGCCATCGTGCGAAGCACTGCTTCCCGCTCGTGTGGGTCCACGCTAGCGATTCTGGAGCCATCCGGAGACCAGGCCACATAGGCTCCCCCCGCGACAATGCTATGGCCCGAACCGTCCGATTCTGCGATATAGATGGGACCGCTCGAATGTTGTCCTGGGGCGTATACCGGATTAACTAGAGAAAACAGAATCTGGGAGTCGTCAAAAGACCAAGACATGCCCTGAATTGATTCAGTCGATGGCACACTCCCCAAATTTGCGATCTCATGAATTTCGGTACCATCAGCATTGATGGTGTAGAGCTTCAGGTCCCTGTAGGCCCATTGCGGGTTGACGTTTTCCCGGTGCAAAAACGAGATTTGTTGTCCGCTTTGTGACCAGGCCACGGACGGTATGATGCCATCAAAATGACGAAAGTCATAGCCATGCGGAGCTTCGAGGCCGGCCGGGAAGTCAAACAGCTTACGTGATTTAGAATCACTCACGCCTATCGAATACATACTCAATGGAATCAGTTTGTCGGAAGAAACGCCACCGCCCCGGTCACCCACAAAAGTTACCCGCGAACCATCCTTCGTCCACGAAAGTCCCCCCATGTATTTGACTTTATGGCCATCTGCCTTAAACGTGGCGCCGGACAGTTTATGCCTCCGGGAACCGTCTACATTGCTGACATAAATTCCAGTAATCGTTATACCCCTGCATCTGGTCTTACGATGTTCAATGAACGCCATCTTGGAACCATCTGGCGAAAACCTGATCGTATCGATGCCTCTTATGGTGCGAGAGTCAATGGTGCCGTCACCTGACATTGTGTAAGTCGAGGTTGACGGGACATCATAATAACGAGCCCTACGGTCTTCAGATATTGAAAACACCCATCTGTCGTCATCGTGTAACCACACTGTACTTTCCAATGCGATACCCGCCTCATGATTACCGTCACGGGATGCAAAAAAGATCCCAAGTGGAGCGCACCAATTGTCGGCAAGCGCCGAAGACATTATTGCCCAGGTCACTGTTCCTAACCCAGCTCCCAATATGATCAACCACAGACCCAATCTGGAAACCCAGAGTGCCACCAGGACGCGCCTAATGTATTTCAAGGTGTTCGCCATTTTCAGTTCGCGCCGACGCTCTGATAAAGGGCGTAGATCGCCATGATGTCGAAAGGATGTGGTGAGCAATCAGGCTCGTTAAAGTTTCCTGGAAGTAGGTACTTAATCTCTCCGCGTCTGTTATCGTAGTTCATCACAGAGTCCGGAATGGTAGGATGAGCTTGAATGGTTCGTCGGCTGGTGGTCAAGGATTCCAAGAGGTCAAACGAAAATCCAGACGAGCCCAGTGCATGCCCAGCCTCGTGAATAGCCAACTCATATGCGCCGAAATTGTCAGTTGTGCCAGGTTGAGTTTTGCATGTGTTGAATTTCACGTCGCCCGGAAAAGTGTACGTGCCTGTCAAACGATCCTTGTTAAAGCTGACATCTACGCTTCGAATGATTCGCGACGGCGGCCGAAATCCACTAACGTAACCAGTGACGAAAACGTGGTTTGGCCTGCAACTTATGCAAGCCAGAACTCCAAAAAGCGGCAATATCAGGATTATTATCCAGGTTCGTCGCATCGGATCATCTTGGTCATTCGTCCATATACCGCGACTGATAAATAGCATAAATTGTCGTGACGTCGAGAGGGTGAGGCGAGCAATCCGGTTCGTCGAAATCCTCACTCCAATACCTCCTCCACCGCGTATTCAAGCTCACCGCTCGCCATTGATGCGCTGCTCGAATCTGTTGGCAGGAAATCAAAAACGCTAACGCCACGCGGCTCGCACTGGGCCTTATCTCCGTCGTGTTCCGTGCACAATACAAACGGACTTTGCCCCCCGGCTCCTAGTCGGATGAATCCCACCACAGCGGCAACCGATAAGGCAACAAGTCCCGTCATAATGGCGAGGCCCACAGCCATCCGTCTTCTCGATCTCGTATCGTGAGTATCAGCCATACAACACCGTCATGAATCCGAATCCAATTCCTCCGATTTGCAGAACCGCGGACCCTTCTTACCATAAGGGGCACTGGCGCTAGCCCATTCCAGTTCCGCAGGCCAGCAGCCCCACAACGAAGTATTCCCGTATACGACCAGCTTTTCCAGTCTTGTTAGGTCTGCCAGTTCCACAGGGATGCTGCCGCCGCTCAGAAGATTGACGCTTAGATCCAGTTCCCGCAGGTCCTCCAATCTCCCAATATCAGGCGGGATACCACCCTTTAGCCGATTGGACCGCAGATTTAATACGCGCAATCTCCCCAGATCACCTAGTTCAGGGGGAATCATCCCCCGCAGAGAGTAGAAACCTCTGGGAGCGCTTGGCCTCGCTCCCGGAAGGTTTAACTCCGTGACCCGGGGGCCCGGAGGTTGTGGCAGACCACCGTCTTCATACAATGTGACTCCGTCCCATTCGTCAATTGGAACGCCGCGGCCCCAATTCAGGTCCGGGCCGCCGTAAATCCAGGTGATTGCTCCGCCGGTCAGTGAATTCTGCAATGCGAGGAGGGTTTCACAGTCTTTCACCAGGCCGGGGTTTCTTTCCGGCTCAGAAACCACGATCCCATCGGTGCATGAAGCGAAGTCCGGACCGGCGTTCCGGTCCTGCCACCCGGACGCCTCGGTAATCAGCGAGTAGCCGTCGCTCGCCACGAGGATTCGGGGATCCGTGCCGTCCACATCCATGGTGTACAGGACGACTCCACCGTCCGGGTCCGTCTCCCCGTCGGTCCGCACCGCGATCCTGGAGCCGTCGGGAGACCACGCAGCAAGCATGGGTACCCTCGATAGGCGGACACCGTTTTCTGTATCGGATTCCATGAAGAAACTGAACGGCAGGTTGTCCAAAATTTTGGATCCGTCAGCCGCCACCCTGAGAGCCAGTTTGTCCAACATGATCCAGGCGCCGCCCGGTGACCACGAAAGGCCGCCCAGCCAGAACCACCCGTATGTATCTATCTCTTCAGGGGTGACAAGTTCCGCCACCTTGACCGGGTCCGATCCGTCGGCGGCAAAAGTGTATAGGGCCACTCCCCCGTAAATGTCAGGCGCAGCAAGCGCAATGCGCCCTCCGTCGGGAGACCAGGCCGGCCCGCTGAGGGTCTCCGATATCCGTATCAGTTCCGGCGGCCCAATTCTTCCCGCCTTATCCTTATCCTCGAAGCCAGGCCTGATCGTATAGACGGCTGGCGCAGAAGAACCGGTCAGAGTACAAGTCGGACAGTAGATGTAGGGATCATTGTCTTCATTCGAAACGTAGGCTAACCATCTTCCGTCGGGAGACCACGCCGGGGGAACTCTACCGAGTTCCGTACCAGGGGGCTGTTTGCCGTAGCGCCACATCTCTACGTTTTCCCCCGTAGCCACGTTGTGGAATGCTAGACGGCGCAGTGTTTTAAAAGCTATGCGTTCCCCATCTGGCGACCAGACCGGATAATTGTGCACTGCAAATCTATCCGCCGACGGAGACAGACTTTTCTCTCCATTGCCGTCAATACTCGCAATGGCTACTGTAAAGCGATAATCTAGTAACTCCGCCATCCATGCATAACCAAACTTCACTGCCTGCCAATATTCAGATTGAGGGTCGTACAGAGGATCATCTGGTTCTCTCATCCAGGGATAGCGACATGTCGAATATGTAATACGGGACCCGTCAGGAGAAACATCGAAGTAAGTCATATTACCCATTCGACCATGCGCAACGCCATCAACTTCAAAATCAATCCAGGTATCCACTATCTTGCGAACATTCGAACCGTCTCTTTGGACCAAATAAATCGTGCTTGCTTTGTCAAACACTAAAAACGTGCCATCCGGTGACCATTTTAGCGAGTTTCGTAGCTGCCATTCCCATGGAGCTTTCTCTCGTTCTAGCTCTGTAATAAGATGTGATTGTGATGTGTAACAAGGCGGCTGAAAATACTGCCATTCATAACCAGTGACAAATATGTGGTTTGGTCTCCCACATGTGCAAGTCAACACCGCGAACAGCGACATCATCAGCATCATGAACCAGATTCGTCTCATCATATCATCTTGGTCATTCGCCCATGTATCGCGATTGATAAATAGCGTAAATCGCTGTGACGTCCAAAGGATGAGGCGAGCAATCTGGTTCATTGAAGTCAGGATTCCCTGGCACCACCATGTCATCATAATTCATGATCGAGTTTTTTCTTTTTAGTTCGAGATCCCCTCTAAGGCCTAATGCGTGACCGGCTTCGTGTATTAAGGTCTCGTAGGCACAGGATGCTCGCAGGTAGGGTCGTGAGTTCTCGTCCCGGCATCGTCCGGCTGCCCAATAGCGACTGAAACGAATACCGCGGCCAACGCCGCTGCAAGCAAGACCGCCGCAGAAATCGAGGCAAGCCTCAGCGGCATTGACCTCACGCCTATCGCGTGTGAACCTTATAACGTATTAAACGCGATATGTTCAAAAACCTGTGAGGGTACTGTGAGAAATGGGCCCTTTTTATATCAGTTTTCTGTGATTCACGTACCTTTCACCACGCTCCATGCCTGAGTCGCAATGCCGTCGGAATCCCCTGAAAATTCACGTCACAAGAAACAAACCCAGACTCCAAGCGGGAGAGAAAAACATTAAAGTCACTACGTGGCGCGGCGGGGCCGATTTCACGAGCGACGAAGCGCCCGACCCTGCGCCCGAAGCGGGACAGGTGATGATCAAGGTGGACACCGTGGGCATCTGCGGCAGCGACGTTCACCTGGCACATGGCCTGTTCCCCGGCGAACCTCTGCGCGTACTCGGGCACGAATTCTCCGAAGTTGTCGTCTAAGCCGGAACCGGAATCGACTCATCGGTCCGCAGGCGCGGGGTTCTGAGCCATTGTGCGTGCAGTTGAGCAGTCCCAACGACCCGAGGTCGATGGTGGCAACGCTCCGCAAATTCGCGGAGTGCACCCCTCCAGGTTGTTACCGGAGAAGGAGGGCTCACACCGCCATTCCTCTACAAGATCCTTTCGTGTAAGGCGCCGGATCCTTCCGTAATCACCCCGCCACCAGCGAAATTCAGCCCGGAAAATCACCACTTTGTGATAATATGCACACACTTTTCCAGCGGCGCAGGAGGGCCTGAACCGCACCTTGTCCCACATCCTCTCTCGCCACGCACTCCTCGCGTCGGCCGCCGCATTTATTGCCCTCGCGATGTGGATGATTTTCGTCTGGGCGCCCACCGAGACGAACCAGGGCGCGATTCAACGGTCCCTATACGTACACGTCCCCGTCGCGTGGGTCTCGATGGTGGCCATCATTGCGGTGGCGATTTTCAGCATCGTCTACCTGGTGAACGGCCGCGAACGGTGGGACAGGCTGGCGGCGGCGACGGCCGAAACGGGCGTTGTGTTCGGCGCGCTCATGTTGATCACCGGCATCGTATGGGCCAGGCCGGTATGGGGTGTCTGGTGGACCGGCGAGGCGAAACTCACCACCGCCCTGATCCTCTTCTTCGTCTACGTCGCCTATCTCATGTTCCGGGCCTACTTCCCGCCGGGAGCGCAGCGCAGGAGGCTCGCAGCAATCATCGCCCTCATCGGCGCCATCGACGCGCCCATCATCTACTGGGCCGCGAACCTCTGGGCCGAGGCGCACCCGCCCCTTGTCGTCGGACCGGCGCGAGACGCCGACTCTGCGCTCTCAGGGGACATCGGGCTGACTCTCCTGGTCGGAGTGGTCGCGTTCACCCTGGTATTCGCCGTCATATTGGTCGAACGCTACCGAATCCGCCGCGCCGAAGATGACGTGACGGCGCTGCGCCGCACCCTGCAAGTCACCGGGGCGGACGCATCGTGAGACGTCCGGTCATTTGCCTTGCCCTCGTCGCGACATTGATCGCGGCCGGCGCTGTCACTGTAGCCGCGCACGCCGACGACCTGGTCACCGGCGTCATTACCGCCTTCGAACGAGACGAAGCGGGCGGGCTGGTGTCCTTCTCCATAATGGACAACATCGGAACGGTCCACCAGGTCGGGGTGTCCGACGAAACCGAGTACGGCCTCGAAAACCTGGCAGGCGACAGGTGGGTGGCCGTCCATAAGGATGACCCGATCGCCGCGGCAGAGCGGATTCGGGACCACCAGCTAAGATTCGTTCCGGTCACGGTCCACAATCAAGGCGGCATCGCCTCCAGCGTCGTAGTATCTGAAAGCGGCCGCCTCGAGACCAATCTTGGCTTCCTGTTCGCGATATACATGGTCACGTGGGCAGCGTTCTTCGCCTACGTGTTCGTAATGTCCAGACGGCAGCGGGACCTCCACCGGCAAATCGAACAACTGAAGGAACTGGCCGGCCGCAGCAACGGCGACACCTAACCCCCGGAATTCCCAGATGGACGACAAGGACCGCAACCTGGCCGATCCCGCACCCCCGGCAACGCCATCGACATTCCTGACCACCAGGTACCGGATCGGCTTCGCCCTGGTGTTGATAGTCGGCGCCCTCGCCTACTTCGGGTACACGGCCTTCCGGAACGCAACGGTCGAATTCATGTCCGTCGACGAGGTCGCGACAATGGCCCCGACGCCTGAGGAACGCTCGGTCGGGGTATCCGGCAAGTTGGTCAAGGACTCATACATCCGCTCGCCGGACGGGCTGGTCGCCAATTTCGAATTGCGGGACGAATCCGAGGGCGATCACGTACTGAAGGTCCGATACTCGGGCGAGATCGGACAGGTATTCTTCAACGAGCACTCGGAGATAATCCTCCGCGGCTCCGTTTCCGACGACGGCGTCTTTGACGCCGCGCACCTGACCGTACGCTGTCCATCCAAGTACCTCACCGAACAGGAAAAGGCCGAGATCGAAGGGCAGGAGTCCGAGCCGCCCCCATATCAGCCGGACTACTTCAACCCCAAGGCCTGAACGGGCGCGCTGACGCGGCCCATTAGGCGAGGCTGGTATCGGCCGCAACGGGTTCTCCTAATGGCGCGATGTTATACTCAGCGCAATCATGACCGAGTCCGCCACCATCGCCAATATGGCCATCGCGGCCGTCGCCGGTTACACCCTCGGCGCACTGCCTGTCGCCTACATCGCAGGCAGGACGAAGGGCGTAAACATCTTCGAGGTCGGCAGCCGCCAGGCGGGCGCCACCAACGTGTTCCGGGAAGTGTCCCGGAAACTCGGCATCCTGGTCTTCCTGGCCGACTCAACCAAGGGCCTGATCGCCGTACTCATTGGCCACGCCTTGGGATTGGACGGCGGGTACCTGCTGATTCCCGCCGTGGCAGCGATCATGGGCCACTGGAACTCGCCGTTTACGAGGTTCAAGGGAGGCGACGGCGTTTCCACGCTGACCGGCATCGGGATCGGCCTCATAGGGATCGCCGTCTTACTGCCCTACGTGGTTGTCGCCGTCATTTGCCTTGGCGGCCGCTCGAAATTCGCCCATCCATCTCTGTGGGGAGCGACCCTCGGCTACATCACGCTGATGATCATCGTGTTCGTGCCGTTCGGTCACGCCAACGGCGTTTTGACTCCGGACCTAAACACGGTTGTCGTCATCGGCGCTATCTGTCTCGGGCTCGCCATCCTGGTCCACAGCGCGGTGTACCACCTCAGGTCCAGGAGTTGGCGCCAAGTCGAAATAGCGGAGACATCAGCGCCAGGCGAAGGCCTCAAGGGCACGAGCGGGGACTTGAGCTAACGTACACAGCTTCGAGTCCGGGGCGTTGGTTGGCGCCGCGCCTCACGATACGCCCGCTACTTCAGACGCCGAATGCTCTCCATCAACGACTCCGGCGGTTCGGCCTTCGGCAACGCCCGCAGCAGGCGAATCGTGGACCACAACCCGCTGAGCCAGCCCTGGCACCCGTCGCAAAGACCCAGATGCGCGCGGATCCCCTCGGACAGGGCTTCTGGAACATCGCCTTCCAGGTAATCGGAACCGTGGGTCCGCACGTCCTCGCAGTGAATCTCCGCGGAAGACCGGCGTGCGCGAAATCGCAGCACGCGCCCTGCCACTCGCCTGACCCAGGACTGCTCGGACATGTCACCCACCGGCATTAACCGGTCCTCATTTCCCTCGATAACTGAATGGTCCGGGATGGGACTCTCTGCACAATTGGATGCAACGTACGCGCAAAAGATGCTGGGACAGGGTTAACCTTTTGGAAAAGGTGCCCGCAGGCCGGTGGTTTTCCGCCCGCATGCTGAGGCGCAATAGGAGTCACGGCACGCGTCTGAAAGAGTGGTCGCCTGCGTATTACACGGCAAATGGATTACACCAACTTCGCACAAATTGCCGAGGAGAACGCCGGGTTCGTCTACAACGTCGCCTTTCGGATGATGGGCAACCACCACGACGCTGAGGAAGTCGCGCAGGACGCGTTCGTGTCGGCGTTCAAGGCCCGGGACCGCTTCCGGGGCGACTCAAAGGCCACCACCTGGCTCTACCGCATAACCGTCAACGCCGCACTGATGCGGTTGAGGCGGGACAAGCGGCGGAAGGAGATGACCGTCAGCGAAGACGCCCGGCCGGACGCTCCTTCGACCGACCTGGCGGAACTGCCCGGACCGGCCGCAATGAACTCCGAACTGGGCGAGAAACTCGCCGCCGCGGTCGACGCACTCCCCGAAGACCTCAAGACGGCCGTGGTCTTGCGAGACATCCAGGGGCTGTCCAACTCAGAGGCAGCCGAAATCCTGGGCGTGTCTATCCCGGCAATCAAGGCGCGGCTCCACCGCGGACGGGTGGCAATACGCGAGAAGCTAACCCAATACGTCCAGCAAACGGCCGCCTAAGTCAGCGGTTGCGATTGCCACCGCCCGGAATCCCGACGCCTAAATCGCGTACGACTCCAGCAAATCCCCAACGGTCTTTCCGTTGACGCTCTCGGTCAATTCGGACTGGCGTTCGTCCAACGAAGGCTGTTCCGACTTGTAGACCAGGCCAAGGGGGATTCCAGGGCGTTCGATGAGATCCACCGCTTCCTGCTGGCTCGTCGGATCGTGGTCGGCGGGAATGTCCCAGGCGAGGCCCGGAATGCCCTTCCTGCGGTTGCCCTTCAGCAGGTCATACGTGTCGTTGTAGGTTGTGCAGGGCGACTGTACGTGGACGATCGAAAATCCGCGATGGTCCATCGCCTCTTCGATCATGGATGCGAGTTGCCGCGGCTTGCTCGAGTAGTGGGAGCCGATGTAGCTGACTCCCATGCTCATGTAGAGCTTGAGCGGGAACATCTGTGCTTCGATCTTGCCGTGCGGAGTAGAACTCGTGACCTGCCCGAATTCCGTTGTGGGCGAACTCTGCCCTTTCGTCAGGCCATAGACGCCGTTGTCCATCACAACACACGTGACGTCCAGATTGCGCTGCGCCTGCGGTCCGATGTGCTCGGCGCCGATGCTCAGGAAGTCGCCGTCGCCTGCAACGATGACCGTGTTCAACTCCGGCCTCGCCATCTTCACGCCAAAGGCCAGTGGAAGCGTGCGGCCGTGTATGCCATGCAGGCCGAACGGCTGCTCACCCTCCGTCAGGTGCACCATGTTTCCGGAACAGCCGATCCCGGCCACTATCACATTGTTGGAATACGGCACCTCGTACTTCGCGGTCCGCGCCTCGATCGCCCATTCCAGGGCTCGGCGAACGCCAAAGTCCCCGCAGCCGGGGCACCATTTGAAATCGTATTCCGGGTTTCTATCACTCATACAGCCACCCTCTGGCCCGCAATACTCCGGACCATCTCAGCCATCCGGGCCTCCAGGTCCGACGGGCGGAACGGGGTCCCGGTGTACTGCGTTATCGACTCGGCCTTGACACCGTCCGCGCGTAGCAACGAGGACCACTGCCCCATGAAGTTCAACTCCGGGACGATGACAAGACGTTTTTCCTTCAATACTTCGAACACCTGCCGCGGCAGCGGGTTCAGCGCCAACGAATACACCCAGCCTATGTCCACGCCGGCGGCTCTCAACTTATCGTACGCCTCCCTCGCGACGCCTTTCGAAGAGCCCCACGGCATTACCACGACGTCCGCATCGGCATTTTCCAGCTCGAAGGGTGAGTCGTCCAGCAGGCCCAGCTTCTTGAAGCGGCGCTCGGTTAATCTTATGTGGTGTTTTGGCAGGTGGGTTGTGTCCCCGATTTCGTCGTGCTCGCTGCCATTCGCAACGTAAGCGCCGGGGCCGCCCGGCAGCGGCATCGGCGTCAGTTCCCCTTCGGACCAGGACTCGTACCGCTTGAAACCGTTAGCGCCGCTGTAGACGTTCCGGTTTTCCACGTTTACCTCGGACAGGTCAGGCATGCGGATGTTCTCTCCCCGCTCTGCCTGCTGGAATTCGCTCATCAGCAAAACCGGCCCCTGGTACCGCTCGGCCCAGTTGACCGCCATCACCGCGGCGTAGAAACACTCTTCGACTGAACCGGGAGCAATAACCGGCATTTTCACGTCGCCATGGGCCGGGTGCATGCAGGCAAAGAGGTCCGACTGTTCCGACTTAGTCGGAAGTCCGGTTGCCGGTCCGCCCCGCTGCACGTCCACGACCACGAGCGGTATCTCCGCCATCCATGCCAGGCCAAGGCCCTCGCCCATGAGGGAAAGTCCGGGTCCGGCCGTGGCCGTCATGGACTTCTTTCCTGCGTAGCCGGCGCCCACTATGGCGTTGATGGCCTCGATTTCGGAGCTCACCTGGTACGCAAACTTGTCCGGACCGATGAGGTTTGCCTCCATCCAGACCAGGATCGTAGTGGCGGGTGAGATCGGGTAGCCGACGTAGAAGTCGAGTCCTGCCGCTCGCGCTCCCAGGGCGAGCGCCGCGTTGCCGGTGATCATGATCTGCCTGTAGTCGGGCGCTGTGGGAGGCGCAAGTTCACCGACGTTGAACCCGCTGTTCTCGGCCACCTCGGCCCCAAGGCGCACCGCTTTGATATTCGCCTCGATGATGGCGTCGTCACCCGGTCTGCCGCGGGTAAAACGCTCGCGAATGAACTCGTCGATCTGTTCCAGGGAAAAGTTGATCAGGTTGGCGACCGCGCCAATCACCACCATGTTGGCGGCGCGAGCGTTGCCGGTGGACTTGGCCAGTTCGTCGGCCTTAATCCCGAAGTACTTCCCACCGGCCGGCAGATCGTACTCAGAAGAGTCGTAGACGGCGACGCCGTTTTCGGCCAGGTCGGGGCTGTGGTTGTCGAAGGCGTACTGGTTCAGGGCTACGAGGACGTCCACGTCGTCGCCGGAACTCAGCACCGGCGTGGTAGAAATCCGTACCTGCGATGAAGCGGGCCCGCCCATGATCTGGGACGGGAACGTGGAAAACGTTTGAACGTAATATCCAGCCAGCGCGGCGGAACGAGCGAGTGCGTCTGCTGATGTGACGAGACCCTGGCCACCCTCTCCGGCAAACCTGATCACAAAGTCATTACTTTGCACTCGTCCTCCTGTTCAATTCGCGGCCCGCGTTGCGGCCGTTTCCCTGAATTTTCCGTGCCTGCGCGTCAATTCCGTGTTAAATCGGAAGAAATACACGCTGGGTTCGCGTGGTGTCCAGCCAAGTGGGGCGGCAAACCGGCGTCGCCCAGCGACGCGCCGGGTAATTTTGTATTGGGTTTGACGCCCTCATTAGCCTCTATTCATTATCTAGTTGGACTATTTCAGTGTCAATTTAGGCTTGGAGGGTAGCCGCCGGAACAATCGGGAATTGTCGCTTTGTTAACGCGGGCCTGGTCGCCGCTTCAAGTCCCTGTAATACGATGATTTTAGGCGCTGGTGGCTTCCCCGACGCAAACGCGGAGTGGCGACAGGCGTCGGAAGAAAGGATCGCATGGGACGAGCCAAGGCGAAAAAACCCAAGGGATTGTGGTCTGCTGGGGGGGTTGTGCTGTCCGAACAACAGGGCACTTTACAGGTCGCCCTCTGCGGACGGACCAGGGAAGGCCTCTGGGCGCTTCCAAAAGGCCATCCCGACGGAAAAGAGTCTCCGCTCGAAACAGCGCTTCGCGAAGTCCGCGAAGAGACGGGGCTTAAAGTCGAAGCAGGCCCCAAGGTCGGCGACATACACTATCCGGTAAAGTCTAAGAGCAAGCCGAAAGGGCGCATGAAGACCGTCCTGTACTATCTTATGTCCCCTGTCGGTGGAGACCTGTCCAATCACGACGATGAGTTCGACCAGGTCGAATGGTTTGACGCAGACGACGCTATTCGCACGCTGACCCACGAGAATGAAGCCAGAATCGTGGAAAAAGCTCTGGCCATGGCAGAGAGGTAAGCCAAGGGTCCAGACTATCGAACGCCTTGAAGGCGAGATGGTGGTCCTGCGCCCCAAGCACATGGACGATGTGCCGGCGGACTACATGTGGCGCATCGACCCCGAACTCGCCGACCTGGACGCCACGCGGCCAATCAACCTGTCCATCAGGGAGTACGGTCGCTACCAGCAGGACGAACTGCAGTTTCCCTCACCCTGGTCCGTTCGGCTGGCGATCGAAACGTTGCACGATGCGCGCCACATCGGCAACTGCATGTACTACGACATCAACTTCGACAAGGGTCATGCTGAACTTGGGATCATGATCGGCGAGCGCAGCTATTGGGGAAAGGGCTACGGGGAAGACGCCGTCCGGATCCTGCTCCGCCACATGTTTACAGACACCCCCATCAATTTGGTCTACCTGCACACCCTCGCCAGGAACCTCCGCGCGCAGCGCTGCTTCATCAAGTCGGGCTTCTCGTTGATCGGCGAAGTGCGCCGAGACGGGTACCACTTCGTGCGTATGGAGGTCCAACGGCACGACTGGCTCGCCCGAAACCCTCAGTTCGCGCCCGTCGAAGAGACGACCTACACCGGAGTCGAATCAGCCACGGTGTAGCCCGCCTTCGGGATCTGCTGTACGCCTAAGAATCCTGTGGCGGCATCGGGTTGGTCATTTCGAACCCGATCGTCTCCGGAAATACACCTGCGATCTCTTCGAAGGTCCATTGGCCATCTTTCGAGATGGACCTCGCCGGCTCCGGGTGATTCATAACGCTGACCTGGTTGCCGGCGCAGTGCAACACCTGCCCGGTCACGTCGGATGCGGCGTCTGACGACAACCAGGCCACCATCGGGGCGACGTCGTCAGGGTCACGGGTAATCACGCCATCAGGGGCCGGCGGAAAAGCCCCGGCCCGCAGGGACCGCGTCGACTGCGGAACGCTCGCCGTCATGCGCGTGTTGGCGCCAGGCGATATCGCGTTCGCGGTCACGCCGCGCCTCGAAAGTTCGTTGCTCAACACACGCGTAAGTCCTGCGATGGCGTCCTTCGCGGCCCCGTAGTTCGACTGGCCGGACTGGCCGTACAGGCCGGAAACGGAACTGAACATGACGATCCGTCCGCTGTTCTGCTCCCTGAATATCCGCACGGCCGGCTGGACCACCGAGAAGGTCCCCTTCAGGTGCACGGCTATTACATCGTCCCACTCTTGCTCGGTCATGTTGAAGATCATGCGGTCCCGCAGTATCCCCGCCGCGGTTACCACGATGTCGAGCCGCCCGAACTCGTCCAACGCCTTTTGCACGATGTTGCGGCCGCCGCCCACCGTGCTCACCGAATCGAGGCACGCGACGGCGCGCCCGCCCAACTCGGCGATCTCCTCCACCACCTGGTGTGCCGGCGAAGCGTCCCGGCCTGAACCATCGAGAGCGGCTCCCACGTCGTTCACCACCACCGCGGCCCCCTCCGCTGCCAACGCGCGGGCGATCCCGCGACCAATTCCCCGCCCTGCTCCGGTCACGACCGCCACCTTCCCTTCCAGCCTCTTCGCAGGCTGGGGTCGCGCCGGGGCCGGCGGGTCGGCCGCGTCGCGGTGGACCAGCGTGGGGGCCAGCTTGTCGAGCTCGGCAAGGCCCCAGCGACCGGGCGGGTTGGGGCTGTAGATGGTCCGAATTCGGCGTGGCTGCGTCAACTGGATAATCCGGCCGCTGTACACCAGGAAAAACTGCCCGTTCACGGGGGCGGCGTAGTCGCTGGCAAGGTAGGCGACGAACGGCGCTATGTCCTCCGGGTCCCACGGTCGTTCGTCCGGTCCCGGCATTAGACCCCTTTCGACCAGCGCTTCATGGGCCTGTTCGGGAATCGTGTCCACCATCCGAGTGCCGGCGCGCGGCGCAATCACGTTTGCAGTCACGCCGTACTTGCCCAGATCGCGCGCCACCACCTTGGTGAAGCCGCCGATGCCGGATTTTGCCGCGCCGTAGTTCGCCTGCCCCGGAAAGCCGACGAGCCCCGACTCGGAAGAAAACGTGACGATGCGGCCGCCTCTTTGCCGCCTGAAGTGCGGCGCGGCGTGGCGGACCACCGAGAACGTGCCTTTGAGGTGGACGGCTACAACGTCGTCCCACTCCTCTTCCGACATGTTGTGGAACATCCTGTCACGCAATATCCCGGCCGCGGTCACGACGATGTCGATGCGGCCGAAATTGTCGAACGCCGCCTCCACGATGCGCTCGCCGCCGGACCACTCGGACACGCTTTCGATGACCGGCACGGCCTCGCCGCCAGAAGCGCGAATCTCTTCAACAACCTCGTCCGCCGGATCCGAACTCCCTTCTTCCCCATGCACACCCACTCCGGCATCGTTCACTACCACCCGCGCGCCCCGTGCCGCAAGCTCAATTGCGATGGCCCTACCAATCCCGCGCCCGGCGCCGGTCACAACGGCTACGCGGCCGTCCAACGCCCGCGGTAATTCCTGGAACTGATCGTTCATGTCCTACTCGTTATCAAGTCTGCTGGGTAGATCTGTTACGCCCTTTTCTGACAGGCGCCCATCTCAATTTAGCAGGTAGAAAGTTAGCCCACACCTGCACTCCGTTGGGCCCGACATCACACTCCCCCATGTCGCAACCGATGTCAGCGGATCACCTCGTAGGGGCGGGTTTCCAACCCCATCCGTTCCAACTAATTCACTTTTGAGGACTCCGCGCTAGGTGTGGAACATTTTCGATTGGCGTATCGCGGTGTGCGAATGAGCTCCAGTTCTGATGGCGCGGGCAATATAGCCTCGGCAGGTATGCGTGGAGCGAGGATGAGGGTTCTTCGGGAGGGCCGGATGAAGCCTAGCCGACGCCCTTGCTCCACGAAGATCTTCACCGGATCCCTGCCTTCATAGGCATACTGTGGCGCATATTGCACCAGCAGACTGATTGACACCTCAAACGGGTCAACCCCGGCCTTGTGGGCTATCTCAAGCCTCATCGACTGCAGGACCTGCGAGATGATCAACGTAGCCCATATCTGTTGCAGGATCACGACCCTCTTGGCAGACCACAGAAGACGCAGCTTGAGGTGCTCCTTGATCAGCGCCAAGGCCATCTCGATGTCCCACCTGCGGGCGTAGACTTCGGCCATGGATGCCATCGGGAATGTATGGGGGTCCCGAACATTGGTGATGTAACGCCGCAGGGTTTTGCCCTCTTTGAAGGTCACCAGCCGGACGGCGTGTTTGGCCCGATCGGCACGGTGCGCTCCCAGCCACACGATGCCATCGAAGACATCGCCCCGCTTATAGAGGACATGTATGACCTCGTAGCTGGTCTTTGCTCTCAACCTGCTTAGCCAGTGACAACCCCGGTCCGTGAGCCAGTCAAACCAGGCGAAGCCGAAGTATCCCAGGTCTGTCAGCACCAGGGTTCCGGCCGGCAACTCTGCCGCCATTTCGCGCGCTAACACTTTCTCGTTCTGACGCGGGTTCGGCTGAACCCTGACGGTCCGCCACTGCTGGCGCCTTACATCAAACACGCCGGCCAGTTTGCCGGGGAGCAGACGGCTGTCGCCTTCAGGGACCTTTCTCAGAGTGGGCAGGGTCCGCGACACGGAGTCCAATGTGCTCTCGTCTATGCACACAACGTCCCCGGCGAACGGCGCCAGCTTCTCTGACACCACGCCCTGCAATCGCTGCGCCAACACACTGCTGATCTGCTCGAAGAGCCTCTCCAGGGGTTTGGTTCCCGCGCTATGGAGCCGCTTGTAGACCGCCTGATCCGTAACCTCAAAACGGGGGAAGAACCACAACTGGTGTTCCGAGATAAGACGCCACACCGACAGTTGGCTGCCAAAGCCTCTCAGCACGCAGACCAGCAGACCCGCCCACAGAGCCATTGCGGGCAGAATGCGTGGCCTGCCGACGCCCTTGACTGTGGGATCAGGTTCCATGTCCTCCAGGCACTGCTGAAGAAACTTCTCAATGTTCCCTACGGTGTCTGCACCGTCAATGGTTGTAATCGACATCTCAAGCCCCTCCTGTCGGTAGTCATCTCCTTCTACTACCGGGAGGAGTCATGCCCAAAGGGAAGAACGCTTCTGATATCAATTAGTTGGAACGGATGGGTTTGAAACCCGCCCTGGGCTGACCACACGCATCTCTGACATCCCAGTTTGTCGATACAAAAACACCTGCGATAACATGATGACAGGTAACCGGAGGGCACCACTATGACCACGGCCGAGATGCCGATAACCAGGTCTGACTTGCGCGAGGAACTCCAGCGGGAGTTGCGGCACTACGCCACAAAGGAGGACCTCGCCAACCTAAAAGCCGACCTGCGCGGCGATCTCACCAGGTTGATCCTGGCCATGGTGGCGCTTCAAGCCGCGGGTCTTGGCGCGGTGGCAGCGATCGTGAGATTTGCAATTTGACCCCGGGAATCCAAGGTTAGCCGTAACTAGCAGGCTTTCAAGACGGCAACTCGGCTGTCAAATAGCCCAACCGGCTTGCCAACCCGTCTGACTACCTCGATTCTTCGCCGCCCCCTCAAAACTGCTCGAACACCGAATCCACCACCTCGGCTGCCGCGCCTTGTTCCTCCGACTCCCTCGCGGACACCTTCGTAAGCGGCGCAAAATTCAGCATCAACCGCTTCACACCCTGCCCCTCGAACGCCACCGTCACCTCCGTGTCACCGCGTTGCTCCCGCGCGTTCACAACCACACCCTCGCCGAAGTGCTCGTGCCTCACGCGATCGCCGGGCTGGTACTCAATCCGGGGACGCGCCTCAACCCTGGGCGCCGGCATCGCGGCCACCTCCCTTGCTCTCAGCCGTTCGGTGACATCCGGACTGCTCCGCATCCCCCTCACGCGAGAACGAGTCACCACCGACTCCGGCAGTTCAGCAAGGAACCTCGACGCAATTCCGGCCACATTGCTTCCACGAAGATTCCGCCGGAATGAACGCAACATGTACAGGTGCTTGCGGGCGCGGGTCATCCCGACGTAGCAGAGCCGACGTTCCTCCTCCAGCTGTGCCGGGTCCTCCATCGAACGCGAGTGCGGCAACAGCCCCTCTTCCATGCCAAGCATGAAAACGGCGTCGAATTCCAGGCCCTTCGCCTGGTGCAGCGTTATCAGCGTGATCGCGTCCCCGCGGCCGTTGACGTCGTCAAGAGCGTCGACGTCCGACACCAACGCAACGTTTTGTAGGAAGTCGCCAAGCAGTTCCCGCGCATCCGCCCGTCCGGCGGCAGTGGACCGCTCAACCGCGAACTGCTCGGACGAACCCCGCAGTTCCTTCAGGTTCTCCATGCGCTCGTCGCCGCGTTCCTTGTCCTCCTTGACCCACCGCGCATAACCGCTGCGGTCGAGCGCGAGATCGATCAGTTCGGGCGGTTGCAGGCTCATGCTCTGCTCGATGAGCCGTTTTATTAACTCGGCGAACCGGACCACGGAATTCCTGGCCCTCGTATTCAGTTCAACGTTATACCCAACACCACCGTTGTCCGGCGCAGCTTCGGAGTCGCCATCCAGCGAAAACACCACGTCCAGTAACGGCACGCCATTGGCCAGCGCCACGCGCCGCAACTCGACCATCGTCCGTTCGCTTATGCCGCGTGCCGGCACGTTGATGATGCGCTCCAGGGCGGCGTCATCGGCGGGGTTGTGCGCAAGGCGAAGGAAAGAGAGTGTGTCCCTGATCTCCCTGCGCTGGTAGAACTTCACGCCGCCCACCAGCCGGTACGGCATTCCCCTCCTGTTGCACGCCACCTCCATCGCCCGCGACTGTGCGTTGATGCGGTACATGACGGCCATCTCGCCCCGCAGCACGTCCTCCGTGTCGGACAATCTTGCGACCTCGTCCAGCACCAGCCGCGCCTCTTCTTCCTCGTTGTAGGCCTCGGCAACCGCCACTGGCCCGCCGCGCTCGTTCTCAGTCCATAACTCCTTTTCAAGGCGCGTCTCATTGTTGGCAATGACCGAATCGGCCGCGGCCAGAATCAACTGCGTGGACCGGTAACTTTGGTCCAAAGTGACGACCTTTGCATCGGGGTAGGTCGACTGAAAATCGACCAAGTTCGTGGGGTCCGCGTTCCTCCATGAGTAGATCGACTGGTCGGGGTCCCCCACCACGCAGATATTGCGGTGCGCCCCGGACAACAGCCGTGCGATGTGGAACTGGAGCGGGTTCGTGTCCTGGAACTCATCGACGAGGAGGTACTCGTAACGGTCCTGGTACTGCCCACGCAGGTCCGGGTTGCCTTCCAGCACCAGGAACACCTTGAGAAGCAGGTCGTCAAAGTCCACCGAGTTGGCGGCGGTCAACGCCATCTCGTACCGCTCATATACCCTGGCCGCCACCTCTTGCCGGTAGGTCTCGGCCGTCGATGCGAACACCTCCGGTCCCACCATCCGGTTCTTGGCGTTGGAGATCGCGCCCAGCAACGCCCTCGGCGGGAACTGTTTTGGGTCGACCTCCAGCTCTTCCAAGACGCGCCGCACCGTCCTGGCCTGGTCGTCTTCGTCGTAGATCGAGTAGCCGGGCTCGAGCCCCGCGCTCTCGGGAAATGTGCGCAGCACCTGTGCGCAAAAAGAGTGAAACGTCCTGACCTGTAGCGCATCCGCAGACTCGGGTACCAGGGATTTGCAGCGGTCCCGCAACTCCCTTGCAGCCTTGTTGGTGAACGTCACCGCCAGGATGCGCCACGGGGCAACGTCGCGCTCCTTGATCAGGTACGCAACACGGTGGGCCATCACCCTCGTCTTGCCGCTGCCCGGACCGGCGACGATAAGCAACGGCCCGTTCTCGTGTTGGACGGCTTCCCGCTGACGGGGGGACAGGCTGTGAAGAATATCGGTCGACGCCATGGCCGGATTATAGATAGACACCCTTAACCAGGCGGATGCCTTTTGGCAGGCGAACCCGGGCGCGCCCGGCTACCGGGTCGCGGGCTGGCTGGCGGCGGCCCTTATGGCGTCGAGGTCGAGGTGCGACTCGATCAACTCAACCACCCGGGCGAGCTTGTCCTCGTGGTCGAACTCGATGCGCGGCAGTAGCGTCTCCAGCTTTGCGGCTGCAGCCGCGGTGTCGTCCGGCACCACCACGATCGGAATGCCGCGCTGGTCCGCCTCGTAGTAGACATACTCGATGGGCGGTATGCCCTTAGTGAGAACGAGCGCTCGTACCGTGTCGGTCTGCAATGCGGCCAGTTGGACGTCCGGCCGGTCGCCCCTGACCACGACGCCGACGTTTTCCTGCGACCCGAAGTAGTGCGGGCCCCAGTCGAGAACCAGTCCGCCGATGAGGAAGTTGTCAATCAGCCTGTTCGTATTCTCAGCGCAGGCGGCCACGGTCCCGCCCATGTGTTCTGCCACCAGGTCGACGGTGGGCGCCAGCAGCCGCCGGTCTTCCGGCAGCCACCCGATCAGCTTTACCCCCGCTGCGGCAATGCGCGGCGCGACCCGGGTTTCGACTTCGTTCTGCCGGTAGACAGGGACATTATTGATGACCACCCCAGCAAGCCGCGATCCGTACTCGGCAGCCGCCGCGGGCGCGTCGTCGTTGTGGCCGCACACCAGCACCACCAGGGCGTCTGCCTCTTCAGCCAGCTTCAAATCGGCCGCCGGATCGTCTGAAGAGCCCTCGACCACGTCGATGCCGGACGCCGCGATTTCGGCGTCCCGTTCGAGCAGGGCTTTGAGCCCGGCGGCCAGCGCCGTCTTGCCGGCGCCGCTGGTTGTGGACGCTACGATCAGGGTTGCCATGGTGTCCTTGAGCCGCTATCCGATTACTTCATCGCCCCGCCCCAATCGGCGGGTGCACTCATGGTAACTTGACCTCGGCCATCGGGCTACAACCCCGGCAATAATTCGAAACGCCCCACTGGCCTAAAACGCGGTATTTCGAGACCTGCGCAACCCCCGCGCCCCGAGAGTCCTGCTTGCGGCCCTCGCCCTGCTCGCCTACGATTGAATTCCAGGCCGAGGTAGCTCAGTTGGTAGAGCAATGGACTGAAAATCCATGTGTCGGCAGTTCGAGTCTGCCCCTCGGCACCATCTAACCTCCGTGCCCCCTTGCCTATCCGGCGACGTCTTGATTGCGCGGGTTTCGCCAGCAAATAATCCTGTATTCTCCCTTGGCGCAAACACTCCGCAAAGGACCAGGAACGCATGCCGGATACTGATGGACCGACCCTGTTGACCGACGAGGTCAAGGCCCTCATTGGCCAGGAGACCGAACTAGAGGAGATGTACGGCGTCGTGGATACAGAAACCGTCCGCCGTTACATCATCGGCGTCCCCGACCAGGACCCCCGCCACTGGGACGAGGAGTTGGCGTCGCCGAGATTCGGTGGCACTACGACCCCTGCCATGATGGTCCACTACATCTCCAACAGGAAACCGCCCTGGGAAGAAGACAAGATGCCCGAGATCATGGTGGAGGACCCGTTCAGCGACGGGGGCGGAGGCATGGGAAGAAAAGAAAGCTCCCTGACGCCGATCCGCGACGTGGCGCCCACCCGCAGCCACCTCCACGCAGGCGACGAGGTCGAACTTTACCAGTACCCGAAGATCGGAGACCGCATCTTCTACAAGTCCAAGTGGGTCGATTTCCAGGAGAAACGCGGCCGGGACGGCAGACCCTTCCTGCTCACCGTGCGGGAGACGAGTTACTGGAACCAGGAAAATGCCCTGCTGCTGAAGGTGCGCGGTATAGGCATCGAACACCCGTAACCCGTCGCTTCGCTTAAGGCCCACTCGGGGGAACAAATGGCAATACCACTAGAAAAACTGCTGGAACTCGGACCGGACGGGATGCTCGGCCACAACGAGGAACCCGATATCGAGGACCTCCGCAACGCCCGGCAGACTTACTTCGAAGACGTCAACGTCGGCGACGACCTCCCGCGCTACGTACACCGCTACTCTGCGCCGGAGTTGGCAAGGTGGTGCATAACGATGGAGAATACCCACCGGCTGCACTACGACATCGCCCACGCCCACAACCACGACAACCTCCCCGGCGCGCTGTTCCACGGGACATGGCGCATGAGCATCGTCTCGAAGTGGCTGAAGAACTGGTCGCTGCCGAACGGCTGGTTCTGGAAGGCAAGCTGGCAGGTGCGGGAAATGGTCACGGCCGGTGAGACCACGGTCCTTTGGGGCAAGGTCATCGACTGCCAGAAACTCGACGACTACGGCCTCGTCCACATCGAGTTCGGCATCGTCAACGAAGAGGGCTGGGAAGGCGCGCCGGGCACCGCCGCGGTCGTCCTGCCCTATCGCGACGGAGACCCGGTCCCCTACCCGTTCGTGCCGCCGGAAATGTAATTTCCACTCCTGCCGGCCTAAACCCCGCCTGACACATCACGGAGACCAACAATGACGAGATTCCTCGCCATCGCCGATGACCCCGACCTCACCAGAGAGACGTTCAGCGACGCCCTCGACCGCATAGGCAAGTGGCGGTTCGCGCGGCGCGCGTGGGTGGTCAAGGCCTATTGCCTGACCGACCCCGGCCGGACGGTCATCGAATGCGAGGCCCCGAACGAGGAGGTCTTCAACGAGTGGCTCGAGAGCAAAGGCTGGTCGGGGGCCGACATCAGCCGCGTCGACCTCGTCCAGGAAGCTGGTGAAATATGGCCCATGCGCTCCTGAATGCCGCGGCGCCGGTCAGGGCGTTCATCAACGGATAACTCGCAGACGGTCATGCCCGCACAACCTCCGAACGTCCTCTTCATCCTCACCGATCAGCAGCGCAGGGACACGATGCGCTGCTACGGCAATGACTGGATCGAGACCCCGAACCTTGACCGCATCGCCGATTCCGGGTTCGTATTCGAAAACGCGTACGTGACCCAGCCGGTCTGCACCCCGGCGCGCGGCTCCATTATGACCGGCCTCTACCCGCAGACCACCGGGCTGATCAAGAACGCCATCGAACTTGGCCCCGATATCCCGACAATCGCCGAGCTTGTTTCGGACGACTACATCTGCGCCCACTACGGCAAGTGGCATCTCGGCAACGACGCCTTCCCCCAACACGGCTTCGAGGACTGGATCAGCATCGAAGACCACCACCGCGCCGGATTCAAGCGCCGCGAGCAGCGCACCCGCGAGGCCGACTACAACATCTGGCTGCGGGAACAGGGCATCGACGACCCGCCCGTCTCGCCGGTCTCATACGAAAAATGGCTGCCCGGCGCAGGCCTTCCCGAGGAATTGACACAGGCCGCATACCTTGGCAACGAGGCCTCCCGCTTCTTGGAGGAGCACGATGGACGGCCGTTCGTCATGTACGTCAGCTTCTTCGAGCCGCACCCGCCCTACACCGGGCCGCTGAGCGGCCTCTACGACCCCGACTCCCTGCCGGTTGGACCGGCTTTTTTGCGGCGGCCCGACGGCGGTTCGCTGGTCAACCGGGCGCGGGCCGACTACTACATGGGCGGCAACCTCAACCCGCTCGGCGCCGAGGGCGGTGACTTTCACGACCTGACGTCCGAAGCCGGTTGGCGACGCCTGCGGGCGCAATACTTCGCCAACGTGACGCTCGTGGACCGAAACGTGGGTCGCATACTCGACGCGCTCAATGCCAACGGCTACACCGACAACACCATTGTGGTCATGTCGAGCGAACACGGCGAAATGGGCGGTGACCACGGCATGCTCGAAAAACGGTCGCTGTACGAAGAGGCGTCGCGGGTACCCCTGTTGATGAGCGTGCCCTGGCTGAACTCCGGTCAGACCAGGATCGGCGGCAGCGTCAGCCAGATCGACCTCGTCCCGACCCTGCTCGACTTGCTCGACCAGCCCGTCCCCGGTCACCTCCAGGGAGCCAGCCTGGCGCCGGTCCTAAAAGGAGAAGCGACCCTCGACGAAAACGACGTCTTCCTGCAGTGGAACGGAATGGGCGACCGCAACCTCGGCTCCGCGCTGATCAACCGAATGGTCTCCCTGCCCTGGCGGTCGGTGATAACCGCAGACCGCTGGAAGCTCAATCTCTGCGCCGGCGACCAGTGCGAGTTGTACGACCTCAACACCGACCCGTTCGAGCTGACCAACCTGTTCGACGATCCAGCCCAGCGCGACCGCATCCGCGAAATGGCGGCCCGTATACGCATCTGGCAGGACCAGACCGGAGACCACGCGCCGGTTCCAACCGTGTAACCCTGCATAGGTTCGATTGGTCTTCGCATGTAAACAGCCTGGTCAGCCCTGATCGACTTACCGGCGGAAGCCGGTACCCATGGTGGGGTGACAGAGGTGGGTACGGCCGACATGGACAAGTCCCAACAAAAAGGCTACGCCTCACTTTCAACAACCCGTGCGGTCTTATCAAGGCCATAGTGATTCAAACCGGAATAAGGACAAAATGACGGCCAGCAATACTTACGACGTCATCGTGGTCGGCATAGGCGGCATGGGCTCCGCCACCGTGTACGAACTCGCGAGCCGCGGCCTGAGGGTCCTGGGGCTCGAACAGTTCGACATCCCCCACGACCAGGGCTCGTCCCACGGCGTGAACCGCGTCATCCGGCTCGCATACTACGAGGACCCGTCCTACGTACCACTCATGCGGCGCGCGTACGAACGATGGCACGACCTGGAAACCTTATCCGGGGAGAAACTGCTGTTCACAACCGGTTCAGTGTCCGCCGGCCGCGAAGACCAGGAGGTGTTCGCCGGCTCCCTGCGTTCGTGCCTCGAACACGACTTACCCCACGAGATTCTCACGAGCGCCGAGTTGACCAGCCGGTTTCCCGGCTATCGTCTACCGTCTGACTGGATGGCCCTCTTTCAGCCCGCCGGAGGATTCCTGCTCTCCGAGCGGTGCATCGTCAACTACGTGTTCGGCGCGCTCGAGCTCGGAGCAGATGTCAGGGCCCGGGAACCCGTTCTCGGATGGGACCAGTCAGGGGACATGGTCCACGTGGAGACCAGCCGCGGGAAGTACGAAGCCGGATCGCTTGTCATCACCGCTGGGGCATGGACAGAAACGCTGGCCCCGTCGCTCGCCCACCTGGCAATACCCGAACGACAGGTGCTCGGCTGGTTTCAACCGCTCCGGCCCGAGCTGTTTACCGTTGATAGCTTCCCTGTGACCACCCTGGCAGGCGACGAAGGACAATACTACGCACTGCCGGTATTCGGAATCCCCGGATTCAAGGTAGGCAGATACAACCACCTCAAAGAGAACTCGTCGGCGGACGATCTCGACAGGGAGTGCAGGGACGAAGATGAGGAGATACTTCGACTGGGAGTATCAAGGTACTTCCCCGACGCCAACGGCCCGACGCTGTCGATGAAGGTGTGCATGTTCACCAACACGCCGGACGAACACTTCATCATCGACGCGGTCCCCGGATCGTCAAACGTCTTCCTCGCGGCCGGATTCTCAGGCCACGGCTTCAAGTTCTGCAGCGTCATCGGCGAGACAATGGCCGACCTCGCCACAAATGGCGATACCAAACACGACATTTCACTCTTGCGACTCGACCGGTTCGCGGGACTGATTTGATATGATCAGTGACCAATGGACTCACGGCAGGGCGCTGCATTCCGCGCGGCGTTGACCGCCCAAGGATGCCCTGCCCGGCGTGGAACAATCCGGCGGAAGTAGCTCAGTGGTAGAGCACAACCTTGCCAAGGTTGGGGTCGCGGGTTCGAATCCCGTCTTCCGCTCCACCTCCATGCCAATCGTGTACGAGTACGCCCATCCCACAATTGTTTCTTTGTCGCAGGCCCAAACTCGCTAGCTGCTGACAAATGCCCGACCTCGACCCGCGTCTTCGAGCCATCCTCCAGGACAGCTTCTACATCCGCACCACAATGACCCGCCGACGGTCAGGCGGACCGCGCACCATCGAGACCACCTACTACTGGAACGGCGCCGATCAAGTCGTGCTTTCGGGCTACCCCGGCCGCCGCGATTGGGTCGCCAACATAAACGCCAACCCGACGGTGAGGCTGCACACGGTCGAGTTCGCGCCGTGGTTCGACATTCCCGGCAGGGCCGAGGTTCTTTGGAACACAAACGAACGCCTGCCCCACCTGCTCGACTTCATCGGCAGGTGGACTCAGCGGCCGGGTTTCCCGCGCCGGCGTTTTGCGTTCGTCCTGGGCGCCATCCGAATCAACCGAAAGCTCCGGCTCCCCTGGTGGGGACCGTTCTGGTTTATCCGAAAAATCTTCGACCAAATGCCATGCGTCGTCGTCACCTTCACCGGCGACCCAGTCCTCCGCACCAACGGCCCGCCACCCCTCTCAGAACCCCACGGAGACCGCGCCTGAGAACTTCCGATGCGGCACCGACGAGGCGGGTCGTCATCACACCACTTCGTCTTCCCCCACTCTGATCGGGGACCCAGGTGCGTGTGACCGGAAATGCAATTAGCCGTGCCAGACGGGACTACATGGGATCCCGTATTGCGAGGGCATAATTCTGATCAGACACGCGCTGCCCCAGTGTCACAGATCGCGTTAGGGCGCGCCGATCGCCGACTGTAGCCGATGCCCCATCTGCAAACGACAAGACACCGCCCATGCCGATTTCAGGGCGCTCACTGGAGGCCATTTGCCTGATCGCATCTCGTATCACTTGGGAAAAGCTGCTCCCGCGGCGCTCAGATATGGCGCCCAGCACATCCATCTCCTCGGCCGACAAACGGACGGATACCACGCTGCTGGTGCGGTTCTCTTGACCGCGGGCCTGTTTCGTTACACTCCGCCCTAGGACGTAGTCTTGGCTCTCAGTCACCTGAAACCTCCTCCAAATAACGCTTTCTGTGATGGGTGTTGGCTTCGAACGCCGTCACTGGACGCCACACTCCCCGGCGATGCGTAGGCTGTAACGGCACGACGAGGATTCTGCCGCCCCGCGTCCTGCCGAGCATTATGATGGACTCCTGTCGGCGTTCCCCGACATTCTCTACGTAAGCTGGTTCACCCAGCCAGGCTTCCCGCACCTCCTGCTCCGAGACTCGATGCTTGGCATAGTCCCGTTCGCTAGCAGCCATATGTTCAGTAAACGCATCGTCGAAATCGAGCTCTTCGATTCTCCCGTAGGCGGCAATTAATTCCTCGGCATGTTGCGTCCGCCCTGAATACATGGTTTACTTTGTCATACATTGTAAACGGAGAGCGTTTGATGGCAAATGGACCCAATGGCCAACCTCAGAGTCATGGCATGAGCCACTCCCGCATCGAGGAGGTGGAAATTGACTGCCTTACCCTCGCAGATTGGGCTGAAGCGATAAACGGCAAGCTTTATATCCAGGGTGCTGGATGGGACCGCACCGTACTGAAGCCCGATCAATCCGCCGACTTTTGCATTGCGGCATCTTTCCTCGTCCCGTGGAACCTCACAAACAGGCATCACGATTTCTCGATGACCGTCGAAAGTGAAGACGGAAATCCAGTTGCCCCTGCTTTGACAGGCGCGTTCACCGTGGGGAGGCCCCCTGACGCGCGGCCGGGGCAACGCTTCCGCTCACCGATTGCTGTGCGTTGCGGCATGAAGTTACCGGGTCCTGGTCTTTATCAAGTAACGATGGCCCTGAATCAAATCCCCACTAGGTCGGTTTCATTCGAGGCGGTGAAGGCTTCCTAATCATTGCCGGGGCGCATCCGTCGACCTGAGCGCAACGATGGCCCTCCCGCTCATAAGCCATCCCCATCAAGAATCCCCCGGCACCGGCAGATCCCCCTCCAGCGCCTTCCTCGCAATGTCCCGAGTCTCGGCATTGAACCGCGTGTTGCCCGCCATCCACTCCAGGTAGTCCGGCTCCCCGGCCGCCACCTCAGACAATCGCCTCCCGCGGTGCTTGCCGAAATTAACCAACGCCTCATCATTGGCCGACCACACGAATCTTCCCTCCGCATCGATCGCGCGCTCATCCACGCCCTTCGCCCACGCCGCCAGCCGCCGGGGCGAACGCGGTAAGTCGCTGTTCGCAGTCAACTCCCCAAGAAGCACTTCGGAAGCCACTCGCGCAGCCGTCTCCGCATCATCCAGAGACGGAAACTCTCGGCCGACGTACTTTTTATATGCAGCCGAAAGATCACGGGGCTCAAGCCGGTGGAAAACGGCCATTGCATCAACAACCGCCCTGCCCTCGAGGCTGAATTCAACGCCGCACCGCCGGAACTCCTCGACCAACAGCGGCGCGTCGAATCGTTCCACCCCAAATCCTGCCAAATCGCACCCATCAAGATGCTCCGCCAGCGCCTTTGCGTACGCGGCGAACGCCGGAGCCTCAGCCACGTCGTCATCGCTGATCCCATGGACCTCCGTCGCTCCGGGCGGAATCGGCATGCGAGGGTTGACCAACACCGTCCGCGCCTGCTCATTTCCATCCGTATCGATCTTCAGCACGGTCAGCCGCACGACCCGGGCCGTCCGCGTATCGAGGCCGGTCGACGCCGCATCGATAAACGCCAGAGGCCGTTCGAGATCCAAGTATTCAAGCAACGGATGCGGGGGCATGGTCAGTCCAGGCACAGACTCAAGTCAAATCGCACTTATATTACCTAACTATACGCGCAATTATTCGGAATCCCTGGCATTGCCCCACCAATACCACAGCCCGGGGATTGTGCAAGGGATTGCCATGTGACTTACACTTGTGTAGACCCGGCTGTCTCGAATTTTCGGACTCGGCAGCCCGGCAGAAGCGACCCATTGCGAACGGTGGTTCCAGGAAATGGCGCTAGAAACAAACATGCAGATCAGGGATCACCTACGGACCGCCCGCGAATTTCTCACAGCCGCGGACAGGGAATTCGCGGCCGGAGACCACCTTCAGGCATCCGAAAAGTTGTGGGGCGCAGCATCCCATGCGCTCATCGCAGTAGCCCAACAGCGTGATTGGCCTCATGGGAGCCATCGGGCGTTGAAGCACGCGACTCAATTGCTTGTGGAACAGACCGGAGACGGAACGCTGCGCGGAGGATTTCTGGCTGCGGAAAAATTCCACGCGAACTTCTACCACGACTTCATGGAAGACTTCGAGCTGGAAGCCGACCGGCCGACGGTCAACGAATTTGTCGAAAGGCTGCTGGTATTAGCGGCCTGAAATCGGCCGCTCTAGCCCTGGCGACCGGGGGATCCATTCGCAACCAGACCCCTCGCCGCCGCGCGGCCATACCGGCCACAAACCCTCAGCCCGTCAAATACACTTATCCAGAACGGGTTCTCTCGAATTTCCGGACACGCCAGCCCGGCAGAAGCGACCCATTGCGAACGGTGGTTCCAAAAAATGGCGCTAGAAACAAACATGCAGACCAGGGATCACCTACGGACCGCCCGTGAATTTCTGACAGCCGCGGACAGGGAATTCGCGGCCGGAGACCACCTTCAGGCATCCGAGAAGTTGTGGGGCGCAGCATCCCATGCGCTCATCGCAGTAGCCCAACAGCGTGATTGGCCTCATGGGAGCCATGGGGCTTTGAAGCAAGCGGCGCGTCGGCTGGTCGACGAGACTGGTGAAGGGGCATTTCTTGCCGGGTTCGCATTGGCGGAAAAGTTCCACGCGAACTTCTATCACGACTTCATGGAAGACTTCGAGTTGGACGTCGATCGGCCCGTCGTCAATGAATTCGTCGAAAGGCTGCTGGTCTTAGCGGCCTAAGATCAGTCGATCCAGACCGACCCCCACTACGGGAATCCTTCCGCCACAGACCACACCTTTGGTCGCCGCGCGGCCCTACCACCCACAAACCGACAGCCCGTCAAATACACTTATTTCTGTCACATCCACCCGGAATTGCCGAAGTGGCGGAATGGCAGACGCGACGGTCTCAAAAACCGTTGGGCAAAAACGCCCGTGTGGGTTCGAATCCCACCTTCGGCACCACAAGCTGTTCGGCCCGATTAGGCCGCCAACTTATGACGCCGGTTTCTTCATCCAGTACTTCGCCAGGTCGTCCTGCGGCTCCCAACCGAATATCCGACGCGCCTTCTCCCCGGTGAACTTCTTGTGCGGGAGGTCGGGGAACACGAAGAACACCTCGCTCTTCGACGGCAACCGCTCGAAATCGACCTCCAGCGCGCACCTGAAACACTCCCCGGCATCCCGCCATGACACCGCGAACGGCACCAGGTCGTGCCCGATATTTGCTATCGGCGAACCATACTCGGCGTTATCGGTTTCCGGGTTGATGAACATGTAGAACAGCAGGTCCATGACGTAGACGTCGTGGAACTCCGTGAAGACCCGGCATATCTCCTGCCCCAGCGATTTCGTCAGCGCGTACAGGAACGTCCCCGGCTGGTGCGGCACGTCAGGCCCGATCATGTGGTCGAACCGCTCGAATGTCGGACCGGTGGCGGCGTAGAACGGCCCGCTGTTAATGACCCGGTCGATGTTGTGCTCGACGGCCGCCACCATCATGTTGTAGCAACCGCGGGCGCTCACGTCGAACGCCAACTGCCGGTCCGTCCGCAGCACCGACAGGTTGATGATGGCGTCCATCCCCTCAGCGGCCGATACCACCTGGTCGATGTCTGACGCGTCGACCTTGAAATATTCGTGTGGCGAGTCGAGATCGTTAATGTCGGTGAGACGAAGTTCGTGCCGACCCTCCAGCGCCTTGACAACGTGCGGGCCAAGCATTCCGTTTGCCCCAAGGATGAGAACCTTCATTGCCGCTTCATCCTCGCTTTCTGGGCGTGTAGCCAAGACTGACCACCTGCGCCACGTCGTCCGCACTCCGCCAGGACTGACCGGACAGGAACCGGGCGTCGGGGACGTCCGACTGGATGTGGAATATGTCCAGCCAACCCGAGTGGTCGGAGGTCAGGCTTAGCCTTATCGCCTCCAGCGCGTCGTCTTCGTAGACGGCCGAAGTGGAGGGGTCCGTATCGGAGACCGACGTGACTTCACCGAGCCTGAGAATCGTGACCTCGGTCTTCTTCTCCCGTGCGAACTCCCTGCACACGATCTCCCCAAGGTGCATGCACAGGACCGATGGCTCAAGGGTGGGCGTTGGCTTCCATGACTCGGTGACCGCATACGACGGGTCATAACCTTCCATTAGCTTCAGCGAACTGAGGTAGACAAATCGCGACACGCCCTCCTGCCACGCCGCCCACAGCAGGTTGTACGTGCACCTCATCTGGTAGTCGAGCTGGTCCGAAATGCTGTCGCGCGGATCTATCGCACCGGAATGGACGATGACATCCACGCCGCGCACCAGGTCATTCGTGGGCTGCGTGTGGTTCAGGTCAGACTTCACAAACGCATGGTTATTCGCCACGTCCTCGCGGTCCGCCAGCAGGACCTCGTGGTCATCCCCAAGCGCATCTGCCAACTGGCGCGACAGGCCGCTCCCAGCAGCCGTAATCAGTACCTTCACATGCTTTCTCCGCCACTCGTTTGATCGAGCGCAGTATACCGCCGTTCCGCCACCACCTCCCCATCCCCCAACTCCTCCTCCCTACCTCCTTCCTGACCGTAGTCAAGCGGAACCACCCTTCCCACCCATGTCATTTTTATGTTGTATTTGTCCCACAAATGGGCCAATTTGTGGGGCGAGCGGGAGGGGCGCGTCGACTGTCATTGGGCGGGCCGGGCTGTGCCCGTTCACACCTACAACGACCACGATCGTCATGCCGGACTCCGATCCGGTACCCCCGGTGGGGTGCGGACGGGTGTGGATACACCCGATTTACGTAACGCCCTCACGTCGCCGGCCCCCTCGTACGGGCGGGTTTCAAGAGCCTGTTTCATAAGTCGAACCCACGTGTCTCTGTCGGTATAGGCGCAACGATTCCGGTCGTGATTGGCAACGCTCGATACGTAATAGAGTCGCTCATACCGTCATTCCCGTCCATTCCCGTGGAAAGATGCTCTTGCAAAACTCCCTCTCCCAGCGAAGACCCTTGCGTAACTGGTTGATCCCTCACTCCGTGTCACCCTGAGCGAAGCCGAAGGGTCTGGGTAAGAGGGGTGGGGCGTTGTTGAATGTATCGCGGGAGATTCTTCGGCTGCGCTCAGAATGACAGTAAAGGGCGCTCAGAATGACACTTGCGGGGGTTACGCAAAGATCTCTGTAATCGGGAATCTCTAACGCTCGATCACTGGAGACGGCCAATTTGTGAAACAGGCTCTTCAAGCCCGCCCGCAGCCTCACTCCAAAAACGCCTGCCCACCCAGAAACGCGATATATTGACCTATAATGACAATATCAGTCATATTGACCAATTCACCGAAATCCCGGAGGGCACAAACAATGGCCAAAAGAGTGAGCGCGGCTAAGGCAAAGGCCCAGTTATCAGCGCTGTCAGCGGAGGTAGCTCACAGTGGCCAGCGCGTAATCATCGAACGTCACGGTACGCCAATGATCGCGATGGTCAGCATGGCCGACCTGGACCTCCTGGGACAGGACCGGGCAACTTCGGGACGGCCTCACGGGGCTCTTGCCCTGGCTGGCGCCTGGCGAGAAGTGGATGATGAAGACCTGGAGTCTCTGGTCGAGGAAATCTACTCGGCTCGGGAAAACGATGCGGGTCGCCCGGTTGACCTCGAAGTCTGATGTACCTCCTGGACACGGACATCCTGAGCAACCTCCTCAAGCGGGCGCCCTCCACAGTTCTGATAGCCAGGTTGGCGTCCATACCTCCCGAACGACAATTCACATCAAGCATCACCCTGGGAGAACTTTTCTACGGCGCCCACCGGCTGGGGAACCGTGCAGACCTCCTCCTCGAACGACTGGACAGTCTTCTTCTGCCGAATCTCCCCACGCTCCCCTTCGACGAAGCTGCGGCCCGCTGTTACGGGGAGGCGAGAGCGGAGTTGGAGCGCCTGGGAACGCCGCTGGGCGATGCCGACTTGCGAATCGGGTCTATAGCCCTGGCACGCGGTCTAACCGTAGTTACAGGCAATCTTCGGCACTTCCGGAGAATCCCCGGCCTATCCGTGGAGAACTGGCTGAAAGAACAACCATGACCAACCCAAGCCCCCTCGACCGTCCAAACATCCTCTTAATCCAGTCCGACCAGCACAATCCGGCCGTCACCAGATGTTACGGCGACCTCGTGGTCGAAACGCCCAACCTCGACCGCCTCGCAGCTCGCGGCGCACGACTCACGTCGACATACTGCGCGTCGCCCATCTGCGTCCCTTCCCGCATGTCCCTCATCACAGGCAGGTTCCCGCACGACAACGAGGTTTGGACGAACGACCAGGCCCTCGATTCGGCCATACCCACCTACGCCCACGCCCTCGGCGCGGCCGGATACCGGCCGGTACAAATCGGGCGCATGCACTTCAACGGGCCGGACCAACTGCACGGCTTCGCAGAACGTCTCGTTGGCGACCACAGCCCGAACTGGCCTGGCAGCCCGCGTCCGGTCGATCACGGCGCCCTCCACGGAACGGCTGGACCCGCCAGGGTGAGCCTCGAACTGTCCGGCAGCGGCCAGAGCGCATACGAAGTACATGATGAGGACGTCGTCGCCGCTACTGAGAACTACCTCGACCGTTTCGGGGAGTCCTGCGAACCTGGCGAACCCCTCTGCCTGTCGGTCGGCCTAATGTTGCCGCACCAGCCATTCGTCGCCCGTCCACAGGACTACGCCCGGTACGAAGGCCGCGTCGGCCGGCCGGCAACACCCGCCGCGCCGCTTGAAAACTGCCACCCGTACATTCGCTGGTGGCGGGAACGGACCGGCATCGAACAGGTCAGCGAGGCGGAGACAATCCGCGCCCGCACCGCATACTGGGCCCTCGTCGACCGGCTCGATGCGCTAATCGGACGGATCCTCGACGCTGTCGACCGGAACGGCCTGTCCGACAACCTCATCATCGCCTACACGTCCGATCACGGCGACCAGATAGGCGAACACGGCCTCTGGTGGAAGCAGACGTTCTACGAAGGGTCCGCCCGCGTGCCCGCGCTCATTTCCTGGCCGGCCGGCATACCCGCCGGCACGGTCATCGACAACCCGGTCAACCAGTTCGACCTCCTGGCGACCGTCCTCGACGCGGCAGGCGCGCCGCAACTGCCCCGTTCCCGCGCCAGGAGCCTGCTCAATCTCCTGAATTCTCCCGATACTGCCAGTTGGGACAACACCGCATTCACCGAGTACTGCATGAACGACGACTCCAACGGCGCGGCCTACTCCGCCAACCTCGGCGGACCGGACGTCCACGCCCGTCCCGGCGGCGTCCAGAACCGCATGGTCCGGAGAGGCCCGTGGAAGCTCAACTACTACCACGGCTTCAGGCCGCAACTCTTCAACCTGGACGACGACCCCCACGAATCGCACGACCTCGCTCGCGACCCGGCATTCGCCGGTGTCCGGTCCGAATTGACCGACCGCGTGCTCGACGGATGGGACCCCGACCGCATCAGGCAAAGGATGCGCGTGCTCAAGTCAGAACAGCACATCCTCGAGGCCTGGGCCTCAAACATCGACCCGTCAGACGCCCTCCGCTGGGACCTCAGACCCGAAATGGACTACCTGGAATAGGACCGATAATCGGCGGTCCATTCGGCCGGCGAGATGACCCCTACCGACCGAAGACCGGGCCGCCGAATGCCCGTCTGAGTCCTGTCGAGGAACCCTGCAAACAGACACGGGGCGGCGAGTGCCGCCCCGTGATGCGCCAGGGAACCGATCTCCCCTTCCGGCCCGTATTCACCCAGAGTCGGTCACCTCTTCAAAAGAGACCTCGTAATCCCCCGTGTTGCCCTCGCTCTCGTACGACGTGCCCACCGCTACGGAGTAGTTGCCTGGTTTGAGGTGCACGTCAAAGGTGGACTCAGGTCGGGCCTCCGACCCCAAAACTGTGTTACCCAAACGGTCGAAGACAGCCCAAACGCCGACCGTTTCAGGGCCGTTGCTAACCGACACTCGATACGTACCCTCCGCAGAGATAACCAGTCTGAATACATCCAAGTCATCCAGCGATTCAATCCCGAAAACTGGACGGGCTGTGTTTTTGACTTCCCTCCAGTCCCACGGGTTCAGCCCGGGATGATCGTTGGGAACGTCCGAATCAATGCTGGCCATGACGGAACCGCCGGGAACCAATACCGCCCCGGGCCGCGTCCGGTAGTCGTTTGGGTGGTCGTCCCTGCGAACGGACACCGTGTAGAAACCCAGGCCGGCGCGGTGTTCCCGCCCGGCTCCCACGGCAACGTAGTACGTCCCATCCGATTCGGGTGTGAAGAACGCACGGGCGAAGTTGGCGGTGAATCCTCCACCATCGCGCTCGCCGAGGACCTGCGTCCCGTACACGTCCACGATTTCAAGGATGGAGGGATCAGCCAGGTGCCCGGGGACATACGAAATGTGGAAACCGTCCGGGTCTTCTCGAAGGTTCATCTTATTCGTGAGTTCTACGATGTAGTCCTCCCCGACAACCGCCTCGAAGCTGTACCAGTCCCTACCCCCGTCTTCCTCCGTCAGCTCGCCGTCCACCCGGATCACCAGGTTAGGATCAACGGACACGGACTTCGCTACCCATTCGTCCACAGGGGGAATTTCCCCTTCAGTGGGCGGATCGACGGGGGGTGTGACAGTCGGTTCTCCAATATCCACCTGCACCACCGGGTGCGCCGGGTCATCGTCAAGCCCGTGGAACAAGCGGTTCAGCCGCCCGTCCCAGTAGTTGACCGCCCACAGTCCGCTGTCCCTCGTGCTCTCGTGGTAGTTGAGCCCAGTTACGGCGCCGCCGCTTTCGACGCTAACGCCGTCGTGGTCCACGTCACCGGGCAGCACCGTGTAGCCGAAAATGAGCGTGTCCGTGCCATCCCCGCGCACCAGGCGAGCAAATCTCCGGTTCTCACCCACCTTGAGGAACAGGCCGGTGTAGTTGGCGCGCTCGCCCGTCTTAGGGTTGACGGTAGTGACGGGATGGTTGAAACGGGCAGTGATCAGGATGACGTCACCCGTGGTGTATGCAACCCGCGGTCCCTCACCCTGGTGTGCGGCGGGGAGTTCGAAGGGAACTGACCTGATCTCGAGATCGTAGATGCCCACACCGTCGTCGTCCAGGATGGTCATCGGGCACGAGCCATCGGTACCATAGTCAACAGTGTTGTTGAACCGCACCGTGTAGGTCTCGTCAAGCTCGGGGTAGGTGTCTTCCCGGGTGAAGAATGTCCTCCCCATCTTGCCCGACCGCGACTGTGACCCGTTGCTGACCTGGCCCTCTGCGTACAGCCGTTCATAGTCGGAATCGTCCGCGGTCCCCGGGTCCGTGTACCAGTAAACGCTCATCGGTTTGCTGAAGGCGTTCGTGTCGTACTTGGTACGAACTACATGGCGGAATTCGTCCCCCTCCGACACCTCCTTCACCGAGCAGTCAAGATATAGCCAAGGCGAATATCCTCCGGCCTCGGCGATCCTGGGAGTAGTTACCGCCGTGTTGGTGAGGGCTAAAAAGATGAACATGGACAGGGCCATCAACGCCACGCTCGAGGCGATCAACCGGAATGGCCGAACCAGCGGCATCGAGGCGGCAGTCAAAGTGTGGTTTCGAAATTTCAACGTTTTCATTTTTATCTCCGCATAAAGTGAGTTTGCTCATGTCACATTTGGGCTACTACTCCCTGCCAGGTCCGGCGTACTTGCCCACATTTCGCCGGAATTGCCTTCCGGCATCCGACTCGTATACACAACACGCCTCCAGGCACGGTTGGCGTTAGCGGGGCGAGGCGAGACAGGCATCACGACCATCTCGGTTGGGATGTTGAACACGACCCGGCCGCCGCTTACACCGCAGCCGCTACGCTAAGAGGCCGTCTGAAACACGTCTCACGTGGTCCATCTCATACCTCCCTTTAAGACTCAGTCCCTATTGATACTCATTCACGTAAACACCGGTGGATCATCAAAGCACTTATCACCGGGCTACTAAATCATTAATACTCCTGGTGTGATTAAAGGAGAGTTAAATCGCGGCAACATGGATTCGGATTTTGTAATCCGGTTGAGTGGCTGGCAGAATCGGCACTTGCCCCAACCACCCAAATGCATCAGCCACCGCCGCGCCGGGAATACAAAGTCATCCCGCACCTCGATGCGGGCCTCCCCTCTCGTCTTACCTGCGAAAGCCGGTACCCACGGTGGGGATCGGACGTGGCCACGCCCGATCACTCACTACCCCCAACCGGCAGGCGCACCTCTCGCGCCCTACTCCAGCCACTCCCCGTGCTTCGCCATCAGGGCCTCGCAGCACCTCTCGTACGCCTCGATGTCAACTCCGTGGTAGGGCGAAAGCATGCGCAGCGGCATGTCCACACCACCCGCCCGGACGATCATCTTGTCGTACGCCCCGTCGATCATCGAGCGGTCCCGGACAGGCCCCAGGAAGTCGTCGGCGGCCGCCGCGATCCTGGCGTGCATGCGGAAGAGGTTCTCGAAGTCGCCCTCGACGCCGTACCTGAAGTACTCCAGCGTCCTTTTCGGCATCATGGGTCCCAATGAGGCGAGGAGCGAGCACTCACCGTGCAGGCAGCCGAAGGGAAAGTTGTTCTCGCCCAGGAAGTGCTGTAACTCCGTCTCCTTCACCAGCCTGGCGCACTCCGCCGGGGCCGCGCCGGTGAATTTGGTGGCGACCAGGTTCGGGACGGCGTCCTGTAGACGCTTGTAGTCGTCGGTCGCCAGCACCCTCTTCGGCCGCGGCAGGTTGTAGTGCAGGAAGCCGGAGTCGGGAAAACTGCCGCAGACGTCGGTGAAATACGTCATGTACTCGTCGTCGGTCAACTCTCCCCAGGGCGGCAGAGCGATCTGGAATGTCCGGAACCCAATGTCGTGCGCCGCGCCGACCTTCTCCACCACCTGCGCCGTCGACATGCCGATGACGCCCACCATCGGCCGCACGCCTTCGCCGCTCGTCTCCTCCCGGAAGATCCCGGCAATCTCCCTGAACTGCGTCAGGGTAACCGCATACCCCTCACCCGCCGTGCCAAAGATGTACAAATCGCGAAATCCGGACGATATCGCCTTCCGAACCTCATCGCGAAACACCGCCTCGATCAACTCCCCATCCTCATCCCAAGGCGCCTCGCAACTAGCAAGCACCGCCCGCGGATATCTCTTGCTCATGCGCCTCTCCTCAAATCGCGGGTAGGACGAAACGAACGCGCCACATGGCGCGGCGCCCGCACTATTACCTTAAACGTCTCGTAGGGGCCGGTTTCAAACCGGCCCTGGGGTGAGGTACGGGGCCGGCAGCCACCCTCTGCCTCGACATACCGGGGCAACCCGGTACTCGAACCTCCACCGTCTTCCCCGACTCCGATCGGGGACCCAGGGACGGTCGGGGCGCCCCCTTCCACCGACCAAACCACTAGCGACAGGCGACCCTCTGCGTCCCCGGGGACACCCGGTACCCACGGTGGGGCGGGACGGACGCGGGACCACCCCCGAACTCACACCGAGCATAACTTGTATCATCCCGGCGAAAACCCAGGCTCAACCACTTCTAACGGAGACGATCAACTCCCATGCGAGGAGCATTGCGATCACCCACGTCACCGTGACCCCCGACCGCTACACCAGGGCCACCTTCGACCCATCGCAATACCGGGGACTCCAGGACGCGCCCCCAAAAGATACCGTCATCGAAGTCAGCCAGGACGAACTGGTGCTGGACCTCTCGGGCGTAACGCTGGACGGCGAAGGGAAAGGCGGAGTGGGCATCCGGGTCCACGACTGCGACGACGTGACCATCGTCAACGGCGTGCTCGCCGGCTTTCACTACGGCATTCAAGCCCACAACGTCAGCAACCTGAAAATACGTGGCTGCGTCGTGTCGGACAACACCAACCCCACGGACGCCGGCTGGCTCCCCGACACCGTGGCCCCCGTGGAGGAGGGATTCGGCGGGGGGATATATCTCTATAAGGCCCAAAACAGCGTAATAGAGAACAATCAACTCAACGACAATTTCAACGGCCTCAGCCTCGTACGGTCGGAACACAACGTGGTCAGCGGGAACAATGCGTCCTACTGCGGCAACGTGGGGATATACCTCCTGAGGTCCAGCCACAACGAACTGCTCAACAACCGGGCAGAGCACTGCATCCGCTACACCGACCGTTTCTGGTGCGACACCGCCGACTCGGCGGGGATTCTCCTAGAGGACGGCTCAAACCACAACCGGATAGTCGGCAACAGCCTGCGGTACAGCGGCGACGGGTTCTTCATCCGGGCCCACAATCGAGAACCGTCGAACCACAACTTCATATCTGGCAACGACGGCAGCTATTCGCCCAACAACGCCTTCGAGGCGGTGTTCTCCTCGGAAAACGTCTTCGAAGACAACATCGCGAACTTTTCCAACTACGGTTTCTGGCTGGGCTATTCGACCAACACCACGGTCAAAGGGAACGAAATCAAGGCCTGCCGTTTCGACGGAATCGCCATCGAGCATGGGCAGGACAACCGCATCGAACACAACCTCATCGAGAGAAACCGCAACGGCATCCGCCTTTGGAGTAGTGGCCCACCGGAAGGGCAGACGAGCCGGGACTTGCCGACCCGCCGCTACACCATCTCAGGAAATCGAATCACCGATTCCCGGGACTGCGGGATATCGGCAACGGAAGACCACCAGGTCGGTCTCCAAGGGAACGATTATCGACGCAACCGCAGGGAGTACGCCCGGCAACCGCGATAGTCCGGGCCGTCCTTCCCGTCATCCCGCGCCCCGCGGGAACCGGGTTTCCCCGGTAAGTCGATAGAGAGTGTGGTTGGCGTCCGGTAAGTTGTGATCAAGCCCTTTACACCCTCACCCTAGCCCTCTCCCATCGAGGGAGAGGGGATTTTGCAAAGGTCTCCATGGGGCGAGGGCGATGTGGGGTAAGAGCCAGGTACATCGGTAACAGGTAGACCGGGCACCTGGGTAACACACTATTCCAACATAGGAGCAATTCTTTCGAGGGCTCATGTAATGCCATGGAAGGAGTCTGGCGCGACCTGCTCGCATGTGCCGGTCTGGACCATCCGAGAAAACCTCAGGTGCGCCGGGAGATCGACAGGGCGTTCAGGGAGTACGGGCTGCCTCGGGCCATCCGAACGGACAACGGTCCGCCCTTCGCCAGTGTGGGTCTGGGAGGGCTGACAAAACTGTCGATCTGGTGGGTCAAGCTGGGGATCACCCCGGAACGCATCGAGCCGGGCCACCCGGAGCAGAACGGCAGACTCGAGCGGCTAGACAGGACACTCAAGGAAGAGACGGCCAACCCACCCAGGGCGAGTCAGCGTAGTCAGCAGCGGGCGTTCGACACCTTCAGGGACAGCTACAACGAGCAGCGCCCGCACGAGGCGCTCGATCGAAGGTCTCCGTCTCATGTGAACCGGCCATCGTACCGGGAGTATCCGAGGCGGGCACGGTCGCCGGAGCATGGAAGCAGAGTCACAGTGAGTAGGCGAGGACGAACGGTCAGATCAAGTGGAACGGAGGGCTGGTCTACCTGAGCGAGGCGCGAAAGGGAGAGCCGGTCGGGCTGGGTGCAGTCGGGGATGATAGGAGTACTTGTAGGGCAGACGTTCCAGGTCCCTCGGCTTCGCTCGGGATAACGCTGCAGGGGTGGCGGGATGACATGCGCGGGGACTCCATGTCCCGCCTCGGCTCACCCTTTCAGGACCTGGCCGTTCCATGAGGTCTCCCAACGGTTAAACTTGGCAGCCTTGAACGCCGGGCAGAGTGTCGCCCCGGCGGGGGGGCGCGGCGATCTACGGTTCCGCATGAGGCGGAACACAGGCGCCAAATGCAAGAAAGGAAATTTTCATGAAGGGCTTGGCAGGGATTTTTCAGGCGCCCGGTGAGGAGATCCTCGTCGAAGAGGTGGATGTTCCTGAACTCGAACCGGGATCGATTCTGCTTCGAAACACGGGCGGCGCGGTGTGCGGTTCCGACCTGCACGGGTGGCGGGGCGACGGCGACCAGCCGATGAAGAAGAACCGCTACATCGGAGGGCACGAATGCACCGGAGTGGTGGACACCCTAACCGGCGGTATCACGACCGACTCCCTGCGCAGGCCCCTCAAGGAGGGGGACCGGGTCGTCTTTCCCTTCTTCTTCCCCTGCCAACGGTGTTACCAGTGCGCCCAGGGAGAGATGCACGCCTGCACCTTCCGCGGGCACCCCAGAATGTCTGGTGATTCCTGGGAGGACTATCCGTACTGCGACGGCGGGTTCGCCCAGTACTACAAGCTGCCGCCCACCCACTGGGTATTCAAAGCGCCGGATGAAATCCCGGATCCCGCGCTCGCCACGGCAAACTGCTCGCTGACGCAGGTCACTTGGGCCCTGCACCAGGCAAACCTGCGGTTCGGCGACACCGTCGTCGTGCAGGGCGCCGGGGGACTCGGCATATACGCGTGCGCCATCGCAGCCGACTCCGGGGCCTCCCAGGTGATCGCCATCGATGGTCAGCAGGCGCGGCTCGATCTCGCGTCCCGTTGCGGGGCTACCTCGACGATCGACATGAACGAATACCCCACGCCGGAGTCACGGGTGGAACGGGTCATGGAACTGACACGCGGCGTGGGCGCAGACGTTGTGGTGGAGGTCGTGGGGATAGCTGCTGCGACCCTCGAGGGCCTGGACATGGTCCGCAAAGGAGGGCGCTTCGTCGACGTCGGCAACATTTCCGGCGGCAGTTTCACGTTGCCGGGCAACAAGCTGATCGTCAACCAGATCCACTGGATCGGGATAATGCACTACAACCCCTGGGTGCTCGAGGCGGCCACTAACTGGCTGGTCAAGGTCAAGGACAAGTACCCGCTGTTCGACCTCGTCTCGCACACGTTCCCGCTGACCCAGATCAACGAAGCCTTCGAAACGGCGGAGTGGGTCGGAAAGCAGGGCGGTTCTGCCGCAACCCGGGTCGTGGTGCAACCCTGGGCTTGAGGCTCAAAGGGTGTCTAATAAGTCGTCGGAAACCGTTCGTGGTGAGCTTGTCGAACCATGAACTGCCCCTCGACCCTTCGACAGGCTCAGGGTGAACGGAAGGGTTTTTAGACACCCTCTCAGACCACTTTCTGCTCGCGCAGCTCGGAAATCTCGTCTTCCTGCATGTCCAATATGCCGGAGAGGATGTCGTCCGTGTGCTCGCCGATCTCGGGCGCCCGGCCGACGGGCATTCCGCTGCGGCTGAACTTGATCACGCGACCTGTCACGTGAATCGAGCCCGCGCGCTTGTCGTCCACCTCGACGATCACGTCGCGCTCGCTCATGTGGGGATCGCCCGACGCGGTCTGGATGTCGTTGACGGGTGAACTCGGCACGCCGGCTTCACCCAACGCGTCCGTGGCCTCTTTTGTTGTCTGCGTCGCGAACCACTGGGCCAAAACCGGCTCGATCTCGGCCGCAAACCCAGCGCGACCGTCCCTTGATGAAAGCGCGGGGTCCGCAGCCCACTCGGGGTGGCCCACGACGTTGGCGAACCGGGGGAATATGTTGTCGCTCGTGTAACTGGCGATGTAGACGTGCCCGTCCTTCGTCTCGTACATATTGCCCGAGCCGTACCGGTTTCCGTCACGCGGCGTCTCCTCGCCGGAGCCGAGGTACGTCGAAACGGGTATCTCAACGGTCGTGTACGCCGTGTCTGCCAGGCAGACCTCGATGGCCTGTCCCTCGCCGGACCGCGAGCGCTCGTGCAGCGCGGCCAGCGCGCCGATCGTGGCGTGCAGGGCGGTGATGCGGTCTATCAGCGGGAACGGGACCAGCGTCGGCCGCCCGTCCGGTTCGCCGTTCAACGACATCAGCCCGGAAATAGCCTGGCCCACCTGGTCGAACCCGACGCGGGAGTGGTACGGACCGTACTGCCCGTAGGCGGAAACGTTGATCATGATGATGCCACGGTTCAGGGACTTCAGCGTCTCGTACCCGAAACCCATCTTGTCGATCGTCCCGGGCCGGAAATTCTGGATCAGAATGTCCGATTCCCTCACCAGGTTTCTGAGGATCTCCTTGCCCTCTTCGGTGCGGAGGTTCACCGACAGGCTGCGTTTCCCGGAGTTGTACTGGACCCAGTAGGAACTCTGCCCGCGCACCCGCGGTTTGTTGGTCCGGCTCTCGTCGCCGCGCCCGGGTGGTTCCACCTTGATGACGTCGGCGCCCAGCCTGGCGAAGACGAGCCCGCAGCGCGGCCCGGCCTGGTATCTGCCCAGGTCCAGGACGCGAATCCCATCGAGCGGTCCCGGTCCGGAGTGGTCTTTGAATCCGTTGATCAGGTCTTCGTTCAAGGTGATGGCTTCTCTTTCTTAGTGCGGTTATCTCTGCCGTCGTGTCGGCGGACTATTATCCGCGCTTGACGCGGTACTTGCGTCAAATGCCCTTACGTGCGATGAAATCGGAAAAGGCTTCGGTGACCGGAGTGGGCGTGTTGTCGCCGCGCATTGCGTCTCTTTCGCCGTCGTACCACTGGCGGCGGGTGGCCCCGGGCGCATCGTTGACCAGCCGTTTCGCCGCCTGCACCATCCGCGGGTCGTTCTCCGCGATGGCGTGGCCGATTCGCAGCGCCTCCGGCAGGACCTCCTCAGGTTCGACCAGCCGGTTGAGCAGCCCGATCCGGTACGCCTCGTCCGCTCCGACCACCCGCGCCGTCATCAGCAGGTCCAGCGCAACGGGCCTGCCGACGATCTCCGGCAGCAACCACGTCGAATTGATTCGCCCGTACGAAACGGCGAGGAAGCGGAATCGCGTACGGGAGCACCCGACGCGAATGTCGAAGGAGGACGCCAGTACAGCGCCGCCGCCGTACGCAAGGCCGTTCAACGCGCCAATGGTCGGCTTCCGGGCGACGGCCAGGTCCCACGCATCTTCGGAATGGTCGGAACTGGGGTTCGACCTGCCCTCATGTTGACGTCTCGCCATCTCCTTGATGTCGGCCCCGGCCGAAAACGCCCGGTCGCCGGACCCGGTGACAACGATCGCATTGGTCCGATCATCTGAGTCAAGCTCGTGAAAAGTCGAGTACAACTCGTCCTGCAGCGTGGAGTTGAGGGCGTTGAGGACCTCCGGACGGCACAACGTGATTACCGCCACCGGTCCGTCGTGTTCGACCGTGATCGCTTCGAGTTTTGGCATCGTCACCTCCGGCGCGACAACTTGCTTACCAACGTATTCTAGTCACGTTTTGCAGGATGGCTGGCAATTGGCCGGCGCCGTTTTGCCGCCGGCCGTGTCCGACTAATATACGTCGGTCAATTGCTAACCTGGCCAAGTCAACTAGCAATCCCGCCTGATTCGCCGCCGAGGAGACGCGCAATGGACCTGAATCCCTGGATTCGCGAAGTACCGGACTACCCGCAGCCGGGCGTCTTGTTCCGGGACATAACGCCGCTCCTGGCCCATCCGCCAGCCTTCAAATACGTCGTGAATGCATTGGTCGAAGAGGTGCGGCAGTTCGATGCGGACGCAATTGGCGCGATAGACGCCAGGGGATTTCTCTTCGGCGCACCGGCTGCCTTTGCGCTGGGCCTGCCGGTGATCCCGTTCAGGAAGGCCGGGAAGCTGCCGCCCGAAACCGTCGGTGTGGACTTCCAACTCGAATACGGCACCGACCGGATCGAGTTGAACCCCCAGACCATCTCGCCTGGCGACCGCATGGTCATCGTGGACGATGTCCTGGCCACCGGCGGCACGGCGGCCGGAGCGATCAGCCTCGCACAAAAGGCCGGCGCGCGCGTGCAGGCGATCACGTTCGTCATCGAACTGGAAGCCCTGCAGGGCAGGACGGCGCTGACCGATGTTGAGGTGCGTTCCCTGCTGAAGTTATAGGCGGTCAGAACACGGCCAATCCCGGCCGCCCGGGGTCGGGGCGCCGCGTTCGCGCAATCCCGATTAGAAGTGGTGCTCGGGATTCAATTCGGGATGTGTCCTCGAGTACTGCGCCATCCGTACGCCGAAGTCCTCCTGGATCTGAATCGTCAGCCCGCCATCGATGACCAGGGCGTGACCTGTGATGAACGACGCGTCCTCTGAACACAGGAAAGCGATTGGCTTGGCGATGTCGTCCGGGACACCGGTCCGGCGGAGGGGATACATGTCGCCGTAGAACGCCAGGCCGGCCGGGTTCGGCTCCCACATCTTCGTCAGTCCCTCGGTGACGATATGACCGGGGCAGACGCAGTTCACGCGTATGCCGTCAGGCCCGTACTCCGTCGCCATCTGCCGGGTCATGCCGACCACCGCCGCTTTGCCGGCCTCGTATATCAACCAGCCGGGCGCCTGTAAAAGGCTGTGGACGGAGGCGAGGTTGACGATTTTGCCGCCTCCTCCCTCGCGCATTACCGGCACGGCGTACTTTGCGCCGAGGAAGAGGGCCTTTGCGAGGACGGATATTCCGTAGTCCCAGGCCTCCTCCTCCACGTCTTCTGCGCCGCCCTGGAATCCCTCCGGCATGGTGACCACGCCGAAGGCGTTCTGCACGAGAATGTCGAGCCGGCCCCACCGGTCCACCGCTTCCCTGACCATGCGTTGAACGTCTTCCGTATTCGAGACATCGATGCGGACCGCGTCGGCCGTGCCGTTGGCGTCTGTGATGGCCTGGACGTTCCCGGCGGCCGTTTCCTCGTCGATGTCGGCGATCAGCACTTTCGCCCCGCGTCCTGCGAGCACTCGTGCCGTCGCCCCGCCGATGCCCGTGGCGCCACCGGTGACGATCGCGACCTGGTCTTCAAGATTGCCCACTGTTAGACCCTCCACAGAGAACTACGATTTTGGGGTGACGATAGCCCATACGGGGCAGCAGGGCCAGACCCGTGTGACGCCACAGTGTCAGTGCGCCCGGGGCACCGGGGGCTGCCGGGCTGTTGTAGCCCGCGGGAAGACGCGAATACGCATCTGGCTTTGCCCGCGCTGGGAACCTCCTCAGGCGGCCGAAACCGGCGCGGAGGGCTTGAACACGGCGAAACTGGACGTATAGCCGTGCAGGAACGTAGCACCACCCACCGGCCCGATCTCTCCGTTGCCGAAAAAGCCGGCGATGGGGACGGGGGCAACAATTGACCTGAACCTGCCCGTCTCATGGTCAGGCGCACCGAAGAGGTTCTGTCCCCTCCCCAGGCAGGTGAAGAGCAGAGCGGAAGCGAGCTCAGGTCCGTCCATTCGTTCTGCGTATCCCTCCAGCATCACGCGCAGGTCCTCATCGGCCGCGTCAGCGTCCTGTACGTGGAACTGCACCACCTGGCCTTCCTGCACCAATTCCCCTACAGCCAGGGACCCGTTGTCTTCGTCCGCGCCGATGACGTTTCTGACAAGAAAATCGCCCGCGGCGAACGAGTCGTTGAGCGGGTCCATCACAACTCCGATTCGCAGGGAACGCTCTATCAGCTTGCGTTCGCCTTCGCTGGCCTGTTGAAAGAGGGACCGCAGCACGGCGAGAGGCTGTTCGCCGTCCAGCGAGAGTATGAGGTTCCGGTCAGACTCCGAGATCACCATTGGCTGACCAATCGGCTTGCAGCCCTGGGCTACGACCGAGTCGACCACCACGTCACCGGTGAACGCCGCGCCCACCAGGCCCGACCTGCGCACCTCTTTCCCTTTGAATAGCGCGTTGCTGCCGGGCCCGTCGCCCCCGCTGACCAGTCCGCCTACTTTCACCGCACGCGGGAATGCGTAGTCCAGTCCGGAGAGCAGGTCCCCGGCCGGTATGGAGAACGGATCGGGCAACAGGATGATTGCCGGGCACTCCGATGCCGGAGCACCGATCAATTCCTCCCAAGTGTCTGGAGGGGCGTCCATGTCGGGCAGGTCGAAATTCTCGATCGCAAACGTGTGGACGTTTACGCCGGGCATCGATGCCGCGCAGATCGCCACAGCGGGCCGTCCTTCGACTTCCTGCCCTGCGGCGATTACCCCAGCGGCCGAACATCCGATCAGGGCGCCGGGGGACAGGTTGTCGATGACCAGTTCCGGAGCGGAGTAGTAGGACGGAGCGTGATGGGCCGATACGAATACTATCGCCAGGTCAGGAGGCTGGCCCTCCAGGTCGAGTAGCACTCGCTCGCAGGCGTCTGTAACCGCCTCCGTAAACGAAGGCGAATCTGAAACAGCTGACGTCCATTTCAATCCTCGAGACTCCTCAGGGCGCTGTACGCCTCTTAGAAGAACCGCGGACCTCCTCGCCAAGCCTGAATCCATGTGATCCGGCATGTCCGTCGGTTCGATATTTACCCTATCCGCCCCGCCGTTCGACATCCATTTACAAAGTGTCCGACTTAAGCGCATCTTTCGCCGCTTCGACCGTCCGCTCGATGTCCTCGTCGGTGTGGGTCGACGCCATGTGCCACCGGCCGTTCGCGGAAAGACGAATACTGCGTTCCAGCATCGCAATTCGGAAGCGTTGGTACTTGTCCTCGTCACAGTACATCGCGTGGTCCCGGTAGTCGTCGATGTCGGCGCTGGTGGTGAAGGACGTCGAAAACACCGAGCCAAGTCCATGGACCCTCAGGTCCGACTCCACTTCACGAGCGGCGTGCTGCAAGCCGTCCATTAGCCTGTTCCCGCGGTCGTCGAGGTCCCGATAGAAGCCGGTACTGTCGGCCATGATGTGTGCCAGGCAGGCTCGCGCGGCTTCGATCGACATCACGTTGGAGTTGAAGCTGCCGCCGTGTTGCACACCGCCGTCGCCCAGCACCTCCATGATGTCGGGCCGGCCGAGCAGCATCGCGATCGGGAACCCTCCGGCCAGGGATTTCGCGTACGTGGCCAGGTCGGGCACAACTCCTGTTAGTTCCTGCGCGCCTCCGAGGGCCACCCGGAATCCCGTGATCACCTCGTCGAAAATGAGCAGGGCGCCGTTCCGTTCGCAGATCTCCTTCACACCTTCCAGGTAGCCTTCCCGGGGAAATATGAAGTTGGTATTTATCAGCAGGGGTTCCATGATCACGCCTGCGATCTGACCAGGTGACTGCTCGAAGGCCCCGTTCAGCGCTTCAAGATCGTTCCACTGGCGAATCACCAGGTTCTCGCTGGACGCAGGATCCATGCCGCCGGACTCTCCCACGGCGGCGGGCTCGTGTGCCGGACCGGCCTGGTCGAGGGGCGGATGCACGCTGTAGTTAACGGAGTCGGCCCAGCCGTGGTAGTGGCCCTCGAACTTCAGGAATTTCGGCCTGCCCGTGAACCCGCGCGCAAGTCGAATCACCAGTTGGTCGATCTCCGTCCCGGAGCTTGCAAAGCGCACGGTCCCTTTGAGAGGGACTGCCTCCCGGACCATCTCCGCCACTTCGAGTTCTTTCTCGAACTGGCCGGTGAATACGATCCCATCTCTCATGGCGTCGGCGACGGCCTCGATCAGAAAATCCGGTGAATGCCCAAACAGGTTCGGCCCCATGCCCTGCACGTAGTCGACGTACTCGTTGCCGTCCACGTCCCACATGCGTCCGTGCTTCGCCCTCGTGAAGAACAGTGGGACGGGCTGTTCGCTGCGGCGGATCTGACTTGAGATACCGCCCGCGACCAGGCCTTGTGCGTGATCGAACAGGGCGCGGGATTTGGCGTAACGGTCTGCCATCGGGTTACCTCAGCCTCCCGGTATCAGGTCTTGGAGCGCAGCGAAACGCAGGCCCGAACCAGGTAGACCTGCTCGGTGCAGTTTACGGGCATGTTGGTTCATCGGTACGTCCTGACCCGTCGAATTAACCCGCGTGGTAGCCTCGATTTGTAGCGGGGGGACTGAACGCGCGGTCCGCTCACCAAGCATGTTTTCGAAAACCGATGCGCGCAACGGGAGCTTCCCACTTGGACCCACAGACGATCAAGGTGCTCGCCATACCCGGCAGCCTTCGCAAGGACTCGTACAACAAGGCCCTGCTCGAGGAGGCAAGTCGGCTCGCTCCGGAGGGCATCGACATCGAGGTATACCGGGATGGGCAGAGCATCCCGCCATACAACCAGGACTTCGACGGCGAGCTGTCGCCGGGACCCGTCGTCGACCTACGGGCCAGGATTCGCGAGGCGGACGCGGTGCTAGTGGCTTCGCCCGAATACAACGGCAGCATTTCGGGCGTCCTCAAGAACCTGATCGACTGGGCGTCCCGGCCGCACGGGAATTCTGCGCTCAACGACAAACCGGCCGCAGTTGTCGGCGCCAGCGCGTCGCGTTTCGGCGCGCAGTGGGCGCAGGAAATGACTCTAACGGTCCTTGGCAACGCCGGGGCGAAGCCGTTGGGCGGCCCTCACCCTGTACCGCAAGCGCCACAGGTCGTCGACGCCGATGGCCGGGTCACCGATCCCGAGGTGCAAGTAATGCTCAAGCAGGTCGTGTCCGAATTGTGTGACGCCGTGAGAGCCGGGTCCGCGGAATGAGGTCCTGCACCCAAATGAGGACTGCGGCCTAAACCAGGTACTTCTTGTTGACCTTGGCTATGTAGGAAAACGACGGGTTGACGAACTGCGTGACTCGGGCTTCGAGGCACTGCGCGAGGAACATGAACGCCTCACCCTTTTCCATGCCGTAGTCGTCGCCCAGCCACAGGATCATTTCAGACAGGGCAATCCTGAACGCGTCCTCGGCCGGCTTGGCCTGTGCAGTGGTCATGATGTGCGTTGCGTTCTCTATCCGCGGCCACGTCATGTTGCCGGGCTTGTCCGCCACTTCGACTCGCAGGCGCGCTATGCCGCCCGTCTCGATGCCACCGCCGCCACATATCTCGCCGTCGCCCTGCCGGGCGTGCATGTCGCCAACGTGGAGCAGGGCGCCGGGCACCTGCACGGGGAGCATCACCGACGCGCCTGCGGTGATCTCCTGGATGTCGAAATTGCCGCCCCATTCGCCCGCCCAGCCGTTGTGGCGCCGCTCCCTTTCCGGCGCAACTCCCACGACACCCAGCATCGGCTCGACGGGGAACGACAGCTTGTCGTTCCACAGGATCTGGCCGTCCTGGATTCGGACCACTTTGAACTGGGGTCCAACGCCGCTTGGTCCAAGGAAACCCGGCGCCGCGCCGGTGGAACCCCGGTATTGGGTGTAGCCGATCTCGTGGACCTGAATGTCCTCGATGTGGACTATCAGGACGTGCCCGGGTTCGGCGCCTTCGACCCAGATTGCGCCCGAGGACGCGTTGCCGCGGTCGGTCGGGCTAGAGTCGCTGCGCTTCGAGTTCCAAAGGTCCCGCAACTCCTCGGGTACCTCGGACGAGTCTCGTCCCCGGTTCATCTGTGTCTCGACCTCGAAGGTCTCCCCGGGTGACACCGTCATGGTGACCGGGTTATCCGGGCCTGTTTCGTAGTAGAGAACATCGCGGTTGGCGCGCTGCATCGTTGTGGCCTTTCGGGCTTATTTTGCTGGGCGAGTATTGCCGTCAATGGACAGTTTATTCTCCGCAGTTGATGTCGCGGATGGCTGGAGAACTCGGATTCCGCATTTGGTTCTGCCCCGTATCGGCTGTGCCACAATTGGGCCCGTCCATCATGCAGAAAAGTCACCCCGTCGAAAACACAGTTGACGCCTCGTCAGGTCCTCGCTTCGTGCGGGTCAAGCGAACGTCTTCAACGATGGACCTGGCGGCGCGGCTCGCCAAACAGGGCGCGCCGCACGGACTGGTCGTTGTGGCAGACGAGCAGACGGCCGGTAGAGGGCGGCACGGGCGGGAGTGGGTCTCCGCGCCCGGCCGCGATCTGCTGGCGTCGGTCTTGTTCAGGCCCCGACCCGCGATCTTGCCGGAAATACAGTTCGTGGCAGCCCTCGCCGCCGTAGAAGTGGTCCGCGCGACCACCGGCCAATCGCCGTCGATCAAGTGGCCCAACGACATTCGCGTCGACGGCAAGAAGGTGTGCGGAATTCTCCTGGAGAGCCGTGAAGACAGTCAGGGATTGGCAGCAATTACTGGGTTCGGCATCAACTTGCATACTTCCACCACGGTCCATCCTGACCTTCCACCGGCCGCCAGCCTTTCGGAATTGTCTGGCAAGCAAATCGACAGGGACTACGCCTTGAAACTTCTCGTGCGAAGCGCAGATGCCTTTTATGAGAGAGTCTCCAGGGGGGATTCCCTGCTTGAAGAATGGTCTAATCTTGTCGACACTGTCGGCCAGCAAGTAAGCGTCGCTATCGGAGACCCGCAGAGTCCGGAGCGGGTGGTCAAAGGTGTTGCGGAGGGAATAGGAGATTTCGGCCGACTGTTGGTACGCGACGACGACGGGCGCGTTTGGCCCCTGGTGGCTGGCGACGTCAGTCTGTCTGCGCAGGACCAGGTTGGAGAAAGCCGATGACCCACAGCGGTCTGGCAGGACATAACGACAAACTCGCGGGTCAAATCGCGGTCGTTACGGGGGGCGGTTCCGGCCTCGGCCGCGCTATGGCAATCGGTCTCGCGTCAGCAGGCGCATCCGTCGCTGTCATCGGCAGGAGAATGGACCCCCTGCGCGAGACGGTCAGTGATATCCAGGAGTTGAACGCAACGGGGTACGCGACTTCCGCCGACCTCACGAGTTCTGGCGACGCGTCACGCGCCATTGATGAGGTTGAAAGGGAACTAGGACCTGTCGACACGCTGGTCAACTGCGCCGGACTGGTGCGGGACCAGGGAGGCATCCCCATCTGGGACCTCTCGGACGATGATTGGCGCGGCGGTATCGAAGGCATCCTGAACCCGGCGTTCTACTGCTCCAGGGCTGTCGCCAAAGGCATGTGCGAACGAGGCCGCGGCAAGATCATCAATATTTCGTCCGGCCTCGGCCTGCGCGGGGCGCGGGACAACTATATGTACGCCTGCGCCAAGGGCGCGATCATCCAGTTGACCCGATCGCTGGCGGTGAGCCTGGGCCGATGGGGTGTCACGTCGAATTGCGTGGCGCCCGGTTTCATCCCCACGGAAGCGACTGACGCCTCCCCCATGGCCCTCCCGACGCCAAGGTTCATCCCAGTCGGCCGTACGGGCCGCCCGGACGAGCTTGGCCCGCTGATCGTGTGGCTGGCGTCTCCGGCCTCCGACTACATGACGGGCGAGGTCTTCATCATCGATGGCGGCGGACTCGCGGGCGGCTACGCTCCTACCGGACACCGGGCCGATTCTCCCTGAGGGTGCGCAATGACCGGACTACTTGAAGGCAAAGTTGCCGTCGTCCGCTCGGGGGACGAGCGGTGGCTGGCGCACATAGCGGGGGCGTTGTCGGGCCGCGGCGCAAGGGTGGCGCTGGTGGCTGGGCCGGGTCCGACGCTTTCTGCGGACGTCTTGATTGAAAACCCTGACCAATATGACGCGGCGGTTGCCGATTCATTGGCCGTCATCGGCGAGAGCATCGGTCCCGTGAACATCCTGGTTAACGGGCCGATCGAGCCATTGTTTCTCGGAGCGGCCGAGACCTCTGACGACGACGTATCTTCCGTCCAGTCACAGGCGGCGGACGTCTACAGGTGGTGCCGCGTGGCAGGCGTCGCCATGGCGAACCAGGGCGGGGGCGTCATCGTCAACTTCGTAACCGGGCTGGCGCGGCGCGGAGTCGCCGGCGCTTCGGCCGATTCCATGGCCCAGGCCTCTATCGAAGCCATGACGCGGTCGCTGGCGCTGGAGTGGGCGCTCGATGACGTAAGGGTCAACGCAATAGGCATCGGCTGGTACGAATTCGACGGGCGCAGCGTCGAGGAACAGCGAGCCGAGCGACTCGTCAGATACTTACCGATACAGCGCAAAGGCGCGCCGGACGACGTGATGGACCTTCTTGGATACCTTACCTCGGACGATTCCGGATACGTGACCGGTCAGACCATTTATGTGGATGGCGGCGCAATGGCGCACCCGTGACCTGCGCGGCGTGAGACTCACAGCGGCACGGCATGCCCGCTGAGAAATGCCGCCTCGACATCCGTCTGCAGCCCCGTTCGTCACGTGCCGAAGTGGTGGGCGTCGACTCCGCCGGCAGACTCCGCGTCAGGGTCCGCGAGTCCCCAGTCGATGGTCATGCAAATCGTGCGCTCATCGTGCTTCTCGCCGACCAATTGGGCCTGCCCAAAAGCGCGGTTCGTATCGTCTCCGGACTGAGGTCCCGCACCAAGGTTGTCGAACTGTCCGGTTTCGACAAGGACGCCGCTATGCGGGTATTGACGGGCGGATGATGGTCCAGGCTGGCATCAAATCGAGCGCCTAATCGCGATCGAAATGATCTGCAGGACTATGAATGCGATCATGGGGCTCAAGTCGAACATCCCCATGCGCGGCACGAGCCTCTGGATCGGGACGATGACGGGGTCGGTAATCTGATGCAAAAGGTCGACTAAAGGGTGGTTGCGAGTGTCCGGGAACCAGGACAGCAGCGCCCGACCGATGATCAGCCACGACATCAACTGGGCCAGGAACGCAATGAAGAGGAGAATCGTAGTCACTTCTTGCCGGTTCCCAACTCCTCGCCGCGCTGGTAGGCCGCCAGCACGGCCGCAGCCGCGGCGGCCCTGAAGCCCCGCTCTTCCATGGCGTGTAGACCCGCCGCGGTCGTGCCCCCCGGCGAGGTGACCATGTTGCGCAACTCCGCCGGGTGTTTGCCGGTTTCCATGGCAAGCGCGGCGCTGCCCTGAATGGTCTGTATGGCCAGGCGCCGCGCAATGTCCGCAGGCATGCCCAGTTGGACGCCAGCGTCGATAAGTGACTCCAGGAACACGTAGACGAATGCCGGCCCGCTTGCGCTGAGCGCCGTGGCCATGTCGAGGACCTTTTCGTCATCGAGCCGGACTTGATCGCCCAGCCCGTCGAGCATCGATGAAGTAAATTCAGCCACGTCGTCCGGCACCTCATCGGTCGTCACCCACACCGACATGCCTTGCCTGACCTGGGAGGGAGTGTTCGGCATGACGCGGACCAGGCTTCGATGATTCAGCGCGAGGCCGATGGAGTGCATTTTTATGCCGGCCATGATCGAAAGTACCGTCTGGTCCTTTGACAGCCGCCCGGCTATGTCGTTCGCGGCCGATTTGAACTGCTGAGGCTTCACCGCCAGCACCACCAGTTGGGCGCCTTCGATGGCCTGGGAATTCGAATCCGTGGCGGCGACCCCGTAGCGTTCCACGAGGTGGTCGCGTCGCGAGGCGACAGGGTCTCCAACGGCGATCTCCGCGTCCAGGCCGGAGTCTCGAATGCCGGCGATGATGGCCTCGGCCATAACACCGCCGCCGATGAATCCAAGTTTCATGATCAAACCTTTGCGGGGGTACTTCGCGGCGTTTGCGATGTGAGCTCTTCGGCCGTTGCCGCCCTCCGGAAAAGCGACTGCCCCAATAGCTGAATTATACGGTCAGGCATGCAAGGGCTAACTGCCCACCGCCACCGCGCCGGCTGAGACAGATCTGGCCGCCAACAGCGCGGCCATGTCGAGCGCTTCGACCATGCCGGTCTCGTCAGCGACGTTCTTGCCGGCGATGTCGAACGCGGTGCCGTGGTCCACCGAGGTGCGTATGAACGGAATGCCCAGATTGACGCTGATGCTCTCCTCGAATCCGTGCACCTTTATGGCGATATGCCCCTGGTCGTGGTACATGACCACCACGACGTCGAACTCGCCTGCGATGGCCTTGTTGAAAACCGAATCGGATGGGTGAGGTCCCGTGGCGTCGATCCCCTCGGACCGGGCGGCCTCCACGGCGGGCGCGATCTCGTCCAGTTCTTCCCGGCCTATCAGGCCGTTGTCGCTGGCGTGCGGGTTCAGCCCCGCAACGGCGATGCACGGGGTGGGAAATCCCCACCTGGCGAAGTGCTCGTTGGTGAGCCGGACCGCCCGCAGCACGTTTTCCGTGGTCACGTATTCACAGGCTTCGCTCAGTGACTTGTGGGTGGATAGGTGCATGCACCTGAGTACGCCGGACACGAGCATCGTTGCCACGTAGTCGGATCCGGTGAGCCGCCGAAACACCTCTTGGTGCCCGAGGTCCGGGGAGCCGGCCATCTGCCAGGACTCCTTGTTGACAGGCGCGGTGGCCATGGCGTGCACTGTTCCGTCGATGCAAAGGCGCGCTGCCCGTTCGACCCAGGCGTGGGAGGCCCGGCCGGAATCCACTGAGTGTTCGCCGGTCGGGAAGTCGGTGGTCTCGTATCCATCCACGTTTAGGACCTCGACTACGTCCGGAAGGGCGACGGCTTCTGCCGGGGAGGCGATGGATTTCACGCGGGCCGGCGAACCGGTCAAATTGTTCGCCGCCTCCATTTCCTTGACCGTGCCTATGACAAACGGTCTCATTCGCTCGTAAACGCCCGGACGCTGGAGGGCCTTGGAGACGACTTCCGGGCCGATACCCGAGGGATCGCCCATGGTGATTGCGATTAGTGGCTTGCGTTTCATGTCTGCTGGGCCCGGCCTTTTGTTCGGTGTTTGCGTAGTATCGCGCCGGGCCGCACGGGATGAACCGCCCGGATGGCCGTGTCAGATTGGCGAATCGCGGAGCGGCCGACGGACCGGCCCGGTCGTGCGGAGGGCGGGATGCCTTCAGGCCGCGCGGGCCGGGACGCGAATGGGCCCGCCGATGGCTGGTTACGGCGGGCCCAGAAGATTGTCCCCGCCGCGGGATCAGGCGGCTGGGACCTCTGATTGGGACTACTCTAGGTTTATCCCAGAACTATTGCTAGGCCGAGGTCCTCGACCTGCGCCGGGCCGAAGGGTGATGGCGCAGGAACGGGGGCATGCTCATCTTCTCTTCGTCTTCGATGATCTCCGACAGAGCGGCCTTCGCCTGTTCCTCACGTTCCAGGTTGATTTCGTCCGAAGGGAACCCGGTCGCGATGAGCGTCAGTTTCACTTCGTCTTCCATCTTGGGGTCCGTGACCATGCCGAAGATGATGTTGGCATCGGGGTCAACCATCTTGGAGATGACCTCAGAGGCCTGGAAGACCTCTGCCAAAGTCAGGTCTGATCCACCGGTAACGTTGAAGATGACACCTGTGGCGCCTTCCATCGAGACCTCGAGCAAGGGACTGTCGATGGCTGCCTCGGCGGCCAGAACGGCGCGGTCTTCGCCGCTTCCCGTGCCAATTGCCATCCACGCCGGTCCCGCGGAGTCCATTACCGCCTTCACGTCCGCGAAGTCCAGGTTGATTTCACCTGGTACGAGGATCAGTTCGGCAATCGACTGCACGCCCTGGCGAAGCACGTCGTCCGCCATTTTGAACGCCATCTCCATGGAGCATTCCACGTCCGACATGATCAACAGCCGGTCATTGGGAATGACGATGAGCGTGTCGACGTACTGGGCCATCGTGGCGATGCCCTCTTCGGCCTGCCGCTGCCTGCGCTTTCCTTCGAACCCGAACGGCTTGGTCACGACGCCCACGGTGAGAGCGCCGAGTTCCCTGGCGACGTCGGCCACAACCGAGCTTCCGCCGGTACCGGTGCCGCCGCCCATGCCGGCTGCGATGAAGACCATGTCGGCGCCGTCGAGAGCTTCCCGGATGTCATCCCGGTCTTCCTCGTGGCAGACTCGCCCCTTTTCAGGGTCGCCGCCAACGCCGAGACCTCGGGCGGTGTCGTCGCCAACCCTGATCTTTACGGGTACATCACTCATCACAAGAGCCTGAGCATCGGTGTTGATCGTGATGTATTCGACTTCGGGAACCCGGTCACGGTACATGCGTGAGACCGCGTTCGAGCCCCCTCCGCCGACCCCGACAACCTTGATGGACGCCGTACCGATTTTTCTTTTCGGTGTCGGCTGAATCGGCTTTTGCTCCGATTCCACGACATGGGACTGTTCCACCCCGTTGTCGTTAGGCGCAATTGCCATGCCAGGCGCTTTTTCTAGTTGCTGCATTTCGATAATTCCTGCCTTCCGATTAGTGCTTTGCCTTACCTGAAGCTTTGCCTTGCCAAATCAACTTCCGTACTCAAGCCTTGCCAAACCAACTTCGTACGGACCTAGCCAATTTGCTGAATATGTTGGATGAGGGCCGTTCCTCGGGCAGCGGACTTACCACCGGTCGCGGCGGACGGCCCACGTGGGACTCACGGGCCAGGTTTTGGAAACCCCAGAGCACAGCGCCCGCTGACGAGGCGTATGCCGGGTCCACGAACTGTTCCGGCAGACCCGCTACACCCCGCGGCGCCGCTATTCTTGTCGGACGCTGAAACTCGACCTTCGCGAGTTGGGCGAGCCCGTCGATGTTCGATCCGCCGCCTGTGAACACGAAGCTGGACGGCGAGACTTCACTCAGGTCCCCCCGTTCCAGCTTGATCTTCACCAGGGTGCATATTTCCGCCACCCGTTCCTTGACGATCTGGCCGACTTCGCGCTGGGTTACGCTGATCGGCTCACCTACGGTCCTGGGGCGAATGGTTATCTCTTCCGCAACTCCTACAAACTCAGGTGTGGCGGATCCCTTTTCCGTTTTTACCGTCTCGGCTTCCTGGAGTTCGATGTCGAATGCGATAGACAGGTCGTTGGTGATCTGATGGCCGCCCACCGGCAACGATGTCGTGTGGATGATCGAACCTTCGGCGTAAACGACGATGTCCGACGTGCCGCCGCCGATATCCACCAGGACCACGCCCTCTTCGCGCTCCTCGTAGGTGAGGACGGATGCGCCGGCGGCGACCGAAGTCACGATGAATTCGGACGGCGTGATCCCCGCCGAAGCGACGGCGTTGGACAACGTCTCCACGTGACGCGTGTCACCGATCAGGCAGTGGCTCTGGATATTCACTTCCGAGGCATGCATACCCAACGGATTGCGAACGCCGTGCAGGCCGTCGAGCGAGTACCCGCGCGGGATTACATGGATCATTCTCATGCCCGGAGGAAGTTCGATCTTGCTGGCCGTGTTGACGGCAAATCGCAAGTCTTCTTCGGTAACCGCCCTGAAGGCGCCGCCGCGGGGCACGTCGTGGGACTGGTTCGATGACTCGATATTGCTGGCGCCCAGGCCCAGGTACGCGCGCGTTATCTGCTTGCCTGACTGTGCGGAGGCCTCTTTGACCGCGGCCCTTGCGGACTCCGTTATCTCGCGTGGATCGGTGATCGTTCCCCTGCTCATCGCTGAGCACGGCTGAACACCCACGCCGACCAACTCGACCTCCCGGTCGGGTCTGCGTTGTACCAACATCGCGGTCACCTTGGTGGTTCCCACGTCTACTACAGCTCTGAATTCGTCCTGGTTCATTGACCGATCACTGCCGTTGTCTGGGAATTGCCATTGCCGTTGTGGCATTGGGCGCGATTTACATTCAAGGTCCTAGATCCGTTCCGCTATCCGAAGCCTGGCGCTTCGGCTTCGAGGATTGATTTCCGTCTCGGCGTCCGTCGGCTTGATCACCCTGCGCCCGATCAGTCGAATCGTGGCGAGGTGGTCGCACGTGCACACCGGCCCACCGGGCGGGCAGATGCAGTCGGAGGACTGCATTCGCATGAAGTTCTTGACGATGCGGTCTTCGAGCGAGTGATACGAGATCACCGCCAGTCTTCCGCCGTGGCCCAGGATGGATAGCGCCTGTTCAAGGGCAACCTCGATCGACGAAAGTTCGTCGTTGACCGCGATGCGAAGCGCCTGGAACGTCCGCGTGGCGGGATGGATACGGCCGCGGCGCGGGCTGGTCCGTTGAATGACCTCCGCCAACTCGCTCGACGTGGCAATGGGGCGGCTGGCGATGATGCTCTTCGTTATTCTCCTGGCGGACCGTTCTTCTCCAAGGTAGTAGATCAAGTCCGCCAACTCGGATTCGCTGTAGTGGTTGACTATGTCCGCCGCGGTCGTCGTCTGGCGCAGGCTGAAACGCATGTCGAGCGGATCGCGCCGACGGAACGAGAAGCCGCGGGTTTCAGCGTCTAATTGCAGCGACGATACGCCCAGGTCGAAGAGGACGCCGTGTACGGGCACAAAATCACGCTGAAGGGCAATGGCGCGCAGGTCTCGAAAGTTTTCGTTTACGGCCAGGAAAGATTCGGCGTGACCGCTCAGTCTTGACCGTGCGACTGAGATCGCCTCCGGGTCCGCGTCGATCCCCAACAGTTGGCCGCCGGGTATCGCCGCTCTGAGTACGGCGTCGGCGTGACCGCCCTCGCCCAGGGTAGCGTCCACGTAACGTCCCCCCGGCTGGACGTTCAACGCTTCGAGCGTCTCCGGGACCAGCACTGGGCGGTGGTGGAGTTCCAGGTCCATCAGGATCAACTCCGGGGCCCTCCGGCGTATGTGAGTTGTTGGGGCGTGTACGTTTTCAATTCGTTCGACGAGTTTGGCTGCGCGTAGATTCCATGCGGTGTGCCTTTATTCAGGTGGGAAACCAAATGACGGCCGGCCCACACGCAGGGGTACGTTTCGTTCCGTATGCGATAAGTAGTAACAGCCCAATGGCCCGGCTTGCCTAGTCAAAAAGGCTGCGCGTTTTTGCCGAAAATTTCCCAGACCTCTGACGTGCTACCATCCGCCCGGGCGGCGCATGAACCATGGCGACTTACGCAGTTTTGACAAGCAGCGATCTCGGCGCGAGAGGTCAGCGAATCGACACGAGCGGAGACGCCATCGTCGAATTAATGGACGCCGCGGGTCACGAATTGGTGGACCGGGCCGTCCTGCCTGACGAGATTGACCAGCTAGCCGAGCTGCTCGCCCGTTGGTGCGATTCCGGGGAAATCGGGGTGGTACTCACGACTGGCGGGACGGGTCTCGGCCCGAGGGACGTCATGCCGGAGGCCACTGCCCGGGTCGTTGAGTTCGAGATTCCCGGCATACCCGAAGCCATGCGTTCACAGACGCTTTCGAAGACTCCGATGGCGATGATCAGCAGGGCGCGTGCAGGCGCCAGGGGCCGGACGTTGATTGTCAATCTTCCCGGCAGCCCGAAGGGAGCCAGGGAGACCCTGGAAGCGGTGCTGCCGGTCCTGGACCACGCCGTCGACATACTCCAGAATCGCCACGCAGGTCCCCACCCGGTTTGATCCGCGCTGGCGTAGACCTTGCCCCGCAGATGCGGATGATCGCGTCGGTCCCAGGCCGTACCGGCAGCCGCAACGAAGAATAGGTAACCCGCCGGACCCTACGACCATGCGCATCAGAGTCCTGACACTGTTTCCGGAAATGTTCGATCAGCCGATGAGCGCGAGCATCATAGGGCGCGCAAAAGAAAACGAAATCGTTCGCCTGACGGTCCACGATATCCGCGAGTACACGCACGACCGCCACAGGACAGTGGATGACGAACCGTACGGCGGAGGCCCGGGCATGGTCATGAAGCCGGAGCCGCTCCAGGAGGGTGTGGACAGCCTGAAGAAAGAGGGAGAGGCCAACGGCGAAAGCCCCCCGCGCGTGGTCCTCATGTCGCCGCAGGGCGCCCGCTTTGACCAGTCCGTTGCCGACAGGCTCACCACACTGGATTCTGTGCTGATTGTGTGCGGGCACTACGAGGGAGTCGACGAACGCTTCATTCAGCGGTCCGTCGACGAAGAGATATCGATCGGGGACTACGTTCTGACAGGGGGCGAGTTGGCCGCCATGGTCGTGATAGACGCCGTGGTCCGGCTGTTACCGGGCGCCCTGGGCCATCCCGGTTCGGCGGCGGGAGACTCATTCGGCGCAGCCACGGGGAGGATCCTCCAGGGACCCGTGTACACGAGACCGAGGGTCTGGGAGGGTCAGCCGGTACCGGACATTCTCATGTCGGGGGACCACGCGCGTATAGAAACGTGGCGGCGACAACAGGCGGTCGAACGAACCAGGCTGCGCCGGCCGGACCTGCTGGAAGGCTGGCCACAGGCGCACGCGTGATCTTGGGAACCCGCCGACCAATCTGCGGGCGAATTGTTGAACATCCAGCCGAAACGGCTGTAGACTTGGACTAACGACGTTATTTTGATTTTGCTCGACCACGGGTGCGCACGGCGCGCCTTTTCGCGTCGAACCTCAAGAATTCCCCGGGATCATTCAGCATGGACGCGCGCGACATTCTGCAAATTAAACCGGCCGAAACTATCGATGAGTTTCGGCCCGGGGACACGGTGATCGTGAACGTGCGGATCCGCGAGGGCAACCGGGAGCGTGTCCAGGCCTACCAGGGGAACGTGATCGTCGGTTCCCACCGCAAGGACCGCGTCCCGCAACCCGGCGCTACGTTCACCGTCAGGCGCGTTTCGTACGGCGTGGGGGTCGAACGCATATTTCCTCTTTGCTCGCCAATGATCGAGTCCGTAAAGGTGACCCGGCGCGGCAAGGTCCGCCGGGCGCGGCTCTACTACCTTCGGGGCCTCACCGGCCGCAAGGCTCGCATCAAGGAACGGCGCTAGGCCTGCCACGGGACGTCTTCGTCCCTCCCCGAAACCCGCCATGCGGCACGATGAATGTCGCCCGCCGGTTTAACATCACAGGGCACGCCGCCAGACCCTTCCAGTTACCCACCCGGGAACGATGCACTTTGCGATACGCCGAGGTGGCGGTCGACTGCCCTGTGGACCGCCATGAAACATTCTCCTATTCAGTCCCAGACCATCTCGATGTAGCCCCGGGCGACGTGGTGCAGGTCCCGTTCGGGCCGCGAGAAGCAAAAGGCGTCGTATTCGAAGTCGACACCCCGCCCAAGGTCGAACACGCGCGGGAAATCATTCGTGTGGCAGACGGCGGGCCGTTCATCTCCTCCCACGGCCTCGCCCTGGCCCGGTGGGTGTCCTCCCACTACAGGTCCACTCTCTTCACAGCGGCCGCCACCATGCTCCCCCCGGGTGGCATCAACAGGCTGCGCGTATGGATAACCAAGACCGAAATCCCGCTCCGGCCGCTGTCAGGGCTGCGGACACGTGAGCAACGGGCGATGAAGTACGTGGAAGACAAGGGAAGGGTCACGAGGGAGTCTGTTGGAAGAAAGCTGGGCAGAGGGGGCGTCGAGGTCGTGGACTGGCTGGTCAGGAGGGGTTTCCTCGAGAGCGCCTACTTCTGGGAGCCGCCAACCGTCAGAACAAAATACCGCGACGTAGTCTCCCTGGCCGTGCCCATCCAGACTGCAGTGGACGCTGCTGAAGGGTTGGTGAGAGGTCGCGCCCAACGGCAGGGCGAACTGTTGAAATGGCTCCTGGCAAACAGCGGACGGGAGACGAGATCGGAGTTGGCGCGGCGCTTCGGGCAATACGCCGTGCGAGCCGCGCTGGACAAGGGGCTGACCAGGCTCGAACGCGTACAGGTCGAGCGCGACCCGCTCGAGGGCTATGCGGTGCAGGAGCGGTTCCCACCTGAACTGACAGTCGACCAATCGGTGGCCGTGGAGACAATCCGGGACGCTCTCGAAGTGGCCGGCGCCACACCAGGTGACGATTCCGGCGATGGCAAGTCCTTCCTGCTGTACGGCGTCACCGGGAGCGGCAAGACCGAGGTCTACATGAGCGCGGCGGACGCCTGCATCCGGGCTGGCAAACGCGTCTTGGTCCTCGTCCCGGAAATCGCGATGACGCCACAGACACTGGAGCGATTTGCATCACGATTTCCCGGTAAAGTGGCCCTGCAACACTCGGGCCTCCCGGCCGGTCAGCGCTACGACCAGTGGAGGCGCATTCGGCGGGGCGACTATCCAATCGTTCTCGGCTCGCGCGGCGCGGTCTTTGCTCCCATAGACGATCTTGGGCTGGTGGTGATCGACGAGGAGCACGAGTGGACCTACAAGCAGCCAGACCTTGCCCCGAGGTACCACGCCCGGGCGGTGGCTGCACAGCTTTGCAAGTTGACGGGCGCCGCGTTGGTACTGGGCTCTGCCACGCCCGACACCACCACCTACCGCCGCGCCGAACGGGGACGCGTAAAGCTGCTGACGCTGCCCCGCCGCATAATCACCGGCGAGGCCGACCAGCCGCCAGACGACCGGGACAACCGCGCCGAGGTCCAGCTAGTCGACATGCGCGAGGAGTTGAAGGCGGGCCACGCGGAAGTCCTCAGTCGCCCACTCATCGACGAGATGAAGAGGTCACTCAACTCAGGCGGGCGAGTAATCTTGTTCATCAATCGCCGGGGCGCCGCATCGTTCGTCCAGTGCCGCGATTGCGGCGTCATCCGAAGTTGCCGGCGCTGCGACACCTCGCTCACGTTTCACCGGTCGTCTGACCCGGCAACGGTTGACCAGCTCGTCTGCCACTTTTGCAATTACCGGATTCAGGCGCGGCGCAAGTGCCGCGAGTGCGGTGGCAGCCAGATGCGCCGACTTTCCCCCGGAACCCAGGCGTTGATGGACGCCGTCTCCGCGTACTTCCCCAGGACGAGCGCGATCAGGTGGGACTCGGACTCGGCGCGTACCGCGCGGGACCACACCCGCATAGTTGAGGAGTTTGAAAACGGGGAGGCCCGCGTGTTGGTCGGCACCCAGATGGTGGCCAAGGGGCTCGACATTCCGTCCGTCACGTTGGTCGGTGTGGTTTCGGCCGACACCGGCCTGGCAATCCCGGACTACAGGGCTGGGGAGCGGGCATTCCAGGTGTTGGCCCAGGTCGCCGGAAGATCCGGGAGAGGGCCGAAGGGCGGTAAGGTGATTATCCAGACGTTCCAGCCGGGGCACTACGCCATTCGGGCGGCTGCCGCGCAGGACTATGAAATGTTCTACGACGCCGAAATCCGCATGCGGCGGAGATTCGCCAATCCGCCGTTCACCAGGCTGATCCGGCTTACGTACCTGTCTTACGAACGCGAATTCGCCCATGCAGCCGCCATGACCAAGGTGGACACCTTGAAGACCGAAAGGGCGAATCGCGGTCTCACCGACACCGCGGTCACCGGCCCGACTCCCGCATACCCGCTTCGCCTTCGCGATGTGTACCGTTGGCACGTGACGCTGAAGGGACCAAGGCCCGAAAGGCTCCTGGACGCGTCGCCGGTGGGCGAGGGGTGGGTCGTGGACGTGGACCCGGTGAGCCTGGCATAGGGCTGCAACGCAATGGCACTCGCCGACGTCGTAAAGGTCCCCCGTCGACTACCCATCCGGGCGGCGCGAGAATAACCGCATGTCAATTCTGGAAATCCGCATAGCCCCGGACCCCATCCTGCGTAAGAAGGCCCGCACGGTCAAAAGGGTGGATGACGCCATTCGCAAGTTGGCCCGGGACATGATCGAGACCATGCAGGAGGCAAGCGGAGTCGGCCTTGCCGCAAACCAGGTCGGCGTCCTCAAGCGCGTGGTCACGATCCAGTTGCCCGAAGAGGAGCCGAGGATTTTCGTGAACCCGGAGATCACGAAGCGGACCGGCGAACGCGAGATACAGGAAGGTTGCCTGAGCGTGCCCGGCTACTACGGTCTCATCAACCGTTCCGTATCGATAAAGGCCAGGGCTCTCGACGAGTGGGGCAGCAAGTTCAGGCTGTCCGCCGAAGAACTGCTGGCCCAGGCGATCGAGCACGAGGTCGACCACCTGAACGGCATCCTGTTCCTGGACCACCTGGAGAGCCACGAAAAGCTGTGGAAGGCCGGCGAGGAACCGGCCGAACCCCATTCACACGACGTTGACCTGGAGATTCATGCCGACCACTCAAACTCGGACGGCGGCGAGTCTTCGGACACCGAAATCCTGACGGCGAGAGCCACCCTGTCGACCGTCACCGCCGACACGCCGATGTCTGACCTGGCATACGACCTGGCCGCCGCACCACCGCACCGGGAAGCATCTCACCCGGATGGGACCAACGCGGCCGGGCAGGACCGCCCGGGGCATGTCGATACCGATGGTCATCCCTCGAAATTTCACGCCAAGCGGGCGGGCGAACGGTGATATACTTCCTCGCGGTTTCGAAACCCCGCGGGAGTCGAAACCGTTTTTCTGTAACGAATAATTGCGGCGACTGCCGCAATCGAACTGCCACCCGAAGCGCGTAGGTCGTCCTTGTGATCAGACGATGTGAAGCGCGGCGGCTGAGGAACGGTTCCTGACCTATGCAAGGACCTCGTGATTCCGACGGCGACAACCTTGTCGGCCGCGTCTTTCGCGTGAGGTACGCGGATTGTCCAGATCACTGAGGAGTCTCAGCATAATCGTCGTACTGGTCGTACTTGCGGCGGTCCTGCTGTCTATCCCTGAATTGAAGATAAACGCCTTTGGCGGCACTTTGGTCAGGGGCAACGATCACACCTTCCTGGGACTGTCTCTGGGGCTGGACCTGCAGGGCGGCACCCACCTTGTATACGTCGCCAGGCCCGTTGAAGGCCGCGACATTACGATCGACGACATGGAAGGTGTGCGCAGGATCGTCGAAAGCCGGGTCAACGAGTTCGGTGTAAGCGAGCCGGTCGTTCAACTGCTCGGCACTCCCCCAGACCGGATCATGGTTCAGCTTCCCGGCCTGTCGGGCGCCTCGATCACCGTTACATTTGCCGGTAGCCCGGTCAGCGCGGAAGAACTTCAGAAATTCTTCGTTCAAGACCTTGGCAGACCCGATGCTGAAGTCATCCAAAACGACAACGGCTCCCTGACGGTCAACCTGGAAGATTTGCTGGGCGAATTGCGCGACGAGTCCGGTGACATCGTGCGCCAGGCCGAGGCGGACCGGTTCAGGGAGAAGCTCGAGGACCGATTCCCCATCGAATTGACCATTGCATTCGATCCCGAGTTCGTCGAGGTCGAGCCAACGGAACCTCCACCCGAGGAGGAACAGGCGGAAGAGGACGATGCTGCGGACACGGCTGAACCGGAACCTGCGCTGGAACCTGTTTGGCCCACTGTCCAGCGGGTACAAGAAGCGTTCCAACTGGCAGGCCGCGCCGACGCAGAAGTCACACAGGTGACCGACAGCCTGTTCACCGTCAAAATGTTCGGCCTCGCAGAACCAACGAAGGACGACCAGGGCGAACCGGTGCCCGGCGATCTGGACAGCATCGTCGAAGAATTGCGCGCCGTCGGCACCCTGACGAGGGGCGCGCGGTCCAATCCGCTGGTCACAGGCAACATTGCCCAGTGGGTCGTTGGAGGGGGCGTCGAGGGGGCCAAAGACCTACTTGAACCGGCGGTACTCGAATTCCGCGAGCGAATATGCGGGGAAGAAAGTGCGCCTCCGGCAGGAATGAGCCAGGAACTCTGGCTGGTAGAAAGGTGCAACAACCCGGAGCACTATCAGGACCAGGCGACAGACATCCAGCCCGACAACCTGACCGATGCGTTCGCAAGCACGGTCGAAACCAGCCCCTATCCCGTCGTCAACGTCGTATTCGACGATGAAGGCGCCGATGAGTTCTTCAAACTGACCGAACGGATTTCGCTGCGGAACGACAGGCTCGCCATTTTCCTCGACGGTGAAGAACTCGTGGCGCCGGGAGTAGACCAAAGCGTGGGCGGCATCGCCGGCGGCCGGGCCATCATCGAGGGCAGATTCACGGCTGAAAGAGCGAGGACCATCGCCATTCAATTACGCTCCGGCGCCCTTCCGGTCACCCTGGACCTCATCCAGGAACGCACCGTAAATGCGACCCTGGGAGACGACTCCCTCCAGAAGAGCCTCATCGCCGGGGGAGTCGGCCTGGTGCTCCTCCTCATTTTCATGGTCATCTACTACAAGGTCCCCGGCCTCGTGGCTGCAATCGCGCTGGTGATGTACACCGCGTTGCTATTAGCCATATTCAAGGGCATTCCGGTAACTCTCACGCTTTCCGGAGCCGCGGCAATCGTTCTTTCCCTTGGTTTTGCCGTGGACGCAAATATCCTGATCGCCGAACGTACGAAAGAAGAGTTACGGACGGGACGGACCCTGCTGGCCGCCATCAACGAGGGCTTCAACCGCGCTTGGCCATCCATCAGGGACGGTAATATTTCGACGATCATCACCGCAGTCGTGCTCTTCTGGTTCGGTGACAGGTTCAGCACCAGCATCATGCAGGGGTTCGCTCTCACGCTGGGCATTGGCGTTCTCCTCAGCATGTTCACTGCCTTCTTCGCCAGCCGGCTCATGCTGAGAGTGGCCGCAGGCACAAAGCTGGGCCAATGGCAGGACCTGTTCGTACCTGTGCCGGACAGGGCGCCCGCCGACGGATCGCAGGAGAGCCGCTAATGGATATTGTCGGCAAGCGAAGGTACTACCTCTCCGTTTCGGCGGTGCTCGGCGTGCTGAGCATCGTCTTCCTCCTGACCCAGGGCCTCAACCTTGGCATCGACTTCGTGTCCGGAACGGCGATCACGTACTCGTTTACAGGCTCGGAAGACCCCGGACCCGATGACCTGAAGGAAGCGTTGACTGCGGCAGGCCACGAAGAGGCGATCGTGCAGGGGCTGGGCGACGCCAGGTACTTCGTGAGGATGACTGAGCTGGAGGATGAAGCCCAGGCCGCGATTAACGAGGTCATCGCAGAGAACATAACCCCGGACTTCGCGACGCTAGACACCTCGACGGTGGGAAAGTCGGTGGCGGATGACACTGTCAGGAACGCGTTTACCGCCGTGGTGGTGGCGGCCATCTTCGTGATGCTCTACATCATCTATGCGTTCAGGTCGGTGCCGTTTTCGTACCGCTACGCAATCGCTGCGGTCATCGCGCTGATACACGATGTGCTGCTGGTCTTTGGCCTCTTCGCCCTGCTGGGCGTCACCATAAATGCCGAAGTCAACGCCATTTTCATCGTCGGCATCCTCACCGTGATCGGCTACAGCGTGAATGACACCATCGTCATATTCGATCGGATCAGGGAAAATGTCCGGATCGCGCCGGGGCGGCAATTCAGGTCCACGGTCAACCTGTCGATCAACGAGACCTTCACGCGGTCGTTGGCCACCAGCGTCACGACGATGACCGTGATCCTGGCCATGCTGCTGTTCGGCGGCGCGTCCTTGCGGGACTTCCTGCTTGTGCTGCTGGCGGGTGTGGTGGTCGGGACCTACAGTTCCATTTTCATCGCCGCCCAGGTGCTGGTCGCATGGGATGCCGCCGGTGGATTGGGCGGGTTGCTGCCGGGCAGGTTCAGGCGCAGTTCGCCCGAGGTCGCGTAGGCTCCTGTACAACCCCCGCGCAGCCCCGTTCGCCTTTATGATGGCTTCACGGTCCTCTGGCCCGGTCGTGGCCGTGAATCTGAAACACCGGATGTCAAGATTTAAACGGGCTGACAGTTTCCTCGGAGCAAGAACATGTTTATTGGCGCACACGTATCAACGGCCGGCGGCGTCGAAAAGTCCGTCAAGAGGGCCCAGGACATTGGCGCCGAGTGCATCCAGATCTTCGCGTCTTCGCCCCGCACGTGGAGGTTCCGCCCGATTCCGGAAGAGAACGCGTCGAAATTCCGCGCCGCCGCGTCCGAGGCCTCGATGGGCCCAACCGTGCTGCACGCCAGCTACCTGGTAGCGATCGCCTCTGCCGACCCGGCATTGGCCGAACGCAGCGTCCAGTCCCTTATCAATCACCTTCAGGCCTCTGAGCAACTGGGCGCGCTGGGCCTGATCTTCCATCCGGCAAGCCACAAGGGGCAGGGCTTCGACGCAGTCTTCGACCAGTTCGTCTCCAACGTGCAGACCGTGCTCGAGGAGGCCCCCGGCGAGTCCCTCCTTATGCTCGAAACGAGCGCCGGCTCCGGAGACCACATAGGTTCCAAGTTTGAAGAACTTGGCAAACTCATCAAGGCGATAGACAACCCGCGGGTGGCCGTGTGCCTCGACACCCAGCACGTGTGGGCGGCCGGGTACAACATCGTCGAAAGGGACGGCCTCGAAGCGACCATGGATGAGTTCGACCGCGATATCGGCCTAGGCCTGCTCCGTTCGGTTCACGCCAACGACTCGAAGCGCGAACTTGGTTCGTCGGTAGACAGGCACGACAACATCGGGGACGGGCTGATCGGCGAAGCGGGATTCGCCAACGTGATGAGCCACCCCGCGTTCAAGGACATTCCCTTCTATCTCGAGGTGCCGGGCGTCGACAAGAGCGGACCGGACAAGCCCAACGTGGAAGCCTTGAAGCGGATTCGCGCGTCGGTAGGAGCTTAAGGCCGGCCGTTCCCCTGAGGAAGCCTTTGTGTAACCTCGTCAATCCGACAATTGCCGGATTTCACCAGGGAATTGTTGGCGCCCCGTCGGTTGCGATCAAGCCCTGTTCACCTTCACTGTGCAACCGGGGACGTGGGTAACACTTAAACCGGGCGCCTGTGTAACAGTTTGGTAGTGGTATGCGTCACGTGAAAGGTGGGTCCTCCAGCAGTACGATGCTCAGGGATCCATAAATGACCGTCCAGTACCTGGGGTCCTGCGTGGGTCCGGCACGTCGATACAGGCTGTGGTTGGTTGGCCCTCACCCGAACCCTCTCCCACGAGAGACCTTTGCGTAACCCCAAACTTACCGGGTAACGAGGGTTTCAAGGGCCTAATCCCAATTTGCGATTCTCCCTCACCCCGACCTTCTCCCGCGGGAGAGGGAGAAGTTGTGGGGACCCGCGCCTACAGGGGTAAGAACGCCGTTTTTCTCCTCATGTACGATGTGCCGCCATGGGTACAGGCAGCCGTACGAAAGCAGTTCATGCCCTCGCCGCCGACGTGGGCGGCACTAGCATGCGCGCCGCCGTTGTGTTGGCCGATGCCGAGTTGGTTACGAGCGAGTCGGCGCCGACTCAACCGGAGCGCGGTATCGACGATGCAGCGATGCGGCTTGCCCGGATCGTGAGGCTTGTCCACGAACGGGCCGGATCGCCATCCGTCGTTGGGCTCGGAGTGGCCACCGCCGGTCCGATCGACCCCGATACCGGCGCGTACGACCACCCGCCGAATATGCTGAGTTGGACCGGGAAGTCGCTCAAGCCTGGATTGGAACGGCAACTTGAATTGCCCGTACACGTGGGGCACGACGCCACGCTGGCCGCCCTTGCCGAGACGACATGCGGGCCCCACAAGGGCGCGCGCAATTTGCTCTATGTTACGGTCAGCACCGGCATTGGCGGCGGCATCGTCACGAACGGTCAGATCGTCACCGGCGCCCGCGGAGGCGCGGGCGAGGTTGGCCACCTCATCATCCGACCGGGCGAGGATACTTGCGAGCCGGGCGGCCCCGACACGCTGGAAGGCAACGCGTCCGGCACCGGCATCGCAAAAATGGCCGCGGCGATGGCGGCCGCGGGCGAGGCGCCGGGCCTGTTGGAACGGGCGGCCGGAGACCCCACTGCGATAACGAGCCGCATGGTTTTCGAGGACGCCAGGTCCGGCGACCCCGTTTCAATCTTGCTGGTCGATCACGTCATCGAGAGTATCGGTATCGGCATGGGCAGCCTCATCAACGTTTTCGACCCCGAGGCGCTTGTCCTCGGCGGAGCGGTTACGTTGGCCCTGAAGCCGGAATGGCCCAGGGTCAAGGACGCCATCGTTCGGCACTCGCTGCCCAACCGGGGCGACGCCGTAACGATAGCCGTGACTACGCTGGGAGACGAGGTGAGTCTGCTGGGCGCGGCGAGATTTGCGTTCGACAGGTCCGGATCCGACTAAGAGAGTGTCCAAAAACCCTTCCGTTCACCCTGAGCCTGTCGAAGGGTCGAGGCGCTGTTCATGGTTCGACAAGCTCACCACGAACGGTTTCCGACGACTTATTAGACACCCTCTAAGGGACCTAGTTGAGCCTGCCCTCGTCCGGGGCATGCGCTCCATTTTCCAGCAGGTGCGCCCATCCCTCGCGATCGGCCGGTGAGTATTCGTCGTCCGGCGAATCCCCCGCAGGCTGGACCACCTGCCCGAAAACTCCTCCGGCCAGGTCGAAGTCCGGCGGCGTGATATCTAGCACGCCGTCTTCAGCCGCCAACATGTTCAACGTCTCTCCGGCTGCTGCAGCGATGCTGGGTTCCGGGCTGCTCTTGGCCTGGTTCAGGAGGCCGACGGCATCCGGGCCGCCCAGCAGGCCGAGCGCCGAAACGGCCGCTTCCTGGACCGCCAGGTCCTGGTCGTCCAGCGCCGGCGCGAGTCGGTGCGCATGCTCCTCGCCGCCGATTTCACCGAGGGCCGCGATCGCTTCGTAGCGCACTCCCGCGTCGAAGTGATCGATGTGCCGAGTCGCCAACGGCAGCCAATGCGGGTCGGACGTCCTGGCGGCGGCGATCAGAATCGACCGCAACGTCGCCGAATCGACATCCGCGCCAAGGCGGCTAATGTGCCGCTCCACGTGGCCGCTGCCGAACAGGCCGATCGTCTCGAGCGCGCTTAGCTTCACGCCTATGGTTTCGTCTTCATCGTCCAGGGCCTCGTGGAGCGTGGCGCATAACCGGCTGCTGTCCCGCTCTGGCAGCCTTCCTTGTGCCGCCAAACCTGCCAGTCCCGCCGACGCCCGGGCGGCCGATTCACGCACGCGTGGGTCCGGATCTTCCCGCAGGACCGAAGCAAAAGTCGCGGCCAGCGTCCGGTCGTGTGATTCGGCCAGGCCCGAGAGGCAGAGGACACGGCAGCGCGGGTCGTCCAGATTCAGTCCTTCTTTGAAGACGACCTCGAATTCGATGTCGTTGTGGTCTTCCTGCAGTCCCGCGAGGCGTTCGATCAGTTCCAGCCGCCGCGAGCCGGTCCATTCCTCCCAGGTCAGGGCAAGCTCGATCGCTTCGGGCCGGGAAATGCCGGAAAGTTGGGCGAGAACCGAGTAGGCCAGCGGCTGGTCCTCGGTTTCAGGGAAGTTGTCCAGAAATTCGATTAGGCCCATGGCGTATGAAAGTGTTCGTGTTGGTCGGGCGAACCCACCACCAACCCACCGTGGATACCGGCTTTCGTCGGTAATTCGGGGTGGGCGGCAAGATGATTTGGGGCTGCCCGGGCTGTTTTCATGGCGATGACTATACGATCACCCCGGTCAGAGCGACGGGAGAAGACCGAAAGCCGCCGACCGCGGTTGGGAAACGGAACGGTATCAGTTGAGCGCCGTTAGGAAGCGTGCGGGTCAGGTGCGTGCGGCGCTTATCGACAGCCAACTGCGCGGGACGCTCTTCAAATTGAGTTCTTCGAATACCTGCCGCAGGGCCTTCTGCAAGGTTTCCTGGCCGACGTCGAGCGGAACACCGGGCATGATCCCCTCGATCCAGTCGCTGAAGGAACTGATGTGGTACCAGCCGGCCTCCGGCACTTCGAATGCTTTTATGTCCCGCCTGACAACGGTGAATCCCGAACTAACAAGCAGGTCTTCGTATTCGTCGGCCGAAAGCTGCTGCCGCGCCTGTACCTTCTTGGCCCTGTCGGGGCTGAGGCCGTGCTCCCGCTTGAGCAGTCTCAGGGAACGCATCATCCACCGGCGATAAAACTCGGCCGATTCCGGTGGGTGGGAGCCTTCGAAAAACGAGGTGTTTATCGCCAACCGGCCGCCGGGACGCAGCTTCTCGCGAATCTGCGTCATCAGAGCTTGCTTGTCCGGCACATAATGGATCGAATTGCAGTAGACGACAGCATCGACCTTTTCTCCCACGGCATTGGAGAAGTTTTGCACCTCTGACTGGACGAACTGCACTGCAGCATCCCTGCGGTCGCCCAATTCCGCCACGGCGGCCCGCAGGGCGGTCGAGGAATGGTCCACGGCGTAGATGACGGACTCGCGGGCGGCCTGGAGTCGCTCCAGGATGAGCTTGGTCACGGCGCCGGTCCCGCAGCCCAGGTCCACAATCCTGCGCTCATTGCCTATCTCGGCTATATCCAGCAGGCGGGCGTTGATCTTTACGTAGAATGGCAATGCGGCGAACGAACTGAACGAATGATCTTCACTGTGCTCAACCATGAAACCAACCCTCGTTCATCTTGGGATGTTGTGTAAGGCGGACGGCCTAAGGGTTATACCCGGGCAAAAACACGGTCAGGAATTTCGACCCGCGATTGCTGCCCCGATTCTAACAGAGGTCAATTCAATTCCGGGTAACGTCTTTTGGCTCTGACACCTCGCCCCGCCGGCGGATTCAAGTCAGCGTTGGCGCGCAGCCGAAAGATCGTCGCACTGATCGCCGTAATGCCACTGGCGTTCGCCATATCTTGCGGCAACGACGCGTCGCCCCTGGTGTTCGCCGCTGCATCGATGTCAGACGTCCTGACTGAGGCCGCAGACTCATACCGCAGTGAAACCGGCCGCGAAGTCCGTTTCAGCTTTGGAGGTTCCAGGGCGCTTGCGGTCCAGATTGCCGATCTTGGCGCCCCGGCCGACGCGGTCATTTTCGCAGGCGAATCGCCGTTCGAAGTATTGGTACGGGCCGGCATGATCGAACCGGGCGCCAGGACAAACATCCTGGCGAACAGCCTGGTCGTCGCATCACGCGGAGAGAGCATCCCTGGATTCGCCGACCTGGCTGTGCCTGCCGGGGGGCTTGTAGCGATAGCCGACCCGACGCTTGCGCCCGCGGGAGAATATGCGATTGCCGCGTTGGACCGCGCCGGCATTTTGGAAGACCTGGAAGGCCGGACGGTCAGGACACTCGACGTGCGCGCTGCGTTGGCTGCGGTATCTTCCGGCAACGCCCGATTCGCCATCGCGTACAGGACCGATGTCCTGGCGGTCGACGGGGTCGAAATCGCATTTGATATTCCGCCGTCGTACCACCCACTCATCGTCTACCCCGCGGCCGTCATCGCGAATTCGGACGCGGAGGCCGAGGCGGGCCAATTCATCGAATACCTGCAGACTGAACAAGCCAGGAAGATCTTCGAAAGGCACGGCTTCCGTCGACCAGGCTGAGCGCGAGCCCGGCATGGCCCGGTCATTTCGCTATCTGCCGGGGTTAGACTGACTTCCCATGGCGTCCGACCTTTCGATCGTCCTGCTCTCTTTGAGGGCGGCTGCATTATCGACCGCGATTCTCGTGCCGGTCGGCCTCGGCCTCGCCTGGCTACTTGCGCGGCGCGACTTCCGCGGGAAGTTCATCGTCGACATCCTTGTGACGCTTCCGCTTGCCCTACCGCCGGTGGTGATCGGCTACGCCCTGTTGTGGTCGGTGGGCGGTTCGAGTCCGGTTGGGCGCGGCATCGAGTCGGTATTTGGGAGCCCGGTGGTTTTCACGTGGGTGGCGGCCGCGTTGGCGGGCGCGCTCGTGTCGATGCCGCTTGCCGTGAGGACGTTCGCAGTCGCGCTGTCCCAGGTGGACCCGGTACTGGAGGGCGCGGCGCGGGGGCTTGGTGCCGGTCCGGTCCGGGTGTTCTTCACGATCACTCTGCCGCTCGCCTACCGGGGCCTGTTGGCCGGGCTTCTATTGGGCTTCGTTCGTGCGTTTTCCGAGTTCGGCGCCACCATCGTGGTGGCCGGAAACATACCCGGCGAGACCCAGACAACCCCGCTGGCAATTTTCACCCGGCTGTCCGCCGGCGACGACTGGGGTGCGGCCCGGCTGGCCATCATTTCGATAGCCATCGCCGTGCTGGCTATCGCGGCGCACAACTACATGCTCGCCAGGGCCACCAACCCGTCTCGCCAAGGCAACGCGGGTGCGCAGGCGGACCGGTCATGAAGGAGAGCGTGCTCCGGTTCGACATCCGGCTAACCAGGGGGCAATTTACTATCGAGGCGGCAGCCGACCCCGGTGACGGGATAACGGCTGTCTTCGGTCCGTCCGGCGCGGGAAAGACGACGTTGCTCGCGTGCATCGCGGGGGCCCTGGATCCTGACGAGGGCGAGATTGTGTTGGGTGGTCGAACGCTCTGGTCATCAGACGGTGAAAACGTGCCCCCGGAGAAACGGCGCATCGGGTACGTGTACCAGGACGGCGCCCTTTTTCCTCACCTCACCGCACTCGGCAACATCAAGTACGGGTACGACCTGACACCGGAGAATGATCGGCGAATCGAGCCGGAATCAGTGGTCAGTCTTCTTGGACTGGGGGAGTTGCTTGAACGGCGGCCGGGGCAGTTGTCGGCGGGTGAACGACAGCGGGTGGCACTGGCAAGGGCGCTGGCGACGTCTCCGGAACTACTACTGCTGGATGAACCCACCGCCTCCCTGGACGCTCGGCTGAAGGGAACGGTCATCGGTTATCTCCGGAAAGTCGAGCGCGAGTTGGGGACTCCGATGCTGCTCGTTTCACACTCCGTATCGGAGGTGATGGCGCTGGCCTCGCGGGCCCTGTTGCTGCGGGCGGGAAAGGTGGAAGGCTGGGACGCGCCCAATCGTCTCCTGCTACGGGCGGCGGTAGGCTACGAGCTTGAAGCCGAGCCGGTCGACAACATGCTCGACGGGGTCGTTGGCGACGCGCCCGGTCGCGTCGTGGTTGGCGGGAACGAATTCGTGGCTGCGACGGGCGAGCGAGACCCCGGCGAGAACGTGATCGTCTCGATTTGCGCTGCTGACATCATCGTCGCCGCTGACCGGCCGACGGAGTTGAGCGCGCGCAACGTGATACCGGGCGTGCTGACGGAGTTGTCCGGAGAAGGTGGCAAAGCCTACGCCACGGTTGACACCGGGATCCCCATGATTGTGGAATTGACGGAGTGGTCGGTTGACCGGCTCGGCCTTGAAACTGGCCGTGAGGTGTTCCTGGTCTTCAAGGCCAGCAGCGTGCTGGTACTGGACGCCTGAGGGACTCAAATGAACAGCAAAATCGCCGCCGAGCACTTCAGGAAGGGGATCGAGGCTGCCCAGTTGGGGTTTCCGGACAGGGCCGCCGCGGAGTTCGAAGAGGCGGCGTACCTGGAGGCGGACAACGCAGAGGTACAGTTCAACCTGGGAACGGCGTACCTCTCGATGGGGGAGTTCGAGCAGGCCATCGTGAATCTATCGAGGGCCGTGGAACTGAAGCCCGACATGTCGGACGGTTGGGGCAACCTGGCCGTGGCTCACGCTGCTATCGGGGAAGACGAACGGTCACAACGCGCTGTCGATCAGGCCGTGGAGCAAGGGGCGTTCCCGGACGGCTTGGCGGCAGTGATCGACTACGTAAAGAGCAGGCGGGCGCCGACCGGAAAGACTCCCGCGGCTCCAGACCAATGATCACGCATGTCCTATATGTGGCACTATGGCGCCAACGCTGCACAGGCTGAATCTGGATCGAGAGGCAACTATGACGGACCTGCTAGGCGAATCTGAAATAACCGCGCGACTGGTGGATATACCCGCCTGGATAAGAGAAGGGAACGCGGTATCCCGCACCGTGCGGTTCGACACGTTTGCGGACGGCATCGCCTTCATTTCCAGGCTAGCGCCGGTGGCGGACGAGGCGGACCACCATCCCGACATCGACATCCGCTACCGCAACGTGAAGTTCGCGCTGACGTCGCACGACTCCGGCGGAATCACGGATCGGGACTTCGCGATGGCGGCGAAGATTGACGAGTTACTCAAGGGCTGATCGAGCCTTAACCGCGGGCCGCACCAGGCCCGGATTGTTGCCGGGGTCGGGAACAGAGACGCGGCTGGATCAGGGCTGGGTCACTGCCACGGTTACCGTCACGGTCGTTGAGCCACCGCTGGTGTCGCTTGCCTCGACCGTCAATGAGAATGAATTCCCTATATGCGGGCTGAGGTCCCCGGCAACGGTGATCTGCCCGCTGCTCTCGTCTACCGCAAATCTGCCGTCCTCGTCGCCTCCGGTTATCGAGTAGTTCACCACGTCGTCCGCAAGAGAGCCGGTGGCCGACACGCTCCCCACGACGGTCCCTGCCTCCGCATCGCCGGGCAGGGAGAAGGAATACGAATCAGCCCCGAACGTCGGCGGAACGCATTCGCCGGTTCTGACCACGAGAGTTTCGGACGGCTCGCTCCAGTCGGCCGAATTGGTGGTACCGTCCCCAAAAGCGCTCACCCGGAACTGAATCAAGCCCTTGCATGAAAGGCCGTCTACGGTATGCGTCGTTCCGGTTACGGTCTCATCGTCCACTATCCAGCGTCTGTAGTAGGTGTCCCTGTACTCCACCCGGTACTTGTCGGTGTTGGCTACGGCGGTCCAGCTAAGGGGCACGCTGTTTTCGCCCGTTGTGTCTGCGGTCAGGCCCACAGGCGCCGGCGGACAGTACAGAAGATTCAGAGAACTAAGGTCGTTGGTCGTCACGTCCTTTAACGCCGGGGGTATGCAGCCGGTGAGAGAGTTGCCCGAGAGCCTGATCTCCCTGAGATTCGAGAGATTGCCCAGTTCCCAGGGGATCTGCCCCGTCAGCGAGTTCGAACTCAGGTTGAGGTGGGTCAGCCCGTAGAGGTCCCCAAGTTCCCCTGGTATGCCTCCTGAGAGGCTCTCGGACGGCAGGAGAAGCTTGGTAACCCGGCTGGGAGTACCCCCGGTGGTCACGCCGTCCCAACTGGTGATGTCGGTGTTCACGCTCCAGTTGAGCGCGGCCGAACCCCGGAGCGTGTCTTTGGCGGCGAGCAGCGTTATGCAGTCGCGCATCAGGCCGGGGTCGTTCGCCTGGTCGGGCACGGCGAGGCCGCAAGGCGGCGGGGGCTGCACAGGCGGGAGGTCTGTCTCGTCGTAAGCGCCCACTGCGGTGAAGTACTGGCGAAGCCGGTTGGTGTCGGTCAAAAGCATGGGCAGGTCTTCGTCCGCGCCGATGCGTCCCCCGTATTCCGTGACGCGGGCCTGGTGGGCGGTGGTCACCGCCTGGGTAAAGGCGGGCATTTCCATCTCCAGCTTGGAACGGTGGGTCTGGTAATCATCGGGTTCGAGGATCCGCCATAGGTCTCTGTCGGGGTGGACGGCGATCACGGTACTATCATCCCGCCGCTGTACGTCCCAAACGTGGAATGTTTCCCACGCTTCGGTCGAAGTATCCGCGGCCGGTCCAAGGAACAACGCCACCTCTCTGCCGACGATCCCAACTACATAGTTAGCAGTCTCGTACTGCTGAATCCGGTCCTCTGTGTACTCTTGTTCGGTCATGCCTTGTTCTGCCGCGAACATGGCAAACCATTCACCCCCGTAGTATTCCCAGAAAAACTTGACAGTCAAGGTGGCTGGTCCATTCCCGAGGATATAGGCGCCCACTCGAACGTCGACATAACAAAGGATGGCAAGTGCATGCAGAAAATAGTCGTATTCGTCATAGCTCAAGAATGAAGGTGGCCGATATGGGTTATCCGCAGTGCAGCGCACCGTGTCGGCGAGAAACGTGCCACGCAAGACGATATGCGAAATTGCATCACTGGTATAATTGAACATCCCGCGCATATTCCGGGGTTCGTGACCGAGATTCGGAATGGTACTAAGTCCTCCCCCGGTTGACGCGTACTGTTTCGCATCCGGTTCGCAAGGATCCACCAGTGAGCCGGGTACGGGCGTGCAGGGAGGTATTTCCTCGGTCAGGTAGGAATACACCGGAGCAACGGTTGGCGTCACGGTCACCGTCACGGCCGCCGAGCCGCCGCTCGTGTCGATCGCCTCGACCGTCAGGGCGACAGACGTGCCCGCCGCCGAGCCAAGATCCCCGGCAACGGTGATCTGGCCACTGCTCGAGTCGATGGCAAAATTACCGTCCTCGTCGCCGCCGGTTATCGAGTAGGTCACCGTATCTCCGGTGAGAGAGCCGGTGGCGGAGACGCTGCCCACCACGGTCCCTGCCTCGGCGTCGCCGGGCAGGGAGAAGGAATACGAAGTAGCGCCGAACGTCGGCGGAACGCATTCGCCGGTTCTGACCACGAGAGTTTCGGACGGCTCGCTCCAGCCGGCCGAGTTGGCGGTACCGTCCCCAAAAGCGCTCACCCGGAACTGAATCAGGCCCTTGCATGGAAGGCCGTCTACGGTATGCGTCGTTCCGGTTACGGTCTCATCGTCCACTATCCAGCGTCTGTAGTAGGTGTCCCTGTACTCCACCCGGTACTTGTCGGTGTTGGCTACGGCGGTCCAGCTAAGGGGCACGCTGTTTTCGCCCGTTGTGCCTGCGGTCAGGCCCACAGGCGCCGGAGGACAGTACAGAAGATTCAGAGAACTAAGGTCGTTGGTCGTCACGTCCTTTAACGCCGGGGGTATGCAGCCGGTGAGAGAGTTGCCCGAGAGCCTGATCTCCCTGAGATTCGAGAGATTGCCCAGTTCCCAGGGGATCTGCCCCGTCAGCGAGTTCGAACTCAGGTTGAGGTGGGTCAGCCCGTAGAGGTCCCCAAGTTCCCCTGGTATGCCTCCTGAGAGGCTCTCGGACGGCAGGAGAAGCTTGGTAACCCGGCTGGGAGTACCCCCGGTGGTCACGCCGTCCCAACTGGTGATGTCGGTGTTCACGCTCCAGTTGAGCGCGGCCGAACCCCGGAGCGTGTCTTTGGCGGCGAGCAGCGTTATGCAGTCGCGCATCAGGCCGGGGTCGTTCGCCTGGTCGGGCACGGCGAGGCCGCAAGGCGGCGGGGGCTGCACAGGCGGGAGGTCTGTCTCGTCGTAAGCGCCCACGGCGGTGAAGTACTGGCGAAGCTGGTTGGCGTCGGTCAGCAGCATGGGGAGGTCTTCGTCCGCGCCGATGCGTCCCCCGTATTCCGTGACGCGGGCCTGGTGGGCTGTGGTCACCGCCTGGGTAAAGGCGGGCATTTCCATCTCTAGCTTGGAACGGTGGGTCTGGTAGTCATCGGGCCTGAGGGACCGCCATAGGTTTCTGTCGGGATGGACGGCGATCACGGTACCGTCATCCCGCCGCTGCACGTCCCAAACGTGGATTATTCTCCACACTTCGGTCGAAGTACTCGTGTCAGGTCCAAGGAACAACGCCACCTCTCTGCCGACTCTCCCAACTACATAGTCAGCAGTCTCGAACTGCTGTATGCGGTCCTCTGTGTACTCTTGCTCGGTCTTGCCTTGTTCTGCCGCGAACATGGCAAACCATTCACCTCCGTAGTATTCCCGGAAAAACTTGACAGTCAAGGTGGATGGTCCATTCCCGAGTATATAGGCGCCCATTCGAACGTCGGCGTAACAAATGATGGCAAGTGCATGCTGTAAAAAGTCGTATTCGTCATAGCTCAAGAATGAAGGTGGCCGATATGGATTATCCGCAGTGCAGCGCACTGTGTTTGCAAGATACGTGCCACGCAACACGATGTGCGAATTAGCAGCACGTGTATAGTCCAACATCCCGCGCATATTACGGGGTTCGGCACCGAGATTCGGAGTGGTACTAAGTCCTCCCCAGGTTGACCCGTACTGTTTCGCATCCGGTTCGCAAGGATCCACCAGTGAGCCGGGTACGGGCGTGCAGGGAGGTATCTCCTCTATCAAATAGGACGGTGATGGAGCAACCGTTGGCGATGGTGTGTGCGTGGGAGTCGGAGACGGCTGGGGTGCGGCAGTGGGAGTTGCTGTAGGAGCAACTGCCGGGGTTGGTCCAGGCGCCGACGCCGGAGCCGGGGTAAACGTCGGTCGAGGAATCGAAGTCGCCAGTGGTGTCGCTACAGGAGGAGGAGCCGCGGTGGGGGCAGGGGTCGCAGTCGCTGCTAGAGCAGGCGCCGGTGTCGGCGTTGGCGTGAAGGTGGGCCGAGGAGTCGGCTGTGGTGTAGCGATGGGGGCGGTGGTCGCGGTGGGGGCAGGAGCCGCAGTCGCTGTTGGAACGGGCGCAGGGGATGGCAACGGTACCGATGTCGGACGGGTTTCTGCGGTGGGCGCCGGCGCGGACGTGGGCATTGCCGCGGCGGTGGGCGCGGCTGGCGCAGGCGTATAGACCGATGTGGGTTCCGGTTGCCCCCTGCTGCAGGAAACCAACGCGAGAATAACCACGGCAAGCAGGATGACGAAGATTGCAACGCGTTTTCGCATGCTTCACATCACCTCGGCTACGAGCCAAAATTCGCGCCCCATCGCCAGCAGGGTTGCGAACTCACATGCTACTTGATTCGCTCGTGATCGGCCTCACACGCTTCGCGCTCAGGCCAGGTCATCATTGATATGGGGCAATGCCCAGTAGCCTCAATCCGCCAGCCAGCCGGGGTATGCGGCCTCCACCTGCGCGCGCCTCATGTACCTGCGCAAGTCATCGAACGACTCTTCTATGACGCGAGCGCGGTTGTCCGCTATGCGGGCCGATCCTGCCAGGGCTAGGTGTTCGGCGAGGAAGTGGGCTTCGGCCCTTGCGACCGGTTCGAATTCGGTGTGGCGCGCCAGCGTGTCCAGATTGACACCGGACTGCAGCAGGTAGGCACAAGCACGCGCCGCTGACAGGTCGTGCCGGTCGAACATGCCGACCTGGCCGTTCAGGCGGCGCGGTCGACGGAGCAACCCTGCCCTCATCAGGTGATTGACAAGGCTGTCGGTCAACCCCGATTCCTTCAGCAGCCGTTCTCTTGATACCGGCTCCGCTGGATCGAGGTCGCGGGGTGTTTGGGCCGCAGTTTCGCTCTGCTGGGTTACGCCCAACTCGGCTGCGGGATCGTCGCTGTGCAGGACCTGCCTGATCACTTTTAGGGGCAGGCCGCGGGCTTTGAGTCCTTTGATGCGTTCGATCAGTTGGGCATGCGAAGCGGTGTAGAGGGCCCGGGTCTGGCCGGTCTTTTGGGGCCGCGGCAGGAGGCCGATGTTGACGTAGTAGTTGATGGTGGCGGTGGTGACCCCGGTCAGCCTGGACAGTTCCCCCACCGCGACGGGACCGCCGCCGTCAATACCGCTGGTTGATCCAGACGTCATATGTGGTCAATCCTCACTGGACCAATGCCCCTTCAGAGAATAGTCACGTGGAAAGGTTATCGCATGGAAAGTTGAAGGAGCCCGGCCGTTCGTTCCTGGCGAACTGCTGGTATGGTCTGCCGTTGGGATCACTTGAGGTAGCGGCTGGGGGAATTGTCCGAGCGAGACAGGCCGTCCTCGATCATCACTGACGACGCTGAGAGAAAGATCCGGAAGCTATGGAATACAGGAACTTTGGGACTGGGGGAGTCAAGGTCTCGCCGATTGCGCTCGGCCTGGGGTTTCGAGGCCAGGACGACGCCGGCGAAGCGGAGCGGACGATACGGGCGGCCATCGAAAACGGCATCAACCTGATCGACTGCGCAAACGTCTATGGACTGACGGACAGCCGGGAGTTCGCCGGCACTTCGGAGCAGGTCCTCAGCAAAGTGCTCAAGGACCACCGGGACGACGTGGTTGTCACGTCCAAGGTGTTCAGCCCGATCGGACCCGGCCCGAACGACCGCGGACTGTCTCGATTCCACATAATGCGGGAGATCGAGAGGACCCTCCGGCGGCTCGACACCGACCACATCGACGTCTACCTGGTCCACGGTTACGACGACGTCGTTGCGCTCGAGGAACAGTTCCGCGCCCTGGACGACCTGGTGACGCAAGGCAAGACGCGTTACATCGGCGTTTGCAACTACCAGGCGTGGCAGGTGGTCCAGGTGGTCGGAGTTCAGGACCATATCGGCGCCGACCGGTTGATCACCGTGCAAAACCCCTACAGCCTGTTGAACCGCGCGCTGGAATACGAGATGTTCCCAATGCTCGCGAATACCGGCATCGGGGCAATGGCCTACAGCCCGCTGGCGGTCGGCCTGCTGAGCGGCATGTACGTTCCGGAGGAAATCCCGGCGGACCACACGTTGTGGGGTTCGATACGCAGGGACTGGTACCCCGAAGTCCTGCAGGGGAAGGCCGCCGAGGTGCTTTCGGCAGTGAAGGCGGTGGCGAATGAACGCTCTCTGACCATGCCACAGGTCGCATTCGCGTGGGTGCTGTCGCACCCTGAAATCACGGTTGCCATCTCGGGCGCCGACACCGAGGCCCAGATAGAAGAAGTGGCGCGGGCCGCGGACGTCACCCTTTCCGACGACGAGATCAAGAGTCTTGATGACACGTCATCAGGCCTGGGGTTAATACTGGACCGGGCTTAATTGACAGAAACTGTTAACGCAGGAGGCACAGCCAAATAATGAAAATTCTCCTTGTAGGCGGCTCCGGCCACGTCGGATCGTTCATAACGCCGTATCTGCGCGAAAAACACGACGTGCGCGTCTTCGATATGAAGCCGCCCAGGCACGGTGTGGAATTCGTCCAGGGATCGGTGACAGACCCCTCAGCCATCACGCGGGCGCTGTGGGGGATGGACACGTTCATCTGGCTGGTCATGCAGTCGCCGCAGGGCGGAGCGGTCGTAGACCAGGACCCCGAGATCATTGCCAACAACTACGAGGTCAACTGCAAGGGGCTCCACACGTTTCTGTGGGTGGCCCAGGGCCTGGATATCAGGCAGGGCGTGTACACGTCGACGATGAGCGTTCACTACCGTAATCGCGACTACTACCACAATGAGGATGCGCTGATGCTGGACACGCCGAGCGCATACGGCGTGAGCAAGGGTTTCGGCGAGGGAATTTGCCGCTACTTCGCACGCTGGTTCGACATGAACATCATGGCGCTACGTATAACGGGGCCGCGCACGAGGGAGCAGTGGATTGAAGAGCGAAGGGCCGCTAGAGAACCGGGGCGCGGCCAGGGGTACTTCGCCACCGACGAGGAAGACCTGGCGAACTCGTTCCTGGCGGCTGTCGACTTCGTAAAGAAAGGTCACGGGAATTTCGAGGCCGTTTTCATCGCCGGTGACGAAAACGAAGTCGAAGTCAACCTGACCAAGGCCAAGAGCCTGCTCGGCTGGCAGCCGACCTCGCATTTGAAAGTTGGGGTGTGAGGCGCGGCGGTTGGACAATTGGGACCCAACGTTGTTGACGCTGGCGTGGGTGTCTGGTCGGCTTAGATATCGCAAATGAACATCCGCGAATTGGGCGAAGATGACGCCTGCGCGTACCGGACGCTCAGGTTGAGGGCTCTTAAGGAGCACCCCACGGCGTTCGTGTCATCGTACGAGGAGCACAGGGACTGGCCGCTCGAGCGGTTTACGAAGCGGTTACGCGGGTCTTTCGATTCGGCCGTGGCTTTCAACCTGGGGTGTTTCGTCGACGAGGACCTCGTGGGCACGGTCGGGTTCTTCCGTGATGACGGGCCCAAGCGCATGCACATCGGGAAGATCGTGGGAATGCACGTGGCTGCCGAGCACCAGGGCAAGGGGTATGCACGGGCGCTACTAGGAGCCGCCCTGGAGCACGCGCGTCAGATGCCCGGGCTGGCCGTCATCCACCTGGCGGTGGAGAGCACGAATGAGCCCGCGAAGAAGCTCTATACGTTCTTTGGATTCGAGGCTTACGGCGTGGAGAAACGGGCCATTTTCGTCGATGGCGAGTACTTCGACGAAGACCTTATGGCGCTGAAGCTCGACTGACCCGTCGAGTCAAGGCGCCGACAATGACCCCATCGGGCAGTTTTCCGCACATCTGCGCGTGCTGTAACATCCCGAACGGTAGCCAGATGATGGATGGAGGTGAGATTTCGTCGTGTCACAGCCCATCAAAGTCGTTCATTTCCTTAACCAGTTTTTCGCAGGCGTTGGAGGCGAAGAGCAGGCCAATCTGCCTGTAGAAGTGCGCGACGGACCGGTCGGTCCGGGTCGCGCGTTGCAGGCGGCGCTCGGTGATTCCGGCCGGGTGGTCGCAACGATCGTCAGCGGGGACAACTACTTCACCGAAGAAAGCGCGGCCTCGGCGCGGGCGGTTACGGATGCGTTGAGCAGATTCGAGCCCGACGTCGTGGTCGCCGGACCGGCGTTCAACGCCGGCAGGTACGGTCTGGCCTGCGGCGAGGTGTGCGCGCTGGCCAACGCGGAAGGCATCCCGGCCGTGACGGCCATGTATCCGGAAAACCCCGGCGTATTGGAGTACGAAACACGCGCCTACATCGTCCCGACAGATGAATCGCCCGTCCGCATGCAGGAGAACGTCGCCCAACTGGCGCGACTCGCAACAAAACTTGGCTCCGGCGACGGGCTGGGCCCGGCCGACGAAGACGGGTATCTGCCGAGGGGGATTCGACAGCCCGGCCTCCGTGCAGACTCGGCGGCGAAGCGTTCCGTGGACATGCTGCTGGCCCGCATGGGCGGACGTGATTGGACGACCGAACTGCCGATTCGCATGCCGGACTCCGTCGTGCCGGCCCAGCCGATAGCGGACCTGTCGAACGCAAAGTTGGGACTGGTGACGACCGGAGGCCTGGTGCCGCGGGGCAACCCGGACGGCCTGGTGCGCGGCGGGTCCACGGAGTACCTGAGGTATTCGATAGACGGGATCGACTCCCTTTCGGCGGAGGAGTGGGAGAGCGTGCACCGCGGCTTCTACACGGCGATAGTCAACGAAAACCCGAACTACGTCATGCCGCTGAACGTGGTGAGGGACGTAGAACAGGCGGGCGAGGTGGCGTCCGTGTACCCGTGGATTTTGACCACGAGCGGCGTGGGAACCGTCATCGCAGAGGCGCGCAAGATAGGCGCGGCGATGGCGGACGAGTTGAAATCGAACTCGGTGGACGGCGCGCTCCTTGTGGCCACCTGAGGGACCTGCAACCGTTGCGGCGCAACGGTAGCGAAAGAGATCGAGAAGGCCGGCATCCCGGTCGCCATGATCTCCGCCATCTTCTCCCTGGCCCTCACCACCGGCGCCCCGCGGGTCGTGCGGGGCAGCAGAATCGAGTACGTGTGCGGCGATCCGACGCTTGGACCTGAGAAGGACCGTGCGTACGGCGGAGAAATCGTAGGCGCGGCGCTGGGGGCACTGGCGACCGAGGTGAGCGAACCGACGCTCTTCACGCCCAACGTTCCGTGAAATCAACGGCTTGCCGCTCCTGCAGCAGGGCCGTCGTTTAGCGATTCGAAGTAAGACCAACTCCAAAAGGGCCGTGAGGCTGGAAGAGGCGAAGCGATGAGACTGGAAATAGGCAAGTTCCCGGTTACGGAAGTTGAGTTCGGCGACAAGACCGCGTGGTCCGATGGCAAATTGGAGATCGACCGGGCCGGGCTGACGCAGAAGATCCTCGAAGACCCCCGCGTTTTGTCCGCGGACTTCGATATGGCCCGGCCGGGCGATTCGGTACGCATCACGATGTTCAGGGACGTCATCGAGCCGATGGTCAAGGTGGAAGGGACGGGTACGGTGTATCCCGGCGTCTGTGGACGACCGGTGGATACGGTGGGTAGCGGCCGTACGCACAAGCTCACCGGGGTCGGTGTGGTCGAAGTTTCCGACACGCCGCTCTACCTGGGAGTGGGTATGGGCAACTACACCGACCGAGGGGTGATAGACATGCGCGGCAACGGCGATATGAGCCCCAAGTATTCGAAACTCATCAACGTGTGCGTGATCCTCGAAATCGACCCGGGACGTGACGTGCTGGACCGGAATGACGCAGCCCACGCAGCCGCCCTGCTCGTCTCAGATGCACTGGCCGAAGCGGTCAGGGACCTGGAGCCGCCCGATCTTGAAGTGTTCGAACTGGGCGATGCCGACCCCACTCTCCCGAAAGTGGCCTACATCCTCTGCCAGCACTCACCCGAGCACCATGCGGGTTCCGTACGGGGTTGGGGAGACCACCTGTACGGCATCACGCGGCTGCACCCGCCGTGGGTAATCCATCCGAACGAGATGCTGGACGGCGCGCTGTCATTCGACGACTCCTGGGGATTCGTGAACAATCCGATGCTTCACGAGTTGTACGACAGGCACGGCAAGGATCTGAACTTCCTGGGGTGCGTGGTCATTCGAACGCGTTGGAGTTCGCAGCTTGAAAAGAACGTCGTCGCGAAGCAGGCTGCCAAGACAGTCAAGATGCTGGGCGCAGGGGGCGTGATAATCGTCGGAATGGTCGGCGGAAACGACTTCATGGAGGCCGTGCGAACGGCGCAGGCGTGCGAACTGGAGGGTCTGGACACCGTGTTTGTCGTCCAGGAAGACGAGCCGACGGAAGGCGGTCCGCCGATACTGGAGCCGCTGCCTGAAGTGAAGTCCATCGTCAGCGTGGGTGTGGGCCGGTCGGAGGCGAGCCCGCCGCCGACCGGTCCGGTGGACCGCGTCATCGGCCGGCGCAACATCACGTTGAACGTGAGCACCGGCGTCGGCACTATCGACGCGCAGGGCGAGATGCCGTTCGGGCGGTCTGGCCTGGGCTGGTCCTCGCTCGACACCCGGACGAGTTGCTTCGAGGTTTAAGAGGCCGTCTAGTACGTCCCTGACAATCTACGAATTGGTGTCGCGCCAATTGCCGCGCCCCACACCATCGGGCGCCCACAAGAGACGCCCCTACGGGTGGTTTTCCGAAAACGGGTCTTGGAGATGTTGCGCGGCCAACGGGTTACCTAGTAGAGACCCTTGCGTAACCTTCACAAGTGTCATTCTGAGCGCAGCGAAGAATCTCCCGCGGGTCATTCAACAACGCCCCCTCCCCTCTTACCCAGACCCTTAGGCTTCGCTCAGAGCCTGCCCCGCACCTGATGCGGGGGTGACACGGAGTGAGGGATCAACCAGTTATGCAAAGGTCTCCGCTGGGAGAGGGAGACTTGCAAAGGTCTCTAGTAGGCGAACGCCGATTCGTTCGTGTAGCCGTAGCGGTCCGCCCACGCGATTGACCGCAGCGGTCCGGCCGCGTCGTGCCTGATGTACTCGTTCGATACGGGATCGACGCGCCAGATTTCAGGTCTGCCTATCACGCGTTCAGGAGCGGCGAGTTCGGCAATCCTGCCGCCGGCTGCGCCCTGAAAACCGGTGGTCACGATGGCGTCCGCCTCGGGCAGGGGTTCCAACAGGGGCGGCCCGCCGCTGGTCGGACTCTCTTCCATTGTCAGGAATACGGTATCGACGCCCGCCTTCTCGCACGCCTCGATAGTCCTGATGACCTCCATGAAGTCGTTGCCGCCGGAGTCCCATCCCACCACGGCGCCGTCCACGTTCATAGTCCGGCAGAGCGACGCCACCTGGTTCGCGGTGAGGAACTTTTCGCTCTGGGCGGACCACCTGGTGCGGATGATGATGCAGCCGACGAAGTTGAGGTCCTGGCCATGCCGCTGGGACAGGCCCCACGCGACCGGGTTGTTGATGAGTTCCCAGGACGCCCGGCCTGACACCGCGCCGTCGAATATCTCATTGGGGTTGATCAGCCACGGCGGGGTGAGCCTGGTTATGCCGTAGATGGCGGTCCAGTGCGCGTACTGGGAGTTCGAGTAGTGCTCGGGCGAACGCAGGGACATGATGTAGGCGATACGCGGCAGGGATGGGTCCACGGGGCCAAGGTCCGACACCTCTATCGATGATGGTTCAAGGTCCATCGTGGTCCCGGCGATCGCGTCCGACACGCGCAGCACGGCACCGTGAATCGCCTGGTTCTGGTCCTCAATGTGCAGGCCGTCACGTGGCGTGATCATCATGCACAGGTTGTGCATCGAGCCGAAGGGCACCGCCTCGCCGCCCGGGCCGAACATGTCCAGGTAGGTCTCCACGTCCCCGTCGTTGCCGGGGTACCACATAGTGTCGGACACCTCGAATATGGACATGCCGCGAAGAACGTTCGTGCGGCCCGAGCCGACCACGTCCACCGGCCGCCCGTCGAGGCCCGGGTACACGACGCCCGGCCCGCTCACCTTGGCCCGCGGTTCGACCTGGTCCCGTACCGTGGTGACGCGCACCATGTCGCCGGGGTGGATGACGTCGAACTGCACGTCGTCGAGCCGCAGGTCCTCGAGAAGGACATCCCGCAGCCCGTCGGCGTCGACCGTTACGACGCCGTCGTCGTAGGATGTTGTTGCCCCCAGTTTTACGTCCGTCACCGGGAATATTCCCAGTTCCAGTCTCTTGTCGGCGTCGTTCATTTTCGGCTCCGGTACATCAGGTGACGCTGGGCTCGAAGAGCGTCGGTTCGGTTACCGGCGTCATCAGTGAGTCGAGCGCCGACTCCACGATGCTCGTGGCATAGGCAAGATCGTCTTCAGGCGAAAGTCTCGGGTTGCCGCAGACGTGTTCTATTCGGCCGCCGCGCACGACTCTCGGCGCCCCGGTGGTCAGGGCTAGGCTGAACAGGGCTGAGATCAAGGCGACGGGAATGCCCTCTCGCTCGATCTCCTTCGCTATCGTTGCGCCGCAACGATTACAGGTCCCTCAGGTGGCCACCATTACAACGCCGTCCACACCTCCTCGCTTGAGTACGGCCGCCATCTCCTGGCCCATTCGCCGGGAATCGGCGACGGTGGTGCCCCGGCCGGATGTAGTGAGGTATTCGGGGTGGATCGACTCGATTACGCCGCGGTCCTCCAGCGAACGCATGACGTTGAGCGGTAGCACGTAGTTGGGGTTTTCGTTGGTCACGTCGGTGTAGAACCCGACGTGGACCGACTCCCACTTGCCCGCTTCCATTGTGGCGAGATTGCCGATCTCGTATTTGAACCAGGCCTGCGAAGGCCCTCCCGAGAGCTTGTCGGGGTTGCCGATTGGCACAAGACCACCCGAAGTGACGAGCCCGATGCGCGCGGACTTCATGTTGGCCAGCGGGCTGGCGGGTTCGACGACCTCGGGCAGTTCGATTGGCAGCTCCGTGACGAACGGTTCGCCCCGGACCTTCTTGAGGACCATCTCTATGGCGCGGTCCGCAGCGCGTACATCCCGTGTGCCGGACTTTCGGATGCCCCGCGGGATGTAACCCTCCTCGTCCGCCGGGCCCAGTTCCTCCCCGCGGGCCAGCTTCAATCCGATCCGGGCAACTGTCGCGACCGCAGCCGGCATTCCGCCGACGCCCTCGCTGGTGGGCACGATGATGATCTCTTTCTTGTACGTCAGCGTGCCCGGGTTTTCGTCGAACATGGCGGTCACCGCGGGTATGCCGTCCGCCAACGCCAGGTGGCACACCTCGGCGCAAGACAGGCCGTAGCGGCCCGCGTTGAAGGCGGGCCCGGCGATCACGAGGTCGGGACGGTACCGGGCGAGGGTGTCGACGACCATCCTGACGGAGGTCTCGTGCTCTTCGTTGAAGTAGTTGTCCCCGGCGATGATCGTCGCGACGATCTCTGCGTCGTCCTTGAACACCTGGCGGAACGCATTGCCCGGGCCCACCGGTCCCTCGCGAACCTCGATCGGGTGATTGGCCGCCTCTTCAGCCCCAATTCCAGCGAAGAACTGGTTGAGGAAGTGGACCACCTTCAGCTTCTGCTGGTCCGTCATGATCATTCTCCCTTCATGGAGATTTCACTCTCGTACCGATTGATGTTAATAGTCGAATGCGCTCCACGAGGTGGAACCGTACCGGTCCACCCACAGGAACGAACGTAACTCCGAATGCGAGTCGATTTGCCCGGACTGGGCATTCTGGTTGGCCATGATGGTCTGCCTGCCGATCACCCGGTCCACGGCCGGCAGCGGTCGATCGTATTCGGGAATGCTTGCCGTCGACATCAACTCGTTTCGGCCCCATCCCGTGGTGACTATCGCCTGCGCCTCCGGCAGGGGTTCGAGGAGCGGACTGCCGTTGTCCGGATGTTCTTCGAAGGTCAAGAATACAACGTTGATGTCGATATTTTCGCAGGCCTGGACGGTTCTGATTACCTCCATGAAGTCGTTCCCGCCTGCGTCCCACGTCACGACGGCGCCGGTAGCGCCGACCTGCAGTGCGATCTTGGCCGCCTGGTTGGAGGTCACGTTCTTTTCGACCTGCTGGCTCCACCTCGTTCGAATGGCGATGCAACCGGCGAATATGAGATCACGGTTGTGCCGTGAGTAGAGGTCCCTGATCACCGGATTGTTGGCGAGGATCCAGGAGTCTCTGCCCGCAACGGCGCCATCCAGCCATTCATTCGGGTTCAGGAGCCACGGCGCATTGAGGCGTGACAGGCCATATATGGACGTGCCGAACGCCCTGACCGCGTCGGCGTAGTGCTCGGGCGAGTTGTGGCAAGAGATGTAGACCACGCGCGGCAGATCGGCGTCGGCTTCCGGACTTTCGAACGCTTCGACATCGGCCGGAGTCGCTTCACGGACAGTGTCGGCAATTGCGTCACTGACACGCAAAGTCGCGTCCTCGGCCGCCCAGGCGCGAGCCGGGCCCGACAGGTTCCGATCGGTGTGTAGAACGAGGCAGACGTTGTTCAACTGCGAGTACGGGATGATGGATGCTGATGGTCCAGACATGTCGAAAACGGTGTCGAACGGTTGGGCCATTTTGTCCGCCACTCCGCCGGGCGGCGGTTCGGTATCGGCGAGGTTGACTACGCCTACTCCGTCGACCCGGTGTGTCCTGCCCCGGCCGACGAAATCGGCCGGACGGCCGCAGATACCCGGGTACGCCACCCCCGGTCCATTGACCTTGACCTGCGGCGCCACGACGTCTCGATATCCAACGATCCGTGTTGAGTCTCCGGGCCGCGCGATTTCAATGCGGGCGTGGAGAATTGCCGGGTCCTCGAGGACGAGCTTGGTCAGCGACTCCATGTCGACCGTAAGTACGCCGTCGCGATATTCGGTCCGTGGACCTGCGCGTACTTCAGAAACGGGGAATCGTCCGAGTTCGAGTTTCATTCGTTAAGGCCCAAGATTGGAATTCGCAAGGACTTGCCTTTTGGCCTGCCGACAGGAAGCGCGCCGCTACGCGCCTGTGGGTTCGAACAAGGTTGGTTCAGCTACGTGTGTAGTCAGGGACTCCAGCGCCGTCTGCACTATCTCCCACCTGAAGGCCAAATCCCGCTCGGGCCCGAGCGTCGGATCGCCGCAAACGTGCTCGATCCGGGCGCCCTTGACGACCCTGGGCGCGCCTGTCGTCAGCGCCAGGCTGAACAACGCCGTTATGACGGCCACGGGTATGCCCGCGTTTTCGATGCGCCTGGCTATCGTTGCGCCGCAACGATTACAGGTGCCTCAGGTGGCGACCAGCAGCGCGCCGTCGATCCGTTCGCCCTTCAGGTACTCAGCCATTTCGTCGCCGATCCGGATGGAGTCGCTGACGTGTGTGCCGACTCCCGACACACTGATGGCCACAGGGTGGATTTCGGCTACGCCGCCGGCGTCTTCGAACTGGCGCATCACGTCAAGGGGCATCACATAGTTGGGTTCTTCGTTAGTTATCCCGACGAAGAATCCGCGGTGGATAGACTCCCACTCTTCTGCGCTCAGTCCGCTCAGGCCATCAATCGAGTATTTCCACCAGCGCGTCGAACCGCCTCTAACCTGTCCTTCCGGGTTGCCTATCGGCACCAGGCCTCCCGACGTCATCATGGCGATCCTGGCGTCGGACAGATTGGCCACCGGGTCTGCCGGTGTTGTGGCATCCGGCGTCTCGATACGCAGCTCCGTGGTCCACGGCGAGCCGGTCAGGCGGGCCATCAGCATGTCGCCGGCCCGGGTCGCGGCGGAGGCGAACCGCTTGCCCTCTTTCCTGATGCCGCGCGGGAAATAGCCGGCGCTTTCCACCGGCCCGATTGATTCGTCATTGCCCAGTTTCAGGGCGAGTTCTGCGAGCTTTGCAAGCGCCGGTTCCATTCCCTTCACATCCTCAGCCGCCGCGGCGATGAGCACATCTCCCCGGTAGCTGAGCACGCCCGGGTTCTCCTCGAACATGGAGGTGACTGCCGGTATCCCGGCATACTGCGCGACCTTGCAAACGAGGCCGCAGGCGAGGCCGTAGCGGCCGGCGTTGAACGCGGGTCCAGCGACTACGACGTCAGGACCATGCTCGAGAATGGCTTCGCGCAGTCGGTCGGCGGCGGCGTCCTCGTTTTCCGCCACCCAGTTATCGCCCGCGATCAATGTCGCGGTGATATCGGCGTCGTCCCCCAGCAGCGCGTTGAGTCTTGCGCCCGGACCTACCGGGCCATCGACCGCGTCCAGCTCGATGTTGGCCATTTCTTCGCCGCCACGACCGGCAAAGAACTGGTTGATGTAATGAAGAACTCTGAGTTTTCCCGTCACGTTTCCTACCCCGTCGAGTGAATGGGCTAGTCGAGCTGGCGAAGCCGTGGGTCGAGCCGGTCGCGGAGCCAGTCCCCGAGGAAGTTACTCGACAACACCAGCAGGAAAATGGCCAGCCCCGGGAAGAATGCGATCCACCACGAGGTGTCCAGGTATGCCCTGCCGTCCGCAACCATGAGGCCCCATGCGGGTGTGGGCGGCGGGATTCCCGCGCCCAGGTAGCTCAGTATGGCCTCGGCCAGGATGAGCGAGCCGACCCTCAGCGTGGCGACCACAACCATCGTATTGACGACGCCCGGGAAGATGTGCTTCCACATGATCCATATCGTGGATGCGCCCGATACGAGAGACAACGCGACATAGTCGGCCGTCTTGATCCTGAGCGAATCTGCCCGAATCTGGCGGGCGAAACCGTTCCAACTGAATATCGCGAGAAGACCAATCACCAGCGTCGTGCTTTGTGTGAAGACGACTACCGCCACAAGCGCGACCAGGATGAACGGCATCGCCAGTGTGACGTCGACGGCCCGCATTATCAGTTCATCGATGTGGCGTCCATACCAGGCGGCGATGATCCCGAGCGCGGTGCCAATCGTGCCGCCAATTGCGACAACCGTGACAACGATCAACATAGATATCCGGGCGCCGAAAATTACGCGGCTCAACATGTCCCGGCCCTGCTGATCGGTCCCCAGTATGTGGGTGGCACTCCCTTCCGGATGCCAGAAGGGAGGTGTCTCGCGATCGCCAAGGTAACCGAACTGGGGATCGTGAGGCGCAACCAGGGGAGCGAAGGCCGCTGCGACAATCATGGCGAGCATGATGATGATGGGGATTATCGGGTAACGGTTGGCCTCGTGTATCCAACCGCGAACTCGGCCGCGGTCCCGCCCCGGAATGACCGGTTCCGAGGGAGCTGCTACGACAGGTTGAACGTTCATTCCAGCCGTATCCTGGGATCAATCACAGCGTAGAGAACATCGGTAATGAAGTTCACGACCACATACAGCAGCGTGAGAAACAGGACCACACCGGATAACACGGCCAGGTCGAGGTTGTTGACGGATGTGACCGCCAGTAAACCCAATCCTGGCCACGAAAAAACCGTCTCGGTAACCACGGCCCCGGTGAGGAATGCGACAAACACCAGCGCGGTGTATGTCAGGGGCGCAATCAAAGCGTTGCGGAATGCATGCTTCCAGATGATTGCATTCGACCCCACGCCCTTTGCGCGGGCCATCTTCACGTACTCGGAGTCGAGCACTTCCAGCATGGCCGACCTGACGAGCCGCAAAAGACCCGCGGCGGTGAGCCATCCCAGTGTGATAGAGGGGAGAATGAAGTGAGGTATTCCCTCCCGCCGGCTGGTGGGCAGCCATTCGAGCCATACCGCAAATATCAGGATCAACATGATCCCTAACCAGAACGGCGGGAGGGCTTGCCCGAACAACGCAATTGTCCTGCCGAAGTAATCGAGCCAGCTACCCCGCCAGACTGCGGACAGGACCCCGAACGGCAAGCCCAGGAGAAGGGCGAATATAAAAGCGCCTGCGGCGAGCTGGACGGTTGCCGGGACCCTTTCCATGACTACGTCCAGTACGGGTCTGCTTTCGCGTAGCGACTTGCCGAGATTGCCAGTCATCGCGCGCCCCAGCCATAGGGCGTATTGCTGTATTACCGGCTTGTCCAGGCCCCATTCACGGCCCCATGCGTCCCACTGTTCCTTGGTGGTGTACTCATTCATAAAATAAGTACGCGGGTCACCTGATGCGCGGGACAGGAAGAACACGACCAGCGTCACAATAATGACGACGGCGATCCCGTAGAAGAATCGTCGCACCAGGAAAGTGGTCATTACGAACGCCTGCTCTTACGCTCTACCGGACAACACAAAGGCCGCGGGACCGGCGTTTGAGCCGGCGCGGCCCTCGGGAAATGCCCGACTATATCGATCTGAGGCGGCGGGACCAAGCCGGACCCGCCGCCGCGATCGCATATGGACTTACTTCAGGACGACCGACTCGAATGTGCCGGCGTAACCGGAGCCTTCCGTGTACGGCCTCCATGTCTCGACATCACCACTGGCCACCCAAATGCTGGGTACGCCTACTACCGGCGCAACCGTGTGCCAGTGGGCATTCAGGTCCTCGCCGCGTATGTTGACCTGGATACGCTCTTCGGGGTTCGTCGTGGCGTCGGCTTCCTTCCAGAGGTCGAGAACCCACTGGATTTCCATGCCGCGGTTCCAGCCCGCCGACGGGATCACACCGTGGCTGTGCGCATCGTCGATCTTGCCGACCGCCGCGTTCGACTGCCACATCCACACGACGTCGATCGAGCGGTCAACCATGGTTGGCCTTCGGGCCTGGTATGCGGTGCTTTCGATCGAGACGTCAAGTCCGATGTTGCGCCACATCTGCGCGATCGCTTCGCCGATCTCGAGGCTGACCACACCGGGCACGTCGGGCGGCAGGAAGAACGGGACTTTGAAGCCGTCCGGGAATCCCTGCTCTGCAATAGTCTGCTTTGCGCCTTCAGGGTCGTACGGGATTATCCATTCGTCCTTGAAGTACTCGGGGTTGGCCCTCTGGTCGAACCCATACCAGGTGTACTGGGGTGAGCCGAGGCCGAGAAGGACTTCGTCGTTGATCAGGTCCCGGTCGATCGCCTGCGACATGGCGTGCCTGATCAAGCGGGCGCGCTCCATGTTCTCTTCGTCTTCGGGGTTCCCGATCCAGGGGTGCTCATCATCGGCGTTCAGACCCGGGCGCGGGAAGATGTTCTCGCCCGTGTTGTGGTCTTCCTTCATCCAGTAGTTGCCTGCAAACGCAACGTGCTTCGACGACGGGTTCCCGATCTCGTGGAACGTTCCGTTGGTCGCCTCTGCGGCCTCGCCCAGCCTGTTGGTCGGGAACTGTGCCAGGTGGATCTCACCGGTCTTGAAGGCCGCCAGGCGTGTCGCGACTTCCTTGATCTCGACAATCTTTACGTTCGCAACATTGGGCGTCTGCCGCCAGTGCGGGTCGACCGCCGACAGGTGGACGACGTCGTTGCCCTTCCATTCATCGACTGAGAACGGTCCGGTGAAGATCGGGGTCAGTACGGCCTCGTCGTAGCCGAGGTCGTTGAATGCCTTCTCGCTGATCATCGGTACGGCGCCGGTGTTCTGGTACATCCATCCGAACCAGGTGCCGCTCCACTTCTTGAAGTGGAATTCGAACGTGCGGTCATCGACGGCTACAGCGTCCGACATCCAGTCTCCGATTTCGACGCGGGCCCACGAGCTGCCTTCAGCCTGAGTCTCATTGAAGCTGTGCGCCACGTCGTGTGCGGTCAATTCTCCCCAGCCGTCGTGGAACTCAACTCCCTCACGAACTTTGAAGGTGATCATTGACTGGTCAGGGGCGATTTCCCAACTTGGAGCGATGCCCGTGTCGTTCAACTCACCGATGAGCGGCGGTGGCGCATAGTCGCTGCGGACCAGACCCTCTCCGACGCCCCACGAGATGATGTTGAGGTTGCCGGGCCACGGGATCTTGCTGGGCAAGAAGTTGGGCGGCGTGATCAACGCTACTCCCACGTTCAGCGTACCGGTCGGTCCGGCGGGAGGCGGCGTCGGCGTCGGCTCAGGAGTGGCTGTGGGCGCAGCCGGTTCCGGCGTCGCCGTCGAGACCAGCGGCGCAACGGTCGGGATGACCGCCTTTGCGGTCGCGGTTGGGGCCGGCGCCGTCGTCGGGGCGGGCTTTTCGGGCGCGGCTGTGGGGTCTGGGTCATCGCCGCCACAGGCGACGATGACCATCGCCGCAAGAGCCACGATGGCCAATATCAAGAATTTCTTAGGAATCAACTCGGTTCCCCTCCAATTTGATGACGCAGCCGGACCGGCCCGCGTGCTACAGCGACGCCCAGAACTGCAAGTACAGCCCTGCGCACCGTCGCCATATTTTCGGCCGATATGTTACATGGTTGACGCCGTTAACGCATGGGATGACTGGCGCGGGCAGTCCAATTTACGAATGTCGCCCGATCCACCACGCGGACGGCTGAAAACGTCCGGCCGGACCCCAGGTCCAGGCTAATAGTTGAAGCAGCTTCGGAAACCGAACCCGTAGTGATCTTCCGACTGCAGGGTGGCCAGTTCGCTCTTGGCGTCCAGTATCTGCAGTGGCTCGTTAGGTCCGAAGTTGAGTTGCACTTGCGAGGCCCCCACCACCCGCTCGACTGCGGGCATCGTGGTGGGTTCGAACCACATGTTTGCGCCAATCCCGGTGCTGACCACGGCCTCCATTTCAGGCAACGGCTCAAGCAGAGCTGGCCCCTCGTTCGCGGGGTCCTCCTCGCCGGTCAGCAGCACAGTCTCGATGCCGGCCCTTTCGCAGGCCTGGACGACCCTGGCGACCTCCATGAAGTCGTTTCCGCCCGCGTCCCAGGTCACGACCGCGCCGGTCGCCCCGAGGTCCCGTGCGATGCGTGCGGTCTGACCCGACTGCACGTTCTTCTCGGCCTGCGATGTCCATCGCGTTCGTATCGTGATGACACCGAGGAAGTTGCACTCGCCGGCGCGGTGTTTGCGGAGCAGGCCCATGACCACGGGGTTGTTGGCCATCTCGTAGCTGTAGGAGCCGCAGATCGCGCCGTCGAGGATTTCGGTGGGCCCCAACACCCACGGCGGCGTCTGCCGGGTCAAGCCGTAAATGGCGACCCCGTAGGCGTTCAGGCTGTTGGCGTAGTGCTGTGGGGAGTTCATGCAGGCCACATACACGATGGAGGGAACGTCATTGTTCAGCGGGCGGTTGCTGAACGCCTCTGTCTCGTCGGCTGTCGCGTCGAGAGTGGTCTTCGCCAGCAGGTCGGACACGCGCAGAGCAGCCGCGTGTATCGTCTCGTTCTGGTCGTCCAGGTGCAGCACCTGGCTCACGTCCATCCTGATGCAAATGTGGTGCAGCGACCCGTAGGGGGTGGCGGCCGCGCCGGGCCCGCTCATGTCGAACAGGTTGGAACCCGGCCCTGCCGCGCCTCCCACCATGCCTCCTGCCGGGCTCGGCAATTCGTAGACCTTGATCGGGCTGAGCGGCGTTACGGCCACGCCGGCAAGGCGGTTCGTTTCGCCGACGCCCACTGTCGTCACTGGCCGTCCCGCGACTCCCGGATACACCTGTCCCGGCCCGGAAACCTTTACGCGGGGCTCGATGACGTCTTTGATCGCCGTGACGCGCGTCGACTCTCCGGGATGAACAAGATCGACGTTGGCGGCGTTGACCCGCGGATCCGCCTTTACGGCGGCCGTTATTTCCGCCAGGTCGACGGTGAGCGCGCCGTCACGGAACTCTGTTCTGGGGCCAAAGTCAACACTTTTCACCCGGTAGGTGTTGAGCGTCAGGGACTCTGCGGGGGCCGTCGTCATCGTTCAGGTCCCGCTATTCCTTTTTCTTCCGATCAGAGCGGGATTTTGAGCTTTTCGTGGATGCCTTGGAGGCGTACTCGCCTTCGAAAAGGCCCGTGCCCTGGGGCACTGCTTCGTCGATGGTCTGTTCGAAGTCCTCACCGGCTTCGTATGAGCGAAGAAACTCTTCGCTTACGAAGAACATTCATATACAGAAGCCGTCACGGATGATGTCCTCGTGGTGCCGGTCGCACGGGCATATCTTCTTGCGATCCTCGACCGGATCGCCGCTCAGGGGCATTCAGGGGCAGTAGCGGTACCCGTGTTCAAGCTCGTTCTTGCCGAGCCCTTCCTGTACGACCCGCACCACTTCCGCGTCTGGGAAAAACTCGTAGGGTCCCCTGCTGACGTATTTCTCCGAGAAGTTTATGGCTCGCTCAAGAGCTTCTTCCTCGGTCAATTGTTTCTTGGGCATCGCGTTGCTCCCCTGTCTACTGGGTTGGCATTGAATTGGGAGATAGTCCTGAATTCTATTTGAATTGGCCGGACCTGAGGCTTTCATGCGACCGGCAAGACATCTTTCTGAAGGCGGCTTTCTGGCGCATCAGGCGGTCGAGTATGGCCGGCATGGCCTCGTCCAGGTCGGCTTCCGTCCTGTCGTTCGCGACCTCGACGGTCAAGACTGCCGAGGTCCCGCAGTCGCACCTTATGCCAAAGTAGACCTTCTGAAAGCCCATCCCGGCAGGTGTGGGCACGTTGAGCTTGGGCAAAGGGACGAGGTCGTGGTCCTCGGGAAGGGCCGCAATGACCGAATTCAGTATTATCTTGCGGTCGATCATGTTTTCGTTCGAATCAAGCCCCACGACTGAGCGACAAAACCCGGAAGTCCGCTGCGAAAAAGCCGGGCCAATTACTTATACAATCACGGCATCCGGATTTCCAGAAACGCCGGACTCGCGGAGGTATGAAAACTTGACCGACTTCAGCGCAGCCATCAAGGTCTTCACCTCGAACGGTTGAGGCCCCTGCCACATGGTGAAAGTGTACCTTTCACGCAAGGGCGTCGAGTTCACGGAGCACAACGTCTCCCTGGATGACGACGCGACCAAGTACCTGCTGGCCGAGGGCTACTCCTCGACTCCCGTCACGTTCATAGGGGACGAGCGGGTAGTCGGCTACAAGCCGAAGGATATCGACGCCGCCCTGGCTGGGATGCCCGCCTGACAAGGCGGCTAGTCCCGTCCGTCCTGAGTCGGTCGGGGTCCCATAACCTGGCTGCCGGGCGGTGGTCCGTTTGCTTTCGAATCAACACGGCGGGCTGAGCGAGTACCTGAAACTGCTCGGTTACAGGCGGTTTCACTATTTCTGGTGGCCCCGGTCCACAACCCACATGACAGTGCTGTTGCACGGTCTGGGGGAATGCGCAGACGCGTTCGGGCCATTCGCCAGCCGGATCCGCCGGTCTTCCGAGGTGATCGCCGTGGACCTGCGCGGCCATGGCGGCACGCCCTGGGACCCCGACGGCGAGTACGCCTTCGACGACTACGCTGACGATCTGCGCCTGCAACTGGAGTATTGGCAGAAGAAGGCGGTCCTGGTGGGCACGGGGCTGGGAGCGCTCCTGGCAATTCGCGCGGCCGAACGTTGGCCTGAACACGTCGGAGGCCTGGTCCTGCTGGGCCCGCCTCCGAAAGACGTGGAAGTGGCAAGCCTTGTCGAGCTTGTACTCGGACCAGCAGGCGCGGACATTTTCCTTTTCGGCGATCACCCTTCCATGCGGGCCGCCGAAATAGCCGACATGCTCACCTGGGCCCGACCGGGTGGACTGCGGGCCCCCAAGTTCGATCCGGCGGCAATGAACATCGGAGCGCGCCCGGACTTGGCTCAAAACGCCGGGCCGCGGCCGCCAACCCTAGTCATCCAGACCGCCAAGGCCGGTCCGGGCGAATGGCCGGATTGGCCGAACGCGTGTCATGTAGCGATCAACGGGATGGGAAACTGGCCGCACATCGCCAATCCAGCTGGCGCGGCGGATGCGGTCAACGCGTTTTTGGACGACATCGCCGCTGGCGACATCGCCAGCCCACACCCGGACTCAGCCCGGATTTAGGCTTTCGTAAGAGGCCTTTGCGTAACTTCCGCGAGTGTCATTCTGAGCGCAGCGAAGAATCTCCCGCGGGTCATTCAACAACGCCCCGCTCCTCTTACCCAGACCCTTCGGCTTCGCTCAGAGCCTGCCCCGCACTTGATGCGGGGGTGACATGGAGTGAGGGATCAACCAGTTTCGCAAAGGTCTCCGCTGGGAAAGGGGGTTTTGCAAACATCTCTGTCAAGGTAGAGGGAGCCCGGAACGGCCGTCTGAGCATGAACACCCGTCGCCCGCCGCGGGTTTGAGAGATCGTGGGCGGTCGGCCTATTCAGCCGCCGTTGGATTCCCTGACCTTGCGGACGGCCTGCTGGATATCTTCCAGTTCCAGGACCATCTCGGCCACGCCGACCTCGTCGTCATAGATTCCGGCGTCGGCCTGGTTCTTGACCTCGTCTTCGGTCACGTGGAACACGGGCAGCCCGAGTGCCGTTCCGGCTAGCGCGCCGGCCCAGGACGGGTCTCCGTCCACCATGGTGGTGGCGTAGAGTTCAGAGCTTTCTCCAGTCGGGGTGCCGAGAAGTACGACCAGATCATCGGTCCCGACCTTGTCGACGGTCCGCTTGATTTCGTCTTGACCTTCCAGGTCAAGGGCGCCTGCGGACGTTCAGACGAAGCAGTGAGTGACCTCCAGCACGACTTCCGCCCCGGCGGAGCGGGCGATCTTGGCGATGGAATCACCCTGGATTCCGTCCCGTTCACCCAGGGCGATTACGCGTTTGCCCTTAAGTTCCAATTGATCTCTCCTTGCCATGCGGCGGACGATATGAAGATTTCGGCCCGATTCTACAGGGCCGGTAAAGGGAATTCAGTTCGAGGGCTCCATGATAAACGACAGGCCGTCAGACATCTGTGTCATACGGCCCAGGAACAGGCTCCCTTTTGCGAGGAACATCACCCGGTTGAGGCTGCCGTTGGACAGACCGTCGATTGCGTGGGGCATGAACGGGATCGCCGACGCGATGTGGCCCTGCGTGGGCGAAAAGCCGGTCATGCCGTGACGGGCCACAAAGTCCGGCATTTCCGCCCTGTTCAGCTGGCCCGCCCTGACGGCCAGCGCGGCGATGAGCTTGTAATTGAGTTCCGGCACGTTCCCGGAACCGGCAGGCTCGGTCACTTCCGGATTGTGCATTTCGGTGGCGTATTTGTCGATGTCGGCGTAGCCAAGCCCGAGCCGCTCCAACGGCTTGGAGACGAGTTCGGCCAGTATTGCCGCTTGCGCTCCGCCGGCGCCGACGTCGTGCTTGCCCACGGAGTCGAGCCGCACGACCGGGCTCTTGCCATCGCCCTTTTGCACCAGCATTGCCGAACCTGCGAGGACGTCTTCGAGCACCGGCATGCCGTTGCGCACGTGACCCTGGTATTTCATGCCCAGCTTTGCCAGCGAACACCCGCCCACGATCATCACCTGCTCAAACAGACCTGCGGCGATCAGCCCCGCCGCGAGCAGGACGGCGTGGTTGGGACCGGTACAGAACGCCTTGACGTCCGAACCGGTTGAGTTTGTGAGGCCGCAATCTTCGCCGATCGCTTTTGCGAGGTTTCCGCCGCCTCTCTGGTAGCGGTCACCCACGGCCTCTTCGCCGCTGTTCAGGATGTACGGAATCGAGAGGGGGTCAAGCGCCATGTCCTTCATGAGGACCTTGACGGCCATAACCGCCGCGGCCTTGCAGGCCAGGTTCTCCAGCAGCACGTCGGCAAACAACGATGCGTCCTGCCGGTGGGCCGCGTTCAGGACGCCGATCACTTCCCCGTCACGCAGTGTCACCGGGAGGTTGTCGGAGCCCTCTCCGAGTTGTCCTACTACCTGGTCCATCGAAACACCGGACTCGAGCACGGAAAGTTGCTTTTCGGTCCAACCCCCGGTCGCGCCCAGCGTGGCCGCCATCTTTTGACTGAATCCCTCTTCGAGCCACAGGAGGTCGAAGTCGTCCATCATCTTCATCACGCCGTAGAACTCTTCTTCCGGCATGATGTGGCCATAAGGCTGGTCTCGTTCGAAGTCCCCTTCCTGGCCGTACCAGGGCTTGTCCAGCGAGGCCAACTCTTCGGGTTGCATGCCGCCGAGGTAGGTCATGTTGGGCCCGTAGGAGGCTGCCTGCTCGAAGGTGCGCAGGTTCTTTGTGATGACGTCGGCCACCGCCGGATCATCGTGAATGTCACGCGATGGGCGCGAGCCGTGCCTCACGAGGCCGGGTGTATGGGCAAGGAAATTCCTTGCTCCGGTGATAACTACTGACCCAGTGTCCAAAGTGATGCCTGCCTGAATTTCAGTCGTGAATTGCGGTTCGAATGCTCGACTCGCGAGCGGCTTCGTAGATTAACATCCAGACCCTCGGGCAATCCCGCTTGCCATGGCCCGCCGGGGAGACCCGGGGCCCCAAGATTCGCGTGACAAGCACGAGGTGGAAATGGACGCGCAATCCCCCAAGACGTTGATAGCAGTCGGAGCCTCGGACTCTGCGGGCGTCGATGGGATCGCCGCCGACCTCCGCACCTTCGCCGCCATGGGTGTCCACGGGACCGCCGTGGTGACCGGCATAGTGGCGAGCCGGGACGCGAGCACTGATGTAATCGCCGCCATGCCGGCCGGCGAAATCGTGCAACAACTTGAGTCAGCCCTCGATAACACTGGAGCGGAGGTGGTGAAGATCGGCTGGATGCCGGACGCAGAGTCGATAGCCGGCGTGGCGCGAGCACTTGAGCAAGCCTCGAAAAACCACGTGGTCGTGGACCCGGATGTTGCCGACGCCGGCGACCCGGTTAAGGACGCGCTGAAATCGGAACTCATGCCGGTCACCGAAGTCGTGACGATCAGCATGCCGGAGGCGACGGCCCTGCTGGGCATTCCCGTCAGGAACGCGCTGGGGCTGAGGGCCGTCGGGAAGTTGTTGGACCGCGCCGGTGCGGCAAACGTGCTGGTCAAGGGAGGTCACTTGGGAGGCGACGAGTGCCTGGACATCCTGTGGGACGGAAGCGAATATCTCGAATATCCGAGCGAACGAATTGAGACCGCACATGACGCCGGGGCCGGCAGCACCCTGGCGTCTGCCATTGCATCCGGGTTGGCGATGGGGCGAGGCGTCGAGGAGGCCGTAGCCATCGCCAAGATGTACGTCACAGAAACCTTGCGGAATTCCTACGCGTTCGGTGAGGACGGGGGGAGTCCCAGCCAGCTCTACCGCTGGTGGGAAACGGGCGGCAGTGAAGGGTACGGGGGCTAGCCTCACGCCAAGCCGGAAGGGATAACATCGGCCTTTAGCGGCCAGCGAGTACACGGGCCAGCCCACATCCATCGGAGCACCAAATGATCGTCGACGTTCATACGCATAACCCAACCCACGAAAATGCTGTCCCGCCGGAAGACATCCGGACGGAAACGACGATGCGGTCAGGCGATACAGTCCGACAGACGAACAGCGTGGCCGATTACCTGGCGGCCATGGGACCTGTCGACAAGGCATTTGTCTTCCCGATCGCGCCGCGCCCCTGGAAGGACAGTAACTTCTTCGGCCTCAGGGCCCAGGGTTGGCCTGACGGGATGAACGGCAACGACGTATCGGCAGCGACGGCAAAGCACGCGCCGGACAAGATTGTCCCATTCATGTCTTTGCACCCGCTCGATCCCGGAGTGAACGACGAATACGACCGCTGCGTTGGCAATCTGGGCTGCAAGGGCATCAAGATGGGGGCCAACTACCAGGACTTCGACCCAAATGGCGAGGCAGCGTACCGGCTCTATGCGCGGCTCGAGGCAGACGGAATCCCCATCATCTGGCACTCAGGCACCTCGCCGATGTGGGACGCGCCGCTGATGTATGCGCACCCGCAGTCATACGACCGGGTGGCTGCTGCCTTCCCAAAGCTGAAGATGATCCTGGCTCACCTGGGACATCCCTGGCACATAGAGACGGTCACGGTCGTGCGCAAGCACCCGAACGTGTGGGCCGACGTTTCGGCGCAGTTCTACAGGCCGTGGTCCTACTGGAACGGCATGCGGCTGTTCCATGAGTGGGGGGTGACTGAAAAGATCCTGTTCGCCTCGGACTGGCCGGTGACGATGCCACAGGACAACATCGACCACCTGCGCGGGCTCAACAAATTTGCGGCCGACCACCACCTGCCGGGAATCCCGGAACAGGAGATCGAAGCCATCATCAACCGGGACGCCGCCGAGATCCTGGGCGTTGCCTAGAAGACCGCGTCGGCTGCGAAGCCAAATGGAGACCTTTGGGTAACCTCGTCAATCCGGCGATAGCCGGAATTCAGGAGGCCAAGGTTGGCGCACGGCAAGTTGCGGTCACGCCCTATTCACCCTCACCCCAACCCTCTCCCTGCGAGGGAGAGGGAGTTTTGCAAAGGTCTCCATTGAGGGAGAGGGGATTTTGCAATGGTCTCCAAAGGGCATTGGTGGCGAATTGAACCTGATCCAACGGGCACGGTCACGTTTCCAAACCGCGCCGTTCTACGGCTGGTACATCATCGCCGCCCTCTTCTTTTCGATGTTCCTCGGCGTTGGCGCCAGGAACGGGTTCGGCATCTTCGTAGAAACGTGGGAAAAGGAATTCAACGCGACGGTCGGGACGATCTCCATCGCCGCGGCGGTAGGGTGGCTGGTGAATGGCGCGAGCCAGGTCGTGTTCGGGCGAATGGTGGACCGGTTCGGCGGCCGGATCGTGGTGACCATCGGCCTGATAATGATGGGCCTGGGGACGGCGGCTATCGCTGCTGTGGGCAACGTGTATGCCCTCATTGCGCTCTACGGCGTCGTAGTCTCATTCGCTTCTGGCGCCCTCTCCGGCGGGCCGCCAAGCGTGGTGGCTGCGCGCTGGTTCCGCAAAAGCCGCGGCAAGGCCCTGAGCGCGCTGGCGTCAGGCGGTTCCGTTGGTGGGCTTGTGTTCGTCCCGTTCCTGACCTATCTGCTCATCTGGACCGACTGGCGCACATCGTGGTTGGTCGCCGGCGGCATCGTGCTGTTACTCGGCGCGCCGCTCGTGTACTTCGTGGTCAGAGACGATCCCCGGGATGTCGGCGAGTCACCTGATGGAGCACGGGACGAGGGAACAACAGGCGGGAACGTTCCGGGCCGCACGCCCGTCACACCCCTGGAGGCGAGGACCTGGACGGCGCCGTTCAGGACCGCGCCGATGTGGCAGTTGTCCATCGGATATTTTGTCTGCGGCGTTACGACCGGCTCGATATCGGTCCACTACGTGAGATGGGCCGTTTCTGAAGGCATCACCCCGACCACGGCGGCGCTGGCATTTGGGCTGCTGAGCGGGATCAATGCCGTTGGAGTGATCTTGATCGGCAGCTTGTCCGACCGCGTGGAACGCCGCTTTCTCCTGGGATGCGTCTACCTTGTGCGTGGTTCGGCGTTCCTCATTCTCCTTATCCTGCCAGGCCAGTGGGCGCTGTGGGGATTCGCGCTCGCGGGCGGGGCGTCCTGGCTGGCCACCGTGCCCCTCACAACCGGCCTGGCCGCAGACGTCTACGGATTGCGTCATATGGGTTCGCTGGTCGGACTCATCAACTTCGCTCACCAAATCGGTGGGGCTCTCGCTGTCTACCTGTTCGGCCTGGCGTTCGACATCTGGGGAAACTACGATCCGGCGATCGCGGCCGGCGTCCTTTTCCTGGTAGTGGCAGGAATAGTTTCACTGAGTATCAGGGAACGGCGGTACTCAGTAAGGTACGCCTCGCCCTCCAGTGCGCCGGCGCCCGCCGGACCGGCGAGTAGCGGATAACCTGACGACCACGGAGTTCGGAAATGACAGGCGCGCTCCGAATACTCCTGCACCACAGCGAAAGCGTGGACCCGACGCTGATACGCTGGATCCGCGACGCCATCGATCACATTTTCGGTGTGGGCTCGGCGACCATCGTCATCGTTCTCGGGTTGGCGATTGTCGTGTTTCCTATCGCAGTTTTCTGGCTGGCATCCCGCGGTCGCAAATCGACCCGGCAGCAAGACTCCGACAACTGAACCTGAACGCCTGGAACAAGTGTGGCGACGCGGGCGCGCCGGATGCGTATTGCGACCGGAACGACCGCCAACCCCGTGCTATACCATTCGTTACACGGTCCGTACTCGTTCTAGTCGCGAAACAGGACCACCTGTGAAGCCCATAAGTCTCCGATTTTACGGAGAGGGAATCGAATGGCTGCCCTGCCCTGGCGGGTGTGTCATCGCTCGGAAATGCCCATGAGAGCAGCGCTTGATGACGGGACCGGACGCTATGTGGTCCACGACGTACCCATGCCGAAGATGTTCCCCGGGGCAGCCCTGATAAGGGTCCGTCAGACTGGAATCTGCGGTTCGGACCTGCACCTGACGACTGCCCGTCCAGAGGCGCAGACACTGCCGACCGGCCATGAAGTTGCAGGAGAAATCGTGGAGTTGCCGGCGGGCGAGACCGGGCTCAAGGTCGGCGACCGGGTGGCGCTGGAGACCATCGGCGCGGGTCTTTGCTGCGGCGACTGTTTCTATTGCGACGACGGACAATTCAAACACTGCAACAACCTGGAAGACGACACCGGAGGCGGGTTCGCCGAGTATATGACTCGCCGGCCAAAAGGGCTGTTCCCGCTCGACGACCGCATCGACTGGGTGGACGCAGCGCTGGTCGAACCCATGGCGGTGTCGGTCCATGCAATCCGGTATTGCCGCGTCCCCAGGGGCAGTACGGTCGCGGTCATCGGTTCGGCCACTATCGGCCTGTCCTGCATCGCGGCAGCCCGGGCCGCGGGCGTGGGCAGGATAATCGCCTCGGCGAGGTACCCCCAACAGCGGGAGGCTGCCCTGGCGATGGGCGCGGACGAGGTGGTTGGATCCGAGCCGGGTGAGCTCGAAGAGGCGTGTCTTGCGGCGACCGGGGGACTGGGCGCGGACGTAGCCCTCGAGACTGTAGGGGGCAACCAGGCGGACACGTTTGAACAAAGCATCAAGTGCGCGCGCAAACAGGGCAAAGTGGTGCACGTGGGCGGGATAAAGACCCCCCAAACGATTGATTTGCTAGACCCGCTGCTGCGCGAGGTCGATATTTTGCAGTCGAACTGCTACGGCACGGTTGACGGGCGGCACGACTACGAGGTCGCGATCGACATTCTTGCGTCCGGTGAATACCCGTACAGGGACATAGTCACGCATACAGTGTCGCTCGAAGATATCCAGCAGGGGTTCGATACGGCGTTCGACAAGTCGAGCGGCGTAATCAAGGTCCACGTGCAGCAACACGACTGAGCGCCCCGCGGGCGGCAGGCCAACCGCGCCTCCACTCCACATTCCTTCTGTTGCCGGTGGAGACCGGCCCTCATCGTAGGAGCTTGACTCTTGCCAATCGAAATAAGACAACGCACCGAAGCTGAACTCGACGCGTATCGAATTACCTCGGAAATAGCTTTTGGCGATGAGGCGCGGCTGGATCCCGAATCGACCAGGGAATGGCTTTCCCGCCACGAGATGGACCGCGACGTCGCGGCCTTCGAAGACGGGCAGATGGTGGGGACCGCGGGCGCCTACTCGTCCCGCATAACCGTGCCCGGCGGCGATTCGATTCCGGTCGCTGCCGTGACGGACGTGACCGTGCTGCCTACGCACAATCGCCGCGGCATAGGGACGATGCTGATGCGCGACCAGTTGGAACGCATACGGGACCGCGGAGAGACGGGGGCCGCGCTTTGGGCCTCCGAAAGCATCATCTACGGTCGGTGGGGATACGGAATGGCGGTGCAGACCGACGCCGTTACGATCGACTCCAGGCACAGCCGTTTCGAACACCAGGTGACGCCCCACGGCAACATGAGAATGGTCGGCATCGATGAAGCGAGGCGAATATTTCCCGGCGTGTGGGAACGTGCGACGCCGAGGTGGCCGGGCTTCATGTCACGAAAGCCGGAGTTCCTCTACCGGACACTCCGGGAACCCAATCCCGAATCGGGTCCTGGTGACGGCGTTCTGTTCCTGGCCGTCTATGAGCTGGCCGGGTCCGCAGACGGCTACGTCATGTACCGGGTCTTGCCGGAAAGCGCCGAGCGTCGGCTGAAGGTCCTCGAACTGATCCCGACCACGGACGAGGCTCACGCGGCGCTCTGGCGGTTCTGCTTTGACGTCGATCTCATCTGGCAGGTGTCATACGACTATCTGCCGGTCGACGACCCGCTGTGGTGGATGCTCGCAGACCCGCGGCGTCTGAAGCGGACGCGCTATGACGCCATCTGGCTCCGCATCGTGGACGTGTCGAAGGCTTTGACGACACGTTCTTACGCCGCCACCGGGAAACTGGTCATCGAGGTGGTCGACGAGTTCTGCACGTGGGCCGGCGGCCGCTTCGAACTGGACGCCAACGAGGCGGGCGCAAGTTGCCGGGAAACCAAGGCCGAACCGGACCTGGTAGTGAGCGCGTCTGACCTGGCGACCTGTTATCTGGGTGGCGGGGATTTCAGCGCCATGGCGCGGGCGGCCCGGATCGAGGAGCGCACCGACGGCGCCCTTAAACGGGCAAGCGGGATGTTTGCGTCAGAACGCGCCCCGTGGAGCCCCTGGGACTTTTGATGCCGGACCCAAAAGGCCTACCGTAGACCGCCAGGTTCCAGCGAAACCTTAGTCGTACATGCCCTGCTTGGCCACGGCCTCGATCATGGCCTGGATGTAGCCGTTTGCGAAGGCTCGCCCCGTGTGGCCCCACTTTGTGTCGCCCTCGATGTGCGGCACGTGGTCATCAATGAAGAAACTCTTGTAACCGGCGTCGTGGTACGTCTTCATGGCGCGATACATGTCGACGTGGCCCGTGTTGATGAACTCTTCGTGGAACTTTTCCGGGTTCGGCCTGTTCACATTGCGGAAGTGCACATACAGGATGCGGTCGCGTTCCACCATCTCCTTGATGAAGCCGTAGATGTTGTCCCCGGCCGAGTCGTGCATCTCCGAGATGGTCCCCTGGCAGAACTCGATGGCGTTATGTGGGGAGTCGTAGATGTCGAGGTAGCGGCGGTAGTTGTCGTAGGAGTTGAAAAGCATCGGAATGCCGGCAAGCTCGTCAACGGGCGGGTCACACGGGTGGATTCCCAGCTTTATGCCCTCTTCTTCTGCGATGGGCGTGATGATCTTGATCCAGTATTCCAGGTTCTCCCACATCTCCTCTTCGGAGTAGCGCCGCCCATGCGTAAAGGGCATCTGCTTCGCTATCTCGTTGTCGAAGGCGGTGGCCAGTGCTCCGCCACGGATCGGAACTTCGGGAGTCCTCCATGTGAACGATGGCATCCAGTGGTACCCGAATATCGGTATTCCCGCCCGGGCCAGATTGCGTACGGTGATGATCATCTTTTCGACCTGCTCGTCCCGCCGCGGCCCGTTGAGCATGATGTGGTCATAGAACGAGATCGGCACGTTCTCGATGGCGGAGAGCGACATGCCGTACTCCTCGATCCGGAGTCTCAGCTTCACGAGGTCGTTGAGCGCCCACGTCCCGTCGGTGGACGGAATGCCGGAGATGGCGGGGATAATGTCCGTCGCTCCGAGTTGCTTCGCGTAACGCAACGACTCCCTCGACGTGTCGATGTTGCTGCCAAATCCGGCTCTCATGATCTCTACCTCCGTTGACCACAGCCGCCGACAGGCAGCTGGGCCTTGAACAGCCGTAAGGGTACTACCGGCAAACGGCCGGAATCATATTGTGCTTTTTGAGTCCGCACGAGGTCATGGAAATGCGACAGGGCCCGTATGATTCGGCCAAGGCGGGTTTGAAACCAGCCCCTACGAGGGTTGGCGAGGGTGGAGGTGGGCACGTTTTCGGAAGCTATTTTCATAGGATCGACGCTGACGTCGATCACAGCCCGTGCGTTGGAAATACGTTTTCCTTTATTTGCCGGACGCTCTCGGCCGCGAATGCTCGCGTTTGATCTTCCACTGAGGGGCCCAAGTCCGGCGGCGCTTCGTCTGCGAACAAAGGTGGGACGGGTATCGCCTTATACGACTCGGGTATGCGCTCAGGCAGCTCGTAGGTGGCCATGGTCGCTAGGTCCATGGTCCAGGCCCTGGCGACGGCGGCCGGATCGTACCCGCCGCCACCGACGGCCACCCAGCGTCCGGAACTCGCGGCCAACTCGCCCAACCTGCGCACCGCTTCATTGTGCCCCTGGGTGGTCAGGCGAAGGTGGGTGATCGGATCGCGGAAGTGGGTGTCGATTCCCAGTTGGGTAAACACCAGGTCCGGTTCGAACTTACCGATCAGTGGCGGAACGACAGCATCGAACGCCTCCAACCACACCGTATCGCCGGTGTATGGGGCCAGTGGCACATTCACAGAGTAGCCCACGCCATCTCCCCTGCCCGTCTCGTCCGTGTAGCCGGTGCCGGGGAAAAGGAATTGGCCGCTCTCGTGGATAGAGATGGTCAGGACGCGGTCCGTTTCATAAAACCCCACTTGGACCCCGTCGCCGTGGTGGCAATCGATGTCCACGTAGGCGACGCGGAGGCCGTCCTCGACGAGCCCCTGGATGGCAATTACGGCGTCGTTGAAGACGCCGAACCCGGAAGCGCGGGCGGGCATGGCGTGATGGTGTACCCCGCCGGCGACGGCGAATGCCACCGGGGAGGCTCCGGACATGACCAACTCCGTCGCCACAATGGAGCTTCCGGATGACAGGGTTGCCGCGTCATAGAGGCCTCGGGCGGGTGGGTTGTCGCCCGGACCAAATCCGAATTCACCCATTCCCGGGACGATCATGCCCGCGCCGATAGCGCGCACCACGTCCACGTACTCGGGGTCGTGAAACCGCTCTATCTCCAACTGGGTGGCCGGCCTGGGTGGGACTGTCTGCAGGACGGGGGCGTCGAACAGCCCTGCGGAGCCCATCAGTTCGACGGTGTGGGCGTACCTGATCGGCTTGAGCGGGTGGTTCGGCCCCAGGTCGAAAGCGGCAAGCTCCGGGGAGTAGACGAGAGTGGCTGATGGGGTTTCGGTCGGCAAGCTGATGCGTCCTGGTGGCCGATGGTGATAAGTTCGAGGCGACTGGCAAACCATATCGCGAGACCGCCAACCTCGCTCGGACCGGACTCATGCGGTGGGTACGCTTTACTTCATGAAGTATGCATGATAATGTCACTACATGGTGAATCTTCAAGTGCGTAACATACCGGATGCTCTTCACGAACGTCTCCGCCACCAGGCGCGTTTGAGCAACAGCACGATGAGTGCGTTGGTGCTCACCGCCCTGGAGCGTGAGTTGTCCAATCGGGAGTGGCAGCAAAGCCTCGCCCAACGCCCCATGACCTATCTGGGCGTTGAAGCATCATCGCTCCTCGCGGCGGAACGCTCCGCCCGTTACATGGAGATGGAGTGAGCCGCTACGTCGTCGATGCGTCCGTAGCGGTTGAATATCTCCTCAGGACGCCTCTCGGCCTGACAGTTGCCGACACGATCGGGAGCGCCTCATTGGCGGCTCCCGAACTACTCGACGCAGAGATTTTGTCGGTGTTGCGGAGGGCAGTGCTGAACGGGGAGCTCGCGGAAGCCCGGGCAAGGATGGTCGTCGATGACCTGCTCCGGTGGCCTGTGGATCGTCTCTCTCACCGCACCCTGGCGCCCCTGGCCTGGCAATACCGACCTAACGTCAGCGCCTATGATGCCTTTTACGTCGCCGCCGCCTATATGCGGGATTTTCCGCTGATGACCACCGACGGGCGGCTTTCCCGGGCACCGGGTCTCGACGTGGTCGTGCAATACGTCCACATGGCGTGACCCCCTGGAAGTCTTGCCAACGTGCACGGTTGCTCTCGGAAAAGATGGGGAGTGACCGGGACCCTTCACGGCTCCCAGCGCCATCGTGCGCCGTCCGGCGAATGTCTCTACAATCCCCCGGCCTGAAACCGGATGGTCCGTCAATGCGGGATACGGGGACGGCAGAGGAACATGTGGGGCCGAGACGCGGGATGAAAATAGTCCCGGAAAATCTGAGGTTAGCTTTTCCAAGGAATTAGCATGACGACAGCAGGGGCCGACATATACGCACGAATTGGGGCGCGGGCCGTCATCAACGCTCAGGGCAACCGGACCGTGCTCGGTGGCTCAGCCACCGTGCCGGAGGTTGCCGCGGCGATGGCCGCCGCCAACGACACCTACGTCGAGATGTCGGAACTGCTGGCCCGGTCGGGCGAATACATTGCCGATCTGCTGGGCGTCGAAGCAGCTTACGTCACCTCCGGCTGTTCGGCGGCGCTTGCCTTCAGCGCCGCGGCCTGCATGACCGGGCGCGACCTCAACAAGATAGCCCAGTTACCCGATACCACGGGCATGAAGAACGAGATCGTCATCCAGAAGGCCCAGCGCTACTCATACGATCGCAGTTACACCGTCCCCGGCGCGAGGCTGGTCGAGGCCGGAGGCGAGGACGGATGCACCGCCGACCAACTCCAGGAGGCCATAGGGGCGAACACTGCGGCCGTCGCATACTTCATTCGGGCTGTAGAACCCTGCGCAGTCGTGACGCTCGAGGAAGCGGTCGAAATAGCCCACGACGCCGGAGTACCCGTGATAGCCGACGCGGCGGCGCAGATCTACCCTCTCGATTACTTCCTCCGCAACGCCCAGAGCGCGGACCTGGTCTGCTTCGGCGCCAAGTACATGGGCGCTCCCCAATCCTCAGGGTTCCTCTGCGGCCGCAAGGAACTTGTGGACGCCGCGTCCGACCAGGGCTTCATCGCCTTCCAGGAGAACGGCGGCCTCTCGTTCGGACGCCCCATGAAGTTGGACAAGCAAGAGGTGGTGGCCGTCGTCACCGCCGTCGAACGATGGTTGAAGATGAATCACGAGGACCGCTTGCTCGTGTACGAGGAGCGCCTGGACACCGCTCGGCAGATTTTGGCCGGGACCCCAGGCCTGCACCTGGAGATCGAGAACGTACCCCAATACTATGGCTCGTCCCTGAATGTGACGGTCGACCCAGGAGTGGTCGGCAAGACGGTCCAGGACATCGCGGACGAGTTGGACGGCGGCAACCCGCGCATCTGGGTCATGGTGACCGACGACCGGACTTTCGAGGTAAACGCCCATGCACTGAACGAGGGCGAGGAAGTCATCGTGGCCGAACGAATCCGGGCAGCCGCCCGCGGCTGAGTCGGCCCGGGTTAAACACCCATTCAGCGGTGCGTGAAACCTGTGGTCGCTACAGGTATACCGCAGGGAGACCACTGACATATGCGATCGTTGGAAGTCCGGCGACACACCATGAGGCGCAAGCCCGGCCAGCACCTGTCGCAGGACGGCATCGACCTGGCGCGGCTGGTAGGGGAATCCTCCGGACCGTTCAGCCTGGTGGCGACCAGCCACATCCCGAGGGCCATCGAAACGGCCATCGCGATGGGTTTTGAGGTCGACGAGATCGACAAAACCCTTGCTCACATCCCCACGGATGTGATCGCCGGCATGGCGAGTTGGCCTACTCCGTTCTCAGCGGTCTCTCGTGCCGTCAAGGCGGGGGGACCCGCCGCCAACTACGCGGCGCAGATGGTAGACGCCTGGCACAGCATCGTCGAGCGAATTCCGGACTCTACACAGGCCCTCGTCGTCTCTCACGGCGGACTAATCGAGGTGGGAGCCGTGGCCGCCGTCCCCGATCAGCCGCACGATGACTGGGGCGGCCCAATTGGCTACTGCGAAGGCGTAGGGCTGACCTTCGACGGGCGCTTCACAAGTTGCGAGGTTCTCCGGGTGCCCGACGAGTACCACCTGGTAGAGAACTGATCGAATACGCTCGACGTTTAGGGGCTTTCGCGACGCGTTCTTGACCTTGCCAGGACGAACATTCCCGAAGCCACAGCAATTGCAGCCAATGCAATTGCGATGATCACAACCGTCACGATTCGGCCGGAGGCGCCGCCTTCCAGGGCGTCGGCCGCGGACCCGTAGTTGCCCTCATCCTGAGGCGGCGCGGCCGTGGGAGCGGGGACGGTAGTCGGCCCGGGTCCTGGCGGCGCTTCACCTTCGCCTGACGATTCAGTCTCAGGCGACTTGACGGTGTCTACCGGCGGCTTCAATAGCGGGACCTGGGTGATGGCGGGAGCTGGAAGTTGTGAGAGTGACGGGTCCGGGGTCGGAAGCGGCCCGGCGCCCAGGGTTGATCTCCAATCATTTTCAACGTCGTACAGAGATTCGCCGTAGGCCGAAACGAACGCGTCGGCGATCTCTTGACCGGCATCGAGGTACCCGAGCAGTGAGGCGACCCGTTCGTGCCCGTACCTGGCAATCAGGTACGCGACGAAGTGGCCCGACTGCGGATAGAACACATTTATCTGGTCCCGGAGCCCGGGAATTCGGTTCATGTTCTTGATGGGAATGAGTTTGCCTTGCCGGGCCGGGCCGGCGAGCCGCCTTTCCAGTTGCCTGTGGTCCCCATCGTTCTGAAAGTAGACCGCCAGGCCCTCGTTCAACCATGAAGGCGCGTCGCGGCCCAATGGGGACTTCTCCGCCTCCGCCACCACGAGGTGTGTCATCTCGTGGACGAAAATCCCACGGGACGGGGCGGCCATCACGAAAAGGCCATACTCCGACATTGCGAACCCGGCGAAGAATTGCCGATCGGTTGCGGTCTTTGAGACGGGCGGAAAGTAAGGCGTCGCCTGCCTAACCGTGTCGAAGAGGACCGCCTTGATTGAAGGGGGTTCGTCCACACCGATCGTATTCGCGATCACTGGTAACACAGATACGGCGTGATCGACGAGATCGCGTGCCTGGTCGTCGGAAATGCCGTGGTAGATGGCGGTGACCGGCCCGTTGCTGACCCGCCGCCAGGTCAGGCGGGGATCGAGGTATTCGACCTTGAACGCCCTGGTTGGGTGGGTCACGCCCTCACTGTCCAACAACTCGAAGTGGATGTCGAACTCCGTGCCGGGCGGGTAGTACTTCGTGCCGCCGGTCGGGATAGTGAACGTCAGGTCCAGCTTGTCCAGTGCTGGACTAATTTGTACGTCGGCGTAGGCGTAGGTTGAAATGCGGGCCGGTCCAATCGGACGGTATATCGCCTTCGCCTCGACGGTCTGGATTCCGCCGATATCCACTTCGGCGTGCAGCTCTATCTCTTCTCCGAAATCGATTTCAGCGCGGTGTCCAAGGACCGGGAGCGGCGAAACCTCACGGTACGCGCCCGACTGCAAGGCGCCTGTCGCCGCCTGGACGGCCGTTGCCATTGCGCTTACCCCGGCGACCGCAATGACAGCGGTGAGGTAGATGAAAAGTCGCGCCAATCCCCGAGTTCCAAACTTGAATGGTGTCTGCCTCTTTTGTTATACGCCCAAAGTCGCCCTGGGTCTTTGCGTCACTACAACCGGATTCTTTCGCTGGCTTTGACACCAATTTGGCCTGCACGTAGCATCCGGCCAGACCCCGTCCGCTCCAAGCCACGGCCGCGTGGACGAGCGGCGACCTCCACGGGATGCAACGGGTACAACAACATGCGCTACTACCAATTCATGACCAACGCCGAGCCCCACGTGGGAGTCCAGGCAGATGACAACACGGTCCTGGACCTGACTTCGATCGAACCGCGCGTCACGTCCACGCTGGAACTGTTCCGCATTGCGGCGATCACAGGTTCGGACATAGACGGCGTCGCGCAGTCGATCATCGGGCGCGGCGGCGGGAATGAAGTGCCTGCGGCCGAACTCCTCGACCCATCGAATCCTGGCTGCCCGTACAAGTTGTTCCCACCCATCTGGGCCCCCGAAGTGTGGGCGGCAGGTGTGACCTACCACGATTCGATGCGGGAGCGACAGGCCGAAAGTGGCACCCCGGACGTCTACCAGATGGTGTACGAGGCCGACAGGCCGGAGGTGTTCTTCAAGGCGACTGCGGACCGCCTCGTCGCCCCATTCGACAGTATCGGCGTCAGGGCCGACTCCGACTGGAACGTCCCCGAGCCGGAACTCGCATTTGTCCTCTACGGCGGTCAAATGGCGGCGTTCACGGTGGGCAACGACGTCAGCAGCCGCACCATCGAGGGCGCGAATCCGCTCTACCTGCCCCAGGCCAAACTGTACGACCGGTCGTGCTCCATCGGCCCCTGCCTGGTGACTCCCGGCTCGCTGGGCGATCCGCAGGACCTGCCAATCAGGATGACTATCGAGAGAGGCGGCGTCGAAGCATTCAGCGGGGAGACGTCCACGAGCGAGATGAAACGGACGTGCGGGGAGATTGCCGACTGGCTGCAACGACACAACCCGGTCCCGGACGGCACGACTGTGCTCACCGGCACGCCATTGATACCGCCGCCGGAATTCAGCCTGTCGGCGGGCGACGTCGTCAGCATCGACATCGATGGGATCGGCAGGTTGACCAACTCTGTCGTGGTGGTCTGAACGGCAAGCTGTCCGTAACTGCGCTCCCAGCCTTCTCTCGCGAGTCGGCTTCTGGCGGACTGCCTGCGGTCTGAATCCGACTCACTCCCGTAGAACTGGTGGTAGGCTGAATTAGCTCGCCACCAAGCTCCGGTCCATTCGCCGGCGTGACGGCGTCAGCGGAAAACCAAACGGAGTTGACAGGTGTTGGGAATCGAGCCCGAAACATCGGATGAGACGGCAGCCAGCCAGTCGATCATGAGCGTTCGTGATTTGGCTGGCCGCGTGCGGGAAAACGTGCAGCGGGTCATTGTTGGAAAGGCCGCATCCATCGACCTCGCTGTGATCGCGCTGCTATGCCGCGGCCACGTGCTGATAGAGGACGTGCCCGGGACCGGCAAGACCACGTTGACGAAGGCGTTGGCCGCTTCGCTCAACTGCGAGTTCCATCGCATCCAGTTCACCCCGGACCTGGTCCCGGCCGACGTGCTTGGAATCAACTACTTCAACATGCGGTCCGGCGAGTTCGAGTTCCGGCCTGGGCCGGTATTTTCACAGGTCCTGCTGGCAGACGAGATAAATCGGGCCACTCCGCGCACGCAGTCGGCATTGCTCGAGGCGATGCAGGAACGGCAGGCGTCGATCGACGGCGTGACCTCCACCCTGCCCGACCCGTTCATGGTGCTGGCCACATTGAACCCGATCGAAATGGAGGGGACGTTTCCCCTGCCGGAGGCCCAGTTGGACCGCTTCCTGCTGCGCGTAAATCTCGGCTATCCATCGCTCGAAGAAGAATCGGCGATGCTGGAACGATTCCAGTCGACTGAACCCCTGGATGCGATCTCCGAGGTTGCCGGTCCCGAAGAAATCCTGGAAGCACAACGGGCCGTTGAGCACGTACGCATGGAAGCCAACGTCCGGGAATACCTGTTGGCGATAGTCGCGGCGACCCGCACTCATGCGCAGCTCCGGCTGGGCGCCAGCCCGAGGGCGTCGTTAAGCCTTCAACACGCCGCGCAGGCTCGAGCGGCAATTGACGGCAGGGACTACGTGATCCCGGACGACGTCAAGAAGATGGCGAACCCCGTACTTGCGCACCGGGTCGTGATCGAGTCATCCGCAGGCCTACGAGGCAGGACGCGGGACAACGTCATCTCGGAAATTCTCGGCGCGACCAAGGTCCCGATCGAACGCTGATGTAGTCCGGATATGCTGCCGATATTCAACAGAGCCTCGCCTGGCCGATCACCCCATCAAGACGGGCAGTCGTAGCGTGTTGGCGGCCGGGAAGTTGGGCAGCGATGTTTGCAGAATCCGTACGGGGTATTCCCGTTCCCTGGTGGACTGAACCTTGTACCCGGTAATCACCAGGCCGCCGCCGCGCATCAGCGAAGGCGCCGCGGTTTCAGACCTGTTCGCCCTCCTGTTGGTCATAGTCGTCATCGTGGGCGCGGCCCTGGGCGAGCCGCTCATAGCGGCCGTAGGCGCGCTCGTATTCGTGGTGACCATTGCGGCGCGCCTGTGGGCCCGGTTGTCACTCGAAGAGGTCTCGTACGGCCGTGAATTGAGCGCTGACCACCTTTTCCAGGGCGACGAAGTCAAGCTGTCGCTGGCTCTCGAAAACAACAAGCCGCTGCCTGTGCCCTGGGTGCGTGTTAGAGATTTCTTGCCTCTGGGCCTGCAGGACGCCTCCGAAATGATCACGGAAAGGCCGTTCCTGGGAGGCTCTGAAATTACCGAAATAACCAGCTTGGGGCGTTACGAACGGGTGCGCATCAACTTCCGGGTACGCGCCGCCAGCAGGGGGTATTACCGGCTGGGTCCCGCGAAACTGGAAAGCGGCGACCTTTTCGGCATGTTCGGCTCCACGCGTGAAGAACCTCAGTCCGCCCAGACGATAACCGTGTACCCCAAGGTCGTGCCGGTCCCGTGGTTAACCCTGCCCGCGGCGCGCCCCATCGGCGATTCGCGGACCCCGACCAGCCTGTGGGACGATCCGTCGCGGCCCAGTGGAATACGGGAATACCGCCCCGGTGACCCCCTGCGTTCCGTCGACTGGAAGGCGACCGCCCGGCACGCTGCGCACGAGAAACTGTTCGTCAGGACGTTTGACCCAAGCGTGTCTCACTATGCAGTGATCCTGTTGGAGGCGGCGACTACGGACCGGCCGTGGGAGGGTTACCTTGGGAACGTACTGGAACGGGCGGTGACGTGTGCTGCTTCGGCGGCGGTCAGCGCATCCGACGCGGGCCACCGGGTCGGACTCATCGCCAACGGGGTGCCTCCCCACAATGAGGGCAGCGCCGTGATTCCACCGGCAACCTCACCCGATCATCTCCTGGACATAATGAAGTCGCTCGCCATGGTAAAGCCCATGGCCGTCAAGAGCCTCGACGAACTGGCGCGGCATCACGGCCAGGCCGCCTTGCCGCCCGGGGCGACGATCATCTTCGTGGCCGGCGCCTTCAGGCCGGGAGCTGTCGAGTTTGTGACGTCCCTGGGCGGCCGGGGATACCGAATACGCACGTTGTACGTCGGCGATGAGGACCCGCCCGAGCTACCCGACCTGAACATGCTGTCGGTGGGCGCGTATTTTGCTGAATCGTTAGACGAGGGCACTGCGGGCGAGGACGATCCCGACGCCCGGTTCAGGCGGCCGGCGGGCGGCTGAAATGGCTGATAATCGCGGCAAGATCATCCTCGCGGCCCTGGCAATCGCAGACAGCGTCTGGATTTACGGGGCGCTGGCTGCATTTGGCCTGATCGTCGGGATGGGCGGTTCGCCCCTGACATGGTTCTCCGTATTCGCGCTCTACCTGGCGGGCATGTTCATCGGCTGGCTGACGATGGGGCTGAAGGGCAACAAGGCGACGCTGGCCATATTGGAGGGCCTGGCGGGCCTGATAGTGATCTACCTGACGGTCGCGAGCGGCACGTTCCACAAGGGCCGCAGCTTCGACATGGCGTGGGCCGCGAAACTCACCGGCGCCGACCTGGAAGCGATGGCCGTTGCCGGCGTCGTGTTTTCTCTCCTGGCCGCAATTTACGTGTGGAGAAGGACCGTTGGCATAGTTGCTGACGACTTCTCTGCCGACCGGCTTCAGCGCAGCTTCAAGATCGGGATCGCCGTCATTGCCGTCGGAGTCATTGCAGAGCAGGTGAGCAAGACGGACGTGGGGATACAGACGCTCCTGGTGCCGTTCTTCGCCGCCAGTCTAGCCGGCCTGGCGGCTGCGCGGCTGCCGGAACACGGCCTCCGAGGCAAGGGGGCGGCATGGGCCCGGATCATCGCGGCCTCGATCCTGGGCGTAATAGCCCTCGGCCTGGTTTTGGGCTTGTTGGGCGGCGTCTATGGCGGCGTTGGCGTGAGGTTGCTGTACAGGGGTTGGGGGCTGTTGATCGACGCCCTGTTGTGGATATTGAGATACCCGCTTGAACTGATCGTCAACCTGATCATGCTGATAATCAACTGGCTCAGGAGCATGTTCGGTAACGAAGAGATGCCGGAACAGGAATTCGGCGGCGGCCCCCCGGAAAACGTCGCTGAACGTTTCGGAGAGACGGCAGGGGACAGTCAGCTTTTCGAGACCATATTCAACATCATCCAATACCCCCTCCTGGCTGTCCTGATCATCGGCCTGTTCCTGTTCCTGGCGCTGGCATACCGGAGGTTCATCGCGCGCCAGGGAAGGCCGGAAGACGAGGACCGCGAGGCGCTGGAAACGGAGACGGACCCAACGAAGGACCTCCTGAAATTGCTGGGTGGCCTGTTGCCGTCCTGGCTGACCCGCAAATCGGATAAGCCGAGGGATTGGCGCTATCCGGAGGACGAAGTAGGGGTGACCGAGGTGTTCCTGCTCTACTTCGACTATCTATCCGCCGCAGTTGCCAGGGGCCTGGTGTTTACACCCAATCTGACACCCAATGAGCGCGTGCCTGACCTCCAGACGGCGTTGCCGGGCGCACGCGTTACCCTGGTTACCGACATGTTCAACGCGGCATGTTACGGGCACGTGGCGGCCAATAGGTCGACCGTGAATGAGTTGAGGAACGAACTCAACTCGTTTACCGGCGAAACGGGGTCCGGTCATAGTCCCGGAGGCTAGGGAGTGATCGGCTCCGGAATCCGAATCACTCGCAGCAAATTGGTGTTCCCCGGAACGCCGATCGGTATCCCGGCAACCGCCACTGCCAGATCGCCGTCCCTTGCAAAGCCGGTCTCCTTCGCCGCCCGCGATCCTTCCGGGAACATCTGCTGCAGGCGACTGAATTCCGGAGCGTACAGCGTTATCAGGCCCCACCGAAGGGTCAGCCTCGGTCCGGCGGTCTCGTCTCGCATCATGGCGACCAGGGGCGTGGACGGTCTGTATGACGCGACACGCGCAGCGGTGCTGCCCGACTCGGTAAAGGCGAGTATGACCGAGGCGCCCACCGCCCGCGCGGTGCGCACCGCGCCGTAGGCTATTGCCTCATCCAGGCTCTGGCCGCTCAGCTCGCGCGCTTCACGCCTGCGTTCCAGGAGAGCGCTGTAGTCCAACTCCTCCTCGGCCCGCCTGGCGATCTGGGCCATGTATTCGACCGTCTTCACCGGATACTTGCCGATCGATGTCTCGCCGGAGAGCATGATCGCGTCGGAACCGTCGCGGACGGCGTTATGCACGTCCGAAGCCTCCGCGCGGGTCGGGTGCGGAGAATCGATCATCGATTCCAGCATCTGGGTGGCGGTGATCACGACTTTTCCGGCGTCGTTCGCTTCCCGGATCATTCGTCTTTGAATACCGGGCACGTCCTCGATGGGCAACTCCACACCAAGGTCCCCCCGGGCAACCATGACACCGTCGACCTGTTCAAGAATCGATTCCAGGTTGTCGACGCCCTCCGCAACCTCGATCTTGGCGATCAACTGGTGCGGGTATTGGCTGTCTTTCAAACAATCTCTGACCTGTTGCAGGTCAAACGAATTGCGCACATAGGACAGGCCGATGAACTCAATTTCGTTTTCCTTGACGAATTCGAGAGCAGACTTGGTCTCGCTGGTCAGGTAGTCGAGCGTCGAAGTTATCCCTGGCGTCGTCACTGCCTTGCGAGATTCGAGATCGCCCGGCGACACCACGCGGCAGTGAACATCGACACCATCGACGCGCTTGACGATGAGTTCAATAGCGCCCTCGTCGATCAACACCTGCGAGCCGACCACCACGTCTTCGTGGATTCCCGGTGGCCACACCGTGGTGCGTACGGCGGTGGTCCTGACGTTCGACGCAGTCAGCGTGAACGCAGCGCCCCGCTCGAGATGGATAGGTCCTTCCAGAACATCTCCGCCGCGGTACTTGGGCCCCGGCAGGTCGGCGAGAATTCCGATTGGCGCACCGGTAATTTCAGATGCCGTGCGGACGTTCTTGACGTAGTTCCGGTGAGATTCGCTGTCGCCGTGAGACAGATTCAGGCGGGCAACCGACATTCCGGCCCTGATGAGATCGCACATGATCTCCACCTGGTCGGTCGCCGGTCCGAGTGTGCAGACGATGCGGGTGCGAGGTCGCCGAATAACGCACTCCGGCAGATGGTAGTCGTATTTGTGTGTGTTGGTGTTCGACATCTCTTGCTGCTGCGCGGGCCCGTGAAGTCCAGTGCCGCATATTATGTGCCATGCAGGCTAATTTACAGCCGTTATTGGCGGTACGACAGACGTGGTCGTAAAGATTTGACGTTTTGATTTGTTGACATAGTGTGGTCTCGAACCTAGACTTTCTAACGTTCGAACCCCGCACTTCAAGCATCCGAGAGTGAGACCATTTGAATTCAGCAAGGGCACTACTTGAACTCCAGGCCACCGACCAGCAGCTGGCGTTACGACGCCGCGAATACCGGCGCGTCACTCGGGACCTGGAGACGCAGGGCGGGCTGCCAACTTTAAGGGAACGCGCTGAAAAGGCCCGTATAGGAGAGTTGGAGGCGAGATTAGAGTCCGCCAGGCTGGAATCGGAGTCCGCTGCCCTGAGCGAACGCCTGGCCCGCCTGGAAGAGCGACTGTACGGCGGCTCCATCACCAACGTTCGCGAACTGACCGCCATCGAGACGGAACACGCAGCCGCAAAGCGGGAACTCGCCCAGGTGGATGAATCCTCCGAACCTGCACAGATGGCAGCCGAAGAAGCACGGCAGATGAACGAACAACGCCAGTCGGAACTGGCGGAGGCCGAACACAAGTGGAGTGAAAACGAAAGCGAACTCAAGTCCAAGAGGAGGCAGTTGGGACGTCTTTGCCTCAAGATGGACGAAGAGCGCAAGGTCTCGACAGCCGGCATCCCGCCCGAGGACCTTTCACTCTATAACTCGCTCCTGATCCGCAAGGGCGGTGTGGCCGTGGTACGCGTCGAGCGCGGCGTGTGCCAGGGATGCAGGGTGCGACTGCCGCTCAGGGAGTTGGCGCGCATTCGGGCTTCCGGCAACCTCGTCTCTTGTAGCAGTTGCGGCAGGATCCTGCTGAACGAATAGTCAATGCGGGCGGTTGGCGTATATAGGTCCCAAGAGACCGGCGACGCCTCAACAGGCACAGAGCCCGGTTTCTCATGGTCACGCGGCCCAGTTGGCGTTGAGGCAATACGTGACTACTGCAACCAGTTCCACCACCACCTGGTCAAGACATTTACGGGTGTCGACGGAGACCAGAACTACGCCGGCCTGATAACGAGTGTCGCCGGGCCGTCAGGCAATCCCGCGCTGATTCTCGTCCCCGATTCCACCCACCTTGCCGACGATCTCGAAACGCTGGTCGAACGGTTGCTGGAGTTGCAGTCGACCGGTTCCGAAGTCCGGTGCCTCGACCCCGACTACCCGGACGTGCTGCAAAACGGGCTGCGGCTCCTGAGCCTGCCCGGCAGATCGCCCGGTTCACTCCGCAGAATTCGCGAGGCGATTCTCGCCAAGGCGTCCCGCGGGGAGGTGCTCGGGCGTACTCCGTACGGCTATTGGGCCGGTCTGGACGGACAACTGAAGGTTGACGATGCAGAGGCCGCAGTCGTCAGGCACATTTTCGCCGAATACGCCGGACCGCCGCCGGTCGGAGGACTGGCCCCTGTCGGCGGTCAGGGGCTGAGAAAGATAGCCGCCGGACTCAACGAACGCGGCCTCACAACTCGAAAAGGTCGGCCCTGGACACCCGTCGCCATAGCCGGCGTGTTGCGAAACAGGGCGTACGTGGGAACATACACGCGTTATGGCGTGCGCATCTCGGGCTCGCACCAGCCCCTGATCGATCGGACCAGGTTCAACCAGGTCCAACAGGTCCTGGAAAGCCGAAAGCCTTCACGACGCGCCTCGTCGGCGGAGCCATACCTGCTTGGCGGACTGGCACGCTGCGCGCTGTGCGGCCAAGGCGTGTTCGGCTTGACTCGAAAGAGGTCCTGGAATCGAAAGAACGGCGTAAAGGTCGATCGGACCTACCGGTACTACGAATGCCCGCGTCGTACAGGGCCGGGAAACGGGACGGGCGCAGGGCATGCGTCCTGGCGGGCAGCCGAACTCGAGGGCATCGTTCGGGATAAATTGCTGGAATTGGCCAAGTCCGGCCGCCTGCCGCGCGGCGGGTCCGACGTCGCCAGTTCCGTCGCCTCCGGCAGGCGCGCGGCAAATGTGGCCGCGTCGGAACGAGATTTCATGAAGGCATTGAGGTCCGTGGCTTCGGGTTACGGCGGTGTCGGCGCCCTGACCACGCCGCTAGAAAATCTCCGGAGGGCGCGGTCGGCAGACGCCAACGGAGGTGGCGACCCGGGAGGCGCTATGGCGCTGGTGGAAGCGGCGACCGGTCAGGATGTCATGCTTGCCAGGCAGGCCATGTCTGCGCTACTGGAACGCGTCGTCGTCAGTCCCGACGGTGCGGAAATCGAAATGCGCAAGCCGCCGCCCAGGCAGGCTTCGCGACGACGGTCCCGGTAGTCTGCGTCGGCCAGCGTACTGTCGCTGGTATCATCAGGCCAGACCAAGGTGGACGGGCGGCCGCTCCTCGGCGAGCCGAGGGGAGGAAAGTCCGAGCACCTTCGGGCATGGGCGCCCGCTAACAGCGGGGCGGGGCGACCCGACGGAAAGTGCAACAGAAACACACCGTCCGCTCAGGCGGACAAGGGTGAAATGGCGAGGTAAGAGCTCACCGCCCGGGCGGTAACGTCCGGGGCAGGGCAAACCCCGCCCGGTGCAAGGCCAAATAGGGGGGCTAAAACGCAGCCCGACCAGCCCCCGGGTTGGCCGCTAGAGCCATGCGGCAACGCAGGGCCCAGATGGATGGCCGCCACCTTGCCGCAGGGAGAGGAAGAAGGTCCCTCGGGGCCGTAAACTCCCCTGCCGCAGGGTACAGAACTCGGCTTACAGTCCACCTTGATCGAACACCCGCGTCAGTATTGGCGCGGGTGTTTCGCGTGCGCCGTTTAACGGGATTACCCGCGTACCCCCGTCACGCCTCCTGGCCGCGCCGCGCCCAGTCTGCGTTTTCGAACATGTTCAGGCCGGGGTCTGCGGCCACGCCGTTTACCGATTCCGGCGGATTCGAGCGGATGAAATATTCGTCCAGTTCGACTCCCCAGCCGGGCCCTTCGGGAATCGGGAAGTAACCGTCGACCACCTCGGGGTAGTTCGTACCAGCCTGCTTGACGTATGGGTCGGCGAAGTCGTTGAAGTGTTCAAGAATTTTGCCGTTCCTCAACGTCAGCGTGAGGTGGAGACCGGCCATGGTGGAGACTATGCCGCCCACGTTGTGGGGCGCCGTCATGATGGAGTAGGTCTCCGCGGTCGATGCGATCTTCTTGGTCTCCAGTATCCCGCCGGACTGGGTGATGTCCGGCTGAATGATGTCTACCGTGCCGCCGGCCCACAATTCCCTGAACTCGGGAGCGCCGTAGAGCCGTTCGCCGGTCGCTATGGGCAGCGACGTATGCTGACGCACCGATTTCAGCGCCGGGATGTCTGAAGGCCTCACCGGCTCCTCGATCCACCCGACGTTGTACCGCTCCACCATGCGCGCCACTTCGCGCGCCTGGTGGGGCGCAAAACGCCCGTGCATTTCCAGCATGATCTGCGCGGTCGTACCGGTTACGCTCGCAACCGCTTCGATCAGGTCCAGTGATTTGTAGAACTCCGGCCGTTCCAATTCCAGGTCGCCATTGCCGAACGGGTCGAACTTCATCGCCCGGTATCCGCGTTCCATCACCCGCCGGGCAGCCTCAGCAAATTGCTCGGGCGACCGTTCGACTGTGTACCAGCCGTTTGCGTACGCCGGCACCGGGCCCCTGGCCTGTCCACCCAAGAGCCGGTAGACCGGCTGACCGCAGGCCTTCCCGATGATGTCCCAATACGCCAGTTCGACGAGAGCCAGTCCGGTGTATACAACCTCACCCGGCTTGCCGAAATCCAGGAGCGTCATACGCCGATAGAGGGCCTCGATGTTGAACGGGTCGTGGCCGATGAAATGGCGCTGCACGTCTTTCAGGTATTCGCCGACCGTGTGGGTCTTGCCCAGCACTCTGGCCTCCCCGACGCCCGTCAGCCCCTCATCCGTTTCGACAAAAACGTAGGTCAGGTTCCGCCATGGAGTGCCCAGTACCGCCGTCCTGAATGAAGTCGTTTTCATCCGTTCACCATGCAGGCTGGAAATCAGGCCCGGCCGGAGTATCGGCCGGGCCCCGTAGACCTCGTTTCGCCTACCAGGTCTGGTAGACGGACATCGCGTTTTCGTCCAGCGTCTTGACGTCCAGCAGGCAGCACCTTCCGTCGGCGTTGAGTTGCCTGGCCGTCCTGATGGCGTCGCCGATATCGTCCGCCGCCTCGACCGTTATTCCTACAGCGCCCAGGCCCTCGGCGATTCGAGCGTAGTCACCTGTCATGTTGCCTGCGCCGTACTTCTCCATCGCCGTGGGGATCGACCGGTCGTATCCGCCCATCGTCTGGTTGTCCAGGACGATGGTCGTGATGGGAACGCCGGAGCGCACTGCGGTCTCTATGTCCAGGCCGGACATGCCGAATGCTGCGTCACCCATGAAGTTCATGCAGAACTTGTCCGGATTGGCAACCTTCGAGCCGATCATCAACGGAATACCGTAGCCGAGGTGAGTGGTCTTGCCCCAGCCGATGTACCCATGCGGAACGGTGGCGCGGTAGAACGGCATGATCTGGTCGCGCGGGTGTCCGGCGTCGTGCGTCATGATGGTGTTGTCGTGATCGACGGCCTTGTTGATCTCGTGGACCAACCGGTACGGGTTTATCGGTTGGGACTCCGCGGTTAGCAGGGGTTTCCACTCCTCAAGCCACCTGCGTTTCACGTCCGCCACGTCTTCCTGGACGGCCGTGTCGCCCCGCCGCCCCTCTTCGCCCAGTTGCGCTTTCGCCTCATCGATCATCGCTTCGAGCACCAGCTTGGCGTCGCCCGGCAGTCCGATGTCGATCGTGTAGTCCTTGTTGATGTCGTCCACGTTGTTCGTGGAGTGGATCATGAACTTCCCTTCGGACGGTACGTCGATGCCGTAGTTCGTCCGGGTCAGGCTCGTGCCGACGCCTAGGTAGACGTCGGACTCCTTAAGCCAAGTCCAGACCCCGAGCGGCGCCGTGCGGTTCGCCGCGCCCAGGGCCAGCGGGTGTTCTTCGGAGATCGCGCCCTTGCCCTCCATGGTGGTCATGACGGGGATCTGTGTGAGTTCGGAGAACTCCCGCAGTTCGTCCGTCGCCTCGGCGTAGTACACGCCCTGCCCCGCGCAGATGACGGGCCGCCTGGCGGACAGCAGCTTACTTACTGCATCCTTGATATCGGAAACGGAAGGCATGACCTTCCACTCCCTGGGCGATTGGTAAGAATCGAGGTTGGTGACCTCACCTTCCATCACGTCGCGGTGGATTTCATAGACAACCGGACCCGGTCGGCCGTTGCGCAGCGCGTGGAACGCCCGCCTCAGGAGGGGGACGATGTAATCGGGGCTGGTGGGCGCCTCTGCCCACTTGGAAATGTACTGATAGTTCCAGGTCGCCTTGAAGTGCGGCTTCACCCCGCCCTTGTACAGGCCCGGACCATCAGGGAAGTACATGATGGGGACTCCGTCGCCCCACGCCTGGGCGATCCCGCCGAACGAGTTCTCAACTCCCGGCCCGCCCTGCGAAGCGAAGACTCCCACTTTGTTGCCGTTTGTCATCCGGCTGTACGCATCAGCGGCCATGATGCCGCCGCGCTCTTGCCGGAAAGTGATCGGGCGAATGTCTGCCTCTGCCACCGCCTCGATCAACGGGTTCGAGGGGAAGCAGGCGATCCACTCGACGCCCTCCTTCTTCAGCACTTGGGCAATAGCTTCGTAGCCGTTCATATATAGAACCTCCGTGTTCGGACCGCCGGGCCATGACCTGCGAATCAGGCCGTTTGCCGGGTCGATTCAGTGTATGCCCGACCTTGGCGGGCCGCAAACGAATACCAGACCGAGGGTTGCGCTGGGAGCGCGTTCGCAGATGCACCCGGACCTCCGCGCTTGGACACCCTGAACGGCGACTTCTATCATTGCCGCACCAAGCCATGGAAATTTCAAGAACAGCACGCAACGGGCGCATCACGAAGCGCGACCTCCTGTCCGCCCTGCCTGACGTCCACACGATGTTGCGCATCGACGGGCTCCGCGGCCCAGTAACGATATTCCGCGACGTCTGGGGGGTGCCCCACGTCAAGGCGGATTCCGAGTGGGACGCGTTCCTGGGCCAGGGGTTCGCCACCGCACAAGACCGGCTGTGGCACATGGAATACGACCTCCGGCGTTCGTTGGGCAGGTGGGCGGAATGGGCCGGGCCGAGCGGACTTGCCCACGATCTCCTGTGGCGCAGGCTGGACATCGAACGCGCAGCAAAAGCCGATCTACAGGCAGCGGGGAAGCCCGCCGTAAAGATGCTCGAAGCGTATTGCGCCGGCGTAAACGCGTTCATCCAAACGACCGAAAGCCTCCCAATCGAATACCGTTTGCTCGATGCAGAGCCGGAGCGGTGGGAACCGTGGCACTGCCTGGCAACGTACAAGGTGCGGAACCTCGTCTACGGCGTGTGGGAGATGAAGCTCTGGCGCGCCCGGCTCGCGAGTGAAATAGGCCCGGAAGCGGCCGCGAGGCTCTTCAGGGGGTACGAAGCCGGGCAACTGGTCACTTCGCCACCGGGAGACGTGTTCGACGGGCCGGAACTCGACGGTCTGGATGAACTGATCGCGGCCGTCGAACTCCTCGGTGACCCGGCCTTTGGCGACGGGGGCAGCAACGCATGGGTAATCGGTGGCGAATTGACCGAGTCCGGGATGCCGCTGGTCGCAGGAGACTCGCACCGCGCCCTGGACACGCCCAACGTCTACTACCAGGTGCACCTGTCTTGTCCCGACTGGCGCGTAAGCGGCTACTCGTTGCCGGGAGTCCCGGCGGCGCCCCACTTCACACACACCGAGTCCGCTGCCTGGGGGATGACGCATGGGTACGCCGACTACCAGGACCTTTTTGTTGAGAAGTTCCGCAAAGGACCGGATAACCGGCTCGAATACAAGGCCGCCGACGAATGGGTCCCCGCGGAACACCGGGTCGAAGAGATACGGGTCCGGGGCGCCTCGCCGGAGCCGATAAACGTCGTGCGTACCCGGCACGGGCCGGTCATCCTGGGCAACCCGGAAAACGGCAGCGGTGTAGCTTTCTCGCACCCCGGCACGAACAGCGGAACACCGTGGGCCAACACCCTGCTCGGCCTCCTCCGGGCTCGCAACGCCGACGAGGTGGAGGAGTCGTTGAGGGACTGGACCGAACCTGTAAACAATTTTGTTTACGCCGACAGGAACGGGGAATTCGGTTACAGGTATCGCGGGCGCATTCCCATTCGTTCAATGTCCAACGCGTGGCGGCCGATCGACGGTTCAGGAGGCGAGCACGAGTGGGGCGAGGAAATACCGTTCGAGGAAATGCCGGCGACGAGAAACCCCGAAGCCGGATGGGTCGTGACGTGCAACCAACGCATCGTGGGCGCTGATTACCCGCACTACATCGCCCTCGAGTACGCGCCGGACTATAGAGCGCGCCGCGTAACGTCCCACATCGGAAACTGGCGCGGCGGAAAGGGAGACGTCCCGGCCATGACGGCAATGCACGCCGACAGGGTCTCTATACCGGGACTGACATTCGCCCGGGTTGCGGCCGGTCTCCCGGTGAACGACGGACCAGTCGCGGACGCCATCGCGTTGCTCAAGGCGTGGGACGGCGGGATGGAGGTCGACTCGGCAGCGGCCGCCATCTACGGGGCTGCGCGCGCCCACGTTTTGACCAAGTTGGCGGGCATGCTTCTCGGCCCTCTGGCCGACGAAGGAACGAGCAACACCGGCCGTGGAGCGTTCGTTCACCTGTCCCAGATATTCAGCCGGGCCGTCGCCGACATGGAATCCGAGACCCCGTCATTGCTTCCCGCCGGGCACACCTGGGATGCCATCATCCATGATTCGCTGGCCGCGGCGGTCGATGAATTGACCGGACGTCTTGGAGCCGACATGGGGTCTTGGAGGTGGGGCGACATTCACCGGACCAATCCTCAACATCCTCTGAGTCCGATCTTCCCGGAAGCCGCCGAATTGCTGGACCCGCCGGGGTTCGAGTACGGAGGCGACGCCGAAACCCCACAGGCCGCCGCCTATTCGTTCACCGACCGCTTCAACGTGAGCAGTACTTCCTCGAACCGGTATATTCACGACACCGCAGATTGGAACAGGTCTTTGTGGGTGGTCCCGCTGGGCGCTTCCGGCCATCCCGGCAGCCCGCACTACGCCGACCAGGCGCCCCTCTGGGCGACGGTGCGGTACGTGCCCCAACTGTGGGACTGGGACGACATCGAAAAGAACAGCGAGACCCGCCAACAATTGGTCCCATCGACGGACAACGGGTGACCAGTCCATGCAAAACGGCCGATACTTCGAAGATTTTGAACCGGGCCAGACCTTCTCGCACTGGCCGGGACGCACGATCACGGACGCAGACGACATCTGGTTCTCCCTGCTGACCCAAAACCAGAACCCGCTTCACATCGACGCCCACTACGCCGCCGGGCGAGAACCCCACCACAAACCGCTGGTCAACGGCACGCTCGTTTTCTCAATCGCGGTTGGGCAGACCGTGTCCGACATATCCCTGAACGCAGTCGCGAATCTCGACTACGAAGATGTGAAACACGAAGGCCCGGTGTTTCACGGCGACTCCATCTACACGACGAGCACAATCCTGGCCACGCGGCTGACCTCGCGCGGGGACCGCGGCGTGGTCAAGGTGGAAACGGTCGCGCGGAATCAGCTAGGTGAACGCGTTCTCAGTTTTCGCCGCAACGTACTGCTGCCCTGCACCCCGGCTGACCCTGGGAGTTGAACGGAATTCACCCAGCCATTGCGATTTCCGGTGCAGGCTGCATAGATCGACGGCGTTGAAACAGATAGAAGGAGGTCCTCGGTGTCCGGCCCGCTTGAAGGCGTAAGGATCCTGGCCATATCGCAGTTCGGCGCCGGGCCGTACGGCACTCAGGTGCTGGCTGACCTCGGCGCCGAAGTCATCAAGGTCGAAGACCCGCTGTCCGGCGGGGACGTCGCGCGTTACGTGCCGCCCTTCGAGATCGATCAGGACTCCCTGTATTTCCAGTCGTTCAATCGCGGCAAGAAGTCGGTCGCGATCAACCTGCGCAATCCCGACGGATTCGATGTCTTCCGGGACCTGGTGCGGGTATCGGACGCCGTCTTCAACAACCTGCGCGGCGACCTGCCGGCGAAGCTGGGCCTCGACTACGACGGCCTACACCACCTGAACAAGGCGATTGTCTGCTGCTCCCTGTCGGGGTTCGGCACGGTCGGACCGCGGAAAGCCCAGCCCGGGTACGACGCGATACTCCAGGCCCTTTGCGGCTACATGGACCTGACCGGGGAGCCCGGCGGCCCGCCGACGAAGTGCGGCGTTTCGATCATCGACTTCGCCGGCGGTCTGGCGTCGGCGCTGGGACTGACCGCCGCGCTCGTCGAATCTCGCAGGACCGGCGTCGGCCGAAACGTGGACGTGAGCCTGTTCAGCACGGCCATCTCAATGTTGTCCTACCTCGCGTCGTGGAATCTCAACCGGGACTGGCAGGCTGCGCGTACTGAAGGCTCGTCGCACCAGACGCTTGTGCCCTCGCAGAACTTCGAAACTGCCGACGGCTGGATAACGGTGTTCTGCGCCAAGGAGAAATTCTGGGAGTCGTTGGTCCAGCAATTGGGACTGCCCGAACTCGCGGATGATCCCCGTTTTTCGTCGTTCGCTGCGCGCAATGAAAACAGGGACGAACTGTTGCCGGCGCTGAAGAGTCGTTTCCTGGAACGGACAACGTCTGAATGGCTTGCGGCGATGTCGCCTCACCTGCCATGCGCTCCGGTAAACAACGTTGGATCGGCGTTGAACGATCCGCAGGTTGCCGCTCTCGGCCTGGTCTCCCGGAGCCATCACCCCGAGTACGGTGAGATTATGCACGCAGGGAGTCCTATCGACGCCGGTAGTCCCGAAAACGGGCACACGCCCGCACCCAGTCTTGGTCAGCACACAGAGGACGTGCTTTGCCATACTCTCGGTTACGACCCAGACCGCGTCTCTCATCACAAGGAGAGCGGCGCGGTGGCTTAGTTCGACGGCATGCCTTTCGCATAATCCGCCAGTGGAATCATTCATACCGGCTGAGGCTGGTGCCCCAGGGTATGAAAGTGGGACCTGCCGGTTGGAAGTTGTAGATGTAGTGCGTACCCATCTCCGCGCCCAACCATGGATACCGACCCCGCATCGGCGTGCGGGGAGACGAAGAAAAGGGGCGTGATGACGTTCTTTCGCCGGTAAGACGAATTGGGGGGTGGTCCGGGTTATTTTCTTCCCGATGGCGCGGGGGACTCGATCAGGGACTGGGCGAAAATCGCAGGAACGGGACTCGAATGCCGTTTTGGACGCCACTTGGTAGAATCCCCTGAGTACAACTATGCTACGGAAACAGTCTGGGATTTTGCCGTGTCCCATTTTCCAGCCGGCTGGGATTACAAAAATAAATCGGGCTTGGGCCGCCGAATGAGCGAAATCAGGCGGTCTGCCCGAAGCCGCTGCACGTCCGGGAGACAGCCATGCAGGAACCTATAGACGCTGGACAGGACGATCTCGCGTTAGCGCTAAAGGCCACCATTAAGGTGGTCGGAGTTGGCGGAGGCGGCTCGAACGCCGTCAACAGGATGTATCGTGATCGGATTGCCGACATCCAGTACATAGCCGTCAACACAGACTCTCAGGCTCTCGAAAATTCCACCGTACCGTCCCGGCTTCGGGTCGGTGATCAGACAGCTCGCGGACTGGGCGTCGGCGGAGACCCGTCAAAAGGACGGGCCTGCCATGAAGAAAGCATTGACGAAATCCGCGAATCGCTGCTCGGCGCAGACCTGATCTTTGTAGCGGCCGGCATGGGTGGCGGAACGGGCACCGGCGGTTCGCCGATCGTGGCGCAGACCGCCCGCGAGGTCGGCGCTCTCACTGTTGGTGTGGTCACGAAGCCGTTCGCATTCGAAGGGTCGCTTCGCATGAAGAAAGCCCTCGAGGGCATCGAGGAGATGAAGTCCTGCGTTGACACGTTGATCGTGATACCGAACGACCGCCTCCTCGCCATTTCAGATGAGCGTTTGACCATGGAGAACGCGTTTCGAATGGCGGACGGCATCCTGCAACAGGGCGTGCAGTCGATTGCCGAACTGATCCTGATTCCAGGAGAAATAAACCTGGACTTCGCCGACGTACGGGCCGTGATGGAAAACGCCGGTCCGGCGTGGATGGCCATTGGGGAGGGTTCCGGTCCGGACTGCGCTGTCATCGCCGCTCAAGAAGCGGTGAGGTCGCCATTGCTCGAGGTATCGATCAACGGCGCCACCGGCGTCATATTCAACGTGACCGGAGGTGCAGACCTGACACTGGAAAAGGTCCACCAGGCGGCGCAGGTCATATCCGACATGGTCGACCCAGACGCCAATATCATCTTCGGTTCGGTTACTGATCCCAAGCTCGAAAACGAGGTCAAGCTGACCGTGATCGCCACGGGATTCCCGGTTGAAGAAGAGGAACTGCTGATCGAGCCGGAGCCCACAGACATTCCCGCGCCCGCCGTGCAGGAACTGGACGCCGAGACACTCTCAGTCCCGCCGTTCCTGCGTCATCATCCCGCGGCACGGAGGCGCGTTCTCGCCAACCGCCGCATCAGGAGTACCCAGGGCGGTTCCTGAAGTCGGCGCCCGGCCCGTTCCAGGCGATCGCTGGTCCCGTCAGAGCAGCGCATCCAGAGCGCGGTTGGCAATCGCTGTCGGACCGTTCAAACGGGGGTCCGCGACTACAGTGAACGCCTCCGCGAGGGCTCCGAGCATCGGTTTGGGCGCTGAGACCACCCGGTAGCTCAACTTCGCGACGCGCTTGTCGAGCCGCACCGCGAGGGGACCGGACTTGGCGCGGGTTTCTGCGTTCCGCGGTGAAGCGTTCAGGTCCTGGACCGCAAGGAGCGTGCGGAACTCGCAGGCCGATCCGCCCGACTGCCACACGCGCGTATCGCGGGCTATGTTGGCGCTGGAAGCAACGTAGATCGGTCCCGATTCGTCGAAAACGGCCAGGAGACCCGGTTTATCTCCAAGCATCCACGTGCCCTCCGGTGTCAACGGCAGGGCAATTCCCTCCACGAGGTCGTGGTATAGCGGCTCCCATTTTCCAAGGTGGCCCGGCGCAAATGTGGACATGACGCCCCTTACTTTAACCCGCGCTGCGCCGGATGATTACTGCCGCATTGTCACAGCGCTCCGATTTCCGCCCAGATAAGTTCGGTAGCGCGTGTGATTTTGGCGATTGACCCGGCAAACGTGCGCCTGCCCACATCCCGACACGCACACGCGGTGAAATGCTAGCCTGCTATTTCTCCGTGGCGGATCCCACCGGCGCAATCGGTGCGATTCGCCCCCTCACAATAACCGGAGCGCAGTTTTGCAAAACACCAAAGCCACGATAATCACCGGCGGACACGTACTGGACCCCGCGAACGGGGTAGACGGATTGTCCGACATCCTGATCTGGCGCGGCCGCATCGAACGCCTGGCCGAGTCCATCCAGAGACCCGGTGGCGCCAATGTGATTGACGCGTCCGGCAAATACGTGATGCCGGGCCACATCGACCTCCACGCCCACGTCTCTTCGGCGTGGCAACGGAATACGGACCGGGCGGTGGGCCATCGCATGCTGGTGGAGACCGGCACGACCACGATCCTCGACCTGGCAGGTGAGCCGAACCGGATGATCGACGGAATGAAGCGGGACGGGGCCGGGCTCAACGTGGCTACTCTCCTGGGGCTGATCCCGCACGAGACCATCAGCGAAGACGATCCGCGTCCCCAGGCGATCCGCGAGACGATCGGAGGCACGCTGGAGCAAGGCGCAGTCGGCGTCAAACTACTGGGCGGTTACCACCCTTTCACACCCGAGGCCACCGCCGACGTAGTGTCGGTCGCTAACGAAATGGGCGCCTGGGTGGCGTTCCACGTGGGTTCCAAGGACAGCGGGAGCCACATCGAAGGCCTGCGCGAGGTCCCCGGCATCGTGGGCAACGGCCGGCTTCATGTTGCCCACATCAACTCGTACTGCCGGGGCCTCGTCAATTCCGCCCCGGAAGAATCGAACGAGGCGCTACGCATCCTCGGCGGCATGAGGGGACAGGTCGTGACCGAGGCCTACCTCGCCCAGCAGAACGGCACGAACGGCCTGTGCGACGAAGACGGAAACGTCGTTTACAACGTCGCGCAAAACTGCCTGGTTACGCGCGGATACCCCACGAACGAGGAGGGTCTCAGGCAAGCGATGCGGGACGGTTACTGCTCCGCGCTCAAACCGGAGGGCGACCGGATCGTCCTGGTAACCGGCGACGAGGCGATCAAGATATGGGAATCAGCGCAGACCGCCGCCGGGTTGAGTTTCCCGGTCAATCCTGCCTCTACCGCGTACACGCTCACCACTGCCCGCCACGAGGACGGGGATTGGGCCATCGACGCAGTCAGTACGGACGGCGGCTCGCTGCCCAGGAACGTGTCGATCAGGCGCACCTTTGCGCTGGTGGGGTTTGGCGCGCTGTCGCCCCTGGAGGCGGCGGACAAGCTGTCGTATCGGCCGTCGCGGGCGCTCGGCCTGCTGGACAAGGGACACTTTTCTGAAGGCGCGGACGCGGACGTCACAATAGTCGACCGGTCAATGGGGACCGCCACAATGTCGTTCGTCGCCGGGAAGCCGATCATGATGGACGGCAAGACGGTCGCCAAAGGCGGGAAGTGGTTGGTGACCGCAAGCGGTGAAGATGCGGCGAAGGCGAGCGGTCTTCCCTACCAGGTGATCGATCTCGGGCAGTCGAAGCTGTACGAGGGCTGGTAGAGACGCGAGGTCAGCGGTCCGACTCGCCCGCCACCCCCACAGTTCGAAGTGCAAGTCAATAGGGCCGCCGGTGTGATGCAACGTCCGCCAGAACATCGAATCGGCCCACCAACTGCTCACGCAGTTCAATGCCCAGACAAAAAAGGAGTGCATTTTGACTGACGACCGGCCGAACGTATTGATCATCATGGCGGACCAACTCAAGGCGACCGCCCTCGGCCTATACGGCAATAGCGACGTTGCCACGCCCAACCTGGAACGGCTCGCGGAATCCGGGATTCTCTACAACCGTCACTACGTAACCGCGCCGATGTGCGTGCCGTCGAGGGTCGCCTTCTGGACCGGCATGTACCCGCACAACACGGGCGTGCGCCACAACCAGGTCCTGATGCCCGAGGACCGGGCTCACTACGCCCGGCTGCTTTCCAATGCCGGCTACCGGATGGCCCTCATCGGCAAAGACCACTGCTTCCAGGGCCCCGACCATGACCTTTTCACAACCCGGCTGGAAGCGGGCCACTGGGGGTGGACCTCATCGGAGGACGATGACGACGCCCGCGCGTTTTACGAGTTTCTCAACGACGCATCGTTCGACGAATCGGTCACCCACACGGCAACCATTCCCTACCCGCCCGAAGCCTGTACGTCGAGCTGGATCGCGGCCAGGACCGCGGAGTTCCTGGAAGAAAGCGCCGCCTCGGACTCCGCGCCGTTTTGCGCGTGGGTCTCGTTCCCCGATCCGCACCATCCGCTTGCCGCGCCGGAACCGTACGCTTCCATGTACTCCCCCGACGCCATCGAAATGCCCCCGCAGAGGGCCGGTGACCTGGAGGAAAAGATGGAGCGCCTGCGGGTCTACAGCCACCTGATGGGACTGGACCGGACTTCGGAACAGGAACTGCGGCAGGCCGTGGCGATGTACTACGGAATGATCCGGTACCTCGACGATGCCATCGGCGACATCCTGCGGACTCTCGACGAGACCGGGCTTGCTGACAACACGATTGTGATTTTCACGGCGGACCACGGCGACTACGCAGGCGAACACGGCCTGATGTTGAAGTCGGGCACGTTCTACGACAGCATGACCCGCGTGCCGCTGATCGTTTCGTGGCCCGGCGGGCTGGAAGGCAGAGCGACACGGGACGAGCTGGTGAGCAACATAGACATCATGCCAACCATCGCGTCCCTGGTCGGCCTCGACTCGCCGGAACCGGTGTACGGGAGACTACTGCCGGGCGCAGGCGGCACGGGCCGTGAGGCGGTTTTTGCCGAGCACGGGGCAGGCGGGCCGCGCATTCTGATGTCGGACCTGCACAAGTACCCCGACTACACGGATCCGAACCCGGTGGTTTACTTCCGCCTGATGCACGCCCGCAACGCCGAGGGCAGGCCAAAGATGGTCCGGACGGACCGCTGGAAGTACATCTACGATCCCATGGATCCCGTGGACGAGTTGTACGACATGGAATCAGATCCCTGGGAGTTGACCAATCTATCCGGTCAGCCCGAGATGGCTGCCGCGAAGCAAGAGTTGAGGGAAATGCTGCTCCGCTGGGCCGTGATGACCGAGGACCACTCCCCCACACCCCTGTATTCCGAGCCGGACACGCTCCGCGATACGCCGTACGGCGGGCCCCGGTACTACTTCCACGAACTGGCCGACCACTAAGACGGCTGTAGCCGCGTTTCAGTCCCCGCGTTGCGAGCCGTCTCTGACCGCGGTCGACGAGATGTCTTCCCTGAAAGCCGATTCAGGGATCGCCTCCAACAGGTCCGCGAACTCCGGCGGCACGGCCAAGTCGTCCAGCGTCATAAAACCGCGGCCTTCAATCGTTCGGCCGGCCACCAGCATCCGGCAGCCGTTCCTGCGCAGTTCGTTCATGGCGCCGGCCGTGGGTGAAACGCGGCCCGGGCGACCTTTCCTGGGGTCTTCGCGGTCGTAATACCGGTCCACGAACAGCCGTTCCGCGGTGTCGACGCCTGTCACAAAGACCGAGCCGGGCGCCAGCCTGGACTTTTCCACGAACGTCGGGGCGTTCGTGACCATCACCGGCGCGAGCCCCGCAAACTGCTCCAACCTGCTTCGCAGTTCAGGTTCGGAAAGTCGCGGCTTGTCCACGTTTTCAATTGACAGTTCGTAGAAGCCGCGTCTGCCCGTGATGTCCTGCGCCGCCACCAACAGGCCGACGTGACCGCGGTGTAGCGGGTTGAACGACGCCGCCAACACGACCGCGTGCTTGGGGGCGACCGCGTGTTGGCGGCCGTCCGGTTCTACAACGACGAATGGGAGATCACCCGAATAGAGGCGTTCGATCAGGTCTTCCACGTCAGCTTAATTGCTTCATTACAGGGGACTACAAGGTTTCTAAGGCTGGAACTCGATAACCGTTTCGTCTTCGAGCAGCAGCAATTCGACCCGTTCTTCCACTCCGCAGGCCTCAGCCAGCGTATTGAGAAAAAGCCGGCTGACCACCTCTTCCTCGCCCGCGCGGTCGCGCGCTCCCTTTTCAAGTGCCAGGGAATACACTGCGCCCCCGCCCTCACGCCGTAACGCGGTGGCGCACCGGTGTTCGCCCTTCTTTGGCCGGTCCGTAACTATGGTGGCCGTGCAGGACACCCCGGCAACGTGGCCGTCTGGTCCGGCCAGGTGACGCCCTCTCGTCAGAGCGGCCGCAGCCATCCGGTCGGCCTCCAGCGGCGAGACGTGCTGCTCAGCGTCCACGCCCACGTACTCATCCAACGCACGCATTGAGTATGGGACATGCGCCTCCAGGAACGTCCTCGACGCCCCCGGCTCGCCGAACAGCCACGCCAACGACAGTACTCCCCCGCCCGTCACAACCGCGCAGACCCGCGTCGGGGAGGCGTGAATGAGCCTTACTAGTTCGACTGGTTCGATTTTGCTTGCCGTCATGGCAGTGATTTTACGGTTCCCGGATGAAGGGAATTCGGACAAACCTGTTGAAACCCCGGACCACCCCTTCCGGGGTACCCGCGAACCAGGTAATGGAGCCCGTGGGGGCGTATAAATGAAGTAGGGCTTGTTACTTGCTGCGCCGAATTGCCCGAATATCGCCTTCAAAGAACGATACGGCAGCCTGCTTCGGTCGTATCACTTGAAAGGCGCTGTGACTTGAATTGAGTTAGCTAGAACGATGACTATTTCCAGCGAAAAGTTAGCCAGGGAGTCTGCCAGGCGGCCCTGGCTGGTCGTCGGGATCTGGATTGCCGCGGCCATCGTGTCGTCGGTACTTTGGTTCCAGTTGATCGAATCGGGGACCACAGAGGGACAGGGCCAGTTCACGGTTGAGCCGGAGGCGGTCAGGGCACAGCGGTTGCTGGTCGAAAGCGGGCTCAGGGAAGAGCGCCGCGATACCGAGATCATGGTGATTCGACATGATTCGTTGACCGTCGACGATCCGCAATTCAGGAGTCGCATCGACGAGGTGCACGCAGAAATCCTCGCGCTCGACAACGATCCCGAAAACCCGGTCCTTCATAACCCCTACGAGATTCCCAATCTGAACCTGCTCCCGCCGGCGGCGACGACGCGTATCACTGCGTCGGACGGCCAGGGGACGATCATCCCGGTCACGCTGGCAGCCTCAGGAAGTGCCAAGGGCATCCTCAAGATCGCCGAATCCAATTCAACCGGCGGATTTGACGTCGCGGTGGCCGGAGAAGCCGCGATCAACGATGACTTCAGGAAGGTCGCCAAGCGGGACCTGATACAGGGCGAGACAATCGGAGTGGGGATTGCCATCGTCATCCTGCTCCTGGTGTTCAGGGCGGTCGGCTCAACGTGGATCCCCGTGATCCTGGCCGCCATGGGCATCGCCATCGCCACCGGCGCCGTGGCGTTGATTGGCCAGTTCTACAAGAGTATCCCGTTCTTCGTCACCAACTTCATAACGATGATCGGACTGGCCGTCGGCATCGACTACGCGTTGTTCATCGTGGCGCGATTCAAGGAAGAACGGGGTAAGGGCTTCGACATTGAGGAAGCGATAGCCAGGTCGGGGGCCACGGCAAACCGCGCCGTTTTCTTCTCCGGCATGATCGTAGTCATCGCCCTTTTGGGCATGCTGATAGTGCCGACGACCGTCTTCCTGAGCATGGCTCTTGGGGCGATCCTCGTCGTCGCGGTGACGGTCCTCGCTTCGCTCACCTTCCTGCCGGCCCTGCTGAGACTGCTCGGCGACAGGGTGTATGCCTGGAAAATCCCGGACCTTCGGATCAAACGCTTCAAGGGAGACATCAGCCTGGGTGGCTTCTGGGAATGGGTCACAAGGCGGGTGCTGAGGCGCCCGGTCATCCACCTGATCGCATTCGCCGCGGTGCTAATCGCGCTGGCGGTACCGTATTTCGACATCAACATCGGCTCAAACGGGGTGGAGACGCTGCCCGACGACTTCAGATCGAAAGGCGCGTTCACCTACCTCCAGGAGGAATTCCCTGAAGCGCTCGGGACGTTGTCCTCCGTTGACATAGTTGTCGACGGCGACGCCTCTTCCCAGCAGGTGCGGGACGGCATCGACGTGTTGGTTCGGTCGATCAAATCCGTCCCGGCGTTGGGGCCGGCACAGCCTTACGTGGTGAGTGAAAACGCCGAAGTAGGGGTCCTGGAAATCCCGTTGACGGTGTCGGGTGACTCCAGCGAAGCCAACGCCGCGGTCGAAGAACTGCGCGAGCGGCTCGTTCCAATGTCCGGTCTGCCGCAGGGCGTTCTGATCGGCGGCGCAACGGCGGTCAACGTGGCGCTCTTCGACCTGGTCTCGATGTGGACCCCCATAGTGATCGGTATCGTGCTGGCCCTGAGCTTCGTCCTGCTCCTCTTCGTGTTCAGGTCGATCCTCGTCCCGGTGAAGGCGATCCTCATGAACTTGTTGTCCGTGGGCGCTGCCTACGGCCTGGTGGTGCTCGTGTTCCAGAAGGGGTTCGGGGCGGACCTGTTCGGCTTTACACAGGTCCAGTTCGTGGAAGCCTGGGTGCCACTGTTCCTGTTCACCATCCTTTTCGGTTTATCGATGGACTATGAGGTCTTCCTGCTCAGCAGGATCCGGGAGCGTTTCGACCAGACCGGCAAGAATGACGAGTCGATCGCATTTGGGCTGCGTTCCACGTCCGCCATAATCACCGGAGCGGCCCTCATCATGGTCGCGGTCTTCATGGGGTTCGCGGTCGGCGATCTCGCCACGTTCCAGCAGTTCGGCTTTGGCCTGGCCATCGCCATCCTCGTGGACGCCACGATCATCAGGTCAGTCCTGGTACCGGCCTCGATGAAACTACTGGGAGACCGTAACTGGTACCTGCCCGGATTCCTCAAGTGGATGCCGGACCTGAGGGTGCACCCAACCGAAGACAAGCTGTCGACTGAAGGAAACGGTCACACGGACTGACGGGCGTCGCCCGTGTAGACGGACAGCAAGAGCCTGTGGGAAACCGTACAGCTCCGCAAACACAACTGCTTTGCTTGAAAGGCTTTGATGTACTCTTGTCGACTAACTTAAATGGAAGGATCGCATGGTGGCAAACAGCATACTCAACCGCAAGATCGATCCCAACGCCGTCGCGGAGGGCATAGCTGAATACCGGGAGACGGCGCGGCTCCTGTCTTCCAGCCAACCCCGAATGGTCGAGTTGTATCCCATGGAGTGGGTGGCACTGTACCGGGGAGCAGTGCGCGCTCATAGCCCATCTCGGGACGAAGTGCTGCGTGAAATCGACTCCCTTCAAATACCTCGCGAGAAAACACTCGTCCGATTCATACACTCCGAGCGGCGATCTCTGATTCTCTGATGCTTGAAGGACGATTTGGGGACACGTCAGGGCGTCCCTACATCGAAGCACGACTTGAAATACCCCGCTTAGGGATAGTGACCGACATGTCATTCATGTTGGATACGGGTGCGGACGAGACGGCCTTATTTCCTGATGATGGAGAGCGGTTGGGGGTCCCTTATGCGATGCTAAAGAAGCGCGAATTCGATGCCGTTGGGGTTGGGGGCACAGCGGAGACCTACGAAGAACTTGCGTTTGTCGATTTCAGTGATGGGGAGCGGACCCTCTACTCATACGAGATCAGTTTGGCCTTCCTAGAACCCCACGAGGACCTTGACGGTATACCGTCCCTTATTGGTAGGGACATATTGAACCGCTGGGATGTCAGCTATCGGCCAGTAGACAACAAGTTGGAGATAGTGCCGCGATCGTGGGACGCGCTTTACACGTTGGGGTGAAGGCGCAAGGTTGAACGCTGACCGCCGCCAGCCGATCGCTCATCATGGTCGCGATCTTCATGGGGTTCGCGGTCGGCGATCTCGCCACGTTCCAGCAGTTCGGCTTTGGCCTGGCCATCGCGATTCTCGTGGACGCCACGATCATCAGGTCAGTCCTGGTACCGGCCTCGATGAAACTGCTGGGAGACCGCAACTGGTACCTGCCCGGTTTCCTCAAGTGGCTGCCGGACCTGAGGATGCACCCGGCCGAAGACAAGCTGTCGCCTGAAAGCAACGGTCACACGGACTGACGGGTGTCGCCCGTGTTGGCTGGGACTGTCGCCGGTGGCCGCGGTCCCCGCTAGCGCAGTTCGACGACCGTGACCCCGTTGCCGCCGCGATTTGCCGGCGCCGGGCCGAAGCCGACAACGTGCGGCGACGTGGCCAGCAACTCCCTGACGGCTTGCCGCAATGCCCCGGTGCCGGCGCCGTGGAGTATCTCGCACTTATCCATGCCGTTCAGCGAACAGCGGTCCACGTAACGCCCGACCTCTAATTCAGCATCGTCAACGCGGTAGCCGCGGACGTCGAGCCTGTCCATAGCCGAAGGCTCAGCCCCGGCGTCAACGGTCACGTCGGCTGGCGGTTCTTGCGGCCGGGACTCCGCCTCTTCGAGGACCCGCACCTGGTTGCCGGACAACTGGATACGGGCGTTGCCCATCCTCAGGTCGACCATGCCGTCACCCTGGACCGCCAGCACGTTGGCCTTGATGTTCAGGCCCTTTATCTCCACGAGGTCGCCCCGCTGCACGCCCCTGGCTTCGGAATCGTCGGGACCGGTGGACTGTCCGGCGGCCATCTCCTTCGCCTCGTCGACTCCGGCGATGGGGAACCACGTAGGGTCGCCCACCCGCTGCCGGATTCGGGTCACCGCGCGCTGTGCCTCCGTCGGCGGCTTACCGCGCCTGGCCTCCGCTGCAATTCGGCGCAGCTCCTTTCGGGTGGCGTCGGCGTCGCGGCGAAGTTCGGACCTCGTCCGTTCGACAAGGTCTTCCTGCTTGCGCACGACGGCATTCAACCGTCTTTGCAAATCGACTCGCGCCGCAGCCGCGCTCGCCAATTCTTCCTGCGTCTTGACAGCCGCGTCCCTCAGGTCGTTCCGCTCCTTCTGCAGTTGGTCCAGCAACTGTTCGGCTTCGATGTGGCTTTCATCCAGCATCCGTCGTGCCCCGGTCAGTATTTCTTCCGGAAGCCCCAGGATGGACGCGACATTGAGCGCATAGCTGCGCCCCGGAATGCCGGTCACCAGGTGGTATGTGGGCAGCATGGACGACGGGTCGAGTTCCACCGAAGCGTTCACGGCGCCGTCCATGGTGGTGGCGAACTCGGCTACGGCCCGGTGATGAGTGGTAATCGCGGTGGGGATGCCGCGCTCAAGCAGGTGCAAAAGTATCGATCGGGCCAGCGCCGAGCCCTCGTCGGGGTCGGTGCCTGTGCCCAGTTCATCCAGCAGGACCAGTGACCTGGGGCCTGCCTCGCCGAGGATGCGCACCACGTTGCCCATGTGGGACGAGAAGGTCGAAACCGACCGTTCGATGCTCTGCGCATCGCCGATGTCTGCGTAGACGCCGTCGAACACCGCAAACGCTGTTCCAGTCAGAGCCGGCACTTGCATGCCGCACTGGTGCATCAGCGCGAAGAGACCGATGGTCTTCAGGGCCACCGTCTTCCCGCCGGTGTTGGGCCCGGTGATAACCAACCCCTTGTAACCAGGGCCGATTGACACGTTCACGGGCACGGCGTCTGCGCCGAGGAGCGGGTGACGCGCGCCGTACAGGCGAATTGCAACTCCGTCGCCGGTCGGCAAAGACTCCGCCCTGATGCCGTTCATGGTCGCAGCGAGCCGGGCGCGCGCAACGATCAGGTCGAGGTCAGACGCAGCCTCCAGCGAGTAAATCGCTTCCTGCTCGCGGCTGCCGATGATCCGCGACAACCTGATGAGCACGCGCTCTTCTTCGCGCTGCGCCTCGGCCGCTAGCTCACGCCATGAGTTGCATGGTTCAACGGCCCGAAACGGCTCCACGAAAATGGTTGCTCCAGTGTTCGACACGTCGTGGACGATGCCGGGCACGTCGTCCCGGTGTCCTGCCTTGACCTCCAGCACCAGCCTGTCCCCGCGTGTGGCAATCGCCGACGACTGCAGCGCGGCCCGAATATTCGCCCGGGCCGTCATTCGTTCCAGCAGGTTCAACAGCCGCTGGTACGCCCGCGCGGCCCTCTTGCGGAGAGGTCCCAGCCGCGGCGTTGCGTCATCGCGCACGTCGCCGGTGTCCGAAAGGGACTGCCTGATCCGCTCGGCTATCGGCCGGAGGTCGGGGATTTCGTCGGCAAGGCTTTCGAGCCGCGGCGCCTTGCCCTTCATCGAAGTGACCACCGACCTTGCCACCCAGATGGACTCCAGGGTATAGACGATCTGGATCAGTTCGGCGCCGGTAAGCATTCCCCCCAGCGCGGCGCGGCGCAGCAACGGCCGCGGGTCGGCAATGCCCCCGAGACCGATGTCTCCGGTCGTGTCGAGCATCAGGCGCGCTTCGGCAGTCTCAGACTGCAGCCGTTCAACGTCTTCCAAACGGGTCTGCGGGACCGTCGCGAGGGCCATCTCGCGTGACAGGAAGAAACGGGTGCTGCCCGCCAGCTTCTCGGCGATGCTCGGGAACTCGACCAGCTCGCGGGCCAGGGCGCGCAGATCCGTGGCCGGAATTGGCGCGTCAACGCTCGCGTCGGCCGGTCGACCTTGAATCCGCAAATCCGCTCGCTCAGTAGCCATGATCTAATTTTAGTACCGCAGCAATACAGTCGAAGTATCCGGCAACCCCGATTTCTTCAGTCTCCGGAGGTGTTGCGATTTCCGGTGCGCTGTATAGTCCCAACGCAATGGACGTCACGTTGGAACACTCTCCGCCTATGACCGAGGCGCGGCGGCGTATTCACAGCAGCATGGTCGACCTTCTTGCCCAAGCCGGGCTCGACTACAGCGGCGGCTACGTGGACGTGGCCGGGGACAGCGTGCACTACCTCGACTACGGCAAAGGCGAGCCCGTGCTGCTTCTCCACGGCGGGGGCGCAGGCGGAGCGGTCTGGTACCGGCAAATAGCGGCGTTGAAAGACTCGTACCGCGTCCTGGCGCCGGACAATCCAATGTTCGGCCTGTCCAGCCAGGCGTCTGTCCCAACCCCTCCGCGACAGTTCGCACGGGAATACGTACAGGGATTCATCGAAGCCCTTCAACTGGATTCGGTGCGGATAGCCGGGCTTTCATTGGGCGGTTTCATTGCCCTGTCTCTTGCGATCGAATGTCCAACGAGGATAAGGAGCATGGTCTTGATCGATTCCGCAGGTCTCGGTACCGACCTTCCCTGGGTGTTTCGCTTGATGACCCTGCCGGTCTTGGGCCACGTAATCTCGCGCCCGAGAAAGTTCATGCATGACCTGTTTTTCGACATCAAGTTGGTGGAGGACTCCCGCGGGCGGGAATCGGGACCATTCAAACGATACGCGTTCGAAACGACCAGGCTTGAAGGTCGCGCTCTCGCCCTCAGGCGGTATGCGCCAAGGTTCGCGAACCTGAGAGGGCAAAAACTGGTCTTCAGCGATGACGAACTGAAAGTGATCGAAATTCCTACGGCCATTATTTGGGGACAGCAGGACCGGTTCTTCCCCGAGACGCATGCACAACGCGCCTACCAGGCGATACGCGGGTCGGAGCTACACCTGATAAATGACACCGGCCACGTCTCCATTTGGGACGAGCCTCATGTTGTGAGCTGCATCCTCAGCGAATTCTTTTCGAAGACCTGATTTACGTGGTCCAAGAGGCCACACCCACAACCGTCCGCCCGGCCATCTTGGCAAACGTCTTCAATCAGCGTCCGAGCGAATCCCCGGCCTGCAATCCAGCTGTCGCCGCCCAATCCGCTGTTGCCACCTTACGCTGGCCGGGCGCCTGTACCCGTTTCACACGTATCCGGCCACCGCTTGCAGCAACCTCGTAGCCTTCGCCCGACACGGCGGTCACTGTCCCGGGTCCGGCCTCTGGCGACGTGGGCAGTAGCTCGCAGTCGAACAGCCTGAGCATCTCGCCGCGATGGGTCGTGTGTGCGCCGGGCCGGGGGTTCGAGCCGCGAATGAGGTTGTAGACCTCCCGGGCCGGCTTTTCCCAGTCGATCAGTGCGTCGTCGTCCGTACACCATGCCTCGTATGTGGCCTGCGACTCGTCCTGCACGATGCGAGGGGCTTCCCCGCGCCGCACGAGTTCGACCGACTCCACCATCGCCTCCACCCCCAGCGGGAACAACTGGCCAAAGTAGATAGAACCGAGGGTGTCGTCCGGCCCTATGGGGACCCGTTTTTGAAGCAATACAGGGCCAGTGTCGAGACCATCGTCGGGCCAGAAGATCGTCAGGCCGGTCTCCGTCTCGCCGAAGATGATGGGCCAATTGATCGAACTTGGCCCGCGGTGTCTCGGGAGTAACGACGGGTGGTACTGGATCGTGCCAAGACGCGGAGCCTCCAGTATCTCCATCGCCACGAAGTCCGTTACGAACGCCATCACGCCCAGATCGACATCAAGCGACCTGAATTCTTCGATGGCCTTGGCGCTTCGCATACGCCGGGGTTGAAAGACGTCGACGCCCAACTCCGCTGCGGCCGACTTGACCGGATCGACCGGGCGGCCCTCCCGGTCCCGTGGGCAAAAAACGCCGACTACTTCATCCGCCGGATTTTGGACGAGCGCCCTCAACACCGCATCGCCGAAAGCAGACTGGCCTATGAGTGCAATTCGCATGGTTGAATCCTTTTAATCTGACCTGAACATGCCAACGCCGTTCCGGCCTCCACGAACGTCTTGCCGGCCACCTCAATTATCTTTGCTATGAAAATAACTAGGCCAGTCCAACATCGACTTGCCGGCGAAAGCCGGTACCCACGGTGGGGAGCGGAGGTGGGTACGCTCGACATGTACAACTCCCAACCGGCAGGAGACGCCCCACTTTCATAACCTTGTGCGGCCTTAACAAGGCCATAGTCATTCCGAGCGAAGCCGAGGAATCTGAGACGGCCTACCACGAAAAACGCCGCCGCAGTTGCGCAACTTCGCCTCATTCTGGGGCATTCGAAGGCGTCACCCTTGCCTCGGGTCCCAGCGCTCGCCCGAACTATCACCCCAATGACAGGTCCCCCCATCTTTGGTTCATTTTTTCTATCAGAGCGACTTTCTTTCTCCCGCGCCAACCCATGATGTCCTTGTAGTGTCCGGAAACGGGATTCTTGTTCATGCGCTTCAGATTCCTCGGCTTCGCTCGGAATGACAATCGAAGATGTACGGGTACGAATTTCCGGATGCGAAAATTCCCTCACTCATGCTGCCGCAATCAGACACCGTTGCCGGTAAGACAAAGGTCCTGCAACGGGCAGCCGCGGCAGTGAGGCGTCTTCTTGCATATACGGGAACCGTGGGCGTCCAGCAGCGCGTGGTACTCGTTGAAAAGCGCAACATCAGCCGGCAACAGGTCGGCAAACAGACGCTGGTAATCGGCGTACTTCGAGCCGCCCGTCTTCCAGCCGGTCCGATCGACGATGCGCCTCGTGTACGTGTCGATCACGAACGACGGCTTTCCCGCCGCGTACAGCACGATGTCGTCCGCCGTTTCCTCGCCGATACCCCAGATGTCGAGCAGCCGCTGCCGCAGTTCGGGTAGTTCCAAAGACAACAGCGCCTCGAGTGAGCCATCGTATTCGTGTATCACGACGGAGGCGGATTCCTGCAGCTTGCGGGCCTTGGTGTTGTAGTACCCGGACGGCCTGATAACTTCGGCCAACTCGTCCCGGTCCGTCCGCAGCACTGCCTCAAAGCTCCACAACCCGGCCTCTCGCATGTTGCCCAGGGCCTTCTCCACGTTTTTCCAGGCGGTGTTCTGGGTCAGGATGGCCCCTACGATGACTTCGAACGGCCCGTCCGCAGGCCACCAGTGTCGCGGCCCGTACGCTGAATAAAGCCGATCGTAAACGGCCATCAGGTCATCACGGGTAGGGGTTACTAGCTCGATACTCATTTCGTAGGTCCGGCGCCATTCTTCGGCGAGCGGGAATGGGCGAGAATATACTAAGGCAGACCGGCGCCGGACCCGGCAGAGAGCGTTGAAGGGATGGGCATGCACGCTTTTTTCGCACGGCTTGATTCACAGCAAATTGCGGCCCGCAGCCTCGTATGCGTAGGCCTCGATCCCGACCCTGACCTCATGCCGGTCGCGGACATCTTCGACTTTAATCGGGCCATCGTGGACGCCACCTCCGACCAGGTCTGCGCATACAAGCCGCAACTGGCCTACTACGAAGCGCATGGTTCGGCGGGCATCGTGGCGATGGAGAAGACCCTCGACTACATCCGCTCTGAGGCGCCGGACGTCCAGGTCATTGCAGACTGCAAACGCGGGGACATGGGGCCAACCGCCACGGCGTACGCGAAAGCAATGTTCGAAACCTGGGGATTCGATGCCGCAACCGTAAACCCCTACCAGGGCTTCGATACCATCGAGCCATTCCTGCAGCACCAGGGCAAGGGCATTTTCGTGGTATGCCGCACCTCCAACCCCAGTTCCGGTCAGTTCCAGGACCTGGTCGTGTCGAACGGCACAGGCGAGACCGCCCTCTACGGAGAAGTAGCCAGGGCGGCAAATTCCTGGGACGATTCCGGCAACGTGGGCATCGTTGTGGGCGCCACCGCCCCGGACGAACTGCGTCTGCTGCGACGGGACTACCCGGGACTGGCAATGCTCATCCCCGGTGTCGGCGCCCAGGGAGGGGACGTCCGTAAGGCGATCGAGGCGGGAATCAATAGATCGGGCCGGGGCCTCGTTATCAACTCATCCCGGGGAATCATCTACGCGTCCCGAAGCCGGGCGGACTTCGCCGCGGCGGCGCGTGGCGCTGCGAGAGAGTTGAATGCAGCGATCAATTCCGCCGTAGACGAAACCCTGGCGGCCCGCTCAACGTCTAACAACCATAGGCCCGGCTGAGCGAACGCCGTTCGCGCCGGGTGACCGGCTCACCCTCAGGAAGAAGCACCCCTGCGGTGGCAGGGAGTGGGACGTCTACCGCATCGGCATGGACATCGGGCTGAGGTGCACGACGTGCGGCCGGCACGTGATGTTGGACCGGCGCGTCGCCGAGTTGCGCACGATATCGCGCACGCCCGCCCGGGCCGTGCGAGACGCCCCGGAGGCTTGATTCCACGGGTGCGGCCGGGCGTCCGTCGCCGGATCGCTCTCAGGCCGCGGGTGCGGGCTGGACCAGTACACTAGCACCCACCGGCGGCCCGGTTCGCTTTCCGGCCAAATAGTGCGAGAATAGGCTACGCGGTCGTCGGCTCTAATCGACGGCGCTGGGCAAGGAGACTGGACCATGATGGAGTTGGAAATCGACAGCATCAGGGTGAGCCTGCTGAACTATCAGCGCGTGGTGATTCTGAAAGAGAAAGAATCGGACCGGTACCTCCCAATCTGGATCGGCCCCAATGAAGCCGACGCCATAGCCATCAAACTCCAGGAAGTGTCGGTGCCTCGACCGCTGACCCACGATCTGCTTCACAACGTGCTTGGAGAACTGGGCGCCGAGATACAGCACATACTGGTGTCCGGCCTGGACCACGAGACGTTCTTCGCCAAGATCATGGTCTCAATCGGCGACAAGACTATTCCCATCGACTCGAGGCCGTCCGACGCCCTCGCCCTGGCGGTTCGGGCCCGGGTGCCGATATTCGCCGAGGAGGCCGTCCTGGCCAAGGCTGGCGTGAAGCTGGACCAGGAGACCGGCGGCACGATCATCGGCTCGAAGTCCGAGGGCGGCGAAGAGCACAGACATGCCCCGCTAAAGCCGGAGGAACTGGAAAAGATGTCTGCGTTCTCAGACTTCATAGAGACGCTCGACATGAAGGGCATCGGCGAACGGGGCGACAAGCCCGAGGGCAAGGAAGGCAAGTAAGAGCGCCGCGCCACCGGGTCCCACAGCAAGGCAACAATAGAGGCCCCGTCGGTCGACGGGGCCTCTTCTTTTTGGCGGGCCACAGAGCGTCAAATCAGGTTCCGGCCGGGCTCCATTTACCGGGCGGTTTTGGGTCTGCGAAAATAAACTTTGTGATAAACTACGCAATCGAATCCGGGAGGGGTTTTCCCCAGTTGCCTGGCGAACCTGAACCGCCGAAATCGAAGAGCAAAAATCCAGGGTCCGGCGACGGTCGCGAAGACGAATGGCCCAGCACCGTCGCCCTACTTTTGAGACTCACCGGTATAGGCTGGTACGTCGCCTTGTCGATAACCCTGGGAGCGCTCGGAGGTTGGTGGCTGGACGGGCGCTTTGACACCGGACCCGCGATAACGTTGGCTGGAACCGCGTTCGGAGTAATAGTTGCATTCACGGGCATGTTGCGGATGCTAAACGCCGCGAGCCGAGCATCCGGCAGTAGCCGTCGGCGCCAGCCAGGGCGCACGGACGACGGACCTCGAGACAGAGATTTGGGTCGGTGAAGGGACTCCTCTCCAACCCCAAAATCCTTGCCATCGCCATCATTGGCTTGCTGGCTGTTCTCATTTCCCTTGCGGGCGGGGCCCTGGGCGCTGCCTTTGGCGGCGGTTTCCTGAGCAGCCCCATACCGCTCATCCAGCTTCCCGCCGAAAAGGTCGTCGGTCTCGGGCCGTTCGACCTGATGAACACGACGGTGATGTTGTGGGCCGCCGGGCTGGTGCTCCTGCTGATTTCCTGGCTGGCGACGCGCCGGATGAAGGAAGTCCCGTCCGGGTTCCAGAACCTTTTCGAAGTAATAGTCGAGTTCTTCGACAACACTGCCGACAGCGTTGCCGGCGGCGCACGGCACGCGGGGCGGCGTTTCCTGCCCCTTGTCCTCGCGATATTTCTCCTGGTCCTGTTCGCCAACTGGCTGGGAACCTTGCCCGGCGTTGGCACCATCGGCCGCATCGAGCCGGTGGAAGAGTGGGTCGAACATCGTCTTCACTACAAGGAAGACGAAATCAAAGACATGCGGAAGGAAGAAGGCCTTCCCGTCCTGACCAAGGAAGAGCTGCACGAGGCGGCTCTGAGAGGGGTGCTGGAGGAGAACGCGGGCCAGGAATTCGTGGTCTTCGACGGCGGCGGCGCATTCGGGATCGTCCCGATCGGTCGCGGCGAAGACGCCAAGGTGGCGCTGCGTGACGTCATCGACATCAAACACGAAGACATTCACTACATCGAAAAAGACCTGCACGCCGGGGTAGTCAAACGCGCCCCGGTAGACGCCGACGACCCGGACAAGCACGCAGGCCTCGTCGGAAAACGCGCCGCCCTGCTGGTGCCGTTCTTCCGGGGCGCCAGCACCGACCTGAACACGACGCTGGCAATTGCGATCGTTGCGATGATCGCGGTGCAAATCTGGGGCATACGGGCCCTCGGCCTCCGCCACTACAGCGGCAAATTCATCATCCTCAACAAGGGTCCCATACAAGCCTTCGTCGGCTTCCTCGAAGCGTTCGGCGAAATCGCCCGGACGATCAGCTTCACCTTCCGGCTTTTCGGCAACATGTTCGCCGGCGAGATCTTGCTGATCGTCATGGCGTTCCTGCTGCCGCTGATCGGGATAATCCCGTTCCTCGGCCTGGAACTTTTCGTAGGATTGATTCAGGCCTTCATCTTTGCGATGCTCACACTGGTGTTCGGAGTAATGGCGAGCATCAGCCACGAAGACGAGGAGCACGCCGAAGGGCACTAACTACGCGGTCAATTGCCGCCCCGAAGTCCGGATCAGGATCCACGGGAGGCTGCTTGGACAAAAAATCCAGGAGGAACTTAATTGGACGGACTAACGATTGGAGATGGTCTCAAGGCGATATCTGCAGCCCTTGCCATTGGCCTGGGCGCAATAGGGCCAGGCCTGGGAATCGGACTACTCGCCGGGCGCGCCATGGAAGCGCTGGGAAGGAATCCTGAAGCCAGGGGACCAATCCAGCAAAACATGATCCTGGCCCTTGCGTTCGCCGAGGCCATCGCCATCTACGCGCTGGTGGTTGCAGTAATCATCGTCTTCGTGGCGTGATCATACGCGGCCGAACGGCCGTTTGAGGTAAGCACATGGGTGGACTAGGAATCACCTTGGGCGGACTGTTGACCCAGTTGGTCAGCGTCCTGTTCATTTTTGGTTTCCTTTACTTTGTCCTGTACAGGCCGATTACGCGCATGCTGGACGCCCGCGCCACGCGCATCCGGGAAAGCCTGGAAGCAGCGGATCAGGCACGGCAGGAGGCCGCCTCATCGGCCGAGCAGGTCGAAAGGGAACTGGCCGACGCAAGGAATCAGGGCCAGGCGCTGATCGCCGAAGCCCGCACGGCGGCGAGCCAATTCAGGCAGCAGGAGGACGCGCGGACCCGCGCCGAGATGGAGGCGATGCTCGAACGGGCACGCGCCGAGATCGAACGCGAGAGGGACGCCGCCGTCGAGCAGGTCAGAGCGCAGTTCGCTGATCTCGCGATCACCGCTGCTGAACGAGTCGTCGAGCGGTCGCTCGACAAGGATGCCCACGCTCAGTTGATCGACAAGGTCCTGGAAGAGGGCCTCGCGACCCGACGCAACTGACGAGGCCGGAGACTCCAGGACTGAATGGCAGCCCCTAAACCACGCAGATACGCCATAGCCGCGCTACAGCTTGCCCTTGAAAACGAGGGCATCCCGCGCTGGGAGCAGGATATGGCCCAAGCGGCCGATATCCTGAGCGACGACGACTTTCGCGCGTTGCTGATCGCGCCCCAGGTGTCGGATGAGGCGAAGCTGAACGGGATCAACACCCTTCTGGGGGATGTATCGCCGTTGATTGTCAACATGGTCTCGCTAATGGCGGTGCGAGGGGACATCGGAGCCTTTTCCGAGGTCTACTCGACGTTCCAGGAACTCGCCAATGAACATCGCGGCATCGCACAGGCGGAGGTCACCTCGGCCGTGCCGCTGGACGACGCGCGCAGGGCACGGATTCGCACCAGCCTCGCCGACATCACCGGCAAAGAGATCACGATGACCGAAAGCATCGACCCCGAGATTATCGGCGGCGTCGTTGCCCGGGTCGGCGACCAGTTGATCGACGGCAGCACGCGCACCAGGTTGCGATCTATGCGCGACCAGATTGCCGTCCGCCCTGCGGAGGTGGCGTAGGAGCGATCGCCCGCACCTTATTCATTGACAAACCATGAAAGGGCCCCGTGAGCTGTCTGAAGCAGCGGCGGTACGGGACCCGGTAGGCGGAACCAGCGGAGCAAGAAAGTATGGCAGTAGCAGGTCAGGACATAGCATCCGTAATCAAGCGGCAGATCGAAGAGTTCGGCGCCGAACTGACGATGGTGGACGTCGGCACGGTCATCGAGGCAGGTGACGGAATCGCCCGCATCCACGGTCTTTCCGGTGTGAAGGCGAACGAACTGCTCCAGTTCCCGGGGGATGTTTTCGGTCTCGCGCTCAACCTGGAGGAAGACAGCGTCGGCGCCGTCATCCTCGGTGACTACCTCAACATCAAGGAAGGCGACGAAGTCCGCAGCACCGGCCGGATCATCGAGGTCCCGGTGGGTGAGTCCCTGCTCGGCAGAGTGGTCGACCCGCTCGGCCGGGTGCTGGACGACAGGGGGCCGCTGCACACGCAATCGATCCTGCCCGTCGAAAAGATCGCTCCCGGCGTGGTTACCCGTAAGTCGGTGGACCAACCCGTCCAGTTCGGCGTGAAGGTCGTGGACGCCATGGTGCCTATAGGCCGCGGCCAGCGCGAGTTGGTCATCGGAGACCGCACCACCGGCAAGACGGCGCTGTGCGTGGACGCCATCATCAACCAGCGCGACTCGGACATCCTCTGCATTTACGTGGCCATCGGCCAGAAGGCGTCCAAGGTCGCCGCCGTCGCAACCAAGCTGGAGGAAACCGGCGCCCTCGACAACACCATCGTGGTGGCTGCCAACGCATCGGACCCGGCCGCATTGCAGTACCTGGCGCCGTACGCCGGCTGCACGATGGGCGAGTACTTCATGGCCCAGGGAAAGGATGTCCTGATCGTCTATGACGACCTGACCAAGCACGCCTGGGCATACCGCCAGATGTCGCTGCTGCTCAGGAGGCCGCCGGGCCGCGAGGCTTACCCGGGCGACGTGTTTTACCTCCACTCGCGCTTGCTCGAACGCGCGGCCAGGCTCGATCCTGAATTCGGCGGCGGCTCGATTACCGCCCTACCCGTCATCGAGACCCAGGCCGGCGACGTGTCCGCCTACATCCCCACCAACGTTATTTCCATCACGGACGGGCAGATTTACCTCGAGCCCGACCTCTTCGCCTCCGGAATCCGTCCCGCCGTAAACGCCGGCCTGTCGGTAACGAGGGTTGGCAGTTCGGCCCAGCAGCGCGGCATGAAGTCGGTCGCAGGGAGCATGAAGCTGGACATGGCCCAGTACCGGGAACTCGCCACGTTTGCCCAGTTCGGCACGGCCGATCTCGACCCTGCGACGCGCCGGCAACTGGAGCGCGGGCGCAGGTTCACCGAACTGCTGAAACAGGACGAGACCCAGCCGGTCTCATTCGAAAACCAGGTCGCGTTGTTCCACATAGCCAACGGCGGCGCCTTCGACGAAGTGGATGTCGAAACCGTCAGGCAGTTCGAGGCGGGTTGGTATGACTACGCCGCGGCAAACGTGCCAGACGTACTCAAGGAGATCGCCGAATCCGGCGACCTGTCAGACGACTCCAAGGCGAAGCTCGACGAAGCGGCGAAGGGCTACAAACAAACGGCCGACATGGCGGTCGCGGGAGGTTAGTCCGTTCGCGACCGAGCTGGACAGTCATACAGGACTTCCGGACTAATCCGTAGACACCCGAACGGACGACGACCCAAGTAACGAGACATGCCAAGCACCAGGGAACTTCGCCGGCGAATAAGGTCGGTGGAAAATACTGCGCAGGTAACGAAGGCGATGCAGTTCATCGCCGCGTCCAAGATGCGCCGCGCCCAGCAAATGGTGTTGGCTGGCAGGCCATATTCCCAACGCATCCAGGCCGTCCTCGCGGACCTCGTGCAGACGCTGACGTCGCAGGATGACGAACTGAACATTCCCCTCCTGGACGACCGCCCTGTAAACAGGACCGCGCTGCTGCTCATCACGCCGGACCGCGGACTGTGCGGAGCGTTGGTCGGCAACATTCAACGTACGGCAGGCGAGGTCATACAGGCCTCTGAATCGCCCGTCGAAGTGATAGCCGTCGGCCGCAAGGGCGAGACCTTTGTGGTCCGGACTGGGCAAACGCTCAAGGCCTCGTTCAGCGTCAGCGACCGCCCAAGCCTGGAAGAAACAGTCGGCATCTCGCGCATGGTCATGGACGAGTTCGAGAACGCCGAAGCGGACCGCGTGCTCATCGCCTACAGCGAATTCATCAACACCGCAGTACAGCGACCCGTCGTGAAACGACTGCTGCCGGTCGAGCCACCCGAAGGCACTTCCGCTGATGGCCATGCGGACACGTCCGGGTTCATATATGAGCCCACCCCGCGAGCAGTGTTGCAGGAACTCGTGCCCCGCTACGTGGAGACGGTGGTCTACCACACGATTCTGGAGGCCATCGCCAGTGAGCACTCGGCGCGCATGGTTGCCATGCAGAACGCCACGGACAACGCCCTGGAACTGGTGGACCACCTCACCCTGGAACTGAACAAGGCGCGCCAGGAAATGATCACCTCGGAACTGCTCGACATCATCGGCGGTGTCGCAGCGGTAGAGGCCTGATTTCCGCCAACGGCAGACAACACGACCACACTCACAAACGACGAGGAAAAGGACGCTCCGGCATCCGGGCTGGGACGACACAAAGGAAAACGAGATGGCACAAGGATCAAAAGGCAGGGTCGTACAGATCATCGGCACCGTTGTGGACGTCGAGTTCCCGCCCGAAGAGTTGCCCACCATTTTCAGCGCCCTCGAGCTGGACCTCGAGGGCGAGAGGCTCGTGCTCGAGGTCGAACAACACGTCGGCAATAGCTGGGCGCGCTGCCTTGCCCTCGGCCCGACCGACGGACTGGCGCGCGGCATCGAGGTGACCGACACCGGCCAGCCGGTCACAGTGCCGGTCGGCCAGCCTTCCCTCGGCAGGCTGTTCAACGTCGTCGGTGACGCCATAGACAATCTCGGCCCAGTCGACGCCGGGGAAACGTGGCCTATCCACCGCCCCGCCCCGTCATTCGCCGAACAGCGCGGCACCACCGACATCCTGGAAACCGGAATCAAGGTGTTCGACCTCATCACGCCGTTCGCCAAGGGCGGCAAGATCGGCGCCTACGGCGGCGCAGGTGTGGGCAAGACCGTCATCATCACCGAACTGATTCGAAACATCGCACAGGAGCACAGCGGTGTGTCCGTATTCGCGGGCGTCGGAGAGCGCTCACGCGAAGGAAACGACCTGTGGCACGAGATGCAGGACTACGGTGTGCTCGGATCGACCGCCCTGGTGTTCGGCCAGATGAACGAGCCGCCCGGCACACGCGCCCGCATCGCCCTCACCGGCCTGACGATGGCCGAGTACTTCCGTGACGAACAGAAGCAGGACGTGCTGCTGTTCGTCGACAACGTCTACCGCTACATCCTCGCCGGCATGGAAGTGTCGGCGCTTCTTGGCCGGATGCCCTCCGCCGTGGGTTACCAGCCAACGCTTTCCACCGAGATGGGCGACCTCGAAGAGCGCATCGCCTCCACCGTGAACGGGTCCATCACTTCGTTCCAGGCCGTATACGTGCCCGCAGACGACTACACCGACCCCGGCATCGTCACCACGTTCGGCCACCTCGACGCCAACATTTCGCTCGACCGGTCCCTGTCAGAGCAGGCCCTCTACCCGGCGGTCGACCCGCTGGCATCCAACTCGCGGATCCTCGAGCCGGCCATCGTCGGCCAGGAACACTACGACGTGGCCCGAGGCGTGCAGCAGATCCTGCAACGCTACAAGGACCTGCAGGACGTTATCGCCATCCTGGGCATCGAAGAACTCTCCGATGAAGACAAGCTGGCCGTGGGCCGGGCAAGGCGCATTCAGCGCTTCCTGACGCAGCCGTTCTTTGTCGGCGAGGTGTTCACCGGAATACCCGGCAAGTACGTCTCGACCCAGGAGACCGTGCGCGGCTTCAAGGAGATCGTCGAAGGGCAACACGACCACCTGCCCGAACAGGCCTTCTACATGGTGGGGACCATCGACGAAGCCATGGAAAAAGCGGAACAGATGGCGGCGGTGTAAGGACCGCTGTCAGGAACGGCTGACGGGCAACCAACAGCCGGTTCGGACTAACAACTTGGCTCAACTGCAACTCGACATAATCACCGCCGAAGGCGAGGTCTACTCCGGTGTGACCGAACTCGTGGTTGCGCCCGGCCAGGTCGGAGAATTCACCGTCCTTCCTTCCCACGCTCCCCTGATGACGACCCTCCAACCTGGCGAGGTCAGGCTGACCGAGGACGGAGAAAGTACGTCACTTGTGGTGTCGGGCGGATTCCTGGAGGTCAACGGCAACCGGGTTGTCATACTCGCCGATGCCGCCGAGCGCGATGAGGACATCGACCTCGAACGCGCCGAAGCGGCCGTTCGCCAGGCGCAGGAACGCATCGAGAACCGGACGGGCGAGATGGACCTCGAACGCGCCCTGTCGTCCCTCAGGCGCGCGCAGGCCCGGGTCGGCGTGGCGAGACGCCGCAGGCAACGCCGTTCTTCTTCGTCAGGCGCGGCCAGCTAGCTGTTCGAGGGCGATAAACGACTTGGGCAATAGGAACCAAGAGTTTCGCGCGGCTTAGCCCCATTCATCCGAAACGCGCTCCTTCACCGTATCATCCAGAACGAGTTGATATCGTAACTGGCCGTGCGACCCAGGCTGCGTGCTAACATTCATCCCCTATTCAAGAGGGGGCGATGTCGATGAGCGTATCAGGAGTGATTGTATTGACCACGCTTGTTGAGCCCGAAGGGGACAAGTACGTTTCGTGGTGCGAGGAATTGGGGACAGCGAGTTGCGGCGACACCGTGGAAGAAGCGTTCGAAAACATCCTGGAAGCGGTTGAAGTTCATCTGAATGGACTGGTAGAGATTGGGGAGACGGAGCGGGTATTCGAAGAACGGGGCATTGTAGTCCTCCCGGATTCTTCTGAAGAGAGCACGGTCCGGCCCGTTCCGCTTGAGAAGATGATTCGAATCAGCAGGATTTCAGTACCAGTTCCTGCGTGATGGCCTTCAGCCAACTGCCCTTATGTTCCAGCTGGCAACTTGTCTCGGCCCTCGAGCGTCTGGGGTGTTATCAGGGTAGGACTGGGAAGGGCAGTCACGTAATTTATTTTCGTAAACTGCCTAACCGCACCGTCACGGCGGCCGTTGTCTTGGGGCGGAACCAAGTGCCCAAAGGCACTCTCAGGAGGATTCTTGATTCGTTGGAGATTTCTCCAGATGAATTCAGAGCCAAATTGAGATAGCCAGAAGGCCCGTGCTATGACTGTTCAATTCCGCCTGATCAGCCGACGTGGGCTCGTTCACCCCAGAGCCGCGTTCAAAGACCGGCTGACGGATTCTTCAGGTAGTACGTCATCGACTGGAGCGCCAGTACGGGGTCTACGCTTCTCACCTTGACGCCGTCGGGCACGCGTGGGGAAAACGGGGCGTAGTTCAGAATCGAGCGGATCCCGGCGGCCACCAACGTGTCTATCACGGACTGGGCCTCCGTGGCCGGCACGGTCACGATGCCGATCTTGACATTCCTCGACATGACAGTCGTGGGGATCTCCCGCATCGACTGCACCCTCAACCCGCCGATCTCCTCGCCGGCCAGCCTTTCGTCTATGTCGAACGCGGCCACTACCCGGAAACCTTCCGGTTCGAACCCGGGATAGGAAACAACCGCTCTTCCCAACCTGCCCATCCCCAGCACCGCCGCGTTCCACGAAACGTCCAGGCCGAGGATTCCGCGAAGGGAAGAGGCCAGGTGGTGGACGTTGTACCCGCGGCCCTGCTTGCCGAACCGCCCAAAGTAGCTGAGGTCCTTGCGAATTTGGGCCGGCGTCATGCTCAGCCGGACTCCAAGCTGCTCGGAGCTGACAACTTCGATGTTATGGGCCTCAAACCGGCTGAGCACCCGGACATACAGGGGCAGCCGCTGGACAACAACGTCGGGGACTTCATCGATGGGTGCAGCCTGGGTTGACCTGCGTCTGTTGTCTCTGCTGGAAGCCAATTGGTGCGAAGTCTGAGTGGTGGGGAAAATGAAGTTCCGGCCAGTATGTGGCTTATATCACAAACAAAAATCAGCGGGCAAATCACAAAAGAACCTGCACAGGCAGTCCAACTTGACGCTGGACCGATCACATGCGAAAACTCGCTGGTCTGAATTCGGTCGACCCGCCGCGCGCGAGAGTAACCCGGCGGAGGCAGAGTTAAGGCTCATACGAGGCAGACTACGGAAGTCCCCGTCCGGTTGGCCAGCCGGGCACAACTAAGAAAGTCAAAAACAAAAAATGCGAAGACCACTCGTCGTACACATAGACCATTCGGAACAACCAATCACACACGAGAGGAAAGGGCTGTCTGGAATCGACTGCGAAATCGTTTCCATTGGAGTCGAAACGCAGGACCAGGTCCTCGCCGCGATACGTCAGGCCGACGTCGTCCTGGACGACCACTCCCCGATCACACGGGAGACAATCGAACAGCTTGAACGGTGCGGGCTGATAATCCGCTACGGCCACGGATACGAGGGAGTCGATCTCGATGCTTCCACTGAACACGGCATCATGGTGGCAAACGTGCCCGGGTCAACGTCCGAGGAGGTCGCCAACCACGCCCTGGCGTTGATGTTCGCCTGCGCCCGCGAGATAAAACGGCTCGACCGGGCCACAACCGAGGGACGTTGGAGCGAGGTCTATTCTCGTTCACTTGGCCATCGCTTGTACGGGGAGACTGCCGGCGTCGTCGGGTTCGGCTGGATCGGGAAGTCATTTGCCCGCAAGGCGAGGGCGATGGGCATGGAGGTCCTGGTCCACGATCCTTACGTCGGCGAGTGGCTTGAAATCGAGTACCAGGTCAATTTCGTTTCGTTTGACGAGTTGCTCGAACGCTCGGACTTCATTTCTATTCACTCCCAGCATGATGAGACGTCCCACCACCTGTTCAACAAACAGGCATTCGACCGCATGAAGGAATCGGCCTACCTCGTGAACACGGCCCGGGGCGGGATCGTCGACGAAGCGGCGTTGATCGAGGCGGTGCGGGCCGGGAAGATCGCCGGCGCGGGGCTGGACGTGTTCGAGGTCGAACCGGTCGAAATCGACAACCCTCTACTCCACATGGAGAACGTGGTGGTCACGCCGCACGTCGCCGGGTCCTCGGCGCCCGGGTGGGACGCGATCCGCCGTCGCGCCGGCGAAGACGCAGCTCGCTACCTGCGCGGGGAGCGACCGCACGGGCTGGTCAATTTAGAAGTGTTGGGCCGTCTGAGACATTCGTGATCTGTTGCACTATAATGCGCCTACCGGGTCCGGCCACCGCGTCGACTGGCCAGCCGGCCGCAGGGCGCAACTTCGCGTCGGGCGAAACGTAGTAAAGGAGGTGGTCGAAATAATGTCAGATAGTAGAACCAGAGGTGCTTTGCTGTAGCAAGGGTACCCGCAGGCAAAGTGCCTCGGCGTCGTGGGGTCACCCGGCCGGGATTTATCCCAGCCCGGTGGCCCCACCTCGCGTCTGAGGCAGATTGCACCCCGCATCACGCGAACGCCGCCAATCACTTCACACAATAACGCCCGAATGCACAATGACTGACCCCCAACCAATGCGCAGGCATTTCGTCGCCACAGCATTCGTCGTCTACGACGATGCCGTGCTGCTGCACTGGCACCGCAAAGTGAAGGGGTGGTTGCCGCCCGGCGGTCACGTCGAACCGAACGAGGACCCGGTGCAGGCGGCTCTGAGAGAAGTGCTGGAGGAGACGGGGCTCGACGTGGACATCGTGCCCACGGTCTCATTGTTTCAAGTCGAAAACCTGGAACAGGTCCAGCCGCCGGTCACCATCCTGATTGAAGACATCCCCGACGACGGTGAGGGCCCTCACAAACACATCGACTTCATTTACTTCACCGTGCCGATGGAACCCCTCAATTCCGTGCCTCCCGGCTGGAAGTGGTTCACCAGAAAGCAACTTGCAGAAGGCGCCGTCGCAACGAACGAGGACGGCGTAGCCGAACCGCCGCCCGAAGACGTTATAGTGCTCGGAATCGCCGCCATCGACGCGGCCAGGCGCCTGGCGGCTAGCGGCCGATAAGCCCGCCGCGGCTATCTGAACCTGCCGCGGGCGGTTATCGGGATCACGTCCTCGATGACGCCGTTCCTCACGCCGAAGTAGTGCGAGTGCAGGTTGATGGTGGTGTCGCCGTGCATCGGCAACAGCCTGACCCGGTCCCCGACCTTCAGATTCCTCGCCTCGCCTTCAACCGACAGTATGCCGTGCTCCTCCGCCAACCTGGACAGTTCCGCCCCGGGCCTGTCGTGCACCAGCGGCGGGCCGGAGTCCACGCTCACCGACTTCAGACCTATATCGATGATCGCCCGTTCGGGGATCGGTTTGCTCATGATCTGCGCAATGACCGTAAGGGCGGGCGTGAACTCGGGCGCTTCAGGGGCGTACGCGCCGTCCATGAAGATGTAGGTCCCGCACTGCACTTCCGTCACGCGTTCGTGCGACCCCGACGCCCGATAGGTGGTGGTGCCTGCGCCTGAGACGACCTCCACCGGGTAACCGGCCTCTTCGACGGCGATGATGGCCGCTTCCAATTTGCCGAGCCACGTCGCCACAGCTTCCGTCTGCGCCTGTTCCTCCGGCGTCACGTGGCCCTCGTATCCCATCAGGCCGTCGAACCGCAGACCCGGCGCATCGACGACGGCTTGCGTCAATTCGACCGCTGGTTCCCCCGGCTCCACACCTGCACGGTTGATGCGGATGTTGATGTCCACCAACACGCCGATTTCGACACCCGCCCGGGTGGCCTCGGCCGACAGGTCCCGTACATTGTCCGGGTCGTCCACTATGCAGCGGATAGTTGCCTGGTGGGCGAGGGCGACGAGTCGGGGGATCTTAATCGGTCCGACGATCTGGTTTGCGACCAGGATGTCCGTCACACCGCCGGCCACCATCGCTTCGGCCTCTCCCACCTTGGCTGCGCAGACGCCTATTGCGCCCGCCGCAACCTGTTTTCGGGCCCAGTACGGGCTCTTGTGCGTCTTCACGTGCGGCCGCGCGTTGGTCCCGTTTGCATCGCACCAGTCCTGCAGGGCCTTGATGTTGGCCTCGGCGGCATCGAGATCGACCACCAGTGCAGGGGTGTCTATCTCTTCAAGAGGGGTTCCGGGGAGCGGCATGTAATCGACTGTCAAAGGTCTTCTCCAGGGCGTGGGCGCACATCGGCCACTAGCAAAATTCATTCGGCGCAAAAGTCTAGCAGGCATTCATTGTCGGCCGTACCGGCGCACGATCAGTTGTCACTGGATTGAAAGTAGCCCGGTCAACTCCCACATCACGTTACCGGCCCATCCTCGACTTACCGGCGAAAGCCGGTATCCACGGTGGGGTGCGAAGGTGGGTGCGTCCGACATGTTCAACTCCCAAATGGCAGGCTTACTCGCCCGAAATGTCATCCCGAGCACCAACCTGTCATCCCGAGCACCAACCTGTCATCCCGAGCGAAGCCGAGGGATCTGAGACTCCAATCACTCACACTCGCCATCACCCCCAAGCACGATCGCGGGCCCACACTCCCAACATCGTACCGGCCCACTCAGATGCATTCGACGCAGACATCGATGTTGTGCCCATGCTCCTGGATTCCGTCTTAGGTCCGGAAAGTGAAGCATGGGGTAGTTCGCGAACAGTGCAGATTCCGCCAACGACCGGCTCAGATTTCTCGGCTTCGTTCGAAATGACAAACCGAGGGGCTCGAAATGACAAATCGAAGGGCTCGGAGTGACATAACGGTGGCGCTGCCCAGTTACGCAGGGTTGTTCAGGACCTCTCCAACAACCCGTCCCCTATTCGTCGTCCTTTTCCGCTTTTCCATCCTGCTTGGACGGGAAACTCCTTTCCAGCTTCTCAAGGCGTTCGGTCAGTCCCCGGTTGGTCTCTTCCAGCTTTTCCAGGTCCGAACGCAGTTTCTTCACGTTGTCCGGCGCGTTCTTGCCGGCCCGTATCGCGTTAATAGCCTGCCGCGCCGTCCGTACAACCCGCCCGTCCAACTCGCGGTCCACCATGCGTTGCAGGGCCGGTATCGCGGTGTCTGCGGTCAGGCTGCTCAACGCGCCTGCCGCGCCAAGCCGAGTCCTGTACCAGGGGTCGTCTAGCAGGTCGGAAAGCAACTCGAATGTCGGCTTGTGTTCCTCGCCCGCCTTGCCTAGTGCTGCAACTGCCGACTCGCGGGCCCGCTGCGGCAGCCCGTACTCGGTCCAGCGGGAGATGACCTCCCGTGACTCCTCCGTTTTCAGCTCGGCCAGGCCCTGCAGCGCGCCGGAGCGAATCACGTCCATGTGCGAGTCCCTGTCAAGGGCGCTGACCAACTTGGCGTGGGCGCGGTCTGACTTCGTCTTTCCAAGACCCATGGCCGCCGTGGCGGCTACGTAGTAGCTCTCATCGGAGTCGAGCATCGCGGTTAGCGTCGCTGCGGCCAGCGGTCGCTTGAACTTGCCCAGGGCTTCGGCCACTCCCCTGCGCGCTTTCGGGTGGTCGGCTTCCGCGCAACTCGACAGCGCGTCCAGCGCCGCGTCGGTCCGGATCTCTCCGAGCGCGCGGGCCGCCGCGACCCGAACAGCCCAGAAGGCGTCTTCATTGACAGCCTTCCTGAGTGCTTCAATCGCTTCCGGCGATGTCTCCTTGCCGAGCCCCTGGGCGGCATCTATCCGCCCGATGACATCCTCATCGTTTTGCAGTTGGTAGATGAGTTGGTCCTGCGACCTCGTGAAATCGACGGTCTTCAGGACCGAGTAGGAGGCATCGAACTGGACCGCTTTTGGCGGGCTGTCGAGCCGGTAGACGAAGCTGTGTTCCTTCTCAGTGATCCTCGCCCGGAATGACTGCCGCCCGTCTTCGAGCAGGAACGCAATGTCCAGGCTGCACCTGAAGGCGTTTTCCTGGGACTGCCGGACGTTAAGAGTCGCGGTGTTTTCATCGCTGTCCCACGAGTAATTGACCTTGAATTCGGGATGTCCTGCGCTGAAAACCCACTGGTCGAAGAACCAGTCCATGTTGCGGCCCGTCACATCTTCGAAGGCGCGCTGGAGGTCGACGGTCAGCACGTTGTGGTCCTTGTACTTGGCCAGGTAGTGGCGTATCGAATCGAAGAACGGGTCGTCGCCCAGTTCCCGGCGCAGCATGTGGAGCACCAGTCCGCCCTTTTCGTAGAGATGGCGGTCGAATATGTCCACCGGCTGGTTGTAGCTTCGTTGAACGATGGGCCGACGATAACTCTCGCTAAGGTAACCGCGCGCCATCAGCAGGATTTCGTAGAGGTACTCGTCGATGCCGCGGTGGTGTTCCTGCCAGCGCGCCTCGAAATACGTCGCGAACCCCTCGTTGAGCCATCCGTGTGACCATTCCCTGCACGTGATCTGGTCCCCGAACCATTGGTGAACGGCTTCGTGGGCGACGAGGAAATCTGACGAAAAATCGAGGTGCGCCCTTTCGTCGTGGAGAGTCAAATCGGTCTGCGTGGTCGCAGAGGTGTTCTCCATTCCGCCGAAGATGAAGTCCTGCACGGCGACCTGCGTGTACTTGTCCCACGGGTACTTCTCACCGAAGTCCTCTTCGTAGAGGGCGATCATGGCCGCCGTGTTCTCGAACGCTCTCGCGGCATCCTCTTCGCGGCCAGGCCCGCAGTAGAAATCGATCAGCGGCCCCTCTTCCTGTTGCACGACGCGTGAGAACTCGCCCGCCACCAGGGAAATCAGGTAAACAGCGTGCTTCTTGTCCTGCAGCCAACGAACGGTGCGGGTGCCTTCGTCGCGGTTCCTCCGGTCGCTGATCAGACGGCCGTTGGAAATAACCGTCCAACTGGCAGGCACAGTGGCCACTATTTCGCTCGTAAGGCGCCCTTTTGGTTCATCTATGCACGGGAACCAGTGGTGGTTGTCCGTGTCCTGGCCCTGGGTCCAGATCTGGACAGGTTTGTCCGGATAGCCTTCGTCAGGCCCGGTGAAGTAGATGCCCTGCCGGGGAGTGGACACGTACTCGATGGCCAGGAGGAAAGTCCGGCCGCGGGAGTACCGTCGTGGAAGTTCGACTTTCAGCTTCTTGCCGTCGAGCACGAACCCGGCCTGCGTCATTCCAACACTCACGGAGTGGACCTTCGTGTCCTCACAGTCGAGCTCGATGCGCTGCACGCCGTCGACTATCGGCCTCAGCCTGAGTTCGGCCTTGCCGATGACCTGTTTCTTGTCCAAGTCGAAGCTGACGGTCAACTTGATGTGGTTGACGTCTACGTTGCGGTCCTGCAAGTAGTGAGGCCGGTCCCCCGGCAAAGCAAAGGGCGCGGCGGCAAGCGCGGAACCGGAGGATTCCCACTCCCTGCCTGACAGCCAGGTCTCGTCACGAGGTCCCATGCGTTTGGTCAAGTCCTCGTCTCCTTACTTCCAAAGTCGGAATGTTCCGGCGATCATCTTTCAACCAATACTCACGCCAGTCACCGCATCTGCCGGGTGACCTGCGTCCAGGTACGTTGCAGATTGTATAAAGTCGCCGCGCTAGAGTTTACGAACGCGTCCGATGCGGCGACGCAGGCTGGACGTCGATGCGATCATTCAGCCCGACTTTGGAGTAGGAACAAACATGCTTGGAACAGTCGATTCCCACGTTCACATCTTCCCAAACATGGGTGGGTCGTCAGGCTTCGAATCGGTCGAACGGCACATGCAGTTCGCCACCCAAATCATGTTTCACCGGTCTGAAGGCCGAAGACTCAGCGACAACACTCCGGTCGTAGGGAGGGAATGGCACAAAGGCGAGGACATTTACGAGGTAAACCTCAGGGGAGGCGATTTCGGCCGGTTTCTGTGGACGGCGGACGGGGAGGACTACGCACGTTACTACCTGCCACCAACCGCGCGCGAGCTCGATTCGCCACCGGAACAGATCATCGCCCAGATGGACTACGTCGGCGTGGACCGCGCCGTGGTGCAGGCGGGACATGTGTACGGCCGGCTCAACGACTACCTCGCCCGCGTCGCCACCGACTACCCCGATCGACTGTGGGCATTAGCCACCGTCGAAGAGTGGCGCGCCGACGATCCCAGCCAGATCGCAGAGATCGAACGAGCGGTCAGGGGACTTGGCCTCCGCGGCCTGTTCTTCGACTCCGGGCTGATCGGCAAGTTCGGCCGGACAACCTTGCCCGGCGACCCAATCTTCGACCCCTTCTGGCAGACGGTACGTCGCCTTGGCATCCCCGTCTTCTGGAACATCACATCCCAGGAACCAACCCTCGAAGCGTGGCTTGAACACCAGCGGTCCTTCGGCCGTTGGCTCACCCGTTTTCCGGACATCAAGTGCGTCTACACGCACGGCCTGCCCCTTTACAGGTTTGTCGACGATTTCGGCGGAATCACCATCCCCGACGAGGCCTGGGCCCCTCTGGAAGCCGACAACGTGTACACGGAGATACTCATTCCAATCCTCATGGGCGGCGTGTGGGAATACCCGTACGTAGAGTCGCAGCCGTTTATTCGTGCGTACTACGAGCGTATCGGCCCGGACCGGCTCGTCTGGGGTTCCGACCTGCCGAACGTCGAACGCCACTGCACATACGAACAATCGCTCTTACACCTGAGCCGTCACTGCGACTTCATACCGCCAGCCCACATGAAGCGGATCACCGGCGAAAACACCCACTCGTTGTTCGAAGGTTGATCTTGCGAACGGGCCACGATAAGGGCAAAACCACGGTCCGCGGGTATCATTGCGGGAACCCCACACGCACACAGGAATTTCAAATGACTACGACCCCAAAACAGGACGAATCAGCCACCACGAACGGCGCGACCGCGCCCGGACGAGTAGCCGGAAAGCACCGTAGTTGGGAGACCACCGAGGGCGTCATCCGAGCGCCGAACCGCGCCATGATGTGGGCGATGGGTCTGACCGACAAGGACATCAACGCGCCTTTCGTTGCCATCGCCTCCACGCACAACGAGGTGACCCCGTGCAACTCCGGCATCGCCCCGCTCGTCGAGGAGGTCAAGCGAGGCGTATTCGCGGCGAGGGGAACGCCCTTCACCTTCGGGACAATAACCGTATCGGACGCCATATCCATGGGAACCGAGGGCATGAAGGGATCCCTCGTTTCGCGCGAGGTCATCGCGGACTCAATCGAGACGGTGTGCTTTGCCGAGCGCTTCGACGGCGTCGTGGCAGTGGCGGGGTGCGACAAGTCACTCCCCGGCGCCATGATGGCGATGGCGCGGCTCGACCTGCCGTCGGTCTTCATCTACGGCGGATCGATTCTGCCGGGCAACTGGCGCGGTCGCGATATCCAGATCCAGACCGTCTTCGAGGCGGTGGGCCAACGGCAGGCCGGCCTGATCGACGACGACGAACTGCACGCCATAGAGGTCCACGCATGCCCGGGACCGGGCGCGTGCGGCGGCATGTTCACCGCCAACACCATGTCTTCCATTGGCGAGGCTCTCGGCCTGTCCCTGCCCGGCTCGGCCTCCGAGCCTGCGGTCGATCAACGCAAACTGGCTTCGTCCCGCCGCGCCGGCGAGGCCGTTTTGGACCTGCTGCGGCAGGACATTCGGCCGTCGGACATTCTAACGAGGAAGGCCTTCGAAAACGCCGTGACGCTCGTCGTGTCGATGGGCGGATCGACCAACTCGGCGTTGCACCTCCCGGCGATCGCACACGAGGTGGGAGTGGAACTGACGTTGAAGGACATCCACGACATCTCCATGCGCACGCCCCTGCTGGCCGACATGAAGCCCGGCGGCCGATACCTGATGTTCGACCTCGACCGCGTCGGCGGCGTGCCGGTGGTCATGAAGCGCCTGCTCGAAGCGGGACTGCTTCACGGAGACTGCCTGACCGTGACGGGCAAGACGGTCGAGGAAAACCTCAGAGACTGGCCCGATTTCGGCGATACGAACGTCGTTAAGACCGTCAATGAGCCGCTCAGCAAGACCGGCGGACTAGTGTCGCTGTTCGGGAATCTGGCGCCGCAAGGGTGCATTCTGAAGGTCGCCGGACACCAATTCGGGGCGCGTTGGTCTGGCAAGGCCAAGGTGTTCAACCAGGAAGAGCAGGTGATGGACGCCCTCAGGAAACGACAGATTGTGGCCGGGGACGTGGTGGTGATCCGCTACGAAGGCCCGAAGGGCGGCCCGGGAATGAGGGAGATGCTGTCCGTCACGGGAGCGCTGGTGGGCCAGGGACTGGGCGAGAAGGTCTTCCTCATCACGGACGGCCGTTTTTCGGGAGCATCACACGGCTCGATGATCGGGCACGTGGGTCCGGAGGCAGCGGTGGGGGGGCCGATCGCGGCCGTCCAGGACGGAGACGTCATCGAGATCGATCTCGACAACTTCGAGCTGAACGTGAATCTCAGCGACGAAGAGATGAGCGCCCGCCTCGAAACGTGGGAACCCCTGCCGCCCCCATACGAAACGGGCGTCCTCGGCAAGTACATCAAGCTCGTACAGCCCGCCGCCCGCGGGGCCGTGACGGGTTAGCGGCTCATCGCTCTTTCTGCCACTTGCGGTGCGAACCCGCTGGACCGGTTCATCCTGTCGAGCATGTTCGGCGGACCGACAGCGATGTTCATTGCCTGAGCGCCGTTGCGGGTACGAGTGGATGACAAAAGGACTGCTGTGAACTCTGTAATCGAAGCATGGCGTGAACAGATAGAGTCGCATGAGCGTGACATGCAAACTCTACGCGGCGACGGTGACGAGCATGGGCACGGACACGGGCATAGACATGGCCAGCCCGGCCGACATGGCTTCATCAGCCGGCCGCTGGACCCACACCGTACCGACGATGCAGCCCTGAACAAACTATTGGCAGCGCTGGGTTCCGGTACAGAGATCCTCGACGTGGGCGGTGGCTCCGGCAGGTACGCGCTGCCCTTGGCCACGCGGGCCAGGCGGGTGACCGTCGTTGAACACTCCGAGGACTCGATAGAACTCCTGAACGACCGTGCGTCGGAAGCCGGCATCACCAACATTACGGTCATCAACGAGGCGTGGGAGGATGCCCAGGCGCCAATGGCGGACATGGTGCTCTGTTCCCTGGTGCTGCACCACGTCCCAGATGTGGTGCCCTTCGTGTCGAAGTTGCAGGACCACGCAACGGACCGAGTGGCGATGGTCGAAATGGTCGAGACTCCCGGCGCGGTTGACCGCCCGTTCTTCGAGAGGGTGTACGGGTCATCCCCGTCACCCCTGCCCGGCCTGGCCAAGGTGATGGAGGTGCTCTGGGCGATGGACATCTACCCCAACCTGGAGATGATCGCCCCTGAACCCGTCATCGTGGCCCCCGACCGGGATGCGGCCTTCGAGCACATGCAGAACAGGCTCGGCGTGAAAGAAGGCACGGCGGAACACGAGCGCCTGCACACCGCGGCGGATGAGTTGCTGGTTGAGACGCCCGACGGAATCACAGTTCGAGGAGTCGCCCCGCGTCGCCAGGCCATAATCACCTGGATGCCCGCGCGCAGCGGCTAGGAATATTCAGGCGTCTGCTCCCAGGGTCTGTGGCTGATCACGCAACTAGGTTACGAAGAGATCAGCCCCCGCCGCTCCTTATAAGCCGCCATCAAGGCGTCCCGCTGCTCCTCCGGCAAGTACCTCACCGCCTCCCTCATGGTCACACCGGAGGCGCGGTGTGTCCTCGGCGCGATCCAGTCGTACACCAGTTCCGGCCGCTTCTTGCTCACCTCGCGCAGCACCCAACCGATCGCCTTCCGGATGAAGTACTCCTTTTCTTCCAGCATGCCGTCGGCGTACCGGCCGAACCGGTCGAAGTCACCTGCTCCCTGTCGCAGCGGGATGAGCAGCGCAAGCATCGCCGAGCGGCGAACCCAGAAGTCGTCGTCCGTCGACCACCGGTCTAGCGTGGAATTCAGTTCCGGAAACCGCTCGACCAGACCGCCCGCCAGGTAGATCGAAAGAGGGTCCACGTGCGCCCAAGTCTTTGACTGGCGGATCAGGCCTTCGATGAGCGCCATGTCTCGAACCTCGAGGAGATCGGACTTTTCCCGCAGCGCCTGTATGGCGGCCGATCGCAGTTCGTGAACGCCGGACGCCCAACATGCGCCGGCAAAATTCAGAAGTGAGTCCCGGTCGGAAAGCGCACCAGACTTCAGTGCAGGCCTGACCGCGCGGCGGATCATCGGAATTGCGACTCCGATGAACTCCAGGTCGCTCTTCAGATACCGCTTCTCGTTGCGGGCTCGTTCCGGGTTCGCCGCTGCCTGAAGCGCGGTTTCAACCTGCGCGATCAGATCAGCGGCTCCGGTCATTGCGCTTCGCAGAGATCGTACGCCAGGGCCAGCATGCAGCGCGTGGCGCTGACTAGCGATGCGATACCAACCGATTCGTCCGTGCCGTGCACCTTGGCCAGCATCGGGTCGTCGCTTGGGTGTGCGCCGGTGAACCCGTAGGTCACTATTCCGAGGTTGCGGGTGAACCGGGAGTCCGTGAAGCCGTTGCTGACCGCCGGTACCCAACGGATGTCATCCCGCTGCACCGCGAGGGCCTGTGCACGTCGAACGGCGTCTCCCAGCTCCGTCTCGAACGGCGAGGAGTTCGGCACCGACATGTAGTCGATGTCATAATCGACGTTCTCGATGCCCTCCAGCACCTTGTCCAATTGCGACCTGACGTATGCCTCGTCCTGGAAGGGCAGGGTCCTCACGTCGCAAGTGAGTTCGAACACCTCGGGCACGCTGTTGGACTTTATGCCGCCCTTGATCATGGTTGGTGTCAGCGTCATGCGGGACAGGGCGCGCAGCATGGTCCCCAGCCGCGGCGAAATTTCGTTCGCCTGCTCGACGATGCCGTTGATGTTCGCCGGGCTGGCCTGCTCTTCAATCGCAAACTCCGAAAGGTAATCGAAAATCTCCAACGACGTATCGAGTTCAGGCTCATACTGCTCGATGGCCTTCAACCCCTGGGCGAGGGTGTAGCTCGCGTTCGTGCCCGTCCACGGAATGGAGGCGTGCGTGCTGTCGCCCCGGAACCGGATGTGAATTTCCAGACGGCCCTTTTCGCCCGTGCCCAGCGCGTACACCAACGAGTTGCCGATCTCGACCGGCGTCCCTCCGCCCTCGTTGACCGCGAAGTCGGACTCCAGCGACTCGGGGTGGTTGTCGGCCAGCCAGCCGAACCCCCAGCGCCCGCCGTGCTCCTCGTCCGCGCCACTAACGAGCCTCAGCCCGTGGCGCAAATGCACGCCGTTTCTTTTCAGGACGGCCATCGCCATCAACTGAGAGGTCAACAGCGCCTTGCAGTCGGAAGCGCCCCTCCCATAGACGCGACCGCCCGAAATCTCGGCGCCAAACGGCGCGTGCTCCCACTTTTCCGCCTCTTCGACCGGCACCACGTCGGTGTGTGACATCAGCATCAGTCGGGTCCGCGGTAACTCGCCCGGGTACACGGCGATGATGTTGCCGCGTTCCGGGTCTCGCGCGAGGATTTCGGATGAGATTCCCTCGTTCCCAAGCCAGTCCCCGATGTACTCGGCAACCGGCGTTTCATTGCCTGTAGGCATCGCGCCGGTATTGACCGACGGGATGCGTACGAGGGCCTGCTCCAGTTCCACGATCTCCTGCGTGAGTCCGTCTACCTGGTCGAGCATTGTCTGAAGTGAAGGCAATTGTGTCCTCTTGATTCGATTCCCGGCCGGATGCTTCAACCGGCCTGACTTCCAAAAGCAAATCGCGCCGCGGTCCGGACCATGTTCCCGATGCGGAACTACCCGATCAGCCGGCTAACGCGAGACGTAGACGTTGCTCTTGTGCCCATCCAGCGACGGCGCCTCGCCGGTGGCGCCCGAGCCCGACCCCGGAAGCCGACCGGCCGCCGCGTCCGCCTGCGTTCTGCGCCAGGCCGCCTTCAGGTCCTGCGTGTGGCCCCGGAAGTGCGGCATGACGTAACGAGCGAACAGCTCCAGGCTGTAGTTGGTCTTGTGCGAATTGACCCACTCGTGGGTCGACAGCATGATGCCGCCAATGCCTCCCGCCTCGCGGTCAATCTTCTCTATCGCCTCTATCGCGTCGTCGGGCGTGCCTATCACCCAGCCCCGCAGGGCGGCGACCCCTTCCGTGGTGAACTCCTCGAACGGTTGCCCGGGATACTCGGCGTAGCCGGCGGTGCCGCCGATGGTCGCGAAGTACTCTGTATCCCTCATGGCGGTTTCCCGCACGTCCTCCCACGCCTGCTCGCGGGTGTCGGCAAGATGGAACCAAGAAACGGCGCGCATGTTCTCCCTGGAAGGCGTGTGCCCGTGCTTGAGCGCAGCCTCCGAGTAGACATCCCACCGCTCCGCCGTTGGTACCCCACCTGGCGGAGTTCTACCGACCGGTGACAGCATGATCATGTTGTACTTGCCCGCCAGCTCTATGCTCCCGCGGGTTCCGGTGGTCGCCATGCCGAGCGGCAGACGCGGCTGCTGGTAAGACCGCAACTGAAGGGCCATGTCGTTGATCGTCCAGTAGCGGCCCTCGTACGAGATCGGTTCGGGCGACTCGAGCAATTTGACGATGATTTCGATGGACTCGAACATCATCGGCCGCAGGTCCTGGACCGGGATGTTGAACAGCTTGATGTCCGGCTGAAGGTTCGACTGTCCAACGCCCAGGATCGCCCTGCCATTTGACAGGTGGTCCAGGAACGCCATCCTCTCCGCCACGTGAAACGGGTGGTGGAATGGCAGTGAAATCACCGAGGTGCCCAGCTTGATCCTCGGAGCGAGCGCAGATGCCTTGGCCAGCGCCATCTCCGGGGACGGCATCGTCTCCCAGCCCGCAGAGTGGTGTTCGCCTATCCAGAACTCGTCGTAACCGAGATGGTCCACGTAGGCGATCAACTCAATGTCACGCTGGAACGCCAGCGCCGGATTGTCACCCGGAACATGCAACGGCATCATGAAAAACGAAAAATTCACGCGGTCAGAACCTCCCACGCTTGCCCGGTCGGCTGAAACACAAAAATGCGCCTACGGGCACTGTTGACACGCGGGAACGTAGCACCATGAGAGTTGCCGGTCAACGCCACGCGGCACACGTTTCACGCCCGAACCCGGTCGCGCTCTATGAAAGATCGCGGCAGGCCGGCAGACGCGCGCCCGCAAGTCACCATCCCCAAAGCGCGCGAAAAGCCCTAATCCCGCCGCGGATGTCCAAGGCATTCGACGCGCTCCCGTTGCTAGTCTGAGAACAATAATGTCCGGCCAGCGCCCGGCAGAGTGGTTGCGGCCAGGCGGCAACTCGCTTGAGAGGCCGGATGTGCTCCCGGCCGGCAGCGCAAAAAAGGCTGATCCGCGATGTCCGTACTTTGCGATCAAGAGATTCACAGGAAACGCATGCTCGAATCGTGGCGCAGGTTGGCTTTGATGTTGGCCGTCGCGGCCCTCGCATCGGTTTTCATAGCGGCATGCGGCGGTGATGGAAACGGGGGACAGGCGGTCTACTCGTCCAACGAGGGCGGCCTGCCCGACGTTTACCTCGTCGATACGGACTCGGGAGACGTGACCCGCCTGACTTCCAGCGCCGGTTATGACTCGGAGCCCGTCTGGTCGCCCGACCGGACCCAGATCGCATTCATTTCAGACCGCACCGGTGATACGACGTTGTGGGTGATGAGCGCCGACGGCGCGCAGGAAGAAATGCCGTTCAAGGACCTTGAGGAGGTCACAGATTTCAACTGGGCGCCAGACTCAACGCGCCTCGCCATCGTTGTCGGAGACGAGTCCGGCGGGCGAATCGTCGTGGGGGACCTCGAGACCGGCGTCACCGAGCCACTTACGCTGGCGGGAGAAAAGGTGCTCCTGGGCGGATGGTCGCCGGACGGCGAATGGGTTGTCTACTCGATGATGGACGAAGGCAGGACGGGCCTGTACAAGAGAAATCCCAGGGGAGTCCAGGAAATACAGATCACAAAGGGCTACGACACCAATGCCGTCTGGTCACCAAAGGACGACCTCATCGCGTTCAATCGGCCGGCTGATGACGACAACCTGGATATCTTCGTCGTTACCCCTGACGGGGAAGACGAAAGGGTCCTGCACCGCACAAACGGCACTGAGACCAGTTTCGAGTGGTCCCCGGACGGCCGAAGACTGGTCTTCGTCTCAGATTTCGACGGCAACAGGGAAATCTACCTGATGGACACCGACGGCAAGGACGAGCCCATCCGGCTGACACGAAATCGCGTGTCGGATGATCTGCCCCACTGGTCGAAAGACGGCAAGTACATCCTCTTCACGTCCGACAACGACGGGGACTTCGACCTTTACACCATGCACCGCGACGGTACCGGCCAGAGGCGTATCATCTCAAGCGACGTGGACGAAATCCAGTTCGACTGGTAGTCGCAACCGTTCCTCTACGGTCTTTCCGCCGCCGGTCGGCTACAGTCCGGCCTCGATGACGACGCGGCCGCCGACCCGGACCTGGATGCTCAGGTCATGAGTGTCGAGCATGGCCATGCCCACGAGGGGGTCTACACCAACAGCCGCGGTCTCGACGTATCTCTCCTGCCCGTCCCAGAGCACCGTAACGCCATACACGTCGCATGTAGACTCGCTGCCGTCGGCCAGCACCGCCTCGCCGTCACCCACGACGGGCAGTCCCAAGTCCGCCACTAATATCGGCGGCAAGATCAAATAGCCGTTGAAGCCGGTGTCGACCACGGCGTCGATTTCGCGCTCTTGCCCCGCTGGGCCTAGCAAAGGATGGGTCACGACTGCTTCGAGATGGGCATTCACGGCCCCCTCGATCACTCGGTGCTCCGAAGGGAACTGCCGCCGAATTGATAAAACGCTCGATGACCGACCCGCATCAGCCAGACCTGGGCGTCCGGGTTTTGGTGTCGCAGGTCCCCAGAAGCCACAATGGCATTCTCGCCAAGTGCATAGCCACCGCTGTCGACGTCAATGGCGACCACTTCTCCATGGTGGTCTGTCTCAACAAGGTGGCGGATGTCCCTCTCGTAAATCTCTTTTCCGAGGCGGGCCGTCTCCTCGCGTGATCGGCGGGAGGGTGGGATGCCTTCGCTTCCATGGGTGGGTGCTGCGGTCTCAGAGTCCCTCATACATCCTCCCTTTCAGAGCATTCATCTACAGTTTGCAGCCTAACACCCAGCGGACATCTATGAGGCAATTGAAGCTCCGACAGGGCTCCAGCGCGGCTGCCGAATCGCCCTACTCGTCTTCGGAAACCAGTCCGAGCCGCTTAAGCCAACTGCCCCGCCTTGCACCGGGCCTCTTCTGACTCTTGCCGTTGGCCCCTACGCCTACCGGCTCTTTGTCTTTGCCGCCCTGCTGCCTGTTCGGCGGGATCGGCGTCTTGCCGTTGGTCAACTGTCCGGTCGAACCGCCGACGCGGCGGCGGGCCGGGGTGCGCCTGAGCGGTTTCCTGTCCGGTTCGGGTGAAGTCCCGTTCGACTTGGTGGAAGCGGGTCTTGTCTTCCTCGCTGTTGTGGATTTCTCCGTGGCCTTGGCGGCGGCAGTCCTTCGCCTGGTTGCCGCTGCTTGCTGGCGAGTAGTTCGTGGCGGCTTGTCCTCTCCGTTGGGAGACGACAACTCGTCCTTGATCTCAGGCTTCACGGCCGACTTGGAAATCGCTTTCGCGCGGGCACGCGTCATCCAAAGGCCGGTGAAGAAGGTCTTCGTCAGCTTGATGTGAAGGTCTGCAACACGCGACGCCTCAGCCGAGATGTTCGATTCGAACGCCGCGACCTCCACCTGTTTGCCCCGGTCCTTTACCGCCTGGATAGCCGGATAAAAGTCCCCGTCACCGCTCACAAGGACGGCGGTGTCGTACTGGTCCTGGTACGCGCGCACCACCAGGTCGGTGGCGAGCATTACGTCCACTCCCTTTTCGACCACATGGTCGCGGCGTTGCTTGGCGATGCCCAGCCGGACCTCTACGTACGGCGTGTCGTACAGGGAGTGGAGGAAGCGGTCCTGGTCAACTCGGCCGTCGGGGCGGTCTGTTTCCTGGCGGATGTTGTAGTAGTAGACGCGCCTCAGATCGCGGCCGTTGGCGAGTTTCCTTGCCAACTTGTCGAACTGGACGTCGTGTCTTGAACAATTCTGGTCAAGTACGTGGTAAAGGTTGCTCCCATCGATGAAAACCATAACGCGCTCGCTGGCGTTATCAGGAATGGATGTGGTTGTCTTGGACGGCATTCAGGCCTCCGGGCCCTGGATTTTGGATGTCTGCACTGGGAAGTTTCCAGCAGGCGCGCCGGGTCGAAAAAGACGTTTTGGTCAGGGTCAAAGGACGCGCCTGACAATGGCCGATACAACAGACAAAAGTGGGATAAATCAAATCGGCCGGTTTACATTCGCCTACATTCTACTACGTTACGGCGCAGAACACATTCAGCGCGGCGCGCCTTGACGCGTGCGACCGTCTGCCAGAGTATGTCCAGGGCGCTGCTTCCTACCTTTGGTCGCGTCCTTGTGCAGTTGTGCCGCCGGTAACGAATCGAGGAAAGAATGAGACCCGTAGCCACGTTTGAATCGCCCTGCAAGCACCCAAACGGCCTTCAGTGGTCCGGTGACGAGTTGTACGTGATCGACCAGGAATTGGACGACGTCCATGTCATGGACGATTCGGGTGCGCTGGTCAGGACTATACACACTCCCACCGAAAACGGATCGGGGATTACCGTGGGCGGCGGGTTCCTCTGGACCGCCTCAAATGGCGTCACCGGCGCACGCCCGTTCCGGTCGACCGACACACACATGGGCTGGATCATCAAGCTGGACCACCAGACTGGAGACATGGTCGACCGGTTCCGTACGCCCGACGGCGGCGGCATTCACGGCATCGAGTGGGACGAGGGAAATATCTGGGTCACGCAGTTCAGCCCAAAGGCGCTTTTTCTCGTCGACGGCAAGGACTACAGCGTCATTCACCAATTCCCCGTCGAACTGGAACGACTGCACGGCCTGGCACGGGACGGAGACGGGATCTGGTGCGCCCACACAACAGACAGGGTAATTGCGCTATACCATGTCGAGTCCGGCAAAGAGTTGGACCGGATCACGTTCGGCCCGGAAGACGCCTACCCGCACGGCCTCTCCATCAGGAACGGCGAACTCTGGTATTCGGACTCCAACTTCGGCGGCAAGGGCCACGGCAGCACCATCCGCGGGTGGCCTGAAATAGGAAAGATCGAAGCGTAATGCTCCCCGGCGTTTGTAAGCCGATAAGGAAAGACGGATGAATTCCTCCTCCCCGGTAGTAGACAGTCACCACCACTTCTGGGATGTCGGGATGCGCGACTATCAATGGATGCCCCCCGGGGAATCGATCCTCAGGCGGAATTACCTCCCGCAAGACCTGGCGCCGGCGTTGGAACAAGGCGGCGTGGATAAGACGGTGATCGTCCAGGCCCACCAGTCCGTCGAAGAGACGATGTGGATGCTGGACATCGCCGAGAACGCCGAATTCGTGGCCGGTGTGGTCGGTTGGGTGGACCTCACTGCTGACGACGTGGGCGACACCCTGGACGAACTCCAGGCAAACCCCTGGTTCAAGGGGGTCCGCCACATCTGGCACGACGAACCCGATGACGACTGGCTCTCCCGCCCCGGGCCGGTCAACGGCCTGCGGGAGGTGGCGGCAAGGGGCCTTGCCTACGATTTCCTTGTCAGGCCGCAGCACCTCAAGTACGTGCCGGAGATTATGGACAAGGCGCCGGACCTGAGGTCGGTAATCGACCACATCGCCAAGCCGCTGATCGCCGAAAAGGTTGTCGAGCCGTGGCTCGAAGACCTCCGTGAAGTGGCCAACATCCCCGGCATGATGTGCAAGGTTTCCGGAATGGTCACCGAAGCCGACATGGAAAACTGGACGCCGGACGACCTGGCGCCCTACGTCGCACACGTGCTGGGCATGTTCGGGTACGACCGGCTCATGTACGGCTCCGACTGGCCCGTGTGCCTCCAGGCCGGTTCGTACCAACAGGTAATCGGAGCGGCGAGGACGACGCTGTCCTCGTTGACCGCCGAAGAATCCGACGCGGTGTTTGGCGGAAACGCAGCGCAGTTCTATAAGCTCGACTGAGGCCGCAGCCGAAACCACTCTTCATGGTCACCCAGTCCGACAGCCTCATAACCGCGCGAGCGCTCACGCGGTACTACGGCGACGTCGTCGCGCTCGATTCAGCCGACTTTACCGTCGGCCCCGGGATTACCGGACTCCTCGGTGAAAACGGCGCCGGCAAGAGCACCGCGATAAAGATCTTCCTGGGACTGCTCGAACCCACGAGCGGACGCGCCGAGGTGCTCGGCAGCGATCCGCGACGCGACGTCGAGATACGCGGGAGGCTGGGCTATTCGCCGGAGCACGACTGCCTGCCGCCAAGCGTCTCAGGGGCCGACTTCCTGACGCACATGGCGCAGGTGAGCGGTCTCCCGGCGAACCACGCCAGGTCACGCGCCGCCGACACACTGCGGCACGTCGGCCTCTTCGAAGAACGGTACCGGCCGATCAAGGAATACTCGACGGGCATGAAGCAGCGGATCAAGCTGGCCCAGTGCCTGGCGCACGATCCTTTGTTGGTCCTGCTGGACGAACCCACGGCCGGACTGGACCCCGGCGGCCGGGAGGAGATGCTCGACCTGGTCCGCAAGACCTACGCCGAATTCGGCATCAGCATTTTGCTCTCGTCCCACCTAATGAACGACGTAGAGAGGACGGCCGACAGCATCATCGTCCTGAGCGAGGGACGCGTCGTCGAGGAAGGCCGGGTCTCATCATTCACAACCGAGACCGAATCGATCTTCGTCGAGGTCGATGAATACCAACAGGAGTTCATTGCCGCTCTAACGTCGAAAGGAATAAGCAGCGCTATCGAGGGTCCGACCGTCGTGATACGGGACGTGGCCGAGGACGGTTACGACACGATCAGGGACGCCCTGGCCGAATCGGGCGCTCCCGTACGCCGCCTCGGCCCGCGCCGCCACAGCCTGCGAGAAGTGTTCACGGATGACGACCCGGAAGCGCCAATACCGGGCGCCGCAGCGGAGGAGACCAGTTGAGCACGCGCCCGGTCGGCCAGGTCTTCGACATTGGCTATCAACGATATGAAGGACCGCGCGGAGGGCGCGCAGAGGCGCGAACGGCCATTTTCCTGGACGGTGTGAAAGCCGCGCTCGGCATCGGACGCGGCGGACGCGCGAAGATCCTGCCCTGGCTATTCCTGGTCGCAGCAATCATCCCGGCGCTGGTAATGGCGTTCGTGGCCGGCCTGATGGACAGGTCCGGAGTCGACGTGGACCTGCCCACGCACTCCCAGTACTACGGGATCGCCGTCTTCATACTGTTCCTGTTTGCGGCAACCACCGGGCCTGAACTGCTTTGCCCCGACCGGCGCAGCAACGTCATCAATCTCTACCTCATAAGGCCCCTGACGACTGAGGACTATGTTGGCGCCAGGTGGCTGGCTTTCCTCGTCGTAATGTTGTTCGCCGCCTGGCTCCCTCAGTTCGTGTTGCTGACCGGTCTGGTCCTCGGAGCGCCCGAGCCGGGCGATTATCTGATGGACAACTGGCTCGACATCCCCAAGTTCCTGGGCGCCGGTTTCGCGATGGCCCTGTTCCTCACCACCCTCGGGTTGATGGTCGCGGGATTCACCACCAGGGGCGGATACGCCGCGGCATTCCTCATCGGATTGCTGGTTATCACGACGGCCGTAGTCGGCCCGATCGCGTCTGCGGATTCCGGCATCGCCCTGGAAATCAGAAAGTTCGCCGGCCTCTTCGCCATCGCCGACATACCCCTCCAGTTGAACAACATCATCTTTGCTGAGACTGGCGGAGACGAGATAATCATCTCGCCCGCGACACGTGAGTACTCCAACCTCATCCTGGTCTGTTGGTACGTCCTCTGGACGGCCGGACCCGGGCTCGTCCTGTTGTGGAGGTACCGGAGGCTATCGGCGTGACGGACCGGACTGACGAGATATCGGCGAACGGCGGCTCGTCCGGGCCTGTGATAAAGGTCGACGGCGTATCCAAGTGGTTCGGCAACGTCGTGGCGGTCAGCGACATCTCGTTCGACGTCCGGCCAGGCATCACCGGGCTCCTCGGACCGAACGGCGCCGGCAAAACGACGCTACTTCGCATGGTCTGCGGCCTCGCAAGCCCGTCCGAGGGCGCGGTCACGGTGTTCGGCGTCCCGGCGAGGAGCGACCCGGCCTTATATGAACGCATCGGGGTGATGCGCGAGCACGAAGCGGTCTACGAGTTCCTCAGCGGACGGCAGTTCGTGGAAATTTCGGCGAAACTCCGTGGCGTCCAGGATGTCACCGAAGCCGCGCGGTGGGCCATCGACGCCGTCAACCTGGCCCCTGCCGCCAATCGCAAAATGGGCACTTACTCACGCGGTATGCGCCAGCGCATCAGGCTGGCGGCGTCCATGGTCCACAATCCGGAGTTGCTGATCCTCGACGAACCGCTCAACGGCGCCGACCCACGTCAACGCGCCGAATTCCAGGCCTTGCTGAAACGGATGGCCCAGGAGGGACGGACCATCATGGTCTCGTCCCACATCCTCGAAGAGGTCGAGGACCTGGCCGATAGCGTCCTGCTCATCGTTAACGGAAAGCTGGCCGCCTCCGGCGATTATCGCGCGATTCGCGCATCGCTGAACGAACGGCCGTACCACGTGCGAATCATCTCCGACGACCCGCGCAAACTCGCCGCCGGTCTCGTGCAACTCGACGCCGTAGATTCGGTGTCGCTCGACCCGAACGGCGCCCTGGTCGTACTGTCCCGCAACGTCGGCGTGCTGCAGGCGTCGTTTGCGGGCGTCGCACGGGACCTTGGAGTCCGCATAAGGACGTACGAACCCCTGGACGACTCTCTCGAGAGTGTCTTCGGATACCTGGTGGAGCGTTGAATTGACCTCGCTCTACCTGTTATCGCTCCGGCAACTGGCCACTGTGAGGCGGCTGTTAGTGCTGGTTGTCCTTGGTGCGCTGCCCATCTTCGTTTCCGCGCTGTTGAGCGCCACCGCCGATTCAGACGCGTCGCTCGTCGACAATGTCCTGTTGGCCGGCGTGATCACGGCCGCCATCCTCCCATTGATCACCTTGGCTGTCGGCACGGCCGCATTCGGAAACGAACTTGAAGACAACACGCTCAGCAACCTGACGCTCAGTCCATATCCGCGCTGGAAGATCGTGTTACCCAAAATGGCCGCCGCCCTGACGGTCGCAGTGCCAATTCTCGTGGTCAGCACCGTCGTCGCAGTGCTCATCGCGCTCGGAGGAGACGCTGCGGCTGCCGTCGCGGCCGGGCTTGGAGTGTTGATCGGCGTATGCGCCTACGCCGCAGTGTTCATGTGGACCGGGCTAATGACCACCCGGGGACTCTGGTACGGCCTGCTCTACGTCTTCCTGTGGGAAGGGCTGTTCGCCTCGTTCGTCGACGGCGTCAAGTACCTGTCGATAGGCCAATACACGCTCAGCCTGGTCCACACATTCGACGATTCGCTGCTATCCGACCCCGGCCTCAACCTGGTCGAAAGCCAGTTCGCGATAGCGGGCGCCATCGCCGTGATCCTGGTCTTCACCGCGCTCAGCATCCGCCGGCTGCGATACATGGACATCCCCTGAACGAAGGTAGCCACGATTACCATCGTCGCAGGAATAACTACTACGAATCATAGCCATTACTATCGTCATTCCCGCGAAAGCGGGGATCTCTAGAAGCCTGCCCCGTAGTCGAAGCGGGGATAAGGGTGACGCATACGGACACTTTCGCATGTCCGTCACGCACTGAATTTCAGGTTCGGGGCCCTAGTGGCTGGGCTTGCCCGAACTCCAGTTCCAATTGTCCGGCGGCCAGATGTTCACCCCGCGCCGCCCTCCGGTGCGCTCACCTGAGTACCAGTTCTCGACTGTCTTCCGCCACTCCTCGATGTGCGGCGTCTTCGCGTGGTAGTCGAACGCGGCCTGGTTGACGTACACCTCGTACAGGTACAACTCAGCCGGATTGTCCACGTTCTGGTACACGTCGAACCGCAGGCACCCCGGCTCCTCGCGCGTAGACCCGATCGCGTCCCCCTTTAGCGATTCGATAAAGTCATCGACCCGCTCGGGTTTGATCGGCAGGGGCGCGTGGATTATGTGAAGGCCGCGCTCGAACGCAGGGTGCGCGACGGCATGCGGGCGATACGAGTCCCACTGCGCGTCGCCTATCGGGAACACCGGCTTGCACTTCGAGACCTGCACCGGCTCGGCGTGCCAGTCCGCGGTGGCGTCCCGCCACCTGTGGTAGTGCGGCCTCGTTCGGTGGTCGTCGATGGCGTCATCGTCGTTGTACACCTCGCACAGGGCGAGCGAGGTCGGGTCGTCCATGTCCTGCACGATGTCGAACCTGCGGCAGCCGGGCTCATTCATTACCGAACCCTCCGCATCGCCGATCATCTCCACTATGAATTCATCAAGGTGTTCAGGCTTGACCTTGATGCGGACCATCAGGATTTCCATGTCGACTCCTGTCGCTGGTGCAAATTAGCTTCGTAGACGTTGGGATTGGTGGCTTAACGCCGGCGGCAGTATACCGCGCATCCGGCCGTCTACCCCCTGCCGATGTACTTCTGCGTCACCGGAAGAACGATGGCCTCCAGCATATTTGCATCCGGCGGCAGCGTGACCATCAACAGAACGGTGCGCGCCATATCCTCGACGGAAATCATCGGCTCATCGTCTTCGTTCAAGCCCGTCGACGAAACGGTCCCCGGCCCGCGACGCTCCACCTCCGTATTCCCCGGGTGCAGGCAACTGGCCGAAATACCAAACTCCCGGCCATCGAGCGCGGTGCTCTGGGTCAGGCCCCAGATGGCGTTCTTGCTCGTCGCGTAGGGAGCGGAGTGCATGCGCGTCCGCTGGGCGGAGATGCTGCCGATGTTGATGATCCGGCCGCCGCCCGCGTCCTTCATGATGGCGAACGCCTCCTTCGTGCACAGGAACGGACCGGTCACGTTGGTCTCGATCACCCGGTTCCACGCCTCGGCAGAGACCTTGTCCACGCGCCCGCCGTCGAACGCGCCGGAGTTGTTCACGAGGATATCGACGCGTCCCAACTCCTTCATCGCCCTGGCGAAGAGGTTCTTCACTGCGCTCTCGCTCGTCACGTCGGTGGGCACTGCGATGATCCGAGTGCCATGCACCGACAGTTCCGCCGCGGCCTCGTCCAGCCGTTCCTCATTACGGGACGCGATTACAACGTCGCACCCCTCGCTCGCAAATATGCGGGCGATGCCCTTGCCGATTCCCGTGCCGCCGCCCGTGACAATCGCCGCTTTTCCTTCCAGTTGTCCCATGTTCCTCGTTCCTGTGTTGTTATTGCTGATGAAAGTTTGACACCGTAGCCGGTGAGTCCCGCATGATATTACCCGCGGACACCGTCGACGCGCAGGTCCGCGAGCGTCCCCGGAATCTCAGTTCGCCCTGACACGCATGTCGCGTGTCATCAACGCGGCCAACCAGGCAACTGCGCTGAAGCCGGCAAGCACCAGGTACGCCAGCCGCATCCCGGCCACGAACGCCGATGCCGTGCCGTCCCCCGTCATCGAAGACATGGCGCCCAGTTCGGGCTCGAACCCCCGGCTCACCATTACCGTCGCGACAATCGTGGTGGTAAGCGCTATGCCTCCAACGGTCGCGACATTCCTGACCAGGTTGAGGAATGCGCTCACTATCCCGTAGTTAGTCCGGTCGACTGCGCCTAACGTGGCGCTCATGTTGGGGGCCATCCACAGCCCGGAGCCGATTCCGTTTATCGCCAATGCGGGCATCACGATCCACAACGGTGTTTCCAAATTGAATGTCGCAAACGTCACGCCCATGGCTGTTGTCATTCCAAGGCCGATCAGGCTGAAAATTTTCACGCCGAACCGGTCAGACAAACGCCCGGCAAACGCTCCCGTCACCGACATGCCTAACGCTCCCACGAAAATGACCAGGCCTGCGATGCCGGCGGAGTGCCCGAGAGCATCCTGGATGTAGAACGGAAACAGGAACCAGGCCGCGGAGGTCCCAAAGAAACCGAGCAACCGCGACACCGTGCTCCACGAAAACTGCGGGATCGTGAAAAGACGGAGCTCCAACATCGGATTGGCGACGCGAAGTTCCCAAAGGACGAACATAACGCCGAACGCGGCCGCGCCAAGCCCCGGCCCAACGATGCCGGCCGACGTCCACGCCAGGTCGAACGGGTTAGCAACGGTGAGAATGGCAAGGCCCAGCGCTGAGGCAGAGGTCAGGGCCCCAAACCAGTCATAACCGGTGCTCACGCGGCCCCGGACCGTCCCGATCCGGTTATCGTCAAGAATGATCGCAGCGAGCGGAAAAGACAGGATCGTCGGTATCGACATGAACCAGTAGACCGATCGCCAGCCGAACAGATCGACCAGCGGACCGCCGATGATCGGGCCCGCAATTGCTCCGACGCCCACGGCCATGGTGATCATGCCCAACCCCTTGCCCCTTTCATGGGCAGGGAATATCGCTACGACGATCGCCATGACCAACGCCTGGTCCATCGCCGCTCCAATGGACATGACTACCCTGGCGCCCAGGAGGCTCGCCAGGTTTGGCGACAACGCCGCGAAGATTGCTCCGGCGGCGAAAAGCCCGATTCCGACCAGGTGTACCGCCTTACGCCCGGCGATGTCGGCGAGCCGGCCGAGCGGCAACAGGAGCGCGCTTATGGTCAGGGAAGCCGACAGGGCCACCCACGACACCACCCGAAGGCCCAACGAAAAATCGGCGGCGATTGACGGCAGGGCGATGCTGGTGACGGAGGCGTCCATCACCATCGTGAACAGGGCGACCCCCACCACCGTGAAGGCCTTCCACTTGTAGTTGTCGTCGGTGGAGGTCGCCTTTTCAGGGATCTCCGCGGTGCGGCTGACGCTCAATTAGGCCACCGGCCAAACGCGCGGACCATTCCCTCGCGCCCCGACCCGCCATTAACAGTCACGACCGTTCAAGTTCCGCGCCGGACCTCTGCCGCACCGCCTCGTACAGGACGATGGCCGCAGCCACGGAGGCATTGAGAGACGCCATCTGCCCGCGCAGTGGGATCGAGATGAGCGACTGGCAGGCCGACTTGACCGCCGGCGAAATACCGCGCTCTTCGGAACCGACCACGATAGCCGTGGGTACGGTGTAGTCGGGCTCGGAGTAGTGGCCTTCCGCGTCCTGGTCCAGCCCGATAAGGTTCAGCCCGATCGTCTTCAAGTACTGGGCGCTCTTCGCGACGTTGTTTACGCGCGAGACGGGCACATGTTCCAGGGCTCCGGCGGACGCGCGGATGGCGCCCGGCGAAATTCCGGCCGCTCGCCGCTCCGGAATGACGATCCCATGCCCGCCTGCGGCGTCCAACGTACGGGCAATCGCGCCCAGGTTGTGCGGGTCCTGCACGCCGTCGAGAACTATCAGCAACGGCGATTCGTTGCGTTCGTCCGCCGCAAACACCAGGTCTTCTATCGGCACGTAGCGCGCGTCCGGGACGATGGCAATCACACCCTGGTGCTTGCGGGTGGCTGACTGGCGGTCCAGGTCGCGGCGGGAAACGGCCGCAACCGCTATGCCCGCGTTGTCGGCGAGAAAGACGATCTCGCGAAGCTGTGGGCCCAGCTTCGCATCGTCCTGCATCAGGATCTCGTTTATCTCGCGACCAGCTCGCAGGGCCTCGATGACGGCCCGTCTGCCCTCCACGGTCGGCCTCTTCTTGAGCCGCGAGTACCTCGACAATTCAGCCGCCGGCAGCCTGGATCAGCGCGTCGATTTCGGACATGTCGCTTTTACTGAGTGCCCAATCACCTGCCGCAGCGTTCGCGCGGGCCTGCTCGGGCGTCTTGGCGCCGACGATGCTGGATGTCACAGCCGGATGCGCCAATGTCCACGCTATCGCAAGCTCAGCGAGGCTCCGGCCGTGGTCGGACGCCCATCCCCTGAGGTTTTCCGCGACGGCTATGGCCCGGTTCATCACCGGTGACGGGAAGTGCTTGTGGCGGTGCCTCTCGTCACCCGCAGGAAACTCATGCCCCGCCTTGTACTTTCCGGTCAGCAGGCCCTTGGCCAGCGGCGTGTGCGCGATGACACCAATGCCGCGCTCAAAGCAGTAGGGAAGAAGATTCTCGCGAGCCTCGCTCTGGATCATGTTGAAGCGCGGCTGGGAGCTGTGGACCGACCCGTGTTGCACGGCTTCCTCGGTCTCTTCAGCCGAGAAGTTGGACACCCCCAGGTACCGTATCTTGCCTTCGTCCTGGAACCTGACCAGTTCAGCCATGGTGTCCTCGATGGGCCACTCCGGTCTGGGGGAGTGGAGTTGGTACAGGTCCACGTATTCGGTGCGAAGGGCGTTCAGGCTGTTGCCAAGGGCCTCGCGGATGTGCTCGACTGAGTGGTCGCCGGACAACTTCGTCGCCAGAAACACTTCGTCCCGCCGGCCTTCCAGCGCGCGTCCCAGGATGCCCTCGCTCGTACGATAACTTTCCGCGGTATCGATGAACGTAACACCGGACTCGATCGCGGCGTGGGTTGTGGCGATGGCCTGCCCCTCGTCTACCTCCCCCATCGCCCCGCCGATCGGCCATGCGCCGAAGCAGATCACGGAGACTTCTGCGCCGTCTTTACCCAGATTGCGTGTGCGCAATGGTTCTTTACCTCGATGAATAGACCTTTGTCAGGCCTGCGCTTCGGTCCGGTTCAACCGGCCGACTTGATCACCGGAGTTTATGTGTGCCGGTCGCTCCGTGCTAGACTCGGCAACCAATTCAGCATCAGTCCGGAGGCAATTTCCAAGTGCCCGAATTCGCAGTCAACACTCTCAAAAAGAAGATCGCAGACGGCGGCGTGGGCGTGATCGCCAACGGCCCGAACACGTCCGAGATGTGCGACTACATCGGCCAGTACGGCTTCGACGCCGCGTTCATCGACTTCGAACACGGCGGCGTTTCCTGGCGGGAACTCGCCGACATCACCCGCGCCTGCGAGTTGTGGAATATGTCGTCCATCGTGAGGGTGAACAAGCTCGACGAAGCGCTGATCCTGCGGACTCTCGACCAGGGCGCAAGCGGAGTGGTCGTGCCCCACGTGGTCACGGCCGACGACGCCCGGCACGCGGCGGCGGCATGCCGCTACCCGCCGGACGGGAACCGCGGCGTGGCCGGAAGTCGGCGCGCGTACGGGGTTGACGATTACTTCAAACGCGCCAACGAAGAGGTCTCCTGCACGGCCCTCATCGAAGACTACGCCGCAGTGCAGAACATAGAAGAGCTGATCGAGGTAGACGGCATCGACGTGTTCTACGTCGCCCCCTCGGATCTCGCCGCAAGCATGGGCCATACCGGCAACCCCGGCCACCCGGATGTACAAGACGCGATTAGCAGCACAATCACCAAGATCGTTAAAGGCGGGCGTGTGGCCGGGACCCTGACCACCGAGGACAACGTCGACCGCTACCTCGACCTCGGCGTTCGCTGCATCGGATTCGCCTACTTCAACTGGATCGCAAGCAACGCGCCTCGCTTCCTCGAAAAGATCGCGGGCCGCTAGCGAAGATCCCCTCTCCCTCGAAGGGAAAAGGTTGGGGTGAGAGTAAGGGCGAAACCAACTAACGGAGACCAAAAAGATGGCATCCGCCAACGACACCGCCGCAGTCCTCCAGGCCCTGCGCCACAGGCGGACAAGCAGGGACTACGAAAACCGCGATGTCCCTCGACACGTGATCGAGGACATGGTGGACGTCGCGCGTTGGGCGCCGAACCACCGGAACACCGAGCCGTGGCGGATATTCGTCCTCGAACGGGGCGGCGCCAAGCGTGTTGAGATTGCCGACCTCGTAGCCCGGTGGACCTTCGACAGCATCGCGAACCCCGCCCCCGGCCGCCGCGAAAACAGCGCCGCGGAGGCCCGGAAGGAGATCCTCGACGCGCCGGCGTTCATCTACGTCTATTCCGTGCCGGGACCGACCGAAGAGGTGACCACGGAGAACTACGCCGCCGCCTGCTGCGCCGTCCAGAACATGCAGCTAGCCGCATTCGCGCACGGCTTGGCCGTTGGGTGGTCAACGGGAAAACCGACCAAGCCCGAACGGCTTGCCGATGCCCTCGGCGCAAAACCAGACTGGACCATCGTGGGCGCCCTGTACGTCGGCTACCCGAAGACCATCCCCCAAGTCGAACGACGCCCCGCAGACGAAATCGCCCGCTGGTATTGACGGTGGCGGACGCCGATCAGGCGTCAGGCGGCGGCACGACCACCTTGTCGTACGGGTGCCGCGCGCCCACCAGCCCGGAGTGCTCGTAGACGTCCAGCGCCGCCTCGTACAGTTCCGGCTCGACGGCGATGTCCCCCGTCCAGGCGCCCAGGTCCTGGTAGTACTTGATCGCCTCTGCGACCGCTTCCGTCGCCATGTCCGGGAAGAAACTCGCTTCGGCCCGCGCAATCTCGGCAGGGTCCGCCGTGTTGACCCACTCCCGTGAAGCCCGGTACGCCGCGGTGAACCGCCTGGCGACGTCAGTGTCGAGCCAGCCGTGGCGGGCTATCAGGCTGCTGAAAGCGACCGGCCCGACCGCCTCTCCCACGCTGGCGACGATGCTCGCCACCCCCTCGTGCTGGAGTTGTTGGGGATAGGCCCCCTGCTCGTGAAAGTAGTCGCCCTCCCCTGCCCGGAACGACTCCATCATCTCGGGCGTGGTCGGCTTGTTGATGCCGTCCACGTGGTCCAGGTCCACACCCATCCTGTCCAGCCCGTAACGGAACATCGCCTCGGGCTGTGACCCGTGCACATACATCACGCGCCCGGACAGCAGCTTGTCCCACGTGAATTCGGGATCGGGACTCCTCGCCGCAATCAGGAAACCGTCGTACCGGTTGATCTGGGCGAAATGACTGACCGGCGGAGGCTCACCCTTGTCGAGCGGGGCCCACGAAGCAGAGACCGCGGCCTGCCCAACATCCGCCCTGCCCTCGGCCACTTCCGCAGGCGACGTACTGCCCTGTGGCGTGACGGCATACGAACCGGACAGACCCTCCTTTTCGAGAAACCCACCGGCAATCGTGGAAATAAACGGGCTATAGAAAGCCGAATGGCGGGAAACTACAAGGCGTATTTCGGTCACGGAGTCTTGCCTTTCGGACTACATCGGCCGCCCAGAACAGGCAACCCGTGAATTCTAACGCCGCAAAGGCGCCTCGTCGGCCATCCCCCCGTAGCGGCGGGTCTCAGACCCGCCTGGGTTGGGCACGGGTCAACCTCCAACGCCATTCACAAATCCCCGCCTGCCAACCGCCCGTAACACCCATCGGGATAAACTCATACAAGCGATCCAACGACCACCGCGCGATCAGGCACACCCATCTCAACCTCGGCTCGAATGTCGCCGGTTCACCGCCCACAAACCATGACCAATGCCCCATAACAAACGCACCTCCCTCGTCACCGGCGGAGCAGGCTTCATCGGGTCACACCTCGTAGACGCCCTGCTCGCCCGCGGCGACGCCGTCGCAGTGATCGACGACATGTCGAGCGGGAAGCCCGGCTATCTGAACCCTGCCGCCGACCTGTACGAGATCGACATCAGGGACGATGGCATCGCCGACGTCATGTCGGCGGTCAGGCCCGAGGTTGTGTTCCACGTCGCGGCCCAGATCAGCGTTTCCGTCTCGACTCGCGAACCAAAACTCGATGCCGAGACCAACATCCTCGGGACCCTCAACATCCTCGACGCCATGGTTTCCGCGGGCTCGTCGAAGATGGTGTTCGTGTCGACCGGCGGAGCGATGTACGGAGAACCGGACTCGCTCCCGGCCCCGGAAACCGCCCCAGCGCGCCCCTCGGCCCCATACGGCGCATCCAAGCTCGCCGCAGAAAGATATCTGCCCATCTACAAGGACCTGCACGGGACCGACTATTTGATCATCCGGCCGGCGAACGTGTACGGCCCCCGCCAGGACCCGCACGGTGAAGCCGGCGTGGTCGCGATCTTCACCCGCGCCATGCTCGCCGGCGAGCCGATCAAGATATTCGGGGACGGCACGGACGAACGGGACTATGTTTACGTCGAAGATGTTGTGGACGCCCTCATCCGTGCGTCCGAAAGGCCGGGTACCGGTCCTTACAATATCGGTTCGGGTATCGGCACGTCGGTCAACGAGATTGCTTCAACGCTGGCGGCGCTCACAGGGTACAGTCGCGAACCTGAGCCCTATCCACCAAGACCGGGAGACCTGCGGCGGATCAGCCTGGACGCTTCCCTCGCAAAAAAGGAACTGGGATGGTCGCCGACCACAAGCCTGAACGACGGCCTCCGCCAGACCGTCGAGTGGTTCCGCTCCCAAATGAGCGCCAAGGGTTGACCCGCGCCCAATTCTTGGGCAGATCCCTGCAAAACTCCCTCTCCCAGCGGGAGAGGGTTGGGGTGAGGGCAACTTCGACAGGGTCAGGGCTACTTCCGGCCTGGCTGCCGGCCCTGGCGTTAATATTCGCCGCTGCCGCCTGCACCGCAAGTCCCGCGGCCGAGACCCCGACCCCGGCCGTTCCCACACGAGTCGCACCCACACCGACCGTCCTACCTACCGCCACCGCGATCCCTTCCCCCACGCCTACGCCGGCTCAATCAGCGACCGCCACCGCGGTCCCTACCCCGATCGCATCCGGCGCCGCAGAATCGCCTGCTGAACCGGATGGGCTGATACGCGGCGGCGTCTTGCGGTTTGCCGTGCCGGAGCCGCCTCCTCACCAGGACGTCCACCAGACCCAGTCGCCGGCGTTGCTGACCTGGGGCCCCGGCCTCGCCTACAGCCGCCTCTTCAGGTTCACAACGGGCCAGGACGTCCCGTCACCGAACACTAACGTCGAGTGCGACCTGTGCGCCTCCTGGCGTCTGCTGGACCCGGTCACCCTCGAGGTAGTGCTGCGTCCCAACATCCGCTGGCACGCAATAGAGCCGGTCAATGGCCGGCTGCTTACGGCCGGAGACGTGGAATTCAGCTACGAACGGCAGATGACAGAAGGATGGCCGAACGCGCCCGTGCTGGCGAACATCGTAGAAGTGGAAGCCGTTGACAACCGCACCGTGCTCGTCCGTTTCCGCCAACCCGAAGCCGAGTTCCTGCAGGGACTGGCCGACGGCCACAGCCGCATCGTCGCGCCCGAGGCGGTCACCGCAAACGGCCACCTGCTGCGCGGCCCCACGGTCGGGACCGGCCCGTGGGTATCGGTACGTGTCGGCAACGACGGCGCCGAATACGAGGCCAATCCGGACTACTACGAAGACGGGATTCCATATCTAGACGGCCTCGAAGTCCAGATCGTCAGTGCGCCGGGCGCCCGCGCCGCCGCGCTGCGCAACGGTCTACTCGACCTCGACAGGTCCCCTTACCAAATTGTCGTCGATGCCAAGAGCGCGTTCCCGGGCATCGAATCGGCCGCCTACATCGACCCGGGAGCGGGCGCCGAGTTGATCATGAACGCGCGCTGGAAACCGTTCGATTCACAGGAGGTCCGAACTGCGGTCCTGCATGCCATCAACCCCTGGACGCTGAACCAGACGTTCTGGAACGGACAATCATTCCCAACGCTGGGCCTTAGGGTTCCCTCGCCGGACTGGCTGCTGACGCAGGACGACATCCGCGGCTCATTTGCCAAGCGCGGCGCAGCGCGGGAGGTACTCGGTGCGGCTGACGGTGATGTCAGGTTGACTGTGGGACAGTTCGACAAAGACTACCGGGCCCAGGCCGACTTCATCGCAACGTCCCTGCGCGAATTCGGGCTCCGTACCGTCGTGGAAGAGGTCTCAACCCGGGAGTACGGCGACCGCGTCTGGGTCGGCGGAGAATTCCAAATGGCGCTGGGCGCCATACCGCCGATATCCAGCCTCACAGGAGCCTTGCTCGCCGTCCATCATTCCCGCGGCGGGTTGAACACCACGCACCACGAAATCCCGGGCCTTGATGACCTCATCGAATCCCAGGCCGTCGAATTCAGCGATGCGCGCCGTACAGAGCAGCTACAGGAAATCCAGCGGCTCATCCTCGCCGGCGCATACCGGATCAACCTCGCAGCCCGCCCCGAAAACTGGATGTGGTGGGACTACGTGGAAGGCTTCGCACCCAACATGGCGAGAGGTGAAAACTTCTACTTCGCCAAGGTCTGGCTGAGCAATTAGCCGAAGCACGGCCAGCGTAAGAGCCAGTCCGCCCCTCAACCCTCAGCCGCGATCCTCTCCTCGTACCCCTCCAAAACATCCTGCAATGCCGCCCACGACAACAACGCGCACTTGATGCGCACCGGGTACTTGCGAACCCCGCGGAGCGCCTCGATATCCCCGAGGTCGTCAAGCTCCTCTTCGGTAAGACTCTCGTCCCGCATCATCCGCCGGACGAGGTCCGTCACTCTGGCAAGCTCCCCTCGCGTTTGCCCCTCCGCCAACTCCGACAGGAGCGATGCGGACGACTGGCTGATGGCGCACCCGCGGCCGGTGACGCCGATTTCGTCTACACGTCCGTTCTGGAAAGTGAGCTGTATCTTGACCTCGTCACCGCAGAATGGGTTGTCGGCCTCAATCTCGGCGTCGGGGTTGTCCAACTCCTCGTTGTTCCTCGGGTTGCGGTAGTGGTCGAGGATTATCTCTTCGTATAGCTCGTCGAGCTCACCTAACGCCCGCATGCGAGAAGTACCCCTCAGCTTCCTTGATGCCGTCCACGAGGAGGTCTACCTCATGCTCCGTGTTGTAAATGTAGAAGCTCGCTCTGGCCGCAGCCACCACGCCGTAGCTGCGTACCAGCGGCATGGCGCAGTGGTGGCCGGTGCGGATGGCGATTCCCATGGTGTCCAGCGCCGTGCCCAGGTCGTGCGGGTGGAGTGTGTCGTGTATGAACGAAATCACCGCGCCCCTCGCAGCCGGATCGGTCGGGCCAAGTATTCTGATCGTCTCTAATTCACCCATCCGGTCCATGGCATACGCCGTCAGGTCATGTTCATAAGCGGCGATCCGGTCCATTCCGATGCCGGTCAGGTAGTCGACCGCCGCGCCGGTGGCGACAGCGTCTGCGATGTTGGGCGTCCCGGCCTCGAACTTGTACGGCAGGTCATTCCAGCGCGCTCCCTCGTAGGTGACCTCGATGATCATGTCGCCGCCATGCATATACGGGGGCATCGACTCCAGTAACTCCGGCCGGCCGTACAGCACGCCGATGCCCGTCGGGCCAAGCATCTTGTGCGCAGAGAAGGCAAGAAAGTCGCAGTCGAGTGATTGCACGTCGATCGGCATGTGCGGCACCGACTGGGCTGCGTCCACCAACATCACTGCGCCCGCCTTGCGGGCTAGTGCCGACAATTCGGAAACCGGATTGACGACGCCCAGGACGTTCGACGCGTGGACCGCGGCGACAATCTTCGTACGGCTGTCGATAAGCCCCTCGGCGGCCGGCATGTCGAGGCAGCCGTCATCGTCCACCGGGATATAGCGAAGCTCCGCGCCGGTCTGCTCGGTAAGCTGCTGCCACGGAACGATGTTCGAGTGGTGCTCCATGGCCGTCGTAACTATGTTGTCGCCGGGCTTCAGGTTCGCGCGACCCCAGGTCTGAGCGACCAGGTTGATCGACTCGCTGGTGTTCCTCGTCCAGATGACAGACTCCGGGCAGGGGGCGTTGATGAACCCCTGCACCTTTGCCCGCGCGAGTTCGTACATGTCTGTCGACTCGATGCTCAGCGTGTGGACCCCGCGGTGGACATTGGCGTTGTTCTGCTCGTAGAAGTCGACCAGGGCGTCGATCACCTGCCGCGGCTTCTGCGTGGTGGCCGCGTTGTCCAGGTAGACGAGCGGACGCCCGTTGACCTTCCGCTCCAGTATCGGGAAGTCCTGCCGTATGCGTGCTACGTCCAGCAAGTTCGACAGCCCGCTTAACGGAGCTCCTCAGATAGCTCCGGCAGGAGCCGGTCCGTTACACGTTCCAGGTACCGGCGCAACGCCGGTGGCCCAAACTCCTCCACGATCTCGGACGCAAAGCCCCGAATGAGCATCGCTGCCGCCGTGTCGCGGTCCACGCCGCGGGACTGCAAATAGAACAGCGCCGATTCATCGACGTGACCCGCCGTGGCGCCGTGGAAACACTGAACGTCGTCGGCAAATATCTCCAGGCTCGGCATCGTGTCGATCTCTGCGCGCTTCGAGAGCAACAGGTTCAGGTCCTTCTGGTCGGCGTACGACTTCTGGGCGTCCGGATCGACCCGCACCTTGCCGCTGAAGACGGCGCGGGACCTGCCGGCCAGTATGCCCTTGTAGAACTGGTGGCTCGTGCCATGCGGCCTGGCGTGAGTGGTGCTGATGTGGTTGTCCAGGTGTTGCCGGTTCGTCGTCATGTACAGGCCGTGAAGCGTGCACTCCGCGCCCGGTCCGTCCAACAAAACGTGCAGGTCGTTCCTGCCGATTGCCGGCCCGGTGGCAAACGAGATGGAACGGAGACTGGAGTCGTTGGACTGGTGGACCCGCGTGACGCCGATGTGGAACGTTTTCTCGTTCTCGGTAAGGATTCGGTAGTGATCGACCTGCGCGCCTTCTTCCAGGACCATTTCGAACACAGAGTCCGTGAACCGCCGCTTGTCACCAAGGCTGGCGTACGTCTCAATCAACGTCAGACGGCTGCCCCGGCCGGCGACCAGCAACGCCCTGGGGTAAGTGGCTCGATCGTCTTCGGCGTTCGTGTTCGCATGAAGAATGTGAACCGGTGCTTCTACTTCGGTTTCTTCCGGCACGTAGATGAACGCTCCGTGATCGGCAAACGCCGTGTTGAGGGCCGTAAAAGCATCGTCTTCAACCGGCGCCAACTGGCCGACCTTGCTTTCGAGCAGGGCGCGGCTGGCGCCGGACACATCGGAAAAATTGCACACCGTCAGAGCGTCCGGGGTGGCGGTGGAATACGAACCGGTGTATCTCCCGTCTACAAACAGCAACGTCTGCCAGGAATCGTCCCAGGGCGCCGCGGCCCGTACTTCGTCGACTGTTGTCTCCGATGAGGCGCAGCCGGTTGCGCGCTGGAACGGTACCCGGTCCACCGGCCTGACGTTGGTGTACTTCCACTCCTCGTTGCCGCGACGCGCGGTAGGGAATCCCAACTTGGCGAACTGTTCCCAGCCCCTTTCGCGAAGCGGAGTAAGCCAGGACGAGCCGTTCTGCGATGCCGCGGCCAGCGCGCGATAGTCGGCCAGATATCGATCGCCGTGCGTAGCCGCGAGTGTGGTTTGCTGTTCAGCGACCATCTCGAGTCCCCGCGCCTAAGCCAGCGCCGGGTCCGGCGTGAACGTTTCGTAGCCGGTCGTCTCAACCTGGTGCGCCAGCTCGGCGCCGCCCGAGCGGACGATCCGGCCGTCGATCAGGATGTGGACGAAATCGGGGGTGATGTGGTTCAGGATCCGTTGGTAGTGCGTGACCAGCACGAACGCCCTGTCGGGGCTGCGCATCTGGTTGACTCCCTCGGCCACCACCCGCAACGCGTCGACGTCGAGCCCGGAGTCGGTCTCATCTAGTATGGCCAGCCGCGGTTCGAGGACCATTAACTGAAGCATCTCGTGCCGCTTCTTCTCGCCGCCCGAAAACCCCTCGTTCAACGATCTCTTGATGAGGTTGGGGTCGATCTTCACGCGGTCCGCTGAATCGTCGAACAACCTCGAAAACGCTCGCACGCTCATCTTCTTCTCGCCTCGATGGTCCGCAAGCGCGTCTTTGGAAGCCTTGAGGAACTGCCAGGGACGCACGCCCGGGACCTCGGCCGGATACTGGAACGCCAGGAACATGCCGCGCAATGCTCGCTCGTTGACCGGCATGTCCACGATGCTCTCGCCGTCCAACAGGATTTCGCCGGCCGTCACCTCGTAGTCGATACGACCGGCCATGACGTTGGCAAGGGTGCTCTTGCCGGACCCGTTCGGGCCCATGATGGCGTGGACCTCGCCGGCGTTCACCTCCAGGTCAAGGCCCTTGATTATCTCGGCGCCGCCGTCGACGACGGACACTCGCAAGTTTTTTACTCTAAGCATGGTGTTGGAATTCGTTTTTGTCGTTGCAGGTCCCTTCGCCTGCATCAGATTCGGGTTCTTCGATGAACTGACCGAGGTGGAATCTGGCATGACACGCTTGCCTGCCTGACCGGGCATCGCAGCGGGCTGTCATCAGTCTCCCAAGCGCCCCTACACAAACAGCCAAGCCAGGAATTTACCCCACGGCGCCTTCCAGGCTGACCTTCAGAAGTTGCCCGGCCTCGACGGCAAACTCGAACGGCAACTCCTTGATCACGTCCCTGCTCCACCCCGTGATGATCATGTGGTGGGCGTCCTCTTCGGAGATGCCGCGCGACATCAGGTAGAAGAGCTGGTCGTCGCTCACCTTGGACGTAGACGCCTCGTGTTCCAGCCGCGCTGACGGGTTTCGCACCTCGATGTACGGCACGGTGTGCGCTCCGCACTTGTCCCCGATGAGGAGCGAGTCGCACTGCGTGTGGTTGGTGGCGTTTTCGGCGCCCGGCATTATCTTGACCTGGCCCCGGTACGTGTTGCTTCCCTGGCCGGCAGATATGCCCTTCGACACGATGGTGCTCTTGGTGTTCTTGCCGAAGTGGATCATTTTCGTGCCGGTGTCGGCCTGCTGGTGGTTATTGGCCAGCGCGACCGAGTAGAACTCGCCGGTCGAGTTGTCGCCCTTGAGCATCACGCTCGGGTATTTCCACGTGATGGCGGAGCCGGTCTCGACCTGCGTCCAGGAGATCTTCGAGTTTTCCCCCTCGCATGCCCCCCGCTTGGTCACGAAGTTGTAGACACCGCCCTCGCCGTCCTTGGTCCCGGGGAACCAGTTCTGGATGGTCGAGTACTTGATCTCAGCGTCCTTGTGGGCGACCAGTTCCACCACCGCGGCATGCAGCTGACTCGTCTTCCTCGACGGCGCCGTGCAGCCCTCGAGGTAACTCACGTAAGCGCCCTCATCCGCGACTATCAGCGTCCGCTCGAACTGGCCCGCGCCCTCCGTGTTGATACGGAAATAGGTCATCAGTTCAATCGGGCACCTGACACCGGGAGGCACGTACGCGAACGAGCCGTCGCTGAATACGGCCGAGTTGAGCGCCGCGAAGAAGTTGTCGGTGTATGGAACAACCGAGCCGAGGTACTTCTCGACCAGGTCCGGATGCTCCCTCACCGCCTCGTTGAAGGAGCAGAAGATGATGCCCATCTCCTTGAGTTGGGCCTCGTATGTGGTGGCCACGGAGACGCTGTCGAATACGGCGTCCACGGCAACCCCCGCCAGCTTCTCCCGCTCGTGCAGCGGCACGCCAAGTTTCTCGAATGCCTCGAGCATTTCCGGATCGACCTCGTCCAGCGACTTCGGCCGGTCTTCTTGCCCTCGCGGCGCCGCGTAGTAATAGCTGTCCTGGTAGTCGATGGGCGGGTAGCTGATCATCGCCCACTCGGGGTCACCCTCTTTCTCAGAGAGGTCCTGCCAGTAATGCAGAGCCTTCAGACGCCACTCCAGGAGCCATTCCGGCTCTCGCTTCTTGGCCGAGATCAGCCTGACGATGTCGTCATTCAGACCCTTGGGCGCGAGGTCGGTATCGACGTCAGTTACGAAGCCCCACTTGTAGTCCTGATACTCTGGGGTCGACAGGTCGGAATGCCGGGAGACGGTGATTGGCGATGTGGTCAATCGATTAACCTTCGGTTGCGGCTGAATTCAAAAACCCGCTCTTGTGTTGCGGACGCGCGGGTCTTATGACACCAGGATTTGGAGATGTATTGTTGACCCGGTAGGTCGGCTTTAATCCTAGCCTTCCCGAGATTGAGTGTCAACGAATTTCGTAATTGCAAACCTGCATTGGTGTGTGCGCGAACACGCAGGCGATGGGGCCCCGCTGAATGGCCAAAAGTGCGCGTAAACATGGATAGCGACGGCAACCTTTTGCGTGCTGAGGTGTTGACTGGCAAACGGGATCCCGGCCTGGAACGTTCGCGGCTCAAATTCCTTGACCAACTCGTGCGCCGCGGCGTGTCGGCGGCCACCATAAACGCCATCTCTATGGTCCCGCGGGAATGGTTCGTGACCGAGGCGCTTGCACCGGACGCCTACGAGGACGTAGCCCTGCCCACCGCCCATGGGCAGACCATCTCCCAGCCATCGCTGGTGGCCACCATGATCGACCTGCTCGACATAAGACCTGGCCACCGCGTCCTGGAGGTGGGCGCCGGGTCCGGCTACCAGGCCGCCGTGGTCTCGCTTCTAGCCGCGCACGTCGTATCGGTCGAGAGAGTCCCCGAACTCACCGAAACGGCGCGGGTCCGGCTGCACCGACTCGGGTATTCCAACTGCCGCATCGAACAGGCCAACGACGAAATCGGCTGGCCCGCGGGCGCGCCGTACGACCGAATTATCGTGGCCGCCGCCGCCCCGAAAGTGCCGGCTGCGCTCTCCAATCAACTCGGACCCGGCGGCCAAATGGTCATTCCGGTAGGAGGCCGGGCCGACCAGGACCTGCTTGTCGTCTCGCGTCAAGCGGAGGGCCTGACCGTCAAGAAGGCCGGCAAGTGCATGTTCGTCCCCTTAATCGGCCGCGACGCCTGGGCCGAGGCGTAAGGGGGCGTCCCTACAGCGTTGGGATGCGCTGGCCAGCGCAATATCTTACGGACACGTTCCGAGGGGCGTTGGGATGTGGGCGCCCGAAGGGGTGGGACGCGGTAAGTGACGCTACACCAGCCATCACCACATCCTCACTCCAAAATCCCGGCCTTCCTGAACGCCGCGGCCAGCTGTTCCGTTTCCGTTTCGCCGAGTGGCGGGGTGGGCCTCCGGGGGCGCGTCCCCTCGTACCCCAGTAGGTTCAGGCCCGCCTTCAGCGCGGCCACACCGTACGTCATGCCGATGTAGTCGGCGTCGAGAATACGGCGCTGGATCTCCCGCGCCTCCACGAACTTCCCGGCCATCCCCAGCGTCATGATCTCCTTGACCAGGTGAGGGGCCCAGTTGCCGAAAAACATGCACGCCCCGTTGGCCCCGATCAACGCTCCGTGGAGCAGAATGCTGCCGTTGCATATCCAGAATTTCTTGTTTGACGGCACGAACTGGCGAGTTCTGAATTCAAGTCGAATGTTGCCGTCGGTGATGTAACCGAACACGTTTTCCATCGAGCAGATGTCGCCAATCTGCTCAGGAGTGGCCGCAAATGCCCGCCTGGCGAACGTCTGGTGGATCACAACCACGGGAACCGGGCAGTTTTTCACCACCTCCCGGTAGTAGGCCACGACGTCCCCGCCGATCGGAATCCTCACCCGGACCAGGTCCGCTCCGGCCTCGGACATCGCTTCTGCCAGGTGAAGGGTGTACGTGGGAGACGGATTGTCGATCCCGCCGATAACGAACCGTTGGCCCTCGTGGGCCTCCGCCACGGTCCTGACCGCCGCCACACGTTCGTCATCCGCGAGGAAAGTCTCCTCGCCGCCCGCGCTGCCCACGACAAATCCCGAAAGGGGCGTCTTGAGCCAACGCTGCACATTCCGCGCCAGCGCGTCGTGGTCAATCGAGTCATCCGCCCGAAGCGGATTCGGGGTGGGTGCAACTACTATCGGGTCAACGTTGGGAATGGCCATTTTGCTACCTGCCTCGTCTCTGCTGAAAGGGTGTCCAATAATATCGATTCATCTCAAATGCACCAATCCGCGACAAACCCCGTCTGCCATACCCGGCCATCGCCGTCTGCCATACCCGGCCAACGAAGGATGTCATCCCGAACCCCTTCACTGTCATCCCGAGCGAAGCCGAGGGATCTGAACCGTCCATCTCACAATCACCCCCATACACACCCGCACACTCGCCAACACCCCCTGTAGGGGCTGGTGTGACACCCGCCCGCGCCCTCACATCAACGACGCCCGCGCCACCCCACACAGCGATATATCTCAACATACCGGGGACACGCCGGTACCCCCGGTACCCCCGGTGCCCAAGGTGGGGTGTGGGGCAGGGTACGCTCGACACTTACAACTCCCGTCCGGCAAGCGCCTCCCCACAACGTCCAACCAAACCTCATCACCGGCCCTCAAGGGCGCGGATGTTATAGTCCAATTCGGGCCTGCGTAACCTGCTGAACACAGGCATCGGCACTTTTCCAATTCGCCGGCGGAGCCATGGACACCAAGTACGAAGCGGTAATCGGTCTCGAAGTCCACGTGCAACTGCGCACCGAGAGCAAGATGTTCTGCTCATGCGGGGCGGACTACCAGATGTCGCCGCCAAACACCCGAGTGTGCCCGGTCTGCCTGGCGCTGCCGGGTACCCTACCCGTCGTCAACTCGCAGGCAGTCCAAGACGCCATCAAGATCGGCCTGGCCCTTAACTGCAAAGTCGCCGAGACGACGAAGTTCGACCGCAAGAACTACGCCTATCCGGACCTGATGAAGGGCTACCAGATATCGCAGTACGACGTGCCTATTTGCTATGACGGCTACATGGACCTCCCCGGCGATCCGGCCCCCAGGATAGGGATCGAGCGGGTGCATATGGAAGAGGACGTCGCCCGCTTGATACACGTCCCCGGCCAAAACGGGGATGCCGGCCACACACTGATGGACGTCAACCGGGCCGGTGTGCCCCTCATGGAAGTCGTCAGCCGACCCGACATGCGCACCACGGAGCAGGTGGAAGCGTATATCTCCAACCTCCAGATGATCATCCGCTACCTGGACGTGGGCACCGCGAACATGGAGGAAGGGTCGTTCCGCTGCGACGCCAACGTGAGCGTCCGCCCCGCTGGCGCAACTGAACTGGGCGCAAAGGTCGAAATCAAGAACATGAACCGCATTCGCGCCGTAACGCGCGCCCTCGAGTACGAGATCGCCAGGCAGACCGCGGTCGTCGACGCCGGGAACCGCGTTGTACAGGAGACCCGCGGCTGGGACGACGAGCAGGGGATTACCGTGCCACAGAGGTCCAAGGAGGACGCGCACGACTACCGTTATTTCCCGGAACCCGATCTACCGCCGCTGCAAATAGACGCCGGGACGGTGGATGAAATCAGGTCGGAACTGCCCGAACTGCCTGCTTTGCGAAAAGAGCGCTTCCAACGGTCATGGGGACTGCCGGAATACGACGCCGATCTGCTGACGTCTACCAAGAACACCGCCGACTACTTCGAGGAGGTGTTGCGGTCCGCAGGGACGATGGCGCGAAGTGAAATGAGCGCGTTCGCAAAGGAAACGGCGAACTGGCTGAACGGAGAGATGGCCCGCCACATGAACAACGACGGGACCACGAACGTCTCCGAAACGCGGATCAGACCCGAAAACCTGGCCGTACTGGTAGGGCGCTTCGGGCGTCGCGAATTGAACAACGCCGGCGCCAAGCAGGTATTCGCCGAGATGTACCAGAGCGGCGCCGACGCGGACCAGATAATCGAGCAACAGGGACTGCGCCAGGTCAGCGACACCTCCGAACTGGACCCCGTAACTGACGAGGTGATCCGGGCCAACCCCGGCGCGGTGCGGGACTACCTCGGCGGCAAGAAAACCGCGGTCAGGTTCCTGGTTGGACAGGTCATGAAAGCCACCCGCGGCAAGGCGGACCCGCAGGTCGTGACCGGCATTCTCCAGTCGAAACTGGACGTGATGATTACCGCGAGATGAGTACCGCGAATCTTGGCGAATAACGGGATATCGAACAACGTCCCCGGGCGGGGGACAGGACCGCGGATCGCCGCGATCGGAGGCGGGACCGGGCTGTCGACATTCCTGCGCGGCATAAAGGAACGGACCTCTAACGTCACAGGCGTGGTTACGGTCTCCGACGACGGCGGCAGTTCCGGACGGCTCCGGCACGAACTGGGCATTCTCCCGCCCGGCGACATCCGAAACTGCATCGTGGCCTTGGCCGAGGCCGAACCGCTGATGAAGGAGTTGTTCGAATACCGGTTCACCGAAGGAAACGGCCTGGCCGGCCATTCGTTCGGCAACCTCTTCATCGCCGCAATGTCCGGCGTAACCGGGAATTTCGAGCAGGCCGTGAGCGAGTCAAGCCGCGTCCTCAAGGTCACCGGGCGAATTGTGCCTTCGACCCTCGTCGATGTCCGTCTGACCGCTGACATGGCCGACGGCACGGTCGTCCTTGGCGAGACCAACATCGCAGCGTCACCGAAACGGATTAGGGACGTGCAAGTGTCTCCCTCGAACCCAGAAGCGTTCGACGCCGCCACCAACGCCATAAGGGATGCAGAACTCACCGTCATCGGACCCGGCAGCCTGTATACCAGTCTCATTCCGAACCTGCTCATTCCGGGCATCGCACAGGCCCTGATCGAAAGCGAAAAACCGGTCATTTACGTCTGCAACATCGCGACGCAGCCCGGGGAAACGGACGGGTACAACCTGCATGACCACCTGGTGGCAATCGACAGGCACCTGCCGGGGCTTGAGTTCGACTACGTGGTGGCCAACAGCAACATGTCTCCGCTGGGTCCCGATTTTCCTTCCAGCGAACTGGTCGAGTTAGGCGACGTTGGACCGCTGATGGGCCGTTTGATCACTGCCGACCTGATGAATGACGGCTTCAGAGGACACCACGATCCCGCCAAGTTGGCGTCCGTCCTCATGGACATCTACGACGAAACCCGCGGCGACCGAATCAGGCCCGACCTTCGGCATTCAGCCGTCAGCCTGTAGACTTAGAACCGCATACCAATGAATATCAGCTTAGTCCTACAATTCATCGAGATCGGCGTCGCAATCGTGCTGATCGCCGTCATACTCCTCCAGGTGAGAGGCGCAGGTACCACGCTCTTCGGCCAGGCCGAGAGTTCCTACCGGTCGCGCCGGGGCGTGGAACGGCTGATGTTTCGCTCCATCATCGTATTGGCGGCCGTGTTCGTCGTGGTCGCGGTGGTAAACGTCCGGCTCGGCTGACCGCGCTTTCGGACCACCCAACGCTGTTGCGCCGATTACGGCGCGTAACGCCGCTCCGAATGATGCCCGGCGACCTTACGCGTCAGGTACGCGACCACGTGGTGCCGTCCGGTCCGTCGGCCAGGGCAATGCCCTTTTCTTCCAACTCGGCCCGTGCGGCGTCGGCGTCGGCGTAGCGCCTGCACTTGCGCAGTTCGGACCGCATCTCGACCAGCCGTTCCACTTCCTCGTCGGAAAGCTGTCCGTCAACCCTCTTGGGGGCGTCTTCCAGTGTGAGGCCGAGGATCCCTGAAAGTTCCTTCAGTTTCGACTGCGCGGCATCGATGCTCTTGCCCGAGTCGCGCGCTCTGAATATGTCCCGTCCAAGATCGAACAACACAGCTACAGCCCGCGGCGTATTCAGATCGTCGTCCATGACCTCGACGAACCGTTCGACGTAAGGCGCCGGGTCCAGTGGACCGGATGACCCGTCAGACCTGGCCTCGATCGCGGACCGCAATCGCCTGACCGCCCGCTCCTTTTCTTCAATGGCGTGTTCTTCATACTTGAGCGGGGCCCGGTAGTGACTGCTCAACATCCATAACCGCAGCGCATCGGAGGAGTACCGCTCGAGGGCATCCCCGACAAAGATGATGTTGCCGAGGGACTTACTCATCTTCTCTTCGGAAAGCTGGAGCAGTCCGTTATGCATCCAGATCCTGGCGAACGGCTCGACGCCGGTGGCCGTCTCGCTCTGGGCGAGTTCGTTCTCGTGGTGCGGAAAGATGAGGTCCAGCCCGCCGCCGTGAATATCGATGGAATCGCCCAGGTGCTTGCGCGCCATCGCGCTGCACTCTATGTGCCAGCCGGGCCTCCCCGGACCCCAGGGACTGTCCCACTGCGGTTCATCCGGCCTGGCGGCTTTCCAAAGCGCGAAGTCGGACGGGGCGCGCTTCCCGATTCCCGTCTCGCCGCGTGTGCCTTCGAGCATCTGCTCCACCGACTGGCTGCTCAATTTGCCGTAGTCGTCGTCCGCTCCCACGCTGAAGTAGACGGAGCCGTGACTCTCATACGCTGCGCCGGTGTCGAGCAACGTGGCGATCAGGCCGACGATCTCCGGTATGTGCTCGGTCGCCTTGGGGTAGATGTCAGCTCGGCGAACATTCAGGCCGTCGAGTTCGTCAAAGAACGCCGCGGTGTACTTCTCGGCGATGTCGGACGAGTCGACGCCTTCCCGGTTGGCGCGCGCGATGATCTTGTCGTCTACGTCGGTGAAGTTCTGAACGCGCTTCACCTCGAATCCGCGGTACTCCAGGTACCGATGCAGGACTTCGAATACGATCGAACTGAGCGCGTGGCCGATGTGCGGCCTGTCGTAAACCGTGACCCCGCAGACGTATAGCCTGATCTGCCGGTCAGCAGGGCCGAGGTCTTCCTTGGTTCGCGTTAGAGAGCTGTAGAGACGCATGCGATGGTCGGAAATGCGCGAATTGCTACGGTCGCCGGGACAGGGTGGCGATGGCCTGTGCGGCGATGCCCTCCCCCGCGCCTATCGCGCCAACGCCGTCGGTAGAGGTCACCTTTATGTTCACTGACGAAAGCGGGATTTCGGCTATTGCGGCTACCTGTTTTGCCATCTCGCCCAGGTGGCCCGCCAGTTTGGGACGTTGGGCCACGATTGTAGCATCGAGGTGCGTCACGACCCATCCGTTTACGAGGGCCATCCGCACGCACTCCGCCAGTATGACCCCGCTGTCGATACCCGCCAGTTTTTGATCGGAAGACGGGAACACCGAGCCCAGGTCGCCAAGCGACGCCGCTCCCAGAATACTGCTGGATAAGGCGTGCAAAAGCACATCACCGTCGGAGTGGCCTTCGAGGCGGTGTTCGAACGGGACATCCACCCCTCCCAATCGCAGCGGCCCTCCGGCGGCGAGTCTGTGACCGTCGAACCCCGTCCCCCAACGCTGCTCGCCGGTTAACGGCTCCACTCCTTGCCGCCGACCGGCGATCAGCCCGGCCACCAGCAGGTCGTCCGGAGTGGTGATCTTGATATTCTCGGGGTGCCCATCGAACACCGCCACCAGGCCGCCTGCCTGCTCAACCATCGACGCATCATCCGTGACGTCTGCGGACACCGTTTCATAGGCCGCGGCGAGGACTTCCGTACGAAATACCTGGGGCGTCTGTATGGCCCACAGACCGCTGCGGTCTGGCGTCTGCGTCACCACGCGGTCCGGTCCGGCCGCCTTGATCGTGTCCTTGACGGGAACGGCTGCGACGGCTGCGCCGGTCACGCGTGCAGCGGCTAGACCGCGTTCTATCATCGGCTCGTCGACGAATGGACGAGCCCCGTCGTGGACCGCGATGAACTCCGATTCGGGCGTTGAAGACTTGAGCGTCTCCAGGCCAATGCGCGCCGAGTCCTGCCGCCTTTCCCCTCCCCGGACACAGACGACGCGGTCGTCCAGCCCGGCTTCCGACACGTAACCGCGACCGCGTTCCAGGTTGTCCGCGGAAAGCACCAGCGCGATTCCGGTGACATGTCTGGACCGCGCGAACACGTTGAGACTTTGGCCAAGCACCGGCCCGCCGTTCAGGTCGGCGAACTGTTTGTCGCCGCCGCCCATTCGGGTGCTCGACCCGGCGGCGACGATTATCACGCCAAGTGATGGCGAATTTGGGCTTGAATCAGCCATTCAGCAGGTTTTCCAGGACCGGGACACCATAGAAGTAACCGTAGTAGCAAGCGTACGCCACGCCGGTCGACTTGATCGACTTCGCCACGAAAAGGATCGCAAGGAACCGGCGCACGGGGTACGCGATGCTGCCCGCCGCTATACCTACGATGTCGAAAGTAGGATTCGGAATTATCGACATCACGAAGAGGAACACGATGCCGTAGCGGCGCATCCAGTCCTGGATTCGCGGGTACCACTTGTGGCGCGCTACGAAGTTCCTGCCGGACACCCCGGCCAGGTAACCCGTCATTTCGCCCAGCGCTTCGGCCGAGCCGGCCACGACCCCGATCGCCACCGGGTTGAGGCCAACCTCCGGCGTCCCCGCCAGGCACACCGCGGCGAGACCCGGCACCGGAATGACGATGGACGCCGAACCGATGAAACTAAGGATCCAGACACCGGCAAAACCCACCGTCCTCAGTTCGAAGTGGCCCAACAACCAGGTGATCAACCCCAGGACCACGAAGGCCAGTACCAAGACCAGGATCGCCGCCCTGAACACAAGGTCGCGGTTCTGTTCCAGCCACGCTATCTGAGGGTTTGGCTGCGGTTTTTCGCTGGATTCAGTCACGGTTGAATGCGCCAGGAGTGGATCGTGCGCCGACCATCCCGGTTTCAAGTTTAGTCAGGCGGCGGGCGAGATTGGAAAGCGCAAAGATCGCCGGGATTCCGTTTCAGGTGAGCCTGATTATCCAGTCGATGCCCTGGCGGCACGCGTAGGCAACCACGACGAACTTGATCACTTTCCCGGCCAACACGTAAAGCAGGAACCTGCGCAGCGGATACCTGAGGGAACCGGCGGCGATTCCCGCTATGTCAAACAACGGATTGGGGATCACCGAAAGCACGAACAGGGTCAGGCCACCTTTCCTGATGACCAGTTGCCTGAATCGCTCGTAGTGCCGTGACCGTTGAACGAATTGGTTACCGCCATAACCGGCAAGATACCCGCTCATTTCCCCGACTGTGGACCCGAACCCCCCAGCGAGTCCCAGGAGCATCGGGTTCAGGCCAACGTCCCCGGGGGCGGCGCCGCACACGACCGCCAGGCCCGGCACCGGGACTATCACGGACGCCGAGCCGATCAAATTGACCGCCAGCACCCCGGCGTAGCCTACGTTCTGGAGTTCCAGCCGGCCGGTTGCCCACATGAACGTCCCGAACGCAATCGAGGCGCCCACCACCGTCCATATGCCAATGGAGAAGGTCTTTGGGTGCGCGGCCGCCCACTCGGCAAAGGCGTTCGACGGACCATGGGTGTCCGTTTGACCTGGTTGTGTCTGACCGTCGCCCTGGGTTTCCCCGCCCTCATTCGAATGCATGATCCGATTATTCAGTTATGCCACCCGCCTTACAAGAAGGCGCGCGCAACATTTTCCAGACACGCTCTCATGCAACCACTCGTAGGGGAGCTGGGATATGGGCGCCCTATGGGTTGGAGAGCAGGATAAAGGGATGGTCGAGGCGCAAGAAGGAAGCGTTGATCAAGGGCGATTGGGTCCGGCTCCAACGCCTTTCACGAGGTGCCTGAGATGTGTCCAACTATTACCATTCCCCTTTGAGCACTGCCCTTCGACAAGCTCAGGGCGAACGTTCTTATAAAAGTCCCGTTCTTGCTGAGTCCCGTTTTTGCTGAGTCCCGTTCTTGTAATTTTCCCGTTCGTGCTGAGCTTGTCGAAGCACCTTTTTGGGATGGTTTCTAACTCACCGACGGCACCGGACTCCGGCTCTCCGCAAAGGTCAACCTGTCGTTTTCAACGTCAACCACGATCTTCGACCCCGGACCGAACTCCGCCGCCAAAATTCGCTTCGAAAGCGGGTTCTCCAGGTGATGCTGGATTGCCCGGGCGAGCGGCCTGGCGCCGTACGTCTTGTCGAATCCCTCGTCACCAAGCCACTTCCGGGCGGCGTCTGTCAATTCGATAGCCACATCCAATTCTTGGACCCGCTCCTTGACCGAAGCGGTCATCTTGTCGACGATCAGCAGGATGTCGTCACGCGTCAGCGGATCGAAGATGATGATGTCGTCAATCCGGTTCAGGAACTCCGGTCGGAACTCCTTCTTCAGAGACGAGTCGATGGAAGCCTTGAGGCGCTGGGTATCGTCGGAGCCGTTACGCGCGCCCTGGAATCCCATTGCCTCCTGTGACGCTCCCGCGGTCCCAAGATTGCTGGTCATGATAATCACAGTGTTCCGGAAGTCCACGGTCCTGCCCTGACCGTCCGTCAGGCGTCCATCATCGAGCACCTGCAGAAGCGTGTTGAACACCTGTTGGTGTGCCTTCTCGATCTCGTCAAACAGGACCACGCTGAACGGCCTTCGCCTGATCGCTTCCGTCAACTGCCCGCCCTCGTCGTAGCCGACGTAGCCCGGAGGAGCGCCGATTAGCCGTGAAACGGCGTGCTGTTCCTGGTACTCCGACATGTCGATCCGGACCATGTGCTCTTCGTCATCAAACAGGAATTCCGCAAGAGCCCTGGCCAGTTCCGTCTTGCCGACCCCGGTCGGGCCCAGGAATATGAAACTGCCGACCGGCCGCTTCACGTCCTTCAGCCCGGCCCGCGCGCGGCGAATGGCGTCGGACAGAGCCGTCACGGCCGAGTCCTGGCCTATCACGCGCCTGTGCAGCCTTTCCTCCAGGCGGAGCAACCGTTCCGCTTCGCCCTCCACGAGTCGCGCGACCGGTATGCCCGTGCGCTCGCTGATCAGAGCCGCTATCAGTTCCGGATCAACCGTGTCGCCGATCTTCCGATTGGCCAGCCATTCCGCCTTCTCCTGGTCGAATTTTTGCGACGACCTGAGACGATCTGACCTGAAGCCCGCCGCCGACTCGAAGTCGCCACGCTCGGACGCTGAACTTTCTTCTTCGGCGAGACGCTGAATCCTGGCCTCCTCCTTCTTTAGCTCATCCGGGAAACTCTCGTTCTCGATGCGAAGCCTTGCAGCAGCCTCGTCGATGAGATCGACTGCCTTGTCGGGCAGCATGCGGTCCGAGATGTACCGCGCGCCCAGCAGGGCGGCCGACTCGAGGGCCTCGTCGTTTATCTCAATTCCGTGGTGCTTCTCATAACGCGGCCTCAGATTCCGGAGCATCTGGACGGTATCTTCGACCGACGGCTCTTCAACCCATACCGGCGAAAAGCGGCGTTCCAGGGCTTTGTCGGACTCTATGCGCTTGCGGTACTCGTCGGGCGTCGTTGCCCCGATTGTCTGCATTTCCCCCCGTGACAGGGCGGGTTTCATCATGTTCGACGCGTCGAGTGAGCCGTCCCCTCCGGCGCCCGCGCCTACGACTGTGTGAATCTCGTCTATGAACAGGACGATCTCTCCTGCCGCGGCCTTGATCTCGTCCATCACCGACTTCAACCGCTCTTCGAACTCTCCCCGGAATTTTGCGCCGGCGATAAGCGAACCCATGTCGAGCGCAATTACCGTCCTGCCCTTCAGGCTTTCGGGCACGTCGCCGTTGTGGATGCGCTGGGCCAGTCCCTCCACGATCGCCGTCTTGCCGACTCCCGCATCGCCGATCAGAACCGGATTGTTCTTGGTCCGGCGGCTGAGCGTCTGCATCACCCGTCTGATCTCCGCGTCACGGCCAACGACGGGATCGAGGCGGCCGTCACGGGCCAGCCCGGTCAGGTCCACGCTGTACTTTTCCAGGGCCTGGTACTTGCTTTCCGCCCTCTGGTCCGTGACGCGCTGTGAACCGCGCACGTCGAGCAACGCCTGGTAGATCCGCTCCTGCGTGATGTTGCGCTTCTCGAAGGCACGGCCGACACTACCGCCGATGCCGTCCTGGGCGAGAGCCAGCAAAAGGTGCTCCGTGCTGATGAACTCGTCCTTCAGGCGCGCCGCCTCCTCGCGCGCGCCATCCATAACGGCATTCACTCTGGGTGTGGCGAATATCTGGCCGATCGTAGATTGCCGGGAGTCCTCCTTCGGCGGGACTTCGAGTTCTGCCCGGACCTCGCCTGCAACGTCCCCCGGGTTGACGCCCAGGTGGTCCAGGAGCCTTGCGGGCAGACCATCTGTAACGTCAAGCAAGCCAAGTAAAACGTGCTCGGCGTCCCACTGCGAATGGCGCATCTGCATCACTAGTTGTTGTGACGCGCCCAGAGCGGCCTGTGCCTGTTCTGTAAAGTCGTCCTGCCTTAGAACCATATCCAGATTCCCCCGGTCATTCGGGTTTGTCGCCGTCTTTCCGTTTGGCGGCGCTGTTCACTCATACACGTCTCGGTCTGGGAGCGTCCGGCCGCCCTCTCGCATCCGGATCATCTCGACCGTGAGATCGGTAACTTGCTGTTCCAGCTTGTGAATGCGTTCGAGCAACTTGGTCATTACCTCAACACCGGCCAGGTTGAGGCCAAGATCGTTCTTCCACTCCGTGATCTGCATAATCCGCTCGACGTCGGTCTGCGAGTACATGCGCACGCGACCCCGGCTGCGGCCAGGGACGACCAGGCCCCAGCGCTCGTAGTTCCTGAGCGTCTGCTGGTGGACACCGATCATCCGGGCTACCACGCCGATGGCGTAGACCGGTTCGTCTCTGCCAATCGTCATGCGCCCTCTCCTCCAGTTGCCTCGGTCGCGACCGTTTCAACTCGCCGGAGTTGCGAAAACAGTTCCTGTTCCTCCGTGGACAACTCTTCGGGAAGCCTGACGTCCACCACCGCTACGATGTCGCCAAACGAATCGCCCGACTCTGCCCTGGGCATCCCCTTGCCGCGAATTCTCAGGGCAGACCCGTTTTGAGTGCCGGCTGGTATCGTCAGCGCCACCTTGCCGGTCATGGTGGGCACCTCCACCTCGCCTCCGAGGACCGCGTCCAGGAGCGGCACAGGGACCTTGACGCGAAGATTGTCGCCCCGACGTTCGAAGCGAGAGTCAGGCCGTATCTTCACGGCGATCAGCAGTTCCAGGCCGGTTCTCGGCCGTATCCGGATCTTGACGCCGTCCTTTACTCCGGCCGGGATGTCGACGTCGAATTCGAGTTGGGATTCGGCCCCGTGACCGAGTTTCAGCCTGCGCGTGGTCCCGCGGTACGCCTCGTGCAGGGATATCTCGGCAGTTGTCTCGTGGACCCGCGGACCGGACCGGATATCCCGGGCCTGGCCCAATCCGCCGTCGAAGAAATTAAAGATCGAATCGCCGTGGCCGGAAGCCCAACCAATATCGCCGAAACCATGCCCCCGGAAGCCGCGACCGACCCCGGCGCGCCTCAGCTCGTCCGCGTGCCGCCAGTTGTCGCCGAATTCGTCGTAGGCGCCGCGGGACTTTTCGTCTGAGAGGACTTCGTAGGCCTCGTTCACCCGCTTGAACCTCTCAGCGGCGGCCTGATCACCGGGATTCACGTCTGGATGCAATCTGCGGGCGAGTTTCCGGTACGCGTCGCGCACATCCTTGCCGGAAGCGTTCCGCGGCAGGCCAAGCACGTCGTAGTAGTTGGCGTCCAAAATCGTTCTCCTGACGCTATTTTATCTCAAGGCGCCGGATAACATCAACTAAGCTAATGAGCTTTTTTTAGTTCTTTTGACAAGTTCCTTATCAGCTTTGTATCATTGCATGTATCAGAGTCAGGGCGGATCACCCTGCTCGATGTTCAGAAAACGGATTTGGAACCCTTGGAGGAAGACATGACCCTCGTACGTTGGAGCCCTTTTGCAGACTTCAGGCGCGTGGATGAACTGGTAAACAGGGCCGCACGTGCCGGGACTCGAAGCGCCGATGGAAGCTGGCCTGTGCCGCTGGACGTGGTAAAGGACGGTGAGTCCTTCGTCGTCAAGGCGTCACTGCCGGGTGTAGACCCCGACAAGATCGAAGTGACCGTCGGGGAGCGCGGGCTTGTGATCAAGGCAAACGCACAGGCCGAAGCGGAAGACCAGAAGGAAGGCGTCCTGTTGCGGGAGAGGCGGACCGGGGCGTTCTACAGGTCGCTGAGGCTGCCCGACGCAATCGACCGCGAGAAAGCTGAGTCGAACTACAAGGACGGCGTGCTGACGATAACCCTGCCCCGCCGGGAGTCGGCCAGGACGCGCAAGTTAGAGGTCGTCGCGGCCTAGGTCCGACGGGCGTCGCCCCCGCCGGAAGGCAAGTACACCGGCGTCGAGACGGGCCTCCCGGCCTACGTGGGTATACCAATTCCCACCAGGCCGGGAGGCTGTTTTGTTTTCGGGAACGAACAGACGCCCGCGGAAACCGGCAGGGTCGCCGTTGTTTCGCCCGGGGTCCGCATTCGCGGTCAGTTCCCCACCTTCGTCACTCCCCGAAGAGACGTTTGCGTAACCTCGTCAGTCCGGCGATAGCCGGAATTCGGGAGGGCATGGTTCGCGCCCGGCAGGATGAGGTCAAGCGATGTTCACCCTAACCTTCTCCCATCGAGGGAGAGGGGATTTTGCGAAAGTCTCCCCAGCGCGATGCGCAACCGGACGTCATTCAATTGACACCATTTCCGGCACGTTGCTAGCATCCGGGCTTGTGGGCCGACCCCGCGACGGCGCCAGGGAGCAGCAAATTTGGCCAAGGTGGCATCACTTCCATCCGATTCATCCGTATCGGCTCGCGCTGCTGCGCAGGGGATGCCAGCCTTCTTCGCACGCTATCAACCGCTGATAGATGGCGCGTTGAAGCGTGAGCTCGACCAATCGCAACAGCCTCCATACAGCCCGCTGCGCTACATGATGGGCTGGGTGGACAGCGACGGCAATCCAACCGGTTCGGGAGGCGGCAAAGCCGTGAGGCCGACCCTCTGCCTGCTCGCCTGCGAGGCCGCAGGAGGGGATGTGTCACGCGCCCTGCCGGCGGCCGTGGCCCTGGAATACGTCCACAACTTCTCCCTGATCCACGACGACGTGCAGGACCGCGACCGCTTCCGGCGTCACCGGCTTACCGTGTGGGCGATTTGGGGGGAGCCGATCGCGCTGGTTTCAGGCAACCTGATGCTCAAGGTCGCTGACCTGGCGATCCAGCGGCTCTGCGAAAACGGCGTGTCCGAAGAGACCTGCGTCGAGGCGTGTAACGTCCTAACGGCAGACTATCTTAGAATGATCGAAGGACAGGTCCTCGACGTCTCGTACGAGACCAGGGCGTCGATAACGATTGACGAGTACCTCGACATGATCGAGCGCAAGACCGGGGCGCTGATCGAGGCGGCCAGTTACCTCGGCGCGCTTGTAGGGTGCGACGGTGGACGGGACAGGACGATCGCCGTCGGGCTCCGCAGGGTCGGATACGAACTCGGGCGGATATTCCAGATTCGGGATGACATGCTGGGGACCTGGGGAGGGCCCGAGACCGGAAAGCCCGTCGGTTCAGACATACGGCGCAGAAAAAAGGCCCTTCCGGCCGTCCACGCAATCAACGAAGCCGGCGGCGCGGCGCGGGACGAACTCGAGAGAATCTACAGTTCCGACTCCATCGACGAAGAAGACGTGGAACAGGTGCTGGAGATCATGGGCGATTTGGACACTCACGACTACTGCTATCGACTCGCCACCGAACGATGGCGGGGCGCCCGGTCCGTGTTAAGGTCTCTCCAGTTGTCTGTTGAGTCCGCGCGGGAATTCCAGGAACTGGGGGACTACTTGCTGGTGAGGGACAGTTGACGTCCGGTTGGGGCGCAATTGCTGCCGAGCCTCGTAACTGAGGAGTCAGACATGGCCAGACCCGTAGAGCTCGCCGTAAGGGTGGGTTGGTACATATTCAAGAACAAAGTCCTCAGGCGGCGTAAGCGATTTCCGCTTGTGACGATGCTCGAACCCCTCGAAGCGTGCAACCTGGCATGCGAAGGATGCGGAAGAATCCGCGAGTACGAGTCCGTAATCAACAAGCAGCTCACCGCTGCGGACTGCCTGGCTGCCGTCGAAGAGTCTGGCGCGCCGGTCGTGTCGATCGCCGGCGGGGAACCGACGATCTGGCCCCACCTGCCTGAACTGGTCAATACCCTCACCGCCCGCAAGAAATTCGTCTACGTATGCACCAACGCCCTGACCATGGGCAAGATGATGAAGGAAATTCCTCCCACCAAGTACTTTGCCTGGGTGATTCATCTCGACGGCACAGGTGAACGACACGACGTTGCGGTGTCTCGCAAGGGCGTCTACAAGATCGCCATGATGAACTCTAAACGGGCGATCGAGCGCGGCTACCGGGTTTGCAGCAACACGACCCTGTTCTCCGGGAGCGATGCGGAAGACCTCCAGGCCCTCTGGCGAATGACCACCGAGATCGGTTTCGAAGGCGCGATGGTCACGGCCGGATACGACTACGAAAGCGTTCCGAATCAGCAACTTTTCCTGAAGAAGAAGCAGGCCAAAGAGATCTTTAAGAAGGTCCTGGACCCGGAACAGACCAAGGACATCAAGCTTTACAACAATCCTCTTTATCTTCAGTTTCTCCGTGGTGAGCGGGACATCGAGACCTGCTCGGCCTGGTCCAATCCCACCTACACCATCATGGGATGGCGCAATCCCTGCTACCCGCTCGCCGATTCACACACGCAGAAGCTGGATGACCTGATGCAGGACGAAGTGTGGGACAACTACGGCAACGCACAGAAAGACTCGCGCTGCGCAAACTGCATGATGCATTGCGGTTTCGAATCGTCCACGATTTTCAACGCACTTTCGAGTCCCTCCGACGCCGCTGCCCTGGTACGCGGCGGCGCCCTGACCAAAAGTGGAATAACCGCGGGCTAGCCCCCGCCGGAACATTGCGCCCGCGAGCTGGCCGTGCGCTGTTCTCAGCACGCTGAACGGATCATCGGATGTTGCTGATACTTGCCGCCCTTCAAGAAGAAGTTTCGGGCATCCTGCGCGCAGGCAATGCAAGCAAAGTCCAGACTCCACCAGGTTTTCGCGCTTTCTACGGCAATTTTGATAACGGAAGTCCGGACGCGGAATTTACCACCGTCATCAGCGGCGTTGGACCGCACCGTGCAATCGAGGCGACGAACTGGGCTATCGACAACGTGGCTGACCCGATGCTCCTGGTCGCAGGCTTCGCGGGAGGCACCAGCGCGACCCTGGCTAAAGGGGACCTCGTCGTTCCGACCAGCATCTCGATCATTGAAGGTTCGCCGATCACCTGGGAATCTCAAGGAGTGGTTGAGACTTTGACCCCGGACCCGGACATGATGACGTCCGCGCGGATAACGGTGGAGGTGGCTGGCATTCACTCCGCGTCCGGCCTGCTGGTGTCGCTACCATCGATCGCCAGGACCGCGAACATGAAGAGCTGGATCGGGAGTCGTTTGAACGCCGAAGCGGTAGACCTGGAAAGCCACGCCGTGTGTTCAATCGCCTCGGAAACGGGGATTCCGTTCCTTGTCGCCAGGGCGATTGTCGACACCGTGAACTTCGACCTCCCCCAATTGGTGAGCCATATTCCAGGGGGGTCGTCGGACGGCAGAGTGTGGCCGGCGATCAGGTACGTTGCAAGAAGACCCTGGCAATTGCCGACGATGATCGACCTCAGAGACGCAGCTCGCGCCGCACGCGCCAACCTGACGGGATTCTGCCTTGAATTCAGCAGGCAGATCCACACCGTCAAGGCGCACCGGTCGAGATCCGGGATCGCGGCATGAAGTTCCTGGTCACCGGCGCCACCGGGTTCATAGGGGGCGCGGTAGCTCGCCGCCTCGCCGAATCCGGACACGAAGTCCGGGCCCTGGTCCGCCCCGGGCGCGACTGTTCCGACCTGGAACACAACGGAGTCCAACCCATCACCGGAGACTTGTCGGACGAACATGCCCTCATGCGCGGGCTCGACGGCGTCGACGGACTCTTCAACGTCGCGGGCCACTACGCATTCTGGGCGCGCGACCGGTCCATTTTCTACAAGACCAATGTTGAAGGCGTTGAGACGGTCCTGAACGCGGCGAGACAGGCCGGAGTCGGGAGGGTCGTGCACACCAGCACGGTGGCAACGCTGAAATGGCCGGGCCCTGGACGGTTAGCTGACGAGACCAGTCTTGCCGAATTGGATGACCTTCACGGCGATTACAAGAAGTCAAAGCTGCTGGGAGAACAGGCCGCCCTATCTTTCAATACGTCCGAATTGGAAATAGTGATAGTCAACCCCACCGTGCCCCTTGGACCCGGAGACAGGCGGCCCACTCCAACCGGACGCATCATCGTCGAATTCTTGAACCGCAGGTTCCCGGGGCACGTGAACACGGGCCTGAACATCTGCGACGTGGACGATGTTGCCGACGCGCACGTCGCCGCGTTCACCAGCGGCCGGCCGGGGGAACGGTACATCCTGGGAGGCCAAAACCTTTCGCTGCTTGGGACCTACAAACTGTTGAAACAGGCGACGGGGCTGCAGCGTTGGCCGGTCCGCGTGCCCTTCGCCCTCGCGACGGCGTTCGGCATGATCGACGATGTCCTCGAGAGCAAATTGTTGCGCCGGGAACCCTACATCCCCCTCGAGGGCCTGCACGTGGCCAAGCGACCGATGTACGTCGACTGCGCCAAGGCGGTCCGCGAGTTGAATTTGCGGCAACGCCCTGCCATCGAATCGATCGCACGCGCCGTTCGCTGGTTCTGCGATAACGGATACTCGACGGAGGGACTACCGGCAAACGCAGGCGGGGAACTGCGGGCCGCGAAATGACGACCACGTCGAAGGCGCCGCAGATGCTCCCGGTCCCCGAGTTCCGGACCGGGATGCCGCGAGAGCCGTCGCCCCGGGGACGAGCGGCCACGGCCGACGAGGCCATCGCGAACACAGTCGGGCTGCTGCGCAAGACTCAGCATGAAGACGGCTACTGGTGGGGCGAACTCGAGTCGAACCCAACGATGGAGGCGGAGTACATCTTCCTCACCCACATCCTGGGCGCGGCCGACCAGGAAAGATGGGACAAGACCGCGCGGCACATCGAACGGCAGCAAGGCGAGGACGGCGGTTGGCGGCTCTACTACGGCGCCGCCAGCGACCTGAGCACGACCGTCGAATGCTACGCGGCCCTGAAGATGGCCGGAAGAGACCCGGACTCCCCGCCGATGCGAAGGGCCAGGGAGTTGGTCCTCTCGAAAGGAGGCATCGAGAAGACCCGCAGCTTCACCAAGATCTGGCTGGCGATGCTTGGACAGTGGGAATGGTCGGGAACTCCCTACATCGCGCCGGAACTAATTTACGTGCCCAAGGGGGTCCCATTCAACGTCTACTCCTTCGCCAGTTGGGCACGCGGAACAGTAATTCCCATGACCGTGATCCTGTCCCAAAAACCTGTGTTCCCACCGCCGCCGGGCATGGACATAGACGAACTCTATGTGAATGGTAAAGAGAACGCCGCCTACACGATTCCACTACCCGATGGGTTCGGCTGGGAGCGGTTTTTTTATGCGGGCGACCGCCTCCTCAGGGCCGCCGAGCGCGTGTTGTGGATTCCGGTGCGGGCTAAGTCTCTCACCGAGATCGAGCGCTGGATTGTCGAACGCCAGGAGGCGGACGGCAGCTGGGGCGGCATCCAGCCGCCCTGGGTCTACTCCCTGATAGCCCTGCACCAGTTGGGCTACACGCTGGATGACCCGGTCTTGCGCCAGGGTTTGGACGGGTTTGAGAGTTTTGCCATAGAGGACGATGAGACCTGGCGGTTACAGGCCTGTGTTTCGCCCGTGTGGGACACGTGCCTGACGTTGAACGCCCTCCACGAGGCCGGAGTGGAGCGGGATGACCCTATGTTGGTCAGGGCGGCAGACTGGCTGGTCGTCCGGCAGATTCGCACCCCCGGCGACTGGTCTGTCCAGGTCCCGGACCAGGAACCGGGCGGCTGGGCTTTCGAGTTCCATAACGAGACCTACCCGGATACCGACGACGCGGCCGAGATCCTGATTGCGATCCACCAGGCGGGCACCAGCCTGGGCGCTGAGCGTGACGAGGCGATCGACAGGGGCATGCGCTGGCTCCTGAGCATGCAGAGTAAGAACGGCGGCTGGGGTTCATTTGACAAGGACAACACGTCCACGTTGGCGACGAAGCTGCCGTTCTTCGATTTCGGCGAGACCATAGACCCGCCCACAGTAGATGTCACGGCCCACATCCTGGAAGCCGTTGGCATACTGGGCTGGCCCGCGGACTCCGACGCGGTCGAATCTGCGGTCGAATACATATGGTCAGAGCAGGAGGAAGACGGCCCCTGGTTCGGCCGGTGGGGGGTCAACTACCTGTACGGGACCGCCGCAGTTCTACCCGCATTGGAAGCGATCGGGGAGGACATGACCGATCCCAGGGTCCAGCGAGCCGCGGACTGGATCGAGTCCCGGCAGAATACAGACGGGGGGTGGGGCGAGACCTGCGCATCTTATGCAGACCCGGGACTGAGGGGCATTGGTGAAAGCACGGCGTCGCAAACGGCCTGGGCGATTATGGCATTGATGGCTGCGGGCAGGCACGCGGGCGAAGCGGTCGAGGGGGGCGTGCGCTACCTTGTTTCCACACAGTGCGAAGACGGTACGTGGGACGAGCCGCAGTACACTGCCACCGGCTTTCCGGGCTACGGCATAGGAGACAGGCGATTCACGTCGCCCAACGGCAAACCGGGAGAGTTGCTTCCCACGGAACTGCCGTCGGGGTTCATGATCAAGTACCACATGTACCGCATCTACTGGCCCCTGCTCGCGCTGGGCCGGTACAGTCGCCTGACCCGTGCTGCCAGTGAGAAGAGCGCCGTGACGGACTGAGAGGGTGTCTAATAAGTCGTCGGAAACCGTTCGTGGTGAGCTTGTCGAACCATGAATAGCGCCTCGACCCTTCGACAGGCTCAGGGTGAACGGAAGGGTTTTTGGACACCCTCTGAGACCTGGCTCCGCATTTGCCGGTTCAGCCTCAAGCGTTCTTTGGTCCGTGTCCGCAGCGCGCTGAAAGGTCGGGTTCCCAGGTATCCGGGGTTGGGCCCGGCAAGCATTCCCGTATCATTCGTCTAAAGTAATGCTGAGCAGGACTATCAGCGTATCCATGGTGCAATGAGGGCCCGTTGGACCTTCCAGGAATCGACTTTGCGGAACGTAGGGGCCGCCCCGCGACTCCCGAAGCGGCGTTCCGCGCCTGCGAGGACCTGGCCAGGTCTCAATACGAGAACTTTTCCGTAGGCACACGCCTCATCCCGAAGGACCTGAGGCGTCACTTTTACTCTGTCTACGCGTTCTGCCGCGGTGTGGACGACCTTGGCGATGAAGCGAAGACGGACCAGTTGGCCCTGCTGGACGAGTGGGAACGCCAACTACGCCTCTGCTACGACGGCATGCCGGACCACGTCTATTTCAGGGCCCTCCAGGTAACCGTGGAAGAGTTCGACATACCGCCGGAACCGTTCCTCAAGCTGATAGAGGCGAATCGCCGGGACCAGCGAATCAAGCGCCATCCCGACTACCAGGAGTTGCTCGAGTATTGCGACCACTCGGCGAACCCCGTCGGAAGACTCGTGCTTTACGTACTTGGCCACCGCGAGCAGGAGTTGCACGCGCTATCCGACTACACCTGCACGGCGCTGCAACTGGCGAATTTCTGGCAGGACGTGGACCGGGACTACGCAATCGGCCGCATCTACTTGCCCCAGTCGGACATGGCCGAGTACGGGGTTGATGAGGACGTGATCGAACGGCGCGAGGCTTCGCCGGAATTCCGGCGGCTGATGCGATTTGAAGTCGAAAGAACGAAGGACCTGTTCCGTCGCGGCTACGCACTCGTGACGAGGGTAGTCAGGCCTGCGCGAATCGACATCGCATTGTTCACTGCCGGCGGTCTGTCCATCCTGAGGGCCATCGAACGGCAGGACTATGATGTCCTAACCCGCCGCCCTGCCCTGTCGAAGACGGGCAAGGCCAAATTGCTTGCAACTGCATGGGTTCGATCGAAGGTGGGAATCTCTCCCGTGCCGCAGCACCTTTTCGACTGAATCGCCCAGGAACCCGGCAACCTCGATCAAAATGGCGTCACCCGGAACAGCAACGCAAGACGAAGTTCTCGACCCCGCCGCGGTCATGCAAGCGTACCTGGAATGCCAGGCCATCACCAAGGCGAGTTCAACGAACTTCTACTACGCGTTCCTTACCCTGCCTCCTCAGAAACGGTACGCAATCTACGCAACTTACGCCTTTTGCCGGATGTGCGACGACATCGTGGACGACCCCGCAAGGCGCGCGACGGCTGAAAGCGACCTCGCAGACCTCAGGACGCAACTGCAAGACACGTATGATGGCCGGCCGAACGGCCCCGTGTGGACCGCGCTTGCCGACGCGCAGCGACGCTTCGGGATTCCGATGGCCCACTTCAGCGACGTCATCGACGGTTGCGAGATGGACCTCACGAAGAACAGCTACGAAACGTTTGAAGAACTTGTCCAATACTGCCGCAGGGTGGCGAGCGCGCCGGGCCTGATTTGCGTCGAAATTTTCGGCTACACGGACGAAAGGGTGGTGGAGTACGCAATCGACCTGGGCATCGCCATGCAGCTCACCAACATCGCCCGCGACGTGGCCGAAGACGCCCGGTATGGGCGCGTTTACCTGCCGCATGAAGAACTCGAAAAATTCGGATATTCCGAGTCCGACCTCATGGCAGGCACGGTCAATGGTCCCTTCAGGGACCTGATGAAGTTCCAAATAGAAAGGGCCCACCGGTACTTCGAAAGCGGCGCCAGGCTCTTCCCCTTGTTGGACAGGAGGTCGCGGGCGTGCCCCAGGACCATGTCGTCGGTGTACCGTCGATTGCTGGCACGCATCGAAGCGGCAGACTACGACGTATTCAGCGAGAGGATCAGCCTGAGCAGGACGGCCAAGGCGGCCCTGGCGGCGAAACTGTGGATTCAAAGCCGGATACCGGTACTGTCGTGAACCGCCGTCGGGCCGTGGTCGTTGGCGGCGGCCTCGCCGGACTGGCGGCGGCGGTCAGGTTGTCGGCAGCCGGGTGGAAAACCCTGCTCCTCGAACGGCGGCCCTTCCTGGGCGGCAGGGCGTACTCGTTTGAGGACAGGGAGACAGGCGTAGAGGTGGACAACGGGCAGCACGTCTTCGTGGGCGCCTGCAACGAATACCAGGAGTTTCTCCGGAGGATCGGCGCCCAGGACAACGTGAGGATCCCGAACAGGCTGGACGCCCCCGTGTTGCGCAACGGAAAGATGTCCCGCCTCAGGGCCAACGCTCTGCCCGGATTCCTGGCGAACACCCGTGCACTGCTGTCTTATGGCCACCTCTCACCGGCAGCAAAAGCGCGGCTTTTCTACGGCCTGTTGCGGATCCGCCTCGCCAGGAGAACGCCCGGCGGATCGCTGGAAGACGAGACTTTCGACTCGTGGCTCCGGCGAAATATGCAGAACGACGAGACGATCGACAATTTCTGGAACCTGATAACCCTGCCAGCCCTGAATGACGATATAAGGGACGTAAACGCGGACATGGGCGTGATGCTGTTTCAGACCGCATTGATGGGCACCCCCCACAACGCGGCAATCGGTTACCCGGTGGTCGGACTGTCAAGCCTCGCGGGGACCGCGGCTTCAGATTACATTCATGCCGCCGGTGGACAGGTGCGGTGCGGGGCCGGCGTCAGCGAGATCGGCTTCGATGAAGGGCGCGTCCAGGTGCGAACGTCAGCCGGTGAAACTATTCAGGCCGACGCATGTGTCGTCGCCCTGATGCCTGACAAGATGCTGGATGTCCTGCCCGACAGCCACCGCGGGGACCCATTCTTCTCCCAGGCGCGCATGGTGCAAACGGCGCCCATCGTGGGTGTGCATATCTGGTACGACCGGCCGATTACGGACGACATATTCGTCGCGGCCATCGACACCCCGGTCCAATGGGTCTTCAACGTGACCGGGATGAGGGAAACGCAGGAAGACGACGGCGGGCAGCACGTCGTCATTTCACTCAGCGGCGCATGGGAGTGGAGGGACACCCCGAAAGCAGAGCTACGGGAACTTTTCTTGGCCGAAATGGCAACACTGTTCCCAGCCGCAAGCGCTGCCAACGTGAAGAGGTTCCTGGTGGTAAAGATGCTCGACGCCACGTTTCGGGTTGTGCCGGGCTCCGGAAGATATCGCCTGCCCCAGAAGACCCCGGAACCCGGTCTCTTCCTCGCCGGTGACTGGACCGACACTGGGTGGCCATCGACCATGGAGGGCGCGGTGCGAAGCGGCAATATCGCGGCCGACCTGGCGATCGAGCACCTCGAGGGCCGGGGTTGACCTCCATGCGGGTCCTGGTGCTTGCCCCATTCTCCGCGGCTGCGATTGCCGAACTCCAGGCGGCAGGCGTAGAGGTGGTGCATGAAGATTGGCTTCAGACTGGGACGCTGCAGGACCCGGAAGAACTTGGGGCCCGGCTTGCGAGAGACGGGATCGGCGGTGTGGTGGTCGAAGGAGATTTTCTATTCGCGGAGACCTTCGACCTGGCCCCGGACTTGGGGTTCGCCGGCATCTGCCGGGCCGCGGTCAACCACGTGGACGTGGAAGCCGCGACCGAGCGCGGCGTCGTGGTGGTCAACACCCCGGGACGAAATGCCGCAGCCGTCGCCGAGTTGACGCTCGGACTCATGCTCGCCGCTGCGCGCCGGATTCCGGAGTCGGACAGATACGTGCGCTCGGGCTCGTGGCAGTCACCGACCGGCCCATACCGCGAACTACGAGGTCGTGAACTTGCAGGGAAACTGGCCGGCGTCATCGGGCTCGGAGCAATCGGACGCAGGGTCAGCGCTTTGTGCAACGCGCTTGGCATGAACGTCATCGCCTATGACCCTTTCGTCCAGCCATCCGTGGCCGAGCGACACGGCGCGACGTGGTGCGAGCTCGATTTCCTGATCGAGTCCGCCGACGTGATCACGCTGCACGCGCCGCCGCCCGGCGATGGCGCGCCGCTGCTCACCGCCCAGCGGATCGACAAAATGAAGCGCGGCGCAATACTGGTCAACGTGTCGGCCCCCGAACTGGTGGACCAGGAAGCGCTGGAGAACTCGCTGCGCACCGGGCGGCTGGGCGGCGCCGGCCTCGACATCTTCCCAACGCACCCGGTCGAACCTTCATACCCGCTGCTTGGGCTTCAAAACGTCGTCCTTACGCCCCACATCGGAGGCGCCACCGGCGAAACGATTGATCGGCATTCCGGGGCAATCGCCGGGGACCTGCTGAGATACCTGCGCGGTGAGAGACCGGTGAACCTGGTAAATCCGGAAGTCTGGGAGCGCAGGCGTGGAGCTTAGAGCGTCCGGGCCGCATTTCCTGGCATTCGACTTCGGCACCAGTCACCTCCGCGTCGCCGTCGGGAGGGCTACGGGGCCGCCGGTTGCCGTCGCGAGCCGGCCAATCAACTACCACAGGCCGCCCGGGGGGCCCGATGCTGCCCTCGAATTCGACGCCGGCAGTGCGTGGAAACTCGCGGTTGAGGCCGCGAAACAGGCGATTCTGGAATCGCAAGCCCCGGCTGCGTCCATCAAGGCGATCGGTGTCACCAGCCAACGGCACGGGTTGGTTTTGCTCGACGGCGGAGGCAATGAGCTATACGCGGGGCCAAATAAGGACCAGAGGGCGGCATTTCAGGGAGGCGTTGTCGACGAATTGGTTGGCGGCGATCTATGGGACCTGACAGGACACGGGCCGGGCCTGTTGACCTGGTGGGCGAGATTGTTGTGGATGAAGGAAGAGGCGCCGAAGCTATTCGAACGGATACGGTGGGCATGCGGCATCACGGACTGGCTGACGTACCGCCTCTCTGGCAACCTGACGGTCGATTCGACGTTGGCGATCGATTCCGGCGCCGGTGTGTTGACCACGGGCCAACCGGCCGGAGCCATAGCCGGAAAACTCGGCTTAGACGTGTCGATATTCCCCCCGGTGAGCACATCGGGCAGCGTGGCCGGAAAGTTGTCCAAAGTTGCCGCGGAACATCTCGGTCTACCCGCGGGCGTCCCGGTAGTTAAAGCCGGCCCCGACACGCAGGTCGCGTTGGTCGGCATGGGCGTTTCAGGACCCGGCCACGCCGGTATAGCGACCGGATGGAGCACACCGGTCCAGTACGTGACAAATCAACCAATGCTCGATCCGACACGCACACTGTGGACGGGCCGGCACGTCTTGGGCGACCGGTGGGTAGTTGAAGGCAATTCGGGAGTCATGGGCGGCGCCTACGACTGGTTGATATCGACGCTCGGCGGCCCGGATGACCGGTCCGAAACGATGGCCAGATTGGATACAGAGGCCGGTCGCGTTGAGCCAGGGGCACGGGGTGTCGCAGCCCATCTGGGTCCGGCGCTCGTCCAATACGACGAGGTCGGCCTGAGACCGGGGGGACTGCTGTTCCCGGTGCCCCTTGCATTTGAACCCCCGGACGGCGCAACGATCGTTCGGGCATCTCTCGAGAGCTTTGCCTTCGCGATTCGCCGAATACTCGACCGGATTCGAGACTCAAGCGGCCCGGTCGAGACGGTCTCCATCGGCGGTGGCCTAACCCGGTCCAGGGCGTTCCTTGATGTCCTGGCGAACGTCGTGGAGCCGTCTCTTTGCGTTTCCGGGAACCCTGAAGTTACGCTGTTGGGAGCGATCACCCTGGCAACAGCGGCGGTGGAGGATGGCCCGGGGCTTGAAGACGGTCTGCTTGCAAGACGCACGGAACTACGCCGCCTTCAACCCTCCGCGGCGCTGGTGGAGGAGTACCGGTACCTGTTCGACGCGTGGTCGGTGCGTGAGCAAAAATTGCTGGAACTCGAATTCTAGTATCGACGCCGTTCCAGCGGCCCGGTCGTCCATACTAATCGGCGTGTTACGGTATTCCGTCGCCGGACCACATTTGAACCGCTTCTGACATGACCGATCCCAGACAACAGCTATATGCCGCCGTCATGGAGATGGAACGCCGGGGACTGGTCGCCGGTTCGAGCGGGAACGCCAGTATCCGGCTGGCGCCGGTTGACGGAGGCGAACGGTACCTGGTCACCCCGGCCGGGCTGCCCTACGAGCAGATGACGCCGGACGACCTTGTGGAAGTCGACGAAAACATCGAACCGGTCAGCGGAGAAGGGATACCGTCCACGGAGTCCGCCCTGCACCTGGGGATTTACCGCCGCCGGCCCGACATCGAGGGGGTGGTCCACACCCATTCGCTATATGCGAGCGTCGCTGCTGTGGTTGGCAAGCCAATTCCGCCAATCGTCGATGAGATGGTCGTCTACCTGGGCGGGCCGGTCGAGATAGCCGAGTATGGATTCCCCGGAACTGAAGAGTTAGCTGAGGCCGCGGCCGACGCCCTTGGCGACCGGCGCGCCGTCATTCTCCGCAACCACGGCATGTGCGCCGTTGGCGAGACCATCGAGGCGGCCCTCAGGAACGCCGTCCTGGTCGAGCGAGTTGCACAGATCTACGCGTTTGCCAAAATTGCCGGGGGCGCGACACGAGTGCCGGAAGACGCCGTGGATGCGGAACGTGCGGTCTACATGATGCGCTACGGTCTGGACGGCAAATAACCATAAGCGTTTCGGAGCGGATTATGCCTGCAGTTCCAGCATTCATATTGCGGCGGCTTTACGTGAAGGGCAGCCTGGCCAACACGGCCACGGGATGGCAGTTCCAACTGCGGAACTCTCTCGGGTCGGGATACGCGCGGCAGTTGCTCCCGCTGACACTCGACGACGCCGAGGTGCCGTTGGAGTCCGCGGGATTCGACCTGGACGGCAAGTTGACCGGATTCCACGAAGTCGACGAATCCAACACGTTCGGCCTGCCCATGAACAAGGTGATCGTCATATCCGTTTCGGGCGCGCAACTCGGGCCGGGCGCCCACAAGGTCGGGATGTCGTTCGTTGTGCCCGGGTTCGGCGAGATCGGGTTCGACTTCACGGACGAGGTCGCCGTTGGCTAGTTTGCCGGCGCGTATCGCCGTAACCGGCTCAGCCGGTTTTCTTGGCAACGCCACCGTCACCGCGCTATGCGACAGGCCCGAGGTCGAATTGGTCGCAGGGATAGATGTCGCGCCAACGGAGATTCGCCCCCGCAGGACGCGCCGGTTCATATCAATCACGCAGGACATTCGGACTTCGCTCCTGGACGTTCTGCGAGACCTCCAAATCGAGGCCGTGGTCCACCTCGCATTCTTGCTGCGGCCGGACCGCGACGAGTCGTTGGCAGCAGACATCAATGTCAACGCCACGGGCCGGTTGCTCGACGACTGCGAGGCGGCAGGCGTGCGCCATTTCGTCTACCTGAGCAGCACAACGGTCTATGGGGCCGGACCGGAGCGCAATCGTCCCGCCTTGGAGGACGACCCGGTCAGTCCTGTGCGGGGCTTCCAGTATTCGGAACACAAGGCAGCCGCCGAGAGACTTATCCTGGAGCACTCGAAGCGCAATTCCAACCTGAGCGCATGCATTCTCCGAGGTTGCGTCATCATGGCGGCGGGCGCCGAGAATTTCATCACGCAGACATTCGCCCGTCGTGTGCTACCCATTCCGGTCGGCGCCGACCCTGAGATGCAGTTCCTCCACGTGGACGACTACGCAGCAGTCGTTGAGACGGCCCTCGCCAGACGGGCGTACGGCATATTCAACATCGCAGGAAACGGCACGATGCGTTGGCGGGACCTCGTTCGCACTGCCGGGGCAACGGCCATGCCCCTCCCCGCGCCCTTTCTCAAGGGACTGACGGGCCTGACCTGGGGGCTACGGTTGCAAAACTACTCAAAAGCGTCCGGCCTGAACTTCATCCAGTATCCGTGGCTCGCGTCAACCGAAAAGGCTCAAATCGAATTGGGCTGGCATGCGGCTCATTCGGCCCAGGACGCGGTCGCCAGCTGGGCGAACTCGTTACGCCGATGAGATGGTCGTGACTTAAATGGACCCTCTCAACGTAATTGTCGACACCGACCCGGGTGTGGACGATCTTCTCGCCATCCTGCTCGCGCTGGAGTCTCCCGAAATGCAGGTTGACGCCCTGACGGTCGTCGGAGGCAACTGCTCCCTTGCCGACGCGACCCGCAACGCCCTCCGCATACTCGAAATAGCGAAGAGGCCGGATATTCCCATTTACAAGGGCGCTGCCCGACCCCTGAGGGGACGATACGTATACGCCCGGTATTTCCACGGTCCGCGAGGAATGACAGGCAGGCTGCCTGAGCCGCGCATCGTCGCGGCCGATGATGTCAGCGCCATAGATGCCATCGCGGCGCATGTCGAAAGCGCCCGTACGCCCGTTACCCTGATCGCGCTGGGACCGCTCACCAACGTGGCGAGGTTAATCGAGCGTCATCCTGATGCCGCTAATGGCTTATCGACGGTTCTCGTGATGGGCGGCGCTGTCGACGTGCCGGGCAACGTTACCCCGTTTGCGGAATTCAACACGTACAGCGACCCGGAAGCCGCAGAGGTCGTGTTCCGGAGCGGCGTGGACGTGAGACTGATCGGCCTGGATGTCTGCAACCCCGTGTTCCTGGAACGCAGTCACTCGGGCCAAATGACCGGCGTCAAGGGGCGCGTCGTCCGGGGTTGGTTCGACTTTCACCCTGAACTGGACACGATGTCATTGTGCGATCCCCTGGCGATCGTTGCGGCGTTTCGGCCGGACCTCTTCACCTTCGAGCAGGGACCAATCGGCGTGGTCACGGACGGCGAAGAACGCGGCCGGACTTTCAGAGGAACGGCCGGACATTCCATAAATTTCGCCACCGGCGTGGATGCGAAGGCGGCATACGAAGTCATCCGCAGCCGCGTCCTCACCTGACATCCACATCCGCGGCTGCGACCTAACCGCATCGGCCGGTTTGGTCTGCTATCCCCAGGTTACCGCGACGCTTCCTCCTTCAGCCCGGACAAGCCCACAAACATCGAGATGGCCGCAGGCGCGATACTCACACTACGCCCACTTGGGCAGATCTTTGTTCGGAGAAAGTCCGTTGCCGCGTTACTACCCGATATTCCTGGATGTGCAGGACCGCAGAGCCGTCGTGTTCGGTGGGGACCATGAAGCCGAACGCAAGGCCAGGTACCTGGTCGAGTGTGGCGCGAACGTGACCCTCGTCAGCCCGGAAGCGGCTCTGACGACGGGCCTGCAAGAACTGACGAAACGCGGTTCCATAGACTTGGTTCCGCGCGGTTACCTTCCGGGCGACCTCGAAGGCGCGTGGCTTGCCATAGTCGCCGACACCTCCGACGACGAGACCAACCGTCTGATCCACGAAGAGGCCCGCGACAGGAATGTCGTGTTAAACGTAATGGACGTCACCCACCTCTGCACGTTCATCGCCCCGGCAATCGTTCAACGCAACGACGTCACCGTCGCGGTCTCGACCGCGGGGACCAGCCCGGCCCTGGCGCGCCGGCTGCGTGAACGGATGTCAGACTCCGAAAACTGCCGTTGCCTCGAGTGGGCCGACATGGGTCCGGTGCTTGCCGCTGTGCGCGCCGACGTCAGGTCGCGGCGGGTGCCCGTGACGCCGCAGGACTGGCAGGACAGCATGACCGACGACCTGATGGAGCAATTCAAGGGCGGAGACGACTCCGGCGCGAAGGCTGAGTTGACGCGCCGGCTGGAAGCCAGGGGTGCGGCGCGGGAGGAGGAAACCAGTCCCTGAAGGAGTCATTGCCTGACCGGTCTTCCCCGGGCGTCCTGACGACCAACGCGATACTTTTGACAACTATTCCGGGAACCGGTGTTGAGCCCAGGGCCAAGAGAGCAGATGCAGACACGATCGAAAAGGACAATTCGCGTGGGCACGCGAGGCAGCAGGCTCGCACTGGCCCAGACCGCGATTGCGATTGCAGCCCTGGAAACCGCCAATCCCGGCATTGAGTTCGAGGCCGTAGTCGTGAGTACGCGCGGCGACCGGAATCGCGTCGCCGCCGTTGCGCAGCTTGGCGTCGGGGTCTTTGTCAAGGAACTTGAGGAGGAACTCGAAAGCGGCAATATCGACATGGCGGCGCATTCGCTAAAGGACATGACCTCCGAACTGGCGCCGGGATTTCACCTGGCATCGGTCCTTGAACGCGGCGATCCAAGAGATGTGTTGATAAGCCGCCACGAAGGTGGACTGGCCGGACTCCCGCACGGGGCAAGCGTGGGCACCGGCAGTATGCGAAGACGGGTGTTGCTCAAGTCCGCACGGCCCGACCTGCGCGTCGAGCCCATACGCGGCAACGTGGAGACGCGGCTTTCGAAAGCCTCAGGCGAAGGCGGAATGGACGCGGTGGTCCTGGCCGCCGCGGGGCTACAGAGGCTTGGAAGAGACAACGCCATCTCCGAGTACTTAGGACCGGAACAGTTCGTCCCCGCAGTCGGCCAGGGCGCGATCGCCCTGGAAACGCTGGAAAGCCGGGCCGACATTACGGATCTCGCTCGAAATGTCGATCACGCTCAAACTCGGGCCGCAGTCACTGCGGAACGTGCGTTCCTTGCGACTATCCGCGGCGGATGCTCCGCTCCAACCTCAGCGCATGCCGCGGTCAACGGCAACGCCCTCCGGATTCGCGCATTTGCGGCCGACAAGGACGCCACGTCCGTCCTGCGCGCCTCCGCGGACGGCGACGTGAATGATCCCGCGCCGGCCGGCGTCACCGTTGCGCGGATGCTGCTCGAATCCGGCGCGGCGGAGTTGATGGGAGTCTCGCCGGGATACAGGGACCCGTCCGATGCCTGATGACGGAGTCGTATATCTCGTAGGCGCCGGACCGGGCGACCCTGGCCTCATTACCGTCCGGGGTCTGGACCTGTTGCGCCAGGCCGACGTGGTGCTGCACGACCGCCTGGCGCCGGAATCCCTGCTAAACGAAGTCCGGCCCGACGCGGTCGTAATCAATGTAGGAAAGACGCCCGGCGAGGCCGGCCTTTCGCAGCGGGAAATTAACGAAATGCTGGTCGACCACTGCCTGGCAGGCAAGACGGTGTGCCGACTGAAGGGTGGAGACCCCTTTGTTTTTGGCCGGGGCGGCGAGGAGGCCATGGCGCTGGCCGCGGCCGGCCTGAGATGGGAAGTCGTGCCAGGCATCACCTCCGCCATCGCCGCCCCAGCCTACGCCGGCATCCCGGTCACCCACCGGGGCGTATCGTCGGGGTTTGCAGTGGTCACGGGCAGCGAAGACCCACACGGGCCCGCGAACGGGGTCGATTGGGACGCCGCGGCCGCGTTCGACGGCACGCTGGTAGTGCTGATGGCGTGGCGAAACTTGTCCGACATCGTGGAGGCTCTAACGTCACGCGGGGCGCCTGCGGAACGTCCGGCAGCAGCGGTCGAGTGGGGAACCAGGAACACCCAGCGAGTGGCGGCCGGAACATTGGGCGACATTTCAGACCGGGTATCTATGGCCGGACTCGGCCCGCCTATGGCGCTCGTAGTAGGCGACGTCGCGGCGCTGCGGAACGAGTTGGCATGGTTCGACAAGAGGCCGTTGTTCGGCAAGCGAGTGCTGGTGACGCGAGCGCGCAGCCAGGCCAGCCGGCTGGCCGAAATTCTCGAGGCCCGCGGCGCTGAAACGGTCCAGGCGCCGGCGATACGCATAAGTCCGGTTTCCGACACGAGGGAGTTGGATGCCGCTGTAAGTAATATCGGCAGTTATGACTGGATCACATTTACCAGCCCGAATGGCGTTCGCGGTCTGAGGGAAAGACTTGCAGCGCTTTCGTTGGACTCCCGCGCGCTGGCCGGGGTGCGAACTGCCACCGTCGGCCCGGCAACGGCCAAGGCGTTGGGGGAGATGGGACTACGCCCCGACCTGGCGCCGCAGGTCTACGCCAGCGATGCGCTTGTCGATGCGTTCGCGTCGGCTGAAGTAAGGACCGGTCGGGCCTTATGCCTGCGGTCGGACATCGGACGAGAGACGCTCCCGGACGGACTTCGAAACATTGGACTGGAAGTCGACGAGGTGGTTGCCTACCGTACGGAGATGGCCCCTGAATCGTTGGAGGCCGCCCGCGTGGCGTTGCGCGACGGTACGCGCGGCGTGGATGCTACAACGTTCACAAGTTCCTCAACCGTGACCAACCTCGTTAGACTGCTTGACGGCGACGTCGAGCCTATCAATCGCACGGTGGTAGCCTGCATCGGGCCTGTCACCGCCAAGACGGCGAGGGACCAGGGGATCAGGGTTGACGTGGTCGCAAAACGACAAACGCTTGAAGGCCTGGTCGATTCGCTCGTCGATCACTTTGAATGCGAGCGCGCCGAATGAACATGGACATTCCCGTTAACTTCGCAAGGCTTCGGCGGAACAGGAGCAGCGACGCGGTCCGGTCGTTGGTAGCCGAGACCCGGCTCCGCCCGTCCGACTTCGTGTACCCGATGTTCGTAACGGAAGGGTCCGGCGTGAAGGTGCCCATCGGGCCGATGCCGGGCTGTTACCAGTTGTCGGTCGATGAGGCAGTAAAGTCGGCGGCTTCCGCCCACTCGCTCGGCATCCCCGCCGTGCTGTTGTTCGGACTACCGTCCACCAAGGACGAAGTCGGCTCGTCAGCGTGGGACCCAGACGAGCCGGTGCAGCGGGCGGTCTCGGAAATCCGGACCGCCCTGCCGGAACTTGCCGTTATCACAGACGTCTGCCTGTGCGAATACACGTCCCACGGGCACTGCGGGTTACTGGACCGGGACGGCGGAGTCGACAACGACCGGACGCTGCCCCTGCTTGCCAAGACGGCCGTTTCGCACGCGCGGGCTGGCGCAACCGTCGTAGCCCCGTCCGCCATGATGGACGGCCAGGTGGCGGCCATCCGGGCGGCGTTGAACGCCGACGGGTCCGGCTCGATCGCGATACTCGGCTATTCGGCGAAGTACGCTTCGGCCTTCTATGGCCCGTTCCGCACGGCGGCCGACTCCGCGCCGCAGTTCGGGGACCGGCGCGCCTACCAGATGGCGCCGGAAAACCGCCAGGAGGCGATGGCGGAAATACAGGCCGACATCGACGAGGGCGCCGACATGGTGATGGTCAAGCCGGCCCTCGCCTACCTGGATGTAATCTATGAGGCCAAACGCACGTTTGCCGTGCCGCTGGCGGCGTACAACGTGAGCGGGGAGTACTCGATGGTGCAGGCCGCAGCCGCAAACGAGTGGATCGACGGCCCGCGTGCAACCCTCGAAATACTCACGTCAATCAAGCGTGCCGGTGCCGACCTGATAATCACATACTCGGCTTGCGAAGCAGCCAGGTGGCTCGACGGCCATCACTAGCGTCTACGCATTATTGGTACGAAAATAGCCCGCTCGGGATGCCACGCCCATACTCGTCGTGCCGGGAACACCCGGTACCCATGGGGCGGGGATGGGCACGGTCGACGTCGACTTCCCCCAGGCGGCAGGCCCCGTTTTCGTACCTTGGGGCGCCGACCGCAGTCGGCATGGACGATTCGTAACAGAGGGTTGAACCCCGTTACGCCTCTCGTATGTTGGCGTGCCCCCGCACTGCGCCCGTGATGGCCGAAAGACTTATAGGGCCGTAGCGTCGACTGTCGGTAGATCCGGCCCGGTTATCGCCAAGCACGACGTATTCATTTGGGCCAGGCGCCCACAAGTGTTCTGAGGAATCGCCGTGGGCTGCGTGAGGGTCGTCTATGGTCAGGCCATCCACCATTAATTCGCCGCCGCGAAGCTCGACGTGCTCCGACGGCAAGCCGACGATCCTCTTGACGGACCAGGATCCCGGCCTACGCGGGTCGGCAAACCGGACGACATCGAACCGGGACGGCGGGCGCCTTGCATAGGCGCGCCGGGATACCACCATCCACTGACCGTCCCGCAGGGTCGGCGCCATGCTTTCCCCTCTTACCCTGATGAGTTGCCGGGAAAGCAGTTCAAGCAGCCGTTCACGCATCGCATCTCTCTTTGTGGAAGTCGGCGTTTCTGTTAGATTTACCCGAGACGGCCGGCCCACGCGGTGGGCGTATGCGTCGCAAGTAGTCGTGGCAAATGAAGACTGCGAAAGCGGCAATGGCCGAGTCCAGGTCCAACCTCTCGGGAGTTAAAGACACCGATGCTTCACCCTATAGCAAAATTCATTGACCGTATTTCACCTGTCGGCGTGGCGGATGCCCATTGCGACATTCCCTGCGGGATCTACGACCCTCGCGACGCCATCCAGGCCGCCCAGACCGTCATCAGGATGACCGAGTTGATCGGCGAACTCTCCGCCGGTGACATGTCCGTGGCTGCGGGCAACTCCTTCGGCCGCTACGTCGCCGCCAAAGAGGAGCACGCCAAGAAGGCCAAGGACGACATCCTTGTAATCTGGACCGACTACTTCAAGCCCGAACACCTGGCCGACTACCCGGACCTGCACGAAAAGGTATGGAACGCCTGCAAACTCGGTTCCCAGGCCAAGCAGAACGTCGACATGGAAGCGGCGCAGGCATTCAAGGCCGCCCTGGTAGAGATCGGCGAGATATTCTGGTCGACCAAGGGCGAGGCCGTCCCGCCTCTGCCATAAAACCAGGCCTGGTCAGACTGAAGACCGGCCGTAAGACCCCAATTATTCGAGCCGCGGCAGACGGACCACTCGCCGCGGTCCGGACCATAAAAGTTAATAGTCGCTGACTCCCAAGCGTCTCGGGACGACCTGCCACCAAAAAAGCAGGATTGCGAGACGCCACGGGAGTGGCGCCGACCAGACGCACACGCGGCGAAGAGAGTACCCAGATGTTCAGCAACGCAATACGGGCCGAATCTTCGGCCTCCGGATCAGCGCCTTTCAACCCGGTCGGGACCGTTTTGGGGCTCCTCGTGGGCGCCCTGTCATTCGTAGGCATGACGTGGTGGTTCATCTTCTTCGCCTCGAAAGAGTCGCCGGCGGCGTTCTGGATCGCGGGTATCTCGGCTGCGGTGGCGCTGGTTTCGGTGGTATCCCGGACACTCAAACATGCCCAGGGCCACGACCACGTCTACGCGATAGCAACCTGGTTTGCGCTGGTCGGAACCGTCGCCTTCGCCGTATTGGGCCTCATAATTCCAGCGTCATTGGGAGAGGGGCTTGACGCGGGAAAAGACCCTGAGGCCATCTTGCCAATGGCAGCCTCGGTCGCCTTTTTCGTCGGCGCAGCGGCCCTGAATCTGGCTCTGGCGGTCCTGATGGCCCTGCACTGGCCTCGCCGCGTCGGCTAATTCTTCAACCTGAGCCGAGCCGCTCCAGGTAGTCCTCGCGTACCGGCGACCACATGTCCAGCGCCAGTGACGGGCTGGCAGTCCCGGTCGCACTGTGCGACACACCGGGCGGTATCACGTAGTGGTCCCCTTCCCTGAGCAAACGCGTCTCACCGTCGATGGTCAGGTGGAACGACCCCGAAAGCACCCTGCCACACTGCTCGTGGGGATGCGTGTGGTCAGGAATCTCAGCGCCCGCGCCAATGTCGATCAGGCCCATCATGATCCGCTCCCCCCAAATGAGCCTGCACGTAACTCCCGGCGCCAGGTCCAGAGACTGCGCTTCGTTCTGATCGAAAAATGGCATCGTTAGCTCTCCTTATTGAGACTCTTGCGTAACCTCCGTAAGTGTCATTCTGAGCGCAGCGAAGAATCTCCCGCGGGTCACGCAACAACGCCCCACCCTCTCACCGAGACCCTTCGGCTTCGCTCAGAGCCTGCCCCGCACCCGATGCGGGGGTGACATGGAAGTATGGATCACCGCCTGCGGAACCAGTTATGCAAAGTTCACTTGTTGACCATCCGTTGGCGAGGACAGACGCCGTAGCGACCCTGTGGCGGTTACCCGTGCGTGCCCAGTTTGCGATTGATTGCGGCCTCAGCGACTGGCGATATGACCTGGTCGATCTCCACGTTGACCAGCGCAGGCCGGTTCGAGTCGAACGCTCGCTTCAGGGCCGGCGTCAGGTCGGCCGCACGCGTCACGTGTTCGCCGTGTGCCCCCAGCCCCTCCGCAACGAGGTCGTACCGCGTTGGCAGCAGGTCGGTCCATACCGCCCTGCCGAACAGGCCTTTCTGGATTTGCCAGTCGATGCCCCAGATGCTGTTGTTGCCCAGTACCGCCACCACCGGCAGGTTGTGACGGACCGCCGTGTCGAACTCCATGGCGTTGAAGCCGAACGAGCCGTCGCCCACGACGAGCACGCTTCGCTTATCGGGAAACGCAGCCTGCGCTCCGAGGGCATAGGGGAAGCCGACGCCGATCATGCCGAAACTGCTCACATAGCACCACCGGTTGGGCGTGTTCGCTTCGAACGAGGCGCGGAAGAAGTGACAGTAGTCACCCCCGTCAAACGTCATGGGCGTGTCGTCATCCACGAATTCCTTGAGCGTCTGGCTCACGAACATGGGATGCATCGGGTCAGCTTCATTCGCCAGTTCCGCCAACTCCTCCTGGTACGCGGCACGCGTGTCCCTCAACGACTGGACCCAGTCCGTTTCGGTCCATCTCCGGGTCCCTGCGGCGTCCGCCAGTTGGCTCAGTACCGGCCCGATGTCTCCCAGGATCCCAACTGCGACCGACCGGGCCCGACCGATCTCCGCGGCCGACGGATCAACCACGATCTGCTTTACGTCGGGCGCAAACGGCGGGTTGCCGCCGAATCCGACCATGTAATCAAGCCGCCTGCCCAGGACCAGCACGACGTCCGCTTCGCCGACGCGTTGGGCTGCCTTGTTCAGGGGCAGGTATCCGAAACCCATGCTGTAGGGGTGGTCGTCAGAAATCAGACCGCGGGCTGAGTCCTCGGTGAACACGGGAATCCGGGTGGTCTCGGCAAATCGGCTCAGCTCCTCCGGGTCCGCCGTAGCGCCTGCCCCCGGGCCTGCAAATATCACCGGCCGCTCCGCCGAGTGCAGCAGGTCGATGGCCCGTTCAACCTGGCCCTGGTCACCTGCGGTCAGACGGGGACCGGAGTACTCGCTCGGCGCGTAACGTTGAGCAGAGCCGGAGTCGACTTCGGCCGACTGAAAGTCATGGGGCAGGGTGAGGTGGACCGGACCGCGCCTTCCATCCATCGCGGTTCTGACCGCCAGGGCAACGTATTCGGGGATGCGGTCGGGGGATGGGATCTGCCACGCGCCCTTGGTTACCGGCGCCGCGACCCCAACCTGGTCGAACTCCTGCATGGCGCCGCGGCCAAGATTGCCCGAGTCCGCCGACCCGGCGATGTTTATCACCGGGGCCTCGGAGTGCATGGCGTTCGCCAGGCCGGGAACGGCGTTTGCATGGCCGGGGGTCGTGGACAGCACCACGCCCGGTCGTCTCAGCAAACGGGCGTATGCGTCTGCCATGTGTACGGCCGCCTGCTCGTGGCGGGTGTCGAGCATTCTTATCGGTTCGTCGACCATCACGTCGAGCAGATGGAGGATGTGATCGCCCGCGATGCCGAAGACGGTGTCGACCCCCTCGGCTTTCAGGGCATCTATCAGCAGGTGGCTACCGGTTGTGTTGACCATGTGAGTCCGCGGTCCTGGACTGGGTGAGTGAATTCAATAACGGCCCCGGGCGAGACCCGAAAACCGGGAAACCGCCCGTTCGAGGGGCGGCCGAAGAATAGCACAGCGGCCGCGGTCGACTGCGGTGGATCAGTCCAGCAACTCGACGATCACGTTGCGGTAGCGCGTGGTGCCGGTATTGGTCACCCGATGGGTCGATGGGCTGTTGTAAACGACGTCGCCCGGCACGGCGTCGGTCGTATTGCTGCTCCCGTCGGCGTATTCGGCAAACAGCCTGCCCCCCTCGATCACGATGAAGATGTACGTGTTCTGGTGGGCGTGCCACTCGCTCGCCTCGCCCGGGTCGAGCTTCAGTTCCCAGATTTTCGCGCGTTCGTGCTCGGCGATTACGCTCGTTCCTATGTTTGGCCCCGGTTGTTCTCTGGATGTCATGGGAGTTCTCTTCTGAGGTTCAATGCCGAATTCGTATCGTATCGAGTCTGACCGTTGGGATGATATCTCCTCGCGGCATGCGCTGAGCGTACCGGCGCAGAAAAGCTCTGCCAATATGGGTTTCGGACCCACGATCTCCGGCTTGAAAGGCCGGCGACCTTGACTCTAGTGGAGGGTCAGTCGAACCAACTCGACAAAAACGGCCTATGTCCCACTGCCAAGCATTCCCCATGGTTGGAAGACGTAGACAATCAGCAGTAGCAGAACGACTAAGATGAACGACCCACACGCGATGAAACGCCGAGAGACTTCGATAGGTCGCCCGTTGAAGAGGCGGTACGCCTGTAGTGTGGCCCAAACCAAAATTAAGAACGCCATGCAATAAAGCAGTAGCGCAGAAATCAAAAACCAATAATTTTGGATATACGAATCTACAGCTTCCAATTCGCGCCTCTCCCGAAAACATCAATGCCCCCGGAACCCGGGCTTCCCACTTCAGGCCCTCATGTCCTACGTAACCCATGGCCCTACGTGAGGCACTAGGTTCCGATTCCCTCAAATTGGTTCCCCAAAAAGCCGATGTAAGAGAAAAGAATGAGCATGAGCAACCACAACGCCAATGCGAGCCACTGAGCGACACCCCTGCGGGCAATCTCTCCCCGGGTCAACCGCATACCCTTCTTCTTACGTTCACGCACCTTCACAAAAGCGAGCCAGACAGTGGTGCAAACTGCGACGACGGCCGGGACGATTGCCAGTGTTGGTACTAGCCAATGGGGCCGACTATCAAAGGGCCGACTATCGATGTACGAGAGCGGCCACACGACGCCGATTATGATAAATAGGGCCACCCAACAGAACACAACCGGTCCGGCGAACGCAACAAGGGCAACGATCGAGAAAAAGTCGGGGTGTTCTACGCTTGATTTGGGCATCGTATCGCGTCGTCCCCCTTGCTGCCCCACCGTCTTTAATCCCTGAATGATGTCGGTCGCGGGGAATTCTGGATTCGTCCGGACCGAAGTTTAGTCCTTTGGAAAATAGTCGCAGGTCAAGGCCCGAACAGGTCGACGAATTCATCGACCGGAATTTCGTCGAGGGATGCCGAGTCGCGACAGGCCGCAAGGATCGAGTCGGCGCGGTCTCCTGAATAGCGCGTCCGCAGGTTCGACTCGAACTTGCTCCAGAGGAGGGGTATCCCTTCATCGCGCCGCCGGCGGTGGCCTATCGGGTACTCGACCGCCACTTCTCGCGTCGACTCTCCGCCGGCGAAGAACACCTGCACCGCGTTGGCGATGGACCTCTTCTCTGGATCGAGATAGTCCCTGGTATAGCGAGGGTTTTCCACGACCTGCATGCGTGCCCTCAGGGAGTCGATTCGTGGATCGGCTGCCGCATCATCCTCGTAATCGTCCGCCACCAGTGCTCCCTTGATGAGCGGCACGGCGACCATGTATTGCAGGCAGTGATCGCGGTCTGCCGGGTTCGTGAGCGGACCTTCTTTTTTGATGATCCGCATCGCCGGTTCCTGGGTGGTGATCTTTACCGTCCCGACCTCGCCGATGCGATTTCCAACCTCCTTGTAAAGGTCCATGGCCGCCTCGACCGCGGTCTGGGCGTGGAACTCGGCGGGGAATGAGATCTTGAACAGGATGTTTTCCATCACATAGGAATCAAACGGCCGGGCGATTGTTACCGAGTTTCCGCCGAACCACACGCTCTCGAAACCCCATCCCGGCGCCGACAGCGCTGTGTCATACCCCATCTCCCCGGCCATCGCCATCAACGCCAGCTTCATCCCCCGGCTGGTCGCATCCCCGGCCGCCCAGGACTTGCGCGAACCCGTGTTAGGCGCCTGGCGGTAGGTGCGCAAGGTCGCTTCCACCCACGCATTCGAGACGGCGTTGAATACCTGCTCCCTGCCACCGCCCAGCATCGAAGTCAATACGGCGGCCGAAGCGATCTTGACCAGCAGGACGTGATCGATGCCCACGCGGTTGAACGCGTTGTCCAGGGCCAGGACGCCCTGTATCTCATAGGCTTTGATGGCCGCAGCCAGGACGTCCCTGACCGTAACCGGCTTGCTGTCATCGGAATTGCTGACGAACTGCGCGGCGGCCAGGATGCCGCCGAAGTTGTCCGAGGGGTGTCCCCATTCGGCCGCCAGCCAGGTGTCGTTGAAGTCCAGCCAGCGGATTGCAGCGCCGATGTCGAACGCGGCCTTCACCGGGTCCAGTTCCAGGTCAGTGCCGGGTACGCGCGCGCCGCCCTGCGTCTGCGAACCGGGCACATACGGCCCAAGCAGCTTGGTACATGCCGGGTAGTTCAGCGCCAGCAGGGCGCAGCCTATCGAATCGATCAGGCAGAGCCGGGCCGTATCAAACGCCAGATCCCCGCCAACGTTGGGGCCCGCGGCGTACTCGGCTATGGCCTCGATTACTGAGTCACGTTCGGTCATCGGCTCGTTCGCCCGCAATTCATCTCGCCGGGTGTGTACGCGCTGACATTACGTTCTAGCACCCAGCGGGACCCACTCCTGCGGCTCCGGCCCGGTGTACTCGGCGAGCGGGCGTATGAGGCGGTTGTCGTTGCGTTGTTCGATGATGTGCGCCGCCCATCCCGCCGTGCGCGAGATCACGAACAACGGTGTGAACATGGCCGTTGGCACGCCGCAATAGTGATAGACCGAGGCCGAGTAGAAGTCCAGGTTCGGGAACAGGCCCTTCTCGTCGCGCAAGACCTGCTCGATGCGTTCCGAGATATCGAACAGCGTGCTGTCGCCGGACTTCGCGCCCAGGCGCTGTGAAGCCTCCTTCACGAAGTCCGACCGCGGATCGCCGGTCTTGTAGACGCGATGGCCGAACCCCATTATCAGGCGCCGCGCCGCCAGCATCTGTCTCAACGCCTTCTCCGCCTCCCCGGGCGAGTCGAAGCTGGATATCAATTCCATCGCCGCCTCGTTGGCGCCTCCGTGGAGCGGTCCTCTGAGCGCGCCGATGGCGGCAACTATGGCGGAGTAGAAGTCCGCCAACGTGCTCGTCACGACCCTGGCCGTGAACGTGGACGCGTTGAATTCGTGCTCGGCGTAAAGGACGAGCGACATGTCGAGCGCATTCAGCCTGTCCTCGTCCGGGTCGGAATCCGTCAGCAGTCGCAGAAAGTGACCGGCGATAGATTCGTCGTCCGTGCTCGTTTCGATCCTCTCGCCGCGATGATGGAACCTGTACCAGTAGAGGAGCATGCTGCCGAACGAGGCCATCAACCGGTCGGCGACTCCCGCCGCGGTCCTTCCGTCTTCCCCTTCGGGCTCCAGGTTTCCAAGCACCGACGCCCCTGTCCGCATAACGTCCATGGGGTGAGTCGATCCCGGGACCATCTCCAACGCTGCCTTCAGGTCGTCCGGCAGGCCGCGCATGCCCACCAACTTCCTCCGATACGCGTCCAACTGCGGACGATTGGGCAGGCTGTTGTATATGAGCAGGTACGCCACCTCTTCAAAAGTGGCGTGCCTGGCGAGGTCGGTAATCGAATAACCCCGGTAAGTGAGGCCGGCGCCTTCGTGGCCAACCGTGGCAATGGCCGAGCGGCCCGCTATTACTCCGGCCAGACCTTCTGCTGAGGTGGTCATGTGACATCCTCCTCGCCGGACGCGAACAGTTCGTCCAGTTTGCGTTCGTACTCGTGGTATCCGATGTGTTCGTAAAGATCTTCCCGCGTCTGCATCATGCCGACAACCTCGCGTTGGGTGCCGTTTGTTCGGATTTCGCTGTACACCTCGAGTGCGGCGGCGTTCATGGCCCTGAACGCGGACAGCGGGTACAACGCAATGGCCACACCGGCGCCGCCCAGTTCATCCACGGTGAACGGCGGCGTCCGGCCGAACTCGGTCAGGTTCGCCAGGATGGGTGCGCCCACGGAAGACGTGAATCGGGTGTAATCGTCCAGGTTTCCGATGGCTTCGGCGAAGATCATGTCGGCGCCGGCAGCCAGGTAGGCTTCCGCCCGGTCGATAGCGGCATCGAGTCCCTCGCCTGCGACGGCGTCGGTGCGGGCCATCACGATGAAATCCGGGTACGGCCGGGCGTCGACGGCAGCCGCAATCCGGTCGCACATCTCAGATGCCGGGACGAGTTGCTTGCCGGGCCTGTGCCCGCACCGTTTCGCCTGGACCTGGTCTTCAAGGTGCAGGCCTGCTGCCCCGGCGCGTGACAGTTCCCGCACCGTGCGCGCGATCATGAACGCCGCGCCCCAACCGGTGTCGGCGTCCACCAGCAGCGGAAGATCTACCGCTCCGGTGATTCTCCTGACGTCCTCAGCCACGTTATCGAGCGTGGTCAGCCCCAGGTCCGGCAGCCCGTACGACGCGGTCGCGACTCCGCTTCCGGAAAGATATATCGCCCTGAATCCGGCTGCTGAAGCCAGGATCGCCGAGTAAGCGTTTACGGCGCCCGGAACCTGGAGCGGTCGCTCCGCATCCAGAGCTGCCCAAAATTTCGTTCCGGGGGCTGCCATCGTTACCTGAACCTCACGTACCCGGCACTATACGTCAATTCAGCAGTTCCGATATTCCGTTGACCAGCGATAACGGGGCAAGCGCCAGCAGCACTATCCCTATCATGATTCGCAAGCGGGCCGGAGAAACTGCGCCGGTGAACATTGCGCCCAGGAAGAAACACACAGATGCCGCGCCGCCCATTACGGCCAGCAGCGGCCAGGACATATTCCCGTTGATCAGGTGGCCACTGACTCCTGAGAGGCCGATCAGGACCCCAATGGCGGTGTTTGTGCCCACCGCCTGCCCGGGCGACAACTTCATCAGGTTGATCAGCGTCGGCATTCGCAGCATCGCCAGGATCAGGCCGACCGCGCCGCCCAGGACGCCAATCCCCAGTCCGACCGCGCCGTCACGCGCCAACCGCAAATGCACCCCGTTGCCCTGCTTTCCCTCCGTTGGCGCCGCCTCCGTTTCCTCTGCCCCGTCACTGGATACGGCCCGAACGATCAGGTTGAAGGCAGACCAGACGATCAGGCCCGAAACGCAAAACAGCAACAGCCAGATGGGCACCACATCCGCAAACTTGGCCCCGATAAACGCTCCGGCAATCGTCGGAAGCCCCAACAGGAGTACGATGCGGAACACCACGCGACGTGAACGGAGGTGTTCCCAGCTTCCTGCGAGGGAACCGAGGAGACCCACCCCCATGTTCGTTCCCGCCGCGACCAGCGGGTCAATGCCGAGAAACAACATCACCGGCAGTCGCATTGTGCCGAGCGCCAGGCCGGACATGCCGCCGATCAGGCCGGACGCCGCGGAGACGGCCGCCAGGATCGCGTATTCGGCATTAGAAACGTCCACCACGCCAGTTTCCCTACGACGACATTACCGGGGAAGAATCGGGCGACGCCCTCAGGCCGGAAATAAACGAGCGGATTGAGGCAGGCGGGTGAAATCGTCGGGCGGTGTCCCGGTCTATCGGACACCGGGACGCAATCGACCGCCCGCCCCTACACGCGCACGGGCCGGACTCCGAAGAATCGTTGCAACACCCGGGGTTCACACCAGCCCCTGGTGCTCTAGCATCCGATCGATTTCGTACAACTGGGATTCGTCGGGCTCGAGGCTTGGGTGACGCGCGTAGGCCGATTCCGGCTTCATTATGCCGCGCTTTGCCAGGATGTACTTGTAGATCGTGTTGGCGAGCCCGAGTCCCTGAGCCAACGTGCGAATCAACGGGGCATGGTGAAAAAACTCTTTCTCCGCCGCCTCTTTCTCACCGTTCTGCCACAGGTCCCACAGGCGGACCCAAACATCCGGCATCGTGCTCCCGGGCATCGTCCCCACCGATCCGCGTCGAAGCTCTTCGAGGAAAAACGCCCCACCCGCGCCGCCGAAGAGGATCAGCCCAGAATCACCGCGGAGGCGCGCCGCTTCGGCGGTCCGCGGGGCCGTCGGCGGGCACTCCACCTTGATGTAGCACAGGTTTTCGTGGCGTCTCGCGCACTGCACGGCCATCGCCGGGGGGACCTGCGCGGTGCTCTGGTCCTGCAGGAAGATCGGTATCGATACCCCCTCACCGACACGCCCGAAGAACTCGACGACTTCTGAAGCGACCGTCGGGACGTACGTAGGCGGACGGATCATCAGGGCGTCGGCGCCCAACTCCTCCGCCCGCCTTGACTGAAATATCGTCGCGTCCGTGCCCTCCGCTCCCGTGTTCATCACGACCTTCGCCCTGCCGTTGGAGGTCTTCACGACGGACTTCAGCACATCGTCGCGTTCCGGTCCCGTGAGCTTGTAGACCTCGCTGGCCATGGCGATGCCCATACCGTGGACGCCCGAGTCGATGAACCACTCGACCTGTCGCTCAAGGTCCTCGTAGTCGATGCTCGAGTCCTTCCTGAACGGTGTGGACAGGATCGGATATACACCGGTCATAGTGCGGTCTGGCATTGAGCGGCCCTCGTCTGTTTTTCATCACCCGGCCGTTGGGAAAGCGCACGCGACCATGCGTACGGGCGCAAGCCGGGTGAAAATCATGTTGCGGGATTCTACAGGACAGGCCCGCCGGGATTTTGCGGCAGGCGCCGTTTAGCCGACGAGGCCCGGCACCACGGCCAGCAGCACGCCGGCAACCGTGGCGGTGCCTATGACGCCGGCCACGTTGGGTCCCATGGCGTGCATGAGGAGGAAGTTCGAACTGTCCTCCTTCTGCGCCATGTCCTGGACCACGCGGGCCGCCATTGGGACGGCGGAGACCCCCGCGGCTCCGATCATGGGATTAACCGGGTCCTTGGACACCATGTTCATCAGCTTGGCCAGCACAATTCCGGTCGCCGTCGCGGTGACGAACGCGAAGAGTCCCAGGAAGAAGATGGCGATCGTTTCCGGCTTCAGGAATACGGCGGCGGGCATCGTCGCGCCAACGGCCAGGCCGAGGACGATTATCACGATGTTCATGAGTTCGTTCTGCGCCGTGTTGGACAGCCGCTCGACCACGCCGGACTCCTTGAGCAGGTTCCCGAACATCATGATGCCGATGAGCGGGGAAGCCTTTGGCACCAGCACGCTGACCACTATCGCCGTGACTATCGGGAACAGGATCTTCATGCGCTTCGACACCGGCCTGTACGAGTAGGGCATCTTGATCTGGCGTTCCGCCTTGGTGGTCAGGAGCCTGATGATCGGCGGCTGGATGATGGGCACCAGGGCCATGTACGAATACGCCGCCACCGCGGTAGCACCCACCACGTCCCGCACGCCCCCCGGCCCAAACGCGGCCTCTCCCAACTCCTTCATGCGGGTGGCGATGAAGATCGTCGTGGGCCCGTCCGCCCCGCCGATGATCCCTATTGAAGACGCCTCGAATAACCCGAATTCGAACCACGCCGTCATGCCAAGCAACAACGCGCCGATCAGCGCGAAGAACACCCCGGCCTGCGCTCCCGCCCCCAGCAGGAGCGTCTTGGGGTTCGACAGCATGGGCTCGAAATCGGTCAACGCGCCGAGGCCCAGGAAAACCAGCAACGGCAACAGGTCCGTGGTCAAGCCAAAGTCCTGGAACACGCGGATGAAGCCCGGCGGCTCGCCGTGGCCGCCGGCTCTTATCAGTTCGCCGAGCGGCAGGTTTGCGAGCAGGATGCCCGTGGCGATAGGGACCAGCAGCAGCGGCTCCTTGCGCTTGGCGATGCCGACGTAGAGCAGCCCGGCCGCGATGGCCCACATGGCGATCATCCTGGGCTCCTCACCCAGCGCGGTGAAGCCTTCCCAAACGGCGCTTATTCCGCTGCCTGCTTCCAACCTGGTCCTCTATTCCAGTTCAATGAGCGTCTGCCCGTGCTGGACGGCGTCGCCCGCCTGCACGTGCACCGCGCGGACCGTTCCGGCCTGCGGCGCGGCAATCGTCTGTTCCATCTTCATCGACTCGATGACGAGCACCGACTGGCCGCTCTCAACGCGGTCGCCCTGGTTCACATTCACCGACACCACGCGGCCGGGCATCATCGCCCTGACCACGCCCTCTCCAGCCTGGTTCGACACGGCCGGTCGCGGTTGAGAAGCGGCGGCGGGCGCCGCACGCGGAGCGGCCGCGGTCCGTACGCGAGGGGAATCTGCACGACGTTCGGGCGCCCCCGGCAATTCGACCTCGTAGTCGACCCCGTCGACCGTCACAATCACCGGGGAAGCGGAGAGGTCGCCGACCTCCACCTCGTACGGGGTCCCCCGAATCGTGATGCGGTAATGCCGGGGACTCATGCCTTGCGCCCCGTTCCGGCCGAGCGGGCGGCCATCTCCCTGAACCGGCCAGACTGCAGCCACGAACCGGTTGTGTCAGTCCGCGCCGGAGCACCGACGGGCGCAGCGGATTCCTGCTGGGCCATCGCGATAGCCAGACCTATGGCAGCCACCACCTCGCGGGGAACGCCGGTCTCTTCGACCGCCGGCTGCGGCTGGGGCTCAGGCGCCGGTTCCTGGTCTTCCTTCGAAGCCAGCAAGATCTCAAACCTGTCCAACACCGCGATTACGATGCCCAACAGGATGAGGACTACAAATACGGTCCCCAGTCCGATGCCGCTGACGATCAGGCCGTCTTGAAGGGTTTCAACGTCGAACGTGACGACTACTCCGGCAGAGGTTTGATTGATTTCGGTCGAGTAGCGGAGGCGTCACTGCGACTCCACCGCAGCGGCAAATGATACCACCGGGCCGCCGCTATTCATCGACGATCTCCACCGCGACCAGTTCCGCAAGGCCGTCTACGTCGACCTGCAATGTCTGGCGAGGTTTCCCCGCGACAGGTTCCGGGACCCGCACGTCATGCGGCTGGCCGTGGACGCTGAGTGAAAACGACCTTGACGGCGATGCATCTTCCAGCCCAGCTTGGGTCAAACTGCTTCGCCGCTCCCGGGCCGCGAGTTGCGCCGCGCCGACCTCGACTCTCTCAAACTTGATGGTCGAGCCCGGCTGGGCCTGGGCGATCCGTGGGATATCGACGCTCGCCACGGTACCGATCTTGGGGTACCCCCCAGTGGCCTGCCGGTCTGCCAACAGGACTATCGGTTTTCGGTCACCCGGCACCTGGATGGAGCCGAAGACCACCGCGTCGGACACGATGTCGTACTTTTCGCCTACCGCCTCTATCTCGGGGCCTTCGAGGCGAACGCCCTGCCTGTCCGAACGGTCACTGGTGGAATATGCGGAGCCGTAGAAAGTCCCCACCCCGGCAGGGGTAAAGGCGTCTTCCTGCGGGCCCGGCACGACGCGGACCGTGATGGATGACTCGATTGCGGGAATCAGGTCCATGGGCACGCGCACGTGGACTCGTTCATCCGGAGCGGTACCGACCGGCAATTCGTCTCCCGCCTTCAGCGGACCACCGTCGAGGCCTCCTATGGCTGATGCGACGTGGGTGGACCGAGAGCCCAGTACCGGCTCCGACGAAATGCCGCCTGCCACGCACAGGTACGCTCGCATCCCGCTGACCGGGGCGCCGAACGACAGAACGGAACCGGCCGGCGCCAGGAACGATTCCCACAGGGGCGTCGGGGTGCCGTCTAAAGTTGCTGCAAGGTCGGCGCCGGTTATGGCGATGAAGGCGTCCTCGTTGAAGGCGAACTCCGCGCCGCCAAAAGTCACCTCCACGGCCGCGTCGTCCGCCTCGTTGCCAACGAGCCTGTTGCCGAGCAGGAGCGAATCGTGGTCCATCGCGCCGCTAACGGAAACGCCGAATCTCTGAAAGCCCCACCTGCCGTGGTCCTGGACCAGTGAAAGCGCGCCGGGTGAGATGACCTGGATGCCTGCCATCGTCAGTCCTGGCCGCCGAAGATCCTGATCTTGTATTCGCCGGACTCGACCTCGCCGGCGATCGACCCGTACTCCGTTTCCGAGACCGGATCAAAGACTACTTTGCTCCCGGGCAGAATCGCCGCGGGCGGTTCCGCGTTCGGATCGAAGAGCTTCACTGGTGTTCGGCCTATAATCCGCCATCCACCCGGGCTGTCATTCGGGTAGACGCCTGTCTGCGACTCTGCGATGCCGACTGAACCGGCCGGTACGCGGACGCGCGGAGTCTGGAGACGCGGGCAGGCGATGCGTTCATCCATGCCGCCCAGGTACGGAAACCCCGGCGCAAATCCCAGCATGAACACCCGGTATCCCGTGCCGGAGTGAATGTCGATCACCTCCTGGGAAGACAGGCCGTTGTGGTCCGCCACGTCCTCCAGGTCGGGCCCATATTCGCCGCCATAGGCCATCGGTATATGCACGATCACGCTCCCGCGGGAAGCAGTGTCGGCGGGGCCCTCAGCGGCCTGGGTGAGTTCCCCAAGCCGGGCGGCTATGTCTTCGGACGTCACCTTGTGAAGGTCGTAATTCACCAGCAGCGAGCGGTACGTGGGCACCAGTTCTTCCACACCGTCGATTCCCGCGGCCATCACCGACGCGGCGAACGCGTACACCCGGTCGTTCACGTCAGGATCAATGCCGTCGCCGAACTCGACCAGTACAGCCGCGTCTCCGACCGGCAGGACTTTGGGGGCCAACTCATTCATGCGTCGAATCAGTTGGGCGTCAGAGGACGATTTCGGACATTGGCCTGATCTTGACGCCTGCCGACTCCAACTCGCGCCGCACCGCCGCCGCCAGTTCCACCGCCCCGGCCGTGTCTCCGTGCAGGCATATAGAGTCCGCCTGGAAATCGATGATCGATCCGTCGGCCGCCTTTACGCGACCCTCCGTGGCGAGCCTCAGTGAACGCTGTATGACCTCTTCCTCATCGTGGATCACGGCGCCCGGCTGGGACCGCGGCACCAGCTTCCCGTCGGGCGTGACAGCGCGGTCTGCATAGCATTCCCGCGCGACTCGTACCCCGGCTTCCCGGGCGATCTCCTCCCACTGGGAACCGGCCAAAACGACGTGTATGAGATCGGGGGAAAACGCCTTCACGGCGTTGACGATCGCGGTCGCCTCGGCCGGGTCCCGCACGGCCTTGTTGTACATCGCCCCGTGTGGCTTCACGTGCTGGAGGCTGTGGTCCGACGTGAAGGCCGCCAGCGCGCCGATCTGGTATGTCACGGCGTTCTGGATTTCGGCCGGAGACATGTCCAGGTCCCGACGGCCGAATCCGGCCAGGTCGGGGTAGGCCGGGTGAGCGCCCACGCGGACTCCGTTTTCTTCGGCAAGTTGGACCGTCCGCGCCATGCAGTCGGGGTCGCCGGCGTGGAAACCGGTCGCCACGTTCACCGACGTGACCTGCTTGATGATCTCTTCGTCCAGGCCCATCGTGTACGAGCCGAACGACTCACCCAGGTCGCTGTTGAAATCGATTACTCCGGCCGGTGATGCCATCTCCGACTGCCTCCTCGTCGCATGTATTCAGGCCGACCGGATACCGCCTGTTTCGTGCGCCCCAAAAGGCGTCCGGTCAGCCAAATTCGCGTAGTGCGAGAGTAGCACAGGGCGGCACGCTCCGACGGTCGCGAATGAGACTCATCGGCAGGCGAGTTTATGCGGCGGCCCAGGCGATGGGGCCCTTCTTGAACCCGAGCCCGCGTTCCCGCATGGACACGTACTTTCCGTGCCCGATTACGACATGGTCCAACAGATCAACCTCGAGCAGGCTGCCCGCCTTCACCAGCTTCGTCGTGGTCTCGATGTCTTCATCGCTGGGCGTTGGGTCACCGGAGGGGTGATTGTGCACCACCGAGATTGCCGGACAGCTGCGCTTGAGCGCGAGGGCAAACACTTCGGCAGGACGGACCAATGCCGAGTTGACGGTGCCCTTGTAGAGCCTCGAAGTGCCGACAACCTGGTTCTTGGTATTCATGAGCACCACGTGAAGTTCCTCGTGTTCCAGGTAGGCCATCCTGGCCGAGAACAGGGCAGCAAGGTGTTTCGGTTCGACTATGGTCGGAAGATCCCGCGGATCGGGAGAGGAAACCCGGCGACCCAGTTCAATTCCTGCGAGAAGCTGGCAGGCCTTGGCCATTGAAATTCCGCGCTGGCTGCTCAGGTCCTCGTACGACGCCCGTGCTATGCCGTCCAGATCGCCAAACTCGAGTAGCAGCCGTTTCGACAGGTCGAGGACGTTTTCCCCCTTAATGCCCGTCCTCAACAAGATGGCCATCAACTCCTCGTTTTTCAAGACGGCGGCCCCATACGTGCAAAGGCGTTCCCGTGGTCGTTCCTTCGCCGGGAAGTCGCGTATAACGGGCGGTTTGCCAGTGCCGATGGACGTATATAAGATGGGTTCCGGGCGTTTGTCTCTCGATTCCAAGCAGTTCCCTCCACGTGTTGGGTGACTGCCGCAACTTACCGGATATGCGTTCGTTCTCAAAGATCGCCTGTCACTGGCGCGAGGCCTGGCCCGCCATACTCTGAGCCCGTGAAACAAAAAGGGGCGCCCTGGACGGACGCCCCTGCCGCGTAGGTTTGCCTCAGAACGGAAGCGGCACTTTCTCTCCGGTCTGCATGGACTGCTGCACCGCGTCCGTGAACTCCATGTACTTGACCCCGTCGACGAAGTTGGTGTGCGTCACCGGCTCGAGTCCCCGGACGGCGTTGATGAACTCCTCTTCGACCCGCCAGCCGCCGCGCTTCTCCGCCGCGATTTCAACCTCCGCCAGGCCCGAATCTCCCCTCTTTCCCGCCGTAACCCGGATACCCGCGGCGAGCGAGTTCGTGATGTCGGGCGAATCGAGGTGAATCGTACCGTCGGTGCCGTAGACCCAGCAGTCGAAACTCGGCGAGAAGCCCGCCGTGGTCGTCACCGTGTAGTTCAGCGTCCCGCCGGAATGGAGGGCGCACAGGACGTCAAGGTGGTCCGGAATCGAGATCGATATTCGCCTGCCGTCGGCGTTCAGCCGGTGCTTCACCACGGTCTGCCCAAGCGCCTGCACGGAGGAAGCCGGTCCCAGCCAACGCATCAGGGCTTCGTAGAAGATGCCCATGCCCATGATGTTGTTGCCGGACAGGTCGCGGTCGTGCCTCCAGTGCAGGGGCGTATCGGGATCGGGAAAGTCGCTGCCCATTGCAAGGTGGGCCCTGACGTTGACCACGTCTCCGATGTATCCCTCGGAGATCATGTCGATAACTGTCTGGTCAACCGCCAGCGTGTGCGGCGCCGGGACGATCTGCGTGGTCAGGTGCGGGTTGTCACGCGAAGCCGCCAACATCTCCCGGGCCTCGTCCGAGTTCATCGCCATCCTGGCCTCGACGAGCACGTGTTTGCCGACCTCGAGGGCTCCCACGGTGCACGGGTGGTGCATGTAGGGCCACGTACCGATGCAGACAGCATCGATCTCGTCATCCTCGAGTAACTCCTGCCAGTCCTCGTACACATTTGGTATGTCGAAGTCCGCCGCCGCCTTCTCGCTCGACGCACGCGACCGGTTCACGACGCCGTAAATCTCCACGCCGTCCTGGGCCTTGAGCCCCGGTATGTGTTTCGTGCGAGTGTTGGCGCCTGCTCCGATGATTCCTACCCGGATTGTGTCTTCTGCCATGTCCTGCTCCACTGCGGCGGACCTGCCGATAGCCGCTCGTCTGGCGGTCCCGCGTCGCTCGTTGTCTTCTATGTTGTTCCATTTCTGCCGGGCCGAAGAAACCCGGAGCATTGATTATGACGGCTAAGGCAACGGTTATCATGGCGTGGCGCCATGCATTTTGTCCGATCGGGCAGGCTTCCCGAATTTTCAGGCTAGTCGCGACGCCGGGACTGACGAAGAGACAAAAACGCTAAAACACGCATTACCGGGCGCCTTTTTTGAGGAGCGGGGACACCGAGTGAATACAACCGCCGATAACGTTGAACTGACCGGAGAAGGCGTGGAGATCGCGTGGTCGGATGGGCGCACCTGCATGTACCCATACCGTTATCTCAGGCTCCAGTGCGCGTGCGCGGCATGCGTCGAGGAGATGACCGGCAGGCCAATCCTGAACGTTGCATCCGTCCCGGACGACGTGATCGTCGTGGAATGGATCCAGGTGGGCCGCTACGCGTTGCAGTTTCTCTGGTCGGACGGGCACCAGACCGGCATATACCCGTTCGAGATGCTGCTGCGCCTCGCCAAACAGGACGACGCGGTCGTCTGCACATGAGGTGGGTCTTAGAGGGTGTCCAAAAGGGCATAGGGGTGCCCTGGTCCGCGCAACATATTCCAGACACGCTCTAAGAGGGTGTCTAATAAGTCGTCGGAAACCGTTCGTGGTGAGCTTGTCGAACCATGAACTGCGCCTCGACCCTTCGACAGGCTCAGGGTGAACGGAAGGGCTTTTAGACACCCTCTAAGACGACCACTCGTAGGGGCGTCTCTCGTGGGCGCCCGTGGACGTTGGGCGCGGCTACTAACGCGATGCCATTTCATAGTCGGTCAGCTGATTACTGAACACCCTACTAGCCTCGACGGACCGCGGCCGATCTGACCTCGAGCGCGCCCAGCAGGTCCGCAGAGGCCCTCGCAACTGCATCCACCGCGCTATCAAACGCCGCCTGGTTAACACGGGAAGGCGATCTGAACCCGCTGATCTTGCGAACGTATTGGAGCGCGGCGGCCCTGATCTCCGTTTCCGTAGGCTCGTTGTACGGCGGCCTGAGGACCTTGATGCTCCTGCACATGTCGCTGCCTTCCCTGGTTTCACGTGTGTTACGAAGCCTGACCGGACAAATCGGCCGCAGGTAACCGCCGGAAGGACTGAATTCTCAGTCCAGCACGCGATTTGAGTCCGGTACGACGGGAACGGGCGAAATACCCAGGAGGACTAACCTGCTCCCAGCAGGGCCTTCGTCGTGCCGATCACAGCCGCCTCGTCCGGGATAAACGCCGTTTCCAGCCCGCGGTTGTACGGCACCGGCGTGTGGGGTCCTGTCACGCGCTTGATCGGCGCGTCCAGGTAGTCGAACGCCTTCTCCGCCACAACGGCCGCAACCTCGGAGGACATGCTGGCGCGCGGAGTGTCCTCGTCCACGATCACCAGGCGGTTTGTCTTGGCCACCGACTCGAGGAAGATGTCTTCGTCGAGCGGGGAAACGCTGAGCAGGTCCACGACCTCCGCGTCTATGCCCTCGGCCGCCAGTTGTTCGGCCGCGTTCTTGCAGACTTCGGACGTCCAGGACATGCCAACGAGTGTCACGTCGTTGCCTTCCCTGAGGAGCCGGCCCTTGCCGATGTCGATTGTGTAGCTTTCGTCGGGAACGAATCCTGACAGGTTGATCAGCTTCTTGTGGTTGCACACCATGACCGGATCGTCGTCCCTGATTGCGGCGGCCATCAGTCCCTTGACCGTGTAGGCATCTGAGGGAATCACAACTTTTATTCCAGGGAGGTGGGCGAGGATCGAGTAGAAGTTCGAGGAGTGCTGGGCGGCGTGCCCGGTACCGCCGCCCGACCTGGCGAACATGGTGATCGGGACCTTGGTCTGGCCTCCGAACATGTACCTGCTCTTCGAGGCGTTCGAAAGCAACTGATCGAATGCGACGGCAACGAAGTCGAAGTACATCAGGTCGACGACAGGCCTGGTACCCGTAAGCGCTGCACCCACCGCCGCGCCGAGGAACCCGGCTTCAGATATGGGCGTGTCGCGAATCCTCTCGGGACCGAAGTCCTGGATGAGACCCTTTGTCGCAGCGAACGGGCCGCCCCACGCGTCGAGCGGGTTGCCGTCTTCATCGGTGCGGCCCGCGCCGCCGGCGATGTCCTCACCCATGATGAAAACGTCCGGATCGCGGTTCAACTCATCGCGAAGGGTCTGGTTGAAGACCTCCCGGTAGGTCGTCACCCTGCCGGGCACGTCGTACCCGGGGCCCAGCGGCTGGGCAGACCATTTAGTAGGCGCTTGTGCGGTAGTCATGTTGTGTGTGCCTCACGCATTGGTGTGTCGGGCTTGTTGGTCAGCGGAGACCCTGCAACGGATTGGTGTAGCTGACGTAGACATCTGAATACAGTTCTTCGGGATCCGGCATCGGGCTCACTTCCGCGAACTCGACCGCGTCGATCATTTCCTGGTCGATCTCCGCCCTGATCCCGGCAAGTTCCTCTTCCGTCATCAGTTGTTGCTCAGTTACTCGCTTTTCGAAGGTCTTCAGCGCGTCCCGGTCGTGCCAGGAGGCTTCCTCTTCCTGTGAGCGGTACTTGTGGGGTTCATCGGCGTGGTAGTGGCCGTGATACCGGTACGTCTTCAGTTCCAGGAGCGACGGACCTTCACCGCGCCTCGCGCGCGCTATCGCTTCGCCGGCCGCGTCGTAGACCGCGAAAACGTCCATGCCGTCCACGATCACGCCCGGCATGTTGTAAGACTGTGCGCGGTCGGCAATGTCGTTGACGGCCACGGCGTACTCGACGGGCGTCGCCTCCGCGTAGTGATTGTTCTCGCAGGCGAAGACGACCGGCAGTTTCCATACGGAGGCAAGGTTCATGCTTTCGTGCAGGACGCCCTGCCCGTTTGCTCCGTCACCGAAAAATGCGACCCCAACGGAGTCTGTACCCCGGTACTTGGCGGTCAGCGCCGCGCCAACGGCCAGTGGGATGCCTGCGCCGACAATCGCGTTGGCGCCCAGCATGCCCTTCTTGAAATCGGCGATGTGCATGGAACCGCCCTTGCCCTTGCACTGGCCGGTTGACTTGCCGTAGATCTCCGCCATCATCCGCTTGGCCTCGAGTCCCTTGGCGATGCAATGCCCGTGGCCGCGGTGGGTGGACGAAATCCAATCGGAATCGCTCAGGTGGGCGCATATCCCGGTGGGGCCGGCTTCCTGCCCGTCTGAGCTGTGCGTCACGCCCATAGACTTTCCCTTGAAAGTCTGTTCGAGCATCGTCTCCTCGAACCGGCGAATCCGGCACATCGTCGTGTATATCCAACTCAACCTTTCGGCAGATATTTCCATGTCTTGTTCCCCTGGCGGAATGTCCCGCGTCGTCAGGTACGCAACTGCGCCCAAGATTTTCCCACATTGACGGCCCGTGCCGCGCAGCCCGGCCCGGGTTCCTCGCACCACTCGCAGATGCTAGCAAATGTGCGAGTTACTTAAAGGCGTTCCGCTCGCCGAATCCCAGCTGGATAGGGGGCATCCGCCTACCTGCCAAATCGCAGCAGTCGCCCCACCGAAGACGTCAGCGAGCCCTCGGCCGCCGGAGTGTCGGTCAATTCGCCGCTCAGCAGCGGGTCGTAAGGAGTGCTGTCTGCGTCGACGCTGGTGGTGATTGAGAACAAAATGACTTCGCCACTGCCGCTGTCCTTGCATCTTTGCGCCTCGGCAATAACTTCCTTCACCGTGTACATGGACGCAGGCGAAAGCACCACCCCTTCAGACCGCGTGAACTGCAAGCCGGCCTCGTACGCCTCGCGCTGGCTGTGGACAACGGCTTCGACAAGTCGTTCCTTGTACAGGGCTGAGATGAGGGGGGCCACTCCGTGGTAGCGCATGCCGCCGGCGAAGATTCCGGGCGGTGTGTAATCGTGCCCCAGCGTGTACATCTGGACCATCGGCATCTGGCCCGCTGAATCGGCTGAGTCGTACGCGTACACGCCGCGCGTCAGGCTCGGCGTTGACGCGGTCTCCACCGCCACGAAACGGGACTCCGCGCCTTCCACGCGCCGTTTCATGAACGGGGCTATCAGCCCTGCAAAGTGGGCCCCGCCGCCGATGGACCCGATGACCACGTCCGGTTCCTCCTCAACGGCCGCCAGTTGCCTGAACGCTTCCAGACCTATAACGCTCTGGTGGACGGCGGTGTGGTTCAGCAGGGTGGGCATGGCGAATTTCACGTCGGGCCGCAGGGTCGCTTCCTCGTAGGCCTCAGCCAGCGCGACGCCGATCGATCCAGCGCCGCTTCCCTTTGTTTCCAGCGTGTTTGCGCCGAATCGTGTGTCGCGGCTCGGGCTTTCGACGATGTCGATTCCCCAGAGCCTCGCCGCCGCATCGCCGAAGTGCGAGTCGTCTCTTACAGAATAGACCCGCGCCTTCAGGCCGAATACGCTGCACGCGTGGCCTACGGCGTTGACCCAGACGCCGCCGGCCCCACCGGTGACGATGGTGCTGAAATCCCCGGCGCGGACGTAGTGCGCTACGGGAATCGCCGAGTTGGACTCATAGGAACCGGAAGGGCTGCCGCCCTCGAACTTGTAGTACAGCCGGGCCGGCGTCCCGATAAGCTCTTCCAGCTTGCGGGCCCTGAACATCGGCGTCGGCCGCCACTGCGCGTAGGCAGACTTGACCTCAGGCGGAATGCGGAACGACCTCTGCCGGCTCTCAAGCTCCTGCTGCCTTATCTGCAGCGGAAATAGCGGTTCGAGCTCCCTGGAGGTGATTGGATAACCGGATGGCGACATCATCGGCGGTATCCGGAATGGAAGGTCCGCGGCGAGGTTGTACCACGATCGCGGCATCTCCCTTGGGCTGAGCGTTATCTTGTTTTCTGAGATGCTTGCCATCTACCGGGTTCCCAAATTGCGCCGACGAGTCCGACCGAATTGTAACGTTGCACGTGCGAGGTCCGGATAATACTGCCAAGCGCGAGCCGGACATTCAGCACCGGGGCGCAGGCCCAGGAATCAGTCCCGTTCGCGCCGGGAAAGGGTGTTGGTGCACATATGGCCCAGATATGGATCGAGATTGAGGAGAACCCGAACTGCGGCTACCTGCCGCTCCGGACGTACTCGTCAAGCGAGGAAGAGCAGACAGCGCCCTCTGCGGTGTTTGCCTACATCGACGGCGATGCCCTGACGGAGGTCACGGGATGGAGTCCCGAGGGCGGCGGGACGCCGTGCGACGTGCGCTGGGTCCGGGTCGGCGATTCCGGTGAGGGGGAGTCCGTCCTCGTCTACGGGGGCGATTGGGGAGTCAGGCTACGGCCGTATTCCGCCCGGGCGGAATGGAGCATGTCGGCGCCCGGCCAGAACGGCGAACCTTACCTGCTGCTGGCGCCGGACGTTGTAGTCCGCCCGGCTGAATAACCCTGCCGGTCAAGCGCCCTCGTCTGAATCGACTGAATCGACCCTGGATTCCGTCCTGCGTTCGTCCTCATTTGGCGCGGTCCGGCGCCGGGCCCGCGAGAACATGGGGTCTTCCGCGCCTTCCTCCGGCTGATCGAGACGCTCCCGGTTTCTCCCAGGGTCGCCCGGTCCGAGGCCGGGCGCGCCCACAAACCGGGCGGCCGTTTCCAGAGCGTCAGCCACGCCTAGCGCTGCCCGTTTCAGGAACCTTCGGCGGTCCAGAGCACGGGGATCTTCCCCCTTCTGCTGAGTCATGGCATGAATTCGTACGCGGGCAGCCGTATCGTCCTCGATTCAGTGCGTCGCGAGAGAAAAATGATCCAGGTGGATTCTGGCCCCGATGATATCCGTCGAGGCCCCGTCGGCAATACGGAAACGGCCGTTTTTGCCTTGACACTAAAAATTCTATCGTGATAGTTTTCACACGTGCTTTCGCGGTACAGTCAATAGGGATTGACGCGGACCTAGAGGGGTACGCCCGAGCGGGCGGCCTCTATCGCGAATGAAGAGACCTTAATCAGCACCCGGAGTCGCCTTACCCCAGTGGATCCGAACACGACCACAGGCGCTGACTGGGCGTTAACCAGCACGACCCTCAAGCTACTCTGGGTAACTCTCTTGTTTGCTCTCTCGGCGGGTTTTTCGCTCGTCACCGCGCACGCGATCATTCCGTCCGCGGTTTCGACGCGCACCATCCCGAAGATGTGGGAAAAACTGAGATTGCCCCTCTACGCGCTCGGCATTTTGTCGGTGGCGGGGGTTGGCGTCACACTTACGTTCGCGGCGTACGAGGCGGAGCCATTTATAACCAGGATCTACGACCGCTACTGGCAATGAGCATGTCGGCAGCAGTCCGAGGGGCCCTGCCGCCCCGGGACATCGACTGATTGGCGTCGTTAATCGACTTCATCAAAGAAAAGCACAGGACGACGCCCCTCTGGATCAAGGTCCTGGCGCCCTTCCTGTTGCTGGGCGGTTTCGCCGTCTTTGCGGTCATCGGGGCCGTCACCGCGTTCGTGGTGGTCGCATGGCTCGGCCAACCCGTACCGGTGCTCGGGTTCGATCAGTCCATCGAGCAGCCCATAGCCTTCCCCCACACGATCCACGCCGGCACCGGCGTGTATACCGACGCCGAGGGGCAGAGCATCCAGGGACTCAACCTGGACTGCACCTACTGCCACCGCACGGCGACGACCCAGGCCAACGCCGGCGTGCCGTCCGCTGCCCTCTGCGCCTATTGCCACAAGGTAATTGGCCCGGAAACGAATCCCGAACTCGCCAAGCTCCGCAGCTCGGCGGGATTGACCGAGGACCCGCCGTCTCCGATCAACTGGAAACGCGTGCACCGTCTACCCGACCACGTCCGATTCGCGCACGAGCCCCATATCCGATTTCTCACCCAACACCCCGATGTCATCAAGAACGCGGCGCCCGGCGTGAACCAGCAGTCCGAAGTTGTGCCCGCGATGGTGTGCTCCACCTGTCACGGGGACGTCGCCTCGATGAAAGAGGTCGCGCAGGTCGAGTCACTGAAGATGGGACAGTGCGTGGACTGCCACCGCGAAAACGAAGCTCCCACCGACTGCACGGTATGTCACCACTGATCAGCACACGTCCCGAGGCAACGTCTTGAAGAAACTGACACGCAGACAGTTCATGGCCCTGAGCGGCAAGGCCGCCACGGGCGCCGTGATTTTCGTGGCGTGCGGACTGCCCGAGCGTGAACTCATAGTCCAGAGCCCGGTCGAACTTCCGGAAGACCTGGTGAGGGGCGAGGACACCTGGTACGCCACCACCTGGAGCGACGTGCCCGGCGGCGATGGTCTGATCGTCCGCGTGATGGAGGGCCGGGCCAAGAAGGTCGCAGGCAATCCCGACTTCCCCGTCAATGCAGGCAAGCAGAGCGTCAGGCACGATGCAGCCCTCCAACTGCTGTACCACCCGGACCGGGTCTCGAGGCCTTACGCGCGCCGCAGCAAGGGAGGGCAACTGGCCCCAATTACCTGGGCCGAGGCTGAAGCGGCGTTGTCGAATGCTCTCGGACTGGCGCCGCAAGGTCTGACGCTGGTCACCAACCCGCTCCGGGGACATCTCGGCTGGGTCACCCAGAACTTTGCGGCGCTCTACGGCGGCCGGCACATGACGTTCGACCCGGTCGAGCAGGGCGTACTGCACGGCGCAGTCGAAAACGTGTTCGGCCAGACCTCTCTACCAGACCTGGACATCGGCCGCGCCAAGTCGGTGCTTTCGTTCGGCGCGGACTGGCTCAGCACGTGGGTGTCGCCGGTCGGCATGTCGGTCAAGTACGGGGAGTTCCGCGGCCAGGACGATCGCGGGTACCTGACCCACGTCGAACCCCGCATGTCGATGACCGCCGCCAACGCAGATCTGTGGCTGTCGCCGAAGCCCGGAACGGAGGGCGCAGTCGCCCTCGGCATCGCCAGGCAGATAATCGACCACGACTGGGCCTCTGCCGACGAGATCAGCGCGTTCCAGCAAAACATGCCGGAGGGCGCGCTCGACGAATACACCATCGAAACAGTCGTAGAGCGCACCGGGGTCTCGGCCGAACGCATCGTCAAAGCGGCCGAGAAACTCGGTAAATACCGGCCGGCCGTTGTGTTCGGCGGCGGAAGCGCCGGGGCGCATACCAACGGAAGCTTCAACCTTCGGGCAATCTACTCCCTCAACTACCTGGTCGGCGCGGTGGGTGAAGAAGGCGGCATCCGCGCCAATCCGCCCTTCCCGCTGGATGGCGTGCCGGCGTCCGCCACCGGGGCGCCATTCTCCGAGTGGGAGAGTGAACTGGCGCAGTGGCGTGCAGGAAACGTCGGCACGGTCATCGTGCGCGGTGCGGACATCGTCCACGGAATGCCGGCATCGGTAGACGTGAGGGGCGCGCTCAGAGAAGTGCCGCGGGTGATCGCATTTGCAACCGTTTTGGACGACACGGCAGGTGAGGCCGACCTGGTCATCCCGGAAACCTCGTTCCTGGAGAGTTGGGGCACCGACATACCCGAACCCGGCCCCGGCTATCAGACCATGGCATTTCAGCAGCCGGTGGTGGGTCCGACCATCAACCACGACGAGTCCGGCCTGATCGCCGACGCTCGCTCATTCGGGGACGTACTTCTCTGGGCAAGCGGAGGCGCGTTCGGGGTGCGGAAAATGGAAGACCTGGTACGAAACGTGTCCGGCCAGATCTTCGATCTCGGCAGGCGCTCCGGCTCCGTCAACGCCCCGGACGCAACCCTGTTCATGAACGGCGTCCTGCAAAGGGGCGGCTGGTGGGACACCAGCCAGACCGGCGAAGACCTGTCCGGCGGAACGTCTCCCGAATTGCAGGGGACGTCCATCCCCGCCTATTCGGGCACGGTGTCGGAGGGAGAGGGCCGGGAATTCAACCTCGTCCCGTTCCAATCGAACGCCCTGCTCGACGGTCGGCTTGCCTCGACCCCTTGGGCGCAGCAATCGCCCGATCCGATGTCATCTGCGGTGTGGGACACCTGGGTAGAGATCAGCAAGAAAGACGCAGAGGAGCTGAACATCATCGAAGGTGACGTGCTGTTCATCCGCTCCATCAATGGCGAAATCGAAGCCATCGCGTATCCCCACCCGGGCGTGCAGCCCGGCATTATCGGTATCCCCATGGGCCAGGGCCACAGTCACGGAGGGCGTTACGCCGAGGGGCGCGGTTTCAACGTGCTCAGCATCATTGCAGGCATGAAGGACACCGAAACCGGCGCCCTCGCATGGGCGGCGACGAAGGTGCGAGTCTCCAAGTCCGGCCACAGGCGAAAGGTGCCGAAGTTCGAGGGTACCGTCGAAGCGTTCCCGATCGAGCCCGGCGTGCCCGTGCTCGTGGTGGCGCCCGGCGAGACGGCCCACGAAGCGGAAGAGGCGAATCACCACGAATATCAGCGGAGCATCTACGGAGACGGAAAAGAGTAGGCTTTTGCAGGCACACTCGATGCCGCATCGGATTTGACTAATGGCGGACGAAAAGTTCGGAAAACATAAGTGGGGAATGGTGGTCGACGTCGACCGCTGCACCGGCTGCCAGGCTTGCGTTCTCGCCTGCCAGGCTGAGAACAACGTTCCCCTGAACACACAGGAACGCTACGAGCGCGCCCGCGGCATGGCGTGGATCCGGGTGGAACGGTACTGGGAAGGTGAATTCCCCGACGTCAAGGCGCGCTTCATCCCCATCCTGTGTCAGCACTGCGAGAACGCGCCGTGCGAACCCGTTTGCCCGGTGTTCGCCACGTATCACAACCCGGAAGGGATGAACGTACAGATTTACAACCGCTGCGTGGGCACAAGGTACTGCGCCAACGGTTGCCCGTACATTGTCCGCTTCTTCAACTACTGGGAGCCGGTGTGGCCCGAGTCATTCCGGAATCACCTGAACCCCGACGTCACCATCCGCAGCCGCGGCATCATGGAGAAGTGCAGCTTCTGTATGCAACGCATCCGCAGAGGCGTCCGAAAAGCGGCAAGCGAGGACCGGGACCTGCAGGACGGCGAGATACAGACGGCCTGTCAGCAGGCGTGCCCAACCGACGCCCTGGTCTTCGGAGACATCGACCCCGACAACAACCGCACCAACCCGGGCCGCGCCTACAGCATGATCCATGACGACCGTGCCTACACGCTGTTGCCCAAGTTGAATACCAATCCCAACGTCGTCTACCTCGCGAAGGTAGACCCGGACCGCGAAGGTGGTGGCGGTGGCCACTGATAGTCACAACGGCGGGCACCACGCCCCTCCGGAGCCGATTCCTCCGAACGAGGTGGTCGAAGACCTCGTGTCGAAGACCGCGGCCTGCAGCAAGTTCAAGCGCCTGGCGTGGGTCCTGGGCATCCTGGCCGTGCTGGGCGTGGTCGGCGTGATCGGAAAGATAATCGATGACGGCGACGACACCACCAAGTGGGGCTACATAGCGGCGATCATGGCCTTCCTGCTCACCGCGGGCGGCGGCGCGCCAATGGTGGCGATTGCTCCCGCGCTGGCCAAGGCCAACTGGGTCCGGCCCGTTACACGGATCGCAGCATTGTTCTCGCTGGTAGGCGTCGTAACGTCGATGTTGCTAATCCCGCTACTCGTCCTCCTCCCGCCGCTCATCGTCGACGAGACTCGGCGCAGGACTGTCTGGTTCGAGGCGCCAAACTACTCCCCGCACTTCTGGGGCATCATCGCACTGCTCGGTCTTACGATCACCGGTCTCGCGCTCCTTTACTCATCCGCCCTGCCCGACCTGGCGGCCATGCGCGATCACGCTTCGGGCTGGCGTCAACGCTGGGCGGAGAAGCTCGCCAGGGGTTGGAGAGGCACCGATGTCCAGTGGCGCACTTTGCGGATGCGCATCGGGATGTTCGGCACCCTCTACTTCCTGATCCTCGTGTTCACCCACTTCCTGATCAGCACCGACTTCGCGATGAGCATGGTTCCGGGATGGCGCGACGCCATCTTCCCGATGTACCACTCGATAAGTTCGATACAGGCCGGCATCGCGTCGGTGGTGCTCGCACTGTGGGTAGCACGGCGATTCGGGGGCATGGAACGCTATCTTCACCTGGACCAGTTCTGGTCGCTGGGCAAGCTGCTCTTTGCCTTCTCCCTGCTGTGGTTCTACTTCTTCTTCTCCGCCTTCATCGTGTTCTGGTACGGGCGCTCGAACGCGGACGTCGCGTTCCTGGACCTTCTCATCAGGGGCCCGATGATCTACGGATTCTTCATCGCCTTCGTCGCCTGCTTCTTCGCCCCGTGGTGGCTGCTCATATGGAACAGGGTGCGAACGAGCGTGAACGGACCACCCGCCGTCGCAGCCCTGGTCCTGTTCGGGATCCTCGTGGACCGCATTCGGCTGTACGTGCCGTCCTGGTCGGTTCCCGGTGACAAGATCCACTATTCGTATTTGACCGACATCCCGGCCACCCTGTGGCCGGACGTGTTCGACATACTCACGATCATCGGCGCCATTTCCGCATCCCTGTTGCTGATGCTGCTGGCGACCCGCCTGATTCCCGCGGTTTCGATATGGGAAATACAGCAGATGAACCTGCTGTCCCGGCCGATCAAATACCTACGAACGCACGGAGTGCTGGTGGCAAAGCCGGACTAGGAGCAATTTCGGGCCCTTAGGGACGCCCGACGAACTTACGCGATGCAACAACGCAGGGAGCTGGACCAGCCCCATACCAACAGAGTTCTGCTGAACGGTCAGTTGGCTACACCCGCATGGTGGTTGCCGACCGTGATCGCGTTGGGCATCGTCGTGATCTGCGGCTGGGTGGTCATCGGGTTCATCCTCAACAAGGGTCTGGGCGTCACCGGACTGTCCCGCCCCGTTTTCTGGGGCCTGATGATCGTCACCTTCGTGTTCTGGGTCGGTATCAGTCACGCCGGAATCATGATCTCGGCCATCCTGAGGCTGACGCAGGCGGAATGGCGCAGACCGGTCACCAGGGCGGCGGAGCTTCTGACCGTCTTCTCGCTGCTGACCGCGCTGCTCTTCCCGTTAATCCACGAAGGCCGGCCCTGGCGAGCCTACTGGTACGCACCTTACGACTTCGCCAGGGGGATATTCCCAAGCGTCAGGTCCCCGCTGGTATGGGACCCGGCAGCCATCGGGACCTATCTGACCGGAAGCACGCTGTTCCTGTACGTGGCGTTACTGCCCGACCTCGGCAACCTGCGTGACCGCACTACCGGCTGGCAAAACGCCATGTACACGGTGCTGGCGCTCGGCTGGCGCGGCAATCCCCGCCAATGGAAGATGCAGACCATCGGCGGGATCCTGCTGTCCGCCCTCATGCTGCCCATCTTCGTGTCGGTTCATTCGATCGTTTCGTGGGACTTCGCAGTCACCACCGGCGTCGAGGGCTGGCACACCACGATCTTCGCCCCCTACTTCGTCATCGGGGCGGTGCACTCCGGCGTTTCGGCCGTTGTCACCATGATGGCGCTCATGCGGTGGCTCTGGAAGTGGGGTGACTTCATCAGGCCGGAACACTTCGACGCGCTGGCGAGACTCCTTATCGTCGTGGCGACCGGATGGCTCGGCTTCACCTTCCTCGAACTGCTCTTCTCCCTCTACACGCTCGAGGGACCGGAGTTAGCCCTGCGCGAGATGCAGATCTTCTCGTGGCCGTGGAACGTCTGGTTCATCGTGTTCCTGTTGACGGGTTACTTCATTCCCGTGCCGTTATGGCTGTTCAAGAAGGTGCGGAACAACATCGCCGCCATGTTCTGGACATCGATCCTCGTGAACATCGGCATGTGGCTGGAACGATTCTTCATCGTCGTTCCCGGCCTCGCACGAAAGACCCCGTTCACCTTCGCCTGGGAGTCGTATAAACCGAGCCCCATAGAGTGGTTCCTCCTCGGCTGGTCCGTGGCGTGGGTATTGTTCCTGATGCTCATGTTCGCCCGGTTCTTCCCGCTCGTGCCGCTGTTCGAGCAGAAGGAGAGCCAGGTATTTACGACAGATGTGAAGATCGGCCGGGCCACCGTGCCGGCGATCATCAGGGAGCAGGAGTAAGAGTCAGATGGCATCAACAAGCGTCCTGGGCCTGTTTCAGCAACCGGACCCCGCAGCCGACGCCATGGACGGGCTGGCGGCCGCAGGGTTCGAAAAGGGCACGTTCGACGTGCTGACCGGCACCCCCTACCCCGAGGGCGCGTTCGGCGAACACGTGCCGCAGCACCGCCTGTTCCGCTTCCCCGCATTCGGCGCAATCATCGGATTCACGGTCGCGCTCCTCTTCACGGCCGCCACGCAGATCGCTTACCCAGTCGTTTCCGGTGGTAAGCCCATCCTGTCCCTGTTCGCCATGCTGATCATCATGTACGAACTCACCATGCTCTCGGCCGTCATAGCGACCGTCATCGGAATCATCTTCGAGTCCCGGTTGCCCAACATGAAGCCGGGCGCATACGACCCGCGAATCACCGAGGGGTGGATCGGCGTGGTGATCAGTTGCGACGACGATCGAGTCGACGACGCAAAGTCGGTCCTTACGAACGCCGGCGCCCTCGAAATCAAGCAGGCGTCCTAGAACCGGCCATGCCGAGCATCTTCTCCATTTCGACATCATTCCGCCGTCGCGTCGAGCGAGGAACGCGCGCTAGGGCGCGTCTCGTCCCGTGGATCGCCGGCGCGGCGCTGGTGGTTCTCGCGGCTGGGGCCTGCGTGCAGCAGTCCAACACCTACCCGATCGAGATATTCAAGGAGATGCATTACTCCCAGGCCCACCGCTCGCAGGAGCCGCCGCGCCAGGCGCCCGTGCGTAGGGCCGTGGCGTTCGCGTCTGCGGGTGGACCTGAGGTCATGCTGGATGTACCCGCCCAGAAGACCCGTCCGTATGACCCAGCCGTTGCCCGTGAGTTGTACCGCGTCAACTGCACGGTCTGCCACGGCGTGAGCGGAACGGGAGACGGACCGGCCGTGCCGCACATCACGGCAACCAACAGCTTCTACGCCTCGCAGAGCGGCGGCACGCCATACGCCCCTCCTCCCAATCTCATCGAACTCCGGTCCGACCGCACCGCCGAGGCGTGGTACACCGTCCTCAACAGCGGCGTCAACGTCATGCCCAGGTTTGGCGCGCTCCTCACCGAAGAGGAAATGCGAGACCTCGTCGAATACATGTTCGACGAACAGACCGGCCTCGGCTCGCAGTAGGCCGGGGCCAACTGGCCGCCGCAGATTGTGGCCACCTTTCTAAGTCCCCGACAGCAAACTTCCGGCCTCGACCGAAGTATCACCCGCGCAACCCGTTTCCTCCCGTACACGCGGAGTAATCTTTAGGTGTCGCCCGTATTGCATTGCTGACCAAACGAATGACAATCCACGCCCCCGCCAGCCATACCCGACCCCTTGCCCTGCCCGCATACCGCGCGGGCATGCTCCTCTGCCTCGCCCTCCTCACCGCCCTTTCCATCGCCTGTGCCAGCCCAGAACCAACCCTCGAAGAGCGCGCCTACGCCCTCGACCGTCAACTGATGTGCCCCGTTTGCGACGGACAAACCGTCGACCAGTCGAACGCACAGGTGTCCCTGGACATGAAGGAAGTCATCCGGGAGAAGCTAAGGGCGGGCGAAAGCGAAGGCGAAATCCTCGACTACTTCTCCGCCCGCTACGGCGATGCGGTCCTGGCGTCGCCACCCACCAGCGGATTCTCAGCCGTGGTTTGGATCGTACCTCCGGCCGCGCTACTGGTTGGCGTCGCCCTTCTTGCCATCGTCATGCGGCGCATGAAGAAACGAAACACCAGCGAAGAAGTCACCGGCGCAGACCTGGGCGATTACCTCGCACAGGTGGACCAGGACCTCGGCCTGGACAACGTTGCCGGCTCAAAGGCAAATTCAACGGAGCAGCGAAATAGCTGAACTCGGCCAGATAGCCATTCTGCTGGGCCTCGCGCTGTCGCTCTACGCGGCCGTCGGTTCGTTCCTCGCCGCCAGGCGCGCATTGCCCGAACTCGGCGTGAGTGCGCGGCGGGCCATCTACATGACGCTTCCCACCACGGTCGTAGCCGTGGGCGCGCTGGTCGCGGCGTTTGTCTCCAACGACTTCTCCATCAAGTACGTATACGACCACAGCAACCTGGTCATGGATCGGGCCTACACGTGGGTCGCCCTATATGCCGGCAACGAGGGCTCGCTGCTGTACATCATCTTCATCCTTACGCTGATGTCGACGTTAGCCATCTGGTTCGCTCCGAAGCGATTCGCCCGCAGCATGCCTTACACAATCGCCATCCTGGCACTGGTCCAGGCCTTCTACTTCTTCGTCCTCGCGTTCTTTGCCAGCCCGTTCGCCCCGCTCGGCTTCGAAGTTGACGACGGCCGCGGCATCAACCCACTTCTTACGCACCCCGGCATGTTCAGCCACCCACCCATGCTGATGGCCGGCCTGATCGGCATTACGATCCCGTTCGCGTTCGCCACCGGGGCGCTCATCGCCGGCAACTACGGCGACGACTGGGTGGACCTTGCCAGGGCGTCGTCGATTATCGTGTGGGGCATTCTGGGTGTCGGACTGTTGCTCGGCGCGTGGTGGGCCTACACCATCCTGGGCTGGGGGGGCTACTGGGGCTGGGACCCCATCGAGAACGTGGCGTTCATGCCGTGGCTCGTCCTGACCGCGTTCATCCATTCGATCATGGCCCAGAAGCGACGCGGCATGTTCCGCATGTGGAATGTCGCCCTGCTCAACATCGCCTTTGTCCTGGCGCAACTGGGCATGTTCATCAACCGCGGTGGTCCCGTCGTCTCGGTCCACTCGTTTGCTGCCTCAACGTTGGGCGCGATATTCCTGTCTTTCATGATCATCTGCCTAATCTTCGGGTTCAGCGTATTCATCTGGCGCCTGCCGAGCCTCAAGAGCGACCGGCCAATCGAGTCGTTCCTTTCACGGGAGGCGTCTTTTCTGGTCAATAACTTCCTACTGCTGGGCGTCACGTTCGCCACGCTCTGGGGGGTGATATTCCCTGTCCTTGCCGAATTCACCCAGGGGAAGGAGATCACCGTGGCCGCGCCGTACTTCAACACGGTCAACGGCCCGATGCTGCTGACAGTGCTGTTCGTGATGGGAATCGGTCCCCTGCTGCCGTGGCGCAGGACCGCGCGCCGTTCCCTTGTACGCCACCTCGCCTTCCCGACCCTCGCGGGACTGGCCGTCGTCATCGGCCTGTTCGCGTCTGGCATCTCCAGCGTCATCGCCATCATCGCGTTCGGGGTGATCACGTTCAGCGCCGTCACGGTCCTTGAGGAGTGGTTCCTCGGGGCCAAAAGTCGCCGCCGCGCGGGTGAAAACTGGCCCGTGGCCTGGTGGCGGCTGGTGAACGGCAACCGGCCGCGCCACGGGGGCTACATCGTCCACCTGGCGCTGCTCACGCTGTCCCTGGGCGTCGCCGGGACCCAGTTCTTCGACCAGCGCATGGACATCGCCCTCCGTCCCGGCGAAAGCGCGGTCATCGACGACTACCGCATCGAGTACGTCAATCGCAACAGCGCCCTGCGTTCGGACCGGGTCGCGCAATGGGCCGACCTGAACGTCTACCGCATAGACCCGGACATGTACGCCGATGATCCGGAAGGCCACCAAATCGAACCGCAGAAGTTCGCATCCGGCTATCCCGAAGACGACCTCATCGGCGCGCTCCAGCCCTGGCACGGGTTCTACACCGACTTCAACCAGGTGTCTGTCAGGGCAGGCATCCGCTCCGACCTGACCGAAGACCTCTACGTGATCCCCAGCGACTTCCTCACCGAGGACCGCGTCCTGCTGCGCATCAGCATCAACCCGCTGGCAGTCTGGCTCTGGATCGCCGGCCCGATATTCGTAATCGGCACCCTCTTCGCCCTGTGGCCCCAACCCGCGTTGGAACGGAGGCCACGGGCCTTATAAACGGCTGGAATCTAAGGCGTGAACGAAAGGCCCACGTACGTCACAACCCGAGCGGGTTCATTGACTTCATACATGACCGTGAGCTTGGGTGGACCAGTGAACTCGGTAATCCACAGGTTGGCCATCAGTTGGGTCCCAACTTCCGGATTCGTCGGATCCCGGTTCAAAGTCAGATCGAGGCCGAATCTGATGTCATCCCAGTGCCGCAGATCCCCCAGTAATTCTCTGACCCGGGCAGTAAATTCGCGGCTTTCCGAGATTGCGTATCCCTCAGGCGGACTTGTCATATCCCTCCGCGAACTGGATCCCCCAATCCTCGGCGTCTCGGCTTGCTGGACCTGAACTCAACCATGCCGTTTCGTAGGGAATGTCTTCACGGTCGCTTGCAACTGCCCATCCGGGCTCGTGGTGCGAAAAGGTCGCAACTTCTCGCTCCGTCTTCCCTTCGAAGAAATCCACCACTTCGTCGACAATCTCCAGTTCCCCGGGCCTGAACAACTCTCTATTCGGCTCACGACCCGCGCGTATTACCAGCCTGACCACCGAGCCTGCGAAGTACGGCCGTTCCTCCGATATCGCGTCTCCCGAATTGATCAATTCCCCACGGGCCACGGGCAACTCTATCGGCGCTGGCCCTTCGCAGTATTTCCGATAGGTGGCGCCGGTGATCGGCTGCCCTAGTTGCCGGTACGCTGCAAAATCGGAGTAGTACAGGATCTTGTTCAGCTTGATCATCCCGAAACGCGGATCTTCGTCCGATTGCTTGGCGACATAGACGACTAGTTCCCGAAACTTGTCGGAGTCGAATCTGAACGTTTTTGGGCGATTTGCCCCGCCAGCGGACAATGCGGACGGGATTCCCACGCTTGTCCCTCGCATGACGTGCCCTCCTTGTGATCGGCCTACATCCGCGTCTGGGTTGCCAAGCCAGCCTTCGCAAAACCCTTGAATATGGGCCGTATCTTAAACAATCATGCCACATCACGGGGAAAGGATAATCCCTGAGTGTCACTCCGCTTTTCGGTCTGGCTCTGGATCGTTGGCCCAATATTCGTCACCGGGACGGTCTTCGCCCTGTGGCCACAACCGGCTTTGCAGTACCGAAGTCCAATTCTGCCGGCGGCGAGGCGTTCCGCGATCGTAAGAAGATCGTCGGGATTCAAACCAGACTCTTCTCCAAAGCTGGCCACTCGGACTTTTCGACGAACGCCTGTATGGGAATACCGGGGTATCCAAGCTCCTCGGCGCGTGACCAGAGAAGCCTGGACAGCCTGAGTGTCCATATCGGGTCCAGTTTCTTCTGGTCCCCACGAAAGACAATATACGAGTGCAGGTATCGGTCACCGTCCTCGTCATACCGGGGCATTACGACTATGGGACCGAACTCGAACTCGTTCTCGAATCGTTCGCGCAGTAGTCCCTGGATCATTTCCTTGATCTCATTGGTGCCTTCTTCTACTACCATCATCTCTCTCCGGCGCGGACGCTCTCGTTCCATTCAGCTTGGCAATTGTATTACCGGCGGAAGAAAGAGCCCCCTTGTGTGTCAGTCCTTGCGAGAAAGAGCGTCCCGGGCTCCTCGAAGACTCATTCGTCAATGTCCACAAGTAGCCAAGGCCGGGTAACTTCCGCGGGCGTTGCCGCAAGTCCCAGACCAAGGATTGACGGTACTATTCGGACAATGACCCATTTCGTAGCAGTGCCAACAGTCGGGCGCCCACTGTTCGGCAGCAACTAGCATCAGCATCATGGGCACCGCTCTAGGCATCATCCTGGTCATGGCCGCCCTCGCGGCCGTGGTCTACCCGTTCGTTATGGTGCAAAGACGCCGCGGCCATGCGCCGGACCCGGCCATCATGCGCCTGCGGGCGGCGCGGGCACGGATCTACCGGCAGATCGAAGAGGTGGGCGCGGAACTGCAGTCAGGCGAGATAGCCCAGGCGGAACACAAGGCGCAGGTCGAGGAACTCCGCATTTCCGCCGCACAAGTCCTGCGTGAACTGGCGATGCTCGAGTCGGGCACGGCTACCGAAGCCGAGATCGAACAAGAGATAGCTGCGGCCCGGCGCGAACGGGCGTCTGCTGCCGGACAGGGTGACGCCGGGCCCGTCCGACCGGAAGTGGATCGTTGATCGCTCGCCTCCGCGGCAGGCAGCGCGCGGTCCGGCTTGCCATGTTTACACTCGTCGTCGTAACCCTGCTTACAGCCATACCGCTTGGATCAGGCATCATCTCGGCACAGACGCCTGAGTCCATATCCGGCCGGGTAATCAACGGGACCGAAGGCGCCGCGGTGCCGGAGGGACTCGAAGTGGTCCTGCTGGTTCTCGATGAGGCCAATGCCCAGATCGTTGGCCGCGATTCCACCTTTGTCGACGAAGAGAGCCGTTTCGAATTCACGGGGTTCACGACCGGGCCGGGGCTGACCTACCGCGTGGCCGCCAATGACGACCTCTTCTTCCCGTCGGTTGATCTCAACGATACTGCCGACTGGTCGAACATCGAGTTGGTCATCTACGAGCGCACCAAGGCCCTCGACGATGTGTGGGTGTCGTCCTACTCCCTGCTGGTCCCTTCGATTGACGCCAGGTCCCGCACCATGGGCGTATTGGGCGCTATCGACTTGCGGAATGAGGGCGACACGGTCTGGCTGCCGGACCTCACTGATCCCGCCCTGACCGGGCTCCAACTGCTCAGGTTCTCCGTTCCGTCAGGCTTTTCGGACCTGTCCGTGGAAAGCGATCTGCCACCCGGGAACGTGATGGAGATAGGGACGGGATTCGCTCTCTCGACCCCCGCGCCCCCGGGCGAGTTCAACATCCTGTTCAGTTTCCTGTTGGCCTACGACGGCAACGGGTTCGAGTTCCCGCTGAACCTGCCGTTTGGCGCCGGCGAGGTGCGCTTCATGATGCCCGAGCAGGGTATATCGATCACCGGCGAAGGACTGGGACCGCCAAGGACCACAAGCGTCAACGACCGGACTTTCACCATCGTCGAGGGCTCGGGCTTTGACCGTGGAACAAGGATAAACGTCACATTCGACGGGCTCCCCAGCCCGACGTTCACCGAGAGGGCGGTCGACTACTTCGGCGACCGGGCATACATCCCCATCGTCGCATGGCTTGTTGGGGCGGCGTTCCTGTCGCTGCTGGCATTCGCCTTCATCCGGGCCCGGAACACGCCTGCAGCCGCGGGGCAGACCCGCAGCGAGTTGGTGGACGCCATCGCGGCCCTGGACGATCTGCGAGACGCCGGAAAGATAGAGGCGGAAGAATATTTAGCCAAACGCGAATTACTGATGCGCGAGGCCCTCAACGCGCCCGCGGATGCTGGACAATCCCAACGGGACGAGACCGGCGCCGCGCCACCGGCATGACGCAACGACGCGCCATAGTCATCGGCCTCAGCGTCCCGGTCGGCTTCCTTGTCGCCATCCTGGTGTGGGGCACGTTGCAGACCGGGGGCGAACAGGGACGACCCGGCGTGAACTCCAACTTCGGCGAGGTGACGGTCTCGACCGACCCCCGGTCAGACTTCGTGCTGCCCCTTGTCGACGGCGGTGAGATCAGACTGGCCGATCTGCGAGGAAAGATCGTGGTTGTGGACTTCTGGGCGTCGTGGTGCCCGCCGTGCCGGGCAGAGGGCCCGGTTTTGGCCAAAGCCTACCGGGACTGGCGCGAACGCGGGGTGGAGTTCGTGGGAATCGCGTTGTGGGACGGGGACGACTCAGTCGGCGAGTTCATTGCTCAAAACGGCATCGAGTACCCCGTCGCAATCGACGAACGGGGTCGTGTCGGGGTCGACTTTGGCGTGAAGGGCCTCCCGGAGAAGTTCTTCGTCATGCCCGACGGCGAGATCGTCAAGAAGGTGATCGGCCCATCGTCCCGCTCACAACTGGACGCCATCCTGGCCGAGCTGACCGACCGTGCCATCGGGATTGGCGGGAGTTGAGAGGGTGTCTAAAAGCCCTTCCGTTCACCCTGAGCCTGTCGAAGGGTCGAGGCGCTGTTCATGGTTCGACAAGCTCACCACGAACGGTTTCCGACGACTCATTAGACACCCTCTGAGCGACGGTCAACCATCCGGCTACGCCGTCGGCTTGCCCCAGATCAATACGAGCTTCAAAAGACTATCGCCGGTATTGCGGAACCCGTGATCGACGCCCGGAGGGACCATGAAGGAATCACCGGCCGCAATGGGCACGTCCTCCCCTTCGACCGACATCACCCCCTCGCCCTCGAGGAAGTAGTAGATCTCCTCCAATTCCCCGTCCCTGTCCCTGTCGTCATGGATATGGTCACCCTCGCTGACACCGGGCTCCAGCTCCCAGACCTCCATGCGGATGGGGAGCTTGCTCTCGTTGCGGAACATGCTCCGCCGGACGATTACCCCTTCACCCTGGTGAACGTTCGGCGATGCGGAAACGTCCGAAGCTTCATTCTGCTTGACGTACACGGCCTTACCTCGCTGCTCTGAATTCCCCGTTTAACGGCCCAATTCCCCCAAGCCTACCCGCGTGCCATCGTACGCTAGTCCGCCCATCACCACGCCAACACGCAACTTCACTGGGTTGCTGTCGCATCTCCGGCCCAGAAGCCGCGCAAGTTCAGTTATTCAGCCAGCCGCCGGTTACGTTGATAGCCTGGCCCATGATGTTTCGAACGCGCAGAGAGCAGGCCGCAGCCTGCTCTCTCATTTTGTGCATCTTGGGGCCTAGCCCCTCAGCTTGTTAACGGCTGGCCCCCGATCTCCCATCGGACAAAAGCCGTGTGACTTAGACCGTTGAATCGTATCATGTTGCTTCAAGCGAGGGCAATGGATGAAAACGACTACCAAGCACGTTAAACGATTCAGGTTGGGGCTCGACATAGGCACTAACTCCATTGGTTGGGCCGCGATCAGCCTCGATGATTACGCGAACCCATGTGGGGTCTTGGACATGGGCGTTCGCGTTTTCCCCGACGGACGCAACCCCAGGGACGGCTCGTCGAACGCTGTTAAACGACGTATTCCGCGCGGCCAGCGTCGTCATCGAGACCGGTACCTGAAGAGGCGCGGCATGCTGTTGCGGACTCTCGTCAACTGCGGCCTGATGCCTGCAGCCAAGTCCGAGCGCCGAGACCTAGTCACCGAACTTGAACCGTACGAGTTGCGGGCAAAGGCACTGGACAGCCCGCTCAGGCCGTTTGAACTCGGCCGGGCGCTATTTCACCTCAATCAAAGGCGAGGGTTCAAGTCGAACCGCAATGCTGGTGGGGACGACGAAAACGAGGCTAAGAAGACGCGGGCGGAGATCGACACGCTACGCGGGCGAATTGAGAAGAGCGGCGCGCGAACGCTCGGAGCGTTTCTGGCGCGCCGACGGAAGAAGAGCGAACTGGTTCGCGCGCGGCCAGAGTCCGGTCTGTACCCCGACAGGCGTATGTACGAGTCGGAGTTCGACAAGATCCGAAATGCTCAAGAGCCGCATCATGCGCTAACACCGGACCAGTGGGACTCTCTGAAGGACGTGATCCTGTTTCAGCGTCGCTTGAAGCCGGTCGATCCCGGATGGTGCACGCTTGAATCGGGGGAGAAGCGGGCATCCAGGGCTTTGTCCGTCGCCCAGGAAATCCGCATGCTCCAGGAGGTCAACAACCTAAAACTGCGGGTCGGCTTCGAACCTGAACGAACTTTGAACGACGACGAGAGGGAGCGCGCCCTAAAACGGCTGCGCTCAGGTAAGGACATCAACCTGGAGAGGCCCACCCGGCGGGAACTCGGACTGGCATCGGAAGCCAAATTCAATCTGGCCCGCGGCGGGCGCAAGGCAATCAAAGGAGATGAAACGTCCGCCCGCCTCATGACAGCGAAGAAAGAGAAGGGAGAGAAAAAAGCTAAGGACATCTTCGCAGGCCGCTGGCTCAAACTCCCTCTCGACGAGCGTAATGAGATCGTGAGATTCCTGCTCAACACGGAGGAGCCGGAGACCGTGCGCCAAAAGGCCAGGGCGGACTGGGGACTGGACGCCGTTCAGTCCACAGCCGTCTCCGAGGCCGCCCTGCCAACCGGCTACGCAAACCTGAGCGAAAAGGCGATGCGTAAGTTGCTCCCGCATTTGAGAGTGGGCCTTGTCTACTCTGAAGCCGTCATCGCCGCGGGATACCCACACCACTCCGACTTTCGCAACACCGAGGCACATGACCTCCTGCCGTACTACGGGGAGGTGCTGGAACGCGATGCCGTTGGGGCGAATCCGAATAAGGACCCAAACAAGGACGGCAATGTCGCCCGGTTTGGCCGAATCGGCAATCCCACTGTGCACATCGGATTAGGCCAAATCCAGCGTGTCGTTAACAAGATCATAGAGCGGCACGGAAAGCCGGAAGAGATCGTGGTCGAACTGGCGCGAGAGTTAAAGCTCAATAGAAACCGGCTTCGGGAATTGGAGTTACGGAACAGGGAAGGCGGGAAACAGAACGAGCGCTTTCGTGAATGCCTGGCGTCGGCTGAACGGGAGGTTTCTGCGGATACCCTCCAAAGGCTCCGCTTGTGGGAAGAACAAGGTCTCCCTCAGGCGAGACTGTGCCCCTATACCGGTAAACCTATTTCGTTCGAGATGGCAATTGATAGTCGGACCGAAGTCGATCACATCCTGCCATTCAGCCGTACGCTCGATAACTCGATGTCGAACAAAGTTCTTTGCGTCGCCGGCAGCAACCGCGTCAAAGGCGATAGGTCTCCGTATGAGGCTTTCGGACACAACCCACCCGGCTACGAATACCAGGAAATACTTGCCCGCACAGAAAAGCTGCCAGACAACAAAAAGTGGCGCTTCAAGCAAGACGCAATGGAGCGGTTTGAAGATCAATACGAGTTTCTGGACCGGCAACTTAACGAAACAGCTTACTTGTCTCGGACAGCCCGGACTTACCTGGCCCATTTGTACGACGAGACAGCCGGGGACGAAAAGACCGGACGTAAGCAACGGGTACGAGTGATCCCGGGCCGCATGACAGCTCTGCTCAGGCGCGGTTGGGGGCTTGAAGGGATTCTGCATGAACGGCAGGACGGAGAAGCGCCGCGCAAACAGCGGGACGACCACCGACATCATGCCATTGATGCGTTTGTGGTTGCGAACACCACGCAGGGGCTGCTAAAGCAGTTTGCCGATGCCTCTGCTGCGGGTTCTGACCTAACTGAACGGCTCGCCAGCTTGGTCCCGCCGCCTTGGGAAGGTTTTCACCGTAGTGTTGTTAAGTCGTTGCTCGATCGCATCGTGGTCTCTTATAAACCGGACCACGGAACACGCGGCGGCCTGAGCACGACTGGTCAACTACACAACGAGACGGCATACGGGCTGATCGAACCGCTGAAGGACGGCTCTCACAAAGTAGTGGTCCGAAAGAAGCTGACCGACGTCAAGAGGCGTCGGGACCTGAATTCGGTTCGGGACCCGGTGATGAGAACCGCGTTGCTGGATTTGTGGGATAGGGTCGCGTCGGAAGGTGGCAAAGCCGCTGACTTCGCAGAGAAGGCCGGGGCGGAAGGCGTATTTCTGGACGGCAGACGGCAGATCGTGCGACGCGTGCGAGTTGTCGACGAGCAGCGCGTCATACCTATCAAAGACAAAGCCGGTCATGCATACAAGGGCTACCTGCCGGGCGGAAACGAATTTGCCGAAATCTGGCGTATGCCCGACGGGAATTGGAGGATGGTAGTTGTACCAACGTTCGAAGCCAACCAGCCCGGTTTCGATCCCACGACTTTACGACCACACCCAGCGGCGAAAAAACTCATGCGGCTCCAGATCGACGACATGGGGGCATTGGGTGAAGGGCAGGACCGCCGCATTTTGCGCGTGAGGAAAATTACTAACGCCGCGAGTCGAGTATTCGTTGTATTGGACGAGCATAACGAGGCAAATGTTGCTGATCGCGTCGGTAAAGATATGAGAGAAAACCGATACCGCGTTAGGCAACTCAAAAAACTCGGTTTCCGCAAAATCGGAATTGACGAGATCGGACGCGTCTGGGATCCCGGGCCCCGGAAATGACATGATCGGGCGTGTCATTGAGGTCGCCAGCGAAGGCCGCCACCTCGCGCGGTTCCGCGGCTTCATGACGGTCTCCGATGACGGCGCCGAGGTCGGCAGAGTTCCGCTCGACGATATCGGCGTGCTGCTGTGCAACGCCCGCGGGCTGACCTACTCGAACAGTCTTATGACGGAGCTCGCCAGCCGGGGAGTCGCTGTGGTGCTGTGCGGGTCAAACTACCTGCCGGTTGCGTGGCTGTGGCCGCTGGAGGGTCATCACGTCCAGGCACTTCGTATGCGCAGCCAGTTGGAGGCATCGAAACCGCTTTGCAAGCGGCTCTGGCAGGCGGTGGTCAGGGCGAAGATCGAACAGCAGAAGAACATGCTGGAATTGCTCCAGCTTCCCACCGACGGTTTCGACGCGCTGGCCCGACGCGTGAAGTCAGGCGACCCGGAAAACGTCGAAGCGCAGGCTGCGCGCCGCTACTGGCCGCTGCTGTTTGGCGGGGACTTCCGGCGCGACAGGCACGGCGGCGGTCCGAATGTTTTCCTCAACTACGGCTATACGGTGCTCAGGTCGGCCGTGGCGCGAGCCGTGGTGTCGGCCGGTCTGCATCCGTCGATCGGCATTCACCACAGCAATCGCGCCAACGCCATGTGCCTCGTTGACGATCTGATGGAGCCGTTCAGGCCGATGGTGGACTATGTGGTGGTGAGACTCGTCGGCGCCGGACGGGAAGAAGTGGATGCAGATGCGAAGAAGGCTTTGGCAATGGTGCTGACAAGCGACATGGCCACGGAGAGAGGTACAACTCCGTTACAAACGTGCATTGAGCGCGCCGCACAGTCGATTGCACAATCGTTCGAGAGCGGCAAGCCAGCCTTTGTGTTCCCGGGACGGCCGCTTACGGGTTTTGTCAAGGTGGGGGACTAGGAGATGGGCTGTGCTTTCCGGCTACAGGCTCATGTGGATGATGGTGATCTTCGACCTTCCGGTGCTCACGAAGAACGAGCGGCGGGCGGCGACGAAGTTCCGCAAATTCCTGCTCGACCAGGGGTTCGACATGTGCCAGTTGTCGGTGTATCTGCGCTTCTGCGCCGGCAAGGAGCAGGCGGAGGTCTACACCCGGCGAGTACAGTCGGCTCTGCCGGGGGCAGGCAACGTGCAGGTCCTGTACTTCACGGACAAACAGTACGAGAACATCGTCAGCTTCGACGGCCCGCGCCGCCAGCCAGCCAACAAAAATCCGGAGCAGTTCGCGCTTTTCTGAGCCGGGCAGCGTCGTTTTTTGCCGGTACCCCGGCCTTCAGTCCGAACTTGTCTCCAAGTTGGACCGTCAGCCGGTCGAGTTTATCCGATGGGAGATCGGGGGCCAGCCGCAACACTCCGGGGACTACGGCGACGCACTCGTATAGTTTATCCGATGGGAGATCGGGGGCCAGCCGCAACGCAAAACGGTGTTGGTACCGCATCACGTTGAGTTTATCCGATGGGAGATCGGGGGCCAGCCGCAACCCAGGACAGTTCCGTTTCGTCCCCGTCCTCAGTTTATCCGATGGGAGATCGGGGGCCAGCCGCAACTACCAAGCGACCGTAGTCATACCACTGTTGAAGTTTATCCGATGGGAGATCGGGGGCCAGCCGCAACTTCTCGTCAGGGTCGCCGCCGCGGAAGTCCAGTTTATCCGATGGGAGATCGGGGGCCAGCCGCAACCTGAGAGTGGTCGCTACGACACCGGTCGAAGTTTATCCGATGGGAGATCGGGGGCCAGCCGCAACTGTCACGGTGGCTAAGCCGTTGCGAGATCGAGTTTATCCGATGGGAGATCGGGGGCCAGCCGCAACTTGCCGCTGACACTAAAATTCTCGGAATAGAGTTTATCCGATGGGAGATCGGGGGCCAGCCGCAACCCAACGACTTCGCCTCCCTCCGTGACGGCCAGTTTATCCGATGGGAGATCGGGGGCCAGCCGCAACAGCCGCCGCGGTCCGGACTTACCGGATCGAAGTTTATCCGATGGGAGATCGGGGGCCAGCCGCAACTAGAAGTATTTGATAAGTCGAGTTGTTCAAGTTTATCCGATGGGAGATCGGGGGCCAGCCGCAACTCTCCGGAGCTCGTAGCTGAGCGCACCGGAGTTTATCCGATGGGAGATCGGGGGCCAGCCGCAACCGTGTCTCTCGCCCTGCCCTCCGGCAAGGAGTTTATCCGATGGGAGATCGGGGGCCAGCCGCAACGCGAACTGCGTGTTCAAATCGCCGATCTCAGTTTATCCGATGGGAGATCGGGGGCCAGCCGCAACGTGATCACCGCGTGGCCGAAGAATAGTTCAGTTTATCCGATGGGAGATCGGGGGCCAGCCGCAACACTGTCTTGAGCGTCGAGTATCCCGTCTGAGTTTATCCGATGGGAGATCGGGGGCCAGCCGCAACTGCCGACTCTGCGATACGAAAGTGGCGATGAGTTTATCCGATGGGAGATCGGGGGCCAGCCGCAACCTAAACTGGTATCCAGTCTCGCACTTTGAAGTTTATCCGATGGGAGATCGGGGGCCAGCCGCAACTACATGGTCTCCCTCCCGCGCATCAGGCTGAGTTTATCCGATGGGAGATCGGGGGCCAGCCGCAACAAGCACGCGCCCTGAACCCGGACTTGATCAGTTATTCAGCCAGCCGCCGGTTACGTTGATGGCCTGGCCCGTGATGTTTCGGGCTCGTTCGGAGACGAGGAAGGCCGTTACCTTGGCGATGTCCTCCGGCGTTTGCTCCCTGTTCATGGGAGTCGTTTCGGCAATCCTGCTCAAAAAAACGTCGCGCCCCGACAGTTTCCGCTCGTTAGGGCGCATCACCTTGCGTCGGACCGCCAGCTTCTCCCAGAGGTCGGTCCACAGCAGCCCGGGGCACACCGTGTTGACGTTTATGTTCGACGGCGCCAGGCGAATCGCATAGGCCTGCGAAACGTTGATGGCTGCAGCCTTGGACGCCGAATAGTGCGCTATCCCGCCGGCGCCGATTCGGCCGGCCACCGACGCGATGTTGACGATCTTGCCGCTCTGTTGGGAACGCATGTGCCCTTCCACCGACTTCGTGCAGTGGACGATCCCGAAGACGTTCACGTCGAAAGCCGCGTCCCAGTCTTCTTCGCTGCTCACACCTCGCTCCCACCAGCCAGGCGCTCCGCCGACACCGGCGTTGTTCACCAGGATGTCCACCGTGCCGAACCGTTCGATGGCCGCCTCGAACAGCGAGTCTGCGGACGCCTGATCGGTCACGTCGGTACCGACTGCGATCGCGTCCCGGCCCGCGGCGTTTATCTCCTTCGCGACGGTTTCCGCAGCATCTACAACGATCTCACCAAGGACGATGTTCGCGCCGCGGCCAGCCAGTTCCATGGCAATCCCGCGGCCGATGCCGTTGCCGCCACCAGTAACGATTGCGACCTTTCCGTTCAATTCCAGTTTGCTGTCAGTTGCCACGTGGCTATCTCAGGAAGAACCCGCCATCTACATTCAGCGATTGGCCGGTAATGTTCCGGGCGTCCTCGGATACCAGGAACGCAACCGCCTCGCCGATGTCCTCGGGCGTCTGCGGCCTGCCAAGCAGTATGTTGGCCTGGACCATGCTGTTGAATATTTCCTTCGGCGCCAGGTCCGCGAACTGCGGATCGTCTGCGCCGTACCTCCCCGCAACCTGTTCCCACATCGGCGTCCACAACAGGCCGGGGCACACCGCGTTCACGTTGATGTTGTGCTGGGCTAGTTCATTCGCCAGCGACTGCGTGTAGTTGATCACCGCTGACTTGCTGGCGGAGTAGTGCGGCAGCGACGGCCGTCCCTCGCGCCCGGCGATTGACGCAATATTGACGATCTTGCCGGCCCGCGCCTCGATCATCGTCGGCTTTGCCGATTCGGTGCAGTTGACGATGCCCTTGACGTTTACCCGGAACGTGAAGCGCCAATCTCCCTCGGTGGACTCCTGCCGGGAATCCCACCCCGGGGCCCCCGCGACGCCCGCGTTATTGATGAGAATGTCAACGCCGCCAAGTGTGTCGAAGGCGGCCTCGACCATGCGGTCCGTCGCCTCGCGGTTGGTAACATCGGTGGCAACAAATCCACTCTTGACCCCAAGCGCCGCGATGTCCGATGCGGTGGCTTCGGCAGCTTCCGCATTTATGTCGGCAACCAGGACAGAAACACCCTCTCCGGCGAGCCTCAATCCGATCGCTCTTCCGATGCCGGTGGCGCCGCCGGTGACTATTCCGTTTGGTCTGTTGGATTGCATGTGAAAATACGTGGTGACTCGGCGGCAAGGCGCCGTCGGGCAATTTGCGCCGGACGATTATATATTCGCATGCCGGCTACGGTCATTAACCCATCCAGAGTAGCGGCGCGAGTCGAAGACCGATAACTGCGCCTGGCCGCGAGCCGCCGAGTACGCTTAGAGCATGTCGATCAGCCGAACAAAAGCCCTTGAATACGCCTACGAGTTGATTTCGATCCCGCGGGCGCACCTGCGGGTCCACCTCAAGCAGACGAAGGAAGGCGTGTCGTTGCGGTACAGGGGGCGGGTGATGACCAAGGTCTACATGAACCGCAGCGGCATGAACGCCGCTTCTGCCATGGCCCAGGCTCTTGGCGTACCCATCCCCAAGCTCGGTGAAAGTGTCAGCGCCCTCGTATCCACCGGGACCCTCTACCGCGTCCTGGCGCTCTCGGAACTGGACTATCGAAAGCCCGAGTCATTCGAAGTCGCCGCGAGACTGATCGACGACGCAATAGACCAACGCGGCGGCGTCAGAGGCGACGCTTGATCGCCCGCGATTGCCCGCAGGGTCAGGTCTTAATAAAATCCGCCGACGGATGACCTGTGAACGCGCGCCGCGAGCGTGCGCCAAAAACCGCACCGGACCCAACTTTGAATCTTGCCCAACTTGAAATCGGCCACAAACTCGGCCCGTACGACGTCGGACTCTCCGCAGAGGAGTCGGTCAAGTACGCCAAGGCCGTCGGCCGCGAGTGCCCACCCGACGCCGCGGAGCGGGTCCCACCGATGGCCGTCGTGGCTGCTGGGCTCGGCAAATTGATCGACGAACTGGGGCTGGCAGGCGGGACTATTCATGGCTCTCAGGGGGCAAGATTCGAAAGGCCGATCGCCGCTGGAGAGAAGCTGTCGGCAACCGCGGTGTTGCGCGGGAATTCGGTCCGGCGAGGGACCAGGTTCGCAACGCTCGACACCACCATTACCGGCGCGGACGGCGAGGTCGTGGCCACGGCCAGCAGCATGGTGATTACCGGCCAATGACTATCTCGAACCACCATGACGGCCCATCCAAAGTGGGCGATCCCCTGCCCGTCATCACCCGCACGGTGACGCAGGAACAGGTCAACCTGTATGCCGAAGCGGCAAAGGACTTTAACCCCATTCACCTGGACGAGGAATTTGCGCGTACGACGCAGTTCGGCAGGCGAATCGCACACGGTATGCTGACCCTTGCGTTCGTTTCGGAAATGCTGGAAACGGCATTCCCTGGCGCCTACGCGTCGGGCGGCGAACTCGACGTTAAATTCAAAGCGCCCGTTTACCCGGGTGAGACCGTGGAGACCTGGGGCGAAATCACTTCCGTCAAGTCCAACGGCGAAGTTGACCTTGTCCGTTGCAAGGCTGGTTGCAGCAAGCAGGACGGGACTGAAGTCGTGACCGGCCGTGCGACCGTTCCACTGCCACAATCCCCCGGCGGCAACGCTAGCTGAGAAATACTGGAGGACTCTTGGACCCAGCGAACACATCTAGCGGACCCGGCGGTTTCATCCCCGTTGCGCTGGACGCAATGGGCGGCGACCACGGCCCACGAGAGACAGTCGCAGGCGCCGTGATGGCGGTGAAGCAGGGTGGTGTGGCCGTGGCGCTCGTCGGCGATCCTGACGCAATCAATCCCGAGATCGAACGGCTGGGGGCGTCGAAATTACCGATCCAGGTCGTACGTTCCTCCGGCGTCGTCGGGGAGGACGAGTCGCCGGTGACGGCGTTCCGGTCAAAGCCCAACGCGTCTGTATTCGTTGCCGCCGGTGCCGTCAAGGCCGGAAAGGCCGCAGCGTTCGTGAGCATGGGCTCCACCGGCGCGTCCATAGCCGCCGCCACCGTCGTGTTCGGGACCATGGAAGGCGTAGACCGCGGGGCCCTTGGAGGGCCAATCGTCGGCTACGCGCCGAAGACGGTCATCATCGATCTCGGCACCAACGTCGATACCCGGCCGCAACAGCTGCTCGACTTCGCGGCGCTTGGTTCTGTGATGTCGCGCCTGCTGTATGGTTCGGAAAACCCCCGCGTGGCGATCCTCAGCGTGGGCGCGGAGGAGGGTAAGGGAAACCGCCAGGTCAGGGAGACCACCGACTTGCTGCGGGCCAGCAGCCTGAACTTCATCGGCAACCTGGAGCCAGGCGACCTGACGGGCGACAACGCCGAGGTGTTACTCTGCGACGGTTTCGTCGGCAATATGGTGCTAAAACTTACAGAGGCGCTGGGCCAGGCGATTGTCACGGACATCGAAGCAGCCGTGGGCCAGACCGAGTCCGGCGCGGCGCTCGCAAGAGGTGTGTTTGACAAAACCAACGTGCTGGAGACCCACGGAGGCGGCCCGCTGCTGGGAGTCAACGGCGTTGCTATCGTTGGTCACGGGCGGTCGCTTGCTCCGTCTATCGCCAACGCAATTTCAACGGCCGTCACAGTCGTGAAAACCGGTTTCGTCAAAGCTTCAGCTGACGAATTGTCGAGGATCCGAACGGAAGTACTGAACTAACGCGCTCATCAAGAGCCGGGGACTGTTTTGCCAGATCAATCACGTTGCGCCCTGATAACGGGCGCGTCCAGGGGAATAGGCCGCGCCGCTGCGTTGCGGCTCGCCGCGGCGGGGCACAGGATCGCAGTCAACTACAACACGCATCCGGAAGATGCGGAAGCGGTGGTTGAAGAAATCCGCGGAGGAGGAGGAGAGGCGATCGCCGTGGGGGCCAACGTATCCGATCGCGCCGCGGTGGAAGCGATGTTCAGTGAGACCACGGAGAAGTTCGGACCCGTCGAAATTCTCGTCAACAACGCGGGGATCATCTCGGACTCGCTGCTCATGCGCATGAAGGACGATGACTTCAAGCGCGTGCTGGACACAAATATCTACGGCACGTTTTACTGCTCCAGGTCGGCAGTGGCGTCCATGGTGCGGGCCAGGTGGGGGCGCATCATCAACGTATCGTCGGTAGTGGGAATCAGGGGCAACGTGGGGCAGACGAACTACGCGGCGTCGAAAGCAGCGATCCATGGCTTCACCAAGTCGCTGGCCAAGGAAGTCGCTACCCGAAACATAACCGTCAACACAGTGGCGCCAGGATACGTATCCACGGCCACCACCGACGTTTTGCCGCAGAGAATCAAGGACGAGGTAATGAAGTGGATCCCGTTTGGCCGTTTCGGGACGCCCGACGAGATCGCTCCCACCATCGCCTTTATTGCCTCGGAAGATGCCCGGTACATGACCGGGTGCGTCGTACGGGTGGATGGCGGGATGGCCATCTGATGCACCGCGCCGGGCCAAGTCCGGCTTGCATTGTGAAGAACTAGATCAGTCATGACCGGCGACGAACAAGGGCGCGGGCAGTACGCGGGAAAAGTCGCGGTCGTTACCGGCGGCAGCCGCGGTATTGGCCGAGCCATCGCGCTGGAACTGGCCGGCCGAGGCGCCGACGTAGCCTTCAACTACCTGAAGAATCACCGCGCGGCGCGGGAGACCCAGTCTGAAATCGAAGCCCTGGGCGTGAGATGCCTGAGGGTCCGCTCGCACCTCGCAGACCCGGAAGCCATCGCGTCGCTTTTCACCCGGATCGGGGACGAGTTCGGACAAATTGACATCCTCGTGAACAACGCCGCATCCGGCGTCATGCGGCCGGCGACCGAACTCGACGTCCGGCACTGGGACTGGACCCTCGACATCAACGCCCGCGCCCCGTGGCTGTGCGCCGTCGAGGCGGTCAAACTGATGACCCGCGGCGGTCGAATCGTCAACATATCGAGCCCCGGCGCGACCAAGGTCCTCACCAGCTACTTCGCCGTGGGAGTATCGAAGGCGGCCCTCGAAGCCCTCACGCGTTACCTCGCAACCGAACTGTCACCCCGCGGCATCGGCGTGAACGCGGTGTCCGCCGGATACGTCATGACCGACGCCATCGACGCGTTTCCGGACGAACTGGGCGTGCGAGAACTGGCGAGCAGGCCAACCCCGGCAGGCCGGACCGTCACGGTCGAAGACGTGGCCAAGGCCGTCTCATTCCTGTGCAGCGACGAGGCGGAGATGATACGCGGCCACGTGCTGGTGGTGGACGGCGGCGAGACCCTGCTGCACAGGTAAGCGCCGAACGCGCGTATACGCTAGCGGGCGACCGGCGAAGGGACATCGACCACTGTCACCTCTCCGCTCCCGGCGCTCAACACCGTTCCGGGTTCGACGAATGCCTTCCGGACAAACCCAAGCGCGGCCGCACGGCCGTTCTCCGGCAATCCGGAGACCGACGACACCCAGCCCGCCGTCCGCGTTCCCGACTCCAGGGAATCGCCAGGTACCGTCCCCTCCGGCGCGTCCAGGCGCACCAGCCTTCGCTGGACCTTGTCGTACGTGTCCAGCCGGGCTATCACCTCCTGGCCCACGTAGCACCCTTTCGTGAAGCTGACGAATTCGTCCAGGCCGGCCTCCAGGGGGTTAACCCGATCATTCAGTTCCGCCTCCGAAGCCGGCACGCCGGCTTTGATTCGCGCGTGCCCCACCGCGTAGTGCCCAACAGGTACGGCTCCCGCGCTGACAGCCGCTTCCCATGCTTCCTCTGCGGAATCGACGGGCAGCACGAGTTCGTAGCCATCGCGGACCAGCGGGTTGCCCTTGAGCAGCATGGCCCCTTCGCCAAGAGCAGGTACGAGCTGAACTTCGCCGGAATCCACGGGCGAAATGTCGGCCTCTGTGACTTCGCCAACAACTAAACGAGCCTGAGGCCCCCGAAGTCTGATGCGGGCGGTTGCGGACGAGACATCTTCCAGCACGGCGTCTTCCAAAATCGTGTACTTGTCGATATTTTCGACCAACGGCTCAGCGTCGAAGGAGTCTGAAATCAACGTGAGCCGGTCGAGCTCCAACCGCACGACCTGGAACAAATCGATCACGCGGCCGATCTCTGACGTCAGAACCGTAGTAGCGGCTTCTCCCACAACAAGGCCGCCAAGGTCGTTGGTGGTCAGCCGTTGCAGCAGGTCAAGAGCGTCCGGGCCAGTATGCATCACGCGCGTCGTGTGGCTGAGGTCCGTCACCCCCGCCCCGGCGCGCAGCGCATTGCACTCCGCCTGCACATTCCCGTAAGACACAGCGACCGTCCTGCCGTCGATGGACTCGAACTGCGCGCCGTGCCCGCGCATCAGGTCCACCATGGAGTTTTCCGTTGATTGGGTCGCTCTGGCCATTTCAGATCGTCCGTTCGAAGCCTGTCTCCCCATTAACAAAAAAAGCCGCTCCTGGGCAGAGCGGCCTAATGATCGGACTCACCCGCCGGTCACACCGAGAAGGAATCGCCGCAACCACAGGTGCGTTTCGCATTCGGATTTCGGAACTCGAATCCCCGCCCGTTAAGTCCGTCCGAGAAGTCGAGAACAGTCCCCGCCAGGAACACGAAAGCCCTCTTAGGAACGTAGACCTCGATGCCGTTCTGCGCGATCACTTTGTCGCTCTCATCCGGACCATTTACCAGTTCCAGGACGTACTGGAGACCGGAGCAACCTCCGCCCTGCACCGCCACCTTCAGGCCGAACTTCTCCTTGCCGTCATTCTGCGCGAATTCACGCACCTTGCCGGCCGCCTTCTCCGTGACGTGGATCGTGTTTATGGGGACCCTGTGTTGAGGGCTTGCTGTAGTCATGCTAACGGTGTCGCCTGTGGGGACGAGAGTGAACGTGCCGGGCCGATTACTCGCGACAAACCCGGCAGATGTGATTCATGTTACAGCAAGTCGGGATTGCTTTTTGGACACAACCGGAGTCTGATTCGGTCATACAATGATCTATGAAAGGGGCCGGAATTGGCAACCGCTGGACCGATATACACCCGCCGTGGCGACGCCGGGGAAACCGGGCTGCTGTACGGCGGACGGGTCTCGAAGGACGACGACCGCGTGCAGGCCTGCGGCGCCTGCGACGAGGCCGTATCCGCGCTCGGACTGGCCCGGTCCCTCTGCGAAGACGAAGAAGTCAGGGGCGCAATCGCGACGGTGCAACACGACCTGTTCAAGGTTGGCGCCGAACTCGCGACCGACGTCAATTCGCGCCACCTCCTCGAAGAACACTTCATACCGGTAACACCGGACATGATCGATCAACTCGAAGCCCGAATAGACGATCTACAGGCCCGCACGGAGTTGCCGCGGGCGTTCATCGTGCCCGGCGCTTCGCCGGGATCTTCGGCCCTCGATATGGCGCGCGCATTCGTCAGGAGAGCGGAGCGCCTGGTAGTCGGGCTGGAACGGTCGAGCAAGCTGGGGAACCCCGAAGTACTGCGTTACCTCAACCGGTTGGCCGACTATCTGTTCATGCTGGGCCGGCACGAGGACCGCGCGCTGCCGGTCGAAATCGTCACAGGCGTACGCAACAAGGGACAGAACGCCTGATGGGTACGCGTATAGCGGTGGTAAATACGAGGGCGTCAAACCTTCACAGCGTCGAGAAGGCGCTCGTAAAGGTGGGCGCATCCCCGCAGGTGGTATCCGACCCGAATTCGTTGCTGGATGCCGACGCCGCCGTGCTGCCGGGTGTCGGCGCGTTCGACGCCGCTATGCGGGCCCTGACCGATCAGGACCTGGTCGACGCGGTCCGCCGGTTCGCAGCGTCAGGCAGGCCTCTGCTGTGCGTGTGCCTCGGCATGCAGATACTGCTGGACCGCTCGGAAGAAGGTGTTCGAGAAGGACTGGGAATCTTCCAGGGAGGTGTCAAAAGACTGCCGGACGGTATGACGGGACAACAGGGCGAAACTCTCAAGATCCCGCACATGGGGTGGAACGCCATTACATTCTCTGATTCCGACGCCGGCCGCCACCCGTACTTAGAGGGCATCGACGACGGTACCCACTTCTACTTCGTGCACTCGTACCACTGTGTGCCCAATGACACCAGCGTGGTTGCGGCCACCGCCGATTACGGCGTGGACGTGTGCGCCGTCGTGGCCGCGGGTGAAATTGTCGGTGTCCAGTTTCACCCCGAGAAGAGTGGCGACAGCGGGCTCAGCATCTACGCCAACTTCGTCGCTCACTCAGCGTGAATACAGGCGGTACCGCGGCGTCGTAGTGGCGGGTTTCAAACCCGCCTTGGCCGCAGCACGCGGATCCCATTTAAATTCATCAAATCGTGCCGTCAGGGTAAGACCCTGGTGATTCCAGGGAACATGAAAAAACATGCAAGTCATTCCGGCCATAGACCTGCGCGGCGGAAAGTGCGTACGCCTTTTCCAGGGCGACTACGAACGCGAAACGGTGTTCGGCGACGACCCCGCGGCCGCGGCGACGCGGTGGATTGAGGCGGGCGCGAGCCGGTTACACGTAGTCGACCTGGACGGCGCGCGTGACGGCGTGCGCGCCAACATGCCGGCAGTCGAAGCAGTCCTCAGTGCGGCGAACGTACCGGTGCAACTGGGCGGCGGGATCAGGACTGCCAAATCCGCTATCGAACTTCTCAGCCTCGGCGTAGACCGGGTCATTTTCGGTACCGCGGCGATCGAGTCGCCCGGCGAAGTACGGGACACTATCGACCAGGCAGGCGCCGATTCGGTCATTGTTGGCGTCGACGCGAAGGGAGGATTCGTCTCCACCCGCGGCTGGACCGAGGCGACTCGGGTGCGAGCCAAAGACCTCATGACCGAGATGGCCGGGATCGGCGTCCGCCGGTTCATGTACACCGACACCGAGCGCGACGGCACGCTGTCTCACCCGAATTTCGACTCGATTGCCGAAGTCCTGGAAACTGTGCCCCACCCAATCATCGCGGCCGGGGGGATAGCTACAATTGATGATCTGGCGAGACTGTCGGACATGGGGGCCGAGGCCGCGGTGACCGGTGTGGCAATCTACTCCGGCGCGTTGGATCTCCGGCGGGCGATAGAGGAAGTCGAGCGCGGGGGATAGTAACTGTGCCGCGGACGAAAGAACGATAGATGGTTACAAAGACCACAATTCAAGAAGCAGAAAGGCTCCTCAATCCGTCCCTCGACGAAGCGATTGACCCTCTTCAGATCATCGCCCTCATTCCAATTCGACCGTACGAAGAAATCGGCGATATTGGCTGCGGGCCCGGGTACCTGACGCTCCCCCTCGCCAAGCACGCCTATGACGGCAAGGTATACGCAATTGACTCTCGCAAGCAGATGCTCAACATCGTCCGCGAACGCGTCGACTCCGCACGGCTCGGAAACGTCGATTTCGTTCAGTCCAAGCGCATCAAGGTCCCGCTGGACGGCGCCGCCCTGGACGGCTCGGTACTGTCTGACGTTTTGACCGCGGCGCCCCGGCCCAGGTCCCTGTTGAAAGAGGCCCACCGCCTGCTCCGCCGCGGGGGCTGGCTGGCAATAATCGACTGGACAAATTCGGCAACGACGGATGTTGAGGAAAGTGGCCGCGGCAAGCGGCTCTCACCGGCACGCGTCACCGAAATGGCGGCGGAACTGGGATTTGCCAAGGTCACTCTCCGGCTGGTGGGCGGGCAACGATACCTGTTGCTGCTGCGCAAGCGGGCGTCCGCGTAATGCTCACAAGGCGCATCATTCCCTGCCTGGACGTGGACCAAGGCAGGGTCGTCAAGGGAATCAGCTTCGTCGATATCCGGGACGCCGGAGACCCGGCTGAACTCGCCGCGTACTACGACAACGAGGGCGCCGACGAGCTGGTGTTCCTCGACATCACCGCCAGTTCGGATGACCGAGACACGATGGTGGACGTGGTCGAAAGAGTATCCTCCCAGGTCTTCATGCCCTTGACCGTCGGCGGAGGGATCCGCAACGTGGAGGACATGAGGCGCATGCTGGAGGCCGGCGCAGACAAGGTCTCGGTCAACACCGCCGCGCTAAACGATCCAACGCTGATCGAGCGGGGCGCCAACGAGTTCGGACAACAGTGCATCGTCCTGGCCATGGACGTGAAGCGGGTGGAACACCCGATTTTCCAGGACGACGCAAACGACGGCGCCCGCCTGGCAGAAGCACCGTGGCAGATATACACGCATGGAGGAAGGAATCCGACCGCCGTCGATCCAATCAAGTGGGCCCGGATGGGCGTCGACCTGGGAGCCGGTGAACTGCTGGTCACGAGCATGGACGCCGACGGACAAAAAACTGGATACGACCTCGACCTGCTGTCGGCCATATCCCGCACCGTCAACGTGCCGCTTATCGCCAGCGGTGGCGCGGGGACAATGGACCACATGCACGCGGCATTGACCGAAGGCCTGGCGGACGCCGTCCTCGCCGCAAGCGTGTTCCACTTCGGAGAACTGCGCATCAAAGACGTCAAGGCATTCCTCTCCGACATGGGGCTGCCAATCAGGACCGAAGCGTGACCAGGGCCGCAAGCCAGGCCGGGGTATCCGGACCGCTTCCAGCGCCCGAAGCCATAGCCTTCGACTGCTACGACACGCTCTTCCAGAATCCACAGTCGGGCTGGCAGGCGGCTATCGGGGAGATCGCCGCCGACCAGAACCTGGATGTGGACGCGGGTGACCTGTACCGCAAATGGAAGGCGCTCGAAGTCCAGTTCAGGGCAAGGCGAGTGAACATGGCTGACCCGAAACTGGCGCCGCCGTTCATGTCGTACGAACAGGCCTGGTCCGAGTGCTTCGATCAGGCGTTTCGCTCGATGGGCCTGGACGGTGACCCGGCGATGGCGTCGCGTCGGTGTGTACAGCATATGGCCGAGCGCCCGCCCTTCCCGGAAACGGCTGCCGCCCTCGAATCACTTGACGGACGGTGTGCACTGGGTGTGTTCTCCAACGCGGACAATGATTTCTTGCTGCCGCTACTCGCTACGACCGGCATTGACTGGGCCGCGGTATCAAGCAGCGAGTCGGCCCGCGTCTACAAGCCGATGACAGCGGCGTTCGATCACATCGCCAGCCTGTTGGACGTAAGTCCATCCCGCACTTGGTACGTCGGAGACCACCTGTTCGACGACGTGCTGGGTTCAATCCAGGCTGGCATGACTTCGATCTGGGTCAACAGGGACGGGAAAGAGTTCGACGGCGAATCAAGACCCGATGCGGTAATTGGCGACCTCGGCGGGCTATTAACGCTGCTGGATGGAGTGGACGCAGCGAACGAACGAGGGAGGGTTGGCGATGGTCAAGTTCGATGACCGGGGGTTGGTCCCGGCCGTGGTCCAGCACGCATCGACCGGCGCGGTGCTGACACTGGCCTTCATGAACGAAGAGGCGCTTCGAAGGACGCTCGCAGGCCCAGACGTGTGGTTCTATTCCCGCAGCCGGTCCGAGTTGTGGCACAAGGGAGAGACTTCCGGCAACTTTCTCAGGGTGAAAGAGGTAGTCGCCGACTGCGACGCCGACGCGGTCCTCGTGAAGGTGGAGCCGACAGGACCAGCGTGCCACACGGGCAGCGACTCATGCTTCAGCAGTCCCTTGGACAGCCCGGATGCGCTCGAAGAAGTAGAACAGTCGGCCGGGCCGGGCGTCCTGGCGGAACTGATGGACGTCATCGAGCAACGAAAGCGCGACCGGCCCGAGGATTCGTACACCACGCGCCTATTCGATGAGGGCAAGCCGCGAATCGCCCAGAAGGTCGCAGAAGAATCCGGCGAAGTCGTAATTGCCGCTCTGACCGGCTCCAGGCAGGAGACCGCGGCCGAAGCATCGGACCTGCTCTACCACCTGCTTGTTCTTCTATCGGCCAGCGACATCCAGATCGACAAGGTCTGGGAACAACTCCGCGAAAGACGCGGGCAGCCCACAAAATCAAACGACTCCGGGTAGATACATCAGCAGCAGCCACTTCCCGTAGCGGCGGGTCTCAGACCCGCCGTGGCCGAATCACCCCTCCCGGCATTCATCACTCGCGCCACTAACGAGGTCAATGCCACTACGGGCGTCCCCCGTCATCCCCATGAAATAACCCGAACCACCCCCAATTCGTCGTGCCTGCCCTGATCGCTATACCGGCCCGACATCCACTTACCGGCGGAAGCCGGTGTCCACGGTGGGGTACGCCAGTCGAGAACAACTCTCAACCGGCAGGCCCCACCCCGTTTTCGTCCCCTGTCCGGCTGAGCCTATTCCTCGTTTCGTGCGGAACCCGCCTCCGCAACCGCATCCCCCGCGCCGTCCAACTCCTGGGCGTAGTTCATCGCTTCGATGGCGACCTCGATCATGCTGTCGTCAGGCTGCCTGGTGGTCATACGCTGGAGCAGCAGGTTAGGCGAACTCAGCCACCGGACAACCGCCATGTCCGAGTGAGTGCCGGCGAACCTGATCAACTCGTAGCTGATTGCAGCAATCGGCGGAATCAGGAAGAGCCTCGACGTGACCAGCAGCCAGAACGGCTCCCTGGGAATGGCCATGAATAGCAGGATGGAGACCAACACGACTGTCAGCAGGAACGCCGTCCCGCAACGGGGATGTGCTGTGGAAAACCGCCGCACTGACGGTACGTCCAGGGGCGCACCGGCCTCATGAGCGGCCACGACCATGTGCTCCGCCCCGTGGTAGCCAAAGACGCGCTTGATGTCACTCATCCAGCCAATCAGCCAGATGTACCCAAGGAAAAGGACCAGCCGTATAAGGCCCTCGACGATGTTTGCAACAACGGCGGACTCGATCAGGGATTCAACACCCCGGGAAGCAAACAGCGGGATCATGAAAAAGACGGCAATGCCGATCGCCAGCGCAATGATGAGCATGGCCACCATCCCGCCGGTCGAAATGGCCTGGGATCCGTCTTCGCCTGCCGGGTCGTCAGGGTCGTCAACCGCCTCGTTGGCTGAAATGGTGAGTGCCTTCATCCCCATGATCAGCGTTTCCAGGAGCACCAGCACCCCGCGGGCCAGCGGCACTTGACGCGCCCTGTTCGTAGACCAACCCTCCAGCGGAATCGCGTGGCGGACGATGTCTCCCGAAGGTTTTCTGACCGTGACCGACGCCTGGGTCCGGCCGCGAATCATCACACCCTCTATGACGGCCTGGCCGCCGTATAGCGTCCGATTACTCACGCGCTGCTTCTCGAATGGCGGTCAGAACAAGAAAACGGGGCGCACGCGACGCCCCTTCCGAATTCATGATTACTTTGTCCGTCCCCAATCGGTAGTCGGGCAACGGCTCGAACAACGCTGGCCGATTACTCGGCTTCGTTCAGCTTGTACCGGCGGATGAGCCGCTCGACCCGGCCTTCCGTGTCGACGATCTTCTGTTCGCCCGTGAAGAACGGGTGGCACTTGCTGCACAACTCGACGCGCAACGACTCTTTGGTCGAACCGGCAACGAACGTGTGGCCGCAACTGCACACGACCGATGCCATCTGGTGATACGAGGGGTGAACGTCAGTCTTCATGTCTGTCAGTTCCGTGTATTTTCCGGTGGGTCAGTCCGCCCGTTCGCCTTCTATACCGCGATGGGGTCAACGTTTACGCGACGCCGCTTCATCGCCGCAAAATCGAAACGGACCACGCCGTCCGTCTTGGCGAAAAGCGTGTGGTCCTTGCCCATACCCACGTTCTGACCCGGATGAATCCTGGTGCCGCGTTGCCGGATGATTATTGCGCCCGCCGGCACGGTCTCCCCGGCGTACGCCTTGACTCCCAGACGACGACCAGCGGTGTCGCGCCCGTTTTTTGAAGTCCCGCTTCCCTTTTTGTGGGCCATTGTCTGTTACTCCGTCGGTCGCAAATGCGTGGCTAGCTGGCGGCGATGGCGGTGATCTCTACGGACGTCACCTGCTGCCGGTGACCCTTTTTGACTCTTCGCCTGGTCTTCGCCTTGTACTTGAAAACGGTCAACTTCTCAGCCCTGGTCTGGTCCTTGATCTCTCCGACCACCTTGGCCCCCGGCAGCGCCGGCGTTCCAACCGAGACCTTGCCGTCAACGGATGCCAACAGCACTTCCCTGAAATCGATGTATTCACCGATCTCGCCGGGCAGCTTTTCGATCTCTATGGTGTCGCCTTCCCGAACGCGGTACTGTTTACCGCCGGTCGAGATTATTGCGTAGTCTGCGCTCATGCGTTCCGCCTAACCTGTCTATGTTAAGTACGTCACCCGGCACAGGTCAATTTGTATTTCCACGAATGACGCTCATCCTGTGACATTCCCCTGAAAATACCGTGGCCAGACCTCACCTCGTCTTGCCGGACTTGATCCGGTACCCACGGTGGGGTGCGGAGGTGGGTGAGCTCGACAGCTACAACTCCATAGCGAAAGGTCCGCCCACTCTCATCACCTTGTGCGGCACTGACAAGGCCGCAACGATTCCAATCGATCTGGTCTGCGGCTGCCAGGCCGCCCGACAGTTCGGCAACGACCAGTAGAGAACCGCATCCCACCGACACCACGTAGCCCAAGGCAGCCCGCTCGCCGTCTCAATGTCCGCATTCCGGGCATACACTTTAAGGCAGGCGCCCTTACGCGGCCCGGCGGGACTCGTGCTGGGCAGCTTTCACGAGCCGGCGCCGTCTGGCGACACACACTGGTGAACAACCAAAAGCATCAACTCGACGAGAACGTAAATTGGCGCTGAAGCGTCCCGAACTGCCTTACCGCAGGCGGTTCAACCCGGTCCACTGGGCGATGGCGTACCCGCTGTTCGCCGCCGCGTTGTTGATTGCCGCCGGTTTTTTTGCCGTAGCCGGATGGATTTTCGCCAAGGATTTCGTGCTGCCGGGCGGCTATGTAGTGGTCGAGTTCTACCCGATAAACGTGACCCAGACGCAGGGCGACATAACCATCAACTACACGCGCCTGAGCTACCAGCCCGGGTACCGGAAGCGGTTGAGCAGGTGGCTTGAAGACCGGTCGGACCCGCTCCTGATGATCGATGGCTGGATTTACAACAACGGCACGGAAGAATTGGGATCATTTTTGGATACCCCGCAAAGGCCCGCCGGGGTTACGTTCTTCGGCGGTCCCGATGGCGACACGCATTGGCGCGCCAGGGCATCGGGCCAACACACCTGCCCGGCGACCGGCACGAGCGTGGCGCGCACCACGCCCGGCCTCAAGCGGCGAATGACCATTGTCTTGCCCGCCTCAGGCGGCCCGACAAAATGGATAAAGGAGTCAGTGGAAAACGGGGTTCTTCCGGCGCACGAGATAGGCGCGTTGGCTTTCGGCGACTGCGACGGCGCGCCCGGGACCCAGTTCCAGGACAAGACCGTCTTCAGGTTCGAGGCGGTGGACCTTCCGCTGCCGCAGCTTTACGACTACTACCCCTTCGGCGCCCCCACGGCTGGGCGCACAAGCGTGAACGACCGGCCGTACTGGAACATCTGGATGCCCCGCGGCAGCCCGAAGTGAACAGGCTGGCATAGATCCGGCAAATGCGAAGCGTCCGAGGTAAGTTCGACAACAAAGGGTTCAAATGAAGCGCAAGAACAAGACCATCTCTTTCACGTTGCCAGCCACACTGGCGGATCGGGTAGACGCGGCGTTGAAGCAGCAGGGTCGATCAAAGAGCGAATTTATTAGAGAAGCAGTAGCCAGGTACGTCGAGGACTACGAGTGGAGGCAGCTGTTTAACTACGGAGAACGGCGTGTAAGGGAGAAGGGAATTGGCCCCAAAGACGTGAGCAATTTGGTCAAAGAGTACCGGGCCGAGACCAGTTCCACCAGCGCATGAATGTGGTTCCAAGAGGATGGCCAAAAGGCATTGGGATGCCCTGGACCCACTTTGCATCTCGCAGACATCCTCTCGGCCAACCACTCGTAGGGGCGTCTCTTGTGGGCGCCCGATGTGGGGCGGGGCGCGGTGACTCGCGAACGCCATTCCTTAATCGGCCGGGGACTTATTAGACTCCCTCTCAATGCCGGCGACCAAGGCGGGGTTTTCAATCAGGCCCCCATCAACGCGCCCAGGTTCCTTTCCGTTTTGGAAGGGCAATCCAACCAAAATGGTCCCGGTTAATCTACTACTAGGTAAAACCGCCGAATCTTCCCTCGTACCACACCAGCGGCTCTCCCTCGCCGGTGCGGACAAATTCCACCTCCGCCACGAACACAGTGTGGTCCCCGCTCTCGTGCGCTGACACTACCCGGCAGTCCATCGCCGCGATCGCCCCCTCCACAACAGGCGACTTGCCCAGTGCGGCGAAGCGGACCGAATGGTCGGCGGGCCGTTGTTCCGGCGGCAACGTGAAATGACTGGCCACGTACTCCTGAGACGCGGACAGCACGCTCATTCCATAGCGCCCCGTCGCCGCAATCAGGCCGTAGGTGTTGCGGTTATGACCCACACACACCAGCGCCATTGGTGGGTCGAGTGAGACCGACGTGACCCCGTTGGCCGTCATGCCGTGCACGCCGCCGTCCGGCTCGATCGTGGTGATGATCGTTACGCCGGTGGCAAAGCGCGACCATGCCCGCCGGTACTCCAGTTGTTTCCGTTCGACGTCCGTCAATTCGCCAGCTTCTTCTAACCGCCGTTCGTTGGTGGCTGGAGCGAGGTAGTCCGACTCGACCCGGGAAGGCCGGACAACTGTTTAACGATAGAGGCCTTTCCTCCAGTCGATCTCCGGGGATTCTACGTATCCGGTCAACTCCACGTACGCCTGGCCGGTTACCGACACCCCCGCGCGGTTCCCGCTCACCCTAGACTTCCCCTCCCAGTAGATGGCCGCCTCAGGGATGCCTTCGGTCACTTCCTGGTCATCCAGGACAGGGACAACTTCGATATCCAGGTCCAGCCTCGTAATCTGAACGCGCCACCGGGATGGGTACACCGCCCCGGTATGCGGGCTCGTCCACGTTTCCACGATGTCTATCCGTATGCCGTCCGGGTCCCCTTTCAGATGTGTGTCGCTCCCATCGGTGTCCAGGAAACTGCCGATCGTATCCGTAACCGCGCCGTCAAGCCCGCGTGACTCGTTCAGCATGAGCGATGAACCGTCGTCGAACTGGATTGCCATCCACTGCCACCCGGCCGGGTGACCCATCACGAAGAAGTCGCCCCACTGGTGATCGAACCACGCCTCTCCCGAGACCCGCACACGTTCCCCGTCGATAGTCAGTTCGCCCGACACCTGCATTCGAGGCCACGTGTAGTAGTAGGTCCAGCCGAATGGTCCGCCGAGCCAGCCTGTTTCGCCGTGTAGCAGCGCCGGCGTACGCGGCTCGAGGCTCAACTCCATCCCGTACCCGTCATCGGAGTTTGCCGCAAACGAATGCCTGCCTTCCTCCACGTCCAGGCGCCATCCGCCTACTTCGAGACCCAACAGCGCCTCTCCCGGCTCAGACGGGATGGAGTCGTATCGGAAGTCGTGGAAGTAACGGGCTGCTCCAACATCCACTATCCCCATCTGGGCCGCATAGACGCCTTCCCCACCCGCCAGCGACTGGAATACGACGAAATGAAATCCGAACTCGGCACCGTCTTCCGAGACGAGGTGGCCGTTGTAATACCACCACTCGAGATTGTCGGAGTGGGGGCCTTCGTCGGAAGGCAGCGATATCGGACGAGGCGCGGGAGTGGGCTGGGCAGGCGGTGCAGCCGGCACTGGCCGTTCGTCGACCTGTCCGGTGCAGGCCATTACGGCAGCCAGCGCCGCGACTGCCACCAACGCGCCTATGCTCCGCAATCTAGGCCCCATAACTTACATCCGGCAAGCGCCTGTCCAGCCAGCCCGGGAACCACCAGTTCCAACGCCCGAAGACACGCATCAGGGCTGGCGCGACGAGGCCCCTCACAATGGTCACGTCCACAAGGATGGAGACCGCAAGTCCCAACCCCAACGCCTTGATAACCACTATGTCCGCGGCCACGAAACTCGCCGCAACAACGATGAGGATTCCACCCGCCCCGGTGATGATCAGGCCGCTCTTCTGCAAGCCTTCGATGACGCTGGCCCGGTTGTCGCCGGTGCGCCGCCACGCCTCGGCCACGCGGGCCAGCAGGAATATCTCGTAGTCCATGCTCAGGCCGAAGACGATCGCAAACAGCAATATGGGGGTCGTGGCCTCGATGCTCCCCAGAGGTTCGAACCCAAGCAGTCCGCTGAAGTGTCCCTGTTGGATTATGAAGACCAGCGCCCCGTAGCTGGCCAATATGCTCAAAACGTTGAGCAATACGGCCTTTAACGGCAGCACGAACGACCTGAACAGGAACATCAGGGACAGGTACGTTACCCCCAACACGAAGGCAATGACCCACGGGAATCTGCTGTAGAGGCCATCGACTATGTCCTTCAGGTCGGCCGAGCCCCCATCGACGTAGACCTGCCGGCCCGAACCCGGATCGAGCGCCCTTATCTCGCCAACAAGGCGTTGCGCCTCCGTGGAAAATGGGTGCAGCGGGCTGTTGACCAGGAAGAGCACGGCGCCGGGGCGCACCGATTCCCTTAACAACCTGGACGCACGGGCATCGGTGACCGCCTCAGGTGAGGAATACATGACGCGGTAGTGTTCAGGCCCGAACGATGGCGACAGGTTGACTATGCTGCTGACGCTCTCGACGTGCTCCAGTTCCTCAACGGCTTGCCCGAAAGCGTATAGGTGCGCAATGTTCCCCGGCGCCAGCGGGTCGCCCTCGAGCGTGTAGGCCACCGGGATCACCGTCGAGACGGCCAGGTCGAACTCCTCCTGCAGCACGTCGAACCCCTGTCGGGACTCGAGGCTCTTCGGCACCACCGTCGCGTCGACTGTTCCGAGCCGCAGGTCCTTGACTGGAAGCACAAGCAGCACCAGGAAGATCGTGGTTGGGACCAGGACCAGCAACGGCCGGGCCATTACCCGGCTCGCCAGCGGCTTCCATATCGAGCGGCCCTTAGCCCAGTCCGGCCCGATGCGCAACCGATCAACGCGGTGCCCGAGCACCCCCAGTAACGCGGGCAACAGTGTTGTGGCGGCAAGCAACGCCGAGGCGATAACCAACAGGGCGCCGATCCCAACCGAACGCAACATCATGATGTCGAACGCGGTCAGGCTCACAAGGCCGATGAATGACGTGACGGCCGAAAACATGATCGCCCGTCCTGCCAGCGTTTGAGATGCCGCCACCGCGTCTTCGACGCTCCGGCCGGCGCGCAACTCTTCGCGGAACCTGCTGGTATAGAACAGCGAGTAGTCGATGCCGATTCCGATGCCGAGCAGGGTCACGATGTTCAGGGCAAAGATCGACATATCGATGCCCATGGACAGGAAGAAGACCGTGCCCAGTCCAATCGCCACGACGGCGCCGCCAACCGCAGCGGGCGTGATGGCGGCCACGAGTGTCCCGAAGACGAGCAGCAACGCCAGAGTCGCCAGCGGAAACGCAATGATCTCCCCCCTGCGCAGATCGCTCTCGCTGGCGATACTGATGTCCCTGTACAGGGCCGGACCGCCCGTTACGATCATGTCCAGCGGGCCGGGATCGACGGCGTCGATGACCGTGTCGAGGTAAGGCACGGACTCGTCCAGGGGCATGTCCAGTTCCACGCTTACGCGAATGGTGTGGCCGTCTTCGGAAACCCGTTCAGGAGCGCCGATGTGCGTTGTAACGGCGACCACGCGGTCGAGCGCTTTGACGGCTTCCAACGCCGTCTCCACCGCGTCGATGAAGTCCGGTTCGTAGGCTGTCCACTCGCGGTTGACGAAAATCAGCTCTACCGATATCACCGAGACGTCCAACCGGTCCTGGAGGACTCGTCGCGCCTCCACAGACTGGAAGTTTTCGTTGGTAAACCCGCCGGGCTTCAGGAATTCCCGGGCGCGCGGAGCGAACGGCAGTAGCGCAATTACGAGAACGGCCCATACGGCGATGACCGCGTATCGCCGGCGATAGATGAACCGTCCCGATCGTTCAAGCATGGACCCTGGAAAGGAGACCTTTGCATAATCCCTTCTCCCTCGGAGGGAGAGGGTTAGAGCCTGCCCCGTACTCGATACGGGGGTGAGGGTGAATAGGGCCTGACCACAATCTACCAAGCGCCAGCGTTTAGCCGAACGCAACAAAACGGGGGCGCCTGAGCACCCCCGTTAATCATTTTGCGGTCCGTCGCCTGGCCCGCCGGACTAACGGTTTCCGGAGCCATCGACGGGCGTCTCGGGGTCGGTTGCCGAAACCTGCACAGGTTGATCGTCGGCGTGAGAGTCGGTCCCTGCCCGGCCTTCACCGTTGCCGTTGCGGAGATCGCCCTCGAGTGATTCCGGGTCGATCTCCCGCTCGGCCTTGCGTTGGCCCTCAACCACCCTGATGGCGCTTATGTAATCACCATCCTCGGGGACCACGATCTTTACGCCTTGAGCGATCCGGCCGGTGGAACGGATCTCGGAAAGGTTGGTCCGGAGCACCTGGGCCTTTTCCGTGAGCAGGAACAGCTTGCCTTCCGAGTCGGAACGGACCTCTTCGCTGACCACCGTCGCGGCGGCCACCTTTCCGGTCCTGGACGTCACCTTAAGAGTGATTAACCCTTTGCCGCCGCGGGACTGGACCCGGTAATGGCGCATCAGGGACAACTTGCCGTAACCCTTGCGGCCGACTATCAGTAGCGACCCCTCGTCGTCCACCACGTCCATCGCAACCACACTGTCACCTTTTTCGAGGTCTATGCCCTTCACTCCGCCGGCGGCCCTCTGGCGTGGGGTTACCCGCGTCGATTCGAACCTGATCGACATCCCGTCGCTGGTGACCAGCACGATGTCCTGGTCGGCCCGCGCCAGGTTTACCGCGACCAATTCGTCGCCGGGTTTCATGTTGAACGCGTTCAGTCCGCCCCGGTTGATGTTTCGCAGCAACGGCAGGTGCATGCGCTTTATCTGGCCATGCCGCGTGGACAATACGAGGTAGGTGTCTTCCAGGAGGCTGTGTACCGCCAGGATGGCCTGCACATGCTCGCGCGGCTCGATGTTAATCAGGTTTTGCACCGGAGTGCCGCGCGAGTTCCTGGACTGCTCCGCGGCCAATTCGAATACGCGCGTGGCGAAGACTCTACCGCGGTTCGTGAAGAACAGCAGCGTGTCGTGGGTATCGGCCACCTGGAGGTGCGGAGTGACATCGTCCTCCTTGGTCATGCGCTGGCCGCGCACCCCCTTCCCCCCGCGATGCTGGGCCCGGTAGGTGCTCGACAGGACGCGTTTCAGGTAGCCGTTCTGGCTAAGGGTTATTACCACTTCCAGGTGGGGTTCGGTGTCTTCCCTGCGCCACTCGCCCAACTCCTCCGGGTGTATCACGGTCCGGCGTTCGTCGCCGTACTTTCGCTTCAACTCCAGGGTCTCCATGCGGATCAACCGGAGGACCTTCTCCGGGTTGGCCAGCAAGTCTTCGAGTTCGGCGATCAGTTCGATTAGCGACCGGTATTCGGTCTCGATCTTTTCTCGTTCCAGCGCGGCCAGACGTCTCAACTGCATGTCGAGAATGGCCTGGGCCTGTATCTCCGACAACGTGAATTCGGCCATCAGGTTGTTCCTGGCCGTCTCGACGTCTGCCGAGCCGCGAATAATGGTGATCACGCGGTCCAGGTTGTCGATGGCGATCTTGAGGCCTTCGAGTACGTGGACGCGGGCGCGGGCCTTACGCAGTTCGAATTCGGCCCTGCGCCTGACGATCTCCTCGCGGAACTCGATGTAGTGCCGCAGCGCCGACTTGAGCGTGACCACCCTGGGTATGTCGTTCACCAGCGCCACCATGTTCACCGAGAAAGACGTCCTGAGCGGCGTGTGGCGGTACAGGTTGTTCAGAATTACGGCCGGCGCAGCGGAGCGGCGGAGTTCGATCACGATGCGCATGCCCTTGCGGTCCGATTCGTCCCGCACCTCTGAAGCGCCGTCCAGCTTTCGCTGCTTGATCAGATCGGCTATCCGCGCCACCAGGTTGGCCTTGTTGACCTGGTATGGAATCTCCGTGAAGACGATGCGTTTGCGTTCCTGGCGTCCCACATTCTCGATTTCGTGGTGGGCCTGCACGATCACCCGACCGCGACCCGTGGCGCAGGCGTTGCGTATGCCCTCCATCCCCCAGATGTGGGCGCCGGTAGGGAAGTCCGGGCCCTTCACGAACTGCATGAGGTCGTCGACGGTTGCATCGGGGTTCGCTATCAGGTGATTGATGGCGTCGCACAGTTCGCTCAGGTTGTGCGGAGGTATGTTCGTGGCCATGCCCACCGCGATGCCGGACGCGCCGTTGACGAGAAGGTTGGGCAGTCTCGCAGGCAGGATTACGGGCTCTTTGAGCGATGCGTCGAAATTATCCGCCCAGTCAACCGTCTCGCGGTCGATGTCGCCAAGGACCATCTCGGTTATGTTCTGGAGCCGGCACTCCGTGTACCGCATGGCTGCCGGCGGGTCTCCGTCTACGGAACCGAAGTTGCCCTGCCCGTCCACGAGCTTGTACCGAAGCGAAAACGGCTGGGCCATTCGCACCAGTGCGTCATACACGGGTGAGTCGCCGTGAGGGTGATATTTCCCCAGCACCTCTCCCACCAGGCGCGCGCTCTTCTTGTAGGAAGACGTGGGCCGCATGCCCTGGTCGTGCATGGCGTAGAGGATTCGGCGCTGCACTGGTTTCAGGCCGTCGCGGACGTCCGGCAGCGCCCGCGAAACGATCACGCTCATGGCGTAGTCCAAGTATGAACTGCGCATTTCGTCGGCTATGCCACGGGGCCGGATGGCGCCTATGTCTGAACTGACCATGTGATCCTCCGGATCTGATCATCGTCACGCAGGCCCGACGTGGGGCAAGGGAAAGTGGGGGAGGTAACGACGTTCTCTAACTTAACCGTACTCCCTTTGCGCGCCTGCGCGCAATCGCGCGCGCGCGAGACAAAATCAACGAGTTTTGGATTCCGCGCGAATTCACTTATTCGCGGACGTCACTGAGTACCCTCGCGGATGGGCAAGGCAGACACCGTATTCGAGCGGCTGGCGGAAATTGCCGGGAAATCGCCTGCCCCTGCGCGTCAGAACCCGGAACGCTCCACGAATGCAAGCAATACGTTGTCGAACCCGGACGGCAACTCATCGGCCATGTGCGCGGGCCACCGCACCCCGACCACCCAATTGCGGCCCGGCAGTTCGACCGCCTCGATTACACGGTCCTCAGCAAACGCCGAAGCGAGCAGGTCAGGCGCCAACTGCGCCTCCGTTATGCCCACCCGGTGGGCACTGTTCACGGTCACCCAGCCGGAGCCGCCTATCGTGTAAGAGAGCTTCGCGCCCGGCGCCAGGAAGACCCTGTGCCGGACCGACTCGCCGTCCATACGGGTGCCAGGCCCACGCAACGGGGACGGAGGACCGCCACCATACGCCGCGTTGATCGCGTGCATACCCCAGCCGATCCCCAGGACGGGTATGCCGGCGTCGACCGCCCCGAGAATAGCGCCGGAAAGTGCTCCACTCGAAATAGCATCGTCCTCTCCTGCCAGCAACAGGCCGGTCGCCGCGCCTGACAAGGGCACGCCGGGAACCATCGTCGTTGCCCGCCCACCACATGCGGCCACGGCTTCCGCGTAGGGCGCGGGATCCGAGCCGCCAGGGACGACCAGCGAAATTTCAGGCATCGTCCTGACAGGTCAATCCTTGACCCGGCCGAGAGGCATGAACGTCGTGACTTCGCAGCACGGACTAAAGAATGAGCTTCACGGGGTTTGGATTCATGTGCCGAACGGCCGTCATACTACGGTCCCATCCCTCGCGATCCACCAACTCCAGCAAGTCCAATTGGGTCCCCGGGTGCGTCAGTATCTCGCCATCCAGAAGGGCAACCCAGTGGTGGGGGAATCGTGTCGTCAGTTCAATCGTCCGGTCGTCCAATTCGCACATGTTCTTGTGGAATGCGGCAATCCCGTCAGCGACGGCCCTCGCTCCCCCCGCTTCCTCGATCAGCGCCTGGATCCGTTCTTCCTTGTCCTCAATGGAAGTCTGCAACGTTTTCCTTCTCGCCGGTTACAGTCTAGTGTCCCCGCATCGTACCAACCCGCTCTAGAACGGAATCCCCCACAGGCCGAGCCACTCCTCCATCGACCGCTCGATAGCCATGCCCTCCTTGCGAATGAGGGTCGCAAGCTGCGCCTCGGTCGGCCTGTCGCGCTGGCCTTCCTCGTCGCCCGTGGGAACGAACGGATAGAACGCCTTCCGGTCATAGCGGTAGATCCAGTAAGTGCGCGAGGCGGTCCGGTACGTGTCGTCGCTCACCATACCGGTGAAATACAGTTCGAACACCGCGGCCAGCAGGTTCCCTGACGCCCCATTCGCCCCCATGGCATTGCCCACGGTGTAGGTGGAGGAGACCAGGTCAGAAAAATTGCCATCCTCCAGGACGATCCATCTCATTCCCTGTTCGTCGTCCCTCAAGTCGAATGACGTCTTGGTCGCCCCTTCACCGGTGTGCAGGACGGCCTTCAGTTGCGATTCGATGTCCGCCAGGAATTCGATGTCGTCCGAATGCCTGTAGATCACACCCGCCCTGCGGGCCGGGGCGATCTCACCTTTGGCTTGCAGACGGGACTCGGCGCGAATGACCGTGGACATGGCGTCCCAGTCGTTCCGCGGCTGCCCTCGCCCGGAAAGAAACCAACACACGGGCTAGCGCATGCCCCATCGTGCGCGTCTCTCGAGTTCTCTGAGACGCCTGACGCGGTCCTCGACGGGCGGGTGCGTCGAAAACAGGTTCATCGCCGATTCGCCCTTCAACGCCGCCGGGATGATCATGAAGGCGCTGGCGGTCTGCAGCTTTCTCAGGTCTTCATCTGGAATGCGGGCCATGCTGCCGCTGATCTTTTCAAGCGCGTTCGCCAACGCGCCCGGATCGCCCGATATCTCCGCGCCGCTGTGGTCCGCTCCGTACTCCCGATACCGCGTAAGGGCCAGGACGAGCAACTGCCCGGCGAAATAGACCAGTATCGTCACCAGGTACACGAGCATGATGCCGCCCGACTGCTGGCGGCGCCCGAAACCGCCAAAGAGCATGTTCCAGAACAGCATTGTCATCAGGAAGCTGGTGACCGTTACCAGGAAGTTGGCAACCGCCAGGACCCGCATGTCACGATTTCGCACGTGGGCGATCTCGTGGGCCATCACCGCTTCCAATTCGCGGTCGGACAGACGCTGCCGGATGCCGACCGTAACGGCGACTAGCGCATTCTTCGGGTTGCGCCCGGTGGCGAAGGCGTTCGGCACCATGCTGTTGATGACCGCCACCTTCGGCATCGGCATGCCGGCCTTCATTGCCACGCGCTCGACCATCGCGAAGAGTTCCGGCTCCTGCTCCCGTTTGACCTCCTTCGCTCCCGTTGACCACATGATCATCTTGTCTGATAGGAAATACTGGACCCCGACCAACACCGCCACGATCACGCCAATCAAGATGATCGGGAAGTTGACGGCCATCAGGAATAGGGCGAAAACCCCGTAGAGGATGCCCAGCATGAACATGGTGAAGTACATGCGGGTCACCAGGCCGGAGTCTCTTTTGAATTTCGTGCTGGAAAATGATGCCAATTACTGCCTCCACACCATCGCCGCGTGAGTCCGCCTTCGTTGCGCCCCGGTTATTACCGCGCGATCCTGGCTGACGTTTAGAATTCTAACGTCGCGGGCCAATACAGTCCAAATCGGAGAGTTCTGAAATTCCAGGACACGCTAATTCCGCGCGACGCTGCCGGCGCGGGAACTCCCTCAAAAGACCATCGCAAAAATTTAATGTCAACTGATCAGCAGGAATCCCCCTTGAGCCAGGAGTTGCTCATCGCGCTCCACGACACGGCATGTGTCGCTGCCAACAACGCCGGCTCGATGGTTGCCGCCAGGTTCGGCGGCCCTCTCGAGGTCTCGTCCAAAGTCGACACCACGCTCGTTACGGATGTCGACAAGGCCAGCCAGGAGATTATTGCCGAAACCATTTCCGCCCAATTCCCGGACCACATGGTCCTCGGCGAAGAGGACGACAACCAGGACGAACCGCCCGCCACCGACTTCGTGTGGACAGTCGACCCCATAGACGGCACGACCAACTACGTGAACGGAATGCCCTTGTACGCGGTGTCGGTTGCAGCGCTTTATCGAGGGTCGCCCGTTGCTGCGGCTGTGTGGGTACCGTGGCCATCGAGGAGCGGGTCCCGCCTCTTCCACGCATACCTGGACGGCGGAGCGTGGCGCGACGACGAACGGCTGCAAGTCACGCCGACTGGAGAAAACGGCGCGCCGGTAGCCGGCCGGCTGGTAAGTGTGCCGTTCGGTCTGACGTACCAATACCGCATAGATAAGCCTTTGCTCTCAGCACGCGGTGATCCACGCTCGTTCGGCTGCGCCTCCTACGAGGTCTGCATGGTAGCGGCAGGGATGACGCAGTTCTCGGTGGCAGGTCCCGCGAAGATCTGGGATTTCGCAGCCGCCTCACTGCTGGTTACGGAAGCGGGCGGTTCAGTGTACGCGTTGAACGACAGTGGCGAATGGGCGCCGCTGACCGGCTGGGGAGACCCCTACGCGCGTGACGCCGCCACTTCGCGCCGGATGCGCGCATGGCACGGCGCAGTCATCTGCGGTCCTCTTGAGTCGGTGTCATTCGTCGCCGCAAACATGAAACCAAGGCGACACCCGCTGCACCGCCGGCTGATCCGCCGCCTCCGGCGCAAGAAATAAGGTGCCGCGCCCGACCCCCGTCAAATGAACGGCCACGGAACATTCACGTTCGGGTCGAGGAACGGAAACGCGCCTTCCGACATCATCAGCTCTGCCCTTTCGACCAACGACTCAATCTCCCGGGCATTCAGCAATTCAGCCAATTGCCCGTATACGCCGTCTCCACTTCGGAATCCGTCGGACAATTCCGATAGAGAAGCGAGTTCATCCTCGGGGTATGCGCTCCCGCAAAACTCCAGCATCACGGTCCGCTGCCTTGCCAGCGGATTGAACGTCAGACCGTGGTCGATCGCCCAGAGGCGCCCGTCGGTCCCGCTCAAACATGAACCTCCCTTGCGGTCGGCATTCTGAATCAGCACGTCGAACATCGCGATGGGCGCAAACCGGTCCAGTTCCTTGTCGCGCATGGTGAAAAAGTTCGCGCGCGGGTCCGAATCTATGAACAACTGCACGCTGCCTTCCCCGTGAGGACCATCCCTGACCACGGTGGGCGGCGCCAGGGGCCAGCCCAGTTCCCGGCTAAAGAGCCAGGCCGCCTTTTCCCTCAGGTGCAGCGTCCCATACGGGAAGTCACGTAGGGGCCGCTCCCCCGAAGCAGGCTTATAGATCCCCAGCAGTTGATCGTCGCCCGGTTCCTGGCCTTCCCGTCTCGATTCCGGTTCCAGCCGCACGACGAACACGTAGTTCGAACCGCCGGGGTGCAGGCCGATTCCGGTGATCGGCCATTCCTGGAGCCGGTGCAGTATCAGGTCGGTTTCTTGTTCGTCCATGGCGTGGGCTGCGGCAGTTCGAACTTTCCGCGATCAGTCTCGGGACCGTGTCCAGGACTTGTGAGGCCTTGAGCTTTGAGGAGGCTACGCGTCCTGGTTAACCCTGGTCACTGCTCTGCCGGTGGCCGTTGACCTTTACACAGAAATGGCCGTCCGGGTTTATCGGCCCGCCGCACAATGGACATGGTCTTCTGCCCGCCGCGACTATTTCCAGGGCCCTGTCGGCCATCTGTTCTCCGCGCCGCCTCGAAAAGCTGAATTGCACGGAGTCGGGTTGCGAAATGGGATCGTCTTCGTCGGACTCCATGCTTCGCGCCTCAAGGGTGAACACGTCGGACGCGCCGTCGTGTTTCAACGCCAACTCCCCAGTCTTGAACTCGGCCGAAACGGGAAAGGGCCCAGGGGGCGAGTCGGGCATGAACGCTGAGGGTTCAGACGGCGCCTTGCGAGTGGCCATCAGTTGCTTAACGGAAACGCCGATCTGGAACAGCTGCTCTTTCTCCATCCACACGGTCGCCTCGCCGCGGCCGCTCGTAGCCGTGATCTTGAATGTTCGCTGTCCCGGTTCGCCGATCGACTCAGGTATCAAGGAGTCGACTAAGCCGAGGTCTTGTTCCATGTATTCGCTCGCTTCACCCGGTCACGTTAGCAAATCGCTCGCGCCCCGCTATTCTAGGTTCGCATCGGCCAAGTCACAACGACAGTTTGGGATTGACGCGCCGGGTCGCTACGCACAATCCCTCGCCTCACATCTTGGTTCATGATCGTCCAAAAGCAAGAGACAACCGGCAATGGCGATATGGTAAATTCGAATTGAAGGTGTAGCGGACAATGTCCGCGCAGGGGAGACAAGTAGGCTGGACGCGGCCGCCGAGCGAGCCCGAATCGGTGTGAGAGGGTGCGTCCACTCCGGCCCGACATCCCTTCCCTGGCCGCCACCCGAAATCCGGGCCTGTGAAATCGCGCATGCCGCTTCCGGGCGCTACGGAGAGTAAGCGTGGCCGGGTTCGTAGCCCGTTACCAGCTACGCGGACATGAACACGTGTCCGTACAGAGTGGCCGCATTCTGGCCAGTTTCACCCGGTCCGGCAAGACCGCGACGGGAGAACAGGCCGGACGGCAACCAGGGTGGTACCGCGGGAAAAGATAACCCGTCCCTTTTTGGGGCGGTTTTTTTGTGGGCCGCGTAAACAGGACCAGGACAACTATGAAACGCGTTGAGCTATACGACACCACGCTGCGGGACGGCACGCAACAGCAGGGCATCTCCCTGTCAGTGGAGGACAAGCTGGCCATCTCACAGCGGCTCGACATGCTCGGAATGGACTACATCGAGGGCGGCTACGCCGGAGCAAACCCCAAGGACGATGAATTCTTCAGCCGGCTTGACGAACTCGATCTCAGACACGCACAGGTGACCGCGTTCGGCAGCACGCGCCGGGCCGGCCTGGACGCCTCCGAAGACCCGGCGCTAACAGCACTTGCAGACTGCCCGGTCGAAGTCGTCACGATCGTCGGCAAGGCATCGGCATTCCAGGTCCGGACGGTGCTCGAATGTTCGCTCGAAGAAAATCTGGCGATGATCGCCGACAGCGTCAGGTACCTGGCCGCACTCGGCAAGCGCGTGTTCTTCGACGCCGAACACTTCTTCGACGGCCATAAGGAAGAGCCGGAATACGCGTTACGGGTGCTACAGGTCGCGGCCGAGGCAGGCGCAGAACGCCTGGTCCTCTGCGACACCAACGGCGGGACTTTGCCGGGCGAGGTGGCTGCAGCTACCAACGCCGTTTCGAAGGCTTGCGACACCCCCCTGGGCATCCACACCCACAATGACACGGATACGGCCGTAGCCTCAGCGCTCGCGGCCCTCGACGCCGGAGCGTTGCAGGTACAGGGCACGATGAACGGCTACGGGGAACGGTGCGGCAACGCCAACCTGGCCAGCATCATCGCGAACCTGAAGCTCAAACTAGGCGTGGAATGCGTTACCGACGCGCAGCTTGCGGACCTCACGGAGGTCTCCAACTACGTCGCGGAGGTGGTGAACCGCCGGCCATTCCCGTTCCAGCCGTACGTCGGCGCGAGCGCGTTCAGCCACAAGGGCGGTCTCCACGCCGCCGCCACCGAAAAGACACCGCACGCCTACCAGCACGTGACCCCGGAGGCGGTCGGGAACGCCGGCTCGGTAATCATCTCAGAACTGGCAGGCCGCGGAAACGTCGTCCGCAGGATCAGGGAACTGGGACTCGACGGCGAGTTGGACCTGGTCGACGCCCGAAAGATCGTCGGTTTCGTCAAGGAACAGGAGGCGAAGGGGTACGCATACGAGCACGCCAACGCCTCGTTCGAACTGGTCGTCCGGCGTGCACTGCCTAACTATGAACCCCTTTTCGAACTAATCGACTTCATGGTGCTGGTTGAAAACAGGCGCAGATCGTCGTTCGGGGTCGGATGGCGAAACGGCGGCGCCGAGCACCCCATGCTGTCCGAGGCCACCATCAAGGTGCGAGTCGGCGAGGAGTTGAAGCACGTCGCCGCCGAGGGCAACGGGCCGGTCGGCGCGCTCGACAATGCGCTCCGAAAGGCGCTGGTCGAGGCCTACCCGGGCCTGTCCGGCGTCAGGCTGACCGACTACAAGGTGCGCGTCGTGAGCGAAGACGCGGGCACCGGCGCAATGGTACGCGTGCTCATAGAGTCGGCGGACGACAGGAGCGTCTGGAACACCGTGGGGGCCTCGTCCAACATACTGGAAGCGAGCTGGGCCGCCCTTGCCGACAGCCTGGAGTGGTGGCTCATCAACCGCGGCTACTCCGCCCATTCGCCGCCCGTCGAGAGCGTACCGGCTACCCCCTCGAGTCTATGACCGGTAAGGCTTGCCGTCGGTCGTCACTACGACCTCGGTGACATCGCCATCATCGCCTATGCGAAACGCCCTCACCACCGGCCGCGTCTTTTCGACCAGCGAAACCAGCACGTAGACCGGCCCGGTCCACATCGAATTGACGGCGTTCTTTATGTCGGTCGCCGACGGGTACGCCTGGGTGAACGTGTGTGAGTGAAAAATGCCGGTGATTGACTTGCCGTCGGCATCGGCGCGCTGTTCCGCAGCCGCCTGTTCCAGCGGGTCCATCGAGTAGCGGCGTTCTTTCTCCTCGGCAACGTTACTGACCTTGACGAGTTCGGTCGCCTCGTTTTCGCCGCTACCCAGCAGCACACCGCAGCATTCCCGCGGGTCCTCCTCCAGCGCATGCAGGATCATCTCGCCTATTACGTTTCGATTGATCTTGAAATGCACGTGAAAGTACCTGCCAACGAGATGTGCGTGACGGATGTCGCCGGTCAGGCGACGCCGACTACGTCCACCTTTGGATTATAGGCCTGCCGCACTGTAGACCAACGGGCAGCCACGTTTTGGAATTCTCGATTGGACCGCATCCGGGGGTGGCGAGGTTTGTTATTGACAGGCCACCTACACAATAATATTGTTGTGTCATGATACCCCAGTTTGATGCAGACGGACTCCTTCCGCCGGGAGTCCATTCCGCCGACTGGGGCGAATTGATCGACAGACTAGGGAACAATCCTTGGAGACAGTGCCTCTTGGCAGGACTCAGAGCCGCGCTGGAGGACCTGAATGGCGCAGGATGTCGGACCGTGTACGTCAACGGGAGCTTCGTGACAAGCAAGAACTTGCCAAACGATTTCGATGCCTGCTGGGAAGAGGATGGCGTCGATCCCGCGGCTCTCGATCCGATCCTCTTGACCTTTGACCCGGGGCGGGCCACGCAGAAGGCCAAGTACATGGGAGAACTATTCCCAGCGTCAGTCATCGCCGACACGGACGGCCTGTCGTTTCTCGAATTCTTCCAGACAGATAAGGAAACCGGGAAACCCAAAGGGATTGTCGTCATTGACCTGGGAGGCCTCGAATGATCAAGAACGAACGACAATACCGGATCACCAAGGCGCAGGCGGCTCGATTTGCACAGACTCTCGACGGACTCCGGCAGCGTTCCGGCGAGGCCGAAGGAACACATCCTGTCATTGCCAAAGCTCAAGAGGATGCCTTGAGGAGTCAGCTAACAGACCTTGAGGGAGAATTGCGCGAATACGAGTCCCTGAAAGCGGGCAAGTTCCCAACTGACGAATTCGGCGTGATTGCCGAACTGCCAACCGTTCTTATCAAAGCGAGGATCGCCCGAGGCCTCAGTCAGAAAGACCTGGCGGAACGGCTGGGGCTGCAGGAACAGCAGATCCAGCGATACGAGGCTACGGACTACGCGTCCGCCAGCCTCACCCGCATCAAGGAGGTCGTCGGCGCCTTGGAGGGCGTTCAACGAACTAACGGGATGCGTTGACACCGGACCGGTGTAGCATGCACACGAAATTGAATTAGGCGAGGCCGGAATCTAACCGCCCCGATCCAATCCCCCACAACAGGAACCCAAACATGAAGATCACAGATGTGTCCGTCCACAAGATGAACCCCGGCGTGGGTAAGAACTTCGTGTTCGTGAAGATCCAGACCGACGCCGGCATCACCGGCTGGGGAGAGGCCTACACCCAGGCCGACCGCGATACGCAGATCGAAAGCCACATCCTCGCGCTCGCCCGCTACCTCGACGGCCGCGATCCGTTCCACATCCGGCACTTCACCCACATCGTCCACGAAGACTGGGCCACCAAGCGCCCCGGCATGGACCTCCACTGCGCCGTCAGCGGAATCGAGATCGCTATGTGGGACATCGTCGGCAAGGCGCTCGACCGCCCCGTCTACGACCTCCTCGGCGGTCCAACCAGGCCGCGTATACGGCTCTACGCCAATGGCTGGGGCGGTACCGGATCGCCGGAAGACGCCGGACAGGCCGCGGCCAAGATCGTCGAGGAGCGCGGGTTCACGGCACTGAAATTCGATCCGTTCCCAGGGCCGTGGAGGGAGTACGTCGACAGGGACGAGTTGGAACACGTAGAAAAGGTGGTGGGCGCCGTCAGAGAGGCCGTCGGGCCAAGGGTCGAGTTGCTCATTGAGGCGCACAGGCGGCTGTCGCCGATGAATGCCATCCGCGTCGCAAAGATGCTCGAAAAATACGACCCCTACTGGTTCGAAGAACCGTGCCCGCCGGACAACATCGACGCCATCAAAGAGGTGCGACAGGCCACCACCATCCCAGTCGTCACCGGCGAGGCGCTATACACCCGAAACGACTTCCGGGAGGTGCTGGTAAAGCGCGCCGCCGACATCATCAATCCCGATATATGCAACACGGGCGGCATCCTGGAATTGACCCAGATCGCGGCGATGGCGCAACCCTTCTACGTCGGCGTGTCGCCGCATGGCTGGAACAGCACCAGCGTCGGCTGCGCCGCCGCAGTCCACGCCTCGGCTGTCATGCCGAACTTCCTTATCTACGAATACGCCATCAGCGTGGAGCCCATGTCCCGGGATGTCTGCGACGGATACCTCGAACCGGAAGACAGCTACATCGAACTGCCGAAGCGGCCCGGCCTCGGCGTGGCCATCAACGAAGAGAAGCTCAAGAAATACGAGTTCAAGCCGTTCCCTAAACGCGCCATCAGGACCGTGGAGGACGAACGCGCCTGGCATTGAGTGACGATAAGTGTCTCCCGCCCGGCGCACCACACCCCGTTTTTTGCGTCGTGCTGGACTCCGACAGCGTCATCCCGCGCCCCCGCCATCGTCTCCCCTCACCTCTGTGAAGCATCGCGAACAGGCGCCAACCCGTACTAGCGGGCAGGAAAGCCCCGGGGTGGCGACCGCAGGCCTTCAGAAAATGGACGGAAGCCATAAGACAGCCGCCGGCACGTCGACAGTTGCAATCCGAGGCCGTCAACAATTAAGTTGACCAGATAAATCGTCTCCGTCGTATACGTCGCGCCTGTACCAATCTCGTGTACGTGAGTCAGGGCGCTTGACGGCTTGAAGGACCCTGTGGCGTCATGCACTGGTCCCGTACCACCATAACCGCGCAGGTGCTTAACACCTCTCGCATCTGGCTGGCGCTCAGCCTGGCCGTGGTGATTGTCGCGGCCGTCGCGGCCCGCCAGGCCGACAGCGGCGTACTTTCCAGTTTCAGCGTCCGGTTCCTGGGGATATTTATCGAGGCGGTCCCCTTCCTGCTGCTGGGGACCATCGTGTCGGGTTTCATCTCCAGCTTCATAAAGCCCGCGCACGCGGCGCGCTTCGCTCCCAGAAATCCCTTGGCCGGCGCGGCTGCGGGATCGCTGCTCGGCTTCGTTTTCCCCGTCTGCGAATGCGGCGTGGTGCCGGTTGTGCGCAGGCTCCTGACCAAGGGCATGCCCATGTCTATCGGCATTGCCTTCCTGTTGGCGGCTCCGGTGGTGAACATCGTGGTGTTGTTCAGCACCGCGGCGGCGTTTGGATTTGGAACGGTATTGGCCGCCCGTTTCATCATCACAATCTGTGTGGCTATTGCGGTTGGCTTGATATTCTCCGTGCAGACGCGCAGAAGCGAGGTCCTGCTGGCAGTCCCCTCACCGGCAATTGCGGGCGGCGCCGTTGAGGCTGCTGGTGAACGGGTCTCGTTGCGGTCCGGCGTGACCAATAGCCTGGAATTGGCGATCGCCGAGTTCTTCTCGATCGGCAAGTTCCTGGTGATCGGTTGCCTGCTGGCCGCCGGTATCCAGACGCTCGGCTCACAGGAGTTGGTGCTTTCGATAGGCCAGGGGCCTGTGGGCTCCGTGCTGGCCATGCAGGCGCTGGGCTTCTTCCTCAGCGTCTGCTCGACGGTGGACGCCTTCCTCGCCCTGGCATTCGTCGGCACATTCACCACAGGTTCCATCCTTGCGTTCCTCACCCTGGGTCCGATGCTGGACATAAAGAGCGTGACGATGTTCCTGGGCATCTTCCGGCCCAGGGTCGTGGCCTACCTGATTCTCCTACCCGTGCTGATGACCATGCTGGTTGCGGTTTTCTACAACCTGAACGTGGCGACGTAACTGATATGTCAATCCACCACCACGCACACGATAGCCACGCACACCACACCGACGCGGCGGCGAAACACGGGCCCGGACCAACCCAGTCGGGAAGGACCGCCGGTACATGGCTGAAAGCCGCGGTGATGGGCGCGACCGGGGGCTACCTGCTATTCGTTCTGTTGAGCGGAAACGCCGCAAACTACATCAACCTGGCCTACGCGCCGCTCACGTACCTGGCTGCCGCGCTGCTCTTGCTCCTTGCGGCGGTAGCCGCATGGGATGGCCTCAGGTCCGTCTTTTCCGGGCATTCGCTCGACCATGTCTCATGGCTTGCCGTGGGCATTCTGGCAATCCCGGTGTTGTTGGGAATGCTGGTACCGTCAAAGCCGCTGGGAGCGGCCGACGCATCGGGCCGGCTCAACACCGCCGTGGGCTCGTCATCGGGCGACGGGTCGCTACCGGCCGACACACTGGACTGGAACGTGCTCGATTGGGTAACGGCGCTCCGTACGGCAGACAATCCCTCGGAATTGAACGGACTTCCCGCGAAAATCGATGCGTTCGTAAAGCACAGCGATGATTACCCGCCGGACCACTTCATGGCGATCCGCCTCTTCATCAGTTGTTGCGTAGTGGACGGCCAGTTCGCCGGCATACCCATTCAGTGGCAGGGTTCGTCGGACATGCCCGCGGACGCCTGGGTACGTGTGATCGGAAAGGTGAAGGTGGGCGAATTCCTTGGGGAACCAATGCCCATCATCGTCGCCGACGCTGTCGAAGTGTCCGAAGAAGATCCGGACCAGCCCTACCTGTACCGTTGAGATTCGGTTGAACTCCAGGCTATTGAAAGCGGTCATCCTGCGCTGGAATCGGCTTGGCCCATTGGACCGGGTGGCCCTGCTCTCCAGCCTGGTTGTGGCTGGGCTGGTCATCGGGGTAATCGCCATCGGCGATCGGGTTGGCGTCCGTATCGAGGAGGCTTATCCAGTCGGACTGTCGACCGACACGAGCCTGGTCTCGTTCCGGTTCAGCGAGTCCATGGACCGCGCGAGCGTCGCCGATCGCTTCACTTCAGACCCGGATGTCGAAGGCGAAATAAGTTGGCGCGGGGAGCGCATGGTCTTCCAGCCGCGCGCCAAGTTGAGACCCGGCACGGAGTACCGATTTTCGATAGGGCGCGGGGCACAGGGCAAAAGCGGACGTGAGGTCCTGGAAGACTACGAAATCACTTTCCTGGTCAGCGATTCGATCCTTCTATACAAGAGCACGAATGGCGCCGGAATCTCCAACATTTGGGCGGTCGACCCTGCCGACCCCGTGACCGCTACCCAGTTGACCCACAGCCCCGGCGGGGTAGGAGAGTTCGAGCCCAGTCCTGACGGCAGGAAAATCGCGTTAACCGAACGGGACGAAGTATCCGGCAACTTCGGCCTGAGGCTCCTCGACCTCGACAGCGGTGGTCTGTCTAACCTGACTAACTCCCAGCAAGCGGATGCCTACAACCCAACCTGGCACCCGGACGGCACTATTGTCGCTTTCGAGAGGGTCGAAAGGCCCGGAGATACGACGGACCGGGCGCCAATCCCCCTGGTCTGGGCCGTGGACCTCTTCACAAGTCCCCCCACAGAGCGAAGGCTAATCGCGGACAGAGAACTGCCGGGCTATGCGCCAGAGTACTCCCGGGACGGCAGGCGAATAGCGTGGGGCGCCGACTCACCGGAGTCATCAGGCCCGGGCGTGTTCGTCTACGATTTCATCGCCGCCGAGTTCGACTTTTACGACACGCTGATGAACACCCATCATGCCTTTTCGAACGATGGCCGGCAACTGGCATATCCCCGTACAAACTCAACGTCGGGCGGCGTCGAGACGACCCTCTGGATCGCCGACGTCGAGTTGGGCGAAGGGCGCATGATCGATTTGCCGGGGCCGCCCACAGCTGAAATGACCTTGGTTTGGAGCCCAGATGACCGGACGATCGCCTTGGTGGGGCGTGACCGGGCCCCCGGCGGCCTACCGGGACCTCAGCCGTATCTCCTGGACCCTGAAACGAGCGAATTGACGCCGATCATGGTCTCGGCCGCACACGATACATACAGTGTTGACTGGAGCCTTTCAGGTAGCCGCCTGGCGGTAGGAAGGATCTTGCGACGGTCCGCCGACGGGACCCCGCTTGCCGGCCCTGCTCAAGAGGTGTGGGTATACGACACCGCAACCGGCGAATCGCGTCTCGTGGTCACCAACGCGACCAGCCCAAAATGGTTGCCCTGACAAAAATTCACACCGCTCCGCGCGGCGCGGACCTTATCCTTGACTGACCGGGAGCGAAGTGGTGCCTGAAGCCATTCTGCAAATAGACGGCCTGACGAAGACATTCGGCCCAAAGACAGTCGTCAACGACGTCTCATTCGACGTGAGGCGGGGCGAGATGTTCGGGTTCCTGGGTCCCAACGGTTCAGGGAAGACGACCACCATCCGCATGTGCCTGGGCATCATCCGGCCCAACTCCGGATCGATCAGCATCCTCGGCGGTAGACCCGACCGCGAATTGCTGAAGAACGTGGGCTACCTGCCCGAAGAGCGGGGGCTGACCAAGAAGGTTCGGGTGACGGAAGTCCTCCGGTTCCTGGGCCGTCTGAAGGGTATGTCGGCGGCCGCTGCCGAAAAGCGCGCCCTGGAGTTGCTCGAACGGGTCAATCTTTTCGAGCACCGCGATAAGCAGGTCGAGGAATTGTCCCGCGGTATGACACAGTTCGTACAGTTCATCGGGGCCATCATCCACGATCCCGACTTCATCATCCTTGACGAACCATTCGCCGGACTCGATCCCCTGAACGTGGAACTGATGAAGGAGTTGCTGACGGAGCGGCAGAAGGCCGGGGCCAGCGTGATGTTCAGCACGCACATCATGTCCGACGTTGAGGAGCTGTGCGAACGAGTGGCGCTCATATCGGACAGCCACCTGCTGCTCTTCGGAGACCTGGCAGAGATCAAACGGCAACGGGGCGCCAACTCGGTGCACGTGCAAGCGAAGGGCGACATTCCCACTGCCCTGGTCAACTCCAAGCGCAAGACCCTCCCCGGCGGGGTTGTGGACTACACCATCGGCAACGGAAGTACTCCGGAGTCGATCCTCAGGGCGTATCTCGACGCCGGAATAGAGGTAGAACGCTTCGAACTGGCGTTGCCGTCGCTGAACGACATATTCGTGGAGGAGGTGACCCGTGCCCGGGCTGCCGTATGAGCTGCGCATCATCTTCGCGGAGGAGTTCCGGCGGCAGGTCCGCAACAAGGGGTTCATGTTCTTCACCGTGCTGATCGTCGTCGTGATGATCGCAGCAATCCCTGTGACCGGTTTCGTGGTGGGCCTGTTCGAGGATGCGCAGGACGAAGTCATCGCCGACGCGACGTCAACTGAAGCCGCGCCCGATGACGGCGGCATAGATTCCAATTTCGGTTACTACGATCCCGCGAGAATCCTGCCGGGCGCGGCCAAAGACGAGTCGCAAATAAGAGAATTCGACAGCAAAGAGGAAGGCGTCGAGGCGGTCCGGCGCGGCGAGATCGACACGCTCTTCGTGCTTCCGGCCGACTACATCGAATCGGGCAGGATCGAGGACTACTGGACGACCCGCGACCGTGGCCCCATATGGGCCGACAACGGCCAGGCTGAGTGGCGTTTCAGGGCATTCCTCGAAAACGCGCTGACCTACGGCCGCCAGTTTCCCCCCGCCGTAGCCCGCGCCTTCGATACAGGCTACTTCGAACAGTTTGACGTGGAAGAAGAAACGAGCGCGGTCGAAGAGTCGGGCGGGAACGTGGCTCAGGGCCTGGTGGAACTGCTGGCATTTCTCCTGTTCGGGGTCCTGCTGATGATCGCCGTGATGACCGGCGGCGGAACGATCATCCGAAGCGTGTCCGAGGAGAAGGAAACGCGCATGGTGGAGATGCTCATCACCTCGGCATCCCCCATGTCGATACTCACGGGCAAGCTGGCAGCCGTGGTCCTGGCCGGCCTGATTCACATCGCGGTCTGGATACTGGTTGGCGCATTCGCCACGCCCGCGATCCTGGACCAGTTACCGGTCGCGGCGGAACTGACCATCTCTGCCCGCTCTCTCGTCATAGTGTCGTTCTGCTTCGTGCTGGGCTACGTACTGTTCTCAGCTTTCTCGATGTTCGTCGGCACAGTGGTTTCCTCGTCAGCCGAGGGCCAGCGTCAAACCGGGCTGCTCAGCGTGCTCGTCGGCCTTCCGGTCTGGCTCGTTGGCCTCATAATCAACATCCCAGACTTCATCGTGCTCAAGGTCCTGACTTACGTCCCCTTCACCGCGCCCACGATGATCATGATGCGCATGGCCGGCGGGAGCGAGCTATCAAACGTCGAGATTGCTATTGCCCTCGCGATAGTTGCGTTGTCGGCGGTGGTAATGACCTGGATAGCCGCCCGCACCTTCAGCGTGGGCATCCTGCTATCCGGCCAGAGCATCACCTCTCCCCGCAGCCTGCTGGCAGCCATCCGCGGTTCGGAATAGCTTAATTTGCTACGTCACGGGCCGAAAGAACGTGCCGCGCCTCGCATCTGACCAGTCCAGGATTTCCGGCGCGTCAGAGGTGTCGATCTGATCTTCAGGCAGGTCCTCTAGCCCCCGAATCTTCGCTTGCACGTCCGGCGGCAACTCAGTCATATCTTTTTTGGTACGCATGCCTCTCACGACTCGTCGCCTTGTGGGCGGAGAAGACGCGCCTGGGCCTTTCGAAAGTGTCACGATTTACGCCTTGCCCCCAGTTTCATGTTGGAAGGAGTCTGGGTTTCTCTCTCGTATGCAGTAGTCGAGCCTGTCGAAGAAGGCCGACATGTCTGGATGGCCTACAACGTTGGGACCGTCCGCAAAATCGACCTCCACGATGGCCGAAGCTTCTACCATCCCGGCCGCCCACGCGGGAGCGTCTCGTCCTGAAAGACGGTTGACGGCAGATCGAAAGAAATCTACCCAACGCGTCCCGTCCTTTCGGAGACCGCTGGCGCCTGTGTCAAAGACCACTATGTGACCCGTGACAATTTCCGGCGACAGCAATTGAACGTTCGCCATTTCGCCTGCCAGATCATCGACTCGGTTCGGCACCGTTCCGGGGATGTTCCTCAGTAGTGACTTCAGGCTGATGCCAAGGCGCACCTTCCCTTTGGAAGGCCATCCGACATCCCAGGTCTTTGAGCGTCCTATGCCTGGTACAAGAACCTCCGTTTGTGCACCTGCGATTCCTCGGTGATGCAATTGCTCGACACACATTTCGGCCAAGAGGGCCAGCCGGTTGGGCGACTGGCGTTTCTTCTCAACAACAGCGATCCGATACAGGTCGTCAATGGCGTCCTGCAACGAAATCATGGTGTAAGGCGGGCCTTCGCCATCGCGTGATACGTCGGCTCGACTTCGACACCGATGCTGCTACGGCCGCACCTTCGCGCCGCCACTTGCGTTGAAGCTGTGCCGGTAAATGGGTCGAAGACTGTATCGCCGACGAAACTGAACATGCGGATCAGGCGTTCAGCCAGATCGACCGGGAATGGCGCCGGGTGGTTTCGCGTGGAAGCCCCACGAATGTCGTTCCAAATTTGGCGAAACCATTGATCGTGTTCGTCCGCCGAAATAACGCTGAGTAGCCGCGCAGCGGTGGATGGACTTCGGTAACCACCCGGCTTGCGCAGCATCAGAATGTATTCAATATCGTTCTTAATGATGCCATTCGGCTCGAACGGCTTGCCTAGATAAGAGCCGCTGCCGTTGGCCTCAGTACTGATGTTGCCGATCTTGTGCCAGATAATCGGTGCAAGATTATCGAAGCCGAGTTCACAGCATTGCGTCTGGATGGATGCGTGGAGCGGAATCACCGCGTGACGCCCGCCGTTTTGACGACGGGACAAGCATACATCGCCCACGACACAAACCAGTCTTCCCCCAGGCACGAGTGCGTCATAGCAACTTTCCCAAACGCGCCTCAGACCATCCAGAAAAACTCCGTATTCTCTGAGCAGTCCCAACTGCCCTTCACTTTCGGGATATTCCTTCAGCGTCCAATACGGCGGCGATGTAACAACAAGATGGACGGATGATGATGGGAGGCGCACATTCCTGGCGTCCCCCAAAATCACCTCATGAGTCGTCTCCACACTGGCGAGCAGACCACGTATTTGTGTGGTGAACAGCGGGTCTTTGGCGAGAGCCGGTATCGACCGCTGGTACCTATCCGGTCGAATTACCCTCATTTCAGGCGTGAGAATTGATTCAAGCGCAGTGTTCACAACTGGGCACCATTCATTGGCCCATTCGAAGCAACTCGGCCCCGAGGGGCAATCCTTGCACTTACTCTATGCGCCAGGGGTTTTTTCCTCATGAGACGGGTCAATGCTCCTTCGACGGCGCCCCAACGCCACGCCACCACCGTATCATTTCCGGCAATTTGTGGGCAGCAAAGTGTCAGCCTAGCCAGTCTCCCGCACACCCTCGTCGTCCGGATCGTAGTCTAAGGACCCGGGACGAGCCACGGCCCAAAACCGGTGCTACCATGCGGCGCTAGTTGAGTGCTGACGGGAGCCAAAAATGCTCGAAAGATTCCACGTTCCAGAGTCGGAGGCGGTGCGCCTCGAGGCCGACGACGTGCGCGCCGTTACTGCGGCGATCTTCGAGAAGATGGGGTTGTCCCAAACCGACGCCGACCGCAGCGCAGAGGTGCTTCTATATGCTGATCTCAAGGGCATAGACACCCACGGCATCTCCAACATGCTGCGCATGTATGTCCACGGCTATCAGACCGGCCAGACCAACCCCCGCCCGCAGCCCCGGATCGTTCGGGAGTCCCCGGCGGTAGCCACCCTGGACGGCGACGGCGGGATTGGGCTGCACGTCGGCGCTTATGCCATGGAACTTGCCATAGAAAAAGCGAAATCGCACGGCATGGGCGCGGTTGCCGCGCGCAACATCGGCCACGTCGGCGCGGCCGGATATCACGCGGCGATGGCCCTCGAACACGACATGATCGGCGTGTGCATGGCGGGAGGCGGCGGAGCAGCGCTGCTACCGACCTTCGGCGCGGAGCCTCGCTTCGGCACGAACCCCATCGCCTGGGCCGTTCCGGCCAAAGAAGAGACGCCGTTCATCTTCGACATCGCGACGACGCAGGTCGCAGGCAACAAAATCCGGTTGCTCCAACGGATGGGCGTAAATGCCGCGGCCGGGTGGCTCGCCGACTGGGACGGGACGCCGATCATGGTCGAATCTTCACCGCCCCGGGAGGACCTCCACGCGGAGAGCCGTCACTGGTACATGCTGCCGGTCGGCGGTACCAGGGAGAACAGTTCGCACAAGGGCTACGGATTCGCTTGCGTCGTCGCCATCATGGGCGCCACCCTCGCCGGGTCGGAAACGAACGGGGACCTAGCCGGTGGCGGTTGCTACTTCGGCGCGTACCGCATCGACGCATTCACGGATGTCGATTCCTTCAAGGATGACATCGATACGTTCCTGCGGGGGCTGCGCGAAACTCCCCCCGCGCCGGGCCACGATCGCGTCTACTATGCTGGCCTTCCTGAATACGAAGAGGAAATCGAAAGGCGCGACAAGGGCATCCCGTATCACCCCGAGGTGGTCGAGTGGCTGAACTCGATCTGCGCCGAACTCGAACTGGAATTCAGGTTCCCGTAGTAGCGCCGCGGCTTTGAGCCAAGGTACTGCTAAGGCTTTACTCCAACGTACTGGTGCTGCTCTACGCCAACACGCGGCCGCGGCCCTACGCCAAAGTACCACTCCGAACCTACGCCAAATGTCATCCCGAGCGAAGCCGAGGGAGCTGAGACCGCAGTTGGCAGTCAAGGCGTGGTCCTGGTAACAGCCCTCAAGTCGAGACACGTGGCTCCACGACGATCGAGCCCTGCGATCAGGGTTTGAGATTCTTCAGCTGCGCTCGGAATGGCAAATGTAGGGCTTGGAATCACTGTGCCTTGTTTAGGCCGCACGAGGTGATGAAAGTGGGGAGTTGCCTGCCGATTAGGGGTTGTGCGTGCCGAGCGTACCCACCTCCGCACCCCACCGTGGATACCGGATCGGAGTCCGGTAAGTCGGTGAGGAGCCGGAAAGACGACGGGAGGTGCAGGCCACGCAATTTTCATAGCTATGTCGCCTGTGGCGTTAGGGACAACTGCGTTAGAGCGCACAAAGACCCTAACTATTCAATATCAACACGGTCGAAGCGGCCGCAATCCACAGCACCACGTTGACTAAGAACGGCTTGTCGGTCAACAGGATCTCTTCCGGCGTTTCCCCGCGGTTGCCGCGGTGGACCAGGTAGAGGTACCTGAACAGGCCGTACGCCACGAAGGGCGCGGTCAGCATCATGGCGTTGTTCTCGGGCACGTTCGCCCCGGTGATGCCGCCGCTGAACGTGTAGAGGGTGTAAGCCACGAGCGTGGAAGTGGCCACGATGGCCATGAGCTGGTCGAGAAACGGCAGCGAGTATTCGGAAAGTATCGGCCGCTGTGAAGCCGATCTGTCACCCGCCTCGGCGAGTTCCGATCTCCGCTTGGCGAGGGCGATGAAAAGCGCGCCCAACGCCGTCACCACGTATAGCCACGGCGAGATGGTCAGGTCCAGCGACGTCTCGACTCCGAGGCGGGTCAACGCCGGCTTGTCTATGGCCAGAGACCCGGCGGTTGCCCGCAGCACAAACCCCGCCGCGATAGCCGCTACGTCCAGGATCACGACCCGCTTCAGCACCAGGCTGTAAGCCGCATTCAGGCCGATATACCCCAGGGCCACGTATCCCATGTCGTACGACATCAGGAACGACACCGCAACGCCGACCACGGCAAAAACGCCTGCCGCCGCATACGCCAGCGGTACCGGCACCATGCCGGCGGCTATCGGACGGTGGCGCTTTACCGGGTGAGCGCGGTCGCTCTCGACGTCCAGCGCGTCGTTGACCAGGTACACGGCGCCCGACATGAGAGTGAACAGCACGAACGCGGCCAGCCCGAGACCCACAATTGCGAACATGCCGCCGATGTCGCTCGTATCCCACCACTTGTTGATGGTGAAGAAGACCGGCACGAGGACGAGGCCATTCTTGGCCATCTGCCTCGGTCGTGTGGAACGCAGCAACCCGCGTGCCACGTTCAGATATGTCCGATTCTCGGAGGCAGCTGCTGCGGTCATGGACGGATGATAGTGATGCGTGAATTTCGAGTGAAGGAGACTTTCAACCGGCAAATTCTAAACGTTGCGGACCTGCCGGGCGCTGTGATGCACTGTGCCCATGCCTGACAAATCGCAAAACAATGCCCGCAAGGTCCGGCTCGATAAGCTCCTCGTAGATCGCGGCCTCGCAGAATCGGGCGCGCAGGCCCGCGCCTTGATCATGGCGGGTCTCGTCGAACTACCCGGTCGCGGTCGAACCCGCCCAACCGCCGGCCTGCGCGTTCGCGAGGATCAACAGGTGCTCGTCAAGGAGCGACCGCGCTACGTCTCCCGCGGCGGGGAAAAGCTCGAGCACGCCCTCGACGCGTTCAGAATCGACCCGGCCGGCAAAACGGCCCTTGACGTTGGTGCGTCCACCGGCGGGTTCACCGACTGCATGCTGCAACGAGGTGCAACGCGCGTGTACGCGGTCGACGTCGGCCGGGGCCAGTTGCACAACCGGCTGCTAAACGACGACCGCGTGGTATCGATGGAGCGGGTCAACGCCCGCAATGGCTTTGATCTGCCGGAAAGGGTCGACCTGATCACAGCCGATGTCTCCTTCATCTCGCTGCGCCTCGTGCTGCCACCGGTCCTCGCACACATACGAGTCGACGGCGTGGTCATCGCTCTATTGAAACCGCAGTTCGAGGCAGGGCCCGAAAAGGTCGGCAAAGGCGGCGTAGTCCGAGACCCGCTCACCCACGCCGAGACCATCGGCCGGTTCGTCCACTGGGCCACCGACGAACGACTACGCGTCCTCAACCTCACAGCCTCCCCCATCCTCGGCGACAAGGGAAACCGCGAGTTCTTCCTTTTGCTTGGAGGGCACTTTAACGCGGGACGTTGAATGCTGGTCATTCGGCCGCTGGGTGGGAAACTTCCATTTGGGAACCAGCAGCAATTCTCTCCGGGGCTCGGTCTACTCTTGAGGTCTAGGAGGCGGGCTCGCTGAAAACGGCGAAATCCGGCACGGAGATATAAGATCTGCTTGCGTCTATTGGCCCCGTTACGTTTTGTGGCCGCACGATGACTACCAATGAATGCACTAAACAGTGATGAAAACGCACCGACCCGAAGCCACGGGCCTAACTGCTGGAAAGTGTTGGGCTTTGGTGGTACGGGCCTGTTGGTCCTGATTATCGTCTTGGCGATAGTGACTGGGGGTAACGGCGAAGACAACGAAACACCAAGGGTGGCACCGGACGCGACTTTGGAGATCAGCACACAGGACCGGCCGTTCCTACGGGTCGAACCCTCAGCAAAAAATTACGCTCAAGCCAAGGCGCGGTTGGCGGGACACGAGGATTTTGTGTCCCCCAACGGCAAAATTGCTAGCTACAAAGTGGACGCGGACCTATATGCCGAGTTGGAAGACATTCTGGGAGTCGTGTATACGGACGAAGACTTAGCACGGCAAGCCCGGTGGAAAGAACAATTCCACCACTATGACAACTTGAACGCCTTCACTGATTCGCTTTTGGAAATCAACTCGGATCGGGTGATAGATGAAGACGAACTTGACCGCATTTGCTTCCTGCTGGAGCAATGGGATGGCCAACTCAACGCGGCGGTTGACTACGTGGTGGAGTATCGTGAGGCAGAGCCGGCCGTGATAAAGGCCAACCCCGGTCTTCAAAATTTGGAAGATAAGGCGCGTGAAGGGTTGGCTTTCTTGGTTGAGTCACAGAAGGTATGCCTTGGCGAGCCTGCGCCTACTCCAACATCCGTGCCCGCGGCGGTCCCCACTGCTATGCCTACACAGCTGCCCGCTGGCACTGTCATGCTTCCCGTCACAGTCCAGACCAGGTTCTACGGTTCACCTGAAGAGTGGACAAATGAGTTGCGGAAGGACCCATGTTTCGTAAGTCAAACCGAAAAAAATGGCATCACGACAACGATTTGGAATGAAGATTGTCGATCGGCAAGGGGCCCCGGTGTGGCGCCGCCTTACAAGCCGTATGGCAGGCTGATACCAGACTTTAGCCGGGACGATTGGGGGTGGTGGATGGACGCCGATGACGATTGTCAAGATACCCGACAGGAGGTGCTGATTTCTGAAGCGGCCGGTCCCATTACGTATGTGGACACTCAGCAATGCCACGTCCAATCTGCCCGGTGGACAAGTCCGTACACTGGGAAAGCGTTCGAAAATCCCAGCGCAATGGAAATTGACCATCTCGTTCCACTGGCGAACGCGCACAGGTCCGGCGCGTGGGACTGGGACCAGAACGAGCGAGAAGCGTACTTCAACGATCTAGAATTGGAGTCGCATCTGGTGGCAGTGGAGGCGGGTGCCAATCAGTCCAAGGGCAGCCGCGGGCTCGAAGAATGGAAACCGGCGCTTGAAAGTTACTGGTGTCAGTATGCGACCGACTGGATCGAAGTAAAGAACAATTGGGAACTCACCGTCACCCCGGAAGAAGCCGACGCATTAGAGGATATGCTGGCAACATGCGAACCGGTGAAAGGGCTTCAGAGAAAGTTAGAACGATGACTACCACCAGAAATGGACAGGCCCATTGCGTGACCGAGATGCCCACGGAATCCCCCGGGACCTGTTGACCTGCCGATCTACTCAATTGACTCAGAATTGGGCAGGGAGTTTCAAGTATGAGCACCTTCGAATCAGAATTAGTCTGTCGCGTCACACAGGTCGAGGCAGACTCAGACATCGTCGATGGAATACACCATCGAATTCAGTGTGACCCTTGCGAATTCGTGCTTGCCGGTAAGTCCGCCCAAATCATGTACGAAAAACAAAGCGACTATTTTCTCGGCAAAAAGGTGGCGGAGTTGATAAATGCGGCAACCGCGCACCTAACCGACCCTGATTCAATGAACGCTGCCCCGGTTCAGGCAGCGGACCCTGGTGGTCATTTCGTCCTCGTAGATAAGGTGTAGTGGTCATCGCGGCTAGCCGCTGGTCACTATTGCGTCGATCTTGGTACCTTCGACTCCCTTGACCCTGAATCTGGGCCATCCGGCGCCACATCCGGCCACCCCCCATCTGCCCTCCCTCATTGCCGTTCCCTGCCTTTGTGCGTAGAATCACAATGCCAAGTGCGGGAGCCGGCCCTGGCTCCTTGCACCTGCCCTGACAGGCGGAGACGTGCTCCAGGTACCAGGCCCTGAATCCGGGCAACCGGATAGCGACAAGCCGCGCGAAGCGTGCGGCGTTATCGGCGTATACCTCCCCGACGAGGACGCCGCACGGAACGCATTCTTCGGACTCTTCGCCCTGCAACACCGCGGGCAGGAGAGCGCCGGCATCTCTTCATCAGACGGCTTCCGTCTCCACACGCGCACCAGCATGGGCCTCGTCAACCAGGTGTTCCGCGAAGAGGATCTCTCTGAGTTACCTGGCCCGATCGCGATCGGCCATACGCGGTACTCGACGATGGGGTCGAGCGAGCAGTGCAACGCGCAACCCCTCGTGGCCGACGGTCCCGCCGGCAAGCTCGCTTTAGGCCACAACGGAAACCTGATCAACGCCCCCCAATTACGACGGGAGCTTGCGAGGTATTGGGACGTCGAGTTCCAAGGCAGCACCGACTCCGAGGTCATCGCCCACATGTTCGCCAAAGCACCGGGCGCGACGTGGGAAGAACGCTCCGCATACTGCATGCGCCGCATGGAAGGCGCCTACTCGCTGGTGATGCTCACACAGGACGAGTTGATCGGGGTCCGCGACCCGCTCGGCGTCCGGCCGTTGTGCATAGGTCGACTGAATGGCGGCTGGGTGCTGGCGTCCGAGTCCTGCGCGCTCGACAACATCGGCGCCGAACTGGAACGCGAGCTGCTGCCGGGGGAGACGGTGATCATCAACGCGGGCGGCGTCAGGTCGTACCGGCGCGCCGGCGCTTCCGACTCCCACTCGATGTGCATATTCGAGCACATCTACTTCTCCCGCCCCGACAGCATTCTCGACGGCAAGCTCACCTACATGACCCGCACGCGGATGGGCGCCGAACTCTACAAGCTCCATCCTGTCGAAGCAGACCTCGTAATGGGCGTGCCGGACTCATCCACGCCGCACGCCATCGGCTTCGCAGAAGCCGCCGGTATACCGTACGGCGAAGGCATCATCAGGAACCGCTACGTCGGCCGCACGTTCATAGAGCCCGACCAACGGATGCGCAACGTGGGCGTGCAGACAAAATTCAACGCCATGAAGGCCATAATCGACGGCAAGCGCGTGGTCGTAGTCGACGACTCGATCGTCCGCTCTACGACTACAACGCGCGTCATCGCGATGTTACGGGCCGCAGGGGCGAGCGAGATACACGTCCGCGTCGCCGCTCCGCCCATCGTCTCCACGTGTCCGTTCGGCGTCGACATGGCGACGCTCGGCGAGTTGATAGCGGCCAACATGACGGTCGACGAGATTTGCCTGTATATCGGCGCCGACACCCTCGGATACCTCGACGTCCCAGGCCTGATGCGAGCCGTCGACACCGGTAGCGACAACTATTGCAAAGGCTGCTTTACCGGCGAATACCCGATTCCTGTACAGCTCGAGATGGACAAGATGCAACTCAGCCCGGTCGAGGTTGCGTGATTCGCGCCGTTTCACCCACGACTGGCAAGCAGAATTCCGCTCAGTCCCACCACTGAAATCGGTCTCCCGGACATATACTTGGCTGTATCCCCCAGTTACCTGTCCGCCCGGTCCGGGCCCCTTACGGAGACGCGTATATGGCCGTGAACACCACCGGCCGCACATATCGTGACGCGGGCGTCGACCTCGACAAAGCCGCAGCCGTCAAGGAACGGATCAAATCACTCGCCGCAAGCGCCCTCGGGCCCGGCGTGGTCGGCGGTCCGGGGTTTTTTGGCGGGGTATTTGACCCGGACCCGGCCGGCAACATGCTGCTCGTGGCGAGCACCGACTCGGTGGGGACGAAGGTCCGTATCGCCCAGGCGCTCGGTCGTTACGACACGCTGGGCCACGACATCGTAAACCACTGCATCAACGACATCCTCCCAGCGGGCGCGTCGCCGCTGTTCTTCCTCGACTATATAGGCGTCGGCGAGTTGGACGAGGAGATGGTCGCCGGCCTCATCGAAGGACTGGCAGGCGCCTGCTCCAGGGCCAATTGCTCATTGCTTGGCGGGGAGACCGCCACGCTTGCGGGCATCTACGAGGCGGGGGACTTCGATCTCGTGGGGTTCATAGTCGGCGCCGTTGAAAGGGAACGGCTGCTAACACCGGACGGCACCCGGCCCGGGGACATCCTGCTCGGTCTGCCTTCGAGCGGTCTGCACACCAACGGGTACTCGCTGGTCCGATCTGTATTCGACATCGACGAAAACCCCGCGATCCTCGCATCCCCCGTCCCGGACGACGGTCGAACGCTGGGCGAGGCGTTGCTGGCCCCACACCGGCAGTACCTCGACGAACTGCGCCCCGTACTGACCCGCATAAAGGGCCTGGCGCACATCACCGGCGGGAGCTTCTACAAGAACGTGCCCCGCTCGCTTGCCCCCGGCCTGGCGGCGGAGATAGACGTAAGCACGTGGTCCGTGCCTCCGCTATTCCGCCTGATCGAGAGTCGCGGCGTCGATACCGGCGAGATGTTCCGCGTCTTCAACATGGGTGTGGGCATGGCGATAGTCGTCGGGCCTGACGAAGCCGAGTCGGTCCGACAGGACGTGCCGGGCTCGTGGAAACTCGGCAGAGTGGTCGAACAAGCCGGACCAGCCCGCGTGGCGTTCGTCGGCGCCGGGTCGGAACCGCTGTCGTAAGCATGAACGACTCAACGTCTCCCGGCTACGCCCTGCTGAGCGCCCACGACAAGACCGGTCTCATTGAGTTCGCCCGCGTGCTGTCCAATGCCGGATACCGGCTCATCAGCACGGGAGGGACTTTCGCAGACCTGCACGCCGCGGGGCTCGAAGTGCTCCAGGTCTCCGAGGTGACCGGCTCTCCGGAGATCCTCGACGGCCGCGTCAAGACGCTGCACCCGGTGATTCACGGCGGCTTGTTGGCGAGGCGCTCCGATGGCGACCACATGGTGCAGATCGCCGAACACCGGATTACGCCCGTCGACGTCGTCGTCAACAATCTTTACCCATTCACCGAGACCGTCGGCCGGGACGGCGCGACGCTGGAAGACGCGCTGGAGAACATCGACATCGGCGGACCGGCCATGACGCGCGCAGCCGCCAAGAACTTCCCGGACGTCATCGTCGTCGTGGATCCGTCGGACTATGAGAGCGTGGGCGCGCAGATCACCTCCGGCGCAGTCCCGCTCAACGAACGGCGGCGATTGGCGGCGAAGGCGTTCCAGCACGTCGCCCTTTACGACACCGCCATCTCCACCTACCTGCGACAGGACGGCCCGGCAGAGGCCGATATGCCGGCCGAACTTACCGTCGGGTGGTCGCTGGCGAACATCCCACGATACGGCGAGAACCCCCACCAGGCCGGCGGAGTGTACGCGCTGCCCGGGGAAACCGGCGGCGTGGCGAACGCCGAACAACTCCATGGCATCGAAATGTCTTACCTGAACTACTTCGATGCCGACAGCGCGTGGCGCATCGCGACCGGGTTCCCGAAGGACGCAGTCGCCATCGTCAAGCACGCAAACCCATGCGGTCTGGCTGTGCACGAACTGCAGGACGAAGCGTTTCGGCGGGCGCTGGCCGGAGACCCTGTATCGGCCTACGGAGGCATCGTTGGGTTCAACTCGGCCGTCACCATGCACACGGTGAACGCCATGAAAGGCGTGCTGTTCGACGTCATCGTCGCGCCGGACTACGAACCGGACGCGCTGGAGGTCCTGAAGCGCCGCAAGCGGACACGCGTGTTGAGGGTGGATGCGGCGTCCGATTCGCAGATCGAAGCCCGGACAATATCGGGCGGCGCTTTGGTCCAGACACCGGACATCGACGAAGACGATCCGGCAACGTGGACGGTCGTCTCGGCCCGCAAGCCCAGCGAGAGTGAACAAGCCGACCTGGAATTCGCCTGGCAGGCGTGCAGGTACGTCCGGTCCAACGCCATACTGATCGCCAGGGACCGGTCCATCGCCGGCATGGGGGCAGGTCAGCCAAATCGCGTCAACAGCGTCGCGCTGGCCGCACAGGCCGCCGGCGACCGGGCGACCGGCGCGGCTCTCGCCTCAGACGCCTATTTCCCGTTCGCCGACGGCGTAGAACGGGCGGCCGAGGCAGGCGTGACGGCCATCGTGCAGCCCGGCGGCTCCATCCGCGACGACGAAACGACGGCAGCGGCCGATCGGCTCGACCTCGCCATGGTGCACACCGGCACACGCCATTTCCTCCACTGACGCAGACCTGCGGGCCAATCGACACATCCCTGACCAAACGCGATGACCACCTCCGTCGACATAGTTATTCCAGTGCTGAACGAAGAGCGCGCCCTGCCCCGGTGCATCTCCAGACTCGCCGAATTCGTCGATGACTACACCGAACGTGACTGGATATTCACCGTTGCTGACAACGGTTCCACCGACCGCACGCAGGAGGTGGCCCAATCACTGGCCGCACAGGATGAGCGGGTGCGCGTCACCAGGCTGGAACAACGCGGCCGCGGCCGTGCCCTCAAGCGGGCGTGGCAGGAAAGCGATGCCGACGTGCGTTGCTACATGGACGTGGACCTGTCCACCGGTCTGCAGCACCTCCCTGAGATAGTCACCGCGGTGGCGGACCAGGACTACGACATCGCTATCGGCTCGAGGCTGTTGCCCGAATCGGACGTGGTTGGCCGCAGCCTCACGCGGGAGATAACGTCGCGGGGCTACAGCTTGCTGTTCCGGTCGATGTTCCTTACCGGCTTCCGGGACGCGCAGTGCGGCTTCAAGGCGATCTCGGCAGAGGCTGCGACGGCCCTGACGCCCCTCGTCAAGAACAACCACTGGTTCTTCGATACCGAACTGCTCCTGATCGCAGAGAACTCCGGCTACCGAATCAGGGAGATTCCCGTGCACTGGGCAGATGACCCGGACACGCGCGTCAAGGTCGTCTCGACCGCCTGGGAAGACATAAAGGGCCTGCTTCGCCTGAGGTTCGGCGGACTGCCGCGGCCCGACCTCGGCCCTTGACCCCCGACTTGGCCCGTCGATAGAGTTTGCCCCCGGTGCAGTTGCATATGACAATGTCTGCCGGCGCGGCCAAGTAAAGCTGAAAGACCCCTATGACTACAAACGAGCCCGAAATTGCACGCCAGGTGCTGGTGGGCGATACCGCCGATATCTACCTGCACCGCACGCTCACGATCCTCCGCCTCGAGTCCATCAACCCCACCGTCGTCATGGAGATCTCCCCCGGGGAGGACTGCATCTTCGCAGGCATCGGCGAGGTCGTGCCGCTCCTGAGCCGCGTCCTGCCGGAGACCGGGCGGGAAGTGTGGTCGCTGCCTGAAGGTTCCGCGGTGGAGGCCGGAGAGGTGTGCCTGCGCATCCGCGCGCCCTACGCCGCGTTCGGCCTGTACGAGACCGCCGTGGCCGGAACTCTCGCCTCCGGCTCCGGATGGGCTACCGCGGCAAGGGCCTGCGTCGAGGCGGCACAGGGCATACCGGTGGTCTCGTTCGGCGCCAGGCGCGTGCATCCGTCGGTCAGCGGGATCATGGACTACTCGGCCGTTGTCGGCGGGTGCGTGTCGTGCTCGTCGCTGCAGGGCGCCCGCCTGGCCGGGCTGACGCCGTTTGGCGGCATGCCCCACGCCTACGTCCTGCTGGTGGGCGACACCGTGAGGGCGACAATGTCGTTCGACCGACACATGCCTCCGGAGGTGCCGAGGGTGGCGCTCGTCGATACGTTCAAGGACGAGGCCGAAGAGTCCATCGCCGTGGCCCGTTCGTTGCGAGAACGATTGCGCGGTGTGCTCCTGGACACGCCTGCGGAGCGGGGAGGCGTAACGCCGGACCTGGTCTACGAGGTGCGTGCGAGGCTCGACCAGGCGGGTTTCAGACACGTCGACATCTACGTAAGCGGCGGCTTGACGCCCGAACGGATCTCCGAGTTTGTCGAGACGGACACGCCGGTGAACGTCTTCGTGGTCGGCCAGTACATCGCCGGCGCAACGCCGGTCCAGATGACGGGCGACATCAAGGAGATCGACGGCAGTCCAATGGCGAAACGCGGCCGCGTGCCGGGCGTAACCGACAATCTCCGGCTGGTCCGGGTGCTCTAGGAAGGCCCCGTCAGCTCCAGCCGCAGTACGCGCTCCGCCGAAGGTCCCAGCCGCGCCCATTCGGCCGGCCGATGGCCCGCCACCCAGGCGATTCCGCCCGTCGATTCCACCAACGGCACCCGGTCCCGCCACCTGCGAGGCACACCCGCGTTTACAAAGAAGTCCTGGAGTTTGACCGGGCCGGGCATGCCTAACGGATGAAACCGGTCGCCGGGCCGGCGCGATCTGACAACGAGTGCGCCGTCCAGGATGGCGGGATCGAGCGTCGCCGCCCAGTCTCGTCCCGGCTCGGACATTTTGCCTCTGCGTATCTCGGCTGTGAGTCTGAACCCGTCCGTCAGGTCAAGTTCACCAGGCACGGCAAGTACCTCTTCGGGCACGACCGCAGGGTATGGACAATCATCGTCCTGCCGCTCGCGGCGGGCCAGCCTGGCGGTCGTCCGGTCACCGATCATCGTCACGCCACCGGCCAGATCGACCGACGCACCGGCCCGCCCAAGCGCCACTTCGAGCATGGCGTCAATATGAACCGATTCCAGGCCGTCAAGCGTCCCTGAGACCGACTCATAAGCAGCCATCAGGACGCGCCGCGCCACCGGGGTCGGGAGGTTCCCAATGGCCTTTTTGGATATGTCGGCCCTGTCACGCCCGGTCGTTACCGCCGTTCTGACCGCTTCGGCTGAGACGGCGTCGATCACTTCGAAATCGTCGCGGGCGGTCTGGGCAAGCCGGCAGATGGCCTCGACAACGTTGGGATTAATCGTCTCGAGATCAGGGACGACGTCCCGCCTCAACTTGTTGCGGGGAAATCGCGTGTCTTCATTGGAGTGGTCCAACAGCGGCGTCAGCCCATGTTGCTTGCAGAATTCGGCCGCGTCGCGCTTCCTGAGCCCCAGCATTGGCCGGACGACACGCAAGGACTCCGACCGGCGTGCGATGGGCAATTCGACCGCGCTGCGCATGGCCGACAGGCCGCGCAGGCCGGCGCCCCGAGTAATGTTGAGCAGTACCGTTTCGGCCTGGTCGTCCATAGTGTGACCGGTCGCCACCGCCTGCGCGCCCGACGCGCTTGTCGCATCGGCCAGGAAGGCGTACCGCAGCTCGCGCGCCGCCGCCTCCAGTGATCGGCCGGTCTGCCGTGATCGGCCAAGCGTGTCCCCCGAACCTAGTACGCGCTCGACACTATATCGGCGGCAGATCGCATCCGCATGCTCGGCGTCGCGGTCCGACTCCGCGCCCCGCAGGCGGTGGTTGAAATGGGCGGCGGCGATACGCATACCCGAACGGTCCCTCAGCGCAACGCAGGCGAGCAGCAGCGCAGATGAGTCCGGTCCACCGGAAAACGCGATGAGCAGGCGTTGGGCGAAGTCGACTCCGGCCTCTCGTAAACCGCACTCGACCGCGTCTACGAACCGGGTCGTCTCAGCCTGCACGGTCATCAGGCTTCATCCTGGTCCAGCACTCGCGGGCCGCGCCTGACCGTGATGCGTGAGATCTTCCTGCCGTCCATCTCCAACACCTGCATGCGCAGGTCGTTGTAGCGAAGCCTCTCGCCGGCCTCCGGGATGTGTTGCAACAGGTCCACGACGAATCCTGCGACCGTGTCGTAGTCGCCCTCGGGGATTCCGAGTTTGAGCTCGTCGTTCGCCTCGTCCACCGACATGCCGCCATCGACGACGAATGTGTCCTCGCTGACCGTTACAAAGCGTTCCTGGGGCCTTCTTCCTTCCTCGCCGGTCCTGCCGACAATCTGCTCCACAACCCGCGTCAGTGTGATGATGCCCGCGATTCCGCCGAACTCATCGACAGCCAGCGCCATCTTGTGGCCGGTCTCCTGGAGCATGTCGAACAGGTCATCCAGCCGCTTCGTCTCGGGCACGAACAGGGCCGCTCGCATGATCCTGGCGACAGGCTGGTCCAGGTCCAATTCGCCGCCGGCCAGCGACGCCATGGCGTCCTTGACCGAAAGCACCCCGACGACATCGTCCTCTTCTTCGTCGTACACGGGAAACCGCGTGTGCGGGTGTTTACGGTAGATCTCCAGGAACTCCCTGAATCGCATATCGGCGTTTACCCAGACGATCTCGGGACGAGGCGTCATCACCTCGCTCACCTCGGTCTCGCCGAAGCGGAAGATCTTCTCCAGCATCTGCCCCTGGGTCGATTCGACCGTCCCTTCCGCCTCACCCATATCGATGAGCATGCGCAACTCGGTCTCAGTGACGCTGGGAGTGCGAAGAGCCTGCTGTCCGCCAAGGAGGTGGGTAACCGCCCGCGGGACCAGGGTGAACATGTACACGAACGGGCCGGTGACCTTCATCAGAACTCGCACCGCGGGCGCCGCTGTAAGCGACCAACGCTCCGCGGCCAGCGTGGCCACCGACTTCGGGGTGAGTTCGCCGAAAACGACGATCAGCACCGTGGTGATCGCGGTGGCGACTGCGACCGCCGCGCCGGAGTCGCCACCGATCTTGATGGCCAGCGCGGTGCCGACCGAGGCAATCAGGATGTTGAAAATGTTCCCGGTGAGCAGGATCGAGCCAAAGAACTTCTCGTGCTCACTGAGAACACTCGTGGCCGCCGCGGCGCGACGATTGCCTTCCGACGCCAGGCGCCGGATTCGCACGCGGTTGACCGCGAGGAGCCCGGCCTCGGACGCGCTGATGAACGCGCTGCCGCCGAGGGCCAGGACGATGATGACGATTGAGAGGACCACTTCTTTTCCCTACCTGTCGGGCCGCCGACCGCGAGGCCAGCGAATCCATAACCCGTTCTATAAGGAAAAGTCTATATCGCGACGCAAACGCGCCTTGTGGCTGTGCCTCCTTGCCACGCCATTCCGCCTGCCCAACATGGTGCACCGCCCACCCGCAATGTCATTCCGTCCTCCCAACTTGTCATTCCGAGCGAAGCCGAGGAATCTAAGCCGGTATTGAACAACTAGCTACGTGTGGGAGCCGCTCCCGTGAATGGCCGACACGGATCCGCACGCCGTCCTTAGTCAATCCCAAAGGCTGACTCGGGATGCCACTCCAACGACAAGTCCTTCCATTATGGGTTTGACCTTTCAATCAAGGCGACCTTCTTGCTACGCCGCCATGACTTGATCTGCTTTTCCCGGGCCAATGCTGACCATACGTCCGATGTTTGCTCGTAGTAGGCAAGCCAGGAGATATGGTACTTGGCGGTGAAGCCGGGCAGACACTTCTTTTTGTGTTCATGCAGTCTGCCCTCCAGGTCGTTGGTTACGCCGACGTAAAGCCTTCTGGCGGCGTTGGTCAGTATGTACACGAAGTATTGACGATCCCTGTCGACGGACAACGGTTTTAGATTCCTCGGCTTCGCTCGGAATGACATAAAGAGGGACGGCCGGAATGACACTAGAATCCAGTCGGAACGAAACTAAGTTCCGGCCGGGATCACAAAATGGGTTCTCTGGAACCCAATTACCCGGGGCTCACCGTGGCCTAAGACGATCCGCGGATTGCGGCCTCGATCTCGTCCCGGATGTCGGTGTTGTGCTTCAGGAACTGGCGGGAAGCCTCGCGTCCCTGTCCGATGCGGGTCTCACCGAACGAGAAGAAGGAGCCTCGCTTCGATAGCACGCCGCGTTCGACGCCCAGGTCGAGCAGCGCTCCTTCCTTGCTGATCCCCTCGTTGTAGATGATCTCCAACTCCGCCTTCTTGAAAGGCGGGGCCACCTTGTTCTTCACCACCCGCGCCCGCACCCGGTTGCCGATGATGTCGCTCCCGACCTTTATGGACTCGGCACGGCGCAGGTCTACTCGAACCGAGGAATAGAACTTGAGCGCCCTGCCCCCCGGCGTCACTTCGGGGTTGCCGAAGATCACACCCACCTTCTCCCGAAGCTGGTTGATGAAGATGACGACCGTGCTCGTCTTGTTGATCGACCCGCTCAACTTGCGCAGGGCTTGCGACATCAGGCGGGCCTGCAGGCCCATGTGCACGTCGCCCATTTCGCCCTCCAGTTCGGCCTTCGGCACTAAAGCGGCTACGCTGTCGACCACGATGATGTCCAGAGCGCCGCTGCGGACGAGGTAGTCGGTGATTTCCAACGCCTGCTCCGCCGAGTCGGGCTGCGAAATCAGCAGCTTGTCCACCTCCACGCCCAACGCCTTGGCGTACGTCGGGTCGAGGGCGTTTTCCACGTCGATGTAGGCCGCCGTGCCGTTCTTCTTCTGCGCCTCGGCGATGACGTGCAGCGCGAGGGTCGACTTGCCGGCCGACTCCGCTCCAAAGACTTCGACGATTCGCCCGCGGGGCAGTCCGCCAACGCCCAGAGCCATGTCCAGCGCAATCGAGCCGGTGGGGATCGCGTCTACGGTGCGATCCAGCGATTCGGCCTCGCTCATGCGCATCACGGCCCCTCTTCCGAAGGCCTTTTCAATCTGCGCCAGCGCCAGTTCCAGGGTCTTCTCGCGCTCGGTGCCGCTTCCGTTCACATTCTTGGCCGTTCGGGTGGACGTACCCTTCATCTAATTGCTCCCAACTATCAGCTTTCTGAGGACGTGCGCCAATCAAATTCGAACAGCGCAGTGACGTGTAGACATTAGCACAGGTGTTCGGGTCATGCAATCACCGCGTGTCAGTACCCCTGCGCCGTTCCTTTTCTTGCATCCATACTGGACCTTTCCCACCTGCGGGTCATCCACGATCTCCGCCACAGCGTCCATCAGTCATCCCAGTCCGAGACGCATATTCGTAATTCGTTCCACAAAAAATGGCCTGGCCATCCCCGACCGACTTGCCGGCGAAAGCCGGTACCCACGGTGGGGCGCAGAGGTGGGCAAGCCCGTCGACACCTAAGCCCCGATCCGACCCCGCTCCTCAGGCGGTTCGACCGCGGCAGGCAACCCTCGCCTCGCGATGCGGCGTTGTTCGCCAAGGATGCCGCCGGGGCGCAGCAGGATTACCGCCACTATGAGCGCGCCGATCATGAAGAGCCGGAAACTGGGATCGGCCAGGATCCCGGGCAGTGATTGCGTACCGGTCCATATGCCCCACACGACGAACGCGCCCAGGATTGCGCCCCTGTTGTTTGCGGAGCCGCCCACCATCAGCATGGCCCAGATGACAAACGTGGCCAGCAGCGGGTCGAACGTCAGTGGGGATAGAAATCGAATGTGGTGTGCGTAGAGCGCTCCGCCAACGCCCATGATCATCGCGCCCAGGATGAACGCCTGGAGCTTGAACTTGAATACGTCCTTGCCGCTCGCCTCAGCCGCCGTCTCGTCCTCACGGATGGCCCGCAAAACCCGCCCCCACGGGGAGTCGACCGCCCGCTGCACAGCCAGGTAGAGGGCCCCCAGCACGATCACCACCACCACCACGTACAGATAGTTGTACATGTCCGGCGCTATCCAGTCCCCCAGGAACTTGGGGATCCTGTACAGCCCCTTGGAGCCGTTGGCGAGCCACTTCTCGTTCAGGAAAACAAGGCGGACGGTCTCGGCGATTCCCAGCGTCGCTATCGCCAGGTAGTCGCCGCGCAGCCGCAGGGTAACGTAACCAATGATCAGGGCGATCACCCCGCAAAATACGGCCGCAACCGCCAATCCAAACACGAACCAAACGTCGACGCCCCAGTCCAGGTAGCCCAGGCTGGCCCAGTTCCCGCCGAACTTGAAGTCCTCGAAAAACGCTGCGTCCGGAGGCGAGGTGGTCAACAACGCGGAGGTGTAGGCCCCCAGCGCGAAGAAACCGGCGATGCCTATGTTGAACAGCCCGGTGAATCCCCAGTGAACGTTCAGCCCCAGTGAGAAAATGGAGTAGATGCCCGCCACGATGGCGAAGCCCACCAGGTAGTCGAGCACCCCGATTACTTCCATCCCGCTACCCCTGCGCTTCCACTCCACCCACAACGGTCAATCACGAACTCAGCCCTCAATTCCTGCCACCCCCGAATATCCCGCGCGGCCGGACCAGCAACACCGCGATCATCAGGGCGAACGCCACTGCCGGCTTGTAGCTGGGGTTGATCCACTGGGTCGAGACTTCAGATGTGACCCCGATGACAAAAGCCCCCACCAGCGCGCCGTAGGGGTTCCCTATCCCTCCCAGGATGACCGCCGCGAACAGGGGGATCAGGAACTTCCAGCCCATGATGGGCAGCATGTTCGCCTGGAACACCGCCAGCAGAATTCCGGCAGTCGCAGCCAGCGCCGCGCCCATCACCCACGTCCACCAGATGACGCGCTTCGTGCCGATGCCGCTGACAAGGGCCAGGTCCGGGTTGTCCGCCGTGGCCCGCATCGCCTTGCCCATCTTGCTGCGGGTCAGCACCAGGTACACGGTCGCCACCAGGAGAATGGCCACGATGGCGATGAAGATGGCGTCCGGCGGTATCCGCACGTCCATGGGCAGGTGAAAGACCTGCCGCGTCTCACGCGGAAATCGCTGGACTTCTCCGCCCCAGATCAGTTGCACAAGCCCGCGCAGCCCGATGGCGACTCCCAGCGAGGCCATGGACACCACCACCACGTTCACACCCCGGTCCCGCAGCCTCCGGTACACCGCCACGTCCAGCAAAATGGCCATCGCTCCGACGCCCAACACCGCCAACGGCAGCGCGATGAGCAGCGGGTAGCCGAAGGTGAAAGGACCCAGACCGCTGCCCTCGATACCAAGGCGCGTCAGGACGCCGGAGACGATGAAAAGACCGACATATGCCCCGACGGTCATGTAGTCGCCGTGGGCCACGTTGGCGAAGTTCAGGATGCCGTAAATCAGCGTGAGGCCAATGGCCCCCAGCGCAATGATGGCCCCAATGAACACGCCGTTGACCACCAGCCCCATCTTGACGAACGGCAGGAAGCCGACGGCCACGGCCAACACCACGATGAGGGCGATGGTGTACCCCGGCGTCCAGGCCAGGCTGGTCTGTCTAATGACTTGTCGCAGGGTGGTCATCTCCGGCGTGCGCTGGTCCGTTTTCTCGTAACCGGCAAGGCTTCCTCATCCGCCCAGGTACAGCGTCGCCACTTCAGGGTTGTTCAACAGGTCCGGGCCGGAGTCTTCCAGCCGGTTCTCACCGGCGGTCAGGACGTAACCCCGGTCCGACATCTGCAAGGCTTGCCGGGCGTTCTGCTCTACCAACAGCACCGCGACCCCGCCCTGGTTGATGTCCCTGATCCGTTCAAAGACCATGCCAACCATCGCCGGAGAAAGACCGGCCGAGGGCTCGTCCAGGATTAGCAGTCTCGGGTCCAGCATCAGCGCGCGGGCGATCGCCAGCATCTGCCGCTGTCCTCCCGACAGGCTGCCTGCCTTCCGGCCCGGCCGAACCGCCAGGTCCGGGAACAAGCGAAACATCTCACCGATCCGACCCCGGAAGTCGTCGGTGCGAACGAATGCGCCCATCTCCAGGTTCTCGCGGATGGTCAGGGACGGAAACACGTTGCTGGTTTGAGGGACGTAGCAAAGACCGGTGCGAACGATCATCTCCGGCGCGACGCTCGTGATGTCCTCACCCCGGAACTTCACGCTTCCCGTCCGAACTCCAACAAGGCCCACGATGGCCTTCATGAGGGTGGACTTCCCGCACCCGTTGGGACCGATGATCGTGACGACCTCGCCCTCCGCCACGCTGATGGACACGCCGTGCAGTATCTCGGCCTCTCCGTACCCGGCCACCACGTCACAGGCGTTCAAAAGTGTCACCCGGCAGACCCTCCCAGGTACGCTTCCATCACCCGCGGGTCGGCCTGCACTTCACGCGGCGTTCCCCGAGAAATCACGGCCCCGTTGGCCATCACGATGACCGGATCGCACATGCTCATGACGAACCTCATGTCGTGTTCGATGATCACGAACGTGATGTTCCGTTCCACGCTGGCGAGCAGGATGTTCCTGGAGATGTCCCGCAGCAGCGTGCGATTGACCCCGGCGCCGGGTTCGTCCAGCAGCACCATCCTGGGCTGGGCCATCAGGGTGCGGGCTAGCTCGAGCAGCTTCTTCTGACCGCCGGACAGGTTGCCGGCATATTCGGAGGCCAGGTGCGAAAGGCTGAGCAGGTCCAGGACCTCCAACGCCTGTGACTCGATCAGCAGTTCCTGGCGGGCCACTACGTGAGGCATGAACCACGATGCCCAGAGATGCTCACCGGCCTGCGCCTCAGGCACCAGCATCAGGTTCTCCAGCACGGTCATGCGTTTCATCTCACGAGGGATCTGGAAGGTGCGCATGAGCCCCAGTCCAAAGGTCTGGTGCATTCCCATGCCGTCGATGCGCCGGCCACCGAAGCAAATCCGGCCGCTGGTCGGAGACAACGCGCCGGATACCAGGTTGAACAACGTCGTTTTGCCGGCGCCGTTCGGTCCGATAAGCCCCGTGATGGCGCCCTCGTACACGTCGAGCGAACAGTGGTCGACCGCGCGAACTCCGCCGAATTCCTTGACGATGTCGCGGACCTGGAGCAACGGCGACGAGCCGATCGACTCGCTCGGGATATGGTCAGTCGTCACACCGGGCTGAACGTTGCTGCCTCCTGCCTGTTGGCACAGTCGGCCCCCATCGTAACGTTTCACCAGCGGCGCGTGAGGCCTCATCGGGACAGCCCATGCCGGATGCGATGTATCCGTACCACGAAGCAGCGCGCCGCCATCCCCGCAAAGCGGTATGCTTAGAATGTATGAACGGTGGCAACGTGCCGGGGTGGCGAAATGGTAGACGCGCTACGTTCAGGACGTAGTGCCCGTAAGGGCGTGTGAGTTCGAATCTCACCCTCGGCACCAATACCCCGCAAATACCCGTTCCGCGCGCTTGTAGCTCAGCTGGATAGAGCGCAGCCCTGCGAAGGCTGAGGTCGTGGGTTCGAATCCCGCCAAGCGCGCCATTTTTTTGTTTGGGACTGTTTTGTTTGCCCTTTGAACGCTCTGATCGGCCGGCGATGTCTGAGGCTTCGTTTGCGATTCGCGGAATGCCGCGGTCGGCCGACACCTTATACAGCTTCGTTGGCCTTTCACGCAGAACGATGTTCGTCTGGAAACCAAATACCCTTTGGCCACGTGCCCACCTCCGCCCTCGCCAACCCTCGTAGGGGCGGGTTTCAAACCCGCCCGCGGTCTCCCACCAACAACGCCTGCGCCGCCCCCACAGCGACATAACTCGTCGTACCGGGGGCACCCGGTACCCACAGTGGGGCGTGGGGATGGGCACGCGCGGCATCCACACCTCCCAGTCAACTGGACCCTTTTTCGTACCTCGGGGTGCCGGCAGCAGCGTCTGACGCTTTAATTTCCTCTAGCGCAATACAATGCCCGCCACGGGAGGCCTTAAGTTGTCCACTCAAGTGATGACCGTCACCGGTCCGAAATCAAGCGATGAGTTGGGGTTCACGTTGCCGCACGAGCACATCTACCTCGACCTCATGCGCGACCGTTTCTACATCAATAACTTCCTTAACGATATGGAAATGGCCGAGATCGAAGTGCGCCGGTACTCCGACGCCGGGGGCAGAACTCTCGTCGACCTCACCTCCGGCGGACTGAAAGGAAACGATCAGGACCTCCCTTTCGACGCAGAGCTAAACCTTCTCAAGCACCCGGAAGCCGTCCGGGATATGGCCGAAAAGACTGGTCTCAACATTGTCCTCGGGTGCGGCTGGTACAGGGAAAGTTACTACCCGCCGCGGCTGTGGAAAATGAGGACCGATGAGATTGCGGAGGGGATCGTCAGGGACCTGAAGGAGGGCATCGACGGGACGGACGTCAGGGCCGGAATCATCGGAGAAATCGGCGCTCACTTCAACCGGCTATCCGCAATAGAAGAACGCGTCCTTCGAGCCGCCGGCCGCGCCCAGGTGAAAACCGGGGTAGGCCTCGTGACCCATGCCACGTTGGGTCCGCATGGTCTGGACCAACTAGACGTGCTCATGCAGGAAGGCGTCGATCCCCGGCGCGTTGCGATTGCGCACTCCGGCGCATTCCCGATCCACAAGTACCACGCGGAGATCGCCAGTCGGGGCGCGTTCGTGTCGTTCGACAGGATGGGCATGCTCCTCGTTATGAACGAATTCGAGAGAAGCCGGACGTTAAGTCGGATCAAGATGATCATCGACGCCGGTTACATCGATAACCTGCTGCTCTCCCACGACGTCTGCTACCGGAGCGACTACGCCATGAACGGCGGCGCCGGCTACGACTACCTGCCGACGCAGGGCATGGCCATCCTCGGCGGCGAAATCGGCCTCACCGAAGAGCAATTCCACACCATAATGCACGACAACCCCAGGAGACTCCTGACCGGGGAATCATGAACCGGTTGGCCGGCCGCGCTGGGAACCGGTCTTCGAAACCAAGGGGCGGACGGTCTGCCCCGCCACCTTCTTCAACATCAAATGGAAAGGGCGCGGCTACCCGCATCGCGTCGTGCGCCCGCACTTGTCATCCCGAGCGAAGCCGAGGGATCTGAGACGCGTGAGGGTCAGCCGCGTCGTCATTCAAAACACCCTGCCAATCCCTGACTCGTCATTCCGGCGAAACAACGTCTCCCGTATCCCTCCCTTCGTCTCCCCGCACCCCGATGCGGGGCCGGTATCCACGGTGGTGAGCGGAGGTGGGTACGCTCGACATGTACAACCCCCAACCGGCAAGCGACGCCCCACTTTCACCACCCGATACGGCCAAAACACGGCCATAGTTACTCCAAACGACGCCAGGGCGGCCGGTTCCCTCTATAGGGGCGGGTCTCAGACCCGCCTTCGGCCACGCGAATACAATGCTTACGTCCCTCCCAGCAACATCCCGCACTGTCCAACGCGCACCACCCTTCACTCCCTCAACCACCAGTAAGCCGTACTCGAGGCATTCAGGCGGTCGCCTCGCTTCAATCGGTCCCACACCTCCACGACTTCGGAGATCGACAAAGCCCGCTGCTGGCCCTGCACACGGTAGTAGTTCGGCCCGGCCGTCACCCTCGACGCCTGGCTTACGCCCATCACCCGGCCGTCCAGGCCCACGACCGGCCCACCGGAGTCGCCGGGGTCGAAAGTCGCATCGGTCTCAAACGCCGACAGTTCGCCGCCGTCGAGGTTATAGGCGGTGGTCACGACGCCCACTCTCACGTTCGGAAACCCCGCGGGCGGATTGGAGGAAAACCCAAGGCTCATCACCGGCTTGGCGGTCTGGCGTGTAAACACGCCTGAAGTGACGGACAACGCTGGAAGACTTGTGTCCACCTCTATGGCCGCCAGGTCGCGGTACCGGTCCGTTCCTCTCACGTATCCTGTCGCCGATTCCATGCTGTTGTCCGCGCCCGCGTACCGGATGTCGACCGATGACAGGCCCGTTACCACGTGGTCGGCAGTCAACAACCACCCAGGCTCATACACCCAGGCGGTGCCGATGCCGGTTGGCGTGACCAGTCGCACCACTGAACGGCGGAGGTCCGAATACACGTCGCTCCAGGTGGGCGACGGCGTTGCGGTAGCCGCTGGCGCGAGGCTGAATGGCGTCGGTGTTGCCTGAGGAGTTGGGGTGGGTTGCGGTGTGGGCGGCGGTTGTGGGGTGGCGGATGGCTGGGGTGTGACGGTTGGCGGGAATGTAATTGGAGTCGCCGATGGTTGTGGCGTAGGCCGCGGCTGCGGAGTGGCCGTAGGCTGTGGCGTCGGCGCACTCCCGGGCGATGGAATCGGCTGCGGCGTCGCCGTTGGCTGCGGCGTAGCGGTTGGTTGGGGCGTTGACGCGGGGAATAGGCGGACCGGAGTCGGCGAAGGTTGTGGGGTGGGCGATGGCGGCAGCGTGGGCGTAGGCTGGGGAGTTGGTGTAGGTTGCGGAGTGGGCGACTCCCGCCCTTCCAACTCCGCCTGGTCGTACCTCAACCGGGTCAATTCAGAGTTGAGCCGGCCGATTTCGTGTGCCACAAGGTTCAATTCCGCCGCAACGATTGCGATTGCTACTCCCGCGCCGACCAGGCCGATCAGCACGGCAGCAACCAGAAAATATCGACTCAATCGACTTGCCCCTAGCCGCCCGGGACCTTATCATTCGGTGATGTATGCACAACATCAGTATCTTATATGGTTGTCACTGCTATATACACTGGTTCATTCGGACACACCGACCAAAACGGCATCTTAGCTTCCCAGCGGGACCGTTGCGGCCTAACCTCCAAGACCGGCGAACCGGCGAGATGCGACGCCTAAGGGATAACCACCGGTGAGTGCGTGGTAAGTTTGAGACGTAAAGAAAGGTCCGATCGATGGGAACATTCAACTGGCCCATGCGCATATCTAACCTGGACGGCCAGCAGTCCAGGGACGTAGAAGCGACCGTCGATACCGGCGCCGCCTACACCACGCTGCCCGCAAGCCTGCTGGGCGAGATTGGCGTTACCCCGATGGGCAAGCGCAGGTTCCTGCTAGCCGACGGCCGCCGAATGCAGATGGACCACGGAGAGGCCCGGGCGACCGTTGACGGTGAATCCGTCACGACCCTCGTGGTGTTTGGTGAAGAAGGCGCCCCTCCGTTGCTGGGCGCCTACACCCTGGAAGGCCTGGCGCTGGCTGTTGATCCGGTGGAACAGCGATTGGTGCCAACCCACCTCATTCTGTACTAGGGCGTGCTTCACTCGCCCCGCCCTCGAAACCGCCAAGTATGTCGTCCGGGAGCGGTTCAAAAAACGCGTCCGTAATCTCAGCCAGACCCCGTCCAAGCCCGAACGGGCGCGGTTCGTCCCCGCGCTCCGAGATCGGCCGAATCTCGGCTATCGGGCGGTTCCGGCGACACAGGATGATCCGGTCGCCAGCCTTCAATGCGGCAACGTGCCGCGAGAGGTGAGTCTTCGCTTCCTGCATATTCAATACGGTCGTAGCCATAACTAAACGATAAGGCAAAAGCTTGGACGGTGTTTGTCTACACCCGCTCGCCCAGACTCACCCACCCCCTTACCGCCCACTCACCTCGTCCAAAAACGCTATCGACCGTATCGAGTGGTCCAGGACGTACCGCATGTGGCTCCGCAGAATGCGGGCCGTCTGGCGGGAGACCTCGTCGTTGATGTGCAGCCGTTCGGCGGCATCCCACTCGGCGGTGTGCAGGTAACGCAATAGCTTGATGGCCCCCTCGCTTGCGGGCAGCAGAACGTCACTCCCGCCGGCACGGCAGTCGGGGCAGACCAGGCCGCCGCGCTCCGACGAAAAGACGTGGTCTTCTTGCACTAGCTCGCCGCCGCAGTCGACACATGCGTACAACTCGGGCATGAAGCCCGAAATCGACAGCAGCCGCAGTTCGAACCAACGCGGGAGCCACTGCGCCCTCTCCGTCGTCTGCAGGTAACCCAGGGCAGTCACAAGCAGATCAAATAGTTGACGGTTCGTCCCACCCTCGACGCTGAATCGTTCCGCCAGCTCCGCCACGTACGAGCCGGTCGTTGCCCTGACGAGGTCCTGTCGAAGCGAAATGAAACCCGAGACCGTCTCGGCCTGCGAGATCTGGTCAAGTGTCCTGCCCGTCCGCATCGACAACGCCACGTGCCGCAGCAGGTCGATGTGGCCGCCCAGTCTCGAACCCGGCTTGCGCGCGCTCCGCGCCACCGCCCGGATGATGCCGTGGTCCGGCGTGATGATCCACAGCAGCCTGTCCGCCTCGCCGATGTCGCGTTGGCGAACTACCACCCCTTCCGTGGAGTAGGTGCGTGAGCGCGTGGTCACAGCGGTCTGCTCCGGGGCGAAGTGGTGTAGATTCCCGTTTTCAGAGACCTCTGCGTAACTAATTCCGCCCGCGGTGATCCCTCACTCCATGTCACCCTGAGCGAAGCCGAAGGGTCTGGGTAAGAAGAGCGGGGCGTTGTTGTGTGACCCGAGGGAGATTCTTCGCTGCGCTCAGAATGACATTCGCGGAGGTTTTGCAAAGGTCTCTTTTCACGGGAATGACGCGGATCAAGACCGACCTCCCTTTGACAACAATAACCCGGCAGGAGCCCGCCCTCCGACCTCTAGGCCGGTTCCTCCGGATTCGTTCCATCGAGCTGAGTGCGCGCCTCCAGGGCGTGTGCGAGTGTGGCGTCGTCTGCGTATTCCAGGTCGGCCCCCGAAGGCAGCCCGCGGGCAAGGCGAGTGACCCTGACTCCCAGGGGCCCTATCAGCCGCTGCAGGTACATCGCCGTCGCCTCTCCCTCCAGGTTGGGGTTGGTCGCCAGGATCACCTCCTGCACCTGTCCGTCCCTCAGCCTTTCGAGTAGTTCTCGCACCTTCAGGTCCTCCGGCCCCACGCCGTTCACCGGAGAGATGACACCGTGCAGAACGTGGTACGTGCCCCTGAATACGTGCGTGCGCTCTATCGCGACTACATCGAGCGGCTCCTCGACCACGCAAATCCGCGTCCGGTCGCGTGCCAGGTCGGCGCAAACCGCGCACTCGGCCTTCTCGCCGATGTTCGCGCAGGTGTCGCACAGGACGATCCGGTCCTTCACCGACAGGATCGCCTCGGCCAGCTCCTCGGCCTCCTTCCGCGGCATGCGTATAAGGAAGTACGTCAGACGCTGCGCGCCCTTTGGACCAACCCCGGGCAGACGGTGAAAGGCGTCGATGAGCCGCGCCACCGGCGGCGCGGTCGAGGGCGCGATGCCGGAGGTAGTCATGTTCAGGTAAGACCGGGGATGTTGAGGCCGCCTGTTATGGCGCTCATCTTTGACGCCGCGTTCGCCTGGGCCGCCTCGAGGGCCTCGTTGACGGCCGCCGTGACGAGGTCTTCGAGAAGCTCAACGTCTTCGGGATCGACCGCGTCCGGCGATATCTTGATCGACTCCACCCGGTTGCCGCCGATCACCACCGCCTTCACGGCGCCCCCGCCTGCGGACGCCTCGGTGCGGGCCTCGGCCAGTTCCAGTTGGATCTTCTCTAGCCGCGCCTGCATCTGGCGGGCCTGCTTCATCATGTTGCGGTTCACGAGGTCCACCCCCATCGGACAATTTGCGGCGCAGACTCATGCGCGCAAGCGTTGAAACTGCCGCCCCGGCGGCGTTAGTCCCTTATCCTAACCCGCCCTGGGGAGGCGCGCGGTCACGTCTCTGGAAACCAAACGCTTCCTCACTCTGGTGGGACTCTTTCAGATCGTCGCGATCGCCTACTCCGACTCGACGATCTGCGCTCCCATCGACAACGCGGCTCGCACGAGCGGACTGGACTCTGCCGCCGGCGCGGACTGTTGCGACGGTCTGGGCGCGCCGTTGTCATCGACCCGCACAACCAGTTCGCTGCCGTACGCGTCCTTGACCGCGCTATCCAGCGCCTCCCTGGCCCGTGGGTCCTGCAGTTCCTCCACAAAATTCTCGCGCAGTGACTTGCTCTTGAAACGCAGGAGTAGTTCGCCGCCGGACGGGTCGTCCACCTCTGCATTCCTGAGGAGCGCTCCGATCACGTATTTCCGGAATTTAGTGCGGCGCAACGCATATTGCACCTGGCCCCAGCGTTGTTGCGCCGGCGTCATCTCGCGTCGAGCCGGAGGCGGGGCGGCCTCCTCACGAACGGCACGCGGCATCGATCTGCCGGCTTCACGCGGCGGTGCAGGCGCACGGCGTTGCGGAGGCCCGGCCGGTCGCGGCTGCGCGGGACGGCCTCGTTGGGGCGCGGCCGCGGCTGGCGCGGGACGCGCGGCTGGCTGAGGAGCGGCCGCGGGTGGCGGCGTAACGGCCTTCAGGGCGGCCAGTTCGAGCGAAAGCGGAGACGAAGTGCCGCCCCTCATCTGCGCCTGCCCCAATGCCGACAACACGTGCAGCAGGTGATCCACCGACGCAGACTGCCCGCTGCTGCGCATGGCCTCCAGCACTTCGGAGGGCTGGTCCTGCGCGTCTTGCACTCCCGCCTTTATCAGCAGCCCGGCGCGCAGGGCTTCCACCGTCCCATTGCGCAGAGCCTGCAGGTCGGAGCCCATCGAAGCCTGCGCGTTGATCACGTTCAGGGCCTTGGCCGTGTCCTTTTCGAGCAACGCCGTCGCCAGTTCGAGGGAAGCGCTGCTGTCACCTAGACCCAACAGGTCGCGGGCGTCCTCCTCGGTGATCGATATCTCGCCCTCTGTCTGCCTGGCGGCCGCGCTCGAAACGGCAAGCTGTTCCAGGATGTTCTCGGCGTCTCGAAGGCTGCCCCACGCGGCCCGCGCGATCATGTACAGAACGTCCGGGTCGCACTCGATCTCCTCGGCGCCGCAAACCTCCGCAAGCCGGTCCACCACGTCGTCGTTGCTGAGCCGCCGGAAGTCGAAACGCTGGCAACGGCTGATGATCGTCATCGGGATGTTATGAACGTCGGTGGTCGCCAGCACCAGGACGGTCCTTGGCGGCGGTTCTTCAAGCGTCTTCAACAGGGCGTTGAACGCCGGCAGGGTCATCATGTGGACCTCGTCGATGATGTACACCTTCCAGCGGCCGGCGGTCGGCTCGAAACGGACATTGTCCCGCAGGTTCCGGACATCGTTTATGCCCCGGTTCGAGGCGGCGTCGATCTCGATCAAATCCAGCATCCTGTCCTGGTTGACGGCGACGCAGTTTTCGCAGGTGTCGTCCGGCTCGCCTTCAGACGGGTTGAGGCAGTTCAGGGCCTTGGCCAGGATTCGGGCGGAAGACGTCTTGCCAACGCCGCGCGGGCCTGTGAAGAGATACGCGTGGGCCACGCGACCGGTCGCGACGGCGCGGCGAAGAGTGCGGGTGACGTGGTCCTGTCCCGACACCTCGCCGAATCGTTGCGGCCGCCACTTTCTATAGAAGACTTGCGTGGACTGAGTCATACGGCGTTGTCTGCACCCGCGGCGGCAGCCGGCCCGATTGCCTCTTCGAGGATATCGTTAGTAATGCCGAACATCTCCCGTTCCTCGTCGGGCTCGGCGTGATCGTAGCCCAGCAGGTGGAGCACTCCGTGGGCGGCGAGCATGGCGATTTCGCGGTCCTCCGGATTGCCAGCTGCGGCGGCCTGCCGACGAGCCTGCGGCATCGAAATGGCTATGTCGCCCAAAATTCCGGCTTGCCCCTCGTCGCCCGGAAACCCTGTACCAGGGCCAAAAGCCAGCACGTCGGTAACCTTGTCCTCGCCCGTAAACCGGCGGTTCAGGTCTCGCAACATATCGTCACCGGTCAGCAGGACCGTGAGCCCCAGTGAGCCCGCAGGAACACCGGGGGCATTGACGTCGTCACGGCGCGGTTGGCGTAACGCGATTTGCGCCGTCCGGCGGACGAGGTCCACCAGTTGGTCGCCCTCCTGATCGTCCTCGACGATAACCTCTACGTGCCCGTCTAAACCCACCGCAAAAGGCCTTCCCGGGGTTGGGCCATCCTAGCACAGGGATGCTTCAAAACCTTAGCCCCCGGCGGCAGACCCTGCCTCTTCACGCAACACCCTCAGCCGGCTGTACAACGGCCCATAGCGTGGGTCCGCGTCGAGCAGATCGCTGGCGATCACGGCCGCGCCGGACAGGCCGAGCCTTATCTCCGATGCCCCATGCGCGCCGATCTCCACATAAGTTCGTACATCGTAAAGGGCCGGTATCAGATCATCCCGCAGCCTGTCAGCCGCCCATCGCTCAGCCGGCGGGGCGGCCAGTTCCTCTGCCAGCCGGACCGCCTCGTCCAACAGTTCCACAAGCGTCGGCGGTCCCGTCAAGTCGTCCTCGTACATATCAGTTCGCATAATACGCCCGATAGCGGGCAATCTGCGGGCAGCGATTGCAGTCCGCGCGGAGAACTATGCGCAGCTTCCACAACCCAGTCGTACCGGGGAAACAACGTCATCCCGCACTACGATGCGGGGCCGGTACCCATGGTGGGGCGCAGTGGTGGGCGCGCACGACATCTACAACTCCCAACCGGCTGGCGACACACCCCCCTTTCATCACCTCGTGCTGCCCCCACATGGCCACATGGTTCTGAGCGCAGCGAAGCCAGACCACGTGGGCGGGGTGGCAACAACGGGGATGGGATTGGGGGAGACTGCGACGGGGGCCGTCGGTCCGCTTTTACTTGACCCAGTCCAGGTCGAAGGCAAGCTCCATCGGCGCCCACCAGTCGTCCGGGCCGGCCTCGGGCACTTTCTGTTGCAGCGGCCGCATGAGTTCGTCCCACTCCATCGCCCGAGGGAATCTGCGGTAGTCCTGAAGATCGCGACCCGGCTCGAAGTCATCCTTCGCCTCCATGTACATGAACATGTGGTTGCCGAGGATGAAGATCCTCATCGCGGTGATCCCGACCTCGCCCAGGGCCTCCTTCACCTCCGGCCAGACGTTGCGGTGCCACTCCTTGTACTCCTCGATGTTGGCCGGATCGTTCTTGAGATCGAGCGCTGCCCCAAATGCCTTCATTGTTTTTCTCAACCGCCTTTCATGCGTTGGTGTGGAAAATTCGGGTGTGACTTGCGGTGTTCAAGATTCCAGAGTTTGCCGCATTCACCCCATGCTAACCGTCCGGCAATGACCGGAATAGAGTATCTTCACCTGACCAGCCGGTCGCTGACGGTGATCGGCCGGCAAGGAGCCAAAATAACGTCGTACTGCCCCGAGGCAGTCAGTCACCGGGTCCGGTCAAAAACCGACCCAGGTGGAGAGGCAAGGAGCCAAAAAAATGAAGAGAGTTGGATTTATGTTGAAGGTCCGGGAAGAGGTCATTCCCGAGTACAAGGTCTGGCACACGAAGGTCTGGCCGGAACTGCTCGACGCCCTGCGAAAGCACGGCTGGAGAAACTACTCCCTGTACATGCGCCCGGACGGCCTCATGTTCGGTTACGTGGAGGTGGATGAGTCCTTCCAGGCCGCCCTCGACGGCATAGCCGGGGAGGAAATCAACCTGAAGTGGCAGGCAATGATGGCCCCGTACTTCGAGATCCCGGAGGGCGCCCGACCAGACCAGAGCATGGTCGAACTTGAAGAGGTCTTCCATACAGACTAGGGTGGATTCGCAGTAACCCTTCCGGCGGTGCGCCCCTGGGTGTCATTCCTATGGAAACAGCCTCCGACACCGTACCCGTCGTAGGGGCGTCTCTTGTGGGCGCCCTTTGGTGGCCGCGGGTTGCTCTCGGACACCGTGCGCGGCCTACCAGGGGCAACCCTACACGGCTCCACGTTCATCACGTTGTGGGCCCCTGGGGATCATCCCGGCCCTTAAATTGTCATTCCGAGCGAAGCCGAGGAATCTGAGACGGCAGTTGGCAGAATCGGCACTTTTCGCAAAACCACGCCCGCGTTGAGGCGCGTGGCTCCGCGACAGCCTGGCGGTTGCCTCCCGATCAACGCCCCACCAAGTAAAACCAACCCAGATGAAAGGTAGTCACCCAAAACAATGAAGATCATTCACCCATATCACACGGGGTTCGTGGTCAGCGACATGCAGCGGTCCATCGACTTCTACACGAACGTCCTGGGCATGAGCGTGGAGCGGGAGCCGACAGAGGTTGCGACCAAGTGGCTGGCTGACGTCGTCGGATACGAAGAAGTGTCGATGGTCCTGGCCATGGTGGGAATTGGCAGTGGCACGTCGATCGAATTGCTCCAGTACAAGATGCCTGACGGCGGCCGAAGGGAGCACATGGAGGACCGCAACAGGGTCGGCGCCGCGCACTGCGGCATGCTCGTCGACAACGTGCTCGAGTGGTACGAACACCTTAAGGCCAACGGCGTTCGCGTCACCGGCCCGCCTACCCTGCGTGACGTCGGATACCCTTGGGGCCGGTACGCCGTCTACTTCCAGGACCCCGACGGCAACTGGTTGGAATTCGCCGAACGTCACCCCCAGCCCGAGGGCTCCACGGAGTTTTAGCCGGGGCTGGCTCCCAACCGTTTGCTGCGAAGTCTGGCGTGCGGCAGCGCATTCTCGTAGGGGCTGGTTTCAAACCAGCCCTGACCACCACGGTGGTCACCCTCCCTGCGCCTTTGGCGGCGTGTGAGTACCAAATTCAACTCGCGCCGTCAGCACATTGGATTCTGATTCCCGATCGAAGAACCGATAGTCGCCCATCCGGGGTCGCGCCAGCCTTCTTGAGTTGGGTCAGCGTACTGGAAGAACACCGGCCAACGTAACAGATGGCAACAGAAACGTTGGTACGAATAACCATTGCTTCGGCCGTCGCCAAAACGCTCCACCCTCGCTGACGTTCTACAATGATTGCGCGTCAATGCGCCATCGCCCGAGAAGTAAGAGTTGAGGCCAATACGTCGTGACCAGTAGCCGCCTTCCGGCAAAGTCTGATCCTGCCAGGTACACCGTAGCGGTCGTTCAGCAAGCGCTCGACCGCTACGAAAATGATGGGGCCGAAGCGACTATCGCTTACTACAACACCCCTGAGAGCGTCGATGGCGCTTGGTACGTTTTCATCATCGACGACAATGATGTCATCGTGTCGCACGCTACGAACCCTTCGCCCGTGGGACTCAACATGACCGGTCAGATTGGGGTTGACTTGAATGGGCACAGGTACGGTACGGAGATGTTGGTCGCCCCTGAGGAGGGCGCCTGGGTCCACTACATGTTCTTCAACCCGGCCACTGGACAGGGTGAAATGAAGCATTCATGGGTAGTCCGGCGCGACAACCTGCTTATCGGGTCAGGATGGTACGAATCTCCTGGATGAAATTCGTCGGAGTGGCCAACCGTCCCGGTATTCCATCCGGCAACTGGCTGGAATTCGCCGAACGCCATCCCAAACCGGAGGGCTCAACAGAGTTTTAGCCGGGGCTGGCTCCCAGCCGTATGCGGCGAAGTCAGGCCATGCGATCATGGACCCCTGTAGTCAGGGCTGGTTTCAAACCAGCCCTGACCACAAATGTGGTCACAGTGACCCTCACCAGCCCAGATCGGTAGCCGCGCCCACGGTGACCCTCTCAGATATCCAGGCGTGTTAAACCGAATTCGAAAGCGTCTTGCCCAAGCCCTCGCACGCCCGGTAGACGTCTCCCCGTCCGAGGACGCCATGGCCCACTACTGTCGCGGCTCGGCGGCCTCCGACGCCGGGCGCAACGAGGACGCGGTCAGGGAGTTCACGGCTGCCATACGCGCCGCCGGTGTGGATAGCCACATGAATCACCACCGCGGCCGGGCCCTCGCGGAACTCGACCGGCACGAGGAAGCGATTCGCGACTACGACGCGGCCGTGCGCGCAAACCCGCGCTACCCCGACACGTACCTCGACCGGGGCAATGCGCACCACGCGCTTGGGCACCGGGAGTCGGCCGTCAAGGACTACTCGGAGGCCATCAGGCTGCGACCCGACTTCGCGGAGGCGTACGCCAACCGGGCCGTGGTACACGTCGAACTGGCCAACAAGGCCGCGGCAGACGCAGACGCCGCAAGGGCGAAGGACCTCGGAATAGATCGGTCGCGCCTCGAAGAACTAATGCGGGACGCGGCCGAGTCGCGTCGAGTCGGGTAGCCGTCGGCCCGGGTCAGGCGTGGACCGCTTCGCCGTCCACGGCGAGCCCGGCCTCTTTGAGCGCCTCGCTGAGCGTCGGATGGGCGTGCGTCAGTGCTCCAAGCTCCAGGTTCGTGCCCTCGAGCAGTTTCAGCATCCCAACCTCGCCGACCAGCTCCGTCACGTCCGGCCCAATCATGTGCGTCCCCACAATCTCTCCGGTCTCGGCGTCCGAAATCACCTTCACGAACCCCTCGTAGTCGCCGATCGCAATCGCCTTGCCCGCCCCCCGGAACGGGAACCTGCCGATCTTCACTTCTATCCCCTGCTCCTCCGCCTCCGCTTCGGTGAGGCCGATGCTGGCGATCTGAGGCACGCAGTAGGTGCAGCGAGGCATGTCAGCGTAGTCGGCGATCTCGAGCGGGGTGTGCCCGGCGATCGTCTCGGCCGCGATGACTCCCTGCGTGAACGCGACGTGCGCGAGCGGCAGTTTGCCGGTAACGTCCCCCACCGCGTAGACGCCGGTGACGTTCGTGCGCATTCGCTCGTCCACCTGGATGAAGCCGTTTTCGGTCGCGACGCCCTGGTCCTCGAGACCCATCCCGTCTGAATTGGGCTGGACACCGACTCCCAGCAGGACCTTGTCGCACTCGAACTGCAGGTCATCGCGCCCTGCCTCGTAGTTGATGACCGGGCGCGGTCCAGAAGTATCGACGCCCGTGACCATGACACCCGTGGCGAACTTGATGCCCTGCTTTTTGAATGCCCGTTCGAGTTCGACTGAGATGTCCACGTCTTCCTTGGGCACCAGGTGAGGCAGGACCTCGAACAACATGACCTCGACGCCGTAGGCGTTGAAGTAGTAGGCGAATTCCACCCCGATAGCACTGGCGCCCACGATGCCGATGGCGGACGGCTTGTCGCGTAGTTCCAGGGCCTCCCTGCTCGTGATGACCGTCTCGCCGTCGATATCCAGGTTCGGCAGGCCCCGCGGCCGTGCGCCGGTGGCGATCATAATGTTGTTGGCGGTCAGCGTGGGCCCGCCCTCGACCTCCACAAGCGTGGAACTCCTGAGCACGCCCTTGCCCCGAAACAGAGCTACGTTGTTCTTCCGCAGCAGGAATGCGATGCCACGCGTGAGTGTGGCCGACACCCTGCGGCTCCGGTCCACAGCCTTGCCCATGTCGGCGTTGAAATTGTCGAACGACAAGCCCCAATCGCCGGGGTTCTTCAACTGGTTGACCAGTTCGGCATTCTTGAGAAGAGACTTGGAAGGAATGCAACCCCAGTTGAGGCAAACTCCGCCGAGCCCGCCAATGCCGCTGCCCTCGTCCTTCTCGACCACGGCCGTGCGGAGGCCAAGCTGCGCTGCCCGAATTGCGGCGTGGTATCCGCCGGGCCCGGCGCCTATTACGACGAGATCGAAGCTGGTGTCTGCCATGAAATGGTCCCTTGGTACTGAATGGGGTTCCTTACCCATAAATCTATCGAATCGCGGCCCCAACAGGCCGACTACAAGAAAGACACGTTCCAGCGCGTTTTGCCCGGTCGTGCACCCTTGGTCGGGGCCTCCAGGAGCCTTTGCCCGTTTAGTCGCGACGGGATTGCCGATTAACCCCGCCGCGGCATGGGCCAAGGGGTTTTACAATCGGGGCCGTAAGGCGAATGGAAGGGTCCCACATGACGATCAACACTCTGCGTGACGTACTCAGACCGGCAAGCAACGACGATGTCGCGGTACACATCCCAGGCGGACCGAAGGTCGACTATGAGCGCCTCGATGACGAGGTCGAACGCGTTGCCGGGAGACTGGCCGCTGCCGGAGCATCGCCGGGGACGACCGTTTCGATCATCCTGCCCAATGGCCTCGAGTTCGTCGTCATTTTCCTCGCGGTCGCCCGCTGCGGCGCGGTAGCAGCGCCCCTCAACCCCGCCTACACGGTGGACGAGTTCAAGTTCTACATGGAGGACGCCTCATCCGGGCTAGCCATACTGCCACCAGGCGACCACCCCGGGCGGGACGCGGCCGCGCAATTGGGCGTGCCCTGCATCGACGCGTCACTCGATGGAGCGCGACTTGAGTTAAACGGGAACGGCCGCGCTTTGAACGCATCGTCCGACCCCGTCCCGCCTTCACCCGCCGATCCTGCTCTGTTTCTCCACACGTCGGGCACGACGAGCAGGCCCAAGGGCGTGCCGCTCACCCATGCGAACCTCATGTCGTCGCTGGCCAACATCAGCGACACCTACGCGCTCACGCCCGACGACTCGTCGCTGATCGTCATGCCCCTGTTCCATGTCCACGGCCTGCTCGGAGCGACTCTCAGCACGTTCTACTCCGGCGGCACGGTCGTTGTGCCGCCAAGGTTCTCGGCCAGCAACTTCTGGTCCGACCGGGAAGCGTCCGCCGCCACCTGGTACTCCGCCGTCCCCACGATCCACCAGATCCTGCTCCAACGCGCCGATGACGATGGCGCGCCGCGCGGCTCTTTCCGCTTCATCCGGTCATGTTCCTCGGCCCTCGCCCCGGCCGTCTTCGGCCAACTCGAGGACCGGTTCGATGCGCCTGTATTGGAGGCGTACGGAATGACGGAGGCGGCGCACCAGATGTCTTCGAACCCGCTGCCGCCTGGCCGGAGAGAGCCTGGGACCGTCGGGGCGGGCACGGGTGTCGATATCGCCATCATGGACATGGACCGACCGGGCGAGCTATTGGGCGAAGACGCACGGGGCGAGGTGGTGATCAGGGGCCCAAATGTGATGCACGGGTACAAGAACAACCCCGACGCCAACGCCGACGCCTTCGCCAACGGCTGGTTCAGGACAGGCGACCAGGGGATGCTCGATCAAACCGGCTATCTCACGCTGACCGGCCGCATCAAGGAGTTGATCAACCGGGGCGGAGAGAAGATATCCCCGCTCGAAGTAGACGCGGTGTTGCTGCAGCACCCATCTGTGGCCGAGGCGGTGTGCTTCGCCGTGCCCGACGAGAAGTACGGCGAGTGCGTACAGGCCGCCGTCGTCCTCGACGGGCAGTGCGATTCGGACGACATCATCGCACACTGCCGGGACCGCCTCGCCACCTTCAAGGTGCCCGACCACATCTACGTCGCCGACAGCCTCCCCCGCACCGCAACCGGCAAGATCCAGCGCCGCCACGTAGCCGCAGCGTTTATGGAGTGACCCGGCAGGAACGCGCACCGAGGGGTCATGCCCGCATCCGGGCGCGGCCGTGCAGCAGTTTATGGCGGTGACTCCGCCATTCGGTTATGACAACGCCAGCCCCGTCGCGGGGGCGCCGGGAAAATGTGACTCCCGCCAACTGGCCGTGAAGTGAGGGTCCATTCTTACCTGCCGTCCCATGTTCAACGCAAGGCCCGATCAGTCACATTTATCATGGCGCCGTTTCCAGGTCACCAGGCCTCACTTCCAGTGCTCCACGATTCGCTCGGCCGCCTGCGCGGCGCTCAGGTGCGTCGTGTCGAGAGTCAGCGTGTCTCCCAGGCCTTCCGGGGTCGTAAAGTGGCCTGACTCGACTATGCGATTTACCTCGTCGACGGAGGTGAGCTTCCTGAATCGAGTCCGCTCGGCGCTTGCGATCCGCCGCTCATGTTCGGCCTTCTCGCATACAAGCTCCACGAACCGGACGGCCCCGCCGGCCTCGACGACGTGGTCCCTGACGCCCGGCACCAACTCGTGCGGCAACGTCCGCTCGAAGACCATGGTCGTGACTAGCCCCGTGACCCCGTCCGCGACGGCCTGTTCGATCACCATCGGCCACATCCGGTCGCGCAGTTCGATGAACCCCTTCCCATCGAACCCAAACACCGACTCCAGCATGTCCGCCAGCAGGCGAATGTGGAACAGCCTGTACCCCGCCCTCAGCCGCGCCAACTCCCTGGCAACCGCCAGCTTCCCGACGCCCGGAAGGCCATATATCAGGATGAGTTCCACGGCGCTCTCTCAAACTGACTCGGCGATATTGCTCTGGAACCGCGCCTGTGGCCCAGGACGCAATAAAGTTCGTGTCAGTTTGATGGTACGTCCTGATGCAGAATCAATCCTTGACAAAGCACGACGATCAACCGGTCGAACCACCCGAATTGGCAGCCATCGCCTGCACTACCATCTCCCTGTAGGCGTCAAGTCCGTCAGACGCAGGCAGCTCATCGGCCGAATACCAACCGATATCGGTGTGCTCATCCGGCGCGGCGTTGACCGGCTCGCCCTTCCACGCTGTCACAGCGAATACCATCACCTCGGCCGGTTCGACCGGGTCTTGGAACGTTCCCAATTGGTGGCACGACTCGATCTCTATCCCCAGCTCCTCCACCGCCTCCCGGCACAACGCATCCTCCGGCGACTCTTCTCCCTCGATGTGGCCCCCAAACAGGTCCCACACATCCGGATAGAAGCGCATATTCGGCGCCCTCTTGACAAGCAGCACCTTGCCGTCGCGTACCAACGCCCCGGCTACACAGCGCGCGATGGGGGCTTTCTCCTCAACCATGCGCCCAACGTTCCGGTGAATTGCCCGTCACACCCTACCCCGGCACATCCGTAGTCGGCGGCCTAACGTGGTGGTCCGTGCGACCGGGGTACTGGCGCGCGTGGAACTCGTCCCCCCATTCCGTCAGCCGCGTCACCGCCTCCTCGAACAGCATTTCGCCCTTCTCGACGGTCGCAAATTCGGGAGATCCGCACACTCCCGAGTCTGTGTAGGTGCTCGTCCAACTGGTTACCGCGACCGGCCCGAAGCCGAACAGGTCCACCGACTCGAACTTCGATCCCTGCGCGTTGGTCCACGTCTGGTGGTCCTTCACGAGGTCATTCCTCACCACAGACGGGTCGATGCCCATCGCAAACGACGTTTCTAATTCGCAGGCGTGCGCGCAGCCGCCCGGAAAGTGAGACTCCCGCCACTTCGCCGTGAAGTCAGGGTCCACCTGGATTAGCGACCACCAGTTCGTGAGGGACACTACGGCGTCGGTCTCGATCATGACCCGTCTAGCGACGAGGTCCAGCGGCGGCACGTTGGACCCGTGGCCGTTGACCATGATCACCTTCTTGAATCCGTGGTAGACCACGCTCTTGATGACGTCGGCGACGTATCGCATGAACGTCTCGTGATGGACCGTGACGCTGCCCGGGAAGTCCATCACGTGTGTCGTGTAACCGTAGGGGATCACCGGCATCGCCACCAGCCGGTCGGGCCGCCGCCGCGCAGCCTCGTTGGCCACCGAGTCCGCCGTCCACAGGTCCATCTTTATCGGCAGGTGCGGGCCGTGCTGCTCCACCGTGCCCACCGGCAAGACCGGTATAAGGCCCTTCTCGACCGCGTCGTTTACCTCCGGCCAGGTCAAGTTTTCGAATCTATGCGAGTTCTCCACGAGTCGTAACTCCAGTCACTAGTTTGTTCTTCAGGCCCCCAAGCCGACTCGCGATTATGGACTACCAGGGCCACCACCAAACCTCCACCACGCCCAACCGACAGACAACCCACCCAACCAATCATCCCGATACCCGTTCCTCGTCATCCCGCATCCCTTCCATGTCATCCGCATCCCTTCTATGTCATCCCGCATCCCTTCTATGTCATCCCGAGCGAAGCCGAGGGACCTTAGACAGCCGCCCGCAATAACGACATTGTTCACGAACGCACCCGTACCCGCTTACCGTCGTGCCGGGGACACCCGGTACCCACGGTGGAGCACGGGACGGGCGCGGCTACACCCCATTCCACCAACCACACCTCTTCCGACAGGCGCACCCCCTCTCTCCCTCGACATGCCGGACTTGATCCGGTACCCACGGTGGGGCACGGGACGGGCGCGGCTACACCCCAAAACCGCCTTTCCGGCCCATCCCATCGTCACCCCAACATGTCATCCCGAGCGAAGCCGAGGGACCTGAGACGGCCGCCGGCATCAACAGCACTGTCCACAAACACTCCCGGCCCAACTCCCTCATCGTGGCGAACCCCGAAACGCCACCCCGCCACCCACGCGGCCAACACCCTCATTTTCGTCTTCCCCGGCCCCAATACTCGTCTTCCCTGACTCCGAAACTCGTCTTCCCCGACTCCGATCGGGGACCCAGGGGCGCGGCTACACCGTACCCTCGACTTGCCGGACCCCGATCCGGTACCCACGGTGGGGCTCGGACGTGGGGTGCACCTCCTTCCGCCAACCACACCTCTTCCGCCAGGCGCACCCTCTCTCTCCCTCGACATGCCGGACTTGATCCGGTACCCACGGTGGGGCACGGGACGGGCGCGGCTACACCCCATCCACCAACCACACCTCTTCCGCCAGGCGCACCCACTCTCCCCCGACTTGCCGCACCCCGATCCGGTACCCACCCCACCCTGTCATTCTGGACAGCCGCTCCTGTCATTCTGAGCGAAGCCGAAGAATCTCCCGCCAGTCGCACGCCACCTCCCTGTTGACACACCCCCACCAATACCGCTTTCATAACCCAATGCCCCTCCACATCAACCCCAACAACCCCGACTGCAAAACCGCCGCAGCCGAAATCCTCCGACGCCACAACGAAGGCCAACCCGAAGCCAACATCACCACCGCCGTCCGCGACTTCCTAACCATCACCGGCCTCGTTAAACCCGAGCACATAGTCGAAGAAAACCCACCCGCCGAAGGCTCCCGCCGCGCCGTCGACCTCACCGCCCTCGACACCTTCATCGAATTCAAACGCCGCATCGGCACCACCGGCGGCTTCAAACCCGACCCCAAAAACGTCGACCAACTAGACGACTACCTCGCCCAGTCCCAAAAAGCCGGCCGCGTCCGCATGGGCATCCTCACCGACGGCAAGCACTGGCTCCTCCGCCTGCCCGGCGCCGGAGAACCAAAGACGGTCCCGCCACACGCTTTCACTCTCGAGGACCCCTGCCGCTACGCGCTCCTTCCCAAATTGTCATCCCGAGCGAAGCCGAGGGACCTGAGACGATCGCTGGCACAAACGGCACTTGTTCACGTAAACGCCTGGACGCTCTCCATCGTCTTGCCGGACTCCGATCCGGTACCCAGGTGACGGGCGCGGCAAAACCCAAAACCACCGTCCCCTTGCACCCCATCGTCACCCCAACCTGTCATCCCGCAACCACACAACTGTCATCGCGCACCCACACACCTGTCATCCCGCAACCACACACCTGTCATCCCGCACCCACACACCTGTCATCCCTGTAGATGTTAGGTAATTCGCTGACAGATTGGCATTTATGGATCATGCTGATCGGGAGGCGAAGATGCGTAGCAACAGTAACGACCGCACGCTTGAGCGGAACTACATCCAGAAGTACCGGTTCCTGATCCGGGAGTACGAGCTGGTCAAGGCCAAGCGCCATCACCAGTTCCGGTTCCTGCAGGACTTTTACGCCTACCACGGCACCAACCGTCAGACCTTCGCCAAGTACTACAACCGCTACCGCCACTCGGGAGCGGACGACGCCCTTCTGCCCCGTAAACGGGGACCCAGGTGGAAGAGCCGCCGCACCATCCCCTTCATCGAGGAGAAGGTGATCGAGTTGCGGCGGAGGGGCATCAACCGCTACGAGATATATGCCATACTCAAGCCCGTCCTGAAGTCTCACACTCCAGCGCCCTCGACCATCTACGCCATCACCAAACGCCATGGCCTGAACCGGTTGACCAAGCCCATGCGACAGTCCAAGCGTCAGATCATCAAGACCAGGGCTGGTGAGTTGGGCCACCTCGACTCCCACTACCTGAGCAAGGACCTGATCGTGGGCGCCAAAAGACGCTACTTCCTGGTGTCGGTGCTCGACTCCTGCACGCGTCTCGCCTGGGCGGAGGTGGTGGACGATCTCAAGAGCCTGAGCGTGATGTTTGCTGCGCTCAAGAGCATCAACCTGCTGAACGCCGAGTATGGGATCCGCTTCGAGGAGATTCTTACCGACAACGGTCCGGAAGTCGCAGCGCCCACCAATAAGGAGCAACATCCAACGGAGCGGATGTTCTTGGAACTGGGCATCAAGCACCGCTACACCAGGCCCTACCGGCCACAGACCAACGGGAAGATCGAACGCTTCTGGCGGACGCTGAACGAGGACCTGCTGGAAGAGACGACTTTCGAATCGGTGGAGGAGTTGAAGGATGAGCTGGTGGAGTACCTCCTCTACTACAACACGGAGAGACCGCACCAGGGCCTAAACGGCAAGAGTCCACTCCAAGCCTTGAAACTTCTGTCAACGAATTAGTTGACATTTACAATCCCGAGCGAAGCCGAGGGACCTGAGACGGCCGCCGACACAAACACCACTGTTCACCAGCACTCACCTACCATCAACACCGTCGTACCGGGGACACCCGGTACCCACGGTGGGGCGCGGGACGAGCGGCGCACCCCCATTCAACCAACCACACCTCTTCCGCCAGGCGCACCCCCTCTCTCCCTCGACATGCCGGACCCCGATCCGGTACCCACGGTGGGGCACGGACCGGGCGCGGCCACCACCCACCCCCGACTTGCCGGACCCGATCCGGAACCACCCCACCCTGTCATTCTGGACAGCCGCTCCTGTCATTCTGAGCGAAGCCGAAGAATCTCCCGCCAGTCGCACGCCACCTCCCTGTTGACACACCCCCACAAATACCGCTTTCATAACCCAATGCCCCCCCACATCAACCCCAACGACCCCGACTGCAAAACCGCCGCAGCCGAAATCCTCCGACGCCACAACGAAGGCCAACCCGAAGCCAACATCACCACCGCCGTCCGCGACTTCCTCACCACCACCGGCCTCGTCAAACCCGAGCACATAGTCGAAGAAAACCCACCCGCCGAAGGCTCACGACGCGCCGTCGACCTAACCGCCCTCGACACCTTCATCGAATTCAAGCGCCGCATCGGCACCACCGGCGGCTTCAACCCCGACCCCAAGAACGTCGACCAACTCGACGACTACCTCGCCCAGTCCCAAAAAGACGGCCGCGTCCGCATGGGCATCCTCACCGACGGCAAGCACTGGCTCCTCCGCTGGCCCGGCGCAGGAAAGCCAAAGATCGCTCCCCCGTACGCCTTCACGCTGGAGGAACCCTGCCGCAGGCGCACCAACCTTATTCGTCTTCCCCGGCTCCGATCGGGGACCCAGGTGCGCGGCGCGGCTAAACCTCAATCCGCCGTTCCCGCGCACCCCATCGTCACCCCAACATGTCATCCCGAGCGAAGCCGAGGGATCTGAGACGGCCGCCAGCCTTGACAGCACTGTCCACGAACACTCCCGGCCCACCTTCCTCGTCGTGCCGAACCCCATGACGTCACCCCGCACCCAATAGCGGGGCCAACGCCCTCCATCGTCTTGCCGGACTCCGATCCGGTACCCAGGGGAGTGGCCAAGGCGGTCTAACACTTGTAAAAGGCCGCCGGCAAGACCTCCCTCGAACCCAACGAGGTTTTGGGTGACACACCCAATACTTTCAAGCGCCTCGTGGCGTAGCATATGCCAAAACCAATGGAGCCACGACGCGAACCGCGGTCTGCAAACATGGCTGGCTGACAGGAATTGAAGCAATTCACGGCCATCCGAAGTCAGACATGCCTGTCAACCGGTTCGGTGGACGGAAGGTGCCGTGGGTTTACGCGACCTAGTAGAACTTGAAGTCTCGTATGCTGGCGTTGCAATAGCGGCAAGTTTCGTGGCTTTGGCCGAAAAAGTCATCTACCCTTCGGACCTTTGGGGCGACACGGTGAAGCATGTGTCCCGAGAGGAGTATGAGGCGAATGTCCGAAAACACTTGCTCATGATCCCGGACATCCAATCACAGCCTAAGGAAATCAGGTAGAGGATTTGGGCCCGGTGTCAGCGATTTGTTACCCGTCTCTATGAAGTCAACGGGAACTGTTGAAGCATGACCGAACCTAACTTTGACAATCGGACTCTTTTCCACGGAGACAACTTGCCAATCCTGCGTGGGATGGACTCTGAAACTGTTGACCTGATTGCTACCGATCCGCCGTTCAACAAAAGTCGCGACTTCCACGCGACCCCCGACAGCTTGGCATCCGGCGCAAAGTTCCAGGATCGCTGGAGTTGGGCCAACGACGTTGAGGGTGACTGGGTAGACCAACTCACCGATGATTGGCCCGCCGTGTATGCCGTGATCGAGTCAGCGAAAGTTAGTTCTGGTGAGGACATGGCGGCGTTCTTGTGCTTCATGGCTGTGAGGCTTTTGGAAATGCGGCGCGTGCTGAAGCCAACAGGCAGCCTGTACCTCCACTGCGACCCTACGGCCAGCCACTACCTCAAGACCCTCCTGGACGCGGTTTTCGGAAGACGGAACTTCCAGAACGAAATCGTTTGGTGCTACAGGGGTGGAGGGGTTCCGCGAACGGCATTTGCCCGGAAGCACGACCTTATCCTGCGGTATTCCAGGGGCCGGGAAGTTACCTTCAACTTAGATGATGTGAGGATTCCCTATTCGGAATCGGTGATGGAATCTTCTCCAAGTCGTTACGACAAGTCCTATCGCAGCAACAAGGTCTATTCCGGCTACAGGCCGAATGCGCTTGGCAAGCATCCCGAAGATTGGTGGCCTATACAGGCTTTGATGCCGTCCGACCGGACCGAGCGCACTGGCTATCCGACTCAAAAGCCGTTGGCCTTGTACGAACGGATCATAAGGGCCAGTTCCAACCCCGGAGACACGGTGCTTGATCCTTTTGCCGGGTGTGCCACGACGTGCGTAGCCGCCGAACGTCTCGGTCGCCATTGGGTAGGCATCGATATCTGGGAGGGGGCGCATGGCTTGGTGCTTAACCGTCTCCAATCCGAAACGCAGGCGAGCATGGCATGGAACGACCACGTCGTCTATACCACGACCCCTCCGGCACGAACAGACGACGGTCACGAGGCTGCGCCGTTTATACAGGTCACTGAGAAGTACGCCGAACCTGGCCGATATCGCATGTCCAGGGCGGAGATGTACGAGTATCTGTTGGCGCAACATGGACCAAAGTGTCAGGGTTGCGACCGCACCTTTGACGATACCCGTTACCTCGAACTTGACCACAACACACCTCGTTCCGACGGAGGATTGAATCACATCACGAACCGCATCTTGCTTTGTGGGCCGTGCAATAGGGCCAAGAGCAACACCTACACTTTGTCCGGCTTGCGCCGGCTTAACAACAAAAACGGCTGGATGGCACGGAAATAGATACGCCATATTCGTTACAGCCAGAACGAGACAAAGTGACTGTCACCACAGCCCGCCGGGAACTCCGCAGTTGGCTGCGGGCGTCGGACGAAGGGCAGGCGGTGGAGGATGCAGTCGGGAGGTTGTTGGGGCGAAAGGGCGGTAATTGACAAATGTACGCCGCCATTGCATTGGCCGGACTTTCAGTGCCACTCTTTCTCTTTAGCTGGAGTGCATTTGGGCGGCGTCACTTTGCTGTTGGTATTGGGATGTTGATTGCCGCTGTGTTGAATGTACTGGCGGCGATAATCGGGGTGTATAGCCTCAGCAAATAGAACTACGGTGAGGACAGTCACCGCGTATGGGCAACACCAGCCTTTCGACAGGCACACCCACTCTCGCCCGAAGTTTCGGCGACAACCGGGGCCCTACAACGGCAGCGACGTTCGCCAGTAACTTGGCATCCCCTATCAGGCCTAAGATGGAGTTATCCATTGCTCCCCCGGCAGGGCGAACCGGCGCATGCCATCCTAATTAACCGGCAAATGTCAGACGGCAAGAAACCATCCAACAAGGACGATTCGATGACGCACCCAACAGACCAATTTCAGGATTACATCACAGGCGAAAACACTTGCGTGATTTGGGGAACAGCATGCCAAAGCAAACGTGAAGACAGCGCCACGGTCAAAGTGTTGGATTCGCCCAGAGCGGGCGGAAGCTATGTGATTGACAGAAGCGTATTTCCCGAACTCCGTCAAATGTACGCTGACCTCGAAGCCTCTAAATCCGGCCAAGGATATTTCGACGGGTTCAGAGCTCGACTAACCACGCTACTGGTACGTCAACGCCAGCTCGGAAATGATCTGCCGAAGATCACCACTACCACCATTGCTGCGGCCAAATCAGTCGGCTCGGCTCAAATGGAAGAACGGCTTACGAACCTCCTGCGATTTTTGATCGACCACACACCCAGAGCTGGCCAGCCAATCGGCATCGCTAACCCCGATGACACACAAGCCTGGGAGTACGGTTGGGAACATGAAAAGGCTAAACGAAATGGGGCATACGCTCTCGCGTACTCCGAATCTACTAAGGCCGAGGAAATGGAATATCTGACAGAAAGCCTCAAATCACGAGGGCTTGTCGATAAGGGTTCCACTATGCAGACCGGACAAACGTTTCATGGTTTAACCGTTCCTGGATTCCTCTGTCGGGTAACCACCTATGGTTATTCTTTTGTCGAATCACTCCGGACTGAGAGTACATCTGACCAGTGCTTTGTGGGATTGTGGTTCAATCAGCAGACAAATGTCTTGTACGAAAAAGCCATTGAACCTGCAGTCATAGCGTCAGGGTATAGACCTCTACGGATAGACCGGAAACTCAACTTTTTAGGCAAGATAGACGATCAAATCGTCGCCGAAATTCGCCGGTCAAAGTTCGTGATAGCAGACTTCACTCACGGCGAAAAAGGTGCGCGTGGTTCCGTGTACTACGAAGCAGGATTCGCTCACGGTCTTGCCATACCCGTCTTTTTCACTTGCCGAAAGGACCAAATCGACGACCTGCACTTTGACACTAACCACTTCCTGCATCTCGATTGGTCTGCCGATGCTCCCGAAGATCTGCTAGAACCGCTTAAAAGTAGAATTGAGGCCAACATGGGAATTGGACCGCACGCCACAGGGGAAGACTGAACGCGAAGCATCGCCCAAGACCTGCCGTCGTGTTGCGCGGCCGCAAACTCCGATTTCCACACCCCTTACCCATCCGCCAGCCTCCACCTGCCCCTCTCTCCCGTGGGAAAGGGTTGGGGTGAGGGCTCCACGGCCAACCCCCCCCATCCCCCATTTGACACCACCCCCCTTTCCCCCTAAATTAGAACATATGTGCGATTCCCAGACCAAAACCGAATACAGACCCATCGCCGAAATCGTCCAGGAGGCCACCAACGGCGGCCAGCTCATCGTCGAATTCCTGACCGACGTCATTCTGGGCAAAATCGAAGGCGCCAACATCTGGCACCGGATGGAAGCCACGCGCCAACTCGAAAGACTCGGACTCCAACTCCCAGATGCCGTCAAACAGGCCGTCTCAACCCAGGCCAACGGGACCAAGCCCTCACGCGCCCCCGCCAAGCCCCGGCAAGAAGACGAACTCGCAGACATCATCAAGCAGGAAACCGGCGGCGGCAGAGACATCGTCCGGTTCCTCATCGATGCCATGCAGGGCAAACTCGAAGGCTTCAAGCCCCGCCACCGCCTCGCAGCCTCCAACGAACTGCTCAAGCGAGGATTCCACACTGCCCCCGGTCACAGTGAAGAGGACTACCAGGACGAAGGCAACAAAGAGTGCGACAACCAGTCCTGCTACCACTGGAAGTACGCGGTCAAGCGTTGGCACATCGACAGTGCGAACCGAAAGGCCCTGGAGCAACTCTACGGCAGCGAAGAAGCCGCTTCAGTCGGCATCAGCGCCGTACTACGACACCGGGAAGCTGTCGTCAACGACCACAGCCACGTTCCCGACCACGACTTCACTCCCATTGAGAACCCCGGGGACGACCCCTACGGCAAAGGTTCCTACGGATACGAAACCCTTTGCGCCTCATTCGGCGACAACCAGGCCATCAGGAAAGCCAACATAGCCGTCGAGGAATACAAGAAACAACTGGCCGAATTCCTCGAAAACGAAAAAACCTCAAACGAAGATCCACTTGCGGGCCACCCCCACGACACCCCCGTAGGGGAGGGTTTCAAACCCTCCAGCGACCCCGAAGAAACTCCCACGCCTGAACCACCACCCAGGAAAAAACCCCGGAAAATCCACCTCGGTCCACCGGGCGAAGACCATCCGCCCGACGACGACTCGCGCCGCTATAGGGACCCCGGCGAAATCCGGGTCCCCCTCAAAGACCTGGTGTCAATCTCACCCGTCCCTATCTGACCGCGTCCATCCTTACTCGACTTGCCGGACTCGATCCGGTACCCACGGTGGGGTGCGGGTTGGTGATCCCATTTAGCTAAGAGGGTGTCTAAAAGCCCTTCCGTTCACCCTGAGCCTGTCGAAGGGTCGAGGCGCTGTTCATGGTTCGACAAGCTCACCACGAACGGTTTCCGACGACTTATTAGACACCCTCTAAGTCCCGGGTCCGTTTAGGCAAGGCCCCCGCGGCCACCCGGCCATGGACACCGGCTTCCGCCGGCAAATCGAAAGGAAAACTGCGCCGAGCACAGTCACTCGTCATACCGGGGACACCCGGTACCCACAGTGGGGCGCGGGACACGGGCGCGGCTACCGCACGCACTCCCGACCCCCGACATGCCGGACCCCGATCCGGTACCCACGGTGGGGCGCTGGGCACGGGCGCGGCTACCGCACGCACTCCCGACCCCCGACATGCCGGACTCCGATCCGGCACCCAGCCTTATTCGTCTTCCCCGACTCCGATCGGGGACCCACGGGCGCGGCGCACCCACACCTCCTCGACATACCGGCGAAACAGCGTCCCCCCACACCCCGATGCGCGTGTACCACCCCTCCAAACTGCTAGACTTCCCGAACGCGCCAGCCGCCAATGCGATCCCGGCCCGAACCGACCGGCCGGAGGACTTAAGAGGGACCGATGAAGAGCAAGGCAGCCATCCACCTGGAGTACGGACAACCGTTGGTAGTCGATGAAATCGAGTTGGCCGACCCCGAGGACGAGCAGGTACTCGTCAAGCTCTATTCCAGCGGCGTTTGCCACTCGCAGCTACACCAGATGCACAACGCCACGTTCGAGCGGCCGATGATAATCGGGCACGAGGGGACTGGTGTCGTCGTCAAGACCGGTCGGAACGTGGACCACGTCAAGGAAGGCGACCTCGCCATCGTAACCTGGGTGCCGCGCCTGCCCATTAGAGGAAGGTGGCAGCCGACGTCTGCGGGCATCACCTATCGCGAGCAGCCGGTAAGCGCCGCAACCTACACATGGGGAGAGGATGCCCTCGTGTGGAGCGGCTACGTCGTAAAGATTCCGGATGACTCCCCCAGGGACCTGAGTTGCATAGTCGGATGCGCCGTCCTGACCGGGGCCGGAGCGGTACTCCACACCGCCAAGGTCCGCCCCGAGGACTCGGTGGCCATCTACGGCGTGGGCGGAGTCGGGATGTCGGCGTTGGCTATGGCGTCCCTCCTCGACGCCTACCCGATCATCGCCGTGGACATCGCCGACGACAAGCTGGAGTTCGCTAAGGAGTTCGGAGCCACGCACACCGTAAACGCCATGGAGACCGATCCCATAGAGGCCATCATCGACATCACCGGCGGCGGGGCAGACTACGCGTTCGACGCCATAGGCCTGCGCATCACGAATGAGCAGATTTTGCCCTCAGTTCGCGGTGGCGGGCCCGGCGCAGACAACCACGGCGGAATGGCGGTGATGATCGGGATGCCGGGACCCGAGAAAATGCAACTCGACCCCGCGCACTTCTTCTACCACCAGCGGAGCTACCGGTCGAGCCTCGGCGCGACTTACCCCGACCGCGATTTCAGCATGTACCTGCGTCTGCACAAGGAAGGAAAGTTCCCCCTCGACAAGCTGGTAACGAAAAGGTACTCGCTCGACGAAATCAACGACGCATGCAACTCGCTGGAGGCCGGCGAAATAAAGGGCCGCGCCATCATCGAGTACGCGTAGCCCACACTGGCCGTTTCTGCGCTCACCCCTGCAACGCATAAATCGCGCATGGCGGATGATACCCACTCTCACCTGGAATACGGCCGTCGCAACATGAACGCCGGGAGGGCCACTCCGGGGAGGACCGTAAGTTGACCTCAGCACGCGCTAACGAAAACGTTCGCTACGAGCCAAACGAGCATCCTCCCCGTCCCATCACCATCGGCGCCGGTCTCCAGGCCGCAATCATAATCGTGGCGCCGGTGGTGCTCACCGTGGTCATCGTGGCCCGCATCGCCGAACAGCCGGAGTCCTATATCACCTGGGGCGTGTTTGCAGCTCTCCTGATCAGCGGAGTCACGACCGTCCTGCAGGCCATACGAGTCGGGCGGGTCGGCGCCGGACACGTACTGATAATGGGCACGTCGGGCGCGTTCATCGCCGTCTGCGTCACGGCACTCGTACAGGGCGGACCGGCCACGATGGCCAGCCTCATCATCGTGTCTTCGCTTTTCCAGTTCGTCATGGCGGCGCGCCTCTCGCTGCTGCGACGAATATTCACACCGGTCGTGACCGGCACGGTGATCATGCTGATAGCGGTCACGGTCATGCCGATAGTGTTCGACACGTTGACGGACGTACCCGACGACACATCGTCGGCTGCCGCGCCCGTAGTTGCGCTGGCGACGTTGGTCACCGTCGCGGTTCTCGTGCTGCGCGGCCCGCCCGGATGGCGGCTGTGGTCGCCGCTCATCGGCATAGTAGTGGGATGTTCGATTGCGGCAGGATTCGGGATTTACGATGTGCAATACGTACTGGACGCGCCCTGGGTCGGCGCTCCCGTAACCTCCTGGCCGGGATTCGACTTCACACCCGGCGTGGAGTTCTGGGCGCTCCTGCCGGCCTTCGTCGTGGTCACGCTCGTGGGCGCAATTGAGACCGTAGGCGATGGCGTGGCCATTCAACGGGTCTCTCAACGCCGGCCGCGTGCGACCGACTTCCGCGTAGTCCAGGGCGCGCTCAATGCCGACGGCGTGGGCAACCTGCTTTCCGGTATCGCCGGTACCCTCCCCAACACGACCTACTCGTCGAGCGTGTCGCTCGCCGAGGTGACGGGAATCGCAGCGCGGCGCGTGGGCGCAGTCATCGGTGTCGTCTTCGTTGCCGTGGCCTTCTTTCCCAAGGTCTCGGCACTCCTGATAGCCATACCCGGTCCGGTAGCGGCCGCCTACATCACAGTCCTCATCGGGCTCCTATTTCTGCAGGGTATGAAAATCGTCATCCAGGACGGAGTCGATCACCGCAAGGCCGCCGTCGTCGGGCTGGCGTTCTGGATCGGCACGGGCTTCCAGAACCAGTGGATCTTTCCGGATCTCCTGGGAGACGGGTTCCTGGCGGTGCTGCTGGGCAATGGCATGACGGCAGGCGCGATAGTCGCGATCCTGATGATGTTGGTGATCGAACTGACGGGACCGCGCCGTAGACGCCTGGAGGTCGCGTTGGACAACGAAGCCCTGCCAAAGGTGCAAGAGTTCCTGCGCGGGTTCGCGTCAAAGCGCGGATGGGAGGATGATTCGACCGAGCGTCTCGTGCTGGTGGGGGAGGAGACCCTGTCGAACTTGATGGAAGAAGCGGAACGCGAGGATGACTCAGACGCGGAAGCAGGGCGAAGACTGGTCATAATCGCCCGCCCCGACGGCCAGGGAGCTGAATTGGAATTCATATCGGCTGCCGGAGGCGAAAACCTCGAGGACCGGCTGGCGTACGTCGGAGAAACGCCGGATATCTCGGACGGCCGGGAGATGTCCTTCCGCCTTCTGCGCCACTACGCGTCGTCGGTGCGCCACCAGAAGTACCACGGCGTGGACATCGTCACGGTGAACGTGGAGGGAGCGCGCTAGTCCTTAGGCCCCGCTATCCGCCCAGCATGTCGACCAGCGGCTGCAGGTGCTCGGGCCTGGGCGTAAAACCGACCCCCAACTCGTGCACGACCTCGACGATGCGGTCGTTGAATGGCGTTGGAACTCCGGCCTCCCTGCCCTTGCGCGATACGTAGCCGTTCAGGTCGTCTATCTCCGTGCTTCGTCCCTTCAACACGTCCTGGCCGAACGACGGCCGCCCGCCCGCGACGAGCCGTGCCGAGTCCATGATCGCGGACTCGGTCTCCTCGACGTTGCGGCCGTTCACCGCGTCGATCAGGCGGTCCGCGGTTACGCCCATCACCGGCTGAAGATTCTGGCCAAACGCCTGCGCCACCTGTGCAGTTTCAGCGCCCAGGTGAATGCTCACCCGCCGCGGTTCCGAATTCGTCCGGACCTCGGCCGCGCCCAGACCGGTCAACCCGGCGATGGCGTTGTTCATGTTGTTGATGATCAACTTCGACCACCGTTCGCCCATCAGGTCGGTGGTCACTTCGGTGTCTTCGACGTTGTTCATGATGGACGCCAGTTCGTGGGCCCGCTCGCTGTCGCGGCCGTCCAGTTCACCCACCTTGAACCCGAGCGGGTTCGAGTCGGTGCGAACTACCTTGCCGGGCTCGTAGCATCCTGCCCCGATGGTGATGACCGCGCCCATCGTGCGTTCAGTCCCGGCGATGGCAGCCACCCGTTCGTCGTTGATGCCGTTCTGGAAATCGACCACCGTCCCGCCTTCTGCGAGGTACGGCATCATGAGCATCGTCGACCACTCCGTGTCGCGCGCCTTCACGGCGACGAACACCCAGTCGAAGGGCGCGGTTACGAACTGGAGTTCGTGGATGTGGAGACCAACCGGGTGGGTGACCAACTCCTCGCCGCGCCGCTCCACGATGAGGCCCTTCTCCTTGATAGCTGCCACGTGTTCGGGCCACTGCTCGACGAGAGTCACGTCGTAGCCCGCATGGGCCAACATTCCGCCGACATTCCCGCCAATCGCCCCTGCGCCCACGATTCCGATTCTCACAGAAGACCTTCCCTTTTCGTCAGTCACTATGGAAATACCTTAAACAATCGGTTCAAACCTGGGCGGCGCCCGCAAACCTCGCCGGGTCGAGCGCCGTGAAATCGTACTCACTCTCACCGTCGACGATCATGTCGGCTATCCACTTGCCTGTGACCGGGGCGAAGTGAATGCCCTCCGACCAGTGACCGGCCGCCAGGTAGACGCGTTCCCAACCCGGCGCGGCCCCGACGAGAGGCACCCCGTCCTGTGGAATCGGCCTGAGGCACGCGGTGTGCTCGACGACGTCCGAGGGGTCAATCCGGTTGGTGAGCCGAGCCGCAGTAGCCAGGATCTCGTCCCGAGCATCGCGGGTCGGCGTAGTGTCGAAACCCGCTTCTTCCCGCGTGGCCCCTACTATCGTGCCGGTGAGTCGCTTGGGCAGGACCACTCCACCCTTCACCATGGCCCCAAAACTGACCGGTGATTCCCCTTCTTTCGCAGGGGCCAGGTAGAGCAGTTGTCCCTTCTGCGGTCTCACTGGCACCGGGTGGCCAATCCATTCGCCCGCTTCGCCCGCCCACGGTCCGCTTGCGATCACCACATGCCCGGCGCGCAAAACAGAACCGTCGTCGAGTTTCACGCCTGCTGCGCGGCCTTTGTTCTCTTCCAACAGCCCGACGACGCGCCCCTGCACCAGGTGGGCGCCGCCCTCCCTGGCGGCAGCCCACACCGACGTCGTGAAGGCGTTCGCGTCGACGGTAGGCTCGAAATCGCACTCGATAGCGGCGACAATATCAGCCGTCAACCAGTCCGTGAGTGATTTCGCCTCGGCCGGTTCGAGCCACTGCGCCTCGAACCCTTCGGCCTTACGTTTCGACTGCCAGTCGGTCAGCGCGGAAATATCCTCGTAATCAATTGCGACGCGCAGATGAGGCCGTTCGTCGTATCCGTGATCGATCCCCGTGATTTCCGGCAGCGAGACCGCCAGTTCGGCGTGCAAATCGAGTGTCGCAGGTGAAAGTGCCAGCAGTCCCGGGTCGCAACTGCCGGAGTAAGGTGTCAGAATCCCCGCCGCCTTGCCGCTGGCGCCGGAGGCGACGCCATTCATCTCTACCACCGACATCCTGACTCCCCGCCGGGAAAGGTACAGGGCCGTCGCGCATCCAATCACCCCTCCGCCGACGATGACAACGTCAGGCGAGTTGGTCACCTCTGCCTCCTATCCGTCGGAGCCGAAATAGTTGCGCCGGTGAATGCCAGCGGTGACACGCACTGGCAAACCCCGCTCCACCCTAGTCACCGGCACGGGCAAGCAGGGCGGCTTCGTATACGCCGAATCGTGAGGCCATGCGACTGTTTATGAACCCCAGGGCGTCCTTGATTGCAAATGTAACGACGCCCCGCAGCCGCGCCCGGTGCCTGTGAACGGCGAGCGACGGGTTGACCGTAATCTGATCCAGTACGGTCAATTCGCATGACTGTACGAGGTGGCGGAACGAGCGCGGTGAATAGAAATTCACGTGTCCGCCGGGGCTGCGCTTGAAGTCCCAGCCTAACCAGAGAGTGTCTTCAAGCGGGACCTGCATCACCACGTTCCTGGCTACTCTCCCCGCCTCGCGGACCATGCGGCGAGGGTTGTCGAGGTGTTCGGCCACGTGGTTAAGCATCGCCAGGTCGAATTCACGGTCTTCGTGCGGAATGGTCTCGCCGTCGAAGACGGATGCGCTTAGCAGGCCGGGGATGTGTCGGTCAGCCAGTTGGTCGATGGCCTTTTGAGACACGTCGATGGCGCGGTAAGACTTGCCAAAGCCCCGAGCGGCCAATTCGACCAGCATCGCCCCGTCTCCCGCTCCGATCTCTATGATCGAGTCGTGTGGAACGTGTTGAGCCAGCCGGATTACACTGTCGACCTTCCCGCGGGCGGCCAGCCGGCGGCGCAATGGGATGTCGGGATCCTCGTAGACCTTGTCGTAAAACGACTTTGCGTCAAGTACCACGAACGCACCCCTGGAAACAATCCCGTCGGATCAGCATGCGCCCAATCCTAGCACCGAAAGCATGCCATCCGAACGGGTTCACCTTGGTTTTGTCAAGGCCGCACGAGGTGAAGAAATCGGGGATTTGCCTTTCGGTTGGGAGTTGTAAATGCCGGGCGAATTCACCTCCACACCCCACCACGGATACTCTAGCTTCACAAACGAAGTGCAACACCAGTTAAAGGTGTTGACATGGGAAGACACTACAGTCAGATCACCATTGAAGAGCGGTGTGAACTGGCCCACCTACGCGCCGCCGGGCACTCGATCAGGCAAGTCGATGTTGGGGAGCGCCTCACCGGGAGCCCGTGCTTACAACAAAACCCTCGCGGGTTGGGCGTCCCCAGCATGCGCCGGCAGAGCGTTCAGGATGACATGGTCTTTACGTTCCCTCAGCCGTTCCAACACCCCGGCTGGTTCACAGCCCAGAGATTTCGCCAAGCCCGAAAGTCTCGTTCCAGGTTGAATCCCGGAAAGCCGCGCAACGAGGTCCCAACTCCGTTCGAACTGATTTTTCGGCGTCGTCCTGGCCTCCACGGACATGTCTGAACGGTCGAAAATCATGGTCATGTAATCACCGACGCGCGCGCCGACGTGCTCCGCCAATGAACGCGTCGAACCTAACGATGGGCCCAGGAACGACGTTTCTGGAAACGTAATCGTAACCTTGTGACGGGCAGGTCCGCCGAAAACCAGGTGCTCATTAATGGCTACATTCAGCCAGTATCCAACACCCGATGGCAGGTTCCTGCCACTGCCCCGCAAGACGTTGTGGTCCACCTCGATCAGCAAGGCAACCTTGCTGGGTCCCAGGCAAAACACACCGGCAGATTTGGCAGGAGAATGCCGGGTGTACGAGTACGGTTCTCCATCCCTGCGCATCCGCATCCATCCGTTCTCGGCTACGAACATCGCGGCGTTGCAATAGGCCCTGGTTGAGGATTCGACAATGCCAAAATCCACGTACATGCGTTCGACGACTTCTTTGACTTGAATAGGCCTGCCGCGTTTTTCCAGGAGTTGACGAATCGACTGCGCGATACCCAGGTAAACCGGAAGTCCCCAGGAGGCAAGCGCCCACTCCGTTCTGCTCGCCCGTACGATTCTGGGGTCAGCGGACAACGCGTTTACCGCCGAGTTCCTCGTCCGCTCCTCGCGAATGTGGGCCATCAGGGTTTCGACGGTCGCAGGCTTTCCTACGTCGGCCAGGGCGAATGTCAACCTCTCGGATATCGAACCCTTCCAACGCACGAGTTTTCCGTTGACGCCCCGGATCGACCCGTCCCTTGTGAGCCACCCTTCGTGCAGAGGGGGATCGAGCCCCCACCGGTTCAACAAGTAGGAGGCACGGTCGCGATCGATTCGGCCGTATTCGTCCGCGGTCGATTTGATTGCGTTGGTTGGTTCCTGGCCAATTTTGGACGCCAACACGCGCCAATCGCTGTCTCGTTCGAAGGGCCCGGCGAATCGAAGCAGCAACGATGCGTAGCGGGTATCGCCGTCTGCTGTCGAAAGCAGCGGTTCCAAGCGGGACTCTGGGATCGCAACACCGATTCGCCGCTTCAAAGACCGCAAGCGCCAGCGGATGGGCAGACCATCCGGCGTCTCGACGAATTCGGAAAACCTTCGTTGGAGCCGACTTCCGATCTGGCGGACCCGTTCGCGCGTAATTCCGAATTCGTCCGCCAATTCCTGCAGGGTCAGTCCGTCCCCCATGCCGGCGATCCGGGAATTGAAAATGCGTCTCTCGCGAACGGCTAGCCGGTCAATCCACTCGTCGATGATCTCATATGGATGTCTCGGCGGATTTGAGAATAATTGGAGCTCAATTTGCGCAAGTTCTCGCCATTCTTCAACATCCACCGCCCCGTCGAACACGTACGAGATTGCCTCGCCGATGGTGTTTGCGCCGGTTTCAGCCATAGCCCAGGCTGCGAATCGTTGTACGCTGCAGCCTCGTTCCGAAGTCGAACCCACTGCGGAGTCCGGCGAGTCGCCAGGTCTCGGGGTCCTCTCAGGCTTTTCCAGGAGAGATTGAATTGAACTCAGCCCTTGGGACGCGGCAGTGAGTTCTGAATACACCATGCTGAACACTATCCTTGACGGACGCGCGATTGACTTGCAAAAGGGCCCGGGAAGTGCCAACAAAGAGTCTTGGCAACTCGTTGAAACACTCTTCCCGGGCTCGCGTGACGAGCGTTATGGGTCTGATGCCCAGCTACAGACCCGGACCAAAGACGCAGACATGTTACCCCGGAATGTACAAATTTCAATTGCGTGCTCAGGGGCAGATGTTAACCTGGTCCCACATCGCTGCAATGGCGCCGCAGACTATGGCACTCTGAATGCAGAAAGAGCAGCCGTGAGCGCTCGGAGTGAAGTGGAGCCCCTGGCGAGAATCGAACTCGCGACACGCGGTTTAGGAAACCGCTGCTCTATCCTCTGAGCTACAGGGGCCTGCCCCCATGATATGAAATTTCGGCGTCTATTATCCTGCGCTGCCGGACGGCATCGTCAACGAAAGAGACCCCCGTAAGCAACCCCAACAAAACAGGGCATATCTGGGGAGTCATGCTGGGTCGGAACCAGGGCAATGCCGGGCAATATCCTCCCCGGCGCCGCGTCTTACAAGTCTGCCGTGTCGCCACGCGATTTTCTGTGGACATCGGCGGCTGCCGCAACTACATCTGCCACCCACGAGTTGAGGCTCTTTCCTTGGTCCTTGGCAGCGAACGCGGCTTCTCTGTGGACTTCAGGAGAAATCCTCAAAGGGACTTTTCCGGAATACGGCCTGTCCGGCGAACGGCCTCTCTCGGCACACACAACTAAATAGTCGTCCACGGAGATGCGGAACTCGTTTCTCAATTGCTCGACGGAATTCGCTTCGAACACGATCACGTCTCGCATACCCTGCACCTCACCCTGGAGGACTCCAGACTCTTCGTCGTATGTCACCGCAGCGCGGTAGTTTTTGTATCTCATCACGGTTCCAATCCGGAATTCCGCAGGAACTTCCTCAACGAATCCACTGCTCCCTTACGTATCTCCTTTTGCGGATGCGGCCGGTGAAAATGGGCTGCGACACCATTCAGTTCAATGTAGACCCTGGAACCTGCCCGTTCCTCAATATGCGCGCCACACGCCGACAAATACGCCTCGACATCTACCCAATTGATGCCGGATCTCGTTGGACGATCAAATATCGCCTCCAAAACCCTGCGATGCTTCCGTCTCACCGGACAATGATATCACTCAATGATATTATGGCGCGCTCAATTTCAGATTCAGTAGTAGGCAATCACGTTGAATGGGACACGGTTCCTAGTCGAGCTTTTCACATCCCCGCCGTTGCAATTTGCAATTGCTGAACGCGACAAGTCGGCGCGATAGCCCGTATGCGGCGGCGGCCGGGAGCCTGGTGGAGACGGGGGGGCTCGAACCCCCAACCTCGGCATTGCGAACGCCGCGCTCTCCCAGTTGAGCTACGTCCCCGTTAGGCATTCGGCGAAGGCCCCGCGGACGAGGTCTGGATATCGCCGTGTATTTCAGCCTAGCAATGGGCATTCTCAAGGTCAACGCGTACCCTTACCGATCCCGGGCAATGCGGAGCGGCCCAGGTACTGCCGTCAGGCATGCGTCTCCCCCGGGGCTCTCGACATCTAGAGATGATGCCCGGAACGACTATTGAGGGTCAGGCCAACCGCCAAAACAGCGGCGGCGGCGAGCGCTGCAATTAGCAGAAGCTGCGGCCCGGGTGTGGCGTCGCCGGTATGAGGCAATACGGGAGTCGCCGATGGAAGCGCAGCGGGTTTTGCGGTCGGGTCGCGTGTCGCATCGGACGGGTCTTCACCACTCTCCGGCTGGACGGGCGTCGGTTCCACGCTGACGGGCGGCATCGGCGTTTCGGCCGGTCCCGGCGGCGCCGTGGCGGCAGGAACGGGCGTCTGCGCCGGTGCTGGGGTTGGCTCCGTCGCCGGTGTACGAATCACCGCGTCCAGTCCTACGAAATAGAGCAAAAACCGGTCCACATTTGCGCAAGTCGCCATGTTGGCGAGGTCGTTGTCTGCACGGTGAAGAGTCAACTGACCATCCGGCGACCGGTACACAACATGGACCCCGGCGATCCCTCCGGCGGCCAGGTCCAGGTCTTCCTGCGTGATCGGCAGGCAGATGCGTACCGGCAAATTGGTGCGAAAACCCGGTATCGGTTCGCCGGCCAGGTCAGTAAACGAGAAGTTCCCGGCGTGGCTTCCTACTTTGAACATCACGGTCGCGGGCGCCTCGATGCTCGACGGCGAAAGTTCTTCGATATACGCGCCGAGATAGTCGTCCTCGATGGCGTCCGGCGGTACGTTCATTGTGAGCCCGTTCCTGGACGTTATCGAAGCGCCTTCTGTGCGCGAAACGGTCGAGCCTGTGACTCCTGCAGGGAACGGTATTTCAGGGATCTCTTGCTCAACCACCCCGGGAGCCGAATCCGCGTCGGCCGAAACTTCGAACTTGCCGGTCCCAATGGCGGCGACACTGTCCTGCTCTGCCCTCACCGTGATCTGCCCACTTCCCTCGGCCGGCGCAGTAAACGTCGTAGAGCAGGCGGACTCCGTTCTGTTTGGCGTAAACGATCCTCCGCCGTCGCTTGACCAAGTGCAGACCACTCCTGCCGCACTGGCGGGCAGAGGATCGCCGAGTTGGTTGAACGCTATCGTCCAGAGGACTACAGCCTGCCCCGGCGCGACTAAAACGGCGTCAGGCACCACGATCACAGGGAGTTCTGAAAGCAAGTTCGCGTGATCGGCATCTGGGTCCAACGGATCTCCAGATGCCAGTGGCGGCACGGGAAAGACCGGATTGCCACCGCCGGGACCCTCCGCCTCGGTGACAACCTTTACGACGAAACTCTGTTCAACGGTTAGTCCATCAGCATCGGCCGCAGTCACTTCTATCGTCGCAGTGCCGAGTTCGATAGGCGTGAGCGTCAAAACTGCGCCGATGATTCCGGCCCTGATCACACCGGAATTCGAAGATGTGGCCGCGTATCTCAAGTCGTCCCCGTCGGGATCGCTGAAGTAGGCTGAAACATCAAACTCGTCTGCTCCAGCGGATTCAACCAGGGAACGGTCCGGCATCTCGGCCCCAACTTCTGGGACTTCGTTTACGTTCAGGACCCGGATGACCACGGCGATTTCTGCCTGGAGATTGCCGCCGTCTGTGGCGACCACTGTCAACACGTTCGTGTTGCTGGACTCGTGGTCGAGCATCGCCGCGGTGAAGATCTGACCGGTCGCGACGACAATCCCGAAAGGACCATCGTCAACGCCTGCAAGCGAATAGGTCAGTTCATCAGAGTCGGGATCGACGGCGACGATCGGGTCACCGACATTGGTGTTTTTCGGGGCGTCCTCTCCAACCCAAAGATCAACTGTCAATATCGGGAACTCCGGAGGCTCGTTGACGTTGGCAACAACGACGGTGATGGCAATCTCATCGTCTACAGAGTCGTCGGCATTTCCGTCACCGTCTTTGCCGTCCGTGACCTCCAACGCAAGTTCCATGCTTGCAACACAATAGCAACGGAAAATTGAGGTACTCGTGGGTAGTTGACCTGAACTCGGCTGACGCCAGATAGGCAGCTGCAAACCAATACGGATGTCCGACATAGTCCGGCCGACGTTGGTCAGGAAGAGCAGGGGTCATTCCACTCACTCTTTGGTAGGCAGGTTCGATTCCGCTTGTGTGGCCCGACGTGTAACGGAATCTAATTCGGATTGGTCGGGTCAGTCATTCTCGGAGGTAGGCAGAACCGCTCGACTATTGGCCACTGCCCGCGCCGGCTCTCCTTGTTCAAGTGCACCTTGGCCGGTCAGGCCAAATCTACTTCAATGAGGCACGCTGAGGGCGGTTATCAGATAGTTGACAACCAGGGCAACTTTGTAGGCCACTTGCCGACACCATGGGCGATGGGCGCAAAGGGGGAGGAGGTACTGGCGAGGTACGTATACGACGAAGACGCAGGGTCTCCGACGCTCGAGGTCAAGCACCAAGCTGTTGGATACGAGGATCCGGTAGTCGCCAACCCGTGCCTGAGGTTCTGATCGCCCAGTTGTCGCGGGCAGATCATCACGGAAGCGACCAGTGGTTTTGCGGTTGCCAAGGCCCGGCCCGTGGTCCCGACCACTGCGACGGTCACGATTCGCCACGCGCATAGGCAAATGGGCGTTTATGCCCCCATAATTCGGCCTCAGGGTCGGTACCATGGCGGGTGCGATGCTCATAGGGCCGTGGAGTGCATAGTCAGGTGTAATCCCCGGCAACGGTGCCCAAAATCAGGTTGCCGTTTTCGTGATGGCAACTGTATTCGCCGCGAGGACGTCCCGGCGATGCGTGTAGACTAAAGACCATGCGGCGGTCGCCAACATTATCGTGGTCATGGTGGCATCCGGCGCGTTAGTATGCTTCACCTACCCCCTCACCGCGCCGTCCATGACGCTTGGAGACTAGGTGCGTCGCAGTCGTAAGGAATTGTTCTTGGGGTTCGCGCTAGGCGTCATCGCGACATTGGCGTACTTTGCCTACGTGGAGCACACATACCCGGCTCGGGTTGTCGGGTTGTTGACTCCACCATCGGATCAGGGCAACAAAAGCTCAGAGGCCACGCCGCTGGCGACTCCTAGGGCGTACGAATACCTCAAGTGCCGCGTAGACCATCGAGAGCATGTGCCCGACTATCTGGACGAGGTTCACCGCTTTTATGGCGCATTTTGCAAGGCACTTGAAAAGGCGCAGATATCATCTGAGTGTCCCGGGGCACTCCAGGAGTCGGAGTCTTTTGCTCTAACGTTTGCGGTTGACTACGAACTTTCACTGTCTCCGGACGACCGTTTCAGGTTTAGCCTTCAAACAACTGAGGCGGCGAAATTCCTTCCCGAACTTCCGGAAGTGTGCTCCGAGGAGTGGATCAATGAGCGCATTTCCTAGTCGGCTAGGTGCGACAACGTAACGTGGTCTTCGAGTTGTTGATTTGCGACCGGTGCGACTACTGCCGACCCTACGAGGTCGAGGTGGACGTGTGCTCCGACGGGCACGGCATCCAGCCTCGGCTTTTGGTCCTTTGCACTACGTAGTTCTGGCCGCTTTGATCCTCGCCTACTCGTTCGGAGTCGGCTACGGCTGCTTTACATAACGAAACTAGCGCGTTGAACGGGTGATAGGCCTCGTTCGACATGAACTCTACAACACGCGGGACCCGAAAACGAAAACTCCCGGCCATAGCTACATATTTCGCGCGTCGCGCGTCCCATGATTCGTCTGCATGATCGGCCACCGCGGTGTGGATTGGGTTCGTCATGGGGACAGGGTTGAATCCTGGCAATTGTCTAGGACCTGTGTCCGGTGGCGTGAAACAACTACCGCCGAAGAAATGAGAAGGGTTAACGACGCGAATTGGGCAAGCCTAAACGTTGCCCTTCAGACCGTTGGTCGACTTGAGAAACACGTCGCCAAGATCGAAGAACGAATTGGCCGTGGCAAGGACGATCTACCTTAAAACTGGGCAACATTACGAGATTCCAAGGGAGAGATCGAACCCGCGGCTGATTTCGACGAAGATACGCACCGCCGACCCCTCTCTGGTCAGACCCACTCCCAGCACAACCGGCATCTGCGACACCGTGTAGTCGAACATCTGCTTCGCAGTTTCGAGGTCCTCATCCGAGGGAGGTGGCGTCCTGGTCGGGACAACCGTAGACTTCCACGTGGGAGATGGGGTAGGGATCGCGGTGGGCACAGCCGTAGCCGTGGGCAAGGGTCCTGGCCTAACGGTAGGCGCGTATTGAGGGGTGGTGTCCGTTTCGTCACTCAACAACCCCGCGATGCACACCCTCACCAACAGAACCAGGAAAGACATGGCTCCGGCGATGATCGCCGCCGTCAGGTACTCATACCGTTGCTCCCATGATTTTGGCGCGCGGTCACTCCATGCCGGGGTGTTGGTATCAGACAAGTCTGGAGCCCCCTTGCGGCCTGGGGGACGGAGGCATTGGTCACAAGTCGCTCTACCCGACCTGGACCACAAGGAGGCAAGGAGAACTCGGCGCCCCCTGGGGCACATTGACGAAGTTGGGTTATCCGGTAGTCAGAGGGAGTCGAATAAAATCATCGGCCACGCGACTTGTGGCGAGGCCAGATCATACCAATCCGGAGGAACTGGTCGGATACCATGTACGGTTGCTAATTGCGCCAAGGAGACTGACCTGGATAAAGACGTTCGCGACCTTTTCCTCAAATTCGTCCTCACACCCGTCTTCATTACTGTGGGGGCCATTGCCGTGATTGCCCTTTTAAGAACCCTGTGACGACCTAGCTAGTCAACGCCGTAACACTCGCGGAGCCGGGCGTCTATGTCCTCATTCGAGATGTACGGCTGGCGGCCTCTCTCGTTATAGGTGTTGTGCAATAGGACGACGGCCATCCCGTGCCCGAAATACGTGTTGTCCTTGTAGGCGGCCATCAATTCCTCTCAGGGCACACCCCTTATCCACTCGATACCCGTGTCGGGGGTAGGGGCCGGCGCAACGGGTGTTGAGGTAGGGACAGGCGTAGCCGTTTCGTCGGCCGTCACTGAAAATTCAAGCCCGCAGCCCGCAGCCCGCAGCCACAACGAAAATCACGAGCGATGCCAAACAGGGCTTGGTCAGATCCATGGCACCCTTCCACTCAAAGCCATCCGCTTAGCCTTCTGCCTAAGCCGCGGTGTGAGGTTTCGGATTTCGACGCCGTACAAGACATCTCGTGCGAACGTCTTGTAGAATTCCGGCAGCAAAAGGGACAGGCGGAAATCCACCTGCCCCCCAAATCACGATGCCGGTGTGGCGAAATGGCAAACGCGCCGTAATGCGAGTACGGTGGTCTCTGACCATGCGGGTTCGACTCCCGCCGCCGGCACCAAAGGCGTCAAAGTGAGTGGGTGTCTAGCCTCCTCGGATTGCTCGCCCTAAGTCGGGATACTATATACAAACATTAATTTGCGCAACACGTCCCAAGTGCTTGTCAGGTAATTCAAGCCACCAAGTCCTCGTACCGGAACCGCCTGACGACCGTCCCCGCTACGATCCGACGGAACTGGTCGATGGTGTCGAGGGGCAGGATGTTGTGACGGCCCGAGTACTCGCTGACGCAGCGGTGTAGGTACCTGTGCCTCATGTAGTGGTACACACCGGTGTACCCGCGCTTCAACATCGCCCAGAATGACTCGTTAGAGTTCGTGAGGATGGTGCCAGAATCCTCGTAGCGGACGTACTCGCCGTCCGAGTGATTCACGGGTGCGGTGGTCTTAGCGGATACCCCCAATATGCGGACCAACGGTCCGTGTAGACGACGGTGCCAGAGAGGCACGCTGGATGATGAATGCCCGGAGATCCTGAGTGTCGGGCTTGACATCCGAAGCCGCCGATATCTGCTTCGTCTCACGGTCAACCATGCCCACTACCGGAGCCTTACCCTTCGTGCCCCTGCCCCAAGTGCGCTTACTGCGCGGGAGGTTCGAGAGATTCCCGCCGAAGTAGGACTCGTCTACCGCGACGGATCCCGTAAAGTCCATGCTGTCCTCTTTGACGGCTTCCCTGATCCGCTGACTGAGGTGCCATGGCGTCTTATAGGTGACTTCGAGGTCGCGGTGCAACTTCAGGCTCGACACGCCCTTGAGGTTCGTGGTCAATTGGAACGCCGCTAATCCCCAGGTGCCCAAAGAGAGGTTCGAGGATTGCATCATCGTGCCGGTCCATACGGAGAAGTCCTTCCGCAAGTCCAGGCACCTGTAGGGCTGGGGCTTCCGGGTGGTGCGGTGCTGGATGTTCAGTGAATCATCTCAGTTGGAAGGATCACCTCGCGACCGAGGAGGAGGCCAGCGGGACAACCAAGGAGTTCGCTTGACGGAGGGAGTTCGAGATAGCACTTGGCGGGCGGGCGAACTCGTTTGGGCTGCTGTTTAGGGAGCCGAAATCATCGGCCGCAGCCCGTCACCGCTACCGCGGGGTGTTGTGATGGTGGATCCTGTGAACTTCCGATGCCGGGTGTCGAAAGCACAGGTGCGAGTTACGAAGATGCTGCCACGGTATCCTGCTCCTCCCTCAAGTCCGGCCATTGAGCCTGATGACCCTGACGCAGCATTCATGCTGTCCGGGCTCTACCTATATCCCCAGAAAGGAGAGTTGTTGACAAGTGTGACCAACCTGAATGAGACACGCCGCCATTCAAGATGAGGAGTTGGGGGAATACGGATTTCCAACCCAAGATCCGGCGAATCTGGGCACTGCTATGATCTGCCCGTTGGCAGGCGCGTGAAAGTCAGCACCTATGCCCTGTACGTTGAGAGCCCCCTGGCTTGCACGACGTCATATCCGTGGAACGGGTTAGGCTGCGACGTGCTTCGTTGACCGGCCAGACTCGACTACACAAGTGCCCGCGCTGCCGGGCCGAAAGCGCCAAGAATCAAACAAGACATGAATAAAGAAGCTGAGAATGTCGGCTGGGAGAAGCGGCATCCCAAACTGACGATGGCGATCATCGTCGTGGTTGTCGGGCTGATGGGGTTTTTCCTGTTGGGCATAATCGCCACTTGCCTGGCGGAGGATGAGCCTACGTCCGAGCCGGTCGGCCTCCCGAGAGACAATACGGGCGCCGTGATCGTAACGCTCCCACCAGAGAAACCCGAGCCATTCCCGACTACGGAGTTGCTGGGTCAGACCCTATCGGGCGGAAGGACAGTGGCGGACATCGTAGAGGCCGTCCTGCCCAGTGTGGTCCAGATCTCCGTTCGTGGCGGCAGCGGTTCGGGTTTCATCATCGAGTCCTCCGGTCTGGTCGTAACAAACCGGCACGTCGTGAACGACGCTGAAACCGTGAGGATCCAGTCGACGTCAGGCCGTCGCTACCAGGGACGCGTCACCCGACGGGAATCGGATGCCGACCTCGCCTATATCCAAATAGAGCAGGGGCAGTCGTTCCAGGCTCTGCCGCTCGGCGACTCCGGTTCGCTCCGGATAGGCGAGGAGGTCATTGCCATTGGCTTCCCACTTGTGGACCAACTGCCGGAGTCGGCCAATCCGACAGTGACCCTCGGCATCGTTTCGGCCAAGCGGGCCGGGCTGTTGCAGACAGATGCAGCGGTCAATCCCGGCAACAGCGGCGGTCCGTTACTGAACGCCTCTGGCCGGGTGGTTGGTGTAGTGGTGTCGCGGCTCGAAGATGACAGGCAGGGCGGCATGGTGGCGGGAATCGGTTTTGCCATCCCGATCAGCCAGGTCAGCGGGGCAGGATCCGCCATTGCTAACAATACCCCGACGCCTGGCTTAGCCCCGGCGCCGCGCACCGACGAAACTCCGAGTTTGACCCCGACGCCCGCACCGACTCCAACCGCGATCAGTGGGTGGCAGCTTACTGTCGATGATCCCGACCGGCTGACAGGGAAGTCTTCCATAGTCTTCAGGTCCGACGCGGTTGACCATAATCTAGGAGCCAAATGGACACCAAGGTTTCTCCTCATATGCGACATAAATCCAGACGATACCGTATTTCCGAACGGCTTCTACATCGATTGGGGTCAGAACATTAGGCCTCACCGGAGCGACGGTTACCGGAAGTTTGTCAACGGGAACTTTGTTTGGGATGACGGAGACGTGGAGGAGGGGACTTGGATCGTCTTGCCCACCAGGGCGAATATGACACTAATCCGTTCCCTTCTTGGAACCGCACTGTTCAAGGTCGGGGACCGCTCTCGCCTCCGCATCAGCCTGTTTCAGACTACAAACCTCTATGCTGACTTCGACATAAAAGGCCTTGCGAACCTGATCACGCGAGAAATGCGTGAAGTTTGCACCGGCGTTGCGCCCACTCCGACACCAACTGCCACGCCGACGTCGACCCTCACACCCACGCCGACGCCTGATCCTTATCCCCAGTGTTCGGAGTGGCATCCAAGAGTCTTGGATTGGGTCAAGAACGGTAATCACTTTTGGCGTGACTGGCGTCGCATGCCGTGGGGCTGGGAAGGTGTTAACCCGTGGGAGGTGAGCCAAGAAACAGGAGCGGAGCTGCCTGATATCCCGACGGTTTCGGGCTTGACACTGAGCGACGCCCTCCAGCATTGCGAACTCGAATTTCCTTGGTTGACCATCCCCGGACCCACCGTGGTCGGGGTCGGCTACGGAAATAAATACGTCCTGCCCGGAACTTACGAAGGCAACCTAAGTGCGGGGTGCGAGTTAAGCACCGTGAATACCCAAACCCCGGAGACTTATGAGACTGGCGGTGTCGTCAAGCAGACGTGGTCCGTTGGCGAGAATGTCAGACTGTGGAACTGCGAGGACCGCCTATATTGGATTGGCCCATAGCCACTGACCGGTCCCCAGACTTCTTTCCGCCTGCGATATTAGTACGACCACTGTGGGGAGGGAAGTAAATCGAATGTAACGCACACCCCAAAAAGTCACCATTCCGAATCAATTGGTGGATTGTTCTTGCGAGTATCGCCATACTGCTGTTTGTAATCGGGCCGATTGTTGTAATCACCGCCTAGGAAGCCGACCAAGACAGAGTAGGAGACTATGTACTTGACTCCACCGATTCAGCCCCAGTAATCGCTCAGGGCTCCTATCCAGATTGCGTTGACGATGATGGCTATGCCGGCGAGCAAACTCACGTAAATGCCCATGCCGACCGACGCGAACATCATCATCTCGGGGACTTCGGCCGCGCGGGATTCAAACTCGTAAATCTTCCACGCCATCAAGCCGGCGATGGCCCCGCCTCCGGCAAATGTCAGAACCGACAGACTCCTGTCCTGCCGGTGGTAATTTCAGAAGACGATTCCCAGCACGGCCAGCGCCAGGGCCAGCGAGAACTTCCCATCGTCACCCACCACCATGCCGTTGGCGCTGACCATCAACGGCGCAGCGAATGACACCGACGGCAATAACGCACTGTTCATCACCAAATACGGCGCCTGCCACACCGATGCCGGTGGCCCATACCCACTCATCCGTTCGTCCCGTAGAATCGGCCTTTCTTGACGACACCATGAAATCTCCTCGCTGCCGGGCACGAAAACCGGTGCCACAGGTCACTAGCCAGTCATGCACCCTGGGGAGACGCCCTCGGCTCTCGCTCCCATTTTGCACCGGCACGACCTGTCTGTGATCGGAGCCCCGAAGGGCCAAGACCTGTGGCGGGCGCGAGTGTAAAGCGAAGTGGTCCGAATCGGCCTGGGAAGATCGAGCGTCGCCGTTCGCTCCATGTCGGAGAGGGCTCTGGGGCGTCCGTCGACTCGTTCTTGCTGCTGGTTTGTTAAGGGAGTCTTTGGTCGAAAATCACCCAGACCGCCGAATCCATATCCTTCGGCGTCTCGTTCATGACGTCATACTCATTGCACAACATGTGTTTATCGGCTCTGGGGTGGTTGACGTGAAGTACTCCGCACGAAGTACCACACCAGTACGATGCCTAAACCGATGACAACAGGAACCAAAACACTTGGCGCGCCTGCGAACCAGTTGACTTTTCGCTCTTGAGTCCGTACTCGTTTCTCCAGGACTCGAAAGTCCAGTGAATACTCCCCCGGGGCAGGCATTGGCTGCTGAGAATCTGGGGCTTGTCACGAGCCATTGCTCTGCCGTTCTGTCGCGAGCCATCCCGACACCAGGCTGACCTAGAAGGGTGCCTCCGGCCTGCCGCCCTCCTCGATCATCCCCCTGAACCGGAGCCCGTCGGACACGCGGCCGTTTTCGGGCTCGTCGATGTACTCGCGGGCCACAGGTTAGCCTTTTGCGCCGCCATCTGCATGACCGCACTCAACTGAGGAGACCCCATGTCCTACAGGTAGTTGCAAACTCAGGCGTAGCGCCCAGACGGCGTGAGCGACGGTACAAGCTTCTCTTTCATGCAGTACGCCTGAAGTCACCAAGTCTAATTTGGGGAACTATGTAGCAAAAGAAGCGGGGGCTAGATGATGCCCTCGCACCGGGCGATGATCACTGTGGCCGCAACAACCACGACAATTCCACTGGTCACCACCCAACCGTCGTGCTTCACCGCCCGTTCCGACGCCGCAGCTTCCACCGTTGCCCCAACTCCTCACGCGTAGGCTCGCGGTTCTCCGACTTCGGCCGCGCATCCACCGGAACCACCAACACCTCCCCGACCACTTCCTCCAGGTCCTCTAGCGTCACCGGATCCCGGTCAGCGTCCGGGTCCACAACGGGCTTGGTAGTCATGACGATTCTCCCAACAGGTGCACCTTGATCAGGGCGACGTCGCCCTCGATGCGGTCCATCCGCGCATTGATGAGGGAAACTTCGGCCTTCGTGGCGGCAACGTCGAACTTCACCAAGGCCATTTCATCCTTGAGCGTGGACACGTCGCCCTCGATGCGCCCCATGCGGTCGTTCATGATACGAGCCAGATCGGCCACGTTGTCGGATAGGGTGTCAATTTTGCGCCCTAGCCGAACGTCCACCTCATGGATATCTTTAGAAAGTTCGTCAACGGCAGCATTGAGTCGGTCTTGTGTTACCGCCTGGGTGGTGGTGTCCGTTGCCATGGGTGATGTCCTCCTGTTTGTAGTTTACTCTATGCGCGGTTGACGAACCACGCTGCTGTCCTACAAGTGGGGGTTACCGGGACCAATTGGAGGGGTCGCATGCAGGGATGAAGATTGCCGCCAATATCCCAAACGGAATGCTGGCGACCAGGAACGCCGCGATGGCCTTAAGGAAGAACCCGACTAGGGTGAAGAACGGGACGTCGATTTCCACAATCTCCACCCGCTGCGGCAATGTTTTGTCGTGGTCCGTCTCCACGGGTCGCGTCTCCTTCACTTGGACTCCTCGGCAATCTGTTCGAAGAACCTCTGCAAGCAGCGAGCCTCCTTCTTGTCATTTGCGGACTTGAGGCCCGTGGTGGCCTCGTTCATCATGCGCTGCCCCAATTCGATCTTGTAGATGCTGTCCCAGCGGTAACCGTCGATCATCAGCGTGATCGCATTGTCGGAGTGCTTGAACACCCGGACGTAGTCATCGTGGATATCCTGAACCGGTGCAGGGACCGACAGGGCCTCGATGGCATCGATAGGCGGGCGCATGTCTTCCAGCGTCGCAACGACGTCATGTTGCCAGCCGACATCAAGGGTCACCGCTGGATTATCGACGGCCATCCTCATCAAGGTCACGTGTTCGTTGTTGGCCGCGATGGACGGCTTGGTGGTTTCCGCCAACTTGTCGAAGTACGCTTGTTCCTCCGGTGTGAAACAGACCGGCTCTGGTGTAGGTGTAGTCGTGGCCAGTGGTGCGAGTGTGGCCGTAGGCGCGGCCTTTGCGGTTGGCCTAGCTTCCGTACGTTCAGCCGGGCTTTCTGTCCCCCCAATGGCAGCAACGCACACCCCTACCACTATCAGGAACACAAACGCACCGACCAACGCCAATGCCACCTGTCCCCACGTCTTGCCGGGTAATCCGAACATAAAGGTGCCCCCTTGCGGCAGAAGAATGGAAACCGTTGCTACAAGCCGCCATTCAAGGGACAACCACAAGAGGGCATGGGGGTACCCATTCCTCTGAGATATGTCCCGACCCGCGTTCATGCGCGGGGGCGTCAAACGACGGCTTGTAGCACTGGGGACGCTACATGTTGTCCGTTTGGTTAGTCAAACGGCGCGGGCGCGCGTAGAAGTCGCTGTTACAATTTGGGCAAAAGAAGAACGCCCCAGCACGAACTGGGGCGCAAGACCGCCGAAGGCGGACGTTCCATCACGAACGCCTCCGAGCTTAGCTCCCATGGTTGGTGCTAGTCAATGGCGGTCTCTTACCAAGTCAGGAGACCGCCGTGAACGCATGGCACTCAATCGCATCCGACCGATACCACGACCATCCCGAGTGTGACGTGGGGGACAACATCGATGCCGTGAACTGGCGGGCAGGAACGGGTCACCGCCTGCATTGCAACACATGCATGGGACTGCACGCGCGGGATAGCCGCCGACGCTACGCCGTCAGGTCCTTGTAGCGCAGCCGCTTGCCGCCGGTCCCCCGTACCAGGGCCTCCATCCGGTCGATGGTGTCAACTTCGACGTTCCCTTCGTTCAGGCGGAACGTGGCCTCGTTGACGTAACGGTGCAGGTGTTTGGGGGAGACGTAGTGCCAGGTGCCGTTGATTGACCGCTTGAGGACGGCCCAGACCGCTTCGACCGAGTTGGTTGATGCGTCGCCGTCCACGTATTCGCCGCGGCCGTGGTTCACGGTTTCGTGGGTGTACCGGTTGAATGCGTTGGCCAGGTGCCTGTACCCGCGGTGTTCGTCGGTGTAGACGGTGGAGCCCGGTTCGACCGTGCCTTCTACGAATTCAACCAGGGTCGCTCCGTCGGTGCGTTCGATGGGCTTGGCTTTGACCTTGCCGCCTCGTTGCCGTGCTCCGACCACCGCTGTTTTGCCGACGGGCCCCGTTCCGGCCCGGAGCTTCTTGTTGGCGTGTTTATTACGTTCCAACCCGCCGACGTATGTCTCATCGATCTCCACGACGCGCTCAAGGGTGAAGTCGCCGCCCTGGCACGCCTCACGGATGCGGTGGAGCATGTGCCATGCGGTGCGGTATTGGCAGCCCAGTTCCTTGGATAGCTGGAGGGCGCTAACGCCCTTGCGTGCGGTCAGGACGGTGTAGATGACGTAAATCCAGTCCTGGAGGGGTCGTTTGGTGGAGTGCATGGCGGTGCCGGTTGTGACGGTGAAGTGCTTGCGGCACGCCTTGCACCAGTAGTCTTTGGGCCTTGACGGTGGGGCTGTTCCGATGCCGTCGATTGATCCGCACCGGGGGCAGCAGGGCTCGCCGTTCCACCGGATGCGTTCGAGCCATTTTCGGCACGTTTCCTCGTTTGGGAACATGCGGTAGAGTTCGGGTACGGAGATGGTTTTTGGGGATCGCTTTTTGGCGGGCACGGGTTGCTGCCTCCTTGCTGCTTATTATATGCTACCCGTGCTGCTTTTGCTACATAGTTCCCCTAATTTGGGGTCAACCAACAGTCGACTGGCCGTTACCAGGGAGCAACTGTGAGGGACGTTTTGTCCACCGCCCTGACGGAGCCAGACAGTCGTTTAGGGGTTACGGCGATTGGGAACCAGGTTGGCAGAGAGCACTAGCGATCTGTTTCAGACTATCCACGACACCGACCAGGATTTCCGGATACTCAACGTCCCTTTTCAAGGTGACAGGCACCCATGGAGAGTCCGTTATGCCCAACGCGCCCCGTACGTCGGACGGCATGTCTCGCAAATGCTCGTTCCACTCAACACACAAGTCAACCCACAATGGAGTTTGATCAGTTCTTGCTAACCGTTCGAGGTTGACCCCTAACCACACATCCGCCCCGCAAAGACTTATATACCTGCCGTAGCCGTAGCTGCGCGTGGTTGCTCTCAAGCCCTTCCGGCTGGCCCACCCCTGCTCAATCCCTCTTTCGGTAGCAGCATCAATAAGCCTCTTGAACTGCCGTTGCCAATTTTCCGAATCCGCGCCGAATTCCTCGCCCCGGCGGATTGGCTTGAACGCTCCGTCAAAGGCGTATTTGGCCAGGCTACGCAATTGGCGAATTTCAGTCTCGACACCGGTCTCTCCATAGTCCCTGGTCCTGGCAGCCATGCTGTCCAGGAGGCCGCTCCAGCTTGCGATCATCAAGTGCTTTTGGGTTTTCTGTACGCGCACGCATCGGCGCTCCGAATCTGTCTCCACCAGAGGGCCGAACTCCTGGGTCATCCGTCTCCGCAACTCCTGCCAAAGTGACTGAACTCTCTCCTCCGGCACCAGGAACATCACGAGGGTGCTGCCTCCATCCGGGAGCCGTTTAATGTAACCGTTGGGCTGATTGTCAGTTAGTTCAGCCCAGAACTTCACCTCGATGAGCACTCGTTCATCGCAGTTATTGTCATACCCCACCAGGTCCGGACGAGTCCAATCCGGTTGAAACACCTGAGACTTTACAGTCGTGATCGGGTTTACGCCCCGCACACCGGACTGGATGACGTCGTTCAAGGCCACTCCGCAGGCGTCTGAACGGTCGAAAATGTGTCGGAGAGTTTCCGTGGCAATGTTCTCCGTGTTTCCAGGGAAGCTGGAAGCCAGGTAGGCGAGCAATGTATCGTTGTCGGGCATTGAAGTCCCCCTTTCCTATAATCGGCTGGATAGAACGGGTAGTCCTCAGGCTTACCTGAAGCTCGCGGGTCGATCACGAAGTCCGGTCTGTCTCTGTACAGTCAGGCACTGTCTATGACGTTCCCGCCGTCAGGCTCGAAGCCATCCCACCGGCTGTTGAACATGTACTTGAAATCGCCGATGAAGATGTACCTGTTTCTCAGGCGGAAGAAGCGACAGGTCATGCCCTCACCATCTGGGCAGCGGGCGTAGATCGCATTTGACAGTTCCTGCAACCCATACTTCTCGCTGAGGACGTACTCGTGTGGCCAGGTGTCCCGATATGTGACCCGCCTCACGCCAAGGAGCCCGCGCCATGAGTCCTGCCAGTTTCACAATTGGTGGCCCATACCATTGCATACGTTCAAGTCGGTGGCATCGTACCGGGGATATGGTTTTGCTGCCTGAATTACCTCAATTGCATTCAGTCCAGAAGTCAAGGATCGATTCGATGGATCTTTCGGCGACAGGTTCGAGTCAATTTGGATGGGCTTCGGTGCACTGAAACAAGTACCATCTTCGAGATGTGGCTGGGAGGCGTGTAGTCCCCTTAGCAGGCTGCGGAAGAATAGGTTCTGGCAGTTCGAGGTAGCTGGTTGAGTGAGCAGTACCAAGGTTCTTATGCCACGGAAGTCTGCTGAGCGTGAAGAAACATCAAGACCCTCCGTGCCATTCCAGCGGTTTGCCGGTCGTGGCGGCGAAGGCGTTGCGCAACTTCGGTGGGTTGTTGGGGTCGGCCCTGCCTCGATCAAGACTGTACTGCTCCAACCCGGTGACTTCAGATAGGTCGGCACCGGTCAAGTTTGCTCGCTGCAAAACTACGCCGGACAGGTTTGCTCCCCGCAGACTCGCGCCGGAAAGGTCTGCGCGAAAGAGTTCTGCGTCAGACAGGTCTGCGTTCGTGAGGTTCGCGCCAGACAGGATTGCCTCCCGCAGACTCGCGCCGGAGAGATCTGCCTTCCAGAGCCTCGCGTTGGACAGGTTCGCTTCCAGGAGAGTCGAATTTGATAAGTCTGCGTTGTTCAGGTTTGTCCAGGACAGGTTTGCATCGAAGAGGTCCACGTATCTCAGACTGGCTCCCCGCAAGTCCAACCAGAAGAGACCTGCCCTACTGACCGTGACACCCTCCGAGGCGGAATCGGAGACTACGACTAGAAACCCTCTTGTCGCCTTTTCGTAGCGATGGCCCGCCTCGCTACGTCTGCTGATCGCCGTCATGGCAGCCTGAACATCCTGACGCAGTTCATGCTCGCTGTCGCTCTCTTGCCCATCGGCTTGTTCGGCTTCGTTCTTCTTGCCCGCCTCCGGCGGCCGGCGCACGAAAGTGCAGAGCAACTGAAAGATCGGGACATGGTATTGCTCCGGACGTTCTCCGGCCAAACTCGCGAGACCGTAGATGCCGCCCAAGCGGGCAGATAGAACAGAGCTGCCAAGCATCTCCGCGCCCTTCTGATAGCGTTCGTTCAGCAGACCCTGCTGCCCGGTAACCGCCTGACGATGCGATATGATGCTGCGCCATAGCGCCAGTGGCAGGGCTATGAGACCTGCGATGACCAAGCCGACATTGCGTATCGTCGCACTGCCAGACTCGCCCTCGCTTAGCCAACTCCAGAAGTTGCATAGCCAGGCCCAGGAGATGGTGTGTAGATCTCCGAATGCGAATGACAGCGTGACACCGGTGGCCAGCATGACCACGATCAATGCCGGAACCCAAACACGCGCTCTCTTGTAGGAGCTACGCCGACGCCAAAGACTGCCTACGCTGTTCACTATGATTGCCTCTAGCTAGAAATCAGTCTCCCAGTCCAGCCGAAACTCACGACTCTAGCTCTCCCCTCTGCCCCTCCCCCTAGGGCATCTGGTAGCCGAGGCGCGGCTCGGAAACAAGTAGGTGGGATTACTCGCGTCCTCGCCGAAGTGGCTCCGAATCCGCCTTAGATGCGTGCGGAGCGCCCCGAGGTTGTCCGGCTTCTTCCCACCCCAGATCCTCCGCAGCAGCTCATCGTGATTCTAACTCTGTCGCCCTCCCGTCTCAATTACCTCCCCTCTCCTCCCTCAGTTATTGTCCGCCGAAAGCGGAAACTGCTACCTTTTTGTCTACGAATTATGCGTGAAAAAGGAGAGAAACAGCGAGTTCCAATCAGTATTGGTGGCCCGATCAACTTAGCCTCAAACCCCTCCGCCAGGAGTCGCCTGTGTTAGACCCGATGGGAGACGACTTCGACTACGCGGAGGAGTTGAAGTCTCTGGACGTCGATGCCTTGAAACGTGACATCGAGCAGGTGATGACCGCGTCAATGAACCACCTCCATCGGTTGTTATGTGCTACTCCATCCATGTGTGGCGTTTTTTGCGTTTGCGGGGTGTAGGGCCGGGGCAGAAGGCCATGTGTTCAGCCTTTGTTGCGTTCTAATAGAAGGGGGACGCGACGTCCGGGTCCCCGCGCCAGGTGGCATCCAGGAAGTCGGGGATGTGTGCGTTGGTCAGCTTGCCATTCCAGTAGGCGGCACGCTCGACCTTGGCGAGGCTGGCCCCCTGAACCTTCCATCCGGGGTTGGACTCCCGGATCGCACGGGCGATGTCCGAGAGCGTCGCTCCCCGCGTGCAGAAGTCGTCGACAACGAGCACGAGGCCGGGATCGCCTCCGATGGCGGCAGCCAGGTACACCCCGTCCACGGTGGCGTCCCGCTCGGCCGCGGAGGCGAGCCTGCTGATGCTGGGATGCCGATCCTTGGTAATGTGATGCGGAAGCCACTCCCAGGCGCGGGACTGTGCAAGCGTGGACGCCAGTCTCGACGCCGGCGTGTCGTTCTGCACGATGTTTTGCCCCGAAGAGACCGAGGAGACGACGACGACGCGCGGGTTTCCGGCGGGACGGAAGTCCTCGAACGCCGCGCAGAACGTGCGGACGGCCGCCCTGGTGGCCTCAGGTTCGCCGAACTTGAACCGGTTGAAGCGCCGGGTCCACTTCTCGCCGGGCCGGTCCGTGATGCGGAACCCGACCGTGAGCAGCCCGAGATCGCCGACCGGGAGTCGCTTGATCTCCATCAACCGGCCCATTACGCCGTAGTTGCCGGCGGCCTCCTCGCCGAACATGCGCGCCGCGTCGGAGGACGGCGCTTCCGGTGCCGGTCCCATTTCCTTGTCCATGCGTTCTGCCCCCTTCCAAACCATGTGCCGGTGAGTCCCCAGGGGTGCGTTGCCGCTAGGAGGTGTCCGGGGCGGAGACGGCGACGATGATGAGGTCGTCCGTGGCGATGGCGGCGAGGGTCGCCCTGTCGGCCGTCATTTCCTGGTGGCCCAGATCTCGATGGGCAACTGGAACGTGGTGTCGGAAGTGCCCCAGGTGGCCCCGTTGCCCGTGGCGGTGGCGTTGCCGATGGTCCAGCCGGAGCCATAGGCGTGTTCCGTGTTGAGTTGGTCGCCATCCACCTTGTTGGTACGGAACGTGCCGGCGACCCCACTGTTAACGGGCATACTGATCCAGTACGTGGTGTTTGCCGCCAGCGTCTGTGATGCGCAGTCGCCAGGCAAGTACAAGGCGGGACGCCTCCGGCCGTCAGGCCAATCCCGCACTACTCCTGGACTGCCAAAAATGCACGTTTCGGGTTCCGCCGGGACCCCGCTATTGTCCGTGTGGAGGCCAAAGAGGGGAAATGTGGCGGCATCTCCGTCGGACTGGGGCCTGATGTAGGCCATGAGCCGGTCCAGCGAGTAGCCGGCGGGATGCGATCCCGTGTTGAACGACACGGCGAGACGGTTGGTCGGTGTTAGGTCGGCCGTGTAGTCGTCCGGGTCCGAGAGGTAGAGGTTCGTGACGACCCGCTCGGTGCCCGTTACGTCGGTGAGGTGGAGAGCGTAGGCCCCGTTGTAGGTCGCGGATCCCGTGTTGAGCATGTCGAAGGCGGCAATGTCCACAAACAACCGGCGGTCCGGGCGGTCGCTCGGGTGCTGGAAAAAGAGCATGGTTATTTCGTCGTCCCGGGAGTGGTCGGCCTGGCAGCAGGTGCCCGACGAGCCGGTGCCGGGGTCATGGAACACGGTCCAGGCCGAGCCGCCAGTGTCGATATTAGGCAACACACCAAATACAACCTCAAGACTGTATTGACGGCCGGGCCGGGTGTCGAGGCGCCAGATGTCGCCCGTGCCGCCAGCGCGAGTATCCTGACCGGCGGTCAAATCACCGACGCTAGCTGTGCCGGGGGTGACGACTCCATTCGTCTTGTAGCCCGAAGTGCGGAATCGCAGGGCTCCGGGGAGGTCCTGGTCCGCCGGTTCGTCGGTGAACCAGTCCGGGGCGCCGTGGACTATCACCCTGATGCTCTGGGAACGAGTCGCCCATTGGGGCGGGTCTCCGCTCCTGACCTGGTGTGCGTCGCCGAGGGACCAGCCGTCCTGGGGCTCAGGGTCCTGGTCCTCGTCGCCGGTGGCCGTGGTCGAAAGCAGGAAATCGTCGGACGCTGTGTTGGTGAATACGACCCAATACGTGGTTGCCGGGTCGAGAATGGCGCCGGGCGGAGCGGTGAGGAGGTACTCCGCAAGGGTGGTCGTGCCCGGGAAAGTGTTCGCCGGGGTCAGGGAGAAGAGGCGCGGCCCCGGGGCGCCGCCCTCATCGGTGTGCAGGGCTACCCGTGGCGCAGGGGACTCACCGGCGGTTTCCAGGCTGGCCGCGACCTCGATGCCGTCGAACCGGTATCCAAGGCCCGCAAGGCCCGGCCCGGTGGTGAAGGACTGCGCGGCATCGCTGCTATCGCTGGCGGTGGCGGTGGAATCGGGGGTTTGCCCCAGGTTCGAGATCAGGGTCTCCGGAATCAGCTCGCCGCTGATGGCCATCAGCGGTGAGGAGGTTTGTGCGTCCCAAGAGCCATTCCTGAATCTCTCTCCCCCGTCTGCAATGGTCCAGCCATGATCGGACTCATCGTCGTCCCCGGGGACATTAAACAGGTGGAGACTGGATTGGTCGTTGGTCAGCCAGAGACGGTAGGTCGTGCCGGCCTTCAGCACGGCGTCAGACGGAGCCGTGAAGGTGACTTCCCGAAAAACGTGGATCATGGACTCTGAAAAGCCAGTGGGGGCGGTGAAGGTGAACAGGGGTTCCTCGCTGTCGCTGGGAATCACGCTCACAACAGGATTGAATGTGCCGGGCGCAGCGGGCACAGTGACTCCGAAATCAGCTCTCATTCGGAGTGTGACGCTCGATACGCGGTAGCCGGCCGGGTTCGGGCCAGTGGTGAAACTCTGCCTGTACTCTTGTCCGTCGTCCAGCTGGATTGAGACCACACTGGTGCCGGCAAGGCTCAGGTTGGAAACGAGAACCTCGTCACCACTCTGCTCCTCGGCTATGAGCGGCTCTTCATCGGGATCTATGATCACCACGCCATCGCCTCCGGCGGCCACGGTTATGAGCACGTCGCCGGTCCAGGGGCCGCTCCAGGGGCCGTCCGCATGGCCGCCCGTGCGGTAGCGGGCCCGCATGCGCACCTTGTACTCCACGCCGGGGTCGAGGCCCTCGATGGTGACGGTGGTCTCCGTCCCCGCCGGGTAGGCGTGGCCCTCGTCCACTCGCCAGGAGGTGTAGTCCTCGCCGGACTTCGCGTAGTCGATGCGGTAGTCGCTGGGCGTTGGGCTGGGGATCGTCCAGGAGACGACGATGGTCCCGGCGTCGTCGCTGCTCAAGGCCGGGTCGCTCATGGCGCCGTCCGGGGACTGGGCCGTGGCGATGAAGCCGCCTCCGAGAGTCGCTGCGAATAGCGCCATGAGCGCAAGCACTGCAAGGAGCGCAGCGGTGCGCACCGTCCTGTCCTGTCGTCCACCAATGACGTTCATTCATCTACTCCATTCCATGGGCTCCGTCGCAACGGCGCACCCACGCGGGTGTTTCGGCATTCGTGAAGCACGCCGTCCGCAGTGGACGGCGTGCATTAATCTGCCGCAATCGGCCAACTATGAAGCTAGCCGGAAACGAGGAGAGCAAACAAGAGCCGTCCGTCACATCGTTGAGGGGGCTTTTGGAGGGGGCTTTTAGCACCATTTTCGGCGGGCGAAAGGCGGGTGTTTTCGCGGGCTGAAAAGAGACCAATTTGACCGTGCCGAGCGCCCGCATTTGGTAGGTGCTTTCAGCGGCTTGTTGACGGTGGTGTTAGCCCCCATGCCTGGGGGCCGGGGGCACTCGACAGCCGCCCGTCGAAGGGGGTCCGGGGGGCTAGACGAGGGGGGCGACCGGCCTCGTCTAGGAGGTGTGCGGGGCGGAGACGGCGACGATGATGAGGTCGTCCTTCGCTATGGCGGCGAGGGCCGGCCTGTCTGCCTGCGGCACGTCGAAGTTGACCCAGCCCCCGCCGGAGTTGGCGATGTGGTCGCTGGCCAGGAAGGACACGACCCCGCTCTCCGCCTGGACCCAGATGGTCAGGTCGTAGTTGACGCCTCCCGAGGCGAAAGAGTCGCCGAGGTGGAAGTTCGGGTCGGCCTCGTTGAAGCGCAGGATGCCGGTGTCCGCGAAGTAGGCGACGCGGGTCAGGGTGATGCCGTTCCAGGAGAGGGCGCCGTCGCGCAGCTCGCCGGAGGGGCGCCAGGCGGGGGTGTCGGTGGCGTACCAGGCGCGGTCCCTGGTGTCGTCGTCCTTGCGTCCCCGGTCGCCGACCCTGACCAGCGCGCCGGCCTGGACCTGCTGGCCTGCGCCGACGTCGAGGTCGGAGAGGGCCAGCTCAGGCTCGGGGGCCGCGATCACGGCGGTGGTCGGCTCGCTGGTGAGCGACTCGTCGTTGCCGGCGTCGTCGGTGAAGGAGACGCGGATGCGCAGGGCGCTGCCCACGTCGTCGGCGGTCACGGTGTAGGTCTCGCCGGTCTCGCCGTCGATGTCGGTCCCTGATGCGGCGACCGGGTCCCAGCGTACCCACTGGTAGGCGTAGGAGGCGTTGGTGAGGCCGTCCTCGTCGGCGATGTCGTAGATCTCCGCGATGAGGGTGTGGCCGACCTCGGCCGTGCCGGTGGCGTAGGGCTCGCCGGTGGCGGGGCTGTTCTCGTCGTCCTCCTGTTGTTGCTCGGATGGGACCAGGGGCGGAGAGACGACGTAGGTGTTGCTGACAAGCGACTCCGGGTTCCCGGCGTCGTCGGTGAAGGAGACGCGGAGCTTGAGGGCGTTGCCCTCGTCCGCCGAGGTCACGGTGTAGGTCCGGCCCGTCTCCCCTGCGATGTCCTCGTCGGGAAGAGGGCCGAGGTCGTCGCGGACCCACTGGTAGGAGAAGACGGGGTTGGTGAGGCCGTCGGGGTCGGCGATGCCGGAGGTGTCGGCGGTGAGGGTCTCGCCGGTGCGTGCAGAGCCGGTGACGCCGGGGACGCCGGTGGCCGGGCTGTTGGGGGCCTGCTGCTGCGCTGATTGCTCGTCCCCGCCTGGTCCGGAGCCGATGCGCAACCCGACGCTGACCGCGGTTTCCTGGTTGTTGTCCTCGTCAGTGAACGTGACCCGGACAGAAATGCGATGGCCCTCGTCGTCAGCGCCTACGACGTAGCTTGATCCCGTTGCTCCTGCGATTGCCGTGGCCGTCGAGGTTCCCGGGCCAGCTCGGAGCCATTGGTGGGTTTGAGTGTAGTCGTCCAGGTCAACGTTTTCCTGTCTGGCTCGCACCGTGGCCGTGAGCGTGTCGCCCACCCTGCCTGAGCCGAGGATGCCAACGCTGAACATCTGATTGCTCTCCGCCGGGCTCGGCCGGGTGCGGAAGGGCCACGACTCGGAGGGCTCGCCTTCGTTGTCATTCTTGTCGACCGTGATCGCGCGCACGTGGTACCCGGTGTCCGGGGTCAGCCCGGTGATCGTGTAGCCGAATGCCTGGTCGCCTTCGTCGGGCGTGTAGGTGTGCTCCGTCACGTCGTCGGGCGCATCCCAGCTGCTCGATCGGAGCTTCCACTGGAGCTTGTAGGTCACTTCGTCCGGCGGGCCGTCGTTGCGGAGCTGGGGCCGGACCCAGGTGATGACGGCGCTCCGGCTGGCGACGGCCCACCCACCGCCGGGCACCGGCGCGGTGCGGACGTGGAGGGGCTTCCCGGGCGGCGAGGCCGCGCGGGAAGCCCGGGGGTCGCTCACGATGCGCATGTCGTACTGCTGGCCGACCGACCAGGACGTGACCAGGTCGTGGAGGTCGAGCCCGAACCATTTCCAGAGGTTGTTGCAGCAGAACTGCGCCTCGCTGAAGGGCAGGTCGATCTCGGTGGTCTCGCCTCCGATGACCGCGCTGATCTTCAGCGTCCAGTCCTTCCAGTCGTCGTTGGGCATCGTCCAACGCTCCGCCGTGGCGCCGGGGCTGACCTGCTGCAACGAGATGACGACGCTGGCGCGCTCCGGAATGTGGAAGGGAGGGGCGGCAGTTCGGGTCCCGGATGGTCCGTGTTTGAGCGTGTTCAGCCCAGGGAAGAAGTACTCCACGCCGTTGTGGGTGAACTTGCCGGTCTTGAGGCGCTCAGCCAGGGGTTCGGTCGTGCTGCGGAGGACTCTCCTGCCGTTGGCGGGATCCTCGGAGACGAGCTCGAGGGTGCCCGAGCCACACCAGACGACGCCGGGGCAGGGCTGGTCCGAAAAGGTGATCGTCGTGGTCGCCGGCGTGCCCCCGGTGACGGCGTCCGGCAGGGCGCCGAAACCGAGCTCGATCATCTCGACGGGATCCTTCTCGCTGATTTCGTCGTCGACGGCGGCGACCGTGAAGAACTTCTCCGTGTCCCCGGACGCGAAGGTGACGCTCGCGGGCACGCCGGAGTAGTCGGCCGTGGTGGCGCCGCCCTGATGCGTCGTGGTGATGGGGACGACGACGGTGCGTTCCGGGTCCACGTCCAGCTGCACCGACACCGCGACGTTGCCGCCCTCGCCCACCCAGTACGTGCTCTCGCCGAAGGTGACGGCGACGGGGCGGGGGTCGTCGTCCTCGATCCAGATGGTGGTCGTGTCGTTGGGGCCGGTGGTCACCCTGTCCGGCAGCGTGTCGAAGGAGACCAGGAGGCTCTCGCCGCGCTCGTAGAGGGTGTCCTGGACGGCGGTGAAGGTGATCGTCTTCTCCGTCTCCCCGACCGCGAAGGTGACGGACAGGGGATCAGGCGTGACCGAGTAGTCCCCAGGGGTCGCGCCGTTGCGGGGAGCCACGCTCATGGGGACGGTCACGGACCGCTCCGGGTCGGCATCCAGCTCGACCGTCACCGTGACCATGCCGCCCTCGGGCACGGTGTAGGCGTTGGCCTCGAAGCTGACGGCGACGTGGGGGTCGTCGTCGTCGGTGATGGTGACGGTCGTCTCGCCGGGGCTTCCCACGGTCACACGGGGCGGCAGGACGTTGCCGAAGGAGAGCCTGACCGACTCGCCGTCGTCGTCCACGGTGTCGTGGGTGGCAGAGAAGACGATGGTCTTCTCGGTGTCGCCGGAGTTGAAGGTGACGCTGGAGGGGAGCGAGTAGTCAGCGCCGGTGGCACCGCCCTGCCCCGTCGCGGTGATGGGGATGACGACGGTGCGCTCGGGGTCTGCGTTGAGCTTGACGGTGACCGTCACCTGGTTCTCGGTCATGCCGGAGGTGGTGGTGTCGTCGCTCTCGTCGACGGAGTAGGACGCCTGCTCGAAGCTGGCGGTGACGTGGGGATCGTCGTCGTCGGTGATGGAGACGGTGGTCTCGGTGGTCGTGCCGGCGTCCACCCCAACGGGGAGCGTGCCGAAGGAAAGTGTGACGGACTCCCCGTCGTCGTCCACGGTATCGTCGGTTGCGGTGAAGACGACGGTCTTCTCGGTTTCGCCGGGGTTGAAGGTGACGCTGGAAGGGACCGAATAGTCCGCTGACGTGGCCCCGTCCTGCCCCGTCGCGGTGATGGGTATGACGACGGTGCGCTCCGGGTCCGCGTTGAGCTTGACGGTGACCGTCACCCGGTTCTCGGTGATAGCGGAGGTGGTGGTATCGTCGCCCTCGGCGACGGTGTAGGCGGACTCCTCGAAGGTCGCCGTCACCACCGGGTCTGTGACGACCGACATTCGCAGCGTCGCCTTGCCTTCCCAACCGACGTCGTTGATGAATAGATTCCAGCGGTCATCAAGCAAACTCAACGGCGGGAGATCCAGCGTCCAGCCGGACTCGCTGCCCGGGTCCAGGTACGCCGCTGGGCCATCGATGAGCAAATGGTGGGCTTGTTCTGAGTGGATAATGAACCCGAGGCCCGGCTCGGCCCCCTCGGTGGTCGTAGAGGCCTTCAGCACAACCCAATACTTGGTGTTTGGCGACAAAAGGAAGCCGGGATGCGGCAACTGCCGAACGGTATACGGGTCGCTGTCCAGCCCTAGGGTGGGAACAGCGATGTAATCGAACAAAGGAGTCTCGGCGGGTGTGCTGTGGTCGTCGTTGTCGAAATTCGGCTGGCCGGGGGGACTGTTGCCGACGTTGGCGTGGAGCGCCCAGCTGAGGTCTTCGACTGAGGTAATCCCAAACGGAATCCGTAGCTCACTAAGAACGTACCCGGAGGGGTTGTTTCCAGTGGTGAACGCCTGAGCAGCACTCACGATCGGGTTGACGGTACCTGCCACTATAAAGGTGACATCGCCGCCCTCCTGACTGATATTGGAGAAGGCCGGCCGCGAGTGGACCGGTTGACGGCTGACGGCCGACGCGGACTTGTCGGGGCCCATGGCGTCTGCATACGTCACCGTTGCCTTGAGCCACTTGCCGAGGTCGTCCGCGGAAGGCACGTACGACCGCAGCGTGCCGCCCTCCGCCACAGGGATGTCGGTGAACGTCCCGTCACTGGTGTCACCCCGTTGCCACTGCCACGACTCGTTCTTGATCCTCCCGCTGTCATCCACGATCTCGACGGGGATTCCAATGCCGACCTGCGGCAGGCCGAATTTGATGGAGCCCGGCCATATGTCAGTCGTGCCGTTGAGCGCCATGCGGAAGGACCGGCCTGTGGAATCGTTGGACCACGAAGTGCCGTTGTAAGCCTTCATAGTGTTGCCGATTGACCATTCACGGTTATCACGCGTCTTGCCAATGAGTACGAAGTCTTGGTCGTCAGATGAAGTCGTGCCGACGCTCAGGTTTCCAGACCCAGAGCCGACGTCGACAACCACCCAGTACGAAGTACCCCTGTTGAGTGTAATCGCCTGTGCCGCGGTGAACTCGGCCCGGGTCGGCGAGCCCAACGTATGGGAGATGCCCGTCGGTGTCGTGAGGGTGCCGTTTGGCAAAGCGCTTGATGCCGGGGAACCGTTTTCGTTCGCGTGGATCGCGACTCGCGGAGTGACCCCGGTTTCCGCCGCCACACTCAATAGCACCGAGGTCAAATCGTAGGTCGGGCTTACTTGGCCACCAGCAAGAGGTACACCAAAGTCGTTGGTAGTGAACAACGTGGCGTACTTGATCACGGCAGTGCCGGTCTCGGCATGCTCTGCCCAAGGTTGACGGTTGCGATTGGTTTGGTACGGCCCCGGCGGTCTGGTCGCCTCGCTGCCTCTCAAGGCGGTTTTCATGCTCGCTTCGACCCGGTCGCCGTAGCCGGCCCCGTTGTCCCAGCCGTCGCCCGATGGCCCTACCCATGTCCAGTCATCCAGAGAGAAACCGGACATGCCGCCGTCGTCCTCGCTCCCCGAAGACGTGGCGGCCACGCTCAGACCATCCGCAGCGCCTCCGGTCTTTTCCACCACTATCCAATAGGTCGTATCGGGCAGGAGCAGCACATCGTTGATGCTGAAGCGTTCCAGGGTTGAGCTGTCGTCGTCGATGCTGGCCGGCGCCGTGAGCGTTGTCAGGGCGAACCCCGGAAACTCGGCAAAGCCAAAATCCGATGCCAGCCGAGCCCTGCTTGAAGCCCACAGAGACACCGTGACGGTTACCCCCGTGCCAGCCTTGAGACCGACATCCACCGAGGTGAGAAAGTAGCCGTCGACATGACTGCCGGTGGTGAACGATTGGGCATAGGAGACCCGGCCCGAGGCTGTCACCAAGTCCGCTCGCGCGGTCTGGCCGGTGTTCGACACCAGGACCGGGTCCATCGATTGCGCACGGACGCCGGACGCCACGACGAGCAGGGCCGGGACGAGTATCGCCAGGACGGCGAGGGGCAGAAGTCGCCGACTATTCATGCGGGCTCCCTCCGGCGCGGCGGGGGCCCGCGGTCACGGCTGAAAACGGCCAACGATTCAAAGCAGGAGTCCTCCCGGCATGGTGTTGTTGTGACCTGCGCCCGCGCGGGTCGGCCCGTTCTGTGACGTGAGCAGGTGCTGGAGGTCGAGGGACGCGGCGATGTCCAGCAGCGCCATCATGTGCCGGCCGTTGGGCCGGACACCCTCGTTCCTCCACCGCCTCAGGGTCTGGGGATGCGTTCCCAGGCGGCGGCCGAGCTCGGCCCACGTCAGGCCCGACGCCTCCCTGAAGCGGTCCAGCCGCTCCGGGAAGTCGTCGAGGTGGTCGTGGGTGTTCCTGGTGTGGTGCGTGCGTTGTCTCGGCATGTCGATCATTCGGGCGTCGATGGGGGACGGAAGGGTCCGGCGGGCCGCACGCGGCACACTTGCGGAGTCACGGAGGCCGCGACGGCGCTCCGCTCCGTGTCCAGGGATTGCGAAGAGGCGCGGGGGTATGGCGCCGAGAAGGTTAAGTGGTCACCCCGGCGGGTGCGGCGCCCCGACGCCGCATCCCGCTTCCTGTTGCTGCCGGGAGTGGCGTGCGTCCTCCAAGTGTCCCGGCAGCCTGTCCATCGTCCGGTAGGCGATTCCAATGTCGTTTTCGAGTGCTCCTCATCAATTTGAGCGCTACCACTTCGTCCGGCAGGCGTGCATAAGCCTGCCGCAATAGGCCAACTATGAAGTTAGACGGAAACCAGAAGCGCAAACAAGAGCCGTCCGTCACATTGTTGAGGGGGCTTTTGGAGGGGGCTTTTTGCAGGCTTTTTGAGGCAGATTTGACCCTTTTCGTGAAGGGCCAAATGACCCCATCGTTCGCCCGGTCGAAAGCGCACGTTTGGTGTGTGGCTGTAGACCCCTTTGTTAGGGGTCGCATAGCCCTCTGACATGGAGTGCGTTCGGCTCTCGACAAGGCCCCCCGGAGACTGTTCATTGGGTCAGACACAAGCCGGCGGTCCTTGCCTGGTCTGCCGGAGCGCCCTTATGGAGGTTCTGCCCTCAGCTCCCGGACTCGTCGTGGTGCCAGCCGGAGCCGAACACGTACCCGCCGGACTCCTGAATCCACATCCGCAACGACTCGGAAGCAACCCAGCTGCCCTTCTCCGAAGTGGAGAAGTCCACGGAGCCAAACATCTCCCCCATGTGCCTGCCGATCAGAGCGGGATCCGAGTGCGCCACGATGTTGCCGCTTCCGTCCGCGATGAACGCGGCCCACTTGCCGTCAACGGTTTCGGCGCTGTTGTAGTAGTCGATGGCCGACTCCAGTCCAGCAAGAGCGCTTCCGGGGCTGGCAAAGTAGGCGACCGTAGCCGCAAGGCCCCCGGAGTTGAACTTGTCAACTGCGACGGAAACCAGTTGCCTCGTGAACTCGTCGGCGTCGATGTACCACCCAGAGGCGAACAGAAGCCCGTCGTGACGCACTACCCAGACATTCTTGAGTTCCAGGTCGCCGAAATTCCCCGAGCCGACGCCGCCACTCTCCGGATTCCTGAACACGTAGGACACCCACTTGCCATCCTCAGTGGCCGACAACATCTCCGGCCCAAAGTTGTAGCCGTTGGCGTCGATGCTCACCCAGCCCTTCACGTCCAGCCCCAGGCGGCCGGCGTCGGGATGCCCGATCACCATGTCGTTCTCGTCGATGATGAACACGTACCACTGCCCGTCCACGCTCTCCTCGCGGTTGTAGTGGGCGAGGGTGGCGTCTATGCCCTGAGTCTTGTAGAGGCTGATGGCGTTGTTCACAAAGAACCTGGTGTAGTCGGCCGGGGCAGACCTGGACGGCACGGATGCGATGGCGGCCTGGACGATCTCCTCAACCTCATTCCGAGTCAGGGCGGGTTCCGGCTGTGGCAAGTCTGCCATCGCCTTGCGGATGGCCTCTTCCACGTCTGCCGAAGTGAGTCCCGGTCCAGGTTGAGTCGGCGTAGGAGCCTCCGCCATCTCCGTACGAACTATCTCCTGGACCTCGGCCCGGGACAGCCCTGAGTCTGCATCGCTGCAGGCGACAAGGAGCAAGACAGTGACAACTGCGAATGCCAGGTGAGCAAGTGAGACCACACTGCGGCTGTTCGTCATGCTTGCCGAGAGTCGCATGTGGGCTCCTGCTAGAGTCCGCCCATGACCACAGCCGCAGTTCCCTCGCTGGTCAACGACTCAAGGCTCCCGGTATCGTCTGTGAAGTCGACTCGTACCTTGATGACCTTGCCGCTGTCGGACGACCGGACCGTGTAGGTGGAACCGGTGGCGCCGTCGATCTCCATGTCGTCTGCCAGCCACTGGTAGCTGTAACTGACGTTGGACAGTCCATCCGCATCCGCGATGCCGGATGTCGAGGCCGTCAGGGTCTGCCCCACCTGGGCGGTTCCGCCAATGGTGGGTTGGCCCGTTGCCAGGGCGTTGGGCACGACGGCGTTGGAGAAAGTAAACTCCGCCGTCCTGAGGCAGGGGTTCCCGGGAATGCGAACGAGGCGGCACTGATTGTCGTAGTAATCCGCCACTACCTTGAGGAACTTTCCCACCTCCGAGGCCTGGGGCGTGTAGCCCCACACCCCACTCGGAGTTATGAAGCCGTCGGACAAGGCGGTGAATGTGCCGTCAGCGGTATCGCTCGCGAACCACTCTGCACTGCGACCCACCATCAATCGATCGGGGTCAGTTATGGTCAGCGTCAGCTCTACGTCCGCTTTGGGCGAGGCCGTTGACGCCTCTATGACGCCAGGCTCATTGAGATTGTTGACGCTGATCTCTACGGAGACGGTCTCATCCGTGGTTGGATCGGACTCGATGTTGCCCGAGGAGTCCTCTCCATCCGTCACATTGATGGTGATCGAGTACTTCTTCAGGGACTCGTAGTCAATGGTCGCCCCTTGCTTGACCGTGATACGGCCGTCGGTGGCACCCAGGGCAAAGTCTTGATTGAATTCTCCGGCGTCGGTTCCACCGACGGTGTGCGTGGGCGTGTCGCCATCGAGGTCGCGCGCGGTCACCTCGCCCAGGACAGCGCCCGCGGCGGCGTTCTCATCAATCGAGAATTCAAAGGAGTCCTTAGCGCCGTCACAATCAGAGTCATGGAACACCGGGGACGAGTTGGACGGCGCGTCGCCGGTGGCATAGACAGCCATCCTGATCGCTTCAGGCTTGAGGTACTCCCGATTGCCGGCGAGGAGCCGGTTGCCAATCCCCCAGCCTGCATCAGATGTGGAGTCCTCTCCCGGGGATCTGGTAGAGCCCACCTGGAAACGGCGGTTCCTATCCTGGTGGGAGGGCCAATTGATGACCAGCCAATAGGTTGTGCCAGCATCCAGTGCAGTATCACTGCTGCTCGTGAAGTCCTCGGCCGTGTCCAGGGAAGTGTCGAAGGACGGGTTGGTCAGGGTATCCAACACGCTGCCGGGCGTTCCGGAACTGTCGGAGCGTATGGTCACGACGGGCGGCGGACCGATGGTATTGACGACTGCGGGGCCGCTGGACAAGTACTTGTATGCCGTCTCCAGGCTTACCTTCGTGACGGTGACGTTCGAGGCGCCGGTGCAGAAAGGCTGCGCGTAATCGACGTCGCCGTCAATGGAAATCGCAGTGTTTCCCGCCTGCTGCTGGTTGCTTACCCTGACGGTCCCAGTCGCCTGGGCTTCAACCGGAGAGATGCCGGGTGTCGCGAGTATGAGCGCCACAATCGATGCAGCAAGCAAGGCGACTGAACGAGAGCGTATGCCGGTGCTGAGCTTCACCGTATTGATTCCCCCTCATGAGCCTCGGGGTTTCCAGTGCCCCGCCGCGTCCACGGGCAGTGCACATTCGATTGGAGAATGTGTACACACCTGCCGCAATCGGCCAACTATGAAGCTAGCCGGAAACCAGAGGAGTAAACAAGAGCCGTCCGTCACATTGTTGACAGGGCTTTTGGAGCGGGCTTTTTGCACGCATATTCGGGGGCGGAATTGGCCTCTTTTTGAAGGCCGGATGACCCTCTCTTGCGCCCGTTCGAAATCGCACGTTTGGTGAGTGCATGTAGTCCGCCTTGTGTGGGGCCATATAGCCCATTGGCATGGAGTGCGTTGGGCTCTCGACAAGGGCCCTCCGGAAAAGGTGCGGGCCTCGTCTGTTGTAGCGGGCCCTCATGCCGACCTTGTAGTCCGCAGCGGTCCGTCAGAGAGCTTCACAGTTTTCACAGTGTGTGGCCGCAGTTGGAAGTCGGATGCCTCGGCAGAATCACTCCTAGCGACCGCCGAATGTGAGTGCCGGTTTGTTCAGGTGGACGCTTGGGACAGGCTCGTGTGCGGCCTTCTTTAGTTTCCGGTAACGCTGAGGCGTTGGCGTTCCCCTCAGCTGCCGGACTCGTCGTGGTGCCAGCCGGAGCCGAACACCAGCCCGTCGTGCTCCACCAGCCAGAAGTGCTTGTCCTCGACCCCGCCCGTTGCGGGGTTCACGTCCTCGTGGTTCACCCACACGCCCTCTGCGGAGGCCTTGAAGGAGCCGTCGTCCAGCATCTCCTGCAGGTGAACCGCGAAGTCCTCGGAGTTGTAGTGGCCCAGAATCTCGCCCTCGGGAGTCGCTATGAAGACGTACCACTGGGCATTCACGCTGGCGGGATTGTTATAGTAGGCCAGGGTTTCATCCAACCCATCGGCGTGAAAGCGGGCAATGGCCTCGTCCACCACGAACTTTGTGTACTCGTCGGCGGAGACGTGCCAACCCGAGGCGAACAGCAGCCCGTCGTGTCTCTCCACCCAGACATGCTTGTACTCCAGCGCCCCGGTGTGGTCGTCTCCGATGCCACCGCTCTCAGGGTTCTGGTAGACGTAAGAGACCCACTTGCCATCCTCGGTGGCGGAGAGCATGTCCGGGCCGAAGTTGTAGCCGGTGGCGTCAAGGCTCACCCAACCCTTCAGGTCCAGCCCAAGGCGGTGGGCGTCGGGGTGCCCGATGACAAGATCGTTCTCGTCGATGATGAACACGTACCACTGTCCGTCGACACTCTCCTCCCGGTTGTAGTAGGCGAGGGTGGCCTCCAAGCCCTGGGTCTCGTAGCGGCTGATTGCGTTGTCGACGAAGAACTTGGTGTACTCGGCGGGAGCAGACTTGGGCGGGATGGACGCCACTACGCCGCGGGCTATCCGTTCAACCTCGGCAGGGGTAAGGCCTGGCTGTGGCTCCGCGATGGCCGCTATAGCAGCACTGACTAACTCTTCTACCTCTCTCTTGGACAGTCCCGAGTCCGGCTCAGGCATGTCCGCCAACGCCTTGCGAACGGCCTCTTCCACGTCCTCCGACGTGAGTCCTGGTTCAGGTTGAGGCGGCGTGGGGACCTCGGCCATCTCCTCACGTACTATCTCCTCGACCTCGGCGCGAGACAGTCCTGCGTCTCCACAGCCAGCCAGGAGAAAGATGACGAGAACTGTGAATGCCAATGGAGCCAGCAGGCTCAGGCTTCGGTGATTCAACAGGCTTTTTGAATGTCGCATTGGGGTCCCCCCTGCTAGAGTCCGCCCAGTACCACCGCCGACGTTCCTGCGCTGGTCAGCGACTCATCGTTGCCCGCGTCGTCGGTGAAGGTGACACGCACCTTGATGACCTTGCCGTTGTCGGATGACTGAAGCGTGTAGGTGGAACTCGTGGCCCCGCCTATTTCGGCGTCGTCTGCCAGCCACTGGTAGCTGTAGGTCACGTTGTCCAATCCGTCGGCGTCAGAGATTCCGGCCGTGCTTGCCGTGAGTATCTGTCCCACCTGGGCGGTTCCAGTGATCGTGGGAGCGCCGGTTGCCGGAGTATTCGCGAACCCGCGTGTGACCGTCAAAGTGTAGAGTCGGAAGTGGGTTTCATCCGCGGAAGTGACCTTTATCGTGATGATGTTCACGCCCTCAGCGAGTTGGACCGTACCGTCGGAATCAGTCACCCCTCCTATCTTGATGACGTAGCTAGCATCCGACTGGTTCAGCGTGGGCGTAACTGTCGTCTCCGATACGCTATTCGGAACCGTGGCCTCATAACCTTGATCTTCACGCCAGAATGATGAATTGGTGCTGGATTCATTCAGGAAATCCTCCTCACCTGTCAGCGTCAGGTTGCTGAGCGTGGCATCTGCCTGCGCGGCATTCGGCGAACTACTGAATATGGAGTACCTGGGGATTCGCACTATCACAGATGACTCTATTACGGTTGAGCCCTCACTGTCAGAGAGCCTCATCGTGTACTTGTACAGCGCGCCCGACGTCACGGAGGCACCCACACCAATAAACGAGGAACTGCCACCCATGTCAGTATCCGAGGTGAAGCGAGGACCGGAGCCTAACGACACAAAGTCTTCGCCATCGTGCTTGTACCTCTCCGTCTGTCTCCCGAAAATGCCCCGATTCTCTGGAACTTTGTAAAGAAGTATGGCCTGATTCGTGGATAGTTTGATGACCCGGAAGTTCAGGGGAGGCAAGTCTGTGGACAGCTCACCCGTCGTAAGATCGGACGCCGATGCGCGATTGACCGTGATGGTGTACGTTCTAGTAGTTTGCCCATCCTCGGCGGTAACCTCTATGGTGATTACATTGCTGCCGACAGCCAGCGATATGACTCTGTCGTCGTCTTCCACCCCTCCGAGCTTTACGACGTAGCTCGCCCCGGAATGATTGACTGTTGCCGTGACGGTCGTCTGCGAGACGCTGTGATAGACGTTTGCCTTGTACTTGTACTTGGATATTTTAGTGAGTTCAATGCCGGACAACTCCGGCCAACCACTCAGTTCGGCGTCGCTGCTCTGGCTCTGAGCTAAGACCGTTGGGGTCAGGCCAATCACCGCCAACGCTACGCCAAACATGATGGCCGTTCCCAGGAACCCGAGTCGTCGTGCAATGGTCATCATAGTCCGCCCAACACCACTGCCGACGTTCCTGCGCTGGTCAGCGACTCATCGTTTCCAGCGTCATCGGTGAAAGTGACCTGAACCTTGATGACCTTGCCGTTATCCGATGCCTGGACCGTGTAGGTGGAACTCGTCGCTCCGTCGATTTCAGTGTCGTCGGCCAGCCACTGGTAGCTGTAGCTAACATTTGTGAGGCCGTCTGAGTCGGAGATTCCGGTCGTGCTTGCCGTCAGGGTCTGTCCCACCTGGGCCGTGCCGCTGATGGTCGGTGCGCCGGTGGCGGCGGAGTTGACCTGGACGGTGACCGTCACCGACGACGAACAGTTGTTGGTCGTATCGGATTCACCAGTAACCGAGTCCACGCACGCTCCGTAGTAGTACGTCCCGACCGTCGAGGGCGCCGTCAGGTCGATAGACTCGCTTGATTGAGCCCACTGACCCCCATGCGGCGGGTAGAGCAGTCCATCCACCTCGTCGGTTCCAACTTCCGTGTCTGCCGTCGTGATTGTTGCGTCCGTAGACCGGTAGTAGCGGAGTGTAGTCCCATTAGATTGCCAGTCACCCGAGTTGGCCACAGTTGCCGACAGCGTGAACGTCGCTCCAGTCGCCAGGGTCGCATCGTCTACCGACGGAGATTGCACCGCCAAGTCGGGGCGCGGTAGCGGCACCGGAACCTCAAACCAACCCAGGAAGCAGTTGTCTGACGTGTCCGACTCACCGGTCACCGAATCCACGCACGCGCCGTAGTAGTACGTGCCCACTGTCGACGGTGCGGTTATGTTCACCCACTGTTTGGGTCTTGCCCCCGCTTCCAGCGAGGTCACGGCAGCGGTTGCCACTTCCGTGTCCGACGTCGTGATTGTCGTGTCTGTCGACCGGTAGATACGCACCGTCGTGGCTCCGGACTCACTGCCCCCCGTGTTCCTAAGATGTGCCTGTATGGAGAATTCCCCACCCACGCGGGGGGTTTCAAGTTTCATGGCAAGTTCCATACCATCGACATCCAGGTCCGGCCGGGCCTTGACCGTAACCGTCACCGCCGACGAGCAGTTGTCCGTCGTGTCCGATTCCCCGGTCACAGAATCCACGCACGCGCCGTAGTAGTAGGTACCCGTCGTGGAGGGCGCGGTTAGATCAATCGTCTGATCGCTGGTGCCCGCCGCCGCAAGCGCACCGACCGAATCGGTGCCCAACTGCGTATCCGACGTTGTGATCGTTGTGTCCGTCGACCGGTAATAGCGGAGCGTCGTCGCGGTAGACTCGCCATCGCCAGCGTTGGTCACCGTGGCCGACAGCGTGAACGACGCCCCTGTGAAGGGGCTCGAATCGTCCACCGTTGGCGTTCCCACCTCCAGATCGGGAGCTGAGTTGGCGTGAACGGGCACATTCGAGGTCATCACTACCACCGCCAGCGCCAAGACTGCCCCAAGCGTGGTGGCAGTCCCCAAGAGCCCGAGTCGTCGTGCAGTGGTCATCATAGTCCGCCCAACACCACTGCCGACGTTCCTGCGCTGGTCAATGACTCCTCGTTGTTCGCGTCGTCGGTGAAGGTGACTCGCACCTTGATGACCTTGCCGTTATCCGACGCCTGGACCGTGTAGGTGGAACTCGTCGCCCCGTCTATTTCGGTGTCGTCTGCCAGCCACTGGTAGCTGTAGCTCACATTTGTGAGACCGTCGGGGTCGGAGATATCGGACGTGTCGGCCGTGAGGGTCTGTCCTACCTGGGCGGTTCCGCTGATGATGGGGGCGGGGGCCACCGTCACTTGCGTGCCGGAGGATTGGCAGTTGTCCGTCGTGTTCGACTCATTCGTTACCGTGTCCACGCACACACCGTAGTAGTACGTGCCCGCCGTGGACGGTGCGGTCAGATCGATCGACTGTGCGCTGGTGCTCCCTCCGGTGATGGCCCCGACCGAGTCGGTGCCCTCCTCCGTGTCCGACGTCGTGATAGTAGAATCCGTGGAGCGGTAGTAGTGAAGAGTCGTCGCCGCAGCCTCCAGGTTGCCGCTGTTCAACACGGTCGTAGACAGGGTGAAAGATCCCCCCGCAGCCAGGCTATTGTCGCTCACCGAAGTACCAAGCAGAATCAGGTTCGGAGCGGACGCCGGTACGTTCATCGTCGAAGCTTCGGTACAGTTATTGTTCGTGTCCGACTCATCCGTCACCGCATCCACGCACGCGCCATAGTAGTAGTCGCCAGGCGTCGACGGCGCGATCAAATCGCCCGATCCATAGTGTTTGATGCCCCCTGCCGCTAGCGCGTCGACCGCAGCGGTTGCCAACTGCGTGTCCGACGACGTGATCACAGCATCCGTGGAGCGGTAGAATCGCATGGTCGTGGCCGCGGCTTCACCGTTCCCTTCGTTCTCCAGGCGTCCCGACAAACGGAACGACATTCCAGGACCAAGGGGGGGTGTCCGCGTGATGGAGATGAAGCCCATACTCAGGTCCGGATACACCTCAACCGTCACCGCCACGGCATTCGAGCAGTTGTTCGTCGTGTCCCACTCGTCGGTCACCGAGTCCACGCATGCGCCGTAGTAGTAAGTGCCCGCCTCGGATGGCGCTCTCAAGTAGTCATCACCTACCACCTGGTCATCATCTGTCACCGATCCCGGAGCGAACACCCGTCCCAAACTAAACTCGTCCAGCTCCGTGTCCGACTCCGTGATAGTGGCGTCGGTCGACTGGTAGAAGCGGTACCGAATGTTGGAGTTGTACCCATTGGCATCCGCGTGGCCCTCGTTGGTGATAGTCACCGAGAATCCGAACGTCTGCCGGGGGCTTACCACCGTATTTCTGGCGTTCGCCGACACCGTCAGGTCCGGCCGGAACTGGACTCTCACCTCGATTCCATTCGAGCAGTTGTTCGTCGTGGCCGGCTCGCCCGCCACCTTGTCCACGCAAGCGCCGTAGAAATAGGCTCCCTGGTATTCGCCGAGTGTAGTAGGCGCGGTCAACTCTATGGATTGGGCACTCTCTCCTCCCGGCGCGAGCGCGCCGATCGCGTCGGTGCCCACTTCTACATCCGGCGGGTTGAGGACCTGCCCGTACTCCTCCCTGCCGGTGTAGCGGCTGTAGTAGCGCAGAGTCGTCGCCGATGATTCAGCGTCGCCGATGTTTCTCACCTTCGGCGACAACGTGAACGTCGCACCGGGCCTGACCTTCATATCCTGCCCTGGCTTGTCCACAACCAGGTCCGGCCGGGCGTTGACCGTAACCGTCACCGCCGTCGAGCAGTTGTCTGACGTGTCCGATTCCCCGGTCACCGAGTCCACACATGCGCCGTAGTAGTAGGTGCCTGCGGTGGACGGCGCGGTCAACCCGCCATAATGGTCGCTGGTGCCGTCCGCCGCCAGTGCGCCGACCGACTCTGTGCCCTGCGCCGTGTCCGAAGTCGAGATCGTCGAGTCGGTCGACCTGTAGTAGCGGAGCGTTGTCGCCTCCGACGCCACGTCGCCCGCATTGGTAACCGTGACCGACAGCGTGAACGAGTTGCCGGTATAGAGGGTGGCGTCGTTCACCGACGGCGACCCCACCTCCAGATCGGGAGACGAGGTTGCATGGACAGGAGTATTCGAGGTCATCATTACAACTGCCAACGCCAGCAATACCCCAAGCGTGATGGCAGTCCCCAAGAGCCCGAGTCGCTTGGCGGTGTCCATTACAACCCTCCAAGTACCACCGCCGACGTTCCTGCGCTGGTCAGCGACTCATCGAAGCCTGCGTCATCCGTGATGGTTACTACCACTTTGATGGTCTTGCCTACGTCCGATGTCCGCACCGTGTAGACGTAGCCGGTGGTGCCGCTGATGGTTTCATCGTCCGCCAGCCACCGGTAGTCGAACCCGTAGGTGGTCAGTCCGTTGGCATCGGAGATGCCCGATGTATCTGCCGTAAGGTTCTGGCCCACCTGCGCCGTACCACTGATGGTCGGGGCGCCCGTGGCCGGGGAGTTGACGGTGATGGTGACAGCCAGAGTTGCCGTCTCGCTTCCCTCACTAACCTGGACCGTAACCTCGTAGACGTTATTGGTGCCTGAATCGGAAGGGTTGTCGGGGTCTGGAGTCTGGCTGAAGCTGAGGACCTGTTGTGAGTTCTCATCTTCCTCAAGGGTAAAGTTGTCGCTGTCTGTCCCCGTAAGGCTCCAAGTCTGATTGGATGGGTCATGCCCTGGAAAGTTCGCATGGTACCGGGCTACCAGTCTGGAGTCGTTTCCGGCATATTTGTTCTCAGATGGACCTGAAATTTCGAGCGGCGGGTATGGGCGAGTGACAGTGATGTGATAGTGGTACTCCGACGTGCCGTCTGACTCCGTGCCGTCTTGGCCTTTATATATGGCGTATCTGAAGCGGTTCTCTCCATAGGACAGTCGCACCTGGTGCCCGGCCGTGTCAGGCCCAAGGTCACGCGCTGAGAACCAGAATCCGCCAAGACCCAGGTTGCCGACGATGCGAAGATCTTTCCCGTATCCCGTTTCGGTGGTCGCGTTGAAGGTAAGGTGTGTGTCGCTGTGCAAGACCGTGGCGGTGTAGTCGTAGGTGCTTGAATTGAACGTGGGGCTGATAGTGCCCGGCCTGTGGACTGGCACGGAACCACCGCTGGAGGTGCCCGGCTCGACGCTCAACGAAGTCAGAGGCCCCGCTCCCGTCGGAGTCGCCTCAACGCTCGAAGCGGTGCCTCCACCTACGCTGTTTACGGCGCGAACCTCGAAGGTGTAATCTCTGCCATTGATTAGTCCTGTCACCGTAACGGTGAGCGCCGTCCCCGCCGAGGTCCATTCGGGCCAAGACTGGTTGGATACGCCGAAGTGATGTCGGTGCTCGTAGCCAGTGATATCGGCTCCACCGTTGCTCGACGGGGCTTCCCATGTCAGTGTGACCTGCGAGTCCCCCGACGTTGCGGCCAAATTCGCAGGGGCCCCTGGTGCTGTGGCTGAGTTGGCTTGCACGGTGGGTTGCCATAGAGCCGTCGATAACAACGCCATGAACATTGCCGCTGCTATCGCGGCAGAAGCTGCTACGGAAACTCTCATTCTCTTCACGATTCTTGCCTCCCTCATAGTGGCTTTTGGGTCTGGTGTTCAGTTGCTGTGTCCATGGGTATCTCGCTGGTTGGCAGGGACTTCGCAGCCTGCCGCAATAGGTCAACTATGAAGCTAGCCGGAAACCGGAAAGGCAAACAAGAGCCGTCCGTCACATTGTTGACAGGGCTTTTGGAGCGGGCTTTTTGCACCGTTTTGGAGGGGCGAAATGGAGGGCCTTCCGGCGTACTGAAATCACGACTCTGTTCTGCCGGCGCGCTCCTGCCCGGCGCTCTGGGCGAGAAAGACGCCGGGAGAGTTGAAGGCGTGGCGGGCTTCGTAGCCGCCTCCGAGGTTCAGCCGTCGGACCCCGTGGTCTGCGCATCACACGCCAGAGCCGCACCCAGAAGGCTGAACGCCGCGCCCTGGTCCGGCTCTTCGGCCGACAGGATCTCAACCAGGGCGTCGGATCCGCCAAGCCGCTCCTGCATGCAGCGCAGCCCGGAAGGCGGCGGAAGGTCGACGCCGCGGCTGGTCGAGAGTGCTTCGGCCTCCTCGTCGGTCAGGCAGAGGTGCAACCGTATCGTTGCGCCCACATCGGCGGAATGGTCCGCCGCCGGCGCCCCGATTCGCAATACGCCCGGGCCCTCAACGGCGACCCCGCGGATGCAGTCGCGCGATGCCCTGCTCAACCCGCCGGCTTCGGCAGAGACGAATGCGACTCCGACGTCGATGGCGTGCTCCGGGGTGAGGCATTCGACCGGAAGGCCGGCCGGTCCGGTCTGAGCCACGGCCAGTGGGACTCTCGAAGCGGCCTCCAACGCCTCCGGGCCAAGGGTATCGCGCAGGCAGGCGGCCTCTTCCTCGGAGAGTCCGGCCAATACCTCGCCCATGGTGGTGTGCTCGGTCACGTCCAGGTCGCTGACCGAGACCGGAGTGAAAGTGGGAGTGGGCAACGGTGGGGGCGCCGGCGTAGCGGTAGCGACAGGCTCTACCGTTGACCCGGGCAAGGAAGCAGTCGCCGGAGGACGCTGTGTCGCCTCACCCGCAGGTTCCATGCACGCGGCCGTGAGCGAAATCGCCAGCGCCAGCAGGAGCATGGCGGCGTTACGAGCAACGAATGGAGCGAAACGGACCACTGAACGGCGCCGCCAACGGTATGAAGGACTCACCGGGTGGCCAACAGCGGCCAACCGCCGCTCGCCTGCTCCACGGTCGATCACTCTGCAACAGGTTCGACCATGAGCACCCGCAAATGGTCGAAGCCGATGGTGGTAGTCGCCAAATTGGAGGCGTGCTCAAGGACGACCCAGTAGTTTATTTCGTCGTCGTCCGCCGATCCTGAGACGGACACGGTCTGCGCAGTGTCCCAGTTCTCCGTGGTAAAGATCAGGTACTCCGGTGACAGGGTCAGTTTGTCGTAAGGGTCTGTTTCGGACCTTATGTCGACGGTCACACTGCTCGTTGGCTCTTCCGCCAGCTTCACCGTGTATGTGGCGGCGTCGCCTCCCTCGGTCACCTTCAACTTGGTGGTGCTGATCACGAGAGTGGATTCGAGTACATCCGCCGATTCCGCGGATACCGTGGAATCGTTCGTAACGTCTTGCCAGGTGAAGTTCTGGAGAGCGTTGCCCGCATCGTCCTCGAACAGCCCCACCGCGTCCTTGGCGAAGACGTTGTTGTATTCGACCTTGACTTCCGCGTCCCTGGCGACCAGGATTTCAAGCTCCATCACCAGCTCGTTGTCCGATAGCTGCGCGTACTTCACGTACGTCAGGTCCCCGTCGACTTTGACGTCCATTACCGCGCCGTAGAAGGCGTCCAGGGTAATGTCGGCCAGCCCTGCGACGGTGCTTAGCAGAGCAGGCGGCCCGATATTCTCGCTGAAGGTCACTTCCAGCGTGTAGCCGTCACTCTTGAGCCGTGCGCTCTCGAAGGCCGGCGGCGTATCGTCTGCCTGGGCGTCCGCCACTCCAATGGACAGGGTCGCCAACAAGCCGACGCCCAGCGCGGCCGCAACCATGCCCCGGGCCATCCGTCCGGGCAACGGCAGGAGCAAAACGCCAACGGTGTTCCTGATCGATGCTCTCATAACTGCGACTCCAAGCGTGACGTCCCGACAACCGTGTGATGTCCACATACCGCAATCGGCCAGCTATGAAGCTAGCCGGAAACCAGAAGAGCGAACAAGAGCCGTCCGTCACATCGTTGACAGGGCTTTTGGAGCGGGCTTTTTGCACCGTTTTCGGGGCGGATTTAGCCCTTTTCGTGAAGGGCCGAATGACCCTCTCATTCGCCCGGTCGCAGGCGCACGTTTGGTGAGTGCCTGTAGACCCCACTGTTAGGGGTCATATAGCCCTATGATATGGAGTGCGTTTGGCTCTCGACAACGGCCCTCCGGAAACGGTAAATTGTGGGCGCCCCCGGGCAACGCTCCACATAGTCAGAAGGAGGAGTCCGCCATTGACGGAGGACGGTCTCGGTGTTGTAGACCGATCGCCCGCCGCGCAGCAGACGAAGCGCCGGTGGCGGCCGGCGCGCGCGGTCATGCCGGGAGCCCTCTGGTCCGGTGCGCTCCTCCGCACCGTTCACGCCGACGCGGAGGTGATGCTCTTCGCCGCGCGGGTCTCCGTGTGGCTGCGATGGGTCGCCCTCGCTGTCGTCGTGGCCCAGCTGGCGTATCGTCCCGAGTTCTGGGTCGACAGCCAGCGGGGGTACCTGGTGCTGCTCGTGCCGCTGCTGGTGTTCAACGGCCTGGTCCACTACCGACTGCGCAGGGGCTGGACGGTGACGTGGCGCTGGCTGCTCTTCCTCCACGCCGTCGACATCTCCCTCATCACCGCCGCGCTCGCGATGGCGGGCGACTTCGATATCTACACCTTCGTGGCCTACTACGTCGCGCTCGCGCTCTTCGCGGTCGTCTTCACGTCGCTGTGGCTGTGCATGGCCTGGACAACGATGGTCGCCATCGTCTATTCCCTCGTCAGCGTGGCGGTGCAGCCGGGTCTCGACATCGCCTCCGGGGAGGAGAAGGCCCTGCTCGGCAGGGTCGCCGCGATGTACGGCATCGTGGGATGCGTGAGCCTGATCGCCCGGTTCGAGCGGGTGAGGCGGCGGCGCTCGGCTGAGCGCGAGCGGGAGCTGCACCGGGAGCGCATCGAGCTGTCCCAGGCCATCCACGACACCGCCGCGCAGACGGCGTACATGGTGTCCATGGGGATACACAGGGCCATGAAGCTGGCGGGCGACGGGAACACGGAACTGGCCGAGACGCTGGCCGCGACCTCGTCGCTGTCGAGGGCGGCCATGTGGGAGCTCAGGAGGCCCATCGACGAGGGGTACCTCTTCGAGGGGCGGGAACTCGGCCGGGTGCTGTGGTCGCACACGGACAACTTCGCGAAGACGGCATCGATCCCCGCCGAGATGCTCCAGACCGGGACAGAGCCTCCCCTCGCCGTGGAGGTCAAGTCACGGCTGTTTTCGATAGCCCACAACGCACTGGCCAACGCTTTCCTGCACGCCCGGGCAGGCCGGGTCGAGGTCCGGCTGGACTTCGATGCCGACCGGCTCAGGCTGTCGGTGTCTGACGATGGCGTCGGCCTCCCCGACGACTACGCCGAGCGGGGGCGGGGCTTTCGGGGCATGGAGGCCGACGCCGAGAAACTGGGCGGAAGTCTCCTCGTGGAGACGGGCGGACCCGGAGGGGGAACGACCGTGGCCTGCGAGATGCCGCTCAACCAGCTCAACCGGAGGTGATGCAGATGACATCGAGCGAACGGATCAGGGTGATGGTGGCCGACGACCATCCCATCATGAGGAACGGGCTGCGGGACGCCCTGGACTGTGAGGAGGAATTCGAGGTCGTCGGACAGGCGGCGGACGGGGTCGAGGCGGTCGAGGTGGCGGAGCGGGTCGAGCCCGACGTCATCGTGATGGACGTGATGATGCCCGGCAAGGACGGCGTGGACGCCTGCCGGGAGATCATGGAGGCGCTGCCCGCCACGCAGGTGCTGATGCTGACGGCCTCCTCGACGGAGGACGCCGTGGTGGAGGCCGTCGCCGCGGGCGCGACGGGCTACCTGCAGAAGCACTCGGGGCCCGAGGAGCTGGCGGATGCGATCCGGGACGTGGCGCAGGGGCGCCTGCGCATACCGGACCGGGGCATCAGGCGGATCTTTGCCCTGATCCGGGGGCAGCGCGGGCTCACGACCGGCCGGGGTCTCGAATCGGTTACGGACAGGGAGAAGGACATCCTGAGAATGTTCGCCACCGGTAAGTCCTACGCACAGATCGCCGAGGCCAGGGGAAACAAAGCCTCGACCATCAAGAACGCGATCTACCGCATCCAGGAGAAGCTGGAGATCGGCTCCAAGCAGGGGATCGTGGTCTGGGCCGTGCGCAACGGCCTGCTGGAAGATGAGGAGGAGGAAGGTTGACCCTGACCCTCGGGTCCTGGCCCTCGTCCTGGGCGGTCACGATGCAGACCGGACCGGTCTCCCATGCATGGACTGAGTATCGAAACTGCTGGAACAACCCTGTCCGGGGACCCTGTCTTCCAATTGACCGCGCTGACCCGACAGCCATGCTCGCTCGAACCCATGGTGAATCTCTGATTTCAACTGCCGGACGAATCATCCATATTGCTGGACCGGACGTTGCCTTCCAGCGAAACCCTGATGTGATTCGGATCGGTGAAGATCGTCACTTTGATGGGATTCGGCCACCATACGGATCCGTCGGCCAGTCTGGAATCGTCGCCGAGGCTCCAACCCCTGGCACCGGAAGTGTCGTCGCCGTCAAATGCCAGCTCCAACTGGTTGCCGGCGCCGTTTGACGTTATCCCCACCCAGTAGGTGGTGTGGGGCTGCAGCACGTACCCGGTTGATCTGAAATACCAGGGGGCCACGTCCGTCCTGAAGCGATTGGAAGTTGCTCCCAGTGTGTGGAGGGCAGCGGACGCCGGACTACCTCCTTCGTCGGCATGGATGGCGACGCTGAACCTGTCAGTGCCGGGCGTGCCCCGGAAAAGCAGCCCGCTGAGGCTATGGGAAGCGGGGCCGGTGGTAAAGGATGTGAAGTAACGCTGCCCGTCCGATACGTTTGCGTGATGCGCGTACGGTTTTCCCGGGCTGGTGCTCACGGCGCGGATCTTGTGGGGGTTGTCCTCCTGCCATTGCAGCCCGCTCTCAAGCCAGACCAGGCGGTGGCCGTCCTGAATCGCTGCGTCGGCGAGGTGGAAGGACCTGTCGCCGACGTGCAGGGCGCCCTCGCCCACCAGGTCTGAACCCGGCGCCCGGTCCAGGAGCAGCTCAAGCTGTCCGCTGTCCCTCCCCAACAGGAGTTCCAGTAATTCGTATTTCGTGCCTCCGTACTGGAACAGCCGGTTGGACAGTATTCCTCTCACGCCCCTGTCGGCCTCATGTGTGGCGCCGACACGCCCGCCGCGGACATTCTCCGCAGTGACGTCAGCGCAGACCAAGTGCCCGCATGCATTCGCGTCGCCATTCACCTTGTGGTCGCCCAGGTCGGCCCCCACCGCGAGTTCGAGGGCAACCTGAGTGCCTCCCACACCCTTGACGTTACCCACGGTCGTCGCTCCGAGCGAGTTCGCCGTGATGGACAGCCCGTCCGGGTCCACGTCTTCACTCGTGACCCGGTAGCGGTACTTGAGACGGTTGGCGCCCGACCCGGACCAGTATTCGGCGTCCCTCTCATCTGTGCCCACGGTGATGGAGGCCCCGCCCTTGACGTACTCCACGGCGGTGTTGAAGACGTAGAGCAGCTCGATGTTCTCGCCTGCCCGGTATGTGTCCCCGTCGATGGGCGCAGACGTTACCAGCACGTGCTCGAGCTTCAACCCTTCCTTCGCTGATGCCAGCACCGTCATCACCAGGGGGCGCAGGGCCTCAAGCTCATAGAAGACGCCTCCGGCTGCGAATCGATAGGAAGGGCTTCCGAACCTCCATCCGAGCAAAGACCCCGGGTCCGGGTTCGGTTCCGTCGAACGCGCCATTGCCGCCCTGAACCTCGTATTCCCCGGTTGGCCTGTGCCGCCGGCGTGCTCGACCACCACGTAGTACGTTGAATTCGCATCGAGGTCAACCGGAACCACCGGAATGAAGGTCTTGGGGGCTCCTCCGGGTGTGAGCAAATCCGATGTGGGCTCGAGCACGGCCAGGCTGGGCACATCCGGATTGCTGCGCGTCCAGTCACTGCCGAAGAGCGATACCCTGACCTCGACGCCGGGCTCGGTCCAGAGATCGAGCTGGATGCCCGTGAACTCGTAGCCGCCCGGGGAACCTCCGGTGTGGAACTGGGTGGAGTGCGACATGCCTTCGATGTTGCCGGCGACGGTACCGAAGGTCCCGGCGGACGCCAGGTTCGACAGCGCCGGCGTATGGACCGACGCCCGCTGGCCCACAATCGCGAACTTGAGGATGTGCATCGTCTCGCGAATCCTCCAAGGGTCCACCGGTGTGAACCGTTCGGCCTGACCGGCTATGGACCAGCCATCCTCGCTGCCATGATCGGGGCTCAGGCCTCTCCTCGTGTCCAGGAAGAGGTGTGACCGGGGGCCGGCATCGTCCACCTCCAGGAGCAGCCAGTACGTTGTGTCCGGATCCAGAACCACCGGGCGCTCCGCGTTGATGAGGACTCTGCCAAGCGTCGGGTTGGGGAGTTGGCCCACCGTGTGGGCCTGGGCCCCCGGCAGTCCGCCGGCGTCTTCGTGAATCGTCGCCTTCAGCGTGCCCTGGAACGGCCCGGGGCCATACCCTGCGCCGGAGACCTGCAGGCCGCGGACGATATACCCGCCCGGATTGGAGCCCGTAGTGAATGAGACGGCCTGGGTAATGTCATAAGCTGTAGCGGTGATGAAATCTCCGACTGTACGAAGGGAGCTCGTCGCGGCTTGGTCCAGGGTGCTGATCAGTATTTCGTCCTCGATGGTGAACCTGACTTCCGTGTCCGCCGTCCAACTGAGGGCGCTGTCCTCCCAGACCAGCCTGTTGCCGGAGCGCATTGCGTCTCTGAAACGAAAACTGGAGTCTGCAAAGCGGAGTATGGCCTGGTCCAACAGGCCGGACGAGGGTCGGAAGGCGTGCTTGCGATGACTTCCGCGATGCACGATTTTGGGGAGTTCAAGCCAACTCGGGAACGCAGGCAGTATCTTGATGCTCTGCGGCGTGAGGAGGACGAGTACTTTGACGACCTAGCGGGTCGGTGGGATTCGAGTCCCGTTTACTTGCCGGATGAAGCAAATGACATGGCTCAATCGCTGCACCGCTACCGTCTAGTGACGTTCAGTAATTTTCTGACTACCCTCGGTATAGTGAAATCCGTTGAACCTAACTTGGTCGAGGTGCTACACGATGCTAACCCAGTGTCGGTGGTGCTTGTTCTAGGAGCCAGCGGTGGCCCGTATCAGGAAATCTACAACTACGTTGATCACCTGGCCAACCCTTCGGGATTTGAACTAACGGTTGAGGGTGATTCAGTTTCTTGCTCGGACAGCGAGCTTGCAGACCAAGTCTATGAACAAGGACGGCTATTCTACGAAGTCCTTCAGAAACTTGATCACAACGAAGATGACGCCACTGAGACAGTTCGCAGGCACTTCGAGCGTGGGGCTCCAAATGACTTTCCCTCTAGTCAGATTCGAGCATACCGGAAGAGGATATTCTCGAAGACCTGAGGAAAGCGGATGCGGAGTCGATGGTACCGGCACCTGAGCGTCGGTATGGTTCGCGTCCGATGGGGGTAGGCGAGGTCTGTCTAATCCCTAACGCCTGACATCAAGAGGCCTGGTAGGTGCAAGGCACAATTCGAAGACGGCTCTGTCTACCATACACTTTGGGTGGGCCAGGACGCTGATCTGTTGGCAGGAATGCACTTTATCGCCCAAGCCTTCCAGTCATCATTACCTGAGAGCGGACAGTGGTGAGTTCGGCAAGCTCAACCACATCTCAAAGATGGTTCTGTCTACCGTCAAGTTTGGTGGTCGGTGGAGGACTCGAACTCGAACCCTTACAAGTCCAACCTGACCACGTGTTTAGCGAATTGCGTCGAAGGTTCATCATCTCAGGTTCAGTTGGTCAAGTCCCGCTACATCCGTTCAAGAGGATTTTTGTAGAAGTCAATGCCAGGGACGAGCATTCCGAGGTCCCCCAGGTGATATGGTCAACGTCCCGACATTTGAGCTTTGGGTCGCACTTTGTATCTCACCCAGGGGACTGACCTTTCCATCGCAATCAAAGGATCGTTTTTGAAGGTGAAAGAATTCGAGCGAACTGCGGCCACCATAGTGGGCGCGATCCTGATCACCCTGGTCGCAGCGATCATGGTGTGGAACTTGCTGGTTCCTGCTCTACTTGGGTAGATCCGCGATCGGGTCTGGACAGGTGATCGCACCCCTGAAGAGAAAATGCGATCATCAGTCGAGTCGCCGTCAAGAACGAATGGGGACGATCTGGGTTCGTCAACTCTCACAGACAATGCCATCCCCGTCACCATCACGTGCTGACGGCACCATGGCCTGCGGAAAACCTCTACCCGGTCCGCTGCTACCCCGGACCCGTTGCTCGCCGGCTTCCTCGGCCTCATCGCATGACTCGTACTTGGCATCCCCCGCAAGAGTCGGAGTCGAGTCCGGCGTTCGCGTTGGTGTCGGGCTCATGGTGACAGAAGCCGGTTCTGACATGATGACCGTCAACCCCGGCGGACTCGCGCACATACCAAGCATTTCCTCAAGAGCCTCCGCCTCCGGTGTCGTGGCCGTCAGGTCCCAATTCTGTTTCACGGTGATCCAAGCAACGGCATAGTCGCACCAGAAGGACTCGTCCGGAGGCCGCCATTCGTCGGGACCCCTGGCACCCTTGGACCGGTTGGCGGAGGATGTCACGGCGATCAGGTGGGCCGGATCGGCGAGGCTGTTGGCGTACTGCTCTTTCCGCTCGGGCGACCATGCCCAGCCCCCGGACTGGTGGGCATTCTTTAGTGGCACGAGGTGATCGATGTCCAGTTCACCGGCTTCCGTGACGGTCGTCCCCGTGAACGCTCCAAACCACTCCCCTGTGACAACCTGACACTCCCTTTTGGCCCTGTACGTGACATCCACACGACTCTCCTCGATGAGTACCTCGTGCCGCGCGTTCTGGCAGTCCCCGTCCTCGTCGGTCCAGTGACGCCAATCATCCCGGTCGTATGTGGGAATCCCAGCAGGTATTGACGCCACCGCTATCACCAGTTCGTAAGTCGACGTGGCTCCGGATGCAACACCCGGATTCACCGTGGGTTGAGATGTCGGTGATGAAGAGGGGATCGGTGAGGGGGCGGGGGTCGGTGTGGACGAGGTGGCAACCGGCGTTGGATCCGGTGCAGCCGTCGGTGGTTCCTGCGGTGTGCTCGTTGGGGCCTGAGTGATGGCTGCGTGATCGGAGACGGGGGATGTCACCTCGCCGCCGCAGGCCAGTACCGATGCCGTGGCCAGCAGGACCGGCACACCCGCCCACGCCGAATATGGGAGCGACGACTTTGCGAATAAACTGCGCATGAGGGTCTTGGTGGCATGCACCTTGCCTCCTGTCCCCTGCAGGACTTCCGTCCGTGCAAAGCCCGGAGGCATCAAACGTTTGAATTCCCGGTTCCTGTATTCAACCCGGAAATCTTAGTCCAGCGTGGTCCGATCTCCAAGGTCTTGGTGACGTCGCGACTCCCCTGTAACCGGAGCGGAGCGACTGGCACACGTACGGCTGCAGTTGCAGGGGTCCAAACGGACATCTCCGGGATCTGACTCGGCAACGCAGGCCCCACGGTTGCCGCTGCAGTGTCTTTTCACAATGCGAGACTGCCTGTTCCTCAGAAGTAGAACCGCCGTCGGGGCCCGGTTTCGACACCGGCACGGATCCTCGAACTACTCGTTCAGGACCGTAGGGGGGCCCTCCCGGGCTTTCCCCTGGGTCTGCGCCATGCGAGTCCCAGCGGCCCGAGATCCTCCAGTGCAGCCGCGTGGGTGACGCTCAGCGGGACCTCCGCGCCCAGCCTGTCCATCTCATCACGCGCCACCCGAAGAAAGTGGGTAACCGCGATGTCGTCACGCAGGACCACCAGTACCGACGGCTCGACTCCGTGATCGTCGATCGGGCGGTGCGTCGAGTAGTACCGCAGGTAGGGCGCGAGCCTGGTGGCCATCGTCGCCGGCCGAACCGCCCTGCGCTCCCACTCGAGAAAGAAGGGCCTGGCCCTGGACCCCCTGCGAAGGATACCGAAGGCGTCGGGGTGGATGGACCGTACGGTGTCCCCGTACCGGAAGTACCGGGACGCCCTGGGAGGCGGATCGAGTTGCTGTAGCTCCCAGCCCCTGGCCCGCGCCTGAGTCGCGAGAGCCGCGATGAATCCGTGAACGGCCTGCGTGTGTTCGATGTTTCTGAGCAGTTGCCTGCTCCGTGCGCCCCTGACGTTGCGCCACCCGGGTGGTGACTGCGCGTCCAGAAGAGAGACGCTCCACCGTTTCCTGGCCATCCCCACGGCCATCCTGTCCCTGCGCGCCAGTAACGCCAGGCCGTCATCCGTCAGGGCGAAGTTGCGGATACCGTTTCCCGAGGTGGTGACCATGCCGAACGAGGTGAGCCTGGCGAGCAACTGCGATGCCCGCGGTTGCGACACGTCCAGGATGCCGGCGAGATCTCCCTGCGTAATCCATGGCCAGTCGTGGAGCAGATCGAGGACGCGTTTCTCCGCCGGTTTCAGCAGCGCTGGCATCATGTTTCTCGACACGTTGCCCCGCCGGCATACCCGCGCCGGGTCCTCCGGCAGAGTGGCCCTCCGGGGCGGCGGCTCGACCGGAATTTCTCCCCCAGGGGCAATGTCGGACAGAACCGAAGCCAGGTCGGCGGACGAACTGACGGCGGCAGAACGCCAGACCGCGTCATCCGGGTGCGCGCCGGCCGCGTGACTCTCCAGGGCGAGGAACGCGGGTGTGGACGATCCCGAAAGCCGTCCCCTCACGTCGCGCAGTCGCACCTCATCCGGTAGCAGCGCCAGGACGGCGCCGGTCTCGCTCTTGGTGCGCAGCCTCCACAGCCGCTTGTGGAAGCTAGTCCTGCCCGCAGTCAGACCCTGCCGGATGACCGCGATGGTCCTCCCGTCCGGGAGGCGAATCGCGGCGTCCATCGGCATAGCCCGGTACCAGGTCAATCGTATGGGCGAAGCGACGGCGGAGATCGTGGAGGCGAGACTGTAGATGACGGCCACCACGTCGATCCGTTCGAGCAGGATTCGAATCCACCGTGCCGAGACCGGATTTTCCCGGACTACCTCGTCCAGGGTCGTTGGCCGCACGGTCGCCAGTTCGCGCAGTCCCGCCTCCGTCAGGCAGTACCTCCGCGTGAGCGGGGTCACACACGAACCGTGCGGGATCGAGGACACGAGGCCCCGTTCCCCAAGCTTCCATACGGTCTCGTAGACCGTGCCGGTGGACCGGCCGGAGACGGCTGCCATGTCCTGGCGGTCCAGGAACGGCATCTCCGCAAGCAGGCGCAACAACTGTTCTCTGCATCCCTCGCGTCTCATACCACGCGCTCCCCGCCATCCGCCTCGACCTCCGCGACCTTTTCGGCCGGCCTGTCCCACTTGCTCCTGCGCCTCCTGGGTTTCGGCGCCGCGGGAGTCTCATCCTTTTGAGTGTCCTGTTGGTTCAGCGCGGCGAGTCCCTCGCGGTACTTCTCCACGAGCTTCCGGACGCGGTCGTCGTTCTTCGCGATGTCGGCCGCGGAGAGCGTGTAGGCTGCCGTCGCCTTCAGGATGCGCGATGCGGTCCGGAAGTCCCCGCGATCGGGTCTCCTGACCTTCATGGAAAATGCCGGCAGTCTCTCGGTCCCCACCGTCGCCCTCACGTAGCACTGGTGCACCGGCAGCGACACGATGTCCTCCTCGGACACGCGGTCACGGCCGAGTTCCCATACCAGTTGCCGGGCGTCGGACCCGGCGACCTGGAAGACGGCGAGGCAGCCCACGTTCGCAAGCAGCGTGTCCCGCATGGTGCGCGAAAGGTCGTCCAGCTTGGCGAGGCTCTGCGTGGCCAGGACGAACGAGGCCCCGAATTTCCCGAGCTCGCTGAGCATCGACTCGTAGGCCACGCCGGGCATCGACTGCATCTCGTCCACCACGACCAGCGCGCCCCGCCTCTGATCGAATGGCAGGCTTCCCTGCTCCCTTATCACCCCGTCCACCAGGTTCAGAAGTGACGCTCCGACGAGTGCGGCAACATCCCTGCCGACGGCGCCCTGTGCGGTGTTGACCAGGAGGATGTCGCCATCGAGTATGGTCCGGCGCAGGTCGAGGGTCGAACGGGACTGGCCGAGGATGGCGCGGGCCCGCTTCGACGAGGCGTAGTAGGACAACCTGGTCTGGACCGGGGCCAACGCCTCGGCCCGGTACTGGCGGTGCCAGGAGCTGAAATCCCTGCCCCACCACTCGAGGAGATACGGGTCGTCGAGCTTCTGCAAAGCGCCGGCGCGGAACTTCTCGTCGGAGAGCAGGCGCAGACCGTCGAGGATGGTGTACTGCTCCTCAGCCTCCACGCTCTCGTTGGCCTCGTGCAGGGTCTTGACGGTCTGTTCGAGGATCGATTGCATCCTCGGCCCCCACTGGTCCCAGAGGCCTCTGGCGACGCGCACGACGGAGTCGGCGGTGCGGTCGCGGTTCGAAAATATGCGTGTGTCCAGGATGTTGATCCCCGGGGAACGGAATTCGTCCGAGAGGTCTATCAGTCTGACCCGGTCGACAAGCGATTCGGGGACCTGTTCGAGCAGACCGTCCACGAGGTCGGCGTGGGGATCGACGACGACGATGGCGTCATCGTCCCTGCCCTGCGCCTTCTCGCGCGTCTTGTGGGCGACGATGTGGCCCATCAGCGTCGACTTGCCCATGCGCGTGCGGGCCACGTAAAGGTGGTGGCGGCGCAGCAGGTCGGGCGGAAAGTGGATTTTCCCGGGCGACTCGGAAGAGGTGTCTCCGACGTACGCGCCCGCCCTGACGCTCCCCGCGGCGGGAAGCAGGACCCTCGAGCCCGACCGCTGTACGAGCGGCGTCTCGTCCTTCTCCCCGGGCGGGTGCCACATGGCCGCCACCTCCCGCACGCCGAGGATGCTCCGCCTTCCGAAGAAGCCGGGACCGGTGGGATGAAGGACTGACGGGTCCGGCAATGCGGGCCGCACCTTGCCGGTCTTCATGCGGGCTCCGGCCGGGTTGTCGTAGTGGCGATAGGCGGCGGCGACTCGGTCGAGAAGTTCTCCCGCTCGCTGCACCCGGGCGTGCTCCGGCAGGACCGCGATCACCTGGATCTGGGCATCGAACGCGATGTGTGAGACCTTTTCCCTGATGAGCAGCGGGTCGTAAACGCGCGAGCGCCCCTTATTCCACTTCTGCCAGGCCCAGCCCCCGACGGCGAGCCCGGTGGCGACCCCGATCCCCAGGACCACCGCCTTCCAGGTCTCGCCGTCCCGCACCCACATGTAGCCCCGCATGATCGCCAGCCCGCCGAGACCGAGCACGGCGAGTGCGACACCGCTTATGCCCTGGCCGGGCGCTTCACGTAAATTCGAAGAATCCGGCCGGCCGCCGATCGCACCCTTCACCGCCTCCGCCGAATGGGGCGCAGACCAGTCCGGACCCAGGGAGCGCAGGAGCAGGCGCGTCACGACGCGCTCCCCCCTGTTCAGTCCCGACATCGCGCCCAGGGGAGCGAGAATGGGGTCGGAGCCGGCATCGAGCAGGTCGTCGTCCCGGAACACCCTGAGGGGAACGTGCTCGGGACCCTCCGGCGCCAGGTCCATTGACCAGGCCTGCTCGCCCTCGCACAGCCGCAGAGGGTCCTTGCCCGGATCGATCCTCCGGATGCGGGCCTGTGGATAATGCGAGGAGATCTGCTGCCGCACGACCCGGTCATCCAGGCAGCGCGCCATCAGCGTCACCCCGTCCGCGTCACCGGCCATCTCAAGTGAAAAGTGTTCGGGGACGGCGATGGAGCGGAGCATGTTCTCCACCCCGAGCAGGGTGCGCTCACCGGTCCTGGGCGGCGTCACCGCCAGCAGGACCGGCCGGTCGTCCTTTCCTTTGCCTGCGGAGAGTAAGTTCTTCAATTTCATTTTCTTTTTCCTTGTTCATTCCGGTGACATCCCGGGCTTAAGTCGACCCGCCTTAATCCGGCGGGTTCCGGCAACCGCTGGATGTCATGGCTCTAGTGGCGTCCCGGCCTCCACTCGATGACCTCCGTCTCCTCCGGAGTGGCCTCGATGCGTACCGGGAACCGTCCTCCCCTGGCCAGCAGAAGGCCGTCGCCGCGCGGGCAGGAGAGCAGCCAACGTTGGAGATCCTCCGGCAGATCGAATGCGCCGCCGACCGTGCTGATCGCTGCGGCGTCCTGCTGGAGCAGCAGCTTGAAGGCGGCGTTCTGGAGCAGCGCCCTGCCGGAGTGGCCGGTGATGGCCCTCGACGTGTCCTCGCTGAGCAGGTCCTGGACGTCCTGCGTGATGAACTGGAGGCCCAGGCGGTGCTTGCGGGCGCGCTTCGCCATCGAGACCATGAACGCCGCGCCCTCGGGGTGCTGCATGATCGACCACACCTCGTCCACCACGAGCAGCCTCGGTTTAGGGTCCTGCGCTGCCGCGGCCCACACCGTCTCGGTACATACCATCGCGGCCGCCGGCCTCAGTTCCGGCTCCAGCAGCCTCAGGTCGAATACGGTGACCAGGGCCTCATTGGATAACAGGTCGTCACCCTCGTCGGAGAGCAGGTGGCGAAGGCTGCCGGTGGCGAACGGCCTGAGCAATCTCGCCAGGTCGGGGTCACCCGCCTCGTCCTCTTTCAGGTATTGGTAGAAGTCGCCGAAACCGGTGCGCTCGCGGGTCCGGGCGTAGTAGCCGGCGAGCGAATGATCGAGCGCCGCCCGTCGCTCCGCGCTCAGCCGTTCACCGACCATCACCTCGATCAACCGCCGGAGGCTGCCGATGCGCTGGAGAAGCTCCTCGCTGTCCCGGCTGTCGATCACGAATGGGTTCATGCCCTGGCCGGGCACGCCGGGTGAGAGCACCCGGCCACCCGCCGAACGGGCCATGTCGGCGTACTCGCCCTCGGGGTCGATGACGTAGGCGGCAACTCCGCGTGTGAGCCCGCGCAGTATCCCGAGCTTCGTGGAGAAGGACTTGCCGCTGCCGGAACGGGCCAGCACCGCGGTGTTGGCGTTGAGATGGGTCCCGTCGAAGGGGTCGTAGACCACCGGTGAACAGGACCTCAGGTCGATGCCGTAGAGCGTGCCGCTCCTCGTGTCGAGGTCGGGCGGCGAGAAGGGGAATAGCCTCGCCAGGCTGGAGGTGTCGAGCGTGCGCCATGCCGCCACCGAGTTCAGCGCCAGCGGGAGGCCCGACAGTAGTCCCTCCCTCTGCCGGAAGGAGAGCGAGTCGAGTTTCCCCAGGGTGGCGGCGAAGTGCGCACTGGCGCGCTGGGTCGCCTCCTTGAGGGCGGCTTCGTCATTCGCCTGCAGGGTCACCGACAGGGAGGAGTGGAAGAGCCGTTCCCGGCCGCGCTGCACCTCGTCGCGCAGACGGGTGACGTCCTCCAGGGCGATCTCGGCCTCCGACGACATGGTGCGCCCCCGCCTGAGCGACAGGCTCTGCGCCGACTCGAAGCGGACCTTCTGCCACTCCAGGGTGCGGGCGGCCTGCTCGGCCGGTATGGCGTCGAGGTGTATGGAGATGTCCATCGGCGCGCCCGAGGCCATCAGGCCCTGGAGGAACCCGGGTGACAGCGACCGCGGCCATTTGCCGAGGTGCAGGGAGCGCACGAGACGTCCGCCGATGCGCATGTCACGGCGGTTGACCTCAACCGAAACGGGACTGTCCGCATCGAATTCGCCGGGGGAACCGCCCAGAAAGGCCGACGCGAGAAACATGCGCAGGGCACGGCCATCGAGCGGGTGGACGGAGAGCCCGGCCCGCGCCAGCAACCCCCTCAGGTCGGCCGCCCTGCCGGACTCGCAGACGGCGTAGTAGCGCCTGTCGAGTATGCCGTCCCGGGTCTCCAGCCCGGCCAGCAGGCGGTCCAGTGAGTCCGCAGCGTCGTTGGTCCGCTGCGGCAGACCCTCGGGCCGCGCCCCGGCCAGTGCGGACCTCAGCCGTTCGAGCCGCGGCGGGTGCTGTCTGATGAGAAGCTGGGCCGGGAAGTCCAGGGCGTTGAGCGCGCCTCCGAACGCGCCGAGCTTCGACTCGTCAAGCTCCAGGCCAAGGACCTCGGACACGCCGAGCTTCACGCCGTCGATCCGCACCGGTCCGTCTTCTTCGACATGCGATAGAAGGAAGCAGTGAGTCAGTTCTGCAGGCGGTTTCGGCTCGGCGGTTTTCTTTACCGGACGACCGGATGCCCCCGTGGTCTCATTCGTCTCGTTCGCCGCTTTCCCGGCGATCGGGAAGCGGGCCGATATGCGTTTCGCCAGTTGAAATATCTTTTGCATCTCCGGGTCTTTCCGATGGGCTCAGCCGGGACTGAAACTCGCGGGTAACTGCGGTGCGTCCCGTCTGGCGCCCTACCTAGGGGATAGGGACGATCCCGCTGCGCAGGGCCAGCGAGACACCCTTGGCCGACAGAACGAGCACCAGGCCGAGGACCGCTCCCGCGACCGCCCTGCCCGCCCGGCCGGCGCCGCGCTGGTCGCTTCCCTCGGCCATCAGTACGAAGCCCGCCCAGACGATGGAAAATAAACTGAGCCCGGCGGCCGCGTAGGACATCGCGGTCAGGGCCGCGTCGAAGGCTTCCAGCATCGCCGTCTCGGACGGGTCCTGCGCCGCCCCGGTGAGGACCGGCGCGGCGCATGCGAGCGCCAAAATGCGGAACAGTTTCTTCATCCCGGCCTCTCCCACCACTCGAGCCCGGAGAGAAGGTTCTCCGTCTCCTCGGCTGTGAGGGCGGTCTGCTCCGAAGTGACGGGCGCCTCGGGTTCGGGCAGGTCCAGGGTCCTGAAGGACGCGTCGGACCAGACTGTGAACGACAGTTGCGACGTCTCGTCCCTGCTGGTCTCGACCGGAGCGCGGTCCACGATCTCGGCCTCCACGCGTTCCTCGTGGAGGTAGTCGTATTCGAAACGGGCACGAACGGTCCTGCGCGGTACCGTGAGATAGGCCGAGACCTCGTGCTCCGTGGTCGTCCCGTCGTCGTGCGTAACGCTAACCGTCTCGCTGACGAACCGGGTCACACCGGGTCGCTCCACGGACACCCAGCCCGAGAGTGTTTCGGTCTCCTCGGGGAGGTGCGTCAGCTGCACCAGGGGCGGGACCTCGACCACCACCGTCGCCTCCAGCGCAACCTCGATGTCCACCGTATGGAGCATCTCTCCCCTCTCGACCTGCACGGAGAAACCGGTCTCCCCGCCGGGGACGATCGGGAAGATGGCCGTCGCCCCGCCCGAGCGGACGTTCAGTGTTCCCCGGATGACGGTCACCGTGCCCTCGATGACAGCCATCACGGTCTCGGCGTGATGCCCCGCCGCGACATCGATCTCGATCCGTTCCTCGACCGTCGATTCGCACTCCGAATCGACCATGCCCCTGACGGTCCCCGGGGTCCATTCGACCGACGTCACGACGAGGTCGCAGAGCTCCCCGTCGTACCGGGGAAGCGGGTACGGGAGCCGCTCGCCATCCAGGCCGATTGCCCCGGCCTGCCCGGCCGGGTCCTCCCACGAGAAGTCGAGAGAGGGCGACTCTCCCGATAGCGGCAGGTTGAAGTCGTTGGTCTCTCCCCGGCCAAGGGTGGCAGGCCACCACGTGCGCAGCGGCCGGCCATCCTCCCCGCCGAACGCCAGGGCAACGACGTCCAGGTCGGTGGCAGCCCTCAACGTCACGCGGGCGCGGTCCCCCGACACCTCCAGCCTTTCCATGTACAGCCTTCGCCCGGGAATGGGCTCCGGGATCTCGTATTCGATCTCCTCGATGTTCCACCCTTCCTCGATCAGGCCCTCGTCGGCCAGCGCCGGCCGGTGGACAACCAGGACGAGCGGGGCCAGCGCGGCGACGGCCAGAATGGCGAACCAGCGTTTCCTCCGGTCTTTCTCATGCGCCATCTTCCCCTTCCCGGCGTCCCCGCTTTTCTTCTTCCGCCGTCCAAACTCCCTGCCGGTGCGGCCAGGCAGAGGAAAACGCCTGCGGCCGTTACGGCGTTCGCGGCCCCTGCGCAGCCTGCGAATGCGCCGCCTCGCGCGCCCTAGAAGCAGGGTCAGGGGACCCGGCCTGGCGGGCGGGGGCGGGGGTGGTTCGCTCCGCAGCAGCCGGGCCGGCGTGCCCTCGTAGGTCCTCGGCCCCAGCCAGAACCTGAGCAGGTCGGCCGCCACGAGGGGCAGCCGCCTGCCGCCGATCTTTCCGACCACCGCGGCGATCCCGGCGAGACCCAGCATTACCGCGAGGGCCATCCTGACGCCGGAGGGACCGACGGGCGCGTAGCGGTACGCACCGTAGGAAATGGCGCACACCGCCGTCATGGCCACGATCTGCGGGAACGTGAACCACAGCAGCACGCGGTCCTCGGCCTGAACATGGGTCGGCACTTCGTGTTCTCTCATCGTCTTTCTCCCTGCGCACGCGCGCCTAGCCCTCTTCGGCTTCGGGAGTCGGGTCGGGCAGTTCCGGGGTGAGCGTCGGATCGACGACGGCGTTCATCACCAGCTCGACTATCCCGTACGCCACCATCGCCAGGACGATGCCCGCAAGGGCGGTCATCATCGCCGACTTGCCGCGCTCCATTTGGTGCGGCGCGCCGCTGGCCGTGAGGTACATGTAGGCCCCGTAAATGAAGAAGCCCACACCCACCGCGCCGACGAGGCCCATCATGATTCCCACGATGTTCGATATCGTCTGCGTCAACTGTTCCACTTGTTTTTTTTCCTTTTTCGACTGACCGCCGGTTCGACCGCCGGTACTGATCTGTTCGGTCCTATTCCTTCGCTGTGGTCCGTTACGTGCACATCGGTTTCACTCCCCCTATTCGCCCTCGCTCCTGGGGGCAACGCCGGACTGCCCTCCGCCGGAGGGGGTGGCGATGTCTGCGGCCGACCGGACCGCGCCGGCGGCAAGGCCCGCGCCTGCCGTGACCACGCCCGCGGCGGCGCCCGCGGCGCCTGCGGCCGCTCCACCTGACGCCAGTTCGGTTGCGCCTCCGGTCGCTCCCGCACTCCACAGGCGGCCCATCGTCCCGACGGCGCGGTACATCGAGCCCGGGATCGACATTCCGAAGTAGAGGGTGTTCAGCCAGGTGTCGAAGGCGCGGGTCGCGCCGAGCATGGAGGGGACCCTGGACGCCAGGTAGATGAAAGCCAGGGACATGAGCAGCTTCCAGACGGCGTCGCGCACCGGTTCGAGCGCGGCGAAGGACGCGTACTCCTTGAGAAATCCGAAGGCGAGCGCAAGGGCTATGAGTTGCACCGATTGCTGGAAGGCGGTGGTCATGAAGAGCTTCAGCCAGTGCCTGCCCCATCCCGACGTGTGAGGCAGGATCCACAGGCCCAGGGCCATCGGGGCGAGAATCAGCAGCAGATCGAGCAACGCAAGGCGCAGCATCATCTGCACCACCACATAGAGGACGAAGAAGCCGTACACCAGGTAGAGGAGGGCCAGCAGGATCGCCATGCCGACGCTCCCCGCCTGGACGGACGCGAGAAGAGTGCCGAGCGGCGCCCTGGCGAGATCGCCCGGAGTGACCTCCAGGGAGACGGCGATGAACCCGGACACGGCGGCTGAGACGTCGATCACCAGGGCGCACCACCAGAGAGACGTGGCCGCAGCCACCAGGCCCAGAACCAGACGGGGGACGATCTCCCTCCAGCCGGCCTGCGGCGTTCCCAGGTGCTCCCCGACAATCAAATTCAGGCCGATCCAGCCGAGGATGACGACGAGCGCTCCGGAGACGATGGCCCAGACCACCCCCCAGGCCTCGCGCACCATTGGATGCTGGTAGGTGAGCTCCGGGGGAGTGCCGGTGAGGATGTCGCCCATGCGGATCAGCCTCCCGCGCATTCGCCGGAGCCCGCGCCGCCGACCCTCTCGATCACACCGCACAGCGTCCCGTGGACCCCTTCGATCACCCAGCCGGCCAGGGCCCTGGCCCAGCGGCCGGGATCGAGCGCTCCGAGCACCCGCTCCCACAGACCGCCCGGCTGGTGCACCGGGATCACCGCGTGGTAATTTGTCCGCTCTCCTCCGGCGTTTTCCGAGACGAACAGCGTGATCAGGAAGGCGCTCCCGGGATCGAGCTCGGGCTGCCTGTCGATGATGGGGTACTCGAAGGTGTACTCCCATCCCTCCCGCAGCCTCTTCTCACCGCCGTGAACCTTGTATACGGCGCCGATCCACTCCCCGGTGTCGGGGTGCCTGATCCCGTAGTAGAGGTCGGCGACCTCCCGGTCGAAGACGGGCCTCGCGATGAAGCTCCCGTCGTCCTTGCGCTCGATGAACTTCTCGCCGGCGTTGACCAGTTCCGGCTCGTCGCCGGGCGGGACCTGGGCCAGGACCGTGTCGCCGGTCGTTATGGCGAGGATTGCCGCGACGACCAGCGCCGCCGCCAGGGTGACGAGACGCCCGGCCACTCGCCGGGTCCCGTCCGGGGGTTGAGGTTCCAACCTTCGATCTCCTCGGACTGAAAGAACATTTGTGCTAACGACCGAGTGTGAAGGCTGGAAGGGCTGGACGGAATCCCCTGCAGGGGAGTTCGTCCGCGCACCCCCCTGCAGGGGATTACATACGCCGGGCGACCCGTGATGTCATGGGCGTGTACAGGGATTCGAGACTCCCGACAAAAGTGCAATCGATGCCCGGTCCGAGTTCGGATCGGGCCCGCTTACAGGGAGGACGGGGCCGGTTCGCGAAACCACTTTTCATAACCCCCGGTTCCGGTGGTATGAGGGAGTCTTCCCTACAGGATTCGCGGTATTGCGACCGGAGCTGGTCGAGCGGGCCAGGGATTCGAGCGAAGCCATTCAACGGAAATCGCTGTTTTGCAAGACGAGGTGAAAGCCATGAATTCGGGAGAAATAAACATCGAAAAGAGCCGGAGCGTGGAGGACGTTCACGAGCTCCGGCTCATGGCGTTGCTCCGCGACCTGGTGCGGGAGAAGCGGGTGAAGGGCGCCGCCGAAGCCCTGGGCGTGGACCCCAGGACCCTGACCACGAGCCTTTTGCGAAGGAAGCTCTCCAGGCGCATGAGCGATGCTCTTGAGCGGTTGCTGCTGACAGGCGGAGCCCCCGCCGAGGAGCGCCGGAATGAACGTATCGACGGTCTGGAACAGAGACTCCAGGGACTGGGCGAACGGGTGGATACGCTGGAAGAGGGGATGCGCCGGGGTCTGGACGAGGTGAGGTCGGCCGTCGAGAACGAGGTCGATGCCCTGCGTGAGGAACTGGCTCAGGGGGTGAATGATTCGGGGAGGACTGCGATTCAGACGGAGGTTCGCAGGCCAGGGCGAGGTGGTGGCTCCCCCACCTTGCCCGAGACGGCACCTCTACGTCGCCCTACAGGAAAAGGAAGGGACGAACCGCTGGTCCTCGCCGAGATGCCGGAACCGGACGACGAGGAGTTCTACGGCCCCGTGTGGCCGGTGATCGCCGAGTGGAGGGCGCTGAGGTCAGGGCACCCCAACCGCGGCAACGGGCTGTCGTGGCTCGCCGACGAGGAACGCCTGATGGAGGTGGAGGTGGCCCTTCTGGAGGACCACGGCTTCACGCTGCCTCCCGAGAAGGAGGAGCTCCGGGGCTTCGCCAGGTCGGGGCAGCTGGACTGGCGAAAGCGGGCTCTACAGGACACGCGGAGGTCGCGCATCAGGAAGGAACGGTTGCGGTGGGTGCGAAGGATTCTCACCCTGGGGTTGTGGTGGAAGTAGTCGGGCCGGGGGATTGCAGCGGACGAGTTACCAGACCGTTGCGGCGAGCGTTAGAGCTTTGTGGTCAACTCGACCCACCGTGACTATGGAACCACATAACCACCGGGAGCCAGGTGAGTCCTAGCCAATCTCTTCACGAAGGGACCTGCACTTGTGGACCATGAGTGCTCCAACTCCCACGAGTAACACCCCGACCGTCACAAGTATCGCGAGGAGTAAGGCGGTGGTAATGAGACCCCCTTCACTGGTTCAGACCTCTTCCGAGGTTCCCCGGGACGCCTACCGACGTCACCGTGATGGCGGTTCCTTAAGCGTGCCGGCAAGTCTCAGCGCGTAGACGATCCCCGCAGCGGGGATCAATGCGAACGCGGCAGGGTACAACCAGTTCCCCTCCGAATACCCGCTGGCAATCAGCCCCACCAGAGTTGTGTCTGCGGCCAAGGTCAATGCCTGGAGACCGGCGATGGCGAACACCGTCGTCCGGGTGAGACCGGGAGTCGGCGCCAGGGCGAGCAGCCCCGCAACGCAGAGGGGATGCAGCAGGATCAGCAGCACCCGCGACCACGTGCCCCCGCCTTCGGTAAATGTTGCACCCAGGGCGATGAACGCCATCAACGCGGCCGCCGACATGACCACCAGAGGCAGGTTCGATCTTAGAACACCCGGCATGAAGCCTCCTGTACATTCCACCGGTCCGGGAGACCATGAGCCTATCAAGCAGGAGTGAATGTCTCCGGCACTTAATGAGAGGGAAGTGCAAAAGTCCCCGGCGCCCAAATGGTCGTTTCAAGGCCCGAACAACCATGAGAGCAAGCCGAACACAATCAGGCCTGCCAAAACGGTCAAAGTGACGCGAGGCACGGTACCCGCACCGTTGAAATACCTGAATATTCCCCCGGCGCATGCCACTGCGATCACTCCGAAATAGAAGTAGGGTGATTCCAGCAACGCAATGGCTAGGTTATTTGCCATCATTCCGTTCCTCGCGTACGCGAATCAGGCAGTACATCACCTTCACGACAGTCGTGCGGTTGCCTCCCATAAACGCGAAAGAAACAGCAAAGCAACCACAAGAATGAGTGTAGCCGTCACTCCAACGATCCAGGGCCGGTATGAGTTCGGAACCAAGTAAGAGGCCAGTCCCCCGACCAAACCAAGAACCATGGTCGCGATTACCACCACCACGTTCCCAAAAGTTACGGGCTCAGGCAGCATCTAAACTCCCCGCCATTGATTGCGTGCCACACCAAATGGACCGCGTTTGATGTCACCCCTAAGATTCGCGTCCAGGCGACATCTCGCAGGCCGCATTCAACGGTTCCCTCAAGATCACCCAGGTCGGTGTGGTTCCCGTGCTTTATGGTTCCGGCCATTTCCCTGTCTGCCAGCATCATCCTACTGATGTTATCGTTCAATATTCAGGCTCCGGCGACTTTTGCACCTCCGGCTAGCTTCACAGCGGAAGGAAGCCCTCATGCGGAAATTGGGATGGAATAAGCGGAACAAGTTGGACATGTGGCGCACCGCTGGCGACGGCAGGGTGACCGCTGTCGTTGACGGATACAAGACCGCCGAGGGTCCTCGTTACCGGGCGTCCGTGGTGGTGTTCTTCGCGGTGGAGGAGCAGTCCATGCCGGGGGGCGGGGTTGTCGAGGAGGAGAGGGTCCGTACCGTGCCGCTCTCGCAGGACGGTTTCAGGACCCTGGTTCAGGCCCAGGAATGGGCGGAATGCTGGTCGGACAACGCAGAGGACATGATGCCCCCGCGATGAGTTTGTTTCAGGATATCTGGAGCTTCGACGGCCGCGTCTCGCGGTCGCATTGGTGGTTGGGGCGATTGGCCCATCTCCTATTGGCGATATTGGCCTCTGCCCTAGTCTTTGTTGTCCTGGGCAAGCTTCCTGACGATCTCGTACTGGCCATCCAGCGGACGATGCTACCCATCGCGCTGCTGGTGGCGATCTGGGTGGTGTACGCGTACTGGGGGCTCGGCCTGGACGCGCAACGCTGGCACGACCTCAACCTGTCCGGACGGCATTCCCTTGTCGGATTCATTCCCATTTTTGGGCCGATCTTTGTGCTCTGCGGGCTGGGGTTCAAGGGTGGATTCGACGGCCCCAATCGCTATGGCCTACCTCTCGGTTCCGGCCCCCGAACGGCCGAATGATGGGAGGCGTCTTGCAAAATGGCTAGACCACTCTGAAGGGTAGGGTCTGAATGGACGGCAAAGAGCCCCTCTGGTTCGTAGCGGGAATGGCGGGGCTCGTTGCGTTCGCTCTGTACGCTTACCTGCACCAACGCGGCCGACTCTCCGGTCTCTCGCTGTTCCAGCATTGCTTGGCGCTAGTTGTGTTGTGGGGTTTGGCTCTTGGAGTTTGCCTGCTTCTAGTTGGCCTAGTAACTTCCCTGTTTGGGCAGTCGTGATCCGGGTGGGTTCTTCACGTCTGCGTACGTTGTCGAGTGACATGGCCGTTCGGTACTACCCCTTCGCCGCCCGGCCGTATCGAATGACTACTCCTTTGTGTCCTAAGGCTTCAGTGGCCGGGCAGCGCCGTCACAATCAAACGGTTGACCCGGTTAAGGCCACCGGGACCTTCTGCTCGCCCTGTGTGGCGGATCGACAGCCACCTGTGCGGGCGATACGATGGCGGGAAACGAAAACGCTGACCTCACAGAGGTCGGCGCAATCAGAGGCTAGTAAGCCCAAGAGACTACCTGAGGTTACCGTTGTTCCTTAGCATGTGCCAGCGACGGGCCTCTGGTCTAGTTAGACCAGAGGCCCGTCGTGGCTGACCGGGATATTCATCGATACAACTACCATGGCTGTTCCGATGTCCGGTGGCCCACAGCATGCCGGCCGAGCCGCTGCCTTCAAGATGGGGGCATGGAGAATTTTGCACTTTCCTCTTGATCACCCGATCATTTGACTTTCGAACAATTGTTCTGCATCATTGATTCCGTTGTCTGGCTTTTCCAGCGTTTCCCGCCACAGAAACCTGGTGGATTCCCGTCCCCCGAATCCGGGACCGGCTGTGAGGATGGAGCTTTGCTCTCCTGCTGGCCGCCCAGGGGATCGGACACAACGGATTGAGCTCTGCTCTCCCAAGGGTCCGCCCCAGCAGGGACAGATCGCCTGCCGCTGCGAGAGATGGTCAAGGGATCGAGTTCTACTCTCCCGAAAGCCTTCTCGAAAGCCGTAATACGTTCGCCGGAGCGCGTCCTGTGCCTCGGCAGCTTCTGCATGCCCGCGCCGTAACCACGGAATAGCCGGGCCGCAGCTTCCCCCAATGCGCCGTTCCACGACTATGTCGTAGCCCGGCCGCTTCATTTTTCCGCGCTGCTGCCCGCGGGTCCATTCCACCACGAATTGACCACGGGCAACTCGCGTCCTCATGCTCCCCGGCCTCCCGCGTTCGAACCGCAGGAAGTCCCGGGTGCAAAACACGCTCCCGCTCCACGTCCGGCATCCGACCGTGGGCGGGGTGTGTCCATCGTCAAACGCCACGTCAATCAACGACCCGCGCCACGGATGCCGGCACGGGCCACAACACTTCAGGGAGGTGCACATGCACGTCGAACAACACATCAAACATGGAGCCACACGGGTCGCCGGAACGGTAGTCCGGCTCAAGGAATTCGCGCTGCGGCGAAAGCGGGCGGCGATTGCGCTGCTCGTGATCGGGCCGCTGCTGCTGACCGGCGACGTCGAGGTCTTTGTCCTGAACGGCATCGGCCTCGCAATCGCGGCGCTGGTCATCCGGTTCGTCGCAAACCGGGCCAGGCGCGGGTCACGCCGGCGTTAACGACCGGCCCTCCGACCCGACCGCAACAGACACCGGCGCAAAAGGGCCGTCTCTCAGGAGGCGGCCCTTCTTCTTTGCCCGACACGGGCGCACAAACACCAAGGCAACAAGGCACACGAACCAGGGAGGTTCACGATGACAACGGCAACGATGGTACAGAGCAATCAGACTGCTGCAATACAGCCCCGGCCCAGCCTCGAAGAGCTGGTCGACCGGGTGATCGCAGCCCTGTTCCCCGAACAGGAGACCACGGCGCAGAGCGTCGCACGGACGATCCACGAGGCGCGTCGCATGCGAAGCGTCGGCGACCTCGACGGCGCCCTGGAGGTCTTCGCGGGTGCGGACACGTCGAGGGCCGCGGCCGGAGAGGCACGCTGGGCCTACTCCGAGTGGTCCCGGCTGGTGAAGCGGCGGTTCGCCGACCCTGGCGCCCTGGTCTACAGCCCGGGCACGGGACGGGCCTCCGCACTGGTCACCCGGGACGACGGCGCGCTGGAGGTCGTGGCCGTCCTGGGAATGCGCTGGCGGCCCGGAAAGATCGTCTCGCGACGCAGCCTCAGAGGGCTCCGGCCGCTGGCGAAGGGGCGCGCGTGATGGTCGCAACCACCGTCGACATCCCGGCCCTGAAGGCCCGTCACCCGCTGGGAGACACGGTCGAAGCGTCGGGCGTCAGGCTCAGGGGAAGAGGCAGGGTCCGCCAGGGATTCTGTCCCTTTCACGACGAGACGGAGGGCAGCTTCACGGTGTACGCCTGCTCGGAACGGTGGTACTGCTTCGGCTGCGGGCTCGGAGGAGACGTCCTGGATTTCGTCCGGCGCGTCGACAACCTGAGCCTGCCCGATGCCATCGCGCGGCTGGACGGCAGCCCCGGGCTTGCGCCCAGGTCAGCCATTCGTCCAGCCGGAACGCGGCGTCCGAAGTCCGCCGCGCTGCCGCCGCGCGATCCAGCCCTGCTGACGGCGGCGACGCGCTTCTACGCCGGTTGTCTCCGGCGCTCGACAGAAGCGCGGGGGTACCTGGCCTCGCGAGGCGTCGGCCCGGTCACCGCAGACCGCCTCGGTCTCGGCTATGCGCCGGGCGGCGGTCTGCGGCAGGCCCTGGAGTCCCTCGGCTTCTCCGAGAAGCGCATACGGGACTCCGGTCTGTTCATGGAGCGGGGCTTCGAGCGGTTCGCCGGAATGGTGATCGTTCCCGACCCAGCATCGAGTACGGGGCAGGCGGGCGGCCTCGTCCGCTGGCTCAAGGGCCGGGCCCTGGACTCCGGTGCAAAGCCCCGGTTTCAGGCCCTTCCCGGCCCCAGGCCGGTGCTCGGACTCGGCACGCTAGGCCCCGCGCCCGAATGGGCGGTCGTGGCGGAGGGCGTCTTCGACTGGCTCCTCCTTACCGGATGGGACCTTCCCTCATGCGCAGCCCTAGGCACCGGGGGCGTCGAACGTATCGCCTCCGCCCTGCGGGGCTGTCCCCGCGTCTTTCTCGCATTCGACAACGACGATGCGGGGCGCGAGGCGACGGAGGGGCTTCTGACCCTGCTCGGACGCAGGGCCGCCGCCGTCACACTCCCCGATGGCGTCGGCGACGTGGCCGAACTCGCCACCCATCCCCGCGGGCGGACCCTCTTCATGCGCCTGCTTTCGCTGGCGGCGCGCTCCGCCCGGTAACGGCCCGGCTCCACCCCGCGGCCCTCCCCTCAATTCGAATCTCGCAACCCGGGTATCCCCGCGACATCGGTCCGTGGAGAACCCGTGCCCGATTCACGCCGGGCCCCGCCCGCACACGACCCCGCTTCCGGGGCCGCTTTTTCCATTCGCTACAGGAAACAAACACGCCGACAAGGAGGACCATCTTGGCCAACAGCAACGGACACCACCGCAACGGGACCGGAAACGGCCTCGTCCACAGCCCGCCCCGCACCGGTTACGGGGTCAACGGCAACGGGCACAGGCCCGAAGCCGCCATCGCCAGCGAACACGATCTGCTCTGGGACGGGCTTCCACCCGCCGTAACCGGCGCGCTGGGGCAGCCCCTCGACCCCGCCCTGGTCTCCCAGAGAAAGGGACGCGCCGGGCGCACCTTCTCGTACATCGAGGGCCACGTCGCCATCTCCGAGGCCAACCGCGTGTTCGGCTTCGGCGGATGGGGCTACGAGCTGGTCGCCGACGTGACGCTGCGCGAGTTCGACAACTTAGATCCACACACCGGCGAGGTGAAGCGCATCCGCGCCTACAGCGCACCGGTGCGGGTCACCGTCCCCGGCGCCCCGCCGCGCACCGACGTCGGGTTCCACGCGGTGACGGAGGAGACGGCCGACGGCCATGAGACGGCCCTCAAGGGCGCGGTGACTGACGGCCTGAAGCGCGCGCTCCGCAGCTTCGGCGACCGCTTCGGAAACGGCCTCTCCGGGGACCGACCGGCCCAGTCCGATGCGCCCCTCCCCGAGCGCGTGCCCGTCCAGGCCGACCCACGGGGCAACCGGCGACGGACCACCCCCGCCCGGAACAACGCCAGGCGCACGCCGGGTGCGGGAGTCCCGGGCAATCACTACGACCGCGACCACGCGCAGTACCTGCGCCGGCGGCTCGTCGAACTGGGCGCCACGCAGGGATTCGGCGAGGAACAGGTGAGGACCGCCGTCACGGAAAGACTTGGCAAGAGTCTCGACGACCTGACGGCGGAGGAACTGACGCCCCTCGTCGAATCGGCGACCGAGAAGGCCCATCTGGCGCAGCAGGCTCAGGCGGCATAGCCGGTTCGGACAACACGGATTCGGGCGGGACCGTCCCGGCAAGGGCGCGGTCCCGCTTTCCGTTTCCTCAAGAGAAGAAAGGAGGACGCGAGATGACGACTGAGAAACCGGTCTGCACCCCCTGGGGCTGGACGCAGGATATAGAGGAGATCGCCGCGGGCGTCTGGCGGGTCTGGACCTCGACCCACGGCGGGTTGAAGCTCAGCCGCGAGCGCTGGAACGAGCTTCCCGTCGCCGTTCGGGACACGATGCTCAACCCCCTCTTCGCCGAGGAGGACTGCGAGGAGCCCATCGTCAGGACGGTCCTCGACATCGGTGATGACGGTGACCGGGAGATGGCCAGGAAGGTCGCGGTGTACTTCGAGCGGTACACCCCTGCTCTCCCTCATGTCGGCCCACACGCGTCGAAGCGGAGGCGGTCATGACCGGCACGGCGCAACCAAGGCCACGCTGCCTTCCCAGCACGACGACGCGGGTCCAGACCGAGTTCGGGGACCTGTTCATCACCGTCTCGACGGACGGGGACGGGGACCCATTCGAGGTCTTCGGATGGTTCGGCAAGGGCGGCACCTTCCAGAGGGGCGCCGCCGAGCTCGCCTGCCGCCTCATCTCCCTCCACCTGCGGAGGGGGACGCCGCTCGAAGAGGTGATCGACGAGTGCCGGGACATCCAGGACATGCAGCCCTTCTTCAACCCGATGCCGGGTGGCAAAAGCGTGGCCGTCCTGGGGCTCGGGGACGCCATCGCCCACGTCCTCAGGTCCCACCTGAAGACGGTAGACCAACGAGACCAGACGGGATTGAAAACGGCCGCATGAACGGCGCACGGAGCGAGCGGACGGCACGCCCCGTATGGGCTTCCCGTTTCCAATTCACAGCAAAACAAAAAGGAGAAATCGACATGACCACGGACACCGACCGGGCGGCGGTCCTCTCCCGCCCCGCGGCGCAGTTCGACGATGACGGCAACCTCGAGGTGCGCGCCTCGGCCGCCCTGGGCTGCCGCCGCGCCCTCTGGTATTCGGCGACTGGATACCATCCGACCAATCCCCCGACTGGCGATTCGCAGATGGCGATGGATGCCGGCAACGCCCTGGAGCCGGTGGTGCTGCGGGCGATGGAACGGGCCGGGTGGCGGATCGATCCCGCCGATCCGCAGGCACCACGCCAGGTGGCGGTGCGAATGGGCCCCGGCCTCCTGGTTACCGGGCACCCGGACGCCACGGGGCGAATGCCGCTGGAAGGTGGCGCAACGGCCCCCTACGCAACGGAGATCGAAACGTTCCTGTTCGGGGACGACGATGATGCCGCAGCCCGGCCCTACGGCGACCCGATGGTCATCGAGGTCAAGACGCGGGGGCCCGATGCGTACAGGCGCTGGCGCACCCTCGGCGCCGAGCGCAGCCACCCCGAGTCGGTCGCCCAAACCGCACTCTACACGCTGGGCGAGTTTGGCGAGATGCGCGACGCGGTGATCGCCACGATGGACACCGGCGGACGGACCTGGGACCACGAGGTCATACCGGCCGGGCGGCTGGAACGGGCCCTGCGGGACGCCTCCGAGTGGCTCGGTGAACTCGCCGACCACCACCGCCTCAACGGGCCAGACCCCGACGCCCTGCCGGACCGCGACTTCAACGCCGGAACATGGCAGTGCAGGAGCTGTCCCTTCCTGGACATCTGCCTCCCCGGATCGGCGGAGGCGGCCGATGACACGGACATCGAGGAAGAGGAGGTGAGCGACGCGGACGCGCTGGACGCGATGGCCGTCTACACCGACACGCAGGCAGCCACCAAGGAGCCCAAGAAAGCCAGGAAAACCGCGCTGGACACGCTCCGCGCATGGATGCGCCGGCAGGGCGACGTGAAGGCCACCATCGACGGGCGAACGGTCACCCTCGTGAAATCGAAACGCTACTCCGTCAACTACCGGAAGCTCAACGAGGCGCTCGACCCGGAGACACGTGCCGAAATCGTCACCGAAAACGAGTCGGAATACGTGCGGGTGACCTAGACGCTCCGGGGCCAGGGCGCAGGACGGGGCCAGGCCCCGCGTCATTCCACATGAACAGGAGGGTTCTGATGAACGCCGAATCAACTGCTACGGGACTGCCGGACTTCTTCCGATGCTCCGAAATGCCGGACGGCTCGGTCCGCGTGCGGACGCCGCTGACGTACCCCGACGGCACCCTGATCGATCTCTTCCTGATCTACAGGGACGATGGGACCGTCGCGGTCAGCGACAACGGCGACGCCATCGGCTGGCTCGGACTGCAGTCCGCCGCGGGCGTCACACGGGACCAGAACGTGAAGATTGTGAAGGTGTGCCGGAGCCTGAACGTGGCGAAGGTGGGTAACCGGATCAGCGCGATCTCGCAGGACCGCCGGACGCCAGGTGAACAGGTCGCCATGGTTGCGCAGGCAGCCATCCTGATCTCGCACATCGCTTCCGGCTAGACGCTCCGGGCCAGGGCGCATGACGGGGCCGCTTTCTACGACCGGGAGGCGGCCCCGCCGCTTTATTCAGACGGTCGCGGAAGGACCGCACCGAACACCTCACAAAAGGAGAATACCGATGACAAGGACCATCAACAGAGTCGACATCCTGGGGCGGGTCGGTACCGACCCGGAGATGCAGTACACACCGGGCGGCACGGCGGTCACCAGGCTACGCGTGGCGACCGACCGGCCCCGCCGGAACGGGGAGGTCGAGACCGACTGGCACTCCGTGACCTGCTGGGCAAAGCTCGCCGAAATCGTCAACGAGTACGTCGGCAAGGGCGACCGGATCTACCTGACCGGAAGGCTGGCGCAGAACAGCTGGGAGGGCGACGACGGCCAGCGGCGCTACCGCACCGAGATCCACGCCCACGAGGTCGTATTCCTCGACACCCGCAACGGCGGGAGCGCGGAGAACGGCCAGGACCACGGAGCCGCAACCGGGCCCCCGGTCGGCGCCTCCCCCTTCTAGATCGCCAGGGTCGAACCGCCGTCCCGGACGGGACGCCACACGGGGCCGCTTCTCTCACCGGGGTAGCGGTCCCGCCTTCGTTTCAGACGTGCACACAGGCGGAGACCAATTGCGATGCAGACCATGATTCAACCAGAGACCGTTCAAAACGGCCATTCCACGGAACCGGAGCAGGACTCCGAATCCGGTACGGGGCAAGCCCCCGCATCGAGCACGGGGCAGGTCCTGCTGGACGCGCTGCGCAGCAACCTGAACCTCCTTGGGGAACTCGCCATGCGCTACCAGGTGGAGATCAAGCCGGAGCGGCCGGAAAACCCACCCTCGATCATCCAGCCGGGCGACGTCAACAAGATACTCGGGCCGGAGATGTCGGGGCTCGCACAGGAGCAATTGCGGGTGCTCCTGCTGGACATCAAGAACAACATCGTCGGGCAGCGGGTGATCTACCAGGGCACCGTCAGTGCGCCGCGTCACGCGGCATAGGATACCCGGCTCAGTCGGGTGAAATTCGGAGGAAATTTCAGGGCCAACCGACCCACCTCACAGCGAAAGCCTAGGGGGAAAACAGCATGTCGGTAAAGCGGCTACAGCTCGAAAGCGTTGTAGGGCTGGTTCCGCAAGGCCCGCGCGATACGGTGAAGGCTGGATTGCCTGAACCTTAGTTTCCAGTTGGTGGATGCCCTCACCCGCCGGTAGAACGCTTGAAACCCGGCGCCACTCATTGCATCGGTTTGTTGACAGGACCGACGCACCTCCGATGGGTGGACATTGACCCATGCGGTCAAGTTAAGGAAACGAACAAGGCACCTAAGTCGCGCTAATTGCGTCCTATGCCAACGGAACGCGGGATTGCCTACGGGGGGAGACCCCTATGGCAACGGAGCCCTCATAGTAGTCCGAGCCGGGGAAAGCCCGGTACATGGCGAAGGAGGGCAGGTGTCAACGACGGAATACGACAGAGAGGTACTCAGGTTGAGAAACGCCAAAACTGTACTAAACGTCATACGCGAACGCGGACTAAGAGAACTGCCGCTGGAGAACATCTATCGGCTGCTTTACAACCGGAACATGTATCTGCAGGCCTACGGGCGTCTCTACTCAAACCGAGGAGCGATGACCAAAGGAATTGCCGCAGAGACCGTGGACGGTATGTCACTGGCGAAAATCGACCGCATCATCGACGCCTTGCGTTACGAGCGGTTCAGGTGGACGCCGGTGCGACGGGTCAAAATTCCCAAGCCTAACGGCAAGACCCGCGCCTTGGGCATACCGCCGTGGCGAGACAAGTTGGTCCAAGAAGTCATCCGGATGATTCTGGAAGCCTACTACGAACCACAGTTCTCCGACCACTCTCACGGATTCCGGCCCAGACGGGGCTGCCACACTGCCCTAAGCGATGTGGTTACCCACTGGACCGGTGTGCGCTGGTTTGTCGAGGGAGACATCAAAGGGTGCTTTGACAACATCGACCATGACGTCTTGTTGTCGGTACTCGGAGAAAAGCTCCACGACAACCGGTTCCTGCGCCTGATCAGGTACCTGCTGAAGGCGGGTTACATGGAGGATTGGAAATACAACCGCACGCTCAGCGGTACCCCGCAGGGCGGCGTGGTCAGTCCAATCCTCGCCAACATCTACCTCGACCGGTTGGACAAGTACGTCGAAACGATGCTGATACCAGCAAATACCCGAGGTACCAAGCGAAGCGTCAACCCCGCGTGGCACGCTTTGACGAGACGTGCGGCAAAGGAACGGAAGAAGGGCAATCACGCCCGTGCGGCCACGTTGCGCCACGAGGCGCAACAACTGCCGTCCCGTGATCCCTTCGACCCGAACTACCGACGGCTCCGATACGTGCGCTATGCCGACGACTTCGTACTGGGATTCATCGGGCCAAAGGTCGAAGCCACAAACATCAAGGGTTCCTTGGAAACTTTCCTACGCGATTCACTCAAGTTGGAATTGTCCCGGGAAAAGACCCTCATCACTCACGCCACCAGCAAGGCGGCGGAGTTCCTCGGCTACGAACTCGTAAATCAACAGGCCAACGACAAACTCGACCGCAATGGACGACGAAAAGTCAACGGCCGCATCGGGTTACGGGTTCCCGCCAACGTCATCGAACAACACTGCCGCGTTTACATGCGCAACGGCACACCGGCCGACCGCTCAATGCTCATCCACGACACTGACTACAGCATCGTGGCGCAGTACCAGGCGGAATTCCGGGGCGTCGTCCAGTACTACCTCATGGCCCAGAACGTCTACCGTTTCGGGAAACTGCAATGGATCATGAACCAGTCGCTGGCCAAAACCCTCGCCAACAAGCACAAGACCACATGCGCAAAAGTCTTCCGGCGCTACAAGAGCACCGTGCAGACCGAACATGGGATGCGGGCTTGTCTGGAGGTCGTGGTACAACCGGGCGATGGAAAACGCCCGCTTGTGGCACGGTTCGGTGGCATCCCCCTGAAGCGGAATCGACAGGCAGTTCCAACAGACCGACTACCTCAACGTTACAGGACTGACCGCAACGAGCTCATCAGACGACTCCTTGCGAATGAGTGCGAGATGTGCGGCTCAACCGTGGATATCGAAGTCCACCACGTCCGCGCCCTTCGCGACCTGAACGTGCAAGGCCAACGGGAAAAGCCCAAGTGGGTGCAACTCATGGCGGCGCGAAAACGCAAGACCCTCGTGGTCTGCCGCACGTGCCACATGGAAATCCACCACGGGCGCAACTAATCCGCAATTGCTACCCATCGGCAAGCGTCTGACCTCAGCCAACTGAGGCCCGCACATCGTCCCCCGACACGGTTAGTTCTCGCTGATAGTACGCTGACGGCCCAGCTGCGAATCGCGTATGCTTCGCAGCTACCGAAACTCCGTGCACTCAGCGCGATCTGGCTTATACGGAACAATGCAGCCCTTCCAGACCAACACCGTTTCATGAGGACACCCACCGTGCTCCGATTTGCCAGCATCCTATTGGCGCTCACCGCTACTGGATTGCTGGCAGGATGCGGTTCTAGTCCTCAGCCCATCCCGACTCCCCCTCCCCTCCCGTCTATGGCAGGGGATGCCGTGGCCGATGCCCTTTCCCGGCTGACCACCGAGTGGGACGTCACCCCATCGGAACTTGACGAAGCCTGCCGCTACTATGCGGCGCACGGCTGGATCTACCCCGATGCGTGGAACGCGGCATCTGAGGTCGCTCAAGGCACCTCCCTCTCCTCGGCCGCACGGCGCACCACGGACGTTATCGCGCACGTGGCCGTCGTAGCCGAGGAAATTGCCGTCCCAAAGGATTGGGCAATGTCGGTCTACGAAAGTATTGGCAAACCACTAGAGGATTGGACTGAGACCGATCATGCCACATACGAAGGCATAATCGATGCCCGCGTAGGTGAGTTGGTAGAACCCCTTTGCGCGCAGTAACTGGGACTGCCCCCTGGTGGGCTGTCCTTCGCGCACTAACGTTCTTCCGGCCGCTTGCCGCTTCTCGCTAGCCCACGTTCCTCACACGTCTCACAGACGCATTGTCGCCCCAGACACTAGAGAGCCGGATGCGGTGAAAGCCGCACGTCCGGTTCGGAGGGGGGCCGACGGAAAAGTGCTCCGGTAACCCGGAGTAACTCGCCGGCGGCCTACCCTACACTCGGCCGAGGTCAGACCGGCGGAGGTGCTGCGGCCGGCTGTGGTCGCCGCGGTCCCCAAGATCTTCATCGCCCACAACCACCCGTCGGGCGACCCGACGCCCAGTCACCAGGACATAGACGCCACCGAGAAGATCGCCCAGGCGGCCAAACTGCTCGGCATCGAACTGCTCGACCACGTGGTCATCGGCCGGCGCAGATACGCCAGCCTGGCGGAGCGCGGACTAGTGCCGCGCTAGAGGACCCGCCAGACGCAACACGCCTCCGGGCGTGCGCCCACGCGGGCAACACATTCGCCGCGCCCCCATCAATGGCCGGACAGGCAATGACACACGAAGAGAGGAAGCCCCATGGTCAATAGCAACGAAGACACACCCAGGCACCCCGCACCCGGTGCGGGGCAGGACCTGTACACCATCAGCGCAGGCGGCTTCTCGGCGACCGCAGACGCCTTCGCACGGGACGACGTTTCGGACGGGCTCTGGTTCGTCTCGATGGTCGGGTCGCAGACCGCCCTGAAGGCGATCTGGGCCTCGCTGCTCAAGCAGCCGCCCGATCCCGCGCACATCATCAGGGGTGCCGACGGCATGGCGCTCTCGGGCGATTACCAGAGGTGCGTCATCCCGTTCGAGACACTCGGCACATGGACGACGAAGATCGCCAGGCTGCCGGTCTCGGGCGGTTGGCACGCCCTGGTCTACACGAAGATGGCCGAATACGCCTTCGAAAGGAACGGCTTCCTGCTGCTGGCGCAGAGCGAAGAGGACGCCCCCGGCCTGCACCACCGCTTCCTCGACAGGCGCAGTTCCCTGCCCCTGCACGGTTCCTGGGCCGGATGGCTCTGGAGACGGGGACTCGAAAACGGGGAAATAGTGCCGCTCCAGTCGGCTGGCGTCTCGGCCTATCGCTGTTCCCCCGATGCCGAAAGCCTCAGGGAGGACCTCTCCCATGCGGTGGGTTCCGGCCTGGTCTCGCTGCCCGTAGAGGACGCATCCCATCGACTGGCTGCCTGAAAAGACGGAAGCAAAAACAAGGAAAGGAGAATAGAAATGAGACTGGCTGCACAGGCGAAGGGAGGGTTCTACCCCACCCCGCCCGGCGTCGTCAACATGATTGCCGGACTGGTCAAACCGCCACCCGGTCGAAACACGCGAAACCTCGAAACGCTGCGCATCCTCGATCCCTGCTGCGGGGCCGGGGAGGCGCTGGCGCAGCTGGCCCGATGCCTGGAAAGGTCCAGCGCGATCCCTATCGAGACCTACGGAGTCGAGCTTCACCGCGACCGGGCGGAAGAGGCAAGGGACAGGCTCGACCGCGTACTGGCCACGGACCTGTTCGCAACCTCCATGGCGAACGACGCTTTCGGCCTGCTCTACCTCAACCCGCCGTACGACTGGGACCGCGAGGACAAAAGGGTCGAACACGCCTTCCTCACCCACTGCACGCGCTACCTCGCCGAGGACGGGCTGCTGGTCTTCATCGTGCCGCGGCCGAGGCTCGCCGTGTCGGCCCGCTACCTCTCCACCCACTACCGGCGGCTGTGCTGCTGGTCGTTCCCCGATCCCGAACGGGAGGTGTTCGACCAGGTGGTCCTGATCGGGTACCGCAAGCCCAATCCGGCTCCCCACGCCTTGGCGGAAAAGATCGTACGCGGGTGGGCCGTTGAAGAATTGCAGCCATTGCCGTCCCGCGCCCACGCCCACGCCCAGTACAGCGCTCCCACGACCACCACAGGGGACATCCTGTTCGCCACCCGGACGGTCGACCCCGTCGCGGCCGCCGCCGAGGCGAGACGGTCGGGGCTCTGGACGAACACGGAGATCACCGACTCGCTCTGGCCCGCCGGGGACAACCGCACCCGCCCGCTGATGCCCCTCCGAAGGGGACACACGGCGATGCTGGTGGCGGCAGGCTTCCTCGACAACCTCTGCCTCGAGGCCGGGGACAGGCGCATCCTGGTCAAGGGACGCACCTCGAAGGAGGTCACGCTGGTGGAGGACAGCCCCGAGCGGGAGGTACACCGCGAGCGGCTGAACACCACCGTGGTGGCCCTTGACCTCGACGACGGCGAGATAACCGACATCGCCGCATGACACCGACGGCTCTTCGCGGGGCCGCCCCGCCCAGCCGACGTTCCGGTCCGGAGGGCAATGCCCAGCGAAAGGAAAGACAGTGACCACGCAACAGGAAACCCGCGGTGAACGCGCCCAAAGGGGAGAGATCATCGGGTATCTCCCGTCCGCCCAAATGGCGGAGTTCAGGACGGAAACAGGGGAGGTGATCCTCTGCGACGTGGACCTCTCCACCGGGGACCGCAACCTCACTGCACACATAAGGAGACCGCGCAGCGCCTGCGTAATCCGACATGGGCCGGACCGCCCCGTCATGGTGGAGTTCCACCCGGCCGACGGCGCATGACCGGGAGACCCGGCCATAAGGAACGGCACCCGGGCCTGCCCGTCCTCCGGACACGGCGTAGGCCCCACACCGCAACCACGACGCCCCTACTTTGGGGACGACGGGACCTCGCATCATCGAATCGTTCAGGGACGCTCCCTATATATATAAGGAAGGAGAGGCAAGGAATGCAGAGCAGCATGACATTCGAACCCTGCTGCCGGTGCGGGCAGCCAATCGAACCCGGCGAACCGGCCATGCACACCGCGTCGGTGGACTTCGACGCCTTCGGAAGAGTGGGGTCCTCGCCCGTGAAGGCGTACCACCTGAGCGGCGACTGCTACGACGAGTACAGACGGAGGCGACGCCTACCGGACGCCGCGTAGTTGGCCCGGACCGGGCCGCCCAACGAGATTTCCATCGTCCCCACAGGGAACGACGGGACCTCGCAAATCGAACAACACATTCAGCGGAGGGTGCCTCACGGCACTTCCTCAGGGTCAGCTAGCAGGCGCCCTCCCAAAAGACGACCGGAAGGACTGGCCGTCGGGAGTGGTGCGTCCCGCGTCGCCTCCTTTAGCGGGAGGCCGGGGCAGGGGGAGCAGGCCCTGAAATCCGTGGGGGCTCTTTCAACAAAAAGGAGAACCCCACGATGAACCTGGGAGAGTTCATAGACAAGTTCAAGGACGCCATCGCCAAACGCGTTGTCGAGTCCTACCCGCCGCTCTACCGGCCATCGGTGAACGGCGGCACGCTCCCGCACCTGCTGCGCACCCCCCTGGGCGCGCAGGAGGACGCCATCAGGGGCGCGGCCCTCTCCCTGAGGGCGCACCGGGGAACCACCGTCGTCGGCGAGATGGGGACCGGCAAGACATTCATCGCCGCGGCCGCAGCGCACATGGCGGGCTTCCGGAGGATCCTCGTCCTCTGCCCTCCCCACCTCACGAAGAAGTGGAAACGGGAGGTGGAGGAGACGGTGCCCGGAGCACGCGCCGCCATCGTCACGTCGATCACCGACCTCGAAAAGCTGCGCCTCTCAGCCGGCTCAGGCCCGCTGTTCGCGGTGATGTCGAGGGAACGGGCGAAGCTCTCCTTCCGCTGGAAGGCCGCCGTGACACGACGCTGGGCGACGTCCAAGGGCTGGCTGATAAGGAACGAGGAAACGGGGGAACCCTTCCGGGTCCCATGCTGCCCCGAATGCACAGCCCAGGTCGTCGACAGGGACGGCGTTCCCCTGACCGACGCCGACCTGAACCGGAGAAAGCGCACCTGCGCCTACTGCGGCTCTCCACTCTGGCAGGCCGACAGATCCGGCCCGAAGAGGTACCCGCTATCGGACTACGTCAAGCACCGGATGAGGGGCTTCTTCGACCTGCTGATCGGTGACGAGGTGCACGAATACAAGGGGCGCGGCTCGGCGCAGGGCATCGCCGCAGGCGTCCTCGCGGACGTCTGCGGAAGGTCGCTCAGCCTGTCCGGAACCCTCATGGGCGGCTATTCCAGCACGCTCTTCCACCTGCTCTACCGGTTCAGCCCGGAGATCAGGACGGAGTTCGGACGCTCCGAGGAGCGCCGCTGGATCACACGCTACGGATTCGAGGAGTACACCGTCGGCAAGCCCGATGACGACGCCGTCGAGGACGGACGCTTCAGCAGGCGCCGGAAGTTCCGCAAGGTGACCAGGGAGAGGCCGGGCCTCGTGCCCTCCGCCCTCTTCCACATCATCGGCAATACCGTCTTCCTGCGGCTCGCCGACGTGGCCTCCGGGCTGCCGCCCTACGAGGAACGGGTGATGCTCTCATCGATGGACGCAGAGGAGGACTCGACCGGCTACTCACAGCGGAGCGCCTACGACACGGTGTTCGTGGAACTGAGGAAGGAACTGGCCGAGGCCCTGAAGAAGGGCTCGAAGCGGCTGCTGGCGACATACCTGCAGACGCTCCTGGCATACCCCGACGGCTGCACGAAGGGGGAGACGGTCTTCGATCCCCGGAGCGAGGACATCATCGTGCAGGTGCCGCCCCTGTCCGAGGAGAAGCTCTACCCCAAGGAGAAGGCCCTCGTCGACCTCGTCGCCGCGGAACGGCTGGAGGGACGCCGGGTGCTGGTCTACGCAACGCACACCGGCACCAGGGACATCACCGGGCGGATGGACGACATCCTCACCCGGCACGGGTTCAGGGTGGCGGTGATGAAGGCCGACGCCGTTGCGCCGGACCGCAGGGAGAAGTGGGTCGCGGACCGGGTCGAGAAGGGCCTCGACGTGCTCATCTGCCACCCCAGGCTCGTGCAGACCGGCCTCGACCTGATCGACTTCCCGACGATCTGCTGGTACGAGACCGATTACTCGGTCTACGTGATGCGGCAGGCGTCACGCCGGTCGTGGCGCATCGGGCAGAACCGCCCGGTGAAGGTGGTGTTCATGAGCTACAGGAACACCCTGCAGGCCGACGCCCTGAAGCTGGTGGCGAAGAAGCTCCAGAGCTCCCTCGCCGTCGAGGGCGAACTGCCCGAGGACGGGCTCGCCGCCTACGGAGACGAGGGCGACGACCTGATGATGGCCCTCGCAAGGAAGATCGTCAGCGGCGAGGGGGACGAAGCCGAGACGGTGGAGACGGTCTTCGCAAATGCGAGGGACGCGGAGAGCGAGGCCGAGCAGTTGCTGGTCGACGATGACTGGAAGCCGGTCGATGTCGAGCCCGAGGCCGTCGAGGTCAACGGGAACGGGCACCACGCCAACGGCAATGGACACCGCGACGCAGGCGGCCTGGGGCAGACGGTCGAACTGGTCCCCGGTGACCTGCACGCGCCGGTCAACGGGAATGGCCACGCGCCTGTCCCCTCAAACGGGAACGGGCACGGGGATGAGGTCCCGGAGCCCCGGCAGTTCACGTTCTCCTGGGCCGAGTTCATGGCCGAGGAGCCGGTCAGGCCGAAGGGCCGCGGCCGGAAGCCGCAGCACGCGACGCTCTCGATGTTCGAGTGGGCGCTGTCTCTCGAACAGGAAGGCGCTGAAGTACCGGTCGGCGCGGGACGCTAGACCACGGATGCACGGGGAGAGGACATCGACACGGCCGCGACGTCCTCTCCCGCCCAGGCAGATGTCCCGGACGGGACCGCATGAACGCGGCGGCGAGGCTGCCGGCAACGGTCATGAAAGGAGAACATGAGATGGCAAGAGTATTCGTCTACGACGGCAGGGAGTTTCCGGACCCCGACCCCGAGATGAGCGTCGAGCAGGTCAAGGGCACGCTCGCCGACTTCTACGGCGAGATAGCAAACGCCTCGGTGAAGGAGACCAAGAGGGGCGAGGATGCGGTCTACGAGTTCCAGCGGCGGGTGGGCACCAAGGGCGCCTTCTTCCCTGCCCGGAACCGGAGAGGGTAGTCCGGTGGACGCCTGCACACTGGCCGGTCTGCTGGCGGCGACGCCGCCCACGGACCTCAGAATCATCGAGCTCACGGCGGAGCTCACACGGACCGACGGCACCCTCGACCTGGACGCCGCGGCCGCAAGACAACCCGAGGTGGAGACGGCGTGCGCCCAGGCGCAGGACTACGCCTCGGGCACGGGACGGCTGGCTGAGGCGCTGCGGTGGAAGCTGCGGCCCCGGCACGCCTGAGCACTCTGGCCGAACTGCTCCTGTGGCGTCCGCCGTCGCTGCGGGAGCTGGTGACGCTTGTCGGCTACGCCGACGATTACGCATGGTTCGTGGGGCTGGTGCGCCGCCTCTTTCCCGACGAGGCCGAGGCGGCGCTCTCGGCCCCCGACGTGCGCCAGAGGGTGGAGCGGTTTGCGAATCTCTTCGCCGAGCGGCACTTCCCCCTCTACGCCCCGTTCATCGAGTTCCAGACCGAGGATGAGGGGGAACAACCCCCCTGGTCCTGGATGAGGCAGGGCATCCCCTACGACCTGATGGGCTTCGGCTACGACGGCCTTCACGAGCTGTGGCACGGCTACCGGGAGGGTCTCTCGGCCCTGGTCCTGACGGTCAGGCCGCCCGACCCCTACTACGGGGGACCTGACGGGTTACGCACAGCCTGGCTCGAGTGCGCAGCCCAGCGCATCCAGCAACAGACCCTGGAGAGGATTCCCGAAGGCGGGATACCGCTGGAGGACCTCGAAAGGACGCTGAAGGATACCCGCTTCGAGGGCGCGGCCCAGGCCGCAAGGTGGGTCTTCGCAGAGACCGGCAACTTCTTCCTGGACCACACCTATGAGGATGGGGCCTACGACGGGTTCGCCGACCCCTGGGAGGACGAGATCATCGCCGCGGGCACTGAGGAGTGGCGAAAGGCAAGCTCCCTGATCAACTCGGTCTGCAAGCTCACGGACTGGCTGGAGGAGGACCTTCCCGCCCGCTTCGCCGGGATGCTGGATTTCATCCTGCCGCGGCTCCGTGAACACGAACGCAGAAAGGAGGACGACGACCATGACCAATGACGCCGAAAGGACCGGGTGGTCCCTGCCGGGCGCACGGGACGTGCCGAAGGACCCGCTGAAGATGCAGCTGGAGGTCTACGACGAGACGGTCCTGCTGCGGGGCTTCGACGGAGACTCCGTCTGGGTGAGGACCATCTCGGCGGACGAAATAGCGAACGTGTTCATCCAGCACCTGGGCTTCTCCTCGGGGTTGCTGCCGGAGGACGCCCTCTGGTGGAACCAGGGCGAGACCGGGCACACGGTGGCCCTCTGGCGGCCACCCCAGGTCTGGCCGGTGGCCCTGCAACGGGAGGCGTTCAAGCCGCCCGCACGACTCAGGATACCGATGCCGGGATTGGTATTCGTCTGCTCGCCGGGACGGGCCCCCTGGGTCTACGCCGCCCCGAGCAGGCCCGGGCCGGACGGCCCGGAGCACCAGCTTTTCCGGATGCCCGCCTTCAACGTGTTCCGTGACGGGCGGGTATGCCCCGGAAGCCACCACTTCCCCGAGGACGTGGGGCTGATACCGGAGTCGTTCTTCGAGTCCTTCTTCTCCCTCACCGGGGACACGCGGGAGAGGTCGAAGAAGCACCCCGACAACCTGCAGGCGCTCTGGGAGGAGCTGGATGGAAAGGCCGAATACCCGACAGAGGACCTTGTTCCCCAATGTACGGTTGCCCACGCCATGGCGGTCTCCGAGGGGAGACGGGGCTACCGCTGACGACCGAACGGAGCCGGTCGGATACCTGGTCAACCGCAGGACCGGGCTAACCGGCGCTCACGGTATCGGCCATGACTACGTGCTCGGATCGGGCGGCCTCTACATCCAGTCCGAGAACGCTCAACTGACGGCGCGGGTCCTCGTCGCCCCCTGCGAGGTGCGCGGGCTCGCGCCCGTGGCAGGGAAGGTGGTCCTCGCCCACGGTCCCATTCCGGCGCGGCTCTTCGAGATGGGCCTGCAATGGTTCCGGAACGATCCCGACACCGAGCGGTTCTTCGCCGTGCGCTGGGACGGGAGCTCCTACCGGCCGGTGGTGCCACCGCAGCTTGGGACGGACACGTCCCTGGTCTACGCGCCGCCCGCAGGGGTCGTCGCCGAGTTCCACTCCCACGGACACTCCCGCGCCTTCTTCTCGGCCACCGACGACCGGGACGAGCAGGGGTTCCGCATCTACGGCGTCGCCGGACGCCTCGACGGCGACCGTCCCGAACTGAACCTGCGGATAGGCGTCTACGGCCACTTCGCCCCGGTGCAGTGGTCGCAGGTCTTCTCGGGCCCAGCCCCGGGACTGCGGCTGACGGGCGTAAAGCCAGACCCGGCGGTGGAAGTTGACGAATCCGAAAGGAGGAAAAGAAAAAAATGACCTACTACCTGGATAACGCGTTCCTTCTGGACAACCCCTGGATCACAGTGGTGGGCTGCGGCGGGACCGGCGGCTTCGTCGCCGAGGGACTCTGCCGCCTCTTCCAGGGCAGGGAGGCCACCATCGTCCTGGTCGACCACGACCGGGTCGAGCCCCACAACCTGCTGCGCCAGAATTTTTACAAAGACGACGTGGGCAGGTTCAAGAGCCAGGCCCTCGCGGACAGGCTGGCCAGGGCCTACGACCGGCCCGTCGGGTACTCGGTCTATCCGTTCCGGGAGGCGGGATCCCGCCCATACGGGCAGCCCAATGCTGGCCTGCCCGCCTACGGCAACGGCCTGGTGATCGGTTGCGCCGACAACGCAGCCGCGAGGAGGGCGATGGCCGAGAGCCTGCCGGGAAACCCCCGGTGGTGGCTGATCGACGCGGGAAACGACACCAACTGGGGGCAGGTGCTCATCGGAAACGTCTCCGGCGAGCGCTGCTGGGACAAGCCCGCCTTCGTCGACCAGACCTGCTACCTGGCCCCTGCGCCCACGGTCCAGCGCCCCGACCTGCTGACCGCCGTGTCGACCAGGCCGCCGGACGTGGACTGCGCGGCGGCCCTCGACCTCACCGACCAGGACCCCACCATCAACCAGATGATGGCGTCGCTGGTGCTACAGGTGGTCCGCCGCATGGTGGCGGGGACCTGCCCCTTCATGGGCCTCTACCTGGACATGGACCAGGGAACGGTCAAGCCGAGCCTGGTCACCCCGGGGACGGTGGAGAGGGCGTTGAGGGCGCACGCCGGGTGACCGGCGCAGACAGACCCATTCAGAGAACGAACAAGAGAGGAGAAACCATGTCTGGAGAAAAGGGAAACACGACCACGCATCAGGTGCGGGGCAGGCTCTGGCAGGACAACCACAGCGGGCTCCGCAGGCACAAGCTCATGACGAAGGAGCTCGGGAAGAAGATCCCCGCGCTCTACGCCAACGAGGACGTCGACGACTACGACGCCGTTCTCGCCCACGCCAAGCTGTTCAGTCCCTACACCGGCTGGCGCTGGTACATCACCGAGTGGGACCCAGCTACCGGGACCTGCTTCGGCCTGGTCGAGGGGCACGACAGGGAACTCGGTTACTTCGACCTGACCGAGCTGGCGGAGGCGACCGTGTTCGGCAGGGTTCCCGCCGTGGAGCGCGACCTTTACTGGAAGCCGAGGACCCTCGCCGAGATCAGGAAAGGGTCATTGAGGGTGGCGGCCTAGCGACCGGCGCACATGAACTCGGTCGGAGAACCGACAGAGAAGAGAAAGGAGAGACCATGCCTGACGAGAAGACTACCGAGACGACCCGCTCGGACGCCGCGAGCGCCGACGCGAGTCCAGAAACCGATGCGACGGCCGCCCCGGCCGTCGACGTGGAGGAGGACTCCAGGGCTGAGGGCGCTCAGGACACGGAAAGTACCGAAGACGCCAGGGGCGCGGCCCAGCCGCCGGAGGAGTTGAAGGTCGTCGTCTCCATCAAGGGAGGCAGGGCCACCATCGGGGTGCAACAGCCCTCGTCAGACCCGCACATCGAGTCGTTCGATGACCCTGACCTGCCCGGGCTGACGCGGGAGGTCCTCACGGTGACCGAACGGGCCAGGGCCAGGTGGGAGGACGCGCCTAAGCATCCCGCCCACCAGAGACCCGCTCCCCCGGCCAGACGCCGGTCCAGGCGTCGGCAGGGTCCGGCACAGGCCCCAACAGCAGAGGGAGAGGCGGCGCAGGCACAACAGCAGATGCCGAGGCTCTTCTAGCGGACAGCGGCCCACGACATGGGGAGGACACCGGGTTTCGGTGTCCTCCCTTTGCGCGGCCATGTATGTGGCCATTTTTCGCGTTTCAGAAAAACCGTGACAGGAGAAGTAGCGACGATCCACAACGACATTCGAAGACTTGCGGCAGAACAGGAGACCATCAGGAGGTACGAAGCGACAGAGATGCACGTGTTCGACGACGATGCTGTTGAAGAAGAGGCACTCTGCAAAGTCGACGTCTCAAACGATTGCATCAGGAGCGCGACGTACTACCTGGAGGACCGCCTGCACGGCGCTCGGGTAGGCGTCGTATGCGAGGGGTGCAAGCTGCGGGCGATACCGTTTGCCGTGAACATGGCCCAGGACCTGGAGGCCGAGGGCCTGCTGGACGAGGCTGAAGAGTACCACGAGCTTGCCGCGAAACTGCTGAGGGAGACGACATACAAGATGGCAGGACCGCTCGCACATATGTGGGCGTCTTTTTCGTTTATCGGCGTGTCCCTGAAGCGCGAACTGATTTGGGGGAGGCCATCGAAACCCGGGTGATGGTCGGCTTCCCACTGTCTGCGGAGGTCCGACCCGCTCGTCGCGCTGTCGGACCACAACACGTGGCAAGCCTGAGTCTCCCGAACCGTCGGTGAAGCGCCTTCCGGCGATGTCCAAATGCGCCCGAGGCCAGAGACGGCCGCAAGACGCAAGGACGTGTGGCAGGCGACAGCCATCGTTCCGGTCACGTGCGCTTACAAGGGCAGCTTTACTTTGATGTTGTCCAATTAAAGCTATACTGTTACGAGTATGCTGCCCGTCTCGGGATTTGCAAACTCGGAGCCCATCGCAATGGCCACCAACACCAGGCCCAAGCAATCGCTGGTCGGAATCGAATTGGTCCGGCTCCTCGCCTATGAGGGTGACCGCATCTTCACCACGGACCGGGCCAGGGACCTGGCGCCACGCGTGGGTCTTAAGGATACCTACGTCGCCGAGTCGCTCTATCACCTCCGCAGGAACAATTGGATTGTCCCGCTGCGCCGTGGCCTCTATGCGCTGTCCCCCACCGTCCCAGGGGTAGCTGCCGTTCACGAGTTTGAGATAGCCATGGCCCTCGTCGATCCAGCCGCCGTTTCTCACTGGTCGGCCATGCAGCACCACGGGCTGACGGAACAGGTCCCGAGGCACGTATTCGCCCTGACGACGAAGGGAACCTGGATTCCACGTCCCAAGGAAAGCGAGCGGAAAGGGTTAAGCGGCGCATTCGCCGTCGGGGATATCACATACCGCTTCGTCCAGGTGAAGCGTGACCGCTTCTTCGGTGCAGAGAGGGTCTGGGTCGGTGACGCAAGCGTGTCGGTGACGGATCTGGAACGCACGTTGCTGGACGGACTCACCATGCCCCGGTACTGCGGCGACTTCGCCGAGGTGCTCCATGCATTCGGGGCGGCGATGAACCGGGTGAACACTGAACGCATAACGGAGTACGCAATCAGGTTGGGGGTAACGACCGCCAAGCGCCTGGGATGGGTGCTGGAAGCTCAGGGGATCGAAGAGTCCAGGCTAAGGACGCTGGCGTCGCTGCCCGTAAAGGGTTACCGAAAGCTGGATCCGACAGGGCCTCGGAAGGGACCTTGCAACAGACGCTGGATGGTCCAGGAGAACCTGCCGGGGATGATCGAGGCATGAGACCCCTGCGGACCCGTTTTCAGGAAGCGCGCGGTTCGTGTTCGAAGTAGAACGGTATGTGTAGGCCGCCGGTGTGGAAATGCCCCACGGCGTCGGGGGCGACGGCCGAATGCCCCCAGTTGTAGGTCCGGTCGGACCTGGCGGCGGGGACGAACCACTCCATCTCGCTGTCGGGGTCGGCCCCGATCTCGGCTTGGAACTGGGAGCGGAACCACGTGACGCTAGCGGCGTGCCTCGTCTGCCGTTAGTTAAGGTGGTGCTCCAGCTACCCTGCCTAGTGAGGAATTGGGCGCGGTCCCGGTAGGTGACGTGGCGAATGCCCTCGGCGAACATTGTGTAGCCAACGTCGCCCCGTTTGCCTCGACGGCACACGAGGCTCCACTTATCGCCGAGGCTGCGCATCATTTGGCTCATTCGCCCCTCGGAGGCTCCGAGCAGGACGGCCAGATGCTCGCGGGGCATCATGAGGTGGTCCATGATCAGGTCAAGCGTCCGCTTCTTAGCCGGGCTGAGACCGACGGCGGGCGCAACCCGAACCGTGCGCCCTGGGCGGAGCATTGACGTCCACATACGCTCCGCCGCGGTACGCTCACCGTCTTAAGCGTGCAGTGCGTTAGTCCAAACAGCCAAGTGGGTTCGCACCAAAGACGACGGTCACGTTGTTCCAAGCCGTTCCTAGACTCCACGTCAACGTAGCCGTTACACAGATCGTTGCTGATGGAGAGCCTCGCCATTCGCCGTAGCTCCCATACGATAGGCACAAGGATCAGGACGGTGCCGGGACGGCGTGAGTCGACGTACTGCGCTACGGTCCTCAGCCAGTCGTAGAAAGACCGGCACCGCATGGCCAAGCCTTGGCGCACCACGCCGATGCTGCGACCGTCGTGGAGGGTGGCGTCCGAAGCGCCCCTGCGGTGGAACTCCACGTGGGACCGGACGCCTTCAATGCCGGCGGACATGGAAGTGGCAAATCGGTAGACACTGGCCACCGCGTCCATCCTGCGGACGAGTAGCGTCAGCCACTCTCTGGACCTGGGGTAGGTCCGGGCGATTTCCTAGGGCATCCCGAAGCCGAACACCCACGCAGACTCGCCGACGCCGCTAGACGTTTAGTGGTGCCTCTGGCTGGACGGCGGGTGGGCGGCTTTGTGGTAGCAGCGATGCCAGTTGCCGTAGACTTGACAGGACTTGACAGCATCAGTAGGTCTCTTGGCAGGCTGAGGACTGACTTGATCGATTGACGCAAGGTAGTTGACTTTATTGACATCGCGTCGCGATGGTTGTTGAGTCGCCCCGGAGGCACAGATCAAGTTGGTCAGTACGCCGAACAGTTAGAGTTGCTTCGTGGCGACGCTCCGGCGGTCGTGGTCACCTATCACGATGAGGATCAATTCGAAGCCTGTCGGCTCGGTCTTCCCCCTTTTGGCAACGCTGAGAATTTGTGACCCTGGGCAGTATGTGGAGTTGATGGGAAACATGACGCGAGGACGAATCCCCCAAACCCAACGAACCTTCTGGGGATTGCTATGACCTCAGCCTATGGCCAACCCGCCGATCAAGACCACGCCAGCACAGCGGACCTCTCGCTCGTTGAGCCGCTGACGTTTTTGGACTTCTTCGCAGGAGCCGGGCTCGTCCGACTTGGTCTAGAGCCCTCGTGGTCATGCGCGTGGGCAAACGACATCGACTCCCGGAAACAGGAAATCTATGAGGCCCAATTCGGTCCAGAGAACTTTGTGCTAGGCGACGTGGCAGGCATAAGGACAGACTCGCTGCCAGCAGGAACTGACATGGCCTGGGCGTCATTCCCGTGCCAAGACTTGTCCCTAGCCGGCTGGCGCAAAGGCATCAAAGCGGAGCGCAGCGGGACCTACTGGGAATTCTGGAGGTTGATGCGTGACTCGCTTGGCGAAGGGGACAGGCCACCCATAATAGTCATTGAAAACGTAGTCGGGATGCTCTACGGGAAGGACTTCCCCATATTGTGCGAATCCCTTGCTGCATTGGGAATGCAGTTCGGCCCTCTGGTAATCGACGCTCGCCAGTTCCTGCCGCAGTCTCGACCAAGAGTATTCGTAGTCGCTGTGGATTCTCGCGTTGATTGCTCACTATTGGTCAATGAAGAGGTTGATGAGGCGCCATGGTTCACCAAGGCTGCTAAGTCTGCTCACACAAAGATTCCGGCGACGCTGAGAGACTCGTGGCGCTGGTGGAAGCTGCCAGAGCCCTCAACTACCATCCCTCCGGTCGAGGACATCATTGAAGAGACCCCCACGAGCGTGGAGTGGCACGAGCCCAAGGAGACGAAGCGACTCTTGGCAATGATGACAGACGTGAATTCGGAGAAAACCGAACGCGCTATCGAGCGCGGACGATCTGTGGGCTTCATCTACAAGAGGATACGCCAAGGTGTTCAGAGAGCTGAAGTGCGATTCGATGGCGTCGCAGGATGTTTGAGAACGCCCCAAGGCGGCTCAAGCCGTCAAATTGTGTTGGTCATTGACGACGGGAGCATAAAATCCCGCCTTCTTTCGCCGAGGGAGGCGGCTCGCCTGATGGGAGTGCCAGACTCTTTCTGGCTTCCGTCGAAGTACAACGACGCTTACAGGGCGATTGGCGACGGCGTGGCAGTCCCTGTAGTCCGTTGGCTCTCCGATCAACTCCTCGTACATCTGGCGCGGTTGTGTCGGGACTCTGGAGTCGATACGCGCGCCAAGGACCAAGGAGCTCTTGGCCGGAACTGGTCGCGCAGTCGGGAGACTGTCGAGGCGGTCGCACTGAAGGGGGTGCCGACATGACCAGTCAGCGGGCCTACGAGGAGGGACTAAGCGCGCTTAGGCGGTGGTTCGAGAGTCATAGGTCTTCCTCCGGCGAAGAACCGAGGACGTACGTCATCTGCGCAGGTCTTGCTGTTCTGGAGCGGATGCGGAGCTCCTACCCCATGAGCAGGAGCGACTATGTAACGCCTGGGAATCAAGTGCGAACAAGCGGGCCTCTCATCCAGTCGATACTTGAGCGGAATGGAGAGGTAAGGCGGTTCACGCGCGAAGGAGGTAGGACTACGAGAGCAACGGTCCCTGCGGCGGAAGGACTTGTAGGGGAGCTGAATGAGCTAGCTGCCCTGGCCGATCTGTCCGAAGAGGAACGGGGACACCTCATCACTGACCTACAGGTATGGCTTGTAGAGCGAGTCAGGAATTACCTCGACCAGCAAGCAATCGAGGTTGAATTGAATCTAAACAAGCCGTCCCCGCAGATTGTAGCGGACATCCTAGAGGCCGCGGGCTCCAAGGCTGGCGCGGTCGCCCAGCACTTGGTCGGGGCCAAACTCGCGGTTCGATACCCTAGTCTGGAAATAGAGAACTTCTCATACACGACCGCCGACCAGCAACTCGGGCGCCCCGGCGACTTTGTGGTTGGCGACACGGCGTTTCACGTGACAGTTTCCCCGATGCCGCCGGTCTTGGAGAAGTGCGAAGCGAATCTCCGAAACGGCTATCGGCCCATGCTGTTGGTGCTCGATTCGAGACTTCAAGCCGCCCGCCAGATGGCAGAAGCCATCGCGGTGCAGGACAGAGTGAGTATCCTCGCTGTCGAATCCTTCGTAGGTCAGAATATTGAGGAACTCGGTGAGTTTGGCAAAGGAGGATTGGCCGAAGGATTCAGGAAACTGCTGGAAGCGTACAACGAGCGTGTGGAGGAGGTTGAAACCGACAGATCTCTATTGATTAGACTCCCCGAGAATCTCTGAGGACTCCCTTTGTGACCGACCGCGTGGACAGTCGAACACGAAGCCAGATCATGGCCAGGGTTAGATCGCGGAACACGCAGCCCGAAATGGAGGTGCGCCGGGCGTTGCACAGGGCAGGTTATCGCTTCAGACTTCATCGATCGGACCTGCCCGGAAAGCCTGACCTAGTGTTCCCTCAATACCGTATTGCCCTGTTTGTCCACGGTTGCTTCTGGCACCGCCACGGGTGCAAGAGAACTACGATGCCCGCCACCAACCGAGAGTTCTGGTCGAAGAAATTCTGCCGCACTCTAGAAAGGGATCAAAGGGCATTGAGAGAATTGGAAGAGGTCGGGTGGACTACCAACGTTATCTGGGAATGCCAACTGGATACCGGAATCGCTTCCCTTGTGAAAATGTTAAGTGAGGTGGCAACAGAAGTTGGCCCCCGAAGGCTTCGAGTCGGTCGGCGGTGACTAGAAGAGTAGATTACCGCAGATGGTTATTCCTGTTGTCTCTCACCTAAAGGAACTCTTTTTCAATAAGATCGTCCGATTCGTTGGCAACTCAACCACTTGGGTTTCGGAGACAGTCAATCCGTACCCGTAGACCGGTGATTCCATTCTTCTGCCATGCTCCTTGTCGAAGCTCTGGCCTGCTTCTAAGGTTTCCGAGAACACTCGATGACGGCTTCATGTGCCCTGCATGCCAGCGACGTACCTCGTTGCGCCCGTCAGTGTAACTTACTTCAATCAATGCTTCCTTGGTGCGCAACAGATCGGTCAGCAAATCTCTGGAATTCGCCGGTTTCAAAGTAATCGGAAGGATTGGAGGTGTGTTTTCTCCCACGCGGACGCTAGATGAAGTACTGTCGGCCCGAGACCAGACCAGCAGGAGGTTCCCATCAAGTAAAGAGGCTAGGTCCATGCCCTGGCCTTCGACGAAAGCGGGCGGTTTGCAGACAGCGTTTCGGGAGAAGAACAAGTCCCACGATGCTTGGCGGATTGCCTGTTGCAATTCCGAATGTAGGTGTTGGTCCTCGGTCAACATGCCAGCCCAGAATGGCATATAACTAATGTTCCAGCCTGCGGTGAATGCGTCGGGGTTATGTGTATTTCCCCAAATGTGGCGTAACCCGTAGCCCGAACCCCTCGCCAATCTGCGTCCGGTGTATCTTTGCCAAGCCCCGTATAGAATTCCCGGCTGTATCGAACTCTATCTGGAAAGTAGGGCGTCCTCTTCTGGACTACACTAGGGTCTGCGAAATACGTATGGGCGAAAGTAGCTTGCAAGATAGATACTCGCCCTCGCAAAAGTAATCTGCTAAAGACTGAATCGAAGAAATCAACTCTCCGGTATGAGTCCTAAATGTTGGCAAGTCACATCCTCAGTGGAACACTTCAGATAAGTCTCACATTGACTAGAGGCGGTCCGCCTCTAGTCTTGGACTCTCCGCTGTTCCCAGGCTTCAACCCTCTAGGGGATCAGCGAGGCAGCCTTAACTGTCCTCCAGTGGATTCTAATCGGACCCGCCAACGGAGGTTTGCGGTGAAGTACCTGCGGCTTTCCTCAGCCATTCCGCATCGTTGGGCCCAGGGCGAGCCAATGCGGAAGCTACTTCCCCTGCTATCCCCAAAGCATGCTCATCCTTGATCTGGGCCATCCAACGATATTGGCGTCCATCCTCGTCCTCAAAGCGATAACTCCCTTCCTCCACTTCTTTGGCCACGACTTCGCCTCGCGGTTCCGAGCTAGGCTTGAAGAAGCGAATGGTCAAGTCGGAGGGCTTTGGGTTGATACCGAAATCCTCCCACTGGTCCTTACTGGTCTCCAGAACCAAGCGTAGTGAGGCTCCTTGGTTGTTCACGTCCACATCCTTTAGCGGGATCAATGGGATGAGTGGGAATCCCGTCGATGTGGAGAGGCGGACGCTGTCGCACTTGGGTTGCAGGCAAAGGAAGTAACGGTCTTCACCGCCGTCACCCGAACACAGGAGGGATCCGATTGAGAGCCGCGGAGGATGGCCAGGGTAACGCGTTTTTAGGCAAAGAAGGGCCGCAAAGCGGCGGTTCGAACGCCACGAATCTTCGACATTCACTAAGAATGGCTCAGTCGCCTGCTTTCGCAGCTTTGGCTTGCTTACACCTATAGGGAGAATAGCGTCTGGATCGTCTACGCCTTTCGAAAGCAAGTCTCGCCAGCCATCAAATGCGTTCCGTCCCTGTGGGAAGGAAAACCTGTCGGATATTGGCAGTCCCTCATGCTCTTGCAATTCGAGCCACAACACAACTGCGTCCACGTCCGCGAAAACTCCGGGACGATTCTCCTCAAGGACAGAAATCAACTCTGACCCTAGTGCCTCAACTAGGTGATCTTCTGCGTCGGGCGGATGTGGAAGCAGAAGTCGATGCCCAAGGTAAGCCGGGTCAAGACTGTTCTCGAATTTTGCCAATATTCTGTGGGCGTTGTCACGGATTGCTGAGATTCCTGCAATGGCACAATTGCGAATGAGGCCTCCAGCCATCAGAGCGAAGTCATTTGCCAGACGATCAGCCAACTCGCATTCTGCTACCTCTTGGTTTTGATGCTCTGGCCGTTGGGCGTTTTGCGATCCCTTCTTGGCAAGGACTACTACGTGTAAGGGTCCCTTAGATATCCGAAAGTCATTAGTCTCCCGAAGTTCATCGTCTTCGTAAAACTCAGTTGCCACGCCTTTAACCTGGTCGAAGACTTCATCTAGGTTTGGTTCGCCTGTGTAGAACGCCATCAGTCTCAGCCGGTGGCGATCTTCACGAAGAATGTCGCGCATCACGTCGAGTGCAGCAGTCCCCACAGACTCGTGAATTTTCCAATCGAGTATGACGATGTCAGCTCGTCGAGCAGCCTTGACGGTTCTCTCTTGGAATTCGTCACCTGGTGCCGGATTCAGAACAGCGCAAACGGACCCGATGTCCGCAAAGCCGTTGATTACCGCATCGGCATCCAAGCTAACTCCTAGTGGATCACGCTTCGGTGTGTCATCTTTGGGGGCAGGCGACTCGGGATAGTTGGGGACTCTAAGCGACGCCGACACGGCTCCTCCCGGCGGCTCGCCTGTTGATGAGGACATTACGGCCAGGTCGTCAAGTACCACAACGGTTCTCAGGAAGGACTCCACCACGTCGCGGGTGCGAGATAGAAACCCGGTAGGCGCATCGTTAGTCATCGTCTCTCCCTGACTTTGGTCGAATCGTGAACCGCGTTCCGTTCCCATCAGGAGGTTCACTAACGTTGAGTTCGTAGCCAACTCGGTCAAGTACATCACGTGAAATGTAAAGGCCGAGTCCTCGTCCGCCAGGCTTTCTAGTAAATCCCAATTCGAATATCACCTCCCAATCCCCCATAGCTACGCCGGGGCCGTTGTCCTCGACAATCATTGCGTTGCCTTGGGCATCTAGTCGGATTTTTCGCGGAGGGGACTGGTCGCGCAACCAATAGATTGCGTTGTCCATAAGGTTGACAAATACCGGGTAAAACGTTGACGGGTAGCCAGTGAACCGGTGCCGTAGAAACGCCCGCGTCGCTGAGGCTTCCACGCCGTGACGCTCAAGACGCTCACTGAACAGGTCGAGCAGGAATTTGCTGATGTCGCTGCCTTTGATTTCGATTTCTGTTCTGTACAGGCGTCTGTGTAGTGGCGTGAAAAGGGTGAGGTAGCTGTCGAGGTGTTCAAAGCTCACTCGTATGCCATGATAGACATCTGCCAATTGCTCGTTGACGTCTGCCCAAGCCCTAAATCGCTGCAGGTTGCGGCGGACAGAGCGGATAGTTGCCTGGAATTCGTGGTCGATAACATCGATCGCCATCCCGAGTTGAGTTAGATCCAGGTCTGCATCTGCTCGCTCTTGGAGCGCAAGCAGTTCCTCCTCAACCGCGCCGACAATGTCCGATTGTGTGGTAATCTGGCCCGACTCGTCTGGGTCGACGACGATTGCTTGGAGTTGCTCAGTTATTGCTACAAGCTGGATTTCTTTGGTAGATGCAATAGCATCGATCTCGGAATCGAACTCTAGCCTCATCTGCACAACTTCGGCATCCGAGAGCGCCGTTAGATCGGTTCGCTGCACTCGCTGAGCTACTTCATTGAGCTCAGTCTCAAGATTAGCCATGACCTGGCGAACGGCATCGGTGACTTGGTTGCTTGTTGCCCGCAATTGCTCACGGGATGCACGACCCTTGGCCGTCACTGTCCGCCTGGCGGAACGCCAAGCGTCTTCGGCTGCAGAGTCGAATCGGAGGCGGCGACTCGCGTCAAGGTCACGGGTCGCATAGGCAACCATCTCCTCAATCGCGGCGTACGCGGGCGTTACGACTTCGCTATCGAACTTCGCGAATTCGGTTCTGTGAGCTGCAAGATTGCGGCTGAGCGCCCTTGAAAGTGCGAAACCCCGTTGTTGTGGCACACGGAGTCCAGATCTGAGTTCGGACAGCCGGGACCGTACAGTGCGCTCTGCCTCCAGGATCGTCCTCAATCTCGCGTCTGAGTCATCCAGGAGCTCGGCAGCTTGTAAGGCCTTCGTCAGGTCCGCCAGCGCGGCTTCAACTGCTATTCTCGGTTCACTGCTCCTCAATTGCGCCGCACAATCTTCGAGTGCGTTCTCCAGCGCACGCCTCCTCATCCGAGATTGTCGGGCCTGTTGCTCGAGAGCTTTAACCCTCGCATCAAGGTCCGACTTTAGTCGATTGTAGTCGCCCAGCGCGGAGTCATCCCTAAAGAAGTCCGCGGCTAGCTGGATTAGGAAGTTCTCCAGAATGGCACGAAACTGGCGGTAGGCTCTGTTCTCGCGAAATCCCTCGCGTCCAGCTTTCTCAATGAGCCGATTCGAACTCTGCAATGGCAGTTCTATGGCTCCAAACATCCTGCGTGCTGCGAAGAAGTAGTAGGCTGCACCAAGATTCCGCCTCTCTTCTATCTTGAGGAAATCATTGTCTGCGTTACCGTACGGCAGGATGCGGATTCCGTTTCTATAAATATACAGGCCACCCATTCGATCTAGTTTGTCACTGATTCGGCCCCATTGCTCCCGGGGTATTCGAGAATCACGTGAGGCCCCTTGTACGTAGGCGAAATTGATCGAAAATGGCCCACAGTAGGTCCGCTGACCTCGCGCCTCGTTCCAAGCTATGGCGTGGTTCTCTGGGGCACGACCATACACGCTGACAGCGCCCGTAAACTGGCCATACTCATCGAAAGTTCCCTCGATGTGATGGTCTGCTTCGCGAAACTCTTCGGGGGTAAAGAACTCATCCCGTCCAATCACAGACTCGGAGAAGTCCAAGGACTTGTGATCCCTGAAGGCCGTTTCTATAACCGGGTCCGGTCTGTCGGGCATCATGGTGTTGGTAAAACCTACCAATGTCTTCTGCAATTCACCAATTCGTCGCTTTTCGGGCTCGGCGTCCAGTGAGATTGCGAGCATGGCGTCCGTGGGCTGAATGTAAAACTGCGTCCCCGTTGTAGACTCGCCGAGTTTGACTGTCTGGAACCGTCGCTGCAAAGCGGCAACGTCGATGGAGGCTTGATCCAACTGTCGGTCCACTTCCATGGCTGTAGCGTCTTCGACTCGTTCACGTATCCTCTCTAGGTTTTCTCGAACAGCATCCACGAGTGACGAGACGTCGGCAGCCGTAGGGAGTTGGCCGTTTGGGAACTCCCGAACCGGGACCTCGATTTCGTCGAGCGAAACTCCTGGAAGTTCGAATAGCGACCAGTTGACGAATGACGCCACAGTCGCGTGGAGACCGTCCGAACGCTGGGCTCTGGTTACCAGGAGCACCTGAGGGCCAATGGCCGCGATGGCTAGGCGTCCTATGCCCTTTTCTCCCGTCGGCACCCGCATTTGCATCCCCAGTTCCTGCGCGATCCCAGCCATTTCAGTTCCGCCGTCGAGCTTGCTGTCCGTTCCAAGAACCAGCCATTTGTCCATCACATCGCCTAATGTCATGCCAAGGCCGTTGTCCCTTAGGACGAGCAGCTGCTCTGGACGGTAGTAATCTGCCTCCACTTGCGTCGCATAAGCATCATGCGAGTTTTTGAACAGTTCGCTGATAGCAGTGGGAATGCCCGCAATTTGCTGCCGACCCAGCATGTCGACAGTCCGAGCGCTTGTCCTGAACTTGGCCATGACTTCGCGTTCCCTCTTCGCCACCGACCCTAGAGGCTAGTCCTTACTGATGGAGTTTCGATGTCAGATTCGATGCCGGCAATATGGCTAGCCACAGACTCTCCAAAGCACTGTGCGAGCAACGCGGGTACCGCGTTCCCTATCTGCCGAGCTTGGGAGTTAAGGTTTCCCGTAACCACGAAATCTAGAGGCAAGGTCTGGAGACATGCCGCTTCTCGAACGCTTATTGCCCTGTCCTGGAGCGGATGTCCGAAGCGCCCGTTCGAATAGCTTATGCACCTTGTCGTCAAAGCGGGAGCAGGCGCGTCCCAAGACAAGCGACCGTACACATCGGTAAAGCCGCTGAACCCTGACTTGCGACTGTCAGGCATTAGGTCTGGAGGCAAGTCTCTCCACCCTCCGCCCGGCGGAGTGGCTTGAATCCGTTTCATATTGAGCGGAGAAAGACGTGCCGCTTGATGGTTAGCTACGAGGGAATGCGTTTCTCCAGCCGAGATCGCCGGAAGGTCTCCAATCCATTCACGGACCGTAGGGTAATCAGAGTGCTGGGCACCATCACCGTGGGTGGGGATAGGGAATGCGATAGGTCCGTACACGCTAGCTAGCAATACAAGCCGAGCCCTCCGTTGAGGCACTCCATAATCTTGAGACCGGACGACCTGATGGCTAGTGAAGTAGTCCAACTCATCTAACGACCGCATCAGGCGCTTGAAAACCTTACTCCCCAGACCGTCGCGGAGGCCAGGTACATTCTCGACGAAGATCAACTCGGGGCGGAACCGACGTAAGAAGCGGGAGAGGTGATCTAGAAGACCCAAACGTTCATCGTCTGCGGAAGCTTCAGAGTTGCGTTGCTGGGAGAATGGTTGGCATGGTGCACAAGCAATGAACAGTAGGGGGTGACCGGTTGACCCTTCGACCGCCTCGTCCAAGGCTGATGTAGGCACGTGTCCTATGTCTGAGTTCATAAACGTCGCTGCCGGGAAGTTGGCTCTGTACGTTCGCCCGGCGTCTGGGTCAATGTCCAATCCGAACGCAATCTCCATGCCCGACGTCTGCAACCCCAGGCTGGAGCCACCGCATCCGCAAAAGAAGTCGAAGACCCGGGGGGGCCTCGTGAGGTCTGCAGGTTGCCGCCGCACGGTCTGGTCAGTCATTGATTCACCCGCTGACGCGGCTATACCTGTCTGTAGTAGCTGAAGGATTCATGAGGCCAAGCGCAGTGCTTCTCACCAAGGCGAGACTCGAGGTACTACTAGCGGCCGACTCCGCTGTCTATGATTCAATGAAGTCGCAGATAGTCGTATAGTTCAGGGATGCCGGGTCAGTCGCCCTCCAAGAGTAGCGTTGTCTATTGGTCAGAGCCCAATCCGCAGACTTATTCTTTGCGCTAACCGGATGCTACTCATCTTCTCTGGTGAACTGCGTCTCGTGCTTTTCAGGCAGCTCAGGCGAGCCCTCCCCGTACTCTCTCCAGACGCGACATCCATTCTCCTTTACAGCTGCCTACAAGCTGAAGTTCGCCATCATGTATTTTGAACCCCGTGTCCTCGGATTGTCCAGCGCTCTTGATCTGTGAATTTTCCCATTCCGGCGGTTCGGAGCAGTTTTCAGTCTGTGGCACGTCAATCGGGAATCGGGCCACGGGTGTCGATAGACTACGCAGATGCCACCCGGTAAGAAGATTCGGCTGGACGTTTGGCCGCCCAATGGTCCCGCTTTCCCGCTTACAACTCTCTCTTAGGACGCCGAGGCTCTGTCGCGTTTAAGTGGGAGCAAAGACGGCGAACTGGGGATCTGCCACCTAGGGGTGTAGGTTCTAGGGGCTCGATACTTGACCGCGTTCGTCACCCATCGGGCCCGGCGAATGCTTGGTCCAGCCTGCTGACACGTCCGACACCGCGTGGGCTGAGATTCCAATGTCGGGCGACTGGGCTTGGAACCATTCGGCTTGGCTAGGTCCCCGGTACGTGTCGGAGCCTGGGCGCAACTGCAGGACGTAGAGGGTTGAGCATGTGCTTTCTTCGGGTACAGCTAGGGCCAATCGACAATCATGGGCTCCATATGATCGCTGCAGTCAGGTGCAGTGCTGCTAGGAAGTAAAGGCTTCTACGATCATAGCGTGTTGCGATCCTGCGTCACAGCTTGAGCCTGTTGAACGCTCGTTCGATCAGGTTCCGCTCTCGGTACAGTTCCCGGCTGTACTTCCTTTGGGTCTTACGGTTTGACCCGGAGACCATGAAGGGTGCCCTTAGGCGGTGCGAGTATTCGACAGCCGCGTAACATCAGAACCGTCGGCGTTCATTACATATATCTCATCGTTGCCGTCCCTGTTGGACGCAAACACGATGCCCCACCACTTCGGGATACGGTGGTGTTGAACCGGCGGGCGGCGTTCCACGCCCACCTACCACGATCCAGCAGAGCAGGGCCTGCATGATGCGGCGGAACTGTGGCCAGCTACGAATTCAGAGCGAATCTACAATGCCAGCGTGAAGGCGATGGAAAAGGATCTTGATTTTATCAAGTCTGGTGGACCCGACTAGATTCGAACCTGTTTTCCCCGGCGTTACGCCGTCCGAACTCGAAGAGGGACCGTCAGATGTGCGGCCAAGAGAAACTAGGATCTGCCGTTGTTCTCAAGTCACCTCGCCGGGGTGAGAGTTCTTCACTCCAGCCTCAGTGGTGCCTGAAGGCGCACCAGTTCGTCGGGAACTCCGAAGTGTTCCGCCACCTCCCAAGACTCGGATAGACCGGCATCCACAGCTTCTCTCGCATCCAACAGAAGGAAGCAGGCAAAGTCCTCCGCCTCCCGCTCGAACCGATGTCCCAGCCCTGTATGGAATCGTATCCACGTGTGGTTACCGGGGTGCATCAATCTGTGCCCGATCGCATGGGCTATAACCCAGCGTCTCCACCTGGTATCCAGGCGCTCAGCCACGCAGATGAAGTCGCCGACGACCATTTCCTTGAGGACCAGCAGAGGCCAGGTAACGATCTCCATTCCAAGGAAGCTAGCTACCTCTTCGACATCGACCTCACCGTGCAAACAGAGTTCTCGTCTAAGCTCCAAGGCCTTTCGCTGCGCCCGTTTCATGTTCCAGCTTTCGTCCTCCTCTTTCGACTCCGCCTCTCTCTCACAAATCGAATGAACTCGTGGATCGACTCGAGATCTTCCAGGGGCAGGCCGGCGACGGCGTCCCTGAAGGAGGCTTCGGCCTCTTTGAGAACCTCTGCTTCCACCACGTCTCGCCCCAACAGCCAGTCCGTAGTCACACCGCACTGGTACGCCAGCTCCACGAGTCGTTCGTGGGCAGGCCTCATTCTTCCCGACTCCCAGTACCAAACCGTGTGGGGACTGACACCGAGGAGCTCGCTCAACCGACGCTGCGTGAGTCCCGACTTCGTCCGCGCATCTCTGATACGCGCGCCTACGTTCTTCCACCTGTAGCCCGTAGTCTCCGGCACTGATTGAATTGCTCCTGGCATTCGTCATTCCTCTGGAATACGAGCCGATACTAGCACATTTGTTCTTGACAGATCAGTCTAAGTAGACATACTATTTGACCCTAACAGATTGTTAGGGTCCGTAACGGTCGTGGGCTCAATGTCAGAAGGCGTATCCGCATTGCAGCGCACCACTGGACCGATGCGATCTGGATGCGGCCAGTCCTGCTCAGGCGACCTCAAAACTAAGTCACCCGGTCGTTAGGGTTCAGCACTTGCGGACTGACCGAACTCGCGCGAAACAGGAGTCCGGTTCGCGCGAGTTCGGCGAAGGACTCAGCCGACCCTGGAGCCTGCGGACTTCCGAAACGGTCGGAACATGAAAATGCGTAAATCCCCAGCCCGACTGACATCATATTCAGATGGCCTGATGATCCATGGCCGCCCGATTCCCTACGGCAGCTGTGATCTCCCTGAGGACTTCGCCCGGCGACTGACACGGTTGAAGGACGCAAGCGGCCTCACCTGGAATGGGTTTGCCGAGGCCGTGGGAATGGAAGGCAAGCACTTGCACCGGTGGCGCAGGGGGACAGAGCCCAGCGGAGGGGCGATGCACTCACTCTTCTGCCTGGCCACCAAGATTCCGGGCGGCCTCGACATTCTCATGGGGGAGACCTCCCAGATGTCGCTTTGGAGGAACTGATCAATGCCCCGCCGGCGAAAGCACCGCAGGTGGAACGTACCCTACTTCCTTAGTGGATTCCCCGAGAGATTGGAGCAGTTCAAGGAAACGTCCGGTCTGACGTGGGCTGAGTTGGCCCGGCGCATCGGCACCAACACTCTCACCGTCAGGAGGTGGCGCGCAGGCTCTCTTCCGAACTCCCAGCACCTTCTCGCTCTCATGGACCTGGCCGGAAAGCTGAAATTGAGCCATCTCCTGTCCACGGAAAGTTCTACAGAAAGTCCCAAGGCCAGTGTCCTACCCGCAGCCGGTCAAGATAGTGACGGCGCGCAAGTCCAATAGGAATTGCGCTGAGCGGACCTCCCAAGCCTACACGGCGGGTGAGCGCAATGCTGCTGGTCGATAACCCTTTGTTTTTCCTGGGACCCGGAGATCCACTCCGGGACTCAGTCCACCCGGACTAATCCCTTGCGCAGGGGTTCACCGGCGCACCCCCTTGCAGGGGATTCCCCTGGCCAAGTCAAACGTCCAAACTGGTGATAAGAACATGCGTTCTGCACCATACCGGAACTGTCTCCCCACGGGACGGATTCCAACAGGTTTTGCGGGAAAAGCCCAGTGGAAGACGCCGCGACCCCGGGAACATCGAAGATCTCCGCCGGCAGTGTCCCGGAGTTGAAAATCGTGGAAATCGCATCAAGGCCCGGTCCTGATGGCGAGGATCGATTGCGGCGTCTATTCACCCTGCTGGTCAGTCTGGCTTCCGCCGATCAGACTTCGTCTCTCAGGGAGTAGCCGCAGGCAGACATCAGAAGAGAAACTGAGGGCGGACAACGCCTGCCCGGCCAACCACCGTCAACGTCGCATTTTGAAGTAGTCGGTCACCCATACTAAAATAGAGAGAATGAGTTGGCCCGGCGGCGCTACCAACGCCCCGGACCGCGGCGCCACCTGATGGAGCAGGCAGTGCGACTGGATTTTACTATTCGCAGACCCGCCCCTTCACGGAGGCGGGTTTTTTTGTTTAGCGACGCGATTGGGAGAACATGATCATGCCGGTAACCAAAGAACGGAAAGCAAAGCTGACCAGGGCGGCGATCTACGCCCGCGTATCGAGCGCGATTCAGGCCCAGGAAGACAAGACTTCAATCGACGAACAGATCGCCGAAATGGAATCCTACTGCGAAGATAAGGGACTACAGATAGTCGCTCGCTACCAGGAGGTCGGAAAGGGGTGGTCCAAGAATCGTCCCGAGTTTCAAAGGATGCTGGCCGACGCCAGGGAGGGGCGGTTCGATACGATCGTCTGCTGGAAGTCCGACCGCTTGAGCCGCGGCATGTACCCGGCAGCGGCCCTTATGGAGATCGTTGAAGCGTATCGGATAGGGCTCGAGGCCGTAATGGACGCCATTGACATGAAGACCTTCGGCCTCATGGCGGCCATCGGCAAGATCGAACTTGACAACTTCCGCGAGCGGGCGTCGCTGGGCAGACGTGGGGCCGCCAAGCAGGGCCGTATTCCAACCGGGGCGATTCCCTACGCATACCGCATTGGAGAAGACGGCAAGCCGGAAGTGGTCGAAGAGCAGGCGAAGGTGGTACGGCGGATTTACAGGATGTACGTAAACGAAGGCTTGGGAGTCGCCTCGATCCGCGGTTGGCTGACAAATGAAGGTATCCCGCCGGCGGCGGGAGGACGGGACTGGAGCAAGACCATCATCCACCGAATTCTGTCGAACACGGCCTACAAGGGAGTCTGGAGTTTTGGGAAGACCAGGCATGTTTCGACGGAAAGCGGCAGGCGGGTCTATGAACAGCCAAAGGACAGCTGGATAGACGTCCCGTTCCCGCCTCTGGTTGACGAGGACATATGGGACCGGGCGCAGGAACTCAAGAAAAAGCGTATCCAAAGATCCAAGAGGAACACGAAGACCTTCTATCTGCTGCAGGGCCTACTCAGGTGCTCTGAGTGCGGCCACAGGTTCAGCTCAACTGCGCAAAGGAGAAGCAGCAACAGGCGCAATGGCAAGCTCTACCTCTATGAGTTCGACGTACCCCGCCGGTACTACCGCTGCCGGGGTGAGAACCACGGCCTGGATGGAAGTAAACGTCCTTCAATCAGGGCCGAGAAGATCGAACAATTGGTCTGGGGCGAGGTGAAAACGGTCCTGCAGAATCCCGATCTGATCATGGCTGGTATCGAATCTCTGGATGGTCAAGACGCCGAAAATCTGGCTGAGGAGATCGCCACGACGGAGCGCGCATTGCGAAACGTCCAGATGGAAGAGGACCGGGCGATCAGGCTTTATGTCACCGGGAAGATCACGGAGGACCAGCTCGATAGTCAGCGCAAGTTCATCACCGAGCGGCTGGAAAACCTGAGAGTTCAACTGGACGAATACCGCGCGAGGGAAATGTCGGGCGGTGAGAAGCAGGCCCTGATGGAAAGTGTGCTTGCATGGGCCGAAAAAGTTGGTGAGGGCCTGGACGACATAACCCCGAACCAACAGAGAGATGTGCTTCGATTGGTCCTGGACGAGATCACAGTTGATCGAGACCGTAACGTGCGCATCCCACTGGCAATCCCAGTAGGAGATTCCGCTGCATTTGCGTCACAGTCATCTCGTAGCGGTTGTCGCCGTCGGAGTCTGCCGGTGTCTCGTGATCGAAATTCGCGTTCGCCGCGGTCCATATCTGCCCGGTCGACGGGTCGACCAGGAACATTGCGAAATCGGCGCCCGTGAGCGAGTAAGTGAGTTCGTCATCTTCGAGATCAGCAGCCGTGATCGGACCTCCGACGAGTGTTCCGCCTGAAACGTTTTCTTCAATCGACAGCGGGGTGGTGGCCGCCTCGGCGAATTTGGGCGGTGTGTTGGCGGGCAGAAATGCCAGTGTGCTGCCAAAACCCGATTCCGACCACTGCCCTGTCCCCTCTGCGTTCACCGCGTGCACTTGCGCTTCGTACAGGGTGTCGGACTCGACCCCTGGAACAGTCGTCCGTCTTGCGCCTCCCCCGGCTATCTCCTGCTTCCATTCATCACCCGAGTCCTGGACCCGGTAGCGCACCATGTACCTCGTGATGTTTGGCCCGGAGTTCGCAGGGGAATTCCACTCGATATCCAACGAATTAATTGGATCGACTCGGTTTGGCCCCACGGACGGCGGGTCCGGTCTCCCCGGCGCTTCGGTGTCGTCGTCGGTTACCGTGACGGTTACTTCGACGCTCGCCGCCCGGCCGCCCGGGTCGGCAGCGGTCACCGTTAGTCGAATCTCCGGTTGCCGTTCGTGATCTAGAGAACCCTTCGTTTTGATTTGGCCGGTCGATCCATCTATGTCAAATGCGCCGGAGTCAGTCCCCGACAAGGAATACCTGAGGTCGTCCTGATCGGGGTCAGTGGCCGCAACGGGACCGCCAATGTTGGTACCCGGCCGGGTGTTCTCGGCGACTCGCCGCGTCACGGGGCCGGCAGCAGTGAACTCCGGAGGGGAGTTGGAATCGTCACCCACCGGATGGGTCACCGGTCCCGCGGCGTATTTACCTGAGCCCTGGTTATCGCTGTAACTCACCGTCGCCTGAAGCCGGGAACCATCGTCATCGGGGGTTGGCGTGTAGCTGGATTCCGTAGCCCCTTTGATCGCCCGTTCCTGGCCACCCGAATACCTGATCCACTGCCAACTTTCATCACTCACAGCGCCATCGGGATCCGAGAGCTCGGTCCTCAGTTGAACACCCACCTGCGGGCCCAACATGGACAAGGTAACCGTCCCCGGCTCGTCGATATTCACCACCCGAATCGTCAGGACCATACGAGAAGACGCCGTCGGCTGTCCGTCGTCCGTTGCGATCACAATGACTTCGTAGTCGTTGTCGCGGTCGGTGTCTAGTGGAGACTCGAAGTCTGGGGCCGACTTGAATGCAATGGTCCCGTTCCTGGAAAGGCTGAAACTCCCGCCGTCCGGGCTGGCCGCATCAAGCGACCATGTCACTCCGTGCCCTTCCGGGTCGTTCCCTGAAAGCGGGGGCAACGGCTCGTCGGAGTTCTCGTCAATCTCGATTTCAGAGCCCGAAGAGGAAAATACCGGTGGTTCGTTGACGTCCTTAACACTGATGGTCATTTCGATCGAGTCGTCAACGTTTGTGTCCGGGTTTCCCCCTTCGTCCTTGCCGTCGGTGACCTGGACGGTCAACTCGTAAACGTTATTGCCATTCGAATCCGCCGGAGATTCATGGTCGAGCACAGTCCCCTGGCCAACACTGATCTGCCCACTTGAAACATCGACGCTAAACAGGCCGGAGTCGGCGCCGGCAAGCGAGTACACAAGAGTGTCTTGCGGGTCGGCATCCGACGCCGCGAAAGGCGTTCCAACCGCTGTACCTGGCCGCGTGTTTTCGGCGATCGTGAGCGCTGCGGGGGCGTTCTCCGAGAATCCGGGCGGCGAATTTTCTGGTTGGACGGCGTACGTGCTGCCCTTACCGGACACCGACCACTGCCCTTCGCCCTCGTCGTTGATGGCGCGCACCTGCACCTCGTACTCGGTGTCGGGCTCGAGCCCGGTGATCGTGCCCTCGACGTTGCCTGCATCCACCGTGAACCGGTCCCACTTCCCACCGGAGTCTTCGATGCGGTATTGCACGACGTAACCGGTAATCGGCGGGCCGGCGTTTTCGGGCGCGGTCCACTCGACCAGGAGCGCCTCATGCCCGTGCTCAGGTTCCGGAGACACCGACGGCTTTTTCGGTGTCTCCGGGGCTTCTGTGTCGACATCTACGACGCTGATTGTCAGGTCGATTCCGGTACTGCTGCCGCTGCCGTTGAGATCGGACGCGACAAGCTTGATTTCGTATGAGCTCCTGGCCTCGAAATTCAGTGGTCCCCTCGTCTTGACCTGTCCGCTTGAAGCGTCAATTGCGAGTGTCTTGGCGTCCGCGCCTGCCAGCGAGTAAGTTACGTCGTCGTCTTCCGGATCGGCAGCCTCTATCGGATCTCCGATGTTCGTGCCGGCAGGCGAGTCCTCCCTTACTTCGAACAACTCGAACGAAATACCGTCTGTGTCAAACACCGGCGGCTCATTCACATCTTCAACGGTGACATTGACATCGACGCTGGCGGCCTGACCCGGCTGACCTGTTGCGGTGACCACAAGCCGGTACACGGTCTTCCCTGACTCGAAGTCGAGCGCGGCGCCTGCGGCCAGGAGTATCTGGCCCGTGCTCGCGTTTATCGTGAAAGATGCCCTGTCGGCGCCGGACAGGCTGTACGTCAACGTGCCGACGCCGGTCGCCACGACAGGCGCTCCGACCGAACCGCCTGCCGTGACGTTCTCCTTTACAAACCGGTCTACTTCGTCGCCTTCGTCAAACTGCAATGACGCCTGCGCCAACGCGGGGGCACGCACCGTTGCCAGCCCTGTCCCCACCATCAGTGCCGCGACGGCGACCGAAGCAGCCAGAGGAAACAGCCGGGCAGTCCCGAAAAACAGGGGACGGAACAATCAGGCCCCCAAGCCGCGGTCGGAATGCGACAGAACCAGAAAATGTGTAAGACATTTGCCCTCCGACGGCAAACAGCCGCGGATCATATAGTACACACGCAGTTAACGCAATATTCATTCAGTTAATGCTACGGTTATGTAAACAGCCGGCCATGGCGCCCATCGAAATCCCCCGACTCCGCGCGTGACCCGCACCGTGCCATTCGTGCCATTGAAGTACCGGGCCTATCCGCTGCGAAACCTTCATCCAGCAACCATGGGTGGCCAAGGGTTGTCCGGTGGCGCATTCGCGACTTCGGCGGGGTTGACCGGCTATTGGGCGCGTTGCTAGCCTCACTTCATGGCGGAGAACACCAAGGACACCTCAAAAACCCGGACTGCGCGACGACGCAAACGGTCAAGGTCTGGGGAGACGCGCCTGACCCAGGCGATGGAGAATTACCTGCTCTCCATATACCTGGTGCAAGAGCAGGGATTGCGGGTAACGAACGCCAACCTGGTAACCCAGCTCAGGCGCGTTCCCGCCACCGAATACCTGGGGACCTCCTTGCCGTCCGTATCCGGAATGCTCAGGCGCATGGAACGAGAGGGCCTAATCCAGATATCTGAAACGAGGGACATCGGACTTACGCCCCGGGGCAAGACCCTGGCAGAGCGCATCATCCGCAGGCACCGGCTGGCTGCCTGCATGATCGTGGACCTGCTGGGGGTTGAACTGCATCGCGTCAATGCCGAAGCCCATCGACTGGAACACGCCATTTCGGACACGTTGGAAACCGACATTCGCAACAGGCTCGGCAATCCGACGATAGACCCATTCGGGCAACCCATCCCGGGGACAGGCTACACAGCGTCGGCGAAGGTCGTCACGCTCGATAACGCCCCGACCGGTCAGGCCATGGTGGTTGACCGCATACCCGAAGAAGACGAAGAGCTGGTTGCTTACCTGGCCGAGGGCGGAGTCCTGCCTGGTGTGGAAGTAGTCGTCGAGGAAGTGGCGCCCTATCGGGGCGTGGTCATTCTCAATGTCGCCGGGAGGAATGCCGTGTTGGGTCACTCCGTGGCGTCGAGAATCCGGCTACGGCCTGCCTGACGACGACGGGCCGTGCGTCAAGCCCTGGCGGCCGCGATGAGGATGTCCGCCACCTCGGGCCGGGTGAATTCCTCCGGAGGCCGCTCCCCTCTCTCCAGCATCTCTCGTACCTTCGTGCCACTCAGGAAAACGTGGTAATCGGAATCGTGCGGGCAGGTCTTGGAGGTGGCCATGTTTCCGCACAGCCGGCAGAAGAATGAATGCTCGAAGAACATCGGCTGGATGCCCAGATCCGAAGGATCGAACTCGCTGAAGATGTGCTGGGCGTCGTAAGTGCCGTAGTAGTTGCCGACACCGGCATGATCCCGGCCCACTATGAAATGCGTGCAGCCGTAGTTCTTCCGGCAAATGGCGTGGAAGACCGCCTCGCGCGGTCCGGCGTAGCGCATGAACGCCGGGAACGTGGACAGAACGGTCCGCCCGCCCGGGTAGTAGCGCGAAAGTAACTCCCGGTAACAGCGCATCCTCACCGCGGCGTCTGTATCACCGGGCTTGGTTTCGCCAGTAAGCGGGTGGACAACCAGCCCGTCCACGAGTTCCAGCGCACACTTCATGATGTATTCGTGCGCCCGGTGGATCGGATTTCGAGTCTGGAAGCCGACCACCGTTCGCCACCCGTTCGATTCGTAGAGCGCCCGGGATGCGGCCGGGGGCCTGTCTGCGTCCGCGTACACCTCGAGCGGGCGCCGCGGGAGGGCCCAGATCGGCCCGCCGACAAGCACTTCACCCTGCCCATAAAGGTTGGCGACACCGGGGTGCTCTTCGTCCACTGTCCGGAACACTTCCCTCGCTTCGACACGGGAGTCGTACGAGAAAATGTCGTCTGCGGTCATGGCGCCAAGCAGGTTGCCGTCCGTATCGTAAAGCGCGAGTTCATCGCCCTGCCCAATGCCCGCGGCGTCACCGGATTCAAGCGCCAATGTGATGGGAATCGTCCACACTTGGCCGGTCGTCAAACGGCTGTCCGCCACAACCGACGCGTAATCGTCACTCCTGAGGAATCCCGTCAGCGGGCTGAACGCGCCGATCGAGATCATCCTGAGGTCGGACGATTCGCGCGCGCCGAGTAAGATTCGCCGCATGGCGCCGGCGCGCGCCTCGAGTTCCGATGCCGCTTCGGGGTCAAGGACCCGGTTGACCAGGCTTCCGCCGTGGGGGTCTATCATCATTCCTCTTCAATAACCTCGCGTCGGAAGGATTTGGCGCCGGTGCCCTACTAGTCGCTGGAAGCGGCCGCGATGACGTGGAGGCCGCATTCTTTGGCGTCGGGATCGGTCTCCCACCACCAACGACCTGCCCGCAGGTCCTCCTCGGGCTTGATCGCCCGTGTGCAGGGATCGCAGCCGATGCTCGGGTACCCGTTGTCGTGCAGTTCGTTGTATGGAACGTCGTGTTCCTTCACGTACTGCTCTACCTGCTCGAACGTCCAGTTCGCCAGGGGATTTATCTTGTAGTTGCCGTGGGCTTCGTCCCACTCGACGAAGTCGATCTGCCCCCGCTCCATGCCCTGGTCGCGGCGCAGGCCCGTTATCCAGGCGTCGACTGAGGAGAGCGCACGGTTGAGAGGTTCCACCTTGCGAATGCCGCAGCACAGCTTCCGGTTGTCTATTCCCTTATAGAAGAGGTTGAATCCGTTTGACTCGACCATCTCGGCGACCGCCGGAAGGTCAGGGTAAAAGGTCTCTATCTTTACTCCGTAGCGCAACGAAGTCTGATCGAAAAGCGTGTACGTCTCGGTTGGGAGCCGAAGCGTGTCCAGCGTCATGACCCTGGCATTCGGGTTGATGCGCCAGTACATGTCGAACAGGGCGACGTCCTCCAGCCCGAAGCTCGACATCTGCGCGGCGCCGTTGCCGAATTGCTGGTTGACCCACTCGAGAATTTCGGAGGGGTGGGAATCTTCCATCCCGCGGTTGACATTGGCCAGTTCGGATTCCGGAAAGCGGCGTTCGATTGCAATCATTGTTGGGTACTTTTCTCTCGATTGTTTACTGGTGATGATTCGCAAAATTTCCGATGGCAACAAAAAACCCCTCGTGTCCGGGCGGTCGCGAGGGGCGTGACGTGCCGTTGACGATAGCGCCTAGTTGTCACGCCTCCTCGGAGGGGTACAACAGGTGCAAAGACGCGTCGAGTTTGTGCTGATCATAGGTCTCATCGCCGGTCGATTATAGCAGTGGAACGGCGTTCCCGAACTGGGATCACCTCTTGCTGATGAGCCGAGTGCCAGTTCCCGGCTCGAGCCGTACAGTGCACTCGCAAATCTTCTCGCCGCGCAGCGCTCATCCGATTAACGATTTGGCCGTAGACCGCCGAACGTGGGAGGCTTAAAATGACGGCAATGCGGACCGCATCTCGCGCCGCGCATCGCCCTTATAAAGGGTGAACTCATCCACCCCAGAACTGGGCATCCCGGAGACTCACATGACCACAGCCGCCGCGTATTCGGGCGAACGCATCGAAGAACTTCAGCAGATCGCCGGCGACCACCTGTTCATTCACGCCGCACAGATCAACGACTGGCGAGGCAACCTGAAGGTGTACGTGAAGGGCGAGGGCTGTTGGGTCACCGACATCGAGGGCAATCGCCTGCTCGACGGCATGGCGGGGCTCTGGTACAAGGCCGTTGGATATGGCCGGCGTGAGATAGCGGATGCCGTATACGAACAGATGCAGGCCATCTCATCTCCGCCGGCGGGTGCTGCGCTCATCCCCCAGATTGAACTGGCGGGAAAGATCGCGGAACTCTACCCCGACAACGGCGCTCGGACGTTCTTCACATCCGGCGGCTCAGAGGCTGTTGAGACCGCCGTCAAGATGGCCAAGAAGTACCAGATGGTCAACGGAAAAGCCGGCGCGTACAAGGTCATTTCCCGGCGCTACTCCTACCACGGCGGCACCGCAATGGCGGTGAGCCTCGGCGGCAACCCCACTGCCGATCCGATGGGCCCGCTTATGCCCGGCGCCATTCACGTCACCAATTGGGACTCCTACAGGCCGCCTTACGAAGGCGATCCGGTGGACGTCGCAATCAAGTGCGCGAATGAATTCGAAACGGTAATTCAACACCAGGGCCCGCAGACCGTGGCAGCCATGATTGCGGAACCCGTATCCGCAGCGGCCGGGATCCAGATACCACCGCCCGAATACTGGCAACGGCTCCGCGAAATCGCTGATCAGTACGGAGTAATACTGATCGCCGACGAGGTGATTACCGGCTTCGGCAGGCTTGGAAAATGGTTCGGTCCGATGAACTGGGATGTCCAGCCCGATATCACGACGGTGGCCAAGGCGATAACGAGCGGTTACGCCCCGCTGGGCGCAGCCATCGCCACGAAGAAGGTCGCAGACTCGTTTATCGGGACCGACGCCGAGACGTTCCGCCACCTGATCACATTCGGCGGCCACCCCGTCTCGTCGGCTGCGGCGCTGGCCAACCTGGAGATTTTCGAGCGTGAGGACCTGGTCTCGAACTCCGAGCGGATGGGTGAGTACCTGTTCAGCCAGTTGCAGCGCCTGAGAGAACACGAAATCACGGGCGACATCCGAGGCGGCCTGGGACTCATCGCAGCCGTCGAACTGGTAAAGGACCGGGACACCAAGGAGCGTTTTCAGGCGTCGGCCGGCCTGGCGAAGAAGTTGCCGAAAATGCTCTACGACCGGGACCTGGTGAGCTTCCGCGCTGGAGACATCATTTCGATATGCCCGCCACTGTCGATCAATAGGGATGAGATCGACTTTCTCGTAGACGCACTGGACGACGCCCTGGGCCAGATCTCAAAGGAGCTCAGGTCCTGAGCGAAGGGCGAAAGCGAATTGATGTGAGCGTTCGCGACTGTGTTATAGTTTCGCCACTCGACAGGCCCCAAACCGCGCGCGTTCTGAATACTGCCGGAACGCGGGCCGCGGCAGTTGGGGTTTGTAGTGATTAAAGCAACTGATTGTTACGGTAGGAGCCGATATGGACGAAACTACCAGGACCGCTGAAGCCGACGTGGAGATGGCCTCGTCCACTGGCGATCCGGCGACAGCCGACACGAGCACATACGACCGCTTTGGGCCGGACACCGTCGGCGAAGAGGTAGTGCTGGAGGTCAAGGACCTGCGCACCTACTTCACGACGCGCTGGGGGACTGTCAAGGCCGTAGACGGCGTGAGTTACCAGGTCCGCAGGGGCGAAACGCTGGGGATCGTCGGTGAGTCGGGATCCGGCAAGTCGGTGCAGGCCCTGTCGGTCATGCGCCTTGTGCCATCACCCCCCGGCCACATCGTCGGCGGAGAGGTGATTCTCGCCACGAGGGGTGGAGACAGTGGCTCGGGCAACGGCCAGTTCGTCAGGAAGGACATACTCCAGGTCTCGGAGTCTGAAATGACGAGGATTCGCGGCGGTGAGATCGCCATGATCCTCCAGGACCCGATGACCGCCCTGAATCCCGTCTTCACCATCGAAAACCAGGTCGGCGAAGCCATTACGATCCACCAGGGTCTCAAGGGCAGGCCGCTGTGGGAGAAGATAATCGAGGCCTTGAGGCACGTCCGAATCCCCGCCGCTGAGCAGCGGGCCAAGGACTACCCGCACCAGCTCTCAGGCGGCATGCGCCAACGTGTTGTGGGCGCCATCGGCATCTCCTCCACTCCCTCTGTCATCATCGCCGACGAACCGACCACGTCGCTCGACGTGACGATCCAGGCGGCGTACCTGAGGCTCTTGAAGCAGCTCCAGGCAGAAGACGGCGTGGCGATCATCTTCATCACGCACGACTTCGGCATCGTCGCCAAGATGTGCGACCGTGTGGCCGTCATGTACGCCGGCCGGATCGTCGAGCAAGGGGACGTACGGCAGATCTTCAACACTCCCAGGCACCCCTATACGCAGGCCCTGATCGAATCGGTGCCCAAGCTTGAGGTGAAGACAGGTCGGCTGCGCCAGATTGAAGGTCAGCCGCCCCTGCTCTACAACCTGCCGGCAGGTTGCCCCTTTGCGCCGCGTTGCCCCAACGCCATCGATAAGTGCAGGGAAGAGTACCCGCACTACGAACAGGCATCTGAAAACCACCATTTCCACTGCTGGAACCCGGTGACACAGTCATGACATCAACAGCTGAACGAGCACTATCCACCGACACCGAACCCGTCGTAATTCCGGACGCTGCGGGTGTCTCCAGTAGCGGCGATGCCATCGTCCAGATCCGGGGCCTGAAGAAGCACTTCCCAATCGGCGGCGGTTTCCTTGGCCTGGGCGGCAGGCGAGAGTGGCTGAAGGCCATCGACGGCATCAGCTTCGACATCGAAGCCAGCCAGACCTTCGGGTTGGTGGGCGAGTCGGGCTGTGGCAAGACCACAACCGCCAAGGTCCTGCTTGGGCTGGAGAGGCCGACCGACGGGACCATCTTCTTCGAAGGTCACGACGTAAACAACCTGACCCGGGAAGGCCGCAAGGAGTTCCGTAAGTCCATCCAGGCAGTGTTCCAGGACCCCTGGTCCTCGCTGAACCCCCGGATGCGTGTCTTGTCCATCGTCGCCGAGCCGCTCGAAATAGCGACTACGATGACCCGGCAACAGATTCGTTCGAGGGTGTCCGAACTGCTGACCGAGGTGGGACTGAACCCCTACCAGGCGAACCTGTACCCTCACGAATTTTCGGGCGGGCAGAGGCAGCGGATCGGTATCGCCCGAGCCCTGGCGCTCAACCCGCGCGTCATAGTCCTCGACGAGCCGGTCTCAGCCCTCGACGTCTCGATTCGCGCGCAGATCATGAACCTGCTTGTAGACCTGCAGGACCAGTACGGCCTCGCCTACCTGCTGATCGCGCACAATCTGGCTACAGTCAGGTACATGTGCCACAAGGTCGGTGTCATGTACCTGGGTCTCATCAGGGAGATCGGAGACACGGAAGATGTGTTCACCGATCCGCAGCACCCGTACACCATGGCGTTGATCTCGGCCGCGCTGCCGTCGCACCCAGACATTCAGCGGGAAGAGATCATTCTCCCGGGTGAGGTGCCTTCGCCGGTCAACCCGCCGTCTGGCTGCAGCTTCAATCCCCGTTGCTTCCTCAAGATCGGGGATATCTGCGAGAACCAGCAACCGGAACTCCAGGAACAGCACCAGGCGAACCACTGGGTGTCCTGCCACCTGTACGACGAGTCCGGTTCTCCATCGAACTGGGACGGTCACACAAGGCCCATGGATTTCACCCTTACCGGCGCCATGGCCGAGAACGAAAACTAGCAACGACCGGCAGCAAACGTCCATCAGCGAAGGCCGCGGCAAACACCGCGGCCTTCTTGATGAACCGCAATCGACGCGGCGCATCAGAACTTCGTTACTGCACGCCAGGCTGCTCTAAAATTGTCATACCGGTTGGGCATCAACCGGTCCCATTCACGGATAAGGACATTGGCGGAACCACGGGAAGTCCAATTTGGGCACCGCGCCCCGCGCAAGCGAAGCGGGAACTACCGGGAGGAACGTCCCTGGGGCGCTTTCGAAGTCCTTTCGTCCGGTCCCGGCTTCCAGGTCAAGCGGATCACCGTGAACCCCAGGCAACGCCTCTCGCTACAGTGGCACCGCCATCGCGATGAATTGTGGGCGGTGGCGCGGGGCATGGCGCGCGTCACAGTGGGCGATACAGAGCAAACGCTCGGTCGCGGCCAGACGATGTCGGTGCCTCGCACCGTGTATCACCGGATCGAGAACATCTCCCGCATCGAGCCGCTGGAAATCATCGAGACCCAGACCGGCGACTATCTTGGCGAAGACGACATTGTCAGGGTCGAGGACGACTACGGCCGGATCTGATCGCAGCCGCGTAGACATCCTGACTGCTAGGACTTACTGGACCAGGTAACCGCCGTCTACCGGTATAGATGCGCCGGTGACGAAGTTCGAGGCACGGCTCGCAAGGAACACCGCCGTGCCCGCAAGGTCGACCGGGTCGGCCCACCTGCCCGCCGGAGTCCGATCGATTATCACCTGCTCGCGTTCGGGGAACATCTTCAGGAACGCTCCCGTCATATCGGTGTGCACCCAGCCCGGCAGTATGCAGTTGACCTGGATGTCGTACCGGCCCCAGCCGATGGCCAGCGCCTTCGTGTACTGCACCACGCCGCCCTTACTGGCTGCGTAAGCCGGAGCGTATCCGGTCGCAAACACCGACATCATGGACCCGATGTTGATCACCTTTCCGCCGGGAGATGCCTTGAGGTGAGGAAATGCCGCGGTGCTCACGATGTGAAGACTGTTCAGGTTGGTGTCGACGACAAGCCGCCAGTCATCCATCGACAACTCATGCGGTTCGTTCGCCCGGCGGTTGGCCCCGGCGTTATTGACGAGGATGTCGAGCCCGCCGAAATTGTTCACGGCCGCATCGATTGCGTCGGACACGGACGCCGGATCGTTGACGTCGCACTTCAAGGCAATCGCCTGGTTTCCGTCACCGGTCAAGCCTTCAACTGCGGCCCGGCTCTTCTCTTCGTCACGCGCTGCGAGACACACGGCCGCGCCCGCCTCCGCGAGACCCTGCGCGATCCCCAGCCCAATCCCGCCATTACCGCCGGTTATCAACGCAACCCTGCCTGTGAGGTCAAACATTTCCATCTTGGCTTGGCTCCTGTGGCGAAGGCCTGAATTCCCATTCAACCTCGCGGTTTCCATCCCATACATTACGGGACCCTAACCGTATGGCGAATGAACTGACGTTTCGAGTCACTTCGGACTAAAATTCGCTGACTGTCCGGGTTTTCTTTGGTTCAGCCGAAAGATACAAGAAGTTCCATGGTACTGCCTCAACATTCGTCATCGATGCCCCTGGCCCTGGAGGGCATGAAGATCGTCGACTGCAGCCAGGTCCTGGCCGGGCCGTTCTGCACGATGCTCCTGGCAGACATGGGCGCAGACGTAATCAAGGTCGAAAAACCGGCAGGCGGCGATGATACTCGTCACATGGGCCCACCGTTCGTGAGCGGCGAGTCGGCGGCGTTCCTGGCGATGAACCGCAACAAGCGCAGCATCGTGCTGGACTTCAAGCAGAAAAGCGGTGTCGAAGCCGCAAGGCGGTTGGCGAGCGACGCCGATGTAATGATCGAAAACTTCAGGGCGGGAACAATTGATCGCCTGGGCCTCGGATACGAAGAGGTATCTGCGGCCAATCCGACCCTTATCTACTGCTCGATCTCAGGTTTCGGGCGGACCGGTCCCTACTCGAGGCGAGGCGGCTACGACCTCATCGCGCAGGGCATGAGCGGCCTGATGAGCATCACCGGCATGCCCGGCTCTGCGCCCGTCAAAGTCGGTGTGCCGATGGCCGACCTGAACGCCGGGATGTTCGCCGCATACGGCATCCTCAGCGCCTACATCCACCGCCTGAAGACCGGGGAGGGCCAGTACCTCGAAGTCTCACTCCTTGAGTCTGCGCTCGCCTACATGGTCTGGGAGTCGGGAATTTACTTCACCACCGGCGAGGTCTCCCGGCCCCTGGGGTCCGCGCACCGCCTGTCAGCCCCTTACCAGAGCCTGAAGACGAAGGACGGCTACATCAACGTCGGCGCGCCCAACGACACGAACTGGGCGCGGATGGTGCGAACTATGGGTAGAGAAGACCTGCTCGAGGACGACCGATTCACCGACAACGCAGGCCGCATGGCAAATCGCGCCGAACTCGAAGTGGAGCTCGAACGCACGTTGACCGAACACGACACCGAGAATTGGCTGGAGAAGTTCGATCGCGCAGGGTTCCCCGCCGGGCCCGTGCTGGACATGGAGCAGGTGTGGAACAACGAACAGGTCCGCGCCAGGAACATGGACGTGGAAATGGAGCACCCCGCTGCCGGCACTGTGCACCACATCGGCCTGGCGGCAAAGCTGTATGGCACACCCGGCCGTATGGACTGGCCGGCCCCGACCATGGGCCAACACACCGATGAAGTGCTGGCCGAGGCCGGCTACTCCGCAGAGGAAATCGCGGAACTCAGATCTTCCGGCGCCGCAGGTTAGGACTCCACCTCGGGTCCACCCTTGGGGCTGGCCCGTTCTCGACGTCTCTTCCTTCTTCGCCCGGCGCGCCAGGACAGCGCCACCATGGTCAGGACGATGAGTCCGAGACCGCCGTATATGACGACCTCGTCCCAAATTCCCACTGCGCCGTGGAGGAGTGGCAAGCCGAATTCGGAGGCGTTCAATTCAATTTAGTACCTGGCGATATTGCGCTTCCCGTCTTCGATAACTGTAACCTTTCCGCAAACTAGCGGAGCGGAGTGATGCCCGAGCCTTCATCGGCGAAGGGTTGAAAATGGGCAACAAGAGCAGGACCAGGGCTCATCAATCATGACCGAAACACTGAATGTGGGATTCATTGGCGCGGGTGTCATTTCGAGGCTGCACGCGATGGGATACGTGGACAATCCGAACGCCACGCTCAAGTCGATCGCCGACCTCCAGCCGGATGTCGCCCGAGCCCGTGCCAAACAGTACGGAGCGGCGGAATGGTGCACCGATTATCGTGAACTACTCAGTGACCCCGACATCGACGCGGTCGAGATTCTGTTGCCGCATCACCTGCATCTGCCCGCAACGCTCGATGCGCTAGCCGCCGGGAAGCACGTATCCCTTCAGAAACCCATGGCCAGGACAATGGACGAAGCCGACCAGATCGTTGCGGCCGCGGTCAAATCCGGTGCCGGCTTTCGGGTGTTCGAGAACTTTCGCTCGTACCAGCCCTACATTCGCATCAAGGACATGATCGATGCGGGTGAGATCGGCGACCTGGTGTCGATGCGTTACAAGGTGATCCGCGGGCTGGGTGTGGGCGCCCACCACGTGCCGAAAGAGGCATACGAGTGGCGGTACGACCAGGAGAAAGGCGGCGGCATACCCCAGATCCTGGACCACGGATACCACGTGGCGTCGCTTATCGAGTACTACTTTGGGCCGGTCACCCGCATCCACACCATGACGCGGAAACGCGGAGAGTCGCCGGACATAGAGTCTTCCTACTACATCACGTGGGAGACCGCCGACGCCAAGTTGGGCAACTGGGAGAACGTGTTCGCGCGCGATTTCGAAATAGCCACCGACTACTACGCCGAAGACGACTGGATGGAGATAACCGGCACGCGCGGCATCCTGGTAGCGACGAGGTGTACCGGCAAGCTGCTGGACGAAGCGCCCGTCATTCTTTACAAGGACGGCAAGACCCGCCGTTTCGACGACATGGAGACGGACTGGGGCCACAGCTTCCGCGACGGCGCCCACGACTTCGCGTCCGCCGTCATCGAAGGTCGGCAGCCCGACCTCGACGCCAGGCTCGCCCGCTATGTGCAGGACATCTGCCTGTCGGCGATCCGGAGCGTCCACACCCGCTCAGAAGTACAGATCAGACCTCCGCAGCCATAGCGGCTGACCTGCGCGGGTACCCGTGAAAGATGGCGAGGCAGGGCGCGTGAGCCGTTCATTCCCAGCGAGAAAATTGCAGGTACCCTTAGCCGGTACATCCACGAGCGCTTTCGAGACAGATGAACATGCCGAACCGAATCAACCGGGCAATTGAACTACTTGAGCAGGACCAGCCGATTTACTACTACGGCGGCCACACCGGCCACGTGCTGACGCGAGAACAGGGCAAGGCCGACGCCAAGATCTGGGCAGATTACATAAACATGGGCATGGAACATGGCTCGTTCAATATGCACGGGCTGGACGAATACATGCAGGGTCTGATCGAAGGCGGTCCCACCAACAGCGGCCACCGTACGCCGCCCATAATCGTGGAGCCGCCCGTCGATGGGTCCAGTGAGCAGGTGGTCCGCAGCAACGCCTGGCAGTTCCGGCAGATCCTCGCCCGCGGTGTCCACGGCATCCTGCTGTGCATGGCCGAAACTCCAGACGCCGTCAGAGCGTTCGTCGAGTCTTGCCGCTACCCCACAAGCACCATCGGTGAGGGGCGCGGACTCGCAATCGGAACGCGCGGCGTGGGCTCGGAACCGACTGCGGCGCCCGTGTGGGGCGTTGAACCGGCGGAATACGTTCGCCGCGCCGACCCGTGGCCGCTCAACCCGGACGGGGAGTTGCTTCTCGGCATAAAGATCGAGTCGGCCAGGGGCGTCCACACCATCGAGCAAATGCTGTCCGTCCCCGGCATCGGCTTCGCCGAGATGGGCCCCGGCGACCTGCACATGTCGTACCGCATACCGCGGCCGGAGGGCGCATACACCGATCCCAGGATCATCGAGGCGCGGAACCGGGTCAAGGCGGCCTGTGAAGCCAACAGCGTCCGATTCCTCGAAGGCGCCACTCCAGAGAACATCGCGCAACAGATCGACAACGGCGTCAGGGTTGTCTCCGGCCAACGCCTCGACACGGCCCAGGCCGGCCGCGCTTACACGAAGCGGAAGATGGCTGTGTGATGCGGAACGAGAAGGAATGTGTTGGTGGTGCTACCCCTGGATTGTGGACCTGCCAATTCCATGCCCTGGATTTGAGATAATGTGTAACGTACGTACACATTATTGACGGATGAAAGAGGTTAGCGATGGCCAGGGTCCAACTGATAATCCCGGATGAAGACCGGGACCGGTTCGTTCACCAGGCGCGCAAGGAGGGAATGACCTTCAGCGCGTGGTTGAGAGTTGCCGCGCGGGAACGCCTTGATGCCCAGGAGCGCGCGCGACGTTTCGAATCCCCGGACGACCTGAGAATGTTCTTTGAGGAGTGCGACGCTCGGCAAGAACCCGGCGTGGAACCCGATTGGGAGGACCAAAAGCGCGCAATAGAAGAGTCGCGCCTCCAGGGCCTGCCCGGCACATGATTTTTGTCGACACGAATGTCTTCATGTACGCGGTTGGAAAACCCCATCCACTCAGGTCCCGCGCCCGGGATTTCTTCACCGAGTCTACCCTTAATTTAGAACGTCTGTACACATCTGCAGAGGTCCTGCAGGAGTTGCTGCACGCCTATCTGCCGGTGGGCAGGTCAGCGGTATTTGAAGATGCTCTGGCCCTTGCCGACGGCGCAGGAGTGGAAGTGTGGCCTCTGGAAAAAGATGACGTCGCGCTGGCTCGTCAACTCCATTCCGCGCATCCCGCATTGAGGGCGAGAGACCTGTGCCATCTGGCTAGCTGCCAGCGGCGCGGAGTGAACCAGATCATGACATTCGACCAAGCATTGGTTGATGCCTCCGCGATAAGATTGGCGAGAGAGTCCAAATGAGAGGCGCAAGGGCAGGGTGATGGCCCAGACACCAATTCGACCAACTTTGATAGAGCCGCGAGAGGGGTACAGGATCTGGCTTAGCTACTCTGACGGCTCCGCAGGGGAGCTGGACTTGTCGCACTTGGCAGGTGGCGGAGTATTCAAATCCTGGAATGATCGGGCCTTTTTTGCGTCAGTTCGCATAACCGATTACGACGCCATCGCCTGGGGTGAAGAACTGGAACTGTGCCCCGACGCTCTCCACATGCAACTCAAGGGGACGTCCCTTGCGGATCATGGATATGCGATGCTCAGGGGCAAGGAACAATTCGGGCGGTGAGCGAAGTAGAGAACATGGCAACGCCAAAAGAGATAATTTTCGAGGTGACCGAAGCCGTCGAAGGCGGTTTTGACGCTCGAGCCTTGGGCCACAGCATTTTCACGCAGGGTGAAAACTGGGACAACCTAAAACTCATGGTCAAGGACGCCGTACTCTGCCACTTTGGTGACGAGCACGCCACAATGATCGTCAGGCTGCATTTCGTCAAGGACGAAGCCATGGCAGTATGAGGCTGCCGCGCGACATGTCGGGCGGCGACCTGGCGGCGCAGTTGCGTCGTCGCTATGGGTACCGCATCGTCCGTCAAAGAGGCAGCCACATGACGTTGACGGTATCTGTTGGCGGTGGGACCCACAGCGTAACCGTTCCGCGTCATCGCGCTTTGAGAGTGGGCACACTTAGTGGGATCGTGGCTGATGTCGCCGTTCATCTGGGCCTGACCCAAGACGAGGTGCGCGCAGAACTGTTCAGAAACTGACACCAATCCGCCATCGAATGAAATGCCCCAACAACTCCTGACCAGCGAAATGCGGGAACGCGTTCTCGCCACTGAGTACGAGCCGGCGACGTTCGCGGTCGAGAAGTCCCACATCACGTCGTTCGCGCGCGCCATCGGCGACGACAACCCGCTCTGGAACGACGAGGCCGCGGCGCGCAGGCTGAAGTACGGCGGCCTGATCGCGCCGCCAACATTCACCCGGATGATCTTCAATGAGCTGAGACCGCCGGGGACGGAACAGTACCCGCTCCCCGGAACGGTCCAACTCGACGGCGGTGCGCAATGGCGATACTTCGAGCCTATCCGGCCCGGTGACCGGATAACCCAATTCCGAAAGATCACCGACGTGTACGAACGGCGGGGGTCGGCGGGCCCTTTGATTTTCATCCTCGGCAATTTCCGGTTCGTCAATCAGTTTGACCAGACGTCAGTCGAATTGAACACCGTGACAATACGTCACTCACCGGTCAGGTCGGGAAAAGACACTCGACCCGCCAGGCCTGACAGCGGACCCGTGGCGTCTGACCCGGGTACTTCAGGTGACACCCAAATCGAGCCGATGGATTGGGCTGAGATCTCGGAAGGCGCCGAGATCGGACCGTTGGTCAAGCACACGTCCACGCAGGACCTCGTCAAGTACGCCGGCGCATCCCGCGACTTCTATGAAATCCACTACGACATGGACTTCGCTCTCAGCGTGGGACTCCCGGGCGTGATCATTCACGGCGCGCTGAAGGCGGCCTATCTCGGGAAGCTGATGACCGACTGGCTGGGCGACCCCGGCGCGCTCAGGTCCCTGCAATGCCAATATCGCGGCATGGACTTTCCGTCGGATTCGGTCATCTGCAAGGGCCGGGTCTCAAGGAAGTACGCGGAAGACGGCCAAACGCTCGCCGACTGCGATATCTGGATCGAGAACACCCGCGGCCAGACCACGGTCCCCGGCCAGGCGACAGTATCTCTCCCTACGCCGTGACATCTCGCGCCTACCCCTAAAATACCGCTCCATGTCAACTTTCAACTTCCGGGGCGATAGCCTGTACTACGAGGTACACGGCTCAGGCCCTCCGTGGATACTGCACCACGGGTTCGGACAGAGGGGCCGTTCCTGGACAGAAGCGGGTTGGACCGGGCCGCTGTCGGAACGGTTCACGGTCGTCCTGCTGGATGCCGTGGGATACGGCAAGAGTTCACGGGGCGGTAACCTCGACTCCTACCTCATCCCAACCCGGGCGCAAGCGCTGGCGGCCCTCGCAACCCACCTGGGCTTCGCGAAATTCGGGGTGTTCGGCTTTTCGCTCGGCGGCAGGTCTGCGTTGGAGTTGGGGGCCGTCGGCGATAACCGGCTCGGCGGAATGGTGATCGCCGGCATGAAGGCCCGCATGCTGCCGGACGAATTCCGAGGCACCCCGGCGCGCGTCCGTGCCCTGCGCAGCGGTCGTGTGAAGTCGCTCGACCCCGCCATCCGCGGACCGGAAGACAACGACGCCGAGTCCCTCGCCCTTTCCCTGGAAGGCGTGGCCCTCTGGCCCGGCGTCTGGGACCGCATCGACCGAATCGACGTTCCCACTCTGCTGGTCTGCGGCGACAGGGACTCGTACTACGAAGGCGCCCAGGAAGCCGCGGCCGCTCTGCAGCAAGCCGAGTTCTACGGGCTGCCGGGCGTGAACCACGACGATTCCTTCTCGGACAGCGCACTTTCCCTGCCGGTGGTGACCGAGTTCATGACCCGCATTTCGGAAACGTGGTCCCACCTGGGCACCTGAACGCGGCCCGGTCCGGTGCTACTATCGATAGCTGGTCAAAACGCGGAAAATTCCCTGGTTGGAACGTTCGCAATTGACACTCGTTCCACAGCCCGGGAACCGGGAACAAAAGAGGTGGCCCGCTAGATGGCGGAAGAACGCAGCGATTCAGAATTCTCACGCGCCATGGTCGTGGTGGCGCACCCTGATGACGCCGAGTACGGATGCTCCGGTACCGTAGCGAAGTGGTGCCGGCTGGGTTGGGAGGTGGTCTACGTGCTGTGCTCGGACGGCTCGAAGGGCACCGAAGACCGCGAAATCACCTCAGCTGAGTTGATCGAGATTCGCAGGCAGGAGCAGATCGAAGCGGGAAAGATCCTGGGCCTCAAGGGCGTGGCGTTTCTCGGGTATCCCGACGGGTATCTGGAGCCGACGCTGAACATGCGCCGGGACATAACCAGGCAGATCCGGCTGCACCGCCCCGATATTCTCGTGACCACCAACCCGACCCGCGACGTCACAAACGGCAGGTACATCGGCCATCCCGACCACTTCGCGGCAGGTGAAGCGGCGTTTTCAGCGGTGTTCCCGTCTGCCCGCGACCACCTCACGTTCCCCGAACTCCTGGAAGATGAAGGACTGGAACCCCACAAAGTCTCTGAACTGTGGATGATGATGTACAGCCGGGACAAGGCCGACCGCTACAGCATTCTTGAAGAAGAGGACGTCGACAAATCCATACGCGCGCTGGTTGCCCATGCCAGCCAAATTGGCGATCCGGAGAAGACGCGCGAGATGATGAAGAACTGGCGGGCGCGGACCGGCGAGCGGATCGGGGCGGACTACGCCGAGTCCTTCAAGGTCTTCAAGCTCAGCTGAAACAGTCCATTCCCTGTGTTCGGACTGAACACGCGAGTGTGACGCGCGGCCGTTGACACGAGGCTCCGGCCTCTGCTAACTTCAGAACATTAGTGCTGATACTCGGCGTCGTGCCGGACAGTCAGCTGACCTCAGAAAGGGCGGAGCGTAGTGAGGGACCTCACAGAACGGCAGGAACGGATCCTTGAGTTCTTCGAGAATTTCCTCGACGAGCACGACTATCCGCCCACCGTGCGAGATATCCAGCGCGGTTGCGACATTAGTTCCACGTCGGTTGTCTCGTACAACATCGACATTCTCAAGAGAGAGGGGCTTATCCGCAAGGACGACGGCGTCTCACGCGGACTGGGGCTCGTCGCGCCCCGCCAGCAACGAAATGTCCAGGACACTGTTGCCGTCCCGCTAGTGGGTTCCATCGCAGCAGGCGAACCGTTTCCCCTGCCCACCGCCGAAACATGGGCCAGCGCGGCCGACCTAGAGACCATCGACCTTCCACAGCCTATCGCCGGCCGCGAGGAGGGTCTCTACGCCCTCAACGTCAGGGGTGAGTCTATGATCGACGCGCTGATCGCAGACGGCGACCTCGTCATCATGCAGCAGACCAATTCGGTGCCCAACGGGGAGATGGCTGCGGTCCGCATCGCGCCGGACGATGAGACCACTCTGAAGCGCTTCTACGCAGAAGGCCCGAGTGTGCGCCTTCAGCCCGAGAACAGCCAGATGGACCCCATCACGGTGGAAGCCGACAAGGTCGAGGTCCTGAGCCGCGTCGTCGCCGTATGGCGGTACCGCGGGTAGCGCGAGGCCCGCGCCGTCCGCGTCGAACCTTCATACCTCTCCGCCATCGTGCCTATTCGCAGGGGCGTTGGGATGTGGGCGCCCGATGGAGCGGTTCGGGTCACGGCACATAACGCGGGACCCGCCCTTCTACCTTAGTCGTCTAGCAGGGGCCGGTTTCAACCCGGCCCTGGGGCGAGGTCCGGAACAACGTGCAACGCCTGCATCGTCCTGCCGGCGAACGCCGGTATCCACGGTGGGTGACCGCGGGGGGAACGCCCGCAACATCGCCCCCCGGACACCCCCATTTCGCCCAACCCCGTTACATCTTTCTCGTGAACCCGAAACGTCTCTCCCCGTAGCATCGGCAAGATGGAAACCTCGCCGACTTTGCTACAGGATTTTGCGGTAATCACCGTCGCCGCGGCGGTGGCGTTGATCCTGTTCCGCAAGCTCAAGCAGCCCGCCATACTCGGCTACCTGCTAGTCGGCGTGCTGATCGGCCCATACACGCTTCCTCACTCGCCCGTCGGAAACGTGGACTCGATCCGCCTCCTGGCAGACGTCGGCCTCGTCGTCCTGTTATTCGCGCTGGGACTCGAACTCGGTTGGGACCGCATTCGGCGGGTCGGCCTGCGCGTGGTGCTGATAGGCATCATCGAGGTCAGCCTGATGGTCATAATCGGCTACCAGGTCGGCAAGTGGCTCGGCTGGAGCGCCAATGATGCGATATTCCTGGGCGCAGCGGTCTCGATCTCCAGTTCGGCGGTCATCGTCAAGATGCTCAACGACACCGGCGACCTGAAGACGATCCGGGGCCGGCTGGTCGTGGGAATACTGGTCGTCGAGGACTTCGCCGCCGTGGTTCTTCTGAGCGCCCTGACCGGCATCGCCACCACCGGTGCGTCCAGCCACGCCGACGTTGCCGGGATCATCGGCAAGCTGGTCCTGTTCGTCGTGGTGGCGCTCATAATCGGCCGGCTGTTTGCAAGCCAGATAACGGCGATCCTGGTCCGTTTCAAGTCCACCGAGATGTTGTTGCTCGGCAGTCTTGGCCTCTGTTTCGGCCTCGCGCTATTGGCCGACGAACTGGGCATGTCGGCCGCGGCCGGCGCGTTCCTCATGGGAACGGTGCTCGGCGACACGATCCACGCCCCCCGCATCACCCGCATAACGTCGCCGGTGCGCGATCTGCTCGCCGCCATCTTCTTCGTGTCGATAGGGATGCTTGCCAACTTCGCCGAGCTGGGCAAGTACCTGATGCCCGCGATCGTCGTCACGTCGGTCGTGGTGTTGGGCAAGTTGATCGCCACGACCGCAGGCGCGTTTCTCACAGGCCACGGTGGCCAGACGTCGGTGTCGGTCGGCACCGCCACTACGCAGTCTGGGGAATTTTCTCTTGCGATGGCCAAGGTCGGCGCAGAGCACGGGGTCGTCGGGCCGCTCCTGTACCCTGTCGTGACGCTCACCACCGTCGTCACGTCCTTCACTTACCCGTTCCTCTATCGTTCGGCGCCTGCGATAACCGGGTTCCTCGAGCGAGTATCTCCGACGTGGCTTCGACAATATGAGACTGCGCTGTCCGGAGCGCTAGTCGCGCTCAGGCGGACCACCGCCCTCAACAGCGAGGGAGCAACAGCCGTGCGGCGCATGTTGCGGCGGGTGCTGGTCAACCTCGGCGTCATAGCCTTCCTGCTCGCATCCGGCACCGCCGCCGTGCAGTTCGCCTCCTCGATTGCGACGCCCCTGGACGTGAGCGAGAGCGTCATCGGCCTGATCATCGGGGGAGTGGTCGTGACCTTGTCGATCCCGCCCGGCATCATGGTCTGGCGGGCCCTGGTGCACCTGACCGAAGACCTCACGAACCAGATGGCCATCTGGCGGACCGTCCTGCCCGACCGTTCCCGCCGGCTGGCATTCGCCAGGCTTTTGCAGCACTCCTTGCTCGCCGCCGCCATCATCGTCCTGGCCATGTGGACAATGCCCCTCGTATTCGAGCTCATGTCCATCGGCAGCCTCTCCCCGGCCGTGTCGATCGCAATCGTCGCTGCCCCGGTAATCGTCACCGCCCTCGCCGCCACACGCGTCTACCAGGAACTCCGCAAGACCGTCAGGCGGACCTTCCTCGGCGACTCAACCGGCGACAGCGAAGAACGTCTCGACGAAGTCTTCCGCTCCTGAAGTCATCCCGAGCGAAGCCGAGGGATCTGAAACGGCCGCCAACACCAACATCACTGTCCACCAACACTCCCATGCCGCCACCACCGTCGTGCCGGTAACATCCGGTACCCATGGTGGGGCGCGGATGGGGCAACACCCGTCCCCCCATCACGCATCACCGCCAGGCGCACCCATCCCTTATCTCGTCTTGCCGGACTCCGATCCGGTACCCAGGGGACGAGCGCCGCGCATGGCAGGTGCGGTACGTGAGAATGCTGGATATGACTAACGATTCCGGCCTGTTCCGTACCGCAGAACAGCTTGACTCAGACGGCTTCTATCCGGTCTAGGGAAACCGGTGGAAGCGCGGGGACGAACTGTATCTCCCGCTATACCAAGGTCGCATGATTCAGCATTTTGACCATCGTGCCAACTCTGTGCTAGTCAACCCAGAAAACCTCCACAATCCGTACCTGAGCGTGGAGGTAACCGAAGAGCAGCACGCCGACCACAGTTTCCTACCAGTATCCGAATACTGGGTGCCGGCCAAAGAGGTCGAAGAGGTTATCCTTCAGGCCCGTGGCTACGCGTTGGGGTTTCGCGACATCGCCAGAGCAACCGATGTCAGAACGGTCATAACCTCGATTGCTCCGTGGGCAGGATATGGCAATTCGCTGCCGTTGTTGACGCCTGACTCTCAAGATGCCTGCACATACACGGAGGACGCCGGTCTCTTGCTGGCTTGTCTCAATTCCTTTGCTCTCGACTATACGGCCCGCCAAAAAGTTCAAGGAACACACCTCAATTGGTACATCGTTGAGCAGCTGCCCGTCATCGCAGACGCGGACTATGGCCGGTCATTTGGCGAAACGACAGCCCGTGACCTCGTCCGAGATCACGTGTTACGGCTGACCTTTACGGCGGACGACATGTTTCCGTTTGCGCGGGACCTCGGCTACACGGGTCTGCCGTTCACCTGGGACGCCGAAGAGCGGCGCCACCTGCGCGCCAGGCTGGATGCGCTGTACTTCCACCTTAACGGCCTGTCGAGGGACGATGCAGACTACATCCTCGACACCTTCCCGATTGTCCGGCGGCAGGACGAGAAGGAATTCGGCGATTACCGCACCAAGGGGCTGATACTGGCGTACATGAACGCGTTGGCGGTTGGGGACACGGAGACTGTGGTGAAGGTGTGATCGGGTATTGCCATTAACGGCCACACTTCAAGTAAATGAACAAGCGACCAATGCCATCCCCTAACCTTGCTGCCGGAAACTTTTTTGGCGTTCAAATACGGCGATGTGTGCCGTGTCTCCCGTGTCTGTCGGCTGTTTCATCCACACCAGCCTGAATCCATCCTGCCCTGCTCGATTCAATATGTCTTCCAGTTTCTTAGAATCGAATCCCGATTCCACAATGTATTCATACCTATCGATCATGTATTCATGTCCGACCATTTCAACCTCCTTCACAGTAGCCGGGTCGCAAAGGCCATCAGATATTGTATCCAGTTTGTCCTTCTGGGCGTATGAGGTGACGAAAATAAAACGGGAACCCTATGACGCGGTCAAGGCGGGTTTGAAACCCACCCCTACGACACTGTGGGACCGCCTGTTTTCGTAGCGATGACATGGGGCTTGGAGTGATGGGGTGGGTTCGGGCGTTGTCCTCCGCCATCCCCGCTTGACCATATCCGCCGGCCTGCGTTACTGTAGAACGCATGTTCGGCAAAGACCAACCGCATCCCAAAACATGGCCCGAATCCCTCGCCTACTACGTTCGCGAGATGACCGATGGCGGTCGGGACATCGTCCGGTTCCTCATGGACGTGATGCAGAATGGGATCAATGACGCGAAGCCGTGCCACCGGCTGGAAGCAACCCAGCAACTCCTCGACTACCGCTATCACAAGGACCTCGCCGACTATGTCCGTGAGACGACCGATGACGGCCGTCTAATCGTCCGCTTCCTCCTGGATGTCATTCAGCACAAGATCGATGACGTTAGGCCGCGCGACCGCGTACAGGCCCGAAAACTCATTAACCAGATATTCAACGGCGAGACCTGGATTCCGATTCCGGTCCCTCCGGAGGACTAGGTGTCGGGCACGAGGCGATGAGATTGGGGGCCCTCGGTTGGGAGTTGTGTGGGCGCCGCGCCCGTGCCGCGCCCCGCCGTGGGTACCGGATCAAGTCCGGCAAGTCGGCAATAGGGGGTTGTCGATTGGTCCTCACCCCAACCCTCCCCCTTGGGAGAAGAGGTAGCGATGGGTCGCCTGTCGGATGGATACGGTTGATGGAAAGGGATGCCCCGCTCGCCCCCTGGGTCCCCGATCGGAGTCGGGGAAGACGAGTAGGGGGTACGGGGAGGACGAAAAAAGGGGTCGGGACCGGATCGGGGTCCGGCAAATCGAGGAAGCTCGTGGGTACCGGGTGTTCCCGGTATGACGAGTTATTTCGCTGTGCGGGACGCGGGTGGGTGTGACAACCGGCCGTAAGGAGGAGTTGGTAATGTGACGGCGTGCCCGCCCCTGCCCGCGCCCCACCATGGGTACCGGGTTTCCCCGGTACGACGAGTTATGTCGCTGTGTGGGCCGACGGGACCGCCGTCGGGGTGATGGCAAAAATCTGGACGCGAATTTGTTGACAACCCCCAAATCCTCCTGCAAACTTCCTTGTTAGAACATATGTGCTAGACCAGCCCGCGAAGTCGCACCGCGGGAACCTCGGGACTGACCCGGATAGCGGCGGATTCACCCACTCCGCCGCTCCGGGTCTTTTTTTTGCCGCAGGTGCGGCGCAAGCGAAAAACGGAGCGAGAACTTCATTGCAAAATCCATTCGACTCCACATTTATAAGGACCGGCCCTGAGACCCACATGGGGTGGCTGCCGGTCCAGGTCGCACAGGCCGGCGCCGCGCCCGATACCGTTCCCACCACCGCCACGCCGGCCCCAGGCGGTGAACTGCTTGAAATAGCCGCCTCGGTGGAGTCGGAGGACCGCGCTGGCGACCTGGTCATTGCCCGCGGCTGGGAGCTCGACGCTTATATGCGCAATCCCGTCGTGCTGTGGGCGCATCAACACCTGTTGCCGCCAATTGCCCGGAGCGTTTCGACACGGATAGAAGGCGACTCCCTGATGGCGACCATCGAATTCGCCGGCACCCCGTTCGCACAGGAGATCAGGCGGCTATACCTGGACGGGTTCATGAACGGCGTCTCGGTCGGCTTTCGGGCGCTGGAGACGGAGTCCCGCAGGGCCGCCAGCGGACGTCGCGGCACGGTGTTCAAGCGGCAGGAGCTGCTGGAGATCAGCGCCGCGCCCGTACCCCTGCACCCGTTGACACTCGCAGATCGTGGGGTCATGCCGCAGGTGGAACATTCCGGTGAGGCGGTGGAACTTCTCAGAGAGCTTACCGGCCTCTGGAAGGACCTCGGCCAATTGGCAGCGAGCCACCCTCTCCCTCATCGTGCCGGACTCTCAGATTCGTCTTCCCCGACCTCGATCGGGGACCACGGGGCGAGGGCAGGGCAGGGCGAAAACGAACACGCAAGACTGATGGCGTAACACGCCGGGTTGGAACTAAATCAATATGGCCTTGTTGAGGCCGCACGAGGTGATGAAAAGGGGTGGTCCCAGGCGACTGGGAGTCGTACATGCCGAGCGTACCCACGCCCGCCCACCGTGGATACCGGCTTCCGCCGGTAAGTCGAGTAAATACCTGGCCCGACCGGCGATCTGGCTACCAACTTCGTCGTCCCCGACTCCGATCGGGGAACAAGGGTCCGGCAAGTCAAAAACAAAAAATGGAGACGCAAATCGAATGACGACTCAGGAATTGGAAACGGTTAAGAAGGAACTGGCGGGCATTTCAACGTTCGTCAAGGAACGGATGGCGCCGGCCTTCGATGAGCAGAAGAGGCTGACCGAGGCGATCAACGGCCTGGCGGAAGCGGGCAAGGACCTGCGACGGCGCGCACTGACCGCCCAGGCCGACGAGGAAGACAGGCGAGTGGAATCCGGCCCCTACACCGGCTGCGACGCGCTCGACCTCATGATTGGACGAAGCCTGCTGCAGGCCGCCCGCGCGCAGGGCGGCGGTCCCGGCGTCGAGGACTGGACGGTCCACCTGCGGGCCGCGATGGACAGCCTGACGGCGGGATCGGGCGACGAGTTGGTCCACACGTCGCAGGCGTCGCGCCTCTGGCAGGACGTGCACCTCGAGACGATGATCGCCTCACTGTTCAGCAGGATCAGCATGCCAACAAACCCGTTCGACGTGCCGCTGCAACTCGGCGACGTCAACTGGTACCCGGGTGAGGAAAACGTGTCGGCCAGATCAACCGACCTTCCCACCGGCAAACAGACCCTCACGGCCCACGAGCTGGTGGCCGAGATTCCCTGGTCCTTCACCCTTGAAGAGGACGCGGTGATCGCCATGCTGCCGGAGGTCCGCAGGACACTTGTGCGGAACGCCGCCGAGGTGATGGACGACGTGCTGCTCAACGGCGACACCACCCTCTCGAACAACATCAACCGGGACGGCGGCCTGATCGGAAGAGACGACCCGGGCATGGCGCATTGGCTGGTCGGATTCGACGGACTGCTGCACCTGCCGTTGGTCGACAACACCGCGCAGGCCAACGACCTGAACGGTGCGGTGACAGCGGCCGCTTACAACAAGCTGTTGAAGCTGCTGGGCAAGTACGGCGTCCGCAGCAACGAGTCGGTGTTCGTCACGGACCCGAACACGTTCCTGGCCTGCCTGGCCCTGGATGAGGTCGAGACCGTCGACAAGCTCGGGCCCGCCGCCACGATCCTCACGGGACAACTGGCGGTCGTCTACGGTCACCCGCTTATCGTCTCCGAACAAATGAGGCTCGCCTCATCGAACGGCAAGGTGAATTCGAACAGCGAGCAGAACACCACCGGACGGATATTGGCGGTCAACAAGTCGCAGTGGAGGGTCGGCTTCCGGCGCGAATTGTCAATCGAGACGGAGCGGGTGCTTCAAAAGCGGCAACACGTGATGGTGGTAAGCCTGCGACTCGCCTTCGCCGAGAGGACGGGAAATCGCTCAGCCGCTACCCACACGGCGCTCCAGTACAACGTGACCGGGGTGACATAGGACGCCTGGTGAGAGAGGGCGCACAGCGGGGATCAGCCGGGGGAGGACCGGGGTCCCGCGAGGTGCGCCCCCTCCGCACTAGGTAATACGAAGATTCGCCACCTTGGTTCTTTATCGGACTCGGCCCGTAAGCGGATCTGACGCGCGGGCCCGCGCGGGACGCTAATGAACGATGTCCCGCCCAATACGGCGCCGCGCCGACCCACAAACGAGCAGAGAACCGGACCAGATTGGTCGCAAACCAAAAAGGAAATCAAAATGCCAGACAACAAATCGACGACAGACCCGGTCGCGGAGATCGCAGAGCGCGCCCTCAAGAAGATGAGCATTACCCAAATCGATGGGTGGAGCGGCTCCGACCAGCGTTACCTGTTCGTCGCGCCGTACGACTGCAGGATCGACCAGGTATCACTGCTCTCGGACACCGCGGTCCAGACATCCGACTCCAACTACTACGCTTTCCAGGTCCGCAATCTGACCCAGTCGGAGGCCCTGATTTCTATCCCGTTGAGGACTCGTCCCTCGGACGCAGGGGCGATCAAGGGAGACCTGGTCTTTGACCTGTCGCCGGACCAGAACCAGGTGATCAATGACGGCGATGTCCTGGAACTACAGATCACCAAGGCGGGTTCGCCTGCGAACCTGTCGGATGCCGAGATCGTCGCCGTTGTCGAGTACACATAGCGTCGTGAAGCAGGCCCGCGTGGAGAATGCCCGTGCGTTCATCGTTACGGGCAGATCGGTGGGCAGGGCCGTGAGGCTCCGGTCCACCAGCCTGAAGGTGCGGTGCGCCCTGGTGCGGGCCAACCCCGGCAACGCGGGCCTGGTCCACGTCGGAGACGCTTCTGTGACCCGCAAAGACCCCGGTCTCGCGCCGGGCAGGACCCTGGGACTTCGGGGCAATCCAATGATCGACCTGTTCGACATCTTCGTGGTCGCGAACTTTCCCGATGACGGCGTCCAGGTCGTCTACGCGGTCGCCCCGCCGCGCCACGACGCAGATTGGACCATGAACGACATGATCAGAAAGGCAATCGCACTGTGAGCCTGCCCATCGGTACGGTAACGATCGCAACGGCGGCAACGCCGGTCGCCGTGGCGGCCGCGGCCATGGCCGTCCGAGCTCTGAGCCTCAAGGCGAGGCAGGACAACGGCGGTACGGTCTACGTTGGCAACGCCGGGGTGACCGCGGCGAACGGTTACTGTCTTTCGCCGGGCGACGAGGTGACGCTGCAGTTCGGGAATGCAATCGACCTGCGGGGTATCTACGTGACCGGCGCCAATCCCCGGGACCGCGTGGACTTCGCGGGCGTTGCAGCGTCAGGCTGGATCCAGGCGGCCGGACCGTATCGGGAAGAAATGCCCGGGACGATACCGCTCTGACGCCTGCCCGGGTCTGTGGCGCCAGGCGCCACCCGCGTCCCAACTCTCTGCGTTTCGTTTTTTCAGCACGCCGGCCACTGGCCGGAAAGGCAACGCACCAAACTCATGAACCACATTGCTGCGCCCTACGGCGTTTTCAACACATACGGCGAACTCGCCGAGATCAAGTCCCGCCTCGGCATCGCCGGCAACAGCAGCGACCCGGCGTTGTGGATGGCCCTGCACGCTGCAAGTCGCGACGTCGACGCGTTCTGTAACCGGCGGTTCTTCGTCGAACACGCGGCCCGCTGCTTTGACGTGGCCAGCCCGGAAGGATTCGTGGCGCCCGACCTCATAAGCGTTTCGAGCATGATGGAAGACGCCGACCGGGACCGGGTCTACGAGATCGAACGAACGCGCGCCGACTACATCCTCTATCCGTTGAACGCCGAGCCGGAGTCTCAGTCAGGCAGGCCTTACAACCTCATCAGGGCCGACCCGGCGGGTCCGCGCCCGGCGTTCACCACCGGCCGGATCGCAGTCCGGCTCGAGGGGCTCTGGGGGTACCGGGCGCATGTCGAGGATCTGCGCTCTCCCACCGACTTCAATGGCGTGATAACCGTGACCTCGGACATCATCCCCGTGACCGACAGAGGCCCTGTGGCCGCCGGCCAGACGCTGAGGATCGAATCCGAACAGGTCTTCGTGCGTGCGGTCGACGGGCAAAACATGACGGTCGTAAGAGGCGTAAACGGGACCGCGGCGGTGGCGCACGAGGATGGAACGGCAGTCCATGCGTACCGCTACCCGCCGGAGGTGGTTGAAGCCACCCTGGTCCTGGCTTCACAGTTGTGGAAGCGAAGGGATGTTCCATACGGAACTAGCGGTCCATCCGCCTCCCGTCCGGCAGGCGGACGTGACCCGGGGGTTGAGGCGATGCTTTCTTCGCTGCGCCGTCTCCCCGTGGGCGGTGCAGCCCTGTGAGTCTCATCTCCAACCGGCAGGGCATCGTAGCGGCCCTGGAACGCATACCGGACCTTGCCGTGTACGACCACGCCCCGGAGGCAATCAACGAGTTTCCTGCGGCTTCCGTTCGAGTCGCGGCGGCGAGCTACGCCGACCGGACCTTCACGTTTCAGATCCGGCTGGCGGTCTCCGGCTGGTCATCCGGGGACGCTGAGAAGTCTCTTCACCCGTTCCTGGAATCCACGGGCGACCGGAGCATCAAGGCGGCCCTGGACGCTCAGCCTGGGTGCGTAACAGTTGGAGCCGGAGAAACGAAGAGGCGCAACTACAACGGCGCCTCGCTATTGAGTATCGAGCTAACAGTCGTAGCCACAGACGCCTGAAGATTTCAGGCCGAGTTTTTCTCATGTTCCGTCCGCGCATCGCTGCCGGACACCACGGTGACCAGGTTGCAAAATCCATTCAAGAATCTCGAAACCGCCACCGGGGGCGAGTCCCCGTCAACCAAGTTCATAACCAAGGCGCGTAAACGCGCGATCCCTGAAATTGCCAGGCTGGCGCAGGCGGTAGAGTCGCTGAGGGCGACCGTCGAAAACGACCATCAACACAGGCTGGAACAGATTGAACGGGACCTGCGCTGGGTCATCTTCCTGCTGGGCGCCCAATTGGTGGGTCTGATCGGTGCGGTGGCCAGCCGGGTGGTCGCAGGTTAGGCGGCATTCCCCTGGAGCGATTGCGTGGAGCGGTCCCAGTCCACCCCGAATCGACCACTCACGGTACCCTTTCCCCTGCCGGCCGTCGGGGATAGAGCCGGTAATTCACAAATTCAGTTGCGCGTGGCGGTGTGGATTCTGCGATCCGGGGCCAAAACACGCTGCCGGTTTAACTTGGCAACTGCCACCAATCCGTTTAATCTAGGGGCATTGCGGTAGCTGGTTCGCCTTGACCGCGCCGTCACGGATCATCAAAATACGGATATCCGCCGGTTGGGCGCGTGAGCGCGCGCGTCCGGAGTTGTGGATATGCCCGCCTGATGTAAAATCCCGTGGGCGCAACAAAGTGATCGGATATCGTTAGCCGGGTTCGCCCCGAACAGGAACAAGTTACGCACTGCCGAGACGTCATCCGATCACAGAACTTCGAGTGAGTAAATGAACAAATTCACCCGCCATCAGCAGTTACCAGACGACGGCGCTGACGAGTCTTCGTCGAGCAGGAGTGAGAGCATGGGTTTGCACCGGTGGATATCAAGAGTTCCCGGCAGCGCCCGCCGACCAAAGGCAGTCGTGGCGGTGTTGCTTGCGCTTGCCGCACTGCTCGTCGTTGGACAGGCCGCCCTGGCCCAGACGCCGCCGGCCTTGACGAGCGGATCATCCGTCAGCGTCATGCCTGGCAGCGGAGTGATCTTCCCCGGCCAGAGCGTTGAGCTGAGCGCCACGGAATACAACGCTGACTACAGTTGGTCGTCAGACGGCGCATCGTTCAGTCCGTCAGATGCCCGCTCGACCACGATGACCGTCAATAGCACGGCGAGTGGAGACATCACCGTCAGCGTGATGGTTACCTCGGGCTCTGTATCTGCAACTGGCTCCGCCACCTTCACCGTACCTCCCCCGAACCAACGTCTGGCTGAAGGCGCCATAAACATGAGGCCGGCCAGTGTTTCGTTGACGCCCGGCCAGAACGTCACCCTTGAAGGAGACGTTATTAGCGTGGCCGGCACGGCGCTCTCTTCCGATGCCCCCGGGGTAAGCTACAGCTGGTCATCAGATGCCGGCGGCACGGTTTCGGGTAACGCGGACGGTAACTTTGTCGCTCCCGATTCAGGCGCCGGAACAGTGACGCTGAACGTGAGCCAGTCGTCCATCGGTGGAGCCCTTATGGCCTCTGGCGCCGTCACCTTCGACGTCGTCTTGACGGCGGACCGGCCTGGCGTTGCGATCATGGATCCGGAGGGTGACCCACCGAACATTTCATTCCCCGCCGCGGGCTCGTTAGTCACGCCCAGCGGAGGAGCATCCCTCACCACGTCCAGCGGAATTACCGTGGAGGTACCGAGAGGCGCCATCAACGGCATCTGGGCCGGCATTTACATCGAGTCTGCTGAAGTCGAGTTGCCGGAGGGAGTCTTCTTCACGGTCGGCAGCAGCGCTGTGAACATCGTGTTCACAGACGCCGACGGCAATGCGATGAACAACTTCCGCACGGACCGGCCGGTGCGCGTCTGCATGCCGATCACGCAGGATGACATCGACACAGTGTGGGGCGGTATCGACGGGATCCACATTTCGCGCACGGTGGCCGATGGCAGCTTTGTTCACTACCCACCGGACAACGATCTGGCCAATTCGGTGACCTGCGCCAGCGTGTCGACGTTCCCGAACGTGTACTTCATAGGGCTCAACTCCGACCCTGACCCGCCGCCGACGCCGACTCCCACGCCAACGCCGACTCCCACGCCGACGCCTACGCCTACACCCACGCCGACGCCAACGCCAACACCCACGCCGACGCCAACACCCACGCCGACGCCGGTTCCTCCCACGCCGACGCCGACGCCAACACCCACGCCGGTACTGCCGCACACGGGTGACGCGACTCCAGGAGCGGGCATGCTGTTCCTGATCGCCCTGGGTGCAGCGGCGATACTGGCATCCGGACTGATCCTGCTGAGGCGCAGCGCCAGGGCAGGCGGTAGGACAGACGCCTAGAGGTCAAATCTGACCAGTAAGAGGGACCCGGTGAACCGGGTCCCTCTTCTTTTTGCCGCCTCTTTTCCGGTCAACGGGGGGACCATGGCTATGAAAATAACCCGGCCAACCCCACTTCGACTTACCGGCAAAAGCCGGTATCCATGGTGGGGTGGCTGAAGTGGGTACGATCGAAGTGGACTCTCTCAATCGACAGGCAACGCCCCATTTTCATCACCTCGTGCGGCCGTAACAACGCCGTAGTGATTCCGAGCGAAACGGCCTGGAAAACGCGCGGCTGGCGGCGTTACTTCGTCGCCCTGATCGAGAACGTCTGCGGAAATGAGTCGTTGTGTTCCGGGAAGCGCCACCACCCGTCAGCGCCTTTCTCCATGACAGGGAAGGCCTGGTAACAGGTGAAGGGGAACTCGTGCAGGAACTCTATGGACATGCCGGCATCGATCAACGCGGTGACGATCTCGCCCAGGCTGTGCCCCCACTCGTAATTGGGACTTTCGATGAGGTCCGACCCTGCGTAGCTTTGGTCGTTGCCCTCGAAGAAAAACTCATTCTCAAAATAGTTCCAGGCGGGCCGAATCTCACTCGATTCAGACTGTTCGAACGCTTGCATGAGCGGATGAATTTCCGCGATGTAGAACACGCCTCCCGGCTTCAGGTGGTTGCTGACAACCCGGGCCCACTTGTCGAGGTCGGGGAGCCAGCACAAGACCCCGTACGACGTGAACACGATGTCGAACTGCTCATGGAGCACGCCGGGCAGGTCGTAGATGTTCGAATGAATGAACCGTGTGCCAAGGCCCACTTCGTCGTTTAGCGACCGGGCCAGGTCTATCGCCGTGTCGGAGAAATCGACGCCCATCGGCTTTGCGCCGAGTCTTGCCCAGGACATGGTGTCCATGCCGAAGTGGCACTGGAGGTGGAGGAGGGTCTTGCCCGAGACTTCTCCCACCTCCCGGCGTTCCAGGTCCCTGAGCGTTATGCGGCCGGCCTTGAATCCTTCTACATCGTAGAAGTCAGACGCCGCATGTACCGGCGTTCGTTCGTTCCAGCTCCTGCGATTGACCTTAAGTCGTTTGTCCATATTCACAAGACCTTTTGGGGTTGATGATCCTTGCTGCCAACTTTCGCAATTTCACGCGGGGATAGGTCGACAGCGATAGGCCGATTGATGCATCCTACCGCCGCGGGTTATCGAAGAGAAGGTCGCGGATTGCGGAGCAAGGCAGGGCCAGAATGTCTGATAGCTACGAACGCTCTTTCCGATTTTATGACAACCGCGAAAAATACCTTCTCTTCGTGAGCACCTGCAGTGAGAAGCAGGAAATCGCCAGGCGCATAGCCATGGACATCCGAGGTCTCCAGCCAGTTGCGCCGGCCTTACGCGTCTTCGATGCCGGTATGGGAGATGCCACCGTTCTCACACGTCTGATGAGAGACCTCCACTTCCGATACCCCACGGTACCGTTTCTCATCGTTGGGAAGGAGATTAGCCAGGAGGACGTCCGCATCAGCCTGGAGAAGATGGCCGACAGGTTCTACGAACATCCGTTAACCGTCCTGGTGCTGACCAATATGCTCTACTCTGAGGCCCCTTGGCTCTACCCAGGATCGAATGCGATGCAGGCCCGTCTCAATTGGATGGAGGTGCCGCTCGAAGGCAACACGGCATTCGAATTCGATGAACAGATTCAGGACCTGGAGAAACATGTTCAGGACTGGTGGAAGACAACTCCCAGTCAGCGCACCGGCAATCCTGTCTATGTGAACCCCTCGGTGCTGGTGATGTATCGCCAGGACCACGAATGGCCGCTTGGGAGCGTCATACCGCAGAAAGGGGCCACGCACCACGAATATGACGTTGTAATCGCGGCCCAACCCTTCAGGGCAAGGCTGTCAGCAAGGGTCAAAGTCAGAAACGTCCTCGCTCCCCTGGCGCGGTGCCTTGCGCCCGGAGGTTGCATGGTCGTCATACAGTCGACTGGCAAAGACCCGGGAATGGAGATTATTCGTGGAGTCTGGCCAGACGAGAACCCCTTCCAAACGCCCCGGCAGACACTTCTGAGAGAACTCAGCTCACAGCTAGGGGATACCTACACGGAACTCCGGTACCTGACCTATCCCGATTCCCGTGCACAGTTCTACTATGAATTGCGATTGCCGCCCTCTGAACTGGAAACCAGCATCGGCACCTCGACGGTGTTGGCAGCCTGGAATGCCGCAACCTATGTCGCTCAAATAGATGACGAACGGCTCAGGTCGGCGATGAGCCGGGGCGACTATATAGATTTCACCTCGCAGGTCCTGGAAAAGTACAAAGGCCTGTGGTTCATGGACGAGTCTTTCAACGTGGCCAGGGCGGCCTTGGAGGAATAGCCCGATCAGGCTACGCTTACCTTGATCGGGCCAATCGACAGGCAATTGGCCGCCGGCCTGCAGCTCAACCGCGCCTCGGCCCGTCTGCAGATGTGATTGGCCGGTCCTGTGAACGGCGCGGCCCCACCGGGTTCTTAGACGCGATAGACGCGGCAGGCCATCTTGGGATCCAGGGGCGCCGCGAATTACCGGTGAAGTTGCCCGAGTGCAACGAAAGCAAGCCGTCGAAACGCGTGCAGCGTTGGCGACCCCGAGCAGATTCGAACTGCCGATCTCCGCCTTGACAGGGCGGCGTGTTAGGCCGCTACACCACGGGGCCGCGAGTACTACTGCGATAGATGCGTAGACTTGGTTACTTCAAATTTAAGGCCCGAACGGACTCCCCGTCAAACCGGGAACCCGCAGCGATGGGAGCACCAGGTGACTTAATTCGATGTGGACGCCAGGACCGGGGCAGTTCTCAGACCCGCCACTACGACGTGGTGGTAGCGAGCGGTCCGCCTACGATTCGACGGGTCGGGACCGTCTACTTTTCGACCGCCTGCTGCTCTTTCTGCCAGCCGTAGTCGACCGGACCATTGTAGAACTTGTCGGGGTTTTCAATCGCCCAGAGTTGCTTTCGCAGGTTCCAGTGGTCGGGCTCGGCTTTGCCGCCCTCCAGCCAGACCTGCTTTGCCGCCTGGAAGTCTCCAGCCTTGTAGAGGGCCAGGCCGCGCTCGAAATAGTCGAACTCCGAGACAATGCCGGTGTTGCCATTCGCCGGGACTGCGCCGCTGGCGGCAAAGGCGAGCACCTCGTCGGCCGTACCCGGTTCCCTGATGTCAAACCCACTGACGTACCGGTATTGGAGTTGCCCCGATTCGTCTATGAAAAACCCGTTGGGTATGGCCCGATACCCGAACTGGCGGGCAAGGACGTTGTCTTCATCCACTACTGTCACGAATTCGGCCGCCGCCTCGTCGTGGTAGATGCGCGGTAGATCAGGCCCCTGCAGGTCGACGGCCACCGACAACAGTTCGGCTCCGCTCGCCTTGATCTCTGCGTAGTGTTGTTGCCAGACCGGCAACTGCTCCCTGCAACGTCACCACGACCCCCAGCAGAACAAGATCAGCCGGGTCCCGTGAAAGTCGCTGAGGCTTACATCTTCGCCGTCGAGCGAGCGCAGTGTTGCGTCCGAAATCTTTTCGCCAACGTCAGTGACCATCGAAATGTCCCCGTATCCTTCGCGCGTGCGCGTCCCCTATTCTATGAGAAGTTGCAGCCGATGCCGTTGTAACCCACCTGCACCTCTCCGTCGGCCATCACAGTCACCGGCGTAATGCGATCGCCGCCCGTCAGTCCCTCGACCACGGGCCAAAGCTCAGGTTGCTTGCTCAAGTCGATCTCGTTGTACTCGATGCCCTTGGCGTCGAAGTCCTCGGTCAGCAGCGTGCAGTAGCCGCATTCGGGATGAGAATAGACTGTTGCGATTCCTTCAGCCGGTGCCGTTTCCATTCCTGTCGATACCTCTGTCAAATGGGCGGTTGAGACGATTTCGTCAAAGGCGATTGTACGCCCTCATCGGGCCCGTGGCGCAGACACCGATGGCACGAGCCGCCAACGTTGCCCTCTACGGCCCTCAACCACCGGCGGCGGGAGATGGCGTCGCCAGGCCGCCCGACGATGTTGGACCGCCGCGGCTCCCGCCTGGACCGCGGATACGACCGAGCCGGAGAGAGTTGGTAACGACGCTCAGCGAGCTGATGGCCATGGCACCGGCGGCCAGGATTGGGTTGAGGAAGCCGTGTTCCCCCAGGAAAGGCTGCAGAACCCCCGGCACGGCGCCGTCGGCGAACACCGGGTAAAGGACTCCGGCGGCAATCGGAATGAGCGATACGTTGTAGATGAACGCCCAGAAGAGATTTTGCCGGATCGTGCGCATGGTCGCCTTGCTCAGCGAAACGGCATCGACGACTCCGCGCGGGTCGCTGGAGGTCAGGACCACCTCTGCAGCCTCTATGGCAACATCCGTCCCGCTGCCAATAGCGATGCCGACGTCGGCCGAGGCGAGCGCGGGCGCGTCGTTGATTCCGTCGCCCACCATTGCGACGACCGATCCCCCGTCCTTCAACCCGGCGATTCGGTCGGCCTTTTCGGGTGGGGTGACTTCGGCGATTACATCATCAATGCCCGCCTGCCGCGCAATCTCTTCAGCCGTTGCCTGGTTGTCACCAGTGAGCAACACCGTCCGGATGCCCATCCCCGTCAATTGCCGCACCGCCTCGGGGGACTGAGGGCGTATCTCGTCTTTGACGCCGATCAAACCCGCTACGTTACCGTCGCTGGCCACCACGAGGACCGTGCATCCAGCCGACGCCAGGACCCCTGCTTCCTGCGAAACGCGAGCGTCCCGGGGGACGGCTGCAAGGTTGCCTACGATCACCTCGCGCCCATTCACTTCGCCCTTCGCCCCGGTCCCGGGCATCGCCTCGAAGTTATTCACCGGCAATAACTTGATGTCCCGTTCGCGTGCGGCCTGGCGCACGGCGGCCCCCAGCGGATGCTCGGACGGCCCTTCGACCGAGGCGGCAAGTTGCAGGAGGTCATGCTCTGACATTTCGAAAGGCCGCACTGCGGTGACCTGCGGCGAGCCTTGCGTAAGAGTCCCGGTCTTGTCGAACACCACCGTGTCGATCCGGTGGGCGGTTTCCAGCGCGGCCGCGTCCTTTATAAGGACACCCCTGCGCGCGCCTCGCCCCATCCCGACGATCACCGCGGTCGGGGTCGCAAGGCCGAGCGCGCAGGGACACGCGATGACCAGCACGGCCACGGTCATGAGGAGCGCATTTACGAACCGGGGTTCGGGCGCGAGGAACGACCACAGGGCCAGCGTGACCACGGCGGCTATCAACACCGCCGGCACGAAGCGAGCGGTCACCATGTCCACGACCTTTTCGACCGGCGCGCGCGAAGACTGGGCGAGCCTGACCATGCGGACTATTTCGCCAAGCGCTGTATCGGCGCCTACGCGGGTGGCCATGAACTCCAGCGCGCCGTTGCCATTGACCGTTCCGGCGTAGACCGCGTCGCCGGCTGATTTGCCGACCGGGATGCTCTCACCGGTGAGCATCGACTCATCTACTGCCGACGTCCCGTTGTTCACGGCGCCATCGACTGGGACCCGTTCCCCCGGCCTCACCAGTACGTTGTCGCCGGGCACCACGTCTTCGATAGCGACTTCGGTAATTTCGCCGGAACGGATTACGTGCGCCGTCTTGGGTTGCAGGCCCATGAGGGACCTGATGGCATCGGACGTGCGGCCCCTTGCTCCGGCCTCGAGGTAGCGACCCAGGAGCACCAGTCCGATAATTGCCGCCGACACGTCGAAATAGGTCCCCGTCGCGTGCCCTTGAACGCCCCCGGCCTCGCCTGAAAACAGTAGGGAACCTTCGAAGAAGGGACGAAACACGGTGACCGCCAGGCTGTACACGAACGCCGTGGTGGTACCAATCGCCACCAGCGTGCCCATGTTCGAGGTCCCGCGCTTCGCCGCAGACCACGCCGACCGGTAGAACTGGGCGCCCGCCCAGAATTGAATCGGCGCGGCGACAGCCAGGAAGACCACGTTCGCCAGCGTGGGCGAAATGTCGGCAAGGCCGGGGACCGAACCGTACTGCATCCCAGCCATCAGAAAGGCTGCCGCGATGAGGCTGGCGACGGTACGGATGCGCAGATCGCGCAGGTCCCGTTCGTGGCGCGCTTCGTCATCCGCCGCTGCGGCTGCGCCGGAGGGTTCTTCGATAGCTGAGTACCCAGCGTCGGACACTGCGGCCTGCAGATCCGCAACGGTCGCGGAACCGGTCATCAACTGGACGTCGGCCGTCTCGGTAGCAAGATTCACCTGCGCTTCCGTCACGCCGTCCACGCTTCTCAGCGCGTTTCCGACGTGTCCGACGCAAGCGCTGCATGTCATGCCCGTAACCCGCAGCGTGACCCGCGACCGCCGTCCGCCCGAGGTGGGCGATGTCAAAGTTGGACCAGCATCTGCGAGTGTCATATCGCGTTACACGTCCGCAATCACTTTGGACGATTGCCTGCGTTTGTCCCGGGTGTCATTCCGCGCGATTTCCGGTGTCAGCCCTTCGGCCCCGGGACTGATGAGGACATCAGTCCATTTTACGACCCAGACCGGCACGTCGAAGAAAACCTGCGTAGATGCGGTTGAGAGGGTGTCCCAGAACGGGGTCAGGACAAGTTGACGCGTCCGTGTCGATGTCATAGTATGGAGCCTGTCGCAGTGTGCCTGATTCTGCCGGCAGAGACTTGGTTCCCATTTTCTGACCAATAGCCGTTGCCGTATTTTTCCATTGGGAGACTTACGGGAGCGGTTTCGCGCGTCTCAAATCTTCCCTCAACTCCACAGGAGCGAATATGGTAGTCGCAGATTCCCACCTTCCCAACAGCGCGTTTGCTCACAAGGATTTCAACTCGATCCGGAATACGGTAGGCGTACCGAATCTGGTCAACATTCAACTCAACTCGTTCGAATGGTTCAAGACCAACGGCCTGGTGGATCTGCTCAAAGAGATCACGCCAATCGAGGATTTCAACGGCGGACGCTTCGAACTCCACTTTCTCAACCACGAGATTCGCGAACCCAAGCATTCGGAACGAGAGTGCCGCCAGCGGGAGATCACGTTTTCCGCCCCCCTGTACGTAACCGTTCAATTGGTTATCAAATCTACCGGCGAGGTCAAGGAACAGACTCTGTTCTTTGGTGACGTCCCGATGATGACGCCCAATGGGACCTTCGTCATCAACGGAGCAGAGCGGGTTGTGGTCTCCCAGTTGGTGCGCTCACCCGGCGCCTACTTCACTACGGAGATCGACCCGGCGTCCGGTCGCGCCCTCTGCATGGGCAAGCTGATCCCCTACCGCGGCGCATGGGTCGAACTGGAAACGTCCAACCGTGACCTCCTCTCGGTCAAGGTGGACCGCAAGCGGAAGGCGCCCATCACCACGCTGCTGCGCGCCCTCGGTATAGAGGGCGACGACGAGATCCGCGCCCTCTTCAGTGAAGTGGACAAAGACCCGGCGCACCAGTACATCGACGCGACGTTGACGCGGGACGCCGCCGTCACGGACAAGCCCGAGGCCCTGCTGGAGTTCTACCGTCGATTGAGGCCTGGCGAACCGCCCAGCATCGAAAACGCCACGTCCCTGCTCGAAAACCTCTTCTTCAACCCTCGTAAGTACGACCTTGGCCGCGTCGGCCGTTACAAGCTGAACCGCCGCCTGGGGCTCGAAATTCCGAATGAAATCCGCACGCTCACGACGGAAGACATTGTGAGCATGATGCGCCGGATGATCATGATCAATAACGGCGATGCCCGGGCGGACGACATCGACCACCTCGGCAACCGCCGCGTGCGCGCCGTTGGCGAATTGATACAGAACCAGATGCGTGTCGGTCTCCTCCGCATGGAGCGGGTTGTCAAGGAACGCATGACAACCCAGATGGACCCCACGACCACCACTCCGGCGGCGCTGATCAACATTCGCCCCGTCGTGGCTGCCGTACGGGAGTTCTTCGGCGGGTCGCAACTGTCGCAGTTCATGGACCAGACCAACCCGCTGGCGGAATTGACGCACAAGCGCAGGTTGTCGGCGCTGGGCCCCGGCGGGCTTTCAAGGGAACGCGCCGGTTTCGACGTGAGGGACGTGCACCACTCCCACTACGGCCGCATCTGCCCAATCGAAACGCCGGAAGGGCCGAACATCGGCCTTCTTGGCTCCCTGTCGACCTACGCGCGCATCAACGAGTTCGGCTTCATTGAGACGCCTTACCGCCGCGTGCTGGACGAGATCAGTTCGAAGGACCCCGACATCGCAGGGCGTACGCCTGCGGAGGACATTGTCGACAAGGACAGAAATGTCATCGCGCCTGCCGGCAAGGCCATTACGCGCCGGGTCGCCGAGAAGGTCAACCAACAGAGAAAGAAGACAGTCCGGGTCCAGCCGTACGTGTCAGCGAACCCGGAGGACATTGTCTACCTGTCCGCCGACGACGAAGAACTGCACATGATCGGCCAGGCGACGACGCCGATGGACTCCAAGGGCCAGATCAGCGCCTCTCTCGTGGAGGTTCGCCAGGGAGAAAAGTTCTCCTACGAGCCCGCCGGTTCAGTCGAGTTCATGGACGTGTCTCCCATGCAGATCGCCAGCGTCTCGACGGCCCTGATCCCGTTCCTGGAACACGACGACGCCAACCGCGCCCTCATGGGTTCGAACATGCAACGCCAGGCCGTGCCGCTCATCCGTCCCCAGGCCCCGCTCGTGGGGACCGGCATGGAGGGACGGGTCGCGAGAGACAGCGGCCAGGTGGTCAATTCTTCCGTGGACGGCGTGGTTGTGGCCGCCACCGGCTCCAGCGTGCGAGTGATGGACAACGAGGGAGATGTACACGACTTCCCGCTGACCAAGTTTGTCCGTTCCAACCAGGGCACATGCATCAACCAGCACCCCATCGTCCGCAAGGGCGACATCGTCCGGAAGGGAGACGCGCTGGCCGACAGTTCGTCGACCGAAAACGGGCAGTTGGCTCTGGGGCAGAACCTCCTGGTGGGCTTCATGAGCTGGGAAGGCTACAACTACGAGGACGCCATCATCATCAGTGAGGCCCTGGTCAAGGACGATCGTTTCACTTCGATACACATAGAAAAGCACGAGGTGGAGGCTCGAGAGACGAAGCTGGGGCCGGAAGAGGTCACCCGGGACATACCGAACGTGGGCGAGGAAAGCCTGAGCGACCTCGACGAGTACGGCATCATCCGCATAGGCGCATGGGTGGACCCCGGCGACATCCTGGTGGGCAAGATCACGCCGAAGGGCGAGACCGAATTGACCGCCGAGGAGAAGCTGCTCCGGGCGATATTCGGTGAGAAAGCCAGGGACGTAAAGGACACCTCGCTACGGGTGCCGCACGGCCAGCACGGGAAAGTCATAGACGTGCGCGTGCTCGTGAAGGAGCAGGGCGACGAGTTGCCGCCCGGCGTCATCACCATGGTGCGCGTATGGGTGGCGCAGACCCGCAAGATCACCGAGGGCGACAAGATGGCGGGGCGCCACGGAAACAAGGGCGTGATCGCCAAGATACTGCCGCAGGAAGACCTCCCGTTCCTGCCGGACGGACGGCCGCTGGACATCATCCTGAATCCGATCGGCGTGCCGTCCCGGATGAACCTGGGCCAGGTGCTGGAAACACACCTGGGTTGGGCCGCCGAACGGCTGGGGTTCCACGCCAGGACGCCGGTGTTCGACGGCGCCAAGGACACGGTCATCGAAGACCAGCTCGCAAGGGCGTGGTTCGTCGAAGAATCAGGCGCCGTGGACCGCCGGGACCTGGACCGCCCGGTCATAAATTGGGACAAAGTAGACGGCTGGCTGGAGGAGCGCGGATACGAGAGAAGCAAGCTCTGGACCGACGCCACCACGAAACGCGGGCAGGCGAGAGACGCCTGTCTCCGCATCTGGCTGCGGGAATATGCCGGCTGCGACGTCGGCGACCTCAAGCCGGCTGAACTCTTCTCCGAGGCCATTCGACAGGCCGGAGAAAAACAACTCTCTGCGCCCATTTTCGGCAAGACAGTCCTATACGACGGGCGTACGGGAGAGCCGTTCGACCAACCCGTCGCCGTGGGCAACATCTACATGCTGAAGCTGATCCACCTGGTGGAAGACAAGATCCACGCCCGGTCGACAGGCCCTTACTCGCTCATCACGCAGCAACCGCTCGGCGGAAAGGCGCAGTTCGGCGGCCAGAGGTTCGGCGAAATGGAGGTGTGGGCGCTGGAGGCCTACTCGGCCGCGTACACCCTCCAGGAAATGCTGACCATCAAGTCGGACGATGTCGTTGGCCGCGTGAAGACCTACGAGGCCATCGTGAAGGGCGAAGAGGTGATCCAGCCGGGCGTGCCGGAGTCGTTCCACGTGCTGATGAAGGAACTGCAGGGGCTGGGGCTTTCCGTGGAACTGCTCAACCAGGAATTGGCCCAGTACGCCACGCTGCCGGGCGATGAAGACGCTGCCCTGGCCGCCGCTGCTCTGACCGCCTCCACCAATTGGGACGAATCTACGGACTCGCTTGCCCTCGACTTCGACCTCGCCGGTGAACTCGTCTTTGACGACGATGTCACTGGCGATGAAGACCAAGGCGACACAGCTCCTGCCGATGATGACGATGAAGAAGACGCCAAGGGCGATGAGCCGGTCGAGGAATCGCTGCAGGCCCTTGCGGCCTCAGAGAGTGAAGAACTGGAAGAAGAGAACGACGCCGACCTGGAGAACAACTAGCTGTCCTACACGTCCAGCAGAGTCCACCCTAGCCGGAGCGCCAACCCGCCGCTCCAGAGGAGAACAATCACCGACTAACCGATCGCCTGGGGTCCGGAGGGACCACGCCACCCGGACCCCTGAACCGCAACCTGTACGCCTGGCCCGGATGGGCGCAGCGAGGGGACCACGAGCAGAATGCAGCAATCTGGCGCAGACTTCAACGCAATCAGGATCTCTTTGGCATCGCCGGAGCAGATAAGGGCATGGTCTTACGGCGAAGTTACCAAGCCCGAAACCATCAACTACCGCACGCTGAGGCCCGAGAAGGACGGCCTGTTTTGCGAGCGCATATTCGGTCCCACGAAGGACTGGGAATGCTACTGCGGTAAGTACAAGAAGATCCGCTACAAGGGCGTGATCTGCGACCGATGCGGCGTAGAGGTCGCGCGGTCAAAGGTGCGCCGCGAGCGGATGGGTCACATAAAGCTTGCGGCCCCGATTGCCCACATCTGGTTCTCCAAGGGCACGCCGTCCCGGCTTGGACTGCTGCTGGACCTGTCTCCCCGCAACCTGGAACGGATCCTCTACTTCGCCCAGTACATCGTGATCGAGGTGGACGAAGAGGCGCGCAACCAGGCTCGCGAAAGCCTCGTCAACTATCGTGACGGCGAGGTAATGCGCCTCACCCAGGAAATGGAAGACGGTCCCTTAAACATCCAGCCGGAGACCGTCGAATCCGCGGAAACCGAGGAGTCGGATGGGGCGGATGACGACAATCAGGCCGAAGCCGTCGATGCCGAGGCAGAGAGACAAGACACGCTCGCCGAGTTCCGCCGGCAGAAGGAAGAGCAGATAGCCGAGATCGAGAAAACGATCGAAGGAAAGATATCCGAACTGGACGCCATAACCCCGATGGACCTGCTCACCGAGGCTCGATATCGGGAACTGCGGGACCAGTTTGGTGAAGCCTTCCGCGCCGGCATGGGCGCCGAGTCGGTACTGGAGATTCTCAAGAAGGTCTCCCTGGACGACCTGCGTGACGACCTGGCCGATCAGGTCAAGAACACGTCCGGCCAAAGGCGCAAGAAGGCCATCAAGCGGCTGCAGGTAGTCGAGGCGTTCCGAAAGAGCGGCAACAAGCAGGAGTGGATGATCCTCACGATGCTGCCGGTCTTGCCCCCGGAACTCCACCCCATGGTCCAACTCGATGGCGGTCGTTTCGCCACGAGCGACCTCAACGACCTCTACCGGCGGGTCATCAACCGAAACAACCGGTTGAAGCACCTCATGGACCTGCAGGCGCCCGACATCATCGTGCGAAACGAAAAGCGGATGTTGCAGGAGGCCGTCGACGCCCTCATCGACAACGGCCGGCGCGGCCGCGCCATCCAGGGCAGCCACAACCACAAGCTGAAGTCCCTCACCGACCTGCTGCGCGGTAAGCAGGGCAGGTTCCGGCAAAACCTGCTGGGCAAGCGGGTCGACTACAGCGGCCGGTCGGTGATCATCGCGGGGCCGGAACTCAAGATGCACGAATGCGGCCTGCCCAAGCGCATGGCGCTGGAACTGTTCAAGCCGTTCGTCATGAACGCGCTGGTGGTCAAGGGCTACGCACACAACATAAAGAGCGCCAAGCGCATGGCGGAGCGCGCGCGGCCGGAGATCTGGGACATCCTGGAAGAGGTGATCCAGAACCACCCCGTACTGCTCAACCGCGCTCCCACGCTGCACCGCCTCGGCATCCAGGCGTTCCAGCCCGTGCTTGTCGAGGGCAGCGCCATCCAGATCCATCCGCTGGTGTGCGCCGCGTTCAATGCCGACTTCGACGGCGACCAGATGGCCGTGCATGTGCCCCTGTCCCGTGAAGCGGTCCTCGAGGCCCAGCGGATCATGCTCAGCACGTTCAACATGCTGGCCCCGAGCTCCGGTGACCCCATAGTCGCGCCCACGCTCGACATGGTCCTGGGCGTGTACTACCTGACAGGCATGGACGAAATACCCGACGGGTTCGAGGCAGCGAGGTTCGCAGACTTCGACGACGCACGCCTGGCGCACGAGATCGGGCTCGTCAGTCTCAGGGAACCGGTGCGAATCAGGGACGATTCCACCGACAGCGGGTGGCTCGAAACAACTGTAGGCAGGATCGTCCTGAACCAGGCGCTGCCCGACGATCTGTCATTCATCAACACCACCGTGGACAGGGGCGACGTCAAGGACCTCGTGAGCGAGTGCTTCACGCGCTTTGGCCACGAACGCACGGCGCAGGTGTTGGACAACCTCAAGGACCTTGGCTTCCATTACGCCACCCGGTCCGGCACGACAATCGCCATCAACGACGTCATCACGCCGCCGCAGAAGCAGTCGTTGCTATCTGCCGCAGACTCGAAGATCGCCAGGCTGGAAGACCAGTACCTCGCAGGCCTCATCACCGCCGAAGAGCGCTACCAGGCCGCCGTCGACATCTGGACGGGCGTCTCCGACAAGATGACCGTTGCGGTGGAAGACATGCTGCCCAACTACGGCGGCATCTACGCCATGGCAGACTCGGGCGCCAAGGGTAACCTGGCCCAGATAAAGCAGATGGCCGGCATGCGCGGCCTGATGTCGGACCCGAAGGGCCGGATCATCGAGCTGCCTATTCGTTCCAGCTTTGCCGAGGGCCTGTCCGTCATGGAGTATTTCATCTCCACTCACGGCGCCCGCAAGGGGCTGGCCGACACCGCCCTGCGAACGGCCGACTCCGGCTATCTGACCAGGCGACTGGCAGACGTTGCACAGGACGTGATCATCCTCACGGAAGACTGCGGCACCAGGAGCGGTCTGGAAGTGGACATGCCGCGGGACCAACTCGACACCACCGTCGAGCACAGCATCCTGAGCAGGTTCCCCTCCGAACCCATCGTGGACCCGGCGACCGGCGAGGTCATCGCCGATCTTGGCCAGCCGATCGACGCCGACATTGCGCAATCCGTCGAGGATGCAGGCCTGACCAGCTTATGGATCAGGTCGCCCATCACTTGTGAAGCGCCGCGCGGCCTGTGCCAGAAGTGCTACGGGGTGACCCTCGCCACCGGCGACGAAGCGCTCAACGGGGAGGCCGTTGGCATCATCGCGGCGCAGTCGATCGGTGAACCCGGAACGCAATTGACCATGCGCACGTTCCACACCGGCGGGATCGCCAGCGCGGCCGACATCACGCACGGCTTGCCGAGGGTGATCGAGTTGTTCGAAGCCAGGGCGCCGCGGGGACAGGCGATCCTGTCCGAGATCGCAGGCAAGTCCGAACTCGTGGAACTGCCCGAGGGACGGGTAATAAAGATCGTCAGCACGGAAGAATTCCGGGAAGACCTGGACATTCCGTCGACGCACAAGCAACTCATTAAGACGGGTGACTGGGTCAACACGGGCCAGCCCATAATCGGGGTCAAGAAGACCGTTCAGACCAAGGCCGCAAGACAGGGAATCGTGCTGGCTCATCCCGATGAGATCAGCGCTCCGGTCGCAGGTACGGTCAAAGTGGCCCGAGGCCGGGTCTCCATCATGTGGACCGAGGAGGACGAGCGCGAGTACCTGATCCCGGCCGCATCCAACATCCTTGTGGAAGACGGCCAGGAGGTGTTGCCGGGGCAGGCGTTGACCGGAGGGCCGAAGAACCCCCACGAAATGCTCCGCATCGAGGGCCAGGCCGCTGTGCAACGGTACATGGTCAATGAGGTGCAGGCGGTCTACCGCTCCCAGGGTGTTGCGATTCACGACAAGCACATCGAGACGATCATCCGCCAGATGATGCGCAAGGTGCGTGTCGAGGCGCCCGGGGACACGGAGCTTCTACCCGGCGACCTGGTACACCGTCACGAATACGAGCGGGTGAACAACCAGACGCTGACAGAAGGCGGCGAACCCGCAACTGCAAGCTCCGTTCTCCTGGGTGTGACCCGGGCTTCGCTCAATACAGACAGCTTCCTGGCCGCGGCGTCATTCCAGGAGACCGCAAAGGTCCTCACGGGGGCCGCCGTAAACGGGAGCGTCGACAGGCTCATGGGTCTGAAGGAAAACGTCATCATCGGACGACTCATCCCCGCTCGCCTCGACACGTCCGGTGAGGGTCGTGAAAAACTCGGCATCGGAGAGTTGGGTGATCGGGCCGCAGGACAACTCACCGGCTTCACGCAGGCGCCCGCCACGTTCGAAGAGGCTCTCGCCGCAATTGGCGGAGCGGATCTGGTCGGCGCCGGCGTCGGTGGCGGCAGGCTCCAGGCGGGCGCCGGCAACGGCGCGCGTACACCGATGAGTTTCGACACGCCGAGCCCGGATCTGGGTGTGCCCAGGGCCGCGGCGTCGGCCCTCATAGGCCAGGACCAGCCGTCCTCCGCCGATTCTACCGACGAAGAGGCACGGCTCGCCGCCGAGGCGCTGGTCGGCTCCACGAGCGGTGACGGAACGGCAGCCATGGAAGGCTCGCCGCCACCTGCAGAATCGACAGACGGGGCGGATCCGAAATCATAGTAGGCTGGCGCGGGCGTCGCTGAGACGCCCGCGCCGGTGCTCTCCGTCCTCGCTAACCCGCATGGGGGCGAGTTTCAAACCCGCCCGAGGCGGCCGCGCGCTCGCACTAACACGGCCCGCCGCCTTTACGTCGTTCCTTAGAAAACAGCCCGGCTAGCCCCAACCCCGACGTACCGGGGAAACCCGGTACCCATGGTGTGGCGCAGAGGTGGGCACGCACGACACACCCAACCCCGTCGTACCGGGGAAACAACGTCATCCCGCACTACGATGCGGGGCCGGTACCCATGGTGGGGTGACCTCGGGTGGAGCTTCCTTAAGTGGGACCGGCCCGTAGCCGAGGGGGAACCGCACCCCTCCGCGCCCCACCGTGGGTACCGGATCAAGTCCGGCAAATCGGCGTGCCTCGAATTGCCGCCGCGCGCTAAGCGGGGCCATAATAGAATCTACTGTGCCGGAGTGACACCGGCCCATCACCCTGCCCGGGCGGTTAGCTCAGCTGGCTAGAGCGCAGCGTTGACATCGCTGAGGTCGGAGGTTCGAGTCCTCCACCGCCCACCATGACGTACCGATTTGCGAACTCCGCCGTTCAGGGCGATTTCAGCGGAGTCCGCTCCCCCTAACGGGCTGTCATCAGGAGTAGGCATCGAGTAGATGATGGCGGCCCTTCCCGGCTTGATCTGAACCTCCTTTACGAACGAATGGACGAAGGCTTTGGTCTCGGTCAACTCGCTGTCCTTGAGGAACTCGCTCATCTCCTCTGCGAAGGTGGCGATGGTGTCGGCGCTGTCCAGATACTGCCGCCGCTCTGCCAGTACCGCCCGTGCCTCGTCTGAGGCGCTCTCCAGACTCTCCTTGCGCCTCTGCAACTCCACGATGTGGTCCGAAGCGGCGGCGATGTCTACGCTGTCGCTCTTCGATATGAAGTGCCAGACGCGGCCCAGTTGCTTCTTCACCTCCTCAAGCTCCGCCTCGATGCTCTCCAGCTTCTGACGGTGCTCCAAGGCCGCTCCGTCCATCTCCTCGTCCAAGTGCTTTACCAGTTCTCTGATGTTGGACTCGGTAAGGACATTGGCGCGAAGCTCATCGACGATGGTGTTCTCGATCTTCTTGGCATTGAGCCTGGGGGTCTTGCAGGTCCCGCTGCCCCTCTTCATCAGGGACTGGCAGACGTAGTAGGTGTACTTGCCGCTCTTGGCCTCGGAGGCGGACATGGCCCTGCCGCAGGTCTCGCACTTGAGAATGCCACTGAGCAGGTAGGGGCTGGACGCCCGGCGCGGGTTCGCCTGCTTCGGGGCGCGGGAGCCGAGTAGCTTCTTGATCCGCCTGTACTCCCGCTTGCTGATGATGGCGGGGTGCGCGTTCTCCACCCGCACGGGCGGCTGGCGGTCCTTGGCGCTGATTCCCCACACCACGGCCCCCGTGTAGGCTTCGTTGTCCAGCATGGCGTGGACGGTGGTCTTCTGCCACTTCTTGCCGTTGACCGTGGGGATGCCCTCGGCGTTGAGGGTCTTGGTGATGTCGAGGATGCTCCTGCCCTGGAGGGCCATGTCGAAGACGCGCCGGACCATTGCGTCGGCGGGCGGGTCTAGCTCCAGCCTGGGGCGCTTCTTCGCCCCGTCCTGCACGTGGACCCGCTTGTAGCCGTAGGGCGCGTAGGCCGACATCCAGAAGCCGCGTGACGCTGCCTCGCGCAACCCCCTGGAGACCTCCTGCGCCAGATTCTCCGAGTAAAATTCATCGACGCTCTCGATGATGGCCTCAAGAAGCCTGCCGGTGGGGTTGTCCTCGGCCTGTTCGGTGATGGATACCACGCGGATGCCCTTGCGCCTGAGCTTGGACTTGAAGGCGACGGCGTGCTCGCGTTTCCGGGTGAACCTGGAGAACTTCCAGACCAGTATCTCCTTGAAGGGGGCCTCGGGCTTTTCGGCCTCGTCCAGCATCTTCTGGAACTGGGGCCGGGCTGCAATACGTCCGCTCTCGGCCTCGTCCACGTACTCGCGAACGACTAGGTAGCGACTCTTCTCAGCGTAGTCTCTGAGCGCCCTGAGCTGTGCGGCCACCGACAAGTCCACGTCCTGCTTATCGCTGGAGACCCTGGCGTAGAGGGCCGCCGGTGTGTAGTCGTCTATCTGCTTCAAGTGTTTGTCCTCCTTACTTGGATTGATTTGTTGGGCCGACAATCGAGGCCACGGTTTGCTTTACTCGTTCGTTGATGGGTCCAAGCGTCTTTGAATACTCGTCAATGTCGTACCCGTAGAGGTCGTAGTAAGCTCGAAGACCTCTGGCAATCGAATCGAACGAATCAACTAACATCTTCAGCGCATGGACGGGAGACAGATCCGAAACTACAAGGGGAGGACTAGTCGATTTGGTTTGCGTGCCGAGTACCAAGATCGCCCAAGTGTCTCCGTGTGAAAGTGGCGAAAGGAGTGAGTAGTCAATCGTATCCTTCAGAGTCGACTCAATCCGGTCCGTAATCAACTTAGGACCATCACCGAATCCCAGAAATCGAGTACCCGTCTTCTTGTCACGTTTCTCCTTGATGCCCACCTGCTGGGCCTGCGCCCTTAGTTGCCCCTCGCGCGCATCTGCATTTGCTATCAAGTTGGTGATTTCCAGATCACTCGCCGAACTACGGGCAAGGCCCTTTCGCAGGAACGTGCGTTTGCTTCGGTTTTCTTCCACCTGAACGTTCAGACTCCGAGTGGCTCGCTCTGCTGGATCGATGCTGGAGTCCAGCATCCAGATGCACATCGAGCATGATTCAAGAATGTTCCTTAGACACGTCCAGGGCGAAAAGGAGAGGATAGGCTCTGCGAGCGTCCGGTCAAGCGCTAGAGCGTAATCACATGCCACCACCAGAGAGCGTGCCCCTTTGTCGTAGGCTTCTTGAAGCACCGAAGGGTCTGCAAATTGAAGTAGCTCACCCGATGCCACGGCGTCTGCCGATGGAATGCCTCTGTACCTGTTCATAGCGGCATTGGATACGTGTGCCAAGGTGGCTAACGACCCTGATGCCTTGTGAATCTCTCGCCAAAGGTCGGTTTCGGTTCTCATGCAACTCCTCTATCCTGTTTCGCTGCCTATGTTCAGGCGGGAGCGGAGCCGTTCCAGCCGCTCCCGCCTGCGCCACTCCCGCTCCTCCATGAACAGGCGGATGGCCTGTCTGAGCAGCTCGCTCACGGAAAGGTCGTCCTCTTTCATCACCTTCCGCACCTGCGCATCCATCTCCGGGGGCAGAGAGAAGGTGATGGTCTTCGATATTCGTGACATGCTCAGCTACTCCGCACTATGTTCACGGGTTCGAAGGATTTCGGTCTCTGACGAGGCATAGACGAACCTCTGGGCACTATCGAAGACGCACACATTGGCAAGGTCCATCTCCCTTTCGCCCATCTCCACCATCCTTGGAGCAAGGCCGCTTTCCACGCGGGCGTCCCCACACAAACCAATTAGCCGCAATTCTGCTGAAAGCGGCATGGTGAACCACATCCAGTTGCGATACTCAGGCTCAGGTCCCAGTAGCAGGGAATTCGAGGGGATATCCGAAGTGAGGAATTGCCGGCCTTCAAGGGCTTCGTCGAATCTCCAACTGCCCTCTTCATAAAATCTGTATTGCTTCTCACCTTCTTCTCCCCGCAGGAAGGGGTCAATTCGAAGCGCTTCAAACCTTCGGTCGCTATCAATGGCTACCATCTCCTTGAACAAGGGGAACATAATCTGCCACTGATCCTCCAAATCAGGAAACTGAGAGCGAAAGTCTGCTTCCACAGCTTCAAGTCTGCCTCGAAACTGAAGACGCACCTCAGTAACGGGCTCCCTCATCTGCTCGCGGAATCCTCGACTCCGTAGCTTTGAGTCAACAACAAAGCGGGCGAGCCAAGCTCTCAACTTAGCGGACTTCTCGCGGTCAGCGATTAGCCCGTTCAGTTCAGAAACACTCTGCCCCTTGAGCTTTCTGAGTATTTTCGCCCACTGGTTTTCTCGTTGTTCCAGGATCTGATCATTTGCGACAGAGTAGGCGTCTCTCGACACTTCCACGTTTTCGATGGAACGTAGTTGGACCCCTGCTTGAGGATTGTCCTTGTCAAAGACGTAGGTCTGCTCGGGGCGGTCGTCCAGACAAAAGCCTCGTAGATACAATTTTGGAATGTAGTGCTTTCTCGTCTTGTCTATTTCGAACATCTCTCTTTTTGCTCACGAGTGTCTTACATTGTCTTACAATACACCATAACAACTTAGACCTGCAACCATCGAAGGGCAGGGGGCCACCTTCTGTCACCCTGAGATACCCAACTCGTTGAGTCGGGCAATCAGGTACTCCTGCGGGCGATCTCCCTTAACGCGGTTGCAATGGCCGCATAGCAGTTGAAGGTTGTCGATGTGGTCGTGGCCGCCGGCGTTCTGCGGGATGACGTGGTCAACCTCCAGGTGTCGAAACTCGAAGGCGGACTTGCAGCCGTTGCAGCGGCCCTCCTGCTGCCCGAACAGGACATGCTTGTTCTGGCGATAGGGGATCGGTGCGTCAATGTCCGTGCGCCTAGGTATGTCTGTGCGGGCCGTTACCAGCCTGTTGTGGAATAGGCTGCCCATCGAACTCTGAAGCCGGACGTTGACCAACTCGACGGCCTTGGGCGAGATGTCGATGCCGATCCAACGTCGGCCCAGGTTCTCGGCTGCGACGCACGCGGTAGCGCACCCGCAGAAGGGGTCCAGCACCAGGTCCCCCTCCTTCGAGGATGCTCTGATGATGCGCTCCAGTAGGGCGAGGGGCTTCTGAGTGGGATACCCAACTCGCTCGTTGCCCAACACCGGCGGAATGTCGTCCCACAGGTCCTGCAAGGGAACCCCGGGCATGTCGTCCGCGAACTGCATCAGGCGCGGCATCCCGGTCTCCCGGTGGATCAGCCTCCCCTCGTTCCAGAAGCCGGCTAAGTTGGCCTTCGAATAGGCCCAATAGCGGCCCCGGTAAGGGTTCACGAGCCTGTAGTCCCATCCCGGCTTTGGGTTCCGGTGCTCGTCGGTGAGGTCTGCCTGCCACCTGGTCTTTTCATGCGTTGGCCGCTTGACGCGCCACTCGTACTCTGTGTCTCCCCCGGGCTTGGCGGCGGTAACGTCCGTCTCCTTGTACCGACGGCCGTCGGGCGCGACGTGGCGATATTCCGCCTCAAGGTAGTCGTCCGTATAGGGCATGTACTGCGGGTTCCAGACGTAGTCGTCGGTCTTCGTGTAGACGAGCACCACGTCACGGATTTTTCCGGCCCTGCGCATTCCTTGCCTCGTGTCGCTGTGTGCGCTGGAACGCTTCCAGGTCATCTCGTTCAGGTACAGGCCGAAACCGAATACAGCGTCCATCAAGAGCTTGAGATAGTGGCTGGCCGTGGGGTCGCAGTGCAGATAGATTGAGCCGGTGTTTTTCAAGACGCGGCGCAGCTCTAGCAGCCGTACCGCCATCATGCACAGATATGACTGCATCGCCTTGCCGTGGGACAGCCCCGCTGTATCCAGCACCCTGTAAATGGCGGGCTGCTCGTCGGCGATGAGTCCCATCCAGGCTACGTCCAGGTCGGAGAGAGTCCAGGTGTCCTTGAAGGCGGCCCCTGCCGCGGCGCTGCCGACGGGAGCGGCGTAATTGCGGTTGGAATTGAAAGGCGGGTCCAAGTAGATCAGGTCAACCGACGCACTGTTGAGCCCCCGAAGGATGTCCAGGTTGTCGCCGGTCCAGATCGTCCTGTCGGCAAAGTTGGTCATCTTGTCCGTTCCTTCCAGCTATTGATTTTCCGCAGGCATCTAAACTACCAGGGGCCAACCGCTGCCGCCGCCACGGACTTGCGCCTGCGCCCGGGCATGTCCGAGGCGACCATCTGGGGTCCGAGGACGGCGGCGTGGCTCTCGGGCACGGCGACGACCACCACCCTCGCCAGCTCGCCCCTTCGGATGACGGGCCGGGCGTGGGCGGCATAGCCCCCGCCCAGGGCGAAGCGCGCCGTGCCGTAGCGGACAGCCTGCTCCGCCAGGGAGCCTGGGGGTATGGGCCTGCCCCAGCGTGGAATGCCTCCCCGCCCTCCGCAGATGGGGAAGCCACTGGGCGTCCCGAAGCCCCGCGTTCGCCGGACGACCTTGGCCCGGAGTTCGGGTGAACGGTTCCCGTTCTTAGAGTCTCTCCCATCCTCCCTCCTCGCGTACAGGACCACCATGAGGGGCGGGTCACGCAGCACCTCGGCCAGCCGGATGGCGACGGCGGCGTAGGAGCATCGGAACGCCTGCTGCAACTTCGGCACGTCGAGCCCCCACTCCAGGGCCAGCGGCTCGAAGGCCCTCGGCTGCATCAGCACCGCCGCAGCGAACCGCTCGGCCTGGGTGCACACCTTCCGGTCGGGAGGGGAGCCGGAGTCCATGTCGCAGAGGGTCTCAAAGATGATCTCGTAGGTCTCGTGGATCACCGAGTAGTCCTGCGTCCCTTCCCACAGGTCCTCCCGGTAGTGGATGTCGTAGCCGCCGCCCGGCGCGCTGTAGTGGATGCCCTTGACGTCCATGTGCCCGTTGCCCGACACCTCGCCGAACCCGGCCCGCTTCAGGAGGGCCTTCAGCTGCTCCATCGAGGGACGGGCGGGCAGGTCGAAGTAGCGCACGAAGCGGGCGGCCAGGGTTTCGGGGTCCAGCGCATCGCGTGGGCGTTCTTCCAGAAGGATGCGGCAGAAATCCTCTCTCGTCCCGTTCATACTCACTCCAGCAGCCTCTTGTTGGCGAATCGCTCGTACATCTCGACGATGAACCGCTTGGTCTTCAGGGTGATGGGGCCGTCGGGCCGGGTGCCCACGCGGAACACCGGGTCGGCCAGGACGTACTGGTAGGCCCGCTCCACCTCCATCGCCTCGTCGCTGAAGGGGTCGATGTGGGCCTCCCGACCGGCCCGCTTCATCAGCTCCTCGGCGTCAACGTTGTAGAGGTGGGCCAGCTTGCGGACAACGTTGGAGCCGGGCATCCGGTCTCCCCGCTCTATCTGGGAGAGGTAGGAGCTGGAGACGCCGATGCGATTGGTCACGTCCCGGAGGCTGAGGTCTCCCCTCAGCCGTCTGAGGAGCGGGCCTATGGCGTCGTCGCCCTCGATCTCGCGGCGTTCGTCGAGGTCCCGGTCGTCTTCAAGCTCGTCCATGTCGTCTCCCCTAAGAGTCTGTAGCTGCGGACAGCTACGCGAACGATGCGCCTGCTAAAACGCAGCTAAACTTCCGCGAAAGAATTATTACAACCGAGCGAGCAATTGTCAACGAGTTCAGTTTCCAAGCGTGAATAATGCCTCTCGGTCATTGCCTCGACTCGCTCTATATTGCTACACTTACGCACACAGAACGCATCTTCTAAATCTGGAAGCAGTATACATCACCGGCGCACGCGAAAGCCACTCCCTTGTGGCGGCGCCGGAACCCGCGAGAGAGACGCATCGCGTGAACACCAAGCGAAGGCTTACGGCGAAGCAGGAGCGGCAGCGGACGGAGGGTCTGCGAATACTGGCCCGCATCATCGCTCGCCACTACCTGGCCAACCCCCACCTGTACCACAACGGCTCAACTCCGTCCGACGGTCAGCAGGCCGATGACGGGAAGACGGCCCGAAGGGAGGACGGGGAGTGAAGCGCAGGCAGCCGTCGTCGCGTGTGAAGCTCAGCCCCAACGCCGTGTGGGACTTGCTCAACCGGCGCAACATGACCCAGAACGAGCTGGCGCGGCTGCTCGGCACCTCGTCCAGCTACCTCTCCCAGCTCATGTCGGGGCACCGCTGCCCCTCGGCGGCGTTCCGCAAGAAGCTCATGGAGGCCCTCGGCGTCACGGACTTCGACGACCTCTTCATCTTGGAGACGGTCGATGTGTGACGAGCGGCTCTCCACCCGCACTCCCCTGGACATTCCGCCCGGCGTCGCGCTGATGCCGGACGACTTCCCCCGCCGGCTGACGGCTGTGCGAGACCTGCTCGACCTCAATTGGGAGGAGATGTCAGTGGCGATGGGCGTGGACCCGCGCCAACTCCTTCGCTGGCGACAGGAGCGCGGCGCTCCCAACGGCGGGGCGATGCTGTCCCTGGTCAGGCTGGCCATCCGGTCGCCGAAGGGATTGGGGGAGCTTCTGGACGAGGACGTAATCGTGATCTTCAAACCGAGGAGGAAGGACCATGACCACTAGCGAACGAAAGCGGACGTTGATCAACCGGCCCCCGCCCTTTCCCGAGGACTTCGGGGAGCGGCTGGAGGACCTCAAGGATCTGTCGGGACTGTCGTGGGGCGAGTTCGCCGAGCGCCTCAGCGTAACGCAGAGGGGCCTGGCGAAGTGGCGCAATGGAGGGCCGCCCTCCGGCGCCTACTTCTGGGCGATCATCGAGCTGGCCCGCGAGTTTCCCGGCGGCTTCGAGCTGATACTTGACGGCGATGACGGGGAGGATAACGACTATCCGACCCCGCCATGGCCGGAGGACTTTACGGAGAGGTTGGCGCGATTGGAGGAACTGTCGGGAATGTCCCTGGAGCGGTTCTCCCGCGCCTTTGGCCTACCGGAGGACCGGGCGAGGGAGTGGCGCGGCGGCGGGATGCCCACCACCGACGAAGTGTGGGCGATGGCGTTGTGGGCCAGCCAGATTCCCGGAGGGAGCGACGTGCTGTTGGCCCCCTGGTTCCCGTTCCCACCTACGAGGGATTAGGGGCGATGGGACGGCAGCAGGAGCTAGTCTATCATGTCGAGCGTGAGGCGTTCCCCCAGGACTTTCCTGAGCGGCTGGAAGCGTTCGTCGAGGCCGCTGGGCTGTCCTGGCGGGAGCTGGCCCGACGCCTGAAGGTCAACGCCCGCCTAGTGCGCCGCTGGAGGGCGGGGGCCAAGCCTGGCTCCGGCCACCTGGTCAGCCTGTTCGACCTGGCCGCAGGCATGGGGCTGTTGCACATCCTGCTGCCCTCGGCGGGTCAGCCGGCGGCCGTCGAAACGGAGGAGGCCGTGGGCGAGGACTGACGGGTGAGCGTCACGGGCGACGAGTCCTGAAGAGGGCCGGGCGGTTCAATCCGTCCGGCCCTCTCTGTTGAGTCTCGCCAGCCCACTGGTTTCGTGATCTGGCCCTGAGCGTCTGAGAGTGTGTCCGGGAACGGTCTCGCGCTCAACGGACCCCGGCGAAGCGGTCTGTACCAGGAGGCCGCCTTGTAAAGCTCGAAGCTCCGCCTGCGGCTCGGGTCGAAGACCCCGACCTGCCTTGCCAGCCTGCTTCTCACCACCTCTATGGGCAGCACCAAGGTAGTCCTAGCGTTCTCTGAAGCGCCAGTAGAGAGCGAAGGTGACAATGACGATGACGCCAAGTACCTCGATGACCTGAGCCCAAGTGGGCTGAGATGTGAACCAGTCTACCACCTGCTGTATCGCCCAAATCACGACAGCCGCGGCTACGAGGATGGCGAAAATCGCCACGAAGACTGGGTCCTGCCAAGCGTCCTTTTTGCGTCGGGGCATGTCCTGTTCAGATTAGCAGACCCTCAAGGGCTCCACAACGTGACGGGAGCCGTCCATGCGAGAAGTAGACTCCGCAGGTATATCGAAGCGTTCGACTGGCAACATCATCAGCGGAGCCGAAGAACCCTTCGATTGCCATGGCTGCGTCGCTTCGCAACCGCTGTGGATACGGGTGTTTGGGGCGCGACTGCGGGGTCCTCTGCGGTAAGATGGGGCGAGCAACGCCGGGGACACGGCAACTATGCACCGAGGGGGTGGCTCTAATGGCTGTCGAAGGCCGTGAAGGGATGGCAGAAGAACACGGATGCGCTCTCTGGCCAGAGGACTACGGTGAGCGGCTGGAGGGCTTCATGGAGATGGCCGGTCTGTCGCGGCGGGACCTGGCCGAACGCCTGGGAGTGGCGGAGGGCGCCGTGGGTGACTGGCTCGATGGAGAAGAGCCCACCGGCGGAGAGGTCTGGGCCTTGATGAACCTGGCGCGGGGCGTGCCCGGCGGCTTCGAGCTGCTGCTCCACGGCCGCGCCGGCGATGAGGGCGGGGCTGAAGGATAGGGCAAGGAACGGAGCCGCCTACCCTACCGCCTGACGACGCCCTGGGGGTCTCGCCGTGACGCCCTGTGGTTGAGGGCGCTGTCGAGGATGCCAAAGGCCAGGTGCAGATTCAGCTCCTCCACCCTTGGGGATGGTTCCTCCTCCTGCTTGAGCAGGGCGTGGGCGATGAGGTCGGCCATCTGAAGCAGGTCGTCGTCCTGGGAGCTTCGAAAGGAGGGGCCGCCGATGATTCTCTCTATCGGAATGTCCTTCGTGGGTGAGCCGTCCTCCCACGTCTCGTACCGGCTGGGGACTGGGTTGGTGTTCCTGAGCCTGCCGTATAGCCGCCTGACCATCCCCTCGCCTCCCTCGTCGAAGATGAGGTGGGCATAGCGACCGTCCGCCGCGACGGAGGAGTTGATGCGGTTGAGCAGCCGGTCCAAGCTGACGCACTCGCAGCCCTTGAAGTCGGCCTTGCGCAGACAGACGTTGACCACCTCGACGCCTCCCCGGTGACGGGCGGCGTTCTCGATGATGCGCAGGCCGTTCATAAAGATTTCGGCCCCCTGCTCCGGCGAGAGCCTGCGGTCCACGCCGTCGATCCGGGCCAGCTTGCCCCGGCCAGCCAGCAGGTCGCAGGCGTGCAGCTCTCGGCTGCGGGGGACGTGGTAGTCGGCCTCCATCGCCGTGCGCCAGTCGATGATGCGCTCGTGCAGGCCGTTCCACCGCTCGGCGTCCACGCCGAGGGCGGTTCTGACGTAGTAGCGGGGACCCTCCGACTCGTCGATGTAGTAGATTCTCATGGCTTCGGTTCTCCTTGTGAGTTGGGCAGGGGGTCTATCGGCTGGTGGCCGCCTCCGGGCACGAGCCAGGCCCGTCCCAGCGGCCCTTCCTGTTCCACCCGGACCCGGTGGGACACCAGCAGGGGGAAGGCCGTTCCGAGCCTGTCCATCTCCTGCTGCGCCACGCGCAGGAAGTGGGTCTGGGCGATGTCGTCGTCGAAGACCACGAGGACGTATGGTGTCGCGCCGTGGTCGTCGATGGGGCGGTGGGAACGGGTCGAGTAGTAGCGCAGGTAGGGGGCCAGCCGCTGCGCCATCGTCACGGGGCGCACCGCCCTTCGCTCCCACTCAAGGAAGAAGGGCCGGACGGTCTTCCCACGCCTGAGCATCCCGAAGGCGTCGGGGTGGACGGAGCGCATCTTGCCGAAGTGACGGAAGTAGCGTGACGCCCTCTTGGGCGGGTCGAGCTGGTCGATCCGCCAGCCCAGGTCTCGGGCCTGGACGGTGAGGGCCGCTACGAAGCCGTGGACGGCCGCGGTGTGCTCCATGTCTCGCAGCAGTTGCCTGCTGCGCCTGCCTGAGACGACGCGCCAGTGGGCGGCCTGCTCCCCGGACTCCTGGGACGCTGCGCTCCACCGCTTCTTGGCCCCGTCCACGGCGGCCCGGTCCCTGCGGGCCAGCAGGGTCAACCCCGCGTCGGTCAGAACCAGCCGCCGCGCTGCGGCGGGGACGCGGGCCACGACTCCGAATCCCTCCAAGGCCGACGTGAGCTGGGATGCCCGCTGGTTGGTGACGCCCATCAGTCCAGCCAAGTCACTCAAGGCCAGCCAGGGCCAGTCGGAGAGCAGGTCGAGGACCCGCTTCTCGGCGGGCCTGAGCAGGGCGGGCAGCATGTGCTCGGGGACCCCTCCTGCGACGCGGCCATCTTCGATGTCCGGGGGAACGGAGACCCGCACCAGGGGATGCTCGGTGGGCAGTGCGCCGGTTCGTTCGATCCGGTCGATGGCCTCCCGAAGACTGACGGGAGCGTCGTTGGAGTACAGCCGCCACACCGGGTTGTCTGTGGCCGCTGCCGCCGCATCACGCTCCAAGGCGAGGACCGCCGGCGCAAACCTCCGGCCCAGGACCCTGCGTGCGTGGCGTAGCCGCACCTCGTCGGGCGCGATGAGCAGGACGCCTCCGGGCCGAGGCCCGTCCCTGAGACGCCGGAGACGTTTGGAGAATCCCGTCCTGTCGGTGGCGAGTCCCTGCCGGACGACGGCCACCGTTCGTCCTCCGGGGAGGACGATGGCCGCATCCATCGGCATGGCGCGGTACCAGCGGAAGCGGATGGGGTGGTCGATGTCGGCGACGGCGGAGGCCAGCCGGTAGATGACTGCCACGGCGTCGAGGCGTTCCAGGAGGACGCGCCGCCATCGGGCGGCAACGGGGTAGCTGCGAAGCAGGCGGTCGATGGTGAGGTCTTCCTCGTGGGCCAGGCGGCGCAGGCCGTCGCCGGTGAGGTGGAACCTTCTCGTGGGGGAGACCAGTTCGGTGCCGTGGGGGACGGAGGCGATCAGCCCGGCGTCCTCCAACCGGCGGGCGGCCTCGTAGACCGCGCTCTGGGACATCCCGGAGAGGGCGGCCATCTCCAGCCGGTCGAGGAAGGGCGTGGCGGCCAGGCGGCCTAGCAGATCCAGCTTTCCCCCGGTGAGCCGCCTCATTCCTCAGCCTCCTCGCCAGCCGTCTCGTCCGCCGCCTCCGGGGTGTCGTCCGCAGGGTTCTGTTTGCGCTTGCTGCGCACCTTGCGCTTGGGCTCCTCCTGGGGCTGCCCGCCGCCAGTCTTCGCCGCCTCCGACTCTCGGGTCTTGTTCCTAAGCTCGTCCAACTCCCTCCGGTACTGCTCCACCAGGTCTTGCAGCTCGGAGTCCCGCTTTGCGATGTCGCTGGCCGAAGTGATGTAGCCCTCGGCCAGGGCGCGGATGCGCTCGGCGGTCTCCGCGTTTCCCTCCTCCGGCTTTGCGACCTTCATGGAGAAGGCTTCCATGCGGTCCTTGCCCACCGTGGCGCGGACGTAGCACTGGTGGACGGGGAGCGACGTGATGTCGTCCTCGGTCACACGCTCCTTGCCCAGCTCCCAGACGAGCTGGCGGGCGTCGTTGCCTGCCACCTGGAAGACGGCGAGACAGCCCACGTTGGCCAGCAGGGTGTCGCGCATGGTGCGGGAGAGGTCGTCCAGCTTGGCGAGGCTCTGGGTGGCAAGGACGAAGCTGGCACCGAACTTGCCGAGCTCGCTGAGCATCGACTCGTAGTCCACGCCGGGCATGGACTGCATCTCGTCCACCACCACCAGCGCCCCCCGCCTCTGCTGGAAGGGGAGGTTTCCCTGCTCCCGTATCACGGCGTCCACCAGGTTGAGGAGGGACGCGCCCACCAGGGCGGCCACGTCCCTTCCCGCCTTGCCCTGGGCGGTGGACACCAGCAGGATGCCGCCGTCGTGGATGACGCGGCGCATGTCGATGGTGGAGCGGGGCTGTCCCAGGATGGCCCTTGCCCTCTTGGAGGATGCGTAGTAGGAGAGGCGAGTCTGGACCGGGGCTAGGGCGTCGGCGCGGGTCTCCCGCCGCCAGCCGAGGAAGTCCCTGGCCCACCACTCCACCAGGTAGGGGTCGTTCACCTTCGCCAGCACCTCGGTCTGGAAGTCGTCGTCGGCCAGGATGCGCAGGGCGTCGAGGATGGTGTACTGCTCGCCCTCGTCCCGGCTCCGGTTGGCCTCGTGGAGGGTCTTGACGGTCTGCTCCAGGATGGACTGCATCCTCGGCCCCCACTGCTCCCACAGGCCCTTGGCGATGCGCACGACGGAATCGGCGGTGCGGTCGCGGTCGGAGAAGATACGGGTGTCGAGGATGTTGATGCCGGGCGCTCCCCGCTCGTCGGCCAGGTCGATGAGGCGCACCCGGTCTACCAGGGACTCCGGCACGTGCTCCAGCAGGCCGCCCACGAGGTCGGCGTGGGGGTCCACGACGACGATGGCGTCGCCGTCCCTGCCCGCCGCCTTCTCCTCCATCTTGTGGCGGACGATGTGTTGCATCAGGGTGGACTTGCCCATGCGGGTGCGGGCGACGTAGAGATGATGGCGTCTGAGCAGGTCGGAGGGGAAGTGAATCTTCCGGGGCGTGCCGGTGGTGGTGTCGCCGACGTGGGCGCCGCCGCTGACGCTGCGGGCGGTGGGCAGCAGCATCTTCGCCCCGGCGCGGGCCACCAGGGGCGTCTCGTCCCTGGCTCCCGGTGGGTGCCAGAGGCAGGCCGCCTCTCGGACGCCCACGACGCTGCGCTTGCCGAACAGTCCGGGGCCGGTCGGATACAGATTCGTTGGGTCGGGCACGGCGGGCCGGATGCGGCCGGCCTTCATCTTCGCCCCCGCCGGGTTGTCGTAGTGGCGGTAGGCCGCCGCCACCGGCTCAAGCAACTCCCAGGCCCTCTGCGCCCCGGTGCCTGCTGGCAGGATGGCGGTCACCTGTATCTCGGCGTCGAAGGCGACGCGGGAGACCTTCTCCCTGATTAGCAGGGGATCGAAGACGCGCTTGCGGGCCTTCTTGATGCGGTGCCACACCCAGCCGCCTGCGGCCAGGGCTGCGGCGATGCCGACACCCATCACCACGGCCTTCCAGGTCTCCCCCGCCTGCACCCACAGGTAGCCCTTGAGGGCGGCCAGGGCGGCCACGCCAAGGACGGCCATCGTCACGCCGTCGGTCTGAAGGGGCCGGGTCTGGTAGCTGTAGGAGGGGTCTCGCCTGTCCTCCACGGGCCTCTTGTGCGCCTTCTCCAGGTGGGCCTGAGACCAGTCGGGTCCCAGGGAGCGCAGCATAAGCCGCGCCACGACGCGCTCCCCCACGTTGAGGTCGGAAAGCGCGCCCATGAGGGCGATCAGGGGGTCGGAGCCTGGGTCGAGCAGGTCGTCGTCCCGGAAGACCCTGAGCGGGACGTACTCGGGGCCGTCGGCCCTGAGCGTCATGCTCCACGCCTGCTCGTCCTCGCCCAGGCGCAGGGGGTCGTCCTCGGCGGACACCTTCTGTATCTGGGCCTGGGGATAGCGGGCGGCGATCTGGCCGCGCACCACCTGGTCGTCCAGGCAGCGGGCCATAAGCGTCACGCCGTCCGCGTCCCCGGCAAGCTCCAGGGAGAAGGGTTCGGGGACGGCGATGGAGCCAAGCATGTTCTCGACTCCCAGCAGGGTACGCTCCCCCGTCCTCGGCGGCGTCACCGCCAGCAGCACGGGAGCCTTGTCGTCTCCGTCTTGCAGCCAGTTCATCGGGTTCAGCTTCAATTGCTCTACTCCTTCATTACAGGTTCGGATGGTCGATTGAGCGGATGGGGCCTAGTGCTTTCCCGGAATCCACTCGATTACTGCCGTCTCCTCCGGGGTGGCCTCGATGCGGACGGGGAAGCGGTGTCCCTTCGACAGCAGCAGCCCGTCTCCACGAGGGCAGGACAGCAGCCAACGCTGGAGGTCTTCCGGCAGGTCGAAGGCGTCTCCCACGGTGCTTATGGCAGCCGCGTCCTGCTGCAAGAGCAGCTTGAAGGCGGCGTTCTGGAGGAGGGCGCGACCGGAGTGGCCGGTGATGGTTCTCGAAGAGTCCTCGGACAGAAGGTCCTGCACGTCCTGGGTGATGAACTGAAGCCCCAGCCGGTGCTTGCGCGCCCGCTTCGCCATCGACACCATGAAGGCCGCCCCCTCCGGGTGCTGCATGATCGACCAAACCTCGTCGACGACGAGAAGGCGGGGCTTGGGGTCCTGGGCGGCGGCCGCCCACACCGTCTCGGTGCAGACCATAGCTGCGGCCGGCCGCAGCTCCGGCTCCAGCAGCCGAAGGTCGAATACGGTGACCAGGGCCTCGTTGCCCAGCAGGTCGTCTCCCTCGTCGGACAGGAGGTTGCGCAGGCTGCCGGTGGCGAAGGGCCGAAGCAGCCGCGAGAGGTCCTCCGCCTCCCGTTCGAGGTAGGCGTAGAAATCGCGGAAGCCATTGCGCTCCCCGGCCCGGGCGTAGTAGCCCGCGAGGGCGTGGTCGAGGGCGGCTCGTCGCTCGGCGGAAAGGCGCTCGCCGACCATTACCTCGATCAGGCGCCGGAGGCTGCCGATGCGCTGGAGCAGCTCCTCGGAGTCTCCCTTGTCGATGACGAAGGGATTCATGCCCTGGCCGGGGACTCCGGGAGAGAGCACGCGCCCTCCCGCCGCCCGTGCCATATCCGCGTACTCGCCCTCCGGGTCGATCACGTAGGCCGTCACTCCCCGGCACAGGCCCCTGAGCACGCCGAGCTTCGTGGAAAAGGACTTGCCGCTCCCCGACCTGGCGAGGACGGCGGTGTTGGCGTTCAGGTGCGTCCCGTCCCAGGGGTCGTAGACGACCGGGGAGCAGGCCCGCATGTCGATGCCGTAGAGGGTCCCCCGGCGGGTGTCGAGGTCGGGCGGCGAGAAGGGGAAGAGCCGGGCCAGGCTCGACGTGTCGAGACTGCGCCACTCGGCGACGGCGTTCAGTCCCAGGGGCAACGTCGATAGCAGCCCCTCGCGCTGCCTGAACCCCAGGTTGTCCAGCTTGCCGAGGGTCGCCCCGAAGTGGCCCTTGGCCCGCTGGGTCATCTCCTTGAGGGACGCCTCGTCTTTGGCATGAAGGGTCACGGACAGCGACGAATGAAATAGCCGCTCCCTGCCGCGCTGCACCTCGTCGCGTAGACGAGTCACGTCCTCTAGGGCGATCTGCGCCTCCGGGGACATGGTGCGTCCACGCTTGAACGACAGGGACTGGGCCGACTCGAATCGCACCTTCTGCCACTCCAGCGTCCTCGCGGCCTGCTCCGTGGGGATCGGCCCCAGGTGGATCGACAGGTCCATGGGTGCGCCCGCTGCCATGAGGCTCTGGAGGAAGCCGGGGGCCAGGGAGCGGGGCCACTTGCCCAGGTGAAGGGAGCGCACCAGGCGGTCGCCAATCCGCACCTCGCGTCGGCCCATCTCAACCTCGACCGGCGTGTCGGCGTCAAACTCCCCAGGGGTAGTTCCGAGGGCGGCCGATACGAGAAACATCCGCAACCGTCTGCCGCCCAGGGGGTGGACTGACAGCCCCGCCCTTGCCAGCAGGCCCCGCAGCTCGTCGAAGCGGAGGAACTCGCACACGGCGTAGAAGCGCCGGTCGAGGATGCCGTCTCGCGTCTCCAGCTCGGTCAGCAGACGTCCCAGCGACTCGGCTGCGGCCCTCGTCTGCGGGGGCAGGTTCTCTGGCTGCGCCTCGGTGAGCTTCTCTCGCAGCCCGCCCAGGCGCGGGGGCTGCTGGCGGACGAGGAGCTGCAAAGGGAAGTCGCAGGCGTTGAGCGCCCCGGCAAAGGCCCCCAGCTTCGGCTCGTCGATCTCTAGGCCCATTACCTCGCACACTCCCAGCTTCACCCCGTCCAGCCGGACGGGGCCGTCCTCTTCCACGTGGGAGACCATGAAGAACAGGGGCAGGTCGGGGGGCGGCTTGAGGGCCGTTGCCTGGGGTTCGGTTGAAATGTCATGCGGAGCGGCCTCGCCATGCGAAAGCCCCTCCGCTCCTTCTCTCTTGAATCGTGCGATCAGCTTCTTCAACTTGGTACTCTCCTTTTGTGCTAGGGGGTGGGGAACGGGACGAGGCCGCTTCTCAGCAGCGCGGCGACACCCTTGGCCAAGAGCACCAGCACTAGGCCGATGACCGCCATCACCACGGCGGTCCTGGCCCTGCCGCCGCCCCGGTCGTCCGTGCCCTCGGCCATCAGGACGAAGCCCGCCCAGACGATGGCGAAGAGGCAGAGGCCGGAGGCGGCGTAGGCCATCGCGGTCAGAACCTCGTCGAAGGCCGCGAGCATGGCCCGCTCCTCCGGTGGGGCCGCGCCGGTGGTCGCCAGCACGGCCCCGGCCAGCAGCGTTGCCGTCAGCAGACGCCTCACCACGGCCACTCCCATCCCAACCGCTCGAACCACTCGCGCAGACCGCCCGCGGGCGTCTGCTCTGCGGGCGGGTCTTCCGGATCGGGCTCCGGCAGGACCAGGGCGACGTAGGGGTCGTCCGATCCCACGCCGGACCCGAGGCTCAACGTTTCCTCGCGGCTCCCGGTGACTGGCTCCCGCTCCACCACCTCGGCCTTCACGTGTTCCTCGTGGACGATGGTGAGCGTCACGTCCTTCTGGATCGTCCTGCCCGGCACGTATGCGTATGCGTAGGCGGAGACTGTATGCTCCGTCGTGGTGCCGTCCTCGTGGGTGACGGTGATGGTCTCGCTATCGCTGTCGGTGTCGCTGGCACCCGGCCTCCACAGGCTCACCGTCTCGGTGCGCTCTTCCGTCCGCTCCGGGTGGTGGGTGAGCACGGTCAGTGGGGGTATGGGGATTCTCAGCGACGCCTCAAGGCTCACGTTCACGCTCACGTCATGGATGGCGTGGCCGACCGCTATGGGCAGTGTGAACGGCGTCTCGCCGTCGGGGACGAAGGGGACGCTGGCCTGCGACGCGCCGGCCGCTGCAACGAGGGTCCCCGTGATCGCCGTCACCCCGGCTTCCATGAGCGCCGCCTGGGTGACGCTCTCGTGCCCCGCCACCGTCTGAAGCTCGACCGGGTGCTCAATGAGCGTGACGCACTCCGATTCGACCGCGCCGCTGACCGCTCCCGGCGTCCAGCCGAGCGAGGTAACTCTCAGGTTGCAGAGCTCGCCCTCGACCTCCGGCAGCGGGTGGGGTATCCACTCGTGCTCGACGGTGAACGCCCCGGCCTGGCCCGTGCCGTCCTCCCACGAGAAGGTGAAGGATGGCACCGGGCCGTGCAGGGGGAGCGAGTAGTTCACCTGCTCCCCCGCGTTGAGGGTCGCCGAACCCCAGAATCGGAGCCAGCTCCCCTCCGGGCCGCCGTATGCCCTCGCGCGCAGGTCGATGTTGGTGGCTGCTCTCAGGGTCACGGCGGCCCGGTCTCCGGAGACGGTCAGGCCCTCGACGAATACCCGTCGGCCCTCCACCGGCTCGGCGATCTCGAAGTCGATCTCGTCCCGCCATGGCTCGTGGTCGTCGGCGAGCACGACCTGGGGGAGCGTGGCGGACGCCGCCAGTGTGATGGCGGCCATGACCGCGAGGAAGCCATTCGCCTTCCTCCGGCGTTTGTCTTTGCCCTTTCCGTTGACGTTCTTCCTGCCGACCTGCATCCTCCTGGGCTTGCCGAACCAGCGGTGGGGGCGGAAGGGTTTTCTTCCCCGCCCGTGGCTCCTGCGGCGGCGCAGTCTCTTCAGAGTCTTTCCCGCCCGCTTCGCCATCAGGCTCAGCGGACCGGGTCCGCCTTTCACCGGTTGCGCCGGCGCGGGCGGCTCGCTTCTCACCAACTGGGACGGTGGCCCGACGTAGAGCCTCGCTCCCAGCCTGTACTTCAACAGGTCAGCGGCCACCAGGGGCAGCCGCCGCCCGCCTATCTTCCCGACCACGGCGGCGATCCCTGATAGGCCGAACAGGACGGCAATCGCCATCCTCACCTCGGACGGCCCCACGGGGGCGTAGCGGTATGCGCCGTAGGACAGGGCGCACACCGCCGTCAGCGCCACGATCTGCGGGAAGGTGAACCACAGCAGCACCCTGTCCTCGGTCTGCACGTGGGTCGGAACCTCGTGTTCTCTCATGGTCTTCTCCTTCCCTTCCGTCTATCCGCCGCTGGTATCAGGGGTGGGCGCAGGCGTGGGGTCGGGAACGGTGACGTCCACCGGCGATCCAACGACCGCGTTCATCACCAGTTCGACGACGCCGTAGGCCACCATCGCCAGGACGATGCCCGCCAGGGCGGTCATCATGGCGCTCTTGCCGCGCTCCATCTGGTGGGGCGCTCCCGACGCCGTGAGGTACATGTAGGCCCCGTAGATGAAGAAGCCCACGCCGACGACGCCCACGATGCCCAGCAGGATGCCCACCAGGTTCGATATGGTCTGAGTCAGGTCTTCCATTCGTTTGTCTCCTCTCGTTTCCTCTGCCGGGCGTTCCCCGCCCGGACTTCCTCGGTTCATCCGTCTCTATCGGTGTTGTCCGTCTCGCTTCAGTTACTTGCACATCGCTCCCACCTCCTTCGCGTTCTCGGTCGGCGCGGGGCCGCGCCCCCGCCGCATGGGTTGTCGTTACTCGTCTGCGCTCCGGGGAGCCTGACCTCCGGCGTTCCCGCCGCCCGATGGGGTCGCCATCGAAGCCGCAGAGCTGAGACCGCCCGCCGCAGCCGAAAGCCCCGCGCTGGCCGCCATAGCGCCAACCGCCATGCCTCCCGGCCCTCCCGTCGCACCTCCGGCGATGAGACCGATGGTCTTGGCCGAGCGCACCATCGACGCGGGCAGGTTCATGCCGAAGTACAAAGTGCTCAGCCAGGCATCGAACGTCCCGGCGTTGCCGAGCATCGACGGCACCCTGGTCGTCATGTAGACGAAGGCCAGGGACATGAGCAGCTTCCAGATGAGGTCCTGCACGGGCTCGAACGCGCCTATCTGCGCCACCTCGTTCAGGAACCCGAACCCCAGTGCCAGAGCGATGAGCTGGACGGCCTGTTGGAACACCGTCGTCATGAACAGCCGCAGCCAGTGCCTCCCCCAGCCGGCCGTGTGCGGAAGAATCCACAGCCCCAGCGCGATGGGCGCCAGGGCCAGCAGGATGTCGATGAGCGCGAGGCGCAGGATCATCTGCACGATCACGTACAGCACGAAGAAGCCGTAGACGAGGTAGAGCAGCGCAAGGAGCTGCGCCATGCCGACGCTGCCTGCCTGGACTGCGGTGAGAAACGTTTCGAGGGGAGCCCTTAGCAGGTCTCCGGGAGTGACGTTGAGGGAGAAGGCTATGAAGCCGGAAACGGCGTCCGCCACGTCCAGCACCAGCGCGCACCACCAGAGGGACGACGCTGCGGCCACCAGGCCCAGAACCAGCCGGGGCACCATCTCTCGCCATCCGGCCTGGGACCTGCCCACGTGCTCGGACACGATTAGGCTCAGCCCCATCCAGCCGAGGATCACCACCAGCGCGGCGGACGTGACGGCCCATACGACCGTCCACGCCCGGAAAACCAACTCGTGGCCGTAGGTGAGGTCAGCAGGGGTGCCGGTGAGGATGTCGGTCATCGCCCGCTACCCTCCCCGGCAGTTGTCGGCGTCCTCGCCGGACGCTCGCTCAACCACCCCGCAGAGAGTCCCGTGGACTCCCTCGATGACCCAGCCCGCGAAGGCTCTCGCCCAGCGAGCGGGGTTGAGGGCAGCGAGAATCTTGTCCCAGATACGGCCCGGCTCGTGGATGGGAACGACGGCGTAGAAGTCGCCCCGCCTGCCGTCCTCGGCCTCGGCCAGCATGACCAGCAGGTATGCGCGGTCGGGGTCAAGGTCGGGCTGCCCGTCGATCTTGGGGTACTCCCACGAGTATTCCCAGCCGTCGCTGCGCCTCTTCTCGCCACCCCGTACCTGGTACATCGTGGATATCCAGTCGCCGGTGTCGGCGTCCCGCACGGCGTAGTAGAGGCTCGCTATCTCGCGGTCGAAGACGGGGCGGGCGACGAACTCGCCGCCCTTCTTGCGCTCGACGAACTCCCGGTCGGTGTTGACCAGGACGATGCCGTCACCCGTTCCCTGGGCTAGAGCGACTCCGCTAGATGGAATGGACACGAGCGCCGCCAGGAATAGCGCGGCGGTCAGGGGAATGAGCCTTCCGGCTCTGCCAAGGGTCCGTCGGACGGTCGATTGCGCTCCCAAGCTGATGCCTCCTCGCAGATGGGTTCTTCTTGCCTGCCGTCGAGTGTGGGAAGCCGGGGAGCCGGACACCATGCCTCATATGGGAGGACTCGCGCGTCCTCCCTTTTGGGGCATGGGAAGGGATGGGCGGGTTGTGGTGTCATACCCGTGTACAGGGATTGGCGTCGGTTGGAAGAATCCAAGCGGGGGCCGTTCCCAACGTGAAACAGGCCCAGAAAGGGCGGAAGAAGGTCGGGAGAGCGAGCACTTCGGAGAAAGGCGTGGTTCCGATGCGGGACAGAAATCCAAGTGGGCGGTGGGGCGAAGACGTTGCGAAATCGGAGCGAGCAATCTCGTGGAGGGGGCGGGAATGCGGGAGAGGAACCCCCTACAGGACAGTCCCCTACAGGAGATGACGGAGAGGAGGTTAGACCCATGAATGAGCAGGATGTGAACGGCGTTGGTGGCGTTGATGCGGAGAAGGTCAGGCGGCGCAGGCTGGGCGAGTTCCTGCGGGAGCTGGTGCGGGCTGAGGGCCGCATGGAGGCGGCCGGGCTGCTGGGGGTTGACTACCGCACGTTGGTCAAGGCCGAGGAGTCGGGTGAGATCACCGGGCGCATGGGCGATGCGCTGGAGTTGTTGCTGGTGAGGAAGGCGGACGACGCCGAGGTCGGGCGACTCCGGGAGGCCGTCGGTGCGCTTGAGCGGCGTGTGGCTGTGCTGGAGGGCGGGACGGCGGCGCATCGTGTGGCTGATGCGGAGGAAGATGGGGTGAAGGAAGGCGAGGAGGGCTGCGGTGAGGCCGAGGCGCAGGATGAGGAGGAGAAGAGAGAACACGAGACGGTCCAGCCCCAGGCGGAGAACGGAGGGGACGGTGACGGGGCGGGCCGGTCGGAGACCAGGGCCGCCCCTCCTGGGGAGGGGTCTCGACCACGACGACGAGTGAAGCTGCGTCGGGCGGACCCGGAGGTGGTTACCGAACAGCCTGCCGACGATGACGCCGAGGTCTACGGCGCTGCGTGGCCCCTGGTCGAGGAGTGGCGCAGGCTGCGGGACGGGCATCCATACGAGGGAAAGAGCCTGTGGTGGCTGACGACCCAGGAGCGGCTGCTCACCCTGGAGCTGGCGATGCTGGAGGAGCATGGGCTGACGCTGCCCCCGGAGACCCAGGCGCTCAGGGGCTTCGGGCGCAGGGGGCAGACCAGTTGGCGGTGGAAGGCGCTGGCCGACACCAGGCTGGCGTTGAGGAAGCGCAAGCTGCTGCGCTGGGTCATGCCGTGGCTATGGCGGGAGAAGGTCCCGGAGTTCCCTACGGGGCCGGTCCTGGGCGGTCGCTAAAGCGCAGCGAAAACGGCGCTAACTCGGCGCGAGCAATTCACGTTCGGCTGGCCCCAAACCCCCTCCGAAGCCTTCCATTCGCTCGGTTGTTCGGGTGATAATTGACGCAGTTTCTGGCTTTTCCAGCGTTTCGTGCCGAGAAACCTGGAGGATTCCCGTCCCCCGAATCCGGGACCGGTTGCATAGGATCGAGCCTTAGCTCTCCGAACAGCCGCCCAGGGGTTAGATCAAAGGGATTGAGCCTCGCTCTCCCGAAGGTCTCCCCGGTGGGACAAGCGCCATTCCGCTGCGTGAGTCGGTCGAAGGGTCGAGCGTTGCTCCCTCGATGCCGGTTCGTAAGACGGAACACCTCGGTCGGAGTGCGTCATGCACCCCGGCATTCCTCATGCCTGCGGCGCAACCGTCACGCGGTTGGGTCGCAGCTTCAACGCACGCCGTCCTGTTGATGACACGGCAGGGCTGCGTCGCTCTTTCACCGCGCCGTCCTGTTGTCTAACTGCAGGCCGATCGCATCCCCCTCACCGCAGCCCCCAGGTCGCTTCCACGCGATTTGACCCTGGGCCGAGCTGCGTCTTTTTTCACGGCGTCAGAAGCATCGAGCATTGAAAGGAGGTCGAAGACGGCATGGACGAATCACGGACACGGACAACGGAAGGAGGAACGAACATGGCGGAACGGTACACGGGACCCAGCGCGAGGCGGATCGCAGACCTGCTTCCGCACCGGGTGAGCTTCCACAAGGGCTGGTTCTGGACGACGACGGCCATCTGTCACGGCGGCAGGTCGGACGGGCTGGCGTTTCGGCAGAAGCCGGACGGCGAGGGCATCGAGGTGCGCTGCCACACGGGGAACTGCGGCAAGGGCGTGGTCATAACCGAGCTGGAGTCGCTGGTGGGGCTGCCCATCTGGACGGCCTTCGAGCCGGTGGTGGAGGTGACTGACAAGGCCCCTGTGAAGCGGCCCTGGTGGAAGCGGAAGAAGGTCGTGGTGGCCGGGATCGTGGCGCTGGTGATTGCGGCGCCGCTCATCACCGGCGACGGCGAGCTGGTCTTCCTCAACCTGGTCGGGCTGGGCATCGGCTGGCTGCTGCTCAGGCGGTTCATGCCCCGGCGTCCCGCAAGGCGGCGCTGAGGCTTCGGGCCGCTCACAACATATCCCAACACGCAAGGGCCGTCTCCATCGGGGGCGGGCCCTTCTTCTTTGCCCGCAAGCGGGCGCGGATCGAAGGCAACACAAAGCACAGGCACTAAGGAGGTGCGTAATGACGACGGCAACACTGGCAACTGGCACTCGGACGATGGACACGGAGACGGCGCGGCCCCGGCGCAGCCTGGAGGAACTGGTCGACCGGCTCATGGCGGCGTTGTTCCCGGCGCAGACGGAGACGGCGGACGCCCCGAGTGTGGCCCGGAGCGTCCACGAGGCGCGACGGCTCAGGCAGGCGGGGGACGTGGACGGCGGGCTGGCGGTCCTCGCCGGCATGGACATGGCGAAGGCGGAGAGGCATCAGACTCGGTGGGCCTTCGCCGAGTGGAAGCAGCTTGTGAAGCGGCGGTTCGGGGGCCGTGAGGTCATGGTCTACAGCCAGGGCACGGGCCGGGCCGCCGCCCTGTTGCCCCACGGCGACGGCGGGACGCTCGAGGTCGCGGCGGTCCTGGGGATGCGGTGGAAGACCGGCAAGCTGGTCTCCCGGCGCAGCCTGCGGGGTCTGCGGCCCCTGAACGGGGGTGCGTGATGGTCACGGCCAACGTGGACATCCCCGCGCTGAAGGCGCGTCACCCCCTGGGCGACACGGTGGAGGCGTCGGGGGTCAGGCTCAGGGGACGGGGGCGCGTCCGCCAGGGCGTCTGCCCCTTCCACGACGAGGTTGAGGGCTCCTTCACGGTGTACGAAGACTCGCAGAAGTTCTGGTGCTTCGGGTGCGGTTCCGGCGGCGACGTGCTGGACTTCATCCGGCAGTCCGAGAACCTGAGCCTGCCGGAGGCCATCAGGCGGCTTGACGGGGGCGCTTACCCCGCCGTCAGTCGTCCGGTTCCCGCACGGCGTCCCAGGGCGGCCCCGCTGCCTCCCAGGGACCCGGCGCTCTTGACGGCGGCGGCTCGGTTCTACGCCGGGCAGCTCCGGCGCAGCCCCGCCGGGCTTGACTACCTTGCCTCGCGGGGCGTCGGCCCTGACGCCGCCGTGCGGCTCGGCCTCGGCTTCGCGCCGGGCGACGGCCTGCGGCACGCTCTTGAGTCGGTCGGCTTCTCCGCCGACAGGCTCAGGGACTGCGGGCTGTTCACCGAGCGGGGTTCGGAGCGGTTCGCCGGGATGGTGGTCGTTCCCGACCTCTCCGGCGGGCTTGTCCGCTGGCTAGTTGGCCGGGCCGTCGATGCCCACCGGACTCCCCGGTTCCAGGCGTTGCCCGGCCCCAAGCCGGTGCTTGGACTTGGGCGTCTCGGCCCCGCTCCGCCCTGGGCGGTCGTTGCCGAGGGCGTCTTCGACTGGCTCGCGCTTGCTTCATGGGGCGTCCCCGCCGTCGCTGCCCTGGGCACCCAGGGCGTCGAGCGGGTGGCCTCTGCACTACGGGGCTGCCCCCGCGTCTTCCTCGCCTTCGACAACGACGACGCGGGCCTTGAGGCGACGGAGGGGCTTGCGGACTTGCTTGGCATGCGGGCCGCCGCCGTCACCCTTCCCCAGGGCGTCGGCGACGTGGCCGAGCTTGCTTCCCTCCCCCAGGGGAGCTCCCTGTTCATGCGGCTGCTCGCACGGGCGGCCCGCTCCGCCCGGTAGCTCCCCGCTACCGCCTTGCCCCTAACGGAGCTTCCCCGCTCCGCCTGCTTGCGGGACTCGCTCCCGCTTCATCCCCACACCACTCTGACCACCTAGGAGGCCCTATGCCCAATTCACGCCGGGCTATGCCCGCTCACGGCTTCCCGTAGGGGAACCCGCCCATCGCTCACTCGCTACAGGAACGAACACCAATGGAAGGAGACACGAGATGTCTAACGGCAACAACAACGGACACCACCGCAACGGCGTCCACCAGGACACCGCCATCGTAGCCAGGAACGGCAACGGGGCGCACCACGACCCCGCCATCATCGAGGGACACGACCCCGCATCGAGTGCGGGGCAGGCTCTGCTCTGGGACGGGCTGCCGCCCGCCGTCACGCAGGCCCTCGGACAGCCCATCGCCCCCTCGCTGGTCTCCCAGCGCAAGGGGCGCGGCGGCAGGGTCTTCGACTACCTCGAAGGCCACGTCGTCATCGACCAGGCAAACCGCATCTTCGGCTACGGCGGGTGGGGCTACGAGCTGGTCTCGAACGTGACGCTGCACCAGATCGAGGCGGTCGATACCCAGACGGGCGAGTTCAAGACCGTCTCCGTCTACAGCGCCCCCGTGAGAGTCACCGTCGCGGGCGCTCTGCCCCGCACCGACACCGGCTTCCACGCCGTGACCGACGAGACCGCGGACGGACACGACACGGCGATGAAGGGGGCCGTCACGGACGGGATGAAGCGGGCCTTCCGCAGCTTCGGCGTCCAGTTCGGAAACTCGTTCTACGGAGACCAGCAGCCGGTGGGCAACCAGCCCCGGCCTGAGCGTGCGCCGGTCCAGGCGCAGGCCAGCGGCAGGTCGGGACAGGCTCAGAGCGGACGCAACGGCTCCCAGACGAAGACCCTCCGCAAGCGGCTCGTCGAGCTGGCCGGTCGGCAGGGCTACGACGAGGCGAAGGTGCGGGCCGCCGTCCAGAGGCAGTTGGACAAGGACCTGGACGACCTGACGGCGGACGAGCTGAGGAAACTGGTGGAGTCCGCCGCCGACAAGCTCAACCAGAAGCGGCAGGCGCAAGCCGCCTAGTCTCCCGGCAATCGGCACACGGAATCGAGCGGGGTTCGTCTCCTTCGGGGGCGGCCCCGCTCTCTCATTACAGGAAGGAGGTCACGAAATGGTGACGACGGCCCTGACTTACACACCCTGGGGTTGGACGAAGGACGTTGCTGAGCTGGCGGAGGGCGTCTGGAGAGTGTCCACGCCGAGCCACGGCGGGCTGAAGCTCAGCCGGGAGCGGTGGAACGAGCTTCCCGCCGAGCTGCGGGACGCCATGTACACGCAGACCTTCGCCGAGGAGGACTGCGAGGAGCCGATAGTCCGCACGCTGCTGGGCCTGGGCGACGAGTGCGAGAGGGAGATGGCCCTGAAGGTGGCGGGCTACTTCGACCGCTACGCTCCGGCGCTGCCCCACCTCCGCGACTGCCCGCCGGGCAGCCACCACCACGCCGTCTCCCACCGGGGCGGCTACGGGACGGACCCCTTGGAGCGGTTCGACACCTGCATCGAGGCCGAGTCGTTCGCCAACGACCCGGAGATGGTGCGGAGGTACGGACGGATGGAGGCCGTGGAGTGCAGCCGGACCCGCCCGCTCTGCCGGGCGGAAGGGGGAAGGCCATGACCACGACGACGAAGGCCAGGCCCCGCAGCCTGCCCAGCACGACCACGAAGCTGCAAACGGAGTTCGGGAACCTCTTCGTCACCGTCTCCGTGGACGAGGACGGCGAGCCCTTCGAGGTCTTCGGCTTTCTCGGCAAGGGCGGGTCGTTCCAGCACGGGGTGACGGAGCTTGCCTGCCGGTTGATCTCCCTGCACCTGCGCAGGGGGACCCCCCTGGAGGAGGTGATCGACCAGATGCAGGGCATCCAGGAGATGCAGCCCTTCTGGAACCAGTTGGGCGACGGCAGGAGCGTGCCCGTCCACGGCCTCGGCGACGGCATCGCCCACATCCTCAAGGGCCACCTGAAGGCGAAGGAGGAGAGGGCGGCGGAAACGGTCGAGGCGAAGGCGGCCGCGTGAGCGGCTTGCGCAACGGGGCTGTCTCCACCGGGCGGCCCCGCTTCCCATCTACAGGACACAAGGAGGCAATGACGATGACAACGACGACTACCGACAGGGCGGAGGTCTTCTCCCGTCCTGCGGCGAAGATCAACGACGACGGCGAGCTGGTGGTGCGGGCCTCGGCGGCCCTGGGCTGCCGCCGCTCCCTCTGGTACTCGGCGACGGGCTACCAGCCGACCAATCCCCCCGGCGACGACTCGCTGACGGCGATGGAGGCGGGGAACGCACTTGAGCCGGTGGTGGTGCGGGCGATGGAGCGGGCGGGCTGGAAGGTGGACGCCGCCGACTCCCAGGACCCGCAGCAGGTGGCGGTGCGCATCGGCCCCGGACTGCTGGTGACGGGACACCCGGACGGAACGGCGCGGATGCCCCTCCCCGAAGACGAGGCGGCGGCCCAGGTCCAAATGCTCCTGTTCGGGGACGTGTCGGACACTCCCGCCTACGGGACGGAGATGGTGGTCGAAATCAAGACCAGGGGGCCGGAGGCGTTCAGAAGGTGGCAGACCCTGGGGGCCGAGCGCAGCCACCCGCAGGCGGTGGCCCAGGCCGCCCTCTACACCCTGGGAACCTACGACGACCTTCGGGACGCCGTGATAGCCACGATGGACACGGGCGGCAGGACGTGGGACTACGAGGTCATCCCCGCCGACCGGCTGGAGAAGGCCCTCCAGGACGCCTGCGCATGGCTCGGCGAGCTGGGGGCGCACCACACCCGGAACGGGCCGGACCCCGACGCGCTGCCGGAACGGGACTTCACCGCCGCAAGCTGGCAGTGCCGTTCCTGCCCCTTCCTGGACATCTGCCTGCCAGGTGCGGCTGAGGTCGATGCGGAGGAGGAGACCGAGGAACAGGAGGTGAGCGACGAAGAGGCACGGGACGCGGTGGCGGCCTACGCACAGGCCCAGGAGTCCATCCGGGAGCCTGAGAAGGCCAAGCGCACCGCGCTGGAAACCCTCAAGGCGTGGATGCGCCGCAAGGGGGACGCCAAGGCGACGGTCGGAGACCGCACGGTCAGCCTGGTGCAGTCCACAAGGTACTCCGTCAACCACCGCAGGCTCAACGCCGCGCTCGACCCTGAGACCAGGGCCGAGATCGTGACCGAGAACGAGTCGGAGTACGTGCGGGTGACCTAGACGCTTCCTTGGCGGAAGCGCACAACGGGGCCTGCTTCCCCCTAACGGGACGGCGCCGCCGAGTCCCATCAACCGGGCATGAAAGGAGACACCATGACCAACGCAACCGGAACCACGACGGCCACGACCATGTGGCAGGACAAGCACAGCGGACTGCGCAGGCACAAGCTGATGACGAAGGAGCTGGGAGACACCATCCCCGCCCTCTACGCCAACGAGAACGTGGAGGACTACGACTCCGTTCTCGCCCCGGTGAAGCTGTTTTCGCCCTACGGCAACTGGACCTGGTACGTGACGGAGTGGGACGCCGAGACCGGCGAGTGCTTCGGCCTAGTGGACGGGTTCGAGAAAGAGCTCGGCTACTTTGACTTGACCGAGCTGGCCGAGGCGACGGTACTTGGCGGCGTTCCCGCCGTCGAGCGCGACCTGTACTGGAAGCCGAAGACCCTCGGCGAGATACGGAGGCAGGCTCGCTGAGCCGAGTTCAACCGGACGCTCTCTCACGGGAGCGCAGGACGGGGCCGCTCTCCTCTACAGGGGACGGCCCCGCTCTCATTCAGACGGGCGCGGGAAGACCGCGCCACAACATCCATAAGGAGGAATCGAAATGGCACGCACGATAAACAAGGTCGAGCTACTGGGACGGGTTGGAACGGACCCGGAGATGAAGTACACGCCGAAGGGCACCGCCGTCACGAACCTGCGGCTGGCGACGGACCGCTACCGCAGGGACGGCGAGGACGCCACCGACTGGCACACGGTCATCGTGTGGGGCAAGGCCGGCGAGGCCGTCAACCAGTACGTGACCAAGGGCCAGCGCATCTACGTCGCCGGTCGCCTCGTCCAGAACACCTGGGAGAACGAGGACGGCCAGCGCCGCCACCGCACCGAGGTCCACACCCAGGAGGTCGTCTTCCTCGACTCCAACGGCAACGGCAACGGGGCGAGCGACCACGGCGACGAGGACTCGCCCTTCTAGCCATCCCTGCCCACAACCGCACAGCGACGCCCGCCTCCTTAGCCGGGCGCAATACCAACGGGGCCGCTTCCCATCAAAGGGGGCGGCCCCGCTCTCGTCTGGAACCGATTACGAAGGAGGCTGTCATGACCCGCAAGAAAGACCTCACCAAGGACGCCGTTCTGCTGAACGCGCTGCGCATCAACCTGAGCCTGCTGGGGGAGATCGCCATGCGCTACGACGTGGAGACGAAGCCGGAACGCCCGGACGACCCGCCCTCGATCATCACGCCCAAGGACGTTCACACGCTGCTGGGGCCGGAGATGTCCCCGCTTGCCCAGGAGCAGCTCAGGGTGCTGCTGCTCGACATCAAGAACAACGTGGTCGGCCAGAGGGTCATCTACCAGGGCAACGTCAACTCGGCCGAGGTCAGACCCGCCGAGGTGCTGCGCCCCGCCGTCGTCGAGGCCGTGCCCAACATCATCGTCAGCCACAACCACCCCAGCGGCGACCCCACGCCCAGCCCCGAAGACTTGGCCTGCACCAGGGAGATGTCCCAGGCGGCCAAGCTGCTGGGCATCGACCTGCTGGACCACATCGTCATTGGCGGCAAGAAGTTCGTCAGCCTCAAGGAGCGGGGCCTCATGCCCTGACTCCTATCCGGCATGGAGACCGCTCTCCACGACCGGGCGGCGTGCGCCCTCCGGCTCACCCACGCGGGGGCAGCCCCGCGCATCGACTCAACCCTCACGACGAAAGGAGACTCGACATGCTCGCAACCCACACCATCGACCCCGAGAGCCTCTACACCATCAGCGCCGGAGGCTTCTCGGCCACCGCCGACGCCTTCGCCCGCGACGACAAGACCGAAAGCCTCTGGTTCGTCTCGATGGTCGGCTCCCAGACCGCGCTCAAGGCGATCTGGGCGTCCCTCCTCAAGCAGCCCCCGGACGTCGCCCACATCATCCGTGGCGCGGACGGGATGGCGCTGTCGGGCGGCTACCAGCGGTGCCAGATTCCCTACGAGACCATCGGCACGTGGACGACCAAGATAGCCCGGCTTCGCGGCACCGGCGGCTGGCACGCCCTCGTGTACACGAAGACGGCGGAGTTCGCCTACGAGAAGGACTCCTTCCTGCTGCTGGCCCAGTGCGAGGAGGAGGCCCCGGCCCTCCATCACCGCTTCCTCGACAAGCGCAGCCCGCTCCCCCTGCACCGCTCCTGGGCCGACTGGCTCTGGCACAGGGGGCTGGAGGAGGGCGAGATAGTTCCGCTCCAGAGCGTCGGCGTCTCCGCCTACAGGTGCTCCCCCAAGGCCAAGAAGCTGCGGGAGGACCTCTCCCAGGCGGTGGCGTCGGGCTGGCTGACACTGGCCGAGGAGGGCAGCGATGGATAGGACCCTCAAGAGGGCGAAGCGCAACAACAAGCGGCGCGGCCAGCGCAACGGCGGGGCCTGGCGGCGGTTCTCCCCTGACGGGAAGACCTGCCGCTACTGCCCCCACGACGGCTCGCAGCACCTGGTCAGCTCGGGCCAGCCGCATTTCTTCCGGCCCGTGACGGAGGCGGAGCGGCGCGACCCCTCGGTCATTCTCTACCGGCACAAGCTGCCGGAGGGCGGCTCGGTCCTGGTGCGGCGGATGACCGTCGCCAACCGCGCCGAGCTGATAACCGCCTACTGCGTCCCCTGCGCCGAGAGCATGGGGACTCCCCAGGTCCTGTGCTTCCAGCGCAACCTGGCTATCGGAGAGGCGGTGGGACTGCAAAGGAACGGACACGGAGACATGGCAATCGCCGCCTGACGGCGGCGGGAAAGGAGCTAAACCAATGGCAAGGGAACAGACGCTGTTCTTCACCTGCCCGCACTGCGACGAGCGGTTCTGCACCACTGAGGAGTTCGACAAGGACCTCCACACCGGAGAGATCTACCACTGCGGCTCCTGCGGCATCCAGGTGATATTCACGGCGATGACCGTCGAGGACTACGTGCCGCCCCCCAGGGCGAGAAGGGACTGCTACTTCTGCCAGCCCGAACCCTGCCGGTTCGGGCCGAACACGACGACGGATGATACACAGAAAGGAGAGACAACATGAGACTCGCAGCTCAGAGCAAGGGCGGCTACTACCCCACGCCGGACAGGGTGGTGGACATGATCGCGGGGCTGATAGACATCCCCTACGGCCACCACAACTACAACCGGGAGACGCTGCGCATCCTCGACCCCTGCTGCGGGGGCGGGGACGCCGTGGCGCAGCTTGCGGAGGAGCTTCGCCACCGGGGAACCCTCCCCGTCGAGACCTACGGCGTGGAGCTTCACCGGGACCGGGCGCAGCAGGCGGAGGAGCGGCTCGACCGCGCCCTCGCCGCCGACCTGTTCGCCACCTCCATCGCAAACGGGGCCTTCGGCCTCGCCTACGTCAACCCGCCATACGACTGGGACCAGGAGGACAAGCGCGTCGAGCACGCCTTCCTCACCCACTGCACGCGGTATCTGGCCGAGGGCGGACTGCTGGTCTTCATCGTCCCTCGCCAGAGGCTCTCGGTGTCGGCCCGCTACCTGTCCAACCACTACCGGAACCTGCGCTGCTGGGCCTTCCCGGACCCGGAGCGGGAGGTGTTCGACCAGGTCGTGCTCCTGGGCTACCGCAAGGCCGACCCCATCCCCGACGCCTCCGCCGAGGAGACGGTCAGCAGGTGGTCGGAGGGAGACCTCGACCGGCTGGGAGGAGTGCGCTACCCCTTCTTCAAGGCCAAGGCAACCCCGGCGGGCGACATCCTGTTCACCACCCGCACCGTCGATCCCGTCGCCGCGGCGACGGAGGCCAGGCGGACGGGTCTATGGGCCAGCGCAGAGATAACCGACACCCTCTGGCCCGCGAAGGACAACCGCACCCGCCCGCTCATGCCCCTCAGACGGGGACACATGGCGATGCTGGTGGCGGCGGGCTTCCTCGACAACCTCGTCCTGGAGGCCGAAGACCGGCGCATCCTGGTCAAGGGCAGGACCTCCAAGGAGATGGTGCAGGTCGAGGACACGCCGGAGAAGGAGGTCTACCGGGAACGGCTGGTGACCACCGTCGTCTCCCTCGACCTGGGCGACGGCGAGATCGTCGAGATCGCGGCGTAGACGGCCCGACTCAGCCACAAACCACGAGGCCCCGCTTTGTTCCCCTACGGAACGGCGGGGCCTCGCCTCGTTTCGGACGCAACACACACCACTAACTAAGGAAAGAGAGGTTGAACGATGCATATGACCATGACGATGGAATCCTGCTGCCGCTGCGGGCAGCCCATCCTCCCCGGCGAACCGGCCATGCAGACCGCCTCGGTGGACATCGACGACCACGGCAGGGTGGTCTCCTCCCCGGTGAAGGCATACCACCTGTGGGGCCGCTGCTACGAGGAGTACAGGCGGCGGGAGCGCCTCCCGCAGGCCGCTTAGACGGCTCGCCATCGAGCCGCATCCCACGAGGCCCCCGCGCCTCGCTCCGTTCGGACACACCCACACCCTACACAAGGAAGGAGACACGACATGAACCTCGGAGAGTTCATCGACACCTACAAGGAGGCCATCGCCCGGCGGGTGGTGGAGTCCTACCCGCCGCTCTACCGGCCCTCGGAGAACGGCGGCACGCTCCCCCGCCTGCTCCGCACCCCCCTGGGGGCGCAGACCGACGCCATCAGGGGAGCGGCCCTCTCCCTCGAAGCCCACCGGGGAACGACGGTGGTGGGCGAGATGGGCACGGGCAAGACGTTCATCGGCGCGGCTGCGGCGCACATGGCGGGCTTCAGGAGCATCCTGGTCCTCTGCCCGCCCCACCTCGTGCCCAAGTGGAAACGCGAGGTCGAGCAGTCAGTGCCCCTCGCACGCGCCGCCATCGTCGAGTCCATCACCGACCTGGAGCGGCTGCGCCTCTCCATCGGCTCCGGCCCCCTCTTTGCGGTGATGAGCCGCGAGCGGGCCAAGCTGTCCTATCGCTGGCAGGCCGCCGTCGTTTACAGGTGGGCAACGTCCAAGGGCAGGCTGGTGCGCGACGAGGAGACGGGGGAGCCGTTCCGGGTCCCCTGCTGCCCCGACTGCACGGCCCAGATCACGGACAAGGACGGGGTTCCCCTGACCGACGCCGACCTGAACCGCAGGCGGCACGTCTGCTCCTACTGCGGCTCTCCCCTCTGGCAGGCCGACAAGTCCGGCCCGAAGAGGTATCCGCTAGCGGACTACGTGAAGCACCACATGAGGGACTTCTTCGACCTGCTCATCACCGACGAGGTGCATGAATACAAGGGGCGCGGATCGGCCCAGGGCATCGCCGCCGGAGTCCTCGCAGACGCCTGCGGCAAGTCCCTCTCCCTGAGCGGCACCCTCATGGGCGGCTACAGCTCGACGCTGTTCCACCTGCTCTATCGGTTCAGCCCGGAGATTCGGACGGAGTTCGGACGCTCCGAGGAGGGGCGCTGGATCGAGCGGTACGGCTTCGTCGAGCACTCCATCGGCAAGCCCGACGACGAGTCGATGGAGGACGGACGCAACAGCAGGCGCAAGAAGTTCCGCAAGGTGGTCAGGGAGAGGCCGGGGCTCGCCCCGTCAGCCCTCTTCCACCTCATAGGCAACACCATCTTCCTGCGCCTCTCCGACGTGGCCTCGGGGCTGCCGGACTACACCGAGCAGATACTCCTGTCCTCGATGGACTCGGAGAAGGACGGGACAGGCTACTCCCAGCGCAGCGCCTACGACACCGTGTTCGACGAGCTGCGCAAGGAGCTGGCCGAGGCCCTCAAGAGCGGCTCAAAGAGACTGCTCGCCACCTACCTGCAAACCCTGTTGGCCTACCCGGACGGGTGCACCAAGGGGGAGACGGTCTTCGACCCCAGGTCGGGAGACGTCATCGTGCAGGTGCCGCCCCTGTCCGAGGACAGGCTCTACCCCAAGGAGCAGGCGCTCATCGACCTGGTGGCCGCCGAGCGCATGGAGGGGCGCAGGGTGCTGGTCTACGTCACCCACACGGGGACCCGGGACATCACCGGGCGCATGGACGACATCCTCACCCGGCACGGCTTCCGCGTGGCCGTGATGAAGGCCGACGCCGTGGCCCCCAACAAGAGGGAGAAGTGGGTGGCCGACAAGGTGAAGCAGGGCATCGACGTGATGATCTGCCACCCCAGGCTGGTGCAGACGGGCCTCGATCTCATCGACTTTCCGACGATCGTTTGGGACGAGATAGATTACAGTGTGTACGTTATGCGTCAGGCTTCCCGGCGGTCCTGGCGTATCGGGCAGACCCGCCCGGTGAAGGTCGTGTTCATGTCCTACCGCAACACCCTACAGGCCGACGCCCTCAAGCTGGTGGCAAAGAAGCTGCAAAGCTCTCTCGCCGTCGAGGGCGAGCTGCCGGAGGACGGGCTGGCCGCCTTCGGCGACGACGGCGACGACATGATGATGGCCCTGGCCCGCAAGATCGTCAGCGGAGAGGAGGAGGACGACGAAGCCGAGACGGTGGAGGAGGTCTTCGCCCAGGCCCGGAGCGTCGAGGCCACCGCCGAGGAGCTGCTGGTGGACGAGGGCTGGAAGATTGTCGAGGTCGTGCCGGAGACCATCGGGGTCAACGGCAACGGGAATGGGCACCACGCCAACGGCCATGACGACCCGTTCGGCATCGGGCCGACGGTCGAGCTGGTCCCGGCCAACGGGCAGCACGCCAACGGAAACGGCAACGGCCGCCACGACGACGAATCCCCGGAGGCGCAGCAGTCGCTGTTCTCCTGGGCCGAGTTCATGGCCGAGGAGCCGGTCAAGCCCAAGGGACGCGGGAGCAAGCCCCAGGCCGCAACCCTCTCGATGTTCGAGTGGGCGATGGAACGGGAGAAGGAGCCGGTCGGCGCAGGGCGCTAGACCGCAACGCAACAGGGGGAGGACACTTAGATTCGAGTGTCCTCCCCCTGTCAGTCCATGTATACAGCCTTTTTGCGTTTCCGGCGTAGTGAGCTTCCTTGTGTGCAGCCCCTTTTTGTTTCTGGTAACGCCGGGAGTTGGCCTTCCCCTCAGCTATCGGACTCGTCGTGGTGCCAGCCGGAGCCGAACACGTACCCGCCGGACTCCTGAATCCACATCCGCAACGACTCGGAAGCAATCCAGCGGCCCTCTTCCGAAGTGGAAAAGTCACCCGACCCAAAAATCTCCCCCACTTGCCTCCCGATCAGAGTGGGATTCGAGTGCGCCACGATGTTCCCACTCCCGTCCGCGATGAACGCGGCCCACTCGCCGTCAACGGTTTCGGCGCTGTTGTAGTAGTCGATGGCCGACTCCAGTCCAGCAAGAGCGCTTCCGGGGCTGGCGAAGTATGCCACCGTCGCCGCAAGGCCCCCCGAGTTGAACGTATCAACTGCGACGGATACTAGCTGCCTCGTGAACTCGTCGGCGTCGATGTACCAGCCGGAGGCGAACAGGAGTCCATCGTGACGCACTACCCAGACGTTCTTTAGTTCCAGGTCGCCGAAATTCCCCAAGCCGACGCCACCACTCTCTGGGTTCTTGAATACGTAGGACACCCACTTGCCATCCTCGCTGGCCGACAACATCTCCGGCCCAAAGTTATAGCCGTTTGCGTCGATGCTCACCCAGCCCTTCACGTCCAGCCCCAGGCGGCTGGTGTCGGGGTGCCCGATCACCATGTCGTTCTCGTCGATGATGAACACGTACCACTGCCCGTCCACGCTCTCCTCGCGGTTGTAGTGAGCGAGGGTGGCGTCCAAGCCCTGCGTCTTGTAGAGGCTGATGGCGTTGTTTACAAAGAACCTGGTGTAGTCGGCGGGGGCAGACTTGGACGGCACGGACGCGATGGCGGCCTGCACGATCTCCTCAACCTCATTCCGAGTAAGGCCGGGCTCCGGCTGTGACATGTCTGCCATCGCCTTGCGGACGGCCTCTTCCACGTCTGCCGAGGTGAGTCCCGGTTCAGGCTGAGTGGGCGTAGGGGCCTCTGCCATCTCCGTACGAACTATCTCCTCGACCTCCGCACGTGACAGTCCGTCTCCACAGGCAGTCAGGAGAAAGACGACGAGAACGGTCAAAGCCAATGAAAACAGCAGGCCCAGGCTTCGGTAATTCAACGGCCTGACTGACTGCCCCATTAGGCTCCCTCCTCTACAACCCGCCCAGTACCACCGCCGACGTTCCCGCGCTGGTCAGCGTCTCCTCATTCTCCTCGTCGTCGGTGAAGGTCACCTGCACCTTGATGACCTTGCCGTTGTCGGATGACTGGACCGTGTAGGTGGAACTGGTCGCCCCGTCGATTTCGGTGTCGTCGGCAAGCCACTGGTAGCTGTAGGTGACGTTGGTCAGCCCGTCGGTATCCGCAATGCCGGATGTAGAGGCCGTTAGGGTCTGTCCGACCTGCGCGGTTCCACTGATAGTCGGTGCTCCAGTTGCGAGGTTGTTGGTTGTCGTGATGCTCACCGACCTACAGTTGTTGGTGGTATCAGACTCACCCGCTACCGAGTCCACGCACGCCTTGTAGGTATACGTGCCAGGGGTCGACGGCGCATTAAGTCTAATCGACTCGAAATTGGCCTGATGAAGGTTGAGGGCGCGAATCGCGTCCGTTTCCAACTCTGTGTCGGACTCTCCGGTAGTCACTTGCAGCCAACGCAGAGTCGTTGCTGCTGACTGGCCGTCGCCAAGGTTCTGCACCGTCACCCATATTCGGAATCTCTCCCCCGTCTCTACACCATCCGTCACATTCATCCCTAACAAAGCCAGGTCCGGCACAGGTTCAGACACGGTGACCGTCACCGACGAAGAACAGTTGTCGGCTGTATCGGTCTCGCCGGTCACCGTGTCCACACATGCGCCGTAGTAGTACGTGCCCGCCTCGGATGGCGCGGTCATCCCGCCATCATGGCTGCTGGTGCCGTCCGCCGCCAGCGCGCCGACCGATTCTGTGCCCTGCGCCGTGTCCGAAGTCGAGATCGTCGAGTCGGTTGACCTGTAGTAGCGGAGCGTTGTCGCCTCCGACGACCCGTCACCCGCATTGGTAACCGTGACTGACAGAGTGAACGAATTACCCGTATAGAGGGTGGCGTCGTTCACCGACGGCGTACCTACCTCCAGGTCGGGATGCGAGCTGGCGTGGACGGGAGCATTCAAGGTTATCGCTACCGCTGTTAAGGCCAGCGTCAACGCGAGGGTGATCAATGCTCCAGTATTGCCGAATCCCCGAGCAGCGTTCATGTCATGCATCCTTTGCCTTTCAAATTTCGTGGCCGCCCGTCAAGCGGCTCATATGTCTAAGGTACGACAGGTTTGTGAGACCGCGTATTCGCAGAATAAGCCAACAATACTATCCTGCCTTTGGCACCGAATTGTCAACTGGTTGGCCCGTCTCTTCAGGGCTTTGAGGAAAGCTCAGGCCTTGGCGCTTGCAAGTCAGGTGTAAGAGGGCCTCGGCGGCCGCAGAGCCGGAGACCATCGGGGTCAACGGCAACGGGCACCACGCCAACGGCCATGACGACCCGTTCGGCATCGGGCCGACGGTCGAGCTGGTCCCGGCCAACGGGCACGCGCCTGCCAATGGCAACGGGAATGGCCACACACGGCGGTCCCTGTCAACGGCAACGGGGCCAACGGCCACCACGACGAGGCCGACGAGCCTCAGCAGTCGCTGTTCTCCTGGGCCGAGTTCATGGCCGAGGAGCCGGTGAAGCCGAAGGGACGGCAGGTCCAGGCCCCTTCGCTGTCCCTGTTCGAGTGGGCGGTGGAACGGGAGCGGGAGGCCGAGCCGGTCGGCGCGGCGCGCTAGGCCGACGCGCCGAGGGGGAGGACGCCACCATTCGGCGTCCTCCCCCGGTACGTCCATGTATGCGGCCTTTTTTGCGTTTCGGGGAAAGCGGTTCTGGACGTAGGTCATGGAGGCCCCAATGTACGTCTCTCGGCTCGTCATTGCTTACGACTGTAGAGGAGGACTGGTGTGGTACAATACACCAATCTTAGTACTTGAAGAGGAACCACCCTAGAGACCTATGACTACACCCGGCGCACAATTCCCCTTCTTCGCGCATGCCTTAAGCGGGCGCCAGGATATAACCGATTCTTACGAGGTCTTGGGCGATTTGCCGGCTAGAGTTGGAGTTTCCACTCAAAACGAAGACGCATTCATTGCCAACATACGAAGCATCATCGACAACGATGCAGGGGGTACCTCTAATGTCGCTACTGTCGCTGCACCAGATGCGGGACAGGCTGAGACGCTATACCACTCGAATCTGATCGCGGCCGTTGACGGCACGGATGCCATCGCTTCTATGCAATTCGTGACGGATACCATATATGCAGTGGGTGTTGTCCTCGTAACTCCTCAGACCCATATGAACCCACGGGCTCACGTTACCCGAACCCAGGCTCACCATGTCACGCCGACCACCCAGCCGCCTGCCGGTGGTTGGGAGGAGGCGGTAGCGCAATGGGCCGAGTATCTCAGAGCGGCTCGTGAGCAGGAGCATTCTTGGGTAAACACCTTCCGGGAATACCACGAGAGGGAAATGGCGCTGGAGTGGTTGGGCGAGTCCGACGACCACATTGCTCTCATCGATGGTCCTGTGGCGACCCAAAACATGCTTACTCAAGACTCGGCTAGAGACTTATTGCAGCAGATTCTGAACACTACCCGGGCCATCGGTTTCATCAAGGATCTATCGGCTAATCCCTTACTCAGCGCCATAGGTTATGCTCTAGAGCCCGGTGAGGCCTTTGTATTGACCAGTTGGTCCAGTATCCTCTCGGACCGGTTTCGGGCGCGACAAGGTCACATCAGTAGTTGGGTGGACAACCATGCTAATCACCTGGTACGCGTGATCTACCGAGTTGGCCATCGAGCTTTTGGTATGGAGGCTAATGCTGCGAACGTTCCATTAGGCCTAGCTATTCTTCAGCATGATAATCAAGGACCCCGCGACCATGATATTCCGATGCTGCTCCAAGTCGCGGATCAAGCGGCCCGTACTAAGTTCAGGGGAGCTAGGGCGCGCGATGAAGTTATCGCCCGCTATTCCAGACGTAATCCAAGTCGGCTTCTGAGCCTCACCAATGAACGGAGTCTAAGGTAATGACTTCTCAACCACTACCAGCAGGGAGTGGCCAGCCAGCCCAAGCCCCTTCAACACCGATATCGGCGGCCCCCAGCACTACCTCATCCACTCCCACTGGCGTAAGGCTGGTGCAGATTGCTGACGATCACGGAACCGACACTGCCATAGTCCGACTCATTGCAACTGGGGAGACTGAACTAATACCTCTGTTCACATACTTGATCGCTGAGGCAACCCCCAACCCTTTCTTCCTGCAAATAGTAACTGCCAATCGCAATTTGAGCCGGTTCTCCCCTCAGCCCTTCGATACTATTTCGTTGAGTCAGATGCTCGCCCTAATTGAAGACAGAGGCTACTCGGCGGACGCCATCGTTTCGAACATTAGCTACTATGATGCCGAGGTCAACGCCATCATTGACCCCAATACGGACGAAGCGTCTACAGCCTACATTCGGCCTACCACCGGTACGGTGCATCGCCTGGCTCAGACGGACGAGATCGTAAACTACCTTGAACTTCCCTCTTCTGAGGGTGTCGACAGAAGAATCGGCACGCTGGCCCGCAGCGGTGAAGCCATAGTGCCCATCAATGCGTCTGACCGTATCCTGAATCACCACATCTTGGCAGCAGGATCAACCGGTTCAGGCAAGTCTAACTTGCTCTCTAATATCGGCCATGCCGCGACCTCTGGTGGGCGTAGCGTGATTCTGTTTGACCATAAGCCTGACCATCAGCATCACCACCTGGCTAATTCAGACCCAGACACGCAGAACCCCCGGGCATACTCGTTGAATGGACAAGACCCCAATGCGATACCAGTAAGATATTGGACTCTGGACGGACAAGACCCCAACCTAGACGCAAGAGTCATTACTGTTCGGGCACGAGACCTTGACCCTGAGATACTAGCCGGAACAATTTTCTACCGACCCAGCGAAGACCTCCAGGCAGAGATCTTTGCTCACATAGCCAGTAGCTTTGCGGACGACCAAACAGTCACTAACCCTACTTGGACCATTCACAACCTGATCGACTACATCAGGAACACTGCCGACGCCGCGCTCAGAACGCGACTCTACGGCGGCAACCAGGGCGGCAGTGCCTTCGCTCAATCAATGGGCGCCATACGCAGGAAGATACAGGCCCCAGGCCGCATTCCAGGTTTCGTCGATCCTGTGCTTCCGACAGCACCAATAACCGGACGCCAACGCGCTACCGGAGACATCTCACAAATCTTCACGCCCGGATTGAACGTCATCCGTATAGGCGAAACCAATAGACGTGGATATGCATTGTTCTTGCAGAATCTATTGCAGGGTGCAGCGGACTATCGATCGGGTGCCGCCCAGCAAGCTAGCGAGCCTACCCATGACTTAGAGATCATCATTGATGAGGCTTCAGACATCTTTAGGGCAGAATCCCGATACCTCCGAGAAGTGTCCACTGGGATGTTGTCGGAGCAGATAAGGAAAGGCCGTTCCCTGCACATAGGTTACGTGATCGCTGTACAGAGCGCAGGTGATGTGCCCGAAAACATACGAAATAATCTCAATACAACCATCATCGGAAGGCATCGCAACATGACTGTACTTCGAGATGCTCTCCCCACCGCACGACCTGGTATGTTGGAACAGGCCGATAAGCTCAATCCTGGAGAAATGTTTGTTGACCTTTTTGGAGTCCGCTCGCTCTTGCTTGTCCAGATGGACCGTTCCAGGTCGCAACTCACCGAAGCTCCTTAGAGAAAATTCGATCCGCAGTGAGCACGAATCTGCCACCCTAGTTTAGAAAGGACACCAGGTTCACCGTATGCCAAGAGACTGGGCCAAATACTTGACTAACGCACGGACGGACGCCGGGCGCGCTCTCGTGCTACAAGGTGTCCGTCTCGGCGAAGCACGCCGCCAGCTCAACGAAACCCAATATGTCAGAGTTTTGGCTCGTGCCAACATTAGGCCGAGAGAGGCTACTAACCTAGCCAACGTCGGCCGACGGCTTCACTTCTTGCTCGATGAGCTCCCTGATGTCCGGCTACCATATCGGATGCGCACACTGATTGCCTTGGCTGACTTCTCCACTGAGAGCATCAGGAAGGCCGCCAAGGAGAATCTTATTCATCCAGCCATGACCGAGCCTGAGGTCAAATCTCTTCGACCGCCGCCATCGGAACCCTTGCCACCAGTGATAAGACCTACCGACAACTGGAACTTTAGCCGGCTTCGATGGCCACGAATAGATGGATTCGATTCCTTCGGTTACATTCCGGGCGACGTGTATGCGAACTGTCTCTGGTATTACGCCCGTGACGACGATTCTGTACTGGACCCAATGGCTGGGTCAGGCATGATGCTGCATGTGTGGCAGGAGCGTCAAACTTGGCTTGAGGACCGTCTTACAAACCTGAGGGTTTCCGCGTCAGATCTCAACCCACGGGGTCCATACTGCCAGCAAATACGCGCGCATGATTTGCTGGATGGGCTCCCTGAAGACTCATGCGACTATCTCATCATGGATCCCCCGTATCCCGGGTTGGCTAACGGCCGGTACAGCGAATTGCCAAATGACCTAGCCAACATGGACTCGCAAGATTGGTCACAAGCAATGCGATCTATCGCTCTTGGCGCCTACAGCCAACAACCAGCAAATGGGCGTTGCACAGTCATCATTCCCAACAATCGCAACATCGCTACTGGGGAAAGGAACCTCTTCCCCGATGTAGTCCGTGGCATATTCCGCGATGTGGGGTACCAACTCTACGATATAGCCTACGCATCGCGCCGTACTCAGCAGAAGCAGGGACGCAGAATGGCGATTCTGAACAACCAAGCTCGACGAGCTCGCGTCCCGTTGACAGAGGTTTCCGAAGTTCTGACCTTCATCAAGATCAGCCCTGAATGAGCCCATGGGATGGTGCCTTTGATTCATCAGGGAGGTCATGCCCAGTCTAGGATGCTGCCATGAACAGACATGAAGAGTTTACAGTGCCCGAGGCGGCCACCTTTCTCAAGGTGAGTGAAGAGACCGTTCGACGGAATATCAGGTCAAAGCGCCTAAAGGCGTTGCGAAGGGGTACCCAGTGGTTTATTGATCGCGACGTTCTAACAATGTTCGCCGACAGCTACAACCCGAAGACCGGCAAGATTCGGCCAAACCTCTAGCTGTAAGCAGACGAGCAGAGTTTCGGACTTAGTCTTAGCCAGACAGACACAAGACAACTGTGGGATGAACCACATCTCTGAGAGTTATATGAGTACAGACATCGTGTCGCTGCTGGAGCGCCCAGAAGACGAGACAATCGACTTCAAGGCGAGCGGCTACGACCTGTCCGACAAACGCAACAAGCGTGACTTCGCCAAGGATCTCGCTAGTCTGGCAAACACTCCCCGTGAAGGCGATGCCCATATAGTCCTTGGTGTAAAGAAGAGACATGACGGCAGCTTCGAATTGTGGGGGATTCAGAAGGAGCTTGACGATGCCAACCTGCAGGGTGTCGCTTCGAGCCTCCTAGAACCCACTCCACGCTTTTTGTACGAGGCCATACCGCATTGTGACGTGGTTCTTGGACTGATTACGATCCCAGTGGGTCAGCAGTCACCAGTTGCCCCGAAAAAGACGGAGGATCCCGGCTTTGTTAAGGGCAGCATATACTTCAGGCGTGGTTCACAGAATGACGCAGCGTCGCTACAAGAGCAGGGTCGAATCTGGGAGTGGTTACGTGATGGGACCGTCTCGGAGGCTTCTCCAAACCCATACGCCCTCGAGCCGGCCTGGAACCGGTACCTGGTGGAGGTGGCAGAACTCCAATCTACCGCTAGGCATATCCTCATCGTCGATGATCGTTGTCGAGAGGATGCTGACGAATTGTCTGAGATCGGAGCTGGACCGTGGTCTTTTGTCTTCGATTTTGACACCCAGAGCGACGAGAGTGGCCTCCTGGCCTCAATGCGCGATACGGTCGAGCGCCACCGCGCTCTCCATATCCGTGTGAAAGACGATCCGCATACAAGTCGATCGCCTGAATTCACGACAACCTGGTTCTTCGTACGCGGTCTTGAAGGTCGGGCAGATTCGTTACCTGCAGGTGGAACTCGTGACTGGAGGCGAACTTATCGACCGGTTCTTAGCAGTGAGTGCGACCGCCTTGCAGCTGAACTTGCGCCCGCAACAGTGCATGTGACAATAGTCTGGAGGGATGGTGAGTTTAATGATCACTTAGCGGAAGTGCTTCGAAGCTTAGATGGTTCCTTCCAGGACTTGCTGCAACCAGTCTTCGTGACGGATGCTCCAGCAGTATGCGAGTCCCTGGCTGAGGAGTTCGACGCACCAGTCATCCAGATGCCTCTTCACCAATTCGCGCGTGGGATTCATCAGGTCGTCGGGGAAAACCAACTAGCCACCCTTGGCGCTATCACTCTTCCATCCGCTTCAGGCGTACCTATCTCACTGGAGCCCCAAGTGGCTAATTGGATCGCTGAGGAAATCGAATTGGTGGAGCTCGGATTGCCGAAGACCGAGGGCATCAGCGATTTTCTCCGCGGCGGTACTGTCAGTTGGGCAGACCTCGACCGGAACGTCGACTCTCGTCGAGACGTCCAGACTCGACTCACTGAAGCCGTTCGAAGGGATCTGGATGGCGGTCGCATCACTCGATTCAACTTGTTCCATCGCGCTGGTGCGGGCGGGACAACAGTTGGGAGACGACTTGCATGGGAACTCCATGAGGAATTCCCATCGGGGCTGCTCCAGCGAACGAGTCCGATGGAAACGGCTGACAGAGTTGCGCGCATCTATGAACTGACAGAGCGCTCAGTGCTCCTGATAGCCGATGGCCCCGATATTGCCGAACGGGAACTCGACGAGCTTGCCGAGTATTTACGGGCCCGACGGACACCGGTGGTGCTCGTACAGGTCAGGCGGCGGCAGATCGCGGCCCAACAACTGGGAGAGCGTAGCTTCGACCTCGACTCGAAGTTGAGCACGCGGGAGGTCGGACGTTTCGTGAATACCCTCTCTCAGGATGCCCCTGATCGCGCCGCTGCAATTGAGCGTCTTGGGGAACCTGATAGTAAGTCCCTCCACCGGCCCGTCTACTTCGCTCTCACAGCATACGAGCGCGACTTCCAAGGTCTCACGGACTTCGTCTCCCCTCGTATAGTGGGACTTGGAGATGACCAAAAGAGAGTGATCATATATGCCGCCATTGCTCTGCGATACGGTCACCGCGCACTGTCGGTGAATGCGCTAAGAGCCATCTTTGGGCTGTCCCCCCGCGACCGGATTGACCTGCCCTCCTTGCTCCCACTGACCGTCAACGAATTGTTCGTCGAGACGGCGCCGGGTGAGTGGCGAATTGGTCACTCGCTGGTAGCTGAAGAACTGCTTAAGCAGTTGCTCGCTACAGGAGGAGACATCCGAACGTGGCACAACCACCTAGCGGATTGGGGCATAAGCTTCGTCGAGTTTTGCCGAGGCGACCTGCCTATTCCGAGCGATGAAATGCTGGACATCGTACGGCGCGTTTTTGTATTCCGGGACACCCTCGATGTCTTGGGACGAGAGCAGTCAGGTCAGCGACAGTTCTCCCACTTCATTGAGGATATTCAGGTCAGTGAGGGGAAGCTTCGGGTCCTTAATGCACTCGTTGACTCCTACCCAGACGAGCACCACTTCTGGGCACATATCGCAAGATTCCATGCGGTGGATCGTAGAGACTTCAGTCAAGCACTTGAAGCTGCTGACCATGCTGTTCGACTTGCCGATCACGACTCGGTCGTTTATCACGTGCGAGGCATGGTCCGCAGATACCAACTGAGGGAACTTCGGCAGAGCGATACAGAGCTTAGAGACTTGGTGGAAGTTGCCGAAAATGCGACTTCCGACTTCGAGCGTTCGCGAGCTCTGAGCCCCGAGAACGAGCACGGCTACATCGCTGAAGCGCAGATGCTCATCGAACTTCTAGAGTACGTCGCACAGTCGTCCGACGATCTCTTCCAATTTCTCTCTCGGCGCGATGTCTCACCCTACCTGCGCGAGGCCCTTGATCGGGTTGAGGGGCTCCTGGCGCATGTCAGGCAAGATCGGGAGGGTGTCGGTGCAAGTCATTACGAGATGCGAGCGTCAGCGAGAGCACACTCTCTATACGGCGACTACGCAGGCGCAATCCAGAGACTGGATTCACTGCTTACAAGGACTGATGTATATCAACCGCCGGTCCGACGCCAGTTGGCGTGGGCATATCTCGCCCGGGCCGGGGGGGAGTGGTCGCGAGTGCCAAAACGGAATCTTGACCGGATTGTGGAGTTGCTAACGAAGAATCTCGAGGAGGAACCCTTAGTCGACCAGAGCGTCAAACTGTGGATGCAGGCTTCGCGATTTCAAGAAGAGCCGCCGTCCATCGAGTCCATCTTCGAGCAGGTACAGTATTGGCGAGCAGAGCCTGGGTCAGTCGATGCCGCATACTATGCGTATGTTCTGAACGCGTTGATGACGATGGACGGTTCAAAACTCGCTCTCCAACGATACGAGCAGTACTTGGAAGAGTGTAGGGAACTGACGCGGTTTCGCCGAAATCGTGACCGCAGCTATGAGTGGCTCGGCGACGGTCTAGGACTTGCCCGGCTCGTGCATCAGTCTCGCCTCGGCGACTGGGATCGTGGTCGAGATTTCTGGGGGAACACGGAATCCCTCACTCGCGTCCCTGGCCGCGTCGCACGGATTAACGGCCCGCAAGCTGGTCTCATCGAGTTGGCCGGAGGTTTGAAGGCCTTCTTTGTCCCGGCCAAATCCGGCCTCTCTAGTGGTAGCGTAAACACGCCCGTACTGGCGTTCTTGGGTTTCAGCTACGATGGGCTACGCGCCTGGGAGGTCTCGCGCGTTGTGGACTGATAGACTTCGAACGAATCAGTTCGGTGCCAGCTGAGCCTTACAGATCGGAAGCGCGTTTAGGGGCTACCCGGCGTCTGATGCCCCATTCCTCAATATCGAGACCTCCCAGCGAAAAGTTCGCAAATCGGTACGCCTTAGCCCACCATTCAAAAGGCGAACCATTTTTACCTAAAGGCAGAACCATTCTTACGCCCCGGATGCCAATCCCCGACCAATGAATCCGGGAAGTAGACGTAGCTAAGACGGCTGCTGCCTCAACTGGGTCGATGCCCCCTGACATCGCAATCATACAGCCGTCGTGTGGCGGCAATCGGCGGCGGAAGAGCGTTACTCCGCCCACTGCCATCCCGACTCTCGTTGTCCCTGCCGGGCCAGCCAGGCGGTCACCTGCCGCTGGGGATGGCATAGGCGCGCACCCCACCGTGAGTGCTCACGTAGACCGCGTTCCCGGAAACCGCATAGGAATAACCTTCTCCTCCTTCAAAGTGGGCTTCCCTTAAGGTCCAATAGGGCTTCCCTGTAGAGGTGTCAAGAGCGCGGAGTTCGTGAGTAAGAGGAGAGTGGGAGTACAGTTTGCCGTCCACAATTTGGAGCTGACCTCCGTTCTCGGAGGTCCATGCCACTTCTCCGGTCGCTGCATCCAGGGCATAGAGGTCCCCGGAGATCGAAGTCGCGAACACCATGTCCCCCGCTGCCACAGGTGACCCTATGGTCAGGTCCACTCCAGCGGACCATAGGAGCGAACCGGTCGCAGCATCGAGGGCGTGCAATTCATCGGCAGGCAAGTACCAGACGCCATCGACCACGGCAGGTGCCCTCAGATATGGCCGCGTGCCCGTGATTACAGGCTTGTAACTCCAGATTAGCTCCCCGGTCGGCTCATCCAACGCCTGGGCAGTAGTGTGATTCGCGACGAAGTAGACCCTCCCTTCGTGGATCGTGGGCGGAGCCTGCGTGCCAAGCTCAGCTGTCCAGACCTTTTCTCCGGTCGCTGCGGAGAGCGCGTGGATTCTTTGGTCGTCTGACACATAGACCTTGTCGCCGACAGCAGTCAGCGGAAAGAACAGGGGCTTTGTTGTCGACCTGGGAGTGCTGGACCACTTCTTACTGCCAGACACGTCAATGGCGCTCACAGTGAAGTCCTCGCCACTACCGGAACGCAAGTAGAGCGTACTACCACTGACCGCTGGGGTATCGACAGAGCCGCCGCCTCGCCATTCTGCGCTCCAGAGACGTTCGCCAGTCGAGCCATCCAAGACATAGAGGGTATCCTGACTGTCGGCTCCGACTACGACTACACTGCTACCCACAATAAGACTAGGCGAATACCAACCGCCTGGAACTTCAAACGTCCACAGAAGCCCTCCTGTTTCAGCGTTCAAAGCGTACACTCGACTCTCGTAGGAACCCGCGTACACTACACCGTCGGCCACAGTGGGAGAGACAGTTACCAACTCGCCCTCAGTAACGGCGTCGTACTGCCAGGTCAGGGAATCATCCAACGTGGGCGTAGGCTGACTGCACGCAGCCAGCGTGGTGGTCGCCGCACAACACAGCGCCAGCATCGCCAGGGGCCGTAGCGCGGAGAGCCCTCGTATCCCCACGTGACTCATTGCCTGACCTCTGTTGCCTTCCCTAGTTCGGCCTGGCGGTCAATCCAACCCGGCATCGAGCCGTTGGATCGGTTCAGACGCCACACAGCTCTCTGGACCGGCTGACTTACTCGCAGACCACCCCGTCGCTGTCCTCGTCGTCCATGTACTCGTAGGCTGGATGCGTGAAACTGACGGGAGCGATATTGTTGGCCGTCGCCTCATCGCAGGAGATTTCTCCGTCGCCGTTGACGTCCCAAAACTCAAGGGCATCGATGGCTGCCACGCCCAGCAGGTAACCGCCGGCATTTTCGCTAACCGCGTCTGATACGAGGATGTAGTAGGTCCCTGCTTGCACGGCGCGGTAGAACAGCTCTGAGTCAGTCCCGAAGGTGCCTTCGGCGGAGTCGTCGTCAAACGCGATCGTCTCCGGCGTGCCGGGGAGTCCGGAAATAACATGGGTGTCGATGCTCGCGGATTCGGCAAAGATCCATACCGACTCGCCCTCTTCGAGCCGAAGCAAGAAGCTGTCAGAGTCGAGGGGTTGGTCTATATTGCCGGTGAGAGTCTCCCACACCTCTATGGTCTCCCCATCGTCGGGGTCCGGTAGGGATCTCAACAACACGTTGCTGGATAGCTCGAACACACTGGGCTCTTCGGAGATCATGCCAACTGTGACGAAATGGGGGCCGTCAACCGACAGCTCCAGTTCGACGTATTCGGGACCGGTGACTTCCTCGTCCACTTCGACGATCAGCCCGACCGGTCCTGAGACGGCGAAGGCCCCATCCCCCGGGCCGTCGAGCTCCAGTTGAAGCACCATCCCGGCCTCTCCGTCCAGGACGAAGGTGAAGGTGAGCAACTCGTTCTCGATCACGAGCGTATGATCGAAGTCGCCTTCGCCGGTGGAAAGCCTTCTCCTGGACGGCTCCGCGGTGTCCCATCCCGATATGATCAGTTCCTCGACGATCACGATGTCATCGGCGATTGAGGTGGCCAGTCCGAACCCGGCCTCGCTGAAGCGGAACGTGGATATGCCGACCACCTGGCCGAGGTCGTTGACGAGCGCTCCGCCGCTCTGGCCGCCCGCGATGGCCGCGTCGGTCTGCAGGTAGGTCATGCCAAACGATTCCCACTCGCGGAAGCGCGACAGTATGCCGCGGCTTATCGTCGGCTCGGGGTAGGTTTCAGTCTCGGCAGGGTATCCGATCAGGTAGAGCTCGCTGCCGGGCGTCAGGCCCTCTCCGTCCGCCAGTTCCACCGGGTCGACCGATACGTCAACGGGTCCGAGAACGGCGAGGTCCGATAGCGCGTCCCAGCCGATGACGGGCACGTCATCGAGCCAGGTGCCGTTCTGGAATGTGGCCCAGACCGACTCGTAAGGCCAGACGACGTGCCGGTTGGTGATAATGTACCCTTCGTCGATGAGGACGCCGCTACCCGTTCCCGACGGAGTCTCAATGAACACCACGGACGGGGCGACCCGGGCGTATACCTCGGCCGCCGACAATGCAGCGTCCGCGACGGGCCCGGCGGTGGCGGTTGGCTCCGCTGCGGGCGTTGGCGTCGGTTCCGGTGTGGGAGTGCTTGTAGGGGCCGTCGTGGGGGTGGGCTCTGGCTCAGGTGTGACGTCTGGCAGCGCCGTGACAGCAGCACCAGGAGCAGTCGTACCCGGCGGCGTGGGAGTTGGCTCATCGGAGCATCCGGTCATCAAAATCGCTGCGATTACAACACCCATCACGGCTATTGCTGTGAGCGTTGACATTGTGGGCTTTGACATCTCCACCCCCCTGCTACCGTTAGAGTGGCTACCGTTAGAGTTTAACGAGATATATATGAAATAGGACTGAAATATGACATAAGAATGATTTCATATAGATTAAGTTCCGCCAACAATAGTATAATCGCCCCGCAGGGGGGTGTTCCGGCCCCCGCGGCAGGCCCTGACCCGTGCCCCTGTGAGGGGCGTCCGACCCGTCGACCAGGAGAAGGAAGTTGAGCGAACCCGACGGCCGCGACCAGCAGATAGCAGTCCTGCGGGAGCGGCTGTCTCGCCTGAGCGAGGCCAGCCTCCGTATCAACGAGAGCCTCGATCTGGAGGATGTCCTGCAGGGAGTGCTGGACAGCGCGCGGACCCTGACCGGCGCCCGCTACGGCATCATCACCACCCTCGACGACCAGGGGCGGATGGAAGATCTCCGCGTCTCCGGGTTGACCGTCGAGGACGCCCAGCGCATCTGGGACATTCCCGACGGGCAGCGGTTCTTCGAGTACCTCTGCGCTATACCGGGTCCCGTACGGGTGGCGGACCTGGGCGGCTATGCCGCGGCAATGGGCCTCTCCGAACTGCGCACCCCTATGCCCATCGGCGCCTTCCTCGGCGTCCCCGTACGCCACCGCGGGGTGAGCGTGGGCAACATTCACCTGAGTAGAGAGAAGACCGGCGGCGAGTTCACCAAGGAGGACGAGGAGACCCTGGTCATGTTCGCCTCCCAGGTCGCCCTGGTAGTCTCCAACGCCCGCCGGCACCGGGACGAGCAGCGCGCCAAGACCGGACTGGAGACCCTCATAGATACCTCCCCCGTGGGAGTCGCCGTATTCGATATGACGAACGGCGCGCCGGTCTCAATCAACAGGGAAGCGAGGAGGATCGTCGACGGCCTGCGGGACCCGGACCAGACGGCGGAGCAGTTGCTGGACGTGCTGACCGTGCGCCGCGCCGACGGTAGCGAGATCTCCCTGCTCGAGTTCCCCCTGGCCGAGACCCTGAGCGTTACCGAGACGGTGCGGGCCGAGGAGATCGTCCTGGAAGTGCCGGACGGTCGGAGCGTCAGCGTGCTGCTCAACGCCACGCCCATCCGGTCGGAGGGGGGCGACGTGGAGTCGGTGGTCGTCACCATGCAGGACATGACGCAGCTGGAGGAGATGGAGCGGCTGCGCGCCGAGTTCCTGGGCATGGTGAGCCACGAGCTGCGCATGCCGCTGACCTCGATCTGGGGATCGGCGATGGCCATGCAGGAGAACCCGGAGGACCTGGACCCGGTCGAGATGCGCCAGTTCCTGCGCATTATCATGGACCAGGTCGGCGGCATGCGCGACCTGATAGGCGACCTGCTGGACGTGGCCCGCATCGAGACGGGCACCCTGCCCATCAACCCCGAACCGGTGAGTGTGGCCGCGCTGGTGGACCGCGCCCGAAACACCTTTGTGAGCTCCGGGGGCAGGAACAACCTCGACATCGACCTTGCCCCCGACCTGTCCCTTGTGATGGCGGACCGGCGGCGCGTCGTCCAGGTCATAGGCAATCTCCTGACCAACGCCACCAGGCACTCGCCGGAATCGTCGGCCATCAGGGTCTCCGCCGTCCAGGACGGCGTCTACGTCGAGTTTTCGGTTGCGGACGAGGGAAGGGGGATTCCGACCGAGCGGTTGCCGCACCTCTTTAGAAAATTCTCCAGCTGGGAGGACGACGACCCCGGGGGTGACACCGGCCTGGGCCTGGCGATCTGCAAGGGAATCGTAGAAGCTCATGGGGGCCGCATCCGGGCCGAGAGTGACGGACCGGGGCTGGGAGCGCGGTTCTTCTTCACCCTGCCTGCCGTGGAGGATGCCCCCGTCGCAGAAGCTCAACTGGACCAGGGTTCGCAACAGGAAGCAAGGGCCGGTGAGACCATACTAGTGGTGGACGACGATCCGCAGGCGCTTCGCTACGTCCGGGGCGCGCTCGCCGACGCCGGGTACAACCCGGTCGTGGTCGCCGAGCCTGAGGAGGCGCTCGCCGCCATGGAGGAGAGCCGGCCCGACCTAGCCCTCCTCGACGTCGTGCTGCCGGACGCCGACGGCATCGCGCTAATGCGCGACATCGTGTCCATCGCCGACGTGCCGGTGATCTTCATCTCCGCCTACGGCCGCGACCGGATGGTCGCACGGGCCTTCGAGGCGGGGGCCGACGACTACATAGTCAAGCCCTTCTCGCCGACGGAGCTCGTCGCCAGGGTCAGGGCGGCCCTGCGGCGGCGGAGGGCTTCCTACCAGACCCAACCCCCGGAACCGTACGTCTTCGGCGACCTGGCCATCAACTACGCAGAGCGTCGCGTCACCTTCGCCGGGCGCCCCGTGGAGCTCAGGGCCAAGGAGTACCGGCTTCTCTACGAGCTGTCGGTCAACGCCGGCCGGGTGGTGACCCACGATGCGCTGTTGCGGAGAATCTGGGGGGCGAAGAGACCGGACGACCTCCGGGCGCTACGTACCCACCTGAGGCGGATTCGGAGCCACTTCGGGGAGGATGCCAGCAATCCCACCTACTTCTTCTCCGAGCCGCGCGTCGGCTACCGGATGCCCAAGAGCGAGGGGCAGAGGGGAGCGGACGCGGACTCGGGCAGTGGGAATGATCGACAGAGGCTGGTCTAGGGTCTGGCGACCATGCCAGCAGAAGGAACATAGGGCCCACCGAAGGGAGAGGCCGTTCGATGAAGACCTGTATCGGAGGAGAGCCCCGCCAGTTGCCGTTGACGGAGCGAGCGACAAGCAGACACCCACACGCCGGAAGGCTGGCTACCCATCGGTCGAATCAGCTCAAGGGTGAGGGTTCGAGATTCTGTGAATTTTGGTAGACCATATCGGAGAAATGGAAGGGTCTCCAACCTAGCAGGCCGGAGACCCTTGAGGGGCTTCCGGGGTCATCTGTCCGACTCCTCAGATAAGAACCTCCCACCGGAAAGTTTGCAAATTGGTACGCCTTGGCCCACCATTTCCCCGCTGACGGCGAGACTTTCTGGGTCAAACCCCCCGGCCAACGGACCATAGGTCCGCAGACCGCATCCCGAAATCAGTTCTCGCCGGCAAACGCCGCGGCCCGCGTACCAGGATCCCGGGGTCCGGGCTGGGGCTGGTTGCGAATACGCCTGCAATTGGGCTACGATGCCGCGGTTCTGGACTAAGGGGGTAAGAAATGACAACAAATTCTGTCGTCGGTTGGTCACTGATACTGGCGGTGATCATTGGTTTTATCGGGTCGTTGTTCACCCCGGGTGGATTGCTCATCGATCCTGTGGATGCCGCCAGCTTCGCCGAAGCAGCGGCCGTCCTGGGGGACAACGCTGAACTGGCCCAATTCGTGACGTTGCTATTCGTCATCAGCGTGGTGCTCTACTGGTTCGGGCTGAGCAGTTTGCGTCGGGCGTTCAGCAGCGGCTCGGTCATGGACCGGGTGTCTGGCTTTGCACTGACTGTGTTCCTGGTTGGGTACGCCTTTCTCGTCGTCGAGTTGAGCCTCCGGCACATTTTGATCCACATACTGGCGCACGGGGTCGGAGGGTCCGCAGCGGAAGAGGCGGCAATGGCCACCACGCTCTTTGCGGCGGCTTCAGGCATTCACTTTGCCTTCCTGTACGTGACGTCGATCGGCTCGACCATTTTCGGCTACGGCCTGGCGCTCCGCGGTGAAGGGATGAGCATCTTCAGGCTCGCGTCGTTGGGATTGGCGCTAACCGGCCTGCTCAGCTTCATCGTGCTGATGATTGCGGAGCACGTACCGGCCATAGACCTGCACGGGGTCGCCGTATTCAGCAACATCGTGCTGTTCTTCGGCTCCATCTGCATCCTGGTCATCGGCGTGGGAATCATGAACGGGCGCAAGGAATTCGTTGGAGACGAAGCTACTGCATAGGTAGCCCCTCGGATCACTACGGACCTGTTTGGGCCGCACGAATTGATCAAAGCGGCCGGTCCGGAGTTACTGTCTCGTCTAGACGGCGCCCGGCCGGCGCCGACGGATCTGGCCGGGCGCCGTACAGCAGGACCGCAATGAGGCGCGCTTGTGGTTTAACGTAATCCTTTGACAACTCCGGTGGACCGCCGAAGCAAGCATGAACAACCGGCGCTAAAACACAGGGGGCAGGCATGAGATACAAGAAATTCGGGAACTCCGATCTGGAGACCTCGGTGGTCGGCTTCGGCGGCTGGCCGATGGGCAGCGGCCACTACGGTTCGTTCGACGAGAAGCAGGTCGTCGCCGCCATTCACCGATCCATCGACCTGGGTGTGACGCTGTTCGATACTGCGCCCGTGTACGGCTGGGGCGAGGGCGAGAAGCTGCTGGGAAGAGCGATCGCCGGCAGGCGGGACGAGATCGTGCTCGTCAGCAAGTGTGGTCTCACGTGGGAAGAACCCGGGCTGGACCAGCGTGGAGCACACGGCAGGAATACCTCCAAAGAATCACTGGCGAAGGGACTCGACGAGAGCCTCGCCCGTCTGGGCACCGACTACCTGGACCTCCTGCTGGTCCACTGGCCGGATGAGTCGCGGCCGATGTCCGAGCCGATGGAGGCGTTCGTCGACTTTCACAAGCAGGGCAAGATCAGGTACGGCGGGGTCAGCAACCACAGTCCGCAGCAGTTGGCGGAATGCCTGGAGGTGTTCCCCATCATCACCAACCAGGTCGGGTACCACCTGTTCGACTTCAGGACGGAGCCGGAGATCATCCCATTTTGTCGGGACAACGGCATGGGCGTAATGGCGTACGGCTCCCTTGCACACGGACTGTTGACGGGGACGATGACGGCCGACACGACGTTCGAACAAGACGACTGGCGCCGGGAACTGCAAGCCTTTGGTCAACCGATCTTCGAGGGCCAGCATTTCCTCGACAACCTGGCGAAAGTGGACAGGCTCAAGGAAATCGCAGCCGGCAAGGGTTACTCAGTCGCGCAGCTGGCGTTGGCGTGGGTGGCGTCGGAGCCCACGGTCTCAGTCGCGCTGGTGGGAACGCGCAGGCCGGAGGAGATGGAGGAGAACGCCGCCGCGGCAGACTGGGAATTGAGCCCGGATGAGAGGGAGGAGCTCCGGGCGGTCGTGACGGGGTAGGCGCGCCAGCGTGATATGACCCTGAGAGGGTCCTCCCTGACCTGCGACGCGCCCCGGGCGTGCCTCCAACCAACGAGCAGGACGCGCGCTGGCATGTACCATAACGATACTGAGTCCCATAAAGTAAGGGGTAGACCGCAATTCAGCCACGTGTACCCGGGTAGAATCGCGGACCCGCCCGTCTGCGATCAGATCGGAACGCTGATGAAGCTTCGTCAAAGTCTTTTACCTGCCGCGCCGCGACTCAGTTTCCATCCGGGACCTCAGCTAACAAAGGTAGTCTGCCTTGCTGCAACGATTCTGTTAGTCGGCGCGGTGCTTGCCGCATGCACAAGTGAGTCCGAAGCAACAGCGACCCCGGCGGCAACTGAGGCGGCAGACCCCACTTCCACCCCGGCTGCCGCCCCCACAGCAACAGTTGTCCCCACGCTAACAGTTGACTCAACGCTAACAATCGCCCAAACACCAACAGTCGCGCCGACGGCTACGGTCACTCCTTCGCCGACCGCCGTCCCCACAGCGACACCTACTGCCACCCCGGTACCCGACGAACGGACCGCCATCGTCGACCAGTTGAATAAGAACGCACAGGAGTTCGAGTACTCCATCGGAAAATACGGCGGCGCCCTGACGTCGGCCACCATCTCCGAGCCTCTCACTTTCAACCTCGCCATTTCCAACGACGCTTCGTCGTCGGGCGTCCTCGGTTATCTCTTCGAGGGACTGACCCGGACATCGTGGCTGACCAACGAGGTGGAGCCGGAACTTGCCGAGTCATGGGAGAGTTCGGAGGACGGCCTGACGTGGACGTTCCACCTGCGCAGGGACGTGAAGTGGCATGACGGCGAACCATTCACCGCGCACGACGTGGACTTCACATTCAACCGCATCATCTACAACCACGACATCCCGGCCAGCAGCCGTCCGGCATTCCACTTCCGCTTCCTGGACGAGGAGTCAGGAGAGTGGATGGAGGAGCCGATGACGGTGTCGGCCCTGGACGACTACACGGTCGAATGCGTGCTGCCAGGACCTTTCGCCCCGTTCCTACGCTCGATGGGCACGTCCATATACCCGAGGCACATCCTCGAGGAGCACGTGGACGACGGCACGTTCACATCCACGTGGGACATCGACACGGACCCGGCCGAGATCATCGGCACCGGCCCGTTCACCATCGGGAGTTACGAGCCGGGAGAACGCGTCGTCATGCGGCGCAATCCCGACTACTGGCTGAATGACGACGAAGGCAACGCCCTGCCCTACATCGACGAGGTCGTCCACGTCATCGTCCCCGATCTGGAAACGGAGCTGGAGAAGTTCCTGGCGGGCGAGTCGGACGTCCACGGGGTCCTAGGAGAGGAGTACTCAGAACTGGAAGATCTCCAGGAAGAGGGGAACTTCACGATCAACCGGCGCGGCCCGAATTTCGGGACGACATTTCTGGGATTCAACCAGAACCCCGGCAGCGACCCGGACACCGGCGAGCCCTACGTTGCGCCGGAGAAGCTGAAGTGGTTCCAGGACAAGGACTTCCGGCAGGCCGTCGCGCACGTCATCGACAAGGACACAATCATCCAGGACGTGCAGCACGGCCTCGGCTATCCGCAGTGGGCTTCGGTGAGCCCGGCCGCGGGGGACTTCCACAACCCCGACGTGCGGCGGTACGACTACGACCTGGACAAGGCGAACGAAATACTGGACGGCATCGGCTGGAAGGATACCGACGGGGACGGGGTCCGCGAGGACGACGCAGGCAACGCGATCGAGTTCACGCTGGTGACCAACACCGGTAACACCGTGCGGGGAAGAGTGGGCGAGTTGGTCCAGCAGGGAATGGAGGATGTCGGGCTGAAGGTGGACTACCAGTTGATCGAGTTCGGCGACCTGGTCGATCAGCTACTGAGCACTTACGACTGGGAGGCCATGATCATCGGGTTCACAGGCGGTACCGACCCGTACAGCGGCATCAGCTTCTGGCACAGCGGGGAAGGCCTGCACCTCTGGTACCCGAACCAGCCGGAGCCGGCGACTGAGTGGGAGGCCAGGATCGACGAGTTGTACGTGATGGCCAGCCAGGAGCTGGACCACGAAAAACGGGTGGACCTCTACCACGAGGCGCAGGCGATCGCCGCCGAGAACGTGCCGGTCATCTACACAACCCTCTCCGAACGGCTCACCGCAGTCCGCAACGTCTTCGGCAACACCACCCCCACCATCTACGGCCTCTGGGACATGCGGTACTTGTACAGGTTGGATTGAGGGTGGGGGCGGTCGAGCAGGTTCACGCCAAATGCTGTCTAAGACCTCTGGCTCCGACATGACGGCCCTACCGTTTCAGCGCGACAGTTAAATATGACTTGATCTATTGTAGGTGCGGGTGTTTGCCGATAGAAACTTCAGCGCCTGTTGGGTTACATTAAAGGGGCAGTCTGCCAGGTGCGACGCGCGCTGAAAGACAGTGCCAGAGCTCTTAAACAGGGACTAGCGTTTGAATGCGTCGTAGGTCCCAAACGTCCAGAATTGAAGTCAAGTTGGCCAATAATGTCCCTAACAACTTAGAGCGACCCACCAGGACCCCTGTGTGGCATGAGACATGAAGCGAAGGCAGAGGAACGACCATGAAGGGCTTCCCTAACCAGATTGCCGACATCACCAAACTCACAATAGCACTCAGTACCTTAGCGAATCGCCTGCAAGCCGGACAGCCAGTTGACGATGATTCCTACGGTGAGGCTCTACTTCGGGAGGGTGTCATCAATTCTCGCGACCAAAAAGAGTCCGCTGAAGCGTACCTTTCCCGCATGCGCGCGAAGTCACCCTCAGCGCAAAGCCACCGGACCGCTGCCCGAGGGCTAAAGGAGTTCTTCCGAAGGGCCATGCTGATCCCATTTGACGAAGAGCCGAGCGGAATCTTGGAGACTGGAGAGAGCTTATTGAAGGCATGGGACGAAGGGGACGTAAACGAAGTTCACGAGCATTGGCGAACAATTGCTCGAGGCATCGAAGCTGTTGACTTTGACGGCCATATTTCCCACCCATACCAGTTGTTGCTGAAGCTTCTGGCCGCCAGACCTGGAACGCCGAGGGCATTGTGCGCAGTCGTATTCGAGGCCACAGACGACTCTGACGAAGAGTTCGAAAGGATCGTTCTTCTGAGAGATTCAGGCGACGAGGACGCTATCCGCGCCGAGATCGGGGTTACAAAGTCCAACTGGGATAACGCGAAGAAGATACTACCATCGATTGCTGAGCAGATAAGTGATGTCGCATTGAACGGAGAAGGCTTATACCTATTGCGAAGTTACATAGATCCGGCATCTACTAGGAATCCAAATGTCGATGAGCCAAGCTCAATCACCGCGAGGCAAGTCAGCGCAGACACGATCGCCCAAACTCCGTCACCAGACGATTCTGATGAGGGCTTCGGACTTCCCAACACTGGCTCTGATGGACTCATTTCCCTTGCGGAGGCAATCGCCAAACGGGCAGATAGATCGTTTCGCCACAACCTGCTTGTGCAATCCTTCGCAAAGGCTATTCCAGAATTGACAGAACTTTGGGAGGGAGAGTTTGATTGCGCTATCGTCAACGACGATGTAGTTGTACTAGCAAAAATGAAAACTCTTGATGGGACGGCGGGGGATGAGGTTCGCCAGGTTCGTTACGCGACCGGCCAACTCTTTTACTACAAGAATTTCTCACTTCCTCCCGAAGTGGTCGCAGCCTTGCAAGAGGGACGCAAATTACTGATGCTTAGTGTGTTTGAGTCTCAGCCATCAGACGCTCACGTCCAATGGATGCAGTGTATTGGAATTCACCCTGTATGGGCAGTGGGGCCTGGATTCGCCACTTCTTCAGATTCAAAGGAGATTTTATCCGACTTGCTTGGGCTCGCCTTCCATTAACCTCTGTTCAGCGATTTTAACGTATCCCGGATTCAGTTCCGCGCCAACGAATCGTCTTCCTAACGCCCGCGCCGCCAAGCACTCAGTGCCTGATCCAATGAACGGCACCACGACTAATTCGCCCGGATTAGAAAAATGCCGAACCAGCCTCTCAGCGAGTTGTAAGGGCTTTTGAGTTGGATGGGGTACTTTTTCAGACGCGAATCGCCGACCCGCCAGTGTTGGCATACTCCAGACATCTCCTTCTAGACGGCCGTCCGGGTGAGGCCGCCAGACTTTGCCATATCTTGGTGATTTTGTGACGAATTCGCGCTTGGCTCTTGTAAGGTTTGCGAATTGGGTGGTAAGTAGATGCCCTATCGCGTGCGAACCACAAAATAACTTCATATTCGGACGGTGGTGCTGAGCGAAACGTATTAAAACCATTCTCGTAATGCCAGATTATCTGACGCCTATAAGCAAGGCCGAGTCGGTATAGTTCTACGTGAAGAAACGCCGCGGAACTGTGGAGGCTATATACCATGACGTTGCCCTTTAGCGCAATGACACGAGCAGCTTCGGCCAACCATAAACGCGACCATTCAATCCATTCTTCAAGACTGCGATTAACCGTAGCTGATCCAAAATCTTTTTTTATGCTATAAGGCGGGTCTATCAGTATTAGATCCGCACAGCGGTCCGGCAGTTCCCGTAGGAAATCTAGCACGTCACCTGTATATATTGTGTTAGTCCCGATCATTGAGTTGAAAAACTACGATGTACTGGTGATGAATATTAGGGACAAATGCAGTCGGGTAACCGTATGGAAACACACGCTTCTGCCGTTGGTGAAGGACAATAATGCCTTTAGTGGTGAATCCACGCTGTTGGAGACGGATGGCCAAGTCAGAGTGGAACATGTAATACCGGGACTTATGTCTGAAATCGCTGACAACGGTACATAGATGTCCCCGCTTGGACATTGCGACTTTGCACAGGGCGAGGCAGTCTGCCAGTTCCTCTACAAATCGGTCATATTCGGGGATGTTACCCAGATCCTCGACCGCGTCGCCGTAATAGTGGTCAAGGTTATTGTTGAGTCGTTCTTGGGTTGCTTTGTGATCGATTTTGTGAAGGATATTCCAATACGGGGGACTAGTTACTACTAACGATGCATCAAGCCCAGCAAGCGTCGGGATAACCTGTCGCGCGTCTCCAACCAAAACTCTTTGCGAAGTTTCTTGAAGGGTTGTAAATGGGACCTCGGTCCTTAGGCGCTTTTCGGCCAAAGCCGCGTATTCAGGATTGAGCTCAATCCCAACCCCATTGCGGCCGGTGACTGAACTTGCCTTCAACGTTGAACCGACTCCGACAAAGGGGTCAAGGACCGTCTCTCCTTGTTTTGTGAAGAACGCGATCACACGGCTTATGTCTTGGAACGAAAAGGGTGCTGGATGTAGGCGTTCTATTGCAGCATGAGGGTGATTCTTACCTAGGCCCTTCTGTGCCCACACTGACACAGTTTCCTTAACCCATTCGGTTGATGAGAGATCGTTAAGTCTTTTTCTCCGTGCTCCGATGCCAGTGGTCGAAGGTATCGTGCGGGTTGTACTCATGCTCTCCTGAACCTCCATTACCCAGTAGTCATAGAGAGAGTCTGATCTGGGACGATGTTAGGACTTCGGGCGACACATCCAGTGCCCGGGCTAAGCGCCGAATCGTAATCGGGCGCGCTTCGGCCGTCGCGCCGGATTCCAGCCGGGACACGGTTGCCACGTTGATACCAGCTTCGCGCGCAAGATCTTGCTGGGACAATGCCTTTCGCAAGCGGAGGGTTCGGATTGTTTGGCCAATCATGTCTCACCACCCTTGACTTGGGTAAAGTCATGCTAATGCAATTACAATGCAAAGTCAATGCCTAGCAAAGCTGGTTCGAACGTGTATGCGGCGTCCTGCATGGTTTGGTTCCGATGATGGCCCTGGAGGTGCACCCTCACCAACATATGTTTCCTGTTGCGTCTGTTGGATTTTGCTGGCTTCACCAAGGATGTTTCCCTCGGCGAATCCACAAAGAAACTCGCGGGAAAGATCACGGCGCATTGGGTGCTGGTTTTCTCCTGGCCGGTGTGGCGCCATGGGGCCCTGGGACGAACCCTTTGGTTCGTACACTGGCCCATCCTCTTTGCCTGATGGTGCGAACTAATGTTCGTACTCTAAACCATTTGGTGCCTGACCTCAGGGTCACGTGGCACACCGCCATGGTGGCGATTTCACGGCCTCGAGTTTCAAACAGAGTTTCTGAATAGGGAGGCGCTGATTAGGAGTGATCTGCTGTTGGCCGAGTAATCTGACGATGTCACGATCGTGATTCACCCGATTTCAGCAGTGCCCATCGTCGCTAGGGTACGCCCTCCACCCTCAGCCCAACTTCAGCCCCTTGAACATCCTCACCTGTTCGGTGATGGCGCGTTCGGTGGGCAGGCGTTCTATGCTGGATGCGCCGAAGAAGCCGACGGTTGCGGGTAATTTCGACAGCGCTTCGCCAACGTTGTCCGGCTCGTCGAAGGGGCCTCCGTGGCAGATGACGAGGATGTCACCGCGTGCGCCGTGGGCCGCCACCGCGATAGCCGCCACGCGTTCGATCGCCTCGTCCAGGGACATGGCGTCCGTCGCGCCGATGCTGCCCGACGCGGTCAGGCCGACGTGGGCCACGAGCATGTCGGCGCCCGCCTCGGCCATCATTACCGCCTGCTGTTCGTCGAAGACGTACGGGGCGGTAAACATGTCCATCATGTGGGCCTCGCGGACCACCTCGACCTCTTTGTCGTACCCCATACCGGTCGCTTCCAGGTCCCGCCTGAAATTGCCGTCGATGAGCCCGACCGTCGGGAAGTTCTGGATGCCCGAAAAGCCAATTTGCTTCAGTTGCCTGAGGAATACTGGCATCAGGCGAAACGGGTCGGTGCCGCACACTCCTGCCAGTACCGGCGTGTCCGCCACGACGGGCAGCACCTCGGCGGCCATCTCCACGACGATGCCGTTGGCGTCCCCGTATGGCATCAGGCCAGCCAGCGAACCGCGGCCCGCCATGCGGTATCGACCGGAGTTGTAGATGATGATGAGGTCCGCCCCGCCGGCCTCGGCGCTCTTGGCGGAGATGCCCGCCCCGGCGCCGCAGCCGACGACCGGCCGACCAGCGGCAACTTCGGCGCGCACTCGCCGGAGGATTTCCCTGCGTGAGATTGTCACGGACTGCTCCTATCCATCGGTGTCCTGCAACATCTCCAGCAAAGTGTTGGCTGCGATGTCGGCGAACTCGGGATCGTTGATGTTGTGGTGTATCTCATGGACGGGGATGTCCGCTCTCAGGCCATTTCGGATGGCGTCGAAGCAAGCCCGGTCCGCCTCCGGGTCCCAGAACCGCTCTCCCTCGCTGTCCAGCATTGAGACGCCATTCATAGGCAGGAGGACGGCCGTCGAGGCCGTGGCCGGGTTGACTGCGGCGGCGATGATCTCGCCTATTCGAACGTTCTCCTCGACGTTAGTTCGCAGGAGGGTGACGTTCGGGTTCCACTGGTACAGGTTCCGGCCTTCGTACCGTTCGGGAACGGACTCGATCGAATCGAAATTGGCCATGTCGACGCACCCCGGCACGATGACCGCTGGGACGCCCGCCCCGGACGCGGCTGCGCAGCGGTCCGGCCCGGCGCTGAATACGCCCCCGCACACCTCGTCGGCTATCTCGGTGGTCGTGATGTCCATCGAGCCGACGATGTAGCCGTCGGAGATCAGGCTCTCCATGGTCTTGCCGCCGATGCCGGTGGCATGAAAGACGAGGACTTCGTAGCCGCCGTTCTCCACCACGCCGCGGGCCCGTTCGACGCACTCAGTAGTGTTGCCGAACATGGACGCGGTCACGAGCGGACGCTCCTCGCCGGCCGGGGGCCGGTCCAGCTTGACCATGCCGGCTATCGCCCCCGCCGCGTTGGCGAAAATGGCGCGACTGATGCTGTTGATCCCGGCCACGTCGACGATGGAGGGGATGAACACGATGTCCCTGGTGCCCGCGTAGGCGCTGACGTCGCCGCCGGCCACCGTGGACACCATCACCTTGGGCACGCCGACGGGCAGGACGCGCATCCCGGTGGTGGCGATGGACGTTCCGCCGGTGCCGCCCATGCCGATGATCCCGCCGAGCCTGCCTTCGTCGTACAACCGGCGGACCACGACGGCGAGGCCACTGGCCATGGTCTCCATCGCCTCGTCCTTGTGGTCACCCGAGGCGAAGTAGGAAATATCGCCGCCCGCCGCCGCTGCGACCTCCTCCCGGGAGACATCGGGCTCGATATTGGGCGCGCCCATCGTCCCGAAGTCCACGACCAGCGTGTCCACCCCTTCCGCCTCGATGAGCCCCTTGACGAAGGCGAACTCCGCTCCCTTGGTGTCAAGCGCGCCGATGATGACGACAGTTTTGGGATTGGGTCTGGTGTTCATGTCTGAACTCTCCGCGGTTATATCTACTGAGGTGGGAGTTTACGCGCGGCGAGTTCCTCAATCCCCCGGATTCTTTGCTTCCTCGGTCTTCTGAGCGGTCAGAGCGCCCATTGCAACAGTGGAGCGCAGTTCTATGGCTCTCCTCGTCCGGCCAAGCTCCGCGGCAAGGACTGCCTCGTCGGGCAAGGCGATTCGAAATTCCGCGGCCAGCACTTTGTTGGGGAGCCCGTCCAGCGCGTAACGGGCGAGCGCTTCATCCTTTTCGGAACAGAGAATCAACCCGATTGGCGGGTTCTCTCCCTCGCGGACCCAATTTTCTCTTGCGTAGTTCAGGTAGAAGTGCATTTGGCCGGCATCGGCATGGGTGAACCTCCCAATCTTCAAGTCGATCACCACAAGACAACGCAGCCCTCGGTGAAAGAACAGAAGGTCCACCCGATACCACTGGTCGCCGACCCGCAACCGTTTCTGCTTGCCTATGAAGCAAAAGTCATCTCCCAGTTCCATGAGGAAGGTTTCCAGGTGCCGGATCAGTGCCTCGTCCAGTTCGCTTTCCGAGTATTCGTCCTTAAGATCCAGAAACTCCAGTACAAACGGGTCTTTGATTTCCTCCTCCGGATGCGTCAGGTCGTCGGGAAGGGCTTTTCCTTCCCTCGTCAGCATGGCGGCCTTGTCCTTCGAAAGGGCGGTGCGTTCGTAGAACTGGGTGTTGATCTGCCGGTCGAGTTGGCGGACGGACCACCCGCCTCTCAACGCCTCGGATTCGTAGAAATGGCGGGCGCTCTCGTTCCTGACCGAAAGCAGCCGCACATAGGCGGACCACGGCAGCGGGAAGGCCCCGAGAAGGTCGTCGAACACCACTTCGGAGGAGTCGCTTTTGAATTTTCCAGACGGCGTCTGGAGAATTATTGTTCCGCCCACGGTAGCCGAATTGCCAGACGGTGTCTGGCGAATTTGGCCGGGTGGGTACGAAACGTAGAACAGGCGCATGTTATAGATGTTCTGGCGGGAGAAGCCGCGTCCAAACCGCACGGTCAAGTCCTCCGCCAGCCTCTCAAGCAGGGCGGCTCCATATTCGGCCCGCTCTTCCCCCGACTGCTCAAATTCGACGATGCGACGCCCAATCAGCCAATAGGCCGCGGTGATGGAGGCGTTGACGGACCTTGCGGCCGAATCCCTGGCCACGTCGATGATCTTCGATACGTCGCCAAAGACAGCCCGGTACGAAATGTCATGATCGTGCGCCTCAGCAATCGCTCTCTTCAATACCTGTCTCTCCGAGTTGTTGCGGTCACCTTCTTCCCGTCAGAATAAGGCGTTCACCAACAAATTCGAAGGGGCATCTGGCAGACCCGATTCGAGCTAGCAGCCGAAGTTATGGACCGGCCGTCTCGTCATGACCCGATCGTCCCGCCACGCCCACCGGGCCGCGCTTGGCCGGAATCAACTCAACAGGAGTGGGTATCAGCCACTCCGATCCGGCCTTCGCCGCACCGCGCACCCGGCCATCGCGGGCCAGTTTGCGCACCCTGCGTTCCGATACGCCGAGTCGGTTGGCCGCCTCTCTGATCGTGACGTTGGCGACGTCGTGTGCGGGGGCTTCGGACGACAACTCGAATTCGATGGGCCCGGGCTGTTTCAGCGTACTCACATCGTGAATTAGAAATCCGATCACTTCTCCGTCATCGTCCAGCCGCTTTAGGATGCGCTCGTCATCGGTGGGGGCAAAGTAACCGGTTCTGAGGGCCCAAAGCACCTCGAGCATGTCACCTTCGTGGTCGTAGGAAACGAAAACTTTTTTGTTGGTCATGCTTACTCTCTGTTGGATCTGCGGTCGAGGATGATGTTTCATCCCGCGTAAACTGATTGTCGCCGATTCCATTCCTATCCGGAAACCGAACGTCGCTCGCGGCAATCAAGGCTCGTACTAGTGTCAGTGAACTGAGAAAGCAAAGATGCAAGACAGACCGCTTGAAGGCAAAGTCGCAATCGTTACCGGGGCCGGCAGCCCGATTGGCATGGGACGCGCCATGGCCTTGGCCCTTGTGGAGGCCGGGGCGCGGGTGGCGATGCTGGATGTAAACGAAGAATGGCTGGAGCGGTCGGCTAACGAAGCCCGCGCGGCCGGTGGGGATGACGCCGTCCTGGCGCTTGCCTGTGACGTATCGGACCCCGAGGGCGTGGATGAAGCGGTCCGGAAGACGATTGACGGGCTCGGTGGACTTCACGTGCTGATCAACAACGCGGGGACGATCAATCTCGCTGACCACAGGGGCGGCAATTTGCCCAAGTTCTGGGACATAACGCCCGAGACTTGGAACAGGATTGTGTCAATCAATTGCAGCGGGTCTTTCTACATGGCCCGGGCAGTCGCGGGCCACTTGATCGCGCAGGGGTGGGGGCGGATCATCGGCGTCACCACCAGCGTCGACACCATGTACCGGCCGGGGATGTGTCCGTACGGGCCTTCCAAGGCCGGTCACGAGGCCCTTGTGGCCCTCATGTCGCGGGAACTGGAGGGGACCGGGGTTACGGCCAATGTCCTGATCCCCGGGGGGATGACAGACACGCACATCATCCCCGAAGACATCGGGGTAGACCGTTCGGTCCTCATTCGCCCGGAGGTGATGAATGGGCCCGCGGTGTGGCTCTCATCCGCGGAGTCCGACGGTACCAACGGCATGCGGTTAATCGCCAACAACTGGGACGAGGGCCTGCCCATCGAACAGCGGCTCGAAAAGGCCGCCGCGCCCGCCGCCTGGCCCCAACTTGGCAAGCAGGCTATCTGGGTAACGTCTTAGGCGAAGCCGTTACGGCGCGAGTTGACACTAGACTCGGCGAGTAAATGTAAAATCAGTGGGAATGCGGACGAAATGTGCCAACGCGCCCACCGGTTGCGGAAGTTGGGCCGCGCCGGCGAAATCCGACGGAGGCACGCACGTATTCAAGGAGGCCATACCTTGGCAACGAAGACTGAACTCAAAGTCCCGAAAGTAGTCCGCGGGACCCGGCCGCCAAGCGAAACGGCCCAGACTCCCGGACTGGTCCGCCGTCCCGCAATCGACGGGTCATCGGTCGGCGCCAGCAAGATCTGGTTCGGTACCGTCACCTCGGAGCCCAATCACAAGGGTCCGCCCCACATGCACGGTGAGGCTGAGACCGCCGCGTACATCATCTCCGGCCACGTCCGCGTCTACTACGGCGAGGACTTCAAGGAATGGGTAGAGGCCGGACCGGGTGACTACCTCTTCGTGCCTGCCCACATGTGGCACATCGAGGAAAACCCCTACGACGTGCCGTCTGAGCAGTTCCTGGCCCGCGGACCGGACAACATCGTCATCAATATGGAGGAGTAGAGACTCCGGACGCCGCCACGGTTGTTGCCCCAATGGGCGTTCCGTGGAGATGCGGACCACCCCGGAATCTCATCGTCACAGGCGGACACGATTATAGCCGCGGCGCCTGTGCAACTTTGAGTCGTGCCGCGTCAATTGCGCAAACATCCCAAAAATACCACGCAATCGTAGCGTTCAAATACGTGAGTCACATATAAAATATGTGTCTACTTCAGAACGCGATCATGCCACTTAACAACCATTTCGATTTCTCCCGTGCCACATGGGCGACCACCACGTCGGCTTGCCCGGTCAAGTTCGCTGCGAAGGAGATTGTCGTCAGCTGTCGAGGGGGTCCGGCTTCAGGATGACGCCAATTGAAGTAATTCCCTCCCCACCCGGGATTTGCGCGCCTACGGAGGTTGGCAGAACATGAACATGCCAACCGACTATTTGACGGGGTACCCGAAGGCCTCTGCGCTGGACCCGGAAACGACGTCTAACTACGTCGCCCACACCGTCATCGGCGATCCGCTGGCCGACGCGATGCTGGACGATCTGGCCGACCTGCCTGGAGAAGATCGAACGCAGCTATTCCAGGCGGTGATGCAAGACCGTGATCAGGGCGCCTTGTCCCACGCCCCGCCGTCGGTGCGGGCATTCTTCGAGGATGCCGAAAGAGTCCCCGACTGGGTCGATTTCGATGCCTTCACCCCGGGTATCCGTATGTTTCATCGGAACTCCAAGCTGATACTGGGCGCCTTCGTGGGGGGGACCCTCGTGGAAGGATTTGCCACGAACATCAGCAAGAGCTTTTTCATCACCGGGCGGCTCCGTGAACAGGGCGTGCGACGCCTCAGGCAGAACATCCTCCACATGGTGGAGATTTTCATGCCCTATGGCCTGAAGAGAGACTCGGACGGCTGGAAATTGTCGGTCCGGATCCGGTTGATTCATGCCCAGGTAAGAAGGTTGCTGGCAAAGTCCCCGGACTGGGATACAGAGGCTTGGGGCACGCCCATCAGCGCGGCGCACGTGGGCTACGCAGTCACGTCCTTCTCGGCCAGGTTACTCATGCACTTGAAAAGCCTTGGCGCCTCTTACAATGACGAGGAGCGAGAGAGCTTCATGGCTGTCTGGCGCTACTCGGGACTGCTGATGGGCATCCCAGAGTCGATACTGTTCAAAGACGAAGAAGACGCCTTGCAACTGTTCCGCATTGGCACCGTCTGCGAGCCTCCGCCGGACTTTATGTGCGTAGCGTTGGCGAATTCGTTGGTCAACTCGGCGCCGCTGGTAGTCGGCATCGACGACCCCAAGGAGCGCCGCGACCTGGCAAAGTACGTATTCACCGTCTCGCGTGCGTTAATCGGCAATGACCTTGCGGACCAACTCAAGTACCCTCGCACCCCCACGCTGGGAGTCCTGACCGTCTTTCGCCTACAGGAACGCTACAAGGACATCCAGGCCAGGCTGAACCCGATGAAGACCGGCTCACCCTCCTTCGCCAGGTTCGCGTCCCTGCTGGAAGCCATGGTGCTCGAAGAGGCGGGAATCAGCTACAGGCTCCCGGACCACGCGTACGCCGAAGAAGGCCGCAAGTGGTGATGGTGGGTTGAGTTTGGGGTTGGGAGTTCTTGGTCCCCCGACCCCGCTCTGGATTAATCAATCGCTACTGACTTCCGAAAGCGGCGCTTCCGGCGCGGCGGTGTCAGGTTTTCGGTCCGCGCTCCTGGAGCGAGTAACAGTTCCTTCAAATCGCGCCTCGCCGCCCTTCTCAGCCTTCGCCACTCCTCGACTTCAACAACCACGGCCGTCTCGAGGCCGTGTCTTGTTACGAACTGCGGTCCTTCGGCGACGGCCGCGGCAATGAGCTCGTCGAACCTCGACTTGGCGTCCTCATATGACCATCTGTTCCTCACAATTCACCTCACCTGCTGCGACGTTGGAGTCTTGTCTTCCAAAGTTAGAACTACCGCCCCGTCAATTCCAGCCAAGCTCGCAGGCGTCCTAATTCGCCTCTGTGGATTTTAATGGCTATGCGCGACCCGCGTTCAGTCACAAAAGTAATCCTGATCGGAGGATCATCCCACGTCGGAAAGTCAACACTGGCCAAGTCGTTGGCCGCAAAATTGGGCCGGACCCACATTTCCACGGACTCACTTGCCCGCCACCCCGGCCGACCGTGGAGGTCTCCAACCGAGACTGTGCCTGACCATGTGGCGAAACATTATCTTCACATTCCGGCCGATCAACTGTTCGAGGACGTACTCCGGCACTACAGGACCAACGTGTTGCCGAAGGTCGAGGCGATTGTCGCATCTCACTTGAACAAGCCGTCCGCGTCCCGGTTAATCCTGGAAGGATCTGCCCTGTGGCCTGGGTTCGCGGCGTCATTGGACTGCCAAAAGGTCGCCGCACTGTGGCTAACAGCCAGCCGGGAGGTCTTTCGACAACGGATACACGATGCCAGCCGCTACTATTCCAGGTCTCCCATCGAGCGAAAGATGGTCGACAAATTCCTGGAACGCACTCTCATTTACGACGCGAAGATGACCGAGGTTGTGAGGCGCCACAACTTCATCCTTGTCGACGTGTCCAACCACGATGTGGCGGAGCTGACCAATACTTGCCAGGCAAAGCTCAAAGTGGGGCATCAATAAGCCCTGTTTCTCGACCCGACGCCGGATCATCGTCTAGGATGGCGGCTGCCGTATCTGACACGGCTCAATCCTGGGACTAAACCATGTACTTCGACTGGCGTTTATTCGGGCTGACTCGCGGGGTCAGGTTCCGGATTGTGTTCGCCGCCGCCCTCGGCCTGATCGCGGTGGGTGCGGGAGTCTCCAGGCTGGCCGTCTCCGGTGTCGTGATTTACCGGGTCCTCGCCGGAGAGGCGAGCTTCTCGACGCTCGCGTTGCCGCTGTTGACCATTGCGGCGTTGATTGGCGTGCGCAGCCTGTTCCAGTTCTGGCAGAACGCAGTGAGTCACCACACGGCGAACATCGTTAAGATCAGGCTTCGCCATGAGGTCTACGACCACGCACTGAAACTCGGCCCCGGGTATTTCGATCGGAACCGCACCGGCGACATCGTCCTCACGCTGGTGGAGGGCATCGAACGCCTCGAGACCTTCTTCGGCCAGTACCTGTCACAGATCATCGTGTCGGCGATCGCCCCGATCGCCATCTTCGCCTACATGGTGACGCTCGATGTCTACATCGCGCTCATCTTCCTCGCGTTCGCATTCCTCACACTTGTGGTTCCCGCCGGGTTCTACAAGTGGAATCGGAACAGCAGCGCCAATCACCGAAGGTCTTACGGGCAACTGGGAGCGGACTTCCTGGACAGCGTGCAGGGACTCGCCACGCTCAAGGCGTTCGGGCAGAGCAAACAACGCGGCCAGGTCCTGGCGCAGCGCGCTCAACACCTGTACCGGAGCACGATGGGCGTGGTTGCCGCCAATGGGGCGACGAGTGGAGCATCCATCTTCTTCATGGTGACCGGGGCCGCCGTGGCGTTGGCCGTCGGCGCGGTGCGCGTGAGCGGCGGCGACATGGAATTACGCCCGTTGCTGATAGTCCTGATGCTGGGCGTCGAGGTGTTCCGGCCCATGCGGGAACTGACCAACCTCTACCACCAGGGCATGACCGTGCTGTCCTCCGCGCAGAGCGTGTTCGGGATCATCGACCAGCCGGTCTCCATTCAGGAGTCGAATTCGGCCGCGGATCGACCGTTGCCGGAAATTCGACCGGAGGTCTCGTTCGAGGGGGTCACGTTCGGGTACGAAGGCGGACACCGGCCGGCGGTTGAGGACGTGTCGTTCGACCTGCGAAGGGGCGAGACGCTCGGCGTGGTTGGAGCCAGCGGGGCCGGCAAGTCGACGCTGGTCTGGCTGATGTACCGGTTCTACGATCCACAGGCTGGCTCGATCAAGCTCGGCGGCCACGACCTGCGCGATCTTCCACTAAGCGTCGTGAGGGACAACATATCGGTCGTTACCCAGGACACCTACCTGTTCCACGGCACGGTGGCCGAGAACCTCCTCTTCGGGAAACCGGACGCCACCCGTGAGGAGTTGGAACAGGCCGCCCGCGCAGCAAACGCCCACGAGTTCATCTCGCACCTGCCAGACGGCTACGACACGGTGGTCGGCGAGCGGGCGGTCCGGATGTCGGGAGGCCAGCGCCAGCGGCTGGCCATCGCTCGGGCCCTGCTGAAGGACGCTCCGATCCTCTTGCTGGACGAGGCCCTTTCCAGCGTGGACGCCGAGAACGAGTCCGTCATCCAGGCCGCGCTCGACAGGCTGATGGAGAACAGGACGACGCTGGTCATCGCCCACCGGCTTTCCAGCGTCATCAACGCCGACCGCATACTGGTCCTGGACGATGGCCGGGCGGTGGAGGTTGGGACCCACGCCGAGCTTATCGCCGCCGACGGCACGTACGCCGGCCTGATGCGCCAGCAGACCCGGATGGGCCTCGATGACGCAGCCACCACCGCGCCCGAAACGGCGCAGCCGGTCGTTGCCGCGGCCCACGAGCCGGAACTTCCGCATCTACGTGCCGGTCACGGTCACCATCACCCGCCTCCGGCACGGGATGATGCGGTCCAGACCGAGGTCAACATCCGGTCACTGGCCGTCTGGATACGGCTGTTCGGGCTGGTCCGACCGGTGAAGTGGCAGTTCCTGGTCACGCTGGCGTTGGGCCTGTTCCACCACGGGTCCGTCATCGTCCTTGGCGCGCTCAGCGCGCTGCTGGTCGGCGCGGTGTTTCGCGATGAACCGCTGACAACCCTGTTGATTCTCGTGTGCGTCTTCGCCCCGCTTTCGTCGTTCCTGTTCTACCTCGAGAACTGGCAGGCGCACGACATGGCCTTCAGGCTGCTGGCGAGAATGCGAATCGACCTCTACGAAAAGCTCGAACCGCTGGCTCCTGCATACATGGTCCGGCGACGCTCGGGCGACTTCGTAAGCGTCGTCGGAGGCGACGTCGAAACGGTCGAGTACTTCTTTGCCCACGCCATTTCGCCGATGATCGTTGCGTTCCTCATACCGGTCGGACTGCTCACCGCGTTGACCATCGTCGCCTGGCCAATCGCCGCGACGCTGGCGCCTTTCCTGATTGCGGTGGCCGTCAGCCCGTTCTTCGCCAACACGCGAATAGAACGCCTGGGCACCGAGATCCGCGGCCGAATGGGAGACATTCACGCGTACATGGTCGACAGTATCCAGGGAATGCGGGAGATAACCGCGTTCGGCCGCGGGCCCGACCGGAACGAGGAGTTGACCGAAAAGGGCTGGGCCTATGCCAGCCACCTGGTCAGGTTCCAGAAGTCCCAGGCATTCCAGATCGGCTTCATGGAGGCCATGATGGGACTGGGCGGTCTGGCCGTGCTTGCCGTGGGTGTCTGGATGGTGCTCGACGGCCAGATCGAAAGGACCCTGCTGCCGCTGGTCAGCGTGCTGGCGCTGGCGTCCTTCAACCCGGTCACGGAGTTGGCCCGCACCATGAAGCAGATGATGGAGACGCTGGCCGCATCCCGCCGCATCCTCGCGGTTCACGATGAGCCGGTCCCCGTGAAGGATGGGCCCGCCGCGATGGAGGGCGTCGACGGAAAGCCCGCCGAAACGCCGTCCATCGACTTCGAGGAAGTGGCATTTGCCTACGCGCAAGGCGATCCCCAGGCTCTTGCCGGCGTGTCATTCGGGCTGGGATCGAGCCAGACCGTGGCCATCGTCGGCCGTTCGGGCGCCGGAAAGACCACCATCGCCTACCTGATGATGCGCTTCTGGGACCCGGACCGCGGCGACATTTTGCTGGAGAGCCAGAAGATCGACGGGTTCCGCCTGGATGACCTGCGCGGCAGGATGGCGCTCGTCGCGCAGGACACGTACCTGTTCAATGACTCCGTGCGCGAGAACATTCGCCTCGGCAGGCAGGACGCCACCGACTCCGAGGTGGAGGAGGCAGCGAGACAGGCGAACGCGGCGGAGTTCATCGAGTCGTTCCCGGACGGTTACGCCACGCGCGTCGGGGAACGGGGGATGCAGCTATCCGGCGGGCAGCGGCAAAGGATCGCCATAGCCCGCGCCATCCTCAAGAACGCGCCGGTGCTGATCCTGGACGAGGCCACGTCGCACCTCGACGCCATCAGCGAAGCAACCGTCAGGGAAGCGCTCGACCGCCTCATGGAAGGCAGGACGACCGTCGTGATCGCCCACCGGCTGTCGACGATCCGTGACGCGGACAACATCCTTGTGCTCGACGTGGGGCAGGTGGTCGAGCAAGGCACGCACGAGCAACTCCTTGCTCGCGGCGGCCTGTACGCCCAGCTGGTGGCAACACAGTTGACGGGAGCCGCGGGTGGTCACGGACCGGGGTAAGCGGTGGGGTCTACTACCACAGCAGACAGGTCCATCGCCCCAACTCTAACCGTCGTTGCTCCATTCCGATTTGCAACCTGTACGATATATCGTACAATTAGGTAATGTACACCTTACTGCGAAGCGCGACTTTCGACCGGTGGCTGCGCAGGTTGCGGGACCATCAGGCGGTGCGCCGCATCGTAGCCAGGCTGCTTGCAGCAGAGGATGGACATTTCGGTGACGTGAGGCCCGTTGGAAGCGGCGTATCGGAGATGAGAATTCAGTGTGGACCTGGATACCGGGTCTACTTCATCACGCGAGGCACAGATTTACTGGTCCTGCTTTGCGGCGGCGACAAGGGCAGCCAACGGCGAGACATCGAGCGAGCCAAGAGACTGGCACGGGAATGGAGGAACTAATGTCTGAGGAGTACCGCAGGTTCGACGCTGCGGACTACATAGAGACCGAGGAGGATGCCCGGGGGCTTCTGAGAGCGGCTACGGAAGAGGACACTGGGGACGGCGCCGTGATTCGCGCCGCCCTGAGGCACCTCGCGCGGACGCAGAACATGAGTGCCCTGGCCCGCGACACCGGGCTGAACCGGGGCAACCTCTACGAGGCGCTGTCTGAAGAAGGCAACCCCACCTTGGCAACACTGCTGAAGGTCACGCGCGCCCTGGGCCTGAGGATGCGGTTTGAGCCCGTAGAGAGCCCAAGACCAAGAACGCAAATGGCCGAGAGCCCGAATCTCCCGGCAGGTTCGATTTATAAATCGAATTAGCCACGTAATCGCGCGATTAGTAGGAGAGCAGATTCTCGCCCGCGGCGGCCTGTACGCCCAGCTGGTGGCGACGCAGTTGACGGGCACCGCGGCCAACGAGGGTCTAGCCTAGTAGTTGCCGGAGTATCCTTACTGGTGACCAATAGCAAGGAGGCACACGTGGACGTTCGTGCACGCGTAAGTTCGAAAGGCCGGGTCACGATTCCTCGTGCGATGTGTGAAGCGCTTTCCATCAGCGAGGGCGATGATGTCCTGTTCAGGATCGAGGGCCAGCGAGCGACGTTCGTGCGCAGTCCGGACCTTATGAAACTCGCCGGTTCCGTAAGCGTTCCGGTGGCGAAACGGGGCACTCCCTGGGATGAGGTACTGCGCCGAACTCGTCGGACGAGAGCAGCCACCAATCGGTGACGGCCTTCGTTGATGCGGAAGCGCTTATCCCGCACCTGGACAGGCGAGCCAACGGCCACGGTTTCTTCACTGTTCATACGCTTCCAGGGGCGCCCATTTCAGCTCTCCTTGACACCGTTTTGGGCCGCACAGCATAATGCTCCGGGCTCTGCGACGCTTTTCGTAACCCATCCCGCCGGGGCCGCGATGAATACTGACCTGGCTGAGTTGGGCGAATTCTTGATACCCGTTGAGACAAAGCTACTCCCAATGTTTCACTCTTCCCCTGTCATGACCGCCGTTAATGACTATGGTGGGAGCCTGTAGGTTTGGAACTACACGAGGTCCTTCTCGCAATTGGCCTGCTTGTTGTAGTCGCCAAAATTTTTGAAGGGGTATTCAAGCGGTTCGGGCTCAATTCGATAATCGCCTACGCAGCCGCCGGCATTGTCCTGGGTCCCGCGACACACCTGATAGAGACGGGACCTGAAGTCGACGCCATCCTCGGCATCGGCATATTTATCTTTTTCTTCCTCATTGGCCTGGAAGAACTGGACATCCAGGGCTTTGTGCGGGCAGTGCGAGGCCGTCTCTTCGTCGCCTCGGTGCTGTCGGTAACCCTTTCCCTGCTGGTGGCCCTGGCGGTCACTACGGATGTCTTCTTCGACCTGGGTCTCGACCTCAACTTCACCCACGCACTCGGCCTGGCCGGAGTGCTGTCGCTCTCCAGCCTCGGCGTGGTCGCCAAGGTGCTGATCGACGAAGGACGCCTGAAGGAACCCGTTGGCATCCAGATATTTACGGCGGTTGTCATTGCCGAAATCGTCGCTCTATTCGTAGTCGGATTTGCTATCAGTGAGCACTTTTATGCAGAAGGACACGAGCACACCATAGACGCAGTCAGCGTTCTAACGGTCATAGGCCAAATCGTTGGATTTGCGATCGTAACGTGGTTCGTTTCGACCAAGGTACTTCCCCGGATCATTGTCGGGTTGCACCACTTCTTGCGGGTCCCACAACTCTCCTTCGGACTGTTGCTTGGTGGACTATTGCTAGTGGTCGTGGGCGCAGAATTCGTTGGGCTTCACGGGTCCCTGGGAGCGTTGCTCTTCGGCGCCGCCCTGTCCCTGTTGCCTTACCAGGTGCGCCGCGACATCATGCCCGGCCTCAGGGGTACTGCCGAAGGTTTCTTCGTCCCGCTGTTCTTCGCGTCGGCCGGCCTTCATCTGAGCCTGGCATTCCTGGACCTGGCGCCCCTGACCATCCTGGCGTTGGTCCTGGTCCCGTTGGTCGGGAAGTTCGCCGCATCGATCGCCAGCGCATACCTGGTCCGGCTCGAAGCGCCCCTGGCGACGGCCATGGGCCTGATGGCGAAGGGAGTGGCGGAAATCGCGCTTCTCCTGCTGCTATTCCAATCCGGCGCCATCGGCGAGGGGGTCTTCTCGTTAATGGTGCTGGTGATGTTCGGTTACATCCTGCTCACGCCCATGGGAATCAGCTTCGCGCTGAAGATGCTCAAGCGCTCTGAAGTCCCTGCTCCCGCCGGGGAGTTGCCTCCGTCGATGGACCGCTTCGCCCTGGATGACGTCACCGTGGAGGACATCATCGACCGTTCCCGGATCTATCCGGACCAGTCAACAACAGTCAAGGCCTTCGCGGAAACATGGTTGATATCCGACCAACACGACTACGTGGTTGTGGACAAGGGCAAGTTGGCCGGAGTGGTGTCTCTCAACTTGTTGCGCTACCTCCCACGGAGCGAGTGGGAGACCACTTCACTGGAGAGGGTGATGCGAAAAAACACACCGCAGGCGCACCTGGACGAGTTGGTGGAGGATGCGCTGGAGCGCATGACGCAGAATTCGCTGACAGTACTGCCGGTCGTCGACAAGGAAACCGGCGAGTTTGCAGGTTCCATTTCCAGTCACGAAGTTTTGGAAATGGTCGTGTCTGCCGCCCAGGGCCACGAAATCTGATTCGCCACCGGGCTGGGGCCCTGCTGCCCAATAGCGCGGCCAGATATCCAGCCTGTGTTCGCGCACGGAGGGTGAAATGGCGTTTCGAAAGAATATCGTTGACCGGCTGAGAGCCGGGGACGTGCTGTTCATGGACGGTGGCACAGGTTCTGAACTACAGCGGCGCGGGGTCAACGTACTGAAAGGGGCTACCGACCGGCTGAAGGCGTGGTCGGCCACCGCAAACATCGACAACTCCGACGTGGTCCAGCAGGTGCACCAGGACTATCTCCGCGTGGGCGCGGACATGATCATCAGCAACAACTTCTGGACCACTCCCTCAGCGATGGAACGCATCGGGCTCGGCAACCGCTGGCAAGAGTACGCCGGCGCCGCGGCCGATAACGCCGTCAAGGCAAGAGCCGCCGGGAATCCGGACGCCTCCGTGGCGGGAGGAATCGCCGCCCCGACGCTGCAGGCGCGCACAGACAGCAACGCCTCCGACGTCGAGCAGATGGGCGCCGATGAGTTTCGCAACGAGTACGTGGAGCACGCGCAACTATTAGTAGATGCGGGAGCGGATGTGGTACTCGCAGAGTACGTCGGGTACCTGGATGACTGCGTGGCGGCGGTGGACGCCTGCGCAGAGGCCGGCGCACCTGTCTTCCTGGGCGTAAGGCACATCCAGATGGACGGCAGGATGCAGTACGACGAACGCGTCGAAGACCTTGCAGACGCCCTGAAGGGCCACCCGGTGGACGCCGTGCTGATCATGTGCAGCAGACCGGAGGCCGCGTCGGAGGGACTTCCTATATTGCGGGACGCATTCGAGGGTCCTGTGGGTGTATACCCGAACATCGGCTACAACCCGACCGGACCGATCGCCAACCGGCCGCAACTCACCAACCAGCGTCGCAGCACGGGGCCGGACATACTGCAGACCAGCCCCTACCCGCCCTCACGGCTGGCGGAGTTTGCCGGTGAATGGAAGGAGATGGGTGCACAGATAATCGGCGGGTGCTGCGCGACGGGACCGGAGCACATCATGGCCATGCGGCCCGTGGTCAAGGGTGACTCATAGCAGCGAACGAAAACGTTAGTCCCGGACGGGTCGCTACGGCCAGATGGCATTCATACGCCACGCATCGAACGACCTGAGCGCGGCTCGACCCCCGCGGGCGTAGGCCCGCACCTCCACACTGTCCGGCCGGACCGGGTAGATACGCTTGCCGACGTAGTGACGGCGGTCGGCTATGACCTCGACGACACTGCGGTCGACGAAAATGCGCAGTTCGACCGCGTTCCCGTACGGCGCCTCGAACGTGGCCCGCTGCGATTCGCGGTTGCTGACGTCGGGACTGTTGCTCGATCGTGACACGTCCAGGATGAGTTCCCGCATCGGCGCCACCTGGTCGGGTGGGACATGGGTCCTCCCGGGGTTGACGTTAAAACGCACCAGCGTCTCCTCTTCGCCGGTTGGAGAGCAGCGGACCTTGAAGCCGACTTCCTCGGCGTCGTCCCATTCGAGCACAGCCTTCAACTCTAGGGCATCACCGGTGATATCGAGACGCACGTCGTCTCCGTCCGTCAATCGCATATCGCGCAGGGACAGGTGGTCAGAACGAAGGGCCTCGAGTTCCGGCACGGGATCGAGCAGCAGTTCATCGTCTTCGGCGAGTGACAGCACCAGCGGCAGGGCGCAGATCCCGGCCCAACCGGAGTCAATCAGCGCGTACTTGAAACGGGCCTCGGAGAAACGGGCAAAGAGGATGCGGCGGCCCTGGTCGTCCAGCAGCGTCTGTCCCTCGCAGTACGCCCCGGTCCTGCGGCTCTCCGCGAAAGCCAGTCGCTTGTGGCGCTCCGGAGTGAAATGTTGATTGGCATACGTGCCAACGTAGAACTGCGCGCCGCGCAGGTGACTGGCGAAAGACAGGACCGCCTTGCCGTCAAGCTCGAAAAAATCAGGGACCGCGCAGTCCTCGCCCGGGTGGGTGAACTTGCCGCCTTCGTAGAACGGGTGCAGGTACTCCCAGTTGGCCATGTCGGTCGAACTGAACAGGTAGGCGGTATCCGGCGACTGGTGGCTGTTGCCGGTTATCGCGTAGTACACGTCGTCCTCAACCCAGGCACACGGCGCGCCGGTGACGACGAACTCAGCCCCCGGCCCTGGATCGGGGATTACGGGGTTGGCCGGGTGCTTATCCCAGTTGATGAGCATGTCGTCGGTGCTGGTCGCCAGGCAGATGCCGTCTGGCACACCGTGGTAGATGAAAGTCGGCACGCCGTCGGTGTTGACGAACGCGGTCCCGCTGTAGCACTGGAGGCGGTCCGGACCGCCGGGACCGGGGGACAGCGCAATGGGGTGGTCGGTCCAGTGGACGAGGTCTTCGCTCGAGGCGTGGCCCCAGTGGATGTTTCCGTGCCACGGTCCGTCCGGATTGTGCTGGTAGAAGAGGTGGTAGCGCCCCTTCCAGTAGATTGTGCCGTTGGGATCGTTCATCCACTTGGACGGCGGCTGGTAGTGGTAGGCAGGGCGCCACGGGTCGGCGGCGAGGGGAATGCGCTTCGGGTGGTGTTCGACTGACGGTGCCGACCCTTGTCCTGGTCGCTGATTTTCCGCCATATCATTGCTCATTACGATTGTCGACGTGAAGAACGTTGTCGCGGTCTACATGGTAGCTTGACCTCCACCGGCCAATTCATCGACTAACGAGCGCGGCCGCGAGCGTCATCAATTGCACGCCTGACCCGGGCGGAGATTTTGCCGCGACACGATTGACGCCCTGGCAGCAAGGAGGCAGCTCATGGTACTCGATCCGAGTAGCGCCAGCGGCGCGCAGAGCATCCCCGGCGGTCTCGAACAGCCGAGGGCGATCTCGCAGGATGAAGCGGCGGAGATCGCCGGCCAGGTCCAGGACCTGATCAGGGAGGGAAGGGCAAACTCCGCGTGGGAGTTGATCCGTCACCTGCACCCGGCGGACGTGGGAAGCATCGTGGCGGGGTTGCCGCGCGCCAGCAGGGGCGCGCTGGTCCGCGTGATGTCCCCGCAAATCGTTGCGCGGATGCTGAGGCAGATGAACCCCGTCGAGGCCGGGCGCGTAGGGACGCGACTCGGTTCCCGGGTGCTCACCTCGGTAGTTGGCCAGGTCCACCCTGACCATGCCCGGTCGATCTTGCGGCGGCTCCCTGTCCCGCGCGTCCGAGAGGTCGTCGAATCACTTGACGAGCCGCTTCCGGACACGGAACTCCTGGCGCAGGAACCGGGCACCGCAGGCGCACTCATGATCGCCGAGCTTCCAACGGCCGCTATTGAAGGCTTGGCCGGAGCGGCCAGAAACAGGCTAAGAGAACTGGGCGACATCGCGCACAAACTGACACATGTCTTTGTGGTGGGTGAAAACAACGTGCTCATGGGTCAGATCCGCATGGTCGACCTCGCGCTGTCGGAAAACGACACGCCGGTGCGTTCCATAGCAGCGCCCATCGTGGCCACGGTCACCGTGGACACTCCCGCCGAAGAGTGCGCCCGGCTGCGTCGCCACTACAACCTACCGCAATTGCCGGTGGTCGAAGGTGAACGGTTAATTGGTGTGATCCTCGCAGAATCCCTCCTGAGCGCCACGGTCGAACAGGACACGCGCCAGATGCAACAGGTGGCCAACGTTGCGGGAGAGACGGTCGACGGCCCATTGTCCAGGTCGGTCCAGACGCGTCTACCCTGGCTGACGGTGAACCTGGGTACGACTTTCCTCGCCGCAGCCACAGTCGCGCTCTTCGAGTCGACTCTGGCCCAGGTCGTCGTGCTGGCCGCGTTCCTTCCCGTGGTCGCCGGCCAGGGTGGAATTGGCGGCACGCAGACGCTAACCCTGATAGTCAGGGCGATTGCGCTGGGAGAGCTCGTCGGCGTCCAGGCGCAGCGGCTGCTGGTACGGGAAGCCCTCCTTGGCATCCTTCACGGCGCCGTGCTTGGGGTTCTCGTCGCGGTCATCGCGATACTGTGGAAGCAGAACGTCGGCCTGGGGCTAGTGTTGGGAGTGGCGATGTTCGGCAACATGATCATCGCGGGAACGGTCGGAGCGGCCGTGCCGTTGTTCCTCCGGAGGATCGGCCAGGACCCGGCGGTCGCTTCCGCGGTGCTCGTCACCACCGCGACTGACGTTTTCGGCTTCCTGCTCTTCCTCGGCATCGCAAGCGCGTCCATCAGCCTGATACTGTAGGTCGGCTCGTCGACGCCACTGGCGCCGGTTATCCGCACTGAATCACTCCGACCAAGAGCAGCGGCCGGACAGACGAATACCGGGTAGAAAGAAACAAAAAATGCGCGTTGCGGTACTGATAAAGGCCACGGAGGACAGCGAACGAGATGCAATGCCTTCGACTGAACTCCTGGAGGCTATGGGTAACTTCAACGAGGAACTCATAAGCGCCGGTCTGATGCTTGCGGGTGAGGGCATCAAGCCATCGTCGCAGGGCAAACGCGTCGCCATCGACGGCGACAGCCGCACGGTCATCGACGGCCCGTTCGCAGCAACCAACGAACTGGTGGCCGGGTTCTGGATATGGGAAGTGAAAGACATGGACGAGGCTATGGAGTGGGTAATGCGCTGCCCCAACCCGATGCCCGGCCCAAGCGAGATCGAAGTCCGTCCCCTCTACGAGGCCGAGGACTTCGCTGAGACCGTGACGCCTGAACTCATGGAGCAAGAGGACCGCATGAGGGAAGTGTTGTAGGGACGCCAGGTACAAGTGGACCGAGTCGAAACAATTGTCCGGATCGCTGGCGTCTTGAAGAAGATGAACGACCGGCACGGCGTTCAAGAATCCGAAGTGAGTACGCGCTGATGGCGACTGGCTGGACGACTGTCCTTATGGGACATACAAGACGATTGATACAAGGATCCCTGCAGACTAACGCCCTCCAGGTTTCACAATCAGGACAATAACAGCGGCAGTGGCACGAACGAACCGGAAGCCCAATAGAGACACGCGGGCCCGCGGCGGCCGGCGGAGGCCGGTCGCCCGGGCTCCCACTTCGGTTGGGACGAGGTCGCCGGACCATTCCCATGTGGCCTCAGGGCGGTTGCCGCAGCTTGGTTACACCGATGCGCTCGCCGTGTCCGCGGCCATTATCGGCCCCCTCCTCCTATACGCGATTACGATGCCCCGCACCGTTGCGTTGGAGGATGATGGCTGGTTCCTGATAGTCGGCAAGTTCCTGGGCGTCGGGCACCCTCCCGGCTATCCGGTACACACGCTCGTCTCGAATCTCTTCCTCAAGTTGCCGTGGGGTTCCCCCGCCACCCTCGGACATTTGCTCAGTGGGATTTTCGGTGCCCTTGCGTGCGGGGCTGTCTACATATGCGCCAGGCTGCTGGGCGCTGCGGCCGCGATCGCGCTCATAGGGGCATGGCTCTTCGCGGTCTCGGAGCATTTCTGGGCGCAGGCCATCATCACCGAGGTGTACACCCTGAACGCGCTGTGCTTTTTCAGCATTTTCGCCCTCCTGTTGTACCTTCGGCACAGTCCCGGGAATGGGCTGGCATGGGCCTCCGCAGCGTTCCTCTACGGCATCAGCCTCGCCAACCACTGGCCGCTGATGGTCCTCGTCTCGCCCGGCCTCCTCCTGGCCGTCGCTCCCATGTGGCGTGACCTGCTAAAACGGTGGCCTAGGTTGGTGGGGGCATTCCTGGTCGGAGTCGTCCCGCCGTATGCCTGGATGATGTGGCACTCCATGCGGGAGCCGATGTTCAGCTTTACGGGTCCCCTCCGCAACATGGAGGAGATCGTCGCGCACATCACCCGGCGCGGTTACGCAGAGGTGGACGCAAGCGTCTCCGCTGGGTGGTCCGATAAGTTCCAGTTTCTGGGATGGTTCGGCGGGGACATCGTCTGGCAGTTGACTCTACCGGGATTCATGCTCGCCTTGGCGGGTCTGGCAGTGCTGATAGGACGCCATCCGTGGAAATTGCACGGCTCCGTCAATGTCGAAGACCTGCTCGACTGGCTCAGTCGGTGGGCAGGACCGGCCGCATTTGCAGGGATGAGCTTCGTTCTCCTGTTAATTCTCGACTTCGACTACGACTTCTTCCTCGTGCAGGTGTTTCGTGCATACCCGGTCGTCTGCTACGGACTACTGGCAATCTGGGCGGCGTTGGGGCTGCAGTTCATCATGTCTTCGGCCGAACATCGCATTTCATGGTCGATCCTGAGACTCCCGCGCGTCCTGACGGGGGCCGCGGTCGCGGTCGGCCTGGCAATGGTCGGTTGGTCACTGCTAGCGCATTGGGACGCCAATAGCCGCGCCGGCGCAGATTTCGCCCAACGGTACGCGGATATGGTTTATGACGTCATTCCGCCGGACGCCGTGCTGATGACCACGGGTGACTCGACAACATTGCCACTGGCTTATTACCACTTCGTGGAAGGGCGGCGGCCAGACATACGTCACATCGAGATGCACGGCCTCGCCTTACCGGGCAACCTCTACCTTCCTGAGCCGCGCGCCACTCAGGAGGATCAACAGAAGGCGCTGCGGGAGTTCGTCGATGAGACCGATCGGCCCATTTTCCACTCGTACAGGACACACAGGATAGACCATGGGAAGATGGTCAAAGACTACGGCTTCCTCCGGGAGGTGCTCGATGGCGATGCCGACGACACTATCCAGATCCACCCGCATGAGGCGGCCGAAAAGTACTTCGCAAGCCTGTTTGAGGATGAATTTCACAACGGATGGGAACTGGTCGCCCGCAGCCACCAGGTGCACGACTACGGACAATACCTGGGAATTGCATACATCAGCGGCGTCCCTGAGCTGATGGAACGCACTGCCCCGCTGCGCGAACTCGCAATGCGGGACTACTACGGTCTTATCGGCATGGCGTCGATGCTGGCCAAGTTCGGCAATGACGAACACCTCAAGCAGGCGGTTGAATGGATGGATTTGGCGGAGCCCCTGCGCGGTGAAGCCCTCACCAAACGGGCAGATGCGGAAATCTACAACGTCTTAGGTGCGGCGCGGTGGCGCCAGGGACGAAGCGATGAAGCCATCGCATTTTTCGAGAAATCCCGCGACATCCTGCCTCACCCGGACAATCCTGGCGTAAAGCACCTTGAAGAAATCAACCGCTGAGCCAGACAGGTGGGACAGGCATTGCCGGCAGTGGGATTACTCCGAGGCGCGCCGACCCTCAGCACTTCGTTCATGAGTTTTCTTACCCGATCTTCAGTTTGAAAGGACTTCCATGGAACCGCGCATCAGCATCATCACCCTGGGGGTGACCGACCTGCCCCGCGCGGTGGAGTTCTACCGGGACGGTTTGGGCCTGGACCTCTACGACGAAAACACCGAGTCCATCGCGTTCTTCCAGAACCGCGGTACGTGGCTGGCCCTTTACCCGCGGGAGGCGCTGGCCGAAGACGTGGGCATCGATGCGGAAGGCAGCGGCTTTTCCGGCGTCACGCTGGCGCACAACGTACGCACCCGGGAGGAGGTAGACGCGGTTCTGGACGAGGCCGTCGCAGCCGGGGCCACCCTGATCAAGCGGGCGCAGGACACATTCTGGGGCGGCTACTCAGGCTACTTTGCCGATCCGGAGGGCTACCTGTGGGAAGTCGCCTGGAACCCCCACTTCTGGATCGAGTGACCGGGCTGTCTGACGAAGACCCGGACTGCAAGTACCAATGCTACTGATCTTCGGAGGTCTGCCCGGGGTGGGCAAGACCGCAATTGCGGCCGGTCTGGCACGCGGCATCGGGGCCGTCCACCTACGCATCGACTCAATCGAACAGGCGATGCGCAACTCCTGCATTGCGGTGTCGGGGCCAGAGGGGTATGAGGTCGCTTACGCAGTCGCGGAGGACAACCTGGGGCTGGGCCACACGGTTGTGGCCGATTCCGTGAATCCTATTGAGGTCACGCGAGCCGCATGGCGGGACGTCGCCAAGCGGGCGGGCACACGTTACGTCGAGATCGAGGTCGTATGTTCCGACGAGTTGGAGCACCGGCGCAGGGTGGAGACGCGCGCGGCCGACATTTCCGGACACCAATTGCCCACGTGGCAGGAGGTCTGCGACCGCGAGTACGAACCCTGGGAGGCCGGCATCGTCATAGACACGGCCAGGCAGAGTATCGAGACGTGCATTTCGGGGCTGCGTGAAAGACTGGAATACCTGAATCGCACACGATCAGGCTCCGGGGAGGCGAATGCGTAATCCAACCGAGCCGATCGCGCATCAGAAGAGTTCGTTCAGGCAACTGCTTCGAATGCGCAACTTCCGCCTGCTCTGGGGGGTCGGCGCGCTTTCGGCGATCGGCGACCAGTTCGACCTCATAGCGTTCCCCTGGCTAGTCTTGCTGATCACCGGGGACCCCCTGGCGGTCGGCGCCGTTATTGCGGTCGGGGGCATCCCGACCGTCTTCTTTATGCTGCTGGGCGGTTCGTTGGCGGACAGGTTCTCCCCGCGCGCCGTCATGCAGGTGAGCAACATCCTGCGCATCGCGCTGAGCGCAGGCCTGGCGACGCTCATCCTGACTGGGTTGACTGAGCTTTGGGTCATTTACGTATTCGCCCTGCTGAAGGGGATTGCAGACTCGTTCCACTACCCCGCCCAACTGGCGATAGTGCCGGACGTCGTGCCTTCCGAACGTCTTCGCCAGTCGAACGCCATCATTCAGACCACCGCCGACCTGGGCGGTTTCGTCGGTCCCATGTTCGCGGGTGGGTTGATTGCGTTCCTGGGGACCGGCGACGGACCGGGCGGATTCTCATTCACAGGTTCCACGATCCAGCGAGACGTGGCCGGCGCAGACCTGACCGGCGTCGGACTGGCGTTTGCGGCCGTGGGGCTGGTCATCTTCGTTTCGTCCTTGCTCCTGGCTCTTCTACGCCTGGAGCAGCGTAACCGCGAATCAGCGGATCGCGAAACGAAAGACGCCGGTATTCTCAAGTCCATAGGCGAAGGCATCAGGTTCGTCCGGGCAGACGCAGCGATGTTCACCATGTTCCTGCTGATCGTCGGTATCGAACTGATGGTGGAAGGCCCGGTGATCGTCGGACTACCAGTCTTGGCAAATACAAAGCTGGCGGAAGGCGCGCTCGCCCTGGGGGTCGTGTTATCAGCATTCGCGGGTGGGTCCCTGCTTGGGGCGATTCTTGCCGGGACACTGCCGGCGCCCAGGCGCCGCTTCGGGCCCATCCTGGTTGTTTTATTTGCGGTTTCAGGCCTGCTATTGATGCCGTTAGGCATCCTGGCCTCCATGTGGATTGCCGCCGCCCTGGCCCTGGTAATCGGAGTAGCGGAGGGATACGCAGGCATCATGTTCATGACGTGGCTCCAGGCACGCACGCCTCGGAAATTGATGGGGCGCGTGATGAGCCTCTTGATGATTTCCGCCGTCGGCCTGTCACCGCTTTCGCACGCCGTCTCCGGCGCCCTGCTGAAGCTGAGCCTCGAATGGGTATTCGTGGGTGCAGGCGCGCTGTTGGCCCTTCTCTGCCTTGCAGCCATCTCCAGGCAGGAGGTCCGAAGCATGACCATGGTAGATGCGTCCTGACCGCTCGACGGCAGGTGATGTATCAAAGTGACCGGCCAATTCAGATTGACCGGCCCAATGGGCGGTGCTAGCTTAGCCAGCCATGAACAAGGACCTTCCACAACACGCTGAAGTCGTAGTGATCGGGGCTGGCATCGTCGGATGCAGCGCCGCGTATCACCTTGCCAAGTTGGGTTGGAACGACGTGGTGGTGCTGGAAGGAACCGACATCGGCAGCGGCTCGACCGACCATGCGGCGGGACTGGTGACTCAACTACGCCATACCCGCGCGTTGACCGACTTATCTCGTTATGGAGTCCAACTCTACGAGGAGATCAAGGCCGAGACCGGAGTCGACACCGGATTTTGGCAGACCGGAAGCATTACCGTCGCCCGTACCCAGGGCCGCATGGACGAACTTCGACACACGATTTCCATGGCCAAAGGCTTCGGCGTGGAAATGAACGAGATCAGCCTGGGCGAGGCGAAACGGCTCTGGCCCATGTTGAACACCGGAGGGCTGGTGGGCGCGGTCCACCTCCCCAAGGATGGAGAAACCCAGCCCGACAATACAACCAAAGCCCTGGCCGCTGGCGCCACCAATCAGGGCGTGAAAATCTTCGAAAACACCCGCGTAACCGGCATTTTGACCAGCGGGGGTACGGCGACGGGCGTCTCAACGTCACGCGGCGACATCACGTGCGAGGTGGTGCTGAACTGCGCCGGCATGTGGGCGCGGGAGATCGGCCTGATGTGCGGCGTGACCATCCCCCTTCACGCCGCCGAGCACGCCTACTTCGTCACGGAACCGATGGCCGGCGTCTTTGAGGACATGCCCTCACTGCGAGACCACGATGGCTACATCTACGCGCGACGATACCCGTACGAAGGCGGTGGGCTGCTCATCGGAGGCTTCGAGCCGGTGTCGAAGCCGTGGGGGATGGACGGCATACCTGAAGACTTCGCCCTACACCTGCGGGACCAGGACTGGAGCCACTACGACATCCTCATGGAAAACGCCTGGGAACGCATCCCGGACGTGGCCGAGACAGCAGTCAAATTCAAACTCGTCGGCCCGGAGAGTTTCACCCCGGATAACGGCTACATCATGGGCGAGGCGCCCGGCCTGCGAAAATTCTTCGTGGCAGCCGGATTTAACTCCAGCGGCATTGCATCAGCCGCGGGAGCCGGTAAGGCCATCGCTGAATGGATTACGGAGGGGGACATGACGATGGACCTCGCCGAGGTTGACGTAGCTCGATTCCAGGGCTGGTCCAACAACCCCACCTACCTGCGTGACCGCACGGTTGAGACCCTGGGCCTGCTCTACGCAAAGCACTGGCCCAACAGGCAGCCGGAAACGGCTCGCAACGTGCGTCAATCACCCCTCCACCAACACCTCGTTTCGCAGCGCGCGTGCTTCGGAGTCGTCGCCGGGTGGGAGCGGCCGAACTGGTATGCGCCGGAAGGGGTGGACCCGGTCTACGAGTACTCCTGGGGTCGACAGAACTGGTTCCCTTACTCCGCACAGGAGCACATGGCCGTGAGGGAGGCCGTCGGCCTGTTCGACCAGACCTCGTTCGCCAAGTTCCTGCTGCAAGGCGCTGACGCCGAATCGGTCCTGCAACGCCTGATGGCCAACGATGTTGCCGTGGAACCGGGCAGGTTGGTCTATACGGCCATGCTGAATACGCGTGGCGGAATCGTGGCGGACCTGACGGTGAACCGCATTTCGGCAGACGCCTACATGATCGTCACGTCCGCCGCGTCGGCAAACCGCGACTACGCCTGGATCAAAAGGCACATTGCGGATGACGCGAGAGCGACGCTGACCGACGTCTCGTCGTCCTACGCGGTATTGAGCGTCATGGGTCCTCGCTCCCGGGGCCTGCTGTCCCGCCTCACCAACTCAGACCTGTCGAACGAGGCGTTTCCGTTCATGACTTCGGAGGAAATCTATCTCGGCTACGCGCCAGTGCGCGCCTCTCGGATCACCTATGTGGGCGAACTGGGTTGGGAGCTATACGTCCCCACCGAATTCGCCTCCACCGTGTACGAGTCCGTTGTCGAGGCGGGCGGCGAATTCGGGTTGATGCATGCCGGCTACCACGCGTTGGAATCACTGCGGCTGGAAAAGGCGTACCGAAGCTGGGGCCACGACATCTGCAACGTGGACACGCCCCTCGAGGCCGGTCTCGGGTTTGCGGTGGCCTTCGACAAGGGCGTCGAATTCATAGGCAAAGACGCCCTGTTGCGCCAACGAGAGAGGGGATTGGAGAAGCGGATGGCCGTGTTCGTGCTGGAAGACACGGAACCGCTGCTCCACGGCGATGAGCCTATCTACCGGGACGGGGTCATCGTGGGCTGCACCACCTCCGGGAACTTCGGTCACGCAGTGGGACGTTCCGTGGCCATGGGGTACGTCGAAGACGAAGAGGGCGTCACTCCCCGGTGGATACGTTCAGGCTCCTACGAAATCGAGTTGGCCACCGAGCGCTATCCGGCCAAAGTGCGTCTCACCCCGCCCTATGATCGGAAGAGCGAACGAATAAGGGCTTAGTCGGGCCTACATGCCCCGGCAGTTCACCGAACAGGCCGGCAGTCACGATGCGCTCCCCGGCACCGGGGCGCTTGGGTCCAACAGTCCCTGGTCCTTCAAGTCTTCCCACAAGGAATTGGGCACCGTGTGAGATACGGCGCGCACGTTATCCTCGACCTCCGCAGGGCTGCCAGCCCCGGGTATCGTCGAGGCCACGGCCGGGTGGGCAAGCCCGAACTGGAGCGCGGCGGCGTTGAGCGGGACATCGTACCGGTCGCAGACGGACCCGATGCGGCGGGCGTGCTTGAGGATATCGGGAGGGGCCTTTACATACTGGTACGTCGCCTCCGTCGAAAGATCGGAAGCGAGAATGCCGCTGTTGTAGGGCCCGCCGAGAATCACGCTGATTCCCTGGGCTTCACACAGAGGCAGGAACTCGGCAAGGGCGGACTGGTCGAGCAGCGTGTACCGTCCCGCCAGGAGGATGCAGTCGAAGTCGGCCTCCCGCGCGAACCGCGCCGACATCTCCCACTCGTTCATCCCGGCCCCGATTGCCGTGACCACACCCTGTGATCGAAGGTCGGCGAGCACGGGATAGGCCTCCCCTATCGCGGCCTCGTAGTAGTCGTCCGGCCCGTGGAGCAGGGCGATGTCCACGTGGTCCATGCCGAGGCGTTTCAGGCTCTCGTCGAGTGACCTCATCACCCCGTCCCTGGACCAGTCGAACACGATATCAGGCTCTGCAGACCCTGGCCCACCATCGCGTGGTTCGAGCAGCCTGCCGACCTTGGTGGAAATGACTAACTGGTCTCTGCGTATCCCCGCCAGGGCGCGTCCTATGCGCCGCTCGGACCTGCCTCGCCCGTAGATCGGCGCCGTGTCGAAGAACCTGGTCCCGGTCTCGTAGCTCCGCTGGACCGTGGCGATGGCGAGGTCATCCTCGTGGTCACCTACTTCATTGCCGACCGGCGCGCCCCCGAATCCCAGCGCCGTTACGTGAAGCCCGGTGCCGCCGATCTCTCGTGATTCCATCAGGATTGACGTCCTTGCCCATCCTCACCGGCGACGCGGTTACCGCGTCTGGTCGGCGCCCTCGTGCCCGGCGATGTGACGGCCCTGCCAGTCGCGATGGGCAGCCTCAACCGTCTCTCGTTCGATCTCCCAGAATTCCGGCAGGCCTATGGCGTCTTCCACCTCCTCCCGAACGGCCCGGGCCTTGTCCGGATCGTACGCGGCGACTCCGGTCTCGAGGACACCCTTGAGCATATCGGTGACGCCGGCAACCGCGGCCACGATGGTGGCCAGCGGGAAGGAGATGAGTTGGAAGCCGTATCGCCGCATTTCGTCCGGGTGCATCCCGTTGAAGTAGGCTGAGCCCTCCATGACGATGTCGTTGTCGGGATACTCCTGGCGGAACCGCTTCATGTTCTCCCTGGTACGGGTCATCGGCAGCACCGCGTCCACTCCCATCTCCTTGAGGGCCCTGACGCGGCGGGCGGCCTCCTTCCACGAGCCTCCGACCGCGTTAACCGCGTCAGTCCGCGCGAATATGACGATGTCGTCCTCGCGTGCCTTCATGGCGAACTCTATCTTGCGCAGGAACTCGTCCAGGTCCGTAACGTGCTCCAGACCCCGGTGGTACGACGCCCGTTTCGGGAACACCTGGTCCTCTATTTGAATGGCAGCGATGCCTGCCCGTTCGAACTCCTGCACTGCGCGGATTACGTGAATGGGGTCACCATAACCGGCGCCTGCGTCAGACTTGACAGGTATGTCCACGGCCCTGGCCACACGTCCCGCCGCGTCGACCTGCTCGGTCATGGTCATGACCGGCTCGGGGGTAGCCAGATGCGCGCCCGTCATCCAACCCGCGCAAATGCACGCCTTGAACCCCAACCGCTGGACGATGCGTCCCATGAGGGGATCGTGCGCGCCCGGCAACAGGACCGTCTCGCCCGTTGCAATGAGATCGCGCAGCTTCCGTCCTGGAGATTTCTTGCCGGCCATAGCGCCTCCCGGCGTCTTGACTAATTGGAAAGACGGGCCTTCGGCCGGCCCTCGTCATGAACGCGTCGGGCGCGTCAGCATACCAACCAGCGCGTTCCGTCAGTATGCGCCGTTCCCGTAGACCCGCGGCGACAGGCCATTAACTGGGATGCCTGAGCGCCTTGATCCTCCAGACCGCCAGTCCAAACAGGACCAACATGGCCGCTGCCGCGATTTGCGTGGCGTGGGGCGCCCCAAAGCGCTCGGCCATGAATCCGGCGGCGAGGCTCCCAAGCGGGAGCAGTCCCCACGTCATCATGAATAGTCCGCCGACTCTGCCTCGATATTCGTCAGAGACCGTGCTCTGAACGATCGCGCTGCCCACCGCCATGAAGACCATGATCGCGGCACTGATGATCATCAGGTTCAGGTAAGCCGTGTGGAAGAACGCGTTGACCGAAAAGATCGCCATTGCCAGCGTCAAAGCGGCAATGCTCGCCAGCACCAACACGTGCTTCGCCCTGATGTCTCCCATGGATGCCAGCACGAATGTTCCAAGAGTCGATCCCGCGCCGGCGGCGGACATCAATAGGCCAAGTCCCCTTGCGTCTACGTGAAAGATCTCCGCTGCGTAGACCGGCATGAGCCCGTGAATCAGCGGCATCGCAAGCAATACAACCATCGCGGCAAGTGAGAAAAGCCCGATCAAGACCGGTTCGTTAAGGACGTACCGGACCCCTTTGCGAAGTTCGCGAAACGCTGTTGGCATATGAAGAGAGGGTCTTGCCGGTTTTGGCACCCTCATCTGCAGGACCGCAAGGACGGCGCACACCTGTAGCGCGGCCTCGAGCGTCAACGTAAGACCCGGGCCGGCGAACACAATCAACACTCCCCCGAGGGCCGGGACCGCAAGTCGCGGAACGGATATCGCCAACGATTTGAGCGCAAAGGCGTTGATGAGCTTCTCGCGCGGCACCATGGTCGGGATGAGCGACATGTGCGTGGGATCGGTTATCACCCACCCCAGCCCCATGAAGAAGATGAAGGCGAAGATGTGCCACGCCTCCAGGTTCCCGGACAGGACGACACCCGCAAACGCTGCCGCCAAGACCGCCTGGTAGCTGTGGATGAATACGAGTAGCTTCCTGCGATCGAAGTTGTCTGCCAGCAGTCCGCCCACGGGACCGACAAGCAGGATCGGCAACGTGTCGAGGCTGAGCGCCAGCGTCGTCAAGAAAGCCGACTCCGTGACCTGGTACGCGAGCCATCCGACGACAACAAGCTGGAGCCAGAATCCGGACGAGGCGAACAGGGTCGACAGCCACAGGAATACGTAATTCCGGTAGCCAAACGAGTCGAACGTGTGAAAGCGTACCGGCCCGAGGTGCGGAAGCGGGACGCGCGGCCAGAACCGCCGCCGTACTGCGGGGCTGGCGTAAACCGCGGTGTTGTGGGAGGAACTACTCCCGACGCCTTGTCGAGTGTCGGGAAAATCCCGAGCGTCCAAGGATTTTGGGCTCCACGCGTGGGTTCAACCTGGGTCGATCAAACGAGGTGGGGCGTAGAGCGCGATCCTTGAGTCGCGGTACGGCCTCTCACCGGCACCAATTATAGGATTTCGCGGCGAAAAACAATACTGTTTTTGAAGGAATTTTAGGCCTGAATTTCTGCGTGGGTATTCGGCAAAAAAAGGGGTCTGGACCCACGGTCATCGGACCGCCGGATCCAGACCGCGTCACGGTCGGGCCGGCAGAAATTGCCGTCCCCCTAAATCGGCTCAGCCACAAACAGCGGGATCAGTCGTGAAGTCTTGGCCTGGTACTCCGCGTAGGGCGGGAACGCCTCAACCGCGATGTCCCACAAACGCGTCCGTTCGTCTCCCTCCTCGACCTCCCGGACCCGCATGTCGTATACGTCAGTCTCGTCCTGTATCACCACGTTGGCGTCCCCGCGCAGGTTGTACACCCACACCGGGTTGTTGGGCGCGCCGCCCTTGGAGGCCACCAGCACGTAGTTGTCCCCGTCCTTCACCGTCATAAGCGGCGTCTTGCGAATCGCGCCCGTCTTGTTCCCCCGGTTCGTCACGATGATGACCGGCAGCCCGGTCTCGCGCAGCGTGGTCCCATCAGTACCCCCGCTACCCTCATAAAGTTCCACCTGGTCGCGCACCCACGCAGCGGGGGACGGTATGTATTCGGCCATGGTCTACTCCTCGGAATCGATGCCTCGTCATCATATGTCGAATCGCGGCTAATTTGCACGAGATACGCGACGGCAAACTTTAGAGCCGTCAGGGTATGTAAGAGTCGTGGATTAATTTCACACATTGTGAAATCAATAACGAATATCGCGGCATTTATGGAAGACCACAGCCATATAACGCTTTGACTACCAAGATTGATTACGATAACCTGCCGCACATTCGAATCCCCCGCACGGGAGGGATTCTGGCGCACCGGGCCGGTGCAGCCAGGCGTTCCGAACTTTGCGTGTCGGACGGTCCTCAAGCGAGGAGGCCCCCCAAGGCGGGAGCGTTCACGGAGGTATCACTTATGAAGAGCACACGGCTCATTTGGACAATCTTGATCAGCCTCGCCCTGTCGGGAGCGTTAGCCGTGGGAATCGCCTGTGGCGGGGAGACGGAGACGGTCACGGAGGTCCAGACCGTCGTGGTCGAAAAGGCAGTACCCCAGGTCGAAAAGGTGGTCGAGACCGTGGTGGTCGAGAAGCAGGTCACCGAAGTCCAAAAGGTAATTGAAACCGTCGTCGTCGAAAGAATGGTCGAAGGCAAGGCCGTTAAGGTCATCGAGACGGTCGTGGTGGAGAGGCCGGTAACACGCACCGAAAAGGTGGTCGAGACCGTCGTGGTGGAGAAGGTCGTGGTGGCGACACCTACCCCCAGCGACGCCATGCCTGCGATGGGCGGTCGCGGTGGTACGGTAACCGTCGGTTCTGCCGCCATCTGCCCCATAACAATGAACATGAAGTTCATCACGGGCGCCTGTTACGAACGGATCCCGATGTGGGGCTTCATGGAAGGCCTGACATGGGTGCAGCATCTTGATCCGCCGGTGCAGTCCATGGTGGAAGAGCCGGCAAAGAGCATGTTGAAGTCGTGGGAGCTTGACGCCGAAGCGAACACGTTGACGTGGGTCCTCAAGGACAACATCCCCTTCCAGGACCCGCGCTGGGGCAACGTGGACGCGGAAGACGTGAAGTTCAGCTTCGATGAGGCGGTGGCGCCCGGCTCAACGTTCAACCGGGTCGGGCAGTTGGTGGTCTGGATCGACTCCGTCGACGTCGTCGACGAGCGGACCGTCAGGGTGAACTGCAAGCCGGAAGTTGGCTGCCAGCAGAACTGGATGATCACCCACTCCAACCTGAACACCGAGATGGTCGCGATCAGCAGCAAGGACGCCTACGACGAGTTGGGCGAAGATGGGTCCAACAGGGCGCTTGGCAACGCGACCGGACCGTTCAGGCCCACCAAGTGGGTGGCTGACGAGGAGATCGTCGCAGAGGCCGTAATCCCCCACTGGCGGCACACGCCATTCCTGGATGAGATCAAGTATGTGGCGATGCCGGAGGAGGCCATCCGGGCGGCAGCCTTCGAAGCCGGGGAGATTCACTTCGCCAATTTGGCGCCCATCTTGCTTTCGAAGGCAGTAAACGCTGTCGGTGGATGGACCCAGGTGATCGGTCCCGGCTTCAGCCAGGGCGTCGCCATGGGAGGGAACTACTGGGCGACTACCGATTACCTCGGCCGAACTGCCGAGGGAGAAGACGTTACAAACCGGCCCGGTTATGACCCAAGCAAACCGTGGATCGGCGAATGGGGCAACGCGGAGTCGATGGAGCAGGCCCTCAAGGTCCGGACCGCCCTGGCGATGATTCCGGACCGGGACCTGTTGAATGAAGCTATCTTCGGCGGCCTGGGCAAACCGGCCTACGCCTACTTCGGCTGGTCTGAGGATAAGCCGGGGTTCGAGGAGTCGTGGAAGATTGAGCATGACCTGGACAGAGCCCGGGAACTGCTCAACGAGGCCGGCTACCCGGACGGCTTTGACCTGCCGTACTTGATCATTCCGGACTTGCAATCCGCCAATAACGTGGAGCACCAGGAGGCGCTCGCCCAGGCCTGGAACGACTTCGGCATAAATGTGCAGGTCGAGAGACAGGTGTACTCGGCGTGGCGGCCGTCGCTGGTTGCCCGAGACGTCACCAAGCTATGGGGCGCCGCCGCCCTGGACTTTGGAAACGCGGCCCTCACCAGCGTGCCCATCTCCGGTGCGTTTAACATCGGATGGGAACTGCCCGATGAGATTGGCATGCTTCACACCGCGGTCAACGAGGAGAGCGATCCGGTCAAGAAGCGGGCGCTCAACAAGCAGATCGTGGACTTCATCACCACCCAGGTGCTGCAGCCGGTATTCGTTGAGATGATTCCCGTCTGGGGGGTCAGCCCTGAAGTCACCCAGTGGACCCCGTATACGGGCAACCTGTCGTACTTCAGCAACCCGCAGACCATCATCAGAAAGTAGTCACGGAAACAACGGATTACTCAAGCCAGGCCCGCCGGCCGTCCAGGGACGCCCGGCGGGCCTGGTTTAGATGGCTGGTCGTCTTGGCGGTAACGGACCTCTGGAGGTCGGAGAATCCTCCGTTGCCTGTCTTGATCGCTGGCAAAAGTCGCTCCGTCGGCGGACCGGGAACCGAGTAGACCCTGAACGGCATCGGGCCAATTTCACCTTGCGCTACAGAGGAACTTTGACATGCAACGATTCCTGATCAGAAGGCTGATCGCGGGGCTCGTCGTCATCGTCCTCGTGAGTTTCCTGGTGTTCTCGTTGTCGCGCTTGGCCGGAGACCCGCGCCTTCTTTATACGGACGGTTACACCACCGCCGACTCCTTCGAAGAACTGGGTAGACAGCTTGGCCTGGACAAGCCTTTCATGGTCCAGTACGCGCTCTGGATGGCGAACGCAGCGCGCGGTGACTTCGGAGTATCTCTCTCTGCCAGGACGTCTGCCATAAACGTGATCAGGGAGCGAATTCCGGCAACCCTCGAGCTGACCGCCGGGGCAATCGTTTTCGCCCTGATAACCGGAGTGCCCCTGGGCGTGCTGTCCGCCGTCAAACGAGGCACCATCTGGGACTACGCGGGCAGGACATTTGCGCTGTTCGGACAGGCGCTTCCGCCCTTCGGGTTGGGGATATTGCTCGCCCTGATCTTCGCAGTGCAATTCGACCTGCTCCCCACCAGCCGGCGAGGGGATTGGTCGCACTACGTGCTGCCGTCCATCACACTCGGTTGGGTGGCCTCAGCAAGCTTCCTGCGGCTTGTCCGTTCGGCCATGTTGGAGGTCCTCGACTCGGAGTACGTCAAGTTCGCCCGGGCAAAGGGTGTAAGGCACCAAATAGTCATCTGGAAACATGCGCTGCGAAATTCACTCATTCCACCCCTGACGTTCGCGGGGGTGCTGATGGGCGCGTTTCTAACGGGGGCGGTGGTAGTTGAGACGGTCTTTGCATGGCCGGGGCTGGGAAGTCTCGCCGTAAAGGCAGTGCTCAACAACGACTTTCCCGTCATGACCGGCGTGGTCATGATCTTTGCCGCTATCTTTGTAACCGCAAACTTCCTCGTGGACATCCTCTACGCGTATGTCGATCCCCGGATTCGGTATAGCTGAAGATGACGTCCGTAGAACAGGCGACTGCGTCGATCCCAGGTTTTGCGCCCAACCGGCGTGCATCAGCACGCGTGTGGCAGTTAATCAGATCGTGGCCGGTTATACCGATTGTTATCCTCGCTCTGCTCGCCACGTTTGCGGTATTTGCACCGCTGCTCGCGAACCAAGACCCGGAAAAAGGCGATTTACGGGTCAGGACTGCGCCCCCCGTCTGGCAGGAGGGCGGCAGCAGACAACATCTGCTCGGGGCCGACCAGCAAGGCCGGGACATCTGGAGCCGGATCGTCTATGGCACCCGGATCTCACTGCTGATAGCAGGGATCGTCCTGAGCGTCGGCGCTATTCTCGGCACTGCGCTGGGGATCATGTCCGGATTCTTCGGCGGCCTCGTCGACGAAGTCCTGATGCGGCTGGTCGACCTCACGTTCGCCATGCCGTTCATACTCGTGGCGCTCGTCGTTGCGATCGTCCTTGGCCAGGGTCTGGACATCATCATCATTCTGTTGATCGCCTTCAGCTGGGGAGCGTTCGCCCGCCAGGCCCGAGGAGAAACGCTTACTCTGAAGGAGCGTGATTACGTCGCCCAGGCGCGCGTGGCCGGCGGGACATCCCGGTACATCATGACGCGGCACTTACTGCCCGGTCTGGTCAATACGATCATTGTGATGGCTACGTTGAGAGTGGGGCAGTTGATCCTGGCGGAAGCCATACTCAGTTTCCTGGGACTGGGAATCCCGCCCCCTACCCCGGCCTGGGGAGCGATGGTCTCCGACGGTCGCGGTTACATCTCCACCGCGTGGTGGATCTCGTTCTTCCCGGGGCTGATGATCTTCCTCACGGTCATGGGATTCAACTTCCTGGGGGACTGGCTCCGTGACTACTTCGATCCAAGACTGCGCCAGGCCTCTCAATAGGCCGGTAGGACACGAACAGGGGGCAACATGACCGATAAGGGCGATGGATACAGGCTCATCCTGTGCGACGACGGCGGCACCCTGCTTGGACAGGCCACCGAAGCGCCAATCGGCGAAGAGGGGTTGGCGCGTCTCGCAATAGGTCCGCTGAAGGGAACGATGGTCGACACGCTGTACTGGCAACTCGGCACGGACCCGGGCATGAGCACGCCCTTCAACCGCTATTCGGACGTCTATTCACACCGGACCGATGTCGCGCCGCAATTCGGCGCAGACCGCGAGACGTTTGATTCTTCCGGCGACTGGCGACTCTACGAGAACACGCGACAACTCATCGAGGACGGCACCGACCCGCCCGCCGTAGTGATCGATCACGGCCACCGCGCCGGGTTGAAGGTCTTCCTCTCGATGCGCGTGAACGACATTCACGATGGCCAACTCGTGGGTGACGCGCCTGAACAACTGTCGCCAACAAAGAAGGAACACAGGGAGTGGCTGCTCGGCGCTGTCGAGGACGTTACGACTCCCCACCGGTATCGCGGCCTCTCGCGGTTCGCCTACAACTTTGCCCTGCCGGAAGTACGTGACTACAAGCTGGCGCTAGCCAACGAATCGATAGCGAACTACGACCTCGACGGACTCGATTGGGACTTCTGCCGCTTCCCGCGCTTCTTCCCCTCAGGACAGGCCGAGCAGAGCGCAGGTCTGTTAACAGACATGATGCGGAAGATAAGGGCCGCACTCGATGAGAAGTCGCGCGCGGTCGGCAGGAAGTTGCTGCTGTCCGTCCGGGTCCCTCCGACGTTCGGGCTGGCGCGCGCCTTCGGCATGGACGTCAAGACCTGGATGGACGAGGGACTGATCGACATCCTGATCGCCGGAGTAGTCCACCGCAACATGCACCGGGTCCCGGTGGAGGAGTTCGTCGAAGCCGCCAGGGACACCGAAGTCAGGGTGATAGTGCAAAACCTCGGCGTCCTGTGGGAGGGCCGGCCGCCGTCTGCACGCGTGATCTACCACGAGCCGGACTACTTCTCGACGGAAATGTGCCGGGCGTCTGCCGCCACCTATTGGCAGGCCGGCGTCGATGGCCTATACCTGTGGAACAACCACGTCATCGAGTTCTTCCGCGACAGCGACTACGACCGCCAGCCGTGGAAAGAGATCGGCGATCCGGCGTCCATCGCGGGCCTGAACAAGCACTACCTGGTGGACAACCCGTTCGACTGGGACGTCATGACCGAAGAGCTCGGCGCGCCTTCGGTCCCTCCCGGCCCATTGCCGATTACGCTCGAAAAATCGGGAGATTCGGCCGAGGTCCCGATCGACATCGCGGACGACATCCAGGCAGCAATCGCCGGCGGCTCGCTCGCCGAGGCGACGCTGCGCCTGATGATCGAAAACCTCAGTTTGCTGGACGAAGTGGACTTCGCTCTGAACGGCCACTCGCTCGACGACGCTCCTGTCCGCCGGAGGCTGTTGTACAACGACTGCTGGCTCGAGTTCGACGTGAAGGACTCACTTAAAATGGGGTGGAATCGCGTCCAGGTCACAGTAAACTCCCGGAATCCGCACATCGGCGCGCCCCTGAGCATCGAGAGCGTTGAAGCGGTAGTGCGGTACTGCTAAACCGGACCGGGTGCAGGGAAGGTGTAGCGGTTCTCGCGCTACCTCACCGCCCATCCGTACCAGCCACCCCAGACACCCTGCCGGCGGCGGAACAATGCGCCAGGCGCTCAGTCCCCTTCCGGAAAAAATTTTGTCAGGACGGCCTCTAGGGACTGGCTTCTCGTCGAGATGTTTACAATTCGGCCCCGCTGAGAGACCTCGGCGATCTTTTCATTGATCTGCTCTTCGAGAACCGAGACGCTTACACGTTGTGCGCGGCTGCCCGCCTCGTCATACGGCTCCAGGTCGACATCGAGTGTCGTGTAGCCCTCCGTCTGGCTCATGAGGGACCTAAGTGGACCGTGGAACACGATTTTCCCCCGGTGCAGAAGCATTGCGTCGTCGCATATCTCCTGGATGTCGGTAAGTTCGTGGCTGGCCAGGACGACCGTGACATTCTCCTGGGAGACCAGCGCCCTGATGAGCGCACGGATTCTCGACTTCGCAACGAAATCGATGCCAACCGTGGGTTCGTCGAGCAAGAGAAGTTTGGGCCCGTGCAACAGGCTCGCCATGATTTCTGCCCGCATGCGCTGGCCGAGGCTCAGCTGGCGGGGAGCGCGGCTCAGCATTTCCTTGACCTCCAGGAGCGTCGCCAATTTCTCGACCCGATCGTCAAACTCCCCTCGCGGGATCGAGTAGATGCGCCGCAATACGCGGTACGTCTCCATCAACGGCAACTCCCACCACATTTGAGTCCGGTGACCAAACACGACTCCGACCTGTCGGGTCACTTCCGTGCGATTGCGGTGCGGCGCCAACCCGTTGACGGTAATCACACCGTCAGTGGGTGCGAGAACACCTGTTATCAACTTGACGAGGGTCGATTTGCCGGCGCCGTTCAGGCCGATGAGTCCGACCGAAGACGCGCGGTCGATCGAAAAGGAAATTTCGTCAATCGCCTTGACCGTCTCGAATTCCCGCCTGAACCAACCCAGCCCAAACCGGCCGAAACGAAGGGCGTCTTTTTGCACGCGGTAGTGGCGGACGAGCCGGTCCGAGGCCACCAATGTCCGGTCAGTGTCCATGCCGCATCAACCGCCGGCGCCCTGGTAGTACCTGAGCCCGCGCCTCCACACGAATGTCGCCAGACCCGCCACAACAATGGCGGCAACCGGGCCGAGGAACATGAAGGCTGAGCCAAACGTAAGCGCGGAACCTCGGCCGTATATCAGGTGGGATGGGAAGAAGGACATGAAGGCCCACGGGACTATGAAGGCCAGGATGAACTGCACGGCCAGGGCGTAGACCGAGTGCGGGAACAGGTTCATCCAGAGGCCGACCGTGTTGTGCATCGCATAGCCGGCCGATTCCGTATCGACTCGGAACAGGCTCGACGAAGCTATCAGGAACGTCACACTCAAAAATATGACGATGCCTGAGATCGTTGACAAAAGTAGCCAGGGTAGCAGCCACCAACTCCAGGGCAGCGGCGACTGAAGCAGGCCAAAGGCCATTAGACCAACAGCCACCATGAATTGGCCGGCCATCGCAACGCCGAAGTGAAGTCCGGCGAACTGTACCAGCAGGCTGCGAGGCCGCGTGAGCCAACGGTCGAACAGCCCTTCACGCACCAGCTGATTGACATGCAGAGTCGAACCGTAGAACACCAAGACTAAAGCATATTGGACTCGCCATAGACCGAATATGAAAGCTATCTGACCCAGGTCCCAACCCTTGGCGTCTCCGAACCGGTCGATCAGAATCACGACCATCAGGAATTGGAGGAACCCGCCGAGCACGATGCCGGAGAGAGTCGCGGCGATGTTCGTCTTGTCCTGCCACTCGGCAAGAAAGTTCAGACGCTGGTAGTGAAGGAATAGTGCGAAGGCGTTCACTACTAACCGCCGAGTATGGTCAATCGTGCAAAAACTCGCCGCTGTGCTACTACGCCGGCGGCGACTATCACCACGACCCAGATCGCTTGCCTCAGGAGAATAGACGTCCATTCGGAAGATTCCGCGCGCCCAATGTAGATCGAAAGCGGGGCAAAGTAGATGAGCGCAAACGGGAAGTAGTCGAGTGCTGATTCAGCCCACGACGGGTAGAGCCACAGGGGCACGAACGAACCGCCGAGGTACGCGGAGATGTTGAACAGGGCCAACTGGTAACCGTGGATATGGACCACCCTGAACGCAAGCAACACCAGGAGAAACGTGATGCCTGAGTAGATCAGGAGGCCCAGCAAGAGACTGATTAGGAAGACAAACCCCGCGGCGGGCGAGACCGGCCCCTGGAGCCCGAACAGGAACCCGGCGGGTACCAGGACGACGACGGTGAGAATGAGTAGCTGTGCCGCGGTGTCGCCCAGCAGCTCGGCGGTTGTTGAAAGCTGCCAATTGATGGGTTTGGTGAGATCGCCAATTACCTCGCCGCTTCGGATACGCCAGTTGACGTCGTAAACGTTGCCGGATTCCCACGACATCCGTAACACCGCGCCCAGGATGGCGTATGTGACCATGTGGCCAATCGCCACCTCCGGCTCCACAATCTCATTCTCATAAAGCGTTCGCCATACGAATGCCAGGCCATATGCGAACAGCAAAACGGTCAGGGCCTGAATGACGAGGTTGGCGCGGCGAACGAGCCTGCGCCGGAAGTGCAGGTACCCGATCATGACGTATGGCATCAATGAAACGATGGCCCGCTTCTCCGTGACGCAAGGCACTCCCCTTCACCACAACCGCCCCCGACAGGCATAGCATAGCCTGACGTTACCGGCGGCCCAGGTGGCGCCTCGTCCTCACTGGTCGAATCGCCGATTTGTAGCGTCACCGATCATGCCTCAGCCAAGCCGGGCGGCAACGCACGTTCAGGATAGAGCTTCGCGCCTTACCGCACCGCCCGTCCGTACCACCCGCCCCAGACACCCTTCCGCCGACGGAATAGTGCGATAAAGAGGGGGTTGGTCCAGACCAGGGTCTTCCAGATCGGCCACTTGTCGAAGCGGCGGGAGGACGGCCGGACACGTGTGTGGCGTATGAACCGGACAGCGCCGTTCCTGGCCTTGGCGATCTTCCTGAGGCTCCAGTAGAAGTCGACGTCCTCGCCAATCCAGGCGCCCTCGTCATAGCCTCCGATTTGCTCGAACACGGCCCGCCGGCAAAACTGCGTCGCGCCCTGGGCCATTCCCATGAGGCGCGCCAGCAGCCGCCATGCGCGCAGGTAAAGCCTCATGGAAAGGCGCTTCGGCCGGTAGTCCACGTCCACCGCGCCTCCAACAAATGCCGGGTCGCTCATCGTCTCTTGGATCTCGTGTAACAATTCGGGCGGCACGATTACGTCAGCGTCGACGAAAACAAGCACGTCCCCGTTCGCATGGCGCGCACCGGTGTTTCGGGCCTGCGCGATACCCTGCTCAGCCTCATGGACCACTGTCGCGCCCCTGTCCCGCGCAACGGCGGCGGTCCCATCGTCGCAGTTGTTATCGACGACGATGATGTCCACGTCGACTTTCGAGCGAGTCCGCAGGTGCGACAATGCCGACAGAATCGAGTCCAGAGTCGACGGCAGATAGGCCTCTTCGTTGAAGGCGGGGATTATGACCGTGATTTTCATGGATGCTCAGTACGCCTGACTGTACGATCACACCGCAGGTTCGGCAGAGGATGAACCTCGCATTGGCGCACGAGGAGTCCTTCGAAACCTACAGCAATTCCGAGGAGAACGGACCTGAAACTTCCAGGCATTAAATGGGTCTTCCTTGACATGGGCTCCACGCTGGTCGACGAAGACGACATAGTCGAAGATCACTTGACCAGGCTTCAAGCGGCTCTAAACCACTCAGGGAATTCGGTGTCGCTCAAGGAAATCAGGGACCTTCTTCACGAGGCCGTGTTGGAGCAGAAGCCTGCAGCGGTTTCCCGGACTATCGACAGGCTGACAGATTCGGAGGACCTCAGGAGACAATTCAGGATCCGGCTCGCCTGGCGAAGAGACCTCGAGAAACCCTATCCGGAGGCCAGGCAGGTACTTGCTGCTCTCAGCGGAAAGTACCGCATCGGCATCATCGCCAATCAGCATCCCGGGTCGGATGCCAGGTTGCAAAAGTGGGGTCTCTTGGAGTTCATCTCACTGTGTTTGCCATCCGCCGAAACTGGCCTGAGCAAGCCTGATTTGGCCTTCTTCCAACTTGCCATGGAGAAGTCAGGCTGCCTGCCGGAGCATACCGTGATGGTCGGAGATCGACTGGACAACGACATTGCACCGGCGAAATCACTTGGGTGGAGGACGATTCGCGTCCGGCAAGGGTACTTTCGATCCCAGGTTCCGATGGGCGCGGAGCAAGAACCGGACTTTGAGGTGGGACGGTTACGGGATGTGCTCGAAATTCTGCTGTGAGTGAGCTGGATACTCCACCTAGCGGAGACCCTTGCAAAACCCCCTCTCCCAGCGGGAGAGGGTTGGGGTGAGGGAGAATCGCGAATTGGGAGCAGGCCCTCGAATCCCCGGTCCCCCGGTATATCAGGGGTTACGCAACAGTCTCCGCTGGGAGAGGGTTAGGGTGAGGCGATTCGCGCGTTCAAAGGTCTCTTAACGCGGATAGCGGACAATCTCCCGACAACCGGTCCATCGAAATATGCTCGCCAGATCGTTCGAAATACTGCTCGTCGCGCTCAGGCTCGGCCTGACCTCCTTCGGGGGCCCGGTCGCACACCTTGGCTACTTCCGGCAGGAGTACGTCGCGTCCCGCAAGTGGCTGGACGAACGCACCTACGCCGACCTCGTCGCCCTCTGCCAGTTCCTGCCCGGCCCCACGAGCAGCCAGGTAGGCATCGCCGTGGGCATTTCGCGCGGCGGCCTTCTTGGCGGAGTTGCGGCGTGGTTCGGCTTCACACTGCCGTCGGCCGCCATCCTCATCCTGTTCGCCTACGGAGTCGGCGAATACGGCGACTTCGTGGATGCCGACTGGCTGCGCGGGATAAAGATCGTCGCTGTCGCCGTGGTCGCGCTCGCGGTCTGGGAGATGGCCAAAACACTGGCGCCCGACCGCCAAAGAGCGACCATCGCCATCGCCACCGCCGTCGCCCTCCTCCTGTGGCAGAGCCCGTTCGGTTACGTCGTGCTCATCGCCGGGTCTGGCATCGTCGGGTGGTTCCTGCTTCGCCAAAAGGCCGACTCCGAAAGTACGGCAACCGGGCCTGCCCCGTTAGGCCGTTATCTGGGTATTGGCGCCCTCGCGCTGTTTTTCATCCTGCTGATCGGGCTGCCGATCCTACGGCAGGCATGGCAAAACGACTGGCTCGACATTTTCGACGGGTTCTACCGCGGAGGCTCGATGGTCTTCGGCGGCGGTCACGTGGTGCTGCCGCTGCTCCAGTCCGAGGTTGTAACGCCGGGATGGGTGACGAACGAGGAGTTCATCGCTGGATACGGCGCGGCGCAGGCGATACCAGGCCCGCTCTTCACCTTCTCGGCCTATCTCGGGACCGTCATGGGCGAGCCGCCGGGCGATTGGACAATCGGACTCTTCGCCCTGGGCGCGATCTTCCTGCCGTCCTTCCTCATACTCATCGGTGTCCTCCCCTTCTGGGACCGCCTCAGATCCAGCGCCAACTTCCGCGCCGCCCTCACCGGCGTAAACGCAGCCGTCGTAGGCCTGTTGGCATCAGCGCTCTACGACCCCGTCTGGACCACCGCCATAAACACCCCGTCGGACCTCGCCCTCGGCATAGCCGCATTCGGCCTACTCGCCTTCTGGAAATGGCCGCCGTGGCTCGTCGTGCCGCTGGCGGCGGCGACCGGGTGGGGGATGCCCTTCGCTTTCTGATAGCCCCCATTGAACGCAGGTAGTGCCACGGCGATGTCATACCAAGCGCCCAACATGCCATTTCGAGCGAAGCCGAGAAATCTGAGTCAGTCTTCGGCACTAACGGCATGATTCACGAACGCCCCCGCGCTTAGGCTGCCGTCCTGCCGGGAGTGAGCCGGGACTCGATGGCACGGCGACGGAAATAGCAGACGTGTGTAGCTTTCAACGCGGATACGCGCCACCATTTTTCTAGTCATCCCCTGCAGCCAGATCACAGCCATGGTGACTCCCAGTGCATCCCCTTCGTTTGACCCGTCACAAGCCCCTCAATACACTGCCCGAGCCTGCCCCTTTTGTGCGTTGGCGGGCCGTTTGACGCCCAACCAGCACCACCAACCGAGGACACCCCCGCCTTGAAAGAAATCCTTCCTGACCTGGACCTGTGGCAAAGCCAGGGCGAGGAGATCGCCATGGCCACCCTCGTGCAGGTCAGGCGTTCCGCCCCCAGACCTCCCGGAGCGCGCCTCTGCGTGACGCGCAGCGGGCTCATGTCCGGTTCGGTGAGCGGAGGTTGCGTCGAGGCCGATGTCTTCGAACGGGCGATGCAGGTCCTGGATACCCGCAGGCCTGAGTTGGCGAATTACGGGATCGCCGACGAAATGGGCTTCGAGGTCGGCCTGAGTTGCGGCGGCTCGATCGACGTTTTCATCGAACCCTTCGCGCCAGGCGAAGAGTGGGAGGCTTTGCGACGCGCCGTGGAGGAACAGCAGGAAGTCGTACACGCCATCGGACTGGCCCCGTCGCCCCTGCTTGGCCGCAAGTTGACCGATGTGATTGATGGACGAGCGGTTGGATCAATAGACCCCGCCATCGATATGGAAATAGCCGATCAGGGCTACGAACTGCTCCGGACGGGCGGCACCAAGGTCCTCACACTTCCGTGGCAGGACGGTCAGGCGCAGGTATTTGTCGAAGCGATTCGACCCTCGCCATCCCTGGTGATCGTCGGGGCCACCCACGTCGCGATATCGCTGTGCCGGCTGGCCACCGAGGTCGGATTCAAGGTCACCGTCATCGACGCCCGCAGCGCGCTGGCGACACAAGAACGATTCCCGGATGCCGAACGGCTCATCCACGCCTGGCCGGAAGAGGCGCTGGCGCAAGCGCCGCTGGACCGTTACTCCTCGCTGGTGGTCCTGACCCACGACCCGAAGTTCGATGTCCCCACCCTGGCGAACGCCCTCAAATCAGAAGCCCCCTACATCGGCGCGCAGGGCAGCCGGGTGACCCACAACCGTCGACGGCAAGAACTGAGGCAGCACGGTTTCAGCGACGCCGACCTGGCGCGGATACGGGCGCCCATCGGCCTGGACATAGGGTCCCGCACCCCCGCCGAACTTGCCGTGGCCATCCTGGCAGAGGTGCTGGCCGTCCAATACGACCGCGCCTGATTCGACTACGCAGTCGTGTGAAGCGGATACCGTTCCGGCTCCTGCTCAAACTGCACCTTGCACCCCGCGGAGCAGAAATGGACCTCGCTGCCGTTGTAGTTGGAAACGTACCGGGACGCGGCCACTTTGACCGTCATGCTGCAAATCGGATCTATCGACTCGGCGTCATCAGCCTCGTCCGCGGGCGCCAGTTCGACCCCCACCGGGTTGGCGCGCATCACCTGGACGATCTCGGTCAGGATGCTCAGCGCGATCTCCTCCGGCGTCTCCGCTCCGATGTCCAGCCCCGCCGGGTACTTGACGCTATCCAACGACCGGGGACACACGCCATTGCCGCGGAGGTAATCGATGACGGCCTTCCCTCTCCTCGGGCTGGCCACCAGGCCGACGTATCCGGCCTGCCCGCTTAAGGCCGCCTCGAGGGCCTCCTCGTCATAGTGCCCCGCAGTTGCGACCACCACGTAGGTGCGCGGCCCGGCCCTTCCCTGAATGGCGTCCAGTTCCTGCACTAACGACTCGGCATCTGGGAACAATTCCGCGCTGGCAGACGGGTCGCATGCTGTGACCCGAAAACCAGCCTTGTTGCCCAACGCAGCCAGGCTGCGGGCCATGGGCGATTGGCCGATCACGACCAGTTCGGGTCTGGGCAGACTGGGTTCGAGGTAAATGGCCAAGGTTCCCTCACTCTTGCACGTCAACGGGATGACTACGGTCGCCTCCAGCCCAAGGTCCACTGCCCCAGGATCAGGGGCCAGGACCGCCAGCCGTGACTGGCCATCCTGCAACGCCTTCAGCGATTCCTGCGTTATGAGCGGTTGGGCGCAACTGCCGCCGACCCAGCCATGAAAGCTCCCGTCCGGCTGGACGATGGCCTTGGACCCCGGCTTCGCCGACGTCGGCGCCTTGCAGGCCACGACCGTCGCCAGGACGAACGGCTTGTCCCGCGCCTTCAGGCTGCCGGCTCGTTCCAACAGGTCATCGAACATCTTGGCCTACCCGGTCCAATTGTTGACCATTTCATTACCCGCTCTCCCGCTGGAGACCTTTGCAAAACTGGTACCCATGGGGAGCAGACCTTCCTTCGATTTGCCGGACTTGATCCGGTACGCACGGTGGGGCGCGTGAGGGGTGCAGTCCCGCTCGACCACGGGCCAGTCCCACTTATAGGGTGTCTAAAAGCCCTTCCGTTCACCCTGAGCCTGTCGAAGGGTCGAGGCGCTGTTCATGGTTCGACAAGCTCACCACGAACGGTTTCCGACGACTTATTAGACACCCTCTTAGGGACCCTCCCACCGCGGTCACCCCACCATGGATACCGGCTGTCGCCGGTAAGTCGGTGTGGGCTGGCCTGGCTATTTTCAAGGGAAAGGCATTTCCCCTGGTTGTGCAAATGTCTCCCCCGGGAGAGAGCCGGGGTAAGGGCCACTCCCCCTACCCCTATTCGGTAACCCCGGCCTCCCGCAGGGCCTTCCAAACCTTGTCCGAAGTGATCGGGATGTCGATATTCCGCACGCCCAGGTGCCAAAGGGCGTCCACTACCGCGTTTGCGATGGCAGCCGGCGCGCCGACCGTGGCCGACTCGCCAATGCCCTTCGCTCCCAGCGGGTGATGCGGTGACGGCGTACACGTCTTGTCGGTCTCCCAGTCCGGCGTCTCGACGGCGGTCGGCAGCAGGTAGTCCATGAAGGTGCTGGTCAGATTCTGGCCGTTTTCGTCGTACACGATCTCCTCGAACATGGCCGGCGCCAGTCCCATCGTCAGACCACCGTGGACCTGTCCCTCCACGATCATCGGGTTGATGATGTTGCCGCAGTCGTCAACCGCCACAAAGCGGCGGATATTCACCTCGCCGGTCCCCTTGTCGATGTCCACGACGCAGATGTAGCTGCCGAACGGATAGGTCAGGTTGGGCGGATCGTACGAAGAGTGGGCCTCCAGCCCGGCTTCCATGCCCGGCGGGTGGTCGGTGTAGGCGGCGAAGGCGATCTCCTGGATGGTCTTGGCCTGGGAAGGGGCATTACGCACGTAGAACTTGCCCGGCTCCCACTCCAGGTCGTCCTCGGCGACGTCGAGCAGATAGCTGGCGATGGACCTGGCCTTGGCCCGGATCTTCCGGGCTGCGACCGCCGCCGCCGCGCCCGCGGTGGGCGTGCTGCGGCTCGCATAGGTGCCAAGCCCGTAAGGGGCCGTGTCCGTGTCGCCCTCTTCAACTGCTACGTCACTCGCCGGGATGCCCAGTTCCTCAGCGACGATCTGGGCGTAGGTGGTCTCGTGGCCCTGCCCCTGCGAGCGTGTGCCGAAGCGCGCGATTGCCTTGCCGGTCGGGTGTATGCGAATGTCGGCGCTATCGAACATCTTGATGCCCAGGATGTCGAAGTGACGCGACGGACCGGCGCCCACGATCTCCGTGAAGCTGGAGATCCCGATGCCCATCAACTCGCCGCGTTCTCGCTTCTCGGCCTGCTCCTTGCGCAGGTCGGCGTAGCCGACAATGTCCATGGCCTTATCAAGCGCGCCGTGGTAGTCGCCGCTGTCGTACTCCCAACCCAGCGCCGACCGGTACGGGAACGCCTCCGGCTTGACGAAGTTCTTCATGCGAAACTCGGCCGGGTCCATGCCCAGCTCGTGTGCCACGACGTCGGCGATCCGTTCCACCGCGTGCACCGCTTCCGTCACCCGGAACGAGCAGCGGTAAGCGATGCCGCCGGGCGGCTTGTTGGTGTACACGCCGTCGACCTCTACAAAGGCGTCTTTGAAGTCGTAGGAGCCGGTACAGATGTGGAACAGTCCGGCCGGGAACTTGGACGGGTTGGCCGCGGCGTCGGTGTAGCCGTGATCGGCAACCGTTTTGATCCGCAGCGCCTCCATCGTCCCGTCATTCCGGGCGGCTACTTCGGCGGTCATGTGGTAGTCGCGGCCGAAGGAGTCCGAAATGAGGTTCTCCATCCGGTCCTCGACCCACTTCACCGGAGCGCCGGTCAGGAAGGAAGCGGCGATTGCCAGCACGTAGCCGGGGTAGACCGGAACCTTGCCGCCGAATCCGCCGCCGATGTCCGGCGATATGACGCGAATCTTGTGCTCGGCCAGCCCAAGGTGACCGGCCACCAGCGCCAGCACAGTACGGATGGCGTGCGGCGCCTGTGTGGTCATCCAAACGGTCAGTTTTTCGTTGACCGCGTCCCACTGGGCCACGCAGCCGCATGTCTCTATGGACGAGACGTGGATGCGCGGCAGGTAGATGTCTTCTTTGACCGTGACATCGCTCTCGCTGAAGATCCGGTCGGTGTTGTCCTTGTTGCCGGTCTCCCAATGCCAGATGTGGTTGCTCTTCTCTTCCTTGTCTTCCCTGACGATGGTCGCGTCCGGCTCAAGGGCTTTGTGGGGGCTTACCACCGCCTCAAGCGGTTCGTACTCCACCTCGACCGCGGCGACTCCATCGGCCGCGGTGTAGCGGTCGGTGGCCAGCACGGCGGCCACCTCCTGGCCGTCGAACTTCACCGTGTCGACTGGCAGGACCATCTGGGTGTCGCCCATCAGGGTGGGCATCCAGGCCAGGTTGTACTGTTCCAGGTCCTTGCCGGTTATGACCGCCAGGACCCCCTCGATGGCCAGCGCTTTCTCGGAGTTGATGCTCTTTATCCGCGCATGGGCCACCGGGCTCCGCACGATGTCCAGGTGGAGCATCCCGGGCAGTTTCACGTCATCGACGTAGTTGCCCTTGCCCCGGATGAATCGCGGGTCCTCCTTGCGGGGGACCGAATGTCCCATTCCGCCGATTTCGGGCGGCGTTCGCATAGTCATCACTCACTCCTCGCACGCAGCTTCTCAGCGGCAGACTGGTAGGACTTGACGATATTCACGTAACCGGTGCAGCGGCACAAGTTGCCGGATATGGCCGTCCTGATCTCATCGTCGGACGGGTCGGGGTTGTCCTGAAGGAACGCCACGCCGGTCATCATCATCCCTGGTGTGCAGAAGCCGCACTGCAGGCCGTGTTCTTCCGTAAACGCTTCCTGGATGGGATGCAACGCTCCATCCTGCTCCAGGCCCTCCACGGTGTTCACCGCCCGGCCGTTGGCCTGGACGGCGAATACGGTGCATGACTTGACCGGCCTCCCGTCCAGGTGGACGGTGCAGGCGCCGCAGTGGGTCGTGTCGCAGCCGATGTGGGTCCCGGTGAGGCCCAGCGTTTCGCGAATGAAGTGGACCAGCAGGAGCCTGGGTTCCACCTCTGCGGCGTGCGCCTCACCGTTGACGGTGACGTTTATTGGAACTGTGGACATTTTTGATCTCCCTGCGCGGGTGGGGTCGCTCGCGCATCTAACCGGCTCGCTCCAGTGCCTTGCGGATCGCTCGACCGGCTATCACGCGCACCATGTCACGCTTGTACTCTTCCGAACCCCGCAGGTCCGCGGTCGGTTCGGCCGCTTCCGAAGCCAGCCTTGCCGCCTCTGCGATGGTCTCGTCGTCCAGTTTCTTGCCCGCCAGGAACGACTCGGCGGCCCCGGCCTTAACAGGTATCGGCCCCGCATTGGTCAAACCAATGCCCGCCTGCTGGCAGACCCCGTCTGACACTGCGACCACAGCTGCCACGCCGGCGGTGGCGTAATCCCCAACCTTCCGTTCCAGCTTGATGTACGCGCCCCCGCTGCCCTCCGGCTGAGCAGGCACCCTGATTTCCGTAAGGATCTCGCCCTGCTGCAGGGCGGTCATCAGCGGCCCTTTGAAGAAGTCAGCCACCGGAATCTTGCGCTCTCCGCCTGATCCAACAGCGATCACTTCGGTCCCCAGGGCAATCATCGTGGCGGGGTGATCGTTGGCCGGGTCGCCATGTGCGAGGTTGCCGCCCACGGTTGCCATATTGCGGACCAGCGGATCGGCAATGACGGACGTCGTGTCATGCAGGATCGGATACTTGGACTGAACGGCTTCCGAGCTGTCCAGGTCCGATTCCCGTGTCAGGCTGCCGATACGTAAACAGCAGTCGTCATCGACGATGTCAGCCAGCCCGGCGATCCCGTTGATGTCCACGATGTAAGCCGGCAGGGCCAGTTGCAGCTTCATCAGCGGGATCAGGCTTTGGCCTCCCGCCAGCACCGACGCTTCAGGGCCGTGATCCTCAAGCAAGGAAATCGCTTCATCCAGCGATCCCGGGGCGAAGTACTCGAATCGGGGTGGTATCACGAGAACCTCCTTATATTGGCCGGGAGTTTATAACGTTACGGAGTTCGGGGGAAGTTAATGGGGGAGATGCCACCTCAGCGTCGTTCCGGGATCGACCTTCGACTCGTGATCCGTAGGGGTTCACGGTGTCATTCTGAGCACCCCCCATGTCATTCTGAGCGCAGCGAAGAATCTCCCGGCCATCGCACGACTACGCTCTCATCTCACCACACCCGGACTGTTCGGTGCAGCCTGCACAAGCGGCCGTGCCCCTTTCGTCTTTCCGGACCTGTCCCTAAACCCATGGGTGTGGGACCATGACCCATGCCCTATCACGCAAGACACCCAAGCTGTCATCCCGGGCCCCTAAACGTCACCCTTAGCGAAGCCGAGAGTCTCCGCGCTGTCACGCCCCGAGGCGCATCACTACGGTTTGCCACAACACGTCTAGATTGATGTCGAAATAGGCATGTATTAAGCGATGGCGCATCCCAATGACATCCGCCCAGGGAATCGACTGCAGGTTATCTCGAGTGTCAACGGAAATTCTGTGTGCAGCTTCTCCAATGATCTCAACTTCCTTGGTGAGTGACAGAACAAGCATTCGATTCTCGTCAAGATCAGACCGGGCCAGCCCATGTACAAATGACAACGCTTCCTGTGCCGCGTCCAACATGTGACGCAGGCGAACTTCGTCGGCGCTATCCATACTGAACTTCAGCCTCTTCCATCACCCGGCTACGAAAATAAAGGCTCAGGTCTTCAGGGGTCCTAAGATCGACCTTTCGCTCTCCAAAGACGGGAGACAACTCCCGTTCGAGGCGGACGATTCCCAGCAATCCGGGGGTGCGTCCTTCCTCGAATTCGACGAGCACATCGACATCGCTCTCCGGGCCATAATCAAGACGCAATGCCGACCCGAAGACCGCCAACCGCTTGATGCCCTTGTTCTGGCAAAAGGAAGCGAGTTTCTCTTTGTGAACCAAAACCTGCGGATTCATTCGCCTGCCCTCATACCGAGCCTATCCATATGCAAAACACGCGTCAGCAGAAACCTCTGTAATTTACCATCCGGGAGTCTGGCGAAAAGCCAAATCCCCGCTCCTAAACCTCGAGCGGAGTGAAGACTGGCAGTTAGAGCGGCTAACAAGGGCCGCAGAAACGCGGAAGGGCCATCTCAAACCAGCCCTCCAACAGGCATCTCCGTCCACGTCCGCCCATCTATCACCGCAGCCTCCCCCGACCGTTTGCCGCGCCTGCCACCCAGCTGCTTCAGAAAGAACGCCACACCTGCCCCGACGGCCTGGTCTCGCAGGTCCCGCGCCCACTCCAAGTCCATCGGCCTCGCGGAGCGCCCGCTTACACCCCCGGCAATCACCCAGTGCAGGTCTCCATTGGTCAGCCATCCTGTCAGGTCGACCGGACCGAGCAACGGTTCAGCCGAGACGAAGCGCACCGGCGCAGGCAGCCGGGCCAGCACCGTGATTCGAGGTGCGTACTTCTGGTTCTCGACCGACGTGCCGATCCACACGCCGTCCGGCCAGGATTCGCCGTAACGCTCCGAGTTGCGGCCCCACCACGCCACGGCTCGTCCTGGTCTTTTGGTCAGGACCTGGAATATGTGCCCTCGTTGCGATGCAGCGTGCATCACGTCGAAAATCTCGGTCACGAATTCAAAAGGTACGCGTGGATGAAAAACATCTGACATGCTGTTGACGAAGACCCGGCGTGGTCGATTCCAACTCAGCGGGGCGTCTAGACGCTCCGGCAGTAGCTGGACTTCGTCGGGATAGCCCTCATACCCTCGCACACCCATCGCCGTCAGGCGCGGGTACAGGGCGAACATGTAGCAGTTATCGCAGCCGGGCGACACCCGCGTGCAACCCGTCACCGGATTCCAGGTCTCATCTGTCCATTCAATTGTCGATGGCATGGTTAGATGGCCTTCGGGTATAGACCATATGTTCTAACGATTCTAGGTCCCCTTTGTCAAGGACCCTTTGTCAAGGACCCTTTGTCCGCTTACCGTACCGACTTTTGGACCCCACACCACCACTCTGAAGCAGGCCGGATTTGAGGCATCCGTGCGGCGACATTCGTAGACTTGGAGCGTCCGGTCTCCGTGTACCGTAGTAGAAACTCGGGCGCACACAGTGGGAATGTCGCACGCCAGTGCGGTTTGTTGCTGGCATCTGGTCAGGACCGCATGGCCAATACAGGGGCTGATCAATTGAGTGGACGCCACCCGTTCAACGAACTAACGAAAGACCTCACGTCGAAACGCCGCCAGCGTATCGACACCATGAAGAGGGAATTGCTCAGTTTGCTGAAAGCGAACAGGTTTCGTGTCTCCAAGCTCAGGCGCCGTACCGGCGGCAGAAGTTAGTCCCTGAGTTGCGGAAGGACAGGCATCATCAACCGGCCTCACCGATATTGGAGAGGCTGATCCGTTCACATCGAGATTGTGGCCCGCGTAGCGACACCGATAAAGCGTGTCTGGTGACCTTCATGCTACGCTCCTAGTCGCCCCCGTACGCCTCCGAGCCGACAGATCGATTACGACGACATCGTCAATAGCCCGCAAAAACTGACCGAAATGAACCCACCTTTTGGGGAGTCCGACGGAACGAATCAGAAACAGCCCACCCTTGAATTGGATGATGGCACCGGGCTCCGAGTTGTAGATGCCCGGTTTGTTAGTCAGCGGAAATTCGATTGGGAGCTGTTCGAAGGCTACGACTACTTACAAGTCCTGACCTATTCGGCGAGCGTCAAGGCGATTGTCCGGATGCTGGACCATTTCTCGTTCAAGAAATTCGAGTGTGTGTTCGGGTGCGAAGCCACGTTACGGGACATAAAGAGTGTACTGGCCTTTCAGAAAGTCGTCGTCGGAGACACTCGCGCAGCCATCATGGGGCTGAAGGACGAACGGCACCTCCATATCCTCGAAAGTGTGCATGCCGGCAAGGTCCAATTCCGCGTCCTCAGGGAGTCTATTGCTCACGCAAAGCTCTACCTTTTGTCCTCAAAAGATGGACGCAAAAGGATCATCATCGGGTCGGCCAACCTGTCCGAACAGGCGTTCTCCGGTAAACAATCCGAGACACTGGTGCTCTTTGACAATGACCAAGCGGCATGGGATCACTACTCGCAGATGTTTCAGGGCATAAGAGACTCCGCCTCAGACGAAATTGAGTTACCAGCGGACAGAATAACTAACGCTGAAATTGAAGTCCCCGAGACCCCGGTCATGTCAGACATGTCTGGCACATTGGTAATCGAGGGGCCTGTGCCAACGGAGACGACGCTCCCGGGCCAGATTGAACGAATCGAAAGGATCGCCGCTGTCCTGGGGCCCCGTTTGTCCGCGGCCACGCCCGCGATTAGGAACGGGGTGCAGCGGATAACGCCGGAAATAAAACGAGAGATAAGCCGCATCCGCTTGGTCAAGACGGCGGAAGAAGCTGACAACCGATTCCTGGCGATAGACAGACCAAACCGCACGGCCGTGCTGTCCGGTGAGCAATTCCCGCTCGAATGGGACGATGCCTCCGTTGCCACGGATGCCAGTCTGTTGCTCAACTACTTCAGGAATTACGAAGGCGCCTTTGAAGGCAATGTTCCCGGGCTTCAACGAGACTACTTCACATTGGCTTCATGGCTTTACTTCTCGCCATTCCTGTGCGATCTCCGTTCGCTGGCTCTGTTGCAGGACACGGATGTAATTCGTTATCCGACGTTTGCCATAGTCTTCGGCAAGTCCAACTGCGGCAAGACCAGCCTCGTTGACACGCTGATGACCTCTATGTTCGGTTACGCCCACACTGTGACCAAGCGAAGTTTCACAACCGCCCAATTGCGGGCACTCCAGAACGGATACAAGCGATTCCCTGTTGTATTCGACGATATCGGGCGTCGAGCGTTCAACTCGCACGGCAGAGACATGATCAAGGATGAACTGCAGCCGGGCGTCGCCGAATACCCAGGTTTCATGCTGTCGATGAACGCGGAACCGCAGTCCTTCCCCGACGAGGTGGTCAAGCGCAGCCTGATGATCTACACGACGACGGCACTACCATCCCATAACGAAGGCTTGCGCCAGGAATTGCAGGGCAAGGTGCAAGAGATGCGCCGAAGCATGACCGGACATCTGTACAGACGCTATTTGGTTGAGGTCATGGACCGGCTAGACGAAGAACGATTGCCGGAGGATTGGCTAGCCCTTTCGTCGGGGACCCTTAGCAGAATCATCGCGAAAGCCACCGGGGAGGCTTTGCCCAATTGGTGCCGGGAAATATCTTGGCTCAGCTACGCGGAGAAACGCTATGACCGGGTCAAGGCCCGCATCTTCAGCTTGCTTCGGGATTCGAGCCGGGCGAAGAGCGAAGGCGAGGTCCCCAATGGCTGGATGATCGACGGGGACAGAGTCATTGTATGGGAGCAAAGAGACGCCTTTGGTAGACGGGGCTTTGACTGGGAGGACGTGCCTTCCACGTTGATCGACGAAGACGCCAGCAGTGGCAACCGGACGGTGCTCTACTTGGCTGGTTTGGAAGCATTCCTCGGGCAGCGCCTGGTTACACCGCGTCGGTGGTGGATGCCTTGGGCTGCCTCGGCGTGAGTGTTCACTTTGGAGGCTTGGCTTGTAAATGATGTCCCTGCACAAACGCAGCTTGGTCATGTGACTTCCCTTTCGCCGACCTGCTCGGCCAACCCGCAGCGCAACCAGGAGCGGTCGCGTCAAACGTCGCCTTTCAAACTCGCCCACGAGCACAATCTCCGTATACTCGTTCCCGCGGGCCGCCACACTCCTCCCCACCCCCAAAATCCAACCCCATGAAAGAAAAACTCCGAGACAAAACCCGGGACAATCTCGCACACGCCCTCAACTCCCTGGGCGTCCAAGTCGAGATGGCCGAGCGCGGGCGTGAGGAAGAAAAGATCCACAACGCCTGGTGGAACCGGTCGCTGGGGGTCATCGACCTGCCCGATGGCCCCATCAGGTGGATAAACGTCATCAAAAAAGACCAGTCCAAGGAAAGCCCGCCCATGTGGTGGGTCAACTTCTGCATTCCCGACGAACGGCCGATTTCCGGCGGACGCGAGATCGACGTCAAGACGGTCAGGAAGAAGTCGTTCCCAATGTTTGGCCGGGTGATCGGGATCGAATGGAGGGGCAAAGACCACTCGACCGGCCTCCTGAACCGCCTCACCTACGATCAGGCGGCAAAGGACCTGGCCACAAGGCGCGGCAACGTCAGGATCCGCAGCTACGAAAAGGAATTCCAGGGCTGGACGCTGCAGATCGAGTCGAGACTCGAACCAAACCGCCAGGACTGGAACACGATCCAGGACATCGCCGGCTACCTACTCTCGACTCCCCGCGTATGACGGCCGCCACCGGCGACGTTCGCGTCAGTGCTGAAGCACAATTGGCAGTCTTCGTTCCGTGACCTCCGACGGTGGACCCGTTTGTAGGAGCGTCTCTCGTGGACGCCCACTGGGGCCGCGGTGGGGGGCGATTCACGCGTGTGACACCCCCATCACCCCAAATCGCCGGCTCAACTATCATTCAAGGCTGGCGGAACCAGAAGCCACAAACCAACTAAGGAGACACAGTTGACCCTAAGCACATATCTGCTCTTCAACGGGAACTGCCGAGAGGTGTTCGAGTTCTACAAGTCGGTGTTCGGAGGCGAGTTCTCGATCTTCATGACCTTCGGGGACGGCCCCGCGGACATGCAATTCCCTGATGAGGAACGCGACAACGTCATGCACGTTTCGTTCCCGATAGGGTCGAGCGTGCTCATGGGCAGCGACATCCCATCGGCGCACGGGTCCCAGTTCAGCGCTGGCAACAACTTCTCGATCACCCACGCGTCCAAGAGCAGGGAAGAGACGGATGCCCTGTTCGCCAAGCTTTCGGACGGCGGCACAGTGACGATGCCTCTCCAGGACACTTTCTGGGGCTCATACTTCGGGTCCTGCTTTGACAAGTACGGCATCCCCTGGCAGTTCGACTGCGAAGAGCAAGGCTAGGCCCGGGAGTTGAGCCCTGCCGCCGTAGTCAGACGGGAGCTGCCACGGTGATGTCGGCAGTCTCCCCGACTACCTGGGCATCCATTAGGAACAGTCGGCACCAATCCCCTGATCGGGGCCACACACTTTCTTGGGATGATTTACGGAATCCATACGGAAATCTCACCGGTGGTCCATACTAGCGCGTAGTCTGACCCAAAACGCCAACTGGCGTAGACAAGCGTTCGAAGATCGTAAGTTCAGCCGCCTCATGGGTTGAACCGTTCGAGAGTCTGCTATACGGTACCGATATCCGATACCAGTAGCACCGAACATGACTTAAGTGCCACTCAACAAAATCGGCTGCCTCGCTTTGATCGCCGGGCCGATTCTCTTCATCATATTCATTTTGTTACAACACGGCGGCCTGCTCATCGACACCGCAATCTACGCGGACGCCCCGGCCTCGAACACTGGCTTCGCGCCCGACCCGGGCACTTGCTAATCACAGAGTCGGAAACAGTTACACGGCCCCGTGCGGCCCGTGAATCCACGCTCGATCGGTGGGTCTCTTCGGCCGCGCGTGGTAACCGCGGCACGGTGCGCGGCCGATTCGCAGGGCTGCCCCTCAACTCAAAGCCCGCTCTTGTCACCCTCGCCCTTTTCGTACTCGCGTTCGCCCTGTTTCAGTCGGACACCTCCCTTACGGTTCTGGCCGCAGCCAACGCCCCTCCGGGGTTCGCCGAAGAAACGGCCGTCCGCTCGGTCCCCGAAAACTCTCCCGCGGGCACACACGTCGGCGAGCCCGTCTCGGCAACGGACCCCGAAAGCGAGGCCCTGGTCTACACCCTCTCAGGGACCGATGCCGGACTGTTCGACATCGAAAGCCCCACCGGCCAGATCACGGTTAAAGAGGGAGCTGTCCTGGACTATGAGACCAGGTACTCCTACGACGTCACCGTGACCGCCAGGGACCCGTACGGCGCAGTCGACTTCATCCCCGTCACCATCACGTTGACCGATATGACGATCGGTAGCCCGTACGACGCCGACAACAACGAGGTGATCGCAAGGGATGAGGTCATCTCGGCCATCAAGGACTACTTCGCGGGCCAGATCGGCAGAAACGAGGTCGTAGAAGTCATAAAGCTCTACTTCTCGCCCAAGGCGGAGCCGGCGCCGCCTCCGCGCATCCTGCAAGTCAGCAGTGGCAGGTACCACACGTGCGCGCTTCTCGAAGATGGTGTGCCCGTATGTTGGGGGGCCGGGGAATCGGAACGAAAGGCCGACGATTATTCTATTGAACTCGGCCAGGCGTTTCCGCCAAAAGGCGAAAAGTTCAAGTCCATCAGCAGCGGCGCGTTTCACACGTGTGGATTGCGTGAGGACGGATCAGTCTCCTGTTGGGGCGCACAGATGGGCGACCATGCGTCCGGTTTTGGCGAAGTCGGTTTAGGCCAAAGCGATCCCCCGACCGGCGAAGTCTTTGCGTCAATAAGTAGCGGGGGTTACCACACGTGCGGTCTACGTGAGGACGGAACACCCTTCTGTTGGGGGAGCGACAGTGAAGGCCAATCATCTCCGCCTGCGAACGAGCGGTTAGTCCAGGTCGCCAGCGGCGGCTACCACACCTGCGGCCTCAGAGAGGTCGGCACGGCCGTGTGCTGGGGCCCCGAACCGTACTCGACTGGGTTAGTTGGGTGGGATGAGACGCCGGATGACAAATTTGTCTTTCTTGACGCAGCCTTCGGGTACACCTGCGGACTGCGCGAAAATGGCTCTCCGATCTGCTGGGGCGGATGGTCGGACGTGGTCTATTCGGGCCAGTATCCCAGTAGAACCCAGCAGCTCACCACCATCAGCGTTCAGGGCTACAACGGCTGCGGCCTTTGGGCTAACGGGACACTTTCCTGTTGGGGTTTCAGCCGCATCACCCACCCAAAAAGTCAGAAGTTCGTCGCCGTAAGCAGTGGCCCCACACACACATGCGCCATCCGCAAAGAAGATGCTGCGCTCGTCTGCTGGGGATACGACCAGTACGGCCAGGCTTCCTCGCCGATAGGCGAGCTGTTCGTTCGTCCGGAGCCCGGACCGGGTAGGACTTCAGCGCCGGATGTGCCGCTGGTCTCCATCTCCAGCGGGTACAAGCACGCCTGTGGCCTCGACGGCGACGGAGTGGCGCACTGCTGGGGGGACGATGACTACTATAGTTCGACGACGCCCGCCGGAGAGGTGTTCCTGTCGGTGAGCGCCGGCAACCGTCACTCATGCGGGCTGCGCGAGGACGGCACCGTCTCCTGTTGGGGCGTGGATTACTTCGGCCAGGCGTCGCCGCCGGAAGGTGATACATTCGCCGCGGTAAGCAGCGGCGGTTACGTGACATGCGGGTTACGCCGGGACGGCACGGCGGTGTGCTGGGGGTACGCCGACGACGAAGACGAACTACCGCCAGTTGGGGAGAAATTCACTTCCATTAGCGCCGGCTTGAATCACGCCTGCGGTCTGCGCCGGGACGGACGGGCGGTCTGCTGGGGAGGCGGCTCACAGGCCACATCCACTCCAACGGGAGAAACGTTCACGGCCATCAGCAGCGGGGACACCAACACCTGCGCCCTCCGGGCTGACGGAACACCGGTGTGTTGGGGCGACGACAGCGCGGGACAGTCTTCCCCGCCGGCTGGAGAACGCCTGGAGAACATCAGCAGCGGGGGCCGTCACGTTTGCGGGTTGCGAGCCGACGGCTCGGCCGTCTGCTGGGGCAACAACGGTCACGGCCAGGCGTCGCCCCCACCAGGCGAACGTTTCACCGCCATTAGCGCCGGTAGCAACTTCACGTGCGGACTTCGGGCAGACGGGTCCAGCATTTGCTGGCGATTTGGCGTAACCGGCGAGGTCCCTGAGGGCATTGGCAGCCAGGGATTTGAGTCGGTGAGCAGCAAGACCCTGTCCTCCCTGAGCACCGGTGATCGCTTCACCTGCGGGATTGACTCAGCAGGCGCAACTGTGTGCTGGGGCATCGATGATTACGGACAGGCAACTCCACCTGCCGGCGAAAATTTCTCAGTCGTCAGCAGCGGCTCAACGCACGCCTGCGGCCTGCGGGCCCATGGCGAGGTCGTCTGCTGGGGAGACGACACGAACGGACGGGCCTCGCCTCCCCACGGTCAGACCTTCACGGCGATAAGCAGCGGGACGGCGTACACATGCGGAGTCCGCACGGACGGTACAGCCGCATGTTGGGGCCGAGATCTCCACGGCGAGGCATCGCCGCCCCGGGGGCAAAATTTGTCAGCCATCAGCAGCAGCTTGGTCCATACCTGTGCGCTGCGCACGGACGTCTCTGCGGTGTGCTGGGGCAATGACGACGATGGTCAGTCATCGCCGCCGCAAGACGAACGGTTCACGTCGATCAGCACTGGGATCAATCACACCTGCGCGTTGCGGCAGGATGGAAGCACATCCTGTTGGGGGGACCCTGAAAGCGAAGTGACGGTCCCGCCATACATTGAACGTTTCGTATCAATCAACAGCCGGTTTCACTCCTGTGGCCTGCGTGACGACGGTACCCCGGTCTGCTGGGGATCGTATAGGAACGCGGTCGCTCCGCCTGGAGAACGGTTCAAGTCCATGAGCATCGGTCCAGCCCATACCTGCGCCCTGCGCCTCGACGGTACTCCGGTCTGCTGGGGGGACGACTTCGACACGCGGACAGTGTCAGCCGCACGATCGCCATTCGAATTGATCAAGGACCAGACCTCCACCGCCGTCACCAGCGGCTACAGCCATACGTGTGTCTTACGCGACGATGGAACTCCCTTGTGCTGGGGTGGTAACAGCTACCGACAGGCGATTCCTCCGCGCGGCGAGCAGTTCAAGGCGATCAGCGCCGGTCAAAATCACACCTGCGGGCTCCGCGAAGACGGCACACCCGTGTGTTGGGGCGCCAACTGGTCCGGCCAGTCCTCGCCGCCGCAGGGCGAACAATTCAAGTCCGTCAGTGGCGGCGGCGGCCACACATGCGCCCTCAAAGAAGATGGGACGGCAATCTGCTGGGGAGAAGACGGAGTTGGGCAGGCATCGCCACCTCAAGGGGACGTGTTCACATCCATCAGCAGCGGCGTTGGCCACACTTGCGCGTTGCAGGAAGACGGCACGCCGATATGTTGGGGCGATGATTACCTCGGAAAGGCTTCGCCCCCGGCAGGTGAGCGTTTTGTCACCATAAAGAGCGGCGAGTACCAGACGTGCGGTCTGCGGGAAGATGGGACGTTCAAATGCTGGGGCGGCAACGAAAGCACGCGGCCGTCGTCCCTGCCGGGTCAGTCATTCGATTCCCTCGCCATTGGCCCCAGGCACGTGTGCCTGTTGCGTAAAGACAGGACCGTTTTTTGCTGGGGTTCCAACGAAGACCCGTACAACGACGACTTCTATGGCCACGCTTACCCACCCTACGGCGAACGTTTCACCGCCATTAGCGCCGGCATCCGGCACACCTGTGCATTGAGGGAAGACGGCACGACGGCCTGTTGGGGCGCAGGATACTCGCTCGACCAGAGCAACTACTTGTCCTATCCCGAAGTCGCGGCGGGGAATTTCCGGTCAATTAGCAGCGGCACGGACCACGTCTGCGCTCTCCGTCAAGACGGGACCGCCGCCTGCTGGGGAAGCAACTTCGAAGGGAAGGCAACACCCCCGCCGGAGGAATTCTCAGAAATCAGTAGCGGCGAGCATCACACGTGCGGCCTGCGCGCTTCAGACGGTGGAGCCGTCTGCTGGGGCAGCAATGAACAGGTCCAGCGTTACCAAAACGAATTTAAAGGTCAGGCGGTCCCGCCGTATGGAGAGTCGTTCAAGTCGATTAGCAGTGGCGGTGAGCACACCTGCGCTTTGAAGGAAGACGGTACCGCTGTCTGTTGGGGCGATGATGACTGGGGCCAATCTTCGCCACCGGAAGACGAACGTTTCGTGTCGATCGAGAGTTACAAGCTGTCCACCTGCGGAGTCCGACAGAATGACTCCGCCGTGTGCTGGGGCCTAGATCTTCACGGCGAGGCAACCCGCGTGCATGCAGGACTCGTGACAGTTGGCTCCGGGCAAGGCAATAACCACATCTGCGGCTTGACCGGCGAAAGTTTACCGGTCTGTTGGGGAAATAATCAGTATGGCCAATCGTCACGCCCGGACGGCAAGAAATTCAAAGCAATCACTATGGGAGAATCCCACACATGTGCCCTTCAAGGAGATGGGACCCCCGTCTGTTGGGGCCTGAATGTTGACCCGAGCTATGGCCGCTGGCTCGGGCAGGCTTCTCCTCCCCAGAGCCAACGCTTAAGGTCGATCAGCGCCGGGCCGTCGTTCACCTGCGGCCTGCGAAATGACGGCGCCCCCGTCTGCTGGGGCAAGGGCTACGACACCCCTGAGCCGGAGCGTACCGAATACGAAGATGTGCTCAACGAATGTTTCGTATCGATCAGTTCCGGTTCCGGATACAGCTGCGGCCTACGCGACGACGGCACAACGGTCTGCTGGGGCGACGGAAGTTCCGGCCCAAGCCGTTGGGGCGACTATGGCCGGGAGTGGCCGCCGGAAGGGGAGCAGTTTACCGCCATTAGCACCGGCTCATCGCACACCTGCGGGCTAAAGTCGGACGGCACGACATCCTGCTGGGGCAGAAACCTCAACGGAGCTGCATTTCCGCCGCAGGAAGAACGGTTCACCGCAATCAGCGCCGGGTCGGGCACTACCTGCGGCGTACGAGTTGACGGCACATTCGGATGCTGGGGGTGGTTGAGTTCCGTCTCAGGCGGTCACTACATCCCATCGGCGGCTCAAACCGAACGCCTGACGTCCATCACAAACGGCAGTTTTCACGTGTGTGGACTGCGCCAGGACGGTTCGCCGGTTTGTTGGGGGTCCGATCGGGAAGGACAAGCAACCCCGCCGCAGGGCGAAGTTTTCACGGACATTAGCGGTGGGGCCGACCACACTTGCGCGCTACGCCGTGACGGTACGGCCGTCTGCTGGGGCAGTCCACGTTCGGGATATGATTTCGGCCAGGTTTCACCACCCGGTAACGAACGTTTCTCTGCAATCAGCAGCGGGGGATTTCACACCTGTGGGCTACGCCAGAATGGCACCGCTGTCTGCTGGGGCGCCCAGGTTGGGGACTTTAGTCCGTACGATAGTCAGATTGGATACGGTCAATCCTCACCTCCTCAGAACGTGCGGTTCTCGCAATTGAGTACAGGGGAGCTCCACACCTGCGCGCTACGGACGAACGGAACGCCATTGTGTTGGGGGAACGGGTACCGGGACCCGGAATAGACGCCGCCATCTACCCGCTGACCCCAGAGCTACAGTGCGGCGGTTAAAGCCCCTTCAGTCCGCTAACTCTATCGACCCAAAGGTGGACGTAGCCAGGATCGAGAGTCGGGCCGTGGGGTCCGCGGGCTGAGCGCGCTTCGACTCGAAACTACCGAACATATTGGTGGTCTGGACATCGACGGCCCAGTCGTTCGGTACACGTAGCCTCAGGCTGCCGAAGAGGGCTGTTGCTTCTATCGTGGCCGCGTCCTCTGCCAGGGTCGTGCCGCGCAGGTCCACCTCTGCGCTGCCGAAAATGGCCGAGACCTGGCCGCTACGGATGACTTCATTGGATGAGCGGTGTTCGCCACCCGCGAAGAAAGCGGAGACGTTGAGATCGGGCGATCCAGCCGCACGAAATTCGTTGTGCCGACGGTCCCGCTGCGCACGCTTTCTACCGCCGCCGAAGAGTATGGCCACGCCAAGGCCGACCAGGAGCACGGGCCAAAGAATGCCCATGCTGACTTCCAGGATGTTCAAAGTACCGAATAGGAATATTGCGCCGGCGATCGTAAGAGCGCCGCTGAATACCCACGTTCGGGGTTTCATCAGGAAATTGGAGGCGCCGACGACAATGAGTATCATGGGCCAGGTCTGGCGGATCGAATATTCGCCCAGTTGGCCCACGATGAACAGGACACCGGCGGTTATCAGCGCGAGGCCGATGGTTATTCGCTGTGCAGTTGCGGTGATCGCCATAGTTGCTCTACCTTTGTCTTCATCGTGGGACGGAAGGCCAGGCAGCCGCCTGCCCGCCTCCCGTGTGGCGTCCCAACCAGCCTGATATTAGCACCGTCCAATCCCCTTCAATTAACCCGGCGAGGCCCCACGTCGTCGTACCGGGAAAACCCGGTTACACACGCGGCGTGGGACGGGCGCGGCAACCACACACCGCAACCCCGTCGTACCGGGAAAACCGGTACCCATGGTGGGGTGTGGAGCAAGGTGCGCTCGACATCTACAACTCCCAACCGGCAGGCAATAACCCCACTTCCATCACATCGTGTTGCCTAAACAAGGCCATAGTGATTCCGACATGCTCACACCCCAACCATTACTTCAACCGAGCCTGCCAATCAGCCCGGGCAGTTCATCCAAATCCCGGACCACGCCGTCCACAACCTCCGGCGCATCCCAATACTCGTCCCGCTTCCAGATGGCCTTCATGCCGAATGACTTGGCTCCCCCGATGTCGGCCACCGGGTTGTCCCCGACCATAACGGTCTCTTCCGCCCTGACACCCAGCCTGCTCACGGCCCTGCGAAAGATTTCCGGGTCCGGCTTGGAGACACCCTCGACGCCCGAGATCAGGACCGTCCCGAAGTAACCGGCGATGCCCAAACCATCAATCTTCGGCTGTTGCGATGTGATGGGACCGTTGGTCACGAGGCCCAACTTGAATCCACTGTTGCGAAGCGTAGAGAGCGTCTGGTGCGCCTTCGGAAAAGGCACGCAGACGTGTGGGAAGTGGGCTTCGTAGTCGTCCAGCAGCCGCTGCCACGTCCCCGGAGCCATTCCAAATTCGCTCTCGAGCCTTCTGAAGACCTGGTGCTTGTCCCCGTGTCCGTGAGCGTCCAGTTCAATCAGCCTGTCCATGTATTCGACGAACGGAATCGGGTCGAACACGTCCGGCAAACGCTCGAATCCGTAATACAGGTAAACCCGGAGGCTACTCAAGCGGTCCAGTATCGTCCCGTCCAGGTCAAACAGGACAGCCCGTAGCTTGGTTTTCAATACAGTTGGGTCCTTTTAAATGGTTTTTATTTCAGCTTTGAGTCGTCGCCGGCATGAGGGGCCAGTGACCGATGCTAGCACCGTTTTGCGCAATGTAATTGGACTATATGTGAATGCTTCGAAGGCGCCGCCTTCTTGTGGAGAACTTGCAATATGTGTACATCTAGAACCCCAGACCGTCCGTCATCCAATAGCTATTGGGTAGTCCCCGGCAGATTGGCAGCCGGTGAATATCCCGGAGCGTGGCGTGTTGCGGATGCCGTGGCCAGGCTGAAGTCCCTGATGGAGGCCGGGATCGACCATTTCATAGACTTGACTCAGTCCGGTGAGTTGTCCTCATATTTCTACATCGCTGAAGAACAAGCACGCCGGCTTGGCCGAACCGTAGGATGGGAACGACACCCCATCGTCGACGTAAGCGTCCCGCACAGTCCCGAGCAGATGGCCGAGATCCTCGACTCCATAGACAACGCGCTGGATGACGGCAAGACCGTCTATGTCCACTGCTGGGGTGGAGCCGGCCGGACCGGCACGGTGACCGGTTGCTGGTTGGTGCGGCACGGGCGAACCGGTGACGAAGCCCTCAGCCAAATCGCCGAGTGGTGGCGAGACGTAGAAAAGTCCCGCAGGCATAACCGTTCACCCGAAACGCCCGAACAACGAGCGTATGTACGCAACTGGGTCGAACCTTCACCGAAAGACGCAGACGCGTGAGGAGCGTAACGAACCGAGACCGGTTCCGAGGCTGCCTGCTGGGACTGGCGGCCGGAGACGCGCTGGGCGCCACCAACGAGTTCAAACCGCCAGGCACTTTCGAACCGATCGACGAAATGGTCGGCGGCGGGGAACTCGGATTAAAGCCCGGCCAGTGGACGGATGACACGTCAATGGCCTTGTGCCTGGCGACAAGCTTGATCGAGCGCCGCGGCTTCGACGCTGCGGACCAGGTGCGGCGCTACGTGCGCTGGTGGATAGAGGGCTACCTGTCCTCCACCGGTCATTGCTTCGATATCGGAAACACGGTCAGAGCCGCTTTGGCGCGTTTCCTGGACACCGGCGAACCGTACGCCGGGTCCTCCCACCCGCGCTCGGCCGGGAACGGCTCCCTCATGCGCCTCGCCCCGGTACCCATGTACTTCGCCGGCGATACCGCCGAGGCGATCGACCGCAGCGCCGATAGTTCCAGGACTACCCACGGCGCCGTAGAGGCCGTCGATGCCTGCCGCTACTTCGGCGGCCTGTTGGTCGGCGCGTTGCACGGAGTCGAAAAAGACACGCTCCTCTCCTCAGGCTACAGCCCGGTAGAAGGCCATTGGGAGAAACGACCATTGGCGGACAGGATCACCGACATCGCCAACGGGTCGTTCAAACACCGGGAGCCGCCGGAAATCAAGGGTAGCGGCTACGTCGTCGAGTCACTCGAGGCCGCGTTGTGGGCATTCGACCGATCGCAAGACTTTCGCGACGGCGCCCTCATGGCCGTCAACCTCGGCGACGACGCAGACACAACCGGCGCCATATACGGGCAGATCGCAGGGGCGTACTACGGGGTCAATTCAATACCGGTCGGTTGGCGGGACCTCCTCACGATAAACGCCGAAATCATGTCAATGGCGGACAGCCTCTACGCTCACGCCAAGCGGTCCATGGGGGACTAGGTCATCCCGCGATTGCGTGGTCACGATCCATTCGGCCAGCGCAAAATTAACCAGTCACATAGTCCACCGCGTTCAGCAGCAACTGCTGAAATGGCCCCGGCGGCCGTGCCGGACAAAGGCACGTGTCGGCGTGGCCGTCGAGCAGCATCCCGACCGACACGCCCGAGTGGCCCAACGCCAGGTTGACGACCTTTCCCTCACCGTAATGGGTGGACCAGCCCAGCGGCCTGTCCACGCCTTCGTACTCCGCGCCCATGAAAACACTGATCCCGGGCTGCAGGTCCATGTCGCAGTACAGCTCATCCCACGTCTCGAAATCGTCCATGCCGCTGGTAACCGGGTGATCGCGGTCCCAGAGGTTAACCGTGAACCGGCCGAAATGGCCGTGCGTGCTTACGCCCGACACCCAGCCGCCGCCGGTCAGTTTCTTCATCTCCGGCCAGCCGGGACAAGAATCGGCCGAGATGTGCAACGAAATCAGACCGCCGCCGTCTTCCACAAACGACTTCAGGCCCGTTCTCTGAGCCTCGCTCAAGTCGTTGTTCGGATCGCCGCCCGGGTAGGACCGACGCAACCCCTCGACCTCTTCAACGAACTGGTTGCGCCGCCAGGTATTGAGGACGATTGCGTCGTACCCGAACAGAGACGGCTCGGAGAGTTCCCGAGCTGATCTCGTTACTCGAACAGTATGCCCGCCACTCCTCAAGGTCCTGGTGTTCACCGGCGTGGTCAGGTGGTACGGGTGAAACCCGCCCGTTATCAATAAAAGCCTCATCGCGTCCCCTAAATCTGAAGTGTTACCTATGTCCCCGGTTTAACTGTTACCCATGTGCCCGGTCTGTACCGCAAAACTCCCTCTCCCCGTGGGAGAGGGTTGGGGTGAGGGTGAAAGACGCCAACCATACGCTCCTGAACTCCGGCTGTTGCCGGATTGACGAGGTTACCCAAAGGTTTCGGTCGGAACTGCGCCATGATCACCGGCTTCCGGCGGGAAGGCCAGCCGACGTCTCCAAGTCGAGTAGTTCTTCGAGCGGGATGTGGCAACGAACGTAGTGAGTTTCACTGACCTGCCTGCTCGGCGGCTCCACATCCTCACATACTGTCCCCACTTTCCACGGACAGGTGCGGGCAAACGCGCAGGCCATTGGACGGTCCGCTTCGACCTCCTCTTCGATGCCGCCCCGAACTTCCGCTATGGGTTTTCCGGGGTCTATGTCAAGGACGGCAGAGAGGAGCACGTGAGTATAGGGGTGGTAAGGCGGGCGGTATATCTCCGCGGTATCGCCGAATTCCATCACCTCCCCGCCGTACAGGACAGCCACCCGGTCCGACACCGACCGCACCACCGCCAAGTCGTGCGAAATGAACAGGAACGCAATCCCGCGCTCCTCCTGCAAGCCCTGTAGCAACTCGAGCACACCAGCTTGAACTGACACGTCGAGCGCCGACACGATCTCGTCGCATAGCAACAGGTCCGGCTCCGCTGCCAGGGCGCGGGCGATGGCAATCCTCTGGCGCTCGCCCCCGCTCATCTCGCCGGGGAATCTTTGTAGATAAGTCTGATCGAGGTGTACGTCTTCGAGGAGTTCCAGGACCCGGGACCGCAACTCATCCCCCGACAGCCCGAAGAACAGTTTCAACGGCCGGCCGACAATGGTCTCGACTCGCTGCCTTGGATTCAGAGACGCGTCCGGGTTTTGCATGATGAACTGGATGCGTCGGAGCGCGCTTCTCGGCCGGCGTTTCGAAGACGGCGCCATCAACTCGTCGTCCAGGACAATTTCGCCCTTGGTAGGAGCGAGCAACCCTGAAATCGCCTTGGCGATCGTAGACTTTCCGCTTCCCGACTCTCCGACAAGACCCACGGTTTCTCCGGGCGAGATATCAAACGACACACCCCGAACAACCGGTATGGGTGTCCGTCCGATGAAAAACCGCCCCCGTTCCCACACGTACGCGCAGTCGATATCCCGGATCGCCGTCTGGCCCCGTCGGTCTACCTCAGCCGCCGGAGCGGGTATGTCGACGCCGGACTTCACGCCCGCGGCAGGACGGTCGGAGCCGCGGGCGGTCAGATTGAGTTCCTGCCATCTCCAACAAGCAACGCGGTGCTGTTCAGTTACCTGTTCCAGTACCTGAAGATCGGATCGGCAACTGTCCCGGGCGTAATCACACCTTGGCGCAAACCTGCACCCGCCGGGGGGCAATTGGTCTCGCACAAGCATCCCGCGCAGCGCAGCGGTCAGCTTTTGGTCGTCGCCGCTTAATCGAGGAATCGACGCTATCAGGCCATGAGTGTATGGATGGCGCGGTTGTTCGAAGACCTGGCGAGTGGGACCGTCTTCCACAAGATCGCCGGCGTACATGACTCCGATCCGGTCGCATATGGCGGCAACCACCGCAAGATTGTGTGTCACGTACACCATCGTTATGCCGAACTCGGCCCGCAACTCGACCAGGAGACGGAGTATTCGGGACTGGGTGGTCACGTCGAGGCCGGTCGTCGGCTCGTCCAGGAGCAGCAACTCCGGGTTGCAGGCCAGGGCCATGGCGATTACCACGCGCTGCTGCTGGCCCCCACTCAGTTGGTGAGGGAACTTGAGCAGCGTCTTGTCCGGTTCGGGCAGTCCGACCCTCTCGAACAAGTCGATCGTCCGTTCCCGCGCCTCTTGGCGGTTGGATGTAATTCGGTGGACCTGCAGGTTTTCGGCCATCAAACCGCCCACCCGCATGCTGGGGGTCAGCGATGTTCCGGGGTTCTGCGGCACGTACGCGATGTGCCGGCCGCGCAGCCCGCGCAGTTCGCTCTTGGACATTTCGAGGACATCTTGTCCTCTGTAGGTAACCCTGCCTTGCCGTATGCGGCTCGCCGGATGCCGGAAACCCAGGATCGATCGAAGGACGGTGGACTTGCCGCAACCCGACTCTCCGACAATCCCGTACACCTCGCCGGGGTTAACGGAAAACGAAACGTCGTTGACGGCTCCTGACCACTCGCGGCCCTGGAAGTACTCGATCGAGAGCCCATCCACCGTGACGAGCGGAGAAGAGTGATCGCCATCGGCCAACGCGGCGCGGTCCGCTTCGTTCTTTGCAGCGGCCGTCGTCATCTGCTGCCACCAAAGTCGGCGGTCCTGCCGAGCACACGAGCCAGTCCGTCGGTGAAGAAATTGGCGCCGATGACGAGGCCGGCCAGCACGAATGCGGGCCCTAGCACGGTGATGGGATGAGACAACAGGGCGGACCGGTTCTCGGTGATCATCGTCCCCCACTCCGCGGCAGGCGGACTGACCCCGATGCCCAGGAACCCAAGCCCCCCGATGAGCAGCGGCGCAGCCGCCATGCGGACGCCTGCCTCCACCAGCAGCGTCCCCGTGGCATTGGGAAGCAACTCGCGGAATACCACCGACATCGTGGTCTCCCCTCGCAGTTGAGCGATTGCCACAAAGTCCCGCGTCTTCAACTCCAGGGCGGTCGCTCGCGCCATGCGGGCGATGATCGGTGAAAACACGACGCCGATGACCAGGACGATGAAGACGGTGCTGCCGGTATTGCTGGGCCCAAGCAGGACAACCAGGAGTATCGCCATGATCAGTGTGGGGATGCTGATCATGCCTTCTCCGAGACGCATTATGATCTCATCGAATTTTCCACCAATAAGGGCAGCGGCCAGGCCGAGCGAACCCCCAATCGCAAACCCTACCAGCGTGCCCAGCGCGGCAAGGATCAATTCGATCCTGGTGGCGATCACGGTTCGGCTGAAGATGTCGCGCCCAAGGCCGTCCGTGCCAAACCAATGTTCTGAACTCATCCCCTCGAACGGCGCGCCCGTGCCCAGCGCGGTCTCCGGGTACGGCGCCCACCAACTGCCGCTGATGGCCGTCCCGACGTAGACCAGCAGAATCGTGCCGCCTACCAGCAACAGGGGAGGAAGTTCAAACGCACGCCTGGCAAGGGATGAAGTGCCCGCTAACAACCGAGGGGCTGATGACGCGATCCTCAGAACGTCGCGGGGGACATTCGCCTGGTCTATGGTCTTGTTCAGTGTCATGAGTGTCGGTAACCGTCTTCAGGCGGTCCTCAGGCGAGGAACGAGCAATATCGCCACGATGTCCGAGAACATGTTGGCCAATATGTATGCGCTTGCGGCTATCAAAACGGTGATTTCTATCGTCGGCCCGTCACTCAGGGCGATAGCGTCGAAGAGAAGCCTGCCCAAACCCGGATAGGAAAACACGAGCTCGACGATGAGCGAGCCGCCCAACAGGAACGAGACCTCAAGGGCCGTAATGTTCAAGACGGGCAGGACGGCGTTTGGCAGCGCGTGGAAGAAGACCACACGGCGCGTGGGCATCCCTCTGAAATTGGCCATCTGAACGTAGTCCGAATCGAGGACCTCGATCAGGTTGTCACGCAACATCCGAATCGCGTGCGCGGACATGCCGATTGCCAGGACGGACGCCGGCATTATCAGGATCTTGAAATAGTCCCACGGCGTTTCTGCACGCTCGAGGAATTGCACCGCCGGCAGCAGATCGAGTGTCAGGACGACAAGCACCAGCACGGCGGGACCGACCACGAAAACCGGCAGTGAAAGCATGAATAGCGTGAACAATGACAGGAAATGGTCCGGAAACCGGTATCGGAATAGGGTGCTCAAAATCGCAACTGACAAGGTCAGGGGCACATACAGAATCATCGCCGAACCCGTGAGTAATAGCGAGTTCAACATCCTGCCGGGCAAGACCTCGCCGATCGGCTGCTGGGACAGTCGCATCATCGGGCCCAGGTCTCCGGTGAAAACGCCGCCGAGCCAATTGAAATACCGCTCCATTACTGGGCGGTTGAGACCGAAATTCTCCCGCCACACCTTCAACTGCAGTTCCGTGGCTTCCTTGCCCAGCACCCGCGTTGCGGGGTCACCGGGCGCCAGTTCAACCGCGCCGAAAATCACGATGGACACGATCAGCAGCACCAACGATCCGGTCACCAGGCGGAGACCAATCAGCCTGAGAATCTGGATCATCGCTGGTCAACCGCTTGTCGACGGCCCCTTTCGAGGACCGTCCTTCGCAGGACGGTCAAACGCCCTACAGGTGGATTGACACCGGAGGAGCATGAGGAGCGAGCCCTTCGGCCCGGCGCCGGCGCGCCGCGCCGAAGTTCAATCGGCACAGGTAACAGGCCTGGCGCCAAGCTGCGATGTGCTTGTACCTGCCGCTCTTTCGGCTCGAACCGCAATGGTCGTTCCCTCACCCGGACACGGACTTCCGACCGCTCCAAGCCAACGGCCCACCCCTTAAATTGGCCTCCTATTCCAGGGACCGGGGTGGGCCGAAACGGATTTCAGTCACTCACTGGGATTAGCGTCCCAATAGCGAGCGCCTTCATCTACTACCTTTGGCACTCAAGGTTTTCGAAGTCCCTCTCGTAGAACGGGAACGGTGGTTCGAAGCCCTGGCAATCGGTCCTTATGGCGTCAACTGCTAGCGTAAACACGGGGAACATCGTGCTGCTTTCCTCGGCGAGGATTGCGCCGGCCTTCCTGTAGAGCTCGTCCCGCGCGGCGGTGTCTGCGGTACCTTCCGCCTCCTCCACCAGCGCGTCGAACTCTTCGTTACACCAGTTCGTGTCTCCCCACGGCCCGGCGCACTTGAACACCAGGTTGTAGATGAGTCCGGGTATCCGCACACCCCAGGCAGAGATCGCGAACGGCTTGTCGCCCGAGAAGTCCCAGTACTGGTCTTTGGGAGCGACCAAGATGTTCACCTTGACGCCCGCTGCCGCGGCCATCTCCTGGTAGGCCTGCACCATCTCCATCGCGCCGGGGTGGACGTCTCCCGCGAATAGCTCGACCTCTAGCGGGTTGCTTTCGTCATACCCAACCTCGGCAAGAAGCTCTTTCGCCTTGGCGATGTCCTGCTGCGGAGGATCGGAGGTCCATGACGAAGGCCATGAAAGCGGGATCGGGGTGTCGTTCCCGGGCAGGGCGAAGTTCTGGAGCACTGTGCCCGCCAGGAATTCCCGGTCCAGGATGAGCTGCATCGCCTGCCGCAACCGGACGTCGGTAAAGGGCTCCAGGTCCACCCGCATCCGCATTGTCAGACCGACCGCCGGCACACCCACCAGGAGGTTGACGTTGGGGTCCGCTTCCAGTGCGCCGGCCTGGCTGACCCGCACCGCGCCTCCGATCGACGTGATCAGGTCGACTTCGCCGGTCTTGATCGCGGCAATCCTCGCCGTCTCGTCCGGAATGCTCTGAAGTTCGATCTCCTCGGTCTTTATCTCCTCCCAGTAGTTCGGATTGCGTTTCCACACCCATACCTCCGAGTTCGGTACGAAATCTTCGAAGATGAATGGGCCGGTCCCCATGTCAGCCGCCTTAAGAGCTTCATCCGTCGCGCCGTCAGGGATGATCACCGTAATGGTGTTCGAAATCTGCATCGGCAACAGGAAGTTAGGCGTTGCGAGGTTGAATCTGAAAGTGTAGTCGTCCACAGCTTCCAGGCCGTCGGCGCTCATGCCCGGGACGGTCGCAGATCGGAAATACGCGGTCTCCTCATCGAGCAGCCGCTGCCAGCTGTAGAGAACGTCGGCCGAGGTGAAGGCCGCCCCGTTCTTGAATTCGACACCTTCTCGGAGTGTGTAGGTCCACTGCGTCCCGTCGCTGCTAACGCTCCAACCTGTTCCCAACTTGGAGACTGGTGCAAGTGTGTCGTCCAGATCGTTCAATCTGTCGTAAAGGCTCCCTCCGGCGAGATCGACGCCTCTGCCACCTATGTAGGGATTTATGTGGTCGATAAGGGCATACGGTTCATCGTGGCCGACGATCACGCGCTTCACCCTTTGTGCCGGCGGTATCGTCGGAGCAGGGGCCACCGTGGCGACCTCCACCACCCTCTTTTCGACAACGACCGTCTCGACGACCTTCTCGGTGACGGTGACCTGCTTCTCGACCACAACCGTCTCGACGACCTTCTCCACCCGAGTCACGGGCTTTTCGACGACAACCGTCTCGACAACCTTGACGGTCTTGCCCTCAACTTCCCTCTCGACGACGACCGTCTCAACGACCCTCTCAGTCCGCGTGACCTCTTTCTCGACGACTACCGTCTCGACGACCTTCTCCACCTTGGTCACAGGCTTCTCGACGACAACCGTCTCGACGACCGTGACAGTCTTGCCTTCGACTTCTTTCTCAACCACGACCGTCTCGACAACTCTTTCAACGACGGTTTCGCCACCGCACGCCGCAAAGGTCATCAGGCCGAGGACGAGCGCAACCGCCCCAAGTAGCAATCGATTCTTTGCCTGTTTAAGACTGTTCATTTGGATCCCGTCCTCTGCTAATACATGTTTCGCGCCAGTAAAGGAACAGCGACGCGGCACGCCGGCCAGTGAATACGGCATGCAACTAATGCCCGCCATGATCTCGGCAGGGGCGGGCTACACTATAACAGGGATTCGATGGGGCCAGTAAAGGTGACGAACGCACATCGTGACTAAAATCACAAAATGCTCCGAAACCCAGAATTCAGGAATGAACAGGGACAACAATTTCGGAATTCCCTGATCCCGGAATTCAACCCGCTTCAACCCTTCGCCGGGGCAACGATCTGCCTGCGCAGGACTCCGGCGCGGCAGGTATGCCTCATCCACACCGCCCGATGACGGTGGCGATCAACGGCCGTTGCTCATCCACTGCCGTTGTCTTCGTCACGGCGGCGTTGTAATTGCTCCTCGAGGCGGCGCAGGGACTGCTGGGTGGTGCGAAGTTCCCTGAGAAGATTCTCGGCGGTGGGCGGCTGCTCCAGTTCGCGGACGCGTTCCTGCTTGGCCTCGTCAAGGTTGTTAATTACCACCGCGATGAACAGGTTGATCACCACGAATGTCCCGAATATCACAAAGCTGAGAAAGTAGATCCATGCAAGCGGATGGTACTCCATAGCCTTGTACATGATGTCGGTCCAGTCTTCCAGCGTAACCACGCGGAAAAGGGACAGAAGGGATATGCCGAGGTTGCGCCAGTGCTCCGGGTCGTGTTCGTGGAAAAGTTGGTAGCCGATGATGGCGTAGATATAGACCATCAGACTCATAAGGACCACGATGTGGAGCATCCCGGGGATGGAGCGCACCAGCGTCGCCACAATCAGGCGCAACTCCGGTACGGCGGACACCAGCCGCAGCAGTCGCATCAGGCGGGCCAGGCGTGCGATGACGGCAAATCCGCCAGTGGCTGGAACCAGCGAAAGGACGATTATGGAGAAGTCAAAGACGTTCCATCCGTCGCGGAAGTAGCGGTCACACCGGGGAGTGAGGGCGAATATCTTCAACGCCGCCTCGACGATGAACACTCCCAGTATTGCCTGTTGGGAGAAGCCTAACCAATAGGAGTATTCCTCCACCACAAACGGGACGGTCTCAAGGCCAAGGACAACGGCGTTGAACAGGATGAGGCCGATGATGAAGTATTCGAAGGCTTGGGACTTGGTGAGCCGGTCGGCATAGCCCCGCAACGTATCAAGCATGGCCTTGATTCAGCTACCTCTATATGGCGCAGGGAGACTGGTCGTCGAGTTTCACTGGCGGAACGAAGCTAATCAGCAACCGATTGACTCCAACGCCGCCAGCGAATTCTACGGTGACTTCATCGTCCGGTGCGCAAGGATTGTAGGCGGCAATGATGCCTTCGCCAAAGGAGCGGTGACACGCCCGGTCACCCCCGCCGCCCGCGCGGATGTCAAATCAACGACTGCACTGTCAGCCCACCGTCCACCACGATTGCGGCGCCGACTGTAAACCTGTTCTCGGGGTCCACCAGCCACATCATGGCTCCTGCAATCTCCTCGGGCTCCCCTTGCCGTCCGATCGGGTGCATCTCCACGCGTTGCTCCCAGCTCAGCGTCTCGGGGTACCTGCGGGTCTTCCAATATGGGGCGTCCGAGTGGTCTACTTCAGGCCATGTCGACACACCGCCCGGGCAGACGCAGTTGACGCGGATGTTGTCGCCAATGAAGTCAAGGGCCATGTTGCGCGTGAGATTCACGATGGCGCCCTTCGTGCTGCAATACGCCGCCCTGTTGCGACCGCCAACCAGGCCGAAAATCGAGCTTGTGTTGACTATCGAGCCCCCGCCCTGCCGTTGCATGTAGGGAATCGCGTACTTGCTGCCCAGGAATACGGAGGTGAGGCCGGTGGCGATAGACCGGTCCCAGTCTTCCTTCGACAACTCCGTCACCTTTCCGAACGCAGACCAGGTCGCGTTGTTGATAAGGATGTCGATGCGACCATGTCGTTCCGCCGTTGAGTCAATCGATTGCTTGAGGTTCTCGTCGCTTGCCACGTCGGTCTCCACAAACTCCGCGGCAAGGCCTTCCTGCACAAGGCTCGCAGCAGTCTCGATGCCGAATTCCCGGTTGATTTCGGCGATAACGACAGTCGCTCCCTCCTCGCCGAACCGGCGAGCCGTGGCCCGTCCGATTCCGTGGCCCGCCCCGGTCACAAATGCGACTTTGCCGTCCAGCTTCCCCATCTGAATCTCCTTATAACCCTGCTGTAGTGGTAGACATTGATCTCGCCCAACAAATGCCGTGTCCACCCGCCCCGTGGAGACCTTTGCAAAACCCCCTCTCCCAGCGGGAGAGGGTTGGGGTGAGGGAGAATCGCGAATTGCGAGTAGGCTCTTGAAACCCCGATTCCCCGGCAAGGCGCAGGTCACGCAAAGGTCTCCCGTGGGAGCGGCGGCTAGATCAACGATTGCACTGTAAGACCGCCATCCACCACGATCGCGGCGCCGACCGTGAACTTGTTGGCGGGGTCAACCAGCCACGCGATGGCGTCGGCAATCTCCTCGGGTCGCCCGTGGCGTCCGATCGGGTGCATCAGCGAACGCTGCTCGCGATTGAGCGCCTCCGGATAGTTCTTGCCTCTCCAGAACGGCGATTCCTCATCGCCCTCGGCGAACGGCCGCGTCTGTACTCCGCCGGGACAGACGCAGTTGACGCGGATGTTGTCGCCGATGTAGTCCAGCGCCATGTTCCGGGTGAGGTTCACCACGGCGCCCTTCGTGCTGCAATACGCCGGCCTGTTCCGACCGCCAACCAGGCCGAATATCGAACCGATGTTGACTATGTATCCTCCACCCTGCCGCTGCATGTAGGGAATTGTGTACTTGCATCCAAGGAACACGGCGGTGAGGCTGGTGGCGACGGACCGGTCCCAGTCTTCCTTCGACAACTCCGTCACCTTGCCGAACGCCGACCAATACGCGTTGTTGACCAGGATATCTATGCGTCCGTGGCGCTCTGCCGTGGAATCGATCGAGCGCCTGAGACTCGCCTCGTCAGCCACATCCGTCTCCACGAATTCGGCTGCAAGACCCTCTTCGACAAGAGTCGCCGCGGTATCAGGACCAAGCTCCGTATCGATATCGGCAATTACGACAGTCGTACCCTCTTGGCCCAATCGCCGGGCCGTCGCCCGTCCGATACCGTGAGCCGCCCCGGTCACAAACGCCAATTTGCCATCCAGCTTCCCCATCTGAATCTCCTCGTAAACTGCCTGTCCCGATTGCCAACAATCCCGCCCAACATACGCCATACTCATGAAAATAGCCCGCCTGGGAGGCCACACTCGCACTCGACATACCGGGAAACCAGGTACCTACGGGCGCGGGACAGCCGTGGGGCGCCCTCACTAGCCAACCACTCCCTACCTCCAGGCGAACCAGCTCCTCCCTCGACATACCGGAGAAACCCGGTACCCACGGGGACAGGCCAGGGTGGTTGCTCCCGGCGTGGACAATTCTCAATCGGCAGGCTCGCTCAACCATGCCGTCGTGCCGGACCCCGATCCGGGACCTGCAGTACACATGTCATCCCGAGCGAAGCCGAGGGATCTGAACCGGTAGCCGGCAGCAACGCCACCATTCACGAACTTGCCCAGGCGCCAACCATCTTCGCTTCGCCTCCCCTATCACGTCATTTCCGGCCCTTAACTCCTCGTGTCCGGCCCTGAATTCCTCGTTCCCGGCCTCCCAAACTCGTCATCCCCGACTCCCACATTCGTCTTCCCCGACTCCCACATTCGTCTTCCCCGACTCCGATCGGGGACCCAGGGGCGAGGAGCCACACGCAAACCGCAACCACGCCCCACCCAACGCGAACTCATAACGCCTAAAATCCCCCCAAACGCCGTAACCAAGCCTATGACAAGCAGCAACGAGACACCCTTCGGCCTGGCCCAGATCGGGCAGGTAGCGCTCCGAATCCACGACCTCGATCAGACCATCGAGTTCTACCGCGACGCGCTCGGCATAAAGTTCCTCTTCAGTACGCCAACAATGGCGTTCTTCGACTGCGCAGGCGTCCGGCTGATGCTGACCATCCCCGAACGCCCGGAATTTGACCGGCCGGGCTCGATTCTCTACTTCAAGGTCGACGACATCGAAGCCGCCCGGTCGACCCTGATCGACCGCGGCGTGGAGTTCATCGACGAGCCGCACCTGATCGCGCGACTACCCGACCACGAACTTTGGATGTCGTTCTTCAAAGACCCGTCGGACAACCTGCTGGCCCTCATGAGCGAGGTCCGGGACTGACCCGGGGTTCCACTCAGCGATCGTGTGCTCATCGGCACGCTCACCTGTTGCGAGGAGTCTCGGGCAAAGCGACATCGCGCCACTGACCGCCGCTCGTTATCCGCGAACGTAAGACGGACATACAGTCACGATGCAATAAAGCAGCAGATTGACTCATATACAATGAGTCAACTACACTGTAACCATGTCAAAACGACTGCAAGTCCTTCTGGACGAAGAAGAGTACGTGGAATTCCGGGGAATCGCCCGCGCTCAGCGAGTCACTCTCGCCGAATGGGTACGCCAGGCGTTGCGAAAGGCGAAAGTCGACCAACCAGGTTCCACCGACGCAAAGCTGCGCGCAATCGTAGATGCGTCCCAGCACGAGTTCCCAACCGCTGACATCGACGTCATGCTCCGGGAGATCGAGGACGGGCATCGTCTGCCTTGATTTTCATCGACTCAAATGTGCCGATGTACCTGGTGGGCGCTCCACATCCAAACAAGGACCGTGCCCTGGCCATCCTTACGCAGCTAGTACGGGACGGGGAAGAACTGATTACCGACGTGGAGGTCTATCAGGAGATTCTCCATCGATACACCGCGATCCAACGCCCGGACGCCATTGACGCCGCGTTCGACAGCCTTGACTCGATAACCGATGAAGTTCTGGCTTTCGGTATGCCCGATATCCGCGATGCCAGGGCACTAATAGACTCGGTTGACGGACTCTCCGCCCGTGATTCCTTGCACGTGGCGATCATGCGAAGGGCCGGCATAAGTCGCATCCTGAGTTTCGATACAGGTTTCGATGCTTGTGCAGGCATCAAACGGCTGGATTGAGCGCGGCACGAGTTTGCGCCCATATGGGAGTCGGCTGGCGCCTGTTCCCTACCCAAACCAAATCCCCAGGTATTTCGTGAACCAGAATAGGCCGGCGTAGGTAACCGCGCCCGATGCCACCAGTACCAACAACATCCGGCGGTATTGAAAAGCGCCGCGCACGTTGCAGGCGCCGCGGCCGCGCAGAAACATGTAGACCGCCAACGCAGCAATGGCGAACCCGGTCGCCCTGAAGTACCAGCCGTACTCGTAGTACAGCGTGTCCCCCAGCGTGACAGCCTCGGCCGCAGTCGCCACGCCGATCAACACCAGCACCACCGGCGACACACAGCACGTAATCGCCGCCAGACCCGAGACCAGGCCGAAGAGTATTCCCCTTTTCAGGGACCTTTTCGCCGGCTCTTGGGCCGCACGTTCAGCCATCGTCAATCATCTCGCCCCGCGCCCCAAGCGCACGGGTTCCCCGAAAATAAGCCGTTCACGCAACCTCGTCGTTCCGCCTTCATTCGTCTTGCACGGCGTTCTCACAGTCAGCTCCGACCTCCAACATGTCATTCCGAGCGCAGCCGAGGAATCTGAGGCGCTCATCCCCCAACAACCCTCTTCCCCAACATCCACACCTGTATATCAAGGGCGGAGCGGCGCGGGAACCGCACAGCAGCGTCCGATCCGGCGAGGTCCCTGGCTCCACCCCATTTTCGTGAGCCGTGGTGCCGGCGGCAGCCAACATGGATGATTCCCTCGGCACGTCTGGTTCATCAACTCCGCATCCCTCCGCGGAAGCGTCAACATAGTTTGGATGCGGATTGCGCGCAGACGGTTTCACCAAAATCCCAGCGTCCCGTCTGGCGGCGGCTGGCTGGGGCTTTGCTATGCTGGAAACTGGTATTCCCGCCCCGTTGGTGCAGTGGCCTAGCACATCGGCCTTTCAAGCCGAAGATCACGGGTTCGAATCCCGTACGGGGTACCACCGACACCCCTCCGTGGTCCAACCCAGCGGCGGGGGTGTATCCGTTCGCGTCCCCCTAAAACGAAACACACGCGTCCGAGACCACTCGCAGCACCGACTCCTGGTCGAACCGGCGCCTATATTCGTCCGACACCTCACCGATCAGCCGCGCCCCGTCGTCACCCGGCGGCGCCAGGATCACCAGCAGCTTCGAACGCTCCCTCTGGATTACTCCCCTGGAGTCCCGCCACTGTCCCTGGGCGTCGAGGACGGAAAGGCCGTCCGGGAATCGCGGTGTCACCGTGTCCTCCAGGAATCCCGCCCAGGCCCCATCGTCCACCACCTCGCCCGATTGGTTGCTTCGGCCCATGAACAGTTCGTACCTGACGAATAGCTCTGAGCCCTCCGGGCAGGCAAGCTCGTCTGCCTCCGCGCACCCAACCACCGCCGCGGACGCAAACAAGAGGCACGCCAGGATCGCCGCCCGCGCCACTACGACTCTCGGGCGAAATTCCGGCCAGACATGCGTAATTGGTCCACCAATCCCGCGGTGCGTCAGCGATTGAATTGCCAGGATGATCCCTTTCAGCGCAGCCTCTCCTTTTGACCGTCGGGCTCGTCACCGGCCGGCATCTACTTCACTTTGAGGGTACCCCATCGGGTGGTCGAGGACAGGTACCGCAGGCGCCTCACCCCGCGGGAGCCGCAGTTCAAGTGGAACCTTCTCTGTTTCGTGAACGTCTTACTATTAGAGGACTCCAGCCGAGACAACTCGCGAGTATGAGACAAGGAGCAAGTCGGTGATCGCAATGCGTCAGGAGATCGTGTCCAGGTTCGCGTTCGCTGGAATAGTGAGCGCGGCGTTCCTTGTGGGAGTACTGTGGCTCCTGTGGACACCCGGACCGGTTTACGCGTGCTCGTGCGTGGCGCCCGGAACGCCTCTCGAAGAACTCGAGCAGTTCTCCGCCGTCTTCGCCGGGCGAGTCGTTTCGGTCGAACACTCCTATGACCTCCAGGGAAGGACCGTCACCCGAGACGACCGCTCCACGATCGGCTTCGAGGTCAGCACCGTCTGGAAGGGTACCGTCCACGAGGATATGTACATCACCACGCCGCCCATCGGCGGGACCTGCGGGTTTACGTTCGACGTCGGAGAGCGGTACATCGTCTACGCCTACGACAGCAACTACGACGACGGCGGCTATGCCACTGGCATTTGCAGCCGCACTGGCATCCTCGGCGACGCGCAGGAGGACCTCGACGAACTCGGTGCAGGGAATTCGCCCCTTCCCGGAACTGGTGGACCGGGGCCCGACCCGACGAAAAACCCGGTGCGTGAGAGACCCGACGGGACCTTCAACTTCGGCTTCGACATGGGCCCCGAGGGATGGACCGCCGGGTTCGCGGACCTGCCCGTGGACCACGACCAGTCGATCTACGAACTAGACCACGGATATCGTCTGCTGCCGGAAGGCCTGGACCGTAGAGGCATGTTCCTCCAGGGACACAATCGCAGCGACGACCTATTCATGTACCTCAAGACGCAGGTTGGCGGGCTGAGGCCGAACACGACGTATGCGGTCTCCGTGTCCATAGACCTGGCAACTAACGTCCCTGCCGGGTCAATCGGCATCGGCGGCTCACCTGGTTCAAGCGTCTTCGTGAAGGCTGGGGCTTCAGCCGTCGAGCCCACAGCCGCCGAGGGAGACAACCGGCACCTCAGGATGAACATTGACAAGGGCAACCAGTCCCAGGGCGGCGAGGCGATGGTGGTGATTGGCAACGTGGCTAATCCCGAGGTCCAGCGCAACGAGTACCGCATCAAGACCCTCGACAACGCAGAACAGCCCCTGGCGGTCAACACCGACAACGAGGGCCGGGTCTGGCTCATCGTCGGCACCGACTCCGGGTTCGAGGGTCTGACATCCCTCTACTACTCCCGCATCGATTACCAGCTAAGCCCCGTCGAACTCCCGCGCACAGGCGGTTATAACCCACAAACCTGGACATTAGCCATGGCCGGTGGAATCGGAGCAGCCGTGACGGTTGTTGGACTGGGTCTATTGGTCCGCGGCCGGCGACTCAGCAGGCGGGAAACCGGCCCACCCGCGTGAGCCCGGCGAGTCCTCACGCCTTGTAACACGCGGCGACTCGCCCGCCGCCTTTGTCTTCCAGGGGCGGGTGATCGTTGTCCTTGCAGAAGTCGTCGGCGATCGGACAGCGGTCGTAGAACCTGCACCGCGGCGGCGGATCGACCGGCACGGAAACCGACCCCCTGATTTCGACCGGCGGTCTCTCCACCGCCGGGTCGGGAACGGGGACTGCCGATAACAACGCCTTCGTGTACGGGTGTGCGGGGTCCTGTAGAACCTGTTCCATCTCCCCCATTTCGACGATCTTGCCCAGGTACATGACCGCGATCCGGCTGCACATGTACCTCGCGACCGCGAGGTCGTGCGTGATGTACAGGTAGCTGATCCCCAGGCGCTCCGCCAACTCTTCCATGAGTTGCATGATGCCCGTCCTGATGGAGACATCCAGCATCGACGTCGGTTCATCCGCGACCACGAATGACGGGTTCATCACCAACGCCCGCGCGATCGCGACACGCTGACGCTGACCTCCCGACAATTCGTGCGGAAACCTGAACAGGAAGGTCGAAGGCGGGGTCAGCCCCACCAGTCCAAGGGTCTCCGACACGCGCTCGATCTGATCGAGCGGTCCGCCCATCTTCTGGATCTTCAGTGGCTCAGCCACCGTGTCGAATATCGTCCTCCTGGGATTCATCGACTCGTACGGGTCCTGGAAAATCATCTGGACCCTGCGCCTGTAGTCCCGCAGCGCGTCGCCTTTGAGACCAACGATGTCCTCCAGGCCGCCAGCGCCGTCGTCGAACAGGACCTGCCCGCCGGTGGGCTCGATCAGCCGCACCAGCATCTTGCCGGTCGTCGACTTCCCGCAGCCCGACTCGCCGACCAGCCCCAGGGTCTCCCCCGCCACCAGGTCGAAAGACACGCCGTCCACAGCATGCACGAAGTGGCGGTTTCGCTGGAACCACCCCGATGACAGCGGATAGTGCTTGGTCAGTTCGACCGCGCTTACCAGCACATTCGCGGTGGACGCGGTCGGGTTCGCGGCCTGGTTCATACCATCACTCGCCAGGAGGGTTCCAGCAGGCCGCCCAATGGTCGCCGCGTCTTACGATGGGTGGCTCGGTGGTCCTGCACTCGTCTGTAGCAAACGGGCATCGCGGGTGAAAACTGCACCCGCTCGGCGGGTCGAGAAGGTTGGGAGGCTCACCCTGCAGCGTGGTCAGATCGTGCTTGTCGCCCCGGACACTCGGAAAGGCAGACATGAGCGCCTGCGTGTACGGGTGGATGGGCCTGGCATACACCTCGGTCGTCGGCCCCGATTCCACGAGCTTCCCGGCGTACATCACCGCCACCGAGTCGCACACCTCCGCGATCACGGCCATGTCGTGGGAGATGTAGATCATGCTCATGTCGAGCGACTCCTGGATGTCCTTCATCTCCCGGAGGATGCGGTCCTGGACTATCACGTCAAGGGCGGTGGTCGGCTCGTCCGCGATGATGAGGTCGGGTTCGCACGCCAGCGCCATCGCGATGATCGCCCGTTGCCTCATGCCCCCGCTGTACTCATGCGGGTACCGCCGGATGAAACTGGGGTCCAGGCTCACAAGATCGAACAGCTCGCGTACCCGCTCCATCGCGTCACGATGCGCCATTGCCGAGTGCGCCTCCAGCGCTTCGATGATCTGGTCACCCACTCGATAGACCGGGTCGAGCGAATTCATCGCTGCCTGGAACACCATGGATATCCGATCCCAGCGCTGGGCCCTCATCTCTTCCTCGCTGAGCGGCGCGAGGTCCACTCCGTTCAGAGACATGCTTCCGGACATGATCCGGGCATTGTCCGGAAGCAGCTTCAACAACGTCATCGCGATGGACGACTTGCCGCAACCCGATTCGCCCACCAGCCCAAGCGACTGCCCGCGCCCGACCGAAAACGACACGCCGTCGACCGCCCGCACAACCCCGGCCCGGGTCATGTAGTGCATCTTCAGGTCATCGACGACCAGGACCGGTTCGGCGTTCATCGGCTTCTGAGCCTTGGGTTCACCACCTCGTCGAGCGAACGGCCGACGAGGTAGAAGGACGAACACAGCAACGTGATCGACAGGCTGGCAGGGAATATCAGCCACCAGAACTCCGCTACTTGCAGCAGGTAGCCAGCCGACTCCGTGGTGTGAATCATCAGCCCCCAACTCATCCGCACGTCCAGCAGCCCGAGGAAGCTCAGCACCGCCTCGGAGAAGATGGCGCTGGTCACGGTGAACATCATGTACAGGAACGACAGCGGGAGGAGGTTCGGCACGACGTGTACCAGGATGATGTGGAACGAACCGCCGCCCGAGGTCCTCGCCGCTTCTATGTAAGGCTTTACGACCACGGACAGGGCCTGCGACTTCAGCACCACGCCGGTGCCCCCGAAGCCGGAGAGGATGCCGATTATCAGGGCCAATTCCAGGTGTTCGACTCCAATCAGCGCGCTCAGAACGATCAGCACGCTGATGGCCGGCATCATGATCATGATGTCCGCAAGTCTCATCAGGAAAGCGTCGACCAGTCCCCCGAAGTACGCCGCCGCGGCCCCAACGATGGTCCCGATGACGACCGTCACCGTCGCCGCGAGCATGCCGAGCAGAAACTCCGACCTGGCGCTGAACATCAACTGGCTGAGTATGTCTCGGCCGAGCGGATCGGTCCCGAGCAGGTGCCTCGTGCTCGGCGGCGCCGGCTGCCGCACCTCGTCGAACGCATAACCCACCACCGGGTCGTAGACGCTCGGCTCCCAGACGGTACTCATCAGGATCGGGTGCGCCGCAGCCAGCAACGCGTAGAGGCCGATGATCGCCAGGCCGATAATGCCGATCCTGGTCCCGACGAACAGCCCCCAGTTCTCACGAACGCTCCGGCCCGCCAGTCCCAGGCGGACGCGCCATAGGGAAGTCGAAGCGGTTATCTGCGCCTGCTCCGTCGACATCAGTAGCGAATCCTCGGGTCCAGGAAGGCGTACAGGACGTCCGCGACCAGGTGGGCCACGAGCACGAACAGCCCTACGAAGACGAACGCGCCTACAGCCAGCGGCAGGTCCTCCGACAGGGCCGCCGAAACCAGGGTCTGGCCCATGCCCGGCCACGAGAAGATCGACTCGGTGATGACACCGCCGTCCACCGCGAACGCGAGACTGAAAATGAAACTCGTGACCACCGGCAGGAGCGCGTTGCGGGCCACGTGTTTGTCGCGAACGTCGCGCTCCGGCAGACCCTTCGCCCGCGCGGCCATGACGAAGTCCTCTCGCATCGTCTCCAGCATGCTGCTACGGGTGAGCAGCATGGTCCCCGCGAAGCTGATCAGCGTAAGTGTCAGCACCGGCAACACCATGTGCTTGACGATGTCCCACGCAAAGACCGCCGTGCCGGACGCGAGCCAGGCGACCAGGACGGCCAACGAGGCGAGAACTATGCTCCCGGCCCTGATGAGACCCGCCCTTGGCAACCGTTTCCGCGCCGTCATCACGAATACGGCCAGGACGACGATGGACGCCACCACAGCCGTCAGGATCATCCGGTTGAACACCGTATTGGCGTCGACTGGCGCGTCGCGCCAAAGGACGGGGTCGAGGAACTTCCCGATGGGCAGCCAGCCCGCCTTGAAGGCGAACAGCCAGATCATCATCAGGCCAAACCAGGGAGTGAACACCGTGTAGAGCGCCACCCCCCCAACGGTCGACCCGTATTCGAACCAACCGCCCCTGCGCCAAGCGACCATCTTCCCAAGCGCGAACCCCAGGTAGAACGACAGCACGGCCGCGGTCATGAACAGCACCACAGTCCGGGGCAATCGTTCCTTTATGACGTCGGCGACCGACCTGGGGTAGTGGCTGAAGGAAGTACCAAAGTTTCCGCTGAAAGTGTTTTTGACATGGACCAGGTACTGTTTCCACAGGGGCTCGTTGACGCCGAACAGGTCCTGGAGCCTCTCCCTCGTCTCAGGAGGGATGTCCGGGTCCAGCGCGTAGAAGTTGCTGACGTCCCCCGGCTGGGCGTTCACCATGAAGAACACCAGCGAAAGAAAGACGAACAGCGTGAGAAGTATCTGCGCCGTTCTCTTCAGCAGGTAGTCGGTCATGAGCCGGTCCGGGGATCAGGAAAGCCTTGGGCTTACCGGACAGAGGCGTGACATCCTACTTGATCAGCGCCTCCTGCTGCATCCCGCCCAGCTGTTCAAGTCCGCCCAGCACCGACGTGTACGGGAACTCGACGCGTGAGGGGCGGTAAGCGTCCAGCTTCGGAGTCGTGAACAGGGGAACGTAAGGGAGGTCCTCCGCAAGGAATTCCTGTAGCTGGAAGGCCTTGTCGCGGGCCCCGTCGATCGTCGTCTCTGACAGAAGTCCAATGGCGAGATCGTCAAACTGGTTATTAGCGTATCCGCCCCAGTTGTACCCGTCGCCAATCTCGGGCGAATGCCTGCTGTGGAAGAAGTTCTCCAGGTAGTCCGGGAATATCGACAGCCCCCACCCCAGTATCCACATGTCGAGGTCTTCCGCAACGTCATCGCTGAACAACGCATCCACGATCACATTGAACCCGGTCAGGTGAGCGCGGACCGGTATACCTATGTCGTTCAGCCAGCGGTCCACCCATATGGCGAACGTCGAACGCATCGGGTCGTAGCCGGCGCTCGGCGCCAGCAGCGTCATCTCCGGGACCGGCGAACCGTCCGGCATCTTCAGGCCTCTACCCTGCTTCGAGACGAAGTTGCCGTCTTCGCTGATCTCAGGCTCCTCTTCGTACGTGAAACCGGCGCTCTTGAGGAGTTCCACGGCCTGGGCAATTCGCTCGCCCCTGCTCAGGCCCTCCCCGAACTTCGGGACATTCGGGTTGTGCCAGAAGCCGTTGCCCTCGGGCACCATCGCATATACCGGAATCGCGGCGTCCTGCAGCACCGTCCGCGCTACAAACTCCTTGTCGATGACCGTGGCCACCGCCTGCCGGAATTCCCTGATGTCCATGGGCGGCTTCCGGACGTTGAACCCCATGTATCGGACGCCGTTGTTGGAGTTCGTAGCGATGCTCAGGTCAGGAGTGTTCCTGACCCGGTCGAGGAACCCCTTCTCCAGGCCGAGCGGGTTGAAGACGTAGTCGATGTCTCCGTTGCTCAGGGCGAGGATCGCCGCGTCCTGGTTCCCGTAGATGCTGAATATCTCCGACTCGACGTGCGGCCCGACCGTGTATTCGAGGACCTTGTCCCCGGTTGCATCGCCGAAGTATGTCGCGTCAAGGCCGGTGCTTTCGTTGGACACGGTGTATGCGCCGTTTTCGTATTGGGTGATCACGGTCCCTTGGTCGTAGTAATTGTCAACGGTGTCGTTCTCGAAGAAAGCTCCGGGTTCCCACTTGCTGAACGCAAAGCCGCCGAGTGTCGGCTCGCCGTCCGGAACGTGCGCGAACAGCGCCTCATGCTGCTGCTCCTGTTCCCCGGCGCCCTTGGCCTCCTCGACGACGGGTGCCCAGTAGTGCTCGGCCAGGACCGGCATGAACCCCAAGCCGAACTGCCAAACGCTCAGGCCCGGCGTCTGCGGATTGCCCTCTTCGTCCATGGTCTTGAAGAACACCTTCAGCGTGTGGCTGTCCAGCGCTTCAACGCGCTCCAGGAATGCCCGATCGACCACCGATGCCCAGTTGGACGAAAGCCCCATGTCCAGGACCGTGTTGACGGTAAACACGAAGTCGCCGGCGTCCATCTCGTGCCCGTCGCTCCACAACACCCCGGTCTTTAGCGGTACCTCTGCCGTCCAGAATTCGCCGTCGGAAACGGTCTCCTTCTCCAGGTCGGTCGGGAAGTCAGCCGCCAGGCCCGGGACCCAGTCAAATCGCTGGTCGGAGTACCCGTACATCGAGCCCGAGTGTCCGTCCAGCACGTATCCGCTCCATACCGAACCGCCCGGTCCGCCGTAGTAATTCCAGAAATTCCTGGTGATGGGCTCTTCGAAGATCCCCATCTGATAGATGGGCGGGCCCGCCGCGGTGGTTGGCGGGACCGGCGTGGCTTCGGTTACCGCGGTGACCTCCACGATCTTCTCGACCACTTTCTCTACCGGGACCTCCTTCTCCACCACCTTCTCTACCGGCACCTCCCTGGTAACTTCAACGGGAACCTCTTTAACGACGGTCTCGGGTTCCGACTCGCCCGTACACGCCAAAAGTGCAACGGTTGCCGAGGCAGCCAGGACTAGAATCAGGAATCGCGCTGGTACTGACAGATGCATGGCCAATTTCCCCACTTAAATTTTGAGTCGAGTTTACACCCAATATTGAGTCTCAATATATTGGACAGACTACCCGAAAGTAGCGAGCCTCACTGTGGCTCGCGAGTTCAAAACCTGAGCCATTGCAGATGGGTCTCTTTGACACATGGCCCACTCCAATTTGCAGATGGCAACGCTCATAATCCAGTCAACGCTTCCGCTTATCATTCACCTCAATCCCATGAACACACGATGACAGCCATCCTCCGTTGACCGTCCCAACCTACTCCGGCCTGCCCGCCGTCAGCCGCGCCCTGTTCCGCCTCCTGCTCGGCGCCCGGCTGCCCATCACAAGCGGCGCACTCGAAGTACAAGGCCCACGCGGGTCGATCACGATACGCCGCGATCGATACGGCATCCCGATGATCAAGGCCGAGGACGAACTCGACGTCTTCTACGGGTTCGGCTTCTGCCAGGGTCAGGACCGGTCGGCCCAGATCGAACTGATGAAGCGAGCCGCCTCCGGAACGCTGTCGGAACTGTTCGGACGGCTCACGTTGCGCGTGGACCGTCTCTTCCGCCGCGCTGGCCTGCGCCACGCCGCCGAGGAACAGTTCCGGGTGTTGTCGCCCGAAGTGGTAGCCATCCTCACCGCCTTCGCATCGGGCGTCAACGCCGGAAGGACGGCCGGCCTTCCGCGCCGGCCGCACGAGTTCGTCCTGCTTCGTACGCAACCCACCGAGTTCACGCCCTCTGACGTCATGGCCATCATGAAACTCCAGTCATTCGCGATCCCGTCCAACTGGGACTCCGAACTCGCAAGGTTGATGGTCCTGAACCTGGACGGCCCGGACGCTCTACTCGACCTCGACCCCGAATACCCGGAGTGGCACCGGGTGGCGGCGCCTCCCACCGGAATTGCAGGCAACGCTGCCGAACGCCTCGCCGAAGACTTAGCGATGTTCCAGGAGACTATTGGGACCGGCGGTGGGTCCAATGGTTGGGCACTGTCGGGCGCCAGGACACGGTCGGGACGACCCCTGTTGGCCAACGATCCACACCTCGCGCCCATCGTCCCGCCGCACTGGTACCTGGCGCGACTGCAATCGCCGGACTGGTCTGTAGCCGGAGCCGCCCTTCCAGGAACGCCTGCAATAGCGATAGGCCACAACGGGAACTGCGCATGGGGCGTGACCGCCGGTCTCACCGACAACACCGACCTTTTCCTCGAACGCATCGGGGCCGACGGCCAGTCGGTATTGGAAGACGGCGAGTACGTCCCCTGCGAGATTCGCCGGGAGGTGATACGGGTGCGGGGTGGTAAGGCGGTAGAAGAAGAGGTCCAGGTCACGCCCCGCGGGCCGATAATCGGTCCCGCCCTCAATGGCGACCTGGGGGCCATATCGATGCGAGCGGTCTGGCTCGACCCGCTGCCGGCGCTGGGATTCATGGGCGCGCTGGAGGCAAAAACGTTCGAAGAATTCCGCGCCCCGTTCGCCGAATGGCCCATCCTTCCCCTCAACCTCGTCTACGCCGACTCCGGCGGGAACATCGGTTACCAACTGGTGGGTCAAGCGCCGCGCCGCCGACGCGGCCATGGCACGGCGCCAAGCGCTGGCTGGCATCCAGACGCCGGATGGGAGGACGAAGGCATTCCCTTCGACGATATGCCGCACCTCGTCAACCCTTCCTGCGGGTACGTCGCCAGCGCCAACACCCAGCCAGAGCCGCACGGCGACGGCCCATACCTGGGAATCGACTGGATCGACGGTTACCGTTTCGGCAGGATCGTCGAGGCGTTGGAAGAGCGTTCCGACTGGGACGTGAATTCGGCCGCCGCGCTACAGATGGACGTCAAGTCGTTGCCCTGGACTGAATTGCGGGAGCACGTACTCGCCGGGACCTCGGGCAGCCCAGAAACCCGGGCGGCGCGAGAAATACTCGAGAACTGGGACGGCCGCATGGCCGCCGACTCCGCCGGCGCAACCCTATTCAACCTCTTCTCGCAGGAAATGTCTCGTCGCGTCGCCCGGGCAAAAGCGCCCCGTTCAGCGCCCTGGCTGTTGGGCCGCAGCCTTCAGCCAGTCACAAACAGTTCCTTGTTCGCAGCACGTCGGGTTGGACGCTTGTCGCGCCTGCTCAGGGAACGCCCACCCGGTTGGTTCGGCGACGGGTGGCAGGCCGAGATCGACGACGCGCTCCGCTCTGTGTATTTATACGCATTCCGCCGTTTGGGTGAACCGACTGCCCGGTGGCGCTGGGGCCGTGTTCGTAAGCTCACGCTGGCCCATCCCATGGGCCGCGTACCTCTGTTGGGCGCCGTTTTGAACCTCGGCCCGTTCGAGTGCCCCGGAGACGACAACACGGTCTTCCAGGCTGGTGCGGTAGGAGATGACCCGTTTGGCAGCCCCGCGGTTGTCCCCTCCCTGCGCATGGTGCTGGACGTGGGCGACTGGGACCGGTCGCTGTTCTCATTACCCGGCGGCCAGTCCGGCAATCCCCTCTCGCCCCACTACCGCGACCTCCTGCCCGCATGGCTGAACGGGACCGGCGTCCCCATCCCCTGGACCCCACAAGCCATCGAGGCGGCCACAGCAGAAACCCTTACCCTGAAGCCAGCCTCTAATGTCCTCTATTAGAAATTCATCGAATAAATCGGCTTGTGAAAATCCCCTCTCCCTCGATGGGAGAGGGTTAGGGTGAGGGCGACGCCGACGGTCTTATAGCTACTTGCGTTATGTAACGAACTTCAGATTCAGGACACTAATACCAACATTTGCAGGACAGGATTCAGTAGGCGCGGTACTACAGCGGTCGACTTGCGCGTATGACGGGTGAGCAGGCGACAAAGTCAAGGAGGACCTTCATTTCCACATCTCCTCATCAATGATTTCAAATACTTCCAATTCGCGGTTGAATTGAAGTGCCTGTTCCTCGGTCCATGTCCCAAACAGGTGATCAAGCGAAGAGCCGACGGTACCTTCGGGTTTCCGGTCGCTGGTTAGCCCGGCGCCCTTCCGGAGAAGCTTCATGGCAGCTTGATTCAGAGAGATCCCCTCCCGCTCTGCGAGGCCGCGCAGGCACGCGTTGAGTTCATCGTCTATTCCGCTGATGGTAAGTTTGTCGATGTCGCGCGCCCTCGCTCAATTAATCATACGAGCCGGTCTGGGAGCCCGCACCCCGCCCCATCAATAAATCCCCGGAAATATCCGGTACGGCACTCGCGCCTGGTACTCCGCCCACTTCTCCTCGCCGTACTTCTCCGCGCATTGCACGTCGTCGCCGCGTTGGCGGAACGTAAAAAACGTGACGACGAAGATGAAGTAGGTCCACGCCCACGGGTTCCCGAAGTGGCCGAACACCAGGCCAATCGAAAAGGACAGGAAACCCTCGCCCATGTAGTTGAAGTGCCTCGCCACGCCCCACATTCCGCTGCACAGGATCTTGCGGTCGCCGGCCTGGATGTACTCCGGCTGGATAATCCCCAGGAACTTGCGGTCGGGGAACCGCTTGAACCAGTACTTCTGCAGGCTCGCGCCGCGCGAGATCGTCCACCCGGTCAGGAACAACGCGGCCGATCCGACCAGCCAGACATAAGTCCAAGTCGTCGAGAATCCGGGGTCCGGGTGCGCGGCCATTCCCCACAGCGGCAGGATGAACACCCACCCGTAGATCACCAGGCCACCCCAGAACAACATGTAGCCCATCTTCTCGTGGATCAGGTCGTACGTGTATAGCTGGACACGCTCGAAGATGAAGTAGTCCATCACGTAGAACGTGAAGAACGCGGCGTACATGAAGACGCCCGGGTTCGAGTTGCTGCCGAACTGTTCGTAGTGCCAGACCGCGCCGGACAGCGCGTTGAGCGACAACATCGTCCCGCCAACGACGTAGAAGTACATCTTCACGTCGAACCGTTCGTTGAAGAACGAAATCTCCTGGGCCCGGCCGAACCACAGGGCTAGCAGCGGGTTCTTTACCTCTCCCACCGGCTGGCTGAACACCGCCGGAATCGCAATGATGAGGGTGAAGACCGTTCCGCCGAGCACCGCAAAGATCGAGGTCCGGTAGAACCAGTCACGCGGTATCCCCATGGGCTCGAAAGCGAAGCCCCACACGAGCAGAGCGACCGCAAACACCAAAAGGCCGTTCAGTCGGTAGTTGCGAGGTTGCCCCGTCTCCTGGTTGATGACGTACCCGGGCACCCGCCTCCCCGGCAGTACGATCTGTGCCACGGCGAACACGGCGAAGCTCGCCAACGGGGTGAAGAATCCCAGGATAGCTTCCGTCGTTGAAAGCTCGAAAAGGTGCTCGATCCCAAGCCATTCAATCATGTTCGAATGCCCCTTCCGTCTGCGATTTGGACGCTATGTGAAACGTGACGAGTGAAGCGCCCACCCCGCTGCCTATGCGATCACTTTCGTAATCGTCGGCGCGCCCGACAGTCTAACCCAGTCGCTCTTGCCAGTCGGCCCGCCGACAACCACGATCTCGATCGTGTCCGGGTCCGGTATTGTCGATATCTGCGTTTCGGGGTCCATGTCGAATATCCACCTCAGGTTGCGCGGCAAAGAGTCGATGGACGTCGGCAAATTCGCCACCATGTACTTCAGCGGGGTCTTCGCCTCACGCGAGATGAACTCCCGTACCGACTCCTTGGTGTGGCCGTCCTGGTCGAGGTTCCGCGCGTGGTCCGGCGACATCAACATCACGGCGTGGTTCTCATCGAACTCGAACCGGCTCGGTATCAGCGGGGTCGTATGTCCCGCCGCCGCAGCCCGCGACGCCCACGCCATCAGCAACTGCTCCGCGTCTCGCTGGTAGCTGCCCATGTGGACCACGTCATTGACGCCAAAGATCGTCACCGCGCTCTGATCGGCGTCCAGGCCCCGCTCCACATGATATGCGTCCCAGGGGTTCTCGCCGACGTGTTCCGCCAGACACATGCTGTACTTGAGAGGACTCCCGATCGTGTCCATGTCTCCGGTGCCCGGGTAGCAGTGGCCGACGTTCATCAGTATCAGCCGCAACGCGCGGCCGAGCGCCGTGTTGACCTTCGACTGCTTGCCCGGCCCCAGTGTCGCCCGACCGTAGTTGACCCCCAGCCGCTCCACTATCGGCCCGCTCACCAGCATCATCAGCGCGTTGGGACTGGTCGACATCGTTATGGCCCGCGCCGGAAACACCGACTCCGGCGTCTCGGCAATCGCCTGCACAGCGGCTATCAGGACGGGCAGGTGCTCCGGCTCGCAACCGGCCATCGCGGCGTTGACAGCGATCTTCTCGACGGTGGCCACGCCATACGCAGGCGCCAGGTTGCCGACCACCTCGAGCGGGTCCTTTTTCGCGTGCTCCAGGAATTTGTCGACGAGCGCGGGAGTCGGGGCGACCAGCGGAAAGCCGTCGCCCAGTCCCCGGTCGAGATATTCCCTGTTGAAAACGCTCCACGCATCCAGACGGTCTGGACCCTCGAACGACTCCGAGTTCGCCGTACGTACTGTCGACGTCGGAGCATTGCCATTGCTCGCCGCCGGCTGCGTTGTCATGCCAACGACCAGGTCCTCGAACACGCCCTCAACGTCGCTCGCGGCCTCCTCGCGGTTGCGGCTCGTCATCGTGTGTGGGACCACGACGTAAGGCGCTGCGGGCAGGCCGAACACGCGGGCGGAAAACACCCAGTCGTCCTCGAACCCGCGCGCCACCAGCGCCATCGTTGGCAGGCCGGCCCGTTCGAGCTGGATCAGGTCGTACGCAAGGTACGACGTGCAGGACCCTCAGTCCGCCGTTGCGCCCACCACCACGTCACAGCGGGCCCTGATATCGGCGACGACCTCTTCTGGAATAGGCCGCCGCGCGTCAAACAACTGCGCTTCGGCCCCGGGAAACCGGTCAGTCAGCAGTTTTTTTACATGCTCCAGCGCCCAGTTCCCGCCGGGCTTCCGATTCCAATACAACCCCACCCGTAACCGCTCGATCGAACGCGGCCTCTCCGCCGCAGGAGCAAACACCCCCAACTCCGCAGCAAGCTGCGCCACCGGGTCCATCACCGTGAGTTGGGCCATGGTTGCTGCTCCTTTTCAGTCCGAAAGTCGGTTCGGTACAAAGTTAGGCCGACTATAGTCTGACCGTCCAATCCACCGGAAGCAGCAGTGTACGCCGCAGATCAGGCAGACTATAGGTCGCCTTTCCGATGAAATTAGCCCGGATAACCCCAACCCCGTCGTACCGGGGAAACCTGGTACCTATGGGGCGCGGGCAGCGGTGGGTACGCTCGTCGAGTACAACTCTTAGCCGGCAGGCGACGTTTCGTTTTCATCACCTCGTGCGGCCTTAACAGGGCCGCAGTCATTTCGAGCGAAGCCGAGAATTCTGAACCGGTCGCAGGCAACTCCGGCCCTCACGTCCGACTCCACTCTTCAGCAATCGTCTTGCCGGACTTGATCCGGTATCCAGGGGTGAGGGGCTACGCGCAATCCGGAACCACATCAATTCCAACGCGGACCCGCGACGCCAACCATCCCCACACCACACCACCCACATCAAATCTCTCGTGGGATCCAAGCGAGGCCATAACTATTCCGTACACCCAAAATGTCATTTCGAGCCCTCTAACGTGTTTTTTCGAGCGAAGTCGAGAAACCTGCACCGGTCGCCGGCAGAAACGGCACTGATCGCCGGCTCGCCCGAGCTCCAGTCACCGTCTTGCCGGACTCCGATCCGGAAGATCCCCCCACAACGGGCTAGACTCTGCATGCAGATATGCAGTGCCAAGCAAATACGGTTGAACGCTAACAGAAAAGGGCCGTGCCACGGAGGCACGGGCAGGTCGCGAGGCCAAAAACACCGGATAGGGGATTGATGATGAATACAACGTTAAGGTCGATTGTGTTGAAAACCTCTTCCGTCGTGACTTGGGTAGCGGTCAACTTGTTCCGGGCATCGCGCGAGATCGCAAAGATCCTTGCGGATGTTTCGATCTGGGTGATGCTTCTCACCCGGACGAATGAACGCCGAATCCGACCCACCGAGCGGGTCAGCTGGCCAAGGGGTCTGAAACGACGATTGATGAGACGACAACGAAATACTTGTGTCTATTGTGGACATCGACGAATCGCGACCAGCATGGAGATAGATCACATCATCCCCGTCGTTCGAGGTGGGTCTAATGATGAGAATAATTTGCAGGTGATCTGCCGGGAATGCAACCGACGCAAAGGACTACAAACCGATGAAGAGTTTAGGTCCAGATACGCTCGCTTGGTCCCCCGAAGACGATTGACGCCTCCTGGGCGGCGAATATCACAGAATGAATTCAGGGCAGAGACTCGACGCACTAGACAGACGGACAGCGTTCAAGAATTCAGGAGGACGCGGTTTATTTCGAAACGCGAAAAGATCAGCGGGGGCTGCCTGGTCCTCGGCGGGGTCACAGGTATTGGTTCAGTGTTGGTGCTTTCGTCTTGGGGGGCCGAAGGATTCCTGCTATTGCTGCCAGCGGCGGCGTTAGGCGGTGCAGCGGGTGGTGGCGTTTGGTACAGGGCGTACACGACAGGTGCCATGATAGAAGACGATGACCAATGAATGGGCAACCTTGGGGCTGATCCCATCCAGGGCTGCCGCAAGCCCGGACAGTTGCAATTCAAGTAACTCAACTTCGGACTGAGAAGGGACAGGCCCTAAGACTCCATCACGGCCCTTGCCACGGGCAAGGCTTGCTCCAGACGACACAGTACATCTGCCAGTAAGGACGTCCTCTGGTGCCGACGTTCTTTACTGTGTCCCGACCCCCCCATGAAATTCACCGACCTCACATACGAAGAGATCCGCGACCAAGCCTCCCAAGACGCCCTCGCCATACTCCCCACCGGATGCACCGAGCAGCAGGGGCCGCACCTACCCGTCGACTTCGACACCTGGTTCGCTGAACAGGTCTGCAACGCCGCGTCCAACAAGGCTGCCAGGGACAACGGCATTCAGTCCCTCGTCCTTCCCGCACTCCCCTTCGGGCCGACGCCGGAGCACAGGAACTACGGGTCGGGCTACATCGACATCCCCGTCGACCTGCACAATTCCCTCGTACTGGCGACGCTGGAATCCCTCGCCGATCAGGGTTTCCGGAAGATAGTCGTATGGCGCGGGTGCGGCGGCCACGACCTCAGGGAGACTGTGAAGCGGTTCAACGAGAATAGGAACGGCCGATCGACAGCGTTCCTGCCGGGCCTCCCGTACTACAAAATCTGGCTCCGCATCGCCGATCCGTCCGTGCCGGGCGGCCACGCCGACAGCTTCACCACTTCCATCATGCTCCACCTGCGGCCCGAAGCGGTTCGGCTGGACAAGATCGTCGACCCCCAACATGCGTCCGTGAACTGGGAGGACCCTGACATAGACTTTTCGAGCTACTCGTCCACGGGCGTCATCGGCGACCCAACGCACGCCACCGCCGAGCTGGGAGCCAGACTGTGGGAGGCAGTCGTCGACGAAGCCGCAGCGTCGCTGCGGTCAATTGCCGAGGACTCCGGACCCGCCAGCCCGGTCGACGAAGACAGGCTCCATTTTCTCCGTAATTCCCCGTGCTAGGGCTTCAACACAGGCCACCCCATCATTCACTGCTCGCCCGCGCATCGGCCGTCCCAGCACCCCTACAGGAGACCTTTGCGTAATCCCCGACTTTCTGGGGGAATGAGGGTTTCAATTGCCTACTCCCAATTCGCGATTCTCCCTCACTGTGCAACCGGGCACCTGGGTAACACCTAAACCGGGCACCTGGGTAACAGTTTGGCAGTAGTATGCAACACCTGACTGGTGTGCTCGTCCAACAGTCCGATGCTCAGCGGTCCATAGATGACCGTCCAGTACCTGGTGTCCTGTTGCACCAGCCCGACCGGCTCACCCTTGAGCGCCTCGCTCAGGTAGACCAGCCCTCCGTTCCACTTGATCTGGCCGTTCGTCCTCACCCTGCGGACTGTGACTCCGCTTCCGTACTCCGGCGACTCTGCCCTCCTCGGATACTCCCGGTGGGATGGCCCGTACACACGAGATGGGGGCTGCTGACCGAGCGCCTCGTGCGGGCGATGCTCGTTGTAGCCGTCCCTGAAGGCGTCGAAAGCCCGCTGCTGACTACGCTGACTGGCCCTGGGCGGGCGAGCCGTCTCTTCCTTGAGCGTCCTGTGAAGCCGCTCAAGTCTGCCGTTCTGCTCCGGGTGGCCCGGCTCGATGCGCTCCGGGACGATCCCCAGCTTGATCCACCAGATCGACAGTTTGGTCAGCCCTCCCAGTCCCACACTGGCGAAGGGTGGGCCGTTGTCCGTGCGGATGGCCCGGGGAAGGCCGTACTCCCTGAACACCCTGTCGATCACCCGGCGCACCTGCGGTGTCCTCGGCCGGGCCAGACCGTCGCATGCCAGCAGGTAGCGAGAGGCCGCATCCTGGACGGTCAGCGGGTCGACCCGCTGACCGTCCGTTGTGCGGAACCAGCCCTTGAAGTCTATGCACCACACGTCATTGGCATCGGCCGCTTCGGTGAACGGCTCGCTCCAGGGCGACGCCCGCCTGCGGCGCCGCCGCCGCTTGACCAGGCCGGCCCGGTCGAGGATCGCTCCTGCGGTACTAGGAGCCGGCCAAGCCGCCTCGGGGGCCTCAGCTCGCAGCCACGCCACCAGCTTCTTGGGACCCCACGTCGGCCGCGCTCGCTTGGCCTCGATCAACTCCCTGGCCACTTCCGGGCTCGTCGCGTTCGGATGCGAATGGGGCGCGCTGTTGCGGTCGCCCAAGCCGTCGAAACCGTACTCCCTGAACCGGTTAATGCGCTTGTACCCTGTCTTTCGGCTGATCCCGAACTGGCGGCACAGCTCGGAAACCGACTCCTCCCCCATCGACCACCTCTCTATGAACACTCTCTGCTCACAGGCCGCACTAGACTCCTTCCATGGCATCACATGACTCCTCATAAGAACTGCTCCTACACAGGAATATGTGTTACCCAGGTGCCCGGTCTACCTGTTACCAATGTACCCGGTCTGTACCCACCCCAACCCTCTCCCGATGGGAGAGGGGGTTTTTCGGTCAGGTCCCCGATCGGGGTCGGGGAAGACGAGTTGGGGGGCCGCGCCAGACGAGTGGGGGGCGCACAAGTCAAGTGGGGGCGCGCAAGACGAGTGGGGGGAGCGCGGGTCGTGTGGGGGGCGCGCGTTGAAGCAACCCCGGTGGTTTGCCGGGGCTGCTTCGTTTGGCAGTGTCTCTGCGGACCCTTCCCGAATAATCGGCTGAAGCCGAGAGGCGGTTTGTTGGGAAGTATGTTTCCTCTTGTCTTCTCCAGACCCGTGTGACAAAAACACCGGGTAACGGCGTTCAACTAAGCGCCAGTTCTATCGGCCGTAAGGCCGCGCGAGAAGACGGTTTTTGGCTCTTCGCCCGTACCCCCGGTTGATTGGGACACGTTAGACGACGGGGAAGGTTATGTCGCGTTGCTATCGACTTTGTCGGACTTACGTTGTTGCCCAGGCGTGTTCCGATAGCTCCCCAGGCGATCTTCGGTTTTACCCGATTTAGCCTGCAGGCCCCGAGACGCCATGACCCAGGGTTGTCCGCCACGCCAACGTAGGCGGCATGTGTGAATCGCTCCGGTTCCCCATTTCGGCTTGCGTGGCCGGGGGAGTTGGAATCCACGCATCGCCCGAGTGCCCTTCCCGAGGACCCCCGTTCTTTCTCGTTCGCAGCGGGCTTTAACTACGGGGAGAGGAATGATTGCCCCCCGATGTCGGCCGAAGTTTGTCCCCGTTGCGATTCGATCAGAGTGGTTAGCGTGAATGCCGCGCCTGGCACGACTCGATATTGATATTAGAACAATTGTTCGTAGCGTGTCAATTGGTGTGGGGTGTGGGTGTTCGAGGGGGATGCCGCGCCCGTCCCCAGGGCCGGTTTGAAACCGGCCCCTACGGGGGTGGTATGCGAATGTGTGGAGTATGCAAATGGCGATGGAGGTTGGCCCGCGCCCGTACCCAGGGCCGGTTTGAAACCGGCCCCTACGGGGATGGTAGGCGAATGGGCGGTGTATGCAAGTGGCGATGGAGGTTGGCCCGCGCCCGTCCCCAGGGCCGGTTTGAAACCGGCCCCTACGGGGGTGGTAGGCGAATGGGCGGTGTATGCAAATGGCGATGGAGGTTGGCCCGCGCCCGTCCCCAGGGCACCCACATTCCAATGCCCTTGCGCGGATCGTTGACCAACGTGCGGGTTGGTTTAGGGGTAGTCGGTGTATCCGCGCCCGGCTGGCACCCCATCGCCCGCGCCCCAGCGTGGGTACCGCCCCGCATCGGAGTGCGGGGAGACGAGGAGGAGGGCAAGACGGGGAAGGGCGTGGTTGATTGGCCCTCACCGCAACCTTCTCCCACGGGAGAGGGGGAAGTGGTGGGCGGCCTGTTGGTCCGGTGTGGCTGCCGTTAGTACCCACCCCCTATGAGAGCTACCGATTCTCCAGAAATTTCACCTGCTTCAGAAACCTACGCAGGACCGCCGCACACTCCTGCGGTTTTTCGTGCAGCAGGAAGTGTGTAGTTCCGGGAAGTAACTCATGGTCGATGTCTGAATCACCGAAATCGAATGTCGGGGCATTCGGGTCCGGAGTGGCTGGGTCTGAGGTCACGATTTTGACGGGACACCTGAGTGCGCCAAAGTCGACCGACACCGCGAACTTCGAGGCATGGTCCCAGATCTGCGCCTCGTAGTCGGAAGGACATCGAAGTTCGAAGCCATGGCCCTCCCCAGACTCCCTCAGGGTCGTCCTGGCCACAAGTTCGAAGACACCCGGAACGGCCTGGTGGAAGTAGGGCAGGAAGGAATGAATTTCCGCCAACTCTTCCCTGGACCGGAACCACTGGGCCCTCCGCCTTAGCATGTCCGCCGTACGCCATGCGCGCAGTTCGAAATCCTTGTACCTGGAGCCAGTGTTGCACAGAGGCGGGGCAAAAAGCGCCAAAGCTGAGTAGTTCCCACCCCTGGAAGGCGTGTGCAGGCTTGCAAGGGCTGAAATGGAGTGGAAAACGCCTATGGTCGGTTTATCGCCGAGAAGACTGCCGATCGCTTCAAATATGCGGTCGTGGTCGCGTGCAAATGTGGCGACGGTGTGGTCCTCCCTGGCGCCCAGTTCGTTCCAGCCATGATTCCTCAGGTCATGGACAACAAGGTCGAAGTCCCTGCAAAGGAGTGACCAAAACGGATAGTAGAGGTCGATGGCCAGACCGTTGCCGTGGCTCAGCACCAGCCGGGGGCCGTCCGGGTTTCCGTGGCGTCTCAAGACTATGACAGTATCGTCATCCACCCGGACCGGGTGTACGGACAACGGCTCCGGAATTTCCCAAACGGCTGCCAGGGGTCCTGTCAAACTCAGCTCCCTTCATGGCCGGCTCGACTACTCGACGGTGGTTCGACGGGTTTCCAAGTCTGTGACCTGCCCCGATGACTTTTCCGCCCGACAGGGTACACCGGAGACCCTCTTAAATCCCACGAACCGGCGAGACAGTGCCAACCTGAGCAACTCCGCTTGACCATTGGGGTTGATTCAACTCGCGTGCGCCGTGTCCGTCGTCCCCGACGCCGATCGGGAACCTCGCTTAATAAACTCCCTCTCCCAAGGGAGATGGTTGGGGTGAGGGCACGCACGAGGTGATGAAAACGCGACGGGGCCCTTAGGCAGGGAGTTGTACATGTCGAGCGTGCCCCCCGCTGCCACCCCACCATGGAAACCGGCGTTCGCCGGTAAGTCGATGTGGTGGTCGTCAGGGCCATTTTCATACCATGACACTTGGGAGGTTAGGCAAACGTCTCTCTTGGGAGAGGGCCGCCACCCCCATCCCCTGCGCTACCATACTCCCACCATGCCCGAACAACCCCCCAAGCTCCTGCCAATCCCTGAAGACTGGTCCCGCGCCCTCGCAATTGCGGCCCATCCCGACGACCTTGAATACGGCGCCGCCAGCGCCATCGCCCGCTGGACCTCGCAAGGCAAGGAAGTCAGCTACCTCATGGTCACCAGGGGTGAGGCGGGCATTGATTCCATGCACCCCGACGAGACGGGCAGACTACGGGTGCAGGAGGAGATAAACAGCGCACGCGTCGTCGGTGTCGACACCGTCGAGTTCCTGGACTACCCCGACGGCATAATCGAGTACGGCCTGCCCCTCCGCCGCGACCTCGCCCGGGTTATCCGCAAGGTCAAGCCTGATGTCCTGGTTACTATCAATCACGAACTCACTTTCGGCAGCGGCAGGCTGAACATGGCCGATCACCGCGCCGTTGGACTCGCCGTGCTCGACGGTGCTCGCGACGCCGACAACCGCTGGATCTTCCCCGAACTCCTGGACGAGGGCTACGAGCCCTGGCACGGCGTCAAGACGGTCTACATCGCCGCCGACCCAAACATCACGCACTACGTCGACGTGACCGATTTCATAGACAAGGGCGTCGATTCGCTCAAGGAGCACCGGGTCTACATCGACAACCTCTCACAGTCATTCGACCCCGAGGATTTTCTCACCTGGGGCGCAGCCGCCATCGGCGAGCGGGCCGGCTGCGACTACGCCGTCGGCTTCGGCGTCATGGAGCTGTAATGGACTTTGTGGAGGGTCAACCTTCTATCGGTCCGTTACCAACTCCTCAATCGAAACGTCTCCGTTTGTCACAGCATCCAGGGTAACCCGGCTGCCCCAGAGCAAAGTCATGCCCAGCAACGGAGCGCCGTCCGACTTCAGCACCAACGCATCGCTCACGCGTCCGAGCCAGGACACCAACGCGAGGTACGCCTCAAACTGGAATAACTCTCCATTGGCCAACTCAAAAGTGCGCTGGCCTACAGCGGGAAGACCGAGCAACTGGATGGATTCGGCAGGCAAGGTCAGGTAACCAGTGAACCCTGTGTCGAGGATCACCTCCAGGGACCGCGGCTGGCCCTCGGCGTCCATGATGTCGATGGCGACCAGGGCCTGTTGGTCCCCGCTGACTTTCCCTCTTATCATCCGCCGTCGGGCGCTCGGAACCCGCCAACGTGGCTGTAAGCCGCACGGTGGCCGATTCGCACCCCATAAGTCACCGCATTCGGCCTGCGGTCCAGCAATCGCCGGGTGGCGATCGCGTCTGCGGCATCAATCTCGTAGTCCCCGGACTCTACGTCGATAACCACGAAGTTACCCTTGTCCATCGGCTCGGACTGTGTTTGGACAAGTTCCCGGTACATCGCTTCGCCCCGGGCTGCGACCTCTCCAAGGCCATTGGTGAGGTTCGACATAGCTCCCTCCAAAACGTACGCAACGCCGCGTCCACGCAACTGTTCAAAGATATGCTCCCGGTCGTTTAACAGTCAACGCAACGGTCGGTAGTAACGATTCGCGACGAAATCTCCGCCTGGGATTCAAGATGTCCCGGAGAGGCTGACTCCGTCAGGATTCAGTACAGTCCGCCGTTCGTCGGTATCATTCCAGTCTTTTCTTGGCGACATTCTAACGGCCGGTCCAGGATTAGGCCGCGCACCCTCTCGCCGCTCGCCGACCTTCTTACTTAAGGACCTCAGGCAAAAAGTTCAACCCTGTACAGACGCCGGCGCCCACCCGCGCTCCTCCCGCCAGCCGGGCTTCACGTCGGCGAAACGGCCCAGCCGCAGGCCGCTGATGTCGACACTCGACTCGCCGTGCAACACCAGGTCGCTGACGATCTTGCCCGTGGCGGGCGTCAGGCCAAACCCATGCGCCGACGAGGTCATGACCACGTAGTTGCCAGGGCTGTCCAGGATGTCGATGATGGGCATGTAGTCGGGGCACTGTTCCACAACTCCACCCCAGCTTCGGATCACCGGAACGTCCGCCGAGCCGGGTAGCAGTTCTGCCAGCCGACGCGCGATGTTCCTGATCATGGGCGTGTTCGGCTTGCCGGGATCGCCGGTCAGGTCCACGTCGATCCACTCGTGCGGCCCGCCGCCGAACAGCAGGTTCCCCCTGGCGGCCTGCCGACCGTACAGCCCGTTGCCCACGAGCGCGATGTCGAACAGCGGCGGCAACGGAGCCGTAGCCAGGATCTCCACCCTCGCAGGCGCTACCGGTACGTGCGCGCCCACCATCTCCGCCAGCAACCCGGTCTGAGGACCGGCCGCGGCGACCACCACGTCGGTCTCGATGACGCCCGCGGTCGTCTCAACAGCGGAAACACGCCCGCCAGAAGTCCGGAATCCCGTAACGGCCGTGTGTTGGTAAATCTCCCCCCCAAGATCCTGGAATGCCCATGCGTACGCCTGCACCGTCCTTTGCGGGTTGGCGTGACCGCCGTTCGCGAAGAAAGTCCCGCCCAGCACCCGGTCGGAGATGCCCGGGACCAGGTCCTGTATCTGCGCGGTGTCGACCACCTCCACGCTTATGCCGTGGCGCAGGGCAACGTCCCGCTCCGCGAACAGGTCGCCCATCTCCTCTTCCGTCACAGCCACCTGGAGCCTGCCCTGGTGAATGAACTCGGTGGGATAGCCGAGATCGTCGTCCAGCGTCTTCCACAACTCCAACGACTCGACGGCCATCGGTATCAACGCCGGCTCATCGACCCGCTCGCTGATCATCCCGCCGTTTCGCCCCGAGGCCTCTCCACCAGCCATGCCTTTGTCGACCACTACGACGTCCCTGCCCGCCCTGGCGAGGTACCACGCCGTGCTCAGGCCCGAAACGCCGGCCCCGATGACGACTACGTCTGTCCTATCGACAGCCATGACGCTGCTCCCGCCTACCCCAACACCTTGCCCGGCGGGTGGAACCATTTGGGCCACTCGGCCCGTACCTGCTCCGTTTCATCGTGGGGCCACATCACCTTCAACGGCAGCGGGCGCACCGGCGGGCGATAAGTCATCATGGGCATATCGGCAATGTCGGTCCCGGTCTCATCGGCGACCAGCAAAGACACCTGCTCGCGGCAAAGGCGACCCTGGCAATGGCCCGTGCCCACCCTCGTAAGCCGTTTGACGTGGTTAGGGTTGAGCGGGCCGTCTTTCGCATGGGTCAAAAGGCTACGGCGGCTCATCTGCTCAGATGTCCAGTTCAAATATCGCGGGGGCTGCAGGCCGATGAGCTCCTCACACGTCACCTCTTCACACCGGCATACGAATGCATACTGCCCGCTGGCATCGACGAGTGACCTCAGCCACCCCTTCCAGCCTGTGTGGACCTCGGTCGGTCTACCTGCAAGTATGTCGTCGGATGAGGCCTCGGCGTGAATGTCATCCGCACGGGCGCGCGCCTCCGCGTTTCCGATAGCGCCCAGCGACTCGGCGGCGGCGATCCCGGCCAGGCGGCCCTGGTCCCGCGCAATCTCAGGCTGCCGGATCATGCCGTCGTGGAACCCAGCAGCGTCCCCTGCGACAAACACGTTATCGACGCTGGTCCGCATCCACTCGTCGTGGTCCGGCACATACCCGCCAAGTTCCGACTTGAACGTCAGTTCGCAGCCGAGGAGGCTGAGCAGCTCGATGTTGGGCACCAACCCAATCGCGAGGCATACGGTGTCGGCGGCGACTTCCTTTTCCGACAAGGCCAGCGGCTCACAGTCCCTGTTGACTTCTATCAGCAAGACCGATTCAATTTGGCCATCTGAGCCGGTAGCCTCCAACACAGTGTGGGACGTGTAAAACTTCACGCCCAGCCGCCGCAACTCCGTTACCAGCGCCTTGTCACCACCCGCGGAGGGAGCTACATCCACCACGGCGGCGACCTTCACACCGCTCATCAGCGCCATCCGGGCGGTGTTGAGCCCCAGGTCGCCGGCGCCCAGTATCACCATGCGGCGCGAGGTCAAACCCTCATACACGCTCATCAGCGAGTAGGCGCCGTTTGCGCCCATCGTGCCGGCCAGGTCCCACCCGTTAAAGGGCATTCCCAGGTCCCGCGCCCCGGCCGCCACTATGAGCCGGTCGTACTTGATGGCCCACGACTGCCTGTCGTCGGCCAGTCCCAGTTGCGGGCCGTCCAGCGCCCTGCTGCTATCGGAATTGCGAAAGGCGCCCCACACGCACGTGCCGATCCGAACGTCAACCCCGGCCGCTGCCGCCGCCGCCATATCCTTGTTGGCCGCAATAACCCTTTCCAGCATCACGGCCCGGTTGCTCAGCGCGCCGTCAACCCGTTGCCCGTAAAACAGGGGTACGTCCATTCCCATCGTGGAAAAGCCAACGGGGTTCTCGTCAACCAGCGTGACCTGCACCCCGGCCCGCGCAGCTTCGATCGCCGCGGCCGTTCCGGCGATGCCCGCGCCCACCACCACCAATGGTCTCGATTCCAAGTGAGCGCCTCCTCACCGTTTCGGAGGTCAAACTACTTCACTTTGCACACGCCCGCGTGTGCGTCGCCTCTGCGTCCGCGCAGATTATCCTAAGCTGCTTTTCGCGGCGATGTCAGTTTGGGTGGCATAACGTCTCGCAACGCCTTGATGTAGTCGACACCGTAACCACAGCATGTGCCAACAATCTGCGTGCCCATTTCGACCCACTTGGCAGCTTCCTGCGTCAATGCTTCCACCCTCACCTCGTTAGGGACGCCACGGTCCTGCCACATCTGGAGGTAGTCACTTCGTCCGGCATCCGGATATGCGACAACCGGTCCGGACCACTGGTTGAAAACGGCTTTGAGCGCAGCCGTGGTGTCGGAGGCCGTTGCGTGAAACACTCCAATCACGTCCGGCTCCAGCGGCGCGATCTCGGCGATGCCTGCGGCCAGTGTCATGTCGTAGTCGACCGGCCGCCAATTGGAAGTCCACAGTGGCTGCCGTTTGCCGCCGACGTACCCGCGATCAGCGCCCACGTCCAGTTTGATCGTCTGTCCGTCGTCTGCCGTCGACGCCGTAAACGCCACCCACACCGGCAGCCCGGTCGCTTTGGCCGACTCGGTGGCAATTACCCGGGACTCGTTGTCGGCCCACATCTGCTCGATAAGGAAGAAATCAATCCCGGACTCAGCCAGGATGTCCGCCTGCTCGTCGGTGTAGGCCCGTAACTCGTCTGCCGGAATGCTGGCGCCATAGCCGTGGCCGGTTCCGCCTGAAAGCGCCCCGGTGTTGCCGTCCCGTATGGGGATGCGACAGGAGATGGAACCGGCGATGTACGCCTCTCTGTCTCCCGCTGCCCGGTTCCTGGCCTCGATCGCCGCGTCCACGGACCGCGTGTTGATTTCCCTCACCAACTCGCCGTAACCCGATGCCTCCAGCGCCGGTCGTATGGCGTTGAAGGAATTGGTCGTTATGATGTCCGCCCCCGCCTTGATGTACCGCTCGTGCATCAACCGCACCGTTGCCATATGGGTGTAATTGCCGGGAGCGCACCACGAGACCGGGTGCATCGGGACCCCCATGGCCTGTAGTTCCGTCCCGACTGCCCCGTCCAAGATGATCACATCGCCGTTATCCATGCGGTTCTTCAGATTCCGATAGTTGGCCATGATCTGACCCTCCGTTGAGGCCCAGCGCCCAATCCGGCAGTACCACGCGCGATACCGGATTTCGCGGCCCCACGACGTTTGAGGATGGGCAATTTAGTTATTGCCCATGCCGGTGTCAACTAGCAACAAAGGGAATTTCGTCGCAGAAAATAGAATTGGCCAGCATCACCTACGGAATTCGTTGCCCGAATGTCCTACATTACGTTATTCAACGCTCGCGTTTAGGACGGCATGGGGAGGGGTCCCCGATCGGAGTCGGGGATGACGGGTGAGGTGGCGGGGATGACGGGTCAGGCACAGGGGATGACGGGTTAGGCACATGGGATGACGGGTGAGGCACAGGGGATAACAGGTGAGGCACAGGGGATAACGGGTGAGGTGGCGGGGATGACGGGTCAGGCACAGGGGATGACGGGGTGAGGTGGCGGGGATAACGGGTGAGGTGGCGGGGGATGATGGTTGACATTGGCTATCCCTATTCTTGCGTATACTGGCGCGGCAAATCCGACTCTAGCGGCCTGGAACTGCGCCACCGGTTCCCGGACGCCCCAGGTCAGGCGATACAGGACTATTCCAATGACGGAACGTTTGGCTCGAATCAGCGCCCGCCGACCGTGGATTGTCATCGCCCTGTGGCTCGGGGCAGCGGTACTCGCACTGGGGATTGTCGATCGCCAACTCGACTCGGCCCTCACCACAGAACTGGGCTTCATTTCGACCTTCAGCGAGGCCGAGTCCTGGACGGCCAAGGACATGCTCGAGGACGCGGGCCTGGCGCCGCCGCTCAGCGAAGCGGTGATGGTGCAGTCGGAGACGCTGACGGTGGACGACCCGGAGTTCCGGGCCAAGGTGGAGGAGGTGACGGGCGCGCTCGTCGCCATCGGGCCGGAGGTGGTTGCCGGCGGGTTCAACTACTACCTGACCGGCGACCAACGGCTGGTTTCCGCCGACCAGAAGACGACCATCATCTCGCTGCAACTGGTGGGATCGATAGCGGAGGCGACGGAGAACGCGGAACAGATCATCGACGTGGTCGACGAAGCGGACCACGGGGAAGAGTTCCGCGTTTTCGTGGTGGGCGACGCGACCATCGCCTTCGAGAACGGCGAGCTGTCGGAGGCGGACCTGATAGCGGGCGAGCGCATTGGAGTCCCGATAGCCCTCCTCATCCTGATTGTGCTCTTCGGCGCGCTTGTTGCCGCGCTCGTTCCGATTGGGCTGGCGGTCATCTCCATCGTCATAACCCTGGCGATGGTCGCCGTGATCGGCAACACGTTCGGAGAACTGGTCTTCTTCGCGCAGCTATGGATAACGATGGTCGGCCTCGCCGTTGGAATCGACTACTCGCTGATCGTGGTGTCGCGCTTCCGCGAGGAACTGGCGAGGGGGTTAAGCAAGGAGGAAGCCGTCGTACGGGCCGGGGCCACGGCGAACCGCACGGTGCTCTTCAGCGGTATGACGGTGGTCATCGCGCTGGTGGGCATACTGATCATCCCGCACACGCTGTTCCTGTCAATGGCGTTGGGCGCCATCCTGGTGGTCATCGTCTCCGTCCTGGCCTCCCTCACGCTACTGCCAGCCGTCCTCGTCCTGCTGGGGCCGCGGGTGGACCTCCTCCGGCTCCCGTTCATTGGCCGCGCTGGCAACAAGGACGAAGAGGGCGAACAGCGGCCCGGATTCTGGGAGTTCATCACGCATTGGACCATGCGCTTCCCGATCATCAGCGTGTTGGTGGTCGGCGGCCTGATGGTGTGGGCCTCCTACTACTATTTCGATATCAACCGCGGCTTCAACAGCGTCGAGGTATTTCCGGAGGACTCGCACACGCGGGCGGGATTCGAGGTGTTGGAGAACAAGTTCTCATTCGGCTACGTCAACCCCGCCAAGATAGTCATCGACGGCAACGTCAACGACCTGCAGGTCCAGTCGGCGATCGCCGAACTGGGCGCAGCGATCCAGGCCGACCCCGAACTGGGCACGTTCATTCCGCAGGCGAGTGAAGGTGGAGACCTCGCCCTGCTCCTCGTACCGGTGCCCGGCGCGCCGAGCGGCAGCGCGGCTTACGGCGTGGTGGAACGGTTGCGGGACGACTACATTCCGGCGTCGTTCAGCGGCGTACCGGCCACGGTGCTGGTCGGCGGCCTGTCGGCGGAGTACCTCGACTTCAACGGCGTGGTCAGCGCCTACACGCCCATCTCGTTCGGCCTGATCCTGGCGGTCAGCTTCGTATTACTGCTGATCGTCTTCCGTTCGATCGTAATCCCCATCAAGGCCATCATCATGAACCTGCTGTCCGTCGGCACGGCCTACGGGCTGATGGTGGTCGTCTTCCAACATGGTATTGGGGCTGACCTGTTCGGCTTCCACCAGACCGAGACCATCGACGTCTGGATACCACTGGTGCTGTTCGCGCTGCTATTCGGCCTGTCGATGGACTACCACGTCTTCATGCTCAGTCGCATCCGCGAGCGGTTCGACCAGACGCATGACAACGCCGAATCGGTAGCCTTCGGTCTGCGTTCGACCGCGGGCCTAATCACCGGCGCGGCCCTCATCATGGTCGCCGTATTCAGCGGGTTCGCCTCTGGGGAGATGGTGGCCAACCAGCAGGCGGGTTTCGGGCTAGCCGTGGCCGTGCTGCTCGACGCCACCCTGGTGAGGGGTATTCTTGTACCAGCCAGCATGCAGTTGCTTGGCGACCGGAACTGGTACATGCCGTCGTGGCTCGGCTGGCTTCCGGACCTGAGAGTAGAAGCTGACGAGAAGTAAAACTACTCGTGACTGATACGGCGGACAAGAACATACCGACCGACTATCTGCTCGGGTATAAGAGGGCCTGCGCTGTTTCTCAGCAGTTGGCGGACAAATACGTTGCGCACACCCATGTAGGGGACCCGATTGCCGACGAGATGATGGCGGACCTTGATGAGATGCCCCGGAACCGGTCCCGGAGGCTCATACACGAGGCAATGGAAGGCGTGACGGAAGAGGCTCTCCGGGACGCCCCGGAGTCGGTACGCGATTTCTTCAAGGACGCTGAGACTCCGCCTGAGTGGTTGAACTATCCCGGGCTTGCCCCTGGCGTACGCATGTTCCACAGGAATTCCTCGGTAATACTGGTGGCGTTCGTCGCAGCCGTTTTGATAGAGGGATTCAATACGAACATATCGAAGTCCTTCTTCATCACCGGCAAAGTGCGGGACCAGGGCGTCAGGCGGTTGGGACAAAACAACCGGCACATGATCGAGATATTCCTACCCGACGGGATGTACCGGTTCGGAGACGGCTGGAAACTGTCCGTACGGATAAGGATGGTCCACGCACGAATCAGGCGTCTCCTTAACAATTCGGAGGATTGGGATACCGAGGCGTGGGGGACGCCCATCAGCGCCGCGCACCTGGGTCTCGCGATTTCTTCATTTTCTGCAAGACTGCTGATGCACATGAAGACCCTGGGCGCCAGGTACAACGACGACGAAGCCCGGAGTTTCATGCAAATCTGGCGATACAGCGGTTACCTGATGGGCATCCCCGAATCCATCCTGTTTCGCGATGCTGATGAGGCGCTTCGTTTGTATGAGATTGGCCAGTTGTGCGAGCCGGACACCCCGACTGAATCGGTCGTTATGGCGCACGCTCTGATCAACTCGGCGCCGCTGCTCGCAGGTATGATCGAACCGGCCGAGCGTCGCAACCTGGCCAAGTACGCGTACAGGATTTCCCGCGGCCTGATCGGAAACAAAATGGCCGACGACCTCATGTACCCGCCGTTGTCGTCCATCGGCGCCGTCTGGTGGTTCAAGATGCAGCAGCGCCACGGCCACATCCTGGAAAGACTGGCTCCCGGCCGACACGAAAACAGCAACTTCACCAGGTTCACGGGCCTGCTCGGCGCTTCCCTGTTCGACGAAGAGGGAATCACCTACTCGTTGCCCGACCACGTCTACGCAGAGGATTCCTCCCGCTGGTAGGAAGCGTGGGCGTAGCCTGCCCTGACGGTTATAACCGCCGAGCGCGCGCGTTTGGGGACACTGACACGTTATTCGCGAACAGAGCGTAGCGGCTGCGGCTGAGACTTTGATGACGCCCGCCATTGGCCGAGGGGTTTCCAGCCAGTTAGTCGTATGATCAGCCTGACCCTGACCCGACAGTAACTTCCAGGGCAGTCCATTGCGCGTCCTCATCGTCTCCGACATACACGCCAATCTTGAGGCGTTCCAGGGGGTGATCGACGATGCCAGCCGGAACGGCGGCTTCGACCAGATATGGGAACTGGGCGACCTCGTTGGATACGGCCCGGACCCCGGTGGATGCATCGATCTGCTGCGTGAACATGCCCATGTCGGGGTTACCGGGAACCACGACCTGGCTGCCGTCGGAAAACTGGGCCTCGATCAGTTCAACATGTACGCGGCCGCGGCGGCTCGCTGGACTGCGGCGCATTTGAGTGACGAACATGCAAAGTTCCTGCGCGACCTGCCTCTCAGGGAGGAGATCGGTGACTTCACGGCGGTGCACGGCAGCCCTCGGGACCCGGTGTGGGAGTACGTGATGTCGAGGGCGTCAGCCATGGCAAACTTCGGTCTCTTCGACACGCGTTACTGCCTGGTGGGCCACACACACGTGCCGTTCGTGTGCAGGCTCGAAGAAAAGGAAGCGGTGTTCTACGAGATCCCGTTGGACGAGCCGGTCCCGCTTGGAAATGAGCGGTGCATCATCAACCCGGGCAGTGTCGGCCAGCCGAGGGACGGGGTGCCCACCGCCAGCTACCTGCTCCACGACTCCGACGCCGAGACGATCACCCATCACCGTGCCGCGTACGACATCCCGGCCACGCAGCAGAAGATGAGGGAATTCGGCCTGCCGGACTTTCTGATAGACCGCCTGGCGGTGGGCAGGTAGGGGACGGCTGACGGGCACGCCAAACGCGCGTGGACAAGCAGTATTCGCTCTTGCTATCCTTCAAGTACCACCCCTATCGCCTCGGCGGTAGGGTCGAGACCGCCCTCCGAGGCGGTCTCTGTCTTTATGGCGGGAGATGCACCTGAATACCAATCTTTATATAGACGGCTTCAATCTCTACTATCGCGCAGTCCGGGGGACTCCATTTAAGTGGCTGGATCTACGTAAACTCTCAGAGGTCCTCTTCCCCAAGAACAGCATCCAAAAGATTTGCTACTTCACTGCCCTTTTGGATGCACGTCCGCACGATCCCAATCAACCTCAACGGCAACAGGCCTACCTCAGAGCGCTTGCCACTCTGCCCGGATTTGATGCTTACTTTGGCACTTTCCGGTCCGGCATAAAACGGCGCCCGCTGGCCCGGCCTGTGCCGGGGCTTCCGGCCCACGTGCTGGTAAGGGACTCCGAAGAGAAGGGCTCGGACGTAAACCTGGCAACCCGCCTGTTGGTGGACGGATTCAACGGGGAGTACGAACAGGCGGTCGTCGTATCCAACGACGCCGACTTCGCCGGAGCAATGAGATACGTGCGAGACGACTTAGGCCTACGTGTCACTCTTGTCGATCCCGACCGTAGAAACCCGAGCCCAAGGGACCTCTCCGATGCCGCGACCTACGTCAAGCGCCTGTGGAAGAGTCATCTGAGGAGGAGCCAATTCCCCGATTCCATGACCGACGAGATTGGCGTCATCACAAAACCGGCCAATTGGTGACATGAAAATCAACATCGGCAATGGCTACGCGCTGCGGGACTGGGTGTCCGCCTGGAACGACGGAGACCGGGACCGGTGGGTCGCCCTCGCCGACGACTACGATATCTGGGCGAACCTGGACGACACCTTCCCCCATCCGTATACGCGCGCAGATGCCGAAGAATGGGTGGCCCTCCAGTCCGCAAAGAACCCTCTGGAGCACTTCGCCATCTGCGACGCCGCAGGACCCATCGGCGGCATTGGAATCAACAAGGAGAGAGGCGATGCGCCGGGCTCCGCCGAGATCGGCTACCTGGTGGGCAAGCCATTCTGGGGCCGCGGGATCGCGACGGCCGCCGCGAAGGCGGTCACGGTGTACGGATTCGAGACGCTCGGCCTCGACCGCATATTCGCAAAGGTCAAGATATCCAACGTCGCGTCCGCGCGGGTGCTGGAGAAGGTCGGCTACCAGCGCCAGGAAGTCGCAAAAGGGGCAATGGCAAGTCGGGAAGAGACCGCGGACTATGTGATTTTCGCCTTACTGCGAGAGGACTGGCCAGGGCATTGCCCGAGTCTCTAGCGCGCGGTCGGCTTCTCAGAAATTCGCGGCACACGCCAGACGCCACAGACTCCGGTACTCGTTAGGAATGGTCCAGGGATCATGGCAAGTCTCAAGCAGCGGGCTGGCCCAAGTTCAAACTGAAAGGTTTCCTCAGCGGTAGCGACGGGCTGAACTTTTATGGCCTCGTCCACTGGGAGTAATGCCGCGACGCGCTATCTCTCGTCATGTGGAAGTTCCCTCAGCTTCGACACCGGAGAGAGGAATAGCCAGCCCGCCCCTATGACTCCAAATCCGCCGGCGACCATCAACGTCGGTCTCAGGCCGACTATTTCGGCAAGCGCCCCTCCCAAAATCGATCCCACCAGATACACGCCGATGCCCACGAATTGGATCGTGGCAGTCACACGGCCCAACACTCTATCCGGAGTCACCGCCTGTCGGAGACTAACCTCGTTTATGTCGTAGATGGTATAAGGCGCCTCGAAGAGCTTCCATATGACAAGGACCGCCACTGCGATCACTACCGGCCCGCGGGCCACCGCGAGCAGGAATGTCCCAATGCCGAACAACAGAAACCCGGCAACAGTCGCCGGGCCCACGCCGAATAGTCTGGCTACTTTGGTGGAGTACGTTGCACCCACGAATGAGCTAACGCCTCCCACGACGAATATGGCCGCTATTACACCTATGTTCAATCCCAACTCCCGGACCGCGTAGATCAGGATGACGGCGGCGACACCCCCGTGAAGCAGGCCCTCCGCAATGGCGGCGCCAGCGAGCGCGCGCAATACCGGATGAGCAAAAACGAATACGAGGCCTTCCCAAACCTCCCGTTGAGCGCTCCTGTGCGCGTCAGTTGACGCCACAGCCGACTCGGGTTTTCGGATCTCCAAGAAGATCAGCGCCGAGAACAGGTAACTGAAAGCTCCGGTAACCACCGTGGCAAGCGCGGTTGCGAGTTGGGCGATCCAACCGCCGACGCTGAACGCGGCCGTCTCCACCACCGCCCCACTGGCTGCGAGCTTGCTGTTCGCTTCGACGAGGTTGCTCCGACCCACCAATTTTGAGAGGTACGAAGAAAAGGAAACGTTGAATAGGGTCTGACACCCGCCGTTGAAGAAGGCCACCGCGTAGAGCTGCTCCATTGAGAGCACATCGAGCGCAAAGGCGGCAGGGACCGACGTCAAAGATAGCGCGCGGGCGATGTTCGTCATCACCAGGATCGGACGGCGGCGCACGCGGTCCGCCCAGACGCCGACGCCGAGCCCGAAAATCACGCCGGGAGCGACTCCCATGGCGCCCAGTATCCCCATTTGCAACGGGGATGCCTCCAGCATCAGGACGGCCACAAGGCTGAGAGCCCCGAGTCCTGAACCGAGCTGAGACAACGTCCTGCCTGACCACAGGCGTACGAAGTCGCCGCTTCTCCACAGTCCCGTCTTTTCAGGAATACTCCGCAACCATCTCACCGGGTTTGTATCGGGCGAACCGGCGGCTTTTTAGAACGCCGTACGACCTGCCCACATAGTTCGAACGAAAGAACGTTGGAAACGGTTATCAGCAGGGCAGCGCCGGTTGTCAAGTGTTGGAACGGATTGGCTGACAGTCGCAGGCATCATTGAGGCAGCCCTTCACGCATCGGCACGCCATCGAATCGCCCGCCGCCGGATCGTTCCCCGCTTCGCCTTCAGTGAGTCGATACGCCGCGTGCAGGACAGGAGTGAGGCCCGCGTACTCCCCAACGACTTGTCATACGCGGCCCGGTCTGTGGAAAGCGCTTCGGGCTCATGCTGCCGGATAGCAACGTGACGCCCTGACGGCGATGGCCTGCTCCCGACCCGAGCGGTACGGGCGCAGGCACAACCTCGTCAGGAAGCACAGCACGCTGCTCTGCGGGTCCTTTACACGAGACACTTCGACGTTGCCAGGGATGACTGTAAGGGGCGCTGTGTAATACGGGTGACTCAGGATTGCGCGGGGCACCAAGGCTGCATTGTTGACTCAGGTTGACTTGAAGGGGCTCAGGACTACATTTAAGGGCTTAGGATTACAAGGGAGTATTCGCATCGGCAACGCCCGCAAATCCTTGATGACCGAATCGAAGTGGAGAGGAAACTAGCGATGAAGTTCGCGATGATGGAAACGGTAAAACGGTTTCTTGCCTTCTTCCTGGTGGCCACGGCCATAGCCGCCGCCCTGAACCTGATTCTCACTCCCGTCTACCACGACGGCTCGCCGGACTACCCAATCTGGAGCATCCTGAACTGGTTCATGGCCGCCGCCGTGCTTGTGTGCATGGTCGAGGCCTTCCTGCAAAGCCGGGTCCCGGCGAATGAGAGTGACGGCACGCTCGAGCGAGTTCAGAGAAGCGCGCTGTTCTATGGGGCAATCGTGCTCACCATGCTGTATTTTTGGGAGTGGTTCTGGACCCTCAATCCCGAAAGCGAGACCGGAGACGCCGTGACATCCCACATCGTCTACTTCCCCATCGTGGACGCGCTCTTCGTGGTCGTATCACTCGCCGTCGGTCGACATCTCTGGGGCAGCCGCGGCGATGCGAAATCGCAAGGTGGCGTCTCAGCAGACGATTCCGGATCGGCAACGACTTGACCGCCCGCGCCGCGACCCAGAAGAGCATCCTCAGGGACTACCTGAGCCTCAGCAAGCCGCGCATCATCCTGCTGCTTGCGTTCACCGCGCTGGCAGGCATGTTCCTCGCATCCGGCGGGCCTCCCGACCCATTGTTGGCGATCGTCGTTGTGGGCGCAGGGGCGATGGCGTCGGCGGGCGCGAACGCCCTGAACCACTTCCTGGACCGGGATATCGACTCCCTCATGCGCAGAACGATGGGCCGGCCGGTGGCGGCGCTCCGCATCCAACCGCGGGATGCCCTGATCTTCGGGTTGATCACCAATGCCGTCGCATTCGCCCTGTTCTTCACCCTGGTCAACCCATTGAGCGCGGTGCTGACCCTCTCCGCAACCCTTTTCTATGTCTTCGTCTACACGATCGGCCTGAAGAGAGTCTCCCCACAGAACATCGTAATCGGGGGAGCGGCAGGCGCGTTGCCGCCGGTGATCGGCTGGACCGCGGTCACCGGGAGCCTCGGGCTTCCGGCCATATACATGTTCGCCATCGTGTTCTTCTGGACGCCTCCCCACTTCTGGGCCCTGGCGTTGCTGCTGAAAGACGACTACCGGAAGGCGGGCGTGCCCATGCTCCCGGTCGTAGCCGGAGTCGCGGAGACCAAGCGAAACATATTCCTCTACACCCTGCTCCTGCTGGCATTGACGCCCCTGTTCTTTGTGACCCAGGCCGTGGGATGGCTTTACCTTGGCGCCTCGGTGGCGCTCGGACTCGTGTTCGTATACTTCGCGATTCGTCTCCTCAGGCGTCCCGGCATCGAAGGGGCCGTAGGGGCCTACCTGTACTCCCTCGCATACCTGGCCCTGCTCTTCACTGCGATCGCGGTCGACGGGTCAATCAACTGGAATATCGGCCGGCTGTAACCGGCGGCCGGCAGACGCGGAAGGGACCACCATGCGACCGTTACTTTCGAAGTGGACAATTGCTCTCGCCCTGGCGCCGATCCTGGCCCTTGTGATCGTAGCGTGCGGTGAAGAAGATGAGACGCCGTACAGGATCGGCGTTATGGAGTCGCTGACGGGTCCCGGCGAGACGTACGGAACGGTGGCCAACCGGGCCAAGCAGATGGCCATGGACGAGATCAACGCCGCGGGCGGGATCGACGGGCGAATGCTCGAACTCGTAGTAGAGGACTCCAAGTGCGGCGCGGCAGACGCCATTGCCGCCTACAACAAGCTGACGGACGTGGACGGGATAAAGATCGTCCTGGGTACGTCGTGCAGCGGGGCCATGCTCGGCGTGGCGCCACTGGCCGAAGAGGAAGGGGTGATCCTGTTCTCCGGCCTTGCGAGCAACCCCGACATCGCAAACGCCGGCGACTACATATTCCGTACCCAGATCAGCGACATACACGTAGGTATAGGGACCGGAAACACCCTGTGGGCGGACGGGGTCCGCAGGCTCGCCACTATCACGGAGGAGACCGACTACGCCGAGGGTGTAAGGCGCGAGACGGTCGCACAGTTCGAGAAGCGCGGCGGGGAGCTCGCGGCGGAGGAGCGGTTCGGTTCGGACACCACAGACTTCAGGTCCCAATTGAGCAAACTTTTTGCTGCCGACCCCGACGCCCTGCACATTGCGCCCCAGTCAGAGTTCGCGGCGGGGACAATCGTGAAGCAGGCCCGGGAGCTCGGCTACGAAGGCCCGATATACGCGGAGACGATTTCGGTCGGAACGACCGCCCTCGAGATCGCGGGCGACGCGGCAACAGGCATGAAGGCCATCACGGCCGACCTGGATCCCGCCAATGAAAAGGGGCAGCAGGTCCTCGCCGATTTCAGGGAGCGTTACGAATACGTCACTCTGCCCTGGCACCTGGGGTCCGCATACGACGACGTCTACATCGCGGCCGAGTGTCTCAAACAGACCAAGGACGACCAGGATGCAGACGGATTCCGCGATTGCATGTACGAAATTACCTGGAGCGGCGCTATCGGCAACGACTACAGCTTCGACTCCGACGGCGAAGTCGTGGGGCTCTCACGGGTGGTGGTTGAGGTCCTGCCTACCAGTGAACGCACAGCGGACAAGAAGTACAACGTCCTGGGCCCGGCGCCCTCGGAGTAGAGGCGGGCCGCGCCTGGCCGAATGCCCGATAGTAGAGATTGAAGCCGTCAATATAGACGTATGCACGGATGATAGGGGACGCCCAAAAAAGCTAAGGCTGCCGAACGGCAGCCTTGCGCCCCGCCGCCTAAGCGAACAGGGGGTGTACCCAACACTCCCTTCACACGTCAACGACGCAGTGCCATTGATACCTCCTATCCCCTAAAACACCACCTCCATCGGCAGACCCTTGGCGTCCCTCGGGGGGAAGTCCGGTACGGTTTTTAGCCGTCCGGGGCGTTCGCGTGCGACCAGCGCCGCCACGAGCGCGTCGACAATGTCATCCCTGCCGACAATCTTCCTCCTGAACTCGAAACCGGCCGCTTCGTATATCTCCCGGGAACGCGGCTCCATGCTTTCGAGGACCCCCAGGCGCTCGGCCACCCCTGCCGATATCTTCTTGCTGTTTTTCATGGGCTGCCGGTCGTTCAACGCCCAGAAACAGAGTTCAGGGTGGACTTCCCGTACAGTTGGCGTCGCGCCTGCGTCTCGGGACCGCATTACGGTGTCGACTTCGGCGATCTTTGGCGATATCGCAAAGGCCTGCCGACTGATGCCCTTGCCGGCGAACCGGCGTTCAACCGTCAGGGCCCCGCGGTAGTCTTTCGAATGTGCAGCCGCGTGTTCGACGGTCTGGCGGGTCGGCGAAGGAAATACGCTGGACCCGCGGCGACCCAGCAACTTGCGGGCAAGGCTGTCGCACTCACGCCGCTCCGGTCCCTCCGGCAGCCCAATCGGGATGTCCACCAGGACGAGCCTGGCGCCGCTGTAACGCGCCAGCAACTCGCCAAACGATCCGGAGACCTCCAATTCGTAACCACCCTGCCGGTCGAAGCCCACGCTGAACCAACCCGCAGGACAGCCGTCCACTCCAACGAATTCGCTCATGGCGATTCAGCCTTTCGCCTAGATTGAAAAGTTGTGGCGAGGGCCGGTTTGAAACCGGCCCCTACAGCGCGACACGGTGTCGTGGGATATATCTCGAGCAGTGACAAGTGACGGCAGCATGGGCCCGGCCTGACTGGCGACGGGCGCGTTTCAGGACTGTGGCTTTTCGGCGATGACCTCGCCGAAGGCGAACGCTCCGCATGCCCCGGGAGCCTCTCTCCAGTCGTCGAGGCCCTGCTTCCACGTGTCGAACTGCTCGTGGGTCGCTATCCCATACTTCGTGGCCGCTTCTATGACGCTGGGCGAGTAGAACCAGTCCATTATGAATTTATGAAGGAAAGCCACGTCTTCATCTGTGCCGAAGAAGGTGAATGAACCCCCAACCCGGACATCCGAAAACCCGGCTTGTTGGAACGTGTTCTTCAGTTCCTTGCCCATCTGCGGGTGCCCGCCATTCGCTGCGAGTAATTTCGAGAACGTGGCCCACGCTTCGCCAACGTTTTCGTCGCCGGGCTCCAGGAACGAGGACTCAACGAACATCTCACGGCTGGCGACGATTCCGCCGGGCTTTAGTACTCGCTTCACCTCGGACAACAGCGCCGCCGTATCGGGCACATGCATGAGCACGGCGTGGCAGTGGGCAACGTCGAAAGAGTTGTCTTCGAACGGAAGCGCCGTCGCATCGCCCACGTGGAAGTTTGCATTGGCGTGCCCGCCCGCTTCGGCTGCCGACCTGGCCATGGCGATTTGCGACTCCTCCATGTCGATGCCATGCACCTCCCCAGGTTCAACGGCCCTGGCCAGGCCGACCGTGATCGTCCCGGGCCCGCAACCGAAATCGAGGACGCGGTCGCCCGTTTTGAGACGCGGGAGCAAGTAGGCGGCATGCGTCTCGGCGCTTCGCCTGTCGAGGAGTTGCAGGAACTCCTCGCTGTAGCCCATCGTGTAGTCGGGTGTCGCCGGTGACCGGTCTGGCATGTTCGATTACTCCTGCGAGAATTGATTGTCACGGATGCCCATCGGGCTGCTGAAAGTCTAAAGGCCGATGCGCGGCAGCTTACCGAGGCGTGCCGGCAGAGGCGATCAACGCGGAGTTTCGGGTTCGTTGGTCTTAGGACTGAGGCAATCCAAAAACAGGCTCATGCGCCTGCGCCCTCCGGTACCGGTTGCGGGTCCTGGTCTCCTAGCAGGCGCCTTGCGACCTCCCGGGCTTCGTCCTGGTTCTTGACGAAATTCTCTTCGGGAACTTCCTTCAGAACGTTCAGCGCCAGCAGGGTGGTTTCAGGCATACCCTCCAGCGCCATCACGATGACGTCGGTTTCCTCGGCATTGGCGACGTCGATCATCTGCTCAACGACCAGGGCGGCGCTGTCGTCCATATAGACCGTATCGGTGAAGTCCAGGATCACCACCTCGTGGTCCCGGATGTCGAGGCTGATCGTGCTGATCAATTTGTTGGCAGACGCAACGGAGAAACTTCCCCTGAGCGATACCAGCCCAACACGTGCTGAGTAAGGGTCGACTTTATCTGCCTCTTCCCTGGTTGCCAGGAAGGTCCGGTCCAGCAGCGGGACGGAAATCACGCTGTCCAGTTCAAGGCGTTCGAATTGCCGCGCGCTGGCCATCATCGCGGCGATCAACCCGATCGCGACGGCTGTTACCAGGTCCAGGAACACCGTGAGGCCCATGGTGATAACCATCACCAGAAGGTGCTCCCTCTGAACGCGGTGGACCCTCGTGATGAAGCGCCAGTCGATAATGTCCCAGCCCACCTTTATCAAGATGCCGGCGAGGGCCGCGTGGGGTATTGCCTCGACGTACCTGCCAAGGCCAAGGACCAGCGCGAGCAGTATGGCCGCTCGAATTACTCCCGATATCTGCGTTCGACCACCGGCACGTATGTTCACGACAGTGCCCATCGTGGCGCCGGCGCCGGGCAGGCCTCCGATGAGACCTGCAATTGTGTTGCCGATTCCCTGGCCCACCAACTCCCTATTCGGGTTGTGCCGCGTGCGGGTGATCGAGTCGGCAACCAGGGATGTGAGCAGGCTGTCTATGGAACCGAGCAGCGCAATAATCAACGCAGGTTGGACGGAGCTCGCAATGATATCCAGGGAGTAATCGGGCAACTTCACCTCTGGAAGGCCAGAAGGGACATCGCCGATGATCGGCGCGTTTGTCAGCCACAGGACCCCCATTAGCGTGCCGGCGACAAGGGCCGCCAGGGAAGCAGGCAGGAACTTCTTGAGCTGCTCCGGCCAGAGGATCCCCACGGCGAGCGCCACGGCAGCAATTGCCAACGCGTGGAAGTTCAGGTTGCTTATGGCATCCGGCCAAGCCTGGACTGCTCCTATCGGCCCGCCCTCCGCGACGGACGCGCCCAGGAATGGCAGGGTCTGCAAGAGGATGATGATTATGCCGATGCCGGACATGAATCCGGAAATGACGGAATACGGCGTATAAGCAACGAACCGTCCAATCCGCAGGACCCCCAGCGCGATCTGCAGGAGGCCCGCCATGATGACGATCGTGAAAGCCGCGGCGAGGTTGTCTGCGTGCGTGGTGACAATGACCGCCACGGCAACGGCCATAGGCCCTGTGGGTCCCGAAATCTGGGACCGCGTTCCGCCGAATACGGCCGCGAAGAAACCAACCGCGATAGCGCCGTAGAGCCCGGCGACCGCGCCCAGACCTGACGCTACTCCGAATGCCAAGGAAACGGGCAATCCGACCACGGCAGCCGTAACGCCGCCAAACACGTCGCCGCGGAAGGTCTTAAGGTCGTAGTCGATCTTAGGAAGCATCCGTTGACTTGCTGGAGTAACGACTCGAAGGGATATTCGCCAACGTCTCGGTCCGGCAGACGCAGGGACCGGGGTCACGTTTCATTGCCGTTAGTCTCATTTGCCCTCCGAAAGGCAGCTGCGGTATGCGCTCACTGCGAACGGAGCGACCGCCCGCTTTCAACATCGCCGACACCCGACCGAACACCCAAAAGCCGCGACGTCGCCGATCGGGCAACACCGTGGCAGGCCATATAGTTCCCCTGGACATTCGGAACGTTAACTTACACGATTATTCAGTCCGTGCGTGATTATCGTGGGATATGAGACGTTATATCATCTAATAAGTACCTTTGATAAGTTGGACCCCTTCGGTAAGTCTCAACAAACGTCGCGCGTCATTTGCCCAAACGTTCGGACGGCGTCCTTGTCGCGGCCCTCATGCACCTGGAATTGGCCGCTCAGCCAGCCTTTGCCCTTCTAATCATTGACAGGCCCAGCGCGGTCATAATTGCGCCTGCGAATAGCCCCAAAACAAGCCACATCCATCCCGGAGCCGCAGGACCTTCCTGACGAGGAGTCAACGTCGGCGTTGGCGCCGCTGTAGCAGCTGGTGGGACTGAGGTCGCTGTCGGCGGTGGCTTGGTGGAAGGGCCGGTTTGGGGCATAGGGGAGGCCGGGACTTCCGGGGTGTTGGAAGGCGTAGGAGATGGCGCCGGCACGGTCGTTGGCTGCTCTCCACCCGGCCCTGTGGCGAACGTGTAGACCCCACCGTCGAATCCGAGCACGTATACCTCGCCGTCGGCGTCCTCCCCGAACGACGGTATTTGGAATGGCGCCTGGGTCAGTTCCGCCTGTGCTGTCACAGCCGTCCCATCATAACGAAGACCCCAGATGCGGCCTGAGCAGAAGTCGGCGTACAGGTACACCCCGTTGAGGGCGGGCAAGCGTTTGCCGCGGTATACGTAACCCCCGGTGATGGAGCAGCCAAGGTTTCGGCCGTACTCCGCGATCGGCCCCTGAAAATCATCCCCGTCGCACGACGCGGACCGGAAGCACGTGGAGCCCTCCATCACGTTCCATCCGTAGTTGGCGCCCGCGTGGACGATGTCCACCTCTTCGAGGGCGTTCTGGCCGACGTCGCCCACCCATAGATCGCCGGTCGCCCTGTCGAAGGAGAAACGCCACGGGTTGCGGAGTCCGTAGGCCCACGCCTCGCCGCGCGCTTCGGGTTCCCCAACGAACGGGTTGTCGGCCGGTATCGCGTATGGAGCGCCCTCCGCCGGCTGTTCCGGGTCTATGCGAAGGATCGTGCCAAGCAGCGTCTCTGGGTTTTGGCCGTTCCGATGCGGGTCCCCGGCCGAACCACCGTCGCCGAGACCGACGTACAGCATCCCGTCCGGGCCAAAAGTGATCATTCCGCCGTTGTGGTTCGGAAACGGCTGTCCGACTTCCAGGACCACCTCCTCCGATTCCGGGTCTGCCAGCCCGTCGGACGTCACCTCAAATCGCGAGAGCACGGAACGTCTGGGCTTCGTCGCGCTGTAGTAGACATAGAAACGACCGTTGTCGGCGAACATCGGGGAGAATGCCAGGCCCAGGAGGCCCTCCTCGTTTCCACCCCGGGTCACGCTCGGGCGGATATCGAGGAAGATGTCCGTTCGCTCTGGCGAGGACGGGTCGATCCGGTGGATGACTCCTTCCTGTTCAATCACGTACAGGAATTCCGAGTCGTCTCCGCCGTGCGTTAGAAACACGGGCCGCTCGAAAGTCAGGGCCGGAAACACCCTGACCAACTCCACCGCCGGAAGTGCGGGGTCTTCGGACTGCGCGGCGATAGACATCGCCGGAATGAGCATGAGCAGCAGTAAGAGGAGTGCCTTTTTAGTATTTTGCGTACGCAACGAATTGCCAATCTTCAGGGTTCTAGTTGGAAGTCCTCGAAATCACCGTGGCGTTGTTCAGGACACACGAGGTGATGAAAGTGAATAGAGGTCCTTGTAACGCGGCTAAGGTGGGTTTGAAGAGCGTGTTTCAAAAATTGGCCGCCTCCAGTGATCGAGCGTTTGAGATTCCCGTTTTCACGGGAATGACGGTAAGAGTAGCTGTATTTCGTATCGAGTGATACCCAACACGACGGTAATCGTTGCGCCCATACCGATAGAGTCACGGGCGTTCGCCTTATGAAACATGCTCTTGAAACCCGCCCCTACGACACTGTGAGATCGCCTATTTTCGTACGGAGGCTACGGGAACATAGACGCGCTTAGACGTCGGCGGAGACGACGATAGTCCCCTCACGCGCTGCGGGACTGACTCGCTGTTTTTGCAAGTCAGTCCCGTAGTTTGGCTTCCGTCGCCAGGTCTCGCCTATTCGATGGGGAGGCGATTCAAGCGGACGGTGGTTAACCCCCCGGCACTTGCATGAATCCCAGGTTGCACTCTGCGGCAGCGCCGAACAACGCGATGGGCGGACCTGCGTCCGGACTCAACATAGCGGTCAGGCCTTCCAGTCCTCCCGTTTTTTCGAGCAGGCACTGCAGGGAGTCAGGATTGTATGGCCCAAGCTCCAGTGCGGGGCTCGCAGCTTCCCACTCTTCCTGGTTCAGGCACGAAAGCGTCACGACGAACCCGGTCAAGCCGGCGGCCTGGGCTGCCGGATCGTCCTCCGACGCCAGGGAACCGAGCATCAGCGCACGTAGATCGAGACCTCCGAAGCCAATTCGAACGCACGCCGACGTCTCCTCGCTCAGCGCCCCGATCTCGCTGGTGAATGGGGTCATGAACAGGCTGAGTAGCACTTCATCACCAAGGCAGTTGATGAACCCTTCTGCCTCTTCAGGCGTGGCGGTGTCCGGGGCGCTTGCGATCTTCTGTAAAGCTTGAGGATTGGTGTTTTGCAAAATGCAACTAAGCTCTTCGGGAGATAGCGCTGACATCATCGCCTGCTGGTCCTGCAAATTGAGGGGTGCAATGGCGCCAGACCCGGGAATGGGCTTGGCAGGCATTGCCGTCGGGGCGGGTGCGGCGGTTGGGGCCGGCGGCGGGGGCGGCGGTTGGTCTCCTGTAATGAATGCCAGGTTGCACTCTACAGCCGCACCGAACAGAGCGATGGGTGGGCCCTCGGCAGCCGCCATGGCGGCAAGTCCTTCAGGACCACCAACTTTTTCGAGTACGCACTGGAGACCTTCAGGATTGTACGGCCCCAGTTCCAGTGCGGGGCTGGCGGCTTCCCATTCCTCCTGGTTCAGGCAGGAGAGTGTCACAAGGAACCCGGTCATCCCGGTGACCATGGCTGCCTCGTCCTCAGGGGAAGCGTAAGTGCCGAGCATCAATGCTCGGAGATCAAGTGCTTCGAATCCAATCCGAATGCACGCCGAGGTCTCTTCGCTCAACGCCCCAGTCTCATTGGTGAACGGCATCAGGAAGAAGCTGATTAGCGGGTCGTCTCCCAGACAGCCGATAAACGCTTCCGCCTCTTCAGGTGTGGCCGTGTCAGGTGCGCTCGCCAGCTTCATGAGCACTGCGGGGTCGGCCTTTTCCAGGAGGCAACCCAACTCTTCAGGTGACAGCAGGGACATGAGGGCATTCGGGTCTTGCAAGTTTAAGGGCCCAATGACCCCGGGTCCCGCATCCGGCATCGAGGGCGCTTGCGTCGGCGCGGGTGTGGCAGGCGGCGCAGGCGGCGGTGTCGCAGTGGGTGGGACCGGCGTGGCGGTTGGCGGAAGCGGAGTCGCCGTGGGCGGGACCGCAGTGGCGGTAGGCGCAGGTGCCGGAGTCGCCGGTGGAGGAACCGGAGTGGCGGTGGGCGCAGGCGGTGGAGTCGCCGTTGGGGGAACCGGAGTGGCGGTGGGCGCCGGCGGTGGAGTCGCCGTTGGAGGAACGGGCGTTGCAGTCGGTTGCGGCGCCTGTGTGGGGTCTGGCGCATCTCCGGTACAGGCCATGAGAGCCGACAGGGCCAACACGATAGCGATGCAGACTAGTCTTGACATGGAATCCTAACCAACTTTCCCTGGCCGTCGTTGACGCAACCGTAGCCCGGGTGGTCACGGAGGCGCACCGTTGGCCGTTTATGTGCGAGGCCTTCTTCCCTTTTCAGCCAAATCCGGCGGCCCTGTCGGCAACGCGGCGTCGCACGAACAGCCGCGCCGCCCAAACCGCCTCTATTACATTGTCGGCGCGCTCCCGCGCGCCCGGCAACCTCTGACGCAGCGGTTTACGTCCAATACGACGCCCGGACAAAGGACCCCTGCCCCGCAATTCGAAGTTGTTTCAGCCATTTGCGCGCATCCCTCATCACCACATGGCGGTGTGCCCAGACCAAACCACGTCCCAGCAATTGCATTCAAACAGCCCCTTGCGCATAGGTTGCGGGGCCGTTTGACGAACGCGTCCCGCTCAAGACCGATCTGAGACTGTGCCAATTGGAACTTGAGTTCGTCGTACTCCGGGTCTCAGGAATGGGCAGACTTGCCTGGGCTACGGTGATTCGATCACCCAGGGGTTAGCGCTCCGCGATCACGCATTGGCCCGCCCAAAATAAAAGGGGCCGGTGGTTTCCGGCCCCTTTTTCAGGTTCAAGACTGAGTGAGGGTTATTGAACCTTGGCGCACACCACGTAGACGGTAAGGCCCCAATCTCCGGAAGCGGATCCGACCGACTGGGCGGTTGCCGACCAGCCACCGGGAACTTCACCTGCCAGCCCGGACGGGCGAGTTTCGATTAGAGCTACGCCACCGGTTGCGCCGTTCAGCACGGCTCCACCGGCTATGGCAGACAAGTCCTCGCCAATGGTTGCGCACTGACCCACCATGGTCTTCGGGCTGGACGAGTCCACCGCGCTGCTAACCGTAACTATTTCAAGCTCAGCTATGCCCGGTTCGCCCTGTACGCCCTGTGGGCCGTGCGGTCCCTGGATTCCCTGGTCACCGACAGGTCCGCGCTGTCCAGCAATTCCAGGCGGTCCCTGTTGACCTGGAGGACCCTGTGGTCCCTGCGATCCGGTTGGGCCCACTGGTCCCTGCGGTCCCGTGTCGCCCTTGATGCCGCGGGCGCCAATGAGTCCCTGCGGTCCAGTCGGTCCCTGCGGTCCAATCGGACCTGGCGGTCCGCCCGGGTCGCCGCGTTCACCCTGGGGTCCCTGCTGTCCCTGCGGGCCTTGCTGTCCCTGCGGGCCCTGTACGCCCTGGGGTCCTGGAGGTCCTGGGGGTCCGCCCGGGTCGCCACGTTCACCCTGTATTCCTCGCGCTCCCTGCGGGCCTGTCGCTCCGTCCTGCCCGTCTTGTCCCGGGATCCCCTGCGCGCCGGTCGGGCCCCTGGCGCCTTGCGGCCCCTGCAAGCCTTGCGGACCTTGTTGGCCGCTGGCGCCATCGCTGCCGGAACTACCCCTGGGCCCCTGTGCCCCGGTCGGACCAATGGGACCCTGTGGGCCCTGGATGCCTTGAGCGCCCTGCGGGCCAACCGGGCCTTGCGGGCCCTGATCGCCCTGCGGGCCCGCGCAGGCCGCGATGACGAGCAGCAACGCAACGAGTACCGCGAGCGCTCCGAGAGCCAGCCAAATCCGAACCGGGCCGGCTGACTTCCAATTACTTCGTTTGAAATTCGACGAGATTTTCATGAATACGGCTCCTTAGATGATTAAGCTACTCGTTCGAACTTTCGCAGTCAAGCAATACGAGGCTGTTTGAGGGGGGTGTGGTGAGGCAGAATTTCGCTGGAAGATTGTAATGGAATCCTATGGAGAGCGACACCACCTAAACTGTGGATAGCTTAGAATAATTTCAGGATAAAGGCTAGGGCCCTCTCTTTAACGTCTCCTGCCAAAATCACGCGGCTCCCGCTGGTTCTCCGTGGGCCCTGCCAGTCCTGCCTGATCAACCTGCATGACCCAGCGGCGGTCCTTATCGCAGCATTGGGCAGCGACGGTCATTCCTGTGACTCTGATTCCCCATCGAATCGGCTGTCTCCCGGTCACCAGGACGCTCCGATCAACCGGAAAATGGGCGAGATCGGGGCTCACGATATCACGAAAACTCGGCCGCGGGAGGGCCCGGGCGCAAGAGGCCCGATGTATCCGGTGGATCATGGTCTCGGACAGGGCGTAATCGGTCAGAGCGCCGGCCATGCACCGGGCAGGTGAGCGCATGTCCAAGGGCTTTGATTGTGACTCGTAATATTGAAGGTGTTGGCGGTCAGCGGCACGCGTCTGCGGCATGCGGCGCGAAGCGTGGTTTGCCCCAAGATGTTGTGGTACTGATTTTTTGGCGGCGTACCGGTTCGACCGATCCACTCCGGCGGTCTGGGCCCTCCCGGCGCTTTTGGCCGTCCACCGGGCGGGCACATGGGGTAGGCAAAGGAAGAGATAACGCGCGCCGCACCCGGTCGTCTTGCAGCCAGCCACTCGATACGGCGAGATGCGTCCACTCTTGCCACCTTATATGTGGGCTATACACGGTTGTTGCATCGCCTTGCCGCCCATGCCCTGGGTTTCCCCATTTCCCCGCCGGCGCCTCCGGCGCGATCAAGTCACCGCACTCAATTGTGCGTGGAAATCGCGTTCCGTCCGCGCCGCCTTCGCATTCCGAGCGCAGCGAACGCGGGTGTCTTCATTTTAGTTGGTCGGCGCCGGTGAGCCATGCCCCCGTGCCAAATTCCTGTTGCATCAGAACCAACAACCGCTGCAAAAGACAACCTAACGCGCGGATATATACGTGCGGAATTGACAATTTACGACTTACATGAAACTTATTTTCTGATCATGTTTTATACCCGAAGTGATATCAGGCTGTGGTGATCAACTCAATACAACAACACTTCGGCACCATAAATTCGTCCTTCGCCAAATTACCATTTGAAGTCGCCATTAGAACCAATGTTCACTGGTATATACAGGCATACCCATAAGGCGCCCCGGCACTCCGCGCACGAGGGCGAATGGACGTTGACCACACGACCCGCTCAAGTGGCAATTGCGTCCTTGCCAAGTCCCAGACGGGCGTTCCTGTCCCACAGGGGACGTTTGCGTAACCCCTGACTTACCGGGGCATCGGGGATTCAAGGGCGTACTCCCAATATGCGATTCTCCCTCACCCCAACCCTCTCCCGCTGGGAGAGGGAGATTTGCGGTACAGACCGGGTACATTGGTAACAGGTAGACCGGGCACCTGGGTAACACATATTCCTGTGTAGGAGCAGTTCTTATGAGGAGTCATGTGATGCCATGGAAGGAGTCTAGTGCGGCCTGTGAGCAGAGAGTGTTCATAGAGAGGTGGTCGATGGGGGAGGAGTCGGTTTCCGAGCTGTGCCGCCAGTTCGGGATCAGCCGAAAGACAGGGTACAAGCGCATTAACCGGTTCAGGGAGTACGGTTTCGACGGCTTGGGCGACCGCAACAGCGCGCCCCATTCGCATCCGAACGCGACGAGCCCGGAAGTGGCCAGGGAGTTGATCGAGGCCAAGCGAGCGCGGCCGACGTGGGGTCCCAAGAAGCTGGTGGCGTGGCTGCGAGCTGAGGCCCCCGAGGCGGCTTGGCCGGCTCCTAGTACCGCAGGAGCGATCCTCGACCGGGCCGGCCTGGTCAAGCGGCGGCGGCGCCGCAGGCGGGCGTCGCCCTGGAGCGAGCCGTTCACCGAAGCGGCCGATGCCAATGACGTGTGGTGCATAGACTTCAAGGGCTGGTTCCGCACAACGGACGGTCAGCGGGTCGACCCGCTGACCGTCCAGGATGCGGCCTCTCGCTACCTGCTGGCATGCGACGGTCTGGCCCGGCCGAGGACACCGCAGGTGCGCCGGGTGATCGACAGGGTGTTCAGGGAGTACGGCCTTCCCCGGGCCATCCGCACGGACAACGGCCCACCCTTCGCCAGTGTGGGACTGGGAGGGCTGACCAAACTGTCGATCTGGTGGATCAAGCTGGGGATCGTCCCGGAGCGCATCGAGCCGGGCCACCCGGAGCAGAACGGCAGACTTGAGCGGCTTCACAGGACGCTCAAGGAAGAGACGGCTCGCCCGCCCAGGGCCAGTCAGCGTAGTCAGCAGCGGGCTTTCGACGCCTTCAGGGACGGCTACAACGAGCATCGCCCGCACGAGGCGCTCGGTCAGCAGCCCCCATCTCGTGTGTACGGGCCATCCCACCGGGAGTATCCGAGGAGGGCAGAGTCGCCGGAGTACGGAAGCGGAGTCACAGTCCGCAGGGTGAGGACGAACGGCCAAATCAAGTGGAACGGAGGGCTGGTCTACCTGAGCGAGGCGCTCAAGGGTGAGCCGGTCGGGCTGGTGCAACAGGACACCAGGTACTGGACGGTCATCTATGGACCGCTGAGCATCGGACTGTTGGACGAGCACACCAGTCAGGTGTTGCATACTACTGCCAAACTGTTACCCAGGTGCCCGGTTTAGGTGTTACCCAGGTGCCCGGTTGCACATGCAAAGGTCTCCACAGGGGACCAATGAGACCTGGGCGGAGGGCAGTTCTTGCGTTTGCGGGAAAGCGTCGCGATTGACCGGGCCGACGGCTCCAACGTGTCATTCCTCGGGCCCGGTAGAGGCGTTCACCTGCCACCTGCGAACCGCCTGGAACCGTGATTGAACGACGTATGTGGATGTCCCGGCCCGGAGACGCGGTGGGAGCCTTCGTGTGCGCGCATTTACCGTAGAACGAGCCAGAACGAGCCGCGAGCGGTCTTTTCAACTGGTCGAAATTTCGATCAGGCCGGATCGGGTTTGGGCGGGGATGCCACCGACCGGAACCAGGTCATCGCGGGTCTGGACCCGGCGCGGAAGCCAGCCAAACTGTGGATGCATAACGATGTTCCCAGCCTCTGATTTTCGCCTGGCCTGTTTCGATGCACGAACGAAACCCTTCGCCATACCATCGAAATGGACTCCGGGAGTTGCCGGGGATTGACCGTATCGCAAGACGAACCTATCATGCGCCTATCTCGTTCGGGCTGCCTTCAGCCACCGGGGATACGCCCACAGAAGCCCTGGACATGTACGGGTTTTGTTAGGAGGAAAGATGGAAGCCTTAGGACTTATTCTGATTGCAGCAGCGCTGTTCTGCCACTCGTGGTACATCCTGGGGTTATATCCGGACGGCCGCACGGTGGGGATCTACGTGGGCGCCTTTGGCCTCGCGGCCCTCATTGCCACCACGATGGCTCCGATGCTCCTGATTGGGGGAGACTCGGCGGCGATCGCAGACGCCGGGGGAGACACTGCAAGGAATTTCTACTCAGTAGCCGCCGGTCTGGCCGAGACAACCATGATGAAGACCCTCATCATAGTCTGGGCAATCTACGCAGTAGGAGTCGGGGCCCAATCACTCCTTGATTACGACGAACGGGCGGTCGGTTTTTCCGGCGCCGTCGCCGCCGTGGTCAGCCTGTTCGCCCTGTTCTTCTTCGCAGGCACGCTGCTCGATCCCTACGGCGAAGACGTCGTTCTCGTTCTGACAACGGCCTCGCTGCTGCTGACGATAGTCGCAGGCACGATGTTCGCGTACCTCGGAGTTCCTTTCAGCAACCTCAGGCCGGTTGCCGGATGGTTCAATCTCGTTGGCTCCATTGCGGTGTTCATCATGGGCGTCATAATAGCGACGGAGGTTATCGTCTCCGACCTCGCCTGACCCTAAAGGCACAACGCCGCAGAACATATCCGAACGCCGTGCGCCACGCCCCGGGCCATTTTGAAGCCCGGGGCGTGGCTGCCTATTGAGCGGAGCGCTTTGAGCAATCCTTCGACAAAGGCCATCCTGGCCGAAAGCGAACTAACTACTGCCCAATACTCGTGGGAAGGTACCTTTGCCGACTACCTGGAGTTAGTTGTCAGCAACCCGGGAGTCTCGCGCCTTTCGCACAAACTCATCTTCGACTCGATCGCCGGCGTTGGGGTTGAGATGTCGCCCGGCGGAGCGCCGGTCTACAAGCTCTTCGACGGCGAGGTATTCGGCCTGGATGACCAACTCGAGCGCCTGGTCCAATACTTTGCCTCGGGCGCTGACAGGTTTGACATACGCAAGCGAATACTCCTGCTGATCGGCCCGCCGGCGAGCGGCAAATCGACGATCGTTGCCCTGTTAAAGAGGGCTGTCGAGAACTACACCCGGACCGACGCCGGAGCAACGTATGGGATCAAGGGCTGTCCCATGCAGGAAGAGCCGCTCCACCTGATCCCGCGCGAGGCGCGGCCGAAGCTGATGGAGGAGTTTGGCGTCTACATCGAGGGGGACCTATGCCCTCGATGCCGGTACGTCTTGCGATCAAAGCATCAAGGCAAGATCGGAGAAATGCCGGTTACCCGTTTCGTCATGTCCGAGCAAGAGGCGATGGGTATCGGATTCTACGTCGCCACGAATCCCAACCCGGCCGACGCCTCACTTCTTATCGGCAGCGTAGACACCAGCCAATTGCGGGGCGACCGGGTGGAGGTTGCCGGCAAGGCATTCAGAATGGACGGCGAACTGAACGTGGGGAACCGCGGGCTCGTTGAATTCGGAGAGATCTTCAAGGCGGACCAGCATCTACTGGCAACGCTCCTGGGACTGGCACAGGAGCAATTGATAAAGATGGAACGCTTCGGGTCTGTATATGTCGACGAAGTTGTCATCGGTCACTCCAACCTGGGTGACCTGGAGAACTTCATGAAAGATGAGCGTTCGGAGGCTCTCAAAGACCGGCTCATCGCCATCCAGATCCCGTACAACGTTCGGGTCGGAGACGAGATCAAGATTTACCGGAAGATGCTGTCCGAGAGTATGTCCCTGTCGACACACCTCGCGCCGCTCACTCTGGCCACCGCCAGCACTCTTGCAGTGCTCTCCCGCCTGGAACCACCGGGCCGAAAGGGGCTATCGCTGCTGGACAAGCTGCGGTTGTACGACGGTCAGATATTGCCGAACGTTTCCGCGGGCGACGTTCGCGACATGAGACGACACCATCCCGACGAAGGCATGGAAGGGCTATCGCCGCGGTACGTCATGAACAGGTTGAGCGCAGCCGTAACCGATCCGTCCACCGGCTGCCTGTCGCCGCTGAAAGCGTTGGACGTGCTCTGGAATGGCCTTAAGGAAAATGTCAGCCTGGACTCCGAAGGCCGCGCGACGTACCTCGGTTTCTTGAGGGACGCCGTTCGAGAGTACGGTAACCGCGCGGTGCGCGACATTCAACGCGCTTACAAGGAGGGGTTCGAGGCAAGCGCAAAAGAACTCCTCGACGAATACCTGGTCAACGTGGAGGACTTTTGCGAAGGCCGCGATTGCCCGGAACGGGACATGAGGGAGTTGGAGAAGAACACCGGCATCTACGAAAGGGACCGGGAGGACTTCCGGCGCCAGATTAATGGCTACTTCTCGAATCTCAAGTCACGGGGCATCGCATACGACCATACCTCGGAGGACCGGTTGAAGGCCGCCATCGAGGCCAAGCTGTTCCCGGACCGCCGGACAATCGAAAGCACGCTATCCCGCCCGCGCTCCGCCCCCCAGCGGGCCGAGTGGCGCCGGTTGCGAAGCGCTATCTACAAGCGCCTGGTCGATAGCTATGGGTACTGCGAGGCCTGCGCCGACGATGTGATTTCCTACGCGGTCAACGTCGTCAAGAGAGGTATAGTAATTCGCACCCCGAAGAACGAGGGCGTCGAGTGGCATTGGGACCTGAACCCGGCAGGTCCCACCTCCAAATGAAGACAGTAGGGCCCGGGTTACTTGCCGGAGCATACCTGCGCCCGGATTTCGACGACCATTCCGTCCCGAACGGACTGCAGCCCCGAGGCCAGGTCGATGTAATTTCCGGGCCTGAATGAATTTTCTTCCGCGCCAGGGGCCGGTCCAATATGGATGTCGCCCGGTCCGGCGCCCTGTGGGGTCCAGGGTTCGAAATCCAAGGAGTAAAACGGTGAGCAGAGTGCACGATATGGGCGGACGACCACGCGGCGAGCCCATCGACCGGTCGGAGCACGAATTGATGGACTGGGAGCGACGAACAGGCGCCCTGGTCGGAGCGCTGAGAGAGAAATCGCTCATTAACACTGACGAACTGCGCCGCGGCATCGAGTCCATACCTGCCCATGAGTACGAGAGCCTTTCCTACTATGAGCGCTGGTCAGCATCGCTTGAGTTCCTCCTGGTCGAAAAGGGGGTGCTCACCTCAAACGAGATCGACGATCGTGCCGCCGCGCTAAGTGAGAAGTGGGGCTGAGGTGGGAAAGTTAAATCCCGGCGACCGGATCAATGTCCGGGCCGTCTGCATCGACACCCACCACAGGACTCCGGATTACATCAAGGGCAAGTCGGGACGGGTCCAGGCATTGTGCGGGAACTTCCCCGATCCGGAATCGCTCGCTTACGGCCTGGATGGGCGCCCCAACAAGGCCCTCTACCGCGTCCAATTCGAAATGAAGGAACTTTGGGGAAAGGGATATGCGGGGCCTGAAGGCGACAGCCTGCTCATCGACGTCTATGAGCAATGGCTCTTGCCCGCCTGAAAGACAGGACTGGACCGGTGAACAACGACATGAATGCACATGGGCACGACCACGACGGCGATCACGAAGGTCACGACCACCCCGGCATGGAGGATGACGTCCAGTTGAGCGACCGCGCCCGGCGACTGCTGGCCATCGAGGACCTGCTGGTTGAGAAAGGCGTAGTCGGGAGAGACGATGTCCAACGCCTGGTGGACGTGGCGGACGACAGATCGCCGGTTGATGGGGCGAGGGTGGTTGCCCGTGCATGGGTCGACCCGGAATTCAGGCGCCGGCTGCTCGAAGAGCCGGAGTCCGCCCTGGCCGATCTTGGTTACCCGCTAATCGGTGGTTCAAAACTGGCGGTCCTCGAGAACACCGAGAAGGTGCACCACCTTGTGGTTTGCACCCTGTGCTCCTGCTATCCCGGCTCTTTGTTGGGTCTGCCGCCGGACTGGTATAAGAGCTTCGCCTACCGGTCCCGGGCGGTAATCGACCCTCGCGGCGTCATGCGAGAGTTTGGTATGCACGTCAGCGACGATGTCGAGGTCCGTGTCGTGGACAGCACCGCCGATCTCCGTTACCTGGTGCTCCCGCTGCGACCAGACGGGACCGGCCATTTGACCGAGGAGGAACTCGTTCCGCTGGTAACCCGCGACAGCATGATCGGCGTCGGCGTGCCCAAGGCGTCATCCGTCAGATAGCGGTAGTTGCCGTCAATTCGCGGCTGCCGCTATCGACGCCTGTTATTTGAAATACGGTTGCACAAGCGTGTCGCGCGCAGAAGCCAATTCGGTCCGGGATCAGTAACTCGACTTCGACGGTGGAGAAGTGCGCCGCAAGATCTGACATCGCCTACTGCCCGGGTCAGGCAAGAACTCGCAAGATAACAATTCACCTGGGATTCTGTCTCAATATGCGCCCTCCGCACGTAGTATGATGAGACCGCCTTCGGCGCCACCGGTAGCCGGCCCGCACAGTTTTTGCGGCCGATTGCTTATAGGCCGCCGACACTGATAAGCCGGAAGTTGGGGTTCCGCGCTACCCACGGCATATAGCTATGACTTCATCTCGCGAGGGACACTCGTCCCACCGTCACGACCATGACCACGGTGGTCATCATCACGAAGAACATGATGATCATGCCGGGCACGAGCACCACGATCACTCAAGTCACGATCACGGCGACCATTCCGGGCACGACCATAATGACCACGACGGGCATGACCATGGGGAACACTCAGGCCACGATCACGATGACCACGCCGGGCACGACCACGATGATCACGCAGGGCACGACCACGGCCACGGGGGTCATGACCACGCTCACGACCTGAGGGGGGCCAGCCGCAAGAGCCTGGTCATCGCCCTGGTGCTGATCACCTCTTACATGTTCGCCGAGGTGGTCGGCGGGATCCTGTCGGGCAGCCTGGCGCTCATCGCCGACGCGGGCCACATGCTCACCGACGCCGCGGCCATCGCCATGGCCCTTGCGGCAATGTGGTTGGCGGAGAAGGCAGCCTCCGTCCAGCGGACATTCGGATATCACCGCACCGAGGTGTTGGCCGCGCTGATCAACGCCTTGGCGTTATGGGTCATCGCCGGCTGGATCGTCCTGGAGGCTTATCACCGGTTCACCGTTGAAGGGACCGAAGACATTGACGGTGTGGTGGTGCTGATCGTCGGTACGGGCGGGCTCCTCATTAACCTTGCCGCAGCCTGGATCCTGCACCGGTCTTCCGAACACAGCATGAACGTCGAAGGCGCCATGCAGCACGTGATTGCGGACATGCTCGGGTCCGTCGGCGTCATCATCTCAGCGGTACTCATAATGACGCTTGAGTGGACGATTGCCGACCCGATTCTCAGCGTCGTCATCGCGGTGCTCATCCTCTGGAACACCCGGCGATTGCTGTACACGGTTGTCAACGTGCTGCTTGAAGGTACACCTGAGCACATTGACGTCTACAAGCTGTGCAGCGACATCGAGGACGTGGACGGTGTGACCCTCATTCACGACGTTCACGTCTGGACCTTGACTTCCCAGGTGGAGGCGTTCACCGCCCATATTCTTGTGGACCCGTCCTGGCAAGGGGACCCGGAGCTGATGCTGACCCGTATAAAACACGTCGTCCACGAGGAGTTCGGCATAAATCACGCCACTGTACAATTGGAACGTTCCGCTGCGGACTGCAACGAAGACCACCACGTGGAACACCTGTGGGCCCGGGCGCGCCCCGCAAACTGACGAATCTCTAGCCAACCACGGAATGGGCAGGGTTCAGGCGACATGAACTCACTGAAACACTCGCGCACAGGCATCCTTGCGGCCATTGAAGATCGGGGTTACCGCTCCACAGCCCCCAGGCGCGCAATCGTACGGGTCCTGGCCGGCAAGCAAGAAGGTTTCACGGCCGAGGAGATCGTCGATGAACTGCCCGGAGTGGGCAGGGCCACGATCTTCCGGACGCTCAAACTTCTCATGGAGATCGGTATCGTCTGCCGGCTGAACCTAAGGGAAGGCGACCCCAAATACAGCCTTTCCAGCGTCGAACATCACCACCACACCATCTGCGTCGCATGCGGAAACGTCGGTGAATTCCAGGCCGCCACGGTTGAGCGCCTGATGCGGGGCATGGAAGAAGACATACCCGGCCAGATCGTCGGACACCGGATCGAGCTTTACGTCACTTGCGATCGGTGTCTGGAGCCCGACGGCTAGTTAAACCGCCAATTCAGAGGTCGCTTGCTTAACATTTCCAGCGAGTGATACTCTATATCATCCGCGTGCGAAACACCCTCCCGCCCGCAACTCTGAACCCACGAGCAAGAAACCCGAACCCTCTTGGAGACAATGATGATACTGAGTCCCATCACCAGAATGTCATTCTTGGCCAAAGCTGCCTTGCTGACAGTAGCGCTGCTCGTGGCATTGGCCGCGTGTTCCGACGACGGCGGCGACCCCACCAACACTCCGGCCGTTTCTGCTCCCACGGCTACGTCGGCGCCTGCCGCCGCCCCGGACCCTACGGCCACTCCGGCCGAGTCACCCCCAATTGAAGTAGTCAGCACCAACAACATCGCGGCGGACTGGGTCAGGCAGATCGGTGGCGACCACGTGAACGTAATCAGCGTTCTTCCAATAGGCGCCGACCCCCACGGCTTCCAACCCGGCGCCAGGGACGTCGCCAGAATCGCCGATGCCGACCTTGTGCTGAGCATCGGACTGGGCCTCGAGGCATCCTGGCTGACAGAACTCCTGGAGAACGCGGCGCGTGACCCATCGACGATCGTTGAGCTTGCCGAGATGGTCGACCCAATAGAGTTCGCCGAGACGCACATCGAGGACGTCGAATTCCTGGAAGATCTCATGCACGTCATACATGAAGTGGAGGACGGCGAAATCAGCCCGGAGGAGGGCTTGGAGGAGATCGAAGAACTGGTCGCCGCCTTTGAGGCCGCAGAAGCGGAGCACATGGAAGAGGGTGAGGACCACGGTGACGAAGAAGAGGAAGAGGGCGAAGACCACGGTGATGAGGAAGACCACGGTGACGAGGAACTAACTGCGATGGTGCTCGCCATCATTCACGAAGTCGAAGAAGGCGAATTGGATGCCGGCGAAGCCATCGAGACCATCGAAGGCATGACTGAAGAGGGCGAGGACGAGCACCACGACCACGGTCACGGCCTGGAAGACCCGCACTTCTGGTTCGATCCGCCGCGCGTGAAGATCGCGGTGGATGAAATCGTTTCCCAACTCACTACGCTCAGTCCTGGCAACGCCAGCGTCTTCGCCGCAAACGCCTCAGCGTACAAAGAGCAGCTCGACGAACTGCACGCGTGGACCGAATCGCAGGTCGAAGCCGTCCCTGATGACCACAGGCTGCTCGTGACCTCACACGACAGTCTCGGCTACTTTGCGAATCTCTACGGCTTCGAAGTCGTTGGCGTAATTCTGTCGTTCACCACCGAAGTTGAACCGTCCGCGGAGGACCTCGCGGAGTTGGCCGAGACCATCGAGGAACTTGGAGTACCGGCGGTCTTCGGCGAGACGACCGTGAGCGAACGACTTGCCACAAGCCTGGCGACGGAGACCGGCGTAAAACTCGTGCGGCTCTACTCAGGTTCCCTCGGCCAGGAAGGCAGCGGCGCGGATACTTACATCGGGATGGTGCGGTCGAACGTCAGCGGCATTGTCGAGGCCCTGAAGTGATGGAGGGGCACCGGACCAGCATTTCGAGTCTATTCACATTGTCCAAGCGATTCCGCGGACTTGGGAATTATGGGTTCCTGAAAGCTTAGGGCTGCCATATTCCGGCATGGCCGGATGGACACCAGGGGTAAAGAGTTGGGGTCTTCGCCTCCAGAACCGGGCATAATCGTCAAAGAAGTAACCGTCGAACGAGGCGGACACACGGCGCTGAGCGAAGTCAGCTTCAGCGTGGGTCCGGGCACCCTGATGGGTGTCCTGGGCCCGAACGGGGCCGGCAAGAGCACGCTGTTCGAGTCCATCGTGGGGATCCTGCCCCTCACCCAGGGCACAGTGAAACTTTCCGGCTCGGCGGCCCAGGAGGGCGGTCTGGCGTATGTTCCCCAGCGGGACAGAGTCAACTGGAGCTTCCCGGCCACCGTACTCGACGTGGTTGCGATGGGCCGATGGTCCAATGCTATAAAGCTCTGGGGCTCCGGCAAGAAGGATCGCGACCTGGTGAAGACCTGCCTCCACCGGGTCGGAATGTGGGACGAACGCTCATCCCTGGTGACCGAACTATCCGGCGGCCAGCGGCAGAGAGTGTTCATAGCCCGCGCATTGGCGCAGGAGGCCAGCGTCATTCTCCTGGACGAGGCGTTCAGCGGCGTAGACGTGGGCGCCCAGGAGGCCATCGTGGAGGTCCTGCAGTCCCTGCGTGACGAAGGCAAGATCGTTCTCCTGGCCACCCACGACCTTACGAACCTCGCAGAGCGATTCGACCAGGTCCTGTGCATAAACCACCACGTTTGCGCGTGCGGCCCCCCCGACGAAGTGTTCACCAACGACGTACTCGAAGAGTTGTACGGTTCACACGGAATCGAGTTCGCCCCAAATCACTACGTCGCCTCGGGGCGAACGTCATGATCGACAACATCGTCGAGCCGTTCCAATACGGCTTCATGGTGCGGGCGCTCATCGTCTCCGTGCTGGTCGGTGTCATGTGCCCTGTCCTGGGCGCTTACGTCATCACACGCGGGCGCGCTTTCATGGGAGACGCGCTTGCGCACTCCGTGTTGCCTGCAATGGTCGTCGCGTTCCTGTTGGGCATCAGTCCATTTTTCGCCGCGGTGCCGGCGGGAATCGTTATCGCCGTCTTGATGGGCGGTGTCGCCCGGCGGACCGGCATAAGCGAAGACACGTCGATCGGCATCATCTTTGCCGGCATGTTCGCGCTCGGCCTGGTGATGCTCTCGACCTCCAACAACATCACCGTCAACATCGAGGACCTTCTGCTTGGGCAGGTGCTGGGAGTGTCGCAAACGGACGTGTTCGTATCTCTCGGCCTCGCGGCCCTGGTGATTGCCGGGCTGTACGCGTTCCACCGGCAACTGGTCTACACCACGTTCGACCCCGTGGGCGCGACGGTCATTGGCATCAGGACCGGGCTCATCGAATACGTCCTGCTGGGGCTTCTTGCACTCGTCATAGTGATCGGCATTCAGGCCGCCGGGATCGTGTTGGTCATGGCCATGCTGATCACCCCCGCGGCCGCCGCGTATCTCATTGCCAAGCGGTTCACCGGAGTCATGATTATCGGCGCGCTGATCGGCGCAATCTCAGCCGTAGCCGGCCTCTACCTGTCCTACCACGCCGACCTGCCCTCCGGCCCGTCCATGGCCCTGGTCGCCACCGGAATATTCGCCGTGGCCGCCGTGATGAAGAGGAGATGGCCGCTGTGGCGCAGGGGGAGGTGACAGCGGCCGGACTCTCGGTCAGGTGAGCGGAATGTACCGACCATCTTCAGATCAGGGAAGCACGCAAAAGTATCAACTGACTTTCGGTGTGCCCTGGGAGGTGATCACGTCTGCAATGAGCCGTAAGTGGACCACACAGTAAAACTCAAATCCCGTCTATACACGTGGTTATAACTAAACCTCTAAATTCCTCAATGCTTAAACGGAAGTAAATGGAAGTTCGCCGCCTTATTGCGACTGACACTCAATTAAATTGACAGGCCCGGAGTCGAGACCTAAAGTTGACTTCAGGAATCAACAATACTGTTGCTTCCTCCTTAGTAAGTCCGGCCCGGGAGGCCGTTAAAAACGAGAGGTTTTTGATGACAGACGGCGGTCACGACAAGCACGAATGCGACGACCACGAACACCACGGTGACGAGCCGGGTCACGAGCACGACCAGCACGAGTGCGACGACCACGAGCACCACGACCACGGCCACGAGCACGAGCAGCACGAATGCGACGACCACGAGCACCACGGCGATGAGCCCGGTCACGTGCACGACCAGCACGAGTGCGACGACCACGAGCACCACGGCTAAACTTTAAGCCAACTTAATTTAGTCGCAGAGAGGCTGAACGGAACGGGGCGACCGTCCGATTCAGCCTTTTTTTATTTATGGAAGATTATTGACTTTGGGTCTCATTATGAGTTTAAAAATGCCCAACTTATGAATGGACCTATACGAACACATTCTTTGGGCGGCCCATCGTCGTCATCACACTACTCTCCTGCGTAATAGAAGGAGCCTGCCGGTTTGACGGCAGGCTCCTTAACTAATCTGGCTATGCGGACTGATTCAGTCTTCGTCCAGTTCTTCCTCCGGCATGGTGACAAATTCGGGGTAGGCTTCGAGTCCCAGTTCAGCAACGTCCTGGCCGATGCGCTCGGCATCGCGCGACACCCGTGCGCCAATCGCGAATTCGAACCCGCGCCACAACAGCCACGAAACTCCAAACACAAACGCCCCGATTGCCACGATGCCGATCAGCTGCACGCCGAAGTTCCCACCGGCGGCTATGCAGACCGCCAGGGTCCCCCAGATGCCGGCGAACAGGTGGGCAGGCACCGCTCCGACGACATCGTCCAGCTTGATCTTCTCCAGCAATTTGAGGCCGAGGGTGCATATGGCGCCGCCGACAGCGCCGATCACCACCGCCCAATAGGAATCGACGATGTCGGGTCCGGCCGTTATCGAGACCAGCCCGGCGATGGCTCCGTTCAGGCCCGCGAACAGGTCGACACGGCCGAGGACCTGGCGGGAGATGAGCAGCGCAGTCAACGCGCCGGCCGCGCCCGCGAGATTCGTGTTGACCAGCACGATGCTCATGCTCACGGCGTCGCCCACGGTCCCAAGCGCCAATTGCGAGCCGCCGTTGAAGCCGAACCAACCCAGCCATAGGATGAATACGCCCAGGGTAACCACCAGGACGTTCGACGGCGGGGTGGGCCTTACCGAGCCGTCCCGCCGGAATTTGCCGAGCCTCGGCCCCACGACCAGGATGCCTGCGAGGGCCGCCCAACCGCCCGTGCTGTGAACGATTGTTGAGCCTGCAAAGTCCTGGAACCCCATCTCTGCCAGCCATCCGCCTCCCCATGTCCATGCCCCGACGATGGGGTATATGACAGCGGTCAAGCACAGCGTGAAGAGAAAAAACGTCCACATCTTCGCCCGTTCGGCCAGGGCGCCGGACACGATCGAAGCGGTGGTAGCCACGAAGACCATCTGGAAGAACCAGTCCGACATTACAGAGTAACCGCCGCCTTCCTCTAATACTGCGGCGGCGGTGGCGCCCTCCTCACCCGTTACGAGGGCGATCTCGCTGGCGGAAGGGCCGTATAGAAACTTGAATGTGCCGATCACGTCGACAACATCGACATACATGAGGTTGTAGCCGATGAAGAAGTAGGCGAGACCGGCGATGGAGTACAGGCCTATGTTCTTCAGGCAGATCATCGACGCGTTCTTCGTACGCACCGCGCCGGACTCGAGCATGGTGAATCCTGCGCACATCCACATCACCAGCGCGCCCCAAACCAGGAACGAGAACGTGTTGAAGACGAACTGCGTCTCATCGTCCACGCCCGCCGCGTGGGCGACGGTAGGCCACCCAAAATAGAAGATGAACGGGATGGCCGTTATTACCGCCACGACGGCCAGGCGGTACCTGCCCAGAAGGACGCGCGTGAGAGCAATCATGTTCACCTCCCTTTAGGCGATTTCATAGCCGGTCAAGCAGGACTGATCGAGACCTCAACTCACTGAGAGCCAATACGAGTATTTATCACAATGAGTCTGGAATTGTCACCAGAATAACGAAATTATGAAGTCCCGCCCGTTACAAAGTGGAGATAATTGGAATCGGCGCCGCTTGCGCGTCTGGGGAAATGACTGGTCGCTTCCCCTCCCGCACCGGGGCGAGATTCACACCTGTCGAAGCCTCGGGTCCAGCCGGTCTCGTATCCAATCACCGGCGAAGTTGAACGCCATGACCACCAGGAAGATGGCGATGCCCGGGAACAGGGAGACCCACCAGGCCGTCGCCAGGTAGGAGCGGCCGTCCGCTACGATTGATCCCCAACTCGGAGTCGGCGGAGGGACGCCCAGGCCCAGGAACGAGAGCGTCCCCTCGGCGAGGATCAGAGAACCCGCCTGGAGCGAGGCGAGCACCAGGATTATCGATATCGTGTGCGGCAGGATGTGTTGAAGCATGATCCTCGTATCGGAAGCGCCCGCAACCTTGGCCAAAGACACGTAGTCCGCCTGCCGCAAACTGAGCGTGAGTCCGCGCACCTGCCGTGTGAAACCCGCCCACGTAGAAGCGCCCAGGACTCCCACCAGGAGCGGAAAGCTCTGGCCGATCGCCACGACGAGCACCAATACGATCATTATGAAGGGGACCGCCAGCCACACATCAATCAGGCGCATGATCACCTCGTCGGCCCACTTGCCGAAATACCCTGCAACCAGGCCCAGCGCCGTGCCCGCAATCATCCCCAACCAAAGCGATGCGGTGACCACTATCAACGAGATCCTGGCGCCGTACACCAGGCGGCTGAGCAGATCGCGCCCCTGTTGGTCCGTTCCCAGGACGTGTTCGGAGGCGCCTCCCTCCACCCACATCGGAGGGGAGAAACGAGAACGCAAAATTGCCAGGTTTGGTTCATACGGTGATATCAGGGGAGCGAAAATCGCTACCACGATCAGCGTCAGGATGACCAGGGCGGGGATGATTGGCCAGCGCCTGAAGAACCGGTAGGCCACCGCGGCAGGGTTTCGCGAGGGCGTTGCCGCCTCTTCATATGTCTCGTTTCGTACGCTGATTTGTTCCATTCAATCGCTCTTCATGAGAACTGTATCCGGGGATCGATCAGGGCATAGCAGATGTCCACCAGGAAGTTCGCCAACACGTACGCCACGGTGGCGAATAGCACTATGCCCGCTATCAGCGGAAAGTCCGTCTGAGTGACGGCTTCAATCGCCAACCTTCCCAGGCCAGGCCAGGCGAAAATGTGCTCGACGACGATGGTCCCGGTCAGGAAGTTTGCAAGCAGCAGGAACGTAAGCGTTATGGGCGGAATCAGGGAGTTGCGGAGGGCGTGCTTGTAGATGACCTTGGCGTTGCTCACGCCGGTGGCGCGGGCGAATTTGATGTACTCGGAGTCCAGGACCTCCAGCATCGCCGAGCGCATCAGCCGCAGTTGAGCCGCGCTCGTGGACCAGCCGAGCACAAAGACCGGCAATATGAAGTGGTCCCACCCTTCCCGGCGGGCCGTCGGGAGCCACTGCAGGTTCTCGGCAAACAGGAGGATGAGGACGATGGCCAACCAGAATCCCGGTATGGCCTGTCCGAAAAGGGCAAAGCCCCGGCCCGCGTAGTCCATCAAGGAGCCGCGTTTCACGGCCGACAGAACGCCCAACGGCCAGCCTACGACAACCGAGAAGATCCATGCCGCCACGGCCAGTTGGAAGGTGGCGGGGATGCGCTCCGATATGGAGTCCCACACCGGCCGCGACTCCCGCAGCGAGGTGCCAAGATCGCCCTTCAGCGCGTTGCCCAGCCAATTGAAGTACTGGACCAGCACCGGCCGGTCCAGACCCAGGTAAACGCCCAGCTCATCCCACTGTTCCTGCGTCATGTGCTCGCTCAGGTACATGTAACGGGGGTCGCCCTGTGCGCGGGCAAGCGCAAATACAAGCACCGACACGACAAGAGCGACCAGTACCATCGTGAAGGCCCGGCGAATCAGGAATGCGGTCATCGGTCTGCGTTCATGGCGTAGTCGTCAAAAATCCTCGAGGCTGCGGTACCCGAGGCCATAGTAGTCGGGAACATACGACACACCGTACCTGCCGTGCACAGGTGGTTGTTCGTCGAACCAGGAAGATTCCGGCGCCAACCCGCCCAAAACCCGTTCTACCGGCGGGAACGCGTGGTCAAGTTCGCCCGTGCCCGCGCTTACCACGCCGGCCATCTCCGGGACCGAGACCAGCAGCGGAGGCGCCGCCCCGTCTTCATTGTCCTCCTCTTCGGTCAGGAGAACCGTGGCTATCCCGGCGCGTTCGAGCGCCTGTACGGTCAGCGCGGTCTCAAGGAATCGTTGACCCCGGTAGTTGGTGGTCACGATGGCGCCTGAAGCGCCGAGGCGTTTCGCAAGCAGAGCGGCCCGCTGTGCCGTCAATTCCTTCTCGGACTGCAGCGTCCAGTTCGTTCGCTGAACGATGCAGCCGAGAAAATCCAGAGTCTCCCCGTGGCGTCGGGACAATTCCATCACCGTGGGGTTGTTCGAAAGATGCCACGTTTCCGGCCGACCAAATCCGTACGTGCCGAAGACGGCCCCATCCATCACCTCTGTGGGGTAAAGGTGCCACGGCGCGGACAGTCGAGTTTGCCCGTATATCGATGGGCCCAGCACCGACCTGGGGCCCAGGGGCGATTGCCATTCAGCCGACGCCAGGTGAGGAACGAATACGATGCCGGGCAGCGAGGAGTGGTCTTCCTCGAAGCTGAAAACCTCGGTGTCGGGCGGGGCCAGTGCCGCAGTGGTTGCGGCCAGCCGATCAATGACACTGAGAGCCGCCGAGTACACGGCTGTTTGTGTGCCCTCAGGTCCGAGTTCCGGTTCGAGTTGCAGCGTGAGGCAAATCAGTGAAAGCCGGTCGTAGGGCGGCAACATCCCCGGCCCGGACATGTCGATGAACCGGCCGGGGCTCCTCCCCGCGGAATTGCCTTTCCGCCCATTTTGCCCCTGCCTGGGATCCGCTCCGTTACGACGTTGGTCCGGCTGGTCGGCACCGTCCAGGCAAATCATCAGCGCAACGCCTGCGAGACGGAAAGTCGTACCAGACCCGACCGCTGTGGCCGGCCGGCCATACACCCCTGGATAGACAGCGCCCGGTCCGCGGACCTTCACCTTCAATTCCAATAAGTCGACGAAGTTGATCACCCGCGCCCGTTCTCCAGTTCGGGCGATATCAATCGAAGCCCTACGAACGCCGGCCTCGGATCTCGCGAGTTCTGCCAGGTCGTCGCGGTCTATTTCCAGCCGCGCTCCTGACAGGCGTGTCTCACCTGCGAGCACGACCTCGCCGACCGTGAATGTGCCGAGTTCAAGTTTCATGGGGTTAAGAGACCGCGGCCGGATCGAATAGAGTCGGCTCGGACACATCGGTGTTCAGCGCTTCCAGTACCTTCTCAACAATCCTCATCGCAACCTGCGCGTCGTCCTCGGCGGACAGCCTGGGATCACCGCACACGTGCTCAACCCTCACACCCCGCACCACGCGGCTGACACCTGCTGCCAGGGGTATTGCGGGAATGGCGCTTATGAGAGCGGTAGTAACCCCGGCCTTCTCCAGTTCTTTGGAGATCGTTGCGCCGCAACGATTGCAACTCCCTCAGGTGGCCACCAGCAGGGCTGTCGCGACACCGTTGGCCGCGAACTCCCCGGCTATCTCAGCGCCCATGCGCTTGGCGCTTGTCACGGACGTCCCGTTGCCCACGGTGGAAAAGAAGACCGGATGGAGCGACTCGATCCGGCCGGAATCTTCGAACGTCCTCAAGGCCGGCAGCGGAAGCACGTAATTGGGGCTCTTTGTATTGAGGAAAACGGTGTTGAATCCCCCGTGCACAGATTCCCATTCGCTGGCGCTCAGTTGCCGAAGGTCATCTATGGAGTACCTGAACGCCTTCTCCGCAAATCCGGATACCTGTCTGTCAGGGTTGTTCCTGGGCACCAGGCCGCCGCTGGTAACGAGGCCCAACTTGACCCCGGAAGCGTCCCTTGCCGCAGGGCGGACCGGCACGGCTTCATAACGCTGTGACAACACCTCGGACATCCACGGTCGGCCTGCAAGGCGGGCTTCCAACATGTCGATGGCGCGCTCCCATGCCGGTTTGCTCCGAGTCGTGTGCTTTCGGATGCCGGTCGGCAGATAGCCTTCGATCGCGGCAGGTCCCAGCTTCTCGCCGCGTGCGAGTCTGAGACCGAGCGGCGCCATCCGGCCCAGCGCGTTTTGCATGTCGCCGGAACTGGTCCCGGTGGGCACACAAACCAGGTGGCTTGCAAAAGTCGTGTAGCCCGGATTGTCCCGGTGCATGCCGGTCACGGCCGGAATACCCAGCTTCCTCGAAAGCATGCTGACATTTGCGCACGCGAATCCATAGCGGCCCGCGTCGAAGGCCGGACCGGCAATCACGAGGTCCGGCTTTTCGCTGCTCAGAATTTGGCTAATTGCCTGGGTGGCCCGTTCCTCCTCGTCGACGAAGTAGTTGTCGCCGCAAATGAGGGTCGACTCCACAACGCCGTCCGGCCCAAGGGCCGTTTGCAACGCCCGTCCGGCGCCTACCGGGCCGCGACGAACCTCAGGAGGCGTGTTGGCTTTGTCCTCTCCCCCGATGCCGCCGAAGAACTGGTTCAGGTAGTGGACAACCCGTATTGCTCGTGCCATGGAATCCCACCGGTTCTGGCCATGCGAAATTCTATTGTTGCCGCTAATACTCGAAGTAAATCATCTTGCGTCCGGCCGCGACGTGGCCATAGCCCGGATATTGCATTGCCGGTAACTGCGAACACTGAATTGAATTCGAGGCTCACGGTTGCGACCTGGCGACCGCGGACTTCGGGCCATCTTTACGCATGCAGACACGGTTCCGGGTCCCGTCTTGGCGAGACACAGGCACTCATCGCTAATGCGAATATGACCGCCATGGCTTCGCCGTAGACCGGTCCCAGCGCCCCGTCGCGGGACGGGACGCTGGGACTGGACCACCTTGAGTTGTGCTCAAGCCGGCCGATCAAAGTAGAACGGCCTGCCCTGATACGCGGGCTTATGTCACCTCACCGGAACTGCCGTGTGGATCCAGTTCGGGTACGTCGTGGCGCCGGGGCCCAAAGCCCACTCGGCGACCCGCGGACCTATTGGCCAGAACGTGTCCCACGTTACGGTTCCGATCGCCCAGTGGTTCTCCCACCACCACTCGTAGTAGTCCTCGAGGATGTCCCACTGTCGCTGGAGATCACCGATGTCCCGGCATATCAGGTAGTTCTCTGAGCTCTTGTCGAACTCCATCACCGGGTTGAACGAGTGCTGCACGCCCGGTGAGTTGGGCAGTGAGCACAGGTCCGTGACGTTACCCCAGATGAAGGTGAACATCATGTCCGACTCACGGGCCAACATGCCAGGCCTCAGCGCGCTGTAGGCGGCCTTCGTGATGTCCACGTTCAGACCCGCAGCCTCCCACATAGGCGCCAACGCTTCTGAGATCTCTGCGTGCGTCGATCCCAGGCCGCTCGGGATGGCGTACTGGATCGTCGCTCCCTCGGCGCCGGCCTCGGCAAGGTACTGCTTGGCCATGTCCAGGTCGAAGTCGTAGTCCCATCTCTCCTGGAAGAACGGGTTGCAGTTGTCCATCTTCATGATGATGTACTTGCAGCCCGTGCCGGACAGGAAGACGTCGTTCAACGCCTCACGGTCAAGTGCCAGAGAAATCGCCCAGCGGAACTTGCGGGCGCTCTCCAGGCCGGCGGGGTCATCCGCTGCGCCCACCCACGGACGGTGTACTGCGGCGTTGCGCGGCGGGTCAAGCGGGTTGCCGTCCAGGTCCTTGGTTGCGTACAGCAGACCCTGGAACCAGACGTTCACCCCGCGCCGGTTGGAGTTCTCGGACGAAATCAGCTGGATGCCCGGCTCGTCAGCTACGCGCGAGAGATCCACCACGCCGACCTGCACCAGGTCGGCTTCGCCCGTCTTGAGCATGGCTATGCGGGTCGCCGGTTCGGGAACCTCAAGGAACCGGACCGTCTGGAAACCGGGCGTGAAACGCCAGTGGTCCGTGAACGCTTCGGTCACCTTCTCGTTGTCCGGCACGTGCTTTAATACCTCGAACGGACCGGTCCCGACGGCGTTGAGGATCGACCAGTCTTCACCGTTGGCTTCAAACGCCGCCTTGCTGATGATCCCCGCGGCACCGCCGGTGGGAGGCCCTCGGAAATCTCCCGGGTTTCGCTTCAACTGGAACCGGACGTTGTAGGCGTCGGTCGCCGTTATCGCGTCTCGATCGTAAAGCTGGTCCAGGGACCCGAATGCAGTGTGTTTCGTGCCGTCCCGCATGAGGTCCTGGACGGACCAGACGACGTCTTCAGATGTCAGTTCGCCGTAGCCCTTGTGGAACTGGATACCCTTTTTCAGCGTTACATCCAGAAAGAAGGTTTCGCCTTGCTGGTTTATCTCCCATTGCTCGGCGAGCTCGTTTTCCTGCGTCCAGTTGTCCAACGCTATGCGCGTCAGGCCTTCGAGGATGCCCGAACTGGATGCGTAGTCATTGTGGGGCCATGACATCGTGAAGTTCGTGTAGAGAGGAGTACCGACGTCGTCCACGGCAATCGTCAGGATGCCTGATGGCTCACGCGCGGGCGCACCGGGCGTCGGAGTGGCCACAACGACCTTCTCCTTCTCCACGACCACCGTCTGGACGACCTGCTCGGTGCGGGTTACCGGTTTCTCAACTACGACAGTCTCCACAACCGTTACGGTCTTGCCTTCGACCTCCCTCTCGACGACGACGGTCTCAACAACCCTTTCGACCTGGGTGACCTGTTTTTCGACGACTACGGTCTCGACGACCTTTTCAACCACCGTTTCAACCTGTGTGACCGGCTTCTCGACGATCACCGTTTGAACGACTGTCTCGCCTCCACAGGCGATGGCCGCCGACAGGGCCGCTGCCAAAGCGGCCAGTACGAAAAGGCATCGCCAGCGTGAAATTACTGATCGCATAATGTCCTCCTGATTGTCTTGGATATCTGACTTCCATTCGCGTCCAGCACAAATTACGCGAATTTCGTCGTCTTCCCTGGTCGGCATGTTATTGCCTTACGGTTGACCGCGCAATCGCGACGTTATTACGTCTGCCCGGCGCATGAGATAGCGCGAAGTGTGCGTGGCCCGAAACAGGACTTGTCGTCGTCATTGCGCGCATCCGTGCACCGGGCGCGGGCGCGGCACCGGAACCGGTCGAGAGTTAGAGGGAACGGCAGGTGGGACTACTCGGCGGTCCGCCGCATGTCCGAGTCCGGTTGAAAGGAGGGCGTTACCCCTGCGGGACTGCAGGCCGTTCCGCGAAGACTCCTGCGACGTCGGGGTCGTCCAACTGGGCGGACTCACCGTACAGGAAACAACTGGCCGTTCGATTCTCGCCGACCGCGTAGGGGGGTGGCAGGTTGCTCCAGCAGGTGTCCATCACCATCCGGCACCGGTCGGCGAATTTGCATCCACCTTGCATCGCCCCGTCCCCACCGGGCCGCACGCCGGAGTCGTCTTCGCCCCAGCGTCTGTCCGGGTCCGGCTGAGGTATCGAATCGATCAGCAATTGAGTGTATGGGTGCTTGGGGTCCTGAATCACACTTTCAACAGAGCCCGCCTCCGCCACCGATCCCTTGTACATGATGATGATGTTGTCGCTGATCTGGAATGCAGTGGTGAGGTCGTGGGTTATGTAGACGATGGCGATGCCCTGGTCCTGGTTCAACTTGTTCAGGCTGTCCAGGATAGTTGCGCGCAGGGACGCGTCGACCATCGAAACAGGCTCGTCCGCCAGGATTATCCGGGGTTTCAGTAGCAGCGCCCGGGCCACCATCACCCGCTGCCGCTGACCGCCGCTCAACTGGTGGGGGAATCTCCCGAGCGTTTCTGCCGGGCGCAGGCCCACCATCTCCAACGCCTCCTCGATCATCTCCCGCCGCTGGGACCGGGACATCCCGCGCATGAAATTGCGGATCGGCGCGTTCAGCACATGGTCGATCCTGTAAAACGGGTTATAGGACTCGAAGGGGTCCTGGAAGATCGGCTGCACTTCCCGCCTGAACGTCCTGCGTTCCAGGCGGCTCATGTCAGCGACATCCTTGCCTTTATAGAGCACCTGGCCGGACGTCGGCTCCGCTACGCCCAGCAGCAGCCGCGCCATTGTGGTCTTCCCGCTTCCACTCTCACCCGCTATCGCTGTGATGGACGGGTTTTCGGACTGGATGGTGAATGAGATGTCATCCACCGCCACCGTTTGCACGGTTCTTTTGAGAAATCCGCCTCCGAAAGACTTTGTCACGTTCCGAAGTTCGAGCAACGGTGTCACTCGCCGCCTCCTTCTTCATGCAGGTGGCAGGACACGGAACGGCCGTCCCTGACCTTGAGGAAAGCCGGCTCGTCGGACGGGCATCTGTCGAAGACGGCGGGGCACCGGGGGTTGAACGAACAGCCGGTGGGGAGGTCGAGGAGGGTCGGGGGCAGCCCGGGGATGGCGATGAACTCTCCCTTGACGGTAAGCGAAGGAAGGCTCTTGATCAGCAATTGTGTGTAAGGGTGCAGGGGGTCCCGGAAAATCTGTCGGACGGGGGCGAGTTCTACCAGGCGGCCTGCATACATTACACCGATCGTGTCCGCGAACTGGGCCACCAGGCCCATGTCGTGGCCGATGAGGATCGCCGAAGCGTCGAGACCCTGCTGGAGTTTGCCGAGGGTCTGCATGATCTGGCGCTGCACGACGACGTCCAGGGCGCTGCTGGGCTCGTCGGCCACGATGACCCTCGGTCCCAGGGAGGTGGCGGTCGCCATCGCCACGCGCTGCTTCATGCCTCCGCTCAGTTCGTGCGGGTACATTCGTCCCACGGATGGCGAAAGCCCAACGTTGGTCAGGAGCTCATGTACGCGCGGCCTCAGTTCCGAGACGCTGGGGTTTCCGTCATCCGCGTGGTCGATGATCCCGTCTGCGATCTGCTCCTCTATGCGCATCACCGGGTTCAAAGAGTTCATGGCGCCTTGAGGCACCAACGCGATTTTGGAAAGACGGACACGACGGACCTCTTCAGGGGCAAGTTCGAGCAGGTCCTGGTCTTCCAGGATGACGCGGCCACCCACCACGCGGCCGGGTTCACGCGTGAGCCGCATCAACGCCATCGCCAGCGTACTCTTGCCGCTGCCGGACTCGCCTACGATGGCGAGCCGCTCTCCTTGCCTGAGAGCAAAACTCACTCCGTCGACGGCCTTTAGATCACCCCTGGGAGTGTCGTAATAGACCCTCAGGTCTTCTACGGACAGGACTACGTCATCGCGCGTCGCTCGGGCGTCAGTTTGCGAGTCTATGGTGGCTGCGTTCGTCAATGTTGGTCTTTGTCCAGTAAACCCCGTAGCGGCGGTTCTTGCGGGCTGACGGCCCGGTACCGGTTGCCGTCCTGCCTACCCGGATCTCCGAAGCCTGGGGTTGGCGATCCTGTCGAGGCCGGCCGACATGAGAAACAGGCCGATAAAAAGGAGAACGATGATGACGATCGGGGGCGCAAACCACCACCACAGACCCCTAACGAAGGAACTGTTGAAGAGGGACCAGTAGATGGTCATTCCCAGCGTGTTCTCATTCTGAGGCCCGAGACCGAGAGCCTCGATGCCGATGGAACCGAGGATGGCCTGCGCGACCGCGCCCACGAACGAGACCGCAATGTACGGAAGCAGGTTCGGCACGAGTTCCAGGAATATGATCTGAAATCCGTTTGCGCCGGAGGCACGCGCCACGTCTACGTACGCCCGTTCTCGCATAGACAACACCTGCGACCTTATGATCCGCGTCGGCCCCATCCAGGTCAGCGCCGCCAGCAGCAGGGCCTCCTGGTTCACCGTCAAAGCGCCTGACAGAGTCGACGCCACGACAACCAGCAATAGCAGGACCGGAACGGTGAGCAGCGTGTCTGACGTACTACGGATTATTGCGTCCGGCAAACCGCGGTAGAAGCCGCTTACGAAAGCGAGAATCACGCCGATCGCCGTACCCAGCGCCCCCGCGATTATCCCCACCCTCAGCGTCAGAGGCGTTCCGTAGAGAATCGTCGGGAGCATCTGCCGGCCCGACGTGTCTGTCCCCAGCGGGTATTCCCAACTTGGCGGCTGATCGGGCGGGGCATAACCGATCTTGATGTCCTGCTCATCGATGATGTGGGGCCCGATCAGGCTGATCAACAACAGGACGCCAATGATGAAGCCGCCGGCTGTCAGCAGCCTGTTCTGGCCAATCCATCTGACTGTCGCGTTCATGCCTGTTGGTACCTGATGCGCGGGTCGAGTATCGGATTGACAAGGTCGATGATGAGGGTCGACAGGGCCACGGACAAGACCACCATGAATACGATGCCGTTGATGACGAAGAAGTCCAGCGTGCGGATCGCGTTGAAGAGCAGGGACCCAATGCCCGGATAGCTGAAGACCACCTCCACGAGCACGCCCTGCGTGATGATCAGCCCCAATGTGAGCGCCAGGTTAGTAGCCTGGGGCAGTATTGCGTTTCGCACTGCGTACTTGAGGAAAAGACGTCTGCCCTTCAGCCCCTTCGCCTCGGCCAAATGCATGAAGTCCTCTTCCTGCCCGGTGACCATCATGCCGCGCATGTACAGACCCCAGAGTCCGATCTGGGCAATTACGATGGACAATGCCGGCAGGATCGCGTGGTGCGCCGCCTCCCTGATGAATCCCCAGCTAATGTCAGGAATCGTCCCGGGGGCATAGCCCCCACTAATGGGGAAAAAGGCCCAGGTGAAGGCGAGCACATATACCAGACCTATTCCCAGCAGGTAGTAGGGTATGGCCGACAGGGCCAGGATCGGCGGCCCGAGAACGGAGAGGAAGATCGAGTCGCTTCGCCAGACCATCAGTGCGCCGAGCGCCGTGCCCAGCATGAACGACATGATCGTCGCGAGGCCAATGACCATGATGGTCCAGGGAAGCGCCTGCAAGACTATCTTCAGGACGCTGGCCGGGAAGTTCACGATCGAGAATCCCAGGTCAAATCGCGACACATCCCCCAGGTAGCGCAGGTACTGCTTCCACAAGGGCTGGTCGAGGCCGAATTTCTTCTCCCAGGTCTTGACCGTCTGCTCGAAGATGCTCTGTTCTTCGCCGCTGGCCCGCGTGGCGGTAACGCCCGAAGCCACGCCAAACGCCTGGATCCTGGTCAACCTTTGGCGGATCGGGTTGACCTCCGCCAGGTGCGGCAAAAAGAAATTAAGGCTGGCTGCAAGCCAAACCACCACGAAAAATATGCCGATTCGTCGTAAGACGTAGCCTGATGACATGTAAGTACGGTTCTTTTGGGGGAGTGCGCTGGCTTTTAACCTGCCTGCGCCCGCAGGTTCGCCAGTTTACTTTCGGCAGCACATTCGGTCAAAGGGCCGAAGCTCATCGGCCTCCACCGTCGAACGATCCGGCTCCCAACCCCTGGGCAGGCGGACTACCAGCCCCGGGATGGCATGCCGCCCACAGCGAAAATGCACACCGGCAACGACATTTCTCCCAGCCGACCGCTCCCGACTTGTCCGGCGAATTCTTTAAGGGTGAGACCTTGTTTCCCGCCCGAATCCGTCGCTTCGCGCGCAAATGACGGGGGATACTGCAATTGGTTGACAGGTCAAGTGGCCGTTAATAGACTGCGCACGCGAACACGCATGGCGGTGAGTCGACGCCGGAACACGCGTGCGCGTTATTCATTATTATCTAGCCCCTGGAGTCGTGGGGCGTGACAATCCCTAAGGGGGTAATACGGTGACATCCAAACAACGTCTGGCAGGTCTGGTCCTGCTGATGGCCAGCGCCTTGCTATTGGTTTTGGCGGCTTGTACCGGTGATGATCCAGATCCCACTGCCAAGCCCGCGGCAACGGCGACGACGGCCCCTGAAGCGACCGCGGTACCCGCCACCGCTATGCCTGACAAAGAAGAAGCCATGGCGGACAAGGACGTGCCCCGCAACAAGACCATGATCATGGTCATCGGTGAGGCAGGTTCCGGAGGCAGGAACCCCGGCTTCGAGAACTTCAGCATGTTCCTTGGCTGGCCCACCTGGCACACGGGCGCTCACGTCCTTATGAACGACCCGGCCATCATGTTCAACGTTCTCACCGGTGAGTGGGAGAACTGGACCATCAATGGCTGGGAGTACAACTCCACGTTCGACGAACTGACGGTCGACTTAAGGGACGACGTCTACTGGAGTGACGGCAAACAGCTCAACGCCGATGACTGGGTGTTCATGTTCAACTACCTGCGGGAAGCAGCCGGCAAGGTGGGCGAACTGGCAGCCATAGACGCGATGGAGCCGGGTGGCGCATCAAAAGTCGACGACTTCACCGTCACGTTCAAGCTCTCAGAGCCCAACCCCATCTGGTGGAACACCACCATCAGCAGTAACCACGGCGTGACCGAGCAGATGCTGCGTGAGGACATATGGGGCGGCAAGGACATCACCGAGTTCAGCAACTACGACCCTGACCAGGGTTGGCCGCTGGGCACGGGCCCGTACTCGCTGACCTCCACCACCGCTGAGCAGACCATCTGGGACCTCAGGGACGAATGGTGGGCGGCGACGGCCGGGTTCAAGCGCATGCCCGAGGTTGAGCGGGTCGTGATGCTGCCGGGCCGTGAAGAGAGCGAACAGCTCCTCATGCTGGTCCGCAACGAAATCGACGCATCCGGTCAGATCTCGGTCGCATCAGTGAAGAGCGCGATCGATCAAAACCCGGACGTCTCCACGTTCACCGGTCGTGACGGCGCATACGGCTACATCGACTGGTGCCCGCACGTGCTCGGCTTCAACGCCAGCGAGCCGCCGTTCGATGACAAAGAGATGCGCTTCGCAGTCAACTGGGCCATCGACCGCAACAGGCTGATCAACGTCGCCGAGTCCGGCGCAGGTCTGCCTGCGCTCCACCCGTTCGTCCCGAAGGGCGTCGGTCGTGGCGGTTACTCCGAGACCGGTTGGTCCAAGCCCTTCCTCGACATCATGGACCCGATCGTCGAGGGCCTGGGCATTGACGCCGTTGCTCACCTTGACAGGCAAGAAGAGATCATGACCCGCAAGGGTTACGAGAAGAACTCCGACGACCTGTGGGAGAAGGATGGAGAGACCATCCCGTTCAACTTCTACCTGCCGGAATTCTGGAAGCACTACGGCCCGCCGCTGGCAGAGATGCTGCGTGAAGGTGGATACGACGCCACGTTTGACACCTCGCCTGGCAAGACCGAGCAGCACAGCGCGGGTGAGATCCCGTACTTCGGCTGCCGGGGCCCGAGTGGTGTCCAGGGAATGGACCCGTGGTTCATGATGGACATCTACCATTCGCGCCACAACGTGCCGACCGGTGACCCGGGCGCAGGGTGGATGCCTGACCGCTGGGCCAACGACCGGTTCGACGAGATCGTAGACGAGATCAAGACGCTCGAAGTCGACAGCCCGAGGACATTCGAGCTGTTCGAAGAGGGCATGACTATCTGGATGGAAGAGTTGCCGCAGGTCTACATTGCGCAGCTTCACGTCCGGAACCCGAAGAGCCACAAGTACTGGACAAACTGGCCGACCATCGAGAACCCGTACGGGGTCGACCTGCCGGTACAGATGGAGTTCCTGAAGGTGATGGTCAACCTCACCGCTACAGGCGCCGAGTAGGTCCTCTTACCGCCGAGTAATCGGGAGGGGCGTCGCGAAGTTCGCGACGCCCCTCTTACTTTTTATCCCCTCCAGCCCTCAGCGCGGCATTCCCTCACCCACCGTAGCCGGCCGCAGTGCCAGCCGCTCGTCAGTCCGTCACATACGTGTGCGTGATCACTTCCCACACGTGGCCGTTCTCGCACTCGAAGTAGAATCCGCGACCCCGGTGCTTGTGGTTGATCCTGCCGTCCGCCCGAGACCCGGGGCCGCTGCCGAACGCTACTCCCTCGTCCTTCACGCGTTGCAGAATCGAGTCGAATTCCTCGTCGGAAGCAAGAAAGGCGTAGTGGTTGGACTGAGGGTCCGCCGCGTTGTCGAAGTCGAGCGTGAGCGTATCGTTCACCTTTACGGGCGCGAAGTGCCCCCACGGCCCTTCGTACTTGAGACCAAAGATACGCGCAATGAACTCGGCGGACCTGACCTTGTCGTACGCCGGAACGATTGTGTGATCAAGTTGCAGCGGCATGACTAACGTCTCCTATCCCGTTCCCAATCTGTACGAAAACAACCCAGCCAATCCCCACTCGTCTACCCGGTTACCGGTCTCCATCGTCCTGGCAGCCCCCAACGTCGTACCGGCGAAAGAACATCGCTTTACAGTGTGTTGCGGGCGTTGGTGATGTTAGGCCGCGGGCGGGTTTGAAACCATCCGTTCCAACTAATTCACTTTTGAGGACTCCGCGCTAGGTGTGGAACATTTTCGATTGGCGTATCGCGGTGTGCGAATGAGCTCCAGTTCTGATGGCGCGGGCAATATAGCCTCGGCAGGTATGCGTGGAGCGAGGATGAGGGTTCTTCGGGAGGGCCGGATGAAGCCTAGCCGACGCCCTTGCTCCACGAAGATCTTCACCGGATCCCTGCCTTCATAGGCATACTGTGGCGCATATTGCACCAGCAGACTGATTGACACCTCAAACGGGTCAACCCCGGCCTTGTGGGCTATCTCAAGCCTCATCGACTGCAGGACCTGCGAGATGATCAACGTAGCCCATATCTGTTGCAGGATCACGACCCTCTTGGCAGACCACAGAAGACGCAGCTTGAGGTGCTCCTTGATCAGCGCCAAGGCCATCTCGATGTCCCACCTGCGGGCGTAGACTTCGGCCATGGATGCCATCGGGAATGTATGGGGGTCCCGAACATTGGTGATGTAACGCCGCAGGGTTTTGCCCTCTTTGAAGGTCACCAGCCGGACGGCGTGTTTGGCCCGATCGGCACGGTGCGCTCCCAGCCACACGATGCCATCGAAGACATCGCCCCGCTTATAGAGGACATGTATGACCTCGTAGCTGGTCTTTGCTCTCAACCTGCTTAGCCAGTGACAACCCCGGTCCGTGAGCCAGTCAAACCAGGCGAAGCCGAAGTATCCCAGGTCTGTCAGCACCAGGGTTCCGGCCGGCAACTCTGCCGCCATTTCGCGCGCTAACACTTTCTCGTTCTGACGCGGGTTCGGCTGAACCCTGACGGTCCGCCACTGCTGGCGCCTTACATCAAACACGCCGGCCAGTTTGCCGGGGAGCAGACGGCTGTCGCCTTCAGGGACCTTTCTCAGAGTGGGCAGGGTCCGCGACACGGAGTCCAATGTGCTCTCGTCTATGCACACAACGTCCCCGGCGAACGGCGCCAGCTTCTCTGACACCACGCCCTGCAATCGCTGCGCCAACACACTGCTGATCTGCTCGAAGAGCCTCTCCAGGGGTTTGGTTCCCGCGCTATGGAGCCGCTTGTAGACCGCCTGATCCGTAACCTCAAAACGGGGGAAGAACCACAACTGGTGTTCCGAGATAAGACGCCACACCGACAGTTGGCTGCCAAAGCCTCTCAGCACGCAGACCAGCAGACCCGCCCACAGAGCCATTGCGGGCAGAATGCGTGGCCTGCCGACGCCCTTGACTGTGGGATCAGGTTCCATGTCCTCCAGGCACTGCTGAAGAAACTTCTCAATGTTCCCTACGGTGTCTGCACCGTCAATGGTTGTAATCGACATCTCAAGCCCCTCCTGTCGGTAGTCATCTCCTTCTACTACCGGGAGGAGTCATGCCCAAAGGGAAGAACGCTTCTGATATCAATTAGTTGGAACGGATGGGTTTGAAACCCGCCCCTACGAGGGTAGGCGAGGGCGGAGGTGGGCACGTGGTCGGAGGATATTTTCGTACCAATCATCCACGCCGGTCGCCACCGCCACCACCGCTCATGAAAATGTGGCGAACCCGGGGCTTCGCCGGAACGAACGCGGCTTTGGCATTCCGGCGCCCGGCACCCCCTTGTATGCACGTTAGATTGCCGGGGAAGGGAGTGGTTGGGGGATGAGCGCCTCAGATTCCTCGGCTACGCTCGGAAAAACAGTTACTTTGATCAGGGTTGGCGGCCGGAGCGACGTGGGAGTTGGACGGGCAATTTTCTGAGGAAAGACCCGGTGTTGCCGGGATGGGATGGTAGCGCGGAGGAGGCTGGAGCGGGAGAGGGGATTCGAACCCCCGACTTTCTGCTTGGGAAGCAGACACTCTGCCACTGAGTTACTCCCGCCCGCTCGCACACATTGTAACCGGGAAACGCCAAGCCGCGGGGTGTTTAACACCCGCCTGGTCGCCCGTCAGTCAGCCCAGGTCGAAGCGGTCAGTCGATCACCGGGTCGCGGCGCGGGGCATCCACCTGGTCCGGACTCAGCGGCAGTACGTGTTTCTGGTACACCTGCACGCGGAACCGGCCGGAATCGACCATGTAGACCCTGTCGTCGGCGCCGACCGCTACCGAAGTGGGCCGCTTGAGCCTCTTCTCCGGCTCGATGCTCGGCACTTCATCCCTCATGCGCAGCATGTCGGGGTTGGCCATCAGGCGGTCCACTCCCCGCTTGTTTATCGTGGCGTCGCCGCGGAACGACTCGACGAACCTGCCGCGGTTGTTGAACAACTGCACTCGGTTGTTGCCCTGGTCGGCTACGTAGATGTCCCCATAGTGGTCGACGGTCACCCCGCTGGGTTTCTGGAACTCGCCGTCACCGGTCCCCTCGCCTCCGATGACCTGCACAATTTCTCCGTCATTGGTGAACCGCTGGACGCGGTGGTTTCGCCAGTCTGCGATCAGTACGTCGCCGGTGAACGGGTCCAGGCTGATGCCCCACGGGTAGTTGAGCTGGCCCGGCTCGCTTCCGAACTCGCCCCAGCCGCCCAGGTACTCGCCATCCCGGGTGAATTGCTGGACGCGGTGGTTCGCCGAATCGACGACCCACAGGTTCTCGTCTTTGTCGAGCCTTATCCCGGCCGGGCCGGCGAACTGTCCGGGCCCGCTGCCCTTCTCGCCCCACCGGCCGACTCGCTTGCCGTCCATGTCGTAGACGCAGACGTTGTCTGCCCAATCGTCGGTTATGTAGAAGTGGCCCTGGCTGTCGAGCGCGATTCCGACGGCCCACGGCTGCTCGTCCTCGCGGTAGTTGAACTCTCCCTGGTACTCGTCGTCCTGTGGCAGGCACTTGGTCACGCGCCAGAAGTCGTACGGCGTCGTGGCGCGGTTGAGCACGTAGAGTATGCCGTCGGGTCCAACCGCCATGTCCAGCGGCCCGTAGAAGCCGGTCGGCGACATGATGGCCCCGAGCGTCCGCTCGTATATGTGGCCGACGCGTAACAGCACCGGCGGTTCTGTCAATTCGTCGTGTTGGGCGGCTCTTTCCTGGATCGTCATACGTTAGACCTCCACGCTTATGGGCTCCGGCGCTTTGCGACTACGCGGCGACCGGCTTCTTGATGATCCCCTCGAACTGGTCGAACGTGCCGTTCACGATCGGCGCCGGGCTCATGTCCATCCACTGGTCGAGGACGGAGGAGTAGAGCGACCGGAAGTCGTTGTTGAAGTGCAGGTCGCCGTCTAGCTGCTTGTCGGGGTCAAGTGACGGGTACTGGCCGTAGAGGCCGCCGCGGACGTGGTCCCCTACGAGGAATGCGCCGCCGCCGGAGCCGTGGTCGGTGCCGCCGCCGTTGTCCTTGATGCGCCGCCCGAACTCCGAGAAGATCATCATCGTGACGTTGTCTGCCGCGCCGTGGTCGCGAAGGTCAGCGAAGAAGTCGGTCACCGAGCGCGAGACGTTCTCCCACAGCGTGGGCTGGACCTTGTTCTCGAGCGCGTGGACGTCGAAGCCGCCGATATTTGCGTAGAAGATGCGGGTCCCCAGGCCGGCAAGGTGCACCTGCGCAATCCCCCGCAGGCTCTGCGAAAGCTGGTCGCCAGCGTACTCGACGTTCGAGGTGTAGCTTTTCGGCGCCGCCCGGAGCAACGAGGCTCCCTCCAGTGCGTACTGGCCGGTCTCACCCAGGTGGTTGAGGATCATGTTCGCCTCGGCCGTCTCCTCGGGCGCGTACATCCGCTCGAAGGTGGCGACGGCCTTGCGCTGCCGATCGCCGGGCAGCGTGGTCAGGAGGCCGTAGTTTTCAAGCTGGGCGACCGCTATAACCGGCGTGCCCGGCGCCACCATCGCACGCGGCAGGCCCTGTCCGAAGGACACGCCAGTCACGACGTTCTTGCTGGCCGGGTCAAGCTCTCGAATGGCTCGTCCGAGCCAGCCTTCGCTGGAGAATTTCGTCGGTTCCGCCGTGTGCCAAATGTCCATCGAGCGGAAGTGCGACCGGTCCGGCTCCGGATAGCCGACGCCCTGGATGATGGCGACGTTTCCGCTGTCGTAGAGGTCCCTTACGGGCCCCATGGCCGGGTGAAAACCGAACGAGCCGTCGATGCTCAGCACCTGGTCTTCGGCGATGCCGGTGTTTGGACGGTAGTCGTAGTAAAGGCCGTCTCCATACGGGATGACCGTGTTCATGAAGTCGTTCCCGCCGGACAACTGGAGCACCACGAGGACCGGATCGGCTGCTGCGCCGTTGCTGTGCCCGTTTGTGCCGTTTGATTTCATACTCAACTTCCTGGCTCCCCTGGTTGTTCCCTATGACTGTGCGCCGCTGATGCCGGCACGTCCTACTGAAGCTGGAATTCCCTAGACGCGCCGATCAGGCCGATGAGGTCCGATGCCGCCTCGCCGAATTCGGCCCTCGATGAATCGTCGTCCAGGCGGAACGTGACGTCGCCTCCGACGTGATCGCGCAGGGCGCCAAGCGTCCGGTCTTCGAGTTCGACTCCGCCCACCTCGTAGGCGCATGATTCGAGCAACTCGGCAGTTGTGATCCGGGACTTGCCGTCGGCTATGCGGTTGACCATCTGGTTGATGCCCGGGTTGGATTGATCGCTGAGCTTTTCGGCGATGAAGTTGACCCTTTCGACCAGGCCGGCGGTGTCGATCCACTCCTTGCCGGTGTGCCAACCCTCCACTGTGGGCGGGTTGAGCAGCGTCTGGCCCATCGCCTCGGAAGCGCCGGGCAGTTTCATCAGGCCGTACTCTCGCGGCGTACGGAACATGCCGGCCAGCCTGACGGTGGTCGCCACCGTCTCCGACGGGCTCCGCACCTTCTTGAAGCGCGCCTCCTTGAACCAGTCGGCGTGGAACAGGTGGCGCAGGACGCCCCGGATCTCGTAGTCGCAATCGAAATACGCCTGCGCCAATTCCGCCTGCGCCTCTTCGTCCGGCGTGTCGGACACGAAGAAGTTGTAGAGCTTGCGTGCGATGAAATTGGCCGTGGCCGGGTTACGGACGATCACGTCGATCACGTCTTCGCCGTCGAACGCGCCGTTTTCGCCGAGGAATTCCTTGACCGAGGCGTCGTGGTCATCGGGCCGGTACACGAACTTGGTCTCGTAGAAGCCGTACGGATACCTCGGCAGCATCTGGTTGATGGTCCAGCCGGTGAATGCCCTCGCGCACTGCTTGACGTCGTCCTCGGTGTAGTTGCCGACCCCCATGCTGAAGAGTTCCAGCAACTCGCGACCGTAGTTTTCGTTGGGCGCGTCGGAGTGGTTGGTCTGGTTGTCGAGCCAGTAGATCATCGCCGGATCGCGGGACAACTGGACCAGCAACTCCCTGAAGTTACCGAGGCCGTAGTCGCGGAACATGTCGATCTGGGCCGACATCCAGGTGTTGATGGTGACCTTCGCGCCGCCGGTGGCGAAGATTCCGTGCCAGAGCAGCGCGGTCTTCTCCTCGAGCGGCCGCTGGCTGTTGACCATCCGGTAGAACCAACGGGCCGACGTCATCTCGCCGGAACGGTAGTGCACCATGTCCCAGTGGTAGCGGTCGAACAGGTCCTCTTCCAGGCGTTCGAACCTTTCGGGGTGCAGGAGGTCATCGACGACGGCGTCGTAGCCGCGTTCCGCCAGCGCTTCGAGTTCGGCTGCCGGCGCGCCGAAGGCCGCCCGTCGCATCAGGTGGCCCATCAGGGCAACATCATCTGTCATGTTTTGCTGCTCCCTTGCGTTTTTCGTTGCTCTTTGCGCCAGTACTTAGTCTGAAACGAAAGATACTTCCGACCCATATGCGACAACCTAGCACTTGTAAGCCCGCGGTTCAAGGAGAGCGCGCGCGTCGCTCGCCCGCGTGAGGCAGGGAGGCAGACGAATCACCCTTGCCGGCCGCGGCCGGCGCCCCATGGTATGAAAAATGAGGCGTGGCAATTGGGTGTTGTACTTGCCGGGCGTACCCACCTCTGCTCCCCACCATGGATACCGGCCCCGCATCGGGGTGCGGGGAGACGAAGTAAGGGGTGCAGGGAGACGTTCTTTCGCCGGCAAGTCGGTGGGGGCTGGCCAGGCTAATTTCTGATGAACGGAGGATGAGGATATGAAGGCGTACGCGAAAAGGTATCCTTTGCGCAGCAAAAACGACCGCGGTCGGTGGCGGTATGGCGATGCGCCAGAAGTCGCTGCCTGGCTCCAGTCATCGCAACATACCCCAGGAAATCGAGGACGAGAAAGTGAAGATCACCGACATCACCTGCCACCTGCTCAAGACGGGCCGGCTGCTCATACGCGTCTATACGGACGAAGGGATCGTGGGGCTCGCCGAAGCGGGCGGCGGGAATACCCGAGTCATGCAGGGGTACATAGACGATGCCATCAGGCCGGCCCTGAAAGGCAAGGACCCCCGGCACGTGGAACGCCATTGGGAAGCCCTGGTGCTTGGCGCCGGGGATCCAGGGACGCGTGTGCCGCCCATCATTGCAGGGCCCATCGACATAGCCCTATGGGACATTGTCGGCAAGGCGGCGGGGAGGCCTGTCCACGAACTGATGGGCGGCGCGGCGCGCAAGTCCCTACCGATGTACTGGAGCAGCGGCAACGGCTGGTCAAAGACGCCGGAGGAGATGTTGGCCCGGGTGAAGGAGGGCTGGGAACAGGGATTCCGCGCCTTCAAGATACGAATGGACTGGAAGTCATACCGGCAGGACGCCGACCCCGAAAAAGACTTCCGGATGTTCGAGCTTTGCCGGGAGTTCCTGCCGCCCGAAATATGGCTCGGGTTCGACGCCAACAACGGCTATTCGGTCAGCACGGCGATAACGCAGGGACGCAGGTTCGAGGAATTGGGTATCGCCCATTTCGAAGAGCCGCTGCCGCAGTATGACCTGCCGGGCCTGAAACAGGTGGTCGACGCCCTCGACGTGGCGGTTTCGACCGGCGAACAGGAGCAGACCCGCTGGCGCTTTCGCGACCTCATAGACCTGGCGGACCCCGACATCCTGCAGCCGGACATCATCATCGCCGGGGGGTTGTCCGAAGTGAAGAGGATCTTCGACCTGGCGGTGGTCCACAACAAGCCCGTAATGCCCCACAGTCCGACGGCTGGCGTCAACAGCATGGCCAGCCTGCACGCCTACTCGACGGTGACGAACGGCATCCAGCCGCACGAATACTCGAACGAGTTCACCGGCGACCCGCAACAGGTGCAGGACCTATTCAACGAGCCAGTCCTGCCGGTAGACGGGGTAATGCACCTCACCAACGCCCCGGGCTTCGGCCTGACGTTAAATGAGAAGGGCGTCGACAAGGCGATTGTTGGTTGAGGGTAAGGGGGCGACGCGGGCATTCAGACGTCCGAGATTCGGACCCCGCCATTACCACGTGCTGAACCCGGACCCCCGTTCAGCACGTGGTCGCGCCAAATTATCACCGGATATCCGGCTCCACTTCCCTGCCGGTCTCGTGGGACTCTTCCCAGGCGTCGAGAATGGCCATCACGTTCCGGCCGTGGATTTGCGGGACCGGAGTGTCGGCGTCGCCCCGGTTGAGCGAATCGATGAACTCCCGGAATTCCAGGGTCATGGGATCGTGGTCCTCGATGGGCTCGCTATTCCACTCCTCGCCTGAGCCGGTCCACACCCCGGTCCCGTGGGCGTCAGTCGCGCCGTACCCGTTGCGGTACCTGGCCTGCCCCTTGGTGAAGAAGTAGTCGCCACCGTACTCCGTCACGCCGGTCTCCCAGCCGATCCGGCTTATCGTGGCCGCCTTGCCGCTCTTCCAGCGGATGAGGCACATGCCGGTGTCATCGGCGTCCACGTCCGGAAAACAGAAGTTGGAGGTGATCCCGCTCACGTTGGCGACGTCATTGCCGAATATCCACAGCAACCGGTCGATCAGGTGGGTCCCGTCCATCTGGCCCATGCCGCCGCCCAGCTTGCGGTCCAGCATCCACGGCGGCCGGGCGCCGGGGTTCAGCGGCTTGTGCCAGATTTCGTACGCCATGATCAACTCGCCCAACCGCTTCGACTCCGCTATCGCCTTCATCTTCCGGACGGTCGGAAAGTAGCGTTGCGTGTGGGCCGTCATGAGCTTGACGTTGTTCTGCCGGGCGGCGTCCAGCATCTCATCGCACTCGTCCAGGAACACGGACATAGGCTTCTCGAGGTAGATGTGCTTGCCATGCATCGCCGCGTCTACGGCCGCCTGCTTGTGCAGCCAGTGTGGCAGCGTGCCGATCACGATGTGAATGTCGTCTCGCTCGAGCAACTCGCGGTAGTCGGCGACGAAGTCCACGTCGGGGTGGTCCAACTTGAGCGGCGCGACCTGCTCCTCGCGCGGCTCCGCGACGGCCTTCATGTCCGTGCCGTCCGTCTCCTTGACTATGTCTATGTACCGGCCGCCCAGGCGCCCGGTGCCAAGTACTGCAACTCCAAGGTCCATCTTGCTCACCTCGCCGCAACCGGAGGGACCACGACACGTCGCTGTGTGCCTGCGTCCCGGCTAGATCGAATCCGGCTGCGTTCGCTGGATAATCGTACTCTTACGAGAAGGGCCGCGGGGTACGTCCGGTCTCCACCGAATACGACGAGGAAAAGTTGTCAACTAGTTTCCGGATCGCAGGAGATCCGTCGTTCTGCCGGGTAGACACCCTCGACTAGCACACTGTGAATGTGGTCATTTACGCACCTGTTGCCGGGGTAGACGACGTGATTAGGGTGAGAGGTCTCCAACAGGTACCCGTTGCTGAGGGTCTCGTCTACGAGTTCTTCGGATTCGCCGATCGAAGTGAACGGGTCGGAGCGGTTGCCCACTACGAGAATCGGTACGCCGCCGCCGTCCAGCGGCCCCCCGAACGGCTCGGGTGCGAACTGGTCGTAGAACAGGCAGGGGCCGACAAACGAGGGGTCCATCAACTTCAACAGAGGAAAGGTGTCGGCGGCGACATCTTCGAAGACCACGGAGTCTTCCAGCCTGGTCTTTCGGTCCAATGACGGGTACAAGACCCAACCGTCCAGGCAATTAACGTGAGTGACGAATCTCGCACCGGCAGGTTCCGGCCCGAACTGCCTCAGGGAGTGCTCAAGCAGCGTCGTCGGGTTGTTGTTCTCATGCAGATCGAACAGGCCAAACCACAGAGACGGCCAGGTATCTTCGGAATACAGGGTTGAGACCACCCCAAAGTAGCCTGCCAGGGGATGATTGTCCGCGGCGGAATTGACGAGGTCCAATTTCTTCACGGCTTCCCTGAAGTATCCAATCGGATCGCCGTCGTTGTAGATCGGGCATTGCGGGTCGGAGCATGCCATCAGGGCCTGTTTGAGCAAGTCGGCGATCGGGGCGGTCTCTTCCAACGCCTCATCGATACGTTCCTGCTGCGTTGCGGCCTGATCGACCGGATTGTCGGCGCCGTCGAGCACCATTGCCCTGACCGTTTCAGGAAAGAGCGTTGCGTACCAAACTCCCAGGGTGGACCCGTAGGAGAATCCCAGGTACGAGATCTGATCAGCGCCCAGGGCCCGGCGGATTTCGTCCATGTCGTTGGCGACGTACTGGCTGTGCAGCAGGCCTCCTATCGGCCCCATCGACTGGATGCACAGGTTGGCAGCGGCTTCGCCGGCGCTTACCTCATCAGATGTGTCGACGGGAAAGTCGATCGTGGTGAGCAGAGCGAGTTGCTCGCCGGGGCCGCCACAGGCGAATTCAGGTTCCGACGCACCTACACCGCGGGGGTCGAATCCGACGATGTCGAAGTGTGTGACCAGGTCTCCCTCGATCGCCCCGTGTGGAATGTATCGGACTAATTCCACGCCGCTGCCACCCGGACCGCCGGGGTTGACGAACAGGTACCCAATCCGTCTGTCAGGAGACGTAGCTCGATGGACATTGACTGCGATTTTGATGCTGCCCGCGTCGGGGTCCCGGTAGTCCGCCGGGACCTCGACGAACCCGCATTCGAGCCGACCGCAAGGACGCCAGTCGATAGTCTCGCGTGATCGGTCTGTCCCAGAGATGTCGGTCGATCTTGGGCTGGGCGCTGGAGAAGGCGATGGAGCAGGGGTGTCGGCGGCTACTTGCGTGGGGGTGACCGTTGGTACGGGCATTGGTGTTGGGGTTGCCGGGAGGACGGGTGTCGGTGCAGGGGCGACGGTGGGCGTAGGAGACGAGGCCGGAGTGGCGAAAGGGGACGGCGTCATCGTGGCTCTGGGTTCACGCTCCTCGCACGCGATGCCGGTGGCGGCAGTTAGCGCCAGGACCGCGGTGATGAGGAATCCGCGGAAAGGGAGTGTGGCGGAAGGGATCACGGCTAGCTGAAGAGGTTACCTGACACCGAACCCGCCAAAGGCGGGGTGCTTATACTGGAGATACAACGGCTCGCTTCATGCTGTGGTCTCAAGCCCATGGCTCTATTGCCTGGATCCCGGCTGCGTTCGCAGGACAATCGCACTTTACCCCGCGCGCCGCGGCGATCGAATCACGGCAATATAGACGCAAATACCCTGTGACTAGCCGAACACCAAGTCCAATGTGAGGGATGGGACGATGAATGAGATCGAAGCCGCAGAGTTCAAGGAACAGTGCCTGGCCTTGTTGGACGAGCTAGGAGCCGATGGACTGATCGTGACCAAGGAGGGCAAGCCTGTCGCCCGCGTCATGCCATACAGGACCCAGGAAGCCGACCTCATCGGAAGCCTGCACCACAAGATAAAGGTCAATGGCGACGTGTTCTCGACCGGCCTGATTTGGGACGCGAAGGCTCAATCTTGACATCTGATCGCCGATGTCCGCGTGCGGGCCTAGAGTCGAATAACCACTACACCTCGTCGTAGCGGAAACAGTCGACCAGGTGATCGTTCACCAAGCCCTCCGCCTGCATGAAGGCGTAGCAGATCGTCGGCCCGACGAACTTGAAGCCCCGGCGGCGTAGGTCCTTGCTCATCGCCTCCGACTCAGCAGTCTTCGCCGGCACCTCGTCCATGCTGATCCACGAGTTCCTGACGGTCTTGCCGTCCACGAAGCCCCAGATGTAGGCCGCGAAGCTGCCGAACTCCGCCCGAATCGGCGCAAGGGCCTTCGCGTTGGCGCTGGCGGCGGCGATCTTCTGCCGGTTGCGGACGATACCCGGGTCGGCGAGTAGCTCGGCGACCTTTGATTCGTCGTATGCGGCGACGATGTCCGGATCGAACCCGTCGAACGCGCGACGGTAGTTCTCCCGCTTGTTCAGGATGGTCGACCAACTCAGTCCAGCCTGTGCGCCGTCGAGCACGAGGGACTCGAATAGTCTCGTGTCGTCGTGTTTCGGCACTCCCCACTCGGTGTCGTGGTAGCGCACCATCAACTCGTCGGTTCCCGCCCAGTCACAGCGGTTCATGTGTCCTCCAGGGTGGATTGGTCACCGGGCTTCCGTGCCACGAGCCAAAGGAAGTGCCCGTCCCGGTCTTGTGTCTCATCTGCGCTGACGATGTCCAGGCCAGCCTCCCGGACCATCCTCTTGTTCGTATCGCTGTCGTAACCGCTCCAGAACATCGGGGCGCCCAACCAGGACTTGTCGTAGTCGGTCTCCTTGCCCCTGGCGGTCATGGTCGCAACGAACATACCGTTGGGCCGGAGCCAGGCAGCAATCGATCGAAGTAAATCGGGCTGTTCGTCCCTCGGGACGTGAATGATGGAAAAGAATGCCGTCACGGCATCGAACGAGCATCGCGGCAGCCGCAGCGACGCGATGTCGGCCCGAATGAAAGTTGCACCGGGTACGGCAAACCGCGCGCGTTCGACCTGGCGTTGCGAGATATCGACACCGGTAACAGTGAAGTGTTTCGCCAGTAGTTTCGTAGTGGGAGTCCCCGCCCCGCAGCCTAGATCGAGGAGGTCCGAACCGCCGGGCAGCGCATTCGCAAGGTACGAGACGTAGCGGCAGCGTAGATCCTGCCGCGACGCGCCCAGGTCATCGGCGTAGCGCTGACCGATGCGGTCGTAGCCTTGTTCTACGAGTTGCTTGGGGTTGGTGGTGGTCATTTCTCGCGCGAATAGTACCGGGCAACTACCTGGGCTGACACCAGGCCCTGGCCAGCCGAAGCACTGATGAGAAAGGACCGACTGGGTAAAGTAGCCTAGAAGCATCGGCTATTAAGAGAGCATCCTCCCTTTGGGCGACCAACAGATTTGAGAATACATCGACTCTCTCCCAGACTCAGCCAAAGACCTCACCAATGTCACCCTTCAATTTGGAAAACCGCGTTGCGCTTGTGACTGGTGGTAATCATGGCATCGGCGCCGCAACCGCCCGCGTCCTCGCCGAATGCGGCGCTCGCGTGCTCGTCACGTACCTGAAACTCGAGGTAGATGACGATCCCGGTTTGCCTGGGGCATATCGCCGGGGTCGCGCGATGGATGCCTCGCACGTTGTTGCAGTTATACGCGAGCGAGGTGGGACGGCGGTGGCCGTCGAAGCCGATCTGGGTGATCCCCAGACTCCGCGACGCCTTTTCGATATCGCGGAGGGCGAACTCGGGCCGGTGGACATACTGATCAATAACGCGTCCGGTTGGTTAGCGGACACGTTTACGGCCGAGAGCAAGGACAGGCTCGGCCGACGGCTTCGTAGAGTTTCCGCCGAAACTATCGACCGGCAATTTTCGGTGGACTCCCGCGGTGCGGCCATGCTGATCGCCGAGTTCACCAAGCGCCATTCAGACCGGGGCGCCACATGGGGCCGCATCATCGGCCTGACGTCGGGCGGTCCAGGCGGATTCCCGGGAGAGGTCTCCTATGGGGCCGCTAAGGCCGCTCTAGAGAACTACACCATGGCAGCGGCATCCGAGCTAGCTCACCTTGGAATCACTGCTAACGTGGTCTACCCACCAATTACGGACACGGGCTGGGTAACCGAAGAAGTAAGGCGCGGTGTAACAGAGAGTTCTGGACACGTCCGCGTTGTCGAACCTGACGAGGTCGCCCAAGTCATCGCATACCTGGCCTCGGATCATGCCCGCCTCATCACCAGCAACGTAGTACGTTTACGCTGAGTCAGTACTCTACTTACCCTCGATCGCACATCAAACACCCCGGCCAACGTACGGAATCGTCTGCGGCCCTTGCGGCAACACGCATAGCGTCGAGCCGGGGCCGGAGGAGGCCAGCACCTGCAAGACGGCCTCTCCGGGGTCTTCAGCGGGCACGAAGTGGGCGGCTCTTATTTGCTCCGGGTCAAGGCAGCCGGCGACTACGGAGACGCTGGCCTTCATCTGGATTTGCGCCTGGATCTGGACTTGCCACTGGTCGGGGGTCGAGTAGCCGGGGGAGTTGATCATCTCGAGCAGTTCGGCGGGTGAGTCCTTCTCGGCGAGGATGGCGGCGTACGCCCCGTGGTCGGGCAGGCCGTCACGGCACTCGGCGACGCAGATGATTTGGCCGCCGGGCTTGACGACCTCAGCCGCCGCGGACATCCCCTTCACCGCCTGGTAGAGGTTCTGGTCGAGCGGGTAGCCGGAATTGGTCGTGAGCACGACGTCGAACGGGGCCGCAACAGGCTGCATGGCGTCTCGCCTCGCCGCCTCACATGCCGCGGCGTGCTCCGTCGGCAGATCCCCGGCGAATACGGCGGTTATCTGCTGGTCCCTGTTCAGAGTCACGTCGACGGCAAAATCGACGCCGGTGAGGCGCGAGATCTCCCGCACGTCATCGTGCACCGGGTTGCCCTGCGTAACGCCCCACACGGCGCGCGGGTGGCCGATGCGCTTTGCGTCGTGGAGCACCATGACCGTGTCGAGCCCCGCAAGTCCTGGCGCCACCATCTTGGGGCCACCGCTGAAGCCGGCGAAGAAATGGGGCTCCACGAACCCGGTGGTGATCTTGAAGTCCGACTCGACCCACTCACGATTGAGCAACACGGGCACGCCCTTCGAAGTCTCGCCCAGGTGGACCAGGGACCCGAAATCGCGGGCATCGTGCATCACGACGCGCAACTCGCCGGCGAGTTCGGCGCCGAGCATCGCCTCGACCTCCTCGGCGGTGTTACCGCGGTGCGTGCCGGTGGCGATGAAGACGGTGATGTCCTCGGTCCTTACACGCGGTATCTCCTCCAGGATGGCGCGGAGCATCTGCGGCCGCGGCTGGGCGCGAGTGATGTCGCACACCGAAATGCCCACCATCGCGCCTTTTGGCACCGCGTCCCGCAAGGGGCGTACTCCGACGGGATTCCTCAGCGCGTGCAACAGGGCCGCGTGCGGGTCGGGTAAAGCCGGCCGGGGCTGCGGCTGGATCACCGTAGTTGCATCGTCCGGCAGATCAACGGGCATGCCGTGATCGCCGTAGTCGAGCCTGATCCTCAATTGGGTCTTCCCAGAAGGCCGCGTTCTAGAGTTCGTTGCATAACCCGTCGTGTGGGACCATACCGGAAACGCCGGGAGTGCTTTCCCATCGTCAATCGTCTCCCCTAGATTCCCGCTCGGGGGCGGGAATGACGGTTATTCAAGTGGCCGCGTTCGACGGATGGTTACCGCCGCGTAATCCGCCATTGGCAGCGCGCCGGGTTTCCTGATCGTGACCACGACCGCCTCAACCTTGTTGTCCGCGAGGCACTCTTCGGCGACCCGGGTGGCGAGGGCCTCGATCAGCAAGTACGACGAGGACTCCACCGCGGCTACCACCGCCTCCGCAAGGCTGCGATAGTCCACCGCGTCTGCGATGTCATCACTTGCGCCCACCGCCGCCAGATCGACTTCCAGCGCGATGTCGATCTCCACCGGCTGGGGCGCGAGGCGTTCGCTTTCGTCGACGCCGATGACGCAGTTTGCCCGCAGGCCAGATATTTCGACGCGATCAGCCACTAGTGTCCCGAATCTGAAGTTCATTGCATAGCGCAGGTGAGCATATGGTGGTGATTATTGCCCTCACCCCCGTATCGAGTACGGGGCAAGCTCTAACCCTCTCCCCTTGGAGATCTTCGCGAAACCTCCAGCTTACCGGGGAATGAGGGCTTCAATATTCGACTCCAAATTCGCGATTCTCCCTCACCCCAACCCTCTCCCGCTGGGAGAGGGGGTTTTGCAAGGGTCTCCGCTTGGGAGAGGGGACTTTTAGCGAATGGTACGGCCGCCGTCCAGGTGCACCGTTTCGCCTGTCACGTAGTCGTTTTCGATTAGCCACATCATGGCATGAGCGACCTCGTTTAGCGTACCCATGCGCCTGATAGGACCATAGTCGAACCGGTCCATGGCCGGGCGTTCACCGCGCGGCGTGTCGGTGGGTTGGAGCACGGGCCCCAAGGCGATCTCATTCACCTGGATGGCGGGCGCCAGCGACTCCGCCAATGACACCGTCAGGCCCCTGAGCGCGGCCTTGCTTACCCCGTAGACGAACCGTTCCTGCCGGTTCGTGCGTGAGTCCCCGATGTTGACGATGTTGCCGGTCTGACCTTCCGGCAACGCGTTCGCCATGGCCCTGGCGAGCAGGTACGGCGCGCGGACGTTCACCGCCATGCAGCGGTCCCATTCTTCGACCGAGGAGGAGGACAATTCGCCCAGTTCGTAGCGGGCCGAGTTGTTCACCAGTATCCGAACGGGACCCATACGGTCGTTTACCGCCTCAAACAGCCTTTCGACCGCTGCGGCGTCAGCAAAATCAGCCTGGAACGCATCGGCGCGGCCGCCGGCCATCTCCAACGCGGCGACTGTTTCGGCCGCGGCTTCGTCGGAGGAGTTGTAGTGGACGGCCACGTTCGCCCCGGCTTCCGCCAGCGCAAGCGCCAGGGCGCGGCCCACCCTGTGCCCTGCGCCCGTAACGAGGGCTGTCAGTCCGGCGGGATTCATGGGATCCGCCGTAGGACTTGGTCAGGCCGAACCGCGGTGGCGCACATGTGCCATGAACTCTTCGCGGGTGGACGAGTTGGTACGGAAGACTCCCTTGACCGCGCTGGTCACCATCTTGGCTTCCGCCTTTTGCACACCCCTCATGGCCGTGCACAGGTGCGAACCCTCGACAACGACGCCGACTCCCTGCGGGTTTATGAGGTCGTCCATGAAGGTGGCGATCTGCTGGGTCATCCGCTCCTGCACCTGGAGCCTGCGGGCGAACATGTCCACGAGCCGCGGGATCTTCGACAGGCCCACGACCTTCTTGTAGGGCAGGTAGCCGACATGCGCCTTGCCGTAAAAGGGCAGCATGTGGTGTTCGCACAGGCTGTAGAAGTCGATGTCCGCCACGACCACCATCTCATCGTACTCGACGTCGAACAGCGCGCCGTTGAGCAGTTCCCGCGGGTCTACCGTGTAGCCGGAAAGCAGTTCGTCGTACATTCGGGCGACGCGCCGCGGGGTGTCGGCGGTGCCCTGTGGGTCTACTTCGTCCCCCAGAGCCTCCAGGATCGACGTGACGCCTCGCGCCACCCGCCTCTTCGTCTCGGCGGGAAGGACAATGCCGTCCTCAACGTCCGTGATGTGCAATTCTTCAGGTATTGCGACCAATTAGGTCTCCTCAGATTCCAACAATGCAGGCACGACCGCTGCGGTTACGCTGTAAATGCCCTTATATGCCAGGGCGGGTTTGAAACCCGCCCCTACGATTTCATCCGGCAGCGCGGCTAATGCGGACCGCCGAAACAATCGTAGCAGCGGCTGAACGCAAGGCGGTGTGGGCGTTGTCAACGCGAATCGGTGGTTCGTGCAGTACCTGAATCGGCGGCGGGCTCGCAGAGAACCTTGCGGCCGTCTCAGGCCCCGGGCGCGCCGCCGGAGATGGCAGGGACGAAGTGGACCTCCGTGTCTTCCTGCAGCGGCTGCATGAGGCCGCGACGGGTGGCCGCGTGGCCGCAGACGGCGGACACGCCCGGCTTCAGCCTGCCGTCCTCGACTAGGTGTTCCTTGATGCCGGGAAAGCGTTCTTCGAGGTTGTCGATGACCCTGCCAAGCGTCGCGCCGGGGACGTCGAGTTGATCGACGTCCCCGGTGTGCTTACGCAGGTTGAACGGTATGAAAACCCGGGCCATGGGCTGCCCTCTCCGGTTTACGAGCCGTCTCCGTTGGCCAGTCCGGCCACGATCTTGCCGGGGTTGATCGGCGCGTCGGTGTAACGCTGGCCGGTGGCGTCGGTCACCGCGTTGGACACCGCGCCGAGCGGCGGCGCGAGCGGCACCTCAGCGACGCCGCGTACGCCGAACGGGTGCAGCGGGTTCGCCACTTCCACGAGAATCGTGTCGATCATCGGCAGGTCGAGCGACGTGGGCATGCGGTAGTCCAGGAACGAGGAGTTGGTCATCACGCCTTCCTCGGTCATGAAGTACTCCTCGTTGAGCGTCCACCCGATGCCCTGCACCACGCCACCCTGCAACTGGCCTTCGACGTACGACGGGTGGACCGCCTTGCCCACGTCCTGCAACGCCGTGTAGCGGATCACGTCGGTCTTGCCCGTCTGGGGATCGACCTCGAGGTCGCAGATGTGCACGGCGAAGCTGTTGCCGGCCTCGGCAAGGTCAACGGATGCCGTGGAGGTGACCGGCCCGCCGGTACCTTCGAGCCTCTGGGCGAGTTCCCTGAAGCCCAACCGCAATTCGGGGTCCGACTTCGAACTGAACACGCCGCCCGAAAAATCTACTTCGTCGGCGTCGATGCCCCAGACCATGGAGGCGCGGACCTTGAGCTTCTCTATCAGTTCCAGGGACGCTTCGTATGCGGCGTAGCCGGTGGCATAGGTCGTGCGGCTGCCGCCGGTGACGCCTGTGAACCCGATGCTGTCGGTGTCGGGGATGCTGGGCCGCACGTCGTGTGCGTCTACTCCCAGGACTTCGGCTGCCTGCATGGCGATCGACGCCCTCGTGCCGCCGATGTCGGCCGAACCCTCGTTCATGAAGACGATGCCGTCGTCCGCCACGGACAGGTCGCACGTGGACTTGCCGCCGCCGTTCATCCAGTAACCGGATGCGATACCGCGGCCGCGCAATTTGCCGTCCGGCCCGGTCTCTTCCAGCGGGCTGTTCCAATGGTCGCTGGCAAGGGCTGCTTCGAGCGTCTCCACCAGTCCGACTCGTGCGAATGTTGGTCCGTCGGCCCTGCGCGTCCCCTCTTCGGAGGCGTTGTCCAGGCGGAACTGGATCTTGTCCCAACCCATCTGGTCGCAAATCTCGTCGACGACCTGCTCGCTGGCGAAGGCCACCTGCGGCGAGCCCGGGGCCCTGTACGCGGCCGACTTGGGCTTGTTGACGACGATGTCCCTGCCGTCTATGCGGACGTTCGGGATGTTGTAGCAGGCGAGCACACAGATGGCGCCGGCGGTCACGGCCGATCCGGGGAAAGCGCCGGCTTCGAACCGGATGTCGGCGTGTGCGGCCTTTATCTTGCCGCCGTTGGTCACACCCATCCGCACCCTGATCTTGCCGCCCGGGGCCGGTCCGGAGCCCTCGAACACGCTGCGGCGGTCCATGATCATCTTCACCGGCCGGTGCGCCTTGCGGGAAAGCACCGCGGCCACCGGAGGCAGGTATACAACCGTCTTGCCGCCGAAGCCGCCGCCGATCTCGACGGGGTTCACCTTGATACGGGACTCGTCCATCGCCAGGATGGCGGCCGTCTGTGACCTGACGCCGAACGCGCCCTGGGTGCTGGACCAGATGGTTATCCGGTCTTCCTCGTCCCAGAAGGCCGTGGCGTTGTGCAATTCGATGTAGCCCTGGTGGACCATGGGCAATGTGAACGTCCTGTCAACGACAACGTCGGACTCGGCGAAGCCCTGTTCCGGGTCGCCGATCTCGTGCCGGAAGTGGGTGGCGACGTTGGTCGGGGAGACCGTTTCTCCGAGGTGATTGCCCTCCAGTTCCGGTATGAGGATCGGGGCGTCTGGCGCCATCGCCTCGTCGACGCTGTTAACGACGGGAAGGACTTCGTACTCGACCTTGATCCGGTTTGCGGCCTCCTGGGCCGTGTTGCGGTCTACGGCCGCCACCGCGGCGACCACGTGGCCCTTGTACAGGACCTTGTCGTCCGCCATGACGTTCTGTGCGTGGCGCCGGACGTTGACCGTGCCCTCGCCAGTGTCGATGAGCTTGTCGTCTGCAATCGGCAGATCGGCGTGGGTCATCGTGGCCAGGACGCCCGGCATGGCGTCGGCTTCCGACGTGTCGATGCTCTTGATGACCGCGTGGGCATGCGGGCTCCTCAGCACCTCACCCCAGACGAGTCCGGGGACCTTTACGTCTCCGCCGTAAACGGCCCGTCCCGTGACCTTGTCATACCCGTCATGCCGGATCGGGCGCGTCCCGACGACTTTTAGATCGTGCCTTGGCTCATAAGTGGCGACCATCTGTTCTCCCCTGATACGTCTACGCACCGCTTGGTGCGGCGGCGTCTCGCAAGTTGACCTGAACCTTAAAGGTGATGGTCAACTCTATCCGCAGTTTGTTAATCGTTGCAAATACAGGGAATCCTGGCAGTCGGCGACAGCCAGGATTCCACGTAAGGCCGAATTGTTATTGGGCGAATCGATCCTAGCTTCGTTCCAGCGCCTCCACGATGTTCCCGGCCTTCATCGGGGTCTCGTCCAGTCGCACTCCCACGGCGTCGTGTATGGCGTTGGCCAGCGTCGGCAGTGGAGGCGCAATCGGCACCTCTCCCACGCCGCGTACGCCGAACGGGTGTATCGGGTTGGGGACCTCGACGATGATGGTCTCGATGTTGGGCAGGTCGAGTGAGGTAGGCATGCGGTAGTCGAGGAACGTGGAGTTGGCCATCACGCCGTCGTTCCCCATGTAGTACTCCTCGTTCAGCGCCCAGCCGATGCCCTGCACCGCTCCGCCCTGCATCTGGCCTTCCACGTATGCGGGGTGGATGGCCTTGCCCGCGTCCTGTACCACTGTGTACCGGACCACGTCAGTCTTGCCGGTCTCGGGGTCCACGTCCACGTCAGCGATGTGTACGCCGAACCCGCCGCCCGCGTCCTCCAAGTCCACGGAGCCGGTCGAAGTGACCGGCCCGCCGGTGTCGCCAAGTCTCGACGCCAGGTCGCGGAAGTGCAGGTTCAGCTCCGGGTCGGAGGAAGAGCTGAATACGCCGCCTTCGAACTGAACGTCCGACTCATCGATACCCCAGATCATTGCGGCGCGCTTCTTCATCTCGTCGGCCAGGTTGTTGGCGGCGATGTAAGCGGCGTAGCCGGTGGCGTAGCAAACCCTGCTGCCTCCGGTGACGTCCGTATACCCGATGCCTTCGGTGTCGGTCACCACCGGGCGGACTTCATGCGCGTCGAGTCCGAGCACCTCGGCGGCCTGCATGGCGATCGACGCCCTCGTGCCGCCGATGTCGGTCGAGCCTTCGACCAGGGACACGGTGCCGTCGTTATTTACGCTCAGGTTTACGGCGGACTTGAGCCCGACGTTGAACCAGTAACCGGCCGCAATTCCCCGGCCGCGCTGTCGCCCGTTTCCGGGGTCGGCATCGAGGTCTGAGTTCCAGTGCGGTGAGTCTTTCGCAGCCTCCAGGGTCTCGATCAGGCCGATGCGCGGGTAGATTGGTCCATCCGCGCGCCTTGTACCCTCCTTGGCAGCGTTGTCGAGCCGGAAATCTACCTTGTCGTAGCCCCTGGCCTCGCAAATCTCGTCGACAACGCTCTCGATGGCGAGCGCGACCTGCGGCGAACCTGGGGCCCGGTATGCCGCCGACTTGGGTTTGTTGACGACGACGTCGTAGGAGTCGATGCGGGTATTGGGTATGTCGTAGCAGGCAAACACGCACTGTTCCGCCGCCCCGACCGCGGCGCCGGGATACGCGCCGGCCTCCAGGTATATGTCCGTCGTTCCGGCGATGATCTTGCCGTCGTCGTTGACACCCAGCTTGACCCGGACCTTGCCGCCGGGCGCCGGTCCTGAGCCCTCGAAAACGTTCTTGCGCTCCATGATCATCTTGACCGGCCGGCCCGACTTGCGGGACAGGATAGCCGCTATCGGTTCGAGGTAGACGGGTATCTTCCCGCCGAAGCCGCCGCCGATTTCGAGCGGCGTGACCCTGACACGGGACTCGTCGATGTTGAGCAGACCCGCCGTCTGGGTGCGTACAGGGAAAGCGCCCTGTGTGCTGGTCCAGATGCGAATGCGGTCGTCTTCGTCCCAGAATGCCGTGGCGTTGTGGGGTTCGATGTACCCCTGGTGCACCATCTGCAACTTGAATTCCTGCTCGACCACTAACGACGACTCTTCGAAGCCCTTCTCGGGGTCGCCGAATTCGTGCCGGTTGTGGGCGGCCATGTTGGTGTCGGACACCTTGTCGCCAAGGTCGTTGCCTTCCAGGTCCGGAAGAATTACCGGGCCGTCTTCCGCCAGCGCGTCATCGACGTTGGTCGCTGAAGGAAGCACTTCGTACTCGACCTTGATGCGGTTGACCGCCTCCTGCGCCGTGTTGCGGTCCAGCGCGGCGACGCCGGCAACGACGTGACCGGCATAGAGGACCTTGTCACTGGCCAGGATGTTGTCGCTGGCCCACTTGAAGTTGACGCTGCCCTCGCCCAGGTCGACTAGTCCGTCCTCGAGCTGTGGCATGTCGACGCTGGTGGCCACGGCCAGCACGCCGGGCATGGCCTCGGCTTCGGACGTGTCGACGCTCTTGACTACGGCGTGGGCGTGCGGGCTTCTCAGCACGTCGCCCCATACCATGCCTGGCATTTTCACGTCGGCGCCGTAGATGGCTCTCCCTGTGACCTTGTCAAAACCATCGTGGCGAATTGGACGGGTCCCGATGACCCGGTATTCCTGCCTGGGTTCAAATGTAGCGACCATCGACTACTCCTCCGGCGATTATGTTTCAGAAGCGTCTGTGTACGGGCCTGTTGGACTAGGCCTCTGACGCCTTCTCTACTGCGCGAACTATCTTGTCGTAACCGGTGCAGCGGCACAGGTTGCCTGCCAGCCAGTGGCGTATGCGGTCCTCGCTCGGTTTCGGTTCGTTGTCGAGGAGACCTTTCGCCGCTACCAGGAAGCCCGGTGTGCATATTCCGCACTGGAGGGCGGCCTCTTCGAGGAACGCCTGCTGCAAGGGATGGAGGCCTTCGGGCGTCGCCATTCCCTCGATAGTGTTGATCTCCTTGCCCTCGGCCTCTGCGCCGAGCACGAGGCAGGAGTCGACGATGCGGCCGTCCATGCTCACCGTGCATGCGCCGCAGTTTCCGTCGTTACAGCCTTCTTTCGTGCCCGTCAGGCCCACCACTTCCCTGAGCGTGTCCAGCAGGCTCATGTAGGGCGGTACCAGGAACTCCATTTCCTGTCCGTTGATGGTTGTCCGAACGTGCACGCTTCGCACTTGCTTGGTCGTCATGTTTGATTCCTTATTCTCTTTCCGGGGTCGTAAGTTCGGCTAGAGCGATGCCCTGGCCCGCTCGACCGCCTTGTTCAGCGTCCGTCGGGTCAGCACGTCAACGAGGTGGCGCCGCTGCTCGATCGTGCCCCTCATGTCATTGATGGGGCTGGCGCTGGCGCGAGCCAATTGTCCGGCCTGACTGATGGACTCATCGTTCACGGGCTTGCCGGCCAACGGGTCGGAGTAGTTGCCGGAACCCGTTTCGTAGCCTACGAGTATCGGCGTTGGGCCGACCGACGCCAGCGCAATACGGCTGGACTCGAAAGTCTGGCCGGAAGAGTCGAGTTGGACACCCGACGCCACACCGGCAACGGCGATGTCCATCTCGTTGCGCGGGATGAACCGTTCGTATGCGCCGCCGAACCCGCTCGCGGGCTTCGGAACGCTGATGCTGACGAGAAACTCGCCCGACTCAAGAACGGTGCTGCCGGGGCCGGTGCAGAAGTCCTCGACCGCGACCTGGCGGGAGCCGTTCGGCCCGGCCACGTTGGCGGTGGCGCCGTATACGATCAGCGGCCCGATGCCGTCGGCGCTCGGCGCGGCGTTGCACAGGTTTCCGCCCAGACCGGCTCTCGACTGGATCTGTATCCCGCCGATCATGGACGCGGCATCGATGATTCCCGTGTACTCGGCGCAGATCCCGGCGTCTTCATACAACTGGCAGCAGGCCGCAGCCCCGCCGATTTCAAGGCCATTGGAGTCTTGCGTGACCTGCATGAGTTCCGGGATGTTCTTGACGTCCACAATGGCGTCCAGTTGGTACCTGCCGCCCCGGATTTGCACCAAAACGTCCGTGCCACCCGCAAGTGGCCGCGCCCTGTCTCCGTGCTGGCTCAAAACACTAACCGCTTCGTCGACGCTCGACGGAGCGACATATGTGAAAGGATGCAAAATCCTCTCCTTTCAACGCGCGGCAGTCGCCCGTGTGGAATTCCACTGGGGTCGGGCAATCCGCTGGCGCGACTATCCGTTGTTACACAATCTTGCCAAGGGTGGGGTAATTATGCCGAACGGTTCGGATAGCTGCAATAAACATTTGCGGTGCTGATGACATCCGTAACGCCGCGGCCACCGCGCCCGACTGCCATGAACATAACCCGGACAACCCCAGCACCGTCGTGCCGGGGACACCCGGTACCCATGGTGGGGCGTAGGGGTGGGAACGCCCTACCTCTACAACTCCCAACCGTCAGGCAACACCCCACTTTCATCACCTCGTGGGGTTATAACAAGGCCATAGTGACTCCCAGGGTGATCCAGTTCCAACGCTACGTATTTATTCGGCCCCGGCTGCCTGGGATGCACCTGGCACGTGCCTGCCCAGCGTTCGCCTCAATATGGTCGCGCCGACAACGGCAGTTGCAATCACCGTGGCCAGGCCGCCCACTGTCAGGGCCAGCGGGGCGCCGAAGTTCTGCGCCAGCCCGCCCATCAGCAGGCCTCCCAGCGCCGTTGCTCCCCAGGTGAACTGGTGGAGGCTCATCACCCTGCCACGGTATTGCTCTTCAACCAGCGTCTGCATCATTGTCGTGTTCATCGTCCCGAACACCACCCGCAGCGCGCCCACGACGCCGAGAATAAGGACCGCGATGCCCAGGACGTCGAACCTGGCAAACAGGACGAGTCCGCAACCGTAGCTGATCCCCGCCACCACGAGGAACAAACCCGGCCGCACGCGCTTTCCGATCAGCGCGATAGCCAAAGTTCCCACCAACCCGCCGATGCCCCCGGCCAGCAGCAGGTTGCCGTAGGTCCGCTCTGCCCCGGCGAACACCTCGTCAGTAAACACCGGCAACAACGTCTCGAACGAGCCGCCGAAAACGCCTGTGAACACACCAAGCCCGAGGATGGCCAGGATTGACGGGCTGCGTCTCACGTACGCAAAGCCGTCCAGGAGCCCCGACAACATACCTGACCCGTCACTCACCACTTTGTGGCCGTGGGGCTTCATCAGCATCAGCGTGAGCACGGTCAGCAGGTACGAGGCGGCGACGATGAAGAACAGCCCTTCCAGTCCCCACAGCAGGACGAGGGGCGCGAACAGGGCCGGGCCGATGATCGCTGCGGCGCCGAACACTATCGAGTACATGGCTATCGCGCCCGCCAGGTGGTGTCGCGGGACTATGGTCGCGACCATCGCCGACCTCGACGGGATGTCGAACGACAGCAGTACCCCCGTACCGGCCGAAATGGCGATGACGTGCCACGGCCGGATCACGTCTGTGGCGATCAAGACGGCCGTCAGCAGGGTCACCGCCGCAAACATGAGCCTGGTGAAGCGCACGAGGTATAGGCGGTTCACCCTGTCGGCCAGCACGCCTCCCCACATCGACAGGAACAGGACCGGTCCAAGGCTCGCGGTCGCCACCAGCCCCAGCATCAACTCGGAGTCGGTGAGCGTGCGCATCAACCAGAGCCGTCCGTAGACGAGCGTCCACATGCCGATGTTCGAAAAAGCCGCGGCCAGCCAGAAGTAGCGGTACTCGCGGTGCGCGAACGCCTCGAAGCTGGTCCCGGACAGGACCGGGCTCAATGCCCTAAGCCGGCCCAACAACATGATTCGTCGACCGCCTTCGAAATGCCGGCATCACCCGGCCATGGTCAATTGGGAATCTTCTCCCGGGGTCCCCGATCGGAGCCGGGGATGGCGGGTACAAGCGAGACGGTGTTGACTGGATTGCGTGCCGCAGTCAAGCCATCTTGCCCATGACGCCGCCGCCCAAAACGTGGACGTGCAGGTGGTCCACCATCTGCCCAGCGTCTGCGCCCTGGTTGACCGCCAGGCGATAGCCATTTTCCGCGATCCCGCACTTTTGAGCGACGGTAGCGCCAACCCTCATCAGGTGACCTAGCAGTGGTTCGTCGTTTTCCGAAGTGCCCTCTATGAACGTCACGTGCTCCCGCGGGATGACCAGCACGTGCGTTGGAGTGACCGGACTAATGTCTGCAAAGGCGTACGCCTGGTCGTCGGAATAGACCTCGGCGCTGGGCAGTTCGCCGGCCAGAATGCGGCAGAAAATGCAGTCGGCTGTCATGTCGGTGTCGAGGTTATCAGCCGATATGGACGAATGTTCATCGGGTCGGCGAAGGCGAAAGCATCTTTGTGAGTTGCCGGGTGTCGCCGTACTCCGAGCGCCATCCGAGGGCGTGGCGCGTGAACAGGTGTATGTCGTGCTCCCAGGTGAAACCGATTGCCCCATGGCACTGGTGCGCCAGGGCGCAGATCCCTGGAAGCTCGCGGTTGGCGTACAGCTTGGCCCTGAGTGCGGCGTTTCCACCGGACGGGCCCTGCGACAAAGCCCATGCGCCCTGTCGTGCCATCAGCAGGATGCCGCGCGCCGCCGTCGCCATGTTGGCGCAGTGGTGCTGGACCGCCTGGAACGACCCGACCGGGTGTCCGAACTGGCGCCGCTGCGCGACGTAATCGACCGTGACGTCTACCACCCGCCGCGCCGCGCCTGCCATCTGCAGGCTTCGGCCGGCCGCGCCAAGGTGCAGCATGTGGTTCACGGCTTCGATTCCGTTGCCCACCTCGCCGAGTACAGCGTCCTCCGGCAACCTGACCCCCGCGAGCTTCACCTGGCCCACCGGCGAGCCGGACGCAGTCTTCATGGGGACTATTTCCGAGTCCCCGATGTCCTCATGGCGCACAACGAAGAGCGTGCAGTCGTCGCCTGCGCCGGTATTGGCACTCACGAGGAGGATATCTGCGCTGTCCGCGAACGGCACGAACCTCTTTTCGCCGTGTAACACCCATTGGCCGTCCTCAACGCGAGCGGTGGTGTTGACCCCGCTGGATGTCCATGTCGCCGCCTGTTCGTGGATGGCGGGCGTCACAATCGCGTCGCCCTCTGCGATGGCGGGCAGCAACTCGGCCTTCTGCCCTTCGTTACCGTAGTAGTTGATGACCGACGCGCCCAGCAGAGCCGTCTCGAGCAGCGGACCGGGCGCAAGCGCCGCGCCGCATTCTTCCAGCAGCATGCCCAGTTCAGGGAGGTCAAGGCCTGCGCCGCCGTGCTTTTCCGGTACCAACAGGCCCGTCCACCCGAGTTGGGCGATTTCCTTCCAATACGACACATCGAAGCCGGATTCGCCCGAAACTGCGTCGCGGGCAAGATCAAGAGGCACGCGGTCCGCAAGGAATTCCCGCGCGCTGGACGCGATCAGTTCCTGTATTTCAGTCAGCCCAAAATCCAACGTTGTGCGCCCCCGAAGGCAACCTTCACATTTGCCGATCTCGTGCGTGACGAATACGCGTTGTAGGGGCGGATTTCAAATCCGCCCTCAGCGTCGCAAATTGGCAGGGTTGTCAGCATCCTCAGCCCATTTCCTGGGGTTGTCCATGATATAGGTGCGCACCCTGCCCAATTCAGTTTCGTTACGGATGACGTGATCGTAGAACCCGCGCTGCCAAACCTTTGTGCCGGGCGATGCGCGAATCTCGTTGATTCTCCGGGTCGAGAAGACCTTTAGGGCGCGTACGATTTCGGGCAGTGCGCGCCGTTTCGCCGTCACGCCCGGGGCAAGGGCGGATTTGAAATCCACCCCTACGTCGGTGGGTCCGCCCTCGATGATGATCACGCCGTGGATGTGGTTTGGCATCAATACGAACGCGTCGAGAACCACGTTTCCGAAGTGATCTGGCAGCTTCTTCCAGCAACCCTCCACGATTGCACCGATACGGTTCGCCACCATCTCCTCATTTTCGACCCGACCGAATAGCAGGCGGCGATTACGGGTGCAAGCCGTGATGTAATACGCACCCGGGGTGGAATAGTCGTAGCCTTTGAGTCGCGTGGATCTGCGCCCCGATCCGATCTGCTGCATGTTGCTGACGCTGTTACCCCCGCGGCAAACCCAGGCCGCGGGTGGCGATGATGTTTCGCTGGATTTCGTTCGTGCCCGACAGGATTGGGCCGGAGGTGTAGAAGAGACGCAACTTGAGCAACGTGCCTTCAAACTCCGCCAGCGGCGATCCGGGCGCCAGGGGGCCGTACATCCCCAGCAACTCGACGGCGAAGTCGTGGACGCGTTGATTGACCTCCGTGGCCGACAGTTTGCTCATCGCCGGTTCCACGGATGGGACCTCGCCTCTCCCCTGCAGCCAGGCGACCTCGTAGGTCATCAGCCGCGCCGCGTCGATCTCGACACTCAGTTCGGCAAACCGGGCCGACACTACCGGATCGTCGATCAGCCGGCCTTCGCCCGGGACCTCAGCGGTGGCCGCGTACCCGGATAGATCGTTGAGCGTACGCCTGGCCCACGCCACGTAGTCGATCCCCGACCGTTCGAAGTTGAGCAGGGACATGCCGGTGCGCCAACCGTTGTTGACACCGCCGACGATGTTCTCCCTCGGCACGCGTACCCCGTCGAAATGGACCTCGTTGAAGCTATGGTAACCGGCCATGTTGATGATCGGCTTGGCGGAGACTCCGGGCGTACTCATGTCGCACAGAAAGAGCGTGATGCCGCGGTGTCTTGGCGCTTCGTGATCGGTGCGAGCGAGCATGAACATCCAGTCCGCCCGGTGCGCCAGCGTGGTCCATATCTTGGTACCGGTGATGACGTATTCGTCACCTTCCTCCACAGCCCGCGTCTGCAGCGACGCCAAGTCGGACCCGGTGTCAGGTTCGGAGTAACCCTGGCACCACTGGACCTGGCCCTTCGCAATTGGGGGCAGGAAGCGTTTCTTCTGCTCTTCGGTACCGTGGCGGATCAGGGTGGGCCCGATCATCCGCGTGCCGAAGCGGTCGTGTCCCGGCGCCCGCCGGTAGGCCATCTCCTCCGAAAATATCAGCGAGGTCATGGGCGAAGCGTCGGACCCGCCATACTCCGCCGGCCATGGCATGGTCAGCCAGCCCCGTTCGGCCAGCGCACGCCTCACGTCGACGTATATCTTCCAGTCGCGGTCCTTCGATTCGTCGGCGGGGCCTATCCAGCCATCGGGAAGCACGTCGTCCAGCAACGCGGACAGATCAGACCGGAACGCCTGCTCTTCAGGAGTGAATTCGAAGCGCATCGGGCTATCGGGGGTGACCCGAATTAACGCGCCCGCGGGTCGGCTAGACGCTGACCGACAGGCAGGTGACGGTCTTTACGATTCCGGGCACCTTGTGCATGCCCTCGCTGATCAGCACCCCGATGCTCGGCAAGCTATCCGCTTCGACAACGGCGATGATGTCGAAAGGACCGGTGACCGTGTCGACGCTCATCATGTTCGGGTTGGAACGCAACTCGCCGGCGACATCATTCGTCTTGCCAACGGACGTTTCGATCAATATGTAGGCACGTGTCGTCATCGGGCACCTCGTCGCGGCGCGGAGAAGTGGGTCCGGGCGCTGGAAACAACGGGTCCACCAACGGCCGGGGTCGAAATGCTAAGCGTCGCGAGAGTACGGTGTCAACGGAAATTCCGGGGTATTCAGGGAGGCGTTCGCCCCGCCCGATTCGCCGGCTAGAAGTCCAGGGCGGGCAGGAACGGCTCGGAGCTGTCGAACGGCCCCACCAACGCCATCACGGTGTTTTCAGGCCGCACCAGCCGTCGCGCCACGCGGGCCAGGTCTTCGATCTGCACGGCGTCTATCTCTTTCACCAGTTGGTCCACCGTGCGCACTTCATTTCGCAGGAGTTCCTGTATACCAATGGATGAGACCACCGAACGGCCGTCCTCCATGCGCAGGAGCAACCTGCCCTTGCAAAGTTCCTTGGCCTGCGTGAACTCGCGTTCGGTTACGCCGTCCCGCATCCCGGCGACCACCTCCATGATGACCGGAAGGGCTTCACCGGCGCGTTTTGGGTCGACGCCCGACTCGACTCCGATGGCCCCGCAGTCGTAGTAGGCTGACATGCCGCCGTGGACGTCGTACGCCAGGCCGCGCTTCTCGCGGACCTCCTCGAACAGCCGGCTGCTCATCGACTCGCCCAGGATCACAGAAAACAAGCCGAGTGCATGGCGGTCGTCGTCGAAAATGGAGATGCCCTTAATGCCAATGGCGAGGTGGGCCTGTTCGGTCTCCCGGTGTTCGACCACCACCTTCGGGCCGACGAGGTTGTCGACGTAGGGGAACATCGGCAGGATCTCGCCGTCCGGCAACTCGCCAATTGCAGAATCGACCTGTTCGACGATCTCCTCGTGCTCGATGTTGCCCGTGACGGCGATTACCGTGTTGGATGCCGCGTACTGTGTATGGAGGTACTCCAGCATGGCGTCGCGCGAAATGGCCGTTACAGATTCCACAGTGCCCGCGACGTCGCGTCCCATCGGCTGGTCCGGCCACAAGAGCTTGTCCTGCAGTTCCGACGCCTTGGCGGCAGGCAGGTCGTGGATGGCCCGGATCTCCTCGAAGACCACCTGCTTCTCTTTCGCGATGTCCTCATCGCGAAACAATGAGTTCTGCACCATGTCGGCCAGCAGGTCGAGGCCCTTCCGGTAGTGCGGTCTCGGCATCCGGCACCAGTATCCGGTCACTTCCCGGTCGGTGAAGGCGTTTATGGAACCGCCAACACCTTCGACCACCTCCGAAATCTGGCGCGGAGTCGGCCTGCGGTCCGTTCCCTTGAAAAGCATGTGCTCGAACAGGTGGGACGCGCCGGCGAGGTCGTCCGTCTCGTAGCGCGAACCGGCGCCGAACAGGAAACTCAGGTTGACGGCGTTGGTGTGCGGAAGCGTGCTGGTGAGTACGCGAATCCCACCCGGCAGCACGGTCCGTTCGTATTTCAATTCAGTGGCCGCCAAATCAACCTTTGCTCACTCGCCGGGAAGGGGCGCTCTGCGTCGTTTTCGAGACACCCGCTCCAATTTTTCGTTCTATAGTCTCTAGCTCGCTGCCTTCCCGGCCGCGAGCATTCGGAAAAGGGTACGGCCGGTCACCTTGAGGGTCAATCGAGGAAACGACGCGAGTAACCGCGTCCAATTCCCAACCTAATGCGTATAAGACCGCGTACTCCGGCCGGGGAATCATTAGTGGCCGGGGCGATCATGCATTTAGAATTCCGACAATGACGCTGGCCAGGTTGACAGACCAACTCACCGGTTCCTCTGCCCTTTGGCGAAGCGGCCGGCGATACTGGCTATTCCTGTTCGTAATCCTGTCGATCGCCCTCGGCCTTCGCCTTTACGGAATCAACTGGGACCAGGGCGGCCTGTTTCATCCCGATGAGCGAGCGATCCTCATGCGGGTCAACGACCTGGATTTTCCGGCGCCGTCTGAAGTAGGAAACCTGGTCGATCCGGAGTTGAGCCCTCTTAATCCGGGCTGGTTCAACTACGGCAGCCTGCCGCTATATGGCCTCGGGGTGGTGAAGGCCGTCTTTTCGCCGGTCGCCGATCTTGACTTGTGGGACCTGAGAATCCCGGGACGCGCCGTTTCGGCGGTGGCGGACACGGCCACGGTGGCCCTGGTTTTCCTGATCGGCTTTCGCTGGTTCAGCCCCCGCGTTGCAGTCCTGGGCGCCCTTCTCGCGGCGTTGGCGGTAATTCACATCCAGTTGAGCCACTTCTTCGCCGTGGACGGCGTGATGACGTTGTTCATCGTCGGCGGCGTGTTCTTCTCGATACGCGTCGCCCAGTCGGGGCGCAGGATCGACTCTCTGCTCGCAGGTCTAATGGTTGGCCTGGGGCTGGCTACGAAGTTCTCCGTGGCGCCACTTGTCCTGACTGTCATCGCCGCGCACCTCATATACGCGTTCTCAAGGCCCGGCGACGCGTTGAGCTTCGGGGACGAAGAGGTGGAGAAGGTTGCCTGGCGCAGGTGGATCGCGGCGAGCGGGCTCGTTTTGTCCGGCGCGGTTGCGCTAGTCGCGTTGCTCGCGACCCAGCCATACATGGTGCTCGACTCGGAGACCTTCGTAGCAAACGTCTCCGAACAGTCCGAGATGGTGCGGCGCATCCGCGACTACCCGTACACCCGGCAGTACATAGACACGACCAGTTACCTGTACCAGGTCACGCAGTTGGGTATCTGGGGGCTCGGACCCGTCGCAGGCGTTGTGGCCTGGCTCGGACTCGGGTACGGGCTGGTATCGGCGTGGATCGCCCGGCGCAAGGTGGACCTGGTGATCCTGTCGTGGGTCATCCCGTACCTGTTGATCACGGGGTGGTTCGACGTCAAGTTCATGCGGTACATGCTGCCGCTCACGCCGTTCCTGGTCCTGTACGGCGCACGGTTCCTGTGGTGGCTGGGTGACGGCCTGCGCACGCTTCTACCGAAGTACAAGTTCGTCGCCGTGGTCCCGGCCGTAATCGTCGTAGCCGCGACGGCCCACTACGCAATTTCCTTCACGTCCATATATGGGGGCGAACACCCGGCGCAAGAGGTGTCCGACTGGCTGGAGGACAACGCTGCGCGTGGCTCGCTCGTCCTGCAGGAACACTGGGAAGAGGGCATCCCAAACGTGCCGGGCCTGTACTACGACCGGCTCGAGCTCTACAACCACGATTCCGAAGAGAAGTTCGACCGGATCGCGCAACAACTTTCAGACGGCGAGTACCTCGTGCTGTTCAGCAACCGGTTGTACGGCACGATCCCCAGGCTGCCGGAACGCTATCCGATCAGCACGCGCTACTACGAAGCGCTGTTCGACGGGTCGCTCGGATACGAACTGGTCTACTCGGCCGACAAGACCGCTTCGTTCCTGGGTGTCGCCTACGACGACGATCCGTTCGCAAGGGTCGACTTCTCGGCGACTGAGTACGAACCGCCGTCCGGCGCGCTCGCCACATTCAGGCTTGGCTGGGCAGACGAGAGCTTCACCGTCTACGACCACCCGAAGAGCTTCGTCTTCGAAAACACCGGGCGACTGGAGCAAGACGAGATAACCCGCCTGCTTGAATTCGGGACCGGCTTCGCGCCGCCTGAACGGCCGGTTGGCCTGCTGCTCAGCGAAGAGGCGGCGACACGGCAGCAGGCAGGCGGGACGTGGTCCGACATCGTTTTCCTCCGCAACCTGCCGAACGCCGTCACACCCGTCGTCTGGTACATCGCCCTTCAACTGGTGGCGTTGGCCGCGGTCCCCCTCGCGTTCGTAGTGTTCCGGCCGCTGCCGGACCGCGGATACCTGCTGGCAAAGCCGCTCGGTCTCCTGCTGGTCGCCACCGTAGCGTGGCTGCTGGCGAGCTACGGGCTGATGGGCTTCAGCTTCAGCTCGGTGGTCGTCGGGGTCTTGATCACTGCTGCGCTGTCGGCCTGGGCATGGGAGCGATACGGCGGGGAGATCGTCCTGTTCGTGAAGCAGCGCTGGCGCTTGTTGCTGGGCTTCGAGGTGTTGTTCCTCATCGCATTCCTGGCGTTCCTGGCGGTGAGGCTGGCAAATCCCGACCTGTGGCACCCGTGGCGAGGCGGCGAAAAGCCGATGGACTTCGCGTACCTCAACGCCGTCATGCGCTCCACGACGATGCCCCCTTACGACCCGTGGTTCGCAGGCGGCTTCCTTAACTACTACTACTACGGCCAGTTCATCACCGCCACCATGCTGCGCCTGACCGGGCTAACTCCGCACGTGGCCTACAACGTCGCCGTACCGATGTTCTTTGCTCTTACGACCACAGCGGCGTTTTCCGTGGTTTACAACCTCGCCGCCATGACCCTGAGGTCACGGGGAGTCCCCCTCGGCTTGACCAGGTCGCCCGTTTACGCCGGTCTCGTGGCGGCCGTGCTGGTCGCCGTCGCGGGGAACATCGACGGCCTGATCCAGCTTGGCGAGAAGTTCAAGGCGGCCGTCATCGACCGCGTCCCTGCGCCCGGTTTCGACTACTGGCAAAGCTCGCGAATGATGGCCTCCGACTCGCCCGGCAACGAGATAACGGAATTTCCGTATTTCACGTTCCTGTACGCCGACCTCCACGCCCACCTCATCGCGATTCCATTCGCCATCATGGCGCTCGGTTTGGGAATCGCCGTACTTGCGCGGGCCGGCGTGCGCAGGCCGAAACTGGAGACCTGGGGCGCGTTGGCGCTGCTGGGGTTGACCATCGGGGCGTTGCGGATCATCAACGCCTGGGACTTCCCGACGGCGCTGCTGCTGGCAGGAGTATTCGTACTCGGCGGCGAGTTGATGGGATCGCCTGTGGGGCTGACAAACCGGCTCGGCGCGGGGCTGGCCAAGTGGGTGTTCGTCGCCGCGGTCGGCTACCTGGTATTCCTGCCGTTCCACCAGAACTTCGAGCTGTTCAACAACGGGCTGGAACTGAGCAAGACCCGCACCCCGTTCTGGCGCTACCTGGCCATACACAGCATCTTCGTGTTCCTTTTTCTCACCTGGCTTGCCCACCACTGGCGCGGGGGACTGCTGCCGAGCCGCCGAGCCGCCGTTGCCGTCCTCGAACGCCGCGGGTCGGCGTGGCTGGGCTTGCAGGTCATCGTGGCGGTCACCGCGGGCGGCCTGTTCGCGTCGATCCTCGCCGGATACGCGACGGCGGCTATCACCCTGGGCGCGGCCATGGTCCTGGGCTTTGTCGGCCTGGTCACCGCGCTCAGTTTCAGGCCGGAAAGCCGCTACGTCTACGCGGTCATCGGCATAGCCGCGGTGGCGTTGTTGCTTGGCGGCGGCGTGGACCTCATCACCGTCGAGGGCGACATCGGCCGCATGAACACGGTCTTCAAGTTCTACCTGCAGGCGTGGGTGCTCCTGGCCCTGGCGTCGGCCTACTTCGCCTGGGCGCTCTGGGAGGCCGGTTACTTTTCGTTCAGGAAACTGACGATTCCGCGATCCGCCTGGCTCGTACTGTTCGCCGTACTCGTCATCGGCATCCTCATCTACCCCGTGCTGGGCACGCGGGCGAGAATCGTCAACCGGTTCAACCTCATCGGCATGGGCATCGACGGCACGGCGTACATGGACAAGGCGGTATTCTCCGACGACTCCGGCGTCATCGAACTGGGCAGGGAACTGCCGGCCATTGAGCACATGCAGACCGAAGTGGAGGGCTCCCCGGTAATCATCGAAGGGCTGACCGGTCTCTACCGCTGGGGCAACCGATTCGCGGTCTACACCGGCCTGCCGTCGGTGGTTGGGTGGGACTGGCACCAGCGGCAGCAACGCGTCGGCTACGACTACGCCGTGACCGAACGCAGGGCCGAGGTGGACCGCTTCTACAACACGATAAACATCGACGAAGCACTGGAAACCCTCGACGAATTCAACGTCCGCTACATCATCGTCGGCCAACTGGAGCGCAACCAGTACCCCGAGCTCGGCCTTGCCAAGTTCGGCCGGATGGAAGGCCAGTTCCTAACCGTGTTCTACCAGGACGAGTGGACCACGATCTACGAGTACGCGCGTTAGGACCGCGGTGATCGCAGGACCGGCGCATCCTGGACCCGGGTGGGTGCCTAAGTAGGGCTACTCCGCGCCTTGGACAGATCATGAACCCTCACATTGTGGTTCCGGTTGGTGCTGCAAGGTGAAGCGCGACTAGAATCACAGGCCAATGTTTGGAAAATCCGTCTCCAATGAAGTTAAAGTCCACTTCTCGATTGGGGAACGAATATGTATTGGATTTTCGACTCAGATTTCCATGGAGTCGCGGCGTAGATAAAGGAAATTGTCCAGGTAATGGCATTCCGCTTCATTCATACCGCCGACTGGCAGATTGGCAAAGTTTTCCGCTTCGTTGATGGTGCGGAGATGGGTGGCCTTCAGCTGGCACGACTGGATGCAATCACACGCATCGGCAATCTCGCGAACGAGCACGACGTGAGTCATATATTGGTTGCGGGCGACATATACGACCACGCAACCCCCTCTCCCCACACGCGCAACCAGGTTGTCGAGCGAATGCGAGCTTACACCTCCGTACAGTGGCACCTGTTGCCGGGTAACCACGATCCGCACCAGCCCAATGGTCTGTGGGACCAGCTCCGAAGGCGCGGCCTGCCTGACAACATTCACGCGCATACCGAACCTGCAGCCACCGTCATCGAGCAAGATGCGGCCGTCCTGCTTCCGGCTCCCCTCCAACACCGTCGTACCCTCAACGATCCCACCGCCTGGATGAACCATCAGGTTAGTGAAGCTGGTTTTATCCGCATCGGCCTAGCGCATGGCGCCGTCCACGGATTCGATTCCAATGAGGAGCAGAGAGCCAACCCGATCGACCCCGAGCGGCCAAAGCTCGCCCGGCTTGACTACCTGGCGCTGGGAGATTGGCACGGAGAACTTGAGGTAAACGAACGCTGCTGGTACAGCGGCACGCCCGAGACGGACTCGTTTCAGACGCGCGGCAGGGGCACGGTCCTGCTGGTGGAAATTGGCGGTCCGAACGAGTTCCCCCAGGTCACTCCGCTTTTGACAGGTCAGTACCGCTGGGAATCGCTTGATGAACGCGTAGAGGACCTGGAAGACGTGGATCTCCTCGAACACAAGCTGCGGAGCCTGAATGGCGACCTCAACCACACACTGGTCGATCTGAAACTCTCGGGAACGCTCTCACTGGCTGACCTGCAGCAATTCGAGGAACGGATCATGGAAGGGGCGGCCGCAGCGCTATATCACCTACGCGCAGACCGAGAGCAGCTGTTTCCGGAACCCACCGACGACGACCTCGACAGTATTGATCCGGGCGGGATTGTGCGCGCTGCTGCAGACAAGCTCCGAGCTATCGTTGAGGCAGGCGGGAACGACGCCGACATCGCACGGGCCGCTCTTCACCGACTCTACATCGAACACAAGAAGCTCGAATCGGGGAAGCGATGAAGCTGCGGAGACTCGCAGTCAACCAGTTCAAGCGCTTCATCGTGCCGACACATTTGGGCGAACTCGGCGACGGTCTCAATCTGGTCGTTGGACCGAACGAGCTTGGCAAGTCTACCCTCCTGGACGCGCTGCGAGCGGTGCTGTTTGAGCGCTACAGTTCCAGGGCGCGGCCAATCGTGGCGTTGCAAAACGATAGAAGCGGCGCGGCGCCGGTCGTTGAGCTGGTTTTCGAAGTCAACAGCGCCGAATACACGCTGACCAAGCGCTTCGTCAAGAACGCCTATGCACGCCTCCAATGTCCCAATGGGGTCCTCCTGGAAGCGGACGCCGCAGAGAACGAGTTGCGCAACCTCTTGGGTTTCGCAGAGGCGGGGAACCGGGGCGCGAATTTGGAAACGCTTGGTATGTGGGGTGTCCTCTGGGTGCAGCAGGGACAGTCATTCGGCAGACCGGACCTGCCCGATTCGGCGCTGGAGAGCCTCAGCGCGGGTCTGGAGTCCGAGGTTGGCACGGTCCTCGGAGGCAGGCGTGGCAGAGAGCTGCCACAGGTCATCGAACAACGTCGTGGTGAACTGGTCACGGCGGCGCAGCGTCGGCCACGCGGACAATACAAGGACACGCTTGATAGCGTCAGTGAACTCGAACTACGGCTCGGTGAGCAACAGCAGCAAGAGCGAGAGATGTCGGAAACGTTCGAGAAGTTGGCGGCGGCGGAAGAACGGCTCAACCGACTGGAGGACGGCACCCAGGACCGAGCCGATCAGGAAGAACTGGCCCAGGCCCAGGAACAGCTTGGCGAGATGATGCGGCACGACCTGCAACTTGAAGCGGCTCGTAGCAAACTGCGGATCCGGGAAGGGCAGTTGGAACAAGCCCAACGTGCCCAATCTGAACGGGCGTCCCTGCGTTCAGAACTCAAAAACGACCAGAAAAAGTTGAAACAAGAGACCAGGCGTCTGGAGGAACTGCAAAAACTCGAGCGAGAATCGCTGGACGCATTAGACAAGCTTCGCAAAGCGGTGGCCAACGCCGAAGCCGACGTTGAAGCAGCGGTGCATTCAGAGGCGAAATGGCGCGGAATCCTCGATCGCATCGCCCGCACCGCAGAATTGAATGACCTGCTCAGTCGTCAGAGTGATGTCGAAGCTGCGGAAGAACGACTCGCTGAAGCCCAGCGTCAGGCCGAGCAGATTCGGGTCACGGACGAATCACTTCGACGCATCCGTCAAGCCGCCGAAATCGCCGACAAGACAGACGCCCAACTCCGTGTCGCGGCGACTCGCATCAGCTTTGAAATACCCAGCGACGGTCTTGCCGGCATCGAAGCCGACGGCATCCCCCTGTCAGACCCACCCACGATGATTGAGGCAGTGGAGCCCGTGCAGATCACCATTCCCGAGCGGGGACGGATTCTCATTGAGCCGGCCGTCGCCGACCGCGACCAGCTCCTGCACGCGGAACGGGAGGCCAAAGCGGAGTTGCACGCCGCACTCAGCGAAGTCGGTGCGAAATCGCTCGCCGACGCACAGATCCTGCGCGACCAACGGCACAGCCTCGAGATCACTGCCGGTGCGGCGCGGCAGGAGCTTGTTCGGCTTGCGCCGTCTGGCAGCGCGTCGACGTTGCAACCACGAATCGACCGGCTGCGCAAGTCGCTGGAGGCATTGCCCTCGGAAAGTGAGACAGACCAGCTGCCGCCGAGGGACGGCGCAGAGGCTGCCGTGCACGACGCTCAGGCGGAACTACAGAAGGCCAGGGACGACGAGAGGATCGCTCGCGAAGCTGTTGAGGCGCGGGCAGGCGCCGTCACCGAACTCAGCGTGGACGTGCGCACACTTCAAAACAGTATCGTTAGTCAAACTGAACTGATTGAAATGCGCCAGGAGAGGCTGGGGATCGAAGATGAATCGGTGTCCGAACAGGAACTCGCTGAGGCGTCCGAGGATGCAGAACTGGCCGTGACGGAACAGCAACAGAAAGTATCCGCCTTGGAGGAGGAGTGGTCCGACAGCACCAGGACGCAGTTGGAAGCTCGGATCTCACGATTGGAGTCGGTGATTAAGCAACGTGAAGGATCACGAGTCGAGACGAGAATCGAGATCGTCCAATTCCGTGAACGAATTGAAGTCCACGACAATGCCGGAATTGAAGAAGCTATCGAACGCACGCACCGCGAACTCGAACAGGCGACCCGTCAACGCGACCGCCTGGAGCGCGAACTCGACGTCCTCGAACTTCTCATGAACACACTTCGCGCCACAGAGAGCGAAGCCAGAGAGCGTTATCTCGCGCCTGTCGTTGGCCGTGTCCACCCTTACCTGCGGATGCTCTTCCCCAACGCCGAAATCGGCATGGATGAAGACTTGAACATCACCGGTCTGTCCCGAATTGCCGGATACGAGGAGAGCTTCGATCATCTGAGCATGGGCACTCAGGAGCAGATTGCGGTTCTGGTGCGCCTCGCGTTTGCCGAAATGCTGATAGACCAGGGCGCGCCCGCCGCCGTGGTCCTGGACGATGCGCTGGTGTTCTCCGACGACCAGCGGATGCGGCTGATGTTCGACATTCTCTCGCACGCTGCACAGCGCGTACAAATCCTGATTTTCACCTGTCGCGAGCAATTGTTCGAGGGTCTCGGCGCACACCAACTGCAACTCGCCGCGGTTGATCCTGAGACTTTCTGCTCGTCCTAGGCCTGCTCACGTTGGCGGACTTTCGGAGGCCTGCCAAGCTGGCATCGTCATATCAGGAACTTCCACCGAAAATTCCGCGGTTCAGTGTTGTCGGGCACACTCGTATGGACATTGCCATGGCACAGTGTCCGGCAGGCGGTACCGGACCCCATCGCCGAGCACGAGTCATCTGCCGGCATTGCCCCCCAGCCTGGTGCGCACCCACTTCGCATGGGTACGCACCAGGCTAGAGCGGCCGGGGGTGTCCGGGCCTCAGGTTCGCTATAACAGAAGCTCGCGCGCAGCCGCCGCCCCCTGCCTCGGGACGGCCGCCGGCAGGCCCTACACCCTGCCTATTGCCACAGTTCGGGATCGGGCCGGTTCATCAGTCCGACGCCCAGGTATCCATACCAGATGACCAGTAACACGTATAAGCCGCGGGCCAGGTTGATAAAGGTGTCGCGGCCGTCGTTGTGCAGTATGGCTATGATGAAAAAGACCATCAAGAGCAGGCTGACAAGGGCAGCCAACAGCGAGATTATCCGGTTGAAGTCATCCCTCGTGGAGAGGCCCAAAGCGAAAATGAAGCCGCCAAACCCAAGCGCAATTCCACCGGCGTAGACGAGAGCGGAGCCGGCGTAGTAGACGGGAACGCTACCCGCGATCTGTTCAGGCGTCTCGGCGTCGGCCAGGATGAAGTCGATGCCGCCGGAGAGAATCCAGCCGGTCAGTCCGACGAAGATCATGAAGAAGCCCATCTGGACCAGGGCTTTGCCGTTGCCCTGCAGGGTCACGTTTCGCATCAGCGCATAGAGGCCCGACAGGATCAGGGTCAAGCCGAGGATTATGGCGATGTTGGTAATGTTGGTCAGCACCGCATTGGCGCTTTTGGCCGTGACGTTGCCAACGGAGTCTGAAACTTCGGCGCTGTCTATGAATAGTCCGCCCGGCTCCAGGAGAAAAAAGATGAAGGCGATTACCGGGCCGAAAATGAGGGACAGACCCGCCAGCCGGTTTACCGATATTGTGCCCATGGTTGAACCTCCCTAATGCGATGTCATGAGAAGGACCCACTGGCTTCAATCCCTCCCGGCATACATCCTGACGCGAAAGTCCTGGTAATGCAATAGGGAACTCCCGGTTTTCAGGTATTCGTCGGCGATGGACTCAGACAGTACGAAACAGGCGACAGGCAAGGGCAATTCAGAACGTTTCAACCGTCAGGATGATTTGGCGGGATGATGCGGTCGTTCTGACGGTGTGCCGCCCTTGCAGGGGCCACGGGCAGCATAGTGCGTGACGGTCATGCTGCGGCCTACAGCTAACAATTGACCAAAATGAGACTCGGTCAACTCGATCACCCCGTTGGCAACCGGATTCGCGTAGTCGGATCCGGCGGCAAGTCCTCGTTGGCCAGGGCCCTGGGCGTGAAGTTGGGACTGCCGGTAGTCGAACTCGACGCGATCCACTGGCTGCCAAATTGGGTGGAGCGGCCGCGCTGCGAGTCGGCCCGAATAGTCGAAACTGCTATCGAGTCGATGCCCGCCGGCTGGATATGCGACGGAAATTACTTCAGCAGCCTGGGTAAGTCTTCGGTCGCCCAGGCGGACACGATCATATGGGTCAGGATGCCGTGGTCCGTGGTCTTGTGGAGAATCGTGATGCGGTCATTCAAGCGCGCCCGGGACAAGCGTCGAATCTGCGGTAGTAACTATGAAAGTTGGTCTCGAATGCTCGGCCCGGACGCCCTGTGGTTGTGGCACCTCAAGAATCCCTACATGAAACGCAAACACGAGCGGGGTCTGGTCGCGCTGGTGCCGGAAGACACCCCGGTAATTAAGATCAATTCACCGCGGGAATTGAATCGTTTCTACCAGATCCAGGGGCTGGTGCGGGAGGACTAGTCGACGTTCACGCGTGCCGGGACTATCAGGCCGTAGTCGTTGTCGTGCCGCCGGTACACGACGTTGTATGTGTCCGTCTCGCTGTTGAGGAACAGGAAGAAGTTGTGTCCCAGCAGGTCCATGCGCCCAGCCGCCTCTTCCACGCCCATGGGCAGCACATCGTGCCGCTTCGTCCTGACGACCACACCGTCCCTGATCTCGACCACGTCGTCCGTTTCGGCCGGCTGGTCGGCCAATTGCCCGGCGATGTCCGCCTCGAACCTGGAAGCCGAACGGCGCCGGTTCATGAACCTGGTCTTGTAACGCCGGATCCTGCGGTCGATCTTGTTTTCGACCGAATCTATGGCCGCGTATGGTGTCGAGCCTCGTTCTTCGCCCCGGATGACGCCCTTGCGAAGCCTCACGGTGACCTCGGCGACGAACCGGTCCTCCTCACGTCTGGTATTTTCTTTCCTGATCAGAACGTTGACGGGCAGAGACTCTCGAAACCTGCGGTCGAGCTTCGCCAGGCGCTTTTCCGCGTAGTTCCTGATCTCGTCGGTCAACGGTGTATGTCGTGTGGTGATTCTGAGTTCCATTAGCCCCGGTGTGCCATCCTCAACCCTGATAGATGCGCCACTGAAGTAATGTGCGCACTAAGCGAATTATACGGCCCCCGGCCGCCTTCATGAGCACAAAGTTGCAGTTCACATCAGCCCTGAATATCGCCTTTCGGCAGGCTATCGACCTGGTTTTCCCGCAGACCTGCGTCCACTGCGAACGAGAGGGGCAACTGCTCTGCGGCGGGTGCCTCGAGGACGCGGCCAGGATTGGCAACGAGGCGTGCCGGACGTGCGGGGTGCAACTCGAATTCGGCAGTCGGTGCGGCAAATGCGCCGAGGCACCGCCCGCGCTGGCACGCGTCACGGCCGTGTTTCAGTTCGAGGGAGCGATGCGGGACGCAGTCCACGCCCTCAAATACCGCGACCTGCGTGCCATCGCGCCGCAGCTTGGCGCGGAGTTGGCGGCGGACGTGCACGCCCGGCACCGGAACATTGACGTGGTCGCGCCCGTGCCCCTGCACCGGCGCAGGCTGCGGTCCCGCGGGTACAACCAGGCAGAACTCCTGGCGCGGCCGGTGGCGGCGCGTCTTGGCGTGCCTGTGTCACCGGACCTGCTGACCCGGGTGACCGATAACCCACCGCAGGCGAAGGCCAGGAACGAGGCTGCAAGGTCGGCAGGCGTCCGCAACGCGTTCGCCGCATCGAGCGAAGCCCTCGGCAAGCGGGTCCTGCTGATCGACGACGTCGCCACGACGTGCAGCACGCTGGACGCATGCGCCAGGGCCCTGCGCCGCGCCGGAGCGAAGAGCGTCAGGGCGGCCGTGTTGGCGAGAGAACAATGAGCCGGTCATCAGCCGGATACCGGGGGCACATGTGCGCCGTCTTCTTCGACCTGTACGGAACGCTGGCCACGTTCGATCCCCCGCGCGAGGTGATACAGGCCAACGCCGCCGCCCAGTTCGGCCTGGAGCTGACGCCTGAAGGTGTCGACCGGGGCTACCACCTGGCCGATCAACTCATGTCACGTCAAAACGCGATCGCTCCGGTCCGACACATGAGCCTCGCCGAGCAGGCCCAATTCTTCGCAGAGTTCGAAAAGTTGGTGCTCGAAGGCGCAGGACACACGGTCGACCTGGAAACCGCGGCCGCGGTCTGGAAGAAGGTCCGGACTCAGCGGTATGTCCTCGCCTTGTTCGAAGACGTTATCCCTTCGTTGGGACGCATCAGGAATTCGGGCTTTCTCACCGGGCTGATCTCGAACGTGAATTCGTCAGGGGCGGCATTGGCAGATTCCATGGGACTGACCGGCCATATCGACTTAGCGATTACGTCTGGCGACGCCGGAGCGGAGAAACCCCATCCCACGATATTCCACGCCGCGCTTGCAAGGGCGGGCGTGGGTGCGGCGGAGGCGGTCCACGTGGGAGACCAAATCGAGTCGGACGTGGAAGGCGCGCTGGCCGCGGGTATCACTCCGATACTGATGGACCGTTTCAACGGGCACGCCGGGTATTCGGACCACGCCCGGGTGACCAGCATGGCAGAGCTCGAACAACTACTTGCGTCCATGCAGCCCGCGTAGCTCGACCGCGAATCACACACCCTTCGTCACGTCTACGCGTATCATCACTCCGAGCCGGGAATCACATACCGGCTGCATCACATCTGGAGCCAGACCATGAAGATTGAAAAGGTTGAATCGCTGCTGTTGGGCAGCAACCACATCGTGCGTATCCACACCGACAACGGGATCAGCGGGGTCGGTCAGTCCGCCTGCTGGGGCTACCCTGAGGCCACGGAACGCATAGTGCGGGCCTTCGCCGACCACCTCGTCGGCCAGGACCCGCTCCGCATCGAACACCACTGGCAGTACCTGTACCGCATGGCCCCGTTCCGGGGATCGGCGGTGTCAGGGGCGCTGAGCGCGGTCGACATCGCGCTCTGGGATATCAAGGGCAAGCACTACGACGCCCCAGTCTGGCAACTGCTGGGCGGGTTGTGCCGGGACCGGATACGCCTGCACCTCCTGATGGGCGGCGGCGGCCCCGATGAGGTGCGCGTCAGGGCGAAGGAAGCCGCCGAGGAGGGGTTCACGGCGGTGAAGTTCGACCCCATCCCCGACGGCTACCAGGACATGACGCTCTCCCGGCTGATTAGCGCCACCAGGGACCAGGTGGCGGCGGCAAGGGAGGGCGCCGGGATGGATGTCGACGTCATCCTGGAGGTCCACCGAAAGCTCACCCCCACTACGGCGATACCCGTCGCCGAAGCCGTGGTGGAGTTTCACCCCCTGTTCTACGAGGACCCCGTCCAGATCGACAGCATAGTGTCGCAGGCCGAGGTGGCGAAGCGCATCTCGATCCCCGTCGGCAACGGAGAGCGGATGCACAACATCTGGGAGTTCAGGGAACTGCTCGTGGCCGGCGGGAGCCAGTACGTGCGCCCCGACCTGGGCCTCGGTGGCGGCCTGACGCAGTGCAAGAAGATCGCCGCACTCGCCGAGTCGTACCACGCGGCCATCGTCACGCATAACTTCCTCGGCCCGATCCTCACGGCCGCAGCGGTCCAACTAGACGCATCGATCCCCAACTTCATCGTGCAGGAGTACTCGAAGGCCGACGAGGACGACCACAACCGCATATATCGGACTGCCCTGAAGCGAGAGGGTGGGTACATCCCGGTTCCGGACGCGCCCGGCATTGGGGTGGAACTCGACGACGACCTCATCGAGAGCACGCCGTATGAACCGCGTGATATCAGCAGCACACTCCTCAGAAACGACGGTTCGGTGGCATTTGCCGTTTAGTCTGTAAGTACGGGGAGGCAGCAGAAATGAAAAAGACACAGACCCGTCTGTGGGACCCGGCTGAACATCTGGAAACAGAGGAGGACATGGCCGCCTATCTCGATGTAGCTCTGGAAGACGGTGATGTGGACCTGGTCAGGGCCGTAAAGGAGGACATCGCCCGTGCCAAAAGCGACCGCAATTCCAGGGGACATGCAGGCAAGGATGGTTAAGCGATTGTTGGGCAGGCTGCCGAGACGGCTGTCGAACAAGCGGGAGGTTGAAGGGCAGGATATTTCCCGCAGAGACCTATTTACGTTTTTGTTGTGGCTTCTCGCGGGCGTCGCATTAGCTTGGGCATTCGCGTCTTCATTTGGCAACAAAGAGGACGCAGCTGCATTGCTGCCTGTTATTTTTGCGATCGTACTGGTAATGATCAACCAGGTGGCGGCATGGCAAAGAGACATGGTTCACAGGAAACACGAGGAGCAAGTCGTAAGCCTTCTTACCGAAATCAGGGACGAACTAAGAAAACAAGGCAAGGCCGACCTTACAGCAGAAAACAAACTAAGCGATGAACTGCTATGACAGACCACATCGAGACCGTGCCCGGTAAGAACGTCAAGAAAGTCGCCGTTATCGGCGCGGGCCTGATGGGCCACGGCATCGCCCTGGAGTTCGCGGCGGCGGGTATCGACGTGAACATCAATGACCGCAATGCGGAACTCCTCGAGTCCGCGTTTGAGCGCGCCAGGTCAGGGCTCGAATTGCTGGCGCAGGCGGGGCGCATCGGGTCGGATGAAATCGAGTCCGCTATGTTGCGGATTGCCCCCGTGCCGGAAATCGAGGATGCCGTTGCAGACGCCGACGTAGTGATCGAAGCGGTCTTCGAGGATCTGCCGCTCAAGCAAAGTATTTTCAGACGCCTCGACAAGGCCGCCCCGGAACGCGCAGTCCTGTTGAGCAACACCTCCACTTACTTGCCGGGCGTCCTCGCGGAAAGCACCGGCCGTCCCGACCGCGTGGCCGTGGCGCACTACTTCAACCCACCGCACTTCTTGCCAATTGTGGAGTTGGTCAGGGGGCCGGAAACGTCGGACGAGACGATCGAAACGTCCCGCGACCTGCTCCTGCGGATCGGCAAGCGGCCAGCCCTGGTCAACCAGCAAATACTGGGGTTCATCGGTAACCGGCTTCAGTCGGCGATGTTCCGGGAGGCGCTAGCCATAGTGGAGCAGGGAATCGCATCCGCCCAGGACGTGGATGCCGTCGTCAAGTACGGCTTCGGGCGGCGGCTCGCCGTCGCCGGGCCGTTTGAGGTGTGGGAGCAGATCGGCTGGGATCTGGTCGCCACCATCAGCAGCGAGCTATTCCCCGAGATAGACCGCAGCACTACGGTCCCGAAGGTCCTCAGCGACAAGGTCGCCGCGGGCGAACTCGGCACAAAGACCGGGAAGGGCTTCTACGACTGGACGCCTGAGTCGGCCGAGGCGCTCCGCCTCCGGATCAGCGAGGCTCTACTGAATATGCCGCTGGCGGAATAACTCCGCACCCGGGCATGGGCATCGCCCTTAGTCCATCTTCCCATTCGAGGATAAGATGGGGGTCATTCCCGCAAGGAACACCCCATGACCACTGTCACCATGTCTGTCGAAGAACGCTTGGGTCGGATCGAGGCCAGGCTCGATACGTTTACCACGGACTTTGTAACCAAAGTGGACCTCGCCAATTTGAGAGCCGATATAAACCAGGACATGCTCCGGATGACCTGGGCTCTGGTTACGCTTCAACTGGTCGGCGTGGGAACAGTCGCGGCGGTCGTCAAGTTCATCGGGTGATTCCTTCTCGAACCGCCCTCGGCCGCTAGGTCTCCCGCCCCCGCGGCCTACCCCTCCAGGTAGTCCCAGAGCGCGTCGAACCGCTCGCCGACTACCGGCTCCCTGACAAGAATCGTGTCCATGCCGCGCCCTTCCAGGTACGGTGCGGCGTCCTCCATGATCTGGCGAAACTCATCGCGGGTAATGCCGATGTCGGTGGGCCTGAAACGCACCCTGCATCGCTCCAGCCTTTCGATCAGTTCTTCCTGCTGTCCCGTCGCCCAGGCCACGATTACCGCGCCTATAGCCGTCAACTCTCCGTGGACGAGGCGCCGGTCCGCAATTAGCTCGAATACGATCATCAGCGCGTGGTCGGCGCCGGGCGCGTTGGGATTCGTGAGATTCCGGTCGTCCCGGTCCTGCACGGCCTGCCCGATGAACCTGACGCTTTCCGGCGTGAGGCTCCCGTCAGAATCGAGGGTCTTAGGAAAGCCGTCCGCCAGGTAGCGATGGTAGGAGATAGCCTGCTCCACCGCGTCCTCGTCGACCGGCGGCGCGGTCCCGCGTGCGGCGTTGAACCGCCACTCGGCGATTCCGGCAAACCCGCACAGCACGTCGCCAAGCCCCGCCGTGTTCAGGTATTCCGGCGCTTCCAGCACGTAGTCGTAGTCGATAACCACGTGCTCGACATCGCAAAACGGCATGTCGCCGTCGCCGACGATGTGTCTTCCGTCCCACTTGGCAAACATGCTGTGGATGATGGCTCCCGTCGAGACGATGGACGGAACCAGGACCAGTGGCAGTTCCTTCCTGAGAGCGACGTACTTGGAGGCGTCCAGCGGCACTCCCCCGCCGATGCCCACGATCAACTCCGCGTCATCCGGCAGGCTGTTGCTCGTATCCTCCAGGTGGGCCCAGTCCAGCATGTCCACGATGCCGACTCCCGCCGGGGGCTGCGCAATGTACGGCTGGGCGACCTTCCAGGCGGTCGGCGTCGACACGACCACGTAACGCGGCCAATTGGCGCTCTCGGCTTTCAACAAGCCGTGCCCGTACCTCATGTCCACGTCGCGTGCGTGGCGCGGTTCCGCGCCTTCAGACCGGTCCCAACTCCGTGCCATTACAACTGACCTCCTGTGCCTTGTCCTGACCGCATTACATCAGACCAACATACTTCCAGGCACGCTCTCAGACAACCACTCGTAGGGGCGTCTCTTGTGGGCGCCCGTGAGGACAGGGTTAGGCAACTGACGCGACGCCATTTCGTGATCAGTCAGTGACATATTAGACACCCTCTTACAGCTGCCTCAGCCGGGGATCGAAGTAGTCCCGTAGCCAGTCGCCGAGAAAATTAAACGCAAAAACGGTCAGGAAGATCGCGAATCCAGGCATGACCGATATCCACCACGCCGTCCCTATGAATTCCCGGCCGTCAGCCACCATGGAGCCCCAGGCCGGCTGGGGCGCGGGGATTCCGATTCCAAGGAAACTGAGCACCGACTCCGTAAGAATTAGCCCGCCAACCTGCAGCGTGGCCAGGACCATCACGATGTTGATCACGCCGGGAAGAATGTGCCTGTAGGAGATGCGCATAGTTGAACTACCTGCGATGCGAGCCATCGACACGTAATCCGTCGTCTTGAGTTGCAATGTCAGGCCCCGCGTCTGACGGGCGAATCCCGGCCAACTGAATACCGAAAGGAGAATCAGGACCAGGCCGAGGCTTGGTCCGAATACGGTCGCCACGACCAGGGCGACCAACAGGAAGGGCACTGCGTAGGTTAGATCGACGAGCCGCATGATGAACTCATCCCAGAACCCTCCGGACAGGCCGGCGAGGATGCCCAGACTGGTGCCGACAACGGCGCCTGCGCTCAGCACGATTCCCGCCACCATCAGCGATATGCGCGAGCCGTGAATTACACGGCTCAGTATGTCCCGGCCGATGTGGTCGGCGCCAAGAAAATACTCGAATTTACCGCCTTCAACCCATGCCGGAGGTGTCTTGACCTCGGCCAGGTCGGACTCCAACTGGTGTTTCGGAGAGACAAACGGAGCAAAGGTGGCAATCACAGCCAGGAGAATCACGATGGCGACCGGGATCACCGGATAACGACGGATAATCCTCCAGGCGCGTTGGGGCAACCCCGACAGCGCGGCGCTGTCAAGTCCGGCGGCGGCCCGTACCCGGCTAATAGATTCGAATCCTGGGATCGATGTACGCATAGAGGAGATCCGCAGCCAGGCTGGAAAGCAGGAACACCGCGGCGAATATCACCGCGAGGCCGGTGACCAGTGGGAAGTCTCTTTGGAGCGTCGCCTCGACGGCCAGTCTTCCCAGTCCAGGCCAGGCGAATACCGTTTCCACCACAACCGTGCCGGTGATGAATGAGGCGAACAATATCGCGGCGACGGTCAAGGGGGCAATCAATGCGTTCTTGAGCGCATGCTTGAAGACGATCCTGGTCTGTCCGACACCCTTCGCCCTGGCCAACTTGACGTACTCGCTGTCGAGCACCTCCAGCAAGGCCGATCGAGTGATGCGCGTAATGCCCGCCGACGCGAGCCACGCAAGCGTGGTTACAGGCAGTACGAAGTGGGTCCAGTCGCCCCTCAGGGACGTGGGAAGCCATCCCAGGATCACCGCGAATACGTAGATCAGCACCAGGGCAATCCAGAACGGCGGAGCGGCCTGACCGATCAGGGCGAACGACCTGACGACCAGGTCCAACATGCTTCCCCTCGTCACAGCCGACGCCACTCCGAGTCCCGTACCCATCGCGATCGCCAGCACATAGGCGATCGCGGAGAGCTGGATCGTCGCCGGCGCCCTTTCGAGGATTATCTTCAGCGAATTGCGCTTATGCCAGATGGAGTCCCCGAAATCTCCCCGTACGGCCCCGCCGACCCACACCAGGTACTGCATGACCAGCGGTTTATCCAGACCCAAATCCTTGCCGCGAGCGTCCCACACCTCTTGCGACCACCTGGTGCCGGGCGTCATGTACAGGAGGCGGGGATCTCCGGACATCCTGGACAGCGCGAACACCAGGATGGAAATGCCAACCATCACCAGGATCATGTAGACGCTGCGAAGAACCAGGTAACGGGCCATTACGTCTCCGGTAAATGGGTATGGTCCGCGGGACAAACCTCACGCGTGCCGCCGGTCGGGGAGCGGGCCCCGCAAGACCCCCTTCCCGACCGGCTTAACCAACTGGTTTGAAACCGCTGATTTTGTGACTTTACTTCAACTGGATCGATTCGACCCGGTTGAAGAATACGTCCTGCTGGTTGTAAGGCTCGTACGAGGCTATGCGAGGCCCGACGGCGAAGAGAACGGCGGGCGCCTGGTACATCGGGATGAATAGCATCCAGTGCGAGAGATAGTCCTGCACCTCGATGTTGTTCGCAATCCGCGTTTCCAAAGACTGTTCGGTGGCGTTCGACAGACCGAGAGCGCAGACATCGTCGGCCATGGTGAAGCCTACGATGTGGCCCGGCTGCGGACAGATGTATCGTGCTGAGGTCGCGCCGGGTATCCAGTTGATCCCGTGCGTGAACGGCACATTGATCGTCTTGTCCACGGTCTGCGGCCTTCTGACGCCGTATTCCGTATTGTCGATGCTGGCATTGATGCCCAGGTGCTGGCGCCACATCTCGGCGACAGCCTCGGCCGCGGCAACTGTGCCGGGGGCAAAGTTGCTGGGCACCCAGATCTCGTAGTCGAACCCATCGGCATACCCCGCATCGACCATGTACTGCTTGGCCATTTCGGGGTCAAACGGGATGTTCCACTCGTCCTTGTGGTCCGGATCGTCCGGCAGGATGTTCTGCCAGGCGTAGATCGGCCGGCCGAGCCCTTCGAGAATGTTTTTGATGATCGACTCGCGGTCGATGGCCATCGCCATCGCCCAGCGGACCTTCCTGGCGCTCTCCATCGAAGCTGCGTCTTCCGGATCGCCTATCCAGGGGAACCCTTTGTCCACGCCTTCGTCGAATCCCGGGCGCTCCATGACGCCGCCTTCACAGTCGACACAGGCCTGGCCCCAGTAGTTGCCGGCCATCTGGAAACCCTGCGGGCGGGCGATCCCGATCTCCTGGACGAAGCCCCCGATGCTGTCCACCACGTCGTTGATGATCTGCGGCGGCAACGTGCCCGCGTCGATCTCGCCGGCGCGCAACGCGGCCTCTCGCGTGGTGGCGTCCGGCATGTCTACGACCCTGATGTTCTTGACGTAGGGGACTATGCCGGTCCAGTGATTGTCGACGGCCTCTGTCTCGATCTTCTCGCTGCCGACCCACTCCAGGACCCGGTACTTGCCGGTACCGATCGGCGTCTCGGCGTACGCCTCGGCGCCCAGTTGCTCGAAGGCCGCCTTGTTGGTGATCACGATGCCGGCAAAGCTGGCGTTGCCTTGCAGCCACGCCCAGGTCGGGTCAAACCCGCCGGGCGCGATGTTCTGCTTGACCTGCAATGGGCCCAGCACGTCGAAACCCAGCTTCATCTCAGCGCCGATCTCTTCGGCGCCGTTGTTGACTGAATCGGGCGCGAACGCCTCGTTAAAGCTCCAGGCTACGTCTTCGGCCGTCACGTTCCCCCAGTCACCCCCGTTGTTGTGCCAGGGAATGTCCGGACGGATATCGAACGTGATGCTCGTGAAGTCCGAGGAGATCGTCCAGCTCGAGGCGACGCCCAGGTCGTCCGGGCTATAGCCCGTGTGGTCTTGCGGCGGGGGGTTCGGTGGCGCAACGAATGGCGCACGCACGATCGTCTCCCAGACGGAGAGCGAGCGGCCAAGTCCACCGACCGCCGAGATGTCCCTTCGCTGATGCTGAATCAGTGGCCCGACGGCCGCTGCAATGGTCACGTTGCCCGATGGGCCTGACGGAGCGGGCGGCGCTGTCGTCGCAGTCGGCGCGGCAGGTGCGGTGGTGGCCGTGGCCGCTGGCGCTGTGGTTGCCGCCGGCGCAGTTGTGGCCGCCGGTGCGGTCGTGGCCGTTGGTTGCGGCGCAGCGGTGGGGTCCGGCTCATCTTCGCCGCATGCGACGACCGCAACCATGGCAACGGCAGCCAGCGCGGCCACCAACCCCAGTAGCAGCTTGTGTTTGAACATGTAATCGATCCTCATGACTCACACCTCCAATAAGTGGACCTGCCTAAGCAGGGTTGAGATCGTCAAAACCTTACACCAACTTGCAGCCGAAAGGCGGTGATTCGACGGTATTCGTCGCATGGAGTTAAGGCGCGAAACTCCCTGGCCGAGATTTCGCGTGGGGCGACCAAATCCAAACGGAGCGTGCGTGCGCTCGCGTGTACGCGGGTCGTGTGGAAGGCCGCTACCTGTCCGCCACCGAGCCGTCTTCGTGGAGGGGCGTGTCGAGGATCTTGTCGACGAACGGGTGCGCGGCGAGCGCGCTTTCGTTCAGTTCGACGCCCAGTCCCGGGCCGTCCGGCACGATGAGGAACCCCTCTTCCAGCTTGGTGGGTTCCACGAGCAGGTCGCTCTTGGGCGGTTCCGACTCGCCCGTGTATTCCTGGAGCGCGAAGTTGGGGATGCAGGCGTCCAACTGCACGCACGCGGCGGTGCTGATGGGGCTGAGCGGGTTGTGCGGTATCACCTTCACGTGCTGCGCCTCCGCCATAGTGGCCACCTTCTTGCAGCCGGACAACCCGCCGCAGAGGCACAGGTCGGGCCGAACGTACGCGCAGGCCCTCGCCTCGAGCAACTGTTGGTACTCGTAGATCGACGTGAACCGCTCGCCGGTGGCGATCGGCAGGTTGCCGCGGCGTTGCACCTCGCCCATCATGTCGGGGCTGTCCGGCAGCATCGGGTCTTCGTAGAAGAAGGGGTTGAACTGCTCGAGACGACGGCCGAGGGAGATCGACTCGGATGGGTTCATCTGCCGGTGAATCTCAACACAAATGTCGATGGAGGGGCCCACGGCCTCGCGCACTGCCCCCACTCGCTCGACCGCATCGTCAGCCCATTCGGAATAGGTGCGATGGAGCCAGAAGTTGGCGCCGAACGCCGCAAATCGAACGGCTGAAAACCCGGCTTTCACCTGCTCCACGGCGTCGGCTGCCAGTTCTTCAGCGGTATCCCCGTTGACGTGCATGTAGCAACGCACCTTGTGGCGCGTCAGGCCGCCCATCAGTTCGTAGATCGGTACGCCAAGCCGCTTGCCCTTGATGTCCCACAACGCGATGTCTATGGCCGAAAGCGCTCCCTGAACGACCGAGCCCATGAAGTGCGAACTGCGGTACAGGTACTGGTAGTGGTGCTCGATCCTCGACGGGTCCTGGCCGACGAGATAAGGCGCGAATGTCTGCACCATCGTTTCGGTCGGCCGCTGCCAGCCGTGCACGCCGCCCTCTCCCACGCCGACCGTCCCGTCCTCGCAGTGCACCTTCACTATCAACCACCGCTCCCACAGGATGGTCTCGATCTTTTCAATGCGCGTCGGCTTCATGTACTTCTCCTGTCATTCCGGCCGGGCATCCCGGTCGGACTGCGAATTGTAGAGCCGACACTAACCGCCGCGGGACGCGATGACAACTGCCCGGCGGGAATCTGCATCGTTCCGGCGCCTACGGCCGGACGCGCCCCATGGCGATCCAGATCCCGACAGCCATCCCGGCCAGCGCCACGATGTTGTTCAGAAAAAAGACATTACCCGGAGTGGATGATTGCAACACAACGAGAAGTGAAACCAGGTACGCCCCGAATACGGACAGCCCGGCGGTGTACTGGAATCGCTTGTCGAGCTTGTACCCGACAACACGCCTGACAGCCTCACCGGCGATGTACCCAATCGCGACAAAGCCGATCATGGCGACAATTGAGGTGCCTCTCGGGATTCCTTCCACCAGGGAGCTCCCGCCTACCAGCGAAAGGAGTCCGAAAAGCGCGAATCCGCCAAGTACGGCGACCACCACCCCTGTGATGATCGCCTTGACCAACTGGGCGCGGGACGAGTCCTGCATCGGGGTGCGGCCGATGGCCGCGCAGGACGGGCAGCGAGATCCGACGGGGGACTGCACGAGACACGAAGGGCAGATCAGCGAGCCGCACCGGCCGCACCTTAAGATGGTCTGTACCTCGGGGTCCCGTGGACAGTAGAGGGTTTCGTCCCTGTTCGTCATGCGGATATCTCGATTACTGGGCCCAGCGGCAACTTCAGGACTGCGGCCCCCGGTAGACCCAGTCCTCTCTCAACGTTATATCGCGGTCGAACACAATGCGGTTCCATACGAGCCTGCCCAACGGGACTTTCCCTCCGCCGCCCTCGGTGGACCGGTTCGACGTGAGGCGCTTTGTCGCCGTCATCAGGAGGAAGGCCAGGCAGAACGCTACCACTTCGAATTTCACGTATCCGGGGATCATCAACAGCGCCGCAATGACGGGAAGCAGCAGCGCGGCTATACCCCACCACACCGCGCTGTCCTTTCTGCGTGTCGCAAGCCATCCGAACCCGGCGACCGCGCCGTAGGCGAACACCAGTGGATAGTACAGCGTAGCCAACACGCCGAGGACCGTGGCCATACCGCGGCCGCCGCCGAACCTCAGCCAGACCGACCAGTTGTGCCCGAATATCGCGGCGAACCCGGCCGCGACCTCGACAGTCAGGCCCAGGTCCAGGACCTTGGGGGAGGCGATGAACACCGGAAGCAGTCCCTTGACGTAGATGTCGAACAGCACCAGCGGCACGGCCCAACGCCATCCGACGTGAACGGCAAAGTTGGAGATGCCGACATTGCCGCTGCCGTACTTGCGAATGTCGATGCCCTTCACGAGGCGGGCAAGGTAGTAGGAGGAGGGGAGAGCGCCCAGCAGGTACGCGCCGGCGATCAGCAGGACGGTCGCCAGGGTATCCGCGGACATGACTATGGGGTCCCTGCAGGGACGCGGCAGGCCTTACCGCCGTGCATCGCTTGCGCCCGCTCGAACAGCAGGTCTGCGGTATCCGGTGGCGGGCCGTACATGCCGGGCATCACCTCGTTCGCATACCCGAACGCGTGGTAGTCGCTCCCCCCGCATTCAACCAGGCCGTTCTGCCTGGCGACGGCACGGTAACCGGCTTGCTCATCCGGGCCGTACTTCTCGGCGTACACCTCGATGCCCGCGAGGCCCGCTTCGGCGAGTCTCGCCGCGACCCTGTCCAGTTCCTTGACCGTCCGCGGGTGGGCGATGGCGCCGACCCCTCCGGCATCGTGGACGATACACAGCGCGTCGACCGGGTCCAGCTTGGGCCGGGGCACCCTTCCAATGCCGTTGTCGCCCAGGTACTTGTCGAATGCGTCCCGAACGCTCTCCACGTAGCCGCCCTCGACCATGGCCTTGGCGATGTGCGGCCTGCCCACGGTCCCTCCCGCCAACTCGCGCACCCGTTCCCAGGTGATGTGGATCCCCATCGAACGCAGTTTCTCCACGTTCTGCTGCGCCGCCACCACCCGCTCTTCGCGAAATCTCGCCAGCGCGGCCCGCAACCCGGGATCCCGGTGGTTGATGAAGTAACCGAGGAGGTGCACCTCGGACGGCCCGTCCTGTGTCCCCAGTTCGATGCCCGGGATAAGAGTCAGGTCGGGCAGCTTCGAAACGGCCTCCTGCGCCTCCTCGATCCCGTCCGTCGTATCGTGGTCAGTAATCGATATCACCCGCAGGCTCGTCCCGGCCACGAAGTCGATCAGTTGAGTAGGCGTTAGGGCGCCGTCGGAGGCCGTCGTATGCAGGTGAAGATCGACGACGACCGGGTGTGACGGTTTCGGAGGGAGTCCGGCGCTTCCGTAGCGTGATGATCTACTGCCGCTCATGCGACCCACTCCCGGTCGACGCGGATGATGCCTGTGGCCCTGGATGTATCGTCGTCCACGTCGATGAGCACGGAGTTGAAGTTGATGGGTCCCTTTTCGACCGGCCTCATACGCGTGGGGATGCCGGTAAGGAAGCGCTTCAGCACATCGTCGACCTGCATGCCGATAACGGAATCGGGCGAGCCCACCATGCCCAGATCGCTCACGAAGGCCGTGCCTCCGGGTAAGACGCGGTGGTCCGCCGTCGGAACATGCGTGTGGGTGCCGCAGACCGCCGAAGCGCGCCCGTCCAGGTGCCAGCCCAAAGCTACTTTCTCGGAGGTTGCCTCCGCGTGAAAGTCCACGACCAGCGGCTTGTCTCTGCCCCAGCCCGACGCGAGCAGTTCGTCGATAGCCGAAAACGGCGAGTCGAACTCGCCGACCCACACCCGGCCGATGAGGTTGACCACCGCGACGGGACCCACGTCAATACTGCCCCGCCCGGGCGCGATGGCCGGATAGTTCATCGGCCTCACGACGGGCAGCGAGGGATCGTCCAATTCCTCGATGAACTCGCGCCGGTCCCACACGTGGTTGCCCGTCGTTACAACGTCCACGCCGCTGTCCAGCAGGTCGGCGACGGTATTTCGCGTCAAACCGAACCCACCGGCGAGGTTTTCCCCCTGCGCGGTGACGAAGTCAATCTTCAGTTCGTCCCTCAGGCCCGGCAGCAGCCCGCACAGCGCGTTCCTGCCACCGCGACCGATGACGTCGCCCACCATCAAGATTCGCATGTGTCGTCTTTTCGCGAGGCGGCGTACCGGGGTGTCATTTCCGCGATCCCCGGCGCGCCGGTGAATTCGCTATCGGGCCACTTCCACGGCCCTCGACTCCCTGATGACCACGACCTTGATCTGACCGGGATACGAAAGCGTCTCTTCGATCCTGTCCACAATGTCGCGTGCCAGGACCGTCGCCTGTGCGTCGTCCACCCGGTCGGGGCTAACCATGACGCGCATCTCCCTGCCGGCCTGGATCGCGTAGCAGCGCTCCACTCCGTCGAATCCGCGGGCCACCTCCTCCAGGGCCTCCAGGCGCTGAATGTACCTTTCGACGCTGTCGTGCCGCGCGCCAGGCCGGGCGGCGCTGATCGCGTCCGCGGCGGCCACGACGAACGACGGTACGGTCGTCATCTCGCGGTCGTGGTGTTCCCTGATCGCGGTCTGAATTGAGCGACTCACGCCGTATTTGGAGACTATGTCGGCCCCGATCTCGGCGTGCGGCCCCTCGATTTCGTGGGTGAACCCCTTACCGATATCGTGCAGGAAGCCCGCCACCTTGCAGAGGTTAACGTTTGCGCCCACCTCGGATGCGATGAGACCCGACAGAAGGGATACCTCTATCGAGTGCCTCAGCACGTTCTCGCCGTAGCTGGTCCGGTACTTGAGCCGGCCCATCAGCTTCACGATCTCCGTGTGGAGGCCCTTGATGTTGGCCTCGAAGACCGCCTGCTGGCCGGCCTTTCGGACCGTTTCGTCAATCTCGCGCCGGGCCTTGTCCACCATGCTCTCGACACGCGCCGGGTGGATGCGTCCATCGACGATCAGCTGTTCCAGCGCATTCTTCGCGACTTCGCGCCTTATGGGATCGAAACACGAAATCGTCACCGATTCCGGCACGTCGTCGATGATCAGATCGACGCCCATAGCCGCTTCTATCGCCCTTATGTTCCGTCCTTCACGGCCGATGAGACGACCCTTCATCTCATCGTTGGGCAGCGGGATCGAATTGACGGTGGCTTCGGACACGACGTCCGATGCGAGACGTTGGATCGCGCCGGAGACGATCTCCCTGGCGCGCTCATCCGCCTGCTCGGCTACTTCTGCTTCGGCGTCACGGAAACGACGTGCAAGATCGAATTGAATGTCTTCCTCGGCGCGCTCCATGAGAAGCTGCCGGGCATCTGCGAAGGACAGGTTGGAGATCGACTGAAGATGTTCAAGCTCGCTTTCGCGAAGCTTCACGAGTTCCTTTCGTTCTTCTTCAAGCGCATCGATCTTGTCTCGGGCCTCGGCCTCCTTGGACTCCAGCGACCCGGCCCGTTTTTCCAATTTTTCTTCGCGTGATTCGAGTCTTGATTGAAACCGCGAGAGTTCCCTTCTCTGGCGTTTTACGTCTGCCTCAACAGAGTTCCTGGTACGTCTTGCCTCTCTCTTCGCCTCGTCGAGCATCTCCTGGCTACGGGTCTGAGCCCGTCTAATCTGCTGGTCAGCAGCATCCAGGGACGCTTTTCGAGTCTTTCCCGCCAGCGCATGATTCAGGTAGAAACCGAGCCCACCTGCGATAGCCCCCGCTGCAAGGGCCGTGAGGACGGCAGTGAGGATAATTTCCATTTTGACTCCTCCAAAGCCGTCACTGTTCAATTTTTCGGGACACAGCCGCAGCCTTTCATCTGCGTAGTCCCACCCTGTGATGGTACGTATCCGCCGAATTGCATGTCAATGTTTCCTATTGGAAAGCCTGACCGAAAGAGCATGTCCAGGCAACCCGTTGACATGGGTCGACCCGTCAACAATCACAGCGACACGCTCCATGTCAACGCGCCCCTTCAAAGACGAACTGTTAAAAGTCGATCGAACCGCACCTCAGAGTTAGATCGCTGGAACACTGGTTCCTTGAGGATCACGAGATCGCCCATGCCGAGGCACTCGCTCGATAAACCGGACCGTGCCAATGCCTTTGGCGGATTTCGCACGAGGTGTGCCACAATAGTTGGCAAGTAGTAACCCGATGACCACCCGCGCCATCACATACCGCGACGCTAGTCGGCAACTGATCGCCCAGGCCCGAGCCGAACTCGAGGTTGGCGATCTGCGGCAGGCGTCCGAGAAGGCATGGGGCGCAGCCGCGCAAATGGCCAAGGCTGCTGCATCGTCGCGGGGATGGGACCACGACCAGCATCGACACCTGTGGAACACCGCCAAGGACCTCACCAACGAGGCTGGCGACCAAGAAATCCACGACCTTTTCGTATCCGCTAACGCCCTCCACGTCAACTTCTACGAAAACACCTACGACGCACAAATGGTCGCCCTGAACATCAGCCGCGTCGAGCAATTCATAGCCAAAGTAGAAGACATTCTCGACGCCCGAGCGGGCAACTGAAGCCAGCCCGCCAGTCCTCGAACGTCAACTCGCACGATCACAGCCCTGGCTCCTGTCTGAAGATCGTCGCCGCTATGAATACAGCGTGGTCGGCGTCCACATCGACTTGCCGGCGGAAGCCGGTATCTATGGTGGGGAGTGGGAGCGGGTACGCTCGACATCTACAATTCCCTACCGAAAGACAACGCCCCACTTTCAGCACCTCGTGCGCCCTCAACTAAGGTTATGGTGCTTCCGAAAAACGCAATTGGCCGCTACGCAGGCGCCGTTGGCTGAATCTGCACGCGTTGTGACGTGATCGGACGTAGAGCAGCAAGCCTATGACCACCCGCGCCGAATACCACAACGCGACCGCACGGCATTACCTCGCCCAGGCCCATGACTACCTGGCCGCAGACGACCTGCTGCAGGCCTCCGAGAAAGGCTGGGGCGCGGCCGCCCAGGCCGTCAAGTCCGTCGCCGAGACCCGCGGATGGCCCCACAATGGCCACCGCCAACTGTTTGGGACAGTAGGCCGCCTCGTCGCGGAATCCGGCGACGAGGACATACGTACAGCATTCGCCATCGCAGGCGCCTTGCACACCAACTTCTACGAAGGCTGGCTCGACCGGGAAGCCATCGAGGCACACCTCTCTCAGGTCGCCGGGCTCGTGGAAAAGCTGGAAACGCGTTCGACTTAAAACAGCGTCGTCGGTCTCCGTCCGATCATGAGGGGGACCCTCGTTGCGGACCGGAGACTGACACCAAGTCGAGCGCGCTCCGAACTCGCTGCGCTTGGGCTTACTGTCCCCACGATCCTTGCCGTTCACTCCAAGCACAGCCTTTCAATTGGAGTCTGTCCAAGCCGGCCGGTGAGATAAACCGGACCGTCAATTGCCGCGTCGGTGCGCTGTTTCATGAGATAGCTGTCCGCGAGACCCTCAGAGATCTGCCTCTCGCCCCTGAACACCGATGAGGCTCTTTTTCCAAGTCTTCTTAAGGATTCAAGTTGAGTATTGACTCGGCGTAATCAATAGACTACCGTAATGCTGTAAGTTGTAATGCCTCAGGGGGAGTAATCATGCAGGACAACCAGACTGAACCTACCGAACATTTCAAGCGGGGAGCTGAAGAATTCGGACGTGGCATCATCGGTGTCCGCGATAAAGCCGCCGCGGGCGCAGAAAACCTAAGGGACACCGTCAGGAACAAGATGCCCACCAGCCGCGAGGCCAGGGACAAAGTGGTCATGGTCCGGGTGGGCAAGGACTCCCTGGACCGCATGGACGATCTGGTCGAAGCAGGAGTGGTCAAGAGCCGTTCGGAAGCGGCCGATTACCTTATCACCGAGGGCATCAGGGCCAAACAGTCTTTTTTTGATCAAGTTGCCACCAAAGTCGAGGAAATCAGAAGGGCCAAGGAAGAGTTGAGGAGGCTAAGTGACGTAGATCGGGCCACTGAATAACTCCTCCGTCCTCGTACATCCACGTCAAGTCAGGAGGCATACATGTGGCACGTAACGGCTGGTGGGCAATTGGCCTGTGACATCTGTGACCATCCCATCCCGAACGGTGAAGTCTGTATATCGGATGTACCGGAAGAACTACCCAAGTCCGAAACACGAGACGAATACCGACACTTTCATTTGGACTGCCAGGAATGTGAGCGCGCCAATGCTGAATCCGCCTCGTGTTACCAACTGCTTGCTTCCATGCTGGTAACCGACAAAGCACAGGAGGATTCGACCTGCCTTTTCTGTGGACACGCAATCCTGGAAGGTGAGGCGCAACTCCAGGATTTCCTATTTGTCCGAGATGGTGGCAGCAGGTTTGAAGCCGGACAAGGTCCAGCAGCGTTGATTTCGGCCGCAGCGAACGGCAAGAACGCCACCTCCACCGCGTTTCCGGAGCTCAGCCAACAACTCAAGGTCAAGTTTGGGCGGTCCGGATTGGGCAGTGGAGGCGGATATCGCAAACTTTCTGAAGCCCAGGAGTTTTATCGAACCAGCATTCCAAGTCCCGTACGCAATTTGGGGGAAGCCGAGGCGTTCATCCGCGGGAAAGACGCGAGCCACAAAGTCTCGAAGCTGAACGCCCCTCACTTGGCGAATGATCCCAAGAACATCATGTGGGAATCATCCGCGGCCAACCTCAGGCGAGGCCCCCGCAACATGACCAAGTTGGAAATCGTCAGAGCCAATGGGATAAATGCCGCCCACACGGCCAAGATTGTTGGTGCGACGGCTGCCGCCAGAGCCGCCAAGGGCGCAGCTTGGGCCGCCCTGATTGAACTACCCGTAACCGTTATAGAAAACGGCGTCAATGTTCACCGGGGCAAGAAAACCAAAGAAGTGGCTCTGAAGGACATCGGCACCGACGTGGCGAAGGCGGGGATCGCCGGTGGGATATTCGCTGGCGGCATCACTATAGCCGTAGCTATGGGCGCCGGCCCTGCTCTTGCCGCCGTCGGGCCGGTTCTGGTCCCTGTAGGCGTCGGCTTCTTTGCAATTTCGTCCGGTTCCCGAATCCGGCGGGCTTGGAACGCCGGCTTATCGAGACTGGAACTGAACTTCCACGCCGCCCGCACACAAGAGGACTCCGAAATCAACTGCTACCAAGCCTTTGCCGAATGGGTCTGCTCCTTTCCAGTGCGGGACATTTCGGCAGAGGAAAGAGAAGCAGCCCAACAACGGGTCAAATTCAGAACATCACAGGACCTGGACGATCGATTGGCAAAGGACAAGTCCGGGTCCGCTTCCCGCTAGTACCTCCCAAATGTGGAGCTCCCGAAACTCCGCGGTGGTCACCCGTTACAACCCCTTCCACTACCGCGCCAGCCTTCGCCCTTCCTCATTTAAACTGCTGGCCAACACCGGACTTTGGGGTCCGCGTGGCACGACAGGACAGGACTTGACATGAACGTTATCTGGATAGTGGCCGACACCTTTCGACGCGATCACGTGGGCGCATACGGGGACAAAGTCATTCGAACGCCGTCCCTCGACGCTCTGGCAGCGAAGTCGATGCGCTTCGACCGGCACTACATCGGCGGGTTCCCTACGATGCCCACCCGAGCCGATCACGCCACCGGCCGGTTCACTATGTCGTTCATGGGGTGGGAAGCCCTGCCCGAAGAGGCGACCACCCTCGCACAGATCCTCGCCGACGCCGATTACCACACCGCAGCGGTCGTCGACACGCCGTTCTACTGGCGCCACGGGATGAACTTCGACCGCGGCTTCCAGACGTATTTCACCGTGCAGGGGCAGGAGGGATCGAACACCCGCGTGCAGGGCATCGGCCACCACGAGTCCCGCGACGTCGTGGCCTGGTGGCGCAAGGAGTCGGACCGCAACGTGGCCCAGACCATGATCAGGGCGGGCGACTGGCTGGAGCGCCACTATAAGGAGGACTTCTTCCTGTACGTGGACACCTGGGACCCGCACGAGCCGTGGGACGCGCCGCCCTACTACACGGAGCTGTACATGCCGGACTACGACGGCGAGGTGGTGCAGCCCATATACGCGCACTGGCAGGACGAGCCCGGCTTCAGCGAGGCGAAGGTCAACAAGGCGGCCGCCACCTATAAGGGAGAGGTGACGATGGTGGACACATGGGTCGGCCACCTGCTGCGCAAAGTCGAGAACATGGGCATCTCGGACAAGACGATGATCGTGTTCACGTCCGACCACGGCTTCTACTTCGGCGAACACGGCGGCCTGTTTGGCAAGATGACGTTCGCCAAGCGGCCGGACGGCAGGCTGTACCAACACGGCGAGCCGGACTCGCAATGGGACTTCTCACCGCTCTACGAGGAGGTCACCACGCTCCCGCTGATCATCCACCACCCCGAACACGCGCCGGGTAATTACACCGGCCTGTCTTCGGTAGTGGACGTAATGCCCACGGTGCTCGACGTGCTCGGTCAGCCCCGGCCGTCGATATTGGACGGCCGGTCACTCATGCCGGCCATACGGGGCGACTCGATGTCGGGCCGGGAGTTCAACGTCAGCACGATCCCGTTCGCCAACCCGGGGGACGACGTCAGGTCGGTCGACAACATAAAGCGCCTGCTCGCGACCGGCATCGTCACAACCGTGACCACGGACGAGTGGGCCCTGCTCTACAGCGTCGACCCCGGCCTATCCGAACTCTACGACCTCCGAGTCGACCCGAAGCAACAAAACAGCGTCATCAACCAATATGAGGCCACGGCCCGCAAGCTGCACGGCTTCCTGGTCCGCTTCATGAAAGAAACGGAAGTGCCCGCCCACCTGCTGGAGCCGCGGATGGAATTGCAGCTGTGATAGTGGGCGACTCCAAGCCTGAGGGGACTGTCTGATGCCCGAAAGACCAAACCTGCTCTTCATATTCACGGACCAGCAGCGCGCCGACACGATGGCATGCTACGGCAACTCCCTCATCGAGACGCCGAACTTGAACCGGCTGAGCGACGAGAGCTTCGTGTTCGAGAACGCCTACGTGAGCGCGCCCATATGCTCGCCGTCCCGCTCAACCATCATGACCGGGCTGTGGCCGCACACGAGCGGCGTGCTCAAGAACAACTACCCGCTGAGCGACTCGACGCCCGTGATCTCCGAAATGCTGCCGCCCGACTACATCTCCGGCTACTACGGGAAGTGGCACCTGGGCAACGAGGTGAAGCGGCAGCACGGGTTCGAACGCTGGGTCAGCATTGAGGACCAGTACCGCGACTACTACCAGGAATCGGACACCGGGTCGATCTACTCAGACCACTACCACTTCCTGGTGGAACATGGTTACGAGCCGGAACGCGATTTCGAGGGCGCCAAGGTCTTTTCGAGGGAGTTCGCCGCCAAGGTCAAGGAGGAGCACACGAAGGCGATGTTCCTGGCGGACCGCGCCTCAGAGTTCATCCACACTTACAGGCAACGGCCGTGGGCGTTGTACATCAACATCTTCGAGCCGCACCCGCCGTACACCGGCCCGTTCGATGACATGTACGACCCATCATCGATTCCCGTGGCGCCGACGTTCCTGAAGCCGCCGCCGGAAAACGCCGCGCTGATGCACACGCTGATCCAGCGGCAGACCGACGAGGAGGAGTTGCCGGCCTCGCAGTGGAACGAAGACGGGTGGCGCAGGCTCATCGCCCGGTACTGGGGGCTCGTGACGCTGGTGGACCGCGCAGTCGGGCGCATTCTCTCCGCGCTGGAGGAGTCGGGGCAGGCCGACAACACGGTGGTGGCGTTCACCAGCGAGCACGGCGACCAACTGGGCCAGCACAGCATTCTCCAAAAGGCGGTCTTCTACGAGCAGTCGGTGAAGGTGCCGATGCTGATGCGCGTGCCGTGGCTAAATCGTGAAAACTGCATGATCCCCGGCCGCTGGAGCCACATCGACCTCGTCCCGACGCTCCTCGACCTGATCGGCGGCGATATACCCGGGCACCTACAGGGCACGAGCCGCGCGCCTGTACTGGCGGGCAAGGAGACGATGGACGGCGTCGACGCGATCATCGACTGGAACGGCCGAGACCGGGCCCGACACCCGATGGGCCTCGAGGTCGATCGCGTGCAGAACATCCCCCACCGGGGGCTCATCGGAAGCGACGGCTGGAAGATCAACCTCAGCGTCGGCGACCGGTGTGAGCTCTACGACCTGAACACCGACCCGTACGAACAGGTCAACGTGTTCGACGACCCAGCCAACCGGGAGCGCATCCGCGACATGGCGGAGCGACTACGCACATGGCAGCGCCAGACTGGTGACACCGCGCCGCTGCCGGATGTTTAGGAGGCAGGGTTGCCGCCTACGGGCCGCTCCGCAGTGCCTGGGGCAATTGGACTCTCCGTTCGAACCGAGCTTAGCTCAATTGCATTAGCCGGATCCGCAAGGTTCATGAAGTAACCAGTGTCTTGGTACGCGCCTCGGGCAACGATGACGTGCCGCCGAATTATGAATTGACAGCTCGCGCAGAATGGCTTGCAGTTACAGCAACCATCCCAACATCAAGTCAAGGCGACAATCACCAAAACTATCAACACGGCGGCTGACACGGCCAGAGCCAGTGCAAGCACAGGCATCCAGCGCAGGATGGTTGTTTGATGTCCGGCTAGCTCGGCGATTAGTTTGGCCTGTAGGGACACAGTGCCTTCCAGTGCAATAAGGCGTCCGTTTATTTCCTTCAGGTCTTTGTCCACACCCTCAATCACCGAGAGCCTTTCATGGAGTTCAGCCAAGCGTCGATCCGCAGTCTCTTCTGAAACGGCGAAGCGTTGGTGGATTTCCTTGACCATATCCTCCATCGCAGAGAAGCGCTCGTGCATTTCCTTGAGTCGAGTAAAGCCTTGTTTCAAGCCCGGCGCAACTTGTAGAAACACAGGAATGAACTTGAGCAACTGCGGCAAAGCAGTTCTCAACGCGTTTCCTCCAAAAACCATCGCACTATTCCTCCGAATCAACAATAGCTTGGTGGATATTAACCCTCTCCTCGTCACCCCCGACTCCGATCTGGGAGCCAACGAGTGCATAGCGCCATCACCCCGCCAGCGTGTTGGCATTGCCGGGCACGTCTATGGTCACTCCGTTTAGCGTGGCCGCCTCGTCGCTCACGGCGTATGCCGCCACCTCGGCCACCTGTTCCGGCCGCATCAATTCCCTGCCCCGCGCCATCCCGATCTCCCGCATCATGTCGGTGTCGACGCCGCCGGGGCAGAGGCAGACCGCTCGCACGCCGCGGCCCGCACCCTCGGCGGCAATCGTCTCGGTCAAGTTGATCAGCGCCGCCTTCGATGCGCGATAAGGCCCTCGTCCGCCCATGCCGCGGCGGCCGCCGACGCTCGAAACCACCAGCACGACGCCGCTTCCAAGTGACTTCATGTGGGGCAGCACGGCGCGCGTGCAAATGAACGCGCCGGTCAGGTTCACATCTATCACGCGCCGCCACACATCCAGATCGATCTCGGTCAATTCGGTCGGGGGTAGATTCACGCCCGCGTTGTTCACCAAAATGTCGATCCGGCCGAAGCGGTCCGCCACCCGCTGGACGAGGCGTTCTACCTGCCGTTCGCGCGTCACATCACACCGGACAGCGATAGCGTAACCACCGTTCGAATTTATCTCCGCAGCCACCTCGCGGGTCTGGGCCGCCGTCCGGGCCGCCAGCGCCACGGCTGCGCCCTCCTGCGAGAACCGGTGAGCGATGGCCCTGCCGATGCCGCGGCCCGCGCCCGTGACGATGGCGACCCTGCCGTCCAGCCTGTTTGTGGTCATATCGCCCGCAGAGTACAACACCGGTGTCGGGCTGGGCCAACGGCGCGGGGCGCGCAGCAGGCCGTTCCACCACAGCCGGTCGATCTTTGAACGTACCGCGCGGCCGTCGTCGGGTATAGTTCCCTAATTGTTGAAAACTCCAAACGCGGGCCAAACCGCAGCAATTTCATCGAGGCCAGACTGATGACCACTACCGCTGAATACAAAGCCCAGGAAGCCAAGTACTACATGCAGGTCGTGCGCCGCATGCCGCCGGTGTTGGTGCGGGGCGAGGGCAGCCGCGTGTTCGACAACGACGGCAAGTCGTATCTCGACTTCACGGCCGGCTGGGCGGTGCTCAACCTCGGCCACTCGCACCCCGCGGTCACCGAGGCGATACGGGAGCAGGCGGGCCTCATTCTCCAGATGAGCAACCTGTTCTACACCGTCCCGCAGCTGGACCTGGCCAAGACCATCGTCGAGAACTCGTCGCTGGACCGCGTCTTCTTCTGCAATTCCGGCGCGGAGGCCAACGAGGGCGCCAGCAAGCTGGCCCGCAAGTACGGGAAGCTCAAGCTGAACGGCGCTCACGAGATCATTACCGCGTTTAACTCGTTCCACGGCCGCACGATGGCCATGATGGCGGCGACCGGACAGGCCCACTACCAGGACGCGTGGCGGCCGCTCATGCCGGGGTTCGTGAATGTCGACTACAACGATTTGGACGCCATCAAGAACGCCACGAACGACAACACCTGCGCTGTTTTGCTCGAGCCGGTACAGGGCGAGGGCGGCGTGAACGTCCCGGACGACGGTTACCTGAAGTCAGTACAGGACTGGTGCCGCGAAAAGGGCATCCTCTTCATGGTCGACGAGGTCCAGACCGGCATGGGCAGGCTCGGCACGATGTTCGGGTACCAGCGCTTCGAAGGGGTCGACCCAGACGTGATGACGCTCGGCAAGGCGGTAGGCGCCGGCGCGCCTCTCGGCGCGTTCGTGTGCAAAGACCACTGTTCAGTGCTGGAGCCCGGCGACCACGGTTCCACCTTCGGCGGCAACGCGCTCACCACCGCGGCAGGCGCCGCGGCGGCGCGGGTGATGGTGGACGAGGACGTGCCGTCGATGGCCATGTCCGGCGGGGACTACCTCGTGGGCAAGCTGAACGCCCTGAAGGAGCAACACCCGTTCATCGAAGAGGTGCGCGGCATGGGCCTGCTGGTGGGACTGGAGATGTCGGACGAGCGCTCCGCCGGAGTTGTGGCGGAGTGTGTTGACAACGGCCTGCTGCTCAACGCCGTCCGACCGAACATGCTGCGCTTCATGCCCCCGCTCAACGTGTCCGAGGAAGAGATAGACGAGGCCGTCGCTATCCTCGACGCCGCATTCGCCAAGGTCCCCGCGCCTTAGGACCGCAACGCTTACGCTTGGTCACCGATCTGGGTCGTGGATGGCCGTGATCAATCAGGATCCAGCGATTTCCGACAATCATGCGCCGTAGGGGCGTCTTTCAAAGGCGCCCGATGGGGTGGTGCGAAAATCGTCAAACCGGGTTCGAGCCAGCCCCTTTCTGCTAAGACTCGGTTAGGTCGCAAAGTTCCACGCTACGGCCTGCCTGCTTGGCAGCAAGCCACCGCTTGAAGGACTTTTGGCTTTCCCCTGATGGACGACCGGCGATCAGCCCCTCTACGCTCAAATCTTCGTCAAGGTCCGGCCAGCGAATTCCCTGACCTGTCCCGATTAATCCCCAGTTGTCCCGCTCCTCCTGAGTGGCATGGACGAGTCTCGGATACCACGCCAATGGCACAGAGATGGTCCGCCCATCCGACAACTCGGCCTTGAGCGTGTCCTCGGTTATCCAAGTGTCGTGCGCTTTCGGCAACTCTCCGCGGATCATATGACCCTCGTCCCCAAATCCTCACCACCTACGCAACGCAACAACGCACCGGCGATCCGACCGTCGATGATGTGACCGGACCCCACCGTCTCCAACGCCTCGGCGCAGGCCTCTATCTTGGGGATCATCCCGCCTGAGGCAATACCGCTGTCGATCAGGTCCCGCGCCTGGCGCCGGGTCATGCGCGGGATCAATCTGCGGGTGGCGTCCAGCACGCCCTCGACGTCGGTCTGGAACACGAGCCGTTCGCACTTGAGCGCACGCGCCAGGTGCCCGGCCGCGGTGTCGGCGTTTATGTTCAGCACCGCGTCTTCGGGACCGCTGGAGTTGATGTTCAGCGCACAGGGCGACACCACCGGAATCGTGCCGGCATCGACCGCCTGCTGAACGAACGACGTGTCCACGTTCTTGATGTTGCCGACAAGGCCCAGTTCGGGGTCGAGCAGGTCAGCCTGGAACAGTCCCCCGGAAACGCCGGATATGCCAACCGCCCTGCCGCCACAGGCCGCGATTTCAGCCACCAGTTCGGTGTTCACCAAGCCGACCAGCACCGCGACGGCTACCTCGAGCGTCGGCCGGTCGGTCTTGCGGAGGCCGCGGACGAACGTCGGCTGGATGCCCTGTTTGCGCACCCAGTCGGAGATAACCTTGCCGCCTCCGTGCACCACCACGGGGTGAAGCCCCGACCGCCACAATTCCACGATATCCGGCGTCGTGCTGTCGCCCTCGCCCAGCGTGGATCCGCCGACCTTGACGACGATCACGCCCCGGTTAGCGCCACGGCCTCTCGCCGTAGGTGATAGCCCGACGCTCATGACTGCATAATCCAGTGACTAGGGGCATCGCGGCCCTGAAGCACGGGCCGCTCATGGTGCAGGAAAGCCGGCTCAGGTGGTGTATGCGGAGTTGAAGACCACGTACTCTTCGGTGAGGTCGCAGCCCCACGCTTCTCCGCTGCCGTTCCCGACGTCGAGGCCCACTCGAAGGCGCACCTCGGGCGCGCCGAGGCTCGCCACAACCGATGGGATGTTGAACGGGATAGCCTTTCCGCCGTCGACGATCTGGATGTCGTTGATGAACACGCTGATCTTTGACTCGTCGAGCGGGATGTGCGTCTTGCCGACCGCCATGAGGATGCGGCCCCAGTTGGGGTCCTGCCCGTATACGGCGGTGCGCACCAGTAGGGACGACGCCACCGAACGGGCAGCCTTGCGCGCGTCTTCGTCCGAATGAGCGCCCTCCACGGTCACTTCGATCAGCCGTCTCGCGCCCTCACCGTCCCTGGCCAGTTCCTTCGCGAGGTATTTGGCCACATACATGACCGCCTCGGCGAAGTTCTCCGATCCCTGGTCTCCGCCCGAAAGCGCGGCGTTCCCTGCCGCGCCGTTTGCGAGGATCGCGACCGTGTCATTCGTGCTCTGGTCCCCGTCAATGTCAATCTGGTTGAAAGTCAGTTCCACGGCATCCGACAGCGTCTTTTGCAGGAATTCCCTTTCGACCGCGGCGTCGGTGGACATGAATGACAGCATGGTGGCCATGTTCGGGTGGATCATGCCCGCGCCCTTTGCGCAACCGCCGACGGTCACCGTCCTGCCGTCCACCTCGGTCTGAACGGCGATCTGCTTGGCGTGCGTGTCCGTCGTCATGATGGCCCGCGCGAACTCGTCGCCGGCGTCATCGACCAACTCGATGCGCTGCAGGTGTTCACGTATCAGCGCCATCGGCAACTCGACGCCGATCACGCCGGTCGACGCGATGATGACCTGCTCGGTCCCGACGCCCAGTTTCTCGGCGGCCAGCCCCACGGTTTCACGAGCGTCGGCCAGACCCTGTTCGCCAACGGCACAGTTGGCGCACCCACTGTTTGCGACGACCCCGTGGATTTCGCGACCCGCGGTGATCAACTGGCGCGTGAGGGTGACGGACGGTGACAGGACGCTGTTCTGGCTGTAAGTGCCTGCTGCGGTGCAGGGTCGTTCGGAGAAGAGAAGCCCGAGGTCGAGCTTGTCGGGACCGGGCGTCTTTATGCCCGCGTATACGCCACCGGCCGAAAATCCGGCCGGCGAGGTCACATTTCCATCGGCAATAGGTGTCAACATGCTGGCCAACTGACTACTGGGACTAATGGATCGCCGGGGAGCGAAAAAGGCTGCTTCACCGCCCCGGACGAAGGGCAAAACGCTGCCCATCAACAGCCCGCAAGTATATCACCGGCCCAGTTGGCAATCCCTGGGTTCCACACCATCGCCTGCCAAAGTCTGTGCAAGAGTATTAGAGGGCAGCCGAGTCGTTTGGTCGCTCTGGCGAAGGAACGTCTCCCCGTACCCTGATACGGGGCCGGCGGGTAGATACACATCCCCGGCGTAGCACAATGTTCCAGAGGGAGCTTGTCCGCGGTCATACAGTGGTGTTTTACGCGTTTAGTCGGCACTCACCGCCGTTACGTCATGCGGCCCGCCGGACCGCATGCGGATTGCCGCAAACGCCCAGGCGGGCCGTGAATCCTGGTAAGCGGTAGGGACGGCCAGGTTGGCACCCGAGAAAAGAAGAAAAACCTGGTCGCCCCTACCACTTCTGAGATGCTACTAGACGCGTGTTACGGGCAGGTCCTCCTAGACAGGCGCATACCTGCGGTCGTGTTGGATACCGCGTACGGGCGGCAGGCCCTCGAAGACGGCCAGACTAGGTGATACTTTGCAGGTAAGTCGCCGCTGCGACGGCCAGCGACGCGACAGCTATCAACGCGCCTAAAAAGAGCCGAGTCAAACGGGCCTCAAGGGAATTCAACTTGTCGTTGAGTTCCGCCTTCAGGTTGGCAAGATCGGCTTTCGTCGCCAGATGCTCGTACCCGCCTTCAAGACGGCTGACACGTTCTTCAATCGTTGTCATCTGCGGCCCTTCGCGTTCCAATAGCGCGGCAAGTGTCGAGAAGCCTGGCTCCCGAGAAAAAGAAACTCGGCTTGCCGCCCCTACCACAATTGACATCCTACCACGCCACCGCGCGAACCCATGCCAGCGATGTCAGACATACACAGGCCGGTCAGGTCACCGGCACACACGCCAGGTGGCACGGGTACCGTCGCCGCCACCGGTCTCCCTAGTAAAATCGTATTGGAGAATACTGGCATCTAACTCAATATGACTAGACCCCGCGGGGCAACCTGAAAGGCTAAGAAATGAACGACGTACGAACGACCGACGTATTGATCGCAGGCCAGGGCGCATCTGCCTACGCCGCCGCCCTGTACTCTGCCCGGTACCAGCAGGACACGGTGATCGTGGCCGAGCAATTCGGAGGCGAAACGGCGACGGGAGGCGTGATAGAGAACTACCCCGGCGTCCCTGATATCGACGGCTACGATCTGATGCTCAAGTTCAAGGAGCAGACGGACGCCCTCGACGTTCCACTGGTTATGTCCAACCTTTCGCACGTCAGGCCGGAGAACGGCCACTTCACGTGCGAGATGGAAGACGGGTCGATGGTCAAGGCGTTGTCGGTGATCCTGGCGATCGGAAGGGAGCGAAGAAAGCTCTGGCTCGAGCACGAAGAGGACTGGGTGGGCAAGGGCATTTCTTACTGCTCCACGTGCGACGCCCCCCTCTACCGGAACAGGACCGTCGCGGTCGTTGGCGGCGGCAACGCTGCCGTCGAGGGCGCAGTGCTGATAGCCCGCTACGCCACCCAGGTGTACCTGATCTACCGGCAGGAACAGTTCACCCGGCCCGAGCCGGTGTTACTCCGCATCCTGGCGCAGACGGAGAACGTCGCCCAACTGATGTCGACCGAGGTTGTCGAACTGTTGGGCACCGACCTCGCCGGGCTGCAAGGGATCCGCGTCAGCAAACCCCACGAAGGCACGGACGTCCTGGACGTGGACGGCCTGTTCATAGAGATCGGCGCAGACCCCCGCGTCGCCATCGCCCGTGAACTCGGCCTCGAGCGCAACTCCGAGACCGGGGAGGTCCACGTCAACCGGCTCATGCACACAAGCATGCCGGGCATTTATGCGGCCGGAGACCTGACCGACGCGTCGGGTCCGCTGAAGCAGACGGTCACCGCGGCGGCGCAAGGGGCCATCGCCGCCCTGTCGGCCTACACGTACGTATCCGAACACCCCTCGAAACTAGGTGAGGCCGCGGCATGAAGACCGACATGATGGAGGTCCTGGCTTGTCCCATGTGCAAGGCCGGCCTCACACTTCAGATAACGTCGCAAGAAGGTGATGAAATCACCGCCGGAACGCTGACGTGCCAACAATGCGGCGAGGCGTACCTGGTGGAAGACGGCGTGCCCAACCTGCTCCCGGCCGAGTACCGGGTTGACCCGTATGGCAAATGATGACAGGGCGCCAACAGAAAGGTGGTTTGAGGGGAGTAGATGGGGGCCCGAGGGACCGCCCGACGAGGCATACAGCCGTGTCACCAACGCCGAGCGCTTCCGGCCGTTGCATGCGGCGATGTTGGAGACAATCGACCGCCTGGAGAACGACTACGTAGTCGAGTGTGCGGAGGGGTATGGTCTTGATGAGGAGCTGGAGAGTCGCCTGGATCTGGCGCGCCCGTCCGTCAGACTCAGCCCCAAGAACCCCGACGCCGCGCCCATTGGGGTGACGTTCACCACCTTTCCGGGGCTCTATCTGCGATTCGGCAGGTGGTACACGGAACCTTTCCCGGACTGTGGCTGCGACGCTTGCGACGAAACTGCGGAGGGAGCAATCGAGCGGCTCAACGACGTTGTCGACGACGTAACCTCCGGAAGGTTTCGCGAGGGGATTGTATGTCCCCTGATCTCGTTCGTTGGGTCTGGGTGGAGGGAGACCCAACGTTGGTCGCCTGACGACGGTCGTCGCTCCACCAGATCGTTCAGCAGGTCGCGCATCGACGTTCTTCGCGCTCGTGAGATGTCCGGTGGCCGACGACGACTGGATCTGCACTGGCAGCCGTGGACCCGCCGTCGAGAATGATTGCTGAGCAACGCACGTGACCTCGCCGCGGTGTCACGTTTCTACCGGTCGGCAGCCCACCCGTCCAACAAGCCGTTTCGCACGGCCCAGACCACCAGTGCCTACCGCATCATGCATAGACCGCCTGGTCCGGGTACGGTACCGTCGCAGCCCGTCGAGTGGAGACGGGCGTTAAGACGTGCAAAAGACTCATGCACGGAAAGGCTGGCCGATGTTCAAACTGATCGACCCCAATGGATGTGGTTCGAGTTGAGCAGTTCGTTTAATCCCCTGGGAATCCGGAGAAAGGAGGCGAGGATTGCGCGGGAGGGATGAAGGACGGGAGGACTCGTTTCAGCCGACAGAGTTTCCTCGTTCGGCGAACTACGATACGGATTGGGTCCTGGAAAACATGATGGGGCCGAATGCCCTGTGGCTGACGGAGTCTTTGGCGGCGTGCATGAATCTCGACCCCTCAATGCGGGTCCTGGATATGGGTTGCGGCAAGGGAATAAGCTCAATATTCCTGGCAAAAGAGTACGGGCTGCAAGTGTGGGCGACGGACCTGTGGATAGACGCCAGCGACAACTATGGGCGCATCTGCGATGCCGGTGTTGAAGATAGAGTGTTTCCCATTCATGCCGAAGCACATGCCTTACCGTTCGCTGACGGATTCTTCGATGCCATGGTGAGCGTGGACGCTTATCACTATTTCGGCACGGCAGACCTCTACCTAGAGAATCACATGGCCCGGCTGGTCAAACCCGGCGGGCAAATGGGGATCGTAGTGCCCGGGTTGGTCGAAGAACTGACCTCCGACGAAGCGCCGAAACACCTCCGGCAATACTGGGAGCCAGCATTTTTCAGCCTCCACAGCCCGGCATGGTGGAAACGTCACTGGGAACGAAGTGGGGCGGTAACCGTTGAACTTTCCGACCTGCTCCCGGACGGATGGAGGCACTGGATGATGTCGGACTTGTTTTGGTCGGAACGGCTGGGCAAGCCCAGCGACGAGGCCGACATGTTAGCCCTCGATAGAGGGCAGACGTTGGGAATTACCCGAGTAGTGGCCCGCAGGAACGAACGGCCAGCTACGCGGCTGGACGACCTGTAGTTACGGATCGTGCATGAGACGCACCGGCTTCACGCCGGAGCGTCTTCGTATCGAGGTTCGCGTCGTCCTGTAGTAAGGCCCGGGTCCGCCGAATCGAGAGAAGGCCGCCTAGCCTGTTTGTGATAGTGTCCGCGGCACGTCGCAACCTGCGTTCAGAAACACTGGGCTAAGACGCACCGAGCGCGCAGCGGAATGGCTCGCCAATGCTGAAACTCATCGCCCCGAGGGACCTGGCCCCGATCCCTGCCGTCGCCGCCGCGGCCTTTGTGATTCTGGCCGTTTTTGCGTGGACCGAGAGGACCGTCCTCTTCGACCCTGAGCACATGTCGGTCCCCTACTGGCCGTGGAAGCTGTGGCAAATCGGTCCGTTGCTGATGGGTATCGGCGGCGCCTGGTGGGTCTGGTCAAGCACCCGCCGGGTCCCATGGGTGCGCAGCCTGGCGCTGGGGATACTGGCCCTGGCAGTGCTATTCAACGGATACAGCGGCCTGTTCGGCGGCTATAGGGGCGACGTGTGGCGCACCATCAACCCGCTCTTCATCGGTTCCACGAGCGTGGCGGCGGTGACTCTCTGGCGCGCAGGAAGTCCAGCGGCGCGAGCCGGCGCGGTGGCTTCGGCGGCGCTGGGCGCCCTGCTATTCGCCAACGCATACTTCGTCAACAACGGGGTCCTATGGCAGGCGCTGGATCCGGTGCGAATGCTCACCTTCCTTGCCTTCGCAGCGGCTGCCGGCCAGGCCAACGTCGCCACATCCGAACGCACGCGGTAGCGCAGTTCAAACGGGTTCACTCACCCGTCGCGCCGCTTATGTCTCGTTGCCTGAATATCCATGCCGTAGCCGCTATGAACAAGGCGGTGTAAGCAAGGATGACAACGAAGGCCAGGACTGAGTCCGAGGTTTCCTCCGCAGCCGGCGCGGCCGTCCACGTGCGAAAACTTTGAATCAGGAGATAGTCCGCAACGTTGCCAAGCGTGTCATTGAGTTGGAGAAGCGGCGCTACAACGGACTCGACTACGAAATACCCGATTCCCAGGACTATTCCCACACCCCGGGATGAGGTGAGCACCGTAGCCAGGACGCTGAGGGCGATGAAGGGCAGGAAGCCATAGAGGGCCTTGAAAAAGATGATGACGACGTCGGACCATTTCCCTGAATCTGCAAGTCCGCCCGTCTCGTCCGGGGGGAGGAAGGCGACGGCAAGGCTCGACACCACCGCGATCACCGAAATGACTATGAGCGCGTCAGAACACATGCGCAGGAGTAACAGCAGCTTCGCGGAGAGGAACCTGCCGCGACCGATACCACCGGCAAGGACCGTCCGCAGCGTGCCCCAGCCGTATTCCGAGCCCAGCAGGGATGCGGCGAGAATCATGATGAGCAGCGGCCCAAACGCAATGGGCCCCAGGGAAGCGAAGCGCGTGATGCTTCCGGTGATACTGTCTGGAAGCGTGAATCCCTTACGGAACTCGTCAGCTGCTATGTAGTCGACGCACGCGCCTCGTCGGAGTACCTCGTCCACCCTCTCAAGAAAGTCTCGCCGCTGTTCCTCAGGGAGCTGATCGATCTCGGGGGGCATGCGGCCACCGACGACGTGCTCGCAGGACACCTCCACCAAGACAGCCCGGCCATCCATTTCATAGGTCGTGCCTACAGTGCTGGTGCCACCGCTCAAGACGTCCTGCACGGTGTCGTTGTGGTAGGCGGCGTATTCGACCCATATGCCGAGTTGCGACACCAGCACGGCTATCGCCAGGAGTATCCACGGCATCCGCAGCCGGCGGAACTTGTACCACTCCCACCTGGTGAGCAGGAGGACCTGCCTGATCAGCAACTTGCCCGCTCCTCGGATGAAGTAATTTCAAATTTCTTCACTGTAGTAATAGGCGGCGCCACTGTGTCGTAGAGGAGGGTTTCAAACCCTCCCCGGCCGTCGTGTTGGGACGCGGTTTTCGAACTCAATTTCGTTCTCCAGCCTCAAGTGGTGACCCAGCCATCTCCTGGTCACCCGTCACTTCGAGGAAGTACTCTTCGAGCGAACCGCGGTCGGAGACAGTCTCGACCACGTAAACGCCCGAACGTCCGAGGACTGTCGAAATCTCAGCGGCCCGGTCGCCTGGCGCCGAAACGACAACCTCGCCGGACTCCATCTTCACCCCTTCGATCCAATCAATCGTCGAAAGGACATTCACGGCCTTCTCGTCGTCCGTGGTCCTGAGTCTGACCCGGTCCGCGGACCTGAGAATGTCTGAGACGGCGCCCTGGGCGATGAGCGTTCCGTCGGACATGATGACAACGCTGTCGCAGACCTGCTCCACCTCATTCAGAAGGTGGCTCGCCAGGAGGACCGTCCGCCCATCCGCACACAATTCGCGGATCAGGTATCGGACCTCGGCCATGCCCGCCGGATCCATGCCGTTGGTTGGTTCGTCGAGGAACAGGACTTCCGGGTCGCCGAGAAGCGCAAAGGCCAGCCCCAGTCGCTGCTTCATGCCGAGTGAATAGGTGCTGAATCGCCGGTCCCCGCTCTCTGCCAGGCCGACCTTTTCGAGCAGGCCGTCAATGTCTTCCGGCGCGCCCCGTTCGAAGATGCCCTGGAAGTAGAGGAGGTTTTCTCGACCGGTCAGATAGGGGTAGAAGGACGGGTACTCGATGATGGCCCCCACGCGGCGTAGGGACTCCTCGAGTCCCCCGGGGGAGCCGAACAGGCTGAAGCTGCCGGAGGTCGGTTTCACAAGCCCAAGCAGCATCCCCATTGTGGTGGTCTTGCCGGAGCCGTTCGGGCCAAGCAATCCGAAGGCGTGGCCCTTGGGAACGGACATCGAGAGGTCGTCAACGGCGACGATGCTCCCGTAAATCTTGGTTAGGGCCTCAGTCTCGATGACCGGTTTGCCGCTGCTCATGCCGGAACCCCCCAGGCGCTCTTTGAATGCGGAAGTCGCCAGATCGAAAATCAAGTTCATCCACACCACCAGCCCTCGAATTCCCCGGCCGTCCCAACGCATGCGGTCCCGGCAGAGCTGGACCATCTGCTCGCCGTATTCATCCCGAAAGTCCCTGGGGTAGGCGACCAGGAGTGTGCGGTACAACGTCTCTGAGACCACGTCAGGCGCCCCGTCTGCGTGTCACGGCCGACCGCCTCGTCCTGGCGGTACGGGCTAGTTGTTCGATCCGTGCGACCTCGGCGTCGAGCGTGCGCACACCAAGTCCGGTGAGGCGGTAATAGCGACGACGTTCATCGTCCAGGTCGGGGTCCGGCCGTTCCGGGGCCTCTTCGATCAACCCGGCCTTCCGCATCTGCCTGACGGCGCCGTACAGCGTGCCCGGGCCCATTTTGACCGCTCCGGACGTGAACGCCTCGACCTCCTTCATGATTGCGTAGCCATGCTTGTCGCCGGTGGTTAGGGCCAACAGGATGTGCAGTTGGGAGACAGGCAGCGGCAGCAAATTCGAAGGCGTTCCGTTCAGCATTTTCAGGACACTCCGTCGACGAGGGGTGTCCCGTCCCTGTTCGGGCCAGCTGATATATAACGTAAGCCGATATACACATCGTCACTATAACGGTTCCCGATATATATGTCCACCATGTCAGAGACTATGCATGATCAGGACCCGGGTTGACGTTGACGTGATCCGACGGACGCCCTGGCTGGCAAATGACCCGCCTCGGCGCGCCCGGCGAACATTCATCAAATCTTGAAAGTTCGTCCCTATCATCGTTTCCGGCAAATGAAAGGCCGCCCCGGCGCATACCAGTCCCAACGGCGCGAAGGGGCGTTCCCACCACAGCCCGAATAGCACAGGAAGGTGCGCAACAGATGAAACGAAAGTCGCTGATCGTGTTGTTATCGCTGGGAGTCCTTGCCCTGGCGTCCGTCGGAGGAGTGATGATCGCCACCGCCGACTCCAAGTCCGGCAAAGAGGGAATCCACGAACGCGCAGCCGAAATCCTCGGCGTCGAGGCCGCGGACCTGAAGGACGCGCTGTCGCAGGCGCGCCAGGAAGCGGTCGATGCCAAGATCGAGGAGTTGATCGACTCGGCGGTGACCGACGGGGACATCACGGAAAGTGAAGCAACCGAGATTCGCGACTGGCTGGACGACCGGCCCGAACTGGCGGCGATGAACGGGTCCCGCGGCAAGTTCGGTCTGATGTGGCTACACGCGAGCGGCAGTGAAAAGGCCGGAGCAATCCTGGAAAAGCTCGTCGAAGCAGGCAAGATCACTGAAGAAGAACAGACCGCCTACGCCGGATGGATCGAAGAACGTCCCGACGCGGTGGACCAGCTCTTTCCGACGACCAGTGAGGGTAAGCAGGGACGCTTCAAGCGGCACTGGCGCGGCAAGGGCAAAAATGGGTGCGGCGCCGACCTGGACGGTGAAGGTCACGAGACGACTTCATGGGGCAAAGGCAACAAATAGACATAAAGTCCGTATCCCACGGACACCCACACTGCCGCAAGTGACCTCCTGCTTGCGGCAGTTTTATTTCGTGGAGTCAGCGTCTTTCCAGCCTTCCCATCGTCTTACCGACGAAAGCCGGTACCCACGGTGGGGAGCGGAGGTGGGACGTCCTCACGCGGAACCGGGCCCTAGCCGAAGGTGTAGCCGCGCCCGTCCCCGAGCCCCACCGCGGGTACCGGATCAAGTCCGGCAATTCGACATATTCCTTCGTCTGACTGGGGACACACGCAATCCGTGTCGGGGTGACGGCGGGGGAATACCCGACCCATACAACTCCCAACCGGCAGGCCCAATTTCACACCTTGGGGCGCCGGCTACCGCAAGTGGACGACGTGGCCGTGGTCACCGCGGGTTATGAAGCTGCCGTCTGGGTGCATCCCTACGGAGCCCCACCCGCCCAGGCCGGCGAGGCTCTCCCATGGCATGACTCCACACCGCTCGGCCCATCCCCGGTACAGGTCCGACAGGTAGGCGACGGTGTTGGGATCCCTGGCCGAGAGGTCGTTCAGCTCGGTGCGGTCGACCTCCATGTCGTAGAGCTCCCAGGGCTTGCCGTGCTCGGAGACGAGCTTCCACCTGCCCAGCCGTACGGCCCTGTTGCCTTCATGCTCCCAGAACATCGGCCGTTCGAACACCTTGCCCTCGCCGGTAATGAGCGGCCTGAGGCTGACGCCCTCCAAGGGGGTGACGGTCTGTCCGTTTTGCTCCGTCGGGTAGCTCGCTCCGGCCACGTCGATGCATGTCGCGGTGACATCTATGAGCTGGGCCGGCTCATGGACGAGGCCCGGGCGGTCGATCCCATCGGGCCAGTGGACGATGAACGGGGTGGCGATGCCGCCCTCGTGCACCCAACGCTTGTGCCGCCGGAATGGCGTGTTGCTAGCGTTCGCCCACTGCACGTCGTAGCTCGCGTAGGTGTCAACCGCGCCCGGCGCGATGGCAGGGTCGTTACCCACGCGGATCCGTCTGCCGTCAGGGGTCGTGCCGGTGCCGGGAATGGCGACGCCCCTGCTCACCGGCAGGGTCGGGTCCTCCTGTAGGAACTCGGCGCAGCCGCCGTTGTCGGACATGAACATGACCAGTGTGTCGTCGAGGATTCCCAGTGACTGCAGCCGGTCCACTATCCGGCCGATGCCCTGGTCCATGATCTCGACCTGGGCCGCGTAGACGGCCATCCGCAGGTCTTCCCACTCCTTGTCGGGCGCATCCTCCCAGGGCGGAACGTCCTCGTCCCTGGGGCTGATGTCCCAGTCCGGGTCGACGATGCCCAAGCCCTTCATCTCCTCGTGCCGGGCGGTGCGCAGGGCGTCCCATCCCTTCCGATACTTTCCGAGATGCCGCGCGATCGCCTCTTCCGGCGCGTGCAGCGGCCAGTGGGGGGCGGTGTAGGCGACGTACTGGAAGAACGGCTTGTCGAGAGCGACGCTCTCCTCGATCATCCTGACGGCGTTGTCCGAGATGGCGTCGGTCAGGTAGAAGCCGGGTTCCGACTGTACAACGTCGTCGTCGTTCCAGAGGCTTTCGCAGAAGTAGTAGCTGCCGCAGCCGGCCGCCATCCCGAAGACGCGGTCGAACCCGCGCTTGCGCGGCGAGGACATGTTGGGCCCGCCGGGGTCCGCGGGGTTGTCGCCGACGTGCCACTTGCCGGACATAGCCGTCCTGTAGCCGCTGGCCTTCAGCACCTGGGCAACCGTCACGCAATCGAGGCGCAGGAAGCCCTGGTACTGGCTCCGCCCCGGTATCCCTCCGACCATGTGGCCGACGCCGGCCTGGTGCGGATTCAGCCCGGTCAGCAGCGCCGCCCGTGAGGGACAGCAGCGAGCGAAGTTGTACATCTGCGTGAACCGGACGCCGCGCCGTGCCAACCGGTCGATGTTCGGCGTGGGTATCTCGGAGCCGTGGCAGCCCAGGTCCGAGAACCCCATGTCGTCGGCCAGGATGAGGACAATGTTGGGCCGTTTAGAGGTCATCTGTCAGCCTCCGCGCGGGACAGGCTCAAGGGTCTTCATTCGCCGCCGGAGTCTACCAGCCGGGAGACTATTCAGGCTTGAGGGGAGAGCGTTGACCTCTTCCCCCATTTGGAGACCTATGCAAAACTCCCTCTCCCGCAGGAGACCTTTGCATTACTGGTTCCGCAGGCGGTGATCCATACTTCCATGTCACCCCCGCATCAGGTGCGGGGCAGGCTCTGAGCGAAACCGAAGGGTCTCGGTGAGAGGGTGGGGCGTTGTTGCGTGACCCGCGGGAGATTCTTCGCTGCGCTCAGAATGACACTTACGGAGGTTACGCAAACGTCTCCTTTGGCAGGCAAATGACCCCCGACTCCGAGCTCATTTGTAGGGGCGTCCCTTATGGCGCCCGTTGGAGTAAGGCGCGGAGGTGTGTACGCCCAACATCTGCAACTCCCCCAGTATTGGCGAGTGTCACACCCCTCTCTGTAGACCGCACGTCGCAATACCCGATGGTCGGCTCTTTGCGCAACCGCGGGCATTGGGCGAGAATCGGGCGCATCCAGTCAATGAATTGAAGAGATAACGAGGAAGACATATGAATGCGTACCAACCGCTTGACCTGTCGAAGTCATACAACGCGGGTCCCGATGTGCTGCCAGCCGAGTTGAAGTTAGAGACCGGCGCGGTAACCATGCGCGGTCTGCCGTTCCAAATCGGTGGCGGCGCCGGCAAGTGCTTCATCGCGCTCGACGGGTCGGCCGGGCCGGTGACCATCCCGGTCGGTGGGAACGCGCGCCAGGTCATCTTCGCCCACGGACTTCTCGAGACCTCGGTGCCATTGGGAGGCCCGCTCGGTATCGCCGTGGCCGACTACGTGTTCCACCTGTCGGGAGGCCGCGAGGAGCGCGTCCCCGTCCGCGAGAGGTACGAGATAGCGTCTATGCCGATCCCCGGGGCAATTTTCGGCGTGCCGGCTCGCCCGTTCCGAGCTGTGATCGACGAACACGACAGGCTCCCACACCGGCGCGAGGGGCCATGGGAGGAAACCGGCCGCCGCCAGACGGAAGTGGCACAGGGGATGCTGAAGCTCTACCACCTCTGGGCATGGAAGAACCCCCAGCCGGACGTGGCCGTAGAGTCGATCGAAATCGTACCCCGCGGGCCTCGATTCATAGTCGCGGCCATCACGCTCGGACAAGTCGACGAGTACCCCTTCGTCAAACAGAGGCGCCGCCCGGTAAAGGTGACCCTGGACGGGGACGTTGCCGGCGAGACGTTCGACGTGGATGTGGAAGTCGACCGCGGGGTGGCCACCTACGCGTTCGCCCTGCCGGAAGCGTCTGACGGGGAGTTCCTCGCCGACTCCTTCAAGGGCTGGGGCGAACGGCAGAACGAAAAGGCCAGCCCGTCCTATGTCGAGGTCGCCGCGACCCCGTCGGCCACCGTCACAGTTAAGCAGGACGGCCGCGAGGTGGCGGAGGCGGAGTGGGGTGAAGTCGAGACGAAGGGGGTCGTAGAGACTCCCGGCGCAAGGTTCGAGTTGCTGGACAGGGGGCGGAACTGGGTCAACGTGACCGTGCTGGACGACGATACGGGGAAGCCCGTACCGTGCCGGGTCCACTTCCGTTCTCCCGAAGGCGTCCCCTACCAGCCGCACGGCCACCACAACCAGGTCAACTCGAACCTCGGGTCCTGGCACATCGACGTGGGCGGCGACATGAGACTCGGCCAGATCACCTACGCCTATATCGACGGCACGTGCCAGGGATGGCTGCCGCGAGGAGATGTCATAGTCGACGTCGCCCGCGGCTTCGAATATGAGCCCATCCGCACGAAGGTCCGCATCGAGCCCGGCCAGCGCGAGCTGACCCTGCGGCTGAAGCGGTGGACCAACATGAACCAGCAGCGGTGGTTCAGCGGCGACTCCCACGTCCACTTCCTGTCCCCGCACGGCAGCCACACCGAGTCCCAGGGCGAAGACCTCAACGTTGTAAACCTGCTCCAGTCGCAGTGGGGCAGCCTTTTCACGAACACGGAGGACTTCACGGGCGAGCCGAGCATCTCCCGCAAGGGCGACAACATCGTGTACGTCTCCCAGGAGAACAGGCAGCACTTCCTGGGCCACATGATCCTGTGGGGCCTCAAGAAGCCCGTGATGCCCTGGTGCAGCGACGGACCATCCGAGGCCGAGATCGGCGGCGCGATGGAGACGACCCTGAGCCACTGGGCCGACGAGGCTCACGAGCAGGGCGCGTACGTGATCAGCCCCCACTTCCCTAATCCCAACGGAGAACCCGCCGCACTCGTTGCGACCGGCAGGCTAGACGGCGTCGAGATGATCAGGACGTCGGAGCACAACCACGTCGAATACTACCGCTACCTCAACTGCGGATACAGGCTCCCGCTGATCGGCGGGACCGACAAGATGAGCAGCGACGTACCGGTCGGCCTGTACCGCACCTACGTGAACATCCCCGACGACCAGGAGTTCAACTACGACAACTGGTGCCGGAACGCCGCGGCCGGCAGGACGTTCCTGAGTGGAGGCCCAATCATGGGCTTCTCGGTCGACGGCAAGCACATCGGCGACACGATCGAGATATCGGGCCCCGGGATCGTGGAGGTCGAGGCCTGGGCCGAAAGCACCCTCCCGATCCACAGCCTGGAGGTCCTTCACAACGGACGCGTGGTCGCCTCCGCCGGCGACTCGAAAGGCGCGCGCAGGCTGGCCCTGAGGGAGTCCGTCAAGATCGACGGCCACTCGTGGCTGGCTGCGCGCTGCGGCGGTCCCCGCTACTACGACATGAGCCTGCACCACGACGTGTGGCAGCGGGGAATGTTCGGCCACACGTCACCGATTTACGTCGCGTGCGGCGGTGCATGGACCATGTTCGACGAAGGGGTGGCGCGCGACATGTTGACCCTGATCGATGGGAGCATGGTCTACATCAAAGAGACTGCCCCGCTGGACGAGCCCGGCACGGCCACTCACCACCACGGCGAGCCCGACCACCTGGCATACCTGTTGCGGCCGTTCCAGGAGGCGCGTGACGCCGTACACAGGCGCATGGACGCCCTGGGAATCCCACACTAGGGGACAATTGCTATACGAGGCGCGTGGGTGAGTCGTTGGGCGGGTAAATGGTCGGGGAGCCGGGATTTGAACCCGGGACCTCTGCGTCCCGAACGCAGCGCGCTACCAAGCTGCGCCACTCCCCGATGTCTGCCACATTGTCGATTATACGTCTGCGAGTCGCCGGTTAGGCCCAACCATGCCGCATTTACCGGGGGATTTCTACCGGATGACGCGCAGAAATGGCGGCCCAGTACGGGTGCGAGGCTTCAGCCGCGCAGGCGTAGCCACGTCAGGCGTGCGAAGGCCTCGATGACTATGGCCATCGACATCTTCGACTTGCCCTTGCCGCGTTCCATGAACACGTAGGGGTACTCGACGACACCCAGACCGGCCTTCTCGCAGCGATACGCCACTTCTGACTGGAACCCAAAGCCCGCCAGTTTGAGCGAATCGAGCCCGATATCTTCAAGCGCGTCTCTCCTGTAAGCCTTGAATCCCGCCGTCGCGTCCCTGACCCGCAGACCCAACACGAGCCGGATGCCAAGGCTGCCGAGCCTGCTGATCAACTTGCGGCTGAGGGACCAGGTAGGGTCCACGCCTCCGCCCGGCGCGTACCGGGAGGCCGTTACCACGTCGGCTTCGTCGAGCCGCGCCAGCATTTCAGGCACGCACTCCGGAGGGTGCGACAGGTCTGCGTCCATCTGAACGACATGGTCTGCGCCGAGTTCCAGGGCATGCCCAAGCCCGTGCACGTACGCCTTACCGAGACCGGCCTTGCCGGGCCGGTGGAGCACTGCGATTTGGCCCGGGTTTTCCGCCGCCATCCGGTCCGCCAGTTCACCGGTCCCGTCCGGTGAGTTGTCGTCCACGACCAGGAGCACCATACGCGGTATGCCCAGGCTGGAGAGACGGTCGAACAGCACGGGAAGGTTGTCGATCTCGTTGTACGTGGGCACAACGATGACGACCTTCAGAGGACGGCTGGTGTTGTCTTTCTCTGTCGACAAAACGACTCTCAGTTGATGATTAGTCGGTGGTGTTCAACCAGCATGCAGCGGTCCATCACCACGTCGAGGCCGACATTCCGCGCCGCCTGCGCCGCGTCTTCGTTGACGATGCCCTGTTGCATCCAGACTGCGCCCGCCCCCGCCGCGATTGCGTCCTCCACGACGGGCCCAACCTGCAGCGGACGTCTGAATATGTCCACTATGTCGATCTTTTCGGGAATGTCAGAGACCGTGTCATAGGCCGCGATGCCGTCCCATGAGTCTATCGCCGGGTTGACCGGGAATATCCGGTAGCCAGCTTCCTTCAGATAGGCCGCCACGGCGTAACTTGGCCGGTTGACCCGGGGCGATATACCGACAACTGCGACATTGCGGGCCTCAATGAGCAGCTTGCGCAGATAGTCTTCGCTCGGTCCCGTCGTCATCAGTCAACCCTCTTGAGGTCACTGTACCTGCCCCGCAAGTCGTTCAGCCGAATCCTGAGAATGTCCAGGAACGCCATTCCTCCCAGCACCAGGCTCACGCGGCTGGACCGCTGGCCGAACCACCAATCAATCGCAATCTCGCCGATACTAAACCCGGCCTTCCTCGCCAGGTACAGCAACTCCGCGTCGAACGCCCAGCCGTCCAGCTTCTGCAGCCTGAAGATCTCGTCCGCCGCTGCCGCGCTGAACAGCTTAAACCCACACTGGGTGTCCTGGATGCCTCTCACCGCGAATATGCGCACGACCCAGTTGAACACCCTCCCGATGAAGTGCCGCCGCCACGGCTCCCCTATCCGCCTGGCGCCCGGAGCTTCCCTCGACCCCACTGCGACGTCGAATCTGGGATTCCCGTCCGGCCCGTCGAAAAACCGCTCGATGTGTTCGGGCGGCATCGACAGATCGGCATCGCAGAAGAAGCGGTAACTGCCCCGGGCCTCCAACATGCCCCTGCGCACCGCGGCGCCCTTGCCCCCATGCGGCGCGTCAACCAGCCGAACGCGCGGTTCGCCTTCGCACCACTTTCTGACAATGTCGGCAGTGTCGTCTTCACTGCCGTCGTTAACTACGACCAATTCCCACTCGCGAGGGCTGTCCGTTAGGTGGTCGACCAGGCGGGTGATGGTGGTGTCGATTCCCGCCGCCTCGTTATACGCGGGAACTACGACTGAGAGGACGGGTTCTGTCAACTTGATACGCCGTTTAGGGACACTGGCCCGTCAGTTCCCGGGCCCATCGAGATCGAAGGCGGAGTGCAGCGCCCGCGCCGCTGTTTCGACGCTGTCCTTGCGGATGATGCAGGTGATCCTGATCTCGGAGGTGGTGATCAGTTCGATGTTGACCCTGGCCGCAGCTAGAGCTTCGAACATGCGCGCCGCGAAGCCGGGCGCATTCTGCATACCCGTTCCCACGATGCTCACCTTTGCGAGGTCGGGGTCTGCGATCACCTCCGAGGACTCGAACGCGCTCTGGCCGCGCGTGATCTTCATAGCCCGTTCCATGTCACCTCGTGCCACCGTGAAGGACATGTCGGTGAGACCTTCTGCGCTCGCGTTCTGCACGATCACGTCGACGCTTATGCCCGCGTCCGCCAACGGCTTGAACAGGGCCGAAGCCACGCCGGGCCGGTCCATGACGCCCCGCACGGTGATCTTTGCGATGTTGCGTTCAACGGGGACTCCGGTGATCGCCTTGCGCACTTCCAATGTAGGTTCACCTCCGTGGATCATTGTCCCTGGCGCGTCGAGGAAAGACGAGACGACCAGCACAGGTACCTTGTAAACAGCGGCCAGTTCTATGGAGCGCGGGTTCATTTTCGCGCCCAGCATGGCCATCTCCAGCATCTCTTCGTATCCGATCTCCGCCAGCTTCTGCGCCCTGGGCACAAGGCGGGGGTCCGACGTGTAGATGCCGTCGACGTCTGTGTAGATCTCACACCGCTTGGCGTCGAGCGCCGCCGCAAGCGCCACCGCGGTAGTGTCCGAACCGCCTCTACCCAGAGTGGTCACGTCGCCCAACTCCGTGACGCCCTGGAACCCGGCGACGATGATAATCCTGCCGTTGTCAAGTTCGCGCCGGAGTCGTGCCGGGTCGATCGACGCAATACGGGCCGATCCATGGGTCGCCTCGGTCCTTATACCAGCCTGTATGCCCGAAAGGCTCACCACGTCGTAGCCCATCGACTGTATGGCGATGGCCATCAGTGTGGCGCTGACGAGTTCCCCGGTGGACATCAACGTATCCAGCTCGCGCGGCGGGGGCGGCCCGCTCGCGCCGGCAACGTCGTGCGCCATTCGGATCAAATCGTCGGTGGTGTCCCCCATCGCCGAAACCACGGCGACGAGGTCGACGCCCTCCGACCGGTGACGGCAAATCCGTTTGGCCACATTCCTGATGAGGTCCGGGTCGGCAAGCGAACTCCCGCCGAACTTCTGAACGATTACGGGGTTGGGACTCATTGATCTACCACGTGCGCTCCAGTGAGCGTGGGACTCAAGACCACGGCGCGGCCGGGCGCGCTCGATTTGCGTGCCGCCTCGCTCATTTCGTAAAGAACGGTCACCTCGCGGCCGGTGGTGAGCGCCATGACGGTCGGACCTGCGCCGGAGAGGAATGCTCCGTGCGCGCCGCCGTCCAGCGCGGCCCGGATGATGTTCTTCATCGCCGGGAAGAACTTGCCTCGCTGCGGCTGATGTAGCCGGTCCTCGGTGGCGTGCCGGAGCAGTTCGAGCCGACCCGTTGCCAGTGCGTTGACGAATAGTGCGGTCCTGCCCAGGTTGAAGACGGCGTCTTCACGGCTGACATGGCTCGGCAGTACCGCCCTCGCTTCGGAGGTGTTCGTGCTCACGTCGGGGATGAACGCCACTGCCCTGAGGTCGTCGGGCAGCGGAGTCTGATCGACAACCCAGCCAACCTTGCCACTAACGCTGATGCAGCATCCCCCGTATACGGCCGGGGCTGCATTATCGGGGTGGCCCTCGATGTCCGCTGCCAGGTCAAAAAGGAGACGCTGTTCTGTTGCGCGCCCGGCCATCGCCAGGCCGGCAAGTAGTCCGGCGACCGTTGCCGCAGAACTGCTCCCGAGGCCTCGGGCCAACGGGATGCGGTTCTCGCATCGGACCGAGAATTCCGGGACGGGGGCGCCGAGGGAGCTTAGTGCTGACGTGATTCCGGCCAACACTATGTTCGACTCGTCGCGCGGTAGTTCGCCCTCACCCTCGCCCTCGATCGACACCCCTGAGCTTCCCGTGGTCACGGTCACGGTGTTCCACAGGTCCAACGCCATCCCCATGGCATCGAAGCCCGGGCCAAGGTTGGCTGTCGTAGCGGGTACTTTGACGGTGATTCGGTCAGGCACAGACACGGTGTCGCGGTTGATGAACAGGTGGGTTCTTACGGTAGAAAGCCGCTGTCTGAACAGACGGTCTGCCGGGTTACGGCAACATAGCGATTGCAGACAACCTTCAAAGTATAATCCTGCCGCCCCACGGGCCTGTATACGAATTGCTACAGGAGGAGGACGCATTGGCGAGTCCCAAGGTTGCCATCGTGATGCCGGAAGCTGCGAACAGGGAACGGCTTGTTCACTACACGCAAGCGGCCAGCCTCGAAGAAGACGTCGAGTTCATCTTCGTGGACGCCGGAGAAGAGCCGGATGAGGTGGTGAGGCAGTGCATGGAAGTCGCGGCGATCATGCCCACCACCTTCACCATGACGACGGAGCAGTTCAGGCGGCTGCCCAACCTGCGGCACATCCAGGTGACCAGCGCCGGCACAGATTGGCTCGACAAGGTGGCCCTGGCGGAGCAGGGCGTGACCGTATCGAACAACGGAGGCAACAACGCGCCAGCCGTGGCGGAGCACGCTATCGCATTGATGGTCTCGGTGTACCGCCGGCTGGACCGTCAATTCGAGGGCGTGAAGGCGCGGCGCTGGTCGGAAGGCGCCCGCGGCGAACCGTACGACCACCACACGTTGGTCGGCAAACGGGTGGGGTTAGTTGGGCTCGGCCAGATAGGGTCCCGTGTCGCAAAGCGCCTGGCCGGGTGGGAGTGCGAAATCGTCTACTACGACTCGTTCGAGTTCCCGGCAGAGTACGAACAGGAAGCGGGGGTGACGCGCGTGCCGTTCGACGAATTGCTGAAGACCTCGGACGTCGTCTCGCTCCACACTCCGCTGGAATCGAACACGCGCCACCTCATCTCCGACCGCGAATTGGGCATGATGAAGCCCACGGCGATCCTGATAAACACCTGCCGCGGGCCGGTAGTCGACGAGGCGGCGTTGATCCGGGCGCTGAGGGCGGGAGTCATCAACGCGGCCGGTCTGGACGTGACCGAGGTGGAACCCACTCCGCCGGACAATCCGCTGCTCGACCTCGACAACGTGGTCATCACACCACATCTGGCCAGCATGGCCATAGAGTCGACCATCGACTCCGTCAAGTTCGGCGTGCAAAACGCCGCCCGTGCCGCCCGCGGCGACCAGCCGGAAGCGGTGGTGCCGCCGGTTTAGACAATAGCGGCTGAGATCAAGAGTCGTCTGGGCCGTTCAATTCGGGAAAGTAGGTGGAGTAAAAGCCTCGATCCCGGGTGAGAAAAACATCCGACGCGATAAGTGCGTGGGCACCAACAAGGAAGTCGGTAATAATCCGTTCCCGCGGTCCCCCGGACCGGCGGTAGCCCATCCAACGAATCCCAGCTTCGCAGGCGACTGACCTGTCGCTTGGAGATAGAGTTACGTTGATCTCCTGTAGCGCGGCATCTAACGCTTTACACTCGCCGAACCTCGGTACGAGTTCTGCGTACACCACTTCACAGACAACTACTGCGCCGCGATCGTAGGCGTCGCGGAGCCACGTTTGCGACTGGGAATGGTGTGGCGAATCCGTTCGAAACAGGTCAAACAGAACGTTCGAATCAACCGAGGTGATCAACGTCCCCGGATCTCTTCAATGTATTCATCGATGTCGAAGTCGGGGCCATCCAGGATTCCAGCAACCCGGTCGACTGGATGGAGCGCAGCCGCGCGCTTTTGGAGCAGCAAGCCCCTCTCGGTAGGGGTGAACTCTACCTCGACGTTTTTGTGCATCCCAAAACGGTCGCGTAGTGGCTTGGGGATGGTGATTTGGCCTCGCTCGGATATTTTCACGTCTCCTCCAATATGAATTACATATTCACAAAATCATACCACTTTATGAATACAGCCGAAGACCGGCCAAGTACGCACCCGCCCCCTAGACCCCGGGCGACTCGCCCAGTGTCACGTCGAATTCGAAGAGCGTGAAGCCCCGCAGGGTGCTGCCCCTGATAATGGTGAACTGGACCTCCTCGCCGGCGCTGTGCAAACGGAGGAAGTTGTTGAGGTCTGCGCTGTCCTGGATGGGCGTGTCGTTCGCCTTCACCACGATGTCGTCCACACGGATGCCCGCCAGGTCAGCAGGCGAGCCGGGGTCGATCTCCGTTACACCGAATCCGGCTGAGACCGGTAGCCCGAGTACCGCCGCGAGGGCGCGGCGGATGTCGATGCCGAACGCTCCGAAATAGCCCGGGGGCGGAGGCGGACCGAGCGAGATGAGCCTCTCCGCAATTCCCCGGACGGTATTGATGTTGAGGGCGAATCCGACGCCTTCCCCGATGCCCATCTTCGCAGAGTTCAAGCCGACCACCTGGCCCTGCGAATTCACCAGTGGACCGCCGCTGTTGCCTTCGTTGATCGCAGCGTCGGTCTGTATCAGGCCGCTCAGTTGCCGGCCGGACGAACTGGCTATGGCCCGGTCGAGGGCGCTCACCACTCCCTTGCTGACGGTGGGTCCGCCTTCGAGCCCGAGTGCGTGGCCGACGGCGATCACGTCCTCACCAACCCGCAACCCGTTGGAATCTCCGAACACCGCCGGCGCCAGGGAGTCCGACTCGATCTTGATTATCGCGAGATCGCTCACCGGGTCTTCCCGGAAAAGCTGCGCCGTCAGCACGTCCCCATTCGAGAGCGAGACCTTGATCATCTCCGCCCTGGTCACCACGTGGTAGTTGGTCAGAATGTGCCCGGTATGGTCGAACACGATCCCTGTACCCACGTTCGGCCGCGGCGCGCCCGGCACCGTCACAGCGATCTGCACCACCGAGTGCTTCACGGCCTCGACGATGTCAGGTGTACTGAGGATCTGACGGGTGTGTCCCGTGGCAGAGTCGGCGGGGTGGCTATCTGCGTCCGCCGAGGTCGCCGCATCCGGCGATGGTGATAACGTCAGGGGCGTCGGCGTCTGAAGGGGCTGAGAGCCGGCGCACGCGGCAACTGTGGCGGCGATTGCCGCGACGATCAAGAGGGTTACGCGTTGCCGAACGTACATTTTTCAAAAACGGCGCATTGGGCCGCGCAACGACGCGTTGGCGACCGAATCGCGTTTCGTTACGTATGCTGACTCACAGGATACGGCCGGACCAGGCTCTCCGGTTCTCCCGAGTATAAGTTACCGCCGCGGACAGACTATGAAGATGAGCGCCAGTTGAACCTCACCCGTTATGTCCTGAGGCGGGCCCGCAGCGACGCGCGCCTACTAACGGGCGCCGCCGTCGCCATCGTGGTGGCGTTGGTGGCCGTCTCCGCCGCGCCCGTCTATCTGCGCTCGCTTGAAAAGGCGGGGGTCAACCATCGACTGGACGTGCTTACCGAGTCGAGGACGGCGTTTCACGTAAACACGGCGTGGCTGCCCTTGGAACGGCCCGAATTCCAAGAGTCGGATGCCATAGTCGATGCGGCACGCGACGATCACGTGGCCGACGTGGTCATCGGCAAGACCAGGTTCGTCAAGTCGAGGGCTCACCTCTGGAATTTCGACGGCCTTCCTCCCAAGGAGGACATCACCGATTCCAGAAGTTTCTTCCACCTGATTTCGGACCTCGACAAGCACGTCGACTACATCGAAGGCAGGCCTCCGAGCCCCGAAGTGATGTACGAAAACGGGACGATAGTGGTCGAGGCTGCCGTCTACGCGCGCCGCGCGGCCATGCTGAACGTCAAGGTGGGCGACGTAATCGATAACGTCGCCGAAGAAGTACGGGGGGAAATTGTCAAGGCGCGGGTCACGGGCGCATTCCAGATCCGGGACCCGAAGGACGTGTTCTGGCTCGATCTCTCCATACCCATCATCGCACCCGGGGCAGCCGTGGAAGAACGGCTGCCGCCCATTTCACTCTTCACGTCCGGGGAGTCCATCGTCGACGGCGTTGGCGCCGCTCACGGCGGCCTGCCGGGCAGCTACTCGTGGTTCCTGTACACCAACCACGACATGCTCGGTGAGATGGAGGCGGGCCAGATCGTTGAGATGACTGACGGGTTCGAGTCGCGGATAGAGTCAGACCTCGCAAGGGGAAACCTGATCACCGCCCTCGACAACTCGTTTATCGATCTGGGCAACCGCCTCATCTTTGCGCGCATACCCATGCTCCTTATGGCTGCGCTGGCTCTCTCCGGGGTGGCCTATTACCTGTTCCTGGTTGGCGGGCTGCTGGCCAGGCGGCGAGCATCCGAGACGCTGATGCTCCGGAGTCGCGGACTTAACTATTGGCAGATCACCGCCGTGCAAACGATAGAGTCGGTTTTCCTGATCGGCGTGCCGGTTGTACTCACGCCTCTGGCTGGCCTCACTCTCGTATCGCAAATCGGGCGGCTTCCGGTGTACCACGGCATCACGGGCGGCGGGACGCTGCCGGTTGAATTCACCTGGGTCTCTTATCTGTGGGCGCTGGGCGGCGGCATCGTCGTATCCGTGATACTGCTTGCGCCCGTCCTGCTCGAGGCGAGGCGGGGAGTCGTCGAGGGCGTCGTGGCCGGGGAAGCTCGACCGGACCGGCCGCCGTTTTTCCAGCGGTACTTCCTGGACGTGTTAGTACTCGCGCTCGGCGGCCTGGTCTGGTGGGAGTTGAGGTCCCGGGGGTCCGTCGTGGCCGGAGAATTCGGCGAACGTTCGGCGGACATGACCCTGCTCTTCTTCCCGGCCATATTCCTCGTGGGCGCTGCGCTGGTCTTCCTGCGCGTGTTCCCACTGGTGGTACGACTATCCGCCTGGATAGCCGCTCGGACGACGCGTGCGTGGCTGGTCCTCGGCTTCTGGAGACTTGGGCGGAGCCCGTACTGGTATACGTGGCCCGTAATCCTGCTCGTGTTGGCGGCCGGACTGGGCGTCATTTCCGGGACCGTCGCCTCGACTCTCGAACGCTCCAACGAAGAGCGCATTTCCTACCACACGGCAGGCGACCTGCGCGTGTCTCCCGGCACCGCCAACTTCCCGGTTAACGACCGAACGATGGGCCATCTCCTGTCGCACGATTCGATCATCGACGCGACGCCCGTCTACAGGACTGACGGCCGGATCGGCACTACAGGAAGCGGGCAGTTCTTCCAGGTGATGGCCGTCGATCCTGCCTCGTTTGCAAAAGTCTCCTGGTTCAGGGAAGACTTCGCCGAACTGCCGCTGGATACGCTGCTCAACCGCATCCACGTCGACACAACACCTCAGCCGATAGTGCTGCCGCCCGGGTCGCAGTCCCTCGCCGTTTGGGCAAAGGCGTCGCCGAGGGTGCAGGACGCGTTCTTGTGGTTGGCATTCAGGGGCGGCAACGGCGCCATGGACACCGTCACGTTTGGCCAGATCGAGGGCGAATGGACTCGTCTGACGGCCCGAACAGGGAACCTCAGCGACCCTGTCCAACTGATCTCCATACAGGTGTTCGAGCCGACGGGGCCCGACTCAGGCACGCCGACCACCATCCTGCTGGACGACCTGGTAGCCATCGACGCGTCAGGCAGGGAAACCCTGGTCCTGGATTTTGAACTGAAGGAGTTCTGGACCGGGTTGCCGACATCCAATGGCCTCGACACCCAGTTCTCGTTGTCGCCGGAGGATTCGGGAAGCGGCCACATCGGTGAGTTCGTTGGAAAACGCGTGGGTCAAATGGCCATGGGCAGGGGCGTAAACGGAGGAATACGGGGGATCTACCGTTCGGCAAGCGACGGCCCCATCCCCATGCTCGGGTCCCGCGGGTTCGATTCGCGCACCCAGACCCCACCGAATCAGCCGATTGTCGTGGAGATAGACGGGCATATAGTTCCCGCCCAGGTCGTCGGGACTGTCGACATGTTCCCGACCGTACACCCGACCAACGTGCCGTACTTGATAATCGACATCTATGCGTTGCGTGACTTTTTGTCGATACGGTCAACGGAACCCATGATCGCAAACGAAGTCCTGATCGACGCGGCGCCAGGCCGTTCGGAAGAGGCCAAGGAAGATGCCAGGAGTGTATTCCTGGTGGCGAATATCCAGTCCAGGAATGATTTCCTGGAGCGGTCGCTGATCGATCCCCTGGTGGTGGCGGGTTGGCGCGGCATGGGGTTCGTGGCAACCGCGATTGCCATGGCGGCCGTGGCCCTGGGTTATGCGACCTACATGACGGCGCATGAGCGGCGCACCCGCAACGAGTCTGCCTTCCTGCTCGCGCTCGGATTCCCTCGACGTGCGTTCTTGTTGCTCGTCCTGGTGGAGCACGTCCTGATATCGGTCCTGGGTACGGTCCTGGGTATCGCCGCGGGGGTGATCGCCAGCCGGATCACCATCTCGAGCATCGCCCACACGCAGGCCGGCGGCGAATTGATCCCGCCCTTCATTCCCGACACCAACTGGGCCCCGGCCGGCCTGGTCATCCTGATCATGGCGGTCATCACGGTGCTGGCAGTCGTCACGCTCCGGCGCGCCTATCCCAATTTGCCGATACACGAACTGACGAGCGCCAGGGGCTAGGTCACAGCAGATGCTCGCCTCGTCATTTCAACTCATCGTGAAACGCGCATTGGCGCACTGGCGACTGCTCACGGCGGTGGTTGTGGGCGTGCTTCTATCGGTCACCATCATGGCCACGTCGAGCGTCTACTTCGACAGCCTGCGTGAACTCGGACTCCGGAGGACGTTGGCCGACTACGAGGACACGCAACTGGACGTGCTGGTCGATGCTTCCGTCCGGCCGGTGGACGACGGATCGCACGGATCGATTACCGCGGTGATCGACAACCGCGTCGTGGTGCCCCTGGCCCGGCACCTGAACACCAAGGACCTGGCCATCAGGACCTGGACATTCTTCTTTGACGATCCCCCGGCGATGGCCCGGGCGGACCAATGCCCCTGCGTCCACAGGCCGAACCTTCGGCGGGACGACGGCACATACCCGATCGTCGAGTGCGATTGCCGCCGTATTTCTTTCTCATCTGTGCCGCGGCAGGATGACCGGTTGACCGTGATAAGGGGACGGGCGCCCGAACCGGTTACCCGCCAGCCGGGCGGAGATGAGGTCCTGACGATAGAAGCGATCATCCCTGTCAATACGGCCGAGATGTTCGAACTCGACATTGGCTCAGTTGTGGCGGCGCGGCCGTATTGGGAGGACGAGCATCAACAAGTGAAAACCGTGGTCACGGGTGTGTACGAACGGACGGATGAAGATGACCCGGTATGGCGCATTTGGAGGGAGTCCTTCAGATATCAGGGCACCACCCTGGAATTTGCCGATTTCGTGATTCCGGAAGAGACGCTCAGGCAGGGCATGGGCGGCTACTTCCCGGCCATGGGCGCCGAATACGCCTGGCTGTTGGACACCAACACATCGAGTATCCGCCCCTGGGACACGCCGCGCATTCGGGGCGCCGTCGACTACATGGTGGGAGCGCTCAAGGCCAACGTGGACGGCTTCAGATTCCGCAGCCAATTGACGGACGCGCTGGAACGGTTCGAGATCGAACTCTTCTTCAACCGGCTCCCGATGTTCATCATCCTGATCCTGATCGTGCTCGTCGTGCTGTACTACGTCATCACGCTCGGGTCGATGTTGGTCGACGCACAAAAGCCGGAGATTGCCCTTCTGCGTTCGCGGGGAGCCACGTCTTTCCAGATCCTTGCGGTATTCGTGGTGGAAGCGGCCCTGTTATCGGCGGGCGCGTTCGTGATCGGCCCTCTCCTGGCCCTCTTCGCCGTAACCACGATCGGCGTCGTTCCCGGGTTCGGCGAATTGAACGGGGGCGATCCATTGCCGGTCAGACTGACCGCCGACGTGTTCCGTTTGGCAGGTCTCGGCGCGGGTCTGACGCTGCTGGCGCTCATGGTGCCGGCGGTCCGCGCCTCCCGGCTTGGCATGTTGAGGGAACGACGGGCGCGGGCGCGCCCCGGCCGCCTGGCGGTGGTGCAACGCTACTACCTGGACGTTGGCTTCCTGGGAATCGTCATATTCCTGTTCTGGCAATTGACCAAGCAGGGTTCGTTCGTGGCCACGAAACTATTCGGCGAAACGGGGGTCAACCAACTGATATTGGCGGTCCCGGCCATTTTCCTGCTGGCCGCAGCGCTCGTCTTGTTGAGGGTGTTCCCGCTGCTTCTCGACCTGTTGGGCAGGCTTCTCGCCAGCAGGTACGCCAGCGGGCTGGCCCCTCCGGCAATGGTGCTGGGCGTCTGGCAGATGTCGCGCAATCCGGCCCACTACATGCAATTGGGGTTGCTGATAATCCTCGGGGCGGCCCTCGGTGTATTCGCGTCCACTTTCGCGTCCTCGCTCGAACGCAGCGCAAAGGACCAGGCGATGTACGAGTCCGGCGCCGATCTGCGGATAACTTCGTTCTCGATTCCGGCCGGCGGGCAAAGTCACTCCATTGAAAGCATCCTTGAGGACGTGGACGGTGTGGATACTGTGGCCACGGTCAGGCGGCAGCGGAGTTTTCCTTCAGGTGGCCTGAATTTCGCCACATTTAACCTGCTGGCCGTCGAAGCGGAAGACTTTGCCAGCGTCGCGTTCGAACGGGATGACTTCGTATCCGGGACTATCGGGGAGTCCGTGTCGAAACTGGTGGTGGAAGACCCGCCTGCCATCATGTTGCCGGAAGGCACGCGGTGGTTGAGCACGCGGGTAAGGGTCCCCATTCCCCGGCCGGACGTCAGGCTATTGGCGCGCATCAGCGACTCGAACGGCCGCTACTACTACACCTTCCTCGGCCGGCTCAGTCCTGAATCGGCCGCTCCAGCCTTCACGTGCACCGAAGAGGAGTTGGAATCCAGCGGCGGATGGTGCCGCCTAGGCGGCTCGATCAGTCCTTCCAACAGCCGCCCGCTCAACGCGGAACCACCCCTCTATCTTCACTACATCGGGATTGTGGCATTCGAAGGGCTGACTCCCGGGCAGATGTTCATCGACGACATCACGGCCCACGTCGGGACGATTTCACAGGAAACGGTGCTCGAAGACTTCGACACCGTAGAGGACTGGCACGAATTGAGGCCGGGCAGGAACTCGCTCGGGGACACCATTTCCGCCGCGGTCGACAGCAATGGTCAACCGATCAGCGGAGTCGCCAGGTTCCGCTGGACACAGGGGGGCAGGGACGAAGCGCGGGGCTTCTCGGCCGTGTCCTACGGGCCCTTGCCGGTGCTCGGTACGCAGTCGTTGCTGGACGCCTACGGCGCGAGTCTCGGCGACACGCTGCACATGTCCACGCAGTCCACCCGGTTCGAGGCGCAGGTCGTAGAAGTGATCGACTACATCCCAACGATGTACCCGAATGACGACCCGTTCATGATAGTCAGCGCCGAAGCCCTTCACCGCCGTGTCAACGTCTCGACCGCTTTCATCGAGCGCAATCCGAACGAGTACTGGATCAGCCTATCGGACCCGGTGGGGGAAGAGGCCATCGCGGCGGCGTTGGAGCCGGCGAAAGCGCGCTTCCGCGATGTCGTCGACCGCTCCGAAGAACTCCACCGAGCGGCCATAGACCCGCTCGTGTCGGCCGGCTGGAAGGCATTGCTCAGCCTGGCCTTCCTGACGGTGCTGGTAGTCGCGGCGCTCGGGTTCCTCGTCCACTCACGTATTTCATTCGACGCCCGTCGCGGGGAGTTCGCCACTCTGCGGTCCATCGGGCTGTCGATCCGGCAAGTGACCAGCCTCGTGCTGATCGAGCAACTACTGGTTATCGGAGTGGCGGTCGGGTTCGGCATATTCCTCGGGCTCCGCGTCGGCGCGGTCGTGATGCCGTACCTTGCGAACACGTCGGAGTCGGGGCTCGTTACGCCTCCGATGATCCTCGAAGTAGAGTGGGCCGGATTCGGCGTCACGTTCGGCCTGTTCTTCCTCGTGTTCGCCGCCGTACTCGGCGCGCTGGTCATTTCCGTTCACCGCACGGCCATCCACGCCGTGATGCGCTCAGGTGAGTAGGCAGATGAGTCTCCACGCCTATCGCTGCATTCCTACCCGTCCGGGACGGGGGCCGCGCGGGTGTGACATCATTCATCCAAGCGCCCCAACCGCCAATCAATTCGCGATATTTCCGTGAAATCCGACATTGCCACCGCAACACCTTGTAGGGGCGGGTTTCAAACCCGCCCGTGGGACCCAGCCGCTGGTTCAGACCCCATGTTCCGACAAAAGGGGCTCTAACCGCGCATCCGAGAAACCATGGTTTCCGAACGGGAAGATATCTACGTAACCTGCAGCGGTCTGTACAAGATCTACAAGATCGCCGATCTGGAGGTCGTGGCGTTGCGCGGCCTCGAACTGGCGGTCGAACGCGGGGAGATCATCGCGGTCGTCGGCGCATCGGGGAGTGGCAAGTCGACGCTGCTGAACATCCTCGCCGGGTACGACACTCCGTCGGCGGGCCGGGTGACCGTCGGACCATACGACCTGCTACAGATGTCCGGCTCGGAGGTCGTCGAGTACCGTCGCCGGGGAGTGGGATTCGTTTGGCAGGACACCTCCCGCAACCTGTTCCCGTACCTGACCGCCCTGGAGAACGTCGAATTGCCCATGCTCCTTGCCGGCGCGCCCGACTACGAACGCCGCGAGTGGGCGCCGAGGCTGCTGGAGATGGTTGGCCTTTCGCAGCGCGCTGGCCATCGACCGGCGCAGTTGTCCGGCGGCGAACAGCAGCGCGTGGCAATCGCCGTTGCGCTCGCCAACCGGCCGCCATTGTTGCTTGCCGACGAACCGACCGGCGAACTCGACAACGAGACCGGCGCAGAAGTGCTGATCCTCCTGAATGAACTCAACCAGGAGTTGGGCACGACCATCATCATCGTCACGCACGATCCGGCCATCGCCACGAGCGTCGGCAGGGCGATCTCCATACGGGACGGCAAGACCAGCACCGAGACGGTCCGAGAGGTGTCTTTCGATCAGCGAATCGGCGGTACGGCCGGTGGGACCCGCGAGTACCTCATCGTGGACTCGAGCGGCTCGGTCCAGATCCCGCGGCCCATGCTCGACGAACTTGCTATTCGCAGACGCATGCAGGCCGCCGTCGAGGACGGCAAGGTCACCCTGGAATCGGGGGACTGAGCCCGTGCAAAGCGAAAACGGTCAGACCGCCGCCCCGATCATCGAGGTCAAAGGCGTTACGCGCACGTTCAGGCTGGGGAACGTCGACGTCCAGGCCGTGCGAAACGTGGACCTGAGCATCCCGCGCGGCCGCTTCATCACACTGGTCGGCCGGTCCGGTTCGGGGAAGACGACGCTGCTCAACCTGATGGCGGGTCTCGACACGCCCACGTCCGGCGAGGTGCTGTTCGAGGGCCAGGATATTTCGAAGTTCGGGGAACGGCAGGTGAACGACCTGCGTCGCCACCGGCTCGGCATCGTGTTCCAGTCGTTCGCCCTCCTGCCACTGCTGTCGGCGTACGAGAACGTCGAACTACCCCTGAGGATTTCCGGCGTGCCGGGGGCGGAACGAATCAGGCGGGCCCAGGAGGTGCTGGACATGGTCGGGTTGGGCCGCCGGGCCGATCACCGGCCGTTTGAACTGTCCGGCGGTGAACAGCAGCGGGTGGCCATCGCACGCGCCATGGCGATGCGGCCCGACGTGCTGCTCGCCGACGAACCGACGGGCGAACTCGATTCCGACAACGCCGGCGCGATCTTCGGGTTGTTCCGGCAGATGGTCGACAGCGAGTCCATGACGATCGTCGCCACAACGCACGATCGAACGCTGCTCGATCTTGCGGACGACATATACCGCTTTCATGACGGGCAACTTGCCCTGACGGAACTGGGCCTGGTCAGGCGCGCCCCTGAAGTCCTCGCTTCGTCGGAACACGCTGCCCGGGCATCGGCCATCAACCCGTTCGCCGCCATCGCCAGACCTGCCGCGCCCAAGCCGCCGCCCGTTCCCGCAGAGCCGCCTCAAGAACAGGAACCGGCCGACGAAGAGCCCGTGCCGGCACGGGACGAAACACCTGTGGCGGTCGAGGAGCACGAAGAACCGCCAACGCCCGAAGTCAAGCCTGAACCGGTCCAGGGGCAGGACGCGACCGACGAGCAGGTGGAACCCAGCGACGATGGTAAGGAACCGCGGGAACCCGACCACGCACTCTTCATGCGGCCAAAGTCTAAGTAAGTCACGGCGACACCGCGTGCCGCAGCGCGCCCGCGCACAACAGCGGGTACCGGATAGGAGTCCGGCACTACGAGTAGGAACGCTGCAGCCTGCTAGTAGAGGATCATGTTGGTGGGGACCAGACGCTGAGCCTCCGGGTCCACCGCCAAGGCCAGACCCTCAAGAGTGTACGCCCCCAGCAGTGGAGGGGCTTCGTCCTCTCCGAATGCCACGATCGTGACCACGCTCTCACCGTCTATGGTGGCCCATGCCTGTCCGTAGTCCATCTCGATGCGCCGCCCGTCCGCCACAAGGAAACCGCGCTTGCCCGTCGGCTCGACGCCAAGCTCTCGAAGAAGGCGGGAGGGAAGCGTGGTGAATGATGCGCCGGTGTCCACCGGCGCCTCGATCTCTTGACCTTGCTGGCCGTCCATGCTGGATATGCGCAGCGGCCACTTGAAAGTCTTCATAGGTAAGCCTCTACATTGAAAGTTTGTACCACCCCAATTTACCCGAATGAGGGCCCTCGCCCACGGATTCCCTCTCGGGGCCGGTGCCCACTCCACCCCATCTTGCTGGCCTCCAATCGCCTTACCCGCGAAAGAACGCCATTCTGCACGCCCGGCGGGGCCCGGCACGACGGTTGGGGCCGTGCCCCAGCCCGCGGCGGGTGTAACACCAATCCCGCTCACAGTTGACGATTCGGCCGTACGCACCTAATCTCCGGGGCCGTCACAGACCAAGGCATAACATTCGCAGGAGTCCCTCCCAATGTTCCGAATCAACCACATCCACCTGAAGTCACCTGACCCCAAGGCCCTAGCCGACTGGTTCGTCGAGGCGTTCAATCTCACCATCATCAGCGACAACGTGCGCGTATTTGGCGACCGGTTCATCGGCTGCGATTCCGAGGACGGCATGAGGGTCAACATCTCGGGCGCGAGGACCGGCGAGAAGATGGGACCGGGAGACGCCGACGCACATTACGGGCTGGAGCACTTCGGCTTCGACGTGGTTGACATGGACGAGGAAATCAAGCGTCTCGAAGGCCTAGGCGCCGTCCTGGCGGACGGACCCTACGACACGGGCGACGGCCGCAAGATCGCCTTCATCAAAGCCCCGGACGACATTCGCATAGAGCTGATCCAGCAGGGTTAGGGGTTAACATGGCCTCACAGAACTTAGGAGGCCAACAAATGCCCAAAATCTGGATGGTCCGTCTCGATCATCGGACTTATACAACGCAATGCCTCTCAGGTGGCTACGCCGGGATTGGATGGCTTCCGGATGATGACCTTTCGGAAGTCACCGACCTCGATTTCATACGTGCTCTTTATCCGAAGGCACATCCTCACGACAAGAGTGAAGCAGTCATCAGACAACAGGTTGGCCAGATCGGGCGGTTCCTTCTGGAAATTCAGGCTGGCGACTATGTAGTCACACCCACCGTTGACAACGAAAGGTTGCACTTCGGCCAAGTAGTACCAGACCCCTCATATTATTATTCCGCCACCGATGACGGTTGTCCTTATCGGCACCGTCGAAAGGTCATTTGGGATAACCAAGAACTCACCCGATCAGAGTTTTCGGTGCCGTTCCAGAACACAATCAGGTCCTCCTTAACGATTTTCGCCATATCGCATCGAGATGAATTTTTTGCCAAGATCGGCAAACTCGATCTCGTATCTGACACGGGGACTACAGAGAGCGACCCTTACCGCGTTGTTCTTGATCAAATCCTCAGCCTTGATGCGAAGGAATTCGAGATTCTAGTCGCACATCTGCTCACGGCCCTCGGATTTGAGGGATCAGAAGTGACAGAAAAGTCGGGTGGTGACGGTGGAGTGGATGCGATCGGCGAACTGAGCGTCGCCAACTTGGCAAGCGTCAAGATATTCGTCCAAGCAAAGCGGTACAAACCAGGCACAAAGATATCGGCCGTTACGGTCCGGAATCTTCGAGGTTCAATTCCTGGTGACGGCCAAGGAGCGTTTATCACGACCGCGGACTTTGGGCCGAAGGCGTATGACGTGGCGGTCGAACCAAAATTCCCTCACATCTCATTGATAAACGGACATCAACTTGTTGATCTCCTTGTAGAGCACTGGAACGATATTCCGCCTGAATTCCGTGACTTGCTTGGCCTCAAGCCTGGATTGGTGCTTTCCTGATCGCGCTTTAAACGAACTGATCCAACAGAGTTAACAATGAGGATAAACCTCCGGATATGACTTGTCTCGCCACCCCCAAAGCTAGCGGGGCGCAGATCCGGCCCTAGCCCGAAACCCGCCGCCGCGCAATGTCACGCGCACCCAGCGCCCTCAATCGCGCCTGCTCCACGTCATCCCCTACGGCGGTCAGGTGGCCCATCTTGCGGCCGGTGCGGACGTCCGACTTGCCGTAGAGGTGAAGGGACACGCCGGGTACGGACAGCGCGCCCGCAAAATCGGGTTGGCCGCCGGCTTCGATCCAGACATCGCCCAGCAGGTTCGCCATCGCGGCAGGCTGCGGCATTGAAACGTCGCCGAGCGGCAGACCGCACAACGCCCGTACCAGTTGTTCGTACTGCGAGGTCCGGCACGCCTCGATGGTGTGGTGGCCCGAGTTGTGCGGACGGGGTGCGAGTTCGTTGACCAACAGGTTGCCGTCGTTCGTCAGGAACATTTCGACTGCGATCAGTCCAATGACGTCGAGATGCGAGGCGATACCGGCAGCGAGTTCCTCCGCAGCTGCGGCGATGGCTTTATCCACGCGGGCCGGGGCTATCGTCAGGTCCAGTATGCCGTTTACGTGGACGTTCTCTCCACACGGGAAGGGTCGCGTGCTTCCGTCGGCGTCGCGGGCGCAGACGACGGACAATTCCTTATCGAATGGGACAAATTGTTCCAGCACCAACTCCCCGGCACTGCCGAGTTCTGCATAGGCGTCGTCTGAGTTGCCCGCCGACTCGATGACTACTTGTCCCTTGCCGTCGTACCCCATCCGCGCCGTCTTCAGGACCGCAGGTAGACCTACCGCCTCAATGGCCGCGTGGAATTCATCGGCGCTGTTCACCCGACGGTACAGCGCAACAGGGAATCCGGCCTCGGTGAGGGCGGCCTTTTCGAGGACCCGGTCCTGGGCAGTACGCAGCACGCTGCTCGATGGGCATACCGGCGCAAACTCCCCTGCCGCGTCGGCCGCGCTCGCGTCCACGTTCTCGAACTCGTATGTAACGACGTCCGACCGGTTTCCGAGTTCCCGGCCCGCTTCAGGATCTTCGTAGGCCGACACAATGTGGTCATCAGCCACCTGCGAGGCCGGGCAGCCGGGGTCGGGGTCCAGGATGGTGACGCGGTAGCCCATGTGCGCCGCGGCGATGGCGGTCATGCGGCCGAGTTGGCCCCCGCCGATGATGCCGATGCGCGAGCCTGGCGGCAGCGGCGATGACGGTGGCATCAGTCCGCTGTCTTGACCTCGCTGTCGGCGAGGACCTCATCGGCAGTTGCCCGGCGCCGGGCTTCGAGCCGCGCCCGCAGTTCGGGCCGGCTGGTCGCGACTATCTCGGCGGCCAGCAAGCCGGCGTTTACCGCGCCTGAGCGGCCGATCGCCACCGTTGCGACAGGTACTCCCCGCGGCATCTGCACAATGGATAGCAGGGAGTCGAGGCCGTTGAGGGCCGCGCTTTCCACGGGAACACCGATCACGGGCAGCACCGTCTTCGATGCGGTCATGCCCGGCAGGTGGGCCGCGCCTCCAGCCCCTGCGATGATCACCTCTAGACCTCGTCCGGCCGCCATCTCAGCGTATTCGAACATGGCGTCGGGGGTGCGATGCGCGGAGACGATTCGCACCTCGTGGTCGATGCCGAGTTCGTCGAGGACATCGGCGGCGTGCTGCATGGTTTCCAGGTCCGACCTGCTGCCCATGATCACGCCTACCAACGGATTACTCAAGATTCCCGCTCCATTTTTGCCATTTGCCCGTACGCGGAGACCTTTCCAAAACTCCCTCTCCCACTGGGAGAGGGTTGGGGTGAGGGCAACTCCCAAGTCGGAAGTGATGCCAAGGACTCTACGTATGGCTTCGTGCGCCCGAAGACATTGCCAAGTTTACATTCGCGGTACGGTCAGGGCGCGCTGGATTTCGTGGTTGAAATCAGCGCCAAGCTGCGTGAGGCAGTTGGTGGTGGCCGCCTTGCAGGACCTTCCTCACAGCCTGAACTGTCGAGCGAGTCTATCGTCCCTTATGCGGCCGCAGTTATACTGACCGGGGCATCCGTTCGGCCTGAGTCATCCGAACGGGCGAAACCGTTAAGCAAGTTAGAGTCCGGTAACTTCCGAACGGGTCGACCTCTCCGGGGCAGTCTTCCCCGATTGCAGGAAAGAGCTCCCATGTCGCTTGAGTCGCACGCCCTTCGCAGGACTGCCCTCATCCTGGTGGTCGCCGGTCTGGCGTGGAACCTGGTGGAGGCCGCGGTCGCCTTGTGGGCGGGACTCCATGCCGGAAGCGTGGCCATCCTGGCATTCGGACTCGACAGCATCATCGAGCTGGTCGCCGGCGGGGTTCTTGTGTGGCGGCTGACGGCTGACAAAGACGGAGAGGATGCGGAGGCCTCGGAGCGCAGGGCGCAGCGGTTGATAGGGCTCACCTTCTTCCTGCTGGCTGCCTACGTGGTCCTCCATTCCGGCGCCAACCTGTCTGGACTATTGCCCCAGCCGGAGCCGAGCCTCGCGGGCATCGTGATCGTGGCTGCAAGCGCCGTCGTGATGGCCGTCCTCTACGTGGGCAAGATGCGCATCGCCACCAAGATGCAATCGCGTTCGCTCAGAGCGGAAGCCATGGAGACCCTGTTCTGCGATCTGCAGGACCTGACCATCCTGGTGGGAATCGGGCTTAACAGCCTGTTGTCATGGTGGTGGGCAGACCCGGTTTCGGCCCTGCTCCTTGTCTATTTCTTCGTTAAAGAGGGCCGGGAGAACTTCTTCGGTCACGGGCATGAGCACGAAGAAGATGAGCCCCACGTGTGTTTTTGCGGCGGGTGCTTCTTCGGTCTGCGGGATTGCAGTCCCGTGCGTTGCCGGGCCTGACAGGTGAGCGTGTAGTCGTATCGCAGGCAGGTAGAGCGGCGCGTCGTCACGGTTAGTCCAGTCATTGTCATAGCACAAGCCACGGTTTGATCCTGGGAGAGAACACTGTGAACATCATCTGGGTAGTTGCCGACACCTTTCGCAGGGACCACATAGGGGCGTACGGCAATCCGACAATACGAACGCCATCTCTCGATGCGCTGGCCGCAAGGTCGGTCAGGTTCGACGGTCACTATTCCGCCGGGTTTCCGACTATGCCCACCCGCGCCGACCACCAGACGGGCCGCTGGACCATGTCGTTCATGGGATGGGAAGCCTTACCTGCCGGGGTGACCACCCTGGCGGAGTTGCTGGCTGAACGCGGACTCCACACCGCTGCCTCTGTGGACACCCCCTACTACATCAGGGATGGGATGAACTACGACCGGGGGTTTCAGTCCTTCTTCATGAACCGGGGCCAGGACACCATGTGGTCCCTGATTCCCCAGTCCGGCTACCACAACGAAGCCCTGGACATCCGCGCAGCGTGGAACCACGAGTCCGACCACAATGCCCCACGTACCTTCATGAACGCCATTCAGTGGCTGGAGCATCACTACAAGGAGGACTTCTTTCTCTACGTGGACACCTGGGACCCCCACGAACCCTGGGACGCGCCGCCCTACTACACGGAACTCTATTGGCCGGGATACGACGGCGAACTGGTGCTCCCGGTGTACGGGAACTGGCACGACGTGCCGGGTTACAGCGAAGAGCAACTCAAGAAGGGCCACGCCACCTACTGCGGTGAGATAACCATGGTCGACACGTGGCTCGGTTTCCTGCTGAAGTCAGTCGAGAACATGGGCCTGGCGGAAAAGACGGCGATAATCTTCACCACGGACCATGGCTTCTACTTCGGGGAACACGGCGGGCTGTTCGGCAAGATGACCTCGGACAAGTACCCGGATGGAAGACTCCGGCCCTACGGCGAGCCGGGATCGCAGTGGACCTACTCACCACTCTACGAGGAGATAGTCCACATCCCGCTTGTGATTCACGCGCCTGGAATGTCTGCGGGAACGTACAAGGGCCTCAGTTCCGCGATCGATGTGATGCCGACCGTCCTCGATCTGCTGGATATGGAAATTCCGGACTTCGTGCAGGGTCGGTCCCTATTGCCCAGAATGCAGGACGCTTCCCTGGCGGGGCGAGAGTATGTGGTCAGCAGCATTCCCTTCGCCAACCCCGGCGATCCGGTCCATTCCGTCGACAGCCTGCTTCGCACCCTCTCGGATGCCCCGGTCACGACTATCACCGCCGGAGAGTGGAGCCTGCTCTACAGCACCGACGAAGGCCGGTCTGAGTTATTCAATCTGAAGTCCGATCCGAAACAGTTGAACAATGTCATCGAAACCCACCTGGACGAAGCCAAAGAGGTCCACAAGCTGCTAATCGACTTCATGCGGAAGACCAATGTGCCTGACCGCCTGCTAAAGCCGCGATTGGAACTGCGGATCTAAGGTCGAACGCCAGGCCGAAGCTGTATGAACAGAGGGTACGACCACATCGTCGTAGGAGCCGGGTCGGCGGGCGCCGTCCTGGCGGCGCGACTGACGGAAGACCCTCACCATTCGGTGCTCCTCATAGAGGCCGGGCCGGACTACCCCGCGCCGGAGTCAATGCCCGATTCGGCGAAGTACGCCTACGGGACCGGCACGACCCTTGTTGACAGCGGTCACACCTGGAATTTCCGCGCCAGGGCCACGAACGAGTCCTGCATAGACATCCCCCGCGGCAAAGTCGCAGGGGGCTCCAGTGCGATCAACGACGCACAGTTCCTCCGGGGCATGCCGGAAGACTTCGACCGGTGGGCCGGGTGGGGGAACCCGGAATGGGCGTTCGAAAAGATCCTCCCATACATGCGAAAGCTGGAGGCGGACCGGGATTTCTCAGACGAATTCCATGGCTCGGATGGCCCGATCCCCTGCCGCCGTTACACGCCCGACGAATGGGGACCCCAACAACACGCCTTCTACCGGGCATGCCTCGACGCCGGGTTCCCCGACTGCCCCGACCACAACCGCCCCGGCTCCACGGGCGTCGGGCCGCTGCCGTTCAACGTCGACGGCCGCGTCCGGGTGAGTACGGCGATCGCATACCTCGATCCGGTGCGCCATCGACCGGGGCTGGCCATCATGCCCGACAGGCTCGTGCACGGCATCATCTTCGAGGGACGCCGCGCGGTCGGCGTGAGGGTGTCCAGCGGCGGCGAAGTGTCTTCCATATACGGGGATGAGGTAATCCTGTGCGCGGGCGCCATCGGTTCTCCGCACATCCTCGCCCTGACGGGCATCGGGCCCGGTGACCAACTGCGACAACTGGGCATACCCGTCGTGCAGGACCTTCCCGGTGTCGGGCAGAACCTGCGCGACCACCCCGACGTGCCTATGGCGTGGCGCACGCGCGAGGGGTTCCCGTTGAACGTCGACCAGGTCGCGACGGGTACGGTCACGCTGCGGTATACCGCCTCGGGTTCGCCCTACGAGAACGACATGGTCATCTACATGGGCAACTACGCGGCGGAGAGGCCAATGCGGGGGCTGGACCACGTAGCCCCGGCGGGCGTGGGCGTGAGCCAATGTCTCTACCTGGCGATGAGCCAGGGTGAACTGCTCCTACGGTCCAGTGATCCCGAGCGCCCGCCTTACCTGGACTTCAATCTGCTCGACGACCCCTTCGACCGGTCGCGGCTCCGCGAAAGCATCAGGATGTGCGCCGACCTGTTCCGGCACGAGGCCTTCGATCAGGTTGTCGAGGAGCGGATCGCGCCTTCCGACGATGTGCTGGGCGACGACGATGCGCTGGATTCATGGATGAAGCGTGAGGTGATCACCGCTCACCACGTGTCCAGCACCTGCAAGATGGGACCCTCGAACGACCCGCTTGCCGTAGTTGACCAGTACGGCAAGGTCTACGGTGTGGACGGCCTGCGCGTGTTCGACGCATCGATCATGCCGGACACGGTACGGGCGAACCTGAACCTGAACGTGATAGCCATGGCGGAACGGGCGGTGGACTTGATTAAGTGTGAAATCCACAGCCATAACTGAAGACGTCTGTTTCGGTCATCAGGCAAACGCGGCCCGGCGCGGATACTCAGCCTAAAGAGGGCTGAGTGTGGCTAAGTTCCTACTCGACGCAGGGGGTGCATCCAACGCAAACCCGGAAACCTGCTGAAGTCGGCGTCAGCAGAAACCATCGTGCAACCATTCTCGATTGCCACGGCCGCGTGTTGGGCGTCAGCCACGAGTTTTCCAGTTGCTCCTGCGGTCCGGCATAGTCCTTCGAAGATGGCGAGATGGTCCGGGCCGGGGCCTACTAGGCGGGCGGTCGGGCGCTCCGTGAGTGACGAAACGAAGGAAAATGACGTATCTATAGTTGATAACGGGCCAAAAATCCGCCAGTTGGTGGCAATACGGACGAATCCCGCTAAAACCAATACCGAAAGGGCGAAAGGTTCCGGTCCGGTGGCGAGCCGGGTCAACCAAGCAGCATATTCTGGGTGATCAGGCGTGGAATCCTCGAAATGAGCATTGATCAAGATGTTGACATCAGGGAGCAACATCCGCGGTCAGGGACTCCGGATCCCGAACATTCGCTCGTCTTCTTCGATCTCAATAGAACGCGGTCGGTCTAAGTCCACACCAATACGCGGACGACCCCCGCGTACCGTGATGAGCCGAAATGGCGGATGGTCTGGTGGCTTCTGATGCTTAAGCGCATCGTCCAAAGTCCTGGCGATAAAGGCGCTCACGCTCAAACCCTGTTCAGAGGCCTCGCGTCGAACTCGAACCGCAAGTTGGTCGTTAAGTGAAATAGTGGTTCTCATTATGCAGAGCATAACACAAATGTATCACTGCATAACGTTGTGCCGTTTCGCAAGTGCGCCGCGGAGTGAGTGGACTTGCACCTGCGATTGTTTGAATTCGCCTATGCTCTGAAGAGCCCTCGCTCAGGCAGGCTCAGCAAACCCACCGGTGTAGAACGCAGTCGTGCGCCTGGCCGCTGAACGGGCGGCCTCCGACGGTGTTCCGGCCGCGACCGACGCTTTCGCCCACTCGTCGCTGCTGACCGTGATGAACGCCCTTCCCATTGGCGAAGTGGAAAAAGCGGTTTCGTCCGACATGCCTCCGCTCGATCGCGAAACGTGGATCGCGAGTCCCAGCAGAGTCAGTTCCCATCCAACGCCGGCCGCGCCCGGCCCGTATTCGTCCCAGTGTGCCGAAAGGTGCGCAGTGTGCGTGAGCATGAGTTTTGTGCGGCCGGCGCCATCGGCCGAAAGACGAACCTCCACCCAACTTACGTCGCCTGCTAACTCCCACGTGAGCGAGAAGTGTGACAGTTTTGCGCACGTTGTTATGACGCCGCCCGCATTTCCCTCCAATTGGAAACGGCCACCAGGTCCGAGTTCGCCGTTGATCGTCAAAAACCAGCGTGAAATACGTCCGCCGTTCGTCACAGCGTCCCACAGGTCCTCCACGGTCGTTTCGTAGCTGCGGGAGAGGCTGACTGAGCTGGCGGGTCGTCCGCCGCGCTCCAACCACGACACCGAACGCCTCACGGCGCCGAGGTGACCTGCGACATCAAATTCCACGGTTTAACGCACTTTTCCTTGCTGTCCAACGATTCGGCCGGAATCGAGGGAACGATTTGGAGGGAACCTGCATAGTATCCGGTAGATAGGGCATGCGTGTCCGGCAGGGGAGGAGACAGGAATGACCGAAGACCAGGCCGTTTTGCGATGCCAGCACGGGGAACGTGATGCGTTCCGCTACCTGGTGGAGCGGTACCAGGGCATCGTGTTTGGTACGGCCTACAACATGACCCGCAATCGCGCGTTGGCTGAGGAACTGGCCCAGGAAACATTTCTGTCGGCGTGGAAGGGGATACGCAGCTTCAGGCGCGGGCGTCCGTTCAAGCCGTGGCTCATGCGCATCCTGGTAAATGCGGTGATGGCTCATCGCCGCAGGAAGACCGTCGAGACCACGCCCATCGAGGGGTCCGATTTGGAAAGCGACGCCGAAGATCCAGAGGACCTGGCCGAGTCCAGGTCGGAGCAGCAGGCGCTGCAGCGGGCGATCGGCGAGTTGAGTCCGGACCACCGCCAGGTGGTTGTTTTGCGTTACTTCGCAGACATGACGGTGCCGGAATTGGCGCGGGCGGCCGGACTGACAGAGGGCACAGTGAAATCACGACTGCACCGGGCGCACCAGGCGTTGCGGCAGGAACTTGCCGGCGCGCAGCAGTGGCAGAGGTGAGAGATGAGCACTAACGATTCGAACGAACGCGAAATGGAACAACTGCTGGAGCAGCATTTCACCTCCGGCGCCGACAACGTACCTCCTACGCCGGACCTGTGGGCAAACCTGGAAGACCGGCTCGGAGAGCAGGACCCGAAGCCCCTGTGGGCGGGAGTCCGTGACTGGGCATTTCCGCCTGGCAGGTTCAACGGGGTGCCGCCCGTCGCCGCGGCTGCGGCCGCAGTGGTCGTGATAGCGATAGCCGGCTCGGTGGGTTACATAGTCGGTGGGTTGGGGGCAGATGGCAACGGCGCTCCCGGTGTAGCGTTCGCGCCAACGGCAACTGCGAGGGTCGTGACCGAACGTGTCGTCGAGACTGTCGTTGTTGAGAAACATGTGGAGGGCGAGACCGTCAAAGTCGTTGAAACGGTGATCGTGGAGAAACCGGTGACCGTCGTCGAGAAGGTGCTCGAGACCGTGGTAGTCGAGAGGTCAGTCGAGGGCAAGACCATCGTCGTCGTCGAAACGGTGGTCGTGGAAAAGGAGGTGACTCGCACCGAGAAAGTGGTCGAGACCGTGGTGGTCGAGAAGATTGTGGCTGCGCCCACGGCGACAACGGCGCCAGACGCGATGATGCCCGGAACCACCGCCACTCCGCAGCCGGAGCCGACAACAGCGCCAGGGGCAGCGTATGTTCCCGCCCCCACCGGCACGCCGAGGCCGCCGGGGGTCGTCCCCTCGGGCGAACAGAGGCCATCCCCACCTCAGCCGGGAGCAACGACGTTCGAGGACTACGAACGTCAGACGCTCACGGATACCAGCGAAGACGCAGTTTCCACGTTCAGCCTGGACACCGACCGCACGTCGTTCCAACTGGCGTTGAACTGGGCCAGGTCGGGCTACCAGGTGGACCCTGCGTCGGTACGGGCCGAGGAGTGGGTGAACGCATTCGATTATGGGTACGACGCCCCGACGGTCGACGACCGCTTCGCCATCACATCCGACCTGTTCGAGCACCCGCTCGACGGCGGCAGGTACATGGCGCGGGTGACCTTCAAGGCGCCTGAGGTGGTAACCGACGGCCCGCTGAACGTGACCCTGGTGCTCGACGCCTCCGGCTCGATGTCCAGCGGCAACCGGGTGGCCATCGCACGCGAGGCGGCCGAAGCAATCAGGCGGAGCCTCGACCGCGATGACCGCATTTCGGTAGTGCACTTCACGACCGACGTGATCCACGAATTTACAGTTGAGAACGCTTCGCCCGACGACCACGCGGTGGCCGACTCCATATCCTGGCTCGCGCCGCACGACAGCACGAACGTGCAGGCGGGACTGGACCTGGGCGTGCGGCTGGCCGACAGGATGCGGTGGGAACGCCCGGAGGCGCTCAACTACATCGTCCTCATGTCGGACGGTGTGGCGAACGTGGACGCCACGAACCCGTTCGCCATCCTCGAGGCCACGTCAGCGCCCGATGGGGCCAACCCGCTGCGGCTCGTCACCGTGGGCGTGGGCATCGAGAACTACAACGACCAACTGCTGGAGCAACTGGCCCAGCACGGCAACGGCTGGTACCGCTACCTGTTCAGCGAGGAACAGGCCCGTTCCACCTTCCAACGCGACAACTGGCTCGCGCTGGCCTCACCGGTCGCCGACCAGACTCGTGCGCAGGTGGTGTGGGACCCGGAGGTGGTGAAGTCCTGGCGCATCGTCGGATACGAGAACCGCGTTACCTCCGCCCAGTCGTTCACGGAGGACCGCAAGGAATTCGCCGAAATCTACTCGGGCGCGGCAACGACCGTCTTCTACGAGTTGGAATTACACGACAGCGCCCGACTGCAGGACGGCCTGGGCCAGGTGGAACTGCGCTGGGTCGAACCCGGCAGCGGACGCGGCTGGAGCCAGAGCACCGACATCGCGGGCGGCGGTCAGGTCGTGTACGTGTACGATGACCCGATGCTGGCTTTTGGCGGATTTGTCGCCCTTTCGGCGGACAGGTACAGCGCACTGGGTGACCCTTCCGAACCCGTCCGCGGACTCGGCCGGCAACTGTTGCAATTGTTGGACCTCACGGAAGGCCTGCAGAACGACCTGGGCCACCTGGCTGCATACGCCGACTTCAAGTTCGTGTTGGAAAGCCTGCTCATCCACGCCTTCACCGTTTCACCAGACGACTCGGGGTACAGCCGGTAGGGGTGTGAGCCTGGCGGAACGAACGGCGGCGAGGGGTCGGTCCGGCTGACCGGCCCCTTTGTCGTGTCCGGGCTGAGCCCGGATAGCTTGCGCTTCAGCATCGAACCCGTTGGCCATGGCTCAGAAATCACTACGCCTTGTCAAGGCCGCACGAGGTGATGAAAGCGGGGCCTGGGCCTGCCGGATGGGGCCGGGCTTGCCCTCCCCCGCTCCCCACCGCGGATACCGGCCCCGCATAGGAGTGCGGGTCGTGATAGTGCAAGCGTGGGAGGCCGCGGGCGGGTTTGAAACCCGCCCCTACGAAGGTTGGCGAGGCCCGAGGTGGGCATGGTGTCGGGGGCTGTTTTCTTCGGAATTACACGCACTTTTTCCGGCTGTCCTTCATTCCACGTGGAATTGAGGGAACGATTCGGACGGGGCCTGCATAGTATCCGGTAGAGAGGCTCGCGCCTCAGGGAGGGAGGAAGCAGGTATGACCGAAGATCAGGCCGTTTTGCGATGCCAGCACGGCGAACGCGATGCGTTCCGCTACCTGGTGGAACGGTACCAGAATGTTTTATTCGGCACGGCCTACAACATGACCCGCAACCGCGCGTTGGCCGAAGAGTTCGCACAGGAAGCATTCCTGTCAGCGTGGAAGGGGATACGCAGCTTCAGGCGCGGTCGGCCGTTCAAGCCGTGGCTGATGCGCATCCTGATCAACACGGTGATGGCGCACCGCCGACGGCGCGCAGTCGAGACCACTCCCATCGAGGGGTCTGAGGTGGAAGCGAAAGTCGACGCCGAAAACCCGGTGGACCTGGCCGAGTCCAGATCTGAGCAGCAGGCGTTGAAGAGGGCGATTGGGGAGTTGAGTCCGGACCACCGGCAGGTTGTTGTGTTGCGCTACTTCGCAGACATGACAGTGCCGGAGGTGGCACGGGCATCCGGATTGGCAGAGGGAACCGTGAAGTCCCGGCTGTACCGGGCGCACCAGGCGTTGCGCCAGCAGTTGGCCGGCGCGCAGCAGTGGCAGAGGTGAGAGATGAAAACTAACGATTCGAATGACCGTGACATTGAACGGCTGCTGGGGCAGCACTTTGCCTCCGGCGCCGACGACGTACCTCCCACGCCGGACCTTTGGGCTTCCCTGGAAGGTCGGTTGGGAGAGCAAGACCCCAAGCCTCTCTGGGCAGGGATCAGGGATTGGGCATATCCGCCGGGAGGGTTCACCGGAGTGGCGCCGCTGGCGGCGGCGGCGGCGGTGGTGGTCGTGGCGGCGGCCGGCTCGGTGTGGTTTGTATACCAGAACGTAATTGATCAACCTTCTCAAGCCGACTTTGCCAACAACTACACGGGATCTCCGAGTCGGAGTACCCCTGTCCCCGGTGTGACGGCTGCTCCGGCGGCAACGGCTGCCCCGGAGCCTACTCCCGCGCCGGCGATGGAAACGAGGGTCGAGACCGTCGTTGTCGAGAAAGAGGTAGCCAGAACCGAAAAGGTAGTGGAGACGGTGGTTGTGGAAAGACCGGTGACCGTCACCGAGAAGGTTGTTGAGACCGTCGTGGTTGAGAAAGTCGTGGAGGGCAAGTCCGCCGTAGTCGTACAAACGGTGGTTGTGGAAAAGCCAGTGACTATCACTGAGAAACGCGTTAGTCCACCTCAGCCGGGGGCGACAACGTTCGAGGACTACGAACGTCAGCCCCTCACGGACGCCCGTGAAGACGCCGTGTCCACTTTCAGCCTGGATACCGACCGCACGTCGTTCCAGTTGGCGCTCAACTGGGCCACGTCCGGCTACCAGGTGGACCCGGCGTCGGTGCGGGCCGAGGAGTGGGTGAACGCATTCGATTATGGGTACGACGCCCCGACGGTCGACGACCGCTTCGCCATCACATCCGACCTGTTCGAGCACCCGGTTGACGACGGCAGATACATGGCGCGGGTTGCCTTCAAGGCGCCTGAGGTGGTAACCGACGGTCCGCTAAACGTGACCCTGGTGCTCGACGCCTCCGGTTCGATGTCCAGCGGCAACCGGGTGGCCATTGCACGCGAGGCAGCCGAGACGATAAGGCGGAGCATGGACCGGGACGACCGGATTTCGGTGGTCCATTTCACGACTTTTGTGATCGACCACCTCACTGTCCAGAACGCTTCGCCCGACGATCGCGAGGTGACCGACTCCATTGCCAGGCTTGAGCCGCACGGCAGCACGAACGTGCAGGCCGGACTGGACCTGGGCGTGCGGCTGGCAGACCGGATGCGGCGAGAACGCCCGGAGGCGCTCAACTACATCGTCCTGATGTCGGACGGTGTGGCGAACGTGGACGCTACAGACCCGTTCGCCATCCTCGCAGCCACGTCGGCGCCGGACGGAACCAACCCGATCCGCCTCGTCACTGTGGGCGTGGGCATCGAAAACTACAACGACAAACTCCTGGAGCAACTCGCGCAGCACGGCAACGGCTGGTACCGATACCTGTTCAGCGAGGAACAGGCCCGTTCGACCTTCCAACGCGACAACTGGCTCGCGCTCGCCTCACCGGTCGCCGACCAGACTCGTGCGCAGGTGGTGTGGGACCCGGACGTGGTGAAGTCCTGGCGCATCGTCGGATATGAGAACCGCGTTACGTCGGCTGAGTCGTTTACGCAGGACCGGAAGGAGTTTGCGGAGGTCTACTCAGGTGCGTCCACCACGGTCTTCTACGAATTGGAACTGCACGACGACTTCAGGCGGAAGGGCGCGCTGGGCCAGGTGGAACTGCGATGGGTCGAGCCCGCAAGCGGCCGCGGCTGGAGCCAGAGCACCGACGTTGTAAGCCGCGGCGAGGTCGTACGCCTGTACGACGACCCGATGCTTGGGTTCGGCGCGGTCGTCGCGCTCACGGCCGACAGGTACAGCGCGATTGGCGACTACGGCGAACCCAGCCGCGGCCTGGCCCGGCAACTGTGGCGCCTGCGGGACCTTACCGTGGACCTGCAAAGTGACCTGGGCCACCTGGCTGCATACAACGACTTCGCTTTCGTACAGGAAACGCTGCTCGAGAACGTTCCACACGTTTCGCCGGACAACTCGGGGTACAGCCGTTAGGGGTGCGGGTCCAGCAGGCGAAACGGCAGCGAGGGGTCGGTCTGGTTGACCGGCCCCTGTTTCGTGCATCCCGGGGTAGATGATCGTCGTCGGTATTGAATCGCGACCCAAAAACCTTAAAGATGCTGAAAAACTGGCCGGAAAACCCCAAAGGTTAGTGGACCTCGCTACACTCTTGGCCAAATTGTGAATGCGGCGTGACTGGAATTCGTCAACGCCCGCCGGAAACGGGGAATGTCAATATCCTGACGAACAATCGCTTCCGGGTGGGAACAGCCGTCGCGGCCGGAGTGATGGCCGCGATGGCCGTACTGTCGGCGCCTGCCTATTCGGTTCAAGCCCAGAGCAACACCGGTTCCTGCGACACCGGGGCCGCCGTGGCGGAAGCCGACGATAACCCCGGGCTGGTGTCGGACTGCGTTGCGCTGTTGGCCTCGCGGGACACCCTGGCGGGATTCGCGGTGTTGAACTGGTCGGAGGACATCCTCATCAATGAATGGGAAGGCGTCACTGTGGAGGGCTTTCCGCCGCGAGTTACTGAGTTGAACCTTTCGGACCTGCGAGTGGGGGGCACAATACCCCCCGATTTGGGTGCACTCAGCAGTTTGCGCCGGTTGAATCTCGAAGGGAACCGATTAACTGGGCAGGTCCCATCGGAATTGGGCGAACTTTCAACACTCCAAGACCTGTGGCTTGGCGGCAACTGGTTGACCGGAACAATCCCGCCCTCCATTGGTGACCTCACCAACTTACGGCGGTTGTCCCTTTATCGAAATCGAATTACCGGTCAAATTCCGGCCTCGCTTGACAGCTTGGCGAAGCTGCAACGACTCGATCTTTCGGGAAACCGATTGACCGGATCGATACCATCCGCGCTGGGAGGTCTCCCAAACTTGCAGCAACTGTCGCTTCGGGAAAATCAGTTGACCGGGCAGATTCCTGATTCGCTTGGCAGCCTCCCAAGTCTTCTAACTCTATTGCTTTCAGACAATCGCCTGTCCGGGCAAATTCCAGACGCTCTAGGCAACCTCCGTTACCTGTACGAGTTGAAGTTAGATGGGAATGAGTTGACGGGCGAGATACCTGCCTCATTGGGTGGCTTGGTCTACTTGCAAAAACTGGACCTCAAACATAACGAGTTGACCGGCCAGATACCGTCCGAGATGGTAAGCATGGTCAATCTGGAAGAGCTATATCTCTATGGCAACCTGTGGTCTCGGTGCATCCCAACGGGGATCCGAGAGGTGACTAATACTGACTTGGGCAGCCTGAATCTTCCATTTTGCGATGTGTGGCCAGATAAGTGTTCCAATGGAACTGCGGTCCAAAACGCTGCCAACAACCCTGGCCTGACATCAGACTGCGAGGCCCTGCTTGCAGCCAGAGACATTTTGTCAGGAACCTCGAGCCTGAATTGGTCGGTGGATATTCCTATCGCAGTCTGGCAGGGGATAACGGTAGCCGGAACGCCGGAGCGCGTGACGGGACTAGCACTACAAAACGAGGGTTTGACAGGTTCGATCCCAAGTGAATTGGACAGAGTGTCAAACCTGCAAATACTGGATCTGCGCGACAACAGTTTGACGGGGCAGATACCGATTGAACTGGACAGCCATCCCAGCCTGAATCAGATTTGGCTTGGTGGCAACCAACTGACGGGATGCATTCCACCCGGATTGAGAGGGACGTTAAATGGTGATCTCGCCAACATAATTCTGCCCTTCTGCGATGAACTGCGGGACTCTTGCATGACCGGCAATACGGTTCCCAACGCCGCCAACAACCCCGGATTGCTGCACGATTGCCATCTACTGCTCTCAGCCAGGGACACACTGGCGGGCAACTATTCACTGAACTGGTCGAAGGAAACTCCCATTACGCGCTGGGAAGGCATAGAGACCGGGGGAAGCCCTCAACGCGTAACGGAAATAGTCCTTCCAAAAAGAGCTTTATCCGGAACGATTCCGGGCCAGCTTGGAAGCTTGGTCAAGCTTGAAGTGATGGCGCTCTCCGAAAATGAGTTGACGGGTGAGATTCCCGCTGAGCTGGGCAATCTGGCGTTCCTGCGACGGCTTGAAGTTGGCAAGAATGACTTGGCCGGGGACATTCCTGCCGAACTGGGGCGACTTGCCAATCTGCAAGTGTTGGATCTCTCTTCAAACAAGTTAGTCGGAGCGATACCTACCGAACTGGCCGCCCTCGCGAATCTGCAGGAATTGGATCTGGGTGAGAACAGTCTGGCAGGCCCGGTCCCGACTCCGTTGAGTGGTCTTGCCCATCTTCAACGGCTGGTCCTTAGTGACAACGATTTGAAGGGGGCGATACCGCCGGAACTTGGGAATCTCTCGAATCTTCAGGAGTTGAACCTCCAAGGCAATCGGTTGACTGGGACAATTCCGGACGAACTTAGCAGGCTCTTACAACTGGAAAAGTTGTGGTTGAGGTGGAACCGGTTGACCGGGGGGATTCCCACCGAATTCGCCGGACTTTCGAACTTGACTGACCTTGTCCTTGAAGGGAACCAATTGATCGGCCCGGTTCCGACTGAGTTGAGAAGCCTAACTAACTTGCGACTATTGTGGCTCGGTGCAAATGACTTGACGGGACCGATTCCGGCAGATCTGGGAAGCCTCCGCATGCTGAAGCAGTTTAGCCTCCCGTGGAACCAACTCACTGGACCAATACCGCCGGAACTTGGCGGCTTGGCTAACCTTACGACCTTGAATCTTGGTGGGAACCAGTTGACCGGGACGATACCGGTGGAACTGCTCAATCTCAGCGACCTGATATTTCTCGTACTCTCGCAGAACCAATTGAGCGGAGACGTACCAGCGGGATTTGGGCATATTGAGGGCCTGAAATGGCTAGAACTAGATCATAACGGGCTGACCGGGCAAATACCGGTGGAACTGGGCAGCCTGACAAAACTGGAGCGGTTGTGGCTTAACGACAACCGGCTGGTCGGCGCCATCCCGTCGGTCCTGGGCACCCTCAGCAATCTTCAGCATCTGAATCTTTCTCAAAACCAATTGTCTGGAGAAATACCAGCAGAACTTGGCCAACTCGCAAGGTTGAATCTGCTACTGCTGGACCACAACAGGTTGAATGGGCAAATACCGGAGGAATTAGGCAACCTCCCGAACCTGGTTTCGTTGTGGCTTAACTACAACCAGTTGACCGGGCAAATACCAGTAGAGTTTGGCCAACTCCCGGAGTTGGCGGACATCTACCTGCGCCAAAATCAATTGACCGGGTGCATTCCACACGCTCTACGAGACGTGGGCTACAACGACCTCCAACGCCTCGGGCTGCCGTACTGCGATGTCCTGCTGAGTAACCTGACCATAAGCCCAGGATCGCTGATCCCGTCGTTCGACCCGTATCAGACCGAATACACTGTCGCAGTTGGACGATCCAGGGTCACGTTGGTCCCGGTCAATGACCACAACGCCTCGTTGGAAGTCCTGGACGAAATCAACGATCCCGTCGCCGATGCGGACGACACAGTGGCCGGCTTCCAAGTCGATTTCAGCGCCGCCTTGCCTGCCGTCAGAATCAACATCGGCTCTGCGGACGGTCAGGCAACCCACACTTACACCGTTGCCGACCTGGGTATCCGGTATGACGCCAATAACAATGGGGTTATTGATAGGGATGAGGTGATTACCGCTATCAGGGACTACTTTGGCAAGGGCGCCAGTAGACAACAAGTGATAGGAGTAATCAAACTCTATTTTTCTCGTTAAGCCGGCTACAGGTGGCCAGTGCTTTCGCCGTCCCGGAGCGGTTTCCACTTTGGCTACGAGGAGGCCTCTGCTTTGAACGGCCGGAACCGCCTTTACGGCGACCTCGCCCAGTTGTGGCCGCTGATGAGCCCTCCTGACCACTACAAGGATGAGGCCCGCTACTGGCTGCGCGAGCTGCGGTCACGACTCCCATCGGGCAGGCGGCGCATCCTCGACCTGGGTTCCGGAGGCGGTCATCACCTTCACCCGCTGGCCGCCGAGTTCGACGCGACCGCAGTGGACCTGTCGGAGGCGATGCTCGCACATTCGCGATCGCTGAATCCCGGCGTCGCCCACCACGTCGGGGACATGCGCTCCGTCCGGCTCGGCGAGACGTTCGACGCCGTCCTCGTCCACGACGCCATCTCCTACATGACCACGGAGGCCGACCTACTGGCCGTCTTCGCCACGGCCCGCGCCCATCTCCGCCCCGGCGGCCTGCTCATCGTCGCCCCCGACGACTACACCGAAACGTTCATGCCACCCCACGTCGAACACCACACCACCCGGCACGCCGAAGTTGAACTAACCTACGTCGAATACTCAACCGACCTCGACCCCGCCGACACGACCATCGAGACCACATACGTCTTCTTCATCAAGAGAAACGGCGATCTGCAGGTCGAGGTGGACAACCACTTGACGGGCCTGTTTCCAATAGCCACGTGGGCCCGGTTGTTGGCGGAGGCCGGGTTCCAAGTGGACCGGGTGGACTACCCGGTGAGCGGGGACGGCCGGGAGATGTGGCTGTGGGTGGGGAGATTGGGGGGTGCGTCACCACCCGTTTCGCTATGATGTAGCCCCGCACCGCAGGGCCAACGTCTCTGGAGACCACTTGAAGTACTCGCTGTTCAGCCTGGTCCGCAACGGACTGAGCAACCACGAAAAATGGCCGCGGGCGTGGCGCCATCCCAAGCCCAGACGCCAATACGAAGTGATTGTCGTCGGCGCGGGCGGACACGGCCTCGCCACCGCCTACTACCTCGCTAAGGAGCACGGCGTCACCGACGTGGCCGTCCTGGAGAAGGGGTACGTGGGCGGCGGAAACACGGGCCGAAACACGGAGGTCGTCCGCTCCAACTACCTCTGGGATGAGGCTGCTCACCTGTACGAGTTTTCGCTGAAGCTGTGGGAGGGCCTGAGCCGCGACCTCAATTTCAACCTGATGTACAGCAAACGAGGCCTTCTGAGCCTCGGCCACAGCCTCCAGGAGATGCGCGACATCGCCCGGCGAGTACACGCGAACCGGCTGAACGGGATCGACAGCGAACTACTGACCGCCGAAGAGGTCAAGGAGATCGTGCCGATCATCAATATCTCGAAGGACGCCCGATACCCGATACTCGGGGCCTCGTACCAGCGCAGAGGCGGGACCGCCAGGCACGATGCGGTCTCGTGGGGGTTTGCGCGGGCGGCGGACGCGCGCGGGGTGGACATCATCCAGCAGTGCGAGGTGACAGGGTTCCGGCAGGAGAACGGCCGGGTCGTCGGCGTGGATACCACGCAGGGGCACATAGGCGCTAAGAAAGTGGCTGTGGTCACCGCCGGCAACTCGGGGGTCATGGCCGACATGGCGGGCTTCCGGCTGCCCATCGAGAGTCATCCCCTCCAGGCGTGGGTATCCGAGCCGATCAAGCCCGTGCTGCACTCTGTGGTCATGTCGAATGCGGTCCACGCTTACATCAGCCAGACGGACCGTGGCGAGCTGCTCGCGGGAGCGGGCATCGACTCATACAACGGCTATGGTCAGCGCGGCAGTTTCAGCGTGCCGGAGCACGCCATCGCCGCGCTGGTCGAACTGTTCCCCATCTTCAGCAGGCTCCGGATGATGCGCCAGTGGGGAGGCATCGTCGATACGTGTCCGGACGCCTGCCCGATAATCAGCGACACGCCGGTGGACGGGCTCTACTTCAACTGCGGTTGGGGCACCGGCGGGTACAAGTCGATACCGGGCTCGGGGTGGGTTTTCGCCCACCTGCTGGCTACCGGACAGCACCACGAACTCACCGAGCCTTTTTCACTGGACCGGTTCAGGACCGGCCATCTCATCGACGAACACGGGGCGGCCGGGGTCGCCCACTAGCCGCCAGGGGAAAGCCGGAGATACATGCTGCTTATCGAGTGTCCCTGGTGCGGGGCCAGAGACGAGTCCGAATTCACCTACGGCGGTGAGGCACACGTCATCCGCCCCGAAGACCCCGACAACGTTTCGGACGAAGAGTGGTCCGACTACCTCTTCTACCGCAAGAATCCCAGGGGAGACCACCGGGAACAGTGGTGCCACGCCGCAGGCTGCAGGCGCTGGTTCAACGTGCAGCGCGACACCGAGACCTACGAGATCAAACAGGTCTACCGCGCTGGAGAGTCGCCGCCGCGAGGTGAGCCATGACCCAGCCCAACAGGCTCCCGGCAGGGGGGCGCGTCGACCGCGGCGGGGCGCTCGGCTTCACGTTCAACGGCAAGGCGTACACGGGGTTCCAGGGGGACACGCTCGCCTCGGCTCTGCTGGCGAACGGAGTCCGCCTCGTGGCCCGCAGCTTCAAGTACCACCGGCCGCGAGGCATCCTCGCCAGCGGCGTTGAGGAGCCCAACGCGCTGGTCCAACTCGGGACGGGCGCTCAAACACTGCCCAACTATGTCGCCACCCAGATCGAGCTGTACGACGGCCTGGAGGCTTCCAGCGTCAACTGCTGGCCGTCGGTCGATTTCGACCTGCGAGCCGTCCACGGGTTCTTCTCGCGATTCCTCCCGCCCGGCTTCTACTACAAGACTTTCATGTGGCCGCGGTCGCTGTGGCCCTTTTACGAACGACAGCTTCGAAAGGCCGGAGGGTTTGGGGTCGCGCCGGCTGCGCCCGACACGGACCGGTACGACAAGATGCACGCTCACTGCGACGTCCTGGTGGTCGGAGCGGGTCCGGCAGGCATCGCCGCCGCCCTGGAGGCGGGGCGCGCCGGAGCGAGAGTGATCGTGGTCGACGAGCAGCAGGAGCTCGGAGGCAGCCTGTTGTCGAGCCGGCAGCACGTCGGGGACGCGCCGGCCGCGGATTGGCTGGCATCGGCGCTGGCAAAACTGCGCGGCATGGACGAGGTCCGCCTCCTGTCGCGCAGCACGGCGTTCGGGTACTACGACCACAACTTCGTCGCCGTGCTGGAACGCCTCACCGACCACCTTGGACCGACCAACGGCCACGCGCCGCGCCAGCGTATCTGGCGAGTCAGGGCAAAGCAGGTCGTGCTGGCGACGGGCGCCATCGAGCGCCCGCTGGTGTTCCGCAACAACGACCGCCCCGGCGTCATGCTCGCTTCGGCCGTATCCACCTACGTCAACCGCTATGGAGTGGTCCCGGGTCGGCGGGCAGTGGTCTTCACGAACAACGACAGCGCGTACCGCACCGCGTTCGACCTCGTCGACGCCGGAGTCGACGTGCAAGCGGTCGTCGACCTCCGGCCCGAGATGCACGGCGAATTGCCGAGGCTGGCTAGTAGCAAAGGGATCGAGGTCCTTCCGGGTCATGTGTTGGTCGACGTTCGCGGCAGCAAGGGCGTGAAGGGGGTCGAGGTGAGACGGACCGACGGAGGTTCGGTCGGCGGCGGGTCCCGGTTAATCAAGTGTGACCTGGTAGCTTCGTCGGGAGGCTGGAACCCGACGCTGAACCTCCACTCACAATCGGGCGGCAAGCCCAGGTTTGACGAGGACAAGGCGTGTTTCATCCCCGGGCCTTCCGTCCAGGCGGAGCGTTCGGCCGGATCATGCAACGGCGCCTTTAGCCTCGGGGAGTGCCTCTCGCAGGCCTACACCGCTGGCGCGGAGGCGGCCGGGGCAGCCGGACTCGGCGACGGCCTACCGTCGGCATCCACACCGGATACCGCCGATATCGCCGAAGGCCCGACGAGCGCCTGCTGGGTCGTCCCGGGCACCAAACCGTTGGGACAGGACCGCAAGTACTTCGTAGACTTCCAGACCGACGTGACCGTATCCGACCTGGCCATCTCCGCACGCGAGGGGTACGAGATGGTCGAGCACGTCAAGCGCTACACCACCCTGGGGATGGGTACCGATCAGGGCCGGACGGGCAATGTCAACGGCATCGGCGCGCTCTCCGAAATTCTCGACAGGCCGGTCCCGGAGATAGGGACCACCACGTTCCGGCAGCCTTACACGCCGGTCACGTTCGGCGCCATGGCGGGCCGCGATCTTGGCGATCTCTTCGACCCCATCCGGAAGACGCCGATGCACGAATGGCACGTCCAGGCCGGGGCGAAGTTCGAGGACGTCGGCCAATGGAAGCGCGCCTGGTACTACCCGCGGCCCGGCGAGTCGATGCACGACGCGGTCAACCGGGAGTGCCTGGCAGTGCGGAACGCGGCCGGCGTCCTCGACGCGTCCACGCTCGGCAAGATCGACGTCAGGGGACCGGACGCGGCGAAGTTCCTCAACCGCGTCTACATCAATGGGTGGACGAAGCTGGGCACAGGACGCTGCCGCTACGGCTTCATGCTGAACGAAGAGGGCATGGTGCTCGACGACGGCGTTACCGCACGGCTCGCCGAACACCACTTCCTGATGCACACGACCACCTCCGGGGCGGCAACCGTGATGGCGTGGCTCGAGCAGTGGCTGCAGACCGAGTGGCCGGACCTAAAGGTGTTCCTGACGTCGGTGACCGACCACTGGGCGACCGTGTCGGTCAACGGGCCGCGCTCACGGCGAGTCCTCGAGAAGCTGTGCAGCGACGTGGACCTCTCCGGCGACGCGTTTCCCTTCATGTCGGTCCGCACCGGCACGGTAGCGGGCGTCCCCGCGCGTATCTTCCGGATCAGCTTCGCCGGCGAACTGTCATTCGAGATCAACGTCGACGCCAACCACGGCCGGCAGGTCTGGGAGGCGGTGATGGAGGCCGGCGAGGAGTTCGACATCACGCCCTACGGCACGGAGGCGATGCACGTCCTGAGAGCGGAGAAGGGCTACGTGATCGTGGGACAGGACACGGACGGCTCGGTGTCGCCGGTCGATATCGGCGTCGGTCGCATGGTGTCCCGGCGCAAGGACTTCCTGGGCAGGCGGTCGCTCGCAATGGAGCACCTCGTCGAGGACGACCGGAAGCAACTCGTCGGCCTGCTCACGGAAGACGACCAGGAGGTGCTGCCGGAGGGAGGGCAGATCGTCGACGACCCGTCGGCGCCCACCCCGGTCCCCATGCTGGGCCACGTGACCTCCAGCTACTACAGCGCGAACCTGGGACGCTCCATAGCGTTGGGCATAGTCAAGGGCGGAAGGGCCCGGCAAGGCGACCTGGTCCACGTGCCCCTCGAGAACGGACGCACCATCGCGGCGCGCATCTCGAGTCCGGTGTTCTACGACCCGAAAGGGGACAGGCAGAATGTCGACTGACGGCAAAGGACGCAAGTCCGCGTTGAGTCGCTTCCTTGGCGCTGCGGCCGCGGGCAGCCGGGCTGACGACACCGCGGTCATCATCTCCGAACGGCCGTTCCTGGGGCACCTGAACCTGCGAGGCGACCCGCAAGACACAGGCTTCATGAGCGAGGCATCTTCTGTCCTCGGATTCGGCCTGCCGACGCAGCACAACACGGTGGCCGCCAACGGCGACCTGCTCGCCCTATGGCTCGGCCCGGACGAGTGGCATATCGTCACGCCTCCGGCTGCTCAGACCCAGCTACTGGACTCGCTCGAAGCCGCATTCGACGGCATGCACATCGCCGTCACCGACGTAACCGGCGGCCAAACGGTGATAACCGTCAGTGGCCCCCGGGCCCGCGACGTCCTTGCCAAGGGCTGCCCGCTAGACCTCCACCCCACCGTCTTCAAACCCGCCCACTGCGCCCAGACCCTCCTGGCCAAAGCCAACGTCACCATCCGCTGCGTGGACGACTCACCGTCGTTCGAGCTAATCGTGCGCCGCAGTTTCGCGGAGTACGCGGCGGGGTGGTTGTGGGATGCGGGGGTGGAGTATGGTGGCGTGGTGGGCGTGGGATAGGTGTGGGGGCTTAAATGCCGTAAATATTGTCGGACTGATCGGATTAAGTAACTGGCTCGAATACTAATTCGGGCACCACGACTTCCCATTTTTCGCAGCGAAGTCGTTCATGGTACTGCGGTTCCGACCGTTCCTTGTCCCACACCACTACCGCTAAAACCGAAGCGGTCGCGCAGCGCATGCCATCGGGAACTTCAAAGTTCCCGGCAAGCTGCCCTACTACGGTCCCATTGCGGTCCAGGAGTTCCCAGCGGCTTGAGACTGCGCGAACCTGCAACGCGTCTCCCGGAGATAATGACTTAATAGCCCGATGTGCCGGATGATCGGATGGTCTGTAGCCGCCGAAGCTCAAGAAGACGTCTCGCAGGCTGAGCCGCCGATAGCGACGGGCGAGTTCCGGCGCAGGGACGGGTAGATTGACCAATTCTTGGCGGCGCAGTACCCAGGGTCCATTCTTCAAGGTTTCCTGGAGAGGATGCGGGCCCGGAAAGCGCGCGAGGGCCAAAGTCTTCCGGGCACGTGTCATGGCCACGTAGTAAAGTCGGCGCGGAGAATCCGCATCCTCACCGCGCCCAACTCGGTCCCAGCCCCCGTCCAGGACAATTACATGGTCGAATTCCAGACCCTTGGAACGGTGGGCCGTCAGCAGCAGAAGCCCACGCTGTTGACGACGCGCCTCCCGTCCCCACTCGGCCAGCCACTCGACGAAGTGATCCAGCGATGTTTCCGCGCCACCAGTCTCTAATTCGAACTGGGCAACAGCTTCCAACAGCAGTTCGATCCATGGGCCGGGGTTTCGATTGGTTAACCACCCGCTTAGGTCCGCGCTCGATACGAGTAGGGAGTCTCTCTCTCGCAACCAGTTCAGGAGGGCTTGGGTTTCCCTCAGTTGCCAGACGCCCGTGAACTCCTCGTTCGCCATCTGCACGGGAATCCCTTCAAGCTCACAGAGGCTGCGCACCGGGTCAAGAAGAGTCCATTCACGCGCCATTACCGCACAGGCAGACCAGTCCCAGTTCGGCGTACGGCTGGCCAGCCGCTTTAGCTCGGCCAAGACGGACTGAGCCTGAGTAATGGGCGTATCACCGGCCTGCAGTATCTGGACTTTGCCTCGTGCGACCGGATCCATCTTGGTCCAGGCTCCCCCGGGTGGTTCCTTAGCGCGCGCCCGGTCGATATGTATCGGATGCCCTGCTTTCATCCGCTGCCGGGCTGGCTCGATAACCGCATTGGCGGCCGTAATAATGTTGGCAGTGGAGCGATAGTTGTCGGTCAGATAGGCGGGTCTGGCCGCGTAATCAGATTCGAACCGCCGGATAAATTCCACCGACGAACCCCTGAAGGAATAGATGTTTTGATCGTCGTCGCCCACTGCAAATAGGCCGAGCCTGTCATCTTCGTCGGCAAGAGTCCTTCCAGCCAGGGCTGAAATCAGTCCGTACTCATCTCGGCCTATGTCCTGGTATTCGTCGACCAATATCCAGCGAAAGCCTGACAACAGCCGTGTCCGATATTCGTCCGCTTCGTCCGGAGGCAAACCGACCCCGCGAAGCAGAGCCACGGCTTGCCGGAGTACTTCCTGAAAGTCAACTTCTTCCACTCGACTCGCGCGTTCGCTGAAAGTGGCGCCGACTAACCGCATCGCGAGCGCGTGGCAGGTAAGCACCACTATCCCGTTTGCGTCATCACCGATAAGATCTACAAGGCGCCTGCGGATCTCTACCGCAGCGTGTCGGTTGTAGGCGAGAGCCAGGATTCCCCTGGGTATCTCGCGCCTTGCGCGTATCAGGTATGCAATCCGGTGGACCAGCACCCGGGTCTTGCCGGAGCCGGGTCCTGCCAATACGAGGACGTTCGTCTTTTCCCTGTCATCGGCCACGATTCGCCGCTGTAAGGGATTCCCGAGGCTGCCGACGATGTTTTGCCAAGATTCCGGCGTAGTCTGACGCGAAATCTCGTTACCCCGATCCGGTAGCCAGCGGTCCAGGAAGTCCTCTCGACCAAGGCTGAAGTAGTTCATGGCCAATCGAAGCGCGTCAGCCATTGCACCCAGACCCTGCTGGACGTATTCGGCCATCACGTGAATCTGCAGTATCTGCTCGTCGTAGTGCTGCTGGAGGGACTCGAAGTCAGCTTGCGCAAAGCCGCGTCTTTCCGGCTTCAGCTGAATAGTCATTGCCGGGCGAAACACAGTCAGGCCCTTGTTCAACCTGATGACCTCCTGCTCGTGCAGCCATAGCAGTGCGCGATCCATCAGCGCCGTAGGGTTCTTGACTTCGCTCATCAGGATCATGTTGGAGTTGATGGCCGTCAGCAGCTTGCCAAGAGTCGTTTCGGCCAGCAGGTCCGTGCCGCGAACGCTGCTAGGAAGGGTGGATAGCAGATGGTCCAACAAGAGTGATGCAGCCGTGCGACGGAGTTTGGCGACCCTTTCCAGCGCACTCCAATCACGCTGCAGTGTCACCTGCATCGTCTCTCCATCGCGGCCGCGTACACCCAGGCTCCCTCCACCCCCACCCTCACCCCGTCCATCGGCGGCGATGCTGCGGACGATTCGACGTATGTATTCAGGTAGGGCGTAACTGTGACCGTCGTCCTTGAGCCGTTGCGTGGCGAAGCGGAGGTGCAACATGGACGAATCGCCCTTTTCCATGTCCGGGGCCCTTTCGCGCAAGAGGTTTATTAGCGCTTCCTCCAGATCCGCCGCCTCCTCGAAACGTCGTCTTGAGGTTCTCCGTACACCTGTGTGGACGAACGCAGTCAAGACCGTGTCGTTGCTGGCTATGCCCAGTCGCTCAAGGTCGTAAAGCGCGCCTCGCACGCCCTCGGGCGTCATTCCTGAAATGGCCATCAATTCGTCGGTGGAAATGCCTTCGTCCGCGTCCGCTCCGATCAATGCCTCCGAAATGGCCAGCAACTGGCCTTGGTAAGTCTTGGTGATATGGGCGCTTTTGAGTTTGTCCTTTACCTGGTCGACTGAATTCACGCGGAGCGAAGACGGGAATACCTGTACCCGGTTCTGCTCCCTGGTGAGCAACACTGCCTCTTCCAGCCAGGCAACCGCGGTCCGCACCCGTGTGTCGTCTGTAATCGAGTCTCGCTCGAAGGCTTTCTCTTCGTCCTCGCTCAGGATTTCACCCGGCGTCGCCACCACCTCCCCACCCAGTCGCCTCTTACGGTCCAAGTTTCGCAGCGCCCTCAAAACACCATGAATCTCACGCCGAGTAAGGCGAGAACGGGCCGACATTCCGAACTGGCGCTCGACGTCTTCCAGTGTGTAGAGGAGTACGCAGCGCGCGGTATGCTGATCTCGACCGGCCCGGCCCGCCTCCTGCAGGTAGTTTTCCAGGGAACCCGGGATGTCAGCGTGGATGACAAGACGCACGTCAGGTTTGTCGATGCCCATGCCAAAGGCGTTGGTGGCGACGATGGCCCTTAGTTCGCCACGTATGAAACTATCCTGGACGTTTTTCTTGGTCTCAGGGGGAAGCCCGGCATGAAAATGGTTCGCCTCGACACCCTTTGCCTGCAAGTATTCCGCAATCTCTTCTGCTTGCCGTCGCGTCGCGCAGTAGACGATGGCGCCTCCGTTTTGATCCGCCGGCAAGTCGGCCGTCAATATCTGGTGAATGTGAGCGAACTTCTCTGCACTACTGGTCTGCTCCACCACAAATTCCAGGTTGGTGCGTCGGGCACCGCCATCGAAGACCTTAAGCTTGATATCAAGCTCTTTCTGAAAGTAGTCCACGATTTCAACTATGACGTCGGGCTTGGCGGTGGCGGTCAGGCACAGCACTGGAGGCACCGGATCGTCTCCCGCTCTCTCCCGGATGAAGCGGCCGATGTACCGATAGTCCGGCCGGAAATCGTGTCCCCACTTCGAGAGGCAATGGGCTTCGTCGAGGACCCACGCTCCGACCTCCCGTTGTCCAAGGACACGACGTACGGAGACGCTGCGAAGCTGTTCCGGTGAAATCAAGAGGATCCCAGCATCCCCCAATCGCACATTTTCAAGTGCGGCGGATCGTTCCGGCATGGACAAGAGCCCATTGATGGTCACACAGGAGCCGATACCCTTCGCCTCAAGCCCTCTGACCTGGTCGGCCATTAGGGCCACCAGTGGCGAAATAACCACCGTCAGGGCGCCGGTCTTGTCGTAACGAGACAGGGCCGGAATCTGATAGCAGACCGATTTGCCCGTACCCGTCGGGAGGATCCCAAGCACATGCTTTCCAGCCATCGCGGCTTCGACTATTGACTGCTGCATTGGTCGCCCGGCTTCGTCTATTGGTTCAGGACGAAAATCTGGAAAGCGAAACCATCGGGCAAGCTCTTTGCGAGCATCGTGATGTTCTCCGCACCATTTGCAGCCTGAATCTGAGCACGCTAGGTCACGCAATCTCTTTACCAGCCGCCCCGCCTCTGGAAACTCATGGCGAACCCAGGGCGGCATTACCGAGTTGCCTCCGGCGACCGACAGCCACGCCAGCGCGTAGGCCAGAGACCAGCCAAGCTGTGAGGCGTTCTTCATGACTGCGCGGATCTGAGACTGGCAGGAGTTGCCGACTAGCCGAATCTCGATTGCGTCCTTCGCCTCAGCTTCGGTTGGCCTTTCAGAGCAACGTAGGGACTCGAACACCTGGTCGAAGCCTTCGCCGTGATCCAGAGTGGTCAGCCAGTGCCAAGCAGTCAGCAGGTCCGGCGGCGCATCCCGCAGGGCGGCCAGCTGGTTTTCGAACACTTTGAGAGTGAGTCTGGCATCCAGTTCCGGGTCATTGACGCGGCCCCTCTTGAGTTGCCCGTCCTGGTAGTGCTTAACCAAGTGATGGTAGGGATTACGCGGGAAGGCGAGGGGATTAAGTCTGAGCGTGTCCACGGCCGGCAGCCGCAAAAGCCGCGAACCGGGATTCGTGGCTTTCAGGTGGGCCAAATCGAACGCGATTAGATTGTGGCCCAACAGGAAGTCCGCACCATCGGACAGGTCGTCCAGTCTGGCGAGCGCCGATGCCAAATTATCGCGGGCTGCCGGGTAGATCAGAGTCTGACCGGTATCCGGACGTAACCCGGCAAATGCGTGGATGCGGCGGTCCCGTGCACCGACTTCAAGGTCTAGGGACAAACAACGGAAAGGAAGATTGCCGTCGTCGTCAATCATCGAGTGAACCTTCTCCGGTTTTAGTCTATCCACCCATTATGTGGTCGGATTCTGTCCAAGTTTCGCTATTGGGAACCACACCTGGTGTGACCGTCAATTCGTGCCCATAATGAACCTCTTTGGGGCATTAGCGCAATCCCATCGCAGTGACCAAACCTGAGCGGCCTAGGCAACTGCTGCCCGGCGCATAAAGTATTGCAGCACTATGGGTTTCGTTTTTTGGGTCACCTCGTTTACTGCACGCGTATTGGCACGGCCCGCAATAAATTTAGGATCATCAAGGAAGTTTCCAACTGGCCCCGGTTGATTTTGCTCCTCTATTCGGGCTATCAGTCAAAACTAGGTGAGGGTGCCAAAGCCCTATGCGCTATTTCATACGCGCAGAGAGTCCACCCCCCAAAATCCCCCACACCCGTGTTAGCATCACGCCACTTGAATCGGCCTGGTCTCGTTTAGGGGGCACGCGAGATGCCTGGCGGTACGATTCCGAAGCACGCACGGGCGGTCGTCGTTGGCGCGGGGATCGCCGGTTGCAGCGTGGCATACCACCTGACTCAACTCGGGTGGCGGGACATCGTCGTCGTCGACCAGGGCCCGCTGTTCGAGACCGGCGGCTCCACTTCCCACGCCCCGGGCCTCGTCTTCCAGGTCAATCCCTCCAAGACGATGACCGGCTTCGCCCGCTACACCGTCGACCTGTGGTCGCGCCTGGAACTCGACGGGGTCCCGTGCGCCAAGGCGGTGGGCAGCCTGGAGGTGGCCTGGACGCCTGAACGGCTCGCCGACCTGAAACGAAAGGCGGGGCACGCCACAAGCTGGGGCGTCCAGGCGCACGTGATCAGCACCGCCGAGACGCGTGACCTCTTCCCGATGGTGTCCGACCGCATCCTGGGGGCGATCTACGTCCCTTCGGACATCCAGACGCCGGCGACCCGACCAGCCGAGGCGATGGCGAAAGAGGCCGAACGAAACGGCGCGGAGTTCTTCGGCAACGTCAAGGTCACCGGCTTCAAGATCACCGGTGGCCGGGTGAGGGCGGTCAACACCACTGAAGGCGACATCGAGACCGACCTCGTGGTCTCCGCCGTCGGGATCTGGGCGCCGGCCCTGAACGGCAAAGCCGGCGTTCCCATCCCGCTGTCGCCGATGCAGCATCTCTACGCGGTCACCACTCCCCTGCCGGACCTGGCGGGCGCAACGGAAGACATATCGATGCCGTTCGTGCGCCACCAGGACTCGTCGATGTACTTCCGGCAGGTGGGCGACGCTTTGGGCATCGGCTCTTACCGGCACGAACCCTTACTCGTTGAATCGGATGACATCCTCGACCTCGAGGAAGCCCCGATCGCACCTGCCGAGATGGCGTTCACGCCGGAGCATTTCGAAGAGGCGTGGACTGCGGCGCGGGAACTGCTGCCCGGCGTCAGGGACGCTGGACTGACACGCAAGTTCAACGGCCTGTTCTCTTTCAACCAGGACGGCTTCCCGATACTCGGCGAATCGCCCGATGTGCGCGGGTTCTGGTCGGCGCAAGCGGTGTGGATCACGCACGCCGCAGGCGTCGGCAGGGCGGTCGCCGAGTGGATCGTGAACGGTGAGCCGACCGTGGACCTCAGGGAGTGCGACATCCGCCGCTTCCACCCGCACGCGTACAGCCGCCCGTATATCCGGGAACGGGCCGCCCAGCTTTACCGCGAGGTGTACGACATCATCCACCCGCAGCAGCAGATGGCCAGTCCACGGAACATCCGGCTGACCCCGTTTTATGTGCGGCAACAGGAGCAAGGCGCAGTCTTCTTCGAGAACGCGGGTTGGGAACGGCCGCAGTGGCACGATGCAAACCAGCACCTGCTGGAGGAACTCGATGTAAAAGGGGCAGCGCGTGACGGTTGGGCGGCGCGTGAGTGGTCGCCGACCGTTGCAGCCGAACACGCGGCGACCCGCGAGCGCGTGGCCATGTTCGATCTCACCCCGTTCGCGCAGTTCGAGGTGACCGGCCCCGGCGCTCTCGACGCACTCCAACGCCTCGCGACCAACCAGATGAACAAGCCCGTCGGATCGATCACCTACACGTCCATGCTCACCCCATCCGGCGGCATAAAGTGCGACCTCACGGTAACGCGGCTCGGTGAGGAACGTTTCCTGGTGGTCACCGGTGGCGGGATGGGACTGCACGACCTGCACTGGATACAGTCGCACCTGCCCGACGACCGCTCGGTGAATGTGGTGGATGTTTCGCCGGGACGTTGCTGCATCGGCCTGTGGGGACCGAGGGCGCGGGACGTGCTCAGCCGCGTCACCGAGGACGACGTGAGCAACGACGGGTTCCCCTACATGACCGCGAAGCCGATAACGATCGGTGATGTCCCTGTCACAGCCTTGCGAATTTCATACGTCGGCGAGCTTGGCTGGGAGTTGTACGCCCCGGTCGAGCAGGGGCTCCGTCTGTGGGACACGCTGTGGGATGGCGGGCGGCCGCATGGCGTCATCGCCGCGGGCGGGGGCGCGTTCGACTCGCTGCGGCTCGAGAAGGGCTACCGGCTGTGGGGTAACGACATCCACAGCGAATACAACCCGTACGAGGCCGGCATCGGCTTCGCAGTGAGGATGAGGAAGGGTGACTTCGTCGGCAGAGACGCGCTCAGGCAGGCGCGGGCGCGGGGCCTGGCGCGCAAGCTGTGCTGCATGACATTCGAGGACCCGAACACGGTGGTCATGGGCAAGGAGCCCATCCTCGACGGCGACCGCGTACTCGGTTACGTGACAAGCGCCAACTACGGTCATTCCATCGGCCGCGGCATCGTTTATGGCTACCTGCCCATCGGGTACGCCGAGCCGGGAACGAACGTCGAGGTCCTTTACTTCGGGGAACGCCACCCGGCCTCAGTGCAAAAAGAACCGCTGTTCGATCCGGACGGCGGTCGAATGAAAGTGTGAGTCGAAACGGCCGCCGACGTGACGGCGGTAAGTAAATACCGGTACAGCCTCATTTGCAAGGAGGGGTTGAAATGACGCAAACACTGGTAATCGACGATCTCAAGCGGCGCAAGGTGCCAATCAACCTTCGGCAGAGTGGGAACAGCGACGCGCGGATGCTGATTTCGACCCGCGTCCGGAAGTCTCCGTGGTGGCATATGTCGAAGGCTGCGGGATGCCGGGCGTACACGGTGTACAACCGCCTGTACCACCCGCGCTCGTACGTCAAGCCGGAGGACGGCGGGCTGCTGGAGGAGTACAGGTACCTCACTGAACACGTCAGCATGTGGGACGTGGCGGTCGAGCGGCAGATACAGGTCAAGGGCCCAGACGCCGCGGCGCTCGTCGACCTGCTGATCACCCGCGACGTGCATTCATTGATGCCAACCATGACGGCGCGTTATGTGATCCTGTGCAACCAGTACGGTGGGGTCATCAACGATCCGGTGTTGCTGCGGGTGGCTGATGACGAGTTCTGGTTCAGCATCTCGGACTCCGACGTGCTCCTGTGGGCGCAGGGGGTCAACTCGCACGCCGGATACGACGTGGACATCCACGAGATCGACGTTGCCCCGGTCCAGATACAGGGGCCAAAGTCGGTTTTGCTGATGGAGAAGATGTTCGGCTCCTGGGTGCGAGAGATCCCGTACTACCACATCACCCACGACACGCTGAACGGCCACGCCGTGACGATCTCCCGCACCGGCTTTTCTGCAGAGGTCGGTTTCGAGATATACCTGCACGACGCCACGCGTCACTCCGACGACGTCTGGCCGTACATCCTCGAACAGGGCGAAGAGTTCAACCTGCACGTCATCGCTCCAAGCCACATCCGGAGACTGGAGGCCGGGATCCTTTCCTACGGCCAGGACCTGGACATAGAGAACAATCCCTACGAAGTCCGGCTCGGCTGGCAGGTGGACCTGGACAAGGGCAATTTCATTGGAAAAGATGCCCTCGCCAGGATCAAGGAAGAGGGGGTCAAACAGCGCCTGGTCGGGCTGAAGGTCGGAGGCGAGCCGATCACCTGGTATAACGAGGACTTCTACCTGGTCAAGGACGTCGATAACGGTGACGACGTGGGCTACATCACCAGCGCGTTCTGGTCGCCGAACGTCGGCTCGAACATCGCCCTGGCCGTCATGCCCCGCACGCACTGGCGGCGCGGCACCCGCGTCATGGCACAGCTCCCCGTGGACGGCCTAGTAGACGCGGAGGTGGTAAAGGTCCCATTCTTCGACCCGACGAAGGACCTGCCCAAGACGGTGCTGACGGGTAACGGAGTTAAGGAGGGGTAGCCAGCCCAAGGGGGACGGGCTACTTTTAGACATGCGCCCAAGTTTTCGGGAGAACTCGTGGTTCAGCAGCAGTCGAAGGGGTTCATAGAAGCCGTCGTTCTGGACGTCAGCGACCTCCGCAAGTCAATGTCGTTCTGGACCGCTGTCACCGGACAAGCGTTTGGTCCGTCATACGAAGCGAATTTCCGGAGGGCCAGATTCGAGTCCGGCCCTGATTTGGTCCTGCAGGAAGTTTCTGATGCCAAGTCAGGCAAGAACAGTGTCCACCTCGATTTTGAGGTCCCAGATTTAGAGGCGGGCCTTCGACAAGTTACCTCGAACGGGGGAAGCCTCGTTGCGCGTGTGGACACCGAGTTCGGTGGTCACATCGTATGCGCGGACCCAGACGGAAACGAGTTCTGCCTGACTCAGGGTTAGGACACCGAGCGCCTTGGGACCGATGCAGCAAACCGGTTCGTAAACACTGTGTCATCCGTTATGGTTTCTTGGCAGCCGGCCACCTAACGAAGTGCCCTGGCCAGTACTCCCATTTGCTCAGTGCGGACGACGGTGAGCTTGCCATATTGAGCAGCACGAGTAGGAACAGCAGTGCCCGTCCGCATAACACGGCTAGAGCCCATCGACGTCATGTACGTGCGCGAGTTCGAGAAGCCCGAAGAAGAGGCCTTCGCAGAACTGGAAGCTATTGTGGGGCTGAAAGGAAGGCGCTTCTATGGGGTTTTTGACGAGGATGGGAGAAGGTAATGGGCTTGCGTCCGGCGCCGCGTACAAGAAGATCCGGCCAGCCTCGGCCTAAAATCGTGCATTATTGGCGGAGGGCTGTACGCGTCTGGGCGGTTGCGCGGCAACTATGAGGATCTGATCGCACTCATCGCGCCTACGTTCGAAGAAATGGGCGCGCTGCATTGCGTTGATTCCTCGAGACCGGCCATCGAGTTCTATCGCCGGCGCGACGAGTTCGTGCTGTACCTCCCCATTACCGAACCGTAGGCCGGGTAACGGACTGGGTGAAACCTGCATGAGTGACCGCCATGAAAAGAAAAGTGTCGCCCATGCACCCGGGTGAGATCCTCAATGAGGAGTTTCTACGGCCCATGAATATCACCCAGTACCGGTTGGCCAAGTCCATTGGGGTTGATGCCCGCAGAATCCACGCAATCATTCACGGGGAGCGGGCCATTACAGCGGAGACGGCCCTGCTGTTTTCCCGCTTCTTCGGAAACTCCGCGGGTTGTTGGATGGGGCTTCAGACCCAGTACGACCTGGAACCAGCGGAGGACCGTCTTGCCGGAAGGCTGGAGGCGGTATCGGCCCACACCTCGGTGTGACCCGCAAGCGGCGGGGCACGGCAGCCAATCGTGCCTTAGGCTATGGGACCCGAAAGCATTGTAGGCTGGGAACGGCCTGCCTACTCCCCACCTCTGTACTTTTCGATCAGGACCGCGATCCGCCCGTCCACTTGCCCCCCCAATTCGCGCCCGGCGTCTGAAAGGGCGATTCCGAGATGCGCATCGCGCAGGAGTTGTTCGTAATCGTCAGTCCCGGCGTAGCTGTCGTCCAGTTCTTTGAACAGGGCGTCCAGGGCGTCTTTGTCAATCATCGTCTTCATGACTACAGCGATGGCGGCAACTCCTCGGAACTGGTCGGCTGGGACTACTCGTCGGTGCGCGAGACGCCTGCTTCGACAGCCTCTTTCAGTTCGCTGGCAAACTCAAATGCCTCTTCCTTGGTGGGACCGCCGTTACTCTCAAGCTTTTCCTTGAACTGGTGGAAGAGCCACTCCTCCTTGGTCCCGTGGGGGAATTCAAAGGTCTCGCGGTCGAAGTGCGGCAATTCACCCGGGCCGAAATAGCCCTTGTCCCGGAGTTCGTACCCTTCGAGGTTGGGCGTACCCTTTCCGAGGATCTCGCCAGTCTCGACGTAGTGTTCCATGACCGGCTTCATGCCGTAACGCTGGACCGGACACACCTTCATGCAGACGGCGCATCCCTCGTAGGTGATCATTATTGGCCGGCACCGGTCGTAGACCAGCTTGTTCTTCTTGACGCCTCGGTACCACACCTTTTCCCTCAGCAGGGCGCGGGCGGGGCATCGTACGACGCAGACCTGGCATTCCTCGCAGAACTTGTTGATCCCGTAGTCGACCGGCTTGTCGTGCTGCAGTGGGGCATCGGTCGTGATCAGCATCAACCGCGACCGGGACCCGAAGTGGGGAGAGAGCAGCTGGCCGTTAGCGCCCAGTTGTCCCAGGCCGGCATTGACGAACAGCGGTATGTAGATACCCGTGTTGTCGTTGGGACTGTGGATCTGCGCGCGGTAACCGAGCGATCTGATATACGCAGCTAGTTCAATGGCCTTGGCGCCGGCGATCTCATAGGTGCCGAAGTGGGCCCACTCGGCCTCAAGGCTGGGAATTTGCTGAGTCTGCCAGTAGTCCTGTTCCAACGCAAGGCAGATGGCGTGGGTGTACTTGGCCCACTTCTTCTTACTGGTGTAGGTATAGCGCCGGTCGTAGGCCGTGAAACCTACCTCGCCGAAGCCCATCTCCCGCGCCTTCGTGCGGATGTCTTCTGTCAGTTCGTCCCGCGGCTCTGGTTTCGCAGTGGGTTCGATCTCGCCTGATACGGCGGCCGCTTCGATGAGAGGCTCACTCGCCTTTTCGTGCACCTTTCGGTAGTCGTAGACCTCTTTGATGTAGACCGTCCAGCCCCAATCCCGGTCGGCTGACTTTTCGACCGTCTGGGACTCAAGCGGATACTCCCGGCTGTAGTAGGTAACGTCGCTGTCCAGGACTGGCGAGCCTGCCGTTGTCACCAGGTCCTCTGCGATGGGAATTTCAGTTTCCGGATCACCGTGCCGCCGGCCGGGCCTGGTTACGACATGATTTACGACCTTGCTCATTTCTTACTCTTTTTGCTGTGGGGCGAGCATTCCGGCGCATCTTACCGCATCGGGGCGACTGTGTCCCGTTCTGAACCGGGGCGCGTTTTACGTTTCAGGGGCTATTCGGAGCGCCAGATGGCGGAAAAGGAGAGTTTCGACATCCAATAATTCAAGACTTCCGGATTGCCGGTGGCCGAACGTCAGGTTGACGGACCCTGCCTGTTAGTCCGTCGAATCACTCGGAGACGGTTCCGCATGCAGTCCGGCATTCGACGCCTGCCCGAACTCCCTATCCTTGGAGACATCGTTGTAGAACTGCACAAATTGAAAGTGCTACTTTCAATTTGTGCAATTAGCTGGTATCCTCGTTCCTATGATCGAGCGCGAAATTACAGACCGCCTGACGGCTCTGTTTCAACAATACCCATTCGTGACCGTAACTGGGCCAAGGCAGTCCGGCAAGACGACCCTGTGCCGTTCGGCTTTTCCCAATCTTGCGTACGTCAACCTGGAGGCGCCGGACCAACGGGAATTTGCTGAGTCCGATCCCCGTGGTTTTCTCGCCCAGCTTGGTGAAGGCGCCATCATCGATGAGGTCCAGCACGTCCCGGCGCTACTGTCGTACCTGCAAGTCCTCGCCGACGAACTGGGGCGCAACAGCCTCTTCGTACTGTCGGGAAGCGAGCAGTTCAGGCTCTCCAATGCCATCAGCCAGTCACTGGCCGGGCGGACGGCGCTACTTCGCCTATTACCGTTTTCTCTCGGAGAACGGCGACTGACCGGTGCGAGCGAGGCAATTGACGACATAATTTTTTCGGGATTCTATCCCCGGATTCTCGACCGGGGTCTCGAACCTCATCAAGCGCTGGGTGACTACTTCGAGACGTATGTAGAGCGCGACGTACGCCGGTTGGGGGAGATACGCAACCTTTCCGGCTTCCGGCGTTTCGTTCGCCTGTGCGCGGGACGCGTCGGGCAATTGGTGAACCTGAGCTCGCTGGGCTCAGACGCCGGCGTGTCCCACACCACCGCGCGCGAGTGGCTCACCGTGCTGGAAACGAGCTACATCATCTTCCAATTGCCGCCGTTCCACGCCAACTTGCGAAAGCGTCTGATCAAGTCACCAAAGTTCTACTTCTACGACGTGGGGCTGGCCAGTTACCTTATCGGCATCGAATACGCCGAGCAGATTGCTACCCACCCCCTACGCGGCTCCCTATTCGAGAACCTAGTCGTGTCGGAGGCGCTCAAGCACCGCTTCAATCGGGGCCGCCAATCCAACTTTTCGTTTTACCGGGATTCGAAGGGTCTGGAATGCGATCTCCTGTATGAGACCGGCCAAAGCATCAGCGCAATTGAAATAAAGTCCGGCTCTACCGTGTCCTCCGACTACTTCGGTGGGCTCAACCGCGTCGCCAAATACATCCCGAACGTCAACAGCAAATACGTCGTATACGGCGGTACGACTCGCCAGTCCCGGAATGACTGCACCGTTGTGCCGCTTTCTGATCTGGGCGGGATCCTTGAACGATACGAAGTCACTCAACGAGTCGCAACATTCGTAGGAGAAAGGAGAGGCCCAGCTCCCGTCGATTTGGACAAAATGACGTTGGATACCGTCTACAGGGCGCATATCCGTCCGACACTTGAAGGGATTGAATCGACCATTAAGCCATTGGGCGAGGGACTCTTCCGGGCCTTAACCCAAGTCTCATATGTCAGTCTGGGTGGCGAAGAGAAAGACTTCGTGGAGCCATTTCGAACCGGCGATTGGGAGGCGACGAAGCGGGATCACATCCTGTCCGATGGCTTCCGGTTGAGCAACGACCGGCCGCTCAGGCTAAGGCACGATTACTGCTTCAATGGATACACCGGCATTGGACGCCATGGGTTTGACCTGATCCTCTCCGTTGAGTGGACGCTGGGCAGCGAACGGCTCTCTCGTCATGTGAAGATCGGAAGGTCTCCGGTCCCACAATTAGATGCCGACTTCGACTACTCAGAATTGGAAGCGCGCAGCGCGGAGGCAGACCACGCGGTTGCGGAGATCACGGGGCGGGTCTTGATGCGAATTGACGCCCTGTCAAGGGAACAAATCCCAAGCCGTTGATCCAATTCCTCGTAACCGCTAACCGGCAGCTCCACAACCACCGCGAAGTATTGCCGCCCAGCCATTGCGTATCAGATTGGGTTACGCGCCACCACCCAGCCCGGCGTTGGCCAGGAAGGCGCGTAGCAACCGCCGCATCTGCCTTTCGTGGTACGGGGCGAAAGCGGTGAACTCGCGTAGGTTGGTCGCCGCCTCTTCTTCGGGGTCGAATCGGCTCCCCATGAACTGGTAGTCGCTCCGTAGTTCCCGATCCCAGACCCGAAACTCTTCAAGCGTCAGTTGCGGCTCGAACTGGAAAGCGTAGGACCGGCCATAGCGGAACGCCATGTTGATGCGCCGGTAGGTCCCGTCGCGGCGCAACATATATGAGTCGGCCAGCTTCACAGCCCCATAGGGGATGGAGAAGGTGTCGCCGTGAAGGGTAGGCACGAGTGGAACCTCGATGTTGCTGAACACAGGATCCGACTTGCCTTCAGCCGTCACAGAAATCTTCTTTAGCCCGATTTGGTAGCCGCCGCTGGGTTCCACGACGCCTCCAAGCGCAGTGGACATCATCTGGGCGCCCAGGCAGACGCCGAAAGCCGGTTTGTCCTGCGCCAGCGCCTCTTTCAAGTAGGCGCGCTCTTGATGCAACACCGGTATATCGTCGTTGGCGGAAAACGGGCCGCCCAGGATCAGGATCAGGTCGACATCGGCCAGTTCTGGAGCGTCGAACCGTTCATATCCTGGCGCCGACTCGAACACGTTCAAGGCTTGCAACTCGAAGCCCTGGTCCAGCAATACACCTCGGAAATTGCCCGCCAGCGTTTCAGGTGCAGCGTGGCGGACGATCAGCGCTCGTTTCACGGCTTTGCCTAGTGGATGGCGGCGGCTGGCGCCGCCGCCCGTTCGTTCACCAGGCGGCCTTCTTTAAACCTGGAAAGAGCGAAGGGCTTGATCATGTCCGGCATCGCGCCGGTGGCGATCAGCTCGGCCACGTACTTCCCCGCCACTGGCGCGGCCTTGAATCCCCAGCTACCCCATCCGCAGGTGAGCACCAGACCGTCCAGCCCTTCGACGGGGCCCATGATGGGTGCGTAGTCGGGGGTCATGTCGCAAAGCCCGGTCCACTGGCGCAAGACTTTGACGTTCCGCAGGCACGGGAACATTTCCAGCGTATGGGCTGCAAGTTCCTCCAGCGGCTGCATCGTGGAGCGGTGGCTGTAGCTCGGGTACGGATCGACGCCACCGCCGATTACCACCTCACCCCGGTCGGTCTGGTAGACGTACGCGTGCAGGTTGGCCGACGAAATGGTCTTGTCCAGGAATGGCTTAAGAGGTTCCGTAACCATCGCTTGCAGCGGATGGGTAGAAATTGGCAGGTCCAGGTCTACCAGGCGACCGATGGTCGATGTCCAGCCGGCGGTGGCGCTCACCACCGTGTTGGCCTTTACGAGCCCCCGGTCGGTTTCGACGCCGGTCACTCGGCCGTTTGTACGGTCGATACCGGTCACCTCAGTGAACGGATGCAATTCGGCTCCATAGTTGCTGGCGCCACGGCCGTATCCCCAGACCACGGCATCGTGTCGAATCACACCGCAGGGCGGATGGTACAAAGCGGCCATAATCGGAAAAGGCCTGCCTTTACGCAGGTCCATGGCCGGCACGAGTTTCTTGATTTCTCTCGGGCCGATCATGCGACTGTCCACGCCCAGCAACCTGTTGATTTCGGTCCGCATACGAAGTCCATATACCGCGGTCTCGTTGTGACCCAGGTCCAGCCGTCCCATCTGGTTGAACAGCAGGTTGAAATTCAGTTCCTTTGCGAGGCCTTCGTAGAGTTCCACGCTTTCTTTGAAGAATGGGACCCCTTCGGGTGTCAGGTAGTTGGCCCGTATGATCGCGGTCGTCCGCGCGCTGGCGCCGCCGCCCAGGTACCCCTTGTCCAGCACCGCCACGTCGCGGACCCCCTGTTTGGCCAGGTAGTAGGCGGTAGACAGGCCGTGGACTCCTCCGCCCACGATGACCACCTCGTAGTGGTCCTTCAGAGGCCGCTTATGCCACATGCGGTTCTTTTGGAATAGCTGGAGCATGTCTACGTGGTCGCCGTCGCCGGGTCAGTCACGAATTGGGCCTGGAGCCGGTCCGTAGCCTCGAGACCGACGGGCGCAACGCCAAATTCGTCTCCAGCTTCGAACATCGCTTCCCACAAGTACTCCCCGAGCTCACGCGTGAAGAACAGGTCGTAACTGAGCAGAGGTCCCTGGTCGGTCCGCACGAGAGTCCCGTGGACCTCGGCGAATCTGGCCTGGGCGCAGGCAAGGTTTGGGAAGGAGTCGGGCGACGTGTCGAACTCCGAGAGCTTGCTCAACAATTCGGTCGACATGGGTCCCGTTAGTCGCATGCCGGACAGGCCCGAAGCGTGGTCTACGATGTGGACGCAGCCGCCCACGCGTCCCGTGAGCGCCGTTGACCACACTGATATTTCAGCTGGAGCGCACAGCACCAGGCACTCGTCTGAGGTCAGCCTGGCGAGTCGTCCAGGTGCAGGATCCGCGACACGGCGAACTTCGCCAACGGCTGGCGCGTTACCGGACAGAATAATGTCCCCCAGGTGGTCATCCAAGTCATTGCCGTGCAGCAGCAATTTTCCTGATGGACTGACATCGAAGACACCGGCGTTCTCGGTCAATACCCGCGATTCCTGCTCCGCGCCTGAGTAGTACGCGGGCTGCAGCCAGCCGTCCCGTTCGACCATGCGCGCGCCCATTGCCAACTGTTCGTGGTGAAACGCGCTTTTCTTCACCGGACTGAACGACAAGACCGCTAACTCCGCAAGCGCTTGCCGTCGGGATCGTAGAACGGCTGGAGCGTCACCTGAGCAGGCGAGGGATTCTGGTCGATCAGGACCCTGATTTGGCGACCTTCCTCGGCCAAATCCACGGTCACCCACGCAAGCCCAAAGCCCTTGCCCGTGGTCGGACTGCGCCGCGCGCTCGTTACCCGTCCGACAGGCGCGCCGCCGGCAACTACGGGAACGCCGTCGTCCGGGACCAGCCCGTTCTGCATGACGAAGCCGACCAGCTTGTTGCGAAGTCCCCTGTCACGAACCGCGATGAGGCCAGCCCGGCCGATGAAGTCTTCCTTGTCGAAGCGGACTGTCCATTCCATGTCACCTTCCAGCGGGTTGGACACGGCGTCGGTGTCCTGCCCGACGATTACGTGCTTCTTTTCCAGGCGCAAAACTCGTTGCGCCTCGAGGCCGAAGGGGGCGATCTCGAACTCGCTTCCGGCGTCCATTACGGCGGACCACAAGTACTCGGCGTATTCTGCCGGGACGTGCACCTCCCACCCCGGTTCGCCGACAAAGCCGATGCGGAGCAAAATACCGGGTACGCCCGCTATGTCGCCTTGCGCGAAACGCATGTAGCGGAACGCCTTGGGTGACAGATCGATCTCGGTGAGCTTGGATAGCGTCTGCCGGGCATAGGGCCCGGCCACGTTTACCGCCGCGTAGTTCGAGGTGACATTCGTCACATGGGCGCACAGATCAGTGCCAGCGTTCCACCACTTGAACCACTCCTCGATCATGTCCACGTTTCCAGAAGTGGTCGTCACGAAATAGTGATCATCTCCAACCCTGGCAACGGTCCCGTCGTCCAGGATGGTCCCGTTGTCCGAGCACAGGACCCCGTAGCGGATCCTTCCGACGCGCAGGTTGGAGAATCGGTGAGTGTAGACCCGGTCCAGAAGGACCCCAGCGTGCCTGCCGCGGACATCCAGCTTGCCCAGGGTGCTGACGTCGATGATGCCAACTCGCTGACGCACCGCCAGGCACTCTTCTTCAGGCGAGCCGTAGCTGCGGGGTCTCTGCCAGGGCCCCGACTCAACCATGTCGGCCCCCAGTTCCCGGTGGATGCGGTCCAGCGGCGAGCGCTTCATGGGCATGTGCGAGGGGCCTGCCAGCGCGCCTAGTGGCACCGGTTCCAGGGGCGGGCGCGACGTCGTAACCCCGATGGCCTCCGCGCTTTGGCCCGAGTACCTGGCGCACAAACCGACCAGCGCCTTGTGACACATCTTCCCCTGGCATGGGCCCATGGTCGCGGTGCTGTACCGTTTCAGCAGTTGAATGTCGTCGAAACCTTCCCCTATTGCCTGCGAGATGTCCTTGACGGTCACGTCTTCACAGAAACAGACGAACTCTTTCTTGCCGGTTGGTGCATAGTGGCCATCGGATTCGACGGGTTCTTCGGCGCGGCTCGCCAGTGCTTGCGCCATCAGCCGCCGGGCGTCGTTTATCTCTGCCTGTAGCTTCGTCGATTTCGCTCCAAGTTGTTGCGCGGCTTCCAGGCCGGCCAGCTGTCCCTGCATTAACGCGGCGCCAAGGTCGCGTGACCCGGTTACGCCTCCAGCGACGTGGAGACCGGTTGGCAATACCCAATGCCCGGGTTCGCCATGATCCCGGCTGTAGTCCCGCGTCGCGCCTGCTTGGTAGAGCAGCCCGTCGGCCAGCTGTGTTTCGCCGGACATGCACAACAGGTCGCAGCGGACATTCCTTGTCGTCCCGTCCGTCTGCCCTGCATCCAGAGATCTGACTTCCACCCCGCGGAGTTTGTTCTTGCCGTTTGCTTTGGCGACCACGGATGAGTTGAGTATCTCTATCCCCGCGGCCTCCAGGGCCCGCGCCGCGTCCGTCCGCTCTGGCACGCCTCGCCGTGAATCGACCACGGCAGCGACCGCTACATCCGCGTCCAGCAAATCCAAAGCCACCTGGTAGCCCACGTCGTTGCTCGTCGCCACGACCGCCCTATTACCCGGTCTCAGTCCATAGAGCCTGATCAGCCGTTGGGCGGCGCTCGACAGCATGACTCCGGGCAAGTCGTTGTTCTCAAACAGCGACGGCACCTCGAATGAACCTGTGGCCACGACGACCCGCTTGGCCCGCAGTTTCACTACGTCATGTTCTCTCCGTATGCCCAGCAGGTTGTCCTGGTAGAAGGCGAATACCGTCGCACCGGTCATCACGCGCACGCGATCGTCATTCTTAGCGGCATCTGTCAGCTTGCGGGCTATTACGTCCCCGGTCGCCTCTTCGAAACCGGGTCTGTCGGCGGACTCACCCGAACCGAACCGGAGGGATCCGCCCAGGCGGGGCTGGTCGTCTATCAGTGCTACTTTGGCCCCGTTTTCCGCCGCCGCCAGCGCGGCCGACATGCCGGCAGGCCCACCCCCGATGACCACCACGTCTGCGTGGTAGTTCCGGTGCTGCCAATGAGTCTCCGGAACGGCATCAATGTCGACCTTGCCAAGGCCGCCGACGCGACGGATTACGTTCCGGGCAATCTTCCAGAGCAGCCTGGGTCTATGCAGCGCCTTGTAGTAAAAGCCCACCGGCATGAGCCATCCGAGGCGGTCGAGGACCGCCAGGAAGTCCCACCTCAATGATGGCCAGGCGTTCTGGGAGCGGACACGCAAATCCGCCTTGACAGGCTGAACACACGCTCGGACGTTGGGCACGCCGTCTACGTCGACCAGGCAGTTCGGGCACCTCCCGGCGCAGCAGAGCAGTCCCCTGGGCCGGTGGTACTTGAACCCGCGGCTGAAGGTAGAGACGCCCGAAGCAAACAGAGCGGAGGCGACCGTGTCGCCTTGCAGGGCGGTCACCTTCTTGCCGTCGAAGTGGAACTCGACTTCCGACCCGCGGTCGATTAGTTCACCGGGTTGGGCGGGCAATCTGGGGCCGTGGTTGCGACTTGTCATCGGTTACGGCCAGTAGGTCTCCTGGACCTCATTGACGGTAGTGTCCCGCAGGGCGAAGAACCACTTGCGACAGCCGTAGCGGTGATTCCACCACTCGCGTGCGACCCCTGCGGTGTTCTTCCGGGAATAGAAGTAGTCGGTCCACTGGTCCGCGCTGTCCCCCGGGTCTGGCCGCGCGGTCACCTCGCCCCCGTATTGGAACTCGTTGACGTTGCGGTCCCCGCAGTTGGGGCAGCTCATCAGGAAGGACATAAGCTTCCTAGAACAGCGTCAGGTAGCGGTCCAGCTCCCACTGGCTCACCTGGCGGTGGTACTCACGCCACTCCGCATCTTTCAGGGCCTCGAACTCGTCGTAGATGACGCCCAACGACCCCTGCACCACCTCATCCGCGCGCAGTTCCCCCAACGCCTCGGCCAACGACTGCGGAAGCATCCTGATGCCGCGCCGCCCGATCTCCTCCAGCCCAAGGTCGTACAGGTTGCCCAGGTTGGGTTCGCCGGGGTCCAGCTTGCGCCGGATGCCGTCCATGCCCGCGGTCACATACGCCCCCATCGCAAGGTAGGGGTTACACGCGGCCGACATCGTCCGGTCTTCCAGGTGCCCCGGTCCGGCCGTGCGGATCATCTGCGTGCGGTTGTTGTCGCCGTATGAGACGAACGCCGGCGTCCACAGGAATCCCGAGGTCGAGCCCATTAGGGCCGAACCGACCTGCAGCCGTTTGTAGCAGTTCACCGTGGGCGACATGACGGCGCAAAGGGCCGGGGCGTGGTCGATGATCCCGCCAATGAAGTTGTAGGCCAGCTCCGACAAGCCCAGTCCCCTCGGGTCGTCCTCGTCCAGGAACACGTTCTCGCCGGTGGCCGTGTCTGCCAGGTGGTAGTGGATGTGTCCGCCACTGCCTGTACGATCGCTGAAGGGTTTGGCCATGTGCGTGGCGATGGCGCCGTACTTCTGGGCGTACTGGCTGGTCATCATCTTGAAGAACGTGTACCGGTCGGCCGTCACCAACGCGTCGTCGTACACGAAGTTGATCTCGTACTGGCCGTTGGCGTCCTCGTGGTCCGACTGGTAGGCGTCCCAGCCAATCCGCTGCATGCCGTCCATCATGTCCCGCAGGTAGTCAATGACGTTGGAGATGCCCTTGAAGTCGTAGCAGGGCTTGGCGAGGGTATCGACCTCGTTCGGGTCCCAGACCGAAATCGAACCGTCCTCGTTTCGCTTGACGAGGAAATGCTCGGGTTCGATGCCCACGTTGAACGCGTACCCCGCGTCTGCGACCTCGCCCAGCACCCGTTTGAAGTTCTGGCGCGGGCAGTACATGTGCGGCTCGTCGTCAACGAACAGGTCGCTGGCAAACCGGGCCACCCCGCTGGTCCACGGGAGTGGCGTGTATGAGTCCAGGTCGACCCTGGCCAGCATGTCGTGGGAGTGCGGTCCCTGGCCCATCCCCGGCAGAGCGGCCCCAGCGAACCCCGCTCCCTCATCGATGGCGTCATCCAGGTGGACGGCCGGGACCATCTTGACCTTGGGAGAGCCGTTTACGTCAACGAACTGCACCAGCAGGTACTCGATGCCGTCGTCTTTCATCCGCTGCCGGACTTCTTCTCTACTAGCCATGTTGGTCTCCTTGCGGCCACCCGCCGCGGACTGGCTCAGCGCACCCCACCGCGCCGCTTCGCCCCATCGACAGCCGCCTCGATCCCTGGCCCATTGCCGGTTTATTGTTCAATAGACCTTGTTGGTACCGACCAGGGGCACCTGCGCCATCGCCGACGCCTCGATCGTGAGCGCCGCCAGGTCCTCTGGCTCGAGGCTGTGAACGTCGCCCTTGCCCAGCGAACGTGTGAGCAACGTCGTCTCCATGGTCATGGAGTTGATGTAGTTCGCCACCCGCTCCGCCGCCTCGTCGGGGTCTAGCCGCCTGGTCAGTTCCGGGTTCTGCGTGGTTATGCCCACCGGGCACTTGCCGGTGTGGCAATGCCGGCACTGTCCGGCCGGCACGCCGATTTCGTTAATGAAGTCCGACTCGGGAATCTCCTTGTTGCAGTTGAGAGCGACGAGCGCGCCTATGCCGATTGCCACGGCATCTGCACCCAGCGCCAGCGCTTTGGCCACGTCGGCCCCGTTGCGGATGCCGCCGGAGGCGATCAGGCTCACCTTGCCGTACAGCCCCAGTTCCCGCAGCGCCTCCCGGGCCATGACGATGGCGGGCACCGTTGGAATGCCGCTGTGCTCGATCAGCACCTCCGCCGATGCGCCGGTCCCTGCGACCATGCTGTCGATCACGATGGCGTCGGCTCCAGCCTTGGCCGCCAGCTTCACGTCGTCGTCCACCCGGCAGGCGCCTAGCTTTACGTGTATCGGCACGCGCCAGTCGGTCGCTTCCCTCAGCTGCTCGATCTTTACCGCCAGGTCGTCGGGCCCCAGCCAGTCCGGATGCCGCGCCGGGCTGCGCTGGTCGATGCCCCGCGGCAGGTCCCGCATATCGGCGATCTCATCCAGTACCTTCACGCCCATCAGCATCCCGCCAGTGCCCGGCTTGGCGCCCTGGCCGACGACGATCTCGACGGCCTGCGCCTGCACCAGGTGGTGTGGGTTGAACCCGTACCTGCTGGGCAGCACCTGGTAGATCAGCTTCTCGGAGGCGTCGCGCTCCGACTGCAACATCCCGCCGTCGCCGGTGCAGCTTGCCGACCCCACCATCGCCGCGCCCTTGCCCAGCGCCGTCTTGGCGTTCGCCGACAGCGCGCCGTAGCTCATGCCGCTGATGTAGATGGGCGTTTCGAGGACCAGCGGGTTCTCAGCGCGCATCCCACCGATCACCGTCCGCGTGTTGCAGCGTTCCTTATAGCCTTCCAGCGGAAAGCGGGTGAGGCCCGTCGACAGGAAGGTCAGGTCGTCGAAGTGGGTCACCTTCTGGAAGGTGCTGAAACCCCTGATCCGGTAGCGGCCCAGCTCGGCCTTGGCGTGGATGTCTTCAAGGACCCACGGCGACCATAGCTGGCTGTTACCCATAACCATGTAAGGCAGATCCTCTTTCTCGGTTACCGGACTGCGCGGTCAGATCACCGACTTTTCCAGCCGCTCCAGGGAGTCGTAGTGGTACAGCTTTTTGGCGGACACGATCTTGGTGAAGCTCGGCCGCTCCTTGATCCCGTAGCTCTCCAACGTCGCAAGAACGTCGATCAGCTCGTCCTCGTCCATCTCCTCGATTGTGGCGTCGGCGCCGAGCGAACCGATTTCACCGCCGACGTAGATGGTCCCCTCGTACATGGAGTCCCCTACCGCTTCGCCGACGTCGCCGCAGACGATGATACGACCCTTTTGCATCATGAACCCGGCCAGGAAGCCGGCATCGCCGCCGATTATCAGGGTGCCGCCCTTCATCGATATGCCGGCCCGCGCCCCGGCGTCGCCCCCGACGAACAGTTCGCCGCCGCGCATGGTCGAACCCACCGACGCCCCGGCATTCTTCGACAGCGTGATCCTGCCCGACATCATGTTGTCGCCCAGCGCCCAACCGGCATTGCCGTCGATGGTGATTTCCGGGCCGTCCAGCAGGCTGCAGGCGTAGTAGCCGACGCTGCCCTTGATGTCTATCTTGCAGGGTTCGAGGATCCCCACGGCGATGTTGTGCTGCGCCTGCGGATTCTCGATTGTGATCTCGGAGTCAGCGGCCGCCAACTCCTTAAGCCGCCGGTTCAGCTCACGCCTGGTCAAGCCGTCGGCGTCTAGAGTAACCAAGTCATGACCTCGCTCTTTTGGGGCTCCAGCCGGTCTATTTCCTGGCTGAAAACGCTGCGCAAGGCGACTTCCTCGGAGGCGATGGCGATGATGTCGTCGGTTTCCATGGTCACCAGAGGCTTCGCCGACCACTGGTCCTTGGCGTAGCCGAGACCGTCTTTCGTCGAGACCAGGTAGGTGAACGTCCCGTCGAGGTCGTCCACCGACTCCTGAAGGGCCGCGTCCAGCGGCTCCCCCTGGGCGAGCTTGTCGGCCAGGTAGACGGCGATCAACTCGGAGTCGTTTCCCGTCTGGAAGTGATGGCCCTGGTCTTCGTACATTCGCTTCAGTTTGTGGTAATTCGTGAGCTGGCCGTTGTGCACCACGGTCACGTCGGGAAACGGGTAGGCCCAGAAGGGGTGAGCATGGTTGACGTCGACGATGCTCTCGGTGGCCATTCGAACGTGTCCGATGCCGTGGGTGCCGGTCAGCCGACTCATCAGATGCCGGTCGTCCATCGCGACGGGCGTACCGACGTCCTTCACGACTTCCGACGACTCTCCGATGCTGTGCAGCGCGACTCCCGGCGTGTTCAACAACGCCTCGGCAAGCTCGGCGACCTCGCCCTCGTAATTGACGATCAGCCGCAGGAACTGCCCGCTGGCCTGCTTCGAGTTCACAACCCCACCTGACCGTTCAACAGCGTCCGCGGCTCGTGCCAATGTATCCGAGGCCTGGCCCGATTCATCCGCGAAGATACGAATTGCCAGGTCGCCCGCAAGGTCCTCACCCGCCACAGTAATCCCGCTCGAGTCCGTCCCCCGATGGGTCATCGACTCCAGCATCTTCACCAGGTCATCGCCCACCGGCCCGAACCCGCTGCCGGTAGCTTTCTTATAAAGGATTCCGCTTACGCCGCACATGCCAACTTGCCGGGTCTACAAAAGGGTCAGGAAACAGGCCAAAAAGGGCGGCCCCAACGCCGCTCAAGTGTAGGCGGGGGGCAAGTGAGCGTCAACAGAATGGGGTTGGAGGACGGACCGATCGTGTCAGGCGGCATGCCCGACAGTCTCTTGGGCACGGCATGACCAGTCGGAACTACTCAGAATCAACTCTTCCCTTGTGGGTAATTTTGACGTCGGGATTCTCTGGATCCACCTCCCACTGCGCCGGATTGTTCACTATGTACTCTCGAACTTGGTCCAGTTCATTGTCGTTTCGAATGACGCGTTCATAGTAGTTGCGTTGCCAAAGACGTCTGTTGAATGGCTGCCAACCGTCTGTGCCCACGGCCCGCGCATATTCCACCGTGGTCAACGACTTGTACGCGCCTATCACGTCACCCAACGTAGGGGCGTCCCTTGTGGGCGCCCTGGTATTGCAGCGCTTTGCCTCACGTACCACGGTATCCCCTTTCACGTTGTCCAGGGCGCTCACAAGGGACGCCCCTACAGGCCTATTGATCACGATGATTCCGTGAATGTGATTTGGCATCACGATGGACTCATCGATCGTTATCGAGGGGTAGCGGTTGGGCAATGCCTCCCAAATCCCTTGTGCCATCTCGCCGGCCTTATCCAGACGCACCTCTTCACCCACCACCTCACCAAACAGGCACACCCTGTCCTGTGTCACGATCGTGATGTAGTAAGCACCTGACTGGGTGTAGTCGTAACCTCGCAGCCGGATCGACCTTCGGCGATGAATGTCAGGGTTGTATCGACGTTTCAACGGGATGACAATTTCGCCTGGGCCAGGTAAGAAATTCCGTGTTGACTGCCCCAGGACCCCGGTGTCCTGCGCGGGTCCCTACGGGTTTTCGACGTCCCAAAAGGGGTTGAGCACGCGGACGCCGGCAGGCTCGAAATGGCGCACATTTCGTGTGACCACGGTCAGGCCATGGACAAGGGCCGTGGCTGCGATGAGCAGCTCAACGTTAAAGTGACCGAGGTCCACCGACATTCGCCCCCAAAGCCTGGCCGCGGCTGCATCCACCCCGATAATCCGGTCTGCGAAGGACGCCGTCGTCTGTTCCATCCATGCTGCAAGGTCACGGGCAAAAGCGGGGTCTCGCCGTTTCTGCTGTGCCAGGCCGCGCTCCATCTCGGCCAACGTCACAACGCTGATAAACAGATCGGCCGACCGCTGGGCCTGTAGCCACCGGACAGGAGCAGGGTGGCGGTCGGGTCTACGCAAAAGCGACACCACGTCAGTGTCGAGCAGGTACATCAGAACTCCTGCGAACGAGGAGTAAGCGGGATGCGTTCAAACTCGAATTCGCCGCCGCCGCCGGGGATGGTCAGCAGGTGTTCAACAAAGGACGGGGCGCGTCCCGGCGGATTCTTGCGCAGCCGCTCGTAATCTTTCACTGACAACACCACCACGGCGGCCTTGCCGCGCCTGGTCACCTGCTGCGGTTCCCCTGCGAGTGCAGCGTCCACCACGGCGCTGAACCGGTTTTTCGCATCCTGGAGAGCCCACTGGGCCATGACACACCTACTGGCTAGATTGACTATCTAGACTATATGGGCGCTCGCCCCATGCCGACAAGACACGGGCCATGTCCCCGGCCCGAATCCCCGTTGCCGGCAGCATGCCAACTAACGGGCTCTAACAAGGCGCTCCGGGAACAGCCCGACAGGAGCGGCAATAACCGTGGTCACCGGTGCGACCATGGATTGACGACCTCTACACCAAGCCCCTCGAAGTCCCGCACATTCCGGGTGGCAACGGCTAGATCGTGAGCCTTGGCAGTGCCCGCGATGAGCATGTCGACGAGATCCGGCGGACGGCCCAACATGACCGCGTTCACCCGAAGTCGCGCGGCCCACACTGCGGCAGTCTCATTTGCCGGCAAGATACGGTCCGCGTAACTCTCGAGGAACCGTGACACGTTCATTCGCAATCGCTCCCGGCGTTGTCCCGGTGGCATCAGGCGCAACCCGAATTCCAGTTCGTGCACCACCAAGGACGCCAACCACAGATCGGACGTTTGGTCCAGAAATGCGATTACCGATGGATTTGGGCGACTACGGGTCATCTCCGACATTACGTTCGTGTCGAGCAGATAACCGGTCACTTTTCGCCCCAGTCGTCGTCATCCCAGTCCACAAACGGTATCTCTCGACGTGACTCGCCGCCGCGGTCGGGGATTTCGAGGTTCGTCCCGCGCGGCATGTTCTCAACGAGCCACTTTCCCATCGGCATACGTTCCGGCGGAGCGTGTTCCTGCCACACGCGTTCCGGCACCACGACGAAAGACGACCTCTTGCCTATGCGCTGCGGACCTTCCGTCTCGGCAAGCCGCAGGATCTCGGACAGCCTCGCCTTCGCCTCGGCCACAGTCCAGACCCGCCCGGGTTCAGAGACAACCACGATTCACCTCCTCCAAGAATAGATATGGTCTAGTCTAGTCCATATTCAAGGGTGGCTCAAGACGATGGCCTCAGCGAGCGGGGTCACGGCCGCTCCCATAGTCGCCTTATGGGCACGGCATACAGCCCTTCTCCAAACCTGACGGTGGCCTCGCCGTCATACAGGACCACCCCGATCCTGAACCGGGCTTCGCAGACCCTCGCAAGTTTGCGGAGTCCTTTGAAGTCAGATGAAGTCACGGTGGCGCCGGCCTTCACCTCGATCCCGGCAATGGCAGCCCCGTCCTTCTCGATGACTATGTCTACCTCAGCTCCGTCCTTGTCCCGGTAGTAATGGAACGATACGTGGGACTCGTACCAACAGGCCTGCTTTCGAAGCTCCTGGTACACGAATGTCTCAACGAACTGCCCCAACATTCGCCTGTCCGCGGCCAACGCCCAGGCATCAATGCCGAGCAGTGCACAACCGACACCAGTGTCGCCGATGTGGAGCTTTGCGGTCTTGACCAACCTTCTCGACCTGTTGGTGGACCAGGCCGGCAGCCGCTCCAGCAAAAATGCCCTCTCCAACAACGCCACATAGTCTGCGACTGTTGGGCGAGTAATGCGCAGAACCCTGGAGAGCGAGTCCTGGTTGAACAGACATGCCGTCTGCGCAGTGGCGGCCTCCAGGAGCCTCGGCAGCTCGTCCAGGCGGCGGATGCGGGACATTTCGCGAACATCTTTCAGCACAAGGGTCTCGACGTAATCGCGGTACCAGTTCGCCCTGCGCCTGCCTGACGGGAGTGCCATTGCAGGCACGTACCCGCCGGCCGTAATCCGTTCAGCAAGTCCATCTCGCAGCCGTGTCGTTTGTCCGGATTTGAATCCTCCGTCGAACAAATCATCCAGGAATCCGGGCCTGGTATCTGACCACAAGTTTGTGGGAATGCCCCCACCCATAAGCTCCCGCTGTGCCAATGGATGGAGCCGAACTATTTGGATCCGCCCTGCGAGCGACTCAGAAAGCTGTGGGAGTAGGAACAGATTGGTCGAACCTGTCAGGACAAATCTGCCGGGCGTTCTATTTCGGTCCACGTTCAGCTTGATTGAGGTGAACAACCCGGGCACTCGCTGTACCTCGTCGAGTATCACCCACTCAGGCAAGTCGGACACGAATCCCACCGGGTCCTCCTGCGCTGCTTCCCGAAGCACATCATCGTCGAACGAGTGATAGACATACCCGCCGATCGACTCGTTGCCGTGAGGCGCAGCGGCGTAGGTCGGAGGCGACGCCGGGAGAGGGACAATCGGACTGCTTATCGGGCCCGGATTGCTGATTGGGACTATGTTGGAGGGGCGCCGCCCCGGATGAACCGCATGGCTAAGGGTTTGGGCCAGAGTCGACTTGCCACACTGGCGCGGGCCGTGGATGAGGACGACGGGCGAGTCCGCCAGCGCCTCCCTGAGCCGGGGCAGCATATAGCGGGGATAGAGGCTTTGACTGATCACCATCCAATTGTAGGGTTCAACTGCGGCCAATCGCAAAGTTATATGCGTCTAATCGCAATCTGCTGGTGCAAAGTCCCTGGATAATCCAGTCCAGCCAACGGGAATTCTGATCATGACATGTGGTCACGTAGTGAGTCGAAAGCCCCTTGCGTCCATCCGCAGCATGGGCAAGCGTCCAAACGCAGACTCATGATGCGTCCAATCGAAAGTATGGGAGCGATGCCCGGACCGTGCGCCGACTGACGGCTGAGGCCAATGAGTCACTTAGAGAGCGGCTTGTTCGACGACGGCCTCGGCAAGGCTGGTCACTTCGTCCAGTCCACAACGCCAGCGATTGCGAAGACTATCAATACCGCCAATGCCGAGTGCTGCGCAGCGAAACTGTTTCCTCTGGACATCTACTTGAACGCCTAGTGCCCCGCTGTCGCCGAAGTATGAGGTTCCGGCATGGGTTCCTCGCCTTCGCGCATGCCTTCAATGCCTGACGCTATGGCGTCTCTGCCCCGCGGGTTAGGACCTGGCCGCAGTGAATTCGCGCACGTCCTCTAAGTCGACCATTCCACTTTGTAGTCCTCGCATCAGAACATAAGGTTGCATCAACGGATTGGAGAATCTGAACCTGTATTGGTGAGGCCGTCCTTGCCGTTCGAGAACATCGCCCCTTCCCGCTCCACTCAGACCGTGGAGATGACGCGCATAACTTGGAATCTCCATGTCCCGGTCCATGATGTGCGAGTACGGTTCGCGGACATCAGCCGCCCTGAAGTAGCCGAGATCGTCCGTCTGTGCGAGCGAACAGGCCAACAGCACCTGGAAATAGAAGTTCTCCCTGCGAGGGCTGGCGGTAGCAAGGTCGAACTGGCGAAGCATCGACTGCTGAGAGACGCTCAGAAGTACATCCATGGCGTTGTCCACGTCGCGTGGCTCCACTCTGGTCCTCCTGTCGTCAATGGCCGCTCTACCTGAAGCGAGCCCCAGGGCATGGGCATAGTGCGGCAGCCCCATTGACACAGCGCAAATGCTGGAAACTGCTTCGTCCGATGCCTCCATTCCCGCCGAGCCGACTCCGGACCTGACGATCTCCATCATCTCCTCGAAAGGCATCCTGGGCAGGTGAACCTGAACGAGACAGCGGTCCACTGACTCGTGCTCCGTGATCAGGTCGTCGACGTCATCGGCTACACCAACGAGGATCAGCGTTGTGTCCAGGTCGAAGTCCGATAAGGCCTTGATGGTGTCGGCGAACAGGGCGTCGATGTCCGGGTCCTCAACACGGTCGAACTCGTCGATGATGAGTATCAGTTTTCTCGAGTCCTCTTGCCGGAGAGCGTCGAATACGTCATCGACGGTCAGGCTTTCAAACGGGCTTTTATTTACGGGAGTCCCGATTTCCCGAAACATGGAATTCCAGATCTGGGTGTAGGAAGTCTCCCTGGAACAGTTGACTCGCGCGCTGACGATTTGCTCGGAGGTAAACGGCGCCAGGATTCCCGACAGCACGTTCGCTATCGAGGTTTTGCCGACCCCCCGCTCTCCATAGATGATCGCGTGTTGGCCCGACTGATTCGCGGTATCGATCAGGCGCCTGATAATGGCCTGGCGGCCGTGAAACAGATCCCTGCGGCTGATCGCGGTAGCGGGACTGAACGCTTGACTCAGCTTGACGTCAAGTTCCTGCCACCTGAAAAGTTCCTCCACCATGCAAGTCATTGTGCGTTAGCCCTCAGGAAACTGCAAGTCTTAGTGCTAACGTTGACATTTTGGCCTTAGTTATGGTGAGTCGTGCCATTCCCTGGAGGAAATTACAAGTTAACAGGGGAAAACTACAAGTCTTAGTGCAGACGCTAGCCATACGCCCCTGTCGAATCGAAGTGGAGCGCCAACGCCGCCAACTCTAAGGGCCAGGCGACATCCAAATCCGCCGGCCCGCCTGGGACTACCGGCTAGGTCTGTTGGTCACTCCAAAGCATCTGATGCGCCCATGCTTGCCGTAGAGTGTGCAACCGCGTTTAGTGCGCCTTGTGCCCGGGGACCTCCCAAATCCAACTCTTACACACCGTCTCGTTGGTTTGGTCCTTTCGGTCGGCTCTCGTTCACCCTGCACAAGTTGGCGGACATGCCACGACCGCGCTTGGGATTTTGATTCTCAACCCCCCTCAAACTCCCTACGCACCTGCCCGGTACCCACGAACTGCGACAACAGCCGGTAGTTGCCCAGTTTGTGGCGCACCCTGCCGGCAACGATGGCCGGGTGGACTTTCGCTTCCGCTGCGAGGTCCACGATTGCCATCCCCGTAGGCCTTTCCAGTATGGCGCCGTCGTTCCACAAGTCTGGTGGTATCAGGGCCTCTTCCGCCATACGGTCGGCCTGGGCTTCCCTTGCGTCCCCTGAGGCGGGCTCGACGTCGCGAAGGCTGTGGTCGTCTACGAAGGCGGTGTCCTCGCCACCGTTGTCGAGGTGCAGGCTTACGTGAGCGAGTTCGTGCATCAGCGTGTACCAGAAGTTGTCTATCCGGTCGTATCGGAGCGTCATGCCGATCACCGGTCTGCCGTCGTGGAGTTGGATCGCTGCGCCGTCCAGGTGAGTTCGCGGCAGGTGGTGCACGTATTCGAAGCCTATGCCCCTCTCTGCAAGGAAATCTTTCACGCGACTGGGACCACGGCGTGAAGCGCTGAGTTGCGCAAGGGAACGGAGAAATTCCCGGCTGACCGTTCCGGGTTCGTAGGTTGCCTCAGGCAGATTTTCCTGCGCCGCGGCCATCACCTGCCAGCACCATGCCCTTAGCGCGTAGTCGTCCGTCTTTGAATTCATGCGGCGGTGATCGTTCTTGCGGTACAACGGCGCGGCAGCGACCTGTGGACCTCCTGCGCTGTCGATCAAACCGCGGATAAGCTCTTCTGCGCGGTCCTTGAGGTCCGGCACTTCGGGAATCCAACCCGCCTTTGCCATGGCCTTCAGGGGAAACCGCTCGGGTTCAAGGTCTTCGTATGCGGGATCGAAGCTCGCACCGGGCTCCTGGAGCAGCACCTCAGCGGGTATGCCGAGGTGTCGGTGGAGGGCGCGGGCCATCGATATGGTGATGGTCCGCTTGCCGGAGAGCACTTCCGACACCCTGGAGCGGCTACCGAGGAAGGGGATCAGGTCCCGATTAGTTAGCCCAGCCTGTTCCATGCGGAACTCGATGGCGGCGACCGGAGTGGGCAAGCCGACGGGTTCGTGCTCATCCTCGTAGTGCTCGACCAATACGGTGAGTACATCGAGTTCGTCGCTTTCGGGCGTGCCTTCCTCGGCGTCGAAGATCTCGTTGATCCGCTCCAGTGCCCGTTCCAGGTCCCTATCGGTGCGGATCGGCTTGATAGCTGCCATGTCTACACCTCCTTTGCGTCAATCCGGTCATACTCAGCGTGCGTGCCGACAAACCGTATAAAGACGATGCGCTTGTCGTAGCGGACCATCACCACCAGCCGGTAGCTGCCACCCTTGATCCTGAAGACAGCCCGGTTGCCCGCGACGATGCTGGCCGTCGGGTACCTGGCTGCCAAATGCGCGGGCGTGTCCCAGTCTTCTGCCCTGACCTCCGAGTCCCAAGCTCGCAACTGCTGCTCGGCATCCGGGTGTCGTTCCCAAAAATTACGGAGCGTTCTCCGGGCGATGATTCTCACGACGAATTAGCAACCGTCCCATAATTAACCATTGTAATATGTTCCCAAATATATATCAATTAGGAATCGGCGCATCAGGCTAACGGCACTCACGCACCCACACACGCCGCCCGGCGTTGTACTACGTCCGCACAGACCCCGCGTCACCGAAGGCGAACGTCTAGCCGCTCCTTCAGTCGTGCCATTCCCTGGAGATAATTGCAAGTTAACAGCGGAAAACTACAAGTCTTGGTGCAGAGGCCTGCCACACGCCCCTCTCGAGTCGAAGTGAAGCGCCAACGCCGCCAACTTTCAATGCAAGTCGATCAACTTTCGGCCGCTTGGCCTTGCGGCAATCCTAATCCGGCTGCACCCCCATGTCCCTAACCACCCACACATGCCGCGCCGCGTTGTACGACGTCCGTACAAAGCCGGCGTCGCCGAAGGCGAACGTTACGCCGCTGCTGTGGGGTCCACGGCTTGGAGCCCCGAGGCCGAGGATGCAGTACATTGCGGCGTTGAGGATGCCGCCGTGGGCGACGATGAGGGATGACCGTTCGCCTCGCCTGACCACGCGTTGGAGGGCGCGGGCGGCGCGGTCCACCATGTCCCACGAACTTTCGCCCTCTCCGGTGGGGAGTAAGGGCTCAAACGGGTTCGAAAATTTGGGCCTCGGGTACCTTTCTCTGCCCACGTCGAACGGGAGCCCTGCAAGCGGGCCGTTGTCGATCTCCATCCAGTCGGGGTCGTACTCGATGGGGACGTTCAGCGTCTCCCCTACGATCTGCGCGCTTTCGGAGGCGCGGACCAGCGTGCTGGCGAAGATCAGGTCGAACGTCACACCGGACCGCTTCCATTCCTCGGCCCGCGCCCTCACCTGGGCCCTGCCGACGTCGGTGAGCGGCGAGTCGTAGCGCCCCTCGTGCACCATCTCGTCGTCGGCCCGCGATCGTCCGTGCCGCATCAGGGTAATGTCGATTACATTGTCCAAGTGGTTGTCCTTCCAAGTTGCGACAGGGGGATGATTCTGCGTTTCAGCAACACAGGATAGACCGCCAACGAGGCGCCCACGCACTCATCGTGCCAGCCCACCTTAGTCCTGCCGGCGGAAGCCGGCATCCATGGTGGGGTGACCGCGGGGGCACTTACTTACGTCGAGCCGGGCTGTAGCCGAATCGGTCCCCTCCCGGGATCCCCTGGGTGCCGCCGCGCATCGGGGCGGTCGCAGGCCCCGGGTCAGGGGATGACGATGTTTTGGGGCGTGCCGTTGAGATAGGCGAGGGTGTTTTCGACGACTCCCTGGTTGAGCAGGTCGAGGCCTTCGGGGGTCATGTCCGCTATGTGCGGGGTGAGGATGGCGTGCTCGCAGTCGAGCAGCGGGTGGTTTTCCGGGAGAGGTTCTTCCTCGAACACGTCGAGCGCGGCGCCGCCGAGGTGCCCGGAGTTGAGCGCATTAACGAGCGCGACCTCGTCCACGATTGGTCCGCGCGCTACGTTAACCAGCAGAGCGCCTGGCTTCATCATGGCCAGTTCCGGTTCGCCGACCATGTGGTACGACTCCGGTGTCTGCTGAATGTGGATGCTGATGACGTCGGAACGCTCCAGTAACTCGGGGAACTCCACGAACTCCACGCCCAGCCTGGCTGCCCGCTCGTCGGACGGATTGAACGTCCAGGCGATCACGTTCATGCCGATGGCCCGGCACAGCCTCGCCATCTCCGCCCCGATGTTGCCGGTCCCAATAATCCCCACGGTCTTTCCTGCGAGAAACATGCCGTCCATCTTCGTCCACATCCCGGCGCGCATGGAGTCCATGTACCAGGTCACCTGCTTGGCGATGGCCCACATGAGGGCGAACGAGTGCTCGGCGACGACCGGGGCGGTCTTGCCGGGGATGTTGGACACCAGGACGCCGTGTTCCCGGGCCGCCACGAGGTCTACCGAGTCCGTTCCGATGCCGCAGACGGTTATATGCCCCAGTTCCGGCAACCGCTCTATGGCCTCCCTCTGCCACTGGACGTAACTGCGGGAATTGATGATGGCCGATGCGCCGCGGACGCGTTCTATCTGCTCTTCGAAGTCGACCGGCCGGTCGGTGAACAGGCGCACCTCCGCCTTTTCGCTCAGTTTCGCCAACCACGGAGATCCCTGGCACTGGGGCGGATCGTCTGACGGTATGGCGACTATCGGCTTGTCGGTCAAGGCATGGGTTCCTGTGCTGAGGGTGGTCCAGCGTTGCGCGGTCGAGGGATTGTAACCCCTAACGGCAGGCCGTCGGTGGGGATTCGCCCGGGGTATTAAGCCAGGCGGCTCGGACGGTCTTAAATGGCCAGATAGCCGACGTGGATTTTCGCGTTCGTCCGGCGGCTAACCGGCCTTGGTCAGGCGCATCAGCAGGTGCCGACCGCCGCGGGCCGCGTAGGGAGTGATGTTCTCGTTGACGATTTGCACGAGTTCCCTCGCCGGTAGCATTCCGGCCTGTACAAGAAGACGGGCCTCCTCTTCCTTGGCGCGGTGAAACGCAAAGGCAAGCGGGGTGACGTCCATCCCTGACTGCAGTTCGAGCCCCCAGTCGGACGCCAGGGACCTGAACGTCGCACGCGGATCGTCCCAGTAGGTGCTGAGTATGAACGCGCCGCCGGGCTTCAGTACCCGGCGGACCTCTGGCGGGTCGAAGATGTCGGTCGAGATAGCCAGGTCAAAGTAATTGTCGGGGAACGGCAGATCGTCGGCCCGGGCATTGATGAACGTACAAAGCTGTTCAATGCTCTCGATCTCCGCCAACTCCCTCGCCACTTCCAGTTCGCTCTCATCGATGTCGATGCCCGACACCTGGCAGCCGTAGAGAGACGCCAGCCAGCGGGCGTTGCCGCCTATCGCGCAGGCGATGTCGAGCGCGCGCATCTCGTCCGTGAGTTCGAGCCCTTTCATGGCGACCCGTAGCAGGGTCTGGTTCGCGCCCACGTGCATGAACTCGCCGTAGGATGCCACGTCCCAGTTCGGGTGCGTTTCGATCCACTTTTGTAGCCGCTGCGTCTTGTTCATGTCGCATCATCCGGACCGCGGGGTGAAGTCGGAAAAGTCCCGTCGGGCCCGTCATGGTCCCGGTGCTCCCGCGCCCTCGCGTAAGTGTAAATGTACCCGTGCGGAGGCCGACAGATACAGCGATAACCGGAAATACGCCCGCAACGTCAGTCCGGACTGCCTGAACGCCGCACCGCCGGGCAGGTATATTCTGCCCATAAGTCCCCGTGCCCTGGAGTCATCGAGTCAAATGCCGGAAATAACGCCCGAACACATTCAACAGTACGCATCGGACCACACTTCCGAGCCCGGCCCGGTGTTCGCCGAACTGGCTGCGACGACCCGCGAGCGGATGACTTCCTACGGGATGATGTCGGGCAATACCGTCGGACGCCTGTTGCAGGTCCTCGTACACGCACTGGGCGCGCGCCGGGTCCTGGAGATCGGCACATTCACCGGGTACAGCGCCCTGATGATGGCCGAGGCGCTGCCGGCAGACGGCCGGGTCATCACGTGCGACGTCGATCCGGAGGCGACCGACATAGCCAAGGAGTTCTGGGCGAAGTCGCCGCACGGCAGAAAGATCGACTTGCGGCTGGGATCGGCCCTAGAGACTCTGAACCTGCTGGAAGGGCAGTTCGACCTGATATTCATCGACGCCGACAAGGAGCCGTACCCCGAGTACTACCGGCGCAGCATGGAACTACTCGCGCCGATGGGCGTGATCGCGGTCGACAACGTGTTGTGGGGCGGCCGAATCATTGACCCCGACCAGGCATCCGGCAAGGCAATCGCCAAATTCAACGACATCGTCCAGAACGACGAGCGGGTCACAAACGTCCTGCTCCCGATACGGGACGGCGTGATGCTGATCTGGCGGAAGTGATGGGGTGTGTGGGGCCGATAGCCCGCAAAAAAACACCCGCCCAGGGATTACGGCCGAGGCCGCGTGTCTCCACTTGCCATTCACTCAACCGTTCGCGATCCCCATGGATTTCGGCGGACTCCATCAGTTGAGGGCTCCGGCAGGGTGTGCGTCAACCTAGCGGGTAAACCATCAAGCACAATGGCCCCCTACCGCGTAAATATCGTGCCCGTCACGTATTCGGCGTCGTCGCTGGCGAGGAAGGCGCAGATGCGGGATATGCCGTCGGGAGTGACGAGCGCGTTCATCGTGTTTTCATAGGTTGAACGATCGCCGGTGACCTTTAACGCCTCTTCGGTGGCTGCGACCTTCAGCGGGGTGTCCACGGATCCCGGGGCGATGTCGTTGACCCGAATGCCGTACTCCGCGAGGCGCTGCGCCATCACCATGGCGAGGCCGTGTACGCCGCCCTTGCTGGAACCGTAGGCATAAGACGAACTGCCGCCCTTGACGCCGGCGCCGGAGGCCGCCAGCACGATGGTCCCGTGCCGCTGCTTCCTCATGAATGAGACGACGTGCTTGGCTATCAGGTAGGAACCCTTGAGGTTGGTGTCTACCACCATGTCCCAGGTGTCCTCCGGGAACTGGTCGATGTCGACCTGCACGCCTTCGAGGACGCCTGCGAAGTGGAGCAGTACGTCGATGCCGCCCAGCCACGACTCGGCTGCGATTACTCCGCCGGACACGGCCGCCTCGTGCGCAACGTCCACGTGCCAGTAGCGGCCATTGCCTCCGGCCTCGTTGATGTCGGCCACGGTCGCACTTCCGGCGGCGTCGTTCACGTCGAATACGGCGACCATTGCCCCGTAGGCGCCGACCCTGAGCGCAGTCGCCCGTCCGATGCCGGTGGCCCCTCCGGTAACGATGATGCGTTTGCCCTTTAAGTCCATGCGAACGAGTCCCCTGGTGAAATCCGGTCACCTAATTCTAGGGATTTTCGAAGACGATGCCCGCCGATTCCGCGGCGCGCCTCAACCCCTGCGCCGCGGCGGGGACCAGTTCGTCCGGCAGGTGCTCTATCAGCACGTGGCCGTCGGGACAGACCTGCTGCATGCCGGTGAGGAACTCGTGCTGGTCCAGCATGCCCCGGCCGATCACCTCCTCCTCGAAGCGCGGAAGCAGCGCGTCGATGAGCCGGAAGTCCTTGGCGTGCGCGCCGAAGATGCGGTCCGGCATGAGGTCGTAGAACTCACGCTGTAGCGACGTGGTGTCGTATGCCTGTTCGATCGAACCGACAAAGTTGACGGGGTCCACGTTGAAACCCAAGTTGGGGGAGCCCGTCGCGTCTATGAAGTCCTTCACCCGGCGCGCCGAGTAGAGCGGGCACACGACACCGCCCTCGACGGCCACCATCACCCCTTCGTTCTGCGCCGTAGCACAGATCTGCCGAGCGGAATCGACGAGCCGGTCGAATACCCCGGGCGAGCGGTTTTCGGGGTGCGGGTACCACGGGCTGGCAGGATTTAGACTGCCCGGTCTCAGGTACGTGTCGGGCGAGCCCAGCGCGGACGTCACGCCGCACATTCGCTTCATGAACTCGATGGCCGCCGCTCTTTCGCCGTCGTCGGGCGCCACCAACCCACCGCCGTAGTTGCCGACCGTCTGTCCGATCACTACCCCGTGCTCTTCGAACAGTTGCTTGAGGGTCCCGGCGCTGGCGTCATCTAGGTCGCGCGGGTCGTCTACACGTACTTGAAGGACGGTGAAACCAAGGTCGCGCACCTTCCTCAATACGTTCGCGTCGATGGCGCGCCAGTCGCCGTTCACCAGACCTGCTATTCCGAGTAACAACTGTGCATACCTTACTGCCGGGGACAGGGGGGCGCCGGTCTGCCCGTTACATCAGCACCGGTCTGCGCGGCTTGTTCCTGGGCGGGCCCGGCTTGCTGGACTCGCCGCGCTTCTCGCTCTCGAGGCGGGTCTTGAGGACGCCGAGGCCTGTTTCGATGACCCGGTTCACCTCGTTCTGGAACATGCCGCTAACCCCTGCCCACTTGGCGAGCGGTCCTTCGGTCCATGTCTCGCAAGTGATCGTGGTCCGTCGATAGTCGCCGTCGATCCTGAACGCGTGCCTGGTGGTGGAGAACCAGATGGCCGATTCCCAGGCGAATTCGCGTTCGGATCGCTGGGTCTGTATGCGGGAGGTGAGTGAAAGCACCTTCCGCATGCGCAGGCTGAAAACGCCCTGGTCTTCGTCGCTGACCCACTTAGAGTCATCGATTTCCGGGTGCCAGTCCGACCACAAGTCGACGCGGCTGATCCAGTCCCACACCATTTCAGGTGGAGCGAAGACCTCTATCTCGTGGTGGGCCTTGATTGCGGCGGGTTGAAATCGAATCGAACTCATTGGCAGGCGCCGCGCGTCCGGCAAATGTTATCGCCGCGCAACGTGAGCGTAATGGCGTCATGCAGTACAGTCAAACTAAGGCAGCACGGCCCGTCGAGCCGCCCGCCTGACGATGTTGGGCAATCGGCCGGTACGGCCCGCGGGTCAGTAAGAGCAGGGCGGTCCAGTGGTCTCTCAATCCAGCCAAAGTTGGACGCAGATGATTCTCGCCGAGCACCGGCAGTCCGAACGCGCCATGGCAGACCTGCCGCCGAAGGACTTCTGGAGCGGCCTGTCACACCGGTTCGTACCTCCGCGCCCCGGCGAGGGCGGACGAGATGAGACCCTCGAAGCCCTGCTTGCCGTCGTTCGGCCGGAACACACGGTGATGGACGTGGGGGCCGGGGCGGGTCGACTCGCCGTGCCGTTGAGCCGGCGCTGCCGCGAAGTGACGGCGGTGGAGCCGTCGGAAGCGATGCGCGCCAGGCTTGCGGAAATGGCCGAGGTGTGGGGTGTAAGCAACCTGGAGGTGGTCCCCGAGCGGTGGGAAGACGCTACCCCTGGTCCTGCCGACATCGTCATCTGTGCACACGTCGTCTACACCGTGTCGGACATAGAGCTTTTCACCGCCAAGATGGACGAATACGCGCGGGACCTCGTCGCCGTCATCCTGTTCGAGAAGCCGGCCGCGGCCAACTACTTCCCGCTTTGGGCCAAGGTGCACGGTGAGGAACGGCTTGCTTTGCCAAGCGCGCCGCAATACACGGACGTACTCGGTGAGATGGGCATCGACTTTCAGGTACAGCCGCTGCCCCCATGGGGACCGGAACCCTTTGCCGATCTGGAAGCGGCCTTGAATGAGTGTTCGGCGAGGCTGTTCGTCGAGCCCGAATCCGAAAAGTCGGAGAGGCTGAACGCAGCGCTCCACGAGAGCCTGGTGGAGGTGGACGGTGGTGTGGGACTGAAATGGGCTAAGCCCAACACCCCATGGCTGATCACCTGGAAGCCACAGTTGAGCGGGTCACAGCACTCGACAGGCGCGAATTGTTGACCACGACCAGCAAGAACATCGAGGACGAGATTCCCGGCGCCGAGCAGTTGGCCGGCATTGAGGAACGCGTCCGGACGCGCGTAGAGGAAGGCCGCGTCGAGGCCGCGGTCGAGGATCTGTTCAGCCTGCGACCCCCGGACCGCGCGGCCGTGCTCGAAGACCTCGACAGGGAGGCGCGCGGCGTGTTGTTGGCGGCGGCGAACGATGAGATGACCTCCGAGGCGTTTGCCCACATGGCGCCAGCAGACGCAGCAGAAGTTGCCGGCCACGTCGGCCCCGAACGAATGGCGGCCGTACTCGACCTGTGTCCTCCCGACGTCGCGGCCGACGTGCTGCGAAGGCTTGATTGGGAAGAGACCGGGCCCGTCCTGGGCCGGATGACCTCCCGCAGGGCCATCGGCGACCTGCTGCTGTACCAGGACGACGAGGCGGGCGGCCTGATGTCACCGCGTGTCGTCGCACTGCGGAATTCCTGGCCGGCCGCGCACGCCATCAACGTGTTGCGTTATTCGGGGCTTGGTCCTGACGAACTCCGGCAACTGTTCGCGGTGGACGAGAACAATGTGCTTGTCGGCTACCTTGACCTGCCGGAGTTGGTGTTCGCGCAGCCCGGCGCGTCTGTAAACGACGTGATGTCGTCAGACGTCATATCCGTCGAAACCGGCACGGACCAAGAGGAGGCCGCGCTCCTGATGGCGCGGTACGAGCTGCGCAGCGTTCCCGTCGTCGATCACGTTGGCAGGCTGAAGGGCGCCATCGCCATCGAGGACCTCGTGCAGGTCGCCAGCGAGGAAGCCACGGAGGACATGTTCCGCATGGTGGGTGTCCGGCTGGGCGGCCGAGAGACGGGCCGATTCATGGCGTCCGTGCGCGGGCGTTTGCCGTGGCTCACCGTCAACCTGGGAACGGTGTTGCTGGCCGGTTGGGTGCTTAGCCTGTTCCAGTCGACCCTGGACAGCCTCACGATTCTCGCCGTATTCCTACCGGTCGTGATGGGGCAGGCGGGAATCGCCGGGACGCAGACCCTGACGATTATCGTGCGTTCGATAGCGCTGGGGGAACTTCCAACCTCGGAAGCCCGCGGCGTCCTGGTAATGGAGACGGCGTTGGCCATCGGCCAGGGCCTCGTGGTCGGCGCCATCCTGGTCGGCATCGTGTGGCTGTGGCGCGGCGACTCATACCTGGCGCTGGTGGTCGCCGGCGCGCTGCTGCTCAACATGCTCGTTGCGGCCCTTGGCGGCGTGCTGGTGCCCCTGGTACTGCGGGCCGTGCGAATCGACCCCGCCACCTCCTCAGCCGTGTTCGTAACGACGCTCACAGACGTCTCCGGCATCGTGCTCTACCTGGGGATGGCAACGGCGATGCTGTCGGTGTTTAAGGCGGGGTAGGGGTGGTGGTGGTGCGTCGAGCCCGCGTGGCTACTCTGTCACCCCCCGCATCAAGTGCGTGGCAGGCCCTGAGCGAAGCCGAAGGATCTTGGGTGGTGGGGGTGTTAGTGGTGTTGCCGCGCCCATGCCCACGGCGGGTTTGAAACCCGCCGCTACGGGGAATTTAATGACAGTCCCTCTCCCCGGCGTTAAATGCTCGCGCTTGCCGTTACCGTATTCAGACCGGTCTTACGGGATCACCCCCTGATGACCTCATCCGATGGCGTTGGCAGGGTTCTTGCCGGGAAGTGGCGGTAGGCGAACTTTTCGAGCGCGTCCATGTTGATGTCTACGCCGAGGCCGGGTGTGTCTGGCAGCGGGATGAAACCGTTCTCGGGCACAAACTGGTTCGAGACCTGCGTGCCGATCTCGGCGAACGGGACGAAGTACTCGGTGATCAGGAAGTTGGGCATCACGGCTGAGGCGTGCACAGTAGACGCCAGCGCCATGACCGTCGAGTTGTAGTTGTGCGGCGAGACGGCCACGTAGTGCGGCTCTGCCATCGCGGCGATCTCCTTCAACTCCAGGATGCCGCCGGTGTTCGCCACGTCGGGGTTGATGATGTCGGCGGCCCGCTTCTCGAAGACCTGCGCAAATCCGGCCTTGCCGTAGAGCGCCTCTCCCGTGACGACCGGTATTGACGTCTGCTGCCGGATCTCAGCCAGCGCGTCCAGGTTCTCCGCCGGGCAGGGTTCCTCGAACCAATAGGGCCGGAATTCGGCGATCTGCTGGGCAAGCTGGACTGCGTACATCGGGGCGAGACGGCGGTGAATCTCGATGAGCAAGTCCACGTCCGGCCCCACGACGTTGCGCACGCGGCGGACCTTCTTCGCCGCCGCGTCGATCACCCGCGAGTCCACGTATGACCTCCACGGCCCTGCGATTGCGTCGAACTTGAGCGCGGTGAACCCCTTTTCGACCACCCGTTCGGCCGCCCGGGCGAAGTCGTCCTCCGTCTCGGCGCCCCAGTACCAGCCGTTCGCGTAAACGCGTACCCGGTCGCGGCATGCACCGCCGAGCAGCCGGTAGACCGGTTCTCCGAGGGCCTTGCCGACGATGTCCCACATCGCCTGTTCGACGCCGCTGACCGCGCTGAATATCTCCATCGACCCGCGCCGCTGGCCGTAGTCGTCGTAGGCGATCTGCGTGAAGTGCTTGATGTTGAACGGGTCGCGGCCGATGAGGTACCGCTCGAGTTCCTCGACGTGAATCGCCGTAGTGCGGTCCCGGTCCGCCTGCGTATAGGCTTCACCCCAACCGTGGAGCCCCGAGTCGGTCTCCACCTTCACGAACAGCCAGTTCTTGCGCCACCCCGGGTGGACCAGGTAAGGCTTGACGGACGTTATCTTCATGCGTGTTTCTTTCTGCCAGAATGGTTTGTGTGCCGGCGAGCATTATCGCCTGGCGAAGTTTAATGCCATTTCATGGGGCCGTACCGATCGCATCCAGACAGCCTGAAACCCATTCGATCGAATACCTGTCCCGTTTGGCCGAGAGTGCCGGCGAGGGTGAGACCTGGCGCACGTTCGTGGCGCTGGAAATGCCGTCGCGGGTCCGGCGCAGGCTCGCCTCGCTCAGCGACCAGGTGCCTTCACGTTGGCGTCGGCACGTGCGTTGGGTCGGGGCGACGGAGATACACCTCACGCTGAAGTTCCTTGGAGAGGTCGAGCCGTCCCGACTGGTGGATCTCGCCCAGCCGTTGCGGAACGCGGCCGGGGAGTCTTCCGAGTTCGACGTGCGTCTCGACAAGACCGGCGCGTTCCCGTCTCCACGCCGCCCCAGCACGCTGTGGGTGGGGTTCGACGGCGAAGTCCAACGACTGGCCCGCCTGCAGGCCCGCGTCGAGGGCGCGATGGCGCAGGTCGGGTTCGACGCCGACCGGAAGCGATTTCACCCGCACGTGACCGCCGGCCGTCTCCGCCGCGGGCCGTCGCCGTACATGGCCCGCCAGATCGGCTTTTCGTGGCTCGACGCCCGGCTACCCGAGCGCGGGCTGGAAGTCCACGTCCGCCACATCACCCTGTTCCGCAGCCACCTCGGCCCCGGCGGCGCGAGGTATGACGCGCTGTTCACAGCGCCGGTGGCGTGAAAGAGGGCATCCATGCAGAGAAGCATTATCTTCAAGCGCGAGGGCCACTATTCGGGCATGCCCAACCTGGCCATCCTGCCCGACGGGCGGCTCGTAGCGGCCGCCCGCGTGCAGACGCACGCCTACCACGAGCCGGTGGGCGACTGGGTGGCCTTCGAGTCCAGGGACGAGGGCGCCACGTGGACGCAGACCGACGACCCTACGGTCCGGTACAACTGGCCCGGAAACCAGCCGCGGGAGAAGATGGAGCGGATGGAGCTGGTGCAGCCGGACGGTACCTACCTGTGCGCCGGCTCGGTGGGCTCGGAGTATTGGCCGGAGGAGCGGAGGGGCGAGGCCGAGGCGCTGGGGCTCAAGATACGGGAGCATCCGCCGGGCGCCGGCATGATATCGGTGGGGGGTTACAAGCTGTTCACCGCGCGGTCGACCGACCGGGGGAAGAGCTGGACACGGCGGGAGTGGGTCGTCCCAGGCATGGCGCAGGTCAGCGGCAACCGGCCGCCGACCTTCATGGAGGATGGCACGATCCTGTACCACGTCTACACGACCGACATTCGGGGAGACCACTACAACTACGTCTGGCGATCTACGGACGGCGGCGACACGTGGCGGCTGCATCCAATGGGAACGCACCTGCTGTCGGTGTACGTAAACGAGACCGCCATGGTCGAGACGGCGCCCGGCCGCGTGCTTGCCCTCCAAAGGGTGGATTGGAGGCCGTCAAACCTGCTCGAGAGGTGGTCCGACGACGGCGGCGTTACCTGGACGGACCCGCTGGAGACCGGCATCTGGGGGTACCCGGCGCACCTGCTCAAGCTGCGGGACGGCCGCATCCTGTGCGCCTTCGGATACCGGCGGGAGCCGGGCGGCGTCCGGGCGGTACTCAGCGAAGACGGCGGCCGGACGTGGGACCTGGACCGCACGGTGGTATTGAGGGACGACGGCGGGTACCCCAGCAGCCTCAGCCTCCCGGACCACCACGGCTGGGAGGGCGACGTCGGCTATCCCGTCTCCGTCCAGCTCCCCGACGACAGCATCCTGACGGCGTACTACATCACGGAGTCAGACGGCATCACCCACACCGCCGCAACGCGCTGGATGGCGTAGGAGCATCGGAGCGTGACGGCGCTCTTGCTGTAGCCCTTGGTCCTACGGCGCAACCGATTAAGCAAGGTACGCCATACTGAGTGCAACCCCTCGTTCCGGGGGTTCACCGCTCCACCTTTCCATACCAGATGCCGGTTGGCGGGTAGCCAGCCGTACACGTTAGTAGCCATCGGTGTGGTACTCCCCCGCCTCGGGCAAACGCTCGTCACCCGCGACCCCAACCAACAACCGTCATTCCCGACCCCGATCGGGAATCTCAAAAGGGCGGCCACGGGAATGCGCACGTGACGCAGGCAGCAAATATCCGCACACGCGTCGAATCGAGGGAACGAATCGGGCGGAAAACGCATAGTATCCGGTAGGGGAACTCGTGTTTTGGCAGGGAGGAGCAGGTGTGATCGAAGGCCAGACGGATCTAGGCTTCATACACGGTCAAGCGGGAAACGGCGCGCTCTTTCAGTCCAGGTGAATACAACATGATGCGCTTGCACATGACTTTAGTTGCGCTGCTTGCAGTTGTGCTTGTCGGCGCACTCGGCTGCGCTCGCAGTGCAGGCGATGACAATGAGCCGACGAAGGATATGCAGCCTTCCGTATCGGCCGTGACAACCAGTATTCGAACGCCCACTACTGTTGTCGAATTGCCCACCACCACTGCCATTGAACCCACTTCGAAACCTAAACTCAAGGGTATAACTATTGAAAGTCATTCTGGAGGATATACCCACACTGAAAGGTATTCTAAGGAGTGCACTGACGCATTGGCATATCCATCCAACAGGCTTGGGCAGTATTTGGTTAGGTGGACCCCTGATGGCTCCCGCATCCTATTCAACGTCGGAGATGGTAGAGATCGAATGACACTGTATTACGTTGAAGCAGATGGTTCCCGGCTTGGGAAAATTGTAGATGGGACCATCGATCCATCAAATAATGTGCCAGGCGGTAGTGAATCCCCAGGAGACGGATCAGTCAATACATCAGAATCGATTAAAGAAATCGGTATAGGACCGACGATGTATTTCGACGTATCGCCTGACGGGACTAGGGTTGCATATTCGACATGTAAATACGATGGAAGTTCAAGTATCCGAGGCAACAAAGGTTATCGGTATGGCATATCAGTAATCGATATGAATGGCACGAACAACGAGAATTTGACAAAGGGCGATCTTGTCGACACCTTCCCGGTGTGGTCACCAGACGGGACTCGGTTGGCTTTCGTCTCGGCCGGGAACCCCGACGCCAAGATGATTGTGGGCCTAATCGCCATCTACACGGTGGAGACGGGTAAGCACAAGAAGTTGTATCTCAAGGAGGCCAGCCGGGTCGCTCCTTATGCCCCGGTTTGGTCACCGGATGGACGCACCATAGCGTTTGTCGCATATGAGCCGGACGAAACGGCCGATACAGGACTTGCCAGGGTCGTGTACACAGTTGGGGTCGACAGCTCCAATCTTACGAGGATCTCCAAAACGCTCACCGCACCATCGTGGTCCACCGCTGGCAAGCGGATAGCGTTTCTTGTCCCGGACCCAGATGTCGCAGCCCTCTATTCGTTTGCTGCCGACGGTACGGACCCCGTCCGGGTCGCCGAACTCCCCGGCGCAGAAGACCTGATAGGCGCCGCAGGTCAAGCCTTACCAATTAGAAGCGTCGAAGTGCAGTGGTCTCCTGACGACTTGGAGATACTGTTGGGCACACTAGCCATCAGGGTTGCAGCGGACGGGTCCGGCACAGTTGAAAGCCTGCCGGTCAGTTTCAATGAGCACCCCTATAGTCCGATGGTGGACGGCCGTGTAGACCCCAAACCACGATTCCCACGGATTGCGGCCTGGTCCCCGGACGGTTCCAGAATCGCAGTGGCAAACCCAAGGGCGGTTTTTGAAGGTGTCGATGTGGTCCTCCACACCATCGATCGGAATGGCACCGAAGCCCAGGCCTTGGTACGGACGGGTGTGACGTTGGTCGCGGAGAACTCGGGTTGGCAGGACCCTGAAGCCGAAGTTGCCTCCGCTTGTTCCGCCGGATTCATCGTGTCCGAACCCGAGAACAACCCCGGCCTTGTGAATGACTGCGAGACTCTCATTCGGGTGAGAGACGACCTGAGCGGCGACGTCCCATTGAACTGGGGATCGGGCGTCCCCATCGAAGAGTGGGCCGGCGTCACTGTTGAGTCAGTGGGAGTGCCACCAAACTCTCCCGAGCTCCGTGTTACGAGATTGAGCTTTCCATCGAGACGTTATTCGGCACAGGGGTATTTCGCCGATTTAGGAGGCCGTATACCGCCTGAGTTGGGCGGACTCGAGGAACTACGCGTGCTGGAATTAGAGGTTCAAGGTCTCGACGGAGAGATTCCGCCGCAGCTCGGCAATCTCAACAACTTGAACGTACTAAACTTGAATACCAACAATCTCAGCGGAGTAATACCTCCAGAGCTTGGCAATTTGAAGGACCTCGTGAAACTGGACCTGTATTTCAACCGTTTGAATGGAGAACTGCCTCACGAACTCGGCAATCTGCATAAATTGGAGGAACTGGATCTGTCTTTCAACAGTTTCAGTGGAGTGATACCGGCAAGCCTTGCCACAATGAGGGAATTGCGCGTGGTGAATCTTCAAGACAACAATTTGATCGGCGGGATACCAGAGGAATTAGGCAGTCTGCAGAATCTGGTAGAGTTGAATCTTTCTTACAATCAACTGGATGGGAACATTCCGACTGAACTGGAAGGCCTTGAGAACCTGCGTGTGCTGGATCTGGAATTAAACTCACTGAACGGGTCTATACCTGTGGAGGTCGGGAACATAATGTTCCTGGAAGAGCTGATGCTTGGGAACAACAACCTGGCCGGGAGAATTCCTACCGAACTGGGTCGCCTTGGGAACCTGTCCAGGTTGGAACTGCAGGGGAATTCCATTGATGGCTGTATTCCCTCGGTTCTTCACGAAAAGTTCTACTACTTGAGCGACATAATAGGTCTCCCCTTTTGCGAGTAAGATCTCGTTTGGACGCGGGCATTGTGACTGAAACTTGCGACATAGCCGTGGCAAGGCGGATGTCTATTTCAACGTCGTGACGGGGTTAGTGGCTACGTTCTTCACCGCATCCTCGGCCTGAGTGGTCTGAGGCTATTCAGTCGGGATCGGCCCGTGAAACGTGGTTCCCGCACCTTGGCCCCGACGGGCTGCGAGAGACACCCCTACCCGGTTGCATGGAGGGCAGGGCGCGATTTGTAGCGCGGCTTCGCCGTTGCGTGTGTGGACCGGCGCGGGTATGTAGGATGGCGGGGAGGATGTCCGTTTTGATGGACGGGTCGCTTCGTGTCCGCATCGTCCTTTTCTGAGGCCCGAAATGATGTAGCTCCGACGGCGGGGTTGTATGTCTGCGTGCTGCTGGTTTCGGCCGCGACCCTGCTGTTGGAGATCGCCCTGACGCGCATCTTTGCGGTGACGCAGGGCTACCACTTCGCTTTCCTGGCGATCAGCCTCGCCCTGTTGGGGTTTGGTGCGAGCGGGACCGCTCTGGCCATTGTTCCGAACCTGGCTTCGCGAGATGTCAGGCCCCTGATTGCCGGGGCGGGCCTGCTGTTTGCCGTTACGGCCGTCGGCGGGCTGTACCTGGTCAAGGCGCTTCCCTTCGACGCGTACACGTTGCTCTGGGAGCCCAGCCAGCTTGCGTACCTGGCCGTCTACTACATGGCCCTGGCGGTGCCGTTCTTCTTCGCGGGCTCGATCGTTGGCGCCGCGTTGGCGAAGTACCCGACGCGGGCCGGGGGACTCTATGGGGTCAACCTGGTCGGCGCGGGGATTGGGTGCCTGCTCTCCGTCGTATTTCCGCTCGTGGTCGGGACACCGGGTTCGGTCATTGTCGCGGCGGTCATCGCACTGATCGGCGCGGTGGCGATCAGCGGCAGCAGGTTGCGGCGTCCTGTATGGCTCATCCCGGCGGCATTTGCGGTGGCCGTGATGGTGGCCGCCGTGGCGCTGGGGGTGCTCGAACTGAGGCTGTCGCCGTACAAGGCCGTCAGTCAGGCCCTGCGGCACGAAAGCGCCTCGAAGGCCTGGAGCGAATGGAACGCGTTCTCCCTCGTGGAGGTGATCGAGAGCGACAGCATCCATGCCGCGCCCGGACTCAGCTTTGCCTACCAGGGAGAGTTGCCGGACCAGACGGCGCTTGCGGTTGATGGCGACAACCTGAGCCCGATGACCTCGGCGACTCCCGATCAGGCGGAATTTGTTGAGTACCTGCCGACCTCGCTGGTATACAGGCTTACCGATGATCCTTCGGCACTGGTGATCGAGCCCGGCGGTGGGCTGGACGTTCTAACTGCGCTGCGTAACGGCGCGGCGCCGGTGACGGCGGTCATCTCGAACCCGCTGGTCGTCGAGGCCGTCGGCGAGAAATTCGGACACCACGCGGCGGGCATTCTCGACAGGCCGGACGTGACCGTCGTCGACGTGGGAGCGAGGAGTTACCTGCACCGTATGGACGAGCGCTTCGACGTCATCCAGTTGAGCCTGGCCGATTCCTTCAGGCCGGTGCTGGCCGGTGCGTACGGCGTGGCCGAAAACTACCTGTACACCGTGGAGGCGTTCGAGAGCTTCTACAGGCGCCTGGCCCCCGACGGTTTCCTGTCGGTCACACGATGGGCCCAGACGCCTCCGAGCGAGGGGGTCAGGGTCGTATCGGTCGCCATCGAGGCCCTCGAAAACGTGGGAGTCGAGCCCGGCGAACACTTTGCCGTCATACGCAGCCTGCAGACGATAACGCTGATCGTGAAGCGGTCTCCGCTCGACGATGCGGACATCGACGTGGTGCGCCGGTTCGCCGACGACCTCCAGTACGACCTCGTCTACCACCCGGGCATTGCGGCCGCCGACCTGAACAGGTTCAGCGTGCATCCGACCCCGCTGTACCACGACGCGGTACAGGCCATGCTGAACGCCGGTACGAGAGGGCAATTTCATGCCGGCTACAGTCACGACATCTCGCCCGTCAGCGACGATCGGCCCTTCTACTTCCACCTGTTCAGGTGGTCCCAGATACCGGAGATACTGAGGAATCTGGGCAGGACCTTCCAGCCCTTCGGAGGGGCTGGTTTCCTCATCGTGCTCGGCAGCCTGTTGGTGGCGGTGGTTGCGGCCGGGGTGTTCATCCTTCTGCCGCTCCTATTCCGGCGGGACCCGTCCGGCGGCGGTTCACGCGCGGCTCCGATGATCGGGAGGCTATGGCCTTTCGTGTATTTCGCCGGCCTCGGCCTGGGATTCCTGTGGGTGGAGATCCCGTTGCTGCAGAGGTTCATTCTCTATTTGGACCAGCCCACCTACGCCTTCGCGACCGTGCTATTCGGCGTGCTGGTGTGGTCGGGGGCCGGGAGCCTGGCGTCCGACCGTGTTCGGGTTTCCATGGCGACAGTGGTCCTGGCGGTCGCGGTCCTTTCGGTGCTCTACGCCTTTGGACTGCCACTTCTCTTCGACGCCACGCTGGGGTTGCCGTTCGCGGGCAGGCTCGTCCTCAGCGTCGTGCTGCTTGCCCCGCTCGGCATCGTGATGGGCGTTCCGTTCCCGCGCGCCATCCGTACGCTGGGCGGGCAGGCGCCCGCGCTTGTCCCGTGGGCGTGGGCCGTCAACGGCTCGACGTCGGTGGTGAGCGCGATTCTCGCCACGGTCCTCGCGCTGTCGTTCGGCTTCACCTGGGTGATACTGGGCGGCGCGGCGGCTTACCTCGCGGCCGCTTCGGCCGCATACGTATGGGAGCGAGGGGGGGCGCGGTAGCGGCGGGAAGGTGTCTTAGAGGGTGTCTAATAAGGCGTCGGAAACCGTTCGTGGTGAGCTTGTCGAACCATGAACAGCGCCTCGACCCTTCGACAGGCTCAGGGTGAACGGAAGGGTTTTTAGACACCCTCTAGGGACTCTCCCTGGTGAACGGGACGAACCTCACGGCACCCTGGTTGAGCCGTATGAACTGGTCACCCCGGCGTTCGATGAGCCAGAGCGACTGCACGGCCCCGGGCGGGCCGACCGGGATGACCATCCTGCCTCCGTCGTCGAGTTGCCGGAGCAGCGGCGGGGGCACGTGGTCCGGCGCGGCGGTCACGATGATGGCGTCGAACGGCTCTTCGTCCTCCCAGCCGAAGTACCCGTCCGCCTGCCTCAGCCTTATGTCGCCGTAGCCGAGCCTGTCGAGCCGGTCTGCTACCTCCCCGGCCAGCGACGGAATGATCTCTATGCTGTGGACGTTGTCGGTGATCTCGGCAAGGACGGCCCCCTGGTATCCGGACCCGGTTCCGATCTCCAGCACGCGCTCGCCCGGCTCCAGTTCCAGCAGGTCTGTCATCCAGGCCACCACGAAGGGCTGCGAAATGGTCTGCCCGGCGTTGATGGGCAGCGCCATCTCGCGGTATGCCCGTCCCCTGTCGCCGGGGAGCACGAATTCCTCTCGCCGGACGGTCCTCATCGCCTCGAGGACCAGCGGGTCGGATATCTCGACCTGGTCCGCGTAGGCGTCGACCATAGAGTTCCGCGCCATGGCGAACTCGTCAGGAGGGTCCGGCGTTGTGGCGTCGTCGGCCGGCCCTGTCGAGCATGCGACGGCCACGGCAACAAATGCGGCGGCGGCCAGGGTTGCCAACGTCGCGCGCGGCATGAATTGCCGTGTCGGTGCACTAAAGGCGTGATTCCGCATGCTTCGATAGGGTCCCTTGGCGGCGGCTCGGGATGTCGTCCTTGCACCAGGCGCCCTCAAGGGACGCCTCTACAACCAGAATCAGTGTAGCCCTCGCCCTTCTGTGGCGAACGCTCTACTTGTCCAAACCGCGTTGTAGGCCTCCCAGGCAGGCGACCTGCCCGGAGTGCTGGGCCTATCCAACATGGGCCACATCGCCCTCCAGGCTGGCCCTAGAGGATTGACGGGTTGCCGAACAAGGCGGTGAATTCCTCGTCGAAGGTCTTAATCTGCTTGACTCCACGTCTTCTGCAACTGGCGACGTGGCACAGGTCACGGGCTTGCAAGGTGGGATATCGCTCGTGAAGGCGGCGCGCCAGGTCCACATCCGCCTCTTCCAATGGCCAGACCTCGACGCCGGCACGAGCGATTAGCGCTGTTGCTGCATCAAACGTCAGCAGCCTCCCGACCGGCAAGTATGTACGCGCCAATTCCTGCATCACCTCAGCTGAGGTGAACAGCGGAGTTCCGCTTCGATTGGCTTCGGCGAAGAAGCGTTGGGCTGGCGCCTGGAGAGCGTGAGGGCGTCCCACCGCGTACATGAATACGTTGGTGTCGACGAATATCACGTCCTGGCGGCGCCTTGTCGGCGTGACTCATTCATGACGCGCAAGTGGTCATCCCAGTCCGGCTCCGTTTCGGGACCGTCCAGGGCGGCACAAGACCTGAAGAATTCCATGACGTCTTCGGGAGTCTCGAATTGTTTGACGCGCTGGCGTTTCTCAAGACGCTCACGCGCGGCAGCCCGTAGCCAGGCGCTGAGGGACATGCCCTCTCGCCGAGCCTGATCGACGAAGAGTTCACGGTCATGGTCCGGCATCACCAATTGCACCCTGGCCATGTTGTTATCCAATCTAGATAGGAGGAGTGTGTAACATCGTTACACACCATAATATCGAAGGTCAAGGGAGGTGAAATTGGCGAGTGGCCGGCAACTTGTCTTGAGCCACATCTATTCCGACTTCAAGGTGAACGTCCTGGATTTAGTCCAGTCTGTCGCCCTACTTCTGTCTGAATACGTAGGTTAGGCGGGAAACCTCCTCGAAGCCCAGCTTTTGGGCGACGCGCAGGGATGCCAGGTTATCCTCGCCGCAACTCCAGACCGGCGTCCTGCCGGTCTCATGTATCCGCCTGGCGACGATCGATGCGGCCGCGGTGGCGAATCCCCGGCCTCGCCACTTCTCGTCCGTGGCGACTCCGATGTCGGCGTAACCGTTTGTAATGGCGGCCGTCTGGGCCGTGCTCACGATTCTGCCGTCTGGCATGCCCCACTTGCCATTGTCCCGCCTGCGTATGAGCAAGACCTGTCCTTGCTCGTTACGTATCAGGCCGCGAACCCCAGGGGTCAGGAGCACTCGATCGCCGACTAACTTTCGCAGTTGCCCTGCGTACGACTCTTCATCGGACGACAATTTTGGTCCTCCGGCCTCTGTCCTCAATGACCTTGCTTGCCAAGGTTGGTCACGTTTGCTTTGCGGTACCAAAGTTTGAGACTCTAGCTCTTGGCTGATGCGATGTGTACTGGGCAAACGCTTGGTCTAGGTCCAAGTTTCGCGGGACAATCACCAAACGTCCGGTCCAGTGAGATGGGCTATTTGAGGACTTCGTTGGCATGGCCCCACCCGAGGATAGAGAAAAATAACGGGTCCAAGAGTTGCGGGCTTTGGCCGGACTAGGAGAAACTCACGCACCTTTGGCGTTAGATGTTTGGTCAGGAACTTCTGGCCGAAAAGGAGAAGTAAAGCCTGATAATTCCAATCACCTCGTCTCTATTGATTAGTTCATTGAAGTAATCCCTTATGGCAGAAAGTGCTTCGTCCCTTTCCAAAGCGCCATTGTTGTTAATGTCATATCTGATTCCTAAATCAGTGACAGTGTACGTGCGCATAGCCTGACCGTCACCCGAAAGGAGCTTGATGTAGACAGTTGGGATATCGGAACTGAATTCGACCTGATGCCCCGGCAGCGAATCATCTGCATCCTCTATCGGATCGAGGTTTCGATCCAATACTTCGATTAAGGCGTCGTGATCATTGGAGGGCAACACGGTAACCCTGGAACGGCCGACGGCGATCGTGTATTCGGTTTGATAGGGATCGAACGGAGGAACGAGAGAGCCTGGGGTTAAGGTCAGGCTGCTTAGCAACACGTCACAAAATGGCAGGCCAAGCTCGCTGAAGTGATACGGAAATACGGTTCTCAACCTTCCAGGAACGCATCCGGTCAAATAGTTCCCCCCAAGATCGAGCCGATCCAATGCAGGGAGGTCGCCCAGAGCTTCTGGTATCTCGCCGGTTAACAAGTTGTGAGACAGATCCAAGTGACTCAGTCTTGTTAGATTGCCTAATGCTTGCGGAATTTCTCCGGTTAGTTGGTTGCGGTTTAGTTCTATGCTCACCACCCTTGAAAGGTCGCCCAGCGACTTTGGAATCTCACCGGTCAACCGATTGTCTGTCAAACTCAGCGCTTGCAGTGACATAAGATCACCCAATTCTGGCGGAATCTCGCCGTTCAACTGGTTGTAGCCGAGGTCCATGATTCCCAGACTGGAAAGTTGGCCCAACTTCCCCGGAATTTCACCAGTCAACTGGTTTTTAACTAGGCTCAGCCACCTGAGATTCTCCAATCGCCCTAACTCCTCCGGAATCTCGCCGGTCAACTGGTTGTTCCATAAGAGCAAGTTTCGCAATTTGGTGAGACTGCCTAGCTCCTCTGGAATTTCCCCGGTCAACTGGTTACTGGTGAGTGCCAAGTCCTCCAGTCTGACGAGTGCTCCCAACTCCGTCGGGATTTCCCCGGTTAATCCGTTAGACTCCAAGGACAATCTGGTCACCCTTCCGTCTGCGTCGCTGACGACACCGTACCAAGACCGTATTGGTTCGTCGCTAACCCAATTATGTTTCTTGTCCCAGTTAGTCCCATCTAACTTGTCGAAAAGCGAGACCAAAACGGCCCGATCCTCCATCGAATCCATCGGTGCACAGTCGCTGCCGACAACGAAGAGCCTTCGAAGCCATGTCTGAAATGAGTCATAAATCGGCGCACACAGCCCCGGATTGTTATGGAAGTAAAATCGTCGGAGTTTGGTTAGTCTTGTCAGATGGAAGGGCATTTCCCCCGTCAACCGATTGTCGTGTATGTCCAGCTCCCTCATGCTGTCTAATTGTCCCAACTCCGCGGGCAACTCCCCATTCAACTGATTTTTGGCTAGAATCAGTTCCGTGAGGTTGGTCAGTTGCCCCAACTCTGCTGGTATCTCGCCGGTCAGATGGTTGCCTCCCAGTTGCAGCTTCTGCAACTTTGCAAGGTTTCCTAATTCCTTCGGTATTTTCCCCGTCAACTGATTGAATACGAGATTCAGGTCTCTCAGGGAGGCCAGGCGTCCAAATTCCTTCGGTATCTCGCCATTCAGATCGCCGTAGAACCGTCCTAGTACTGTCACCCTTAATGGCGTGTCGGCCAACGTGATGCCCTCCCACTGGTTCATCGGAGTACTTGCCGACCAGTTTAATTTCGCGCTTCCTGCCAGGGTATCCCGCGCAGCGAGTAGAGCTTCACAGTCCGAAACAAGCCAGGGATTGGAATCTGCGTCCGCCACTGCGCCTCCGGTGACGCAGGAGTCGGCTTCGCTCTGAGCAATGGCAGGCGGCAATGGCGTCAAAAGTGCAGCGACGAGGGTCAAAATAACGACTGGAGCAGCAAACAATGATCGCAAACGTTTGGTCGGTAAAGGATTGACCAATATTCGGTTTACGTCGAACAACATTGTCTGTTTGCCTGTATGCGTCTCAGGGAGGCCAATTCTACGCTACGTTCCATGGACCTAGGATGTTTGTCCTCAAACAGACCCCAACCGAGAGGTGACAGCGGCCCCACGGACGGCCACAATTGAACTAGCGCAACTGAACCCCCGCCTGCACCCCATGCGGAAGGGCCTTGGGAACGGACCGATATGGCCAGACAAAAATGCGTCCTCGCTTACAGCGGCGGGATGGACTCCACTATTTCTGTCGTGTGGATCCAGGAGCAGTACGACATGGACGTCGTCACCCTGACCCTGGACCTGGGCGGTGGTCCTGAACTCGAGGGCGTGGAAGAGCGCGCCAATTCGGCCGGGGCCGTCCAGTCCCTCGTGTGGGACGTGAAGGACGAGTTCGTCAATGAGTACGTCTTCCGCGGGCTGAAGGCAGCCGCCATGTACGAGGACGTCTACCCGCTCTCGACCGCCCTCGGCCGGCCGTTGATGGCCAAGAAGCTGGTCGAGGCGGCGCGGGAGACCGGGGCGGCGGCCGTTGCGCACGGATGCACCGGCAAGGGCAACGACCAGGTCCGCTTCGACGCCGGCGTCAAGACGTTGGCCGCACACGGAGAGCCGCTGCGGATCATCGCACCCGCCAGGGAGTGGGGCATGACCCGCGACGAGGAGAAGGCGTACGCCGCGAAGGCTGGCCTCGAACTTCGGGAGGTGGGGGATGACCAGCGCGTGTATTCGATCGACCGCAACCTGTGGGGGCAGGCTATCGAAGGAGAAGACCTCGAGGACACGTGGCTCGTTCCGCCCGAGGACGCCTACTCGTGGACCATGCCCGCCGACCTCGCGCCGGATGAACCGGAGGAAGTCGAGATTTCGTTTGATGCCGGTGTACCGGTCGCGCTCGACGGCGTAGCGCTGGGCGGCGTGGACCTGATCGAACGGCTCAACGAAGTTGCGGGGAGTCACGGTGTTGGTCGCGTCGACCACCTCGAAAACAGGCTCGTCGGCATCAAGTCACGGGAGGTGTACGAGGTACCCGCCGCGGTGGTGCTCCACACGGCGTTGCGGGCCCTTGAGACATCAACGCTGGCCAGAGAGCAGCAGCGCATCAAGTCGCAACTCGCGCCGGTCTACTCAGATCTTGTCTACGACGGGCGGTGGTTCACACAGGTCCGCGAGAACCTCGATGCGTTCATGGACAGCGTCCTGCGCTACACGACCGGCGATGTGCGCGTTCGGCTGCACAAGGGCGGCGCAGTGGTGACCGGCCGGCGGTCGCCGTACTCGCTCTACGACTTCGGGCTCGCCACATACTCGACCGAGGACGCGTTCGACCACAGCGCGGCGACGGGGTTCATCGACATCTACTCGCTTCCGGCCCGCACCCAGTCACGTTCGCAGACCATGCGTGAGGCACGCTAGCTAGGCCTGAGCGCGGACCACCGGCGTGCCCTTCGCCTTCGGGTCGGGGCCGAAACGGTTCGGGCCTGATTCCCCCCGCCACACCAGCCAGGCTAACGCCCAAGCGCCGCCAGCGGTTGCGACGACGGATGCGGCGATGACTAACGCCGTGGGTGGCACGAAGGGTAAAAGGGTCTCAGCGTTCATCCAATCTATACGGTCCAGTACGGCACTCATAATCCGCGAATCGATTCCGTCGTCGGGAACATCTCCTGTCGCAATGTACGTCAAAAAACCGGCGAGCAGCCCGACAGCCAGCCATGCCACTTTCCACAATCCGGATCTGCCGATATCGTGCAGTCTTCGGGTGGTAATCGCAGCCGTCGGCAGCAAGACTGCCAGGCCGAACAGGAAGTGCAAAAACTCCGGGCCCAACAACGTGCCGATGAAACTGAATACGATTCCGCCGATGAAGACGAACAGGACCCACCACCAATATTCGGCCCGGGTTGCCCGTCCCCCAAAATCGATGTACCCGCGAAAACCCCGGATCACGGCTTCCACCGGGCCCACCATTGGCTTGGTCGGTGTTGCCAATATCGGCCTTCTCCCTTCACCCCATCGACCCAGACCGCGCATCAAGGCCGAGATCAGAAAATGCACCGCCGTTCAGGCCTGGTTGCCGGCGTAGCTGCCCGCAAGCAGCGCGCCCTCGGCGAACCGCTCAAGCCGGTACGGCGATATGTCCACCGTGCTCGGCTTTCCGTCGAGGATCGTCTCGGCCACCGTCTTGCCGACTGCCGGCCCGAGTTTGAACCCGTGGCCGCTGAAGCCCTCGCAGTGCACGAATCCGGTCACGTCGGGGTCGTTGCCGACTATCGGGTGCCAGTCTGGCGTCACGTCGTACAGGCTGGCGTAGCTGCTTACGATCTCCGCCCGGGGCGTGAATTTTGGTAACCGGTGACCCAGCCGGTCCATCATGCTTGTCCTGAACGATTCATCCGAGTCGGTGTTGTAGTCGTCGGGGTCAGCAGTCTCGATTTCCTTCGGGTACCCGTCACCGGCCAGCGTGAGGCCGTCCCCTGCGGGACGCCAGTAGATGCGGTCGGCGCCGTTGGAAACGGACAGCCGCGGCGTTACCGCGGCGTCATCGCATCGCAGCAGGATGTCCTGTTCGCGGGTGACGGTAATCGGTATATCGATGCCGGCCCACGAAGCCACCATCCCGCACCACGGGCCGGTGGCGTTCACCACCACGGGCGTGCTGATGCGGCCCGCGCCGGTCTCGACGCCCGTTACGCGTCCACCGTCAACGTTTATGCCAGTGGCGGCCATGCCCTCATGGACAGCCACGCCGAGTTGCTGCGCCTTCGCAGCGAAACCCTGCGTCGTTCCGATCGGGTCTGCGTAGCCGCTGCGTGGTTCGAACAGGGCCGCGCCGAGGCCGACCGTGTTGATGCCCGGGACGAAGTTGGGCAGGTCTTCCAGCGGGACCTCTTCCACGGTGACGCCCAGCGCGCGGTGGCGGTTCGAGTTTTCGTCCATCGCGCCGACCACGTCGGGCGGGCCGAGCTTCAGCCACCCAGTCTGGTGAAATACGCCGCTCCGGCCGGTCAGTTCCTCGAAGTTCTCGAACATCTCGACCGAGCGCAGGGCTAGGAGCGTCGTCACGTCCTGCGAGTAGTGCTGCCGTACGATGGCGCCCGAGTGACCCGTGCCGACCGCGGCCAGGGTTCGCGCCTCCAGCAGGACGACGTTCGTACAACCCAGCACGGCCAGGTGAAAAGCGGTGCTCGCCCCCATCACGCCGCCGCCAATGATGACTACATCCGCTGAACCTTGCATCTGTATTGTGCTCCCTTCTTACGATCGCCTGCTGGCCCGTTGCTGGTGGTAAAGGGTGCTGGCGACCACGGTAACGATACCGGTCTGTCCGTTCCGGCGCACGTCACCGGGCGCGCGGGATATAAACTTGCGGCCTGTCGGATGGGATCATATTTGAGGATGAGGCACCACACATGGCAGGACCGTTGAAAGTCGGAGTAGTCGGCGTGGGGCAGCGCGGGCTGCAGCACGTGGAGGCGCTGGCGCAGTTGCAGCGGGAGGAGGTCGTCAGGTTAACCGCGCTGTCGGACCCGTTCCCCGAGAACCTCGACTTCGAAAAGGTGAGCCGGTTCGCTCCCAACTTCCTCGAGGCGGGAGTCGCACGCTACTCGGAAGCGGATGACCTCATCGAGAATGCACAGGTCGACGCCATCTGGTTCGCCATGCCGCCGAACCAGCACCGAGGGGAGATTGTGCGCGCGGCCGGTCGCGGCATCGCCGTGTTCTTGGAAAAGCCACAATCGCTGTTTTTGGACGAGGTGATCGAGATGGCGGATGCCATCGACGCTGCCGGGGTGCCCGCGACGGTGGGATTCCAGATGCGCTACGACCCCTGGTACACCGCTGTCAGGGAGTACCTGTCGGACAAGTGGACCGCCTCCGTGACGATGATCAACGCCGGAGGCATCGAGGGCCACGGTAGAAAGCACACCCACACCGAGTTGCGGGGCGGGCCCGCCCATCGCGTCTGGACGGGAGACCGGCAGTGGTCCGGCACGTCCGTCGTGGAGGCGGGCATTCACCAGACCGACCTGTTCCGGTACTGGACCGGCGACGAGATCGTGTGGGCGCAGGCGGCCTACACCGAACGGCCTGAAGACCTGCATCCCGTCGAGGGCGACAACCCGATCGCCTACACGGTCTCATACGGCCTTTCCGGTGGCGGAGTGGCGAACCTGATCCTCACCAGGCCGGCCGGCGTCTACCACCCTGAGCAGTACGACTACATACTGTCCACTCACTCGATGATCAAGTTCGAGGACGATTTGGTCGTCTACGGCGACGACGATGCCGCGACCGGGCTCGGCGAACGGCGCTCCGGCGAAGCCCAAAGACGCGTGCTCGCACCGGGACCCCACGCCGACCCCATGCAGTTCCACAACACCCGCGAATTGGCCAGCCGTTTTGTCGATTCCGTCACCCAAGGCCAACCGGAGCTTGCCCGGTCCAAATTCCGCTCCGGCCTGAACTCACTATGCGCCGTATTGGCCGCCAACGCTTCGCACGAACTCGGCGGCGAACGCATTCTGCTCAGCGAGTTCGCCGGGTCCGACAAGTACGCGCAGTTCCGCCGTCCGCCCGCGGACAAGGCGTAGCCGGACATGCGCGACCTCTGGTTCCGGCCCGCCGGGCTCCACTACAGCAAGGTCCACGTGAGAGGGCCGACGGAGTGGCATTTCCTGGAGATACAGGACGGCCACGGGGGATTCGGCCTCGCCGAGATCGCCGCAAAGGCCGACGGCAGGGACGTCCTGGGCGTCGCCGCGCGGCTGGCCGACCGCCTGAGGGGCGAAACCCTGGAATCAGAGAGCGCCGTTCTTGAGCATCTCCGGGTAAATGAGGACGACTTGGCGAAAGACCTCGTCACGGCGTCGGCGGTCAGCTCTTTGCGATCCGCGGTCGCCGATGCGCTGGCGCGCCGCGCCCAGTTGCCACTCGCCGATTACCTGCGCATGGAGGGCGACATTCCGGGCGAAGTCCCGGACAAGGTCGAACTCTACGCCAACATCAACCGGTCGATGCTCCCCGACGACCACGGTCCAGTTGACCGCTCGCCGGATGCGTTTGCCGCCGCGGCGACGACAGCCGTCGACGCCGGCGTTCGCACCGTCAAGTGCGCCCCGTTCGACGAGTGCCGGTCGCCGTTTGAGTCCACGGGCCTGCCGCCCGAGGCCGACGCCGGACTGGAGCGCGTGACGATGGTGCGCCAGACCATCGGGGAAGACGTGAGGCTGTTTGTGGACTGCCACAGCCGGTTCGACATGGAGTCGGGCATCGAACTGGGTGTCGAACTGGGTGGAATCCCCATCGACTGGTTCGAGGAGCCGGTCGACCCGATTGGGCTGACCGACGATCTTCTGCGCATCAGGGAAAGCGTCGACCTGCCATTCGCTGGCGCCGAGCACGGCTACGGGACAAAGCTCTTCACGTCGCTGATCGAGTCAGGCGCCCTGGACATAGTCATGCCGGATGTCCTGCACTGTGGCGGCCCGGCCGAGGCGTTCCGGATAGGTTGCGAACTCGAAGCGCGCAACCCCGGATCGGTCTCGCTTCACTGCCCGTCAGGGCCGGTCTCGCTGGCCACAAGCGCGCACGCAACGGCGGCCTTTGGCAACGTCCTGCCAATGGAACACGCCGTGAACGAGGTCGAGTGGCGGGCGGAGGTACTGGAGCCGCGAGAACGCGTGGTCAACGGCCATTTCGAGTTCAGCGGCGAACCGGGCATCGGCTGTACGGTCGACTACTCGACGGTGTTCGCACGAGGCGAACGCTGGGCGCCCTGAACGGCGGTCTCGAATGGTCAACGCCGACCGCCCCAACCCCGAGCCGAGAATTCTCAGCAGGGCTCGCCTGACCAGGCGATTGGACGAACTGGAAGAGTCCGGCGGCCCCGTCTACTTGAGGATGACGCCGCCGGGCGGAGATAACGACGGGTGGGACTGGCTGCCGCGCGCCGCCCGGGAATCACCCGCCGGCCTCGCACTTGTCGAGCACTACGGTGATGGGCAGCGGCATGAATTCGCCGTTGCTCCTCCATTCCCGATTACCGCGACATCGGAAGATGATGATCTTTCGGCCCTCTGGGCGCACCTCGCCTGCCCGGTCACGGTAGGCATAGTCCTGCTCCGCCTCGGCTACTACGCCGTAGGGGTGGCCAAAGACGAGGCGCTCACGATCACCAAAACCGGATCGCGATACGTCAAGGGGAGCCATCGCGCCGGCGGCCAGTCGGCGAACCGTTTCAAGCGGAACCGCGAGAAGTGGGTCCGCGAGTTCTTCGACGAGGCGTGCGAAGTGGCCCGCACCCGCTTCGCGCAGTCGCCCGGGCCGATCGACTGGCTCGCGCTGGGCGGCGACCGCCAGGTGCTATCGCGGTTCCTCAAGCGCTGCACCCACCTATCGGACCTCGCCGAACGGACTACGCCATGGCCGGTACCGGTGAACCGCCCCGGTCGGACCGCCCTGGACGACTCTGTCAGGCTAGTGTGGTCGTCGCGGGTTTGGGGGTGAGCCTTGAACCAGGCTATTTGGGGCACGACCTGCAGGTTGTCGAGGAACACGGTTTTGGGGTTTATACTCAGTTTTGGGACTGGTGACTAAGCCAACCGCTGATGATCCTAGCTCTCTTTGGAGTTGTGCACAATGCCAATAACGCGCCTGCATGTCACGGACGTAGGTCCTTTTGATGAGGTCACGCTTGAGTTCGACCGACAGGTGAACGTACTCACTGGACCCAACAATTGCGGCAAATCCACCTTGTTATGGGTCTTAGGGGAATTGCTTGTTTTCCCATTTACTATGCCAATCAGATTGCTTCGGTCAAATCAGCCTTACTGGAGAATGGAAACATCTTCGCCTCATGGTAATGATTCGGCCGAGGGTACTCTCCCGATCGAACCTGAACAATTGGTAAATGTCTACAAAAAGATCGGCCATACAAGCTATGTGCCTGCACTACGACATGGAACGAACTTTAGGTCTTCGGGACCAACTCTAACTTATGACGTCGAGACAAAAACGGACGAGGCCCTTCAACTGTTCGCGCAAGAAAGGTCGGCAGTTGCCAGGCAAATTGGGCCGGAAGCGTTTCGACAGTCTTGGCGCGAAAGTATAGTTGCCGTAGAGCATCCGGAACTTATCAAGCGAATGAACTTAGTGATAGCTGGGAATTTGTTGATGAGTGATCAGGTGGTTAAACAGAAAATTGTCGACCTGGATTATGCTGCTTACAGGAAGAATAGGCCAGAGATCAAGACTGTTATCGATCAGGTTGCATCCATAGCCTCCGAGATCGCGGACGGCTTTCCGGTTCAATTTGTGGGAGTAGCCGACGAATCGGAAGGTCTTTACCCGCAATTCCGGACACCCGACGGAAAACTACCGCCCGAGGCATTGAGCCAAGGGACTCAATCAATCATCCAAATATTGGCTCACTTAGTTTTTGGCTACGCCGAATATTATGATTTTCCAACTGACCTTGAGAATAAGCCGGGCATTCTGATTATCGACGAGATAGATGCCCATCTGCACCCGACGTGGCAACGGCGTATCATTCCCACATTGAATCGTCATTTTCCGAACTTACAGATCTTCTGTTCCACTCACTCACCGTTGATGCTGGCTGGTCTGAATAAAGGGCAGGTGCAACTTCTCCGCCGGGGCGAACATGGGAAAGTGAACGTATCGAAGAATGAATCTGATATTGCCGGGTGGACCGCAGACGAAATCTTCCGCCAATTCATGGATGTACCAAACCCGACGGACGCGGCAACAGCAGATCGCGTAAGTGACTTCGAGAAATTGATCGGCAAAGAGGACTTGTCTCCGGCTGAGGCGAAAGAGCTGGAGTGCTTGAGGGACACTCTACGCGATGACTTGCTAAGCGGACCACAATCGGACCAGGTCTTGCGATTCGCCGAACAATTGAAGCGGGCACAGGGCTAGTTCACCCACGATGAATCGGGAAGCGCGGGGGACTGAAAGTGTTCCCGGGGATGGCGATGCACTGGGTTGACCGTGGCCCTGAACCGACAGGACTAGCTGAAGTCCGGATTCGCTACACCCCACGTTGGGTGCGGTACTACGACAAAGGCATCGGCAGTCGGCCGGCAGACGCGTATTGGCAGCGCTTTCGCAATGATCTGGATTGTGTTTTTGCAGGTCTTTGCGCCTATTGTGAGGAGACCACCAAAGGGGAAGTAGACCACTTTCGGCCGAAGAGCCGGTTTCCCTGCTTGGTGTACTCGTGGTCCAATTGGGTTTTTGCCTGCCGCGAATGCAACCAAGCAAAAACGGGTTCTTGGCCAAATGGAGGATATGTGAATCCGTGTGCGACGACCCTACCTGATCGTCCAGAGCGTCACTTCGTTTTCGATACTCAAACCGGTTTCATATTTCCAAACGGATCGCTGAATCCACGTAGACGGCAGAAGGCGCAGAGAACGATAGACGACTTGGGATTAAACGATTGGCACCACCGGAAGAATAGAGTCGAGTGGCTTGAATTGTTTTCAGCGGCAATGCCAGCTGACCCAAATAGCCTGACTTCCAGCGCGAGAAGGATACTTATGCGTTTCGCATCGCGTGAGAGGCAACTCTCTAGCATTGTAAGGACTTGGCTAGTCGAGCGTGGGTTTGTAGTGGAAAACGTTGCTGGAGAGTAAGTTTGGCGTGATTCTGTCCACGAGCCCGGAAGAGGATGGAATTATCTTAGTTCCTATCCCTCCAGCCACACAGGGGTTTTGTACGAACGCGATCGTGGCAGCAGGGACCATATCCACATTGGCACCTTTCCCCTAAGCCGGCGCTGGCGCCGCCACCGTGTACTCGCCCTGCGTGAACAACCGGCGCAGCGGAACGTGCGCGATGCTGACTATCATGGCGGCGAGGAACGCGAACGCCCCTATTGCAAGCATCGTTTGCGCGCCGACCACATCGGCCATGACCCCGTTGATGAGGTTGAACGAGGCCATGAAGCCGCCGATGCTGAGCAGATAGACGCTCATCGCACGCCCCCGGATCCTGTCGGGGACGAGCGCCTGGAAGAACGATGCGGTGAGCGTCATGAACGCCCCCTGCGAGGCGCCCATCAACATCGCGCCAACAAGCGCGGTCGAGAGGTCTGTCGAAAACACCAGGCCCAGCGGACTGACGGCGCTCACCAGGCCGGTCACGAGAAGCCATCGACCACGCATGTGCGCACTGACGAGGCCCGATAGACCAAGCGCGCCGATGAGCGCACCACCTCCAACCGCCATCATCAGGTAGCTGAAACCGTCCTCGGCATTGAACTGCTGGTCGGAGAGAGCGGGAAGCACCGACTCGAATGACATCGTCAACGAACAATGCAGGAATACGAGGATCACGAACGGCCGGATGAATGGATGCCGGAAGACGTAGTCCACGCCGGCGGTGAAGTTCTGGATCGCGCTTCGGCCTCGTTCCATCACGCCGGTGGAAGCCGTACGGATCTGGCTGCTGGCGAACCAGGCCACCGCGTAGAAGATGGAGCATACGGCGAATGCCGGCCCTGGAGCCTCGAATATCAACAGCGGCGCGACCACTGCCGCCCCCAGAAGCCGCGAGCCGTGCATCGTGGCCGAGTTCAGCGCAATGGCGTTGAGCAGGAGTTTCTTGGGCACCAGGTTGGGCAGCAGGGAATGGGATATGGGCATCTGCGCGGCGCGCGCGCTGCCGTTGAAGAATGCCAGCACGACGAGATGCCAGGGTTCGATGACGCCCGTCAAGGCGAGAGCGGCGAGAACGGCGTTGTGGGCCAGTTGCAGCACGAAGACGTAGCCGAGCAGTCGCCTGCGCTGGAACTTGTCGGCCAGGAAACCGGCGAACGGGGGCACGAGGAACAACGGGATCATCGCCGCGAAGGTCGTCACGCCGACCCACACCGACGATTCGGAGAGGTCGTAGACGAGCCAGCCGCGGGCGACGATAAGCCCCCAAGCCGCGCCGCTCGAGGAGAGCGTGGTCATCCACAGGAAGCGGAAGTCCCGGTATGCCAGCGAGGGCAGTAACCGTCTTGTCACGCGTTGCGGGCGGCTCCGTCGCATAATCGCCGAACCTTATCCCGTCGCGCCCCCAGGCGCCAGCGGAGGAGAGGAGATGGGGATGCCTACTCCGGCCAGGGGACCTTCATAAGCTCGTCACCCCACACCAGTCGGCCGTTCCACATGTTGCGCGCCTCCACCTCCCGCGGCCCGTGCATGTGGGCCTGAGCGAGCCTCGCTCCCACGTGGACCATGACGAGTTGTTTGACACCCGCCTCGGCCGCAGTCTCGGCGGCACCCGCTATCGACGTCGTCGCGCCGGCGTGGTCGGAGCCACGCACCACCTCGTCCGACTCCCAGCACATCATCATCAGTATGTCTGCCCCGCGCGCCAGGTCGGTGATCGAATCGCACGGGCTGGTGTCGCCCGTCACCACGATTGACCCCTCGTCGGTGTCGATGCGGTAGGCCAGTGAATCTAGATAGGGCTGCACGTGTTCGGCGACCGCGCCGGTGATCTGCCAGGTTGGACCCTGCCTGATCAGGCCGGGCTCCATGTCGTGCGGCTCGACCATGGGCTTGTGACGGGGTAGGACACCTCCCCGTTCCCGGTAGGTGATCTGGCTGCCGGGGTGGTGCACCCGCGCCAGCCAGTCGTGCGCGAAGAGGCCGGTCTCCTCGTCGATGATGCCGTTAGTGAATTTCGTCGTTGGCGGCGGGCCGTACACGTTCAGGACCCGGTCCACCGGCACGTTCTGGTCCCACCGAGTCAGGATGAACGTCGGGAAGTCGGCGTCATGGTCGAAGTGGTGGTGCGTGAAGAAGACGGTGTCGATCTCGGTGGGGAATATGCCGGCCTTCACCAGCTTGTGCGTCGTGGCGGGGCCACAATCGAATAGCAGCTTCTCGCCGCCGATCTCGATTACGTAGGACGAGCCAAAGCGGTCGGGCGTCGGCGTGGGTGTTCCGCATCCGATAATGGTGATCTCAGGTCTGTTGGTCACTTCAGGTCAGCTCCGTTCAGCTTGGGGGATGCGCAGCGTAGCAGATGAAACGGGGCTACACTTGCCGCGGCAAATTGACGCAGCCGGTCCCAGGCCCGTAGAGGGAGTCAGACGCGCCGGCCGCGGCCTTTTTTCGAAGCAAGAACATGGACTGCACATCTGCCATCGGCGGCGCAGGGGAATAGAAAATGAAGATCACGGCTATTGACACGTTCGTCGTCGACGCAGGCTGGAGGCCATGGACGTTCGTGGCGCTGCGCACGGACGAAGGGCTGACGGGGTACGGAGAGTGTTCGGACGGCCGCAACCCGTTCGGTGTGGTGGCGACCATCGGGGAGTTCGAGACGATTCTCAAGGGCCGCGATCCCCGTCACGTCGAGATGAACTACTACGACATGTACCGCATGTCGCGGCAGAGCCCGGGCGGCATCGCGGCCAAGGCGATCGCCGGTATCGAACTGGCCATGTGGGACGTGAAGGCGAAGGCCCTGGGGATACCTGTCTACGAACTGTTCGGCGGGCCGCTGCGCGAACGCCAGCGGGTCTACTGGTCGCACTGCGGCTCATCGCGTTCGCGGCACTATCGCGAACTGGGAGTGGAGCAGGTAGCGTCGCTGGAGTCGATCACCCGGCTGGGCCGGGAGGTGCGTGAACGGGGTTTCACGGCGCTGAAGACGAACATCATCCTGCCCGGCCAGGACGCTGGCACCTACTTCGCCGGGTTCGGACCCGGCCCGACCGACCAGACCGTGTCGCTGGGCATACTGCGACGCGCCGAAGAGCAGATCGCCGCGTTCCGGGCCGGGACCGGAGACGACGTCGAGATCGCCATCGACCTTAATTTCAACTTCAAGCCGGAGGCGGTCGAAAGAATTTGCCGCGTTCTCGAGCCGTTCAACATGATGTGGGTCGAGGTGGACATGTACGAGCCGGTGGCGTTGTCACGCATCCGCGCCAACGCCAGGATGCCGATCATGTCCGGCGAAAACCTCTTTGGCCTGCGGGGCTACCGGCCGTACTTCGAGGCGGGATCTATGGACATCGTCATGGTGGACATCCCGTGGAACGGGTTCGGCGATTCCCGCAAGGTCGCCGCCCTGGCCGAGAGCTACGAACTGAACGTTGCGCCGCACAACTACTACTCGCACCTCGCTTCCAACATCGCCCTGAACCTCTGCGCCTGCACGCCAAACGTGCACATCATGGAGATCGACATCGACGACGTGCCGTGGAAGGACGACCTCACCGGCGGGCCGATGGAGTTTGACAAAGGCTACGCCAGGATCCCGACGAAGCCGGGCTGGGGCGTCGAACTGGACGAGGATGTAGCCCAGGCGCACCCGTGGGAACCGGGCCGGGGCCCCGGTTACGTCGCGTTCATGCCCACCGATGTTCCCGCTTCGTAAAGGCCGGACCGGCACTCGCAGGGGATTGAGTCCCGTCGCCAGCCACATCGCAAAGACGGGTCTCAGATCCGCCTTCGCCCCCGTACCGTGTCGTCGTTGAGGCCAGCCTGCCGTGTCTCGGATTTGCCGTGCGACGCTGTTTCCTTGTCCCGGTGACGTGGAAACACAACCCCTGAGGTCCGGCGCGCGCTAGAATTCCGAGGTGGCAATAGGCGCGGCCATCACGGGCCCCGAGGGTCAATAACCTGAAACAGGAGAATCCATTGGAGATCAGGGCAAACAGAGTCAAGCAGCGGCTCGCAAATGGGGAGGCTGCGTTTGCGGTCGGCGGCTTCTCCGATTCAGACTCGATAGACCAGTTCGGCCCGAACGGCTTCGACGCAATCTGGCTCGAGGGCGAACATGGCAACGTCGACTACAAGGACATTGGTGACTATACGCGTGCCTGCGACATCTGGGGCCTCACGTCGGTCGTGCGTATCAACATGAACGAGCCCGGCGTAATCTACCGCACGCTCGACCGCGGCGCACAGGGCCTCGTGATGCCGCACGTAAACACCCGCGAGGAAGCGGAGCGGTTCGTGGACGCGGCCAAGTTCGCGCCCATCGGCAATCGCGGCATGTACACCAGCCGGCAGGGATTCGGCGTGTCCGACTACTTCCAGGTAGCAAACGATCACACGCTCCTGGTCGTATTGATTGAAGACATCATCGCCGTGCAGAACCTTGATGAGATACTCGATGTGGACAACATAGACGTGTTCTTCGTGGCGCCGTCGGACCTGGCGTCCACGATGGGCCGCATCGGAGATTTCGAGCATCCCGAAGTGCAGGAAGTCATCGACGACGCGTTGGCGCGCATTCAAAATGCGGGCCGGACCGCCGGCGCGCTGGCGACCGACGACAACGTGAACAAATACCTCGATGCCGGGGTCAGATTCATGCTCGTAAGCGTGGGTTCGTGGATACAGTCCGGCGCGGCCAACTTCCTCGCCAAGGTCGGCCGATAGGAGAAACTGAGACTTGCACATGAGCCGGCCCTTGATTCTGACCATAGTCGGCGCCGCCCTGGTGGCCCTGGTACTTACCGCCTGTCGCGGCGGCGGGGCCAGTCCGCCCGCCGACCTGGAACTGCAGGTCATCCGACCCACCGTGGCGGCCAGCGTCTGCGCGAATGACCGTTACCCCGTGGACGCCCCCCAGCTCGAGGGCAACGAGGAGCTTGCGTGGCAGACCACTCCTTCGGGCGTGAAGTACTACGACTTCGTGGCGGGCACGGGCGAACAGGCATCGGTAGATGACATTGTCGAGGTCCACTACAGTGGATGGCTGATGGACGGGTGCCTGTTCGATTCGTCCCGCATCAGGGACGAAACCTCATTACTGCGGCTCAGCTTCGTAATCCCCGGGTGGCAGGAGGGAATGACCGGCATGAACGTCGGGGGCCGCCGCAGGCTCGAAATACCCTGGGCCCTGGCCTACGGTGAAATCGGTCGACTGCCCGCGATCCCGCCGAAGTCGGACCTGGTCTTCGACATAGAACTCTTCGACGTGATCACCCCGCCGGAAGCGACCGCGACCACCGAGGCCCTCATCGAAGAGGCCACCGCCACGGCTGAGGCCGGACAGTAGCTGCGCTTCGCCACTTCGGCCGATTCGCCTTGTAGGGGCTGGTTTCAAACCAGCCCGCGGTATTGCTATGACCCCCCTGTCGCTGAGATTGGTACTCCATCGACAACTCGCCAAAACGGCCGTCTAGGATAATTGCCCACGTGATGATTTCAATGACCTACAACGGCAACTCCCCTACGGCCGGGCCGCTCTCGTGACCTCCCTTTCCAAAATGCACGACTGGCTCGCGGAGGCGGTCGGCACCGGCCTTTGGACCGGGCTGGCGCCTATCGCACCGGCCACCGTGGCCAGCGCGGTGGCCGTGGTGGCCTACTGGGCGTTCCCGTTCGGCGGAGACTCAACTTGGTTTTTTGCGCTGACGGCCGCATCGGTCGGCGCCGGCGTATGGTCGGCCAACGTCGTGGCGAAGCGGGCCGGCGACGAGGACCCGAGCCGGGTTGTCTCGGATGAATTCGCGGGGATGTGGGCGGCGTGCCTCTTCCTGCCGAAGACCTGGGTCTGGCTGCTGGCCGCGTTCCTGCTCTTCAGGGCGCTCGACATAGTCAAGCCGTTCGGCATCCGTAGACTGGAGAAAATCCCGGGCGGCGCAGGCATCGTCGCGGACGACCTGGCAGCCGGGCTGTTGGCTGCCGCGGGACTGAACGTCGTCCGGCTGGTCTGGTTCGCCTAGGCAGCCGATAAGTGCCGTCCCCGGCCTTTCAGATTACCGTTTTCAGAAACCTTTGCGAATCCTCTGCAAATGTCATTCTGAGCGGAGCGAAGAATCCCCCGTGGGTCACGCAACAACACTCAGCCCCTCTTACCCAGACCCTTCGGCTTCGCTCCGAGCCTGCCCCGCACTTGATGCGGGGGTGACACGGATTAAGGGATCACCGCGTGCGAAACCGGTTATACAAAGGTCTCTTTGTTACGGGAATGCCGGGGACTAAGCTAGCCTCAGCCCAGCAGCTCGCGCATGCGGCGGCCTATGTAGGCCGGGGAGTCCACTACGTGCGCGCCGGCGTCTTCGAGAGCCCTGATCTTCTCCGACGCCAGGGCGGCCTTGCCCGTGATGATGGCGCCGGCGTGGCCCATGCGCTTGCCCGGCGGAGCGGTCTGCCCCACGATGGCGGCTACGACCGGCTTGGTCACGTTCTTACGGATGTACTCGGCGGCCTTCTGTTCACGCGTCCCGCCGATCTCGCCTATCAGCACAATGGCGTCGGTGTCCGGGTCTTCCTCAAACATCCCCAGCACGTCCGTAAAGGTCGTCCCGTGCAGCGGATCGCCGCCGATTCCCACGCAGGTCGATTCACCCATGCCGTACTGGCTCAGTTGAGCTATCGCCTCGTACGTCAGCGTGCCGCTCCGGGAGACGACGCCTATTCGCCCCTCGCGCACTATGGTCGCCGGGATAATGCCGATCTTGGTGCGCGTCTCGGGCTGGATCAGGCCGGGGCAGTTCGGGCCGATTAGGCGCGTGTCTTTGCCCTCCATGTAGGCGAGGCCCTTGACCATGTCGAGCACCGGAATGCGCTCGGTAATGGCGATGACGAGGCCGAGGCCGGCGTCGACCTGCTCGATGATGGCGTCTGCTGCGAACGGCGCCGGTACGAAGATCACGCCGGCATTCGCGCCGGTCTCGTCCACGGCCTCTGCAGCCGACTCGAAGATCGGTACCGCGTCTTCGAACTTCTGCCCGCCCCGGCCGGGGTGGACGGCGGCGACCATGTTGGTGCCGTATTCGCGGCACCGGCTTGCCTGAAAGCTGCCGTCGCGGCCCAGGCCCTGCACGAGCAGCCGCGTATCGGGTCCGACTAGCACGCTCATGCGCGTGAATCTTTCAGGATCGACTTGAGCGCCTCGGACGCGCCGGAGAGGTCGGTCGCAGGCGTGATGTTCAGGTCCGACTCGCCCAGTATGCTCAGACCCTCTTCGGAGTTGGTGCCCCGCATGGCCACAACAATGGGCAGGTCTGAACCGGTCTCCCTGGCAGCCGACACGATTCCCTTCGCAGCGGCGTCGGTTCGGAGAATGCCGCCGAACAGGTTCACCAGGACCACCTCCACCTCGGGGTCGGAGACGATGATCCGGAACGCCTCGGCGATGGCGTCTTCACTTGCGCTGCCCCCGACGTCCAGGAAGTTCGCAGGCTCCGCTCCGGCCCATCGTGTTATGTCCATGGTCGCCATGGCCAGGCCCGCCCCGTTCACCATGCAGCCCACGCGGCCACCCTCCAGCTTCACGTAGGAGAGCCCGGCCTTCGCCGCCCGCAACTCCTCCAGGTCGTCCTGCTCGGGATCGTGCAGGTCCGACAGCTCGGGATGCCTGAAGAGCGCGTCGTCTTCCAGGTTGATCTTGGCGTCCAGCGCGACGATTTGCCCGTCCGATGTGATCACAAGCGGGTTAATCTCGGCCAGCGTGCACTCCTTTTCGACAAACAGCCGGTACAGTCGGCCGACCAGGTCTGCGGCCGGGCGTACAAGTTTGTCGGGCAGGTCCAACCGGCGGGCAAGCGCTCGGGCGCGGTACGGCGTCAGGCCGAGAATCGGGTCACCCGCTACCTGCACGATCTTTTCGGGGTTGGTCTCGGCGATCACCTCTATCTCCACGCCGCCCTCGGTGCTGGCCATCGCCACGGGCACACCGGCCTCGCCGTCTACGACTATGGCGAGGTACAGCTCGCGGGCGATGTCGGTTGCCTCGGCCACCATCACCTGCCGGACGACAATGCCTTCCGGGGATGTTTGCGGGGTCACCAGCGCCCGGCCGAGCATTCCGGCAGCCGCCTCAGCCGCGCCGTCCGGCGAGTCGACCAGCTTTACGCCGCCGCCCTTGCCCCGTCCACCGGCGTGGATCTGGGCCTTCACGACCACCTTCCCGCCGATGTCGGCGGCGATCCGGCGCGCCTCATCGGCCGTCGAGGCGACCTCGCCACGCGGCACTGGCACGCCGTAGTCGGCGAGCAGTTGACTGGCCTGGTATTCGTGGATCTTCATGGGATTGCACCGGTCCTTTCGAGACCGGCTGACATAAAGCCTAACCGAGAAATGCTAATTCGGTTTGGCGGGCCGTGTCCATGCCAGCACGCCTCTCGAGGGGGCCACGGGCGTGGGCTTGCCGCACGAGGAACGTCTTCCGAGTGGTGGCTCGCAGGCAATCCCTCACTCGCACCAACCGACTGTCTTTCCGAGCGAAGCCGAGGAATCTGAGACCGTGGCGGGCAGAACCGGCCCAACTGATTCATCAGAGGCACGCAGGCAGAGTATGTTTTCATACCAATCATCCATGCCGGTCGCCACCGCCACTACCGCTCATGAAAATGTGGCGAACCCGGGGCTCCGCCGGAACGAACGCGGCTTTGACATTCCCGCGCCCGGCACCCCCTTGTATCCACGTTAGATTGCCGAGGAAGGGAGTGGTTGGGGGATGAGCGCCTCAGATTCTTCGGCTACGCTCGGAAAAACAGTTACGTTGATCGGGGTTGGCGGCCGGAGCGACGTGGGAGTCGGACGGGCAATTTTCAGAGGAATGACAGATGTGGCGCTCGGAACGACACTGAGGGTGACTGCGGTCGCGTATGGATCAGGCCTCAAGCGAGTAGTACCGGTGGTCGATGCCTTTGTTGGACACGGTGACCATCCGGTAGCCGGAGGGGTCGTCGCCCAGCGGATAGCCGACTGACCCCGTAGCGACCATCAGCATGTTTCCGTGCCGGGCGTAGTTGTTTTGGTGCATGTGCCCTGCAAACACGGCATCCACGCCGTGGGTCTCCAGCAACTGCGTGACCGGACGGCGGTTGTCTCGCGGGACGTTGAAGTAAAGATCGGGCTCGTCGGGGTGTTCCAGGAACAACGGGTGGTGGGACAACACGATCACCTTTTCGGCAGACCCGTCACGCGCAGAAACCAGCTCCGACTCGAGCCAGTCGATCTGCCGCCTGTACTCCGCCCGTACCTCCCCGGGGTGATGAACGACGGTCGAGTTGATCACGATGAACTTCACGCCGCCTTCCACGAACGAGTAGATATCGTCACCGAAAAGTTCCCGGTAGCGCGCCAGGCTGTCGGCCGTGGGCGTTATGTGGTCGTCCTCGGAGGAGTCGTGGTTACCTGAGACGCGGTAGATCGGGATGTTGGAGGATAGTCCGCCGCTTATCCGGTATAGCTCGGCGACCTGGGCCTCGTCCGTGGGGTCGTTAACCATGTCGCCGCAAATTGCCACGAAAGCCGGTTGGATCGAGTTGGCTGCATCCACCGCCTTCTGGAAACGCTCCGTTTCCGGCGCGAACCCTTCGAACGGCTCGACCTGCCGGATGTTGTGGCCGCGGCTCCTGTAGTCGGCCATTCGTTCCTGCGATATCTCGATGAAGTTCCGGAACATGCCGAACTGGGTGTCGGCAAGTTGCATGAATGTAAGCGGGTCCATGGGTCAACCTCTCGTGCAGCGAAGTTCAGGGAAGCTGGAAACCAAGGTCCAACTCGCCACTGATCGAGTTGAACCAGTCGATGACCTCGCGGTGGTACGGGATGCCGTTCGCCCTCCGTCTCACCTCCTCTTCCGCCTCCCACAGGCCGGCGTAGTAAACGCGGTCCTGACCCGGGGCGGGCGGAGTGTTGGCCAGCGTCTCCATCCACTCGTCCATGTCCCGCTTGAACTGGTCCAAATCCATGAAGGCGTCGATGTTGAACGCCATCACGAACTGGGAGTAGCGGTCATTGGCAAAGTACCCGGCCCGGTTGCCCGACAGAATTCCTGACATGATGTCCACGATCACGGCAATACCATAGCCCTTGTGCCCGCCCCGCTCGCGGGTCCCGCCGAACGGAAGAATGAAGAAATCCCCGGCCTCAGGGACGTCGACCGGTTCGTCGATGGGTGTGCCGTCCGTCTCGGCGATCCAGCCCGGGGCCAGCTTCGAACCTATCCGGCGCGTGAGGTCGAGCTTGTTCCCGGCTACTTGTGACGTCGCCATGTCCAGCACGAACGGAGGCATCTTGCCTGCCGGCGCCGCCCACGAAAACGGGTGCGTGCCGAACCTCGGCTCGGCGCCGAAGATCGGGACCACGAGTTGACCGCCGGCCGACGCCATGCACACGCCGATCATGTCGCGCTTCGCAGCCATCAGCGGGTAGTAGCCGAGCATGCCGAGGTGCCTGGAGTTCTGCACAGCAACGGAGCCGATGCCGTACTTCGCCGCCTTTTCCATCGCCAGCTCCATGGCCCGCGGCCCGGTTTGCAGCCCCAGCCCGCCGTCGCCGTCCCAGGTGGCCGTAACGGCCGACTCCCTGAGTGTCGTGATTTGAGGGTCTGGATTGACGTATCCCGAACCGTAGTACTCGACGTATCGGCGGAGCATGTTCGATACGCCGTGGCTTTCGTGACCCCGCAGGTCGGACAGGACCAGGATGTCTGCGGCCTGCGCGGCGTCAGCCTCTCCGAGGCCCATCTTGCGGAATATCGTCTCGGTTGCCGACCGCACTCGTTCTTCCTGCACGACCACTTCATCTGTTGCTGGTACCTTGAATCGTTCGAGCATCGGGGCGGTGGGGACCTTTCTTTGTATTGGCCGCAATCGGCAGCCGGATTCTATTCGATTTCGTCATCTCACCCAAACTGGTTGGGGCCAAAATGAAACGAACGACGGTATTAGCTCGTACCGTCTATCAACGTACACCGAGGGATGCGCGATAATCGGCTCATGAATAACGGGCGCTTGGCAGTTTTGGCAGTCGCGGCGATGGCAGCCGCTCTGCTAGTCGCGGCATGCGGCGGCGAGTCCGCGCCGCTGGTTGTCCCGACTGCGACACCGGGCCCTGCCCCCACGGCAGTTCCGCCGACGGAACCGCCTCCCACGCCCGTCCCCACTATTGCGCCAACCGCAACGCCCACGGTTGAAGCTGTCCAGGTCGATGAAGGACCCGAGCTCCCGGTGTTGCCGGTGATCTCAACCAGAGAGCACATGTTGGTCGGTACCCAGGAGTGGATCAACTCCGAACCCCTGACGCTGGAAGGCCTGGCGGACGAAGGAAAGGTGGTGTTGATCGACTTCTGGACCTATACCTGAATTAACTGCGTTCGCACGCTCCCGGCGGTCCGCTCGTGGCAAGACAAATATTCAGAACACGGCCTGGTTATCCTGGGCGTGCATTCGCCTGAGTTCGAGTTCGAGAAGGACTACGACAACGTGGTGGAGGCCGTCGCGAAGCACGAACTCGAGTACGCGGTGGTCCAGGACAACAACTTCAGCACCTGGCGATTCTTCGGCAACCGGTACTGGCCGACCAAATACCTGCTCGACGTCAGCGGCAAGATTCGCTTCAAGCACATCGGTGAGGGCGCCTACCAGGAAACCGAGCTAGCCATCAGGGCCCTCCTCGAAGAAGCCGGGTACGACGTCTCTGACATCGACCACGTGTACACGCCCAGCTAGGGCCTGCCGACTTTTCAAACCGTGCCCGCATCGAGGTGCGGGATGACGTTCTTTCGTCGGTAGACGATTGGAGACGTTTCTTCTCCGGGACGTTGGGCCCAGACGGCAATACGCCCCTCAACGCCATCCCCATTCCCCGTACGTCATCCCGGCCTCTCCACTGTCATCCCGCGCCCGCACTGTCATCCCGAGCGAAGCCGAGGGATCTGAGACGGTCGTTAACCTACCCCGTCATCATTCCGCCGGGTATGTGTCATGCCTCCGCTTCCTGTTCGACCAGATCGGCTAGGACTACAACTGGCAAGTCCTGGACGCGGCGGAAGTCGGTGTCGTTGGTGATAAATTGTGTGCAGCCGATGCTAAGGGCCGTCGCGGCGTGAAGCGAGTCGGGAGTTTTCAACCCCGTATCGGCGCGGATGCGTGCCGCGTTTTCCCACAGTTCGCGCGTGGCTGGAATTAAACTGACCTCATGCGCATCGAACATCGACCGGAGCAGCATCTCGACAACCTTGTCGTCCTCCCGTAACGGCTTGACAAGCGTTTCCAACACCGAGATGTCGCTGCTGGCAACATCGAACTCACCGGCCCGGGCGTGCTGCCACATTGGTTCGAGTAACGTGCGGTACGGCTCGACACGTTCCGCGCCGTAAATGAAGCAATTGGCATCGAGGTAAACAGGACCGTGCGCAGGCAGGGTCAGCGGTCCCACGATGCTCTTTCTTCCTTGATGTAGTCGTCGACTTCCTTCGCAGTCTTGAAGAGACGATGTCCCGGCGCTTCGTTCAAGATGTCGACTACGGATCGCCGCTCAGTGGACGAGGAGCGCGTCACGACCACGTCGACCGACTCTCCTGCCTCCAGCTCTGGACTGGCGAATTCCACCTTGCCCCCCGGCAGTACCTTCGTCCGTATGTGCAACGCTTTCTGCATGTTTGTAACTCCTTCGGGGTGAGATGGCCTGCCGCTACGTGTTCCTTATGCCCACCATTGCCCCCGCGCCCCGTGAATCCCCGACAAGAGTCGGGGACGACGAGGTAATGCCAGCAAGCCGCCGCTGGCCAGATGCCCCTAAACCAGCGTGTCCTTATCCACCAGGGCTTCGGCCTGGGCGCGGTCTTCGGCGGCGAGGGCGACGATGGTGTGGTCGCCCTGTCGCTCGACGATGTGCAGGCTGTGTATGTTCACGCCGGCGTCCTTGAAACGCCCGGCCACCTTCGCCAATGCGCCCGGCTCGTCGGGGAGCCTGAGGATCAGGGAATCGTCGGATACCGTCTTGAAGCCGGCGCCGGTCAGAACGCGCAGGGCGTCGTCGTGAGCGTCGGTTGTCAGCGTAATGATGCCCTGCGCCTCGAGCGCCTCGGCGCTGATCGTCTCGATGTTGATCCCTGCATCCGCCAGCGCACCGCTGATGTCGGCGAGCACTCCCACCTCGTTCTTCGCAACTACGATGATTCTGTTCATTCTGCTTTCCTCTATTTCGGCTGATACCTCAGGCAGTCGTCGACCACCGCGTCAATTGTTTCTCTCGTCACGTGCGGCATGGTTATGAGGTGTGCAATGCCCTCGTAGGGGGCCAACTGCCACTTGCGCACGATTTCATCTGCCGGCTTCGGGAAGACCACCGTGACCGAGTTCGTGTTCCGCCACGCCGGGATCCCGCTGTCGTTGAAACGTGCGACTGCGTACTCCGCGACATCCAGACACCCGGCGACAATCTCGCGAAAGCCGTCCAGCCCATGCTGGCGGAAAGCGTACCAAATCATCAGCGGCGTCAGCGCGTTGCGCGACCCCGTCAACGTGGTGTCGAGCACACCCACGTACTCAATGGACCTGGCGATGCGGGAGACGTACTCCGACCTGGTCAAAGCGACGCCGCACGGCATTGGCGCCCCGATCATCTTGTGCCCGCTAATGGCGACGCTGTTGAAGCCTGCGTCGAACCCGTAGGGCTGCGGCTCGTCAACGAAGGGCAGGATCATGCCGCTCAGGGCCGCGTCGGCGTGGATGTAGTAGTCGGTGACAGCCAGGTCGTCGAGGATCGCCCGCACTTTGCTGATGTCGTCGACCGCGCCCTTCATGGTGGTCCCGATGTTGGCGATAACTATGGCGGGAACGTCGCGGTTGATGCGGATGGTCTCGCGCAGGTCGTCGTAGTCCAACTCACCGTTGTCGAGGCTCTTGATCATGATGTTGCGCGCCTTCAGGACGCGCAGGATCTTGACCACGCTGTAGTGGGTGTCCTGCGAGAAGTAGAAGACGCCGTCGGGGAACATCTCGCGCCCGATGTAGAGCCCGTACATGTTGCCCTCGGTGCCACCCGACGTGACGTAGCCCCACGCCTCGTCCCGCGGCAGGCGCATGAGGTCGGCGAAGATGCCGATGACCTCCCGCTCCATCTCGTGGGTGTTGCTCTGGAAGTTGCTCTCGTGGAACGGGTCCCCGACGTTGTTGGGCGCAAAGCTGAAGAAGGGCAACAGGGCCGAGTAGTCGAAGTCCTGGTTACACGGGTACCCGACGAGGCGGTCTCGCAGTTCCTCGAAGTCGCGGAGGAGGGCGTCGAGGCGGGACTGGGTGGTGGTTGGGTTGGTCATGGGTTCGTCGTGAGTTTGGCGCACAGGAGTACTTTAAGTGTATTCGGCTTGGAGGCCGGGGTTGTGTGGCAGTGGGCGCCAAACTGAAGGCGCGAATTGAAAGTAACGGACGGCCGGTTTGGTAAGCTGCCGACAGTTAAGGCTTGGAAGGCACGCGTGATGGAGTACCGCGCCCCAACTCATGGGGGTGCACCAGAGGGAATACGAATGGCGGCCGAGGAAAATGGAGGAATCGAGGTTATCTTCGTTGGCGAAGAGGACCTAAGTGAAGAGGCAGTGACGTACTTAGACAGCGTACTAGGAGACGACGAAATTCTGGTGGCCGCTGCTGGCTTTGACTTTGAATCAAAGGTAATAGTCATCACTGACCAACGAGTCCTTGTAACCGGCGAGGAAGACGGCGTTGGTGTGCTCGTATTGAGCGTCGGCCACGATGACATCTCCTTGATGACGAGAGATGGCCGGACATTAGTCATCGAAACCGAAACGGGGGAAGAAAACCGTTTCCGATTCGGGGATGACCAGACCGTTGAAGAACTGGTCGAAATATCCGATCAATTGCACACAATCCGAGCCGGTCATGCAGACGACGACGATGAAGAGTTGACTGAAAGCGAAGGGGGCCGCCCGAGCCTATTCGGCAGGGTCCTCGGCGGGATTGGTTCAGCTAAACAAAAGGTGTCACGGTCTGTCGATGTCTTGACAGGGGCGGATATCCGCCGATTCGACGAGTTCACGGACGCGACGACAAGGGCTGTCGTCGGCGTACATCAAGACGTGTCTGAGTTACGGGGCGAGGTTGTTCGCGTGCAACGTGTGGTCGATGACATGCGGGCAAGTCAGATGCGCCAGACTGAACGAATCGAACGGCTGGAGCAGATCGGTCGCCGAACAAGTCCGACTCCGTGGATTGCCGGGGCAGCCGCGCTAGCTCTGGTGCTAAGCATTGTGGCCGTGGTGATGAGCGTATCCTGATGGGATACGAAGAACTCCGTGTCCTCTCGAGGTCGTACTCGCCTCAGGAGAGAGTCGCGCTTTATGAACTAGCTCAGAAGTACCGCAGCCGGGATGAACGGGAGGTTTTTGAAGTAGCCGCGATAGCGGGCGAAGTTTCCCTCGATGACGTCATCAATTTGGGGCGTGAGCCCGAGGGGAATCCGCTATTTTTGGAGGCATTCAAACTTCAGTATCCGAATGTCGACGTCAAAACCCTTGTTGGCGCATCTGAGGAACGGCTTGGTGGTATGTCGGACGGCGTCAAGGGCAAGTACTTTGAGGTCCTTGTACGGGACAGGCTGAATGACGGGGAGCGCGTAGGAGAGTTGCAATTGGGGCCCGGCCAGACTGCCCGCCTAGCCGAATCGCCGACTCAGTCTGGATGGGATTTGCGCATCGAGAACGAGGATGGGTCTACAGACGAACTCCTTCAACTCAAAGCTACTGAATCGATGGGGTATGTCAAAGAGGCCTTGGTGGAATACCCAGGCATACGGGTGGTCGTTCCGTCAGAAGTAGACGACCACGCGGACGAAGTCGTGGGCACCGACATCCCCAACAGCGAATTGGACAACATAACTCGAGCCCAGATCGGTGAGATGGGTGAAGGCGCGATCGAAGACCTTTCGGATGCGTCCGCCGAAATAGCTCTCGACTCAATCCCATTTGCGTCGATGGTTGCTACAGGTGTCATTGAGGGCAGGAGTGTCTTAACGGGACGTTCGACGCTGCGGGAATCCTTCAAAAGGGGGGCGAAGCGAATGAGGAGAGTAGGGGTATACAACGCCATAGGCGCGCTGTTGGCTCCTACCGGCGTCGGTGTCCCGGTGGTGATGGGCATGAGAGTAGCTGAAGGCAGGATTTCCAAGCGGATTGCCTTCGGGGACAACTTGAGACCGAGGACACATCAGTTGGAACGGTTGACTGCATCCGATCCCTAGGCAAGAACGTGAATTTGTGTGAGTGGCCAGCGTGATATCGCTGCCGGGATTCGCTCCCCCAACTGAACATACCCGCGAGCGCTCGCGTTGAGTTTCGTTCTTCACGCCCCTGTTCTCCTGAGCCTCGAAGCCCCCTAGCCATACCTGGCGGCGAAGGCCTGGGGGAATGCGGCGGTTTTGGCGAGCACGTAGTCGGGCTGGTCCAGGCCGCCCTCCGTCGTGAGCATCGCCTCGAACATGAATTCGCCCTGGTAGTCGATGTCCTTCAGGGCGCCGAACACCTCGGCCCACTCCAGGTTGCCGTCCATGGGCGCTATGTGGTCCCTGTCCACGAAGTCGTGCAGGTGCAGGTGGATGAGCCGCGGGCCGCACTGCGCAAGGGTCTCGCGGGCCCGGTCGGCTTTGATGAACGGATTGACGCCGTCGTCGTCTTTGGTGTGGCCGACGTCGACAACCATGCCGAACCGGTCGGAGCCGACCTCGTCCACGACGGCCACGTAGTCTCGCAGGTCCACGCCATTCTCGTTGGCGAACCTGATTGTGGAGCCCTCGGTCTCCTCGAGCACGCCTACGATTGTCTTCTTCGACTCCTCGGAAATGCCGAAGTGGCAGACCATCACCGATGCGCCCATGTCCTCGGCGACACGCGCCGCGGCTGCTACCTCCTTGACCGCTGCTGCGCGCTCCTCCTTGTCGCTGGCGGCATACTCGACGGTCGGCCCGTGAAACGAGACTATTTCGACGCCCTGCTCGCGGCACTCCCGGGCGACGTCGGCGGCCTGTTGGCTGTTGCCGTAGTCGAAATGCCCGGGCGAGCGGATCCCGCACACCTCGATCCTGGTGATCCCGGCGTCCCGAATGGCCGCGATCTGGCGTGCGCCCAGGGGCGTTTCCTCATCACCGAAAAAGACCCCGGTGGTGGTGCCCAATCGTTCTGCGATTTCGTCGGCGGTGTACGGTAGCTTGCCCACGGTGTGCTGCTCCTGGGGTTTTGTGGTGGGAGTGGGATTGTATATCCGCGAGGTAAATGGGGCGCTGGGTTGGCGCAGACGGAGGGGTTGTTGGGAGTTCTTCGAAGTCGCTGAGGAGCGCGTTGAGGTCGGTTTGGATAGATGTGTGGTGGTTCATCGGTGGATTCCCCCAGCCAGTAGGTCATCCCGATTCACAGTCCTTGTCACCCGGCCATTTCGAGTGTTATAAAGACTGTAGGTAAGTCAACCTCGTGCGACTTTACTGGAATGACGCCCAGTTACTGTGACGGGGCCCGAATGACGAAGGTCGTTTGCTTCATAAACTACAAGGGCGGAGTGGGCAAGACCACGACCGCGTATCATGTGGCGTGCTCGTTGGCCCAACACTACGACCAAAGAGTTCTAATGATCGACATCGACCCCCAAACAAATTTGACGTTTCTGTGTGCCCAAATTGAACAGTGGGAACGTCGAAAAGGTCGGATTGGCACAATAAAGAACCTATACGCACGATACGTGAATCACCAACCGCTTGATGTCAGCCGATACACTTGGAATAATGCGGTCGTAGTCGGTCGGCACCCCATCGCAGGACTTGATCTGATTCCATGCGATATTGATCTACTCGGTGAGGATGTTGGAGGTGGGACTGTGATCGGGACATTTCCAACCATGAGCGCCCTCCAACAGAATGCTCAGCAGTATCTGAGAGAGCTGTCATTTCTAAAGGCGGTAGTGGAAGATACACAAGGACGATATGAATGGGTTGTAATTGACTGCCCGCCCAACCTGTATTTGATGACACAGAATGCATTGTATGCTAGCGACTATTATGTTGTTACTGCTGTTCCAGATCATCTTTCCACCATCGGCTTGAATATTCTCACCAATAAAGTGCAACGGATAGGCGAAACCGTATCAAATGCTTCGGTGCTTGCAGGTGTACAAAAATCATCCTCTGTCGCCGAACTAGGTGCAATTGTTTTTGTGAAAGTTAGACTTGGTGGCAGTAGGATCACTACGACTCACACTGATACAATGAACACGATAAAGACCCGTCCATACGCGCAGGCCAAAGTCGTCAAAAGACATACAACAGAGTTAATTGGTTACAGCGAAGCAGCTGAGAACCGAGTACCAGTCTGGGAACATGACTCTGTTAATGCGCGCCGGGTAGCTAGCAACAACGAGTACCCAGAAATAACCCGAGAATTAATGACCCTCTTACCATGATGTCAGGAAACGAATAATGAAAAGGAACGTTCAATATCCGACTGATTCTCTGTTTAGAGGCCTCCGAACTCTATTAGCTTCGCTGCCGTCGGAAGACGAAAAACGAGAATTGATTCGTACATTGACTGACACTCGTGATTTTCTTGATGAACTTCAACGATTGATTGAAGCGTTTCCGACGATTGAATCTAGCCGGCAATTGTCACATGGCTTGTCTCACCTAGATATTTTGGCTGAACGAGCGGCTACCAATGCTCCATTGAGACGGCTGATGGGCCTAAAAAGTGTCCAGAGGCACAGAACGGCCCGTTCGGGTATCAAGGACGATGTCGAAACCCGCGCAGAAACATTGAGGACACAACTGGATAGTATTGAAAGTTCTGATGTGGCTAATTTCATTTTGAAATCGGGCGAACCGATAACAGTATTGACGGAATTGGCGGATGCACTTGGTTTACGGACCAGGAAGAAGGAGCGAAAGACTGAATTGGTTCGACGGATATCAACGCACATAACGAATCAGCGAGGTTACGAGGTGCTAAGCGGTAACAGGGGAACCGCCGGGTGAACATGCGAAAGCGGGAAAAGTCCCGCTAATCTTTTTTCGGGCAGCTTTAGCGGAAGAGGTGTTGCTTAAAAAGGTGCGGGAAGCATGCGCCAGGAAGCCGTCATTCTGAACGGTACCCACGTGGTGTGTAATCGGAATCTGTCGTCGAATCGGCTCCCCAGTTTGGGGCTCAATTGTCCAATCATATCCTTCTTCTCCATCAGGCAGGTACGATGGTGATGACTTCACCAACGGGGGTAACACCGGTGCACGCCGTCGATCCGGTAAACGTCGGCCACCGTGGCCGACACTTAATCCGTCCCCGCTTAACACCCCCCCTTGTTAACCTTTTCGCGCCGGTGCTACCCTACCCCCGCGATTCCTCGCGTTCGTTCCCTATTGGTTTAACCTACGGCCGCGCGCACAGTGTTAATGAGAGGAAGTATCAATGGCACTAAAACATTCGGGTCTTGCCCTGATGGCAGGCGTGGTGCTGGTCATCCTGGCTTCGCTGTTCCTGCCGGGCAATGCGTTCATAAGCCCCGTGGACCAGACCGACTTCGTCGCCGCGCGGGACGCCCTGGGCGACAATGCCGGCCTGGCGCATTGGATGACCTTCATCACCATCGCCTCGCTGTTGCTCCTGTCGTTTGGCCTGTTGGCCCTCTTTCCCGCGGCAAGCCGGCAGGGAGGGCTGGGCGGCAGGCTGCTGCAGTTCGGGATCATCGTCTCGTTGATTGAATGGAGCGTTCTCATCATCGCATCGGGGATGAGACATTTCGTCATCCACCTGATGCAACGCAGTGACCTGCCCGCCGACGGGACCCTGACGGCGGCGGACTTCCAGTCCGCAGCCCTGGCCGTTCACACCGACATGACGGCGGTCACGTTGACGTTCATTGCGCTGTTCCCGCTGGCGACCATCATGCTGGGCATCGGGCTGTCCCAGCGGTTCGGCTCGATGGACGTCTACAAGTTGACCAGCCTCGTCCTGGCGGTGGGTGGAGTTATCGGGCTGGCGATATACCTGGCAGCCATGAACGCCCCGGACATCGGCATCCAGACGCTGCTCTGGATAAACAGCGTGGTCCTCTACATCCAGTCGATTGGGCTGTTCATAATCGGCTACGGGATGTACAAGGGACGGAAGGAGTTCGCCGCGGACGGCGGCTCCGGGTAGACCCGGGGGAGCGTGTGCTTGGGAACGGGTGTTGCGCACATTGGCCAAGTCCGGCCCGTTCCCCGCCCGCGCCCCTTAGGTACTGGGATTCCCTTGCCACCTTTTTCGACTTGCCGGCGAAAGCCGGTATCCATGGTGGGGCACAGGGGGTCGGTACTAACGTTCAGCCGCACTGCAGCTGGAGGGGAACCCCGCCCGCGCCCACCGTGGGTACCGGATCAAGTCCGGCAAGACGGTAGAGGGGATGTGCTTGCCGGTAGGGAGTTGCTCATTCCAGGCGCACCCACACCCGCCCGCGACCCGTGGGCACCGGACCGCAGTCCGGCGCGGCGAGTAAGTGCGGGGCCTCTCCGGCGGGGTAATTTCAGGGGAACAACATCTTTGCGTGTTCTCCTTAACGCGTCGGTGCTACGATGCCGCGCGCAATAGGCATGGTCGCCAGCGAGATTCCCTTATGGCGGCGTCAATCGAAGTTAGGGAGGAAGCACTAATGGCTATCAGATACGCGGGTATGGCCTTCATGGTCGGAGTGGTCCTGGTAATAGTGGCATCCGCACTCACGCCGGGCACCGCGATCGTAAACCCCGTCGACCAGACGGACTTCGAGGCAGCGCGGGACGCCCTTGGCGATTCAGCGATCCTGTCGCACTGGATGACGTTCATAAATATCCTTGGGTTGTTGGCCTTGTCATTCGGCGCGCTGGGGCTATATGCATTGGGGGGCCGGCAGGCCGGGCTGGGTGGCAGGCTGCTGCAGTTCGGCATCATAGTCTCCGTCATCGAATGGGGCATCCTCATAATCGGCGCGGGCATGCGGCACTTCGAGATCCACCTGATGCAAAGGGCCACCCTGCCGGACGAGTCCGTGGCACCGGAAGTATTCCAGGCCGCAGCCTTGAACATGCACATCGAAATGGCGGGAGTCATTTTGACTTTCATAGTCCTGTACCCACTGGCTACGATGGCGCTCGGCTACGGGCTGTCGATGCGGTTTGCCTCGATGAACATCTACAAGGGCGCGTGTTATGTCATGGCGGCATCGGGACTCGCCGGGCTGGTCATTTTCCTGACCGCAATGAACGGCCCGGAATTGGGCGTCCGGACCCTGTTCGGGATTAACAGCGTATTCCTCTACATCGCGTCGATCGCCCTGTTCATCATCGGGTACGGCATGTACAAGGGACGGCAGGAGTTCGCCGAAGACGGCGGCTCCGGGTAGGGGTTGGTCGACTGCGAGTCAGGCTCGTGTGGCCGCACGCCCGGCTCGGGCGCGGTCCAGCCTCCGACACCATTCCCGCACCGGCATTTGACCATCCCCCGTAGGGCGGGTATCACACCCGCCCTGGTGTGGGGCGCGGGAACAACGCGTCTCCACTTCTTCTCCCTCTCCCGTGGGAGAGGGTTGGGGTGGGTACAGACCGGGTACATTGGTAACAGGTAGACCGGGCACCTGGGTAACACATATTCCTGTGTAGGAGCAGTTCTTATGAGGAGTCATGTGATGCCATGGAAGGAGTCTAGTGCGGCCTGTGAGCAGAGAGTGTTCATAGAGAGGTGGTCGATGGGGGAGGAGTCGGTTTCCGAGCTGTGCCGCCAGTTCGGGATCAGCCGAAAGACAGGGTACAAGCGCATTAACCGGTTCAGGGAGTACGGTTTCGACGGCTTGGGCGACCGCAACAGCGCGCCCCATTCGCATCCGAACGCGACGAGCCCGGAAGTGGCCAGGGAGTTGATCGAGGCCAAGCGAGCGCGGCCGACGTGGGGTCCCAAGAAGCTGGTGGCGTGGCTGCGAGCTGAGGCCCCCGAGGCGGCTTGGCCGGCTCCTAGTACCGCAGGAGCGATCCTCGACCGGGCCGGCCTGGTCAAGCGGCGGCGGCGCCGCAGGCGGGCGTCGCCCTGGAGCGAGCCGTTCACCGAAGCGGCCGATGCCAATGACGTGTGGTGCATAGACTTCAAGGGCTGGTTCCGCACAACGGACGGTCAGCGGGTCGACCCGCTGACCGTCCAGGATGCGGCCTCTCGCTACCTGCTGGCATGCGACGGTCTGGCCCGGCCGAGGACACCGCAGGTGCGCCGGGTGATCGACAGGGTGTTCAGGGAGTACGGCCTTCCCCGGGCCATCCGCACGGACAACGGCCCACCCTTCGCCAGTGTGGGACTGGGAGGGCTGACCAAACTGTCGATCTGGTGGATCAAGCTGGGGATCGTCCCGGAGCGCATCGAGCCGGGCCACCCGGAGCAGAACGGCAGACTTGAGCGGCTTCACAGGACGCTCAAGGAAGAGACGGCTCGCCCGCCCAGGGCCAGTCAGCGTAGTCAGCAGCGGGCTTTCGACGCCTTCAGGGACGGCTACAACGAGCATCGCCCGCACGAGGCGCTCGGTCAGCAGCCCCCATCTCGTGTGTACGGGCCATCCCACCGGGAGTATCCGAGGAGGGCAGAGTCGCCGGAGTACGGAAGCGGAGTCACAGTCCGCAGGGTGAGGACGAACGGCCAAATCAAGTGGAACGGAGGGCTGGTATACCTGAGCGAGGCGCTCAAGGGTGAGCCGGTCGGGCTGGTGCAACAGGACACCAGGTACTGGACGGTCATCTATGGACCGCTGAGCATCGGACTGTTGGACGACCACACCGGTCAGGTGTTGCATACTACTGCCAAACTGTTACCCAAGTGCCCGGTTTAGGTGTTACCCAGGTGCCCGGTTGCACAGTGAGGGCCAATCAACCACGCCCTTCCTCGACATACCTGAGACACACGGCACCCACCTTTTTTTTCGTCTTCCCCGACTCCGATCGGGGATCTAGGGGACGAGCGGGGCGCCCCCCTTCCACCAACCACGCCCAACCGCCAGGCGACGCACCCATACTACTTCGACATACCGGGAACACCCGCTACCCACGCCCTTCCTCGATTTGCCGGACTTGATCCGGTACCCACGGTGGAGAACGGGACGAGCGGGGCGCCCCCCTTCCACCAACCACACCCAACCGGCAGGCGAACCCCTCCCTTCCGCGACATACCGGAACGGAGTCCGGCAAGACGATGGCTAGCCGGGGCGTTTTTGAACAATGCCGTTGCTGCAGGCGACCGTCTCAGATCCCTCGGCTTCGCTCGGGATTGTAAATGTCAACTAATTCGTTGACAGAAGTTTCAAGGCTTGGAGTGGACTCTTGCCGTTTAGGCCCTGGTGCGGTCTCTCCGTGTTGTAGTAGAGGAGGTACTCCACCAGCTCATCCTTCAACTCCTCCACCGATTCGAAAGTCGTCTCTTCCAGCAGGTCCTCGTTCAGCGTCCGCCAGAAGCGTTCGATCTTCCCGTTGGTCTGTGGCCGGTAGGGCCTGGTGTAGCGGTGCTTGATGCCCAGTTCCAAGAACATCCGCTCCGTTGGATGTTGCTCCTTATTGGTGGGCGCTGCGACTTCCGGACCGTTGTCGGTAAGAATCTCCTCGAAGCGGATCCCATACTCGGCGTTCAGCAGGTTGATGCTCTTGAGCGCAGCAAACATCACGCTCAGGCTCTTGAGATCGTCCACCACCTCCGCCCAGGCGAGACGCGTGCAGGAGTCGAGCACCGACACCAGGAAGTAGCGTCTTTTGGCGCCCACGATCAGGTCCTTGCTCAGGTAGTGGGAGTCGAGGTGGCCCAACTCACCAGCCCTGGTCTTGATGATCTGACGCTTGGACTGTCGCATGGGCTTGGTCAACCGGTTCAGGCCATGGCGTTTGGTGATGGCGTAGATGGTCGAGGGCGCTGGAGTGTGAGACTTCAGGACGGGCTTGAGTATGGCATATATCTCGTAGCGGTTGATGCCCCTCCGCCGCAACTCGATCACCTTCTCCTCGATGAAGGGGATGGTGCGGCGGCTCTTCCACCTGGGTCCCCGTTTACGGGGCAGAAGGGCGTCGTCCGCTCCCGAGTGGCGGTAGCGGTTGTAGTACTTGGCGAAGGTCTGACGGTTGGTGCCGTGGTAGGCGTAAAAGTCCTGCAGGAACCGGAACTGGTGATGGCGCTTGGCCTTGACCAGCTCGTACTCCCGGATCAGGAACCGGTACTTCTGGATGTAGTTCCGCTCAAGCGTGCGGTCGTTACTGTTGCTACGCATCTTCGCCTCCCGATCAGCATGATCCATAAATGCCAATCTGTCAGCGAATTACCTAACATCTACAGGGATGACAGTGAAAGGGCTCGGGATGACATGGTGGGCGTTCAGGATGACAAGTAGCGCGCACGGAGGTCACAGGTAGCGAGCTCGTGGGTGACGTGTTGGGCGCCGGGAATGACAAATGGGCGCTCAAGAATGACAATGGCCTTGCTTGGACCGCATGAGGTTATGAAAATGGGGCGCCGCCTGTCGGTTGGGTGGATGGGCATTGCGCACACCCACCGCTGCCAACGCCCCGTGGGTACCGGATCGGAGTCCGGCACGACGAATGGGGTTCGGCACAACGGGTTGGCAGAGAATTTTGGGGGCAACTATGACCAGCAATGAACTGACCGGGAAGGTCCAGACCGTGCTTGGGCCGGTTGAGCCTGGTGCACTCGGCAGGACGCTTACGCACGAGCACATCCTGTTCGACGGCTCATGGGCCACGCCGCCGCCCGCGAACGCGACCGACCGGGCCTTCTTCGAGAAGCCGGTTTCACCGGAGACGCTCGGCAGAATTCGGTACCGGTCCAAGGCGAACCGGGATAACGGGCGGCTTGCTGACGTGGACACGGCCATCGAGGAGGTCGGGCTGTACAAGCAGTTCGGCGGGGGCACGCTGGTCGAAGTGACAAGCATCGGTATCGGCCGCGATCCGGTTGGCCTCGCCAGGGTGTCGCACGCCACGGGCGTGAACATCGTGATGGGCGCTTCGTTCTACGTAAACACGCATCACCCGCCGGGGATGGACGATCTGTCAGAGGACGACATCGTCGAACTCATAGCGCGGGACATAACCGAAGGGGCCGACGGGACTGATATCAAGTCCGGCATCATAGGCGAGGTCGGCCACGACTGGCCCATGACGGACAACGAACGGAAGGTGCTGAGGGCGTCGGCGCGGGCGCAGCGCATGACGGGGGCGCCGCTGCTCATACATCCCGGCCGGAACGAAAGGGCGCCGCTGGAAATCATCGACGTCCTGGACCGGGCCGGGGCCGACCTGTCGCACACGATCATGGGCCACCTGGACAGGACGGTCTTCGAACGCGAAACGCTCAAGCAGATCGCAGAGGCGGGGTGTTACATGGAGTGGGACCTGTTCGGCTGGTGCGGTTCATACTATTACCCGAACCCGGACATCGATATGCCGAGCGACGATCAGCGCCTCGAGCGCATCGCCTGGATTTCGTCGGAGGGCTACGCCCGGAAGGTCACCGTGGCGCACGACATCTGTAAGAAGCACCGGCTGGAAAAGTACGGCGGCCACGGCTACACGTACATACTGGACCACATAGCCCCCAGGATGCTGACTCGCGGCTTCTCACCCGATGGCGTAAACGACATCCTGGTCACCAACCCCGCCGAAGCGCTCACGTTCCGGTAGTGTCCCGGGTTAGAAGTCCGCAGGCGTGACCCTCACCCGAACCCTCTCCCACGCGAGCGGGGGCCTTACACGGTCAACAAGGAGTTTCCAATGGCAGTCAACAGAGCAAAGCAGCGGATGCTGGAGGGGAAGCCCGCCATCGGAGCCGAGGTGGGCCTGGGCTCGACGCTGTCGGCCGAACTCATCTCTCCCCTTGGCTTCGATTTCGTCCAGGTAGACAACCAGCACGGCGTGTGGGCGGACGTGAGCTCTATGCATGCCTTCCGGGCCATCGCACTGGGTACGGCCGTACCGATGGCCAGGGTGCGGAGGAACGACTTCGCGCTCATCGGCCGGCTGCTGGACATGGGGTGCATGGGAATAGTGGTGCCGATGGTCAACAACGTTGAGGATGCCAAGGCCGCCGTGTTCGCCACCCGCTATCCACCGCTCGGCGGCCGGTCCATCGGACCGTTCGGCGTGGGCTTCCTTGGAGACGACTACGACGACTGGGCCAACGACCAGATTTTCCTGGCCGTGCAGATCGAGACGGACGAAGGGGCGAGGAACGCTGAGGAGATCATGTCGGTCGAGGGCATAGACGGGTGCTGGATCGGCCCGGGCGACCTGGGCCGGTACATGCGCCTCGATTTGGACACCGCGGAGGGCAGGGAGGTACATACGAACACGATCCGTTCCATCATTGCCGCCACCCGCCGCGCCGGGAAGATACCGGGCATCTCCACGGCATCGGCAGAGGACGCCCAGCGGTGGATCGACGAGGGCTGCCTGTTCGTCACGGCGGGCGTGGACACGGTGTGGGTGGTGGACAAGGCGCGCGGGACGTTGAAGACGCTCGGGCGGTGAGCGCCGTCACGGGAACTACGATGCGTAGCAGCGCATGACCAGGTTCCGGCCGCAGAATCCAGGCCGGTGAACTCATCCAATCGGAGGAAGGCTACTCATGGCAAGAATGAGCGGAGGGGAAGCGCTTGCCAAGTCGCTCGTAAAGGAAGGTGTCGAGGTCGTATTCGGAATCCCTGGCATTCAGGTTTACGGCATTGTCGCCGCGCTGCGGGACGAGCCTGGCATTCGCATGATCTCGACCCGGCACGAACAGGCGACGACGTACATGGCCGACGGCTATGCACGGGCATCAGGTGAACCTGGGGTGGCGCTGGTGGTCCCGGGAGCAGGTCTCTACAACGCGGCTTCCGGCCTGACGAATGCGTACTCCCGCTCCTCGCCCGTGCTCCTCATCGCGGGCCAGATCCCACGCGGAGCTATCGGCAAGAACATCGGCGCCGTGCATGAAATAGCAGACCAGCCCGGCACGGTGCGGTCCGTTACGAAGTGGCGGCAACAGGCATCCAGGCCTGGCGAAGTCCCGAATGCCGTGTTCGAGGCGTTCCGGCAGATGCGCACGGGTAGACCCCGTCCGGTCCTGCTCGAGATGCCGCCCGAAGCCGGGGTAGAGCGGGAGGAAGTCAGGCTGCGGAACCCTGCTCGCATCTCGAGGATCGTGCCCAACCCCGAAGATCTTCGGGAGGCCGCCGAGGTAATCTCGAGGTCCAACCTGCCCCTGATATACGCCGGAGGCGGGGTGGCGCGCTCCGATGCCGAAGAAGCGCTGGTCAATCTGGTCGAGGCAACGAACATACCCGTCGTAACCTCCAGCGGCGGCAAGGGGACAATCCCGGACAGCCATCCGCTGTCCTACGGCTCCTGCTTCAGTCCCAGGGGCGAACGACAGGAGATGAACCAGCTTTACGAGGTGATGCAATCGGCCGACGTGGTGATAGGAATCGGCGCTCGTTTCTCGCTCGGCAATCCGGCGGGCGAGGCGTCCACCCTGGTGAACATCAACATAGACGACGCGGAACTCACAAGGCACCAGGCGAATACGATTCCCCTGCACGGCGACGCCAGGGCGACAATCGAGGCGTTGCTTCCGTATCTCATTGAGGCCGGGGCAGGAAAGCGTGCATCGCCCGAGGAAGCGGTCAGCGCGGCCCGCAAACTGATTGCCTACTACGACATCCGGCTGAAAGAACCGCAGTTTGCGGTCCTGGAGGCTATGCAAAGGGGCATTCCGGAAGATGCATTCATTGTTTGGGACGTTACGCAGTTCGGTTACTACGCCCGTACCCACTACCAGGTCAACCACCCGAAGACGTACATCGACTCCGGCTACTCGTTCAACCTTGGATACGCATTCCCGACCGCGCTGGGAGCCAAGGTGGCCAAGCCCGAACGCCCCGTGATCTGCATGGCCGGAGACGGAGGGTTCATGTTCAACTCGTCCGAGCTATCCACCGCGCTGCAATACGGCATCAATGTCGTGACCGTGGTCTTCAGAAACGACTCCTACGGCAACGTTGCCCGCGACCTCGACGACGCGTTTGGCGGGGCCTATGGGACCGACCTGCACAATCCCGATTTCGTCAAGTTCGCAGAGTCGTTCGGTGCTGTCGGCATGAGGGCAACCGACCCGATGGAGTTGGAGACGTTGATTCCCCTCGCGTTGGAGCAACAGAGTCCGGTGATTATCGACGTGCCCTTCGGAGAGATGCCCATACCGCGCGCACCGCAGTTTGCGCCGTTTTACAGGTTGCCCTGGACCATGCCTCAGGAGGGCCTTATTAATTCCTGATGCGCTGGTCCAGGCTCGGGGCGGCCACGTACAAGGGGTACATCATCAGTTTGACGGAGAAACAAATTCGCGGACGGTCCCTGCCGGTGGGGACCGCGGCGGTGGCGCATGGCTAAATACCGGATTCCTATCCAGGTCTGCGTCTTCCTGTTCAGGCAGGGTAAACACGGTCGCGAGTACCTGCTCTTGCATCGGGTCGTGAAAGAGGGACCATTCTGGCAAGGCGTAACCGGTGCGCTCGAAGAAGGAGAGATTTTGCTTCAGGCTGCCGCGCGGGAGGTGCTGGAAGAGACGGGGTTCAGGCCGGCAAAGATCTGTTCCATAGACTTCAAGTACAGTTTTCCCGTTAAAGGCGAATGGCGGAAGTCGTTCCGACCCGGTCCGGTTGAGATCATCGAGCATGTATTCGTGGCCGAGGTCGACGGTCGCGACCCAACGCTGTCGCGGGAGCACGAAGCCTTTGGATGGCATGCTCCGGGAGAGGCGGTCCGCATGGTGAAATGGCCGGCCAACGTCGAAGGGATACGGCGGTGCGAGGCGTTTTTGACGCCATCGTGATTGACGGGTGGTTTCTGCCTGCATGGACGTTCACACGGTCGGTGTGGTCACGTACGAGGAACAGAGCATGATTTGGACGGAAAAGCGACTTGGCGGATGGTCGCTGTTGCTTGGGACCTTGGCGGTGGCGGTGGGCTACGTGCTTTCGCCGGGGCGCGGCGTCGTGGACAACGTGCCCAGCAACAGCCTCAACGACCTCACGCTGGCGATGGCGCGCAACCCGGGGTTCGCCTACACCGTGCCTGTCGTGATCATCTTCGGCGCCCTGCTCATGCTGCACGGTATCCTGACACTGCGGCGACATGCAGCCCCGGTACCGCGGCTGGGACTCATGGCGATGGCGATCGCCCTGGTGTTGCAGATGGTGATGCGCGGCCTCGACTATATGATCACCGGCATGGGCGAGGCGTCGCTGGAGGCCGACGGGATCCGGTCGGAGGAGTGGCTACAGTCGGCGCTGGAGATGCAGCGACTGGTGTTCGGGCTGCACTTCTCGTCCAGCGTGGCTGGCTTCGCGGGGACAGCCGTCTTGGCGCTGGGCCTCGTATTCCGGCCCGAACCCGTGCGACTGCCGCCTGTGTTGAACAGCATCGTGGCGGTGCTGGCCCTGGCGTCGCTGGTGGTGTTCATCGCCGCGTGGCACTCAGACAGGCTGGAGTTGGCGTTCGCGCCCGTCTTTGCACTGATGTCCGTTGGCGGACTTGTCTACATGTGCCTGCTGGGATGGGGACTGGCGTCGTCCAGAGACGAGCCGGTAGGTCAACCGGAAGAGGAAGGGCTGTGAACGCCTTTCCGTTGCGCGATGCGTGATCTGGGTATGAGGACATGGGAATGAGGGGACTGGCGGTCCTGACAGTGCTATTCTTCGCAGTCGCCCTGGTGGCCTGCGGGGGCGGACCGGACAGGGAGGAAATCTCGGCCGAAGTAGCGACGGAATGGGTGGAGGACAGTACCGAAGTCGTGTCTGAGTTGGTGGTCAAGTTGCTCTTATTGTCACCAACCCTCGGAGACACTTTGGGCAAACTGCCGGGCGCTGAATCGCTACTGGCCGGGCTAGTCGCGGACCAGATGAGGGAGAAGGTTGGTTGGAGCTACTCGACACCCGCTCAGGACAGGGAGGCCCTCTATCGCGTAACTGCGGCGGCCGCCCTGGAGATAGAGATCGACCTCCCAATCATCGGGGAACAGCCATACGCTGTGACTCTGCCGTTCCACCTGTTGATCGACACTGACGCCCGGGTCGTTGATGAATGGGCGGTTGATCTTGAAGGCGCAGCGGTGGCTAGTTACTGAAGACGGCGGCCGGGTGATGCGGCCGCGTGACGAGCGGGGGTGTCTGGCGAGATCGCTCCACCCCCGCAGCGAAACGCAACTCTTAGTCCATCACTCCCTACGGTTAGTTGGACACTTCCGGCTGGTCGTCGTAGTAGCGCGACATGAAGACCAGTCCGTCATGGCGCACGGCCCACGTGTGTGCGTAGAGGGTCTCCGAGGACCTGACATTGGGGAAGATGTAGTTGATCCAGATTCCCTCCGCCGTGGCTGATGCCATCTCCTCTCCGATCGCCCGCCTGGGAAGCACAAGATCATTCAGGTTGGTGCCTACCAGGTGTTGAGCAAGGGGAGCGGCGAGGAGTATGCCATCCTCATCGGCCAGGGTCAGGCCCCATTGGCCATCGACGCTTTCTGCGCTGTTGTAGAAGTCGACCGTTGCTTCCAATCCGTTGTTCCGGTAGTAATCGATCGCCTCTTGCACATATTCGTTGGTTCGGCCCGCAGGATCATCAACCCGTACATAGTAGCCGGAGGCGAATAGCATCCCGTCTCGGCGCACGGCGTAGGACACCTTCGGGACTTCCTTCAGCGTAACCGGGTGCGGCCACAGGTACTCCACCCAGACCCCTTCCTCGGTTGCCTTCGCCAACTCCTCGCCGAGTTCGTAGCCGTCAGAACCCCTCACGTCCTTGATGTCCTTTCCAATGAGCTGCGGCAATAGGGGGTGGACGTGATATATGTCGTTTTCGTCGGTGGCGAAGAGATACCACTCGCCCTCGAAGCTGGCGACGCTGTTGTAGTAGTCGAGGAATGATTCCAGGCCATCACGTTCGTAGCGCTCCACGGCTTCGTGCACGAACTCGATCGTGTATTCCATCGGGTCTGCGTCCCGCCACTCCGGAGGGCCGGACTCGGGGTCGCCGGCGTAGTAGCCGGAAGCGAATATCAGCCCGTCGTGGCGGATGGCCCAGGTGACCTTTTGCTGTTCCTTCCGGGAAACGGGATGGGGCCACAGGTACTCCACCCAAACACCTTCGTCCGTAGCTTGAGCTATCTCCATACCCAGTTCCTGCCCGTCGGAGCCGACCACATCCTTGATGTCGCTGCCGATCAGGTGAGGAAAGATGGGATGGGCAAGGTAGATGTCATCCTCACCGATGAGGAACAGGTAAAACTGTCCGTCCAGGCTGTCCTGGCTGTTGTAGTGGTTGATGGTGGCGTCGAGACCGTCGCTTTCGTACTTTGCAATCGCCTTGTCGATGTATTCCTTGACGGAACCCGCTACGTCTTCCACCAATACCGAATGGCTGGTAGAGAACAGCAAGCCGTCGTGGAGGACGGCCAGCACTCGTCTCGGTTCTTCCTGTTTGGTGGCGGGATTGACGCCCCGGGTCGTGATCCATTGACCTTCCTCGGTGGCGGCTTCCAGCAACCCGGCGAAAGCAGAATATGGCGAGCCCGGACCAACATATTGGCCCTCGAGTGCGGGAATGTTGCGGTATACGAGCAGCTTGTTTTCGGCCTCGTCCACGAGGATCAACGAACGCCCGTGTTCTTGGCCCGCCGGGGACTTGTAGAACTCGACGGTGGCGTCGAGTCCGTTCTCTTTGTAGTACTCGATTGCCGACATGACGTAAGCCTGGCTTACACCGTCGTCGTCCAGCGCAACGGGTTCAGGCGTCGGTTCGGGGGCTGAAGTGGCCGTGGGGTCCGGGGCTGTAGTCGCAGTGGGTTCCGGCGTGGAAGTGGGCGCGGGTTCCGGCGTCGGCTCCGGCATGGGGGTGGCCGTGGGTTGCGGGGCCGCGGTAGCCGCGGGAACAGGCGTTGGGTCAGGGTCATCGGTGCAGCCAATCAGAAAGGCTGCAACGGAAAGCGCGATAAGAAGCAAGAACAATGTAGTCACGCGAGCTGGTAGTCGTAGTCGCGAGGGCTTGAATTCTGTAGAGTTCGCCCGCGGTTTACTTGCTGGCCCAAATCGCAACATGGATTAGTCTCCCTGGTGTGCTGTCTGAATTTCAGTGATCAACGCACGATTCGCGCTGGAATTAGCTGGTGAGACACTGCTCTGGTAATCATGATACATTGTCTCTCTACTTCGGTCAGCCGTTTGATTTGTATACATTAGTCCAGGAGTCCGGCAGGGCCTGTGGATGGGTTGGGCAGCAGCCTCCCCGTAGACCTGATTCCAACCGCCCCCTCCAGGCACTCCTCAAGGATCAGGGATCTTGGGGATCGATGGAGCCGGACTTGAATGCAGACCTGCTCCCCGCGTTGCGGCGCGATGTCCGTCGCTGCAAGACCCTTCGCCGAGGCTGCTACTCGAAGAATGGAGTTGAGAAGAGGTTGAAGTCCATGCGCGCGGCGAGAGGGCCGGCGATGGCACAATGTTCCGCTCCGAACACGGCGGGAAACGGCAATACCCCGGGCACCGTGGCGACCAGGGAATTCGACTAGATGCTTAGAAAAGCCCCTGCGCGTCGAGAGATCCGGTACGAACCGGGGGAGGCGTGTCCGCCGTTCCTGGCGATAACCTCAGCTTTACAGATATTCATCCCAAACACCATCGGCCTGGTCATGCTGGTGGCGCTGGTGGTGCGAGCGTCCGGTGAATCGGATGCCTATTTGTCGTGGGCAATGTTCACCGCGTTGGCAGTCACCGGCGCCAGCATGATCCTGCAGTCTCTCCGGCTACGGTATTTGGGTTCGGGCCGCCTCATTGTCACGAACTTCAACGTTCCGTTCCTGGCGGTCTGCGCTTTGGCGCTAAGTGTGGGCGGGCCCAGTTTGCTCGCCAGCTTGGTGGTGGTTTCCACCCTGGTCCAGTCCGTTTTAACGCTCCGTCTTGCCTCACTTCGCCGGATATTTACACAGACGGTAAGCGGAATAGTAGTCATGTTGGTGGCGTTTGCGGCCGTCCCCTTCATCATCACCAGGGCAGTCAATCCTGCTGAAGGGGAATCTACTCTTCTATTCATGTTGCCGGGAGTGGCCGCCCTGGCTGCCGGGATCCTGATATCTCTGCAGGGCACGCCAGTTTGGCGCGTTTGGATTTTGCCGGCAACAGTAGCTGTCGGCTTGATTGTGGCCGTGCCGATGGGCTTTTATGACGGGCGACACATAGTTGACACCCCCTGGCTGAGCGTTCCCAACTTCTCGTGGCCGGGACTGGACCTGACCTTCGGAGCGGATTTCTGGGCCCTGCTTCCGGTCTTCGTGATCGTGAATCTGACCGCCTTCATGAAGGCGGTGGGGGACCTGTCGATAATCTACAGCGCTTCCTACCGCAGTCGTTCTGCAATTGATTTCCGCTCCGTGTTGGGAGGGCTGAACGTGTACGGGGTCGGTACTTTTGTTTCCGGCCTCCTGGGAACCCTGCCTGTTGCCGCGCCGTGGGCGGCCACTGCGGTGTACGTTGGCTTTACCGGGATTGCCGCCGCGAGTGTCGGGATATACCTGGGAGTGATGACCATAGGAGTCGCCTTCTTTTCCAAGTTGCTCGCCGTCGTGATCTCCATTCCCAGCCCGGTGGTTAGCGCGGTGTACGTCATCATTTTCGGCATGCTCTTCGTTGAGGGCGCGAAATCGGTCTTTACCGGCCAAGTGGACCAGAAGAAGGCCACCATCACCGGCGTTTCCATGGTTTTGGGCTTGTCCGCAGGGGCATTCAGCGAGTTGTTCGCAGGGGTTACGAGTTACCTGGCGGGCAACGTCATTGTCGTCGGCGGAATGGCGGCCATAGGCATGACCGTATTCACCGAAATGTCGAGTTTTCGCCCCAAGAAGCTGCGGACTGAATTGTCCCAGTCTTCCCTGCCATCCCTGGACGACTTTCTCTGCCAGTTCGCCGACAGTCATTCATGGGCGGCAGAAGGGAAGAACCGTCTGCGCCTGGTAGGGGAAGAGGTCATGCTGAGCCTGCTCAAAGAAGAAAACGCCGGCTCCGCAGAGCAGAAGCGCAGCTTGATTGCCACCATTCGCCCTGACAGCAGTTCGGCGGAGCTTGAAATCGTGGTCGCTTCGGACGATGCCATCCAGGGGAATATCGAGAATCGCATGGCCTACCTGGGGCAAGACCAGGCGCTGGAAGACGAACAGCAATTGTCCGTCCGCATGCTGCGCCACTACGCCTCGTCGGTGCGCCACCGCAAGTACTACGGCATCGACATCATCAGTTGCCGCGTCGAGAAGTAGCTGGGATCGGCGCCGGTCCCACGAAGTCGTCGTTGCGATGCGCACGTAGTACGCTTCGGCCATTGCCGCTACCTTCTTGATCTCGCTGATGCCGCCGGTGCACAGACCGTCCGGCAATACGCAGTCGCCAGCTGTTGCTCGAAGACCGGCGTGTAGTCGTAGCGCGTGCAGAGCCGTAGGCCGAAAGGAGGGGTCGATCATGGCCGGACCCACCACTCTGAAGACGGAGAGGCTACTGCTCAGGCCGTTCAAACTGTCGGACATCGACGCGGTGCTCGAATACGCCATCGATCCGCAGTGGGCGACGTATTACCCGGGACCGTCCAATCGAAAACGGGCCGAATACACGGTTGCGTCTGCGATATCGACTCCCCCGGACAAGGGCGCTGTGTTCGCGATTGTGTACGACGGCCGCGTGGTAGGACTGGTCAGCCTGATTGTCGATTCCGAGGACCGGATCAGGAAGGCGGAGCTCGGCTACGACCTCGCGAGGGATGTGTGGGGTCGGGGACTGGCAACTGAGGCCGCGTCGGCTGTCTGCGATTGGGGTTTCCGCGAGTACGCTCTCGCCAAGATTTTTGCCGGATCAGACGCGCGGAACAGGCGTTCCCTGCGAGTGATGAAGAAGCTGGGCATGACGCGCGAGGCCATGCAACGGAGCGATGAAGTCCAGGACGGCGAGCGTGTCGATAGCGTCATTTATTCCGTGCTGAGGTCCGAGTGGACCGGGTCCGGCAGCCCACTGCCGCCCATAACCATTCCGCCGGAGGAGTGGAAAACCACGGAACGGAACGACATCCCCGAGTTGACCACGCCCCGGCTGGTCCTGCGGCCATTCCTGCCGGGAGACATCGACGACGTATTCGAGTACGCCAGGGACCCCGAGTGGGCAGAGTTTCTTTCTGACGCGGTGCCGCAGCCCTACACGCAGCGCAATGCGGAGGAGTTCATTGCCGGCAGGATGATGGCGCCGAGTAGCCAATTCTCCTGGGCCATCGCCATTGACGGCGCCGGCGTAGGGGACATTACTCTGAGAGTCGACTCGGAGCACGAACGGGGTGTGATTGGCTACTCCCTGGCGAAGGCGCGCTGGGGGCGAGGGCTCATGGCTGAGGCCGCCCACGCAGTGGTCGACTGGGGATTCGCCGAACGAAGACTACACAGGATTTCGTCGCATGCCGATGTCCGCAACCGGCGGTCATGGAGGGTGATGGAGAAACTGGGTATGAGACGGGAAGGACTGTTCCGAAGCCATCGCAACGACCCGAGGCCTGGCTACCCGAGGATCGACACGGTCCATTACAGCCTGCTGCGGGAGGAGTGGAAACAGGCTGCTGCCGGCGGCGGCAGGTGAATGAAGGTTTAGCCGCCTCGACCACCCAACCTCCCCCTACCGGTCCCGCGTCGCCTCGTCCGAGAGAGGATTCACGCGGTACTGCGCCGCGGCCTCGTGGTCTAGCTCGATGCCCAGGCCGGGGCGGGTGGGGTCCAGGTGGATCGCGCCGTTCCGGACTTCGAACATGGGGTTGATGATCCTGGCGAATTCGGGGAACCATCGGTGCATGGCCTCGAGCCGGTACAGGTTGGGCATCGTGATCGAAGCGTGCGCGCCTGCGACGATCGACACCGGGCCCAGTGCGTCGTGCGGTGAGATGCGCACATAGTACGCCTCGGCCATCGCCGCGATCTTCTTGATCTCAGTGATGCCGCCGGTCCACAGGATGTCCGGCATCACGTAGTCGGCCAGCCGCTGTTCGAACACCGGCGTGTAGTCATAGCGCGTGTATAGCCGTTCGCCGACGCAGATGGGGATGTTGGTGTTATCCCGCACCTCGCGCAGCGCCTGGAAGCTCTCCGGCGGCACCGGCTCCTCGTACCAGATGAGGCCAAACGGCTCCAGGGCGCGACCGGCCCGGATCGCGCTCGCCACGTCGAACCGTCCGTGAGCGTCGACCATCAACTCGTAGCCGGGGCCCAGTTCCTCGCGCAGCGCGGCAATCCAGTCGACCGCCTCGGCGATGGAGTCGGGGTTGAGGAACTCGACCATGCCGGCGCCGAGGAACGGCCCGCTTTGCGGCCGCTGCGACTTGAACGGGTCGGTCTTGATGGCCTCGTAGCCGTCTGCCTTCGTCTGCCGCGCCGCTTCGACCGCGTCCGCGATGGTCACGCCCTCGTACGACTGGTCCTGTATGTGGGTGTACACGGGCACGTTGGACCGGACCGGACCGCCGATTAGTTGGTAGACGGGCTGGCCGAGCGCCTTGCCGCGTATGTCCCACAGCGCGACGTCGACGGCGCTGACGAGGTGCGAAACGAAGCCGCGGCCGTTAATCGTCGTGTAGTTCCTGAAGACCCGCTGCCACAGTTCCTCGATGTGCGAGGGGTCCTCGCCAATGAGGAGGTGCTTTATGGCGTCGATGCCGCCGGCGAGCATTTGCGTGGCGCGGTAGTCGGACGTCTCACCCAGGCCGGTGATTCCCTCGTCGGTCTCGATCTCGATGAAGAACCACGGGTTTTCCGGGACCGGCGCGTATACATAGGTCTTGATATCGGTGATCTTCATGTGTCTACCCCGTCCGAAATGGGCTGGTATTTTAGAGGGTGTCCAAAAAATAATCCGATGTCACCCTGAGCGAAGCCGAAGGGTCTCGTGGGGTGTAGACGGGCGTTGTCGTGCGATGCCCGGGAGATTCTTCGCTGCGCTCAAGAATGATAAAGGGCGCGTTCAGGATTGATGCTCGTTCCGACGCCACTCCGCCGGTGCTCCCCTTTTTAGACACCCTGCTTAAAGTTGGTCGCTGATTAACGCGGAACTTATCAGGCGTCGACTGCCCGCGCGGCGCTGCGGGTCTCGGCAAGTGACCTCAGGAGCCGCCGCATCGCGGCTGGGGAGGCGACGGCGGTCAACGCTGCGCTTCCCCCTGCGCCGACGCGCACCGAGTAATTGCCGGGGTTGAGGCGTTCGAACACGTCCTCGTCGGTGCGGTCGTCTCCGGTCACGAGGATGAAGTCGTATGGCCCGCGTCGCTCCTTGACATAGGCGTAGGCGCGTCCTTTGTCGAACCCCTGCTGGCGTATTTCGATGACGCGGGCGCCGGTGGTTACCTGCACCGGCTCGTTGGCGAACCGTGTTTCGAGGACCGCCGTGAGTTCGAGCGCCTGCCACGAGCCCAGTTCTTCGTCGGCCTCGCGATAGTGCCATACCAGGGCGGAAGACTTCTCCTCGATGCGTGCGCCGGGAGTACGGTCCACATACTCGCTCAGCACGGTCCGGACCTCGTCTTTCCACGCAACGTTGGGCGGGGCGCCCATGCGTTCCCAACCCGGTTCGCCCTGCTGCCTTATCCACGAGCCGTGTTCGGCAATGAGCGAAATGCCAACGCCGCCGAACCATTGGTCGAGCACCTCGCGGCCCCGCCCGCTGTTCATGTACACCTCAACGTCCGTCAGCGACGACAGCGCTTCGAGCAGCCTCAGGATCTCTTCCGTGGGGATGGCGTCTTCGTAGAAGTCGGTGAACTCCCTGAGCGAGCCGTCGTAGTCGAGCATTAGCAGGGCGGAGTTGGCCTCGGCGAAGTGGTGCGCCATGGTGTTTGCGAGGACCTCCGGCTCCAGCAGGGGTGGGCTGTCGTCGGAGGCGTGTCGAGGATTGAGCAGGGACGCCATGAAGTTGTCCACCCAGCGTTGTACCCCGTTCGACACGACCCGGCGGTGCATCGGCAACATGCGCTCGCTGCGTTCGGCGAAGTCCATTTCGAGGGCGCGTTTAAGCGCGTTCGCAGTGCCTTCGACATCCCACGGGTTTACCCTGAGCGCCTCGCCCATCTCCGACAGCGCGCCGGCGAACTCGCTCAGCACCAGCACCCCTCCGCCGTCATCGCGGCAGGCGACGTACTCCTTGGCGACGAGGTTGAGCCCGTCCCGCACCGGGGCCACGAAGGCCACGTCGGCCAGCCGGTACAGCGCCCCGAGTTCCTCCTGGGGTATCGAGCGGTACAGATAGTGGACCGGGATGTGGGCAGGGCCGCCGTAAAGCCCGTTGATTTCGCCCACCAGCTGTTCAACTTCTGCTCGCAAGTCCTGGTAGCTTTCGATCGCCTCCCTCGAAGGAACGGCGACCTGTAAGAAAACAACGTTTTTGCGAAACTCCGGCGCGTTTTGCAGGAGCAGTCGAAAGGCTTCCAGTTTGAGCGGAACGCCTTTCGTGTAGTCGAGCCGCTCCACATTCAGGATCACCCGCCGGTCTCTGAACGTCTTCTTGTGGTCCTCGAGCGTGCGATCGGCGACGCTGGAGAATGCGCGGTCGCGCATCGAATCGACGTCGATCCCGAGGGGGTGGGTCTCAATGCGCACCTCGCGGCCCTCGAACCATGCGCTGCCCTCCCTGCTTTCGACGCCCAGGATCCTGCGCAGGCTGCGGCGGAGGTGGTCGGCGTACTCGTACGTGTGAACGCCGATGAGGTCGGCGCCCATGAGGCCGCGGAGGATCTGCTCCCGCTGCGGCAGGACCCGGAACACCTCGGCCGACGGGAACGGCGTGTGCAGGAAGAAGCCGATGCGGACGTCCTCGACACGGTCCCGCACCATGCGCGGCAGGAGCATCAACTGGTAGTCGTGTATCCACACCGCGTCGCCCGGCCGGACGTTCTCGGCCACGACCTCGGCGAACATTTCGTTCACTCGCCGGTAGGCCTCGAAGTGGGCGGGATCGAACTCGCAGGTTTCTAGCAGGTAGTGGAACAGCGGCCAGAGGGAAGAGTTGCCGTAACCCTCGTAGTAGTCGCGATAGTCGGAGGCGGGCACGGACACCGGCGCCAGCCTGCGGGCGGACAGTGAGACTGAAGAAACATTGTCAGGCTCAATGCCGGGGTGACCGATCCAAACGCCGTTCCGTTTCTCGTGCAGGGGACTGAGCCCGGCGACGAGCCCACCGCTGCTGACCGCAAGTTCCTGCGCGCCGCGCCGACCTCGCCGGACTGTAACCGGGAGACGATTGGAAACGAGGATTATTCTGCCCATGGCGTAATCAGGGCGAAGGGGTAGCGGACTTAACCCTATCGTATAAGGCTCCAAATGTACGGCTTAAACTGCCGTTTAACCTGGCAGCCCCAACTCTTTCACACAACCCGTAACGCACGCTGACCGCCGAAGGGCAGCCGGCTGCGCCACTACTCGACGGCGGAGCAGCTAAGCCTTTCAAGTGCCCCGACACTGACAGGCATGTGAAGGTGCTTAAGTTGCCAGCGGTCGCTGAGGAGAGGTGAAGTCTTTAATGAGATAGCGTACACCTGAGTCATTAAGTGCGCGTGTTGTCCATTGACACGTTTCTGCAAGCAAGTGAAGTGACCCTCGAATTCGCGTGGCCCCGCACCCCCGGAGGCCGGATAAGGCCCGGAACGACAAGGGGGATTGCCGCCCCGAATCTGACGTTTAACGTTCGTGGTGGGATAATAGCCATGAGCAATGGCTGATTTTCATTGAGGAGGGATCAATCGCATGACGGCACAATACGCACACCCCGATTCGCTGGTGTCAACGCAGTGGGTGGCTGACAATCTTGGAAGTGAAGGCATCGTCCTGGCTGAGGTCGACGTCGATACCGAGGCATATGACTCTGGCCACATCGAAGGGTCGCTTGGCTGGAACTGGCAGACCGATCTGCAGAACACGCTGACCCGTGACCTGCTGACCGGCGATGAACTGGCGGACCTTCTTGGCCGCTCCGGCATCTCGAACGACACGACGATCGTCCTATACGGCGACAACAACAACTGGTTCGCCGCGTGGGCCTTCTGGTTTCTCAGGATGTACGGCCACGAGAACGCGAAGCTGATGAACGGCGGCCGCGCCAAGTGGGTGGCAGAGGGCAGGCCCACGACGACTGACGCTCCGAGCCCATCGGCCGTCAGCTACTCGGCCGGCGCAGCCGACAGCAGCCTACGTGCGCTGAGGGACACAGTCCTGGCAGCGGCCACGGCCGGCGGGACGCAGCTGGTTGACGTGCGGTCGCCAGCCGAGTTTAACGGCGAGGTGATAGCCCCCGAGAACATGCCCCAGGAAGGCGCGCAGCGGTCGGGCCACGTACCCGGCGCGGCGAGCATCCCCTGGCTGACGACGGTGAACGACGATGGCACTTTCAAGTCTGCCGAAGAACTGGGCGACATCTACGGGTCGAAGGGCATCGACGGCAGCACCGACGTCATCACGTATTGCCGCATCGGCGAGAGGTCGGCCCACTCCTGGTTCGCCCTGACGCAGTTGTTGGGCTACGACAACGTCAGCAACTACGACGGCTCGTGGACCGAGTATGGCAGCCTGGTCGGCGCACCGATAGAGAAATAACCGGCTACCGGGGCGGGCGGCTTTTGCCCGCCCCGGGTACTGGGTTCCCGATACGGGGCAGGGCCTCAGTCCGTTGTGCCGCTTGCGTGGCGGCAAACCATGCTATCATTTTGCATGCAAAATGATTGGAGGCGGTTATGGGCAGCATCACCATCAGGAATCTGGACGACGAAGTAATCAACACGTTGAAGGAACAGGCGCGTGCGAACGAGCGCTCCCTCGAAGCGGAAGTCCGGTACGTGTTGACCCGGCGTGCCAGCCGGGCTACACGCGTTGGCGAGTTTCGCGAGCGGACCTACCTGATATCCCAAATGGCGCCCGAGGGCCCTCAGACTGACAGCGTGGAACTGTTGCGCGAAGACCGCGACAGGTGAACCTGACGGTCGACGCCAGCGTCGTCGTCAAGTGGTTCGTTCCTGAAATACTGGCCGAAGAGGCGCGGATGCTTCTTGAGTACCCCCACGAATTCCAGGCGCCCGACATCCTCCTGGCCGAGTTCGGGAACACCATCTGGAAGAAATTCCGCCGGGGCGAGGTGTCCTTCCTGCAGCCATACATGGACGAGCTACTTGAGCTTGACGAGGTCATAGACCTGCACCCAGTCTGTGAACAGGTGCCCCGGGCGGTCCAGATCTCCGGGGAGCTCGACCACCCGGTTTACGACTGCCTCTACCTCGCATGCGCCGAGGCGACGGGGTCGATCGTGGTTACGGCCAATCGAAGGTTAGCGAACAAGGCCGCAAGCGGTTTCCGCGGCGTAGACGTTCTCTATCTGGACTCAAACGAATTCAGAAACGAAATGAGCCTGGCAGCCGCGAGCGGACGGGAAACATAGGCCTGTCTTGGAGCTTCCCCGTCTCACCGGCGAAAGCCGGTTCACATGGGCAGGGCGTGGGTAGGCTCTCAAACTGCGAAATCGCTGGGTGCGTCTAACCTGAGCGGGTGTCTAAAAACCCTTCCGTTCACCCTGAGCCTGTCGAAGGGTCGAGGCGCTGTTCATGGTTCGACAAGCTCACCACGAACGGTTTCCGATGACTTTTTATACACCCTCTGAGACGCGCGTCGCTGTCGACTCCACCTTCTGCATAGTCTCTCGGCCTGCGTCCAGCGTGGCGACGATCTCATCGACATCGTAGACGCAGCCGCCCCATGTGCCGCCGCTCGCGGCCTGGAGCGCCGCCCACAGTCGTGAGTCGTCCGGTAGACCGGGGTGGCGCGCCAGGTCGTCAGGGGTGTCCCGCCGCGCGAGCTCCGCCTCGCCCCACTCGCGCCCGTACTCGACGCCGCAGGTCCCGACCAGGTCGATTCGCCCTTCGAGGTTGACGCGGTCGATCTCGATGTTCACGAGGTCGCCCTCTCTCACCTTGCCGATCGTGCCGCCCGCCAGCGCCTCCGGTCCCACGTGGCCGATGCATGCGCCGGTCGAGACGCCTGAGAACCGGGCGTCTGTGATCAGAGCCACGTGCTTGCCGTATGAGAGGTGTTTCAGCGCCGCCGTGATCTCGTACACCTCCTCCATGCCGGTGCCGAGCGGGCCGCCGCACGTCACCACCATGATGTCGCCGGCCTTGATCCGGTCCTCGCCCCGGCTCTTGATCGCCCTGATCGCGGCGTGTTCCGAGCGAAACACTCTTGCCGGCCCGGTGTTGCGGTAGACGCCGTCGTCGTCGACCACCGTTGGGTCGATGGCGGTGCTCTTGATGACCGAGCCTTCGGGCGCCAGGTTGCCGACCGGAAAGGTCACCGTGCTGGTGAGGCCTCGGGCCCGCGCCTTGTCGGCATCCATGATGACGTTGTCGGGATCGACACCGTCCTGCCTGACGAGGTTCTGCCTGACCGTCGCCCGCCTTTCCGACTGCTCCCACCAATCGAGATTTTCGCCCAGCGTCCGGCCTGTGACGGTCATCGCTCCGGTGTCGAGCAGGCCAATGTCGCGCAGTCGCAGCATCACCTCGGGCACCGCGCCCGCGGCGTAGAGCACTGCAGTAGGATGGCCGACCGGTCCGTTGGGCAGCACGTCCACGAGACGCGGGACCTGCTTGTTGACCGCCGCCCAGTCAGATGCGCGCATCCGAGTTCGTCCCGCGGCGTGCGCGATGGCCGGCAGGTGCAGCAGCAGGTTCGTCGAGCCGCCGCACGCCGCATGCAGGACCATGGCGTTCTCGAACGCGGCGTCGGACAGGATGTCGTTCGACGTGACGCCCGACCTCTCAAGCCCAACCAGCGCTCTTGCCGATCTTCTCGCCACATCCCGCCATATCTCCGTGCCCGACGGCGACAGCGCGCCGTGTGCGACGGCGAGCCCGAGGGATTCCGCGATCACCTGTGAAGTGCCGGCCGTGCCGAGGAATTGGCAGCCGCCGCCCGGGCTGGCACATGCCCTGCAGCCCACATCCTGGGCATATTCGAGCGTTATCTCGCCCTGTGCGAATCTTGCGCCTATCGACTGGATCTGGCCCGCGTCCTCGCCTCGTTCCGGCGCCAGCGTTACGCCGCCCGGCACGGCGACGACGGGCGTGTCCCTCAGCCCGGCCAGCGCCATCATCATGGCGGGGAGTCCCTTGTCGCACGTGGCCACGCCCATCACGCCGCGGGCGGTCGGCAGTGACCGCGCCTGCCTGCGCATAACCTGCGCGGCGTCGTTACGGTAAGGCAGGCTGTCGAACATACCCGCCGTGCCCTGCGTCCGGCCGTCGCACGGGTCGGAGCAGAACGCCGCGAACGGTACGGACTTCAGCTTTTTGAGCTCTTCGGCCGCGCTGCGGACGAGGTCGCTGAGCTCCCAGTGGCCGGTGTGTAGACCGAGCGCAACCGGCGTTCCGTCGGGTGAGCGCAGGCCGCCGGTGGTGCTCAGGACCATGAATTGTTTCCGCAGCAACTCCGACGGCCGCCAGCCCATGCCGGCGTTCTGGCTGAAGCCGAAGATATCACCGCTCGGCCGCTCGACCAGCATCTCGGCGGTGAAGGGCAGCTTCCCTGCCGGCCCAGCGGCGTGCGTGGGCGTCTCCCATCCCGACCCGCCGTCATCCCCGACTATGTCGGCGAACCGGACGGGCAACGTATCGTTACGGCCATTAGATCTTTCGTTCGGCATGAGAGCCTCCGAGTTACTGAGGGAAGTAGCTAGAGGATATATGGAGGGACTGCCATCTTATCGACGGCGTGCCCCGATCCTGCGTGGGGATCCCCGTTGGGGGCCGGGGATTACGGAAATTATGTGTCGTGGGGAACGGAAGAATCGGGGGTTGGGAATCCGTCAGGCCGCCAACTTGTCAGGTCTGTGGCGGGTTTGTAGGCGCACCATCGAGTTGCTCGAAGGTTGCCTTGGACTTGACTTCATTTGAGCACTGATGTCAAAACCCCTCCACATCTGATAACTTCCACCTCCACCAGCTCGCCTAGAAACCCGATTCTGCTGGATTTCTTTCTTAATTGCTGCCTTTGTGCGCTCTTGATTCCTCTACAGCCGAGAACGGGGATAAAACTGACTGGCTCTCCCTTGCAAATTTTCTCCGCAACCAGGGCACCTGCCCGGAGCTGCTCTACTGCATCGTTGGCTTTGGCGTTGCCTCCTTTTAGCTCTATAGGCACAACCCAACATTTGCTGACTCCTCCCACAAAGATGTAGTCACACTTAGTAGCGGACGCGCCGACCAAACCATTATCCATGTTGATCAAAACGTGCGGTACTGGCGCGCCATGTAAGCTGATTGAACACCCATCCCTCCGGCATCTTTTTGCAAAGTGCTCACATGATATGCGACATTTTATTTTGTCCACGAGGTTCGTCATGTACCGTTGTGGGCTTCTTCAATGAGGTTGCCGATCCGCGCCCACCTGTTATAAGTGCCGATTGCAACATCTTCGTACCCGGATTCGAAACCGCCCAAGTCCCGATCAAGCGGGATCTCTTTGACAATCGAACCCCTTGGACGTTTACTAGGATCAAAGAGCCACACGCCCACTTCCTCCGGGGTAAGCGAGATATCGCCGCCTTCTACGCTCTCCCGTTCGGACTCAGGCAGATCCGACAGGCGTACGAGGTTGGCAAGCTCTTCCAGTACCCACTCGCTGTGCGTGGTCAGCATGATTCGAATACCAGAGCGAACCGCCGCGGCGAGATGCCGAATAAGCTCCACCTGCATGGCCGGGTGCAGATGCGATTCCGGCTCTTCAATTATGAGTACTTCACCCGGTTTGACGACGTGGCGCAGGTATAGCACCACCGGTGCAAGCTCCGAGATCATCGACGAAGAGTTCATCAGTGGAATGTTCTCTTTCCACCCATCTGGGCGATAGAACAAAACTGGGTATCCAATAAATGACAATTCCCGCCGAATCGCCCCGCGCAACATGTTGCGTTCAACGCGCGCAGCGAACTCCCGCCCTGGGGCCTTAGATTTGTCGTCCGAATCACCCAAACCGATGAGCCTTTCAAGAAAGTCGGCCAAGACGCCGGATAGGACTGGCTGGACGCTTTCCGCACGAAGCCCTGCCTGCGACGCCCTTGAAATCAAGGAGCCGACGACCACCCTATGTGCGTGCATTATGCCCGTTCGATCAGCCGGAAGATAATATGCAGAGTGAGAGAGTGGGTCGACGATGGAACTGCCAACCATGTGGGATAGGGTCCTAAGTAGTTGTCTAAAGAAAATGTTTCTGTCGAGGTAGTGTTGAAACGTGGTTGGTTCAGCACTATAAACATTCAAGAACATCGACAAATCCTTATTTATTTGTTCCCAGTAATCTGGTTGAAGGTCTTCTCTTTGAACAACTTGGAAGGGTGGAATCTTGGGAATTAATGAGGCGAGCCTAACCTCACTGTTAATCATCGTTAGATGATACTCGAAAGGCTCATATTTTGTAACGTCATCCGAAACTTGCCGACTTACTATAATATTTCCTTCGTTACGAGCGGTATATCTGACCAATCTTCTGATATCGTCTACTCCGAAACACCTCACTGTTTCATATTTAATGACAGATTCACGAGAGTCTAAATTCAATGCCGGACGGATCAATGCATCGACTAAACTTGGCAATGAAATATCTTTTCCACTTGTACCCCGGTTATTGTGTATTTGTCTTATCCAATTTATAAGCGCTTGGATATGCTCCTGCTTCTCATCTGCGCCAAAATCGTCTTGTATCAAGTCTTGCAAATAGTAAATGGATTCTACGTCGCTCGAAGATTGAGAACTCGGCCGCAATGCAGCCCCACTGAAAAAGCGGTGCAAGGCGTAGATTAATATGGCAAGATAGGATTTGCCGGTATTGCTGGGGCCGACAAAGACGGTCAGAGGGCGCAGGTCTATTTTGGCCTTGGCTATAGGGCCGAAGTTGGAGACGTTCAGTTGAAGATTTTTGTTGGCAGCCATATTTTGGATTGTCCTAGTATACGGGCAGTATTATGAGCGAATGAAGTGGACAGCCTGTGACGATCGCGGACAACCTCCGGCGGTGGTGAGAGTGGATGCCGACGGGCCATTTGGCGGGATGTCGTGTTCTGGTCGTGATGGAGTGCTCCGGGCGCTGGTGGCTGTGGCCGACGGGCTGCCTATATGCTTGTAACATCCTCATGTTAGTACCTGAAGGGCCGCGACGGTGTTCTTGCGGAGGCACCGGTTTTGTGGTGATTGCGCGCATGGGACGAAGGCGTTGCCCTCGCCTAGCACTCGCAAATCATGCCCCGTCGTGTTTGTGTCATCGCGGGCGCGGTCGTATTATTCGGGGCTGTTGGGTTGGGTGTTGGTCGGTGCTGATCGGGCCGGAATGGCTGAGAGGAACTGAATATGACTACCGCCGCGAGACGGGAAAGAGTCGCTTACTTCAATGGCAAGATAGTGCCGGAGAGCCAGGCACGTGTGTCGTTCCGCGACCGCGGGTTCACCTACGGCGACGCGGTGTTCGATATGACCCGCACGTTCGGCCACCAGATTTTCAAGCTCGAAGAGCACATCGCGCGGTTCTACGACTCGCTCCGGTACGTGCAGATCGACCCTGGCATGGGCCCCGACGAGATGATCGACCTGACGAACCAGGTACTCGAGGAGAACCTCAAGCTGATCGGCGAGGACGAGGACTACTGGGTGGGCCAGCGCGTGTCGCGCGGCGTCGACCTCGTGGGCGGCGATATGTGGGAGACGGACGGTGGTCCGACCGTGGTAATCGAGTGCAAGCCGCTGCCGCTGAGTGCCCGCGCAAGGCTGTATCGCGACGGCATCGACGTGTTCATACCCTCCGTGCGCCGTACGCCTCCGGAGTCGGTGAGCCCGCGCGCCAAGTCCCACAACTATCTCAACCTGATCATGGGCGACCTGGAGGTGAAGGCGCAGGACCCGGAGGGGTGGGCGCTGCTCCTCGACTCACGCGGCTTCCTGGCGGAAGGCATCGGCTCGAACATCTTCACCGTCAAGGGCGGGGTCCTCTACACGCCGCGACCGCAGTACGTGCTGGGCGGCATCTCGCGAGAGACCACAATGGAACTGGCCGAGGAGCTGGAGATCGAGGTGGTCGAGAAGGACATCGACCAGTTCGACGCGTACACGGCGGACGAGGTGTTCCTGACATCGACCAGCCTGTGCATCTGCGGCGTCCGCACCGTGCAGGGCAACGTGATCGCAGATGGCGCGATACCCGGGCCGATAACTAAGGCGCTGCAGGATGCCTACATCGACCTCGTCAACCACGACTGGGTGAGCCAGTACCTGACCAGGCTGGAAGACTAGAACGCCGGTCTTTGTGGCGCCCGGCGCCATTTGAGTAACAATCTCAACCCGTCGTCCCAGACTCCGACCGGTGGTCGATTGGTTCGCTGAGCGTGTTTGCCGCCGTTGGTCCTCTCTTCTCCGGTTTTACGCGCGGACTAGTTAGTCCGGAGTCATCCCGGGTGACCGGGCGAATCAATATAAGATCGCGCTGGCCGTTCGGCTCAAATGAGGTTCGGCCAGGTTGGCATTCATGCAGGAACGACAGTGGACCCGTGCTTCGCTGATTGTCCTTGCGATGCTGATTTCGGCCGCATCGGTGATCGCCTGCACTACACAGGTTGAACCCACGCCGTCCCCCACCGCGACGACCGTTCCGGTGACGCCCCCGCCAGCCCTCACACCCACACAAGCGCCCACTCCTTCACCTGCCCCAACGGCCACGCCTGCGCCCACGCCGACGTTTACACCCACGCCGGAGCCGACGAACACACCCACCTCCACACCGGAACCCACGGCCACGCCCGTGCCTACACCGGCGCCAACGAGCACTCCTGTGCCGACACCAACGCCGAAGCCGACTAGCACGCCAACACCGACTCCGGCACCGACCGACACGCCCGTTCCCACACCGGCCCCCACGAACACGCCGTCGCCAACACCGGAGCCAACCGCCACGCCTGAGCCGACCTCGACTCCGGTACCTACCGCGACGCCGACGCCCTCACCTGATCGTGCAGTCTTGATTTCGCTTTATCGGGCGACTAATGGTCCGAACTGGGTCGTTGGCAGGAACTGGCTTAGTGATCAGCCGATAAGCACTTGGCACGGTGTCAGGACCAATGGCAACGGCCGGGTCATTGAACTGATTCTTCAGGACAACGGGCTCACCGGAAATATACCGGCGGACCTCGGCCGACTGTCGGCCCTGGAGGTGCTGGTGCTTCCGCAGAACCAGTTGACCGATGAGATCCCCCCGGAACTCGGCGAACTGGCCCGATTGGTGGATCTGGATCTGACAGCGAACCGATTGAGTGGAGAGATACCGCCCGAAATTGGGAGATTGTCAGATCTGACGCAAGTGTTGCTTAGCGAAAATCGATTGGCGGGTGAGTTGCCTGCCGATCTCGCGAGTCTGGCCAAATTAGTTGTCCTGGACCTCAGGGATAACGAAATGACTGGCGAGGTCCCACCGGAATTAGGCGAACTCAGTCGCCTGGAATACCTCAACCTTGCGGAGAACCGGTTGAGCGGTGAGATACCGGCAACACTGGGTAATCTTGCAGCCCTCCAGGAGTTGGTCCTCTTCAAAAACCGGTTTGAAGGCCCAGTACCGCGAGAACTGGGCGAACTTTCGAATCTTTTCGATCTGCGACTCGACTTCAACCAATTGAGCGGCGCAATCCCACCGGAGCTGGGAAGGTTGTCCAGACTTGAGGGATTCGAGATCCTGGAAAACCAGCTCAGCGGTGAAGTGCCTTCCGAGCTCACCGATCTGCAACGTCTGAGAACGCTCTTCCTCAGTCGAAATCCAGGACTGACCGGATGCATGCCCGACGACTTGCTGGAGATCGAGATCAACGATTTCGAGGGTCTTGATCTTCAGCCATGCGACGGGTACGAGCGGACTGCGCTGGCTGAACTGTTCGAAGCCCTTGGCGGGGACAACTGGAGCAGCAACGACGGCTGGCTAAGCGACGCTCCTGTCGGACAGTGGCACGGAGTCTCCACTGACGGGTACGGCCGCGTCACTTCGTTGAATCTAGCCAACAACGGCGCCTCCGGCGAGATTCCGGCGGCATTGAGCCGTCTGACCAGGCTGAGCCACTCCAGGTTTGGCGGGAACCAGATCTCAGGATGCATTCCTTTGGCCCTATTCTCGGTGCCTGACAACGACTTCACCGATACCGGTGTCCCCGATTGCCCACCACCGGTAACGCTGGACGACGTGAGCGCCCTCCCCTGGTATACCGATGGGCTTGACGATAACGAATGGTGGGCGGTGAATTACTTTCAGAGACTCATCGAATCGGAGAACAGCCTCGACCTGCGCCTCGCCGACTTGGTTGTAAACGCCGGTTGGTTCACCGACGACATCAATTCAAACGAGGCGTGGACGATCGGCGTTTTGGTAGACATCGCCGCAAATTACCGCCAGGTGTTGCCCGCGGTCGTCGAGTTCGAGTGGGCCTTCGATGATGACTTGCCCGGGCGAGAGTGGAACACGATTACCCGGGTGAGGGACCTGGAGGGGTTCAGCCCGGGCTCTGGCGTCTTGCTGATTGAATCCGAATGGTTGTACGACGACATTACGGACGTTGAAGACCAGGCGCTTGCCGTAGTAAGACATCTCGCAGAGTTCAGCCCGGGGCTGGAGGCACGCATCATTGGTCTGCCCTGGTTCGCCGACGGCATCACGCAGACTGAACGCGTAGTGATACAAGTGATACGCGATAGCCCTGACGCGGGAGACAGGATGATTGGTCTGCCCTGGGTCGTGGACGGAATCACCCCAGACGATGGCCGGGCGATACGCGGACTGGCCAACGTATTCTCTGCGGCCCGTACGCTTGAACGCGACCCCTCCGAACTCCTTGGCCTCATAGCGCAGGAAGCCTACGGTCCATATCGCCCACTAGAGACGATGACGATGCTCAGCATTGGACAGGCCCCCCTCGAGGAGGACGAGAGGAAGAAGCTCCTAGAAGAGTTGACCGGCTCGGACTGGTTTGTAGACGGGCTGACGGACGCGGAGCGGGTCCACATCATTGCGCACGGCACCATTTATAGCGAATATCGTAATCTGCCTACCTACAACCCAGGAATAATGGACACCAGGGTATTCGATCTCCCGCTGGCAGGTGAGTTGAAGTTGTGGATGGTGGGGAGCAGTAAATTGCCGTGGGAGGATATATTTGAGTCGCTGCAAGAGGCCGCGATTGGGTCGGAGTGGCTCTTCGGGGACCCGTTTCCCTACAGCGAAGTGGTCGTTTCGATAGTGGGCCGGTTCGATTACGATACCGAAACTCGTTTTTTCGGTGGTCTCTCCATCGACTATGGCCGACACATAGCGTTAGTTGACGGATATTCCAACGAGACTCAGCGCGGCATCATTCATCACGAAGTGGCCCACTCCTATTTCAACGGCCTGATGGGCCATGGCTGGTTCATCGAGGCCGGGGCGGAATACGTCCGGGAATTCATATTCGATTTGAAGGGTTATTCGGCCGTGGGCGACCGCGACCGCCTCAAACTTCTGGTCCGGAATCATTGCACTTCCCGCGGGGTACCAAACGTCGTGGAGGCCCTTGCCGACGACCCGGCAGTTCCGCGCTATTGCAGGAACATGATAGGCATGCAACTGTTGCTCGAATTGGAGGAAGTAGTTGGGATCGACGCCATGCGGGTGGCTTTGAGAGAGCTGCACCACAGGGCCGTGTCCCGCGACGTTACCAACAGCGACCGGGAGATTTTCGAGGCCTTTCTGAATAACGCCCCGCAGGGAACGGAGCAACAGGTGCAGGAGTTGTGGGACAGTCTTTACGGTCCGTTCGACGAGGAGGAACGATGAACGTCGGTCGCTCAACAGGCACTCAACCGGATGTCGCCGCTCTCCTTTTGCGTTCGACGGGAGGCCCTGATGTTCTTTGAACCCAGCAAAGGGTCGGGGCTGCCCCACAACCCGTTCAAGGCGATCGTCGCTCCCAGGCCCATCGGCTGGATTTCGACGTTGAGCGCCGAGGGTATCCCCAACCTGGCGCCATACTCTTTCTTCAATGCCGTCGCCGACAATCCTCCGCAGGTGGTGTTCTCAGCCTCAAGCAACCACAAGTTCGGCGGTTTGAAGGACGCAGTGGCCGATGCCCAGGCTACCGGGGAGTTCGTCGTGAACGTCGCGACGTGGGACCTGAGGGAGCAGATGAACGCCTCTGCCGTTCCGGCTCCGCACGACGTGGACGAGTTCGAGTACGCCGGCCTCACGAAGGCCGAATGCAAGCTGGTGAAGTGCCCAAGGGTTGCGGAAAGCCCGCTGCACCTGGAGTGCCGCTACACGCAGTCGCTGGAACTGCCTTCCGACGTACCGGGCAGTACGAACACGCTCGTCTTCGGGGAAGTCGTGGGCGTCCACGTTGATGAGATGGTCCTCGTCAACGGTCAGATCGACTATCTCAAGGTACGGCCGATCGGAAGATTAGGCTACTTGGACTACGTCGAGGTGAACAACTCATTCGCGATGGATAGGCCTGATTGGCCGTAGACGGATTTCTGCCTACGTGGGATACACGTAGGCTGCCGCCGGCACGATCAACAATGAAAATGGCGCGGCGCCTGGCGGGTGGGAGTTGTGTACATCGACCGTACCCACACCCGCCCGCGCCCCGTGGGTACCGTCTTCCGCTGGCAAGACGATGTGGAGGCTATGCGAGTGTGGTTGTAGGTAAGCCGCGGGCGGTATCAATTAGGCGGCGGACGAAGACGCGCCTACCGCGTTGACGCGGTCGAATTGCTCGGTGACCTTAACGGGCGGGGGAGATGTGAGGAGTGAGACGACCACTGCGGTAACTGTCGCCGCCGCGAAACCCGGCGCAGTCGAGATCTGCATGTCGAACATCCCCCATGGGCCTCCCGACGAGAACTGCCATATGCTGACCGTCACTGCTCCTGCGACAATGGAGAGCAGCGCCCCCCAATAATTGAACCTGCGCCAATAGAGGGCGAGGATAATTGCGGGTCCGAACGCCGCTCCCATGCCACCCCAGGCGTAGGCGACCAGGTTCAGGATCGAGTCGGTGGCCAGGATCGCCAATGCCCCGGCGATCCCACCGATTGCAAGCAATGAAATTCGCCCCAGCCACACCCTGCCGGACGCTCCCAGCACGCGTCTGTGTTCGTACAGCCGCGCGAGGCGTCTGATCAAAGGGACGTCGTCCGTGGCAATGGCGGAACCCAACAACAACTGGGAGTCCGCCGTACTCATAACTGCCGCAACCACCCCCGTTAGCAGCAGCCCGGTGAATATCGGCAGGAACAACGCCTCCGCAGTGACGAAGTAGACGCGCTCCCGATCGAACATCCCGGCTTCGGTGGTCAGCGCTCCCATAAGCCCCATCTCGGTCAACGCGGGGCGGGCTACGAGGCCGAACAGGAACCCAAGCGAGAAGATAAGGATTATCCACAAGACGCTGATGTTGCGGCTGCCCTTGATCTTTTCCTCGCCCTCTATCGCCATGAACCTCTGCAGGACCCGCTGGGCCCCGAAGGTTCCCAGCCCCCATCCGACAGTCGAGAAAACAAATATCAGCGTTACGGTATTGCCGTCGGTGTCGGAGAAGGGGTTAAGGAAGCCGTCGGGTTGTCCTGCGCCGCTGAATGGATCGGTGATGGAAAAGATAACTGTCAGGGGCAGGACGATGAAGCTCACCAGCATCACCATCGCCTGGAAAACATCGGTCCTGGATACGGCCATGAATCCGCCGATGAACGTGTACGAAGCGACAGCCGCCAAGGTAATCAACACGCCTTCGTCGTGGCCCATGCCGAAGATCGTCTCCAACAGCTTCGCTCCGGCTATCAGCCCGGAATTGACGTAGAACATGATGAAGAAAATCGTCAGAGCTGCTGCGACGATTCGCAGAGTCCCCGACTTGTCCGAAAAACGCTTTTCCAGGAAGTCTGGAATCGTGAGCGACTCCTCAGCAATTGTGTAGCGCCGCAAACGCTTCGCCATGAAGCTCCAGGCCAACCACACGCCCATAACGATGCTGGCCAACGTCCACAGGTGGATGGTCCCGTCCGAGAACGCCAGCGCCGGGAACACCAGCATCGTCCAGCCGCTGGTCGTTGACGAACTGGCGCTCAAAGCCGACGTGAAGCTGCTCATCCGCCTGCTCGCGAGAACGTAGTCGGACATCTCCCGCATCCGCGTCGCGCCGAAGACGGCGATGGCGATCAGGGCAAGGAAGTACGCAGCGAATACCGCGATGATGATGGGTTGAACTTCCATGGAGGTTTGAGGCTGGGTCTCAGGTGGCGCGACCGCGGAATGGTCAGATCAGTGTCGGCCTAGCGGCCCACGTCTGCGGACCAGCGTCGATTATAGTGATGCCGCTCAAGGCTTCAAGATTGTTTTTCCTGCCAGGACTCAACCCTAAGTCTTCCGCCTTTCACGGAATATCGACTGGCCCTTTCGATTGAAAATCTCGCCAACCTACGCCCACCTCATACCCAGTGACTGACCGGACACGCGATCTGGACGCAGCGCCACCTGCCCGCGACCCGCGCCGTCCGTTGACGCTGCGCGCCGGGCTGTTCGCCCTGCTTCTGTCGGCGCTCTGGGGCGGCAATCCGGTCGCCATCAAGGCCGGGCTCGAAGATGCTCCCCCGCTGCGGCTGGGCTGGCTGCGCTTCGTCATCGGCGGCATCGTGGTGCTCGCCTGGACGGTGGCGACGCGCCGGTCGCTGAGAATCGCGCGGCACGAGTGGAAACCGCTCCTGTTCCTGGGCTGCCTGTTTGCGGTCCAGATAGCGTTCATGAACATCGGCCAGGACTTCACGAGCGCCGGTCACGCCGTAGTTATCACGACCACATTCCCGCTCTGGACCAGCGTGATTGCACACTTCTACGTGCCCGGTGACAGGCTGTCGAGGGGACGGTTTCTGGGCGCGATGGTGGCGTACTCCGGCATCGTGGTCCTGTTCTCGAGGGGCATCGGCAACCCCGGCGAGTTCCTGCTGGGCGACTTCCTCATGCTCATTTCGGCCATCTTGCTGGGCGCAAGGCAGGTGTACCTGTCCAACTTTTCACAGGGAATCGAACCGCAGAAACTGCTCCTGTCGCAGTCAGTGATCGGGACCGCGACGTTTGTGGTGGCCAGCTTTTTCCTGGAACCCGACCCGTATAACTGGACCGGCCGCCTAATAGTGGCCCTCTTGTACCAGGGCGCGGTGATAGCGGGGTTCGGGTTCATTGGCAGCGTGTGGTTGTTGCAACGTTACCTGCCTTCCAGGGTCACCGTGATCTGGATCATCCAGCCGGTGTTCGGGGTTTTGCTGGGTTGGTGGATCCTCGGTGAGTCCGTCGGGCCGGAACTGTACGCCGGCGCGGCGTTGGTCGTAATCGGTTCGTACATGGCACAGCGACTGGGATCCGCCAGCGCGGAGGCCGACGAAAAGCGTAAAATGTGATTAACACACTTTGTGTCCGGCGGTGGGATGGCCGTTCTGTGTTGACAGCCGTTCAATCCGCTGGCAGTCTATACGTATATTCTTATTTGCAACTAATTGGATTTGGGAGAAATGGCGTCGAATGCCGATCCGGCCTACCTGATCCGTTCAGCGGGACGCAAGGTGACCAATGCTCGACTCACCGTTGCCGAAGTTCTGCGCGGCAGCGACACCCACATGTCCGCGCCCGAAGTACTCGACAACGTTGAGGACTCGGGAGTCCACGTCGACAAGTCGACGGTCTACCGCGTACTGGCTGATCTGCGTGACCTCGGACTGGTTGCAGAGTCGAGGTTCGGCGCAGGCGAGGCCAACTACGAGTGGATCGCCGATTCGAACCACCATCACCTGTACTGCTCGAACTGCCGCGAGACCTTCCCTCTCGACGATGACCTGGTGGACCGGATCACCCGGGACGTTTACGAGAAGTACGGTTTCACCGCCGACCTCAGCCACACGGTGCTCGCCGGAACGTGCGGGCGGTGCACGGACGAGCCAGGAACAGCATGATGATGTCCCTGCTTGCAACCTTCCTCGCTCCGTTCGCCGTTGTACGACCGGCGATGCGTACCCTGCACGCCCCTGACGGATTCTTCAGTCTCCCCGTGATCGCTGCGACATGGGCGATTTCGGCGCCCGTGATATATCTGTCGCTTCGACGGGCCGGCCAAAGTTTGACCGAGCGCACAGTACCGGCGTTGGGCGTGATGGCGGCGTTCATATTTGCGGCGCAGATGTTGAACTTCCCCGTGGCCGGTGGGACATCGGGCCACCTGATCGGCGCTGCGCTCGCCGCCATCGTCCTCGGGCCCTGGGCTGCCGTGGTGGCAATGACCGCCGTCCTCGCCCTGCAGGCCATCATCTTCCAGGACGGCGGCGTGGTCGTCATGGGAGCGAACCTGCTCAACATGGGCATAATTCCCGTATTCACCGCCTGGCTCGTGTTTTCCCTAGGCCGGCGATTCGCAGTCTCGCGTGGCCGGCTGCTGGTACTGAGCGGCATCTGCGCGTGGTTCTCCGTTGAGGCGGGCGCGTTCGCCACGGCTATCGAATTGGGCCTCTCCGGCACGTCTCCCATGTACATCGTTGTGCCGGGGATGCTGGGCACTCACGCCCTGATCGGGCTCGGAGAGGCGTTGATTACAGCGGGCGCCGTCGCGGTGATCTACAACGCAAAGCGAGAACTGCTGGTGAACAGGGGTCTCGTCTTCACGGTGTTGCCGAAATGAGACTCCGGTGGTGGATCGCGGCCTATCTCCTCGTATTAGCGGTAGTGCTCCTGGCGCCGCTGGCATCAAGCGCCCCCGACGGACTCGAACGGTTGGCCGAGGATGAGGGCTTCGCCGAAAGGGCTACAGACGCCCCCTTCTCGGTCCTGGCCGACTACCTGTTCCCAGGTATCGAAAACGAGGTCCTGGCAACGCTGTTCGCCGGGTGGGTCGGCGTCACGGCAATCTTTCTTATGGCCGGCGGTCTCGCATTGACATTCAAGAGGCGTCGCGCCGTCCGCGACTGAACGGCCAGGCGCGCTAATGTCTTCCAGCGGGCTGTCCATCGACCGGTACGTTGATGTTTCCAGCCCGGTCCACCGCGCCGACGCGCGGCTCAAGTGTGGCGCCACGTTCGTTTTCATCGCCGTGGTGACGTCGCTGCCTGTCGCAGGCTGGCCGTACCTGGCCGCGTTCTGCGCCGGCATCTGGCTACTTGCGTTGGCATCGCGAATCGGCCTGGCGCGCACGGGCCTCCGCTCCCTGATCGTCGTGCCATTCTTGCTGGTCGCCGTCCCGTCGATATTCACGTTCGACGGTCGAGTCCTCCAGTCCTGGGAGTTGGGACCTATCACGCTTACACCTACGCACGAGGGCGCGGTATTTGTGGCGACGATCATGTTTAAGGGTTGGATAGCCGTAACCGCCAGCGTCGTACTTGCGTCTACGACCCGTTACCTCGACATCTCCGCGGCCCTCAGGTGGTTTCGAGTACCCGCCCTCCTGGTCGCCGTGATGGAGATGATGTACCGCTACGTGTTCCTGCTCGGCGCCGAGGCTCGGCGGATGCTGGCGGCCCGCAGGTCACGGTCGGCGGCGCTCGCAGGCGTCAGGTCCGGCGGGAGCGTTTCGTGGCGGGCGAGGGTAACGGGCCAGATGGCCGGTTCGCTTTTTATCAGGACCCTGAATCGGGCCGAACGGGTGCACATGGCCATGGCATCGCGTGGTTACGACGGCGGCGTGACGGCTGCCAAAATGCGCAAGTTGACGTCGGTCGAGATCGTCACGCTGGCCGCGGTAAGTGCCGCCCTTATCGCCGTCGCGGTCGCCGCGAGGGTGGTGTGACGTGGCAAAAGAGGACCACATAGCCATCCGAGTCAGCGGCCTGCGGTACTCGTACCCGAATGGATTAGCCGACCACGCCGCGTTGGATGGAGTGGACCTGACCGTCAATGAGGGTGAGAAGGTAGCCCTGCTGGGCCCGAACGGGGCGGGGAAGACGACGCTCCTGCTGCACCTGAACGGCCTGCTGCGAGGCAGCGGGGACGTCGAGTTGTTCGGCCGAAGCGTCGCGGACGCCGGCAAGGCAGAGTTGGCACGGATCAGGGCCCGCGTCGGCCTCATATTCCAGGATCCCGACGACCAGCTTTTTTCAAACACGGTTTCCGAGGATGTTGCGTTCGGGCCGATTCACATGGGGCTCCCTCCGAATGAAGTGAGGGAAAGGGTCGAATCGGCGATGGCCGACGTAGGCCTGCCGGGATATGGCGACCGTGCGCCCTATCACCTGAGCGGCGGTGAAAAACGCAGGTCGGCGATCGCCACCGTGCTGTCGATGCGCCCGGAGATCATCGTCGCCGACGAGCCATCCTCAGGCCTCGACCCAAGAGCACGACGCGAACTCATCCGCCTCATTGACTCGCTGCCGCAGACCATGCTGGTCGCCACCCACGACGTGGACCTCGCCCGCGCCGTCCTCCCCAGGTGCGTCATCATGAACAACGGCCGAGTAGTGGCGGACGGGCCGACGGGTGAACTGACAGGTGACCAGGAACTGCTGGAGTCTTGTGGGCTGTAGGGAAGTGCCGGTCCGGGCGACTGGCTGATAATACGTAGTGACGTCACTTCTGGGCGACAAGACACGGGGCGGCGGATGCCTGGCAGACGATTGATTCAATGAATGATCCTCGTCTTTGACCGCTTTTCCCGAATTTCGGCGACTTCGCCTACCGCATCACGTGCTTCTTCAATTGATATATGAGGCTTTATTTCGCTAACCCTTTTGGCAACTTCGACACTGTCAAGCGTTGAGTTTTCAGGCTCGGACTGGATGAAGAATGCCGTGGAGATTCTTTCAAGCGACTGCACGTCCTTTGTCGAGATTTCGTCGCAAACGAATTCGACTGCGTCACCGTAATCATGAGATTTGTCAGCCGCCTTTTTGCCCCAAGGTCCCAAAGTAAACGAAGGACCGTAACCACTTCTTGGTTCCACATCCAAATAAAGTCGGGCACGCATCTCCGCCAATTCATTTCGAAGGTCAAAACTGTAGGGACCGTGCTTGTAGAGTACAAATTCATATCCGAGGGGTACGTTTGTAAGGTCCTGGAGAAATAGTACGCACTTCTGGACGTGTGTTTCACCCGCCCAACTGTCTTTGACTCGCATAGTCTTGACAAGTTTGGAAATCAGTGTCCGGCGTTCCGCCGACTTCATACGTGACACGTCACGCTCCCTTCGCTGCTTCAGCCAAGATGTCTTCCTTGTTGCAAATCAGCCAATCCCTGACGTCATGGACGTATCGTGGATCAACGAGAACTATCCCTACGTCTACAATGGGGGTTTGCTGTAGCGTTTCAGAATAGTCATGGGAAGACACAATTGTGCCGCCAGAATCGAGAACCGGAAATTCCGTAACTGGCTCGCGCTGCCTGTACAGCTCTAGTCTGACTTTATCCTTGCCGAGTTTCTCTTCGCAGGCCTTTGCCACGACGGAAGCCGGTTCGTCACACTTCTCCTTGTCCGCACGCGTTTGCACATAAAGGTTCCTGAAGTGTTGCCGATTTAGCATCCTGGTCGCTTCTTCGTGCCCGGGCTTGCTGTGATCTTCGGCGGCCCCGGCAATTGCGGAAATGACTTCATTATCGGTTGGCAATTGAGATGCGTTCGTCTCAGGTGTGAATCGACCTTCCGGCAACCAGGCCTGAAGGAATTCGCGGAGGTGGAAATCGTAAGCTAATCTCACGCTGTGGAGGTAAACCTGCATGAACATGAAGTACCGGGCCAAGAGCAGCGTTTCGGCGGAATAGATCCCACCGGCTTCCACACCCAGCGTGGGCGCACTGGTTTGGCTGCTACCAGGCAACAGTCTGATCGTGTCGATCAATCGGTAGTGGTCGAATTTGCCGTAGGCCACACCGGCATGATGTGAGTCTCTCAGCAGATAGTCCATCCGGTCGACACCCAAGGCCTCACCCGTGATGATCTCTGAGAGTAACGTTTCCCAAGTGGAGAAACGGACGCCTTCCAACTTTTCGGGGCCAACCGCTATCTTTGCAACATCCGTGGGATCGAGCAAAGGTCTCATGGAACTCCATATCTCACCCAAGTTGTCAGAGTGGATCAGTTCTGCAGAAATCCGTTCGTGGTCCCAGCCTTCCGGCAGTAGGTCACCCTCGCTGGCGTGCGAAAAAGGCAGATGGCCAATGTCGTGGCACAAGGCGGCCATTCTAAGGACCTTGCGCCAGTACTGCTTTCGATCGTCGCGGAGTTCTTCGCGGAATTCCACCCTGACTGAATCCTGGATATTGTCATCGGCCGTGACGACATCAAACACCCTGCCCGCCAACTCCATCACGCCGAGGCTGTGTTCGAAGCGTCTGTGGGTAGCGCCGGGATAGACCAAGTACGACATCGCCAGCTGGTGTATGTGGCGAAGCCTCTGGACCGGGCCTGAGTCGAGGACTCGGCGTTCATCGCCGTCCAACCTGACGAAAACGTGAATCGGGTCTCTGATTTCGTGGTACTGCTTGGCTGCCAACCTGCTTCCGGACGGTCATCGCTCAGTCTGTTCGGGGAGACAAAAGACTAACATCTGGGACCTTCGAGGCGAAATGGCATGTCACAAGCGGCCGTTATTTTCACAGTGGCGAAAAACGCAGGTCCGCAATCGCAACCGTGCTGTCGATGCGGCCGGAGATCATCGTCGCCGACGAGCCATCGTCAGGCCTCGACCCAAGAGCGCGACGCGAACTCATCCGCCTCATTGACTCGCTGCCCCAGACGATGCTGGTCGCCACCCACGACGTGGACCTCGCCCGCGCCGTCCTCCCCAGGTGCGTCATCATGAACAACGGCCGAGTAGTGGCGGACGGGCCGACGGATGAATTGACGGATGACCCGGAGTTACTGGAGTCTTGTGGGTTGTAGGGGCTGGGGGGCTACCGTGTCTCGTGTCCACACCTCCGTCTTCAGCCAAAAGCCCGTCCGCGAAATTGACCTTGCCGTCACCCAGAATTAGATTGGGGCGTAAGGCCCGATGACGACCAATCTGAAGCCGTGACGATCAGGGATTCGAAAGGGACCGGAGGATAAATGACCCCGGCAGATAAAGAGCGCAGCGCCCAGGAAGACGTAATGCAGCACTTCAACGCCGCCGCCACGCGGCTGGGGTTGGACGCTGGAACTCGCCGGATGTTGCAGGAACCGTGGCGAAACCTGAGGGTATCGCTGCCGGTCCGCATGGACGACGGGCGCATAGAAGTGTTCAGCGGGTACCGGGTGCAGCACAACGGCGCCCGCGGCCCTTATAAGGGAGGCGTGCGCTTCCATCCCCAGGCCGACGAGGACGAAGTGCGAGCCCTGGCCATGCTCATGACGTGGAAGACCGCGCTGTTGGACCTGCCGTTCGGAGGCGCAAAGGGAGGCATTCAATTGGACCCCTTGGCCCTCAGCCAGCGGGAATTAAACGCCGTTACCCGTCGCTATACACAGAATATCCAGCACATCCTGGGGCCCTACCGAGACATTCCCGCTCCGGACCTGGGCACAAACGCCCAGACCATGGCATGGATGATGGACGAATATAGCCAGATACACGGATACACCCTGCCCGTTGTGACCGGCAAGCCCATGGAGGTAGGCGGGTCGCTAGGTCGAGAAGAAGCCACTGGCAGGGGGGTCCTATACGTATTGCAGGATACCGCGAAAGACCTCGCCCTGGATTTGGACGGGGCCCGCATCACGGTCCAGGGCTTCGGCAACGTTGGTTCCTGGTTCTGCCGCCTCGCCCACCAGGCAGGTTCGCGAATCGTGGCAGTGGCCGACAGCCGCGGTGGTGTCTGTAACGGGACCGGGCTGAATATCCCGGAGTTGGTCGAGTTCGTTTCGCACAACGGCTCGGTAGACGGGTTTCCGGGCGGGGAACAGTGCGCTCCCGACGACGTTTTGGAAATCGAAGCAGACGTCTTCGTTCCTGCCGCAATCGAAAACGTGATTACCGAGGAAACGGCCCGCCGCTTACCCGTGCGGGTAGTGCTGGAAGCGGCCAATCACCCCACGACGCCCGAAGGCGACGTGGTCTTGGAACAAAGGGGAATTCACGTGCTGCCCGACTTGCTCGTGAACGCCGGTGGGGTCACCGTGTCCTATTTCGAATGGACGCAGAATATTCAGCAGTTCGATTGGACCGAGGAAAGGGTCAACAAGGAACTCTACAACTGGATAGTCCCTGCCTACCGCGCCGTGGCGGCCAGGGCCCGCGAAGGCGGTTTAACCCTGCGGGAGGCTGCCTTCGATATCGGAGTAGAGCGGGTGGCGCGAACGGCCCACCTGCGGGGATTCGTCTAGGCGACTGCGTCCGGCGTGAATTGGCGGGTGGCCGGGGTTTCTTTGGCTGCGGGCTGTTGGAGTTCCGGGAACGGCTCGTTGCGGTCTCACTATCAGGACGTCTTTAGCTCACGCCCCGGAACCATTCCAGATTCTGATAGTCCCCCACCAACACGATCCGGTCACCATACCGCCTGAAGTCTCTCGCGTTTAACGTCAACAGTCTCCGCTCGCCGTGAGCAAGCATGGTTGCGACGATGTTGGCATCGTGGACCTGGCTGCCCCCTATCGGAACTTCGCGAATAAGCGCGACTAGCGATGCGGTCACCATGGGGCTGTCCTCGAGTATCTCAAAAGTGGCGATCAAGTTGTCCACATCTTCGAGCGCTTCATCACGCGTGATGGCGCCGGACCAGGACTGTGGTCGCGTTACGACCGACAGGTACTCACGCAAGATCTGCCGGCTGATCCGCAACGGTTCATCGGTTAGTAGCGCCCGTGTCAGTCTCTGCCTGGCAACTTTGTGCCCGGGGGCGTCAGGAATACGGGAATTTACAAAGACGTTGGTGTCTATGAACATCGGAGGCTAAACTCTGTCCTCGTACAGGTCCTCACGCCTGAGGCTCAGGCCTTCCGGCCACCTGGCAGTTGGATGGACGGGCCAGACCTCATCGAGGCTAGGTCTGCGATCTCCTTCCGGGCGCCCCCGCCGCCTGAAGATCAGCGTCTCGGAGTCCATATCAACTTCAGCCGTCTCCCACCCGGCGATGTTCCATGCAAGCGCCTGGCTGTGACCGCTGGCGCTGCTCTGGTTTGCCCACCAGGGCCGGTGGATACGGGCAGAGGCCGGCAGTTCGAAACCTATAATCGATTCGATTTCGCCGAACGAAGTCCGCCATTCCTGGGCCTGATGGACCAGCAGGTGGGTGTACAGCCTCTGGTACTTGCCCCGAACTGCCATTTCTCGATACTTCTGGTGTCTGTCTATCACCATGCTGCGCTCCCCAAGGACTCACATCGACTCGGACAATGAATGTAGGTACGATTTTAGGTAGGTAGTACCTGATTCGCAAGTCATCGCCTTGGAAGACGCCCCCGTATGACCGACGTCAAACGTGCATGTGCCTTTGACCTGACCATTTACGACGCGGGCGGGAGCGTTCGACGTTCCTGTGAGGGTGCTAGTATCGGCGGCGGCGCGCGGCCTGTGTTTAACCGGGGTAAGAATGTTTGTGGCACGGCGAAATTGATCCACACCGTCCGTTGTACATGCCGTTTTCTCACCCCGCACATGACCCAAATCATGGCCCCTGACAGTCACGCCTTAACCCACGCAACCCGATGCAGCGCAGTCGAATCACGCTAGAGGTCAACGGCCGCCGGCGCGAGCTGGAGGTGGACCACCGCTGGACGCTTCTTAGGACGCTGCGCGACGAACTCGACCTGACAGGAGCCAAGCGCGGCTGCGACCGCGGCGAGTGCGGCGCTTGCACTGTGTTGTTGGACGGCAAGCCGGTCTATTCCTGCCATGTGCTCGCGCTCCAGGTGGGAGGACGTTCGATTAACACCGTCGAAAGCCTGGGCAGCAAAGAGGACCTGCACCCGCTGCAAACCGCTTTCCTGGACAACGACGGCGGCCAGTGCGGGTTCTGCACGCCGGGGTTCCTGATGAGCGCGAAGGCCCTTCTCGACGACAACCCCACGCCTTCAGAATCGCAGATCCGCGCCGCTCTATCCGGCAATATCTGCCGCTGCAACGCCTACGGCCGGATCGTCGCGTCGGTCAAGGAAGCGGCCCGGCTGCTCGAGGAGGCGTAACCCCCTCATGACCCCCGCCAGCATCGGCGTTTCGCTGCCGCGCCGCGACCTGCCGGAGAAACTCACCGGAGAGGCGAAGTACACCGCCGATATCCGGCTACCTGGGATGCTGCACGGCAAGATCCTGCGCAGCCCTCACGCCCACGCGCGCATTCTCGCGATCGATACTTCAGCGGCGGCCAGGCTCCCCGGCGTATATGCGGTGCTGACTCCCTTCAACGCGCCGGATGGCCGCGTAGCGCCCGACGTGCGCATCCTGGACACCAAGGCGAGGTTCGCCGGCGACGAGGTGGCCGCGGTCGCCGCCGCGGACGAGGAGACGGCGGCGGAGGCGCTGCGGCTCATCGAGGTGAGCTACGAACCGTTGCCCTTTGTTACCGACCCGGTTGAGGCGATGCGTTCCGGCGCGCCCGAGGTGCACGACGGCGGCAACCTGGTGAACGGCAAGCCGATCACCCTGGAACGCGGCGACGTGGAGGAGGGATTCGCCCAGGCCAACCGCATCTACGAGGATGAGTTCGCCACCCCTTCGCACTCCGGCGCGGCATTGGAGCCGCGGGCCGCGATCGCCGCGTGGGAGGGCGAGCGCCTCACGGTGTGGAAGTCCAGCCGCGGCATACACGCCGACCGGCTGAGCCTTGCCCTGACTCTAGGCATCCGCAGGGAGGACGTGCGCGTAATAGGCCCCCACATGGGCGCAGGGTACGGTAACAAAGACGAGACCCGGCTGGCGGCCATCACCGCCATACTGGCGCGCCGCGCGGGAAGACCGGTCAAGATCGAATTCACTCGGGAAGAGGAGTTCATCGCCGGCCGCAGTCGCCATGCCACCACAACCAAAGTCAAGGTGGGCGTCAGAAACGACGGCACGATTACGGCGATACACGCGACCACCATCATGGACACCGGCGCGTATCTCTCCTCCGGGCCCGGCGTCGTACGGCGTGCGGGACAGGGCGCGCTCTACCTCTACCGCTGCGCCAACGCACGGTACGACGGCTACCTGGTCTACACGAACCAGCCCTCCGCAGGCTCATATCGTGCTTTGGGAGCGCCCCAGGGACACTTCGCGCTCGAATCGCAAATGGACAGGGTCGCCGGGGACTTGGGCATAGACCCGTTGGACTTTCGGCTGAAGAACCGAGTCGGCCCTGAAGGTCAGCCGGGAGAACGGATCACCCCCCATACCGAGATCGTGGACTCGCAGCCTGTGGAGGGCGGAATACCTTTTTCCAGCAACGGACTGCAGGAGTGTCTCGAAAGAGGAGCGTCGGCCATCGGCTGGCGTGGACGGCGGGCGCCGCAGCCGGATGCCGCGGTTGCGAAGAAGCGCGGGATGGGCATGAGCATGTTCATCTACCGCGGCGGACCCGGTGGCAGGTCCACCGCCAGGGTGCGTCTGGAACACGACGGGTCGGTGACGTTGACGACCGGCGTCATGGACGTCGGCGAAGGCAGCCTGACCGTCCTGGCCCAGATTGCCGCCGAGGCGCTGTCCGTCCCGTATGAGAGTGTGAGCGTCGTCTCCGGCGACACTAGTTCCACTCCCCAGGCGCCCATAACCGCAGGGTCCACGGCCACCTTCTCCGGAGGACTGGCCGTCAAGCGGGCAGCAGAGCTGTTGAAATCGAAGATTGTCGAGGTCGCCGCCGGTGAGCTTGGCTGCGCGCCGGAGTCCGTCGATCTCTTGGACGGGACGATTGCAGATGGGGAGGCGAGGAGAATGAGCCTGGCACAGGTCGCGCGGCTCTGCCCGGAGCGACCTCTGGAGGTGGAGTCCTCAGTCTCACCGGGGAGCCGGGATTTCGTCGTCAACTCCTTCGGCGCACACTTTGCGGAGGTAGAGGTCGATACCGCCACGGGAAACGTGCGGGTCCTGAGGTTCGTCGCCGCGCACGATTCGGGCCGAATCCTCAACCCCAACATGGCAGGCAACCAGGTCGAGGGTGGCGTTTCACAGATGCTGGGGTTCACCCTGAGCGAGCGGATGCTCACCGACGCACCCAGTGGCGTCACGCTGAACGCGAGCTTCCTGGAACATAAGAGCCCCACGATTCTCGACAGCCCGCCCATCGATGTGATCTTCGCCGACGTGGTGGACCCGGTTGGACCTTTCGGAGCAAAGGCGCTCGGCGAGCCGCCCAGCGTCGGCGTGGCGCCGGCCATAGCCAATGCCATCTACGACGCCATCGGTGTGCGGGTGCGCGAGCTTCCCATAACCCCCGACAAAATCCTGGACCAACTCACGCAGCAGGAGTACCAGTGAGACCATTTCGGTTCGTGGATGCCGAGTCGACGGAGCACGCAATTTCGTTGCTGGAGTCCGAGCCCTCCCTCGCGAAGCCCCTCGCGGGAGGCACCGACCTCTTGGGCGAGATGAAGGAAGGCATCGCGGCGCCGGCGATGCTGGTCAACCTGGCCTCGTTAAAAGGTCTGTCGGGCATTGCGCAAACCGGGCGCGGCCTGAGCATCGGCGCGATGACCACGCTGGCCGAAATGGAAAACGACAAGTCCGTTGCGCACGACTATCCTGCCCTGGCGCAGGCGGTCGCCTCGATCGCCACGCCCCAGATTCGCAACATGGGGACACTGGGCGGCAACCTGTGCCAGCGGCCGCGCTGCTGGTATTACCGCAGCACGCTGTTCGATTGCCTCAAGAAGGGCGGCGACGTCTGTTTCGCGGTCGACGGCAACAGCAAGTACCACGCCATCCTGGGTGGAGTCGACTGCTACTTCGTCCACCCATCTGACCTCGCCCCTGTCCTCATCGCGCTCGGCGCAACGGCTACTGTAACCGGTCCAAATGAGACCAGGACTATTCCGATGGAGGAGTTCTTCGTGGGGCCGGAGCACAACATCGAGGCGGAGACCGCGTTGAAGCCGGGCGAGCTTCTCACGGACGTCTTCCTCCCCAAACCCAAGCCGGGCCACCACAGCGTCTACTTGAAGGCGCGGGAGCGCCAGACCCAGGAATTCGCGCTGGCCAGCGTCGCCGCCAGCCTAAATGTGTCCGCGGGCAAAGTGGAACGCGCTTCCCTGGTGCTCGGCGGAGTGGCGCCTACACCCTGGCGCGCATCGCAGTCGGAGGAGGCGCTAAGCGGCGTGCGCGTTGCCGAGGTTGACGCTGACGCAGTCGGGCGACTGGCAGTCCGCGGCGCCAAACCCCTGAAGGACAATCACTACAAGGTCAGGCTGGCCGCCTCGTTGGTCAGCCGCGCAATTAGCTCGCTGCTCAACATCGACGGTAAAAACTAAGCGCCGGGACGTTCCTAGTAATTGCTCAGATCTGTACTTCTTTGAATTCTCCAGGGCGCGTCTCATCGAGCACGGTGCGAATGTCATCCACCCTGGGTTGGATCTTGGGCCACGATGTGGTGAGCAGAACCACAACTGCCAGATGTCTGCCAGCTAGGTTCTGTTGTTATCTCATGTTCTGATCCGTGGTGACGAGAACATCGTAGCCTTCATACCCGGCAATATCGATCAAATCTCCATTGCTAAGACCGGACCAATCTCGCTCCGAAACAGTGTCCACCAAATGTCCCGAGAGATGTTGCCGGAGAGGTACAGGAGTACCCTGATCGAACAGTATTCTCACGGTTGTGCAGGAGTTTTGAGGCCTAGCGCCTCGTGTTCCAGAACCGCTTTGACCTTCCATTCCTCCACGCCCTGGAACCACTCCAGGAATTGTTCCGTGGTGGCCCCGCTACCGAGGTTCTCAAAAAGGGCGTATATGGGCACCCTGGTCCCCGAGAAGACCCAGGCGCCGCTGAGTTTGTCAGGATGCCGTTCTACCGCAGGGCACGTTTCCCAGTTCGTCATACGGTTACCTCGCTTGGGTCGGAAGTCTCCTGATAATCATGCCCCGGGCCGCCTTGAATCCATGCCGTTCATAGAATCCTTGAACGTCGTCGTCGCACATCAGATCGATTGCTCGGATCGTCATCAGCATTAACATCATACGTCTCATCAGTTCGGTGCCGATGCCGTTTCGCTGCCATTGAGGCAGCACTTCCAGATACGTGACGTGAGCAGCGGAAACGCCGTCGGTGATGGCAGTGATGAAACCAACCACTCCACAGTTCTCCGAGATTGCCAAAACGAGGAGATCGCTCCCCTGGAGGATTTCCAAATGATCTTCAGGTGATGGCCGGTCGGGCCACCCGTCAAAAAAACCCTGAAGATCATTGGGACCAATACCGTCGATTGTCTCTTGATAAGTGATCGACAACGTCGCGTCCCTGGGTCAGCGGTCCAGTAAGGCCTCGTGCCATAGACCGCGAGGCGATTGAAAAGTTGACCTTGCACGTCGAGCCACGGTGGACGGAGTAGCTGCCGCGCTCCTACTGTTGAACCAGTTTAACGGGCGTGATAGGCAGCGCACGCCCGGGAACCGGGGCGTCTTCAGTTTCGACCACTTGGGTATGATGATTCGGACCGCTGCGCACTGCACTAGTTGGTAAGTAAGGAGATGTGGTACTGACAATGCCTAAGGCGCTGATCGACGGGGTAGCGATTTACTATGAGTCCCACGGCGAGGGATTCCCGCTTGTGTGGTGCCATGAATTCGCGGGCGACCATCGTTCCTGGGACGACCAGGTCCGGTTCTTCTCGAGGAGGTACCGGGTCATCACCTACAACGCCAGGGGATACCCGCCGTCCGACGTGCCGGACGACCCGGACTCATACAGCCAGGAACGGTCGGTGGAGGACCTGAAAGGTCTCCTCGACCACCTGGGCGTCGAAAGTGCCCACATCGGCGGGCTCTCGATGGGCGGTTCAGTGGCGCTCCACTTCGGGATCAGATACCCGAAGATGGCCCGCTCTTTGATAGTCGCTGGGGCGGGAACGGGTTCGGTCGACCCGGATGATTTCCGTCAGACCGCGAATAGGCTTGCGCAGCAGATGGAGACCCACGGAATGCATGCCATGTCCGACTATGCAAAGGGTCCCGTGCGCGTTCAGCTCATGTCTAAAGATCCGCTAGGCTGGGAACGGTTCGCCAGCCAGTTCATGTCCCACTCCAGCGCCGGATCGTCTCGCACGTTCCGGGGCTTTCAGGCCAGGCGGGCGCCTATCTTCGACCTGGAGCCGGAACTCCGCGCTCTGAACGTACCGACCCTCATCGTGTTCGGCGACGAGGATGACCCCTGCATCGAGCCGGGAGTATTCATGAAGAGATGTATCCGCAGGTCCGGCATGGCCGTGTTCCCGAAATCGGGGCACGCCATCAACCTGGAGGAGCCGGACCTGTTCAACCGCACCGTCGGCGACTTCCTCTCGGCCGTCGAGACCGACAATTGGCCGGAGCGTCTCGAAGGAGCGGAAGCAGGCCGTCTCGCCTAGCCAGGAGTGTTCACTGTCACCGGGGGCCCGATTCCCAGAGCTTTCAGCCCGTCATTCACCCCTCAAATCCTTGCGCTCGCGGACTATGTAGTCCGCAGTGCGTAGGGCCAGTGCCTGGATGGTGGGTGTCGGATTTACCGCGCCGGACGTGACGAATACGCTGCCGTCGATGACGAACAGGTTGTCGGCGTCGTGCGCCTGCCCCCACCGGTCAACGACGGACGTCGCGGCATCGTCCCCCATGCGCGCCGTGCCCAGCAGGTGTACCCCGTCCGCAGGCGCGAGCGGCAATGTCTCTACGTGTTTCGCCCCGGCCTCCGCAAACACCCGCTTCGCGCTTCGGATGCCATGGTCCAGGATGCGCCGCGTGTTGTCACCGATCCGGTAACGCACCCGCGGCGCCGGGACGCCGGACCCGTCGGCCAGATCCGGATCGAGGTCGACCGTGTTCGTCTCCTCCGGCAGGTCCTCGGCGGTCACGGCGAACGTCGCCGTCTTGCCGAATCGGGAGGCGAACGAATCGTGGTGGCTCTCCCCCCACGGGACTGCTCGCATCATGCGGCCCACGGCGGTAGATGCAGGACCGGACCCTCTTACCATCTGTAGTTGATAACCCCGCACGTAGTCTCGCCGTGGGTCGGTCTCATAGAACTCGTGGCTCAGCAGGATGTTCGCGCCGGGACCTCGATACGATTTCAGGTCTTCTTCGAACACCGCGGTGACGTGGGCGATCACGTGGAACATGAGGTTCTTGCCCACCTGGCCGCTGCCATTGGCCAGGCCGGCCGGGTGACTGTCGGACCCCGATAACAGCAGCAGCCGCGGCGTTCCAATGCCATTACATGCGACGACGACCGCGCGGGCCGGCTGGTGATGCGCGTCGCCGCAGCCGTCGAAATACGATGCGCCGGTGACCCGCCCATCGGGCCCCGACGTGATCTCGTAGACGCGGCTGCGCGTGCGCAATTCGACGCCCAACTCCAGGGCAAGCGGCCAGTAGGTGATGTCGGCCCTTGCCTTGGCCATGCGGACGCAGCCAAGGTTCAGCGGTCCGCAGTAGTTGCACGCCTCCCGCCCCTGCCTGTAAGGCCTGGTGTTCACGTAGCTGTCCGCAGGCCACCAGTGCCAGCCCAACCGGTCGAACGCCCCGGCCACGTGTTCTCCATCGAGGCCCAGCGGCAACGGAGGCATCGGCCTTGGTGTGCGAGGCGGGTTCGCCGGGTCTCCGGCGATGCCGCAGCAGCCCACCATCTCGTCGTTCAGGTCGTAAAAGGGCTCCAGCTCTTCGTAGATTAGCGGCCAATCACCCGCCACTCCGTCAAGGGTTTTCACCCGAAAATCGGACGGGTGCATCCGCGGGGCGTGGGCGGTCCAGATTACCGTGCTGCCGCCCACACCGTTGAACATGAACGGCTTCACATCCGACTCAGCGCAGTTGACTGGATAGTCTTCGGACAACGCCCTCTTGTTCGGATCGAAGTTCCACGCGTTCCTGCGTTGAAATTCCCAATCGGGGCGGGCGGTCGGCGAGACCTCAGGACCATGCCAATCACCCTGCTCGAGGCATACGACCCTGAATCCTTCGCCGGCCAGCCTCCAAGCCGCGGCGGCGCCTGACGCTCCGGCCCCAACGATTAAAATATCGGTCTCGGCGATCAGTTCAGGGTCCACTGTTGAGTCCTGGTCCAGCACGAAGTGGGCCACGCCGGAGTGCGATTACTCGTCCGTGGAGACTCACGCGTTCGCGGCCTCGTCAGGGCGCGTCAACACTATCAGACCGTCTCTTGCCTCTCACGAAAGGGTGATTTACCGACGCAATCATTCGAATACTTAAGCCAAATGAAGTGTTTCTTCGATGGACCGTCCACATCCAGAGTATTATCGGAAGTGGTGTGGTTGCCGCTATATTCGGTGCGCTGTTATCAAAAGGGCGATTCCTCCCCTTCATCGGGAGGTTACGCGAACTTCAACTGATGATTCATGGTCCAGACTAAAGTCCTGACCGCCCAGATGCGGGAACGCATCCTGGCTACCGAGTACCCGCAGGCGACCTTCGAAGTCGAGAGGTCGCACATCACGTCGTTCGCGCGCGCTATCGGCGATGACAACCCGCTCTGGACCGACGAAGTCGCGGCGCGCAGGTCGCGATACGGCGGCCTCATAGCTCCGCCCACGTTCACGCGGCTTATCGTCAATTCGCTGAGGCTGCCGGGGACGGTACAGTACGCGCTCCCCGGCACGGTGCAGGTCGACGGCGGGACGCAGTGGCACTACTTTGAGCCCATCCGCCCAGGTGATCGAATCACCCAGTTTCGGAAAATTATCGACGTGTACGAGCGGCAGGGATCGGCAGGCCCGCTCCTCTTCATCATCACAAACTGCCGGTTCGTCAATCAGTTCGACGAGACCGCGGTCACGATGACGGGCGTTACGATCCGTTACGAACCGGGCCGGGCGAATAATGCCGGTCGGACTACAAAACAAGGCAATGGCCGCGCGAAGGTCAAGGACGCTGCGGACACGCGCACAGTCAATCCGCCAAATTGGGCCGGAATTGCGGAAGGCGCCGAGATCGGGCCCTTCACTAAGCACACAAGCACCCAGGACCTCGTCAAGTACGCGGGCGCCTCCCGCGACTTCAGCGAAATTCACTACGACAAGGACTTCGCCCTAGGTGTGGGTCTGCCTGGCGTGATCATTCACGGTGCTCTGAAGGCAGCCTATCTCGGCAAATTAATGACCGACTGGCTTGGCGATCCCGGCGCGCTCAGGTCGCTGCAATGCCAGCACCGCGGTATGGACATTCCGTCGGAGTCGGTGGAATGCAGGGGCCGTGTGGCCAGAAAGTACGTGGAGGACGGACAGTCGTTCGCCGACTGTGAAATCTGGCTCAAGAACGCCCGCGGACATACCACGGCCCCCGGCCAGGCCACCGTTTCTATACCGTCGTCGTGACCAACCCCAACACCCAGCATATTGCCATACGAGAAACCATGAGTCGCAAGCAGGAGCCGGATCAGTGGATTTTGAAATAGCGGAATCGCCGGAAATTCAGGAGTTCAGACGCGAGGTCAGCGACTGGCTCGACGAAAATGTCGGGGACGACTATCCGGCCCACGCAGACCCTCGCGACGTCACGTACGAGGACTTCCTCAAGACGCGGGAATTGGGCAGGAAACTCGGGGAGAAACGATGGCTTTGGGCAACCGCGCCGCGGGAGTATGGAGGCGGAGGACTCAGCATGGCACATGGGTTCGTCATAGACGACGAACTCAATAACCGCGACCTGTCCAACCCGCCCTACTACGACCCCGGCTCACGTTACGGCGGCCCGGTACTGATGGTCTGGGGCACGGAAGAGCAAAAACGGAAATGGCTGCCGGACATGTTCTCCGGCAAGCTCGTCGGGTGGCAACTGTTCACCGAGCCAGGCGCCGGTTCCGACCTCTACAGCCTGACGACCACGGCCGTTCGCGACGGCGACCACTACATCATGAACGGACAGAAGGCGTTCGTGGGCACCGCCTACGACGTCGACTATTGGGTAATTCTCGTGCGAACCGACCCTGAGGGCGACCGTTACAAGAACCTCGGATGGTTCCACATGCCGGCTACCCTGCCCGGAATAAGCCGCAGTTTCATGAATCTTCTCTGGACTGACGGTACCGGTGGGGTCAGCAACCTGGTCACCTTCGACAACGTGAAGGTGCCTGCGGAATGCCTCGTCGGCGGTGAAAACAACGGATACGACGTATCCCTCAGTTGGGCCGAACTCGAACACGGCGTTTCCGGAAATATCAGGCCGAACCGGCTGATGCGCCGCCTGGTCCAGCACGTAGCGTCGGCACAAGTCAACGGACGGCCGTTGCGAGACGACCCTGACGTCCAGGACCTTCTCGCAGACACGTTCATACACGCCGAAGTCAACCGCCTGATGGGCATGCGGAACTACTGGATGAGCAGGGCCCAGCAGCCAATCTCGTACGAAGGACCCCAGTCGTCGTTCTTGAGGAAGATGTCGGGGTTGTCTATCTCAGAAAACATCCTGCGAATGCTCGGGCCGGTCGCATTGACCTACGACGCCGAACTCGACTCGTCCGACAGGCATTTCGAGACCGACCAGCGAAGCAGCATCTGCGCCCTCCACCCCGGCGCCACGGAAGACGTGCAGCGCGTCATCATGGCGAGACGGATTGGCATCGGCAGAGAGGTGAAGGAACAACCCGGCAAGTTGACGGGCCTCGTTACACCGGCCGACTAGACGGCGGCAAGACCCCAGCGACCGGCATTCGAGAGAGAACGATTCGATGGACCTTTCAATCACCGACTATCAGAGACAACTCAAAGCGACGGCGCGTGAATTCATTGAGCGTGAATGCCCGCGGGACCTCCTGGTCGAACTGGGCAAGTCAGAGACCGGGCACGACCCGGCAATTTGGCGGAAGGCGGCCGAAGTGGGTTTCCTCGGCGCGCTGGTGCCCGAAAGCCACGGCGGTTCGGGCGGTTCGCTGACGGACGCCGCGATGATCTTCGAAGAATTCGGCAGGGGTCCCCTCCCCGGCCCGTATTTTTCATCAACCGTGCTGGGCAATCTGGTCCTGCAGGAATGCGGCACGGAAGATCAGCAGGCTGCGCTGCTGCCCGGTATTGCAAGCGGTGAAGAGGTGGCTGTCCTTGCATTGACAGAAACGAACTACGGATGGGACGCAGACACTATTAGTCTGCAATGCGAAAGCCGCGGCGACAGATTCATTCTCAACGGGACCAAGTTGTTCGTCCACGACGCGCTCTCAGCAACGAAACTCCTGTGTGTGACCCGTTGCGCGTCCGGCGCCTGCGAAGGCGAGATATGCGTCTTTGTGGTCGATGCGGACGCCGAAGGGGTCTCGAGGCGCAGCCTGGCCGGGTTTGGAGGCAACGTGGCGGAGGTCAGATTCGATCAGGTCGAGGTATCTGAGGGGGCGAGGCTGTCAGGCGGTAGCGACACCCTGGCAGGACTCGAACGGGCCATACTGCGATCCATACCCCTCCTGTCTGTGTACAAAGCAGGCGCAACCGGTGCAGTATTCGACATCTCGGTCCAGTACAGCAGGACGAGAATCGCATTCGGCGTGCCTATCGGCCGGTTTCAACGCGTCCAGGACCACATAATCGAAGTCTGCAACCGCATGGACGCGGCGAAATGGACCGCCTACGAAGCGCTGTGGAAGCTCGATACCGGCCGCGACGCCGACGTGAGCGTTCACCTGTCGAAGGCCGTGGCCAGCGAAGGCTACTACCACGGCTGCAACTTCGCTCATGAAGCGCATGGCGGCATAGGCACGTCCATGGAGTACGGGCTGACCCTCCATACCGAAATGTCCAGGGCGCTGTACCACTATCTCGGGGACCCACAGTTCCACCGCAGACGCATGGTCAAAGCACTGCTGGCCGGCGAAGCAGCACGCCCTGTCGCGTCGCCAAGTTAAGGGAGCAGAAGAGATTCAACCACTCTCGGACATTAGGGTAGTCGAAAGGGCGCAAGGGGTCCCCGGAGCAGTGTGCGCGAGGGCTCTCGCCGACCTGGGCGCGGATGTCATCAAGGTGGAACCGCCGGAAGGTGACCCGGCGCGTTTCACCGGTCCATTCCCGAACGGACGGCCGCATGCGGAAAAAAGCGGCCGGTTTCTATCCCTGAACGTCAACAAGCGCGGGACCACCATTGACCTGGATTCCGATTCCGGCCGGGACGACCTACTGGCTCTCGTTAGAGAAGCGGACGTGTTCGTCACGGACTACCGTCCGCCGTGTTTGAAGGACCGCGACCTGGAGTTTCCGTCACTGGCAGCCGTGAACTCTCGGCTCGTAATGGCGGCGATCAGTCCGTTCGGTCAAACAGGCCAGTATCGCGATTTCAAGGGCGGAGAACTGGTCTCCTGGCACGCAGGGGGCCTGGGTTACGAGACCCCTGCACACGCCGTCACAGACCCAGATACCCAGCCTCCCCTTAAACTCGCCGGCCAGCAGGCGATGCACCTGAGTGGATGGGCCGCCGCCACCGGGATAATGCTGGCATTGGCAGACCGCGATTCGACCGGCAAGGGCCAACTGGTTGACGTGTCGAGCATGGAGGCGGTCGCCAATATCATTCGCGGGTCGCTGATCCTTCACCCGTACGACGTGAGCCGGGTGGGCCGCACACGCGAGAAGTCCGGCTTCTCTGCGTCGCCGATGTTCCAGTGCAAGGACGGCTACGTCTCGATCTCGCTGTCCCAGGAACGATGGTGGAAGACGTTGGTGGACGCCCCGGGCGCGCCGGCGGAGCTGAAGGGTCCCGACTACGCCGACGCCGGTGCGCGGCGTCTGAACGCAACGGCCCTGGAAGCCTTGATCACGTCCTGGTTCATGGACTACACGCGGGAAGAGCTTTACGACATCTTCATTCCGTTGCACCTGCCATGTTTTCCGGTCAACTCGATGCGGGAGGTCACCGGCTCCCCCCAATACGCCGCCCGCGAGTATTTCGCCACCCAGGACCATCCAATCGCCGGGCCCGTAAAACACCCCGGACCAGTCACCCGGCTGACCGGAGTCGAGCGCCAGCCACGCCTTCCCGCGCCCACGCTGGTTGGGAATGACGGGGCTGGTTTCAACGGCGTCCGGCTGCCGTCGTCCGACGACTCGAACGGGTCGGATTCAGCCGGTGGCGTGCCCAGCAAGTTGCCGCTCGAAGGCGTCCGGGTCCTGGACTTCGGATGGTTCTACGCCGCGCCCCACACGGGCGCCTGGCTCGGAGCCATGGGCGCGGAGGTGATCCGTGTGGAATCGGCCGCCCGCATCGAGTTCAACCGCGAGGCCTCGAACGCCAGGGCCGAGGGCATACCGGGTATCAACCGGTCATCCATCTGGAACGGGGTGAACTTCAGCAAGCTGGGGGTAACGCTGAATCTCTCCACGGATGAGGGCAAGAAACTGGCGCGGCAGCTTGCAAGCCAGTGTGACGTGGTTGTCGAAAACTTTTCCGCCGGCGTCATGGACCGCCTGGGACTGGGATATGGCTCGCTCAGCGAGATAAACCCGGGCGCCGTTCTTCTGAGTTGCTCCACTCTCGGGGCGGTCGGTCCCGAGTCGAAGGTAAGCGGGCTTGGACCCAACATCCAGGTGTACGCCGGATTGCCATACCTCAGCGGTTATGAGGACGGTCCCCCTGCCCTCGGGGGCGGAAGTTGGCCGGACTTCGTTGTGGGGATCATTGGGACCTTCTCAACCCTGGTTGCTTTGAGAGACCGGAAGCGCACCGGCAGGGGCCAACACATAGACCTTGCGATGGCCGAGGTGATCACGTCGATGATCCCGGAAGCCGTCATAGACTATCTCATGAACGGTAAGGAACACGGCCGTCAGGGCAATCACGATCCGGATATGTCGCCCCATTCGGTATACCCGGCGTCAGGCCACGATCAATGGGTCGCCATCGCAGTCTCAAACAACGACGAATGGCGGGCTATGTGCGAAGTGGCGGGGCATCCGGAGTGGGCCGAAGACCCCAGGTTCGCCGACCTGGAGTCACGCAAGCAAAACGAGTCGGAACTCGATGCGCTGATATCCGATTGGACCATAAGAGAATCGCCGTACGGAATCATGCACACCTTGCAGGAAGCCGGCGTCGCGGCAGCCCCCGTGATGAGCGTGTTTGACCTTGTAGCCAGCAAGCACCTGCACGAGCGCGGCTACTTCGTCGAGATAGACCACCCGGAGGTCGGGCCTCGTATGACACCGGGTATCCCAATCAATTTCAGCGGGATGCCGGAACTCAATTACTACCCGGCGCCTATCCTGGGCCAGCACAACGAGTTCGTCTTCAAAGAGATCATGGGTCTGGACGACGAGACATACGCCCGCCTCGTCGAAGACCAGGTGATCTACTAGGTTGTGGGAGTCGGCTTAAAGCGATGGATTATTGTGAGTTTGGGCGCTCCCATAGCGTCTGATTGGCTCAAGTGGCTGTACTTGTAACCGGCGGCAACGGGTTCATCGGCTCGAACATCGTCAAGGTACTGCTCGACGCTGGTGAGGATGTCGTCGTATTCGACATCCGGCCGCCGGATGCGATGAACATTCGATTCCTCGGCGCCCGCGCGTTTGAAGTGGAGCAGGTGATCGGCGATGTCCGCGACCTGCAACCGGTGCTGGACCTCGGATCAAGGCACCAAGTCGACCGGATAGTCCACTGCGCGGTCTTCAGCGTTCCCCGGCGGGACATCGAGCAGGCTCACAGCCTCGACATCGTGAACGTCAACGTCATGGGCACGGCGAACGTCATGGAGCTCGCCAAGGCATTGCTGCCACAGCGGGTTGTCTACATGAGTTCGCGCACCATCTACGGAATATTGGACCAGGACCCCAACAGACCGGAGGAAGGGTGGCTTGGCAGGCCGCAACGTCTCTATCCCATCACCAAGTACACCGGCGAAATGATCGCCCTTCGTTACGGCGAAACGTTTGGGTTCGACGTGCGGGTGGCGCGGGTCACCGGACCGTACGGTCCCATGGAACGCCGGTCTGAATTCAGACCCAATATGTCGGCACTTCACGACTGGACGGCGGCGGCGCTCGCTGGGCGACTGATCAAAGTGCCGGACCCCAGCCTGGTCATGGACACGACTCACGTATCAGACGTCGCAGCCGCGGTTGTCAAAATCCTGTTGGCCGATTCTCCGCACTATCCGATCTACAACGTGGGCGCGGAAGAGGAACATAGCGTGGGCGAGATTCTGCGGACGCTGGAGGAACTGGTCCCCGATTCGTCATACACGATAGACAGTGGCGAGGACTGGACCGGCCGGCGCAACTTCGTGGTCGGCGGCCACACGCGTCTCACCCGCCTATACGCCGACCTGGGCTTCACGCACGCATATCCGCTGAGAACGGGGCTGAAGCAGTACCTGGACTGGCGAGGTACTTACGAGTACTTCGACTGATCCCGAAAACTGGTCCAGACCCGGTTGCCGGTGTGTCAGGCGGACTGTCTCAGGCGGGGATCGAAATGGTCTCGCAGCCAGTCGCCCAGGAAATTGAACCCGATAACCGTCAGTACGATCGCCACACCGGGGAAGAACGTCGACCACCAGGCCGTTGTCAGGTACAAGCGGCCTTCAGCCACCATCAGGCCCCACGCGGGTACGCTCGGCGGCACCCCCGCGCCCAGAAAACTGAGGATGGCCTCGGTAAGTATCAGGCCGCCGACCGAAAGCGTCTTCAACACCAGCACCGTGTTGACTACACCGGGAAGTATGTGCCGAAACAGTATGCGGGGAGTCGACGCACCGGAAAGCAGGGCAAAGCTGACATAGTCCTGGTTCTTCAGGGCCAGCGTTTCTGCACGCACCTGCCTGGCCGTGCCGGGCCAACTGAAGAACGCCAACAGGCCTATGAGAATATCCAGGCGCTGTCCGAATACGACCACGAATGCCAATCCAAGAAGGATCAGGGGCAGCGCAAAAATCACGTCCACCAATCGCATCATGATCTCGTCGATCCAACCGCCAAAGAACCCGCTGACCATGCCGTAAGGCACGCCGAACAACGTCGAGATGACGATCACTATCCCGGCAAAGACGAGGGAGAACCGGGCGCCGTGAATGATGCGGCTCAGGATGTCCCGGCCCTGCTTGTCCGCGCCCAGGATGTTGTTTGACGATCCCCCCTCCTGCCAGACCGGCGGCGCATGGCGGGATCTCAGGTCGGCCTTCTGGGGATCGTGCGGAGCGATCAGCGGAGCGAAGATGCCCGTCATCACAAGAATCGTAAGGATGATGGCCGGGACAACCGGATAGCGCCTGATGGTTCTCCACCAACGCCGGTACCAACTGAGCCGGGAGAACTCGTACGTAACTACTTCGCCCGACGATGTGGAAGAAGCGGTTATTGCCTCCATGTCAGACAACCACGCCTGCCTTGATCCTTGGATCGACGAGCGCGTACACCACGTCTACCAGTAACGCCATCAATATGTATGCCAGGGTGAAAACCAGGATGGTTCCGGAAACTACGGGATAGTCCTGCTCGAGCACTGCGTTGGTGGCGAGTCTGCCCATCCCGGGCCATGCAAACACGGTCTCTGTAATGACGCTTCCGGTTATCAGGCCTACAAACAGTATCCCGGCGTGTGTGATCGGGGTAATGAGCGCATTCCTGAAAGCGTGCTTCCAGACGATCTTCCACCCCGCAACGCCCTTCGCCCTCGCCATCTTGACGTACTCGCTGTCAAGAACGTCCAGCATCGAGGACCGGACCAGTCTTAGGTTGCCGGCCAGTGACAACGATCCCAACGTGATAACAGGGAGCACATAGTGGTCCAATCCACCCTTGCGGCTCGTTGGCAGCCACCCGAGCAGGACGGCAAAAACGAAGATCAACATCAGTCCGAGCCAGAACGGGGGCATCGCCTGGCCGAGCACCGCAAGGCTGCGCCCAAGGTAGTCCCAAATGGACCCTCTCTTGACGGCTGACAACACGCCCAACGGGATTGCCAACAGGTTTGAGGCGAAGAAAGCCGAGAGCCCCAACTGCAACGTGTTCGGGACCTTCTCGACGATCAATTCGATCACCGGTCGTTGCTCACGAAACGAGCGATCGAGGTCGCCACGCGCGATCTTGCCAAGAAAGATGAAGTACTGCACAGGCATCGGCTTGTCGAGCCCATACTTCCGGCCCCATTCTTCCCAAAGCCCAGCATCGACCATGCTGTCGTAGGGATTTAGGAAAAGTAACCGGGGGTCACCCTGAATCCTGGTCAAAGTAAAAACAATGACCGATACAACTAGGAAGGTAAAGACCAGGATGATGAGGCGCTTTAGCAGAAAGGCGATCATGTCGTTCCTGAGGATCGTTGCTCACTCGCAGTCATGCGGAAGGATATAGGTACCCGGGATCAAGTCACATCATCATGACCCTTACGCGCATCGGACGCAGACCGCATTTTCGACGATCTGCGTCCGATTCACCTCGGCCCTGGTTTCCGTAACTACATGCTTGCGCTGAATACCGGCCGGAGACCGGATCCATGAAAGTTACTGGACTTGGCCGGGTATTACCCTCTCCAACTGTACCGGTACACGGGTCGAGTCAAACTGGGCTTCCCAGGCCGCTACGCGTGGACCGACCGCCCACAGGTTGTTCCAGTAAACTCCTCCGCCGGTCAACTGGTTCGCGTAGTGGAAGTCCCAGTACTCCCGCTGAATAGTCCACTGCAGGTTTTCATCGCCAACCGCGACGAACATTCGGTCGGCCAGCTCACCCAACTCGTCGTACTCGATGTTCTGACCCCAGACACCGCGGCCGTTCAACTCTGACCACTGGAACACCCCGCCAAACGGCAGGACGCCGGTCCCGTGGCCCATGAACCAGACCTCGTTCATCTTCCTGGAGATGATCAGGGGTCGGCGGGCCGTGTAGGCGGTCTTCTGGACTACCGGATTGAGGCCGACTTCTTTCCAGAATTCGAGCATCGCCTCCGACACCTCCACGAACGTGTCGTTCATCGTAGGTATCCAGACAGGGAACTCGAAACCATCGCCGTATCCGGCGTCCTGGAGCAACTGCTTCGCCTTTTCGACGTCGTAGTCCACGTTCAGGCTTGTGTCCCATCGCGGGTGACACTCGTCCACCAGGTACATGTGGCCTATGCAACCCTTGTTCCCGAGGATGACCTCATTTATGAGGCGCCTGTCGACGGCATGAGTCATGGCCCGGCGGACCATGATCGCCTTCTCATTCGCGGCCTTGTCGGTCAGGTACGGACCAACCCACGGCCGCATTAGAGCGGCGTCAAGGTCGCGTTCGATAGCCAGCGTGTCGCCGGCCCTCGACGTGACCGTCTCGAGGTGACCAGCGTAGGTTGTGTCCCAAGTCGGGCTGCTGGGCCCGACGTAGTACTGGCCGCCGTAGAAGATCGTCGATCCGCCGCGGCCCACCTGCGGCAGGCTCTGGATCCTGACGCCGGGAACGCCGGAGACCTGGTCGACCTGCGGGATGCCTACAGGCATCAGGTCGATCTCACCGGTCCTCATCTGCGCTATGCGCGTATTCGCGTCGGGTACTTCCAGGATCTCCACGGTCTCGTACCACGGGGTCTCCCGGTAGTGCCCTTGTACTGCGCTCAGGGTGATCTTGTCGTCAGCGGCGATTTCCTTGAGTTCGTACGGGCCGGTGCCGATTGCGTTCTGATCGGCCCAGTCGTCGCCCATCTCCTCAAGCGCCTTCTTACTGTGCAGATAGGTACCGAATATGAGGGCTCGGCGGAAGTTGACGTTCGGCTTCCTCAGCGTGGCCTCGAAGGTCAGATCGTCGATCGCCTTCCAGGAGTCCCACTCATTTCGGATGGTCGCTCCGGCGGAGTTGACCGCTCCTTCTTCCTGCGTCCGCTCCCAGCTGTATTCCCAGTCATGGGCGGTCGCCGCACCCCATCCCTGGTGGAATTCCACGCGCGGGTGCAATTGGGCCCTGAACACGAGGCCGTCGAGTTCCCAACCAATGATGCTGACGTTTACCAGGCCGCCCTGCGTCCCCTCCTGGATGATCATCGTCTCGAAGACCGACATCTCGTGGTTGCGGTTGTCGTTGGGGTGTACCGCCCTGGGGCTCAGGAAGTTGGCGCTGCCCACGTCGTTCACGGCCGCTCTCAGCACCGTGCCGGGCGCTGGTCTGGCCAGGCCGCTCGGGGCGCCGGGCGTCGCGGTGGCGACTACCGTGATGACTTCCTGTTCCTTCACCACGACGGTCTCGACGACCTTCTCAGTGACGGTCACGGGCTTTTCGACGACGACCGTCTCAACGACCTTCTCAGTCACCGTCACGGGCCTCTCGACCACCACGGTCTGAATCTCCGTCACGGTCTTGCCTTCAACGACCTTTTCGACGACGACTGTCTCCACAACTCTTTCTGTGACCACCTCAGCAGGAAGTTGTTTCTCGACAATAACCGTTTGCACGATCGTCTCGGTTTCGCCTCCACAGGCCGCCACTGCAAGTGCAGCGACACCTCCTATGAGAAGCGCACCAAGAATGCTTACGCGTGAGACTAACTTGAACATGTTGCCCTCCGCTCTGGAAATGACGACCGCAAACGGTCTGGCCCTGCGAAACCCGCAACGCGCGCGATGGGGCCGCAAGGGACACCTTGCCGAGCCTGCAAACTATCAGCGCTAGACGAATCGGTCAATACTGATTGCTCCGTATATCGAACCATACAAACCAAAATTCTACTGTTTTCGCATCAATTTATCTGGATTAGTTGATATTCCGTGACATAATCCGGGCGGCCCATGATCAAGATGCCCAGTATGATTGACGCCCAAAATCCACTCCCACCAGTTCAGTCGGCGACGAACAGCTATACCTGCGAATCAGGGACGCTGAATAACCCTCATGGAGTCGGACCGGATGGCCTCTGTAAACACGGTTCTCGGACCAATAGACACGTCTGATATGGGCTTCACGTTGTGCCACGAGCACGTGATGACAGGTTCGGCTGGCGTGGCGTCTTCATATCCGGAACTCGTAGACAGGGCCGCGACCACCGAAAGAGCGGTGGCGGACCTGTCCAGGACACGCGAAGGCGGCGTCACAACATTTGTAGATCTGACCACGTTCGACCTTGGCAGGGACGTCAGGCTGATCAGGGACGCGGCGCAGCGAAGCGGGATGCAGATCATAGTCGCCACCGGGACCTGGCTCGAAGTCCCGCGGTCCTTTTGGCAGTTCGGTCCCGACATCGTCGCTGACCTTTACGTACGGGAGTTGGAGCGGGGCATAGACGGCACCGACATCAAGGCAGGCGTCATCAAGGTCGCCAACGATGAAGGTGGTGTGACGGAGCGCGGCGAAGTTGTCCTGCGGGCCGCGGCCCGGGCGCACCTGGCAACCGGGGCGCCGATCTTCACCCACACCTGGGCGCCCGAACGGATAGGCGAGCAGCAAATCGCGATATTCGAGGAAGAAGGCGTGGATCTCACGCGGGTCTGCATCGGCCACAGCAACGACACCACCGACCTGGACTACCTCCTCGGAATACTCGATAAGGGTTGCTGGCTGGGGCTGGACCGCTACCCGGGCGGAGCGCGAAACACACCCGGCTGGCGGGAGCGGACCCGCGTCGTGAAGGAGTTGATAGACGCCGGCCGCTCAGACCGGATCATGCTCTCCCATGACCACACGGTCTTTCACGGGATCATCTCCTCGGAGGCCGCCGCAACTCGGCGACGCGACAATCCAGACGGCTACCTGTTCATAAGCCACAATGTCCTGCCTTACCTCGAGGAATTGGGCGCAGACCTGGACACTATCCGTCAAATCGTGGTCGAAAACCCTCGTAGGTACTTCGAAGGTTGACCGCCGACATCACCGACATAGACCAGATCTGGGCCGGGAAGAGACTGGGCGTCCGGGACTTTGAGGTCGATGAGGAACTCGTCGACAAGTACACCGTCGCGTTGGGTTTGCCAAGCCGGACCGTGGGCGATGCTGCCCCCGCGCCGCCAATCGCCTTGACAGACGCGGAAAACGGGTTTGAGGGCAACCATTTCGCCAATCGATTCGGGGAGTTGTGGGTCCGGCAGGAGTGGCAGTTCATTCGAGAACTGAGCGTCGGCCAGAGATTAAGCGTTGCGGCAAGGGTCTCGGATGTGTACCAGCGCAAGGACCGGACCATTGTGGCCACGGAGCACCTGATCGCGGGAGAAGACGGTCAGGCCGCGGCCAGGAGCGTCCACCACAACAGCTTCCTCCTTGAACGGACGGGCGGAGAGGCGAAACTGCCCGACCCCAACCGACGAAGATCCGGCCCCAGGCATCCGGAACCCTCCGGCGAGTCGATAGGTTACAGCGACCACGTGATCACACTGGAAATGTGCCGCAGGTTCTACGCAGAAGACCCCAACTACCACACCGACCGTTCCGTCGCCCGCGGCCTCGGGTTCTCCGAAGTCGTTATCGGCGCTGGGATGACAATGGCCTACCTCTCGGACCTGATGACCAAGCGGTTCGGCAAGGGCTGGACCGAGGGCGGATGCATGGACCTGAAATTCATTAATGTGCTGCACCCCAACGAGCCGTTCACCTGCGAGGGCATCATTACCGGCTATTCGACGGTGGACGGACGCAACCGCGCCCAGGTCGCGCTGTCAGCAAGCAAGTCAAACGGCCCCAAGATCATCGTGGGGACCGCTTCAGCCCTCGTCGACTGACGCCTCATACGGGCCGGTATCCACTCCAACTTTGGCCGCGGCGTCCTTAATCTGTACCCAGATCGAGTCCTCGACCTCGATCCCTGATTCGATCGCAATCTTTTCGGCACGGATGCCTCGCTCGCCGGGCAAAAGTACTTCCTCGAAGCCCGGGAGCGGTCGGGACGATTTGAGCCGCGACGACAACTCATCCACGTCGTCGACGAAAGTCCCGGATGGCAGGAATCTTTCGATATCGATCGTGATGAATAGGACCCCATTGCCCGGCCAGTCTGGCTTCTCGTTCCCGGCCCTTGCCAGGATCCCGGCCAGGACATCGGTAATCATCAACAGACCAAATCCCTTGTGACCGGAGAGTTGTCCGCCGATCGGCAGGATTGCGCCCCGCGGCGACTGATATAGAACGCCTGGGTCCTGCGTGGGTAACCCGTCTGCGTCGACCAGCGCGTCGGCCGGCGCTTCCTGACCGAGCAAGTGCATCAGCCTGATCTTGCCCTCCGGCAGCGCCGAGGTGGTTATATCGACCGAAACGACGCCCTCGTCTCCGCCGGGGCAGGCAAAGGCGAGCGGGTTGGGCGCCAGGCGCCCATCTCGACCTCCCCACGGCGCCACGACGCCTCCCCTGCGACCGTTCACGAATGCGAGACCGACCATCCCCTGCTGTGCAGCCATCTCGGCGTAGTCGGCGACGCGGCCTATGTGCGTGCCGTTGTACACGCCGACGCTGGCGATGCCGGTTTCCTCCGCCATCTCGAGGCACAGCGTCATGGCCTGGTGGGCCACTACCTGGCCGAAGTTCATCCTGGCGTCTATCAGGGCGGTGCATGGACCGGTGCGCTTCACAACCGGCTCGTCGTCCAGCAATACTTCGCCGATCTGCACCGCCTCGTAGTACTGCGGAATGCGCATCAGCCCGTGGGACCCGTGGCCGCGGGCCTCCGCCCGAGTAAGGGCCTCGGCCATCCACGCCGCGCCCTCTACCGAAACGCCAAGCGCGCTGAACACGTCGCGCCCCAGCCGTATCCACTGCTCATGTGAAAGATTCTGTCCCATGCCGCCCGCACAATATCACGCTGTTGGGCGCGCATCGTTCACAAACAGTCATTCACACCGCTTTGACGTCCTGAAATCGTCTCCGATGTACCTGTCCGAAGTCGAATCAACGTTATCGTCCGTTGACAGACCGGGTCAGGGATGCTAATCGTTCGACACTACGGCAAATATGCCGCTCAGAGAGTACGCACATCCGGTTTGTGAGGCGCTACCCATGGTCGACAAGCTACGCGTTACGCGCGTCGAGGTCTTTGAATTCAAGTACACCACGAGAGACTGGGGCGGCGATCCAAAGGTGCCGACCGGCATCTACAGCCCCGGAGTTATTCGTGAAGCCAAAAGCAAGGGCGTGCGCATACACACGGACCAGGGCGTCAGCGGCGCGTACATCGGCGGTAATGACGTCGAGTACGCCGGTATTCCCGCGTTCATCCCAAACGTGATCGGCAAGAACCCACTCCGTCGAGAGGACCACTACTACGACGCCAAACACGCTCTCCGGCAACACGCCCGCATGGGACTAGGCGTGGTGGACTGCGCTCTCTGGGACCTGGCCGGCCGGTACTACGACGTGCCGGTTTACGAACTACTGGGCGGCACCCCTAGGCGACTGCCCGCCTACGCCAGCACGGCGTTGGGCGACAGCCAGCCGGACGGCCTCAGTACGCCGGAAGCCTACGCCGATTTCGCCGAGCAGTGCTACGACCTGGGTTACCGGGCCTACAAGATCCACGGCTGGTCGGACGCGCCTATCGAAAAGCAGATCGACCTCGTCCACGCCGTGGGCAAGCGCGTGGCCGACAAGATGCTCCTCATGCTCGACCCGTTTTGCGCCATCGAAAAGTTCGGTGACGCGCTGAGATTGGGATGGGCGTGCGACGAGTACAAGTTCTTCTGGTGGGAAGACCCATTCAAGGACGGCGGCGTCTCGGCATTCGCGCACCGCAAGCTGCGCCAACTCGTCAGGACGCCCCTCCTGCAGACCGAGCACATTCGCGGTCTCGAACAACACGTCGACTTCGTCGTAGCCGAGGGCACCGACTTCATCCGGGGCGACGTCAACTACGACGGCGGAATAACCGGCGTGATGAAGATCTGCCACGCCGCGGAAGGGTTCGGGCTGGACTGCGAACTACACGGCGCCATGGCCCCCCACCAACACATCATGTGCTCCGTCCGCAACATGAACTTCCTCGAGGCAGGCCTGTACCACCCCAGGGCAAAACCGTCCCGTCCCCCCGTGTATCTCAATGCTCCGCCTGTGGAACTGGAGGATGTCGGCGCCGACGGGTGTTTCGACCCGCCGGGCGGCCCCGGCCTGGGTCTCGAAATCGACTGGGACTACATCGAGAAAAACCAGACCGGCGGCGTGGTCTACGAGTAACGTCTCAGACCTGCGACTGAAGCCGTGCGCAACAAAGCATGAACAACCTGCCCTCCGAATCGGAAGTCTTGGAATACGCCTCAACGCTAAGCAACTGGGGCCGCTGGGGTGTGGACGATGAACTGGGAACGATAAACCTCGTCACGCCGGCGAAGAGGAAACAGGCAGCCGGACTCGTGGCCGACGGCATCACCGTGTCGTGCGCCTGGCCGATTTCTACCGACGCGGCGCCCGACGTTAGCCGGACCCCCATTCACCTGATGACCGGCACCGGCGAGGGCTACTCGCTCGATTCCGACCCCACCGAGGAACAGGGCTCAGGCGACTTCATCGGACTTGCCTATCACGGCTACACCGTGACGCACGTGGACGCTCCGTCCCACATCTTCATGAGTGGCCGCATGTACAACGGCCGGCCCTCGACCGTGGTCAACAGCACCGAGGGCGCCACCTCCGGCTCGATCGACTTGATCTCCGATGGCATCGTGACCCGCTGCGTGCTGCTCGACATCGCCAGGCTCCGGGGCGTCGATTGGATGGAGCCCGGCGACGCCATCTTCGTGGAGGAACTCGAACGCGCCGAGGCCGCGGCGAATGTCAAGGTCGGAGAGGGCGACGTGCTGTTGGTCCGCACCGGCGAGCTCTGGCACAGGAACGCAGTGGGAGCGCGGCCTGTGGAAATCGGCAAGCCGGGACTCCACGCATCGTGCCTCCCGTGGCTACGCGATCGCGGGGTCGCCATGCTCGGGTCGGACGCCATACAGGACGTTCAGCCGAGCGGGTACCCGAAATTCAAGCAGCCCATACATCGCATCGGCATCGTGCACATGGGCCTTTGGCTCATAGACAACTGCAATCTGGAGGGCGTGGGCGCGGCATGTGCGGAGCGCAATCGTTGGGAATTCATGCTTTGCATCGCCCCGCTGCGCATTATGTACGGAACGGGCTCTCCGGCGAATCCCATCGCGGTGTTTTGAAATGCCGGGCGCCGAGTGAAATCGGAGGAGGAATAGTTTGGCTATAGCCAGAGACATGATGGCCGACGTGCTGGACGAGGCAGGGATCGAGTTCGTATTTGGCCTGCCCGGCGGCGGGACTGTTGGCATCTTCGACTCACTGTGGGACAAGCGGCAATCCGTGCGGTCCATCCTCGTTCGCCATGAGCAGGGCGCGGCTATCATGGCCGACGCCTACGGCAGGGCCACGGGAAGGCCCGCCGTCATCATGGGACAGGGCGCATTCATGGGCTCCAACGCGCTGTTCGGCATGATGGAGGCGTACTCCAGCGGCTCGCCCATGGTCGTGCTGACCGACACCTCCGACGGCGACAACGCCCTGCACCCGCAGAACCAGTCGGTGGCGGGCGAACACGGCAGCCCAGACCTACTTGGCATATTCCGCTCGACCACCAAGTACACCGCCATGGCGGCGTCGCCAAAGGACGCGGTTATCGCCTCCCAGCTCGCCATCAAGCACGCCATCAGCGGTCGCCCGGGTCCCACCGCGGTTGTACTTCGCAGCGCCTCCATCAACGGCGAGGTAGACGTCGAGGAACCGCCGTTCATACACGACACGAAGGGCTACCTGACAATGTCGCCGCCCGTCGCGCCGGCTGAAGACGTGGCGCGGGTGGCGGACCTGCTTGCAGGAGCGCAAAGCCCGGTCATCATGGCCGGCAACGGCGTGCACCTTTCAAATGCGCACGCCAACCTGAGGCACCTGGCCGAAATGCTCGGCGCACCGGTGGCCTCCTCCTACAAGGGCAAGAGCGCGATCCCTGAGACCCACCCGCTGTCAGTCGGGATGGCAGGCGTTTTCGGCCAGACCATCGCCAACGAGACAATTGGAGCCGCCGACGTGGTGCTGGTTGTGGGCGCAAGACTTACCCCGCAGGACACGGTGCGCGAGTCGCCCTCGGTGTTCGATCCCCGCCGACAGAAGATCGTCCAGATCGACATCGATCCGCGCAACGCAGGATGGACGTTCCCTGTAGAGGAGGGCCTGGTCGGGGACGCGCGCGAGGTGTTGGGTCAAATCATCGCCGCATTGGGGGAAAACGAAAACGCCGCTGGAATCGACGCGGCCGCTCGGATCCGTGCGGTGCAGGCGCGCAAATCACAGGCGGGATTCTTCGAGGACGACGCCCTGTATTCCGACGAGGTCCCTGTCCTGCCCCAGCGGCTCGTACAGGTGCTGAACGAAGTGCTCGACACCGACGCCGTGGTTAGCCTCGACGCCGGGAACAACCGGGTGTGGATGTGCCACTACTTCCAGACAAAATCGCCCAAGTCGTTTTTCGCCCCCGGGGGACTGGCCGGCATGGGATGGGCGATGCCCGCCGCGTTGGCCCTCAAGCTCGTCTTCCCGAACCGGCAGGTCGTGGGAGTCACCGGCGACGGCGGCTTCATGATGTCGATCCACGCCATCCAGACCGCGGTACAGTACAACCTGCCCGTCGTGTACGTAGTGATGAACGACTCGGCCCTCGGAATGGTCCGCATGAACCAGGGCGACCGGCCGATGGCATCAGAGTTCGGGGACGTCGACCACGGCGCCATCGCCCGCGGCTTCGGCGCGTTTGGCGTTCAGGTGAGGGACCCCGGGGAACTGCCCGGCGCGCTGGAACAGGCGCTCAACTGCGGAGGGCCCGCGGTCGTCGACGTTGTGATAAGCCGGTCCGCCAGCATCGACGACGTTCGAAACAGCCCACGCCTCGCCACCGAGACATGAACCTCGCGACTGACATCGGAGGGAACACCCCGCGTCTCGCCACAGAGACATGATGGACACAACCCACACGGAATGGCACGCCCCACTTCTCACATGACCGCCCCCGTAGGGGCTGGTTTCAAACCAGCCCTGTTACGACAACCGGCAACGCAAATGTGGCGGTATAACCCCTACTTGTTATCACCTGACGGACCTTAGAGAAAAGACATGAACAAGAAAAAAGTCCTCGTAACCGGCGCCAGCGGCCGGGTCGGGCAGGTGGCGCTCTCCAGCCTCGGAGACCGCTACGAACTGAGTGCCCTGAACCGCAGCCTCGTACCGGATGTTCCATGCACGCAGGCCGACATCGCAGACCTCGACGCCATCATTCCCGCCTTTCAGGGTATCGATGTGGTCCTGCACCTGGCGGCCTCGACGATGGCCGGCAACTGGGAGAGCCTGCTCGCCACCAACATAGTGGGCGTGCGGAACGTCTACGAGGCGGCCCGAATCCAGGGCGTGAAGCGCGTGGTGAACGTCAGCAGCGGCGCCACCATCCTCGGCTACGGTCTGGATTCACCGTACCGGGAGGTGCTGGCCGGCGAGTACGAGAAACTGCCGGAACAGTGGCCGTTGGTCAACGAGACGTGGCCCATCAGGCCGGACAGCGTATACGGGGCAAGTAAGGCCTGGGGCGAGGCGCTGGGCCGCTACTACTCCGACTACTACGGCCTGTCGGTCATTTGCGTTCGACTGGGAGCGTTTCTGCCCGACGACACGCCGGACAACCCACGCTCCATCGCCGGGTACACAAGCTGGGAAGACGCCATGCGTATGTTCAGCCTATGTATCGACGCGCCTGAAGACCTGCGATTCGACCTTTTCGAACTCGTCTCGGACAACCGCTACCGCTGGCGGGAAAACGCCCACGCCAAAGAGGTCCTCGGCTACGAGTCCACCCGCAACTCCGATCCCTTCATTCGGCCTTAGAGGCGCCACCAATCCACATCGCCGAATGCGCCCAAAAGTCCTCTTTCGTCCCGTTCGGTCCCACAATCGGGTTGAGATACCCGGGACATTGGCTGGAGCGAATAGGGCGGTGGACTGCGACCTTTGAGCTCAGCAAAAGGATTTTGAATGAACGTCGGTTGGCGGAGGGGGCGGGATTCGAACCCGCGATGCCGTTGCCGGCATACCGGTTTTCAAGACCGGCGCATTCAACCGCTCTGCCACCCCTCCGGGCCTGTATTAAAGTGTAGTCGCCGCAGACAGCCGTCGCCGTAAATCGTGCGGCAGCGTCAGCCGGTTAGCGGCGTTTCACAAGCCTGACCACGCGTGGTCATGATCTTAGCCCGCGCATAGCCCGCTTCTATGGTCAGGTCACTTCGCCGAGCGGCGGCCGGCCGGCTACTTGCGGCGACCGGGCCTCGATGCACGGTAGATTTCCAGGAACTCGTCCATCGGTGTCAACGCGATCGCTTCGCCCACGACGTCCAGCGGCAGGTCTTCGAGCTTTCTGAAGCGCACGCATGACTTGCCCATGTTCAGCTTCTTGCCTGATTCGGCGTACCGCTTCCTGAACCACTCCGCAGACCCTTCGTCGCCGTAGACGTTGGTCAGGTACAGCGACATGTAACGCTTTTGTGAGGCCAGGGCGGCGTACATCAGCGGCTGGCCGTTGTAGGTGTCGGCCAGAATGGTGGTCGGGACCACGTACGAGATCATGCCGTACTGCATGACCTCTTCGTACCCGTCGGGCAGGTTCTCGAGGATCACGTCCCGAACGGCCGAGACCGATGTCTTCCGGCCGGGTTCGAGTTCGGAAAGGTACGCCTCAACCGTGGTCGCGTCGCTCTGCATGTGTCGTTCCTCCGAATGGTTAAAGCCAATTCTTGGGGGATCATTCAGTCAAATTTTACTAGCCTGGGTGGTGGCTGTTGGGTGGTGCACCGGTCGTTTACCGGGTTACGGCCCAAGGCGGGTTTGAAGAGCCTGTTTCAGATGTGACATGTGTTTGGCGGGAGGGAGGTTCGCTTGGTCACGCTGGCAGCGGGCCGAGTCTCTTCAGTCTAAGCAGGGCGGCTGCAAGGTCCATGATCGCCGTCTGAGTCGCCCGAAAGGCTAATTGCGCGCACAGGACGGCAGCTCGAATCCGTTTTCGTGCGTCCGTGTCGCGCCATGCCCTCCACAGGGTGCGCAGGTTGAAGGCCGTGGCGAGTAGAGTCCACTCAGCGGCGACGTTGGGTAAGCCGCGTAACAGGAACCGCTGGGCCCGCTGTTGCTCCTTGATGATCCCGAAGACCGGTTCTACCAGTTGCTTTCTCTGCTTGAACGCCTCTTTGGCTTCTTCGGTGGACATCCAGGCGCGGTGGCTGCGCAGGGCTGCGTCGTGAGGGCTTATCTCCAGAGCGCGGCCATGACGCTTGTTCGTCGTACAGATCCCGAAGGCCGGACAGGCCCGGCACACGGCCGGGGAGGAGCGGTAGAGACGCACCGTGGTCCTCCGGCGGCCTTGCCTGACGCCGGCAAAGCGCAGCGTGTAACCCTCCGGGCAACGGAAGCTGTCGTTCGCCTCGTCGTAGACGAAGCGGTCCTTGTGATACGGGCTCTCCAGCGCCCGTTCCTGCGACTCCGGCATCACCACCTGTTGGCCCCTTCGGGCGCACAGCTCCAGATTGCTACCTGAGTGATACCCAGCATCGGCCAACGTCGTCTCCGCCCTGTGTCCTGACGTCTCTTCCGCCTGCTCCATCATCGGACCCAGTTGAGATTGGTCGGTCGTCTCGGCCACCACGTCGGCCGCCGTAATGAGCATGCCGGCCGGCTTCCCATCGGCCGTCACTGGAGAGACCATCGCCTGAGCGTTGTAGGCCATGGCGATACCCTGGCGGGTGTTCATCATGCGGGCGTCCTGATCGGTCAGATTGATGAACTTCTGGCCATCCCGGCTGGCAAGCTCGCACATCGTCTCCCGCACCTGGTCACGCAACACCTTGCGGTCGTGCAACGCCTCCGGCAAGTGATCGGCAGACGACTCATCACCCGCCTCGTTCTGCGCTTCCAGGTCAGCTATCGCCCCGTCCAACCGGCCCATCAGACGGCACAACCCGTCGGCGTCGTGGGTACGGGTCTTCGCCACGTTGGCGCCCACCTTCGTCCCGTCCACCGCCTGCAACGCCAACTCCACCAGGTCCATCTTGACCGCCGTCTGCACCGTGCGCTTCAGCAGCTTACGCATGCCGTCCCGATGAGCGTCGAAAAAACGCCACAACGTGACGTGGTCCGGACGCTGGCAGCCCGTCAGCCACAAGTACGGGATCTGGTCGCGACAGGCTACCTCCAGCATGCGGGTCGAACGCACTCCGGTCATGAAGCCGTAAAGCCAAACCCCCAACAGAGCCCGGGGATGGTAGGACGGCGCTCCCATCGGGTCCCCGTCTTTATCGACCCCGAAACCGACCCAGTTATCGTCGTCCAGAGCATCCACGAACTCGGCCACGAAGCGGGCAGGATGACCGGGGCCCAGAAACTCGTCGAGACTCGGAGGCAGAATCCACATCTGCTCACGGTTAAGTGGTCGGTGCGGCATACCCGGCTACCTCCAAATGAGGGTGTGATCCTTGCCCAGAATACTCTTCCCCTAAAATAATCGCGACTTTTGAAACAGGCTCTTGAAACCCGCCGCTACGACGGTGTTACTACCCTCAGTGCTGGCACCTGGGACAGTAGTACGCGGTCCGGCCGCCGAACTTGCGCGATTTGATCGGTGATCCGCACGTAGGACACGCCGCGCCGCGCTTCCGGGTGACACGCATGCGCCCGTCGTAGGCGTCGACCACGTACGGCGCGCCGTGTTCGTCGGGGTTGGCGGCGATGAAACCGATGGCCTCATTCAAAACGTCCAGCAGTTCTTCGTAAAGGCGTTCTAGTCGAGCACGAGAGATCCGATGCGCCCGGCGGGCCGGCGAAATTCCGGAACGCAGCAGGGCCTCGTCAGCGTAAATGTTCCCGACCCCGGCCAGTACCGACTGGTCCATGAGCAACGCCTTGATGGCGGACCTCCGGCCTGAGACCCGATCCACGAATGCCTCGCTGGTGAAAGCGGGATCGATAGCGTCAGGCCCTAGCCGACCGGTCAATTCGTTTTCCGAATCGACGAGGACGGCCCCGGCCCAACGGCGGACATCGTCCAGTTCGATGCGCCGACCGTCATCGAGCGCGAACGTGTATCGCGTATAACGTAGCGGCTCGTCGTCCGGCCCCAGCACGACGAGCCGACCAGTCATTCCCATATGCAGCCCAAGAACGCCGCGGTCCAGTGACAATACAAGCTGCTTTCCGTGTCGCTTTGCCGACACTATGCGCCGACCCGGCAGCGTCGAAAGTCCGGCCGCCCCGTCGCGGGTTTTTTCCACGCCGGGCCAGTCGGCAACGGCGGACGTAATCACACGGCCGGGAACCTGTTCAGCCACCAGGTAGCGCCGTAGGGACTCGACCTCAGGCAATTCGGGCATTGGGTTACGACAAAGAAGTGGGTTGCCGCCTAATCCATGTGGCCCCAGGAGTCGCCGGACTTGACCTCGACGTTCAGCGGGACCGCCAGGTCCATGGCGGCGGGCATTAGCTCTATCACCAGGCCGGTCACCTCGTCCATCTCGCCGGGGGCGACCTCGAAGATCAGTTCGTCATGCACCTGGATGGACATGCGGGACCGCAGCCTACGCTCCGCCATCTCCCGGTCGATGTTGATCATTGCGATCTTGGCGATGTCGGCCGCAGTGCCCTGGATCGGCATGTTAATCGCCACTCGCTCGGCGGCAGCGCGATGAAAACGCTGTCGCGAGTTCAGGTCGGGCAGCCAGCGCCGCCTGCCGGAGAGCGTCTGCGCATAGCCCTTGCTCCGAGCGTCCTCCTTCATCGAATCGACGTAGTCCCTGATTCCCGGGTACTTGCCGAAGTAGAGGTCGATGAACTCCCGTCCCTGCGCGCGGCTCAGATCGGTCTGCATGGCCACGCCGTGGGCGCCGAGGCCGTATATGACGCCGAAGTTCAGTATCTTGGCGATGCGCCGCTGCTCCGCCGTCACCTCAAGTTCGCCGTACATCGCCCGCGCAGTGGCGTCGTGGATGTCCTCGCCGGCCCGGAACGCTGCCAGCAACCCCGGCTCCTCCGACATGTGGGCCAATATGCGCAACTCGATCTGGGAATAATCTGCCGCCAGCAGCGTCCAGCCGTTCTCGTGGTCCGCCACGAACGCAGAGCGGACGCGGCGGCCGAGTTCCGTGCGGACGGGGATGTTCTGCACATTCGGGTCGGTGCTCGAAAGCCGACCGGTGGCCGAGCCGACCTGGTTGAACGAGGTGTGTACGCGACCGGTGCGCGGGTTGACCATCAGCGGGAGAGCGTCCACGTATGTGGACTTGAGCTTGGAAAGCTCCCTGAACCGCAGGACATCCCTGACAAGCTCGTATGCGCGCGGGTCGAGGTCTTCCTTTTGCAGCATCCCCTCGAGGGCGTTAGCGTCCATGGAGTAGCCTGTCTTCGTTCGACGGGTTTTCGGAGCGCCCAACTCGCCGATCAAGATATCCGCCAGTTGCCTGTTGGAGGCCAGGTTGAACTCTCGCCCGGCCATCACCTCGTTTCGGGCGTGGTTTTCAATCGAGGCGAGTTCGCCGCCCAACTCCTCCGACATCTCTGCCAGCGCCGAGCGGTCGATCAGGATGCCGTTGCGCTGCATCCGGACGATGACCGGCAGCAATGGCATCTCGATCTCGTTCATCACGGCCTGTTGCCGTTCCTCATCGACCTTCGGCGTGAGGTGTTCCCGAAGCCGCCACGTGATGTCCGCGTCGGCCGCGGCGTAGTCGGATGCCTGCTCCACGGCCGTCTCCGCCATGGTGATCTGCTTGCGGCCCCTGCCGATAAGGTCGGTGATCGGGGTCATCTCGACCTGGAAGAAATCGAGGGCAAGTTGTTTCAGGCCGATCGCCCGGCGGCCGGTGAGCGCGGCTGCGATCATCGTGTCGAAGTCGAGTCCCTTTGCGTGTATGCCCACTTCTTCAAGGACCATGAGGTCGTAGTTGGCGTTGTGGGCCGACTTGGGCACGGCCTCGTCTTCGAACAATGGCCGCAGGACCGCAAGGGCCTGCGAAACCTCGATCTGCTCGCCCTCGTTGTGGCCAACCGGCACGTACCACGCCTTGCCCGCTTTGTTCGAGAAAGACAGCCCGACAAGTTCGCTTCTCATCGGGTCGGTACCGGTCGTCTCGGTGTCGAACGCGAACCCGGCGGGAGTCGACAGCTCCGCGACCATTGCGTTCAGTTGCTCAATCGTGGTCACGGTGTAATAGTCGGTGTCGACTTCGGTGCGCTGGGGAGCGTCGGCGGGCGCCGATTCGTCGAGGGTGGCGCCGAGCGTCAGTTGCGCGCTGCCGTCTTCCCCCCGCGGCGCCTCGGGGTGCGGCACGTTCCGGGTGATGGTCCTGAACTCAAGGTCCAGGAGCGCCCTGACCACCTCGTCGCGGTCATAGTCCCAGAACTCGGCGTTCTTGAAGTCGAATTCCACCGGCACGTCTCGCACGATGGTGGTGAGTACCTTTCCGTCGAGCGCCGTCTGCCGGTGTTCTTCCAACAGGTTGCGCACCCGCTTGGCACCGCGAAGGCCCTTGATGTCGGGCACCTGCTCCAGTTGCTCATAGACCTGCTCGAGCCGCCCCAGGTTCGACAAGACCGCGTGCGCCGCCTTCTTGCCAACGCCCGGCACGCCGGGGATGTTGTCCGAGGGGTCGCCTTCGAGCGCCTTGATGTCCGGCACGTACTCGGGTCCGAGTCCCTCGTACCGTTCCTTCACCGCGTCCACGTCGTAGACGCGGGTGTCGCCGAATCCGGAGTACATGAGCAGCCTGACGTGCGGCGAAACTAGCTGCAGCTGGTCCGCGTCGCCCGTGACGATGAGAGTTTCGATGCCCTCATTCTCGGCCCGCGAGCACAGCGTGCCTACGAGGTCGTCCGCCTCGAACCCGTCCAGTTCGAGAACAGGCACGCGAAACGCATCCATGATCGACTTGACCATCGGGATCTGTTCGTGGAGCTCGGGGTCAGTGGGCGGACGGTGCGCCTTGTACTGCGGGTACATCTCGTCCCTGAACGTGGGCGCGCGCGTGTCCAACGTGAGCGCCACGTGGGTGGGGGTGTGGTCCCGTATGACCTTCAGAAACGTGTTCAGGAACCCGTACGCGCCGCGGGTGTCCTTGCCCGTAGACGTGCTCAGCCGTTCAGGTATGGAGAACCACGCCCTGAAGACCATCGCATGGCCGTCCATGACGAGCAAAAGCGGCTTCTTATTGTTTGGCTGGGGCATTGAAGTGCCAATCTGGTGATCGGTTTGGGGTCAGTTTCACAGTCAGTATGCGGGCCAGACCGGTTGTTTGCAGGGGCATTCAAACGCCTGCCTGGCAATTGGGGTAGTGGGCTGGATTATAGACAGGGAGCAGGCTAGACGCGGACCCGGCGGCAGCCGACCACCCGCAGGGGACCTTCGCGCAACCTCCGCACGTGTCACTGCTACGAAAATAGCCTCCGAAAACGTGCCCACCTCCGCCCTCGCCAGCCCTCGTAGGGCCGGGTTTGAAGAGCATGTTTCATAGGTCGAACGCACGTGTCTCTATCGGTATGGGCGCAACGATTACCATCGTGTGGGGAGTTGCTCGATACGAAATACAGCCGCTCATACCGTCATTCCCGTGAAAACGGGAATCTCTAACGCTCGATCACTGGAGGCGGCCAACTATTGAAACGGGCTCTTGAAACCCGCCCGCGGCCTGGCGTCAACATCGCCCGCACCACCCTGTAAAGCGATGTAACTCGACTTGCCGGCGAAAGCCGGTACCCATGGTGGGGTGCGGGGGTGACGTGGAAGTATGGATCACCGCCTGCGGAACCATTTATGCAAAGGTCTCCGTAGAGGCGTCGAGATGTGGGCGCTTGATGGGGAGGGGCGCTCGGCTGCCGCCAGTGATTCAACGTAGATATAGACCGGGAGATTAGCTAGTACGAGTAGAAATTTCCGAATTCGAGTTCCTCCAGCACTGCGTCCACCTCGTCCTCATCATAGTTCCCGAACTCGGCATCGGCGAAGTCGAAGTCCAGTGGCGCGTCCCGGACGATCGTGGTGAGCTTCCTGAAGTCGAACGCGGTCTGGCGGTGCTCTGCCAGCAGGTTGCGCACCCTCCTGGCCCCGCGCAGTCCCTCGATGTGCGGCACGCGGTCGAGATTCTCATAGACCTGTTCGAGCCGACCCAGGTTCGACAAAACGGCGAGTGCTGACTTCCTGCCCACGTTCGGCACTCCGGGGATGTTGTCGGATGAATCGCCTTGGAGGGCCTTCAAGTCCGGCACATATTCCGGCCCGAGGCCACCGTACTTTCTCTTCACGCCTTCCACGTCGTAGATGTCAGTTATGTACTCACCTCCGTAGCCGGTGGACCTGTACATGAGGAGCCTGACCCGCCGGGACACCAACTGGAATTGGTCTGCGTCGTTCGTGACTATGAGCGTGTTCATACCCTCATGTTCGGCTCGTGCGCAAAGCGTGCCGATGAGGTCGTCCGCCTCGAAACCGTTGAGTTCGAACACCGGCACCCGGAACGCCTGCATGATGGACCTGACCATTGGGAACTGTTGGAGAATCTCAGGGTCGGGCGGCGGCCGGTTCGCCTTGTAATCCGGAAACATTTCATGGCGAAATGTGGGCGGCGGCGGGTCGAGTGTGAGCGCCACATGAGTTGGACTGTGGTCCCAGAGAAGCATCTGAAACACGTTCAGGAAGCCAAACGCGCCGCGTGTGTCCACTCCCGTGTTCGCGCTAAGACGCGGCGAAGATGAGAACCACGCCTTGAAGACCATCGCGGCGCCGTCCATAACGAGCAGGAGCGGCTTTTTGCTTTTGGTTCGTGGCATACGTGAGCCCGCGCAATGTTCAAGGTGGTCAGGACCGGATTATAGAAAGCGGTGTGATCGCGCGCTGACTCGCTGATACACAACCAGATGCAAGGGCGCGTCACCCTCATCCTGCGCCGACCAGGCCGTCACGTAAGATTACCGGCGGCCTGGTCGGCTGACATTTCCACCCTCTTTCGACCATTCTCCGGCGAGAATCCAGAGCCGCAAGGATTGACGACCGGGCCTGCTCGGTCCGTTGGCCAGGGTAACTACGGTGAAACGCAAGATACTCATCGCGCTCCTTGCCCTGGTGACCGTGTTGGTAGCCGTCCCGGCCGTAGCGGCGTTGTTCGTCGACATTCCATTTGGCACGATTTTCGGACTAGCCACTCCGGCGCAGCCTGAACATTCGGCCCACCTCTACCCGTACGACACTCACGCCTACGTCGCTATAGACGCCAAGCCTACGTTCGGCAACATCGGCGAACTGTTGAAACTGCGCGGCGGGTTCAGCGATGTCGAAGTGCTCAGGGAATTCTTCGACGGGCTGTCCGAGGGGACCGCAACGGACACGGGAATCGAGTTGGAGGACTTGTCCCCTTGGATCGGCTTCAGGCACTCCGCAGGGATCACTGACGCTGACGCGATCGCGTTCATCGGCGTCCGCAACCGCGAACGGGCTCTGAAGTTCGTCCCGGTGCTCATCGAGAAGGGCTTGGAGGCACGCGTATCGGACTTCACCCTTGGTTACGACAACGAGGTCGATACGTGGATTCCTCCTGCTGACAGCGAATTGCCCTCGCTCGCGTTGACCGACGACTGGCTGATCATTTCCGTCGGAGAGGCAGGCCTTCGCGATGTGCTGTCGCGCATGTCCGGCGCCGCCGAGACCTCGTTAGTCGACAACCCACACTTCATCGCGGCCTCGGAAGCAATGGCCGACGGCCACTTCGCATCGGCCTACCTGGATGTCGGAGACCCCTTTGTGCGCAGCATAGAGCTGATCGACGGGATTTCGGCCGTATTCGGAGACGCGGACTGGGTTGCGGCGTCAGCGGCCTGGATCGACGACGGGATAGTGCTGGAGGCGGTCATGCCCGCAGGGCCGGACTACGGCTTTGACGTCCCTGGCCTGGCGAACCCCGGGGGAATGGTACCTGCTGGCACACTCGCCTTCGCCGCTGCTTCCTTCGACCCCGATCTCGACAAATGGCGTTCTGCGCTGGCCGATTACAGTTTGGCCGACGATATCGGGATGGAACGGGAAGACGTCGAGTTGCTGTTGGGCGACGGCTTTTTTGGTGTGGAGGTCGAAGCCGAGTTGCAGGGAGGCGATAACCCGTCGCTCGCAGACCTGCTCGACTACAGCCTGCTCAGTATTTCGGAAGTCCTGGACGTTGATCTCGAGAGCGACGTGTTGGGCAATCTATCCGGCAACGCCATCGTTGGTGTTCGGGACTACGACTTCAACCAGGCGGGTTCGATGTTCGGCGCGACCCCGGACGACGCGTTCGTGCTGCTTTCTCACGTCCCCGGCGGCGGAGACGCCCTGGTGGGTACCCTTGACGGCTTCCTCGGCACGATGGGATTCCGGCCCCGCTCAATTGACGTGGGCGCGGTCGGGAACGCAACGACGTTCCGGTTGCGGGACTTCCGCCCGACCTACTTGCTGAATGATGGGTACCTGGCAATCGGTTCGACGACCGGCGCGGTTGAACAGGTTGTGGCGGCGCAAAACGGCGATGTGCCGAGCATCGGTGCAGACGAGAATTACCGCCGCGCTGTAGAGGCGCTCTCCGGAGGCGGCAGCGTGCTGGTCTACGTTGGGCTGGACGACGTTTTCAAACGAATGGCAGAAGCCACCGAGGGCGTCGATGCGGAGGCCTACGGGTTGTTCGCAGACAACCTGGCGAGCCTCGCTGCGGTCTACGGGAGCCGGGACGGTCTCACCCGCGCGACAGTCGTCTTGACGTTGTTCCCGGAGTAGGCGAGGCCTGTCAATTCAGGCCTCGCAATCAATTACCCGTCAATTGGGCTCGGCCCGATCTCAAACTGGGAATTCCGTCCGGACTGCCATTCCGGGGCCACCCGATCAATTACCCGTCAATTGAAAACAACGCCGGCCCGCCCCCGGTGGCCGGGGGCGGGGAAATCCGACTTGCGGGCTACGGAAGTTAGTTGATCGAGGAGGATACGGACGACTTTTCAGACGGGCTGCTGAGAGTGTCGATACCGGTCCGCACCTGGCCCAACGTGTCCGCGATTCGCTCTTCGAGACCGAACAGGACTTCCCTGGCGTAGTTGTCGGCGCCGTGTCGTCGCTCGTCGGCTTCCATCTCAGAAGCATCGATGATCGAGTTCGCGCGTGCCTCGCCTTTAGCGATGATGGCGGCTGCCCGCTTCTCGGCCTTCTGGATGATCTCGTCGGCCTCTTCCTCGGACGCCTTGATCACCTCGGCCTGGTCGATCATTTTGCGGGACTGCTCCCTGGCCGAGCTCAAGGAGGCGTTGCTCTGCTCTTCGGCCAGTTGGCGAATGGTGGTGGCCTCTTCATCGGCGTAGGTCCGGATCCGGCGCGCTTCCAGCTCGGCCTGCTTGATGATGGCTTCCTTCTGCCTCAGAACGGCCTCCGACTCTTTTATGTAGTCGGGCAGTGCGTTCCTGGCCTCGTTGAGGGCATCGGTGATCGCTTCGAGGTTCACCAACGTGCGGGCCGTACCCTTGACGCGCCCTGAGGTGGCCATTGCCTCGATGTTGTCCAAATGTTGTCCGATTGACATTGCTGCCTCCGTTTTTGTGAATCCAGACCGTTGCCGGTTTTATCGTTTCAGATACCTGATGGGGGAGTTAGATTGAGGCGTTGATAGAGAGGTCCCACGACGTGGTCCGGTATGAACTCGCTTACGTCTCCGCCCAGCGCTGCGATTTCCTTGACCCTTGTGGAACTGACAAACTGGTACTCGAGGGAGCTTAGCAGGCAGGCGGTCTCGACGCCCGGCAAGAGCCGCCGGTTCATGAGAGCCATCTCTCGTTCGTACTCGAAATCGCTGCCTATCCGCAACCCCCGTACGATGACGTTTGCCTCGACGCGGTTCGCCAATTCGACCAGCAGCCCGCCAAAGGGCTGTACCTCCGTGTTCGGGACGTGACCGACGGCCTCGCGGACCATTTCTACCCTCTCGTCCACCGAAAACATCAGCGACTTCGGGGGATCGATGTAGACCGCTACAACCACTTCGTCAAACACCCGAGCCGACCTTTCGACGATGTCGACGTGGCCGTTCGTGACCGGATCGAACGTTCCGGGGTATACCGCCCTGACTAGGAACATTGCGTACCCCGCTCCGGCGCGCCAACCGGCATGTCGGCGTTTCGGTAGACGCTGATGGCCGAATCGCCGTATACGCGGCGGGACACCTTGGTGACACCCGGCAGCGTGTCCGGCAACGTTGTTCGGGACGAGTGCTCGAGGTAGACCACCGCGTCCCGCTCCAGCATCCCGCGGCTCGACAGTCGACCGAGCAATGGTTCAAACGGGTCTAGCCTGTATGGCGGATCGGCAAACACGAGATCGAACTTGCTATCGACCCGGCCTAGCACAGCGATGGTGTCGCCCTGCCGGACCGTGGCCCTTTCGGAAAGTCCCCCCTTTTCCAACGCCTCCTCGATGCGTCCACATAGTTTCCTGTCACGCTCTATGAACAACGCCCGCTCTGCGCCCTTACGCAGCGCGGCAATGCCAAACGCGCCCGTACCGGCATACAGGTCCGCTACGGCCATGCCCTCGACGCCACCCGGGCCGAGCATCGAGAACAGCGCGCCCAACACCCGTCCGGTGGTGGGCCGCAAGCGGTCTCTTGTCTCGTGCCGTGGACGGCCCCCTCGGGCCCCGCGCTTGACTGGCATCGTCGTTGTTCTGCCCTTCCGATATCATCGCCAAACAAGGGCCCGGCCGTTCAACCGCCGGCGTTGCGGATAATCCGCTCCTTCGGTGACGGCTAGCCAGCGTGGCGACGCGTCGTCAGGACAATTCGGATTATTCAGATCAATACGGTCTCGTCGCAACAGGCGCGCGCTGCGGGTTTGGATCGATTTACACGAAACCGCTCGCCTCATGTCGCGTGACAAGCCGCCCGATCGCAGTTGCGCGCCCGCGCCCTCGGACTAGAATTGATGATACGCCTGAGAGGGGCCGGCATATCGGCTTCTCGCATCAGCGGATTGACCATGCCGACTAATGAGCAACAGACAGAGCCGCCGGGCCACGACGAACACCGGCTGACCCAGGCGCGGCTCGACAAGCTGCAAACCGCCCGCTCTCTCGGCATAGATCCGTATCCCGCCCGATTCGACCGCACCCACTCTGTGACGGAGTCGCGACAGTTGTTCGAATCGCTGCCCGACGGCGAAGACGAGGCAGACCCAAGGACAGGCGACGTTCGGGTAGCCGGCCGGATTATGGCGCGCCGCGGCATGGGAAAGGTGTCATTCATGGACCTGCAGGACGGCTCCGGCCGTATCCAGGTCCACCTGCGGGCCGACCTGCTGGGCGATACGTACGAACTGGTGGAGCTAACGGACCTCGGGGACTTCATAGGCGTTACCGGGCCAGTGTTCCGGACCCGGCGGGGCGAGGTGAGCATAGAGGCCCACGAAGTCGCGATGCTCGCCAAGGCGCTGAGACCGCTGCCCGACAAGTGGGCCGGCCTGCGCGACACCGAGGCGCGCTACCGACAACGCTATCTCGACCTGATCGCAAACGATCGGGCCGTACGCAACGCCCGCCTAAGGTCGGAGGTGGTTGCCCAGATGCGGCGATTCCTTCACGGCCGCGGGTTCATCGAAGTCGAAACGCCGATGCTTGTGCCGGTGGCTGCAGGGGCGATGGCGCGCCCGTTCGAGACGCATCACAACGCGCTCAACCGGGACCTCTACCTCCGAATCGCCACAGAGTTGTACCTGAAACGCCTCATAGTGGGCGGCATGGAAAAGGTCTTCGAGATCGGCCGCATATTTCGAAACGAGGGCATAGACCACGACCACAACCCGGAGTTCACCACGCTGGAAAGCTACGAGGCTTTCGCCGACTATCGGGACGTGATGGATATGGTTGAAGAGATGGTGTCGACCATCGCTATCGAGGTCACCGGGTCGGCCGTCATTGAGTCAAGCAACGGGCAGAGGCCCGAGATCGACCTCTCCCCGCCCTGGCCGCGCCTGGACCTTCGGACCGAGATAATCGACAGGACGGGAATCGACTTCCTCGAGCACCGCGATGCGGTATCGCTCGCTGCAGCCATGCGGGAGCGCAACATTCACGTTGAGCAGGGTTCGACCTGGGGCCGCCTGCTCGACAAAATCATCTCGTCGGAGGTGGAACCTCACCTTGTGCAACCGGCGTTCCTGGTGGACTACCCCGTTGCCATGTCGCCCCTCGCCAAGCGCAAGCCCGGCGCTGACGGCATCGTGGAGCGCTTCGAGGCGTTCGTGATGGGAAGCGAACTTGCCAACGCATTCACCGAACTGAATGACCCCATCGACCAGCGGGAGCGTTTCGAAGAACAGGAACGACTTCGCACCGACTACGGCGAAGATGAGACCGACAGGCTGGACGAGGACTTCCTCGTGGCGGTCGAGCACGGCATGCCGCCCACCGGCGGCCTGGGCATGGGCATCGACCGGCTTGCAATGCTGATTGCAGGAGAGGACTCAATCCGCGAAGTGCTCCTCTTCCCCCAATTGAGGACTTGATTCGTTTCTTACTATGAAAACAGCCTCCGATACCGTGCCCGTCGTAGGGGCGTCTCTTGTGGGCGGCCGTTGGTGCGGGGCGCGTGTATCGCCGCCGTTCTATGCCCGGTCCAACTACATCCTTACCATGCGGCCTCACCTTCACTCGACATATCGGGGACACCCGGTACCCACGGGGCTCGGGTGGGATGTCCGCATACACAATCGAAAGGCGCGTTGACGCCTTGCACACCTCCACCCTCGCCAACCTTCGTAGGGGCGGGTTTCAAACCCGCCCGCGGTGTAACTTGGGCGCCATCCCTGACCAAAATAGGCAAACGCAGGCGCCTCAATAAAAAATGCTTAGCCTCGAACAAATAGTTAACGACGTCGAAACAGTGCGAACCGCGCTGAAACGACGCGGCGAAACCCCACCGCTCGACGACGTACTGACGCTCGACAGCCAACGCCGGGAACTTATCCACGAAGCGGAAACGATCAGGGCAAAGCGCAACGAGGTCAGCAGGGCGATAGGTCGCGAAAAACGGCCGCCAACCGACGAAGAGAAATCGACGATGCGCGATGCGGGCCAACGTATCAGGGAGATCGAAGCCGGACTCGGATCAGTCCAGGAGTCGCTGAACGACATCCTCATTTCTCTCCCGAACCTGCCTGAAGAGTCGGTCCCCGACGGCCTCGACGAGTCCGCGAACGTTATCGTCAGCGCAGACAGCGGTCCTGTGCCTAACCCTGCGGCGAAGCCCCAGTGGGAGTTGGGCGAAGAACTGGGGATCATCGACATGGAGGCCGGGGCGCGGATCTCCGGCGCCCGCTTCTACGTGCTCAAGGGCAAGGGCGCGCGGTTACACCGCGCCCTGGCATGCTGGCTACTCGACTCCCTGACAGAAGAGTTCGGATACACAGAGATCGAACCTCCGCTGCTGGTCCGTCCCGACACGATGACGGGGTCCGGCAACCTGCCAAAGTTCAGGGACAACCTGTACCGGGACGAAGAGACCGACCTCTGGCTGGTGCCGACGGCCGAGGTGGGGCTGAACGCCCTGCACCAGGGGCAAATCATCGAGCCGCACGTCTTGCCGCTGAAGTACGTCGCGTGGACGCCGTGTTTCCGCAAGGAACACACCGCAGCCGGCAGGGACGTACGCGGCATCAAGCGGCTGCACCAGTTCGAAAAAGTCGAGACGTTCCGTTTTGTCGAGCCGGAGGACTCGGAACAGGCGCTGGAGGAGATGGTCGAGAACGCCACCAGTCTTTGCGAACGGTTGGGCCTGGCGTACCGCGTTATTGCGCTCTGCGCCGGCGACCTCGGTTTTCAATCGGCAAAAACCTATGACATCGAGGTGTGGGCGCCCGGTTCTGAGGAGTGGCTGGAGGTCAGTTCGATTTCTACGTGCACCGACTTCCAGGCCAGGCGGAACAACACCCGCTACCGGCCCGAACGCGGAGCTCGAACGAGATTCCCGCACACGCTCAACGGTTCCGCCTTTGGCATGCCGCGCATGTTGATCGCGGTGCTGGAAAACGGCGTACGCCCGGACGGTTCGGTCGAAATACCCGAACCGGTCCGCCCCTACACCGGTTTCGACCGCATCCCTTAGCGCAGGAGTCCGCCATGGCGGCCGGCACGAAGTCCTCGGATGCGAGCAACCCGGCCTTTCGCCGGGGACCAGGTCAACTCGGGTTGGCGCTCATCTGGCTGGGTCTGGCCCTCGTTGTGGCGATCGGCATCGCGTGTACCGCCGGCGCTGAATCAACGCCGGTCCCATCGACCGCCACGCCCCCCTCACTCGTACCCACCAATACGCTGGCGCCGACGAAGGCCTCGCGTCCGCCGACGCCAACCCCGGCTCCGTCCCCAACGAGCGCCCCTGTCAACAACCCTGTGCCCGCATCGAACATACCGTTCCCTACGAGCACTCCCACACCGACCTCCACGCCGACGCCGGGCCCGGCATACGGCATCATCAACGCGGCTCGGGACTTGATGGATGATTTCAGGGGTTTCGCCTTCGAAATGGACGTCGCCGTGGCGGTCGGTGACGATGGAATCATGCTGACCTACGCCGGAGAAGGCCTGTTCAACTACAGCTCTGCCACCCTCACCGTTGCCACACCCGGTCAAACGTCCGAGACAAAGATCATCGTGGCTGACAGGAGCTATGTCTTCGACGCTTCGGCCATCGGGTGGGACGACCTGGAACACGCCCCACCGTTCCTGGCCTTCGCCAATCCCAGCGTGCTCTTCGGCTTCAACCCGGAGCAATTGGCAAACTCGGAGGCGTATGGGCAATTATCGCTCACGGGCAGCGAGGTTTTGGACGGCGTAGAGACCCACGTCATATCGGTCACGCTGGACGTAGACCGCACTAATGTCGATGGCGGAATCGATGTCCTTTACTGGGTCGGCGCAGATGATGGTCTGCTCCGGCAAGTGCAGGCAGAGGGCGACTTCGATCTGGCCGGACTTTCGGCACTGGTGGACGGCGTTGAGGCCGGGACCGGCTCGGCCAGGCTGACAGCAAAGTTCTTCGACCACGGCAGGCAAGTCGGCATCGTGACGCCGCGCCTGTTGACCCCGCGATTCGGGCACAAGGCGACGTTACTCGACGACGGCCGGGTCCTCGTAGCGGGCGGATTCACCGGTGTTGCAAACAACAATTTCATCGCTCCGGAACCCGTCCCCGTGGTCCAGGTATTCGACTTCGCAACCGCCGCTTGGGGGTTGATCGGGTCGTTTGACGGCCGGTCCGCGCCCGGCCCCGGAGCGTACACCTCGACCATCAAGCTGTCCGACGGCAACGTCCTGGCCATCGGGTTCTTCGAAGAAGGCGAAATTGTTTTCGGGTCGAGAGTCGTTTTAGAGCAAGGCGAGAACTCATGGACCGAATTGCCACCGAACCCGTTGGCCCGGGGCCTGCCCGAGATGACACTGCTTGACGATGGCCGTGTGCTGGTGACGGGCGGCTTTTATACCCAGGACCAGACGGGACCCGCATTCCAGCTCGGCCTGGCAGTCGAGATTTACGACCCGGCTACCGGCGAATGGCACGAAGGGCCGGAAATGAACGAGACCCATGAGTACCAGGCGGTCGTGCCGATGGGCGATGGCCGGGTCCTCGCGTTGGGCGGCAGGGCCCTCAACTTCGATCCTTCAAACAGGGCCGAGTTCTACGACTCCGAGACCAACGACTGGACCCTCACCGGCAGCATGAACGCCCCTTTGTCATTTCCCGTCGCGGTCACGCTCGCAGACGGCCGGATCCTGGTAACCGGCGCGTCAGACCTGAATTCCGACGCCCCTCGGCCGACATCGGAGATATACGACCCGGCCGCTGGCACATGGTCGCAGACCGGGCCTATGCAGCACGCCCGCATCTTTCACTCCATGACGCTGCTGCCCGACGGACGGGTGCTCGTTGTGGGAGGAGAGGACCCTGCCGGCGAACGGAATGCCCCGCACGCGACTACGGAAATCTTCGATCCCGGGACAGACTCATGGTCCCCTGGCGCCGACCTGGCCGAACCGCGTTTCGATCACTCAGCGACGCTCCTGCCGGACGGCAGGGTCTTCCTGGCAGGGGGCATCGGGGTGAACCCTCTGGTCAACGAGATATACCCACTGGACACGTACGAGTTCGTCGCGCCGTAGGGCCGGACCTGCCAACACAGGGTTTGAGGAGTAACGATTGGGATATGGTTAACTTAATGGGCTGCCAACAACCCGTCTTTGGCACCGGCCTAAGCGGCAGAACGAGGAGGAAATGCTAATATCATGGCTCTTGGCTTGCACAATTGACTCGGGTCCATGAATTGGTTATAAGGAATTGAATTCTGCACGTCTCAAACTCGCTTGGAATCACTATCAATAAGGGGATCATCGATCTCTGGAGAATACGGTCAAAATGACTATGTGGCAAGGATTCTATTCAACCTCTCAAGTATCACGCTTGGCTAGGGTGCCTCCCAGCACATTGTACAATTGGAAAGAAAGAGCAATTGTCCAACCTTCGGTCGAAGTCTTGGATAAGGACGGGCACGTCGTCGACGAAGGTTATTCATATGCCGATCTGACGATCATTAAAATTATGAGGGCGCTCAGGCAAGACCGACTAAACTTAGCTTCAGTCGGTAATGCGCTGCGCCATATGTATGAGCGTTTGGGCCCGCCAAACGATGGGTGGTCTGATGCCAATGTGTACATTGTCGGCAAAAAGATTTACGCTGAAAAATTAGACGAATGGGAGACGACATCAGCCACAGGTTTTGGACAAAAGGTGGAAACTCGCCTTTTTGGCGACGTATTTCCATTGTTGCGCAAGCAAGAAGAAAAAGGTTCCATCCTAATTCCGCGAGATTACGCAACGTATGTGGAGATTGATCCTAGTGTCATGGGAGGACAACCGGTTGTTCGGAACACTCGAATACCCACATCCCTATTTCCTACATTGCTAGCCAAGGGTAAATCTATAGAGGATCTGATACGTCTTTACTACCCGATTTCACGTGAAACTATTGAAAAGACTATCGAATTCGAGAGTTACCTTGACAGCGCTGCCTAAGCTGGAACGGTTACTCTTGGACGCCGATCTCGACGTAGAAATCAGGCCTTACTTGGATGCCGTTGGCTTCCAGACCCGTTTCGCCTTGGAAATAGATGCTGATGAACGCAGCGACGTCGCGTTACTGCGATGGGCGAGAGAGAACAATTATATCCTTGTGTGCCACGACAAATTCCGGGATAGAACTACTCGATTGGAGCTATATCCAGAACTCAATTCCAATGGCGGCCGCATACTGCGCATTACTGGAGACTCCAGCCAGGATGTGATAACGGCAGCGGGTAAAATAATAGTCAACCGTGAGAAATGGCTCAATTGGTTTGAAGACAACAATGGCTTAGTGATTTTGAAGAGTGATGGGGTTTTGTACCGACGCGCAGATGAACTCTATCAGACAGTCCAGAGACACCATGAAGCGGGAGATCTGGCTGATCGAATCCGCGCCCGTAAACGAACACCTTCCAACAAGCGCCCAAGCCATAAAGTTTCCACGGAGCAAAGCCTACAGATGAATTTGAGTTTGGACGAAGACGCTGTCTACCCCGAACACGAATTGGAAATCTAGTTAGATTGGGAAAGGCCAACGTCGCCCCTTGTTACCAAGGACTGGCCCCTACCACCAGACCTTGCCGGAAATCTCCGACTTAATCTCTTTCCAGTCCATGGTGTAGACCCCGGACGACAGGTACTTCCAACCGGCGTCCGCAAACAGACAGACGATGTTCCCTCTGTCCAGCTTCCCGGCCAACTTGTGGGCGGTCGCGGCCACGGCGCCTGACGACACTCCTGCGAAGATTCCAGCGCCGGTGAGCAGCCACTTGGTGTAGTAGAACGCCTCTTCGGCCTCGATCAGTATCCGGCCGTCCAGCTCGTCGAGGTCCAATATGGGCGGGATGAATCCGTGCTCGATCGACCGCAACCCCTGCACAACGTCGTCGGGGTGCGGAGCGGTGGCCACGATCTGAACGCCGGGATTGTGCTCGCGCAGGGCCCGGCCCGTGCCCATTAGAGTGCCGCCCGTGCCCAGTCCGGCAATGAACACGTCCACGTCCGGCAAGTCGCGCACTATCTCCGGCCCCGTGGTCTCATAGTGTGCCAGCGGATTGGCCTCGCTGGCGTACTGGTACGGCATGAACCAGGATGGATTCTCGAGGGCGATCTGCTCTGCTACGAGTATCGACTCGTTGGTCCCTTTGTCGGCGTCGGAGTAAATGATCTCAGCCCCGTACGCTTCTAAGATCCCCACCCGTTCGGTTCCAACGCTCGCCGGCATCACGACTTTTACGTCGTAGCCCTTGATGCGCCCGACCATCGCCAGCCCAATGCCGGTGTTCCCGCTGGTCGGTTCGAGGATCGTTGCGCCCGGCTGGAGCCTTCCCTCGGCCTCGGCGTGTTCGATCATGGACTTGGCGATGCGGTCCTTGACCGAGCCGGTAGGGTTGTGCCCTTCCAGCTTGGCGAAGATCCGCACCTGATCGTTCGGGCTCAGGCTGGGCACCTCCACCAGCGGTGTGTTGCCGACGGCGTCGATGATGTCCCGCTTGAGGGCGCTGGCAGGTGTGTTTCTGATCGTCAATTTACTTCGGTAGCCGGGTCGGGTTTTTGCGAGCCGGAGAGCATGAAAAGGCCCCGGGCTTTGTGATTTGCCGGGGCCCGATCCGCTAGTGCGTCTCCGCTCAGCGTGCCGCCGCTCCGGCCGTCTCCAACTCGGCCGTGGGAGGCGCGACTCCACAGAATATTTCGTAGTCGATGAGTTCGGTGACCTCGGGGTCGTGGCCACAGAGCTTGCAGCCCGGGTCGCGCCTGACCTTGACCTCCCTGAACTCCATGGTCAAGGCGTCGATGAGCAGCAGCCTGCTGGTGAGCGTCTCTCCGATGCCCATGACGATCTTGACGGTCTCGATGGCCTGTATCGAACCTACGAGCCCCGGAAGAGCGCCGATAACGCCCGCCTCGGCACAGTTCGGCACCTCGCCGGGCGGCGGCGGGTCGGGGAACAGGCAACGGTAGCAGCCCTGGCCCGGGATGTAGGTGGTCGCCTGCCCGTCGAACACCAGGATGCTGCCATCGACCAGCGGCTTGCCCGAAAGGTAGGAGGCGTCATTCACCAGGTACCGCGTCGCGAAGTTGTCGGCCCCGTTCACGATCACGTCGTAGTTCGGGATGATGTCCATCGCGTTCTCGGCGTTGATCGGCTCTTCGTGGATCTCGACGTTCAGGTCGGGGTTGTAGGAAAGCAGCGTCTCCTTGGCCGAGACCACCTTTCGCCTGCCCACGTCCTTGTCCTGGTGCAGGATCTGCCGCTGCAGATTGGATACGTCCACGGTGTCGAAGTCGACTATGCCGATGGTCCCGATACCGGCCAGAGACAGGTAGAGCGCAACGGGCGAACCCAGGCCGCCTGCGCCTACCACGAGGACCCGTGCGCCCAGCATTTTGCGTTGTCCGGCGCTGCCCACGTTGGGCATTATGAGATGGCGGCTGTACCGCTGGACCTGACCCGGTGTCAGAGGTTTATCGAAAGCCATTTGGTTCCTCATTCCTGGGTTTTTCGTACCTTGGCTCGGTGAGCAAGTTCAAGTTTAGCGAAAAGTGCGGCGGCCAACACATGGGACGGACGATGCGTATGGACGGACGATACACTCGGCTCCCCCCGGACTTGGATGAAGTTCGCCCTGATGAGGAACATCAGGCAATCAGGTTGATGCCGGGGCCCCTGTGGCAAGGGGGTCGATGGGGCTCACGAGGGACGACTGCTTCTGGGCCAACTGGCTGACCCGCACCTTGTCCAGGTGGTCCACGAGTATCTTCTCAACGTCCACCCACATGTCGCGCTGAGAACAGGCGCCGGAGAGCCTGCACTCATCCGGCTCCTCGACGCAGTCCGTGGGCGCCAGGGAATGGTCCAGCGACGTCACCACGTCCGCCACGGAAATTTCTTCTGCCGGCCTGGCCAGCTTGTGGCCGCCGGATGGGCCCCTGCGCGACTCGATCAGCCCTGCCTTCTGCAGTTCGGAGCACACGCGCAACAGGTAGGGCTCGGGAATGTGCTGGGACCGGGCGATCTCGCTGGCGGGCACGTAGCGGCCCGTCGTACCGAGGGCCAGGAACACGAGGGTCCTGACGCCATAGTCCACCTTCATGGGAATAATCACGGTGGCGCCCTTGGGCCGGAGGTTACGTCGCCAGTTCGGCAGTGGCCCCGAGTATAACATCAGCGTGCACGCCGCCTGCCTGTGCACGTTTCGTTCCAGCGTGTCTGACGATCTGGCTGTGCTACGATTTCAGTTTGGAACCAACGCGGGCGACGGCCCGTTTTTCGCGTGGCCGCACCCCAATACTCCACTGGAGTCAATTCGATGGACCAGATAGTCCTCTCGGCGCAGACCCGGACCGTCACCGGCAAGAAGACGCGGGCGTTGCGCAGGCAAGGCGTAATGCCTATCCACGTTTACGGCCTGGATGACCCGCCGCTATCGTTGCAGGCCGAGTCGAGCCAGGTAATGATCGTGCTGAGGTCGGCCGGATACACCACCCCGGTCAGTGTCAGCGTCGACGGCAAGGGAGAGACCGTCACCCTGATCCGCGAAATAGACAAGCACCCCGTCACCGGCTCGATCCGCCACGTCGACTTCCTGCGAGTCGACCCAACACGCCGTATAGAGGTGAGGGTACCCGTGATCCTTATAAACCAGGAGGACGCCGAAGGCGCACGCGGAGGCGCCGGATTCGTGACCCAGGGCATCTACGAGGTCCCCGTGATGGCCCGCCCGTTCGAAGTGCCGAATGAGATCGTGGCGGACTGCACGGCCCTCGAAACGCTCGAAAGCTCGATCACCGTCGCCGACCTGAGCTATCCGGCCGACGTTGAGCCCTCCGGGGACGTGAACCAGAACGTCGCCTGGATCCAGCCGCCGCGGGTCATCGAAGAAGATGAAATCGGCGTTGTCGACGAAATGGAAATCGAAGGCGAAGAGCCGACCGAAGAGGGCGAGGCCGAAGAGCCGGAGGAAGCGTAGGGTTTCCTGGCCTTGGCCGAAATGGCTTTACTTCGGGTCCGCCGGTCGCCGCGGGTCCGGCCTCTACGTCACGCTGGACGTCAATACAGTCCGCTGAGCGCCTCTTGCGGGTTCACGGCGCGGATTGGAGATCGTCCGTAATCTCGAACGTTCCGGGTGACAATGTGCCGAGCCCCGCACGCACGGGCGGCTGCAACCTGCATGGCATCCTCGAAGTCCGTCATCGGCAACTCGGCGGCGTAACGGATTCCTTCCGTACCGGTCGTAGCCACTCCGACAAAGCTAGTGAGATCGACAATAAAGTCGCGAGAGCCCATACCCCCAAGGATTGGAGTTACCAAGTAGTAGAGGTTGGACACAGAGTGCCAAGCGATGAATGCTGTCTCAGCGCCGTTTTCGATCCTTTCCAGTAGTTCCGATGCGGGTCCTGAGTGGGGACGCCTGTCCAAGGCGACGTCAATTAGTACGTCGGTATTCAGGAGAATCACTGGAGGTACTTCCGGGCCAGGGCATCGTAACGCGGGTCATCCTCACGTCCCGCCGCGCGAAACTTGCCTCGCCATCGCGAAGCAAAGGAATCGGTCTTCTCGTCCGCCAATTCCCTGAGTGACTGCTCGATTAACGACGAGAGCGACACGCCGCGAGAGCGAGCGTACCTCTTGGCTCTCGGAAGCAACTCGGTGTCCACGGTTATGGTGAGCTTCTGTTTCATCTCGACACGCCGCCTGATTTGTTAGTATACGTGTACTATAACTTAGTATACGTATACATGGAACAATGCTCCACACGGCGGCGGCCCAAGACTACAGAATAGTTGCTGACGCTAGGGGCTGGTTTCAAACCAGCCCAATTGGCAGAACACCCGTTACAGCGGCGCCACGTAGTCCACGAATACCGGGCTCGTCCAGGCCATCTCCATGTCCGACTGCGTTACCCGGACCCAGTACGGGTTGATGCCCGGCTGCGGCGACTCGTCGGTGAACTCGAACTCCACGCGTTCAGGTCCCGGCTCGGGCGCCAACTCCACCGTGAATTTGCGGTCCAGCACGCCGAGGTCGAACCTCCGCGGGCCGTCAGCCAGCGCGCCGAGCGTGGTACGGATGTGCACGCCGTCGGCCGGGGCGAGCGACATCCGCTGCGGCGCGCTTTCGCCGTGGCCGCCGTACCGCGCCCCCGAAATCGTCTCGCTCGACATAGCAGCCGTCACCACCGTCGCCGGGTCGCCGGCCACGTCCAACAAGAGCCCGCTCCGGTAGCCGCAGGTCCACGAATGCCAGCGCACGTGGTCCTTGTCTGACTCGGTCACTTCCGACCGCGGGCTGTCGAACCGGATCTTGTTGACGGCTGAGATACTTCCGCCGTCCAGGCCCACCGATCCGTCCCACACCACGCCCGAGTAGCTCGTCCGCCTGCTCGCCCCTTCCCACGTCACCCTGACGCGGTCCCCCGACGGTTCGCGCGCCAGTTCTTTAGAGTGAATCACGTCCAGACCGCGGAACACCTCCACCCGCTCGATCGGTCCGGTCCCGATCACCTTGACCGAGATCGTGGGCGGCCTGTTCGTGGAGTATTCGGTACCCATGAGGTTGCCGTCGGCTGACACCGCCGCGACGATGCGAACGCCGGACGTGGCGTATACGCGCCGCGCCTTCATCGCCGCAAGCACGGCTTCCAGGCTCAGTTCCGCGGCGTACAGGCCTGTCAGCCCGGCCTTCTGGTAACGCCGCAGTTGATGGCCGGGGTGGTCGTCACCGGGCCGGCCGGTGTAGCAATCGCTGCCGCCCACGAAGCCCATCCGGTACTTCCGTTCTAGCGACTCCCGCAGGAACCACTCGAACTGGCCGTGAGTCGAAGTGATCTCCAGCGCCGGTTCGATCGACGGCTCGTGGTACATGAGGTCGGCCGCCGTCCCTCCCACGTGCGGCGTGACCACCACGTCGGTGTGGCGGTACTCGGCGTGCATATCAGTGACGTGCGGCAGGTCGGTATCGATGTCGGAGGGGTCCACCTCGCCGCGATGGCCGCAGCGCCTGAGGGTCTGGTCGAAGCGGCGGAAGTAGATATTGTGGTGCCCGCCCATGTCCGAGGTCGCCGACCACTCGTACCCCGGCAGCGGTACGAAGCGCCCCGGTTCGTAGTGCTTCCGTTCTTCCTGCTGTTGGACCTTATAAGCGCCTGTTGTCATCACGTGGTCGTTGCGCTGGAACCCGGCGAAATGGATGCCCGCCACGTCCCTCGCATACTGGAAGAAGTCGCCGATCTTGTGTGGGTCCACCACCTGCCCGCCGTGGGGATCACCCCAGTAGAGGCGCAGTTCCGGTTCGTCCTCCATGGCGACTACGGGGTTGCTCTCGGCCGAGAGGCCAGCGTCGTCGTCCCTGGCCGATATGCGGTGTTCGCCCGGCTCCGTTATGCGGCACCCGTCGATCCAGACCACGCCGCCGTCTTCTTCGCCGAACCGTGCTTCCTGTGTGCCCAGCCGTATGCCAGCCGCGCTGAGGCTGACCGTGCCACGATACGCCATCGCCGGGTTCCCCCACCGGTCTTCCGCCTTGACGCTTACCCTGAACTCCTCCCCCGCCGCGGCCATCGACGGCGCCACGACGACCAGATTGTCGGCGTCACCGCCAACGATGGCCAGTTCCGGCCGTTCCGGCAGGTACGCGAACGAGCCCAACCCGGAGGAGTCCACCTCAAACCAGAAGTAGCGGCGGGACTCGAGAAACGTCTGGGAGCGGGACCCCGGCCCGCCTCCTGAGCGGTCACCGTATGTGATGGTCACCGTCTCGCCCTCGGAAAGCGGCCGGCCAGTGTTGATCACGATTACCGTGATGTGTTCCGGTACTACAATCGCCACCTCGGCGTCGGGCGGGCCCGTTGCCGTCATGTACTCCGGCCCCGACGGGTCGTCCACCTGCGGCCATCCCCAATCCGTGTCGGAGTCGGTGACTATTCGGACCGCGCCGCCGTTGGCCAGGCCCGCCGGCCCGACTGTGTAGACGAGTTGCCATGTCCCGAACTCGCCGGCCACAACCGGCTCCGACTGCACAATGCGCGCGCTTCCACGCGAAGCGTCCGCATCCGTGTGGATTCGCAGGGGGTCCATTGTTTCGGCCATTTAGTCACTCCCGTCGCGGCCAAAACGGGCCGCGTCCAGCGCGAGCATAGCCAAAAAAACAGTTGGAATGTGCCGGTCACGTTGACACGGGCCGACTGTAGAATATTCGCGGTATGCCGAAAGTCAGGGACGCAATCCGGCGGATCCAACAAGACGGTTGGCAACTGGCACGAACACGTGGCAGCCACCGACACTACCGTCACCCGTCGAAGACCGGAACAGTCACCATTCCAGGGCATCCTAGGGACGACCTGCATCCATAAACCTGGCGGAGTATTCTGAGGCAGACGGGACTTGTGAGGAGGGACCGATGAAGTTGGAATACATGGTGGTTTATGAGCAATCACCCAATAACTACTCTGCGTATCTGCCTGACTTGCCGGGTTGCGTCAGCACCGGCAAAACCTGGGAAGACATTCGGGAGAACATCCGGGAAGCCGTCACTGGTCACGTCGAACTGATGTTGGAGTTCGGTGAATCGCTGCCCGAACAGCCCATGTCTTTGAAAGAGGCAGTCGATCACCACAACGAGTCCCTTGACGAGTCTGAACGGGATTCTCTAGCACCCTACGGCGACGATACCCCCACGCTTTCTACCACCTTCGAGACAGTAAAATTCGAAGTAGAGTTGCATCAGCCGGCAACTAGGCGCTGATGCTCCAATTGAAACCTGTGCGCCGCGCCGAAGTTTCATCCTCCCAAGCACCGTACCCCATTCGTCGTCCGTTACCTCGATAGTAGGATCTCCGCAGACGCAAATGTGACCATGGTCATGACTATGGTACAATTGTGGTCATCTCCCGCACTCAGGAGCGCGTTATGTCAGAAGAAAGCACCTTCCAGTACAACGCCAAGACCATCAAAGCGTCTGAGTTCAAGGCGAAGTGCCTCAAGCTCATGGATGAGGTGGCGGTTTGTGGTGAGGAAATCGTAATTACCAAGAACGGCCGGCCCACGGCGAAGCTGGTCCCTTACCGGCAAATTCCCAAGACCTGGTTCGGCGCGGACCGGGGCAAGCTTGAAATCACTGGAGACATCATCTCCCCGATAGACGTTGAGTGGGAAGCGGAGCAGGGGCTTATCGACGGTAAGGAATGCTCTTACTAGACACGCACGCTCTCGTTTGGAGTCGGGTTGGTGACACCAGGCTGGGCCGCTGGGCCCGGGACCGGATCGAGCGGGCGGCGCAAACGGGCGAGGCCGCGGTCTCGGCGATCACGTTCTGGGAACTCGCCATGCTGCATGAGAAGGGTCGGTTGCGCATCTTTGCCGACATCCGCTCCTGGCGCGCCACGCTTGTGGATGAAGGCCTGAGAGAGATTCCCGTCGATGGTCATATAGGGATCCGCGCCACCGGACTGGCGAACTTTCATCCCGATCCCGCAGACCGGATCATTGTCGCCACCGCCCTTGAGGGCCACCAGCTAGTCACCGCCGATCAACGCATCCTGGACTGGCCCGGCGACGTGATGCGGCTGGACGCGAGAACGTGATCGGAGCAAACACACCGGGCGCGCAACCTGTCTTTGCCAGCCACTAAGGTTGGCTGAAGGGTCACGCGTAGATATTCCTCATCTTCCATGCGTCCAGGGAACGCAGCCCACCCGGGCTGCCCTGGGCGCGCAGGGACACGCCCGTGCTGTCTCCGCGGCCGGGGTAGACCCGCGCCGCGACGCACTGCTTGCCGTTCGCGAACACCTCCACCACGCTGTGGTCGACGAACACCCGTAGCCGCAGCGGTTCGTCCGGATCGAGGCGTATGGGCGCCGTTTCGGGAGCGCGTGAGAGCGCGCCGGGCAGGGTCGACGAGTAGGACGTGTCGAGGGTAAGCAGGCTTTCGCGGACATCCGCGGGCCTCGGACTACTAAAGGGTTGGACGGCAGGCTTTCCGCCATGGAGCATCGCTCCAGGCTGCGGTGATTCAGGCTGGACCCTGAATCCCCGGTCCTTGTAGAACGCGATGCGCGTGTACTCTTCCCTGCCCGGAGAGCGGAGCACGTTGAGTTCCACCATAGGCGCTTCACCGGGGTCGATCTCGAGGACCAACTCCAGCGCGCTGCCCTCGATTCCGTCCAGCACCACGTCCTCGTTGGCAGGCAGCGCGGTCGCATCCATCCGCCTGTGGTCGTGCCGCAATGACTCGACGTCGCCGGCTGGTTCAATCCGTACTTCGTCAGGCCCCGCCAGCGTCAGGCGTCTGGGCAGAGTCATGATCTGGTTCCAGCCCTCCGACGGGTACCCCGGGTTCATGTTGAAGATGACGACGATCCCGCCCTTGCCGTCGGGTGTCGCCGAGGGGGCGTGGACCCCCGATGGGGTCGACGGCCCAAAGTTGAACAGGCCGTGGGACGTAACGACCAGCTTGTCTCGCTCCGTGTCGTAGTCGCCCAGCAGGTACTGGCCGCCGCTCGTGTGGCTGAAGAACAGGAGCATGTGCCGATCGCCTATGGGCCAGAAGTAGGGGCAGGCCCCGTCGTCTCCCACCAGCGTGAACCGGTCGTCCTCCGTCAGTGGATGCAGGTACTCCCACGTCGCGAGGTCCCCGGACCGGAACACGAAGTCGGCCGCGACTCTCTTCCCGGTCTTGCCCTCCGTGATCGTCCCTGCGGATAGGGAGTAGTAGACGCCGTCCTTTTTCCATATGCAGGGGTCGAAAACCGTGTACGGCAGGGGCGACCCGTCCAGGGGAGGGGTCGGAATGACCGCCTTGCCAGTGACCTTCTCCCAGTTGAGCAGCAGGGGATCGCTGGAGACGGCCACCATGTTGCCGACCTGCGTCCCGTGGTACATCGCTATGACCCGATCGTCCTCGACGAGGGTCGCGCCGGAGAAGCAGCACTCTTCCGGATCGGGGTAGATGGCGTAGGGGAGGTCGCGCCAGTGGATGAGGTCGTCGCTGACGGCGTGACCCCAGTGGACCCTGGGGTCCTCCGGCGGGTAACCCTGATAGAAGAGGTGCCACCGGCCCTGCCAGAAGCAGAGGCCGTTGGGGTCGTTTAACGTGTTTTCCGGGTTGACATAGTGGTAAACCGGCCGGTGTGGATCGCCTTCCTTCGCCTGTCGGGACGCGATCATCCGCTGCAGGAGGGGGTTTTCCGCAAGCTCCGCCTCCTGCTCAGCGAGCGTTTCCGCAAACGTGTAGTGGGGAGTGCGCGAGGCGTAGTCAGTGGCGTTCATCATGATTCCTTCAGGCCATTCGGCCGCGGTGGCATCAACATTTTTTCCAAAGAAGTCGTGATGTCGGGCAAGTGACGCCGGCGCTAGTTCTTCTTCTTCGGCGGTGGTGGCGGTGGTGGCGGCGGCTTTCGCCCGATCACCGATTCGGGTGACCGGCCGCGAGTCTCTTTGACTTTACTTGGCGCGAGCGTTGGTTTTTTTGCCATGGGTTTATCTGCGCTGAGAGATGCCCCTACGCGCTCTCGTCCTCTCCGGACACCCGTTGCAGCACCAGGCAGGCGTTTTGGCCGCCGAAGCCGAAGCTGTTGGATAGAACGGTCTTCACGTCAGCCTCGCGCATGACGTTCGGCACGTAGTCCAGGTCGCAGGCGGGGTCGGGGTACTCGTAGTTGATCGTCGGGTGGATGACGCCGTCGGTGATCGTCTTGACACAGGCGACCGCCTCCAACGCTCCGGCCGCGCCAAGAGAGTGGCCGATCATCGATTTGGATGAACTGATAGGCACGTTCGCGGCGTGTTCGCCGAACGCCAGCTTGATTGCCAGCGTCTCGGAGGCGTCGTTCGACGGCGTCGACGTGCCGTGTGCGTTTATGTAGTCGATGTCCGCTACGCCCAGCCCGGCGTCCTCAAGGGCCAGTCGTATCGCCAACGCCGCGCCCCGGCCTTCAGCGTGAGGCTGTACCAGGTGGAAGGCGTCGGACGACACTCCCCACCCGGCGACGTACACCTCGAATGATGCGCCGCGTGCGCGTGCGTGTTCTTCGCTTTCGAGGATGAAGATTCCTGCGCCCTCCGCCGGCGCAAATCCGTCCCGTTCCTTGTCGAACGGCCTGCTGGCCCTTTCCGGATCGTCATTGCGGGTGGTGAGCGCGTGGATCGTGCAGAACCCGCCCAGCCCTAGCTCGCAAATGCCCGCCTCGGCGCCGCCCGTGATGACCACGTCGGCCGCGCCGCGCCGTATCACCTCGGCCGCTTCGCCGATGGCCTGTGTGCCGGCTGCGCACGCCGTGACGCAAGTGTTCGTGTAGCCGGTTGCGCCGAATATGCGGCTGACGTTCGCGGCCGCCATGTTCACCAGCATCATGGGAATGAAGAAGGGGCTCATCCGCATCCCGTGCCGGCGCGACAGGATGCGGGACTGCTGGTCCGTCTCCGGAAGCCCGCCTGCGCCGCACCCGAGCAGGACCGCGACGCGGTCCGGGTCCTCAGCCGAAATGTCGAGCCCGGCGTCGGCTATGGCCTCGGTGGTTGCCCCGATAGCCAACTGGGAGAAGCGCGCCAGGCGACGCGACTCCTTGCGGTCGACGTAGTCGGTCGGATCGAAGTCTCTCACCTCGCCCCCGATCTTGCACGGGTAGCCCTCGGTGTTGGTGCGCGTCAGTTCCGCAATGCCTGACCTGCCGCTGGTCAGCCCGTCCCAGTACTCGCCGACGGAGTGACCCAAGCAAGAAAGAACGCCCATGCCGGTGATCACGGCGCGGGTGCGTTGACCATTTGTATCCATGATTCTCCTCAACCTGCGGTTCGACGACCTGCTCCCGCCAATTTTAGAGATGTGTCAAGTGCCGGGTCCGGCGGTGTAAGGCTGGGTGAACGGGACCCTGAGATCAGGGTACAACTCCGGTTCGATCCCCTGCGCGTGCTCGATAACCTCGGCCGCCACGAACAGCGAACCGGTCGCCACTATCAGCGTCTCCGGTCCAGCAATCCGGTGTGCGGCCGTCAATGCCGATGCCACGTCCCCGGTCACCGCCGCAACCGGTACATTATCGCGCTGTAAAGCGGCCGCGAAATACGAGGACTCGACGGCCTTCGGATGCCGCGATCGGGCGACAATCACCCGCGGCGATAGATCCGCCAATTCCGTGACTACCGCGGTCACGTCGTGTCCGGTAGTCCCGCCAATGACCAGCACGACGTCGTCATAGGCGCCGAAGTGGCGCCGGAGTGTCGAATACAGCGCCCGGCCCGCGTCGGCATTGTGCGCGCCGTCGGCCACCACGACCGGCGGGCCGGCATCGACCACCTGTGCCCGCGCCGGCCAATCGACCCGCGAAAGCCCGTCAGACACGCTGTCCGCCTGAAAGTCAAACGAATCGAGGGCCTCGATTGCAGCTATGGCCGTCCGGGCGTTTTCCACCTGGTGCTCGCCGAGTAGCGGCAATCGGGTTTCGTATTTCCCGCGCCCGGTCTCATAGCGAACTCGTTGGGGCATCCAGCCGTCGATTTCAACGTCGGCGACCTCGACGGCGCCTGGCGCCTCTATGAGCCGCGACCCGGCATCGGCGGCCGTTCGCCTGATGACTCTTGCCGCGTCGGGGTGCTGAGGAGAGGAGACGACCGGCACGCCCGGCTTGATGATCCCCGCCTTCTCAGCGGCGATCTTCTCGACGGTATCGCCGAGCACCGCGACGTGGTCAAGCCCGACGGGCGTAATGACGGATACTTCCGGCTGCACGAGGTTCGTAGCGTCGAGCCTGCCGCCGAGCCCGACCTCTATGACCGCGCAATCTGCGGCGATGTCCCGGAAATGGACGAACGCCATGGCCGTCAGCATTTCGAAGACGCTCACCTTGCCGAGGTCGCCCCGTTGCTCGATAGCCGCTGCGTCCGGCCAAAGCCGTTCGATCAGTCCGGCGAACACGCCCTCATCGACGGGCGCGCCGTCCACGCGGATGCGCTCTGTGAAGCGATGTAGGTGGGGCGACGTGTATAGGCCGGTGCGCAACCCGTTCGCCGAGAGCGCCGCCGTGATCATGGCGCATGTGCTTCCCTTGCCCTTCGACCCGGCCACGTGGACCACCGGCGTCGCCAGGTGCGGGTCGCCAAGTGAAGCCAGCAGCAACTGCATCCGGCGCAGGTGGAAGTCCGGCGGCTCGCCCGCTCGCGATTTCCGCTCGAAGTCGGTGAGCGTGAGCAGCTGGTCTATGGCCGATCGATAGTCCATGTCCGTATGTTGCCACGCGCCGGACCAAATAACCGCCCACGAAAGTTGTAAAGCCGTCGCCCGGCGGGTTTACTGGTAGATACGCACTCTCGACTACCCATCCAATCCGAAAGGCGGACCCGCAAAGTGCCATTTCGAGACATGATCGACGATGCCCTCGCAGGCCACGGCGCAGACTACTGCGAAATACGCATCGAGGATACCGACTCCACCCGACTCACCTGGCGGGGCAAGTCGCTCGAGGACATCGCCCAGACCTCCGGCCGCGGCGGCAACGTCAGGGCGCTGGTCAACGGCGGTTGGGGGTTCGTCTCATTCAACGACCTGACCGGCCTGAAGAAGCGCGTCGCCGAGGCGGTGAGCCAGGCCCGCGCCGCTGCCGGAGAAGGCACACACTTCGCCGAGGTCGGCGCGCACGTCGACTCGATAGAACCCCTGCTGGTAAAGGACCCCGCCGAAATCCCGCTCGCCGACAAGGTGGGCCGGATGGACAACTACAACGACATCATCTGGTCCGTCGACGGCATCCAGAGTTCCGACATGATCTACGGGGACACGTCCAGGAAGATCCACCTCGGCAACTCAGACGGCTCCTACATCGAGCAAAAACGCGTGCACGTTATCGCCCGGATATCGGCCCAGGCCCGCAAGAACGGAGACGTGCAGCAGGCAGGTTTCAGCATCGGCTCGGTCGGCGACTACGCCCTGGTAGAGGGGCTTGACGATGAGGTTCTCGACGCGGCCAACCGCGCCGTGGGGCTGCTGACCGCCAAGCCGCTTGAGGGCGGCGAGTGGACCACCATACTCGACCCCGTGCTGGCGGGCGTGTTCGTGCACGAGGCGTTCGGCCACCTTTCGGAAGCCGACAACGTGGCGGAAAACGAAAAACTGCAGGAACTCATGGTGCTGGGTAAGCAGTTCGGCGCCAAGCACCTCAACGTAGTCGACGGCGCAACGATCCCCGGCCTGCGCGGCAGCTACGCCTACGACGAGGAGGGCACGCCGGCCACGCGGACCGACCTCATTCGGGAGGGTGAACTCGTCGGCCGGCTCCACTCGCGAGAAACGGCCGCCCGCATGGGCGAATCGCCCACCGGCAACGCCCGCGCCATCTCCCATTCCTACCCACCCATTGTTCGCATGACCAACACGATCATCGAGAACGGCGAGGCCTCTTTCGAAGACCTGCTGGAGGGCGTCGATAAGGGCGTCTACGTCAAGAACTGGTACGGCGGCATGACACAAAACGAGATGTTCACGTTCTCGTCGGGCGAGGCCTACATGATCCGCAACGGCCGCGTCGAAGAGGCGGTGCGGCCGGTGATGTTGACCGGCAATGTCTTCACGACCCTGCACAACATCGACGCCATAGGCAACGACCTCGACATGAACCAGGGCGGCGGGTGCGGCAAGGCTGGGCAGATGCCTTTGCCGGTGTCGAACGGCAGCCCGCACATACGGATCCGCAACTGCCTCATCTCAGGCGCTTAGGAGCCATCACAACGACCACGATCACCACGCGAAGGAAATCGAGTTGACAGACAGCATCCTCAAAGACGCGACCAGGAGATACGGACAGGCCGAGGTGTACCGGCTGGAAACGGAGAGTCGCCCCGTCTCGTTCGAAGCGAACAAATTGAAGGAAATCGCGTCCACCCAGCAGTCGGGCGTGGCGCTTCGGGTCATCAAGGACGGGCGCATCGGCTTCACCTCCTCCACCAATCCGGAACTCGAACCGGAACTCGGCGACCGCGCCGGAGCGCTGGCCGAGTTCGGGTCCGAGGCGTTCTTCGAGTTCCCTGCGCCGTCGTCCTACCCCGACGTGCCGGTAGTCGATGAACGAATAGAGGACGTCACGATCGAGCAGATGATCGCGACGGGCGAGGAGTTGATCGAGCGACTGCGCGACACCTGGCCGGACATCCTTTGCGACGCCTCGGTTGGAACAGCGTCCGGCAGAATGTGGCTCTCCAACTCCAACGGCGTTGAACACTCGTACCGCCAGACCTCGTACTACGTGTTCCTCGGCGGCCAGCTAATCCGCGGAACCGACATCCTGAATCTCTGGGCGGGCCACAACTCCAGCCAGTGGTTCGGTGAAGACGAGATCGACCGGATCATCTCGGGGCTGCTGCGTCAACTCGAATACTCGAAGGAGCTTGCGCCCGCGCCGTCGGGCGACGTCCCGGTTGTGTTCACCTCTCGCGGTGTCGCTGCCGCCCTGCTGGGGCCGCTGCTCTCCGGGTTCAACGGCAAGAACATCGCCACCGGCTCGTCCCCACTTGTCGGGCGGGTCGGCGAAAAGGTCTTTGACAAAGCCATAACCGTCAACGACGACCCCACCATCCCGTTCGCAAGCGGCAGCAGACCGTGCGACGACGAGGGCCTGCCCAGCAAGCGCCTAACCCTTATAGAGGACGGTGTCGTTGGCGGCGGCATTTTCGACCTGCAGACCGCCGGCAAGGCTGGAGAGCAAAGCACGGCGTCGGCCCACCGCGGCCTCGCGTCCACCCCGTCGCCGCGCTGGTCCGTGATCGACATGCCGGCCGGCAGCACGCCCCGCGACGACCTGTTCGACGGCATCGAAGAAGGTCTAGTGGTGGAGCAGTTGCTGGGCGCGGGACAAGGCAATGAACTCGGCGGCGACTTCAAAGCCAACGTGGCGCTGGGTTACCGGATCGAGAACGGTGAGATCGTCGGGCGGGTGAAGGACACGATGATCGCCGGAAACGTCTACGAAGCGCTCAACTCGGTCGAAGCGGTCTCGGCGGACCCGGAGTGGGTATTCGGCTCGGCGCGGCTGCCGGCCATTCGCTGCCGTGGCGTACAGGTCTCTGCCTCTGACGGTTGAACCTTGGCTGATACGCGCAGGTCAGACAGACCAGGATTGTGAACATGACGAACGGCAACTTCGTGATAGAGACGGCTTCCCTGACCAAGCGGTACGGCAAGATCCTCGCCGTCGACCAACTCACGATGCAGGTGCCGCGCGGCCACATCTTCGGCCTGCTCGGCCCCAACGGGTCCGGCAAGACGACCACGATGGGCATGCTCCTCGGGCTGGTTAAACCGACCTCCGGCACGTTCAGCCTCCTCGGAGGCGGCACCCCACACCAAGAGGCTCTCCGCCGTACCGGCGCCATCGTCGAGACCCCCTCGTTCTACCCCTACCTGTCCGGCCGCAACAACCTGGCTTACTTCCAGGGACTCTCGGGTCGCGGCGATCCGGGGGAGGTGGACGAGTTGCTGGCCAAAGTCGAACTCGCCGACCGCGCAAACGACCGTTTCCGTAACTACTCCCTCGGCATGAAGCAGCGCCTCGGCTTGGCATACGCCCTGCTCGGCGATCCCGAACTGCTGTTCCTCGACGAGCCCACCAACGGAATGGACCCCGCCGGCATGGCCGAGGTCCGCGACCTGATCCGCAGCCTTGCAACCGGCGGCCGCACCGTCCTCCTGTCGAGCCACCTGCTGCACGAGGTCGAGCAGGTATGCGACTCCGTGGCCATCCTCTCGAAGGGCAAGCTCATCGCACAGGGCAAAGTGGCCGAACTCGTGCGTTCGAGGGACGGCGGGCAGGTGCGCTTGCGCACGACCGACAACGCAACGGCGGTCGAAATCCTGTCGGCCCTCGATTGGGTTGGACCGGTGGCGATGGACGGCGAATCGGTGGTGGTGACTGCCCCCAGCGAGCGGTCATCGGAGTTGAGCGCGGCTCTCGGCCGCTCGGAGGTCTACGTCACGGAGATGCTGGCCGAGCAGGCTTCACTGGAGCAGTACTTCCTCGACGTCACCGGCAGCGACGATGAGCAGGCGGGATGATCACAGACGTCCTGCGCCTCACCCGCTGGGAACTTTTCAAGCTCCGGCGGCGGTGGATGACCTGGATTCTCCTGTTCATCGGCCTGGCAGTCGTCCAGGCATTCCTGTGGGGCTTTTACAGCGCATACCACAACATTGGCGACCACTCCGCCAGCGGTTACCCGGAGCGATCAGACGCCGGCGACATCGTCACCATAACTTGCTCCGACATCCTGGACGGCACGGCAGACGCCAAGGCCGAGCTTGTGTCAGACGAGTTCCGGGAGCACGCCCGCCGGAGAATCGAAGATCGAAGGCAAAGCGGGGAATGTCCGGAGGTTATTGAGGAGGTAGCGGAAAGACGGTCGAGTCACCGGGAGTATTTTGTTCTTCCGGGCGGCCTCGCAAACAGCCTGGGCGTCGCTCACTCGATCGGCGTTCTGCTAATCATGATCCTGGCAGCTTCCACTATGGGAGTCGAGTACGGCTACGGCACGTTACGGACCGCGCTGGCGCGGGGTGTCGGCCGCTGGCAGTTCCTGGCGGCGAAGGGGCTGTCGCTGGTTCTGATGGCGGGCGTAGGGCTATTTATCGCCAGCCTGACCGTCGTGATCAGCGGTTTGATCGCCGCGTCCCTGGTGTCGGACGAAATCGGGAGTATTGTGGGCGCCGGCGAGTGGTCCACGGTCGGGGTGATGTTTGGCAAGACGCTTTATGGGCTGGTGCCGTACGCTGTCCTGGCGTTGTTCTTCACGGTCTTGACCTCAACGTCCAGCATGGGAATAGCCATTACTCTGGCCTACTATGTCGTCGAAAACATTGTCGTCCTGGTCATGAGTGGCTTTTTCGACTGGTTTGGCAACGTTTACAAGTTCCTGCTCGGTCCGAACACCGCCGCCTGGATGACCGATAGCAGGGTGGTGACTACCGGCAGTGATTCGGGCCTCCTGTCGGGTGTCAGTGAACTACCGGGAACGTTGCACGCCTTTATAACCCTCCTGGTCTACATGGCCGTGCTTGGAGGCGCGGCTACGTGGTTGTTCCTGCGCAGGGACATCGCCGGAGCGAGGGGCGAATGATCACAGAAGTACTGCGCCTCACGCGCTGGGAGTTGTTCAAATTCCGCCGGCGATGGGTCCCATGGGTGTTGCTGGCCATTACGGCGGCCATTTCACAACTCTTCCTGTGGGGCTTCTTCATCGCCTACCAAAACGACGTGATCACTACGGACTTTGGCACCAGTATGTCCGTGAACCAAGAGGATGGCAGTTACGAGATCTTCGAATTTACGTGTGCCGAGATCCTTGACGATGGCGAGATGCAATCTTTCGTGGCAGGTGTCCCTGAAGATCAAAGGAAGAACGCACTCAGGTTCGTCGAATCCGGACGCGAAACGTGCGTGGAAATCGAAGAAGACCAGGACCAACTGAGGGACTGGTCGCGGGAGATCTTCGTGCTTCCGGCCAGCCTGTCCAATGGGCTCGGCTTCATCCAGAACATCGCGGTCTTCGCGATCACGATCCTTGCCGTGGCGTCGATGGGCGTCGAATACGGCTGGGGCACGTTGAGGACGGCTTTGACGCGGGGTACCGGGCGATGGCAGTTCCTGGCGGCCAAGGCCCTGTCGCTCGCGTTGGTCGGTGTAGCCGGGCTTCTCTTCTTATCGCTCGCGCTGGTGGTCAGCAGCCTGTTGGCCGCATGGCTCACCCTCGGCGACGGCGGGGGCCTGGCCGACTTCGGAGAGTGGACCACCGCATTCGTAATATTCGGCAAGCTGGTCTACGCGCTGTTCCCGTATGTCGTGCTGGGCCTGTTCCTCTCCGTGCTGACCTCATCATCCGGTCCCGCCGTCTCGCTTGGCATGGGCTACATCGTCGTGGAACTCATCCTCGTGAGCGTTCTGGGCAACCTGTTCGACTGGTTCGGCACGGTATCCGACTTCATGCTGGGGCCGAACATCACCGCCTGGATGGTCCACCAGGGCGCCAGGGTCACGGTAGGCGATTCCACCATCGTTGGCGCCAGCGCCGAACTGCCCAGCACGCTCCACACCTCCCTCGTCCTGGCGGCATACATCGTCATCCTGTTCGCCATGGCCCTCTGGCTATTCGGACGCAAGGACATAGCGGGCGCGAAGGGGGAGTGACGGGTGTAGGTTTGAATTGGCTGGCCGTCACATTAGTCGGAATACCTTTTGCAACTCACCGCTCGGAAAAGGGGTATCCGACGACCCCGCATCACTGATAGCCCACCAATGGGGCGAGTGACACTAAGCGAGCGAGGTTGCGTTCCCGGACGTACAATCCTTTGTCGCGAGTCGGCTCGTTGCAGAAGTAAATAGATGTCTCGCGGCTGACTTCATTCAACCCAAATCTAGGCTGCCGGATAGTCAAGGGTTCCTAGCCGAAAATGCACCTCGTATATGTAGACGACTCCCAGGATGAGGCTGGGGGCACATTTTCGGCTTTGATAGTCCCGGAAGATACGTGGCAGTCGTGCTTCGATGGGTTTCGTGAATACCGACGCGAGCTCAAGGCTTCGGACGGCATTTACGTTCACAAGGAGTTTCATGCATGGAAATTTGTTTCCGGCCGCGGGCGAATCGCTGACCGCGTCGTCCCAAAGGGGCGTAGGGCAAAAATATTCAGGGAAACCCTGGATCATGTGGCAAGAATGCCTGGTCTAAAGATCATGAATGCCACCTTCCCCCACAAGTCCGATGAACAAGCGTTCGAATACCTATTGAACCGAATCAACATGAACATGAAGAAATCCGACAGCAGGGCGGTGATAATCTCGGACAAAGGGAAGGAAGCTAAGTACACACGGCTAGCCCGAAAGATGCACGTGTACAACCCAATCCCTAGCAATCAGGGCGCGTGGGCGGACACGGGCAGGTCCACAAAGAACATACCAATCGACCGCATCATTGAAGACCCGTTCTTCAAGGACTCAGACCAGTCCTACTTCATACAGTTGGCGGACTTCTGCGCCTACGCGTTGCTCAGGCAAGAACGGCCGACAGCACGAAGCGTCAAGTACGGACTGGACTCAGCCTTTGGACTGTTGCGGCCTGTACTAGTGACTCAGGCGCACAGGGCAGACCCGAAGAGGATGGGGATCATCAGAATCACCCCAAAATAAGAGCAGGGCCTACATCCGCCGCCAAGGACGGGTTCGGTCCTGCAACTCCATTTTTGCGCGTTTTCACAGGAGTGTCAACGTATGACTGTCAGAAGTTGAGCGGATTCCGAAATCGGATAGCTAAACCGTCTGTACCCTTTCATCCCCGACCCCGATCGGGGATCTGCCGTCCAGCCCGCCAATCCCCAGACTCGACCACCCCACCCAGTTGATAGCATTGGCATCTTGAGACCGGCCGGCAAGCGGGCCACCACCCAGACGCAAATTGCCATCCCGGTCACCCGCAACGGGCGGTTAGCTCAGCCGGCTAGAGCGTCTGTCTTACACACAGAAGGTCGGAGGTTCGAGTCCTCCACCGCCCACCACGTCTGCGCCTCCGGACCGGTTCCTGGCCCGCCCCCGGAAGCCCCCAAACGGCTTGACCGCTGATTGTCGCTCGACGAGGGGGACGGTATGCTGCCCACGACAACGGCGCCGGCGGCCACTTTGGCCCAGTCCCTCGTAATGGTTGGGTACTGCAGATCAGCCTGAGTCATACCGGCGGCAAGGCACACTCGACGAAATGCTGAATCAGGAATTCAACGTATCGGCGCCCGCGCAGAGGCGCATACGGCTATTGGCCTCGCTGGGAACGGCCGCAATCCTGCTCGTAATCGGCTGGCAACTGTTGCTCGTGCTGGTCCCGCTGATCATCAGCACCATCGCGGCAGTAATGCTGATGCCCGTGATGAGACTGGGCGAACGATCGCCATTGGCGAGGAGATGGCCGAAATACAACCGCATGGCCGTAGCGACGCTCGCGTCTCTGTTGGCCTTGATCGTGGTCCTGGGGTTGATTGGCCTCGGAACTTACGGGCTGATCGGCGGGGCCAAGACCTTCAACGAGGCGGCTCCTGCAATTGCGGAACAGACCAACAACGCATTTGAGCAGATCGAAGCGGCATACCGCGAGAGGGTACCCGCATCTATCCAGGAACAGTTGGATCCGCGCCTGGAAGAGTATCGAGATTCTATCTCGGACTCTCTCGTCTCGATGGTGGAGAATATTGCGGGGTTAGTCCAGAGCAACATTTCTCAGGTGATCACCCTGATCGCCACGCCAATAGCCATCTTCCAGATTCTCTATCAACCGAAGGCGCTGACCGATGCCCTCCGGCGTCTCGTACCTGGCCCGTTGTTAGAGGACCTTCCCGAGATGGGAAGAATCGTCGGCGTGACCGTCATTGCGTACATTCGCGTCCAGTTGCTGGGCGCCATATTCGTCGGCGGTACGATTTGGCTGCTGTACTGGGCCGTGGGCATCAAATTGGCGTTGCCGCTGGGGATGCTGGCTGCCGTCACCGAACTCGTGCCCATCCTCGGCACCTTCATCTTCTTGCTGGTAATGGTGGTCGCTGTGGTTCTTACCGACTTAGGCCGGCTTCCTCTGGCTATCGCGTTCTTTTTCCTGATTCAAGTTATTCACAACGCCATCATATTGCCCAGGATGCAAGTTCGAGCGCTCGGACTGCACCCGGTGATCATCGTGGTTTCGCTGGCGGTCTTCAGTTTGTGGTTCGGAATACTCGGAGCGCTGGTGGCGGCGCCATTGACCGGCGCGGCCATCAGGGTGATGCAATACACCCGCGAAGTGTGGAACAACGCGGCAGCGGAGGGTTAGTGGCGGGGGGGGGGCGCATTCCTTCCGCTGATGTCCGCGGGCTCCGGCTGCGTCCAAAAAATGCCCTTACATTCGCCTGTAGGGCGGAAGGCACGACGCTCACGACGTGGCTGACGAGACTGGGGAAGCCTTGGCTACCGTCTGGTGAGACTCAGACGTCCGGTGTGCCAACAATGGCTCATCGCGAACAAAACTAACCGTCGACGAGACCAAATGGATCAGTTATCGGAAACGAAGGCGCTGATCACGGGTCGAAGTTCAAAATACGATGAAGTACGTATGCATCGAAGGTATTCATCTGGTCCCAGCGGTGACTCAGTTGATAGTTCGATTGAAGGGAGGGCCGGATGCCGCCCCCACTTCCCGTGGAACTTCGCATATTGGTCGGCGAAGCGTTTCCGTGACGACGAAAGTAACTTGCCACGCCGTCTCACCTCCGCTTCCTTGACGAACACGGCATATAGGAGAAGGCGCATCTCGTCTATGAGCCATTGGTGGCTTGGAACCTGCTGGCCCAACTGCGTGAGTAGCGCGTGCTCTTTGTCATACCACCCAGTTTCCCGGTGGCGCCAGTCCTTTGCAACTAGGCGCTTGACATGCTCATGGTTGACGATAGCTGGCTGAAAAGGGAGTGTGACAGATATGAGGTCATTCGGGTTAATGGCGTGGTCTGTCGATTCGCCTGTGGATTCGAGCGTGGAAGTGAGTGTAATTTCCGGCATCATCACCGTCTGACCCTCCATTCCAAAACGTATTTCCTTGGTCCCTTCAATTGTACGGGTCCAGTGGCCAGGCCACTGGACCCGTAAAGACTCTCATCGAAACGGACTCCCGATCGGTCACCGCAAGTGTCCACGGGTTCACGGAATCAACACAGTCCGCGCCACTCTGCCTGCCGCCATGTCCTCGAACGCATCGTTGACCTCGTCCAGGGGTCTCGTCGTGGTGACCAACTCATCCAGCTTCAGGCTGCCGTTACGGTAGTGCTCGATAAGCCAACGGAAGTCGGCGCGGGGACTTGCAGAGCCGGCGCTGCACCCCATCAACGTGCGGTCCTGGAACAACGGCTGCATCGGGATGTCCACCAGTCCACCCTCCGGCGGCGCGCCCATCGTCACGCACGTACCGCCGGGCCTTAGCGAATCGAACGCCTGCCGCGTGGTCTTCTGGTTGCCGATCGCCTCGAACGAGTAGTCGGCGCCTCCGCCGGTCAGCTCGATGACCTTTGCGATTGGGTCCACTTCCGACGCATTGACCGTGTCGGTTGCGCCAAACTGGCGGGCGAATTCGAGCTTGTTGTCGGCCAGGTCCACGGCGATGATCTGTGACGCCCCGGCGATGACGCAGCCCTGCACCACGTTCAACCCGACGCCTCCGCTGCCCCATATCGCAACCCGCGAGCCCGGCTCGACCTTCGCGCGCTTCACGGCGGCCCCGACGCCCGTGATGACGGCGCAGCCCACGAGGCTCAACTTATCGATCGGGATGTCGTCCGGGACCTTCACGACGTAGTCTTGCGTCACCACCGTGTACTGAGAAAAGGTGGCGCTGCCGTGGTAGAGGGGCTCGCCGTTCCTGTAGATGCGGGATGCCTGCTCGAGCGGCCTGGCCCCATGGCCGATGCAGAGGTTGAACCTTCCCGATGCGCAGTACTCGCACGTCCCGCACGATGGGCGGATGGCGAACACCACCTGGTCCCCCGGCTCGAAGGCGTGGACGTCCGGTCCGACCTGCTCGATCACGCCTGACGCCTCGTGCCCCATCACCATGGGCAGGTTTTCCACGTACCTGAAGCCGTCGACCAGGTTGTAGTCGCTGTGGCACACCCCGGTCGCCGCCACCCGAACCATCACCTCCCCTGCCCGCGGCGGCAACACCTCCACCTCTTCCACCGCCGGCGGCTTACGTTGTTCATCAAGGACAACTGCTTTACTACGCATACTGTGACCTCCCAACAAGTAACGGCTGCGACGGGCCTATTGTCTCGCGGAGTGAAGGAGGTGTGAAGTGGGGGTCGAACCGGGGGTTGCGTGACCTCGGCGTTGACAAGTCCCGATCAAGACCTATTTAGTTTGCCAACAGAATTGTTGCCAACAAGATTGTTGGCGTGTAGTCTATGAGCATGGTACTTAGGAAAGCAGGGGCCAACTGGGTCGACGGCGATCGATTCTTCGACAGGGAGACCGAACTCGAATCCTTGACGGAGCGGGTTCGAGATGGCGCCCACACGCTGCTTACTGCGCAACGCCGGATGGGCAAGACGAGCCTGGTGCGCGAACTCCTGCGTCGATTAAATGTCGAAGGAGAGTTCGCCACCGTGTTCGTCGATCTCGAAGGTGCGAACGACGCGGCTGACGCCGTAGCCGAGATTGCGATTCAGGCAAAACCGGTCCACAGTGCCTGGGACCGCATCAGGGATAGTTTCGCCAACCACCTTAGAGATATCGGCGACCGGATCGAGGAAGTGGGACTCGCCGACCTGAAGGTCAAACTTCGTGCAGGGATCGACGCGGGGACCTGGCAGAGGAATGGAGACCAGATCTTTGAGGCCCTGGCGGCGAACGAAAAGCCCGTCGTGCTTGCCATCGACGAACTGCCGATTCTCGTCAACCGGTTGCTGAAGGGGCAGGACTACCGAATAACTCCGGAACGGCGGGAAGCCGCCGACCAGTTTCTGAGTTGGCTGCGGAGGAACGGGCAGGCCCACCGCGGCAGAGTAAGCATGATCGTGTCTGGGAGTATCGGCCTCGAACCGGTCCTCAGACAGGCCGGTCTCAGCGCCCAAGCGAACATCTTTTCGCCATTCGAGTTGCAGCCGTGGAGCCAAGACACCTCCGTCCGGTGCCTGGATGCCTTGGCCCGGACCTACGGGGTGGATATCTCAGTGGACTTGCGACGCGAGATGTGCCGGCGTCTGCGTTGTTGTGTTCCTCATCACGTGCAGCAATTCTTCGACCACCTTCACGAGCATCTGCGAAGGGACGGCAGAAACCAGGCCACCGGTTCTGATGTCGCGCAGGTATATGAGCGCGACTTGCTCGGCGTCCGTGGGCAAATCGACCTGGAACATTACGAGGGCCGCCTGAGAATGGTCCTGGGACCCGAGGGTTACCGGACAGCACTCACTCTCCTCACAGAAGCAGCCGTCAACGATGGCCTGCTGACCAATCAGGCAGTCCAGTTCTGTCGCGAAACGGACCTGTCGTCTCCAACCGAAGACGAAATCCCGATCGACGATGTCCTGTACTCCCTGGAGCATGACGGATACCTGGAACGTCAGGTCGATGGCTTTCGTTTCGTGTCCGGGCTTCTTGAAGACTGGTGGCGCTCCCGGCACGGCAATTATGTTCCGCCCAACATTAACCGGTAGGTTGAGGAATATCTGGCTCGATGGCAGTTGCAGTCAAAAAATACAACCCCGGTTTTCTCTCTGACGAAGAAATCGTAGAGTCGTTCTGTGTGCGGACCAGCGAGTTTGAGTCGATCATCGAGTGCTTGCGCGAGACCACCGGCAACTCCAACTCGCATTCCCTCGTAATCGGCCCCCGCGGCATCGGAAAAACCCACCTCCTCCTTCGCGTTGCCGCGGAAGTGCGCCGGGACGAAACGCTGGCATGCCTCTTCCCAATCGTGTTCCCGGAGGAGAGTTACGAGGTCAGCACTTGTGGGGAGTTCTGGTTCGAGTGCATAGCCCACCTCGTGGAGCAAGCCCCTGCAGGTGAGCGGGACTCGTTGCTACTTACCCACAACGACCTCAGAACGGTACAGGACGACCAAGATTTGGCCGACCGTTGCATCGGAGCGCTGCTCGACTTCGCAGACCGCCATCAGAAGCGGCTCTTACTGATCGTAGAAAACCTAAACATGCTGTTCTCTGACATGGGCGACCCGGACGCCGGATGGCGGCTGAGAAAGACGCTGCAGACCGAGCCCCGAGTCATCCTGCTCGGCAGCGCCACCAGCCGGTTCGACGAAATAGACAACCCAGAGCACGCTCTTTACGACCTATTCCGCGTAGTCACACTCCGTCCACTCGATACCGAAGAATGCGAGGCTCTCTGGGGGACTGTGTCGGGTAAACCGACTACTACACGGGCCGTTAGACCGCTGGAGATTCTCACCGGGGGCAATCCCCGGTTGATCGCCATCATTGCCCGGTTCGGCGCGGGACAGTCGTTCCCCGAATTGATGAGTAATTTGCTCGATCTCGTTGATGAACACACCGAATACTTCAAAAGCCATCTCGAAGCGTTACCCCCACAAGAACGACGCGTCTATCTTGCCCTAGCCCGGCTTTGGAGGCCTTCGACCACAAGGGAAGTCGCAGACCTGGCTCGCCTGGATACCAACAAATGCAGTGCGATGTTAAGGCGGCTGGCCCAACGTGGCACTGTGGCAATCGACGGGGGGACGCCTCGCCGTAAAGAATACTATCTCACTGAACGGCTGTACAACATCTACTATTTGCTGAGGAGAGGTGGAGGTGAAGATCGGCTGGTTAAGGTGTTGATAGACTTTATGGTCTGTCTGTATTCGCCATCAGAGTTATTGACTTTCACTAAAGAGATTTATGATGCATCTCAACCCTCTCAAATGTTGCTAGAGGGCGTCCAAGTTCACATGACGGTCGCTCTTACCAAAGAAGCAATAACGTTGCACCATATGGGCAGAACAAATGAAGCTCTTGATGTTTATGACGAATTGATGCGACTATCCAACTCGAGTGGCATTTCAAGTACACAATTTGTAGTTGCTACAACCCTTTTGCAAGAGTTCATTTCCCTTATTGGAGCCGATCAAGAGGATGCATCTCTTGCTATGTGCAATGAACTTGCCGGCCGGTTTGAGACGCGTGAAGATCCACAATCCCGCCTAGTTACGGCGGTGGCGTTTTATGCTAAAGGCATAGTATCATTCGAGCGGAAAGATTTCACCAAATCACTAAGCAATTATGATCGAGCTCTAAGGGATTTAAACGGGTTAGTTGAGAATTGGCCAGCTAAGTTTTTGACCGGTGGCCTGATTTATTGTAAAGGGATGACATATATGCAGAACGGTCACCAGGATAAAGCTCTTGTGGCTTATGACAAAGTTGTGGCGTTATGCGCTAATTCAGAGCAGCCTGTTTTCGCGCCCCTGAAGGCAAACGCACTAGCGGCGAAGGTGATCGCTTTAGACGTGGTGAACCAAACGATCAGTGACTCTGAGTTCTCCTTGTTGTTGAAATCTATGTTTGAAGGAAGCAAACTTTCCAACCGATGCCTCGATGCCATAGTGATTCATGCCGCCAGAGTCCAACCGGCGCGGGCAATCGAGCTGATTCAAGCGTCCCCGGCCGCACAGCAGCTACTACCGCTGTTGACAGCCCTGCAGCAAGAACTTGGTCTGACAACACACGTCGCAAAGGAGATCGAAGAGGTCGCGGCTGATATCCGGCGCGTAATGACCAAACTCAAGAACAGGGACAGTTCGGGCCGCCAAGTCTAGTCGTCACGCAATAAGTTAAGGCTCCTCCGATGGCCCCAGAGGAGTAGGTGATTAAAGACGACACATGAGGAGCACGGCTTCCCTATCCTGGCTTGGCATCGTCCCCGATATTCTCAAGACCACTCCCGCGCCCTTCTGCTGACAAGTCACCAATGCCGCGCTGCGCCACTCCGGTCTGGCACCACCCCAACCCCCCATAATCCCCACCATGCCGCACCGAAACCTACACCCCGACCTCAAACTTGGCCTAGTGCTCGTGTCAGCGGCGGTTCTGCTGAACGTCGTCGGGTGGACCACTTTCGAGTTTGCGGGATTCGCCCCACTGGAGCCGTCAACCGTCTGGCTGATTTTGGTAGTCGTGATTGGCTGGCTGGCCGTGATCCTTGCGGCCATATGGGTGGATCGGCAGCCCCCGCACACCCTGATGGCGGCTGGCGCGGTCGCCGCCGCCGTGGGTCTCTCTATCCTCGTTCCTTTCAGCAGCCAGGCGTTAGTCGCGTTCGGGTTTTTCGTATCGATCGTCGGCGCCGCGGCGGCAGGTTCGGTGGTGTTCTACGCGGTCGGAGTCAAAGGGTCCACGCGGTATAAGGGCACGCTCATCGGGGCGTTGGGCATGGTCTTCGCGATGCGCCTCGGCGATGGAGTTATACGCGAATGGGCAACTGACTCCCGAACACTGGTGTTGGGAATTGGCGTCGCATTGATCCTGGCGGGCGGTTTGGTCCTCCTCCGGTTCCTGCCGCGCGTATTCACGTATTCGTACGGACCGGGCCCGACGCTCCTCCGGGAATTGGCCGTGCCGAAGGTCCGCAGAGCCGTGGTTGGGGCGACAGCCGCGTACACAATTGCGCACATGGCCGCGATCACCATGGTCATGGCGTTGCCGCTTATCTCTGCTGCGACGCCGTCATTCATCTCCGGTATGGACAGCATTTGGTTTCCGCGCCAGGCCATTACCATTTCCATGGCCATCAGCGTGCTGCTCTGGGGCATCGCCTCAGACTTCTTTCCCGTACGCCGGTTGATTTTTCTCGCAGGTCTCCTGTTGCCGGCCGCGACGGTGGCCCTTGCAGCGATCGACAGCGATTCCACGTCGGTCGCGGGCGTTCTCGCGCTCGGCGTCTTACGGGGCGCCTTGCTCTGCCTGCCCTGGGTACTGATGGCGGAGTTGTTGCCCACGCGGCACTTCGCAAAGATCGCAATGGGCATAACGGCCGTCCTTGGCCCGTTGGCTTGGACAATGGGCGGGATATTGTTGGGGGCCTTGGGTGATGACTTGGTAAACAATGCGCACTTCTGGTCCATCCCCGTCCTCGGCATCGTCCTCGCCCTCGTGGCATGGCGGCTGCCGAGGCCGCTGGAGACGGCGCGGGTTTCACCGTCGCAAGATTGCGACCTGAGATACACGTGAGTAACCGATTCGGTTTAGGCAACGAGACTATCGGCCGGATGCCATAGACCCGACACCGACAATGTTTGTAGCAAAGTCCCATAACGCCCATGTCCCCCGTGAAACCCCATAATTGGCGGCATGTCGTTGAGATACTTGCATCCCGATTTGAAGCTGGGCCTCGTTTTAGTGGCGGCTGCGGCGATCGTGAACCTCTTCGCGTGGGGTGGGCATCCGGCTGCTTTGTTCGTTCTATATTCTGCATTCGGGTTGACTTACGGATGGGCGTTCTTGGTTGGCTCCATCGGAGGGCTGGCAGTGATCCCTGCGGCCATTTGGATTGACCGGGGACCTCCGCACATGATGATGGGGGCTGGCGCCGTTGCCGCCGCGATCAGTCTCGTCGTCATCGTTCGCTCTGGGAACTCGGCCGCGGCCGAGTTCGGGTTCTTTGTCTTGGGGGTCGGAAGTTCGGTTGTCGGCTCGCTGGTGTTCTACGCCATCGCAGTCAAAGGTGCGACGCGGTACATGGGCACGCTGATCGGGGCGTTGGGCTTGGTCCTCATAAAGCCCATCAGCCTGTGGGGCATCCTTCGGTCATTTCAGGATGATTCGACGATTTGGGTCGGCCTGGGTTTGGCATTGGCAGGGACTGTAATCCTCATGAGCCTTCTCCCGCGCGTGTTTTCGAATTCATACGAAACCGGGCCGTCGCTCGTGGAGACGTTGGGCGTGCCGAAGGTGCGCGGAGTTGTGGTGTGGGTAACAGCAGCATACTCAATTGCCTATGCGGCCACGCTGATGGTCCCCATGACGCCCACCTTCATATGGAGTGAGACGATGTCGAATATCTCCGGGGTTGACAGCGTTTGGTCATCGCACCAGGCCCTTACCCATTCCGCCGGCATCAGCGTGCTGCTCTGGGGCATCGCCTCCGACTTCTATCCCGTACGGCGATTGCTTGTCGTCGTTGCATTATTGTTGCTGCCCGTGGCTTTGGCTCTCGCGGTTATTGATGGTTTTCCAAAGTCGGTCGCAGGTGTTCTTGCCCTCAACCTTGTACGGGGCGGCCTGTTCTGCCTGCCATGGGTCCTGTTGGCGCACTCGTTGCCGACGCGACACTTCGCGAAGATCGCGTTGGGCACTATGGTCGTCGGTACCTTGTCGGGGGGGTATTTGGCTCTATTGTTCCGGGGCGCGTTCATTGACATATGGGATACCAACCCGCACTTCTGGACCACCCCGGTCCTCGCCATCGCCCTCGCCCTCGTCGCCATGCGCCTCCCACGTACGCCGCTTCCACCCCCACAAAACCGCGCCCACCTGCCCAACGCCTAACCGTTTTCGTCCCTCGTACGGGATTACCGGCCGGATGCCATAAATCGGCCGACGCATAACGTTCGTAGTAAGGTTCCGACGGAGTCCGCCGTCGCGCGCGTCTGCGGGCTCTTCGGGGCGGATACAATCCCACCCATCCGCAAATTCATACAGGGAGTCCATAGTGACTACAGCCGCAGATCCGAAAACGCTCGTCGAAGCGCTCGTCGACAACATTGGGCAGGTAATCATCGGCAAGCGAAGCGTCGTCGAGCTTGCGCTGGTCAGCCTTTTGAGCAAGGGGCACCTGCTGATCGAGGACGTGCCGGGCGTCGGCAAGACCATGCTGGCACGGTCTATCGCCGTGACGACGGGCTGCGAGTACCGCCGCATGCAGTTCACGCCGGACCTGCTGCCGTCCGACGTCACGGGCGCATCCGTCTACAACCAGAAGGAAGAAGAGTTCCAGTTCCGGGCGGGCCCGGTCATTGCCCAGGTAGTGCTGGCAGACGAGATCAACCGGGCCACCCCGAAGACCCAGTCGGCCCTGCTCGAGGCCATGGGCGAACGACAGGTCTCGGTCGACGGCATCACCTACGAGTTGCCCGAACCGTTCATGGTCATGGCCACACAGAACCCCATCGAATACGAGGGGACTTTTCCGCTGCCCGAGGCCCAGCTGGACCGGTTCTTCATGCGCGTCTCCCTCGGCTACCCCGACTCGGCGGAGGAAGTGGCCATCATGGACCGACGCGAACAGGTGGACCCCATCGATGAACTGACCGCGGCATGCGGCCCGTCCGACATCATGAAGCTCCAATCAGCCGCCGACAGCGTCTACGCAGACGAACTGGTCAAGCAGTACATCGTGGACCTTTCCAACGGCACCCGCGACCATGACGACGCGACCCTTGGCGTGTCGCCCCGCGCGTCGATCAACCTGATGAAGGGTTCCAAGGCGATGGCCATGCTGCAAGGCCGCGACTACGTGGTCCCCGACGACGTCAAGCAGATCGCCGTGCCGGTGATGGCCCACCGCGTCCTGCTGACCGCATCGGCGCGCATGCGCGGCGTCCGCCAGGAATCGGTGGTCGGAGAGGTGCTCGACTCCGTACCGGTGCCGGGCTCCGCGGGCGGCCGCTCATGATGCCCGCCCATAACCTGTATTCGCCAGGCCCGTGCGGGCAATACGCGGGCAGGTGGCCGGCGGGCAAACGCGAGACCAGGTAGACCCGGACCTCATGCAATACGACCGCGCTTCAGGCTACTCGCGAGTTGGCGCGGCGCGTTCCCGCCGTGAAAACACTGCGCCGGGCGGCAGGGAACTGGGCAGCCGGCGAGTGGTGCGCGCCCTGCGCCGCCATCCGGTGCTCTACGGCATCGCCGCTCTGATGGCCATTTCGGCGATGGCGGGCATGGCGACCGGCTTCGACCTTGCCTTTCGGCTGGTATACCTGCTGGCCGGTCTCGTGATCATCACCTACGGGCTCGCAAAGCTGGGCGCCAGGCAGATTTCCGCAGAGGTACAACGCCCGCTGGGACCGTTCGGGGTCGGTGACACGTACCGGGAGACGGTCACCGTGCGGAACCACGGCAGGACGCCCAAGGCGTGGGTGGAGGTTGAAGACAAGACGAACATCCCCGGCATGGCAATCAGGCAGATCGGCAGCCTCGGGATGGTGGTGCCGTTCAACCGCGTCGAGGTGTCGGGCACGCTCATACAGCGGGGCGAGTACGAGATCGGTCCGCTTGTAGTCCGGGCATCCGACCCTCTCAACCTGTTTCCGCAGGAGGTTGAGTTCGAGGGCGTGGACAAGGTCCTCGTCTACCCGCGCGTGGTGAACGTTCCAGACTTTGCGTCGCCCGCCATTCATCTAACGGGTGACGGCTCCAGGCGACAACGCGCCAACATCATCAGCACGGACGTCTCGTCGGTGCGCGAGTACACCGCCGGCGACAGCGTTAGCAGGATCCACTGGCTTTCGACCGCGCGTGTCAACCAGTTGATGGTCAAGCAGTTCGACCGGGGCTCGGCGAGCCACGTGTGGGTGCTTTTCGACCAGCACCGCGACTCGCAGGCCGGACAGTCGCCCGAGTCCACCGATGAGTACGCCGCCACGGTTGCGGCCTCGGTCGTGGACCGTTACGGGCGGTCCATGCTGCCCATCGGCTACTCCGCCCACGGGAGCGAGCCCCTGTTGATGATTCCCGACAGATCCACTTACCAAATGGAAACGATCATGCGGCACATCGCCTCTAGCAGGCCGGAGGGCAACACCCCCATGATTGAACTGCTGGCCGAGATGGACCGCGAGCTCAGCCAGACTTCGTCCCTCGTGGTCATCACCGCGGCGGAAAGCGGTGGTTGGATCGATGCGCTGGCGGGGTTGCAGAGGCGCGGAATCAGGGTGAACACGGTCCTGGTAGACCGCGGCTCTTTCGGCGGCGAACCGAACGAAGCGGCGTTGATGAACCTGGTCAACAGCGGCGTTAGAACGTTTCACCTGCAACAGGGCGCGTCGATCCCCGACTCGCTCTCGGTGCCGGTCGGGGCGGCCGCCGGCTTTACCAGGCCGTCGCTGGGGCACGACGTTGCCGTGACGGCGGAGGCTGCGCTTTGAGCACCGCTGCGCAGGCCCTTCCACAGGCCGAACTGGCACCCCCGCCATCAGGCTTGATCGCGAACGCCAGGGCGCTGGTGCAGCGCGTGGAACTGCGCGACTGGGTGACGCTGGGCCTGTTGGCGTGGATGCTGGGCGCAATGGCCTGGTCGGTCCAGCTCTCCAATTGGGGCGACCTGCCGTCGATCCTGCCCACCGCGTTCCTGGGACTCATCGCCGGGTTCGTGATCACCCGCAGCAAGTTCGCCTGGTGGATTAAGGTGCTTGCGCCGTTCGCCATCGGCTTCGTTGTCATCCTGTGGCAGGGGTCCATACCGGTCGGCGAGGGCGACCCGTTCAGCAGGGCCGTGGAGGCGTGGGGACGGATGTTCATCTGGGTTGGAGATGCCCGGGACGGGGGTATCAACAGGGACACCGTGCCCTTCGCACTGATGTTCATGACGGCCACCTGGATCTGCGGTTATCTCACCTCGTGGATCACGTTCAAGTGGCGAAACCCATGGGCGCCCACGATACTCCTGGGACTGGGCATGCTGACCAACCTCAGCTACCGCCAGGGGCAGTTCGAGTACATTTTCTTCATCTTCATGCTCGGCGGAATTGTGCTGTTCGCCCACCTCACCACCCTGACGCGGATGGCGAGGTGGGAGGCCGACGGCACCAGTTACCCCGGCATCATCCGTTGGACCGGCGCCCGAAACGCGATCATCGTGGGCGTGGTCGCCCTGCTGATATCTGCGCTGCCCTTGATCGAGCCGCGCAACTCCTCGCTCCAGACCACCTGGGACCTGTTCAAGGCGCCCTTCGAACTGGTGCGAGAGCCCGCTACAAGGCTTCTTGCCGGGGTACGGGGCAAAGGGCAAGGCGTTCTGGACGCGCCCGGCGCAGCGCTACCCTTCCAGGGGCCGATCAACCTGACGGACGATCCCGTCATGTGGGTCAATTCCAAGTACCCGACACTGCTGCCCGCAAGGACATATGACACTTACACGCCACAGGGGTGGCTCACCGGAGAACACAACGTATTCACGGCTGAGGCCAACGCCCCGTTGACCACCCCGCCCGAAGAGCTGTCGAGAGAACGAATCGATCAGACCATCCTCCCTCTCTTCCCGACCAACGCCATACTCGGTACGGGGACCCTCTTCAGCGCCTCGAGGCAAACGCAACTCGACATCCTGGCGCCGCGTCGCTACACCATCCCCCTGGATGATCCCGACGGCGAACTGCCGTTCATGCCGCCGGACATAGACGCCATGGCGCGGCAACTGTTATTGGGCCTGCACGGACAGGCCGGACCGACCGGCGACGCGCAATTGTCCGAACAACAGGTGGTGAACCAACTCCAGGGTCTGACGCCGCCCGACGTGGTGTTAACCCTGCTCAGGGATGGCGGCGTCGGCGAGCCGACCCACGTGATCGCCGAGCGCATCACGCCACCGGAACAGTCCGGGGTCCAGTTGCTGGACGAGGTCCTGGAAGAGGAGTCCTATTCGGTCGTGACCTTCGTCTCGCGGGCATCGGATGCGGAGTTGGCGCAGACAGGCAACGAATACCCGAATTGGGTGACCGACCGGTACCTGCTGCTTCCGTCCGACATTCCCGACAGGGTCCTGGACCTGTCCAGGAAGGTGGTGGCAGACGCCGGCGCAGTGACGCCGTTCGAGAAGGTGCAGGCGATAAAGGACTTCCTGCAGTCGCAGTCTTATTCCCGGCAGGTCAGCGGACCCGAAGCCGACGAGGGCGGGGTCGACTGGTTCCTCTTCGAGTCTCAATCAGAGCCGTGTCCGGCGGGAGCAGAGGAGTGCGAGGAGTCGGAAATAAAGGGGTACAGCCATTACTTCGGATCGGCTGCGTCCGTAATGCTGAGAGTGGTCGGAGTGCCTACCAGAATGACGGTCGGCTGGGCGCAGGGGCACTATATTTCGCAGGCCCGCCAGTTCTTGATTCTCGACAACGACCGCCACGGCTGGACGCAGGTCTACTACGACAACTACGGATGGGTGGACGTTGAGGTGACACCCGGCCGCGTCGAGCCTTCAAAGGAGTTCGAGGTGCCCGAACTGCCCGAGGGCGGCACGGCCTTCGACGAGGATGAACTCCTGGAATTCGGGGACGAAATCTTCGACGAGCTTGACGAGACCCTGCTGGATGACCTGGGCCTGATGCCAAACCTCCCGGGAGGTGGCGGGTTCGTACAGCAGTCCTCGCAACCCACCTGGCTCTATATCGTTCTCGGAGTATTGGGAGGCGCTGTCGTGCTGGCGGCCGCAGCATGGACATGGCTGCACTGGGGGCTGGACCCGGAGCGCAGGGCCTACGCAAAGATGGTCCATCTGGGCCGGGTGGTCGGCATGGGCAAGTCACCAAGCCAGACGGCGTCCGAATACGCCAGGCGCCTGGGATTCATCGTGCCGCCGGTCCGGGATGCGGCTCTCCGTATTGCCGGCAGTTACGAACAGGTCCGCTATAGCCACCGGGAACCGGACCCCGACGCAACAAAAGACCTGGACAGGGCGTGGAGACGTGTCTTGAGAGGCCTGCTGGCGTATCGGGTCGGACTGACCGGCCGCCGTCGAGAGGGTGGTACGGCCGAAGAGATGATGCAGGCCACGGGACAGGTTGGGATGGCCGCCACCCAGGAGCGTTCATGATGACCGGGATGACCTACGATGTTTTCGAGACGGCTTTGGGTTGGGTCGCGGTCGCGGCGTCGGACGGCAAAGTCCGCCGCACGACACTACCCGAGAAGTCACGCCTGGCAGCGCTGGAAAGAATCGAGTCCGATATCCAGGCTGCAGAGTACGACGAAGAGGCGACGACAGATACCCGGGACATGATCACCAGGTACTGCGCGGGTCAAGACGTGGACCTGTCTACATTGCCAATCGACTTCCACGGCGTTACACCGTTTTTTGCCCGCGCATACGCCGCGTGCCGGTCCATTCCGGCCGGTGAAACCCGATCGTACGCCTGGCTCGCCAACGAGGCGGGCAATGCGCGAGCGGCCCGCGGCGCCGGACAGGCGATGGCGCGAAACCGGTGGCCGCTGCTGGTCCCCTGTCACCGCGTCATAGGCTCGGACGGAAGCCTCCACGGCTTTGGCGGCGGCGCCGGCCTTCCCCTCAAGGCGCGCCTGCTGGAACTGGAACGGCGCAGCGTCGCTGCGGTCTAGTTCACCGGAGCGAGGCCGGTACCCAGCACCCCCTTAGTCGTTACCAGGAAGGAGCGCCACTCCTTACCCGGAGACCTTTGCAAAACCCCCTCTCCCAGCGGGAGAGGGTTGGGGTGAGGGAGAATCGCGAATTGGGAGTATGCCCTTGAATCCCCGATTCCCCTCTATGTCGAGGATTACGCAAAGGTCTCCGATGGGAGAGGGTTAGGGTGAGGGTGAAAAGGGCTTGATCACAACTTACCGGACGCCAACCATACGCTCCTGAATTCCCGCTATTGCCGTATTAACAAGGTTGTGCAAAGGTCTCCTACCCGGACGTGGGGCCGGTCACCAGCGGTTGGTCGCGTCCATCGCCACCACAACGTAACCCCGCACCAAACTCCGATCGACCGCCAACCCTGTCTGTCATCCCCGGCAAACGAATGATGTTACCCCGGGCCCTTTCACTGTCATCCCGAGCCCCTTCACTGTAATCCCAAGCCCCTTCACTTTCATCCCGAGCCCCTTCACTGTCATCCCGGGCCCTTTCACTGTCATCCCGAGCGAAGCCGAGGGATCAGAACCGGTGATCCTGGGACCACTCCAGTCATGCCCCGGCCGCGCAGGTTATCTGCAAGTCGTCGTGCCGGACCCCGATTCACCCACGGGACGAGGGGGCAGGAGTGGGGGCGAGGACCGCTGTTCGAGTGGTGTAGCCGCGCTCCGCCCCTGCCCCTTGGGTACCGGGTGTCCCCGGCACGACGTTAGAGGGCGTGGGTCGCCTGTCGGTAGGGGGCGGTTGGTGGAACGGAGGCCCCCCCGCTCGTCCGCACCCCACCGTGGGTACCGGATCAAGTCCGGCAAGTCGAGTGAAAGGATCGGCACCGAGTGTCCCCGGTATGTCGATAAGGGCGTATACCCGGCTTCGCGACAAAATTCCGGAGCAGGGCGGATGCTCCCTGGCGGTCAAGCAGTAATCACCTCAGGCCCTCCGGGACCGAGGTAAATCGTGTGCTCTTTCCAGGCCACCGGAGCGCCGGAGACTTCGACCAACGGCGCGTAGTCCCGCACGACCCCCTGGCGGACCAGCTCGCGCAGGGTCCTCTCAAACGGTTTGCGGGGTTCGTCACGGAAGTAGCGACGGGCCACCGGCAGGCCATTCCAGCGGTCTATCGCCTCGACCGCGCTGGCGGTGATTTTGTTGGATGGGTCCGGTTGGCCCGACTTCATGAAGACTTCGGCCTTGCCCCCGTCCACCACATAGCCTTCGCCGGTCGTAACGAACGGTTCGATGGCGAAGATCATCCCTTGCCGCAGGCGCGGGCCGCCGCGCTGCGCGCTGTTGGGTATCTGGAAGCCGGAGTGAAGGTCCCACCGCCCCAGGCCGTGCCCCGACAGGTTGTAGATGGGCTTGTAACCCCGCCCTTCGATGAGGTTCCCAATGGCCGTGCCGATCGCTCCCACCGTCACCCCGTCCTTGACCGCGCCAATGGCAGCGTCAAGGGCCTCGCCGGCGATCTCGATCATGTCGGCCCAACGGCCATCCGGCGAGAGGTCGACGCAGACGCCGGTGTCCACGGGATAGCCATCGATGTGCGCGCCCAGATCGATCTTCACGAGGTCTCCGGACTTGAACCGAGTCCCGTCGTACGGCGAGGCGCAGTAGTGTGCGGCGATCTCGTTACGGCTGGTCTGCGCCGGAAAGGACGGCAGCGCGCCCGCGTCGCGCATGCGGGCCTCGATCCCTTCCTGGAGATCCCGAAGCAGCATGCCCGGCCGTATTTCGGCGGCCGCCCAGCTTCGACAGTCGGAGGCTATTCGCCCCGCCTCCCGATATGCAGCCAGTTCGTGTGCGTCCATAGTGCAGGGCGGTCCCGTCGCCGTTCATTTCGAACAGACGACATAAAACGATACCAGCCGATGGCGTTGAGGGAGTCGAAACAAGAGGGGTACGAGTCCGCCGTCAGGGCAAACGCGGGGGCACGTCAGGACGAATGTGCCGCGCCCGCGAACGCGGGGCAAATACGTGGCTACCGGTGATCCGGAGTTCTAGTTGAGTGCGCGTTCAGGAGCGCGAGGCGTTGCCGGGACGGGGCGCGTACCTGAGTTCCGACTCAGCGCCCAATCCGTGCGTGGCTTCGACAACTCGCCTTGCGCCATGGAGGACTATTTTCAGGAGGTTCATCATTTTGGTTGTATCTGTGTTTCTTTCGGAAAGTTGGAGGGCATCAAAAAACCCCCGGCGTCGCATTCGCAGGGGGTCTGGGCGGTGCACTATGGCCTAACGGCTTAATTCAAGACGCGACTACGCCACCCCCTGCGGGCTGACAGGTACACATACAGGCGCACGTAGTTCCGGCGGTAATCTCTTTCACAGCACGCTAAGTGTAACGAACGGCATCGCACCACGCAACGACATGGCGGCTAATCTTCAGCGATTCCGTCCAGTCCCAGGAGCCGGGCGGCGTTCCCGCCGAGCACTGCGGCTTCGTCACATTGCGACAGTCCACCGTTCCGCATCCCTCGTAACGCCCTCGTTTGGCTGACGAGCGGGTAGTCCGATGCGAAGAGGACTCGCTCCGCCCCGCACGCCGTGACGGAGGCCTGGAATACCTCGGGCCGGTACAGGTAGGGGAAGGCCGCTGAATCGAAGTACACGTTGGCCAGCAATTCGCCCACCTCCGGCATGAGCGCATAGAACGGCATCCCGCCGCCGAAATGGGCGAAAACGAACGTGTTGTGCGGGTAGGCGCGGACCAGGGCCTCCAGCATGTCGGGCGTGACGGTCCCCTTGCCCGGGTACGCGTGTCCCATCGGTTCCGAAGCGTGGAACAACGTGGGTATGCCAAGTTCCCGCGCCGCGTCGAGCACCGGCGCCAGGGTCGCCAGGTCGGCGGATACGGTCCCCTGCGTGTCCGGATGCAACTCGCCGATGCCCCGTGCACCGGCCTCCACGCACCGCCGGACCTCGTTGACGGCGGGTTGACCCCACAATGGGTTGACGCTGCAGAACGGCACCACCCGCGCCGGGTACTTTCCAGCCGCTTCGAGAATGTAGTCGTTCGACGCGCGCGCCACGCCGATATCCGTCCACCCGTAGCCGGCCGCTACGGACACGTCGACTTCGGCCCTGTCCATCTGCTCGACCAACTGGTCGGCTGTCGCCATGCCGCCCAGGTCGTCGGTGAACAGCTCTCTCAGCGTGGCGTCAAGGCCCCGGTAGCGCCTGCGATCGGAACTGAATTCCGGCGGCATGATGTGCGTGTGAAAGTCGATAATCAATGGTCGAGGGTTGCTCTAGTCGTCTATGGCTGGGGAGCGCCCGCCGGTATACTCGATAACTGGACGAACTGTAACAAAGAGCCGACAAATGGCCTGTCCCCGGGCTCGGGGCAAGATACCGAAATCGCAATGACCATCTCCAGCGTGGAAACGCCCGGCATACTCACCAAACCGGACATCCAGCGTGCCGAGCCGACCCTCGGCAAGGTGGCGGTCCTGTACACCACTCCCGAGTCGGTGCTGGAGGACTACGGCCGTCTGATGGAACTGGCCGACTACCGGTCGGCCCTCCTGCCCGGCGTCCAGACCCTGCTCAAGGTCAACATCTCCTGGCAGCACTACTACCCCGCCTGCTCGTCGGCGCCGTGGCAGATCGAGGGCGTGGTGAACGAGCTGCGCCGCGGCGGTTACGAAGACCTGCTGGCTGCGCACAACGGCACAGTAGTCGTGGACCCCGTGGAGGGGCGCGTAAACAACCGGCACGCCGCGGTGGAGGACCGGCTCGGGGTGCCGCACGCGATCCTGGACGCGCCGCCGATCAAGTGGAAGAGGTATCGACCGACGGCGAAGATGCTGGTCCTGGACGACATTTACGAGGACGGGTTGTACGTACCGGAAATCCTGCCAGAGACCAACATCGTCCAACTCCCGACCCTAAAGACGCACGTATTCACAACGATGACGGGCGCACTGAAGAACGCGTTCGGAGGCCTGCTTCACCGCTACAGGCACTGGACGCACTCCGTAATCCACGAAACGCTCGTGGACCTGTTGCAGATTCAGCGTGAGATCCACGCGGGCCTGTTCGCCGTCATGGACGGGACGTTCGCAGGCGACGGCCCCGGCCCGCGGGCGATGCGCATCCACACCAAGAACGTCATCCTGGCAAGCGCCGACCAGGTGGCGATCGACTCCGTGGCGGCGTCGATGATGGGCTTCGACCCGATGAGCCTGCCGATGATCCGCATCGCCCACGAGCGCGGGCTCGGCGTCGGAAACCCCTCCGAGATCGAGGTGGTCGGCGACGACGTCGCAGGCGTGGACTGGCAGTTTTCGGCGCACGAAAGCACGTTTGCCAGCCGCGGCCAGCACATGATTTACCATGGTCCGCTGAAGCCGTTGGAGAACCTGCTGCTCAGGTCGCCGCTGGTGCCGTGGGCCTTCTGGGCGTCAAACGTCTATCACAACGACTTCTGGCTGCGGTTCATCGGCCGCAAACGAGTGCGTGAAGCGATGAACACGCCGTGGGGGCGGCTGTTCCAGCAGTATTGAACTGAGCGGCGGCCCGCCCGGGATCACGCCCCCGGAGGCGGGTGCCCGTTGCCGGGCGGCGGCAGTCCCACCTCGTTGGTGTAGACGCCCAGGTCGCGGCCCTGGTGTACGTGGAGTACGAAGTCGTCACGCTGCAGGCCGACCGCGTCGATGATGTTCTCGTCCACTATCGACACGATCTCCTGGATACCTTCCTGCGTCAGGCTCTCGGCCACCGTTAGCGTGCCGTGGACCATGGCGCTCGTGAAGTGCAGGTCCAGTCGTCCGATCTGGCCACTCTCCTCGAGGATCGTGTAGCACTCGGAATGCGGAGTCCTGCACTCCCGTTCGAAGTAGAAATTCGCCATGTCCGTCATTTGATTCCGTCCGAAGTATGGGCGTCCGTTTGCGTGGGGTCGCGTCCCGTAGGAGGGGTCTACGTCCTTACCTGTCCGTCGCCTCTCACGACCCACTTGTAGCTGGTCAGTTCCCGCAGCCCCATGGGGCCCCTGGCGTGCATCTTGTTCGTGCTGATCGCGACCTCGGCGCCCAGGCCGAATTCGCCCCCGTCATTGAAGCGCGTGGAGGTGTTCGCGAACACGGCCGACGCGTCCACCTTCGCAATGAACGCCTCGGCAGCCGCATCGTCCTCCGTAACGATGGCCTCGGAGTGCCCGGAGCCGTACTTCGCGATGTGCGACAGGGCGTCGTCGAGTCCGTCCACGATCTTCACGGAGGCGATCAGGTCCAGGAACTCGGTCCCGAAGTCCTCCTCGGTCGCAGCCTTGTAGTCGGCGCCGTTGTTTTCCGTGTGCAGTATCGACAGGGCCCTGCGGTCGCACCGCATCTCTACGTCATGGCCGACGAATTCTCTTGCCAGGTCCGGCAGGAATCCACCTGCTATTTCCGCATCGATCAAGACGGTATCCAGCGCGTTGCACACCGTCGGCCGCTGTACCTTGGCGTTCACCACTATCGCGCGGGCTTTTTGCAGGTCCGCCGCCGAATCGACGTAGGTGTGGCAGACGCCGATGCCGCCCGTGACCGCGGGCATGGTCGCTGTCTCCGCCACGAAGTGGACCAACTCGGCGCTTCCTCTCGGCACCATGAGGTCTATTTCATCCTTCATGGCGAGCATGTCACGTACGAGGGCGCGGTCGGTGGATGCCACGAACTGGACAGCGTCGGCAGGCAACGCGCTCGACGCGAGGGAAACGGTGATGATGTCCGCCAGTGTCCTGTTCGTGTTGAACGCCTCTTTACCGCCTCTCAGGACGACCGCGTTGCCGGACTTGAGGCACAGCGAGGCGATGTCCACAGTCACGTTGGGGCGGCTCTCGTAGATCGTGCCGATAACGCCGAGGGGGACGCTGACCCGCTGGACCCGAAGGCCGTTCGGCCGCGTCGTTTCGTCGAGTACCTCTCCGATCGGGTCCGGAAGCCGGGCGATTACGCCGAGGGCCTCTCCCATGTCCGCCACCCGCTCCTCGTTGAGTGTCATGCGCTCTGTGATGTGCTCACCCAAGCCTGCCCGTTCCGCCTCTTTCAGATCTGCAGCGTTGGCATCCAACACCTGCCCACACCGCTCGTCCAACGACGCGGCGATGGCCAACAGCGCGTCGTTGCGCTCTTCGTTGGAGGAAGTCGCCAGTTCGGCCGAGGCGGCCCGCGCCTTGAGCGCCTGTTCCTTGAGCGTTGCAGATGTAGTCAACGGGGTTCTTCGCTATCTCTTGCCGTTCATCGGAAGCTTCGTCTCACGAATATACGCGATTAAGTTGAGCGCGGCGTGTCAATTGCCGATCAGCCCTCAAACCACCGCCATGTTGTCCCGGTGGACCACTTCAGGGCCGTACTCCCGGCCCAGGAGCCCGCGGACCTCTCCCGACTTGCGGCCCTTGATTACCGCTAGGTCGGCCGAACTGTAGTTTGCGACGCCCCAGGCGACCACTTCACCGCCGACGTTCCTGATGGCGATGATTTCCCCTCGACCGAATTCACCCTCTACGCCCGCAACCCCGGCGGGCAGCAGGCTCGTGCCGCCATTTCTCACCGCCCTGGCGGCCCCGTCGTCGACGAGGACCCCGCCGCGGTGCTCGGTAACACCGGTAAGCACCCAGCGTTTGCGGCTCTCCAGGTGCGACGCGTTGCTGATGAAGCGCGTCCCCAACTTCTCCCCTTCATATAGACGAGGGAGAACGTTTTCCGTTCGCCCGGAGGCGATCACCACATCGGTGCCTGAAGCCGTCGCCAATCTCGCCGCCTCCACCTTGCTGGCCATCCCGCCCCGGCCGCGGCCGTCCCGTGAATCGCCGGCGACCTGGACCACGCGGTCGTCGATCTCCGTGACCTCGGCAATGAACCGCGCTTCCGGGTCGATGTCCGGGTCGGCGGTGAACAGGCCATCCATCTCGCCGAGCAGGACGAGCAGGTCGGCGTCGATAGAGTTGGCGACCATGGCCGACAGCCGGTCGTTGTCGCCGTACGAACCGCCCTCCAGTTCGTCGACGCCCACCACGTCGTTTTCGTTGATGACGGGGATGGCGCCGATCTCCATGAGGGTCTCGAGCGTGTTGCGAAAATTCAGGTAACCCAGGCGGTTTTGAAGGTCCCCGCGGGTGACCATTGCCTGGGCCACCGTGTCGCCGTGGGCGCTGAACAGCCGCTCGTACATGTGCATCAGCCTGGCCTGGCCAATGGCGGCGAGCGCCTGGCGGTACGCCAGCGTCCAACGATTGAACCGGCCAACCTGCCCGCGTTGCGCGATCGCGTCCCGGCCAAGGGCGACAGCCCCCGATGTGACGACCAGGACCTCACAGCCTCGACGCCGGATTTCTGCGACCTGGTCGACCAGCGAAGCCGCCACGCGCTCGTCTAGGGTGTCCCGTCCGCCGGTCAGCAGGTTGGTCCCGAACTTGACGACGATTCTGCCCGGCGTCCGCCGATCCTCGTTTTGAGCGGCCCGTTTTTCGGCGCGTGCCTTCGCGGTCAAGAAGGACTCCAGGAAATCATTGGTGCGACCAGCCAGCCTGTATTATATCCGCAGAAGGGGTCCCCGCCCTTGCAGCCATCCGGCTTGCGAACGGGACAATTTGTGGCCAGGCCAGCACGTTTGCTCCTGGCCGTTTCGGCGTTGAGGAAGGAATTGGCCCTGCTGCCACATCCGGTAACTGAATGACTCTGAGCGGTCTTCTCCCGCTGCTGACGCGCAACCGGCAGTTCGGAGAGCTCATCGAAACCCTTCGCCTGGGAACGGGACGAGAGGCGATTGTTGCGCCCGATCCCGCTACCGCATACCTGGTAGCGGCGGTCTGGCGCGAGTTCGGCGCGCCCGTCGTGGTTGTCACTCCCAACCCGGAAGCGGCCCGCAGACTGGCCGATCAACTGGCCGTGTGGCGGGCCGATGCGCCGGTATTCCAGTTCGCGGAAACGGAAAACATTCCGTTCGAACACTATGTGCCGGACATGTTGAGCACGCACCAGCGGCTACAGGCCCTGGCCGCGCTCATCGGTCCCCCGAAAGACAGCCCTCCGGTGGTCGTCGCGTCTATCCAGGCGGTGGCGCAATCGACGATAGATCGCGAGACCTTCGACCGGGCGGCCGGAACGATACGCGCGGGCGATTCCGTGTCGCCAGGAGAGCTTGTCCGGCGCTGGACCGCCATCGGTTACAGGGTCGAACCCACGGTCGAGGTGCCCGGATCGGCGAGCCGAAGGGGCGGCATTCTCGATGTCTTCCCCGTGACGTCCGCACAGCCCGCGCGCATCGACTTCTTCGGAGACGAAGTAGAGAGCATCAGGCTCTTCGACCCCGACACCCAGCGGTCGACTCGTACCGTCGATACGATCACAGTCCCCCCGGCCCGCGAAACTCTGCCGCTGCTTGCCGGAGAGGAACGTGTAGACCGCCTGTTACGCTCCATCGACTTGGACCGGTGCAGCCCCGACGTTCAACAACGCATCCCGGCCGAGCTGGGACTCGCGCTCCGCGGCGAACTCACCGACCGGCTCAGCTACTACTCCGGGTTCTTCAACGGTGGTTCGCTGTTCGACTACCTGCCGGACGATTCTCTGTTGATCGTCTTGCGCCCCACGGGGGTGTCGGAAGCGGCTCGCACCACCGACGGTCGCCTTTCGGCCCTGCGCGAGCGCAAGGAACTAAGAGGCGAGGCGCCGCGCCGCTTCCCTCTCCCGCACATCGAGTGGGGTTTTTTGGCAGACGCTATGTTCAGTCGATCACGCCGACTGGACATTTCGCCCTGGGGTCTGGGTTCCGAGGACGAGCAGGGCCTGGAAGAGGAACAGTCCACTTCGACACTTGACACAGCAGGTCTCATGGAGGACATGACGCGGTTGCCGTTGGAACCGGCGCCGCTGGCGGGCCGGAGCATCGAGCGGGCGCTTGAATTGGCGAGCCATGGAAGTAACTCGGGCCGCCGCTACGTGTTCATGACGAACCACGCCCTGCGCGTCGCCGACGTGGCCAGGGAACACGGACTGGACACCCGCGTCGAAACAAGCCTCGACGCAACACCTGGAACAGGCGCGGTGCGGGTCGTCCAGGGTCACATACGGCAGGGGTTCACACTGGGCGGGAAGCCGGGAGACGGTTTCACGCTCCTGACGGACCACGAGATCTTCGGCGTGACCAAAGAACGCCGGCGCGTCCGCAGGCGCCACGTCCGCAAGGGGCCGCTGCTGGAGCAACTGAAGCCCGGATCGTTCGTCGTACACGTGGAGCATGGCGTCGCGAGGTTCGCCGGGACGCACGTGATGGACTCACGCGACGGCCGGGAATTCCTCGTTCTCGAATACGCCGACCAGGACAAGCTCTACGTGCCGACCGATCACCTGGACCGCATCCAGTTCTACCACGGCTCCGGCGACGCGCAGCCCCGCCTCACGAGGCTGGGCACGCAGGAGTGGAACCGCGCAAAAGCGCGGGCGAGGCGGGCCACGGAGCAGCTTGCCGGAGAGTTGATGGCCCTCTACGCAGCCCGCTCGGTGGTCGCCGGGTTCCAGTGCGATCCGGACACCCCGTGGCAGGACGCGCTCGAGGCCAGCTTCCCCTACGAGGAGACGCCGGACCAACTGACCACCATAGACGCCGTCAAGGAGGACCTGCTGGCGTCGCAACCGATGGACCGGCTTGTGTGCGGTGACGTCGGCTACGGCAAGACCGAGGTGGCGCTGAGGGCAGCTTTCAAAGTCGTCCAGTCCGGCCGCCAGGTAGCCATCCTCGTGCCGACCACGGTCCTCGCCCAGCAACACTTCACCACGTTCACCGAACGGCTTGCGCCGTACCCGGTCAGGGTCGAAATGCTGTCGCGTTTTCGCAGCCCTTCCGACCAGAAGGCGGTCGTCGCCGGTCTCGCCTCGGGGGAGGTGGACATCTGCATCGGGACACACCGCATCCTGCAGCGGGATGTCGCGGTGAAGGATCTGGGCCTGGCCGTTATCGACGAGGAACACAAGTTCGGCGTGACCCACAAGGAACGACTCAAGCAGCTTCGGACCCAGGTGGACGTGCTCACGCTGTCGGCGACGCCGATCCCCCGCACCCTGCACATGGCGCTGGCCGGCGTGCGGGACATGAGCACCATCGATACGCCGCCGGAGGAGCGGCTGCCGATCAAGACCTATGTGTCGGAGGAAAACAACGATCTTGTGCGCGAGGCCATCCTGCGCGAGCTGGACCGCGGCGGCCAGGTCTTCTACCTCCACAACCGCGTCCGGACGATCGAACGCGTGGCCGCGCACGTTCAACGCCTGGTACCGGAGGCCCGTATAGGCATCGGGCATGGCCAGATGCCGGAAGACGAATTGGAACACGTGATGTCGGACTTCTCGGAGCGGGAGTTCGACGTGCTGGTCTGCACAACAATCATCGAGTCCGGCATCGACCTGCCGAACGTCAACACGCTGGTGATCGACCGCGCCGACATGTTCGGGCTGTCACAGCTCTACCAGGTGCGCGGCCGTATCGGCCGGGGGACGAACCGGGCGTACGCCTACCTGATGGTGCCGCGCGGCAGGCAACTGTCTGAGACGGCCGAACAGAGGCTAAACACGATCCTTGCCGCCACCGAGTTGGGCGCCGGGTTCCAGATCGCCATGCGGGACCTGGAGATCCGGGGCATGGGCAACATACTCGGCGCCGAGCAGAGCGGGCACATCGCCGCTGTCGGGTTCGATCTCTACTCGAAACTGCTGGCGGACACGGTCCGTGACCTGAAGTCCGGCGCAGGTCCGGCACGAAACTCCCCGGTCGAGTTCTCGACTGTACGGGTCGACCTGGGCCTGGACGCCCGCATACCGGACAGTTTCATCGAAGACCTCGCGCAACGGCTCATCGTGTACCAGCGGCTGGCGAGAATGCACACCAAAGACGAGATTGACGACCTCCGTGAGGAGCTATGGGACCGGTTCGGGCCGGTGCCGCGTAACGTCGATCTGCTACTTGACGCAGCCCGCATAAGGGCGCTGGCGGAACAGTCCGGGATCGACTCGCTGGTTGCCAGGGAAGACACCTTGACCCTGACACTGAAAGAGGCGACAGGGGGCGCCAGGCAGGCCTTGCAGCGCGCGCTCGGGGGGGGCGTCCGGGTAGGCCACATGCAGATTCGCGTCGACATCGATCGCGACGCGGACAACTGGCTTGAAGGCACGCTGGACGTGATGGAACAGGTCAGGACGTTCCGTGACCGTCTGCTGAGCCTGTCCGTTCCGGCGTAACGGATCGAGTGTCGACCCACCCTGCACCAAAAGACCCCTGCAAAATTCCCTCTCCCTCGCAGGGAGACCTTTGCATAACTGGTTCCGCACGCGGTGATCCCTAACTACGTGTCACCCTGAGCGAAGCCGAAGGGTCTGGGTAAGAGGGGGTGGGCGTCGTCGCGAGACCCGAGGGAGATTCTTCGCTTCGCTCAGGGTGACACGTACGGAGATTACGCAAACGTCTCCAGCGGGAGAAGGTTGGAGCCTGCCTCACACTCGATGCGGGGGTGAGGGCGACTCAGCGCCTGTCGCGCATCATCGTGGACGAAAGGTGTTGCCCCCGGAGCCCGACCGGCTGCAGGCCGCCTGACCGGGACGGTGCTTCTCCGAGGACCGCCCTGACGTCGGGATGTTCATGGTTTAACCGGATGGCTGTTACCGGGAACTCAGGCGACCTCGTGTTCGGGACCTTGTAAGTCAGGATGGCGCCTTCGTCGATGGCGTCGCCTATCTCCCTGCTCCGTGTCTCCAGCGAATCGGTCCAGGCATACTGCTCGGCAGGCAGGAACAGGTCGCGGAACCACTTGAGCGACACGAACTCGAATCCCTCTCGCCGTCCGGCGCGCTGCAGTGAACGGATCAACTCGTAGCGGTTTTGCCAGGTGTTCCCGCGGTCGTCGTATTCGTCTTCTTCAGCGTAGCCCGGGCCCTCTTCGTATTCGTGTTCCACTTCGTCTTCGACCGCGGCGTCGAATCTGACCCTGATCTCACCGCCGTTGAAGGGGCGCCAGCTGTCGCTGTTGGCGCCGCTTTGCATTTTGAGGCCGTCCTCGATGAAGTCCACCTCGACGGCGCATCCCTCGGCCTGGGGCAAGTAGTGCGGTAGCAGGACGGCCAGCAACTCTTCGAGCTTTATACGAGATTCGTCAATCGTCGACATGCGCCAACCTCCTAGAGAGTCCTCAAGTCAACAAAACCGGCTAGGTAATAATCAATTAAGGCGTGCAAGATACCACAAGACGTGAATCCGTGTTTAACCGGCAGCGGCGCTACCCCAGCCTACCGCAAGAATGTCCGGCCAATGTGAAGATCGGATTTTCGTCGCTCTGGGTAGAGGGCGCCCCCTCACGACTGGCGGAGCGCACGGGTTCCGACGCGGCGCTGGCGCTGACATCCCATATTGACACGTTAATCCCGCCTGCTTACTATTTTCGTTAGCAGTCTTGACGGGCGGCTGCTAATACCCGTCTCTGACTGCTTCGGATCGTCCACTTTAGTTCGGCGGCGCAGGCCGCCGAAAGCGCGCGGAATTCGCGCGATCGGCACACATAGCTCGAGGAGGAGCACACAGTGGGACTGAATTTGAGACCACTTGGAGACCGGCTGGTGATCGAGCCCAACGACGAAGAGGCTCAGACGAGCCCGGGCGGAATCATCATCCCCGACACGGCGAAGGAAAAGCCCCAGAAGGGGACCATCGTAGCCGCAGGACCGGGTCGAACGACCGACGAGGGCAAGGTCATTGATCTGCCAGTCAAGGTTGGAGACGTGGTGATCTACTCCAAGTACGCCGGGACCGAGTACACCGAGAACGGCACAGACTATCTGATCGTCCGCGAGAGCGACATCCTGGCCATCGCCGGCTAGGACCGTACGCCACAGTATCGCGGTCAGCAGATGATGACTGCGCAAGCAAGCAAAGGTAAAGGAAATGCCAGCAAAGCAACTCAGTTTCGGCACTGACGCTCGGACCCGCCTCAAGCAGGGCATCGACACGCTCGCCGACACCGTAAAGGTCACGCTCGGCCCGCGAGGCCGCAACGTGATTCTCGACAAGAAATTCGGTCCCCCGCAGGTGTGCTCCGACGGCGTCACCATCGCCAAGGAGATCGAGCTCGAGGACTCTTTCGAAAACATGGGCGCGCAGCTCCTCAAAGAGGCGTCCAAGAAGACAAATGACGATGCCGGTGACGGCACCACAACCTCCACGGTCCTGGCCCAGGCCATCATCCAGGAGGGTTTCAAGATCGTCGCGGCCGGCGCAGACCCCATGGGCGTCAAGCGCGGCCTCGAACGCGGCATGTCCACCGTCCGCGAGTCCATCAAGGACCTGTCCACCCCCGTGGTGGGCCGCGAGCAGATCGCCAACGTGGCGGTACTCTCATCCCACGACGACGAGATGGGCAACCTCATCGCAGACGTGATGGACAAGGTCGGCAAGGACGGCGTCATCACCGTCGACGAGTCCAAGGGCCTGGCCTATGAGACCGAATACGTAGAGGGCATGCAGATCGACCGCGGTTACATCTCGCCCTACTTCGTCACCAACTCCGACCGCATGGAAGCGGTGCTCGACAATCCCTACATCCTCATCACCGACAAGAAGATCTCGGCCGTCGCCGACATCCTTCCGGTCCTCGAAAAGGTGCTCCAGACCTCCAAGAACCTAGTCGTCATCGGTGAAGACATCGAGGGCGAGGCGCTCGCCACCCTGGTCGTCAACAAGCTGCGCGGCACGCTCAACGTCGTCGCGGTGAAGGCCCCCGGGTTCGGTGACCGGCGCAAGGCCATGCTGCAGGACATCGCAATCCTGTCCGGTGGCACCGTCCTGAGCGAAGAGATCGGCCGCAAGCTCGACTCCGCCACTCTCGACGACCTCGGCCGCTGCCGGCAGATCGTCGTGAAGAAGGACGACACCACGTTCGTTGACGGCGCAGGCGGTGAAGGCGACATCACAGGCCGCATGACCGAGATTCGAGCGCAGATCGAGGACACGACCTCGGACTACGACCGCGAGAAGCTGGAAGAGCGGCTCGCCAAGCTGTCCGGCGGCGTGGCGATCCTGCGTGTAGGCGCTGCGACCGAGATCGAGATGAAAGAGAAGAAGCAGCGGGTGGAAGACGCCCTGGCTGCCACCAGGTCGGCCGTCGAAGAGGGCATCGTCCCCGGCGGCGGCACGATCCTCATCCGCGCCTCGGCGGCGATCGGCGGCATGAAGTCTGACGACCAGGACGAGCAGTCCGGTCTCGACATCCTGCGCAGGTCCCTGCTGGAGCCTGTCCGCATCATCGCAGGCAACTCGGGCCACGAGGGCGCAGTCGTGCTGGCAGACGTCCAGGCGAACAGCGGCAACTACGGCTTCGACGCGCAGATCGGCGAGTCCGGCGACATGATCCAGATGGGCATCGTCGACCCTGCAAAGGTCACCCGAGCGGCGGTCGAGAACGCAGTCTCCGTGGCAGGTATGATCCTGACCACCGAGGCGCTCATCACCGACGAGCCGGAGCCAGTCCCGCCACCCATGCCCGGCGGACCTCCCGGCGGCGGAATGGACTTCTAGTCCAAAGTTCCCAAGCACGGAACCACCAAGGGCCGCCCATTTAGGGCGGCCCTTTTCGTGTAAGCGACCTGGCGGAGAGCATGCCACACCAGCCAACATTCCCGCTCCCGCGCAGTAACATCATGGTGGAAGCTACGCCCGGGCTGACCGCTCGGGCGCATGAGACTGGGAGTTGAACATCAATGGACCTGGCACTCGCCGGCATTCTGGGCGCTATTGCGGTCGGCCTGATTACCGGCATCTTAATCTTGCGCATCCAGCGCAGGACGCAGCAGCTAGCCGCCGATAAAGCCCTGTTACGCGCCGAACTGGCCGCCGAGCAAGAAAAGCTCGGAGAAGCAACGGCAAAGGCCGAAGAGGCTGAGGCGTTGAAGGTCACAAACGCGCGCCTGGAACAGGAGCTTAAGGACACGACAAAGTCTGTTGGCGAGCGGGACGATCTCGAAAAGAGATTCGCCGACACCTTTGCGGCCCTTTCGTCCAAGACGCTGGAAAGCCAGAGAAAAAGCTTCCTCACGAGCGCCGACGAGAACCTGAAAGCCCGCGAGAAGGCCGTGGCGGAACTCGTGAAGCCTCTGTCGGCGAAGATCGAGACGCTCGACAAGGCGGTGGCGAGGCACTCCGGAGACCTCGGCAGTCAAATAAAGAACGTCCTCCAGTCCAACAGGGGCCTCGAAAAGGAGACCCGGCAACTCAGGGACGCCCTTTCCAAGCCGCAGGTCCGCGGCCAATGGGGGGAGATGCAGGTCGAGCGGGTGCTGGAATTGTGCAACCTGGTGAAGGACATGCACTACACGACCCAGGACCCCGACGGCAAGGGCGGCAGGACCGACTTCATCGTCCACATGCCCCATAACCGCGACATCATCCTGGACTCCAAGGTGCCGCTGACCGCCTACCTCGAAGCCGAGGAGGCGGACACGCCGGAAGACCGGGAAAGGCACCTCGACAGGCACGCCCAACTGGTCAGGGGTCACGCCGACGACCTGTCGAAGAAGGACTACCCGCAGGCCCTCAGGGCGACAGCCGACTTCGTGGTGATGGTGCTGCCCGAGTTCGCCCTGCCGCCCGCGCTCTCTCGCTACCCAGATCTGCTCGATCGCGGCCTGCAGGGCAACGTCATCATCGTCACCTACTCCACTCTGGGAGCGCTGCTGAAGTGCGTCGCCCTCAGCTGGCAGGAAAGGCAGATCGCCGACGAAGCGCAGCGCATAAGCGAACTTGGCAAAGAGCTCCACGAACGGCTGGTCACGTTCGCCGGCCACATGGAGGGCATGGGCAGGGCGCTCAACACCGCAGTTAACAGGTACAACGAAGGCGTCGGCTCGATGGAGTCCCGCGTGTTTACGCAGGCCCGCCGCTTCCGGGAGCTTGGAGTCTCCACCACTCGGGAATTACCCGAGCTACAGCCCATCGACGCAACCCCGCGCGCGCTCCGCCAGGGCCAACGGGACGCTGTGGTGGGCGACGACGAATAAGGCTCACGGTCTGGCGCGCCGCAATTCGGAGCAGACCCTCGCCCGGGCCCGTTGAGTGGGCGACTTGGGGACGTCAAGCATTGACGGATAGTCCCCGCGGGATTATTGTGATTACAATCGATGCAAATGACTTCGTTATGATCAAAAGTCGTCATGGAGCACACTCGATGACTCAAATCACTGCTCGAGTACCGGATGATCTTGCCGCCGCACTGGACGCGGCGGCAGCGCGGCTCAATCGCAGTCGCGCCAACGTGGTCCGACAAGCGCTTGAAATGTATCTCGAGGACTTCGATGACCTCGCCGTAGCTCTGGACCGCCTGCGGGACCCTTCAGATCCGGTCCTGGACTGGGATGAGGTCAGGCGTGAGCTACTCGATTCGGCTTAAACGCAGCGCGGCAAAAGAACTTTCTCGTCTTCCGCAGGAGGCGAGGCTTCTCGTCATCCGAGCCATCGACAGGCTCGCCGTGCAGCCCCTGGCGGGCAGCTCTCTCAAGGGAGGACTGCGCGGATTGCGCCGCATTCGAGTCGGCAACTACCGGGTGGTGTATGAACTCCTCAATGACGAATTAGTCGTGCTCGTGGTTCGAGTCGCCCACCGCAGAGACGCTTACCGGCGGGCGTAGCGCAGACCTTCACGCCTGATCTGGTGGCCCTTCACTTGCCCTGAACGGGCGATTCCGGCACGTCAGGGGCGGGGCCGGACAGGCCTTCGTACAGCTTCGTCATCCCGTTCAGCCAGCTAGCCTGCACTTCCGGGGTCCACGAAGGGTCGAAGTCGGGGTACTTCTCCAGTATCCGTTGCGCCAGTACCAAGCTCGGGTGGGCTTGCCCCGGCGCCGCGCCATCGCCCGCTGGCGGCGTCCGTTCGGTCTGACCGGATGCCCGTGAAGCCCTCGGCGCGGACGGACGGCGGTCCCCGTGTCGCCCGGCCGTTATGTACTGTGAGAGCTCTATTCCCGCGTCCCGCGCCGCCTGGATGAAGAACGCCTCGCACTTGGTCAGCACACCTTCACGGGCGCCGAACCTCCTGAACGCCTCGTGGAACTGGGCCCGCGTCGCCCGCGTCAGATCGAGCTCGAACACCGGACCGTAAGAGCGGCGCAGCATGTCGCGGAGCGCCTCCCGCCGTTCCCTTCCCTCCGCCAAAGCCAGGCGTTCCAATTCCCTCTGCGGCCGGCCCGTCGCGTCGATGAGACCCAGCGCTTTCAGTGAGGTCATCAACTGCGATCCGGAAGTGCCGGAAAAGCGACTTCCCCACACACTTCTGTCTATCCGGTCCGGAATGCCTTCCGATAGGAATTCCAAAAAAGTTCGGAATGTCCGGTATGGGACGTAAGGCGGGACTGCTCTGGTGCGTTCTTGCATGTCTTGTCGAATTGAATAACGAGACGTCAAAGGCGTATTCCGGGGATTGGTCCGCTCAACATATCCCCGCCTGATTCCAAAGTCAATTCGTGGTCAGAATGCCTATTTCCCCCAACCGGACAGTTTTTGAAACTGCTTTTTGGAATAACGAACATCTATTGCGAAGAAAAAGTTCGGACGTTCCAACTGGCAGAAGAAGGCCTGTCCGTCCAAATCGGCTGGAGATCGACATGTTAGTACCCATTGAGCAAATATTTCCCGACCCCGACCTCCCCAGCGAGCCCGCGGCCACCAGGGCGGCGGAAAGGCACCGAGGCCGGGCCTCGGAAACTCCCATCGTGCAGCCGCTCGCGGAAGGCGGCTACGTACTCCTCTCAGGCCGGCGCGGCATCAAGGCCGCTAAAGAGGCCGGCGTTGCGGAGATCGAGGTCAAGGTCCGGCAGACTGTCACCCGCCAGGAACGGCAGGAACTGCGGCTCTCGGAGCAGTACCACAACGGTCTCGTTCCTCCCATGGTCATGGCCAAGGAGTTCTACACCTACCGAAAGTCGCACGGCATTACGCAGCAGGAGTTGGCGAGACGCACGGGCATCACCCCCGGCACGATCCACCACTACGAGAGCCTCATTCGCACCCTCGATCCCCGGCTCGGGAAGCGCGTCGACGCGGGCGACCTGACGTTCAAGGAGGCGCGCAGCATCGCCGACATCGACGGCCATAGGAGGCAGCGGGAGATCGCCGAGCCGTTCCTGTCCGGCAGGCTCAGTTCAGTTCACGTGGAACGCATCGTCGGGCGGGCGAAGTCGTCGCCGGAACTCACTATCGAGCAGTTGATCGCCGAGGTGGTCGAGGGCGCCCGCAGACCGGACCCGGAGCCTGTGCCGCAGCCCAAAGAATCCGAGCCGGAATTGCGACAATCTACCTCTCACCCGATGGGAATTGCGAACCTTGAAAACACCGCGTTGATGCTGGCCGGGGAACTTGGGGCCCTGCCGTTGCAGGTAATCCCGGAGTACAGGCGGCTCAATCTCATCAGCTCCCTGCGGATACTGGACAGCAGGCTCAGCACGGCCCTGGCCTACCTCAACTCAGGTCAAGCCGTTGAGTCGGGGGTGCCGCGACCGCTCAGCCGGGTCAGGTAAGGACGGGCGCCCGACCCAATCAGTCGGCCGCTTTTCCCGATGTCATCCCGTGAGAATAACCCCCGACGTCGTGGCCATTTGTAGGGGCGTCTCTTGTGGGCGCCCGTCGGTGCGGGGTGGGGCAACGCCGTCATCCCATGCCCGGACCGAGTACCCGACCCGCGGGCACACATCACCACCCTCCAAGGCCATCTGTGCCACCTTGACCACTTCCCGTAACGAGGGGCCGAATCTCTCGCCGGCGGGCGTGACGTATCATTCTGTCGGTCCGCGGGTCCGCTTGCGCCCACGCATTTGGACGGACCCGGCCGGGTTACTTCATGGCGCGGATCATGTCTCATTTGCTGCTCTCAGGACTCATCGGGCTGCTCGCCGCCGCCTCGATGGCGTGCGCCGATGCCGATCAGGACGGACCCGCGCCGGCTCCCATCATCGGTGACGAGCCGGCCATCACGCGGCACATCAGCCAGGAAGACATCGACGCCGGCAAGCACGACATCGAAGAACTCATTGAACACGGCCGGATGTTGTTCGAGGCCAGTTTCAACACGCTCGACGGGGCAGGACGTCCTGAGTTGACCGGCGACGGCACGGCGAGGCGGGCCCGCATGATGCCGCAGAACTTCAACCGCATCTCGGGCCCCGATGCCAACTCATGCGTCGGCTGCCACAACCTGCCGAGCACCGGCGGTGGCGGGGACAACGTGGCAAACGTGTTCACCCAGGCGACAGAAAACCCGTTCGTGGACTTCGACGGCGACGTGGCCGAAGGCGGGCCGAATCAGACGCTTGCGACGGTCGGAAACGAGCGCGGAACGGTCGGAATGTTCGGCTCAGGCCTGGTCGAACTCCTGGCGCGCGAGATGACCGCGGAATTGCATGCGGCGCGCGACAGCGCCCTGACGCATGCCGTCAATTCCGGTCAACCGGTTGCCATCGAACTTTCTGCCAAGGGCATCGCGTTCGGGAACATCACCTGCTACCCCGATGGATCAGTGGACACCACCGAGGTAGAAGGGGTCGACGAAGACCTGATCATCCGGCCCTTCAGCCAAAAGGGCGCGGTCGTCTCGCTGCGCGAATTCAGCAACAACGCCGCATTGAACCACCACGGCATCACTTCGAACGACCGCACCGGCGAGGACCGCGACCCCGACTTCGACAACCGGGTCAACGAGATCACTGTCGGCGACGTCACCGCATTGACCCTGTTCCAGGCGACCTTGCCCGCCCCAGTAGAAGTGACCCCGGCGACCGAAGAGGAACGTGAGGCGGCAGACCTCGGGCGGCAACTCTTCTCGTCTATCGGGTGTGCCTCCTGCCACGTGCCCGCCCTCCCGCTTGCAAGCGCCGAATTCACGGAGCCGGGACCATTCAACCCGCGCAACCAGCTAAACAAGGAAGACGACCTCCGGCCGGAGGACGTGCCGGACGTTATTCGAGTCGATCTGGCCGAGTTCGCCGAGCACCTGAGGAAAGACGACGACGGAAACTACCTGGTGCCGCTGTTCTCGGACCTGAAGCGCCACGACATGGGAGATTTTCTTAACAACGAGGTGATCGAGCAGGACTTCCAGAGACCAGAGGCGCCGCTCGAGAAGTTCATCCCAACGCACATGTGGATGACCAGGAAGCTGTGGGGCTTCGCTTCGGAACCGCCGTTCCTGCACCACGGACGCGCCACGTTGATCTCCGAGGCCATCCTGGCCCACGGCGGCGAAGCCGACGCCGCAAGACGCGCATTCGAAGCCCTTTCCGCCTACGAACAGGCGTCGCTCATAGAATTCCTGCAGACGCTGAGAATCCCGGAGTAACGGCGTCCCGTCCCCGGGCATTCCATCCGGGAGCCCTCACAACTGTCATTCCGAGCGTAGCCGAGGAATCTGAAACGCGCGTCCCACAACCACTCCCATCATCTCCGGACGCGTCCAGCCAACCCGCCCCGTCTTGCCGGACTCCGATCCGGTATCCAGGGGTCGGGCGCGGCTACGGACACGGACCAACTACAGGGTCCATTCCCCCGCCTAATGCTGTATCCTCCCGCCGCCGTGCGCGATCTGCTCCACCTCTTCTACCGAAGCCAGGTTGAAATCACCGTGGAAGGTGTGGGCGATGGCGCTCGATGCGACCGCGAAGTCGACGGCGCGGCGGCACTTCCAAAAAAGCAGATTTGCATACCTGTGTATTTGAGCATAGGTAGATTTGCTAAAGTGGAAACTGCTCGATAGATTCCGGGGCAGTGTGTTGCCAAAGTGGCATAGCATTCGGTCCTCTTGCTGGGATGCGCATGAGAGCCCAAACTGCGGGCAGAGATAGAGTCCGATGCCGATCGTCTCAAACCGCAAATACGAACAGCCCTGCAAAATTTGCGGGCGTCCCTCGGATGACCTGCGCACTGTGATTGATGAGACACGAAAATGGATGAGTGGTGACAGAATCCCGGAGTGGCCCGACCGAAGTCGCGAAGATATGGCCGACCTCACTCTCAAGTATAAAGAACTATGGGGAGCGTTGGCCGAGTCTCTACAATTTGCTGAGACGGTACTATTCAACTGTGACTGGAAGTTGAGCGTCGCCGCCAGAGCAAATGTTAGGCTGATGTTGGACAGGTTTATGGCAGTCCAGCACATTTGCGAGGCAGGGTTGGCCTCGTGGGAACGATACCAGTATGTGCGGGGCATAACGCACCTCAAGCGCTACCCGCACACTTTCGCGGACGAGGTCATTCAGACGCTTGAATCTCGTCTGGAACGCTTAGCCCAACAGGGTATTGTCACCTCGTCATATAAGCCGAAGGAGCAAGACTGGCACGCGCTTTACGCCGACCTTTCGCGGTTCGGAGTACATTTCGCGATGGGGGCAGAAGGCGACCGACGCATTCCGCATTATGAGCAGTTAATAGGAGTGGCCCATTTCTGTGTGTGCGGTGCTAGGCATTACATAGAACCTGCGTGGGAGGAATACCGCAGGGCAGCGTAGCGCCTCCCTCCACCAGCCGCGCCCAGCCGACAGGCAGACCCCCCGCTATCGCTACCACCGTCTTACCGGCGAAACAACGTCATCCCGCACCAAAATGCGATCCGGTATCCAGGGGTCGGGCGCGGCTACAGACACTGAACAAGTAGAGGGTCCACTACCCCCCTACCGCTGGATCCTCCCGCCGCCGTGCGCGGTCTGCTCCACCTCTTCCACGGATGCCGGTTTGGTCAATTAACTCATTGTCCGCTTGTAGCGGCCGGGCGTCACAAATTCAACAAGACCAATGGCCCTGAGCAGTTGGAGCTGTTGACGCAGTTTTTCGCGCACGTGACGGTTGCGTGGATATTCTCTTGCGGCCGCTGGACTACATTCTGCAACCAACTCGTCGAGATGGAAACCGTCCTCCCGCATCTCCAGCACCCCCGCAAGGGTGAGCCTCTGCCATCCCTTGAAACCTCTCAGTAACCGTTGTCTATCCGGTATCGAAAACTCTGGCCCCATCGCGGGCTCGTGGGTTTTCTTCGCCCTCGTCGGAAGCGGTTCAGGCAGAGACGCCTTGATTGCCTCAAGCGGCCCGTAAAGCGCTTCAAGTGCCTCACTCTTCATTCGTTGGGGAGGCGCGTCGGCTCCAAGTCCGCGCAGAAGAGACCCGGCGAGATTTTTCACTATCCGTTCGTCTTCTGTTCCCAGGCCACATTCGAGGTTGTGCCACATTCCCGACACTGTTGCGTTTGCCGATGTCACCAGCGCAACGGAATCATCAAAGACGTAAATCTTGGCGTGAAGGTCGTTCAAACTGCGCACGATCACGCCCTTTTTTGCAAGAGTGCAAAGTGTGTCCAAATTTGAAGAGCCAGATGCAAAATCCCGAAGGTCGGTTCGGGTGATCAACGTCCGAACCACTTCCTCGCTGGCCATTTCCGTCAATTCGATGATGCCGTTGTTAACGTACGGACTGCCAACAAGCATCCTCACGTCACAAGCTTGAGCGTGTTTCGCCAGCCATTCATGGGTCGGCGTAGTGACGATCTCCAGATCCGACATCTTATCCAGGCTTTTCCGCCGCCTTCTCGATGTCGAACACGTGATACTCGACCAGGCTCCAACTGAGGGTGTCCGGGTCAAGACAACGCGCCTTGTCGGAAGCTTCGTTTTCGGTATCCGCTTCGACGATCACCGGGCACGAGACTGACTGCTCAAGCCATACCCTGAACTTCGCCATTCCTGACCCCTCCGTATCGGATTGCATTTCCGGCCGCACCATCCTCCGAGGATGCCCAAGCGGGTTGGGGCAATCTGCCGGTATGCGTGCTTGTGACTACGATGGGCACATCTTTGATCACTTGGGCGGCCAGATCAACCCGTGTGTCACACGCGGAATCCCGCCTACCGCTGTATCCTCCCACCACCTTCGGCGATCTGCTCCACCTCTTCGACCGACGCCAGGTTGAAATCACCGTGGAAGGTGTGGGCGATGGCGCTCGACGCGACGGCGAAGTCGACGGCGCGCTGGCCGTCCCACCCCTCGAGGTTGGAGTAGATGATCGCTGCGGAAAACGCGTCCCCGCCGCCGACGCGGTCGACCATGCCGCGCAACTCCACCACGCGGCCGCGATGAGTCTTAGAGCCGTCCCAGTAGCATCCCGACACGTCGTTGAAATCGGCGAAATCACCCCGCCGCAGCGTCAGACCGACCTTGCTGAAGCCGAACTCGCGGATCAGCGCCTCGATGGCTTTCTCGCATGCTTCGTGGTCCAGCCCGCCCGCGCCCGGCGTGTCCGGCGCCCTGACGTCCAGGCAAGTGTCTGCGTCCTCTCGCCCTCCCAGCAGAACGTCCACGTTGGCCATCAGCGGCCGCATGACCTTGCGGGACTCGTCCGGGCTCCACAAAGCCGACCTGTAGTTCAGGTCGCAGCTGACGGTCAGTCCGGCTGCCTGCGCCGCAACGGTCGCCTCCGAGCACACCGCTGCGGCCGACTCCGACACGGCAGCGGAGATGCCGGTGAAGTGGAACCAGTCGGCGCCGTCGAATACAGTCTGCCAGTCGATGTCCCCGGGCTGCAATTCAGCGAAAGCGCTTCCCTTCCTGTCGTAGATGACCTTGGAAGGCCGTACGGACCCGCCGGTCTCCAGGAAGTACAGCCCAAGCCTGTCACCCTGCCAGTTGATCATAGAGGTGTCGACCCCAAACTGGCGTACGTAGTTGGCCGCGGCCTGGCCCAGTTCGTTGGGCGGGAAGGCCGTCACGAACGCGGCGTCAACGCCAAAGTGGGCCAGCGCCACGGCGACGTTGCTCTCCGTCCCGCCGTAAAGAAGCTCCCACTGGCGCGCCTGCGTGAATCGCTCGTGCCGCGGCGCGGCGTTCCGCATAAGCACCTCGCCAAACGTGATTACCCTCTTCGCCACGGTCGCCTCCGCCCTTTCCCGCATCGCCTCAAACGGCCCGCGTTTCACCTGTCGATCGCCGCTAAAGTCCGGCCCTTATCTCGCGTATCGCCGTCACCACGTCGCGGCATCGCCGTTCGAGCTCGTCCCAGGTGCGCCGCGTCACTATGTCCCTCGTGATCAGCGAAGAGCCCAGGCCCACGGCTGTCACGCCGGCAGCAAACCACTCACGCAGCGTGTCGCGCTCGACGCCTATCCCGCCGGTCGGCATGATCGACGACCACGGCATCGGGCCAAGCAGGTCCTTCACGAAGCCGGGCCCGCCCGACGCCTGAGCGGGGAAGAGCTTCACGATCTCGCAGCCAAGTTCTTCGGCGTAGGAAATCTCGGAAGCCATCCCACAACCGGGGATGTACGCCACCTTGCGTCTGTTGCACAACCGGGCAACTTCGGCGTTTGTGTTGGGACCCACGATGAGCCGCGCGCCCGAGTTGACGTACAGCGCAGCGGTCGCCGGGTCCAGCACTGTCCCTGCGCCCAGGATCGCCTCCGGCAATTCACTCGAGACGGTCTTGTGCAGCGCGGCAAACACCTCATGCGCGTGGTCCCCGCGGTTGGTGAACTCGACCACCCGCATACCGCCGCCTACGCATGCGCGGGCGATGGCGACGGCATCGTCAACGTCGGAGGCGTGGTAAACCGGCACCGCGCCGATCTCGGCGATGGCGTTGTATACGTCCAGTCTGCTCTGACCAGCCAAGTTCCCTACCTGCTCATTCCCACGAAAACAACGCTTACAACCCTAACCCCGTCGTACCGGGGAAACCCGGTACCCATGGTGGGGCGTCGGGCAGGGTACGGTCAACACTCACAACTTCTGACCGCCCCCACCCCATTCTCATGACCTCGCGCGGCCTTAACAAGGCCATGCAGAGTGTATTCCAGTGGCAGCGCCTCCGCGAAGCCCAGTACCAGCATGTAACCTTCGATCAAACACACGCAGTCTGGCGGGACGAGAAATGGAAATAATCCCAATTAAGGAAAAACTGGCGGCGGGCGAACCGGCAATCGGGACCTGGTCGTCTTCCGGAGACCCGACGGTGGTCGAGGTGCTGGCGCGGACCGAATTGGACTGGATCAACCTCGATTTCGAACACAATCCGATCGACGTTTCCACGGCCATTCATAGCCTGCGGGCCATGGGAGGGACCGGCAAGACGCCCTTCGCCCGTATCCCCTGGAACGATCCGGTGTGGATAAAGCGCGTCCTGGACATCGGCTTTCTCGGCGTGGTTGTGCCCGACGTGAAGAATGCCGACGATGCCCGCAGGGCTGTCGCCGCCGCCCGCTACCGGCCTGAGGGCGTGCGCGGGATCGGATCGTCTCGCGGGATGCTCATCTACGGCGACAATTACTACGACAAGGCCAATGAAATGGTGACGGTCGTCTGCATGATCGAGGACGTTGAGGCGGTGGCAAAGATCGACGACATCCTGGCCGTCCCGGGCGTGGACGTGGCGTTCATCGGACCGAACGACCTCGCCAACACGCTGGGCGTGCCGGTCGGTAACGACAACAAGCACCCCGACCACATCGCCGCCGTGCAAAAAGTGGTCGACGCCGGCAAACGGGCCGGCGTGCCGACCGGGATCCACTGCGGCGACGGCGCTGAGGTGGCGAGGCGGATCGAGCAGGGCATGCAGTGGATGCCGATAGGTTCAGACGTCCGCGTCCTCAGGTGGGCATTCGAACAGCAAATCGCCCAATTCAAAGGCGCCGCCCCCGCCAACGGTGACGACGACGCCTCGTTCTACTAGGCCCAACCGACCGGCGACCCACCACCTCACCCTCTCCTCGCGGAGACCTTTGCGTAACCTCGCAAATCCGGCAACAGCCGGAATTCTTGAGCGTATGGTTGGCGCCCGGTCAGTTGCGGTCACGCCTTCTTCACCCTCACCCCAACCCTCTCCCTGCGAGGGAGAGGGTCATCCAACCACGGCCTCTACCGACTTGCCGGACCCCGATCCGGTACCCACGGTGGGGTGAGCGATGGGGGAGCGCACACACGTGGGGCCGGGTTGTAGGCCGGGGGAGCCGTGCCCGTGCCGCGCCCCACCGTGGGTGCAGGGTGTCCCCGGCACGACGAGGGAGGTCGTGGGTAGCCGGGGGTGGCCGGTGTGACGGGGTGGTGGTAACCGCGCCGCCTGTCCCCACCGTGGGTACCGGGTGTCCCCGGCACGACGAGGTGGTAGACCGCCCGTTGAGGTGTGGGATGATGTTCGCGCTTGTGGCGGGCGCGCGTTGAAGCAACCCCGGTGGTTTGCCGGGGCTGCTTCGTTTGGCAGTGTCTCTGCGGACCCTTCCCGAATAATCGGCTGAAGCCGAGAGGCGGTTTGTTGGGAAGTATGTTTCCTCTTGTCTTCTCCAGACCCGTGTGACAAAAACACCGGGTAATGGCGTTCAACTAAGCGCCAGTTCTATCGGCCGTAAGGCCGCGCGAGAAGACGGTTTTTGGCTCTTCGCCCGTACCCCCGGTTGATTGAGGCACGTTAGACGACGGGGAAGGTTATGTCGCGTTGCTATCGACTTTGTCGGACTTACGTTGTTGCCCAGGCGTGTTCCGATAGCTCCCCAGGCGATCTTCGGTTTTACCCGATTTAGCCTGTAGGCCCCGAGACGCCATGACCCAGGGTTGTCCGCCACGCCAACGTAGGCGGCATGTGTGAATCGCTCCGGTTCCCCATTTCGGCTTGCGTGGCCGGGGGAGTTGGAATCCATGCATCGCCCGAGTGCCCTTCCCGAGGACTCCCGTTCTTTCTCGTTCGCAGCGGGCTTTAACTACGGGGAGAGGAATGATTGCCCCCCGATGCCTGCAGGAGTTTGTCCCCGTTGCGACCGATGAGATTGGCTAGCATGAACGCCGCGCCTGGCACGACTCGATATTGATAATAGAACGGATGTTCGGGGGCTGTCAAATGGTGGGTGACAGGGGTGTTTGTGGGGGATGCCGCGCCCCTCCCCAGGGCCGTTTTGAAACCGGCCCCAACGGTGGTTGGCGAGTATGGCAACGCAAGAATCCTAACTCCACAGAAGTCGCAGACGATTTCCGGGGCGACCTATTCAAGGCCCGGTATGGGCCTCGGGCCTTCATAGAAAGGCTGGCGAATGGCGATTCGAGGGTTCCCTTCAAGTTGGTCGAATCTCAGCAAGCCGGGATCTGTCGTTTCGATTACCGGTATGTTCCATTGGATAGCCGTAGCGAGATGTGTCGCGTCGGCTGGTTTAATTTTTGGACCGTTTCGATATTTTCTGATTAACCCTCTTGCTTCCGTGGCCACTCGGACATCAACGGTCGCGGGGATCATATAGTCCCTTCCAAAAAACTCCGTAATCATCGCCTCGGAAGCCTGATCATCCAATCCCTTCAGGTACGCGACTTCGACGGTCGCTAGCGCCGACACCATAATTTCTAATTCCCCACGTTCCGCCTGTGCAATGATGTTTGAGCAGGCCTGGGCCACGGCGTCATTGCCTCCGAGATAATCTAGTATGACGCACGAGTCCCACAGGCGGATCGGCTTAGCCATCGTTATTCATGGCTCCATCTCTGATTGAGTTAAGCCATTGGGCGGCACCTAACTCACGTACATGCATATCAGGAATTGAACCGAACCCGGCTTTGGGCAAGTCCGTGGCTGGAGTCGCGTCCTCAATGTCCGTCACGGCGCGTATTGACCTTGGCGTTCCGTTGATGAAGTAGTGGATTTCGCCCGTGACTGTAACTCTCTTTTCCAATAGGCCCTTGACGCGGGAAAACCAATCTGGGTTTCTGGGTATAGAGCATCGCACAGGCAATCTGCTGACCCTGTCCCATATCGTCACAGTAGGGGTCCCGTGCACATTTATGGCTTCCAAAGTTCCTTGGAGTGAGCCTCTATTCAGATAACTAGCAGTCAAAATTCGGTTCACTTTTACCGAAATATCAGGGCGAATTGTGGCCATCTGATGACCATTTACGAAGACTGCGATGGATCTAGCCTTGCTTCTCCCCGTAAACAAACGTTTCATTTTTCCAAGGTCTACCAGCGCCTGCTCAGAAAAGTACCGGGGAGGTTGATCCGTCCCCGTAGTGACGGCACGAAGACCATCGCCGACGGCTTCGGTGGCCTCGATGGCTTCGGGAGCTCCTTGGCCGTTGAACTCAGGGTTAACAGTGATCGTCGGAGCGCTTGACCCGAGCTTGCGGACTGCCCAATCTCGCGCGGACTTGGGCCCATAAATCGCCCGGTCTACATCACGCAACAGCCGCCTGATGTCCTCGAACGATTTGAGCAGGAGTCCAAAGGACGCGGTCTCATATTCAGGATTGATTACAAAAGTTAGGTCATCTGCCATGCGGACGATCCCTCATTCGCGAGAAGCAGATCGTACCATGCCCGATACAGGCACCAGCCTCCTAAGGAACGTTTTTGCGACGGAAGCCTATGGCAAGCCTAGCACATGTGTTCGCTATTGGCTTGGTCATTGGGCCGGGCACCTGCCGCCTCCCTCACCCCGTCACCGCCAATATCCGGCTGATGCGGCGGGCCGTGTTGGTGAAGTGTTGGGCTTCTTCGGGTTTGAGGGGGCGGGCGAGGACTTTTTGTTCCCGGGAGGAGAGCCACTTTTTGAGGACCTGGTAGCTGTCCACCGTCACCCAGGCGTCCTCGTCGGCGGGCTTGACCTCGATGACCCCGCGCTCTGGGAGTTGGGCTTCGCGCGGCTTTCCTTTTTGCAGTTGTTTTGCGGCGTAGAGGCCCAGGTCGGGGAAGTCGGCGCCCTGTTGGGTTATCGCGCTTATGCAGAAGACCTTTGGCTTGAGCGCGGCGCCGATGGCGTTGAGCAGGTTTCTCAACGGCGGGTAGTAGGACAGTTCGGGGGTCGAACCGCCGGTGGCGTGGATGTTGCGGAGGTCGGTGAAGTAGTGTTCGACCGCGTTGATGAGTTTTGTGTTGGTTGCGGGCATGTGTGTGTGGATGATATCCCGCGTGGGTGGTCGAGGGTGGTTCGGCTGTAGGTTGGGTGTGGTTGGCGGAAGGGGTTGGTTCGCTCGTCCGCGCCCCACCGTGGGTACCGGGTGTCCCCGGCACGACGGTGGTGGCACGGGAGCGTTGGTGAACAGTGATGTTAGTGCCAGCGACCGATTCGGGTCCCTCGGCTTCGCTCGGGATGACAGTGAAAGGGCTCGGGAAGACGTGGTCGGGTGGGTACCGGGTCGGAGTCCGGCGAGTCGGTTGTCGTGGTTGCGGGTGTGCCTGGCGGTTTGGCGTGTCTGGTGGAAGGGGGTGGCCCGCTTGTCCCCTGGGTCCCCGATCGGAGTCGGGGAAGACGGATGTGGTGGTGGTGCGGTGCTCCACCCGTGTCCCGTGGGTACCGGGTGTCCCCGGCACGACGGTGGTGGCACGGGAGCGTTAGTGAACAGTGATGTTGGTGCCAGCGCCCGTTTCAGGTCCCTCGGCTTCGCTCGGGAAAACAGTGAAGGGCTCGGGAAGACGTGGTCGGATGGGTACCGAATCGGGGTCCGGGACCTACCATTGCACCAATTCGGCACGTTGTGCCAGGGGCTAGACCAGGGACTCGCCGTTGAGCTTGACGACGTTGCCGCCCTGCACGACGGTGGCGGCGTTGATCAGTTCGCGGATGTTGGACGCCGGGTCTCCCCGGAAGGCCGCCAGGTCGGCGATTTTGCCGGGCTCGATGCGGCCCACCTGGTCCCCGACGAGTAGCGCCTCGGCCGTGTCAGCGGTGTTGGCGCGGATCGCCCTCCAGGTGTCCCACCCCAGCCACTCGTGGAACGACCACGCGTTCGCTCCTGAATTGGCGTGGTCGGAGTTCGGCATGCCCATGTCCAGGCCGGCCGTGAAGCGCACCCCGGCCTGGCTCATGCCCTGGATCGTTGCAATGTGCTCCTCTTCGGTGATGGTCACCTGCTGCATCGACCACGGCTTCTGAGGAACATATTCTTCGTCGGCTGCGCGAGCCTCGACTCCGAGCAGGTGGTGACCGATCGTCGGGTCCACCCACTGACCGTTTTCAGCCATCTGGTCTGCGACACGCGGGTCGAACGCCAGCTTCTTCGTGGGGTCGCTGTCGAGCCACCGGGCGTGTATGAGGTGGTGGATTCCGGCTTCGACGCAGTTTTTTGTGCCCTGCGCCGACAACGTGTGAGCGACGATCTGCACGTTCATGCGTTCCGCCTCATGCACGGCAGCGCGCAGGGTTTCGACGTCGTACTGGGGCATGCGGGGGTTGGCCGTGGGGGTGAACATGCCGCCAGTGGCCATCATCTTGATGGCGCGTGCGCCGAGTTTGACCTGGCGGCGGATTGCATGCACCACCTCTTCCTTCGTGTCTGCCTCCGTGCCGAAGAACCAGCAGTGGCCGGCGGTGATCGTTATGGGGGTGCCGGTGCAGATCAGCCTGGGGCCGGGTATGGCGCCGGTTTCGATGCCGTTCAGGATGGCAAAGGACACGTCGTTTCTGGCTCCGATGTCGCGCACCGTGGTGGTCCCGCTCATCAGGATGCGCCGCATGGCGTTGGTGGCCCGCATGAGCAACTTGTCCGGCTTCTCGGTGAGGGCCTCTATTTGTGCATCCGGAGTAGCCGAGCAGTGCATGTGGCAGTGGGCGTCGCACAGGCCCGGCAGCAGCGAAACGTCTCCCAGGTCCAGGACTCTGTATTTCGACCCGACGTCCGACGGAAGCTGCGATGCAGGCGTCACCGCCGTGATGAGGCCGTCATCGACGAGAACGGCGTGGTCGGGCAGCCATCCGGAGACCTCTGCGTTGGCGACTCGGGCGGCTATAAATGCTGTACTTTTGGGCACGATCACTCCTGTCGGCCGCATAGCTCCGCAGCCGCGGCGATGATTCTACGCGCGGTATGGGCCGGTGGGCGAGGTTGGCAGTAGAATCGAGCGAGACCCTTGCAGGACGGCCGCGGTGCTTGCATAATGCTGTCCAACGTGTCATTATGATGTCATGGTAGTGCAGATCACAATAAGAGGCGTAACCGAAGAAGTACGCGACAAGATTGCGGCCAGAGCCGCAAGTCGCCGCCAGTCCATGCAGGAATACTTGCGCGGCGAGTTGGAACGGCTTGTATCAATGCCAACGGTTGAAGCATGGCTTGAGGAAGTCCGCGAGCGTAAGGCGGCCACCGGCACCAGAGTCTCAACCTCCAGCATTCTCCGAGCACGCGACGCAGACCGGGCTTGATCGCGGTCGCCGACGCTTCCGTTCTTGTTGCTGCCCTCGTGGACTCGGGCCACGACGGCCAATGGGCTGAAACGGCGATCGGCGGAGACGAGTTAGCCAGTCCGGAATTGGTGTTGGTCGAAACCGCCAACATCCTTCGCCGACAGGCCCAGTCCGGCCAGATTTCTCGAGCAGAGGCAGCCATCGCTTTTCAAAGCCTGCTCCGGCTCAAAATGGAACTGTTTCCTTTTAGGCCGTTCGCCGAACGCGTTTGGCAACTAGGTGAGAACCTGACGAGCTATGACGCATGGTACGTGGCGTTGGCGGAAGCGTTGGACTGCCCTCTGTTAACCCTAGACAGAAAACTCGGCCGCGCGCCCGGACCCACCTGCCAGATCATTACTCCCCCAGGCTCGTGACTCTGGCCAACCCGAACAGGGCTACTTGAAGGCCGCCATCGCTTCGATGACCTGGCGGTGGGCTTCAGGCCAGCCGAACACGACCACCGGGACGTCCAGGTCTCGCGACCACTCGATCGGATCGCCGCGTTCGTCGGTGACTTCTATCCCCAACTCGTGGGCGATGCACGCGCCGGCGGCCGTGTGGACCGGCTCATGCACGTTGTAGAGCACGACGGCGGGCAACCGCCCGGCGCATAGCTGTGCAAGTGGATATGCGGCAGACGAAAACATGTTGACCTGCCCGACCCCCTCGAGCCACTCGAGGCCGCGCTCCACGAGCCTGCCCCAGTCGGGACCGCCGTCTATTTCGACGCCGATCGTCAGTTCAGACAGGTGACCGGAAGGCGATTCCGGTTGCCACGGCACGCCGTTGCGCGCCACCCGTTGCCCGCGCACCGCCGCCAGCCGTTCCCCGGCGGGCGGTACGGAGATCACGCCCAGTTCCAACGCTCCGTCCTTCAGAAGAGCGATGTTCACGCCCCAGTGCGGCATCCCGTTGCTGAACGGGACCGTTCCGCACAGCGGATCGATCAGCCACACCGGACCGCCACCGCGTTCCGCCTTGCTCTCCTCGGACCAGATGTCTCCCGGCACGCCGTGGGCGATCAGGGTTTCGGCGATGATGCGGTCTGCCTCGACGTCGGCCTCTGTCACCAGGGCGCCGGGGCTCTTCATCCACGAACGCAGGTTGCCCGGGCCCAGGGAATCGAACTTGGCATTCAACACCTCGGTGGCCGCTGCCGAGGCGCTCAGCGCAGCATCGAGCATCTTCGCCCGGCTTGCGTCGTTCGGGCCGTCAGGGCCTTCGCGCACCGGTGTCTAACCTGCGGCTACGCCGGCGCCGGCGCTCGTCAGGAGGCCCCGCGCAGTTTCGAGCATTCGTCGCGTGTTCTCGGCCATGTATGAACCAAGCATTATGGACGCCTTCGCCGCTTCACCGTTGGCCTTCAGTCCGGCTGCGCGCGTGGCGATGTCGTACGCCGAGTCCAACAGTTCTTGCTGCAGGGGCTGCCAGGCCGCTCGGATCTCAGCCCTTCGCTCCGGCCCAGCCCGGAGCCCGTCGTTCGTTAACCGGTGAAACAGCCACCACGGGCTGTCGGGGCCCGGCTGTTCTCCTCCGATTCCCAGCACGCCCGGGAGCTGGCCGTCGATGAATATGGGCTGGAACAGCGTCATGCAGGGCGAGTACATGCCGCACCAGTAGACGGGCAGCCGAGATCCGTCGGCGCACAGGTCGGCGACCACGCTCGCCGCGGTGGAGGCAGGCCCGGGGCCGCCGCGGTGGACGCACAGCGACACCTCGCCGTCTACGTCCTCCACGAACGGCTCATCAGGGTTTTCTCCCGACGAGTGGTCGGAGATGACCGACATCATCGTTCGGACGTCTATGCCGCCGTTCCGCTGGCCGAGCAACGTCTCAGAGCGGCACTGTCGGGCGATGCCGCTGGCCGCTCCGTCGTTGTCAGCGAACGCGCCGGTAAACGTGAACGGCGAGCCGCCGGCCGAGTCCCAGAGCCCCATGCTTTCGGCAAACCGGGGCGCCGAATCGGATACACGGTCGGCGTCATTGCCGAGCATTCCGACGTTTGAGATTGAACCGAACCCATCAACGCGTTTCACTGCCCACTCGAAGGACACAGCCTCGACAACGAACGCCTCGGTCGGGTCGGCGACGAGGTAGATGTTGTCGTAGGTCCGGACGCCTCCGGGGTTGTCGAATTTGCCCTGCCCGTAGCGGCTGACCAGCCCGGTGATGACTTCCACAGCCTCCCCGGCGGTGCGTGCCCTTTCGAGGGCCAGCCTGAGCACCTCCATGCCGATGAGCCGGGCATCGGATGCGTGGCCAAGCCGCGAGGGCAGCGATTCGTTGCCGATCACAACCTGATGACCGTTGAAGCCGTGCTCGTACCCGTAGCACCACCACGGCCGGGAACCGACGTGGCGGTACGTGACTTGGGCCTGTTCCACGTCGACGAATTGGCAGTTGGCGACTGAACCGGACGCGTGCCTCTTCGTCGGTCGCATGACCAGCGGCTGGCACTCGCCTGCGGGGCGGTCGCTGTTCTTGGCGAAGATGGTCTGGCCGTTGGCCGTTGCGCCTGGCAGGGCGACCATCGTGTCGCACGAATTCATGCCGGCCTGGTCTTCGTCGGAGTAGTTGTGATTCGTAGTTTGCGGGGAGTTACTCATAGCCCCGTCATCATACACAGCGGGTGGCGGCCGTACTTGCCGGAGTGCGCTCATAGGGCCGGGCATGCAAGGCGAGCCCGGTGGAGGGCTATCGCAATTCAGGCCGGACTGGACCGGGCGTTGTTGCGGCCGGCGAGCAGTCCGAGTGTGCCGACAATGTCGACCACCCGCGGGCCATCGGGGTTTAGTCCGATCTCGACGACGTGGCCCGGCAGCAATTCCACTTCCCGTTCTCCGTCCAGCGCGATCGTGCCCCGTTCCTGCCCAATACGGCGCCTCTCCCCAGGCGCAAGCGTTTTCGCTTCCGCGATTTCAATGTCCAGGATCATGCCCGGACCCACCGGGGCGCGTACCGTGGTGGCGCTGGGTGACGCGTCCCCCCGAAGTCGAAGATAGAGGCCCTCCGGATCGTCGATGCCGATGGCCCGCACGCGTGAACCGATGGACGACAGGCCGATGCTGGCCGGTTCCGCCCTCGTCAGGAACATCTCCACCAGCGAGGCGGCGTCCCAGACCGCCCGCGCGCCAACGAAGGCCTGCGTTGTGACCGCGGCGTCCACGAGCGCTATGTCCGCAAGGTCGCCATCGATCAGCACGTCGAGCCTCTTGCTTCGCCTGGTCGCGAGACCGGTGGGCACCGCTCCGCACGCGATGGCGCCTGCGGCAATTCCGGCCAACGTGCCTTCGACCATTTGCGGAAACACGTTGTTGGTGCCGGTGGAGATAGGCGCGATCGGAGTGTCGCCGCAGCCGCGTGCCACGACGCGGTTCGTGCCGTCGCCTCCCAATGTGACGATGCACCCGGCGCCGGCGTCCGAAATGGCTTTTGCCGCCCGTGTCGAGTCGGCCTGCGAATCGGCAGGGCGCATGTCCACGTATTCGATCGCTATGCGGTCCCTGTTTTCGGCCACCGCTGCGCGGCTGAGGCCGGACAGGTCGGGCATCACCAGCACGCGTTCAACGCCCATCGACACCAGTCCGGCGAAAACGCGCCTGAGCGTATTCGACTTCTCCTGGTTGGACACGACGCGTCCCTGGGCCACCAGTCGACGGATGTCCTTGCCGGCAGCGGGATTGGCGATGATTCCGACGGTGCTCATGCTCGTACGTTCGTTGTGCCGCCGGATCTGGGAGGTCCAGTCAAGGCGACCGTCAGCCAGCCATCCATTCGGGGTCGCTCAAGTTGCCCGCAACCTTGCGCAGGAACTCGGCCGCAGGCGCTCCGTCCCACGCACGGTGGTCGAATGTGAGGCACAGGTGGCCGATGGAACGCGCCACGACTTCGCCGTCTACGAAAGCCGGCCTGACCTCTATCCGGCCCACTCCCAGGATGCCGACCTCGGGCGGGTTGATAATCGGGTTGAACTGATCGACGTCGTAGGAGGCCAGGTTCGTGATCGTGAAGGTGCTGCCGGTCATCTGCTCTATACCCAGAGACTGGTTTCGTGACATCCGCACCAGTTCCCGGATAGCCTGTGCGAGCTCGACGATCGACTTTCCTCCCGCGTTCCGGATTACCGGCACAATCAGCCCGTCCGGAACAGCCACAGCCACTCCGAGGTTGATCTCGTCCAGGATTCTCACCTCGTCCCCAACTATGTGAGCGTTGGCCTGGGGCGTGTCCTCCAGCGCCTTCACGGTGGCGGCAAGAATGAGGTCCTGGTATTGCGGCCGGAGCCGATGACGGCGCCAGTCCCGGACGAGTTGGCGCTGCAGGGCGACAGCCGCGGTCACGTCGACGTGCGTGTTCAGCGTGACGGCCGGCGCCCGGGAACTCTCGGTCATGCGCTTGGCGATGGCCCCGCGCAGTCCGGTAAGCGGGATTACCTCCCTCACGGGGATGTCCGAATCGGCCGCGGGCGCCGGGCCCTCTTCTGCCGTTCGGCGGACATCGTCCTCCGTCACCCGTCCGCTCGGGCCGGTCCCTTCGACGGTATCGAGATCGACGCCCAATTCGGATGCCAGTCGACGGGCGCGCGGCGTAACCACCTGGCGTTTGCCGGCGCCGCGCCCCGCGGGCCTTGCCGCCGGCGCGCGGCGGACGGGTGCGGGTGGTTTGGGGGCTGCCGGCGCGGAGTACGGCTCGAAGGAGTCGAGGACCGAGGGGTCTTCTCCTTCAGCAAGCAACAGTCCGAGCCGCGTACCCACCGGAACGTCCGTGCCCTCGGGCACCAGGATTTTGCCCAGCGTGCCGTCGGCGGTTGCCTCGACTTCGGCGTTCACCTTGGCCGACTCGATCTCGACCAGGGCGTCGCCCTTCGCCACCGGGTCACCCTCTTTCTTGAGCCATTTGACCACCTGGCCCTCGTTCATACCCATGCCCCATTGGGGTAGGAGAACATCCGTCGGCATATCCGTTTACCTCGCGTCTGGTTTACCTGTGCTCTCCTACCCGTTCAGGAAGTGAGCTCTGGCGATTCTATTGCTTCTACTCTTCCGGGCGTCATGAATGATACTCAACCGTCTGAAAGTAACATCACAGGCTGCGCAATGGTACTTGACTGCCCATACATGACACGCAGCCGCGCCCGCGCCCACCGACATTCAGAGTCTGCGTGCAAATTCTCCACCATGCCCCAGACGAAAAGAGGGCGGCTGGACGCCGCCCTCATGCCAGATCAGTCCGTGCCCGGCTATCCCTCCAGGGTCTCGCGGACCGCCGCGACCACCTTGTCCTTGTTCGGGTAGACGAAGCGCTCCAGCGCAGGCGTGTAGGGGATGTGTACCTGCTCTGACGCAACCTTCATGATAGGCGCCTGGAGCGACCAGAACGCTTCCTGCGCCACAATCGAGGCGATCTCGCTGGCGGCACTGCACACCTTGTGGGCCGGATCAACGCAGACGAGCCGCCCGGTCTTCTCGACGGAATCGAGGATGGCCTGCTTGTCGAAGGGGACCATGGTCCGCGGGTCGATCACCTCGACGGAGATGCCCTCCGCCGCCAGTTCGTCCGCGGCGGCGACCGCTATCGGAACCGCTCCTGCGATCCCCACGACGGTGCAGTCGCTGCCTTCCCGCACGATGTTCGCCTTGCCGAATTCGATCAGGTGATCTCCATCCGGCAACTCACCCCTGGCGCCGGCCAGGGTCCCGTCCTCGAAGACGATGCAGGGATCGTCATCGCGAATCGCCGTCTTGAGCAGGCCCTTAACGTCGGCCGGGGTTGACGGCACGAGGATCTTCAGGCCCGGCATGTTCATGAACATCGGGTACGACCGGTCGGAGTGGTGGGCCGCCGAGCCTCCGCCGTAGAACATCGACGCCCGGTAGACGACCGGCAGTTTCGCCTGTCCTCCGAACATGTAGCGCATCTTGGCGGCCTGGCTGATCAACTGGTCCATGCCGACCCACATGAAACTGGAAAGGGTCTCAACTATGGGCCGCATGCCCACCAGGGATGCCCCGACGGCCGCGCCGAAGAACCCGTTCTCCGACAGGGGCGTGTCGATGACGCGGGCGTCTCCGAATTCGTTGTGCAGGTTCGCCGTCGCCCCGTAGACCGACCGCCGGATGTCCTCGCCCATGATGAACACGGACTCATCCCGGCGCATCTCTTCCGTGATGGCCTGATTGATCGCCTCTCCGTATATCGCTTGTGCCAATTAACCGTCCCCCGTCAATGCCGATGATTGCTGTGTTGTTTCGCAGTGTGTTCCCGGACTGTTTCGTCAGGGCGCGGGAATGGGGTTCGCCCACATGTCTTCGAAAAGGTCCTCCGGCTCAGGGTACGGGCTATTTCGAGCGAACTCGACCGCCGCATCGCACTTCAGCCGCTCTTCGTCCGATATAGCGTCGCATTCTTCCTGGCTTATGGCGCCCGAACTCACGACCTGATCGGTAAACAGGACAATGGGGTCGCGCTCCTTCCACTGGTCGATCTCTTCCTCTTCCCGGTACGCGCCCCGGCGGACCCTGCCCAGGCCCAGCGAGTGCTCGTCGAACCGGTAGGTCAGACCTTCGATGAGGGTCGGGCCCTCACCGGCGCGGGCTCTTCTGACAGCCTCGGTCGTCGCCTCGTACATGGCGATAACGTCCTGGCCATCTACGTGCACGCCCGGCATGTTGTAGGCCTCCGCGCGGTCGGCAACGTGTTCAACCGCCACCGAATCCTTGTAGGAGGTCGTGACGGCGTACTGATTGTTCTCGCAAACGAAAATGACCGGCAGGTTCCAGATAGACGCCATGTTCATCGACTCGTGGCACGCGCCCTGGTTGGATGCCCCGTCGCCGAAGAAGACCGCCGACACGAAGTCTTCGCCCCGGATCTTCGCGGCGAGGGCCGCTCCGGTGGCCACGGGCACGGACGATCCGACGATTCCGGATTCCCCAAGGATGCCGATCGAGAAGTCGGCGAGGTGCATCGAACCGCCCTTGCCTTTGCAGTAGCCGTCGACTCGTCCGTAGAGTTCGGCCATGGCCCGGTTTACGTCGCCGCCTTTGGCCAGTGGGTGGCCGTGGGAGCGGTGGTTGCCGGCAATGTAGTCGGTGTCTTTCAGGGCGGCGCATACGCCCACGGCCACGGCCTCTTCGCCGATATACGGGTGCGCGCCGCCTGTGAACTCACCGGCAGAGTGGACCTCGATGACCTTCACCTCGAAGTGCCTGATGGTCCACATTCGTCTCAGCATGAGTTTCAGCGTGTCTGTATCGATATCCACATCGCTACCCTTTCGCTTGGCGGCGTCGGTCGGGACCGCCGTTTTGCGGGAAATGCCTTTATGCGTGCAGGCCCGGCGATTATAGCCATGCAGCGCGCAGGGCGTGAGGCCTTTGGGACTGTAATCGCCGTCCAATTGCCTGGGAAATCCGAGGCGCGCGCCTGGTCAACCCAAATGTGCGCATTCGCGTAGCAATTTCAAATTGCCGGTAAGTTGGCAAATTGCTAGTGTGAGGTGTGGTGATCCTTGGATGCAGGGGCATTCGCGCGTGCGCGCGTGTATTAGGGTATAATGAAGACCTGTCGGGCGACATTCCCTGCGCACCCGTCCGACCTCTGCGGCAACCCTCACACTATCGCCTGACGCCCGGAGCGCGCTGCTCTCCCGACATCCCCGAAAGAGACACATGGCCACAGCAAAAGAAATTCCGGGCGCGGACTACAGCGCCAGCGACATCACCGTTCTCGAAGGACTTGAAGCGGTCCGCAAGAGGCCCGGGATGTACATCGGCACCACCGGCCCCGATGGTGTGTTTCACCTCATCCGGGAGATCGTCGACAACGGCGTCGACGAGGCGATGGCCGGGTACGCGTCGCGGATTGACGTAATCATCAATGCCGATGGCTCTGTATCGGTCACCGACAACGGCCGGGGTATTCCGGTCGACAGCCACGCTACCACCGGCAAGTCGGCGGTCGAGACAGTGATGACGACACTGCACGCCGGCGGCAAGTTCGGCGGCAAGTCTTACCAGGTGTCCGGGGGACTACACGGCGTCGGCGCGTCCGTGGTCAACGCGCTGTCCGAGCGGCTGGTCGTCGAGGTGCGACGCGACGGCCATGTTTACCGCCAGGAATACCGGCAGGGCCTGCCACAGGGCGACCTGGAGGCACGGGCGCGGACTGCGGAAGACCCGCGTGGGACCGGAACGACGGTTTCGTGGATGCCGGACACGACGGTGTTCGAGGAAATCACCTACGACTGGGACCAGATTGCCAACCGGTTCCGGGAAATGGCCTATCTGAACCGCGGCCTTGCCATACATCTCCGCTCGCTCTGGCACGAAGAGGAGCTCTGGCCCTTCAACGACGTCACTTACTTCTTCGACGGGGGCGTCGAGAGCTTCGTGCGTTCACTCAACCGGCGCCGAAACCCGGTCCATGACAACGTCATCATGGCCAAGGGCGTGCAGGACGACGTGGTGGTCGAGGTTGCCCTCCAGTACAACGCCTCGTTCATCGAAAACTGCCTTTCATTCGCAAACTGCATTCGCACGGGCGACGGCGGCTCGCACGTCACCGGGTTCCGCGCCGCACTCACCAGGGTGGTTAACGACATCGGCCGGAAGCAGGGCGCGTTCAGGGACGAGATTCAAAGCCTCTCGGGCGAAGACGTCCGGGAAGGCCTGATGTCCGTCATCAGTGTGAAGGTCAAGGAGCCCCAGTTCGAAGGCCAGACAAAGGGCCGGCTCGGCAACCCCGAGGTCAAGGGCGCCGTTGAGACGATCGTCGGGCGCCATATCTCCGAATACCTTGAGGACAACCCCAACGAAGCCCGCAAGATCATCGAGAAGGCAACCACCGCGGCACGGGCGCGGGCGGCCGCAAAGAAGGCGCGAGACCTGGTAATCCGCAAGAACGCGATGGAAGGCGGTTCGTTGCCCGGGAAGCTCGCCGACTGTTCCGAAAAGGATCCCCGCAAGAGCGAGTTGTACATAGTGGAGGGCGAATCGGCCGGCGGTTCGGCGAAGCAGGGGCGGGACCGGCAGTTCCAGGCTATTTTGCCGCTAAAGGGCAAGATCCTGAACGTCGAAAAGGCGCGTCCAGAAAGGATGCTCGCCCACGACGAGATCGTTGCGCTCATCACGGCCCTCGGGGCCGGACTCGGGGAGGACTACAACGCGGACAGGCTGCGGTACCACCGCGTCATCATCATGACCGACGCCGACGTGGACGGCGCTCACATCCGCACGCTATTGCTCACTTTCTTCTTCAGGAACATGCCGCAACTCATCGGTGACGGCTGCCTGTACATCGCGCAGCCGCCCCTGTTCAGGGTCTCGCGAGGGCGCTCGGCCAAATGGCTCTACTCGGAAGAGGAACTGGACCGCTGGTTGGCCGGGCGGGTCTACGGGGACATGCGCATTGCCGCCGCATCCGGAGACGGCTTCTCGCAGTCCGGCGCGCGCATCGGCAAAGTGCTTGCCCCACTTCGCAACTACCAGGACGCACTGGATGCCGCCTCAGCGCTGGACATACCCGGCGACGTCCTGGAACGACTCGTCAAGGACCCCCATTTCGAACAACTCGACTTCCGGCCGGAAGTCCCGGCCCAGCCTGTCCTGTTCGACGAATCCGCCGACCATCCGGCGGTCGCGGCGGCGTCGGAAGACCGTACGTACGAGATCGACGGCTACACGCTCACCAGTCAGGTGAACGAACATCCGTCCATGAAGAGGGCAAGGCGTCTGTACAAAGAGGTCCAGGGCATAGTCGACGCCGGGGCAGTGACCATCACCCGCAAGGACAAGACAGTAGCAGAAGACGTGCCGTGGTCGGAACTCGTCGCCCGCCTGGAGGAGACCGCCGACCGGTCAGGCGTCAACGTCCAGCGCTACAAGGGTCTCGGCGAGATGAACCCCGATCAACTGTGGGAGACGACGATGGACCCCCAAGAACGGGTAATGCTTCGCGTCACCGCCGAGGACGCCATGGCCGCGGACGACATCTTCCGCACGCTGATGGGTGACGAGGTGGCGCCGCGGCGCGATTTCATCCGCACCCACGCCCTAGAAGTGAAGAACCTCGACGTTTAGACCTGGTTATCCGGCGTCCGGATGCGGCTAAACGGCGAGCTCCCTTTGTCGGCGAATCGTCATTAGTTCAGTCTTCAATAGATCGCCGAATTCTTGCCTAGCTTCATCCTTGTCATAGTCAAATGCGTCGTAGACACCGTCGGCGTGCGTGGCGATTAGGCACTTAGCATCACTGAGTACGCCGGGGTCTACGGTAGTGGCATGCTGTGGCACCTTCGCCTTACGTCCGTGAATGAGCCGTATCACGTGATCGTTTTGAGCGCGCTTAATGTCCAAGGCTTTCGTCATCGCCCGGCCTGCTTGTTCCAATGGGTTTTTCACCCCTAGATCCACTGCAATCATGGCAGCGCCTCCCGCAAGGACATTCCCTAACCCTCCGCGATCGTAGTAGATGTCCACGAACCAGTCAGCCGACGCCCCTCGGATGGGATATCGACTCCGCATGTGGTTGAGCGCAAAATCGGGTATGTCGGGATTGTCCTTAAGGTCTCGTTTCACACGTGTCGCGAGTCTCGCGCCAGTCAGGCTGCCAGGACTACGTCGTCTGCTGAGTTCGAGCGTTGGTGCCAAGGCCGCCGAACATGAGAAAATCGATGACCCAAAGTGCCAAATGTCGGATGCCAGATTAGTTTCGTCGGTGCCCAACCCTGCAGTCTGGTCATCCTCGTCCCACTCGATTTCAGCGGATTTCAGGAACCCCGCGACGAACCTGTCGAGGTAATTCTCATCCGATTCGGTCAATGGTGCGAGCCGACCTATCGAGAGAAACAAAGCGCCGTCGTCATCGATGCGTATCGACTCACCGTCCGATCTAACAACAATTACGAGGGGTTCACCCAGTCCATCGTAGAAGGGCATTTGGACTTCGAAAGCGTCGCCCCGCCGAGCGGCAATGGTTGTGTCGCACACCAGTCGTGACAAATCCTCTGTCATCTGGGTTTCGTCAACTATCACGTGTCGCCTCCTTTTACTTTCGCATTCGGCCTTGCAGCGCCAGACGTGAAAGATCGACGTTGCATTCTGCCGCAAATGCCATCGCTATCTCACTCGGGTCTCCGTCAGGGTCGATATCTGAGGTGGGATACGCGTAGGTTGGCTGGCCGCGGTGTTGGCGGCCGGTAAAGTTGCACTTCTCCGTAGGGAAATGTTTGTGTGGTTGATCGTAGGTAATTGTGATTCCATCGGGGTTTCGGTGCTCCGACGGGTGCCTGTGCCAATGCCGAAGTACCCTGTCCTGCCGCGTAACCAACAGAGCTTCGACTCGAGAGCCCGCCGACACTTCCAACATTAGTCGTTCCCCTGTGGAGATTACTTCCAATGGCACACTCATTCGATAGTTTTTGCCTTTAGGTCTGACCCGCACTGGTCTGAGCACCCTTTTTCTCGCTGTCGTCAGCCGTTGAGCTTCCGCCTCCGGTGGATCTTCCGGCAGAGTCCAATCGGCGGCAAGGTCGAGAGTCATTATTTTGAGTTACGACGTTTAGACCCGGTTATCCGGCGTCTGCGACTTGCCGGATGTTGCCGTCCTGGTCCGCCTCGAGAATGGCGTAGAAGGGCAGGCCGCGTCGCCGTATTTCGTCACTGCCGCCCTGCTTGCGGTCCAGGACGCACAATACGAGCGCCACCTGGCAGCCGAAGGCCTCGACAGCGTCGATCGCCGGCAGGAGACTGCCTCCCGTCGAGATGGCGTCATCGAAGACAGCCACCCTCGTCCCCGGCTCTACCGGCCCTTCCACCTGCTTTCGCCCGCCGTGGCTCTTAACTTCCGGACGCACGAAGAAACCCCTCACCGGGGTGTCTTCAAGTCCGCTCTTCAGAGCGATCGCGCCGGCGATAGGCACCGCTGCTACGGTCGGACCGCCTGCGGCCTCGGCCCGCGCTTCTGAGATCTCTTCCAGGAACAGCGAGGCGATCAGGTCCGATCCCTCTGGGTCAAGGGACAGCAGACGCCCGTCGAAGTAGTACTTGCTCTTCTGGCCCGACGAGAGCGTGAATTCCCCGAGTTCCAGTGCGCCGAGTTCCAGCGCGCGTTCCAGCAATCGTTCGGCATTTTGTGCCGCTGTGGCCCTCTTCGTCATGTCCTCGCCTTTCGAGACAGGCCGTACAGGCCCCTTTCGTCCATGTAACGAGTCACGGCCTGCGGTGTCTGCCCTGTCGGGAGTCGGCCGCTATTGAGGCTGTCCCTGATGGCCGAGGCGCTGACCTCCCACATGGGGCCCCTGAGGAACATCGCACCACGCGCCGGGTGTCCACGCGCCAGTTTGGCCGGATCAGGGGAGCCCGGCCGGCCAATGACGACAACTGTACACATGGAAGGCAGGAGTTCGGCTTTCTTCCAGCGGTCCATCCCCCTGGCCGTATCGGCGCCCACTATCAGATAGAAGTCCGTATTGGTGCCGTACCGGGATCCCAGATCGGACAGCGTATCCACCGTATACGTATCGCCGGGGCGGTTCACGTCGACGTCGGTATATGTCAGGCCGCGTTGTCCTTCCAGGGCCAGGCGCACCATTTCCAGACGGTCTTCGGGTGACGCCCCCGGCTGAGTCTGCTTCATCCACGGTCTGCCGGCGGGGACGAATACGACCTCGTCCAGGCCCGCCGCCCTCAGGGCGAATCTGCCAATCGCAAGGTGGCCGTTGTGGATCGGGTCGAAGGTCCCACCCAGCACACCAATCTTTCTGGCAGGAATCGGGTCATTCATCGCCGACACCCCCGCGGCCGACTCGGGATCATACCCATTCGAAGTCCCAGTCACCCACCAATACGGTGTCTCCGCTGGTCACGCACAGTTGCGCCAGGGCGCCCGACACACCGAGGCGGTCCAGCACGGCGTGGAACTGCACGCGAGCTTCCCAATCGTCGAGGTCAGAGCCGTGCGCCAGGCGCACCACGCGCGGGTGAGTGATGCGGAAGGCCCCATCCGACTCCTTGATCACCGACCGCCGGGCGTCTGCAGGTTCCGGTCTGAACACCGGCAACGACGTCTCTTCCGACAATGGCACGGGCCCGGCGTCCCTGATCCTGGCAAGCCGCGCCTGCAAATCGGCGGTGAGTCGGCCAAGGCCTTCATGGGTGGCCGCTGATACGAAGTGGACATCCTGGTCGGCGGTCACCGCCTTTCCAATCTCATCCTTAACCTGCTCTAACCTGCCCTGGTCCTCCACGACGTCCATCTTGTTGACGGCCACCACCCTGGGTGTGGCCTGCAGCTTCGACCCGTATGCCCCCAGTTCCCGGTCGATGGTATCCAAACGGCGCCCCAGCCCTTCTTCTGATCCGTCGACCACGTGGACCAGCAATTCGGTCCTCTCAGCGTGTTTCAGGAATTCATCGCCCAGACCCGCTCCCTGGTGAGCCCCTTCAATAAGGCCCGGGATGTCCACCACCACCATAGTCTCCAGACCTCTCTCGACCACTCCCAGCACCGGCTCGACGGTCGTGAAGGGGTAATCGGCGATCTTTGGCCTCGCTGCTGAAATTGCCGCCAGGATGCTGGACTTTCCCGCGTTCGGCATACCGACCAGCCCCACATCTGCCAGCAACTTCAGTTCAAGACGCAGTCGACGTTGCGTTCCAATCTCGCCCGCCTCCGCCAGCAACGGGTGCTGGTTGACCGACGACACAAATCGGACGTTGCCTGCTCCCCCTCTCCCAGCCTCGGCGACAACTACGCTCGCGCCATGTGCCGACAGGTCACCCAGTAACTCATCATCCTTTGCATCCCAGACCTCCGTACCGACGGGAACCGACACCACCATGTTCTTCCCCGTGGCTCCGTGGCGCTTGTTCGCTCCGCCTCTTCCACCATTCTCAGCCCGGAACACGCGTTGCCTGCGAAACTTCAGGAGTGTGTTCTCCGACTCATCGGCGATCAGGAGCACTGCTCCTCCATCCCCACCGCTGCCTCCTGCAGGTCCTCCCTTTGGATTCATGGCCTCCCTCGTGAAGGCGACGATCCCGTTTCCACCATTTCCACCGTCTACTTCTATTGTTATGGAGTCGATCATGTGAGGAACCAACAGGTGATAGGTCGCTATTCATTAACAGTAATAAGGGTGGTGGGAAAGTGGAATCCGTAGTGGACCGGAGATTGCCGTGGATGTGGAATTGAAGTGGAAAGTTGTGGTTGATTTGGTGACAGATGTGAGCAGCTTGGGCAGTTCTGTGGAATTAGGCGCTCAAGGACGGACGCAAGAGGATAGTTTTCCACAATCGGCTTTGGTTTCCCACAGGAAAAGCCGATTTTTCCACACACCTGGTGGGGAATGAAAGACGATTTTGGCAGTGGGCTAAGAGTCGGGGCCGCCCGATAAGGACATGCGCATCGCGGCGACCAGGTGACGTAAGGAAGGGTCGTCATCGAGCTGCTGAGAGAATCTACGCTGCGCGTAGAGAACCGAGGAGTGGTCCTTTCCGCCCATGATTTCGCCGACGCGGGTGGAAGGCAGGTGACTCTCCTCGCGGAGGAGATACATCGCCATGTGGCGCGCGTGTGACGTGCGCTTGTCGCGACGGCGTCCCATGATCGTCTCGATGTCGACGCCGGTGCGCTCGGCAACGGCTCGAATCACTTCCTGGGGACTGGCGGAATGGGTTCTTTCGGAATCGACGAGGTTGCTCAGCGCCCTGGTAGCGAGCTCAGGATCGATAGGGCTATCGACTAGCTGGGAATATGCGACTACGCGGTTCAGGCTGCCTTCGAGCTCCCGGACGTTGGTTAAGGATCGCCGTGCAAGGAGTTCCAGGACCATGACCGGTATGTCGGTGCGCAGTGCGGAGGACTTGCTCTCGAGGATGGCAATGCGGGTCTCGAGATCCGGAGGCTGGACATCGACGACCAGGCCGCCTTCGAGGCGTGACTGAATACGTTCCTCCAGCAGCGACTTCCTGGCCGGCTCATCTCCCGTGACGACCACTTGCCGACCGCTCATGTGTAGTTCGTTGAAGGTGTGGAAGAACCCCTCCTGCGTCTGTTCTTTGGAGGCGATGAACTGGATGTCGTCAATCAGGAGGGCGTCGGCGCTGCGGTAACGCTCGCGGAACTGGTCTGCGGCGCCTGCCCGAATGGCCTTGATGTAATCGTTCGTGAACCGCTCGCTGCTGACGTAGATGATCTCAAGGCCTTTTTCCACCAGAGTGTGGCCGATGGCATGCAGCAGGTGGGTCTTACCGAGGCCTACTTGCGAGTAGATGTAGAGCGGGTTGTAGACCTGGCCAGGAGATTCGGCAACCCTGGCCGCGGCCGCGTGGGCGAGCTTGTTGGAATCGCCGACGACAAAGGTGTCGAACGTGAGGCCGGGCCGAAGACCAGTCCCCTCCGACCGGGCGGGGGGCCGGCTTGATCCGGGTTCCGGTAGGGTCCCGGCGTGAGGTTCCCCGGTGACCGCGAATTCGACGTTGAGTGACCTTTCGGCCACGCGCTCGACCACGCGAGAGATAATGGCGGATAACCGCTGTTCCAACGCTTCGGCGGCAAAGGCACTGGGAGTCGTCACTACGAGCGTGTCGCCGTCCAGGGACTTCGCGGAAGTGTCTTTGAGCCAGGTCTCAAAGTTCGGTCTTGGTATCTCCAGCTCAAGCTGACCCAGGGCAGCCTGCCAAATTTTGTTGGCTGAGTCGTTACTCAGTGCAATACCTCTTGGGCACAAGCTGGCCCGGCGCCTGCCGCGGCAGGCGAAAAAAGATATACCTTTGGATAGGGGATTCGGGCTATGAGGAACGGCGTCGGGCGGTTCGTCGCCGCAGTGTTTTGCCCGCCTAGAAGTTAACACGGCGCGGTCTGGGAAACGCAAGACCGCACGGTCTGAATTCGGGCCTGATTCGCGCCTTGAGACGTGAAATCTTTGTGAACCGATTCACTATCCAGTTTAATCAAACACGCGTTCGGCCATGTTCGGCCGGGCTGTTTCCCAGCGCCCGGCGGATTTTCGCGCAGACAATTTCGCGCTGTTCGAGGCAGACATGGCGTTGACAATCGTGTTCTTTGGTTCCCCTCCGGAGGCCGTCGAAAGCCTGTCGGTTTTGAAAGCCGCGGGGTCCGAAATCGCCTCCGTTTACACGCGCCCGGACCGGCCCGCCGGCCGGGGTAGCAGGTTGACTCCGACGGCCGTGAAGGCCTGGGCTATGGAGAGGGACCTGGATGTCCGGACACCAGGAGATTTGCGATCGCGAGACGTACTGCGGCGCCTCGCTGACACCGGCGCCGACGCGTTCGTGGTGGCCGCTTACGGCCGGATACTGCCATCAGCGGCGCTTGATATTCCGCGCCTCGGCGTCATAAACATCCACCCCTCCCTGCTGCCCAAATACCGCGGCCCGTCGCCTGTGCAAACGGCGATCCTGGACGGTGTCCCGGAGACCGGCGTGACAATCATGCAACTGGATGAAGGCATGGATACCGGCATGATTCTTCGCTCCTCCGGCCCGGTGCGACTCGACGGCACGGAACGGATGGGTGAGCTCATGGCGCGGCTGTTTTCGCTTGGGGCCAGGATGTTGCCGGACGTTTTGATCGACCTTGCAGAGGGTCGGCTGACGCCGGTACCTCAAGACGACTCGATGGCGAGTGTGACGAGGCTCATAAAGCGAGGCGACGGCGAGGTTGACTGGCGTCGGCCTGCAAGATACGTGGAGCGGATGGTTCGGGCCTACGATCCCTGGCCCGGGGTGTTTACAACCTGGTACTCGCGGACGCTGAAGATACTGGACACTTCGGTACGGGAGGGCGTGCCGGCTACAAGGTCTCCCGGCACGGTATTTCGCTCCGGCGGCGGGCTGGCGGTCGCCACCGGCGATGGGGCGCTTGAGTTGCGCCGGGTCCAACTGGCGGGTAGGCGGGCGGCTGACGCGGCCGACTTCCTGAACGGCCGCCCGGAGATTGTGGGCGCCGTCCTGCCTTCGTAGGCGAAACTCCCGGTCAACCCGCGCCTGCCAATCCCCCATGGCGGTTGCCACCGCCAGCACCGCTCATAAAAATGTGACCGGCCGGTAGGGAGTTGTAGATGTCGAGCGTACCCACGTCCGCACCCCACCATTGGTACCGGATCAAGTCCGGCAAGTCGATCGGGGCTGGCCGGGGTATTTTTTGAGGAACGACGGGGGTCGGGTTATGCCGGTTCGACGAGAGTTACGTCGAGCCGCGCGATGTGGCTGCGGACGTAATCGACCCGCCCATTCCACCAATCCGTGCCGTAGAAGGCCGTCTCCCGGGGTTCGATCTCGGACTTGTCGGGGAAGCAGCGTACCCAGATGAACTGCGTGCGGTCTTCAGAGACCCACATGGAATGCACGCTGATGCCGGCCTCCTCAAGGTGGGGCACGCATTCGGCCTGGAACACCTCGAGCCAACTATCCATCATTCCCTTGTTGATCGTGTATGTGCGCAGTTGGCAGATCATTGGTGTCTCCATGTGTTGGTGTACGCGCTCGCGGCACAATACTAACCGTCACAGGTTGGGCGGCTAGCTCCTGCCGAACATTCCCATGAGGGCGCGCGGGTTTCCGCCGCTCGCCAACTTCTTCATGACCTTCTGCATTTGGCGGTGTTGGTTGAGGAGCTGGTTCACCTGGGCCGGCGTCGTGCCGCTGCCGAGAGCGATGCGTTTCCGGTGGGAGCCCTTGATGATGGCCGGGTTGGACCTTTCTGCGGGTGTCATCGACAGGATTATCGCCTCGACCTGTGCCATCTTCCGCTCATCCAGATCGGCGGGGTTGATGCGTCCCCGCATGGCCCGCATCCCGGGAATCATGCCGAGCACGTCGCCCAGTGGGCCCATGTTCTTAAGGGCCTGGAACTGTTGGAGAAGATCGTTCATGTCGAACTGGTTTCGGCGCATCCGGCGCTCAAGCCGCGCGGCATCTTCGAGGTCGATCTGTTCCTGTGCCTTTTCGACGAGGGTCTGCACGTCGCCCATGCCCAGGATGCGCGACGCCATGCGGTCGGGGTGGTAGTCCTCGAGCGCCGAGGCGCGTTCGCCCGTGCCGACGAACTTGATCGGGAGGCCGGTGGCCGATTTCATCGACAGCGCCGCGCCGCCTCGCGCGTCGCCGTCCATCTTGGTCAGGACCAGTCCCGTGAGGCCCACGCGGTCGTTGAACTCGGAGCCGGAGCGCACCGCGTCCTGTCCGGTCATCGCATCGACGACGAGGAGCGTCTCGGCCGGCCGGACCTTGTCGCGCATCCGGACCAGTTGGTCCATCATTCCCTCGTCGAGGTGCAGCCGTCCCGCGGTGTCCAGGATGAGCCAGCGGATGCCGGCCTTGTCGGCAGCTTTCACGGCGTTTGTCGCCACGTTCACCGGGGAGTTTCCGAGCGGGTCTTCATGGTGGACCGGGATGTTCAACTCCCGGCCAAGTTGGACGAGTTGGTCGATGGCTGCCGGCCGCTGGAGGTCGCAGGCGGCGAGCATGGCCGGCTGGTTGTCTTTGCGGAGGCGGAGCGCCAGCTTGGCCGCGGTGGTGGTCTTCCCCGAACCCTGGAGCCCAACGAGCATGATGACGGACGGTGGAGAATCGGCGCGCTGCAGGCCCACCGCCTCGCCACCAAGGATCTCCCGCAGCTCCTCGTGGACGATCTTTATGACGGTCTGGCCGGGAGACAGGGAGGAGAACACGCGCTCTCCGTCCGCACGTTCTTTAACCCTGTTGACGAACTGCCGGGTAACCCGGAAGTCGACATCGGCTTCTAGCAGCGCCATGCGCACGTCGCGCAACGCGGCGTCTATGTCCTTGTTGGAGAGGCGCCCCTTGACGGAGAGCCGCGCCAGGGCACTGTTGAGTCTGCCTGTTAAAGATTCGAACATTATTTTGGCTTTATTATTTGCCCAGAGTTCACGCGTGTGTCAATTGCCAGGTGTGGACGTAGTCGGCGAGGGGCCTGCCACTCCAGGCGCAATTTTGTTTTGTCGGTTGGGTTGGGGTCTAAGGAACCACGGACCCAATCCGAGGACGATTATCGCGTGATCACTCCTGTTTTTCTTGTTCCGCCGCCCCGTCGGACGTTGACCTGCCGTCATCCGGTTCTGTAGCGGGCTGTGACTCCGCAGCCAGTTTGGCTTGTTCGGCATTCTTTCGTTGCCGGCGCTGGTCCCACAGCACCAGGGCCAGGATTATCAGGACGATCGGCACCCACACCGGAGAGAAGATGGCGATGGTGATGACCACGTCGACGAACCATCTGCCGAATGACGCGAGGCCTCGCGTTGCGCCGCGCGCCGTTTCCGACGGGCTCCAACCGGGGTCGGAGATTGGCGCCGGGTCTGTGGTCGGGTGGAACCACACGCTGACGAGGGATGTGGCTGTCGTTTGCGAGAGATAGTTCAACCGGCCCTGCAGGCTCTCTATCTGGCCGCGCACGTTGGTCAGCTCCCGCTGTACTTCGAGTACGTCGCTTACCTTGCCGGAACGCTCGAAGAGGACCATTAGTTGCTTCTCTGCGGCCCGCAGGTTTTCGAGCCGGGCCTCAACGTCCACAAACTCGGTGGTCACGTCCTGCGAGGACCTGTTTTCACGTTCAACCCGCTCTGAGAGGTCACGCAGCCGCGAGAGAGTAACTTCGAGGTTGTTCGACGGGACGCGGAATGACATGAAGGCGTTTGACTCGAACTCATCTTCGTTGCGCGTAACCGAAACGACGAAGCCGCCGCTGGTTTCGACGAGTTGGGTGACCTCCTCCATGGCCCTGTTTACGTCGTCGACGCGGACATTCATGTCGACGTTGGTGATGATCTTTCGCTCTATGGCGTCGGCGTCGGACGGCCCCTGCGAACCTGCAGGGCCTGGCTGCCCCGGGTCCACGACTTTGGCCAAAGGCGCGCGGGCTGCCCGTTCAAATTCCCCGCCGTCCGGCTCGGCGGCGTAGTACTGGTCGGACATAGCGAATTCGCCCGATTCGTCGCTGCCAGCGCCGCACGCGGCGATCGTGAATAAGAGGACCAGGACGGCCAGGAAGAGCAGGAAGAGATGGCGGTTCATGGAGGTTGCCTCCTGAGCAGGCGGTTTCAGTCTACACATGCAGACGATCTGGGCAGCGACTTTGTTCCGGTGGCTGCGGGGAGGTGGGGCACCACAACGGCGAGCGATAGGACCGCCTGCCGGCAGTTTGAACGTTAGGATTGGGTTGCTGACTACCACTGATATTGCGATCCGGGACCCCAATGAGAATAACTAACCTGCACCTACGCAAACTGACCGGCACTATGGAGACGGACGGCCCGTTCTGGGAGGAGCGGCTGGCAAGGCCCATCGATATCTACCCCGAATACCGGTGGGCGGCGATGGAAATGTTTGAGGACCAGGTTGACGACCGGCACTACGGAATCGTCACCTGGTTCGTCGACGTGGAGACGGACGAGGGCGCCAGTGGCGCGGCCGGTCCGATGCCGGAGGCGGTCGCATTCATCATCGACCGGCAACTCAAGCCGATCCTCGCCGGCAAGGACCCCTGCGCCACGGAGCTTCTGTGGGACCAGATGCATCGACTGCTGGTCCACGGCAGGCAGGGCGAGGCGATGATGGCTGTCAGCGCGGTCGATTGCGCGCTGTGGGACCTGAAGGGCCACGTGTTGGGCCAGCCGGTGCACCGGCTGCTGGGCGGGCCGACGCGGGATGAAGTCCCAGCCTACGCCAGCATGCTGGGGTACGCGGTACAGGACCTCGGTCTCGTGCGAGAACGTGCCCTCTCCGCGCAGGCGCAGGGCTACACGGCGCAGAAATGGTTCTTCCGGCACGGGCCCATGAGCGGGCCGGACGGTATGCGCAGAAACGTTGACCTCGTCCGCACGCTGCGAGAGACGCTCGGAGATGACGACGAGATCATGCTGGACTGCTGGCAGAGCTGGGACCTGACCTACGCCGTTCGGATGGCCGAGCGCATCGAGGAGTTCTCGCCGCGCTGGCTGGAAGAGTGCGCCATGCCGGACCGCGTCGACACGTACCGGGAGCTGAGGCAACGGACGTCAATACCGATCTCCGGCGCCGAGCACGAGTACACCCGCTGGGGCTTCAAGCGGTTCGTGGACGCCGGCGCGCTGGACGTACTGCAGCCGGACATCTACTGGGCCGGCGGGCTGTCCGAGGTGATGAAGATCGCGGCATACGCCACCGTTCACGACCTCATCACCATCCCGCACGGCCACTCGACGCCCGCGGGCATCCACTTCTCCGCCACGCAGTCACCAATCCACACGCCTTACCAGGAGTACCTGGTCAAGTGGAACGAGGTCCACCAGTATTTCCTGGCGTCACCTATCCGGCCCGAGGGCGGCATGATCAAGGTGCCGGAGACCCCCGGCATGGGGATGGGGCTAGACCCGGCAAAGATCGAGCACGAAGAGACGGCGAAGTGGTGAGGACGGGGAATTTCGGTTGACCGCCGGGCTACTCCCGGCGTGAGAAACAGTGGGGCAATGGCCTGGAACAGGCTTCCTGCTAAGAGATGTCCAATGGGATGGCGCCTTCCCAAGTAGGTTCTCGGATATCGATCGTGACACGACCGCGTAGCGCAAGAAAATCGCGGTCCCATGATTCGAAAACGTCAGAGTCAGAAGATAGCGCCGTTGCGAGGTGGACCGCGTCAGCAGGCCTGAGCCCATGTTCCCGGGAGAGTGACCTGGCCTTCTCTGCTATGGCGCGGGTCACATCGTGGACCACCAGGTTGTCGTGCTGGCGAAAGAATTCAGTGATGATTTGGTCGTCGTCGGCAGAGATGCCGGGCGAACGGCGACGTCTGATGACCTCAGCGAGGGTCCATGCCGACGTGATCACGGTTAATTTGCCGGCGACCATGTCGTTCAGAATGTTCTGGCAGATCTCTGCCCGGGACACTTCATCTTCGGCGATTATCGGAATCCAGTTCGTGGAATCCCAGTATCGCCTCCCCCCCAATTTGCCGACCGTCAACAGTCCCCACGCACCTCTCGAAGGTATTGCTCTGCAGTCTGTCCTTCAGTCTCTCCCCTCCACAGACCCCTGAGTTCCGACGGCGTTGCCGGCGCGGGGGAATCGTCCGCCACTTCGATGTTGGACACCCTTATCGACTCGGGATTGCCCAGCCGGTCCGATTTCACATCTCCGGACACAATGACCCGCTTCCCCAATCCTTTGCGGACCTGATCCATTTGAGGGTCGGAAAAGTAGCAAATGACACCCCGGTCATGAACGGCATCATAGACACGGAGGTAAGGTCGACTTCTCACACTCGCAGTTTCGAGTCTCCCTTCGACAGAACCGGTCGAGTGGAAATATTCGGCGGTTGTGTCAGCGACAGCCGTTCCCGACAGACCCGCGACCGCGACCGTCTGGCGTTGGTGAACCACGCTGACCCGGTAACCTGCCGCTTCTGCGATTTTCGACAGATTTCTGGCAGCCAGCAACGCCGATTCGGAAAAGTGCCGGGGCTGACGTTGACCGCGGCTCAAAACATCGAGCCCTTCCATGGTCGCCGATACGACCTGCGCCGAGACCGTGTTTTCGTGTTCCGCCCGTAGCGTGGCCTGGGCGGGGCTGCTGTAGCTCAACTCTTGCAGCATCCATCTGATCGAACCCGACCCGCGCATAGTCAGCTCGGCCTCAACGCACCCCAAAATCGTCAGCGTGTGCCTGATCGAGTCGACAAATGCCTCAGCAGATACTTGGCCGGAATCGTTTCCGAGTCTGATCGATATGTCCGAGTTGGCCATGTCTCGCCCCATCCTGAATTCTATATTGCAAGGGAATGGGGGGATGGTTTTCGTGTCTTGCGTGAAACTACGAAATGGGATGAGCCGCGGCCAACTGGACGTTTAAGAGAATCGCGACGAAGCCAGACCCGCCCCACCGGGTACCCCACGGCCGACCTGCAGAATCTTAAGGTCGCAGCGTCGGCCGCCCCGGTCGTTCCAGGCGATCGTCTACCGTCCGGCGTTAGCCCGCGAACGAATCATCCACAGCACGTTGAGCGCGGCTATGGCACCGGCGGCCACCCAAAGCAATGTTCCCAAGAGCGGGTTGAATTGGAGTCCGATTCCCAGTCCTAGAAAGAAGACGGCGATCGCGAGGACGAATAACAGGGTGTGAGCGGTTATTTTCAGCGTCCTGGCGAGCATTGCGTGGTCATTTTAAGGGACGGTTGGTAACGCTCCACGCCGGAGGTCCGGCTCAGGCAGTCGCTGACGCTGGCATGTTCGCCACCGCGCTCAGCCACAACTCGCTCTGTTGGTAAACTTCATGGCGGGTCCTGCACTCACAGGTTGAGTGACCGAACCTGCCAAATCATAAGGCCCGCTCGCGCGCATTCGGCGCGAGCGTCCGCCCACAAATCTCTGACCACGACGAACGCCTGATGGCCGAGTCTCACATCTCCATTCGCGGCGCACGCGAACACAACCTCAAGAACATCGACGTCGAGATTCCGCGCGACAAGCTCGTCGTGATCACCGGCGTGTCCGGCTCGGGCAAGAGCAGCCTGGCGTTTGACACGATCTATGCCGAGGGGCAACGCCGTTACGTCGAGTCGCTGTCGGCTTACGCGCGGCAGTTTCTTGGCCGCATGGACAAGCCGGACGTCGACCACATTGACGGGCTTAGTCCGGCCATCTCTATCGACCAGAAGGGCGTGTCCCGCAACCCGCGCTCGACCGTCGGCACTGTCACCGAGGTCTATGACTACCTCCGCCTGCTCTTCGCCCGGGCCGGCAGACCGCACTGCCACAACTGCGGGCGGCCCGTGTCGCGCCAGTCGGTCCAGCAAATCGTCGACGCCATTACCCGCTTGAGCGACGGCGCGCGCATCCTGCTGCTTGCTCCGATGGTCACGCATATGAAGGGCGAGCACGTCGGCATCCTGGACAACGCGCGGAGGGAAGGGTTCGTCCGGGTGCGGGTGGACGGAGAGGTCCGCGACCTGTCCGAGGAGATAAAGCTCAACAAGCAGCAATGGCACGACATCGAGATCGTGGTAGACCGCCTCGTGATACGTCCGGACATCGAGACCGTGCGGTTGACCGAGTCCGTCGAGGCGGCCCTTAAGCTGTCGGGCGGCACGGTTGTCGCCTCGATCGTTGACGGAGAGGACGTTGTCTATTCGGAACAGTTCGCCTGCGTCCACTGCGACATTTCGATCGCCGAGCTCGAGCCGCGCAACTTCTCGTTCAACACGCCGTACGGTGCGTGTCCCACCTGCACCGGCCTCGGTTTTCGACTCGAGGTTGACCCGGACCTGGTGATCCCCGACAAATCGGTGAGCCTGGCAGGCGGCGCAATCGTCCCGTGGGCCAGGTCGGGCGCCAACTCCCCGTGGCTGGCGTCAACCCTGTCGTCGCTCGCCGACGCGTACGGTTTTTCGATGGACGTTCCCGTGTCGGAACTCGACAGGAAGGCCCTGCAGGTGGTCCTCTACGGGGCTGGAAGCAGGCGCATCGAGGTGGCGCACACCACCCAGCGGGGTCGGGTCTACAAGTGGGAGACGAACTACGAGGGCGTGATCCCCAGCCTCGAGCGGCGGCACGTGGAAACGGAATCGGACAACGTGCGGGAGGACATCGCGCGGTACATGGCCAGGCGTCCGTGCGTCACCTGCGAGGGCGACCGGCTCAAGCCGGAGGCGCTGGCCGTCACGGTGCTCGGGATGAGCATCATGGACGTGACGCGGCAGTCCGTGCACCGGGCGCTCGACTGGGTGGAGGCGAGCCGCAGCGGGCAGTGGCCGGACGGCTCGGCCGCCAGTGAACCCCTGGTGGCACGGGAGTCGGCAATCGCATCACAGATATTCAAGGAGATCGAGTCGAGGCTCGGATTCCTGTCCCGCGTGGGCCTCGACTACCTGACCCTCGACCGCGCTGCGTCTACTCTGAGCGGGGGCGAGGGCCAGCGGATCCGGCTGGCGACGCAGATCGGCTCGGGGTTGATGGGCGTGCTGTACGTATGCGACGAGCCGTCGGTCGGTCTGCACCCCATGGACAACCACCGCCTGATCGACACACTGAAGAGCCTGCGGGACGTCGGAAACACAGTGCTTATCGTCGAGCACGACGAGGCGGTGATGCGGGCATCGGACCACATCGTGGACCTCGGGCCGGGCGCGGGCGAGCGGGGCGGACACGTGGTGGTGGAAGGCCCCATCGACGTCATCATCGAGTCGCCGGAATCGATCACCGGCGCTTACCTGAGCGGCAGGCGTTCGATACCGACCCCGTCCGAAAGACGGAACGGCGCCGGCAGCGAGATCGTGATCCACGGCGCCCGCGCCAACAACCTGAAGGACGTGACCATCTCCGTGCCCCTCGGCAGGCTCGTCTGCGTCACCGGCGTTTCGGGCTCGGGCAAGAGCACGCTCGTCAACGAGGTCCTCTACAAGACGCTCGCCTACCGGCTGTACAGGGCGAAGGACCGGCCGGGCGACCACGACGCGATCACCGGGCTGGAGAACATCGACAAGGTCATCAACATCGACCAGTCGCCCATCGGCCGCACGCCCCGCAGCAATCCGGCGACGTATACCGGCCTATTCACGCCCATAAGAACGCTGTTCGCCACGATGCCGGAGGCCCGGGCGCGCGGCTACAAGCCCGGCCGCTTCTCCTTCAACGTAAAGGGCGGACGGTGCGAGTCGTGCACCGGCGCCGGGTACGTCCAGATAGAGATGCAGTTCCTTCCGGACGTGACCGTGCCGTGCGAGGTGTGCCTCGGCGCACGCTACAACCGTGAGGCGCTGGAGATCACGTTCCGGGGTAAGTCGATCGCCGACGTTCTCAACATGACGGTTTCGGAGGCCTCGCGCCTGTTCGAGAACATCCCCAGCATTCGCAACAAGCTGAATACGCTGGTGGATGTTGGCCTCGGCTACATCCGGTTGGGCCAACCGGCAACCACGCTCAGCGGGGGTGAGGCGCAGCGCATCAAGTTGGCCTCCGAACTCTCGAAGCGGTCGACCGGCAGCACGTTCTACATCCTGGATGAGCCGACGACCGGGCTTTCGTTCGACGATTGCTCGAAGCTAATGGACGTGCTTCACCGGCTCGTGGACGCCGGCAACACCGTCGTGCTGATCGAGCACCACCTCGACCTGATCAAGAACGCCGACTGGCTCATCGACCTCGGTCCGCTGGCGGGAGACGGCGGCGGCGAACTGGTGGCCGAGGGGACGCCGGAATACGTGGCGTCCGTAGACGAGTCTCACACCGGGCGTTACCTGCTGGACGTGCCCGGCATCACGCCCGATGCCAACTCGCCCGGATCGGTCAACGGCGCCGCCCGTACCGCTCCGGAAATACGCCAGGCCGTTGACGACCATGTTCTCCCACCCCGGCCTGACTCACTGGACGGCAATTCGCGCAGGGGGAGGACGAGACGGCCTCGCCGTCGGCGACGGCGGCGCGCCAGGGCGAGCGCCTAGGGCTGATCGACGCAGTCCAACGTCAGACAACTGAATCTATGATCGGCGCGGCGCACGCTGGTTGCTGCTGTTTGATAACTGTGCCCGGTTGGATTCGTCGAAGTCGTAATGAACGATAGGGTTCTACGCGATTAGCAAAGCTGTCACGGGCAAAACTCCCGCGAGGATTATGCCGCCAGCCATCAACCCGACGCCCAAAGAGCGAAGGCCTTCCGTTTTCGACCGCGTGGCCACATACCCGACTGCGATCAGTAACAACGCCAACGGCGCGGCGCCCAGAAAACCGGCCAATGCCGCCGTCGTAGCTCCCCACACGGAAGTCCGCAGCACTTGAGTACTGTCTTCACCGGCTATCCAATCCCAGTGATACTCGGCATTGAACGTCCCGTTCGCGTATGCCGTCATGTCCAATGACGGGTTGTCTTCAAGAATGCAGAAGGACTCCAGAACAGCGCAGAATCTGAATTTTGCCTGACTGAAGACGAAGTACCGGTCGTCCCATTGCGTCTCGGAAACATCGTGGTAGCGCTCGAAATCCCAGAACGGAGAAAGAGAGTCCCAGGACCTCTCATTTTTCAGGATTTCGACGATTTGGGATCCGTCCCCACACCATTCGACAAGTTGCACGTAGCGCCACTGACGGAGGTTAACGACACTGCGAGAATCAACCGCTGCCTCTGCGGACCAACAAGTTTCACCTTCCTCGAGCCCGGGCGATCTGGGGAGGGGCGTTGCCCTTGAGTCACCCGTCATAGGAGCTGGTTCTGTATAAGACTCGGTTATGGTCGTACCGGCCACGCCAAACAGGACCACCACTACTATCATCGCCAGGATGACCACCACCCCGCAAACCGCGACTGGCAAAAAAGTTCCCTGGCTTAACCATCTTGCCGCTCGGACGGCGAGAAAGGACAAGACCGTAGTGACCGCCAACATCGCGACAACCAGGATCACTATCAACAACGTCTCATTCATAGCCACTCACCCCCACTTATAGCCACTACTCATCCAGGACACCGGATACGGTGGCCTGACGGTATATCTATCTCTTCATCATGTCCAACCACCCTATCACTAGCGCGTTCGGATAGCCGGTTTCCTATTCATCCGGCTCTTGCCGCACCAGGTAGGACGGAGTCTGGACCCCCATGCTTGGTAGGCTTGCGAGTTGAGGCAATGATGTTCCCCGCAAACCTCGACCGGGGATGATGTCAATAGGCGCGCTGACATCAGCTCGTGCGGGAGTGTCGGCGTCGGGCGAAGGCGAGGGCGTAGACAGATCCGCTTCACGTTTTTGGACCGAGGATTCTGTAGTCGGAACCAATACTGGTTCGCGTACGTCTAATGGTTAGATCCAAAATCAATTCGTGGTTGGATCTTTGGGCTTGAATTGAAGCCGACCCATCGCCATAAGACCGTTGACCGGATGCCCCGGTGGCCACTCCTGCTGGTACTGGCTGCGACGCTGACCGCGGCCGTGGTCGCGTGCGACCGGGGGGCGCCGGGCGCCGATCCGACTGCGACGCCGGTCAGCGCTCAAAAGGTGTTTGCCACGCTTCAGCCAACTTCCACCGCTCATCCTGGCGTAACGCCGAGTGCGAAGTCGTCTGTTGGCGAGCCGGTCCCTGAGCAGACGGTTCGCGGCGGGCCGCCACCCAGGATCTTCGAAACAAATTGGACAGCCGACAAAGACTCAATTGCGGCCGGTGAGACGGTCACCATCACGTTGGAAATCAAGAGAGTCTGGGACAAGCCCGTGGAGTTCAACGAGTTTCCTACGGCGATGACGCTCACCCACTTGGACACCCGAATCGAAACATCGGTCCCACTGGAGCTTGAGATTGGTGAAGGGACGCCAGGCCCCCTGGGACCCGGTGAAACCCTCATAGTTTTCGCCACGGTGTCACCCAGCGTGAGCGCGGGTCTCCAGCCTGGAAGGTATCGCGTCAAGGGGTTCCAATTCACCTACACCCGGGCCGGACGCGGATCGGGACCAACGAGAACGAACATGGACAGCGAGGCGCTCTTCGTCGTACTTCCGCCGGAGGGAGCGCTGGACAAAGTCCTGACTGTGGGCCAGGTACGAGAAGGCGGTGGAGCCCGTATTACGCTGGAGAGAATTCATTTCACGCCGGAGCGGACCACCGTCTCTGTGTTTGCCGCGTCGCTCATTGAGATCACTGCGGTACCTCGACCTGCCGTTGCCGGCACCTCCACTCCCGTTCCGCCTGTACAACCGGGGACCACGCCTACTCCAGCGTCCCTGGCTGACCAGCCGCCCTGGGACGGTGATTTGACCAGTCTGACGGCGTTCTACAGCCTGGACGGAGGCATGTGGCGCCTGATGGCGGGCTATACGTACCGGGAGGGACCGGACGGCGTGCATCGCGAATGGTCGTTCGATCCGGTGTCAGTGAGTGCCAAAACCCTTGAGATTGTCATCGTGCCGAGGAGTCGGCCCGGGGGAGCCGGCGCGTCTATGTCCCCCGGTGAGGGCGCTTCATCGTCGTGGGAATGGCGCCTGCCACTTCAACGGCCGGACCTCGAATACAGCATGGCCGATCTGTCCGAGTGGAATCGGACGTTGAGGGATGTCATCTGGCAGGTGCCGGGCATCACGTATACCTACCTCGACGAGCCGAAGAACCGGATCAGGATCGGCATGGAACCGCGGCGCGGGGCGCGTGAGGACATGGAGGCGGCGATAGAGTCGATGGGCGTGCCCCGTGGAGCCGCCTTGATCGATGTCGGGTGTTCGGGGGTCAAGCCATGGCCGCTTGTCGACGCGAACCCTCCAGGCGAGGCGTTTCTCCGTGCGGTCGACTACTCACTGGAGGTGGACGGCCAGGTTCCTTACGGAGAGACGGTGAGGGTGAAACTGACGTTGCGAAACGTTAGTGATGAGCCTGTGGACTTTTTGACAGGCGGTCGGCCACCCCACGACTTTGTCGTGTCCACGCCCGACGGCGAACAGGTATGGCATTGGAAGTGCGCCAAGATAATCCAACTGCCATTGGACAGCCAAACCCTGGGCCCGGACGAAGTGATGGATTTCGTTGGTGAGTGGGAGCAGGTGGACAACCGGGGAGAGCCGGTTCCGCCCGGTACGTACTTGGTAAGAGGCGTGTTGGACATGGAGCCGCCTGAGATGCTCGTAACGGAAGCGCGCGAAGTGGAGGTTGTCAGGTGAGACGCGTCGCAATTGCTTGCCAGGAACTTCACTGAAGCGTCTCGCCGTGTAGATAAAATGGAAGTGAGCGCCTGCGGTTGGCGCACCAACTGTGCAGACCGGGCGAGCGAACTCTACTTAGGACTTTCCGGGTGACTCATGGCGACATCCGGCACGGAAATTTCCACCGCGAATGCTGGACGCGGAGCCGGGGCGGCTGTCGTTGCAGCCGTCATGGGGCTCGTCCCTGCCGTCTTGCTTGGCTCCCTCAGATTCATTCTCGGTGAGGACCCCGATGCTGGCGAGCAGATTGCCGGAAATGTCGCCTTCGGCCTGACGTACCTCGCGCCATATCTGCTCGTCCTGATGGCGTCGAAAGTGGAAAGGCCGGGGGCTCGCGGCGCATTGCTCGCTGTATTAGGCGTGCTCTCATTGGCTGCCAGCTTCTCCGCGATATTCTCAGGGGTTTCCCTGGCCCTTCTTCCCGCGACACTTGCAATCTGGTTCGCGAGTGCCAGGAGCCTCACCGCCTCGGTTCACCCATTGGCCACAACCACGTTCGCCGCGATCGCAGGGATTCTCATCGCCACGATAGTTGGTCTGAGTTATTTCGCACTTTTTGGGCTCGGCGAGCCGGAACCCAGGTGTTGGGTCCTGACCTTGGGCGCTGACGGAGAGTATGTGTGGGAGGAACGACCCAACGTGGGTGGGTCGGGAGAACTTTCCGCCGGCATCCTGAAAGGCGGTATTGACAGAGAATCCTCCTGCGTGAGCGACACCATCTCGAACCTGGAAGCCGGTATCAGCTTTGGATTGTTGGCGATCGCCTTTCTGGTGATGACTCTGACTATGAAGCTCCCGTGGATACGCTCGCCTGGCGGCGGTAACGCTTAGGCCTGCATTGCCGGGAACAATTCGCGGGTGCGGTACGTCTTTGGTAGAGGGCAGCAAACCAGGACTTGTTGGGACCAACGTGAAGCCGACGCATCGCCAAAAGATCTTCGGCTGGACTGACCGACGGTCATTACTGCTTTTGTGGACTGTGGCTCTTGCCGCGGCGTTCGTCGCTTGCGCCAGGGACTTGCCGGACCTGGGTCCCACATACGCGCCGCTGCAGACCGCCACGCCGACAGTGGCCGCTCTCACAACTTCGCCGGTCCCCGGTGCGGGACCGTACATCGAGGCCGTTTTCAGCTATGTCGCATCTCTTCCCAGCGGGGATCCGTTGAGACCCTTGTTCGGACATCTGCCCAAAGACAGAGAGCCGATAGCCCGTCTTGCGAGTTCGCTCCATGCCGCCGTTCCCATCGGACCCGACGACCGTCTGCACGCAAACGAGCGCGGCCGCTACCTGAGCGCTCACTATGACGACGGCACGAGCACGGTTATCAGGCAGGTCTCTCGATGCGTGCCCAAGTCCGAAGATGACGTAGGGAAACCGGTAACCGTCGTGTGCAAAGGCCAGTGGGTCCGCGAGGACGACGTGTGGTGGGTCGAGGGTAGAGGCATGGTGAAGTCGGCAGGTCTTTCTCGGTGGTGGAACGAAATGCCGGAGATCATGGTCCGGATAGGGATCGCAAGCATCCCAGGGGAAATCGAGGTGGGCGAGCCATTCACCATGACCCTGTATTCATGGGAAGGTGTCATCGATGGGGATTCCATAAACCTGGACCTGGTGTCTTCCGACGGAACTGAAATTGGTCTGGGCACTTTCCCGGCTTCAGACACCTACCAGGGTAAATTGACGGTACCTGGCCAAACTCCAAGAGGCCGTTACTGGCTGCGCGTATCCGGCGGGAATTTCTCGGAATTGGTGCGGAGCGTTATTGTCGGCGACGACGAAAACGTGGAACGCCAGGAGGTGAGTGTCAGGGAAGCATGGCTGGAGTCCCCAGACACGCTCGTACTCAGCGCCGACACCTGCAATGAGAACCCGGAGGTGTCGGTTGTTGAGGAGACGGACGAAGACGTGCAGGTCTTGATGCGTGCCGACGCCTTTCCATTTCGACAAAGTTATCCGGACTGCGTGGAGGCCATTACCGTCCAACTTAAGGCGCCGTTGGGCGATCGGGTCGTGGTGGACCAACACACCGGCAAAGTGGTGAACGTCAACCCGGCCGCAGAGGCGACGCCGGCATCCGGCCAGCAGAACGAAGCTGAATCAGCGGTGCCGCAGGAAATACGCGACGCGGAGTTGCAGGACCTGCAGGCCGTCGCTGAACAGTACGGCATGACCCTCCAACACGCGGAACAATTCGCGGGCGCGGTGCGTCTCGTGTAGAGAGCAGCAAGCCAGGACTTACCGGAACCAATGTAATGCCGACCCACCGTCAAACCAACGTCAGCCGGATCGTTCAGTGGGCGTTCCCCTTTTTCGCAGGGGCAGTGCTGATCGCGGCGACGATCGCCTGTGGGGTTGATCCGGGTGACGCTGGACCGGCCGCCCAGCCGTCCGCCTCAGACCAGGAGGGCGACCCCTCGGAGTCAGTGCGGTCCGTAAAGAGCGAGGACGACAAATACGTTAGACGGCAAGAAGCGAATGTCGAGTACGCATGGTTGGAGTCTCCGGACACTCTCGTCGTCAGTGCGGGCACCTGTGGCATGAACCCGGAAGTGTCGTTTCTGGAGGAGACGGACGTAGATGTGCAGATCATGATGACAGTCGACTTCCATCCGCCGCGACTCAGTTATCCAGAATGCCTGACGGCGAAAATCGTCCAACTTGAGGCGCCGTTGGGCGATCGGATCGTCGTAGACAAACACACTGGCAGTGTGGTGAGCGTCACCCCAGTCGCAGGGGCGCCGGCAACCGGTCAACAGGACCAGCCGGAATCACCCCCGTCCGAAGCCGTGCCGCCCGATATACGCGAAGCCGTGAGCGACGCCGAACTTCAGGACCTGCAGGCCGTCGCTGAACAGTACGGTATGACCCTACGGGAGGCTTTTGATCGGTACGCCTGGAACGACGACTTCTCCCGGGCGGTACAGAGAGTCCGCGAGGCGGCGCCCGAATCGTTCACTGGGTCGGCGATCGTTGATGCAACTAACGCCTGGATCGCCTTCACCGGCACCCCTCCGAGGGCAGCGCTCGACATAATCGACGAGTTCAGGAGTAGCTACAGCGGCGTTGAGGTGGAGGTGCGCACCGGCCAACAGATCACCGAGGCGGAAATCGGAGAGGCGGTATCGGTGGCGCATGACGCAGTGCGCAAGGCGCCCGAAGTGCTTGACGCCATCTCGGGGTTCGATCCCAGGACGAACCGGATAGGGGTTACTGTCTTACTGGCGGATTCAGCGCCGGACTCGGTTGTGGATGATCTGCGGGCGACTGCGGAACAACGCCTCTTCGAAGTGATGGGAGAGGACATGCTGGACAGCGTTTCGGTTTCGGTGACCCGCGCGACAGTCCCGGTCATATTGATAAAGGAATAGCGGTGGTGGGTGGCGGGGCAATCCTCGACTATCGTCCCACCCCAACTGGCGCCCGCAAAGGACATCCATAGGAATCACTATGGTTTTGCGAAGGCCGCACGAGGTGATGAAAGTGGGTCGTTGCCTGCCGGTTGGGAGTTTTGCGTGTCGAGCGTACCCAACTCCGCTCTCCACCGTGGATACCGGCTTTCGCCGGTAAGTCGATGAGGGTGTTCGGGAGTGTTTGTGAACAGCGCTGTCACCGTGGGCGGCCGTCTCAGATTCCTCGGCTGCGCTCGGAATGACATTGTCGTAGATCGACGCTGATTGTGGGAACGCAGGGGAGGGCGAACGAGGTGATGAAATTGGGGCGTTGCCTGCCGATTGGGAGTTGTGCGTGTCGAGCGTACCCACCTCCGCTCTCCACCGTGGGTACCGGGTGTCCCCGGTACGACGTTGAAGGTGTTCGGGAGTGTTTGTGAATAGCGCTGTAACCGTGGGCGGCCGTCTCAGATTCCTCGGCTGCGCTCGGAATGACATTGTCGTAGATCGACGCTGATTGTGGGAACGCAGGGGAGGGCGAACGAGGTGATGAAATTGGGGTGTTGCCTGCCGGCTGGGAGTTGTGCGTGTCGAGCGTACCCACCTCCGCTCTCCACCGTGGATACCGGGTGTCCCCGGTACGACGTTGAAGGTGTTCGGGAGTGTTTGTTATCAGCGCTGTCACCGTGGGCGGCCGTCTCAGATTCCTCGGCTGCGCTCGGAATGACATTGTCGTAGATCGGCGCTGACTGTGAGAACGCCAGGGAGGGCGAACGAGGCGATGAAAGAGGGGTGTTGCCTGCCGGCTGGGAGTTGTAGGTGTCGGGCCTACCCTCCGCATCTCCCCACCGTGGGTACCGGATCGGAGTCCGGCAAGACGAGGAAGGGCCGGTAAGACGAATTGGAGGGGGTCCGGGCTATTTTCGTACCGTGACATAGGGGTCCTGGGTATTCAATCGAGTTGGCCTGTCCCTCCCACCCCGCGCCAAGGGCGGTACACTTTGTCCCCATTGCGGATTGAACCCCGGTTGCGGTATGCGGCGCCGGGCGGGTCAGGACAGGAATCATGGGCGAACTGGACGGCAAGGTAGCCATCATCACGGGCGCGGGACGGCTCAGGAGTATCGGCCGCGGCGCGGCCATCGCGCTGGCCGAGATGGGGTGCAGCATCGTGGCCGTCGGCACGGGCCGGGACCCTTCGACGTTTCCGGAGGACGAAAAGGAGATCGGCTGGCGGGACATCGAGAGCGTCGCCGACGAGGTGAGGGCGATGGGCCCGAAAGCGTTGGCCCTCGTGGCGGACGTTTCGAAGCGGGACCAGGTGCAGGGGATTGTCGACACCACCGTACGCGAACTGGGCCGCGTCGATTTCCTCGTCAACAACGCCGCTGCGCCGAAGGGCGACGACCGCGTGCCGCTGGTCGACCTGAGCGAGGAGCAGCTGCGGCTCGTGCTGGAGGTCAAAGTCCTTGGGAGCTTCTTCTGCGCCCAGGCCGTATCACAGGTGCTCGTTGAGCAGGGAGAGGGCGGGAGCATCGTCAACGTGTCCTCGATAGCCGGCAAGCGTCCGCGGGCGGCTTCCGCCGCGTACGCCGCCGGCAACGCCGCGCTCGACGCCCTGACCGGATCGCTCGCCGCCGATCTCGGCGACCACGGCGTGACGGTCAACTCCGTCTGCCCCGGGCTCGTCGAGACGTCGCGCTGGGACTCCGACATCGGGACCGAAGGCTGGGAGAAGCGCATCAGGGCAACCGTCCCGCTTAAGCGCGCCACGGACGGGGACGAAGTCGGCAGGTTCATTGCCTATCTCTGCACGAAAGACGCCGCATACATCAACGGTCAGTGCATCAACATGGACGGCGGAGTGGTGACCGGACACTGAACCGGACCATCTCCGGGTTTAGCGCCTCTCGTAAAAGAGTCTCTGACTAGGCCATCGCGAGGCGAACGTTAGTCTGAAAAAATGAAGTTCAGCTATCCCGCCGACACGCCGTATTTCCAGCCGAAGATGATCGGCAACCACTGCTTCGGGTGCGGCGCGTGGAACGAAAACGGCCTGCGGATCATGAGTTATTGGGACGGAGAGGACTCGGTCTGCGTGTTCGAGCCGAGGGCCCACCACGCCGCCATGCCGCCCGACGTGATGAACGGCGGCATCATCGCCGCGGTCATCGACTGCCACTCGGTATGCACAGCGATCGCCGACGCGTACCGGCGGGCCGGACGGGAGATCGGCGAGGGCCCGGTGCTCTGGTACGCAACCGGGTCGTTGCGCGTTAACTACCGCAAGCCCACGCCCGTCGCTGGGCCGATCACGGTGCGAACGCAAATCACCCGCGTCGACGGCAAGAAGACGTTCATGAAGTCGAAACTCACGTCGTTCGAGGGAGTGATGACCGTCGACGGCGAGGTGCTAGCCGTGCAGGTGCCGACTGAATGGGCGGACCCGACGGGCCTGCTGAAGCACCTGCCGGCGGCCCGGACCTGACCGCCTGAAGGGGCTACCCGGCACACATCGGGCGCGGGTCGGATGTCCACCTGGACGACCGGGGGTTGCCTCAATGACGCGCCCACCTGCGCGCTTCACTGTGGGTACCGGGTGTCCCCGGTACGACGAGTTATATGGCTGTATAGGCCGGTGCAGGCGTTGCTTGGGCGAGGCCGCGGACGGGTTCGAAACCCGCCCCTACGAAGGTTGCCGATGGCGGAGTTGGGTACGTTATCGGAGGCTGTTTTTATGGTAACGGTCCCTAGTTAGTCGGCTCGGAGACGCCGCACTTGTCCATGGCGGCCATGGCGGTTGACGGGAGGGCGTCATCGGTGCCCAGCGCCGATAGATCGGCGGGGTCCAACTCCTGCGCCAGGCACTCCGCGGCATCGAGGTCGAGGTCTGCGCCGGTTCGCTCTCCGTCGTCCAGGCAAAGCAGGAACGGCACGAGTTCGAACGACGCTGCCGGGTCGTCGATGCTGCCCATGGAGGTCATGATGAACAGGCCGGCTGAATCGACCAGCGTTGGGTCGGACATCCGTTGAGTCAGACACGAGTTGGTGGCGTCGCTGAACGTGCCGGTCTCGGGGAGCATGCTGCCCAGCAGGACCCGTACGAATGTTGCGGACTCGAGGCAACTCGCGATGACGATGCCTTCCATGAGCGTAGGAGAGGCGGTCTGCAATATTTCGGCCATGCGGTCCGCCGGGAAATGCTCCTTGATGCACTCGCTCTCGACCTCCGGGAACTGACCCATGATCTCTTCAGGTGTGTTGTCCAGGAATACGGCGATGGGCAGGAGCGAGTCACTGTCTTCGGGCACAGCAGCCTGATCACCCTGCGACATGGCAGTCGGTTCCGGCTGAGTCGTTGGTACGGGGGTGCTGGTTGGTGCTGGAGTGGGACTTGGCGCAGGTGTGCTGGTCGGTTCGGGCGTTGCGGTGGGTGGAGGCTCGGTGGGTATCGGCGTGCTCGTCGTGACCAGGGAAGGGGACGATTCCGAACCGGTCGAGCCACAGGCGATACTCATAGCCAGCAGGCCCGCTGCGACTAGCAGGACAGTTCGGGAGTTAAGCAAAATGTGAATGCCGGGTCGCCTGAGGAATCACTATGGCATTGTTCAGGCCACACGAGGTGATGAAAATGGGGTGTTGCATGCTGGTTGCGAGTTGTAGATGTCGAGCGTACCCACCTCTGCGCCCCACCATGGATACCGGCTTTCGCCGGTAAGTCGATGTGGTGGTCGCCAGGGTCATTTTCATAGCAAACTATCGACATGCATCCCGTGCCGGGGTCGCCATGTTACTGGAACCCGTCTATCCACCTGGTTCCTGCGGATCACGAGGCGGGAAGGCCCAGCAGTTCCCTTCGGAGCAGGCTCAGGACACTCAACGCGGCGCGCCTGCGATCAGGTCGGCCGCGCCCCGCAGAACGGAGGTGTCGCGAAACGACGCCTGTTTCACCGGCAATGGCGATGAACGTTTCGCCGCGGCCCAGGTTTTCTGTACGTTGATCGCCTTCGGCGACGCCGTGGGCAGATATGCCGATGTCGGCGCCGGAAAAGTTCCTGGCGGCGCGGGCGAGAGCGGCGGACCGCTCTTTGCCGTTCGCAAAAGGCGGCTCCTCACCTCCGGCCCGGGCGTAGTTTTCGAGCGCAGCGTTCGAGTTGACGGTCATGCCGTGGATGAACAGTGGGCCGGCGGCGTCGCCCAATGCCGACGCGACGCTGCCGCCGCTCAGGTCCTCGTAGGACGCGACCGTCTTTCCGCTCGACTCGAGTAGCGCGCCCAGGACGCTCTCCATCGTCTCGTCGTCCTCGGCAAATACGTTTTCGCCCAGCAACCTGTGCGCTTCCCTGGCTACCGGTTCGATGAGCCTGTCCGCCTCTGCCGTGTCAGCAGCCAAAGCGGCGATGCGCACGTCGACCTGCCCGGGGTGGGCGAGCACGCCGACCGTGGGGTTGGATGACTCGGCGATCAGGTGGCCGATGAGATGGTCGACGTTGCTCTCGCCGAGGTCGGAGACCTTGAGCAGCTTGTAGTGGATCACCTGGTTCAGGTCGAACTTCTGACGCAGGTACGGGATGATCTCGTTTTCGATGAGCCACTTCATCTCGAAGGGGACGCCCGGCACGCTGATGATGACGCCGCGGGGGTCCTCCACCAGGAACGCCGGCGCGGTGCCGTTGGGGTTGCGGATCACGGTGGCGCCCTCAGGCACGGTGGCCTGCTTCTCGTTGTTCTTCGTCAGGATGAAGCCTCGCCGGCGAAATCGCTGGTTGATCTCTTCGAGCGACTGGGGATCGGTGACGATTTTTCGGTTGGTGACGCTTGCCACGGCCTCTCTGGTGAGATCGTCCTGCGTGGGGCCGATGCCTCCGGTGGTGATGACGACGTCGGCGCGCTCCAGCGCGCTGTCGAGGATGGCGGTCATGCGGTCGAAGTTGTCACCGACGGTGGTCTTGTAGAAGAGGTTCACGCCGTTCTCGGCGAGCCGCTGCGCTATCCAGGAAGCGTTGGTGTCGACTATCTGGCCGAGCAAAAGCTCAGACCCAATCGTCACAATCTCAGCATTCATTTTTTTGTTTGACCATCCTTATGAAGTGTTTGGTTGGATGCCGGTTGTGGTTCCATCGAGGTCGTCGGCAGTCATGCGTGGTTTTGGCTGAAAATCCTTGCGCAAGTTACCACGGGCAAAGCCGTTAGTTTGCTGACCGGGAATTTTCATTAGGTCCTTTGGCTGCCAGCGCTCTTGTTTCGATGCCGACTGGGCGAGAACGTTACCAAACCCGTTCGCAAATCTGCACAAGTGTTATGGTTTCGCAATATTCGAGGTGGACAGGGAGTCGTCGGCTCATGAAGCCGGTCTTGAAGAAACTTGTGGTCGCCGCCGCGCTGCTAATGGTGGCTGTCCTGGCGTGCGCTGCCGGTGATATCGAGTCAGTGGCTGTCGTCGAAACCGTAGTCGTCGAAAGGGCGGCTACAGTTGTCGAGCGGGTTGTTGAAACCGTAGTCGTCGAAAAGCAAGTTACAGCTACCGACCGAGTCGATGCCGGCCAGGCGGACGGCGCAGGCGAAAACCGCTTCCAAGCTGCGCCTTTGCCCCAGAACCGTATCGTCGTACATACGGCGAACATGTCACTCGTGGTGCAGGACGTGGCCCACGCAGTAAACAACATCACCAACCTGGCGAACGGTTTGGGAGGATGGGTGGTCAACTCGGACCGCACATCCAGGCACAGCGGGACCATCTCGATTCGAGTGCCGGCCCAGCTTTTGAATGAAGCGATACTCCAGATCGAAGCGCTGGCCACTGACGTCGAATCACGCGCGCTCAAGAGCGAGGACGTAACCGACGAGTACGTCGATAGTGAGTCCAGGCTGGCAAGCATGCGAGTGGCCGAGGAACGCCTGTTGTCGTTCCTGGACAAGGCGCTGAACGTTGAAGACGCCCTGCGTGTCCAGAATCAGCTTGCCGCGCTGCAGGCAGAGATCGAGGCAATCCAGGGCCGGCTCAACTTCCTGCAGCAGACCGCTGCCTACTCGCTCATAGAGGTCAGTCTCAGGGTGGCGCCCGGTACCGTGGACGTCGATGCCGGCCCAGACCCGTCGTTCCGCGTAGGCGAAACGGCGCGTTTCAGGGCTTCGTTCGTAGCCCCGGATGGCATCGAAGACGTTTCGTTTGTCTGGGACTTCGGCGATGGGGCGTCGGCATCGGGGTCCGGAAGCGCCCCGACGCCGGACGGACGGCGCGTAACGGCCACCGTTAATCACGTCTACGACGATGACAAAGACTCTCCCTATATCGTGACGATCGAACTTGTCGGCAAGGGTGAGGCCGGAATTGTCGAAGGTTCCGACACCATGTTGGTGTCCGTGAGCCATGTTCCAACCATAGAAGTATTCGCCGGAGACGACCGGACCGTGGAAGAGGGCAGCAGGATCGAGTACAGCGCGTCCTTCACCCGTCATGACGAGTTATGGGACTACGAGTACCAGTGGGACTTTGGGGACGGAACGCCGACGGAAATGGGCGAGCCGATAGAGAACGCGGGGCGGGTTGAACTGACCCATGTTTATGCCGACCACCGGCCCACGGAATACGTGGCGACCCTGACCATCCACGCCACCAGCGACGCGGGACCGATTACGGGTTCCGACTCTTTCGCGGTGCGCGTCACCGAAGCGGAGAGCTTCTTCGTAGCAGGTTGGAACGTCACCGGAACCGTCAAGGCAGCCGTTCGGACGCTGTCGGCGATTGCAAAAGTGGCGCTGACGGTGCTCATCTGGGCTGGAATTCTGAGCCCGGTCATACTGATCGTGTTGGCTGTCATCTACATTGGTAACCGCAGCAGCCACCTCCGATCGTTAATGAATACCCTCTTCAACACGACGCCGTCGCGTAGAACTCCTCCCAGATCGTATCCACCGCTTGAGTCCACGCCGTCTGACCAACCGGACGATCCGCAGTCTGATGATCCGATGGTCAGGTTGTCCAGCAGTGAGGGATCTTTGGCCGGACGGGAACCGCCTGACGATGCGCCCGAAGATGGACCCGAGGCAAAGCCGCCCCGCCGTTCTGATTCGTAGACTCCGCCGCCGGTTCCTACGCTCTGAGCCGGGCGAAGAATTCGCCGCGTGTCACACTCTTGCGGGGAAACTCCGTGACTTAAGTCGTTCGGCTTCGGTCGGCGTGACAGGGATGCACAGGGTCTAACCGGCGGTCCTGATCGTTCGAGGGCCTGGCCGTAGACGGGCTTGTTTCGGGCAATCGCCCGTGGCGGCTGCCGCCACCACCGCTCATGAAAATGTGGCCTGCCGGTTAGGTGACGTACATGTCGGGCGTGCCCACCTCCGCACCCACCATGGGTACCGGACCAAGTCCGGCAAGTCGATCGGGGCTGGCCGGACCATTTTCTGCGGAAACCCGCGGTCAACGAAGAATCCGCTGAAAAGATGTGACACGCGCCTTGACCTTGTAGAACGCTTGTTCGATAATAGAACGAACGTTCGTATGAGCCGCCGGCTGGATGGCGGTCTGGCAGATGCCAAAGGGGTCACGGATGCTAGCGACAATCGAATCACCCACGCTCGCCAGGCCTGTTCACACGGCCGAACAGGAAGAGCTCGGGAGGGCGCTGCTCAAGTCGGTAACCGCACGTGAAGGCGCGACGTTCACGGTGGACGTGCAGGACGCAGCCGCGGTGACCGATCTGATTACCGGGCTGAGGTCGTGGCTCCTGGTGGTCGGAGCCGGTACCGGTGTCGCGTCGGCCACGGTGTCCCCGACATTCCTTCGCGAGACGTATCCCGCCATGTTGGCGCTCGTCCGGGAACTGGAGCGCAGCGGGGCGACGTGGCGTCCGAGCGGCCCCCGGACGGTACAGGTCGGCGAGGCGAAGCACGTATTCGTGAGCCGCGACCGGCCGGTCGCCGGCAGGACCCCCAACCCGGACGGGATCACCGAGGTGGTGGCCGCGCACGACATCGATCGCGATTGGTTTTACGAGCGCGTCTCCCCTCGCTGCCAGGCCCGCGGTCTGACGCGCGTCTTCTACGGGCAGCCAGGCGTTTCCGGATCGATCTACGAAGAGGTCCGCACAGAAAGTTTGGGCGTCGCCGAGCGGGGTGGTCCGCGGCGGCACTTTGACTTGCTTTCGCCCCGAGGCGCCGCCGTAGGCGCGGCCGCCTGATCTTCCCGAAGGCGTTCATCTCCGACTGTTCATCGAGGAGTCATCCATGACGACTTACCTGTTCCCAACCCGTTCGGACACCCTGCCCGAGCATACGCGCTACAAGGACGATGGGTGCGACGTGTCACCGTCGTGCCTGGATTGTCCCCTGCCGTTGTGCAAGTACGACGACCCCGGGTGGATCCAGCGCGAGAGCAAGCGCGTCAGGGATGACTCGATCTACCGCGCCAGGCTGGACGGGGACCCGGTGTCAGACATCGCGCAGCGGTTTGGAGTGAGCCCCCGCACCGTGCACCGCGTCATCAGCCGCGGCGGCGCTGTGGCCGCGGCTCACGAGGACGAGGACGACAGCCCGCTGCTTTCGCTAACGGAACTGGAGCAGCGGTCCCTGTTTCGCCCGCGAACGCCGGCGCCGCCACTGTTCGACAGGGACGCAAGCTACCGGTAGACGTGCGGGGCGCGCCAGTTTTCACTGCGGTCCCACACCCCCACTGACCGACTGGGTCGCAATCAGGCGGTAGGGTCCTCGCCGTCGGGCGTTGGGTCGCCTGCGCCGACGTTCACCTGTTCACCGGTCGCCTGGTATATGGCCCGTTCCGCAATGTTTGTGGCGCGGTCGGCGATCCGCTCGATGTTGTGCGCCGCCCAGAGTAGATAGGTCCCGCGGACGACGTTTTTGGGCGACGCCTTCATCAACTCGAACAGGTCGTATCGGACCTGGCGATTGATCTCGTCGACGCGGTCGTCGTCCGGCACCAGGGTCTGAGCGATCTCGACGACCTTGTCCGGGTCCCTTTCGAGGAAGGCTTCGAGGCTTCGCTTGACCATGCTGACGGCGATCTCGCCCATCACGGGTATGTCGATCAGTTCCTTGAGCGGCGGTTCGTCGCCCATCATGAGGCTGAGCTTGCCGATGCCCTCTGCGTAGTCGCCCATCCGCTCGAGTTCGTTTGCCAGTTCGAGAATCGTGATGATGCGTCGCAGGTCACGCGCCAGGGGCGCTTCGCGTCTCAGCAGCCGGATGCATCCCCGCTCGATGGACCACTCTTTTTCATCGATCTCGTCGTCGTTATCGATGAGGGTCTGCGATCGCTCCAGGTCCCGATCCTTGAGAGCGGCGAGGGCTTCAAATATGGCGTTTTCGACCATCCCCCCAAGCAGAATCACTTCCGCTTCGAGCTGTCCCAGTTCGCGGTCGAAAGTTTCTCGTGCAAGCATCTTGGTGTCTTAGCCTCGTTGGTGGTCTGGGTCCAGTGGCTAGCCGATGCGGCCGGTCACGTACGCCTCGGTCCTGGGGTCCTTCGGGGTGCCGAAGATCTGTTCGTTCTCACCGTATTCGATCAGCCGTCCGACCCGCTCTTCGCCGGCCATCAGGCAGGCGGCGTAGTCTGAAATACGGGAAGCCTGCTGCATGTTGTGCGTGACGATCACGATGGTCACCTGGGTCGCCAACTCCCGTATGAGGGCCTCTATGTGTTGCGTGGATATCGGGTCGAGCGCAGAAGCCGGCTCGTCCATCAACACCACTTCCGGCTCGACGGCCAGCGCGCGGGCGATGCACAGGCGCTGCTGCTGCCCGCCGGACAGGCTGAGGCCGCTCTCCCTCAGCCGGTCTTTCACTTCGTCCCAAAGAGCAGTCCGCCGCAGCGACCTTTCGACGACCTCGTCGAGGTCCACGTCCAGACCGTTTATCCTCGGCCCGAAGGCGACGTTGTCGTAGATGCTCTTCGGGAATGGGTTCGGACGCTGGAAGACCATGCCGATCCGGAACCGGATCTCCGTCGGGTCCTGGGTGTCCCTGTAGATGGGCTCCGAGTTGAAGAACACGTCTCCGCTGATCTGGGCGATGGGGATCAACTCGTTCATCCGGTTGAAGCAGCGGATCAGCGTGCTCTTGCCGCAGCCGGACGGACCGATGATCGCCACGACGGTGTTGCGCGGGATCTGGAACGAGATGTTCTCGATGGCCAGCGTGTTGCCGTAACTGACGGTTAGATCGCGGGCCTCCAGGACCACTTCGGAACTGTCGAATTTGACTATGTTCTCTTCAGATACGGCCCCTTGCAGGCGCCGTTCATCAGTCAGATTCATTCAGAGTGTTCCCCGTGCGGACGCGGTGTGTCTACGCCAATATGCTTCGGACTGCGATGTTAATGCCGAGACATTAACGTTCTTCTAAAGTTTTTGCCCTATTCCGCGCCGTCGGATTCCAGGAAATCTACGACCGCGGTCGCCCAGCCGAAGTTAGTTCCCCTCATGCCGCGGCCGCTGACCGGCGAGTAGAACTCGTAGAAACCGGCCTCATTGACCGCCCTCACGGACCGGGTCGCCAGTTCTCCGGCCAGTTCTTCATACCCTTGCCGGCGTAGCCCATTTACCAGGAACCAGTTCAGGTTCATGCAGACGGGGCCGCGCCAGATCATCGATTCCCCTTCGGCGTCGAACGACGGCTCGGACGCAGCCACGCTTGGGACCGGCAGTCCGGTCCAGAATTCAGCGGGATTGGTGAGATGTTCGTCGATCACCCGGCTGGTGCGCCCAGGCGGCGTGCCGGGAAGGATGGCGGGAAAGAGCGAAGCGGCGGTCAGGATGCGCCCAGGCCTCCTTTCACGCCCGTGGAGGAAGATGAAGTGGCCGTTTTCCTCGTCCCAGCAATGCTCGTTCAACGCGGACTCCACCGCCTGTGCCATGGTCGTCGCCCGTGCTGATTCGGACGGGTTCCCGGCAGTGTCGTGCAGGCGTGCGAGGGTGTGGAGGCCTTCCGCGTACACAGTGTTGACGAACGGGTCGATCACCGCGAACCGGTCGGCCTGCGCGATCCTGCGGAAGTCGAACCCCTTGTACGTGTTGAAGAGGTCCAGTTTCCTGAGCGCCCACAGCACGCCTATTCGGGTTGGATTGCGCAGACCGAGGTCCGAATCGAATGCCGGGGAGTTGTCGAGCCCGCACTCGAACGGCGAAATGATGGACACCAGGCCGTCGCCTGCGGCGTCCCGTTCGCGGGCGATCCAGTCGTAGTAGGCGGTGGTCGCGGGGAGTATCTCTTCGAGAAAGCCCGTACCGTCCGAATATCTGTGGACAACCTCGACCGCCTGCGCCAACAGGGGAGGCTGAATCATGCCGGTGTGTCGCCTCCGCCACTCCGACACCGGCCCCTGGGCGAAGCCGAGTGACCTGATCGCTCCCAGTCGTCCCCAGTACACCATGTGGCCAATGAAGCCGTCATCCCGCTGTGACGCGACGAGCGTGAGCAGCTCGTTGCGGGCCAGTTCCGGGTCGAGCCGCGCAAGGGAGATGGCGTGGAAGCAGGAGTCCCAAAACCACTGCCACGAGTAACGCCCCGGCGATGGCCGGGCGTAGGAAAAGTGACGCTGGTAGAACGGATCGTATCCGGCGCGGATATTGTTGCGCAGTGTCGCCAGGGCCCTGCGCTTCAGGTCTTCAGTGGCCGCGTGGTCTAGCATGGAAGCAGTGTAGGAACTCCGTTACCGTCAGGTCAAAGGCCCGGCGGCCCGGTGCTAGACTTAAACGAGAGGCCACGCGCCCGTTCCTGACCCTGGATTACCTTGCCAATATGACCCTCAATGTCGCGCCGCGGGCCCACCGCGAGAACGCCGAGTCCAGTCTGCCTTCCATTCTCGATCTTTCCATGGACGAGATCGGCGGCCTTCTGAAACAGGGCGGGGAGCCGGCGTTCCGCGCGAGGCAACTCTGGCGGGCGCTGTACAAAGACGCGGCGACGTCGTTCGACGATATGACCAACCTCGCCCGGTCTCTCAGGTCGGACCTGTCGGACCGTTTCACGATCGATCCCCTGATCCCCGTGCTTTCGCTGGACTCGAAAGACCGCTCGACCACGAAGAACCTGTTCAGGCTGCATGACGGCGAGTTGATCGAGACGGTGCTGATGCGCTACGAGCGCGATGGCCATCGCAGGCCGCGGCGAACGGCGTGCATATCGACGCAGGCGGGCTGCGCCCTCGGCTGCACGTTCTGCGCCACCGGCCAGCAGGGTTTTTCGCGGCAACTCAGTTCCGGGGAGATCGTGGCCCAGGTGCTTCACACGGTCCGGATTGCGCGGACCGAGGACGCCGCCCAGAACGACAGCGGCAAGAAAGCCGACTGGCCCGTGCCAGTTTCGAACGTCGTGTTCATGGGAATGGGCGAGCCGCTTGCCAACTACGACAACACGCTCGAGGCGGTGCGCAGGCTGAACGACCCGCAGGGCGTGGGGATCGGCGCGCGCCACATGACGATCTCCACCGTTGGCCTCGTGCCGCAGATCCTCAAGCTGGCACGCGAGCCGTTCCAGGTCAACCTGGCGGTGTCACTCCACGCTCCGGACGACGAGACGCGCTCGGAGACCATGCCGGTGAACCGCAGGTACCCGATAGCGAAGTTGCTCGACGCCTGCAAGAAGTACGTCGAGCGAACGAACCGCAAGGTCTTCTTCGAGTACGTGCTGCTCGAGGGTCAGAACGACTCGGTGAAGCATGCCCGCAAACTCGGAAAGCTGCTGGAAGGCATGTTGTGCCACGTCAACCTTATACCGGTCAACCCGACCGCTGACGGTCCATACGGCCGGCCGCACGCCCGCGGCGGTGCGGCCTTTCGCGCCGCGCTCCACAAATTCGGGGTGCCCAGCACGGTCCGCATGGAAAAGGGCATCGACATCAACGCCGGCTGCGGGCAGTTGCGGGCGCGGGTCGTCGAGAAGACCGGTGCAACCTGAATCTCCGGGCGGCGTTCACAATATTGCGTACGAGCTGCCGGGCGGACTCAGCCAGTCACCTGGCGCCTGGTATGGGCGCCATTTCGACTACACCACCAGTGGCTGGCGCCCAGAATGGACTCTGGTCGCCTACAAGGTGGCGGCATTGAAGGCGGTTCGGGCATTCGAAGCTATACGAGTTTCCGTTGACACTGTCCGGCCGGGGTATTTAGCCTATGTTCGCTCGCGAGGATTTGAGCCTGGTTTCTTGAGAGACTGTTTGGGTCACCCAGAATCTGAACGTTAGGAGTCGCAGGGCCTTTTGGACAGCTGTATTCAGCAAAGCCGGCGTGTTAATACCTTGCCGGCGTCATCGCGTCCCTGATGCGGCCCGGTAATTCGTCACCTGACACCGTGCGGCCAACCGTGTTCCCTGCTTTCCTGGTCCGCCGTGCTTCTGTAGCTGCCATGCCTGAAGGCATGCGGATTCCTGAATAGGACCCTATGCCCCTGGCACTGCTCTGGCTCGAACTCGCCGCGATGGGCGCGGTCATCCTGGTCGTGTCCAAGTACCTGGTCCACTCTGCCGACGTCGTCGCTGTGAAGACCGGGCTGGGACGATCGGTCGTGGGTGTGGTGATGCTGGCTACAGCCACATCTCTCCCGGAGATGGGCACCGGCATAAGCGCCATCGCCCTCGCGGATGCGCCGGACCTTGCCGCGGGCGACGCCTTTGGCAGCAACCTCTTCAACCTCATGTTCATTGGGCTGGCCGACCTCTACTGGCGCAACGGGCCACTGTTGACTGCGGTCAGGCTCACGTCCGCTCTCGTGGGGGCATTGGGAATAGGGCTGATCGCCCTGGCCGTCGGGGCAATTTACATCCACCACGCAACATCCGTCGCCTCCGGCTGGTACTTGAGTCCCTTGTCCGTGCTGATGATCGTGGGTTTCTTCGCCGCAATGCTACTCATCTTCAGGCATGAGAAAGGGACCGACCCATCCGCGAGTATTGAGGAGGAAACCCGGGCCAACTACTCCGAACAGAGTCTGCGCAGGGCTTTTGGCATCTTCTTTGCTACCGCGGCGGTAGTGGTGGCATCGGCTGTGTGGCTGGCGGTGATAGGCGAGCAGATCGCAGAAGCGATGGGCTGGGAAGAGAGCTTCATGGGAACGCAGTTCCTGGCCTTGAGCACGTCGCTTCCTGAAATAGCGGCATCGATCGCCGCCCTGCGTCTCAACGCGCCTAACCTCGCTATCGCCAATGTGCTGGGCAGCAACGTGTTCAACATGGGATTCGTCCTGTTTGTTGACGACTTGGTCTATTCGCAGGGCGCCGTATGGGCGGCCGTGTCCCAGGTGCACATCCTGACCGGGCTGATTGCCATACTCATGACGGTCGTCGTAATGGTCGGCGTGCTGACTCGGCCGAGGTCGAGGATAAGACCGGGGTGGACGCCCGAAGGACTGGCGCTTGTGGCCGCGTACATTGCCGCTGCCGTTCTGGTGTTCATGCTGGCTTAGGCTGGGGTCGGGTGCGAAGGTGTTTTGGCATTCGGGCCCGTCGTTTCTTCAGCTATGCCAGAGCAGGTCGTGTCGCGCCACAGTTCCTGCAAGTGTCTGCCCCGGCGGCATGAGGCGGCCCGTCCCGCGGACGCGCGTCATCGGCTCCTAGGTCGGGGAGCGTGGTGTTGCGAGCGGGGACTGCGGACTAGTGGCTGCGTACTACGGGGACGCCCTGCATTAAGCCGGCGTCATGCATCTCGTTCCAGTTGTCGAGGAACGTCTGGTTCCACTGGTCGGTCAGCATGCTCTGCATCATATCCTGGTAGGTGGGCCAGAAGACGATGATCCCGTCGGCGCCGTCCCGCAGCGCCCGGTATGCGGTGTCGACGGACCTCACCAACGCGGCCGTAATGTACGGGCGCTGGGCCCAGCCATCGAACATAGCTTTGCACTCGCGCACGAGTTTGGTCGGGTCTCCGCTCACGTCCCTGTAGGGTTCGCAGAACGGCAAGATGTGCGTCGCGCCAGACTGGGCAACGGCTGCCGCCTGCGTGAGCGTGAAAACAGTAGTGCAAAAGGTGTCGACGCCGGCCTCGGACAACGCGCGAAAAGCGCCGAGCCCGTGCATCGTGGTGGGAATCTTCAGCACGATCTGGTCCGACATCTTCGTGAAAACTTCGCCGACGTCCAGCAGTTCCTGCGTGGTGTGGCCGTCGATCTCCACGACCACCTGTTTGTCCGTGATGTCGAGGTAGCGCTGTACGACTTCGGTCATCTGCCCGTACTTCTTGACCATGTCGTTCAGCACGACGGTGTTGGTGACGATGCCCCGCGGGCCCAGGGGCAGCAGGTCCTTGAGGTCTTCGGGGTCACCCGCGAGCCAGATGTCCGGCCCGCGTCCCTCGAACATGCTTCTGACGGCGGCGCCTGCGTTTTCGACTGCGCCGTTGGTGCTTATCTGCGTGATGGTTGTCATGGCGTTACCTCGGATGACCGGCCTTCAGGCCAGGCGCGACTGGTTGTGCGCCGCGCTTTCAACTGTTGTCGGCAGTTTACAACTTCGGTGTTTTTGGCGCGGCCGAGGTGGTGTGTGGATGGCTGGGTTAGGCCACATCGAGGGAGCAATGAGTTGCGCGCCGGGGAGCAGGCGGGTGGAGAGGGAAGCTCAATGCGGGGGTCAGTCGAACAACGGTGGGGGTTGTTCTACCCTATGTCGGCGGTTCAACCAATGATGTTTTGGACCATTACAGCGACGGCGGACGCGGCCACCATGGCACCGACCGTCAACCCGACCATCCACTTGATCAGGCGGGTTTCGAGGTTGGCAAGATCAGCCTTAGTCGCGTCTCGACGGGTTCGAGGACCGGCTTGGAGGTTTTGCCACCAAGGCCGATTTCGCCGAGTTGGAAACCCGTCTCGTCAGGTGGATGGTGGGTCTGATGGTCGGCGCGACGGTCGCAGCGTCATCCATCGCAGCGTTGACTCAGAGGCTCACTGGTTAGGAACCCCTTCAGGCCAGGGCGTCAGCGAGGACTTCCACCAGGTAGCGAGCGTCTCTGCCTGTTCCGTCGGCGATCTGCTGGTGGCAGGACACACCCGTAACGGCGATTTCGACGCCGGGCGGCACCGAGCGGACGAACGGGAAGAGCCGGTCTTCGCCTATCTGCATGGACACGTCGTAGTGTTCCTTCTCGAACCCGAATGAGCCGGCCATGCCGCAGCATCCCGCGTCGATGATCTCGGCGGAGTAGCCAGGCGGCAGGTTCAGAGCTGCCTCGACGTCCCCTGTTCCCGCGAGGGCCCTCTCATGGCAGTGCACCTGCGCGGCCACGGTCGCCGCCTTATCGGACCACGCGATCTGCTGGCCATCGTCACCCGCCGTTTCGACGAGCAGCGTCTCGATCATCACTGCGGCATCGGCAACGGCGCGGGCGCGCGGGTCATCCGGAAACAAGTCGGGGTACTCGTCCTTCAGAGCAAACAGGCAGCTCGCCTCCCATCCGACTATGGGAGCCCCGCTTTCTACGAACGGGTAGAGAACATCGATGTTGTGGCGGGCGTTCGCGGCGGCCTTGTCGATCATTCCCTTCGAGATCATCGGCCTGCCGCAGCACTTGCGGTCTGCGATCCGGACTTCGAACCCGAGCGATTCGAGCAGGCGGGTCGCCGCCGCGCCGGCTTTGGGGTGGTTGAAGTTGGTGAACGTGTCGTGAAACAACACTGCGACGCCGCGGGAACCGGTCGTGTTGGAGGCCCGCGAACGGGACCAAGATTCGAACGTGCGACGTGACAATGCCGGGAAGCGGCGTCTCCGGTCTATGCCCATGAATGTCTCGCCGAGCCAGCGAGACGCTGTCGAGCCGGAAAGGGCGTTTGCGACCGGAGCGAACGGTTGAAGCATGGCGTTCAGCCGATGAACATCACCCACCATGCGGCTCCGGACCGGCAACCGGTGGCGCTTGTAGTAGGTGTTCAGGAATTCATATTTGATCTTGGCCATGTCGACGTTCGACGGGCACTCCGACTTGCACGACTTGCACTCGAGGCACAGGTCGAGCACGTCGAACATACGATCACTGGCGATCTGATCGTGCGGTATCGCGCCGGAAAGGGCGGCTCTCAGCGAATTTGCTCGTCCCCGTGTGGAGTGTTCTTCCTCTCGCGTTGCCATGTAGGACGGGCACATCGCGCCGCTGTTGACCTTGCGGCACGCTCCCACCCCGTTGCACTTTTCCACAGCCCCGGCGAGCCCTAGATCGGCAGACCAATCGAAGCGTGTTTCCATGGGTGTCGTTCGGTACGTCTCCCCGTAACGCAGGTTTTGGGTCATGGACGGCGCGTCGACGATCTTGCCGGGGTTCATTATGCCGTCGGGGTCGAACGCAGACTTGACCTCCCTGAACGCCCGGTACAGTTCGGGGCCGAACATCTTTTCGTTCCACTCCGACCGCGCCAGCCCGTCGCCGTGCTCGGCCGACATGGCGCCGCCGAACTCCAGCACGAGGTCGGACACCTCTGCGGCGATGGCATACATCTTGGCTATACCGTCCCGCTGCTTGAGGTTCACGACCGGACGGATGTGCAGGCAGCCGACGCTTGCGTGGCCGTAGTAGCCCGCCTCCGTGTCGTGCCGCCGGACGATCTCGTCGAACCGCCTGACATACTCTGGCAGCTTCTCAGGCGAGACTGCCGTGTCCTCGACGAACGGCAGCGGCTTGGCGTCGCCGGGCACGTTCATCAGCAACCCAAGGCCCGCCTCCCTCATGTTCCACACCTGGCGTTGCGTCGCAGGATCGACCAGGTCCGTGATGGCGAAGCTCAGCCCGTTCCTCCGCATCCGCTCACCGAGCTTGTCGAGCTTGTTGCGTGTCTCGGCTTCACTTTCGCCGGAGAACTCGACTACGAGAATGTCCGACGGGTCGCCCTGGAGAAAGCCGATGTTCCGGGAAAAGCCCAGTGACTGCCGCGCCTGCCGGATGATCATGCTTCCGATGTGCTCGACGGCGTCGGGGTGCTCTTCGAGCGTCGCTACCGTCGCCTCCATCGCTTCGCCGATGCTGGAGAAGTGGAGGACAGCGAGCCCCTTGTTGCCGGGGACCGGGACGAGGTTCAGCCGTGCGCTCGTGACCGCGGCCAACGTTCCCTCGGAACCGACCACCAGGCGGGCGAGATTGTAGTCAGAGGTGTCCAGCACGAGGTCGAGGTTGTACCCGCCGACCCTGCGCATGATCTTCGGAAAACGTTTGCCAATTTCGTCTCGCGCTTCCTCCGCTATCCGCCGGGCCCCCCGGTATATGGCAGTTTCGAGTCCGCTGCCCGACATGCTCGACTCCAGCCCGGCCGGGTCGACGGGGCCGAATCGAGTCCGGGTCCCGTCGGACAAGGTCACGTCGAGGTCCAGCACGTGGTCGACCGTCTTTCCGTATACGATCGAGTGCGCGCCGCAGGAGTTGTTGCCGATCGCGCCGCCGATGTTGGCCCGGTTGGCTGTGCTGGGGTCGGGCGTGAAGTGCAGGCCGGTGTGGGCGAGTTGGCGGTTCAGTTCACCGATTGCGATACCCGGCTGCGTTCTAACCCACTTCTCCTCAGTGTTGACCTCCAGCACGTCGTGCATGTACTTGGAAAAGTCGAGGACCACGGCGCGGTTGACCGTCTGGCCCGCAAGTCCCGTGCCGCCGCCGCGCGGCAGGACGGGCGCGCCGTGCCGCGCGGCCGTTTCAATGGCCGCAGACACGTCGTCGGCGTCCCGCGGCAGCACAACTCCCAGCGGCACGATCCTGTAGATCGAGCCGTCAGTCGCGTACATCTCCCGCGAGTACGAGTCGAACCTGACCTCGCCTGCGATGGCGCGTTTCAGGTCATCTTCCAGTTCCCGCATTGCGGAGGGACGCGTAGGTGAGGACGTAGTTGTCATTGCGCTGAGTTTCCGCCCAGAGGACTCTCCGGCAGGTGATGAGTTTGTTCGTCTCCCTTGAACACGGCAGAAGCGGGGACGCTGAGCGCCAGGATTCCCAGAATCACACCCAGGGACGTGAAGGTCAACGTCTGTTTACTGAATACCATCTCAATGTGAAGAGCATGCAACGCTTCTTCGGCAACCATCCTGGCGCCTACAAAACCCAGTATCGCGGCAATGCCGTACTGCAGGCGGGTGAACAGTTTCACCAGTCCGGCAAGTAGGAAGAACAGGGGCCGCATTCCTGGAACGGCGACGGCATTGGGACTCCAGACTACGAAGGAATTGGTGGTGATGCCAAAGACCTTCGGGATCGAGTCCAGAGCAAAGACAGGCTGGACATTAACGGCGCTACGAGCGCGGTATTGAAGCCGACCCAGGTCCTGAGGATGTCGAGCAATGGTTACCGCTTTGACGACCCGCGAACCGGCACTCGGCACTGTGGAGACGGCTGCACGGTTGGCTTTGACACCTGACTGCGTTACTCTCGCCCAATACCGTGCCGGTCCCAGGCGCAGGCAGGAGGACCTAGCTGGTCGATTCTATCCGGTAGGACTGCTCGCCGCGAGGCGTGTCCACCTTAACTTCTTCACCGGAATTTTGTCCCAGGATGGCCGCGCCGACGGGCGATGCGATGGAGATCTTGCCGGTGAGCGGGTTCGCCTCGTTCGGTTCGACCAGTTGGTATCCCGTGACGCGCCCCGTAGCAACGTCCATCAGTTTGACCGAGGAGCCGATCCGGACGGTCGTGCGATCGGGTTGGGTGTCGCCGATGATGACCGAGACCTTGAGCGTGGCCTCGAGCTCGGCGATCCTCGCCATGATCATGCCCTGGGACTCGCGGGCAGCTTCGAGGGGAGCGTTCTCCCGCACGTCCTTGTCGGCCGCAGCCTTGTGGATCTCCTCAACGAGCTTGAGACGCTCGTCCTGCAGATCGGCGAGTTTCTTTGTCAGATCGTTGTAGCCGGAACGGGTCAGGCGCACCACTCGTCCGGTCGAATCGCGACTGGCACGGCCGACGGAAACTGCGGTCCGGGACTTGCGCAGCCTGAGGTGCTGGGCGAGGTTTGTGGCGATTATTCCCTTTTTCTTCAGATACGCCAGGAACTGCTTTACGTGCGCAGCTCGTTCGGTTGCGCCGGCGGAAGATGTGCGGGAAGCGATTGCGTCGCTGAATTCTCCGATCTCGGAAGCGGTGAGAGAATGGATGTCCCTGTCGCCGCCGACCCAGCGCACGAATTTTGCAATCTCCGGCTGGGCCTGTTGTTTCGAGTCGTCCGGGAGTTGACGAACGTAGTCCTGGAACGTTTCCGTAACAGTCTGATTGATCGACGAGGGGATGGGTTCTGTCTTTGTCGCCACTGCTAAAACTACGCTCCAGTCAAGTGAATTGCGCCCCTTCGCCAGATGGAAGTAACGCCGCCAGCCGCCTCCCATGATAGTTTTGGGCGGCTTGGGCAGTCAAATTCAGTGGCGACGAAACACGTTGACACTCAAGTTGGCCGATACATACAATTCGAGTTTCAGGATAAGCAGAATCCATGCCGCTAAGAACGTACCAACCCAAGAGACGCCGTCGTGCCAGAGTGCACGGATTCAGAAGCCGGATGAAGACCCGGGCGGGTCGGCGCGTGATCGCGCGGCGCAGGACTCGCGGGCGTCTTAAGCTAACTGTTTAATACGGCTTTGGGACTTCCAAAAATTCGGCGGCTGCGCAAATCCTCCGATTTCCGTAAAACGCTTTCCCGCGGCCGGAGAACAGGCGACAGACTGCTGGCGATCGCCGCCGCGGCAACAGATAGTGACGAATCCAGGTTTGGCTTTGCCGTCTCTTCACGCGTGGGCGGCGCGGTCTGCAGGAATACAATCAAGCGAAGGCTGAGAGAGATAGCCAGGCGTTTGCCGACCAGGGGCAGTTGGGACCTGGTCATCTCTGCACGGCCGGCTGCGCGTGATGCAAGTTATTCACAGCTCGAACGCTCGACGCGACGGATGGCGTTGAAACTCGGAGTCGCAAACGGACGCGATATCCGTTGATGCCGCCGCGGGAGTACGATGAAGCCCTTAGCCCTCATACTGATCAGGACCTACAAGGCAGCGGTATCGCCCTACCTGCCTTCCATGTGCCGGTATGAACCCACGTGCTCCGATTACGCAGCGAGCGCCGTCGAACAACACGGCGTGGCGCGCGGCGTGCTGTTGGCGCTGAGACGGCTGGCCAGGTGCCACCCCGGACGCGCCGGCGGGTACGACCCGGTGCCCGAACCGAAAACCACAACCTTGTAAACAGACTGCCATGGTGCTCCGCCGCTGCCGGGACAGATCGCAGCACGGGGCGCCAGGGTGAAAACAGATGCTCGGAGGCCCGTAACGCCACCGGAAACCCCCGGCCGGGAACCCGCGAACAACGCCCGGCCGAATCCGCCCAAAAGCCACGTTCATTCCAGGAAATCCGTGAGACGGTCCTGGAATGTCGGCGTATTCGCCGTTCTCGTGCTCGCCGTCTTCCTGTCCGCCGCGGCCTGCCTCAACGACTTGACCCCCCAGGGGGGATGGTCGGCGCCGGTGCTGGAAGATGGATATTTCTACGTGGGCAACAAGAATGGCAGGATTGCCCGTGTCGAGGTCCAATCGGGAAGCTTCGATCGAAACTGGCGGGCAACCACGGACGATAATCTTGCCGTGGTGTCCGAGGCACCCTCCACCGGTTTCCTTGGCGGCTGCTCAGCGGTCCCCCGCGGCCAGGCCGTTTACGGCTCACCCCTTATAAGGGACGGCCTGCTTTACGGTGCCGGCTACGCCTGCACCGGCAACGACTGCGAAGGAGGGGTGTTCGGCGTTGACCTGGAATCCGGAGCGCCTATTTGGAAGGAAGACGTAGTACACATCTCCACGAAGATCGTTGGCCGGCTGGCAATGGGCGACGATACGTTGGTCCTGGGCACCACCGAGGTGGGGGGGATTGACGACCCGCCAGGCTATCTGTACGCCATCGACCCCACACCCGACGCCGCGTCCGATTCGACCCCGGTGGCGATACGCATCAAGTGGCGATTCCCGGCTGCAGGCAACGTGTTCAGCGGTCCCGCAGTCGAAGATAACGTGGCCTACTTCGGCGACATGAGCGGGGCCTTCTATGCCGTCGACCTCGCCGACTTGCCTGAGTACTCGAACCGGCCAGAGTCGAGACTCATTTGGAAGTTCCAGGCCGAGGGCGCCATCACCGCCCCGCCGCTCATTTCCGGCGGGCATATCTACTTCGGCGACTTTTCAGGTAACTTCTACGCCCTGAGCCTGGACGGCAGGCGGGGCGGCTCGGTTTCTGAAACGGAATTGGCCGGGACCGGTGAATGGAAGTTCGAAGTGGGCGAGTGGGTCTGGGCGCAGGCCCTTACGCACGAAGGAATCGTCTACGCGTCCACCCTGGGAGGACGCGTCTTCGCCATCGACCAGCAGTCCGGCCAGGCCGTCTGGCAGGAGCCGGCGGTCATCGAAGGGCAGGTGGTCGCCCAGCCGACAATCATCGACCACGCACGCGGACCTGCGCTTGCCGTCCCGTCCGGCAAGTCCGACGTGTTCATCGTCTCGCGCAGCAGCGGAGAAGTCCTGGGCCAGTTGTTCACCGACGGCCCGGTCAAATCGTCGCCGGTGGTTAACGAAGGCTTCGTCTACGTTCACATGGAGAGCGGAGAGTTGAAGACCTTCTCCTCCGGAGACCTCACGGAACGGCGCTGCGTGGAGACGCGGGAAGGCGGGGCGTGCGGATGATCCGGCCCGGCCTTTACGCGCATAGACCGATCTCGAACGGAGGGGCCTCTTGGAATTCCTAGGCATCCTCTGGGACGAGGTCTTCATGCGTCCCATGATCAACAGCCTCACGCTGTTGTACGACGTCCTGTTCGACAATTTCGGCCTGAGCATCATCGTCTTTACCGTGCTCATGCGGGCGCTGATGATCCCTTTGCAGGTCCGCCAGACGCGTCAGACGATGAAGATGCAGGAACTGCAGCCCAAGATGAAGGCGTTGCAGGACAAGTACAAGGGCAAGAGCAGGGAGGAGAGGCAGCAACTCTCATCGGAGACAATGCGCCTCTACCGCGACGCCGGGGTCAACCCGATAGGCTGCCTGGGTCCGCTGGTCATCCAGATGCCCATCTGGATAGCGCTCTACCGGGCGATTCTGCGGTCCGTTCCACCCACCCCGGAGGGACTCGCCAACCTGTCGGAGGCGTTCTACTGGTGGAACCCGGCGAGGGCTATCGTTCCGCTGGACAGCCAGTTCGCCGGAATGGACCTGGTCGACTTCGTCCAATACGCGCCGGCCCCGCTCAACTTCGCCCTGCCCGTGCTGGTGGGCGGTTCGATGTGGGTCCAGCAGAAGATGATGACGCCCGACACTTCCGACCCGCGGCAGGCCCAGACGAACCAGATCATGCTCTGGATGATGCCGGTAATGTTCGGGTTCTTCACCCTGCAGTTCCCGGCCGGACTGGGCATCTACATATTGTTCTCTAACCTGATTGGAGTGGTAATTCAGTACTTTATCGGTGGCAGGAAACCAATAACGTTGTTCGGCAGGCAATTCGGTCCATCGGGCGCGACCACGAGCGTGGCCGTACCCGACACACCGGAGCCAAGCATCGAGGAGAGCAGCGACGATGAGCAAACAGATCTTCGCCGGAAAGACAGTAGAAGAAGCAACCGACCTCGCCCTAGACACCCTCGGCGTCAAGCTCGAAGACGTAGAAATAGCCGTCGTTAACCCCGGCCGTTCCGGAATACTGGGTTTCGGCGGTGAAGCGGCCGAGATCGAAGTTCGGCTACTTACCGACCAGGGTGCGAAAGCCGTCGAAGACGACACCGGCGCGCAGGAGGACGAACAGCAACCCCAGCCTCAGCAGGCGCGAGACCGCCCGCCGAGGAGCCGCGGCGGTCGCCGGCGGGGACGCAGGCGGGACCAACGCGGTCAGGGCGGACAAGAGGAACAGCGCGGGCAAGGCCGGCAACGCGGACAGGGCGAGAGGCGCAGGCAGCGCGGCAGCCACCAACAGCGGCAGGCCGTCGCGGACGCACCGGAAGAAGAGACGCAGCCCGTCATGCAGTCGGAAGAGGCTCGACAGCCGGCGCGGGCCGAGGCTTCGCGTAACGACCAGCCTCCCGAGGAATACGACGAAGAGGCCGAAAAGGCCGTGGGCGCTCTACTCGACTATTTCTTCGCGACCCTGGGAGTCCATGCGGAAACCTACGTGCGAGAAGAACGCGAGGGCGGCTCCCTTGTGTTCGAAATCGAGGGCTCAGACGCAGGTCTATTGATCGGGCGCCGCGGCGAGACACTCCACGCCCTGCAGTTCCTGGTGCGGATGATCGTTGGCCGCCAACTCGGCCGCAAGGCGTACATCATCCTCGACGTGGAGGACTACCGGGAACGCCGTGCCGACATGCTGCAGAACCTCGCCCGCAGGACGGCGGGCCGGGTCGCGTCGTCCGGGGGCGCGTCGTCTCTCGAACCGATGTCGCCTGCCGAACGCCGGGTGGTGCACATGGCGCTCGCCGACCACCCCGGTGTCCGCACCGAGAGCGAGGGCAAAGGCGATCGCCGCCGGGTGGTGATTCTGCCCCGGGACTAAAAGACTGGCGGACTTCTGGATCCCCAGCCCGGCAGGTACGGCGGATCGTAGTTAGATGCACGATCGGCGCGACGGGCTGGCCTCGGCTCCACCTATGCCGGCTTGACGGCCGTTACCGCGATGCTGACGAGGGAACGGGCAGCATCTCGGACCGCCTCTTCGGGGACCCCCTGCTCGTCGCGGAGGCCTTCGATCAGGCGCTCCTCGAGTCCGAGATCGGGCGGGTAAGTTACCTCGTTTTCGATGCGGACCTCAGCGAACCCTGCCTCTCTCAACGAATCCATGTATGAATCAATGGTCACGACTGCAGAAATACACCCGACTTTGGCCGCTTCGGTTTCTAGCAGGGAGTCTGGTAGTGGGACCGTCTGAATCATGTCTGAAACGGACAAGCGGCCAGCCGGCTTGAGCACGCGCAGCGCCTCGCGGTAGACCTGCGTTCGATTGGGCACTAGTGTGATTACGCAGTTCGAGATGACCAGGTCCATACTGTCATCGTCCACAGGCAGCGATTCCAGGTCGCCGTGGCGGAATTCCACGTTGGAGTACCCGACAGATGCGGCGTTGGTCCTGGCGCGATCGATCATCTCCGGCGAGAAGTCGACGCCGATTACGCGGCCTGACGGCCCAACAGCCTGCGCCGCGAGGAAACAGTCGATGCCGGCCCCTGATCCCAAGTCCAGGACCGCGTCGCCTTCCTGCAACGACGCCAGTGCGACCGGGTTGCCGCAGCCGAGGCCAAGGTCGGCGCCGCCTGGGAGGCTCGCCAGCTCCTCCTGCGAATAGCCTATTCGTTCGGATATCTGGGCCGTCCCGCATCCGCAGTTACAGCATGACGCGTCAGCATCCGACGCGATCTTTCCGTAAGCTCTGCGCACGGTGGCTTTGAGGTCAGCGCTGCTCATTTCCTTTTCCTCGTCTGTCTGTGGCGCCCTGGTCATCCGGCAACCTGCAATGAACCTATTTGAAAGGCTACACCTCGATGCGGCACGGTGAACGCGACGCGACCAACATGTCGGGGCGCCCGGACTTTGTAGCCATAGGTCACGTCACGTTCGACGTGCAACGCCTGGCGGGCGCCGAGCGCGACCGCCCGGAACCCGGCGGCGCGGTGGCCTACTCCGCCGGAATGGCCGTAGCGATGGGACTCACCGCAGGCATCGTCACGAGTTCTGCGCCCGGCTACCCGTTCGAAACCCTGTTGCCGTCGACCGAGGTGGTCAACGTACCGGCCGACGCAACCACCACTTTCGAGTACTCGCTGGAAGACGGCGTTCGCACGCAATGGGTTACAGCAAGGGCCGCCGATATCACCCGCGAGGATGTGCCGGCGTCATGGGCCGGCGCCAGGATCGTCCTGCTTGGACCGGTGGCCAACGAGTTGCCTTTCGACGCGGCCGGCTGGTTCTCCGACGACTCTTTCATCTCCGCCGTACCGCAGGGCTGGCAAAGATCGCGCGAAACGACGGGCAAGGTAGTCGTATCACCTGACCTTCCTGACGGGCTGTCCAAACGAATCGACGCAGTCGTAGTTTCCGAGGCGGATGTGCCTTCCATACGGGTCCAGTCCTGGACGGAGACATTTCCGATCGTAGTGGTCACGCGGGGGCGCCGAGGGGCGCGCATGTATGCCGACGGCCGTGTCCACGACGTCCCGCCGGTTGCGGCCAACGAGGTCGACGCAACGGGCGCAGGCGACGTATGGGCAGCCGCGTTTGCAATCAGGCTCGTAGAGACGGACGATGTCACGCTCGCGGCCAATTTCGCGTCGGTCGCGGCAGCAATGTCAGTCGAACACCGGGGTATGCGTGGCATACCGACCCGCGACGCAATCGCCGCCCGCGTGGGAACGTCTAACTAGACGGGCCTAAGATTGGGGTGAGGTGACGGAGGCTGTTCGCCACTCTTCGATGCGCTGTTCGGAACGGTCTGCGTAGCCGCTGTTGGTCTCGTAACCCGCGTAGCGCCGCCCGGTCTCCAGCGCCGCGAGGGCAGTGGCCCCTGCGCCTATGAACGGGTCGAGCACGACCTCGTCCGTATACGTGTAGAGTTCGATCAACCGTCTTGGCAGTTCCACGGGGAACGGGGCCGGGTGGCCCGCCCGCTTGGCCGACTCAGGCCCAAACGTCCATACGCTGCGGGTGAACTCCAGGAAATCGTCGCGCGAGATAGTCGCCTCTCGTTCCTTGGGGGCCACACGTCTGAACGGCGGTTTCTGGAACACGAGGATGTATTCGTGGGTGTCCCGCAGGACCGGATTCGACGGTGATCGCCAGCTACCCCAGGCCGTTGAGTTGCCTGCGCCTGCGGCCTTGTCCCAGATGATCTCGCCGCGCATGAAGAAACCAACTTCGTGCGCGTCCTCGATGACGTAGGTATGGATGGGGATGTAGGGCCGCCTTCCCAGGTTGGCGATATTCACGCAGGCGCGCCCGCCGTCCACAAGTACGCGATACGTCTCTGCCAACACCCGTTTGAGCAGGAGCCGGTACTCGTCCATGGTGAGGTCTTCGTCGTAGTCCTTGCCGACGTTGTAGGGCGGTGACGTGACCATCAGGTGCACGGAGCGGTCCGGCAACTCACGCATGTCCTCGCTGGTGTGCCTGAAGATCCGGTCGAGCCGGTCTACGGGAACGGCGTGCTCCGGCTGCGGTTTGATGTCCAGTTCGGCCTGGTCGGGCTGCAGCGCGCGGGCGTAGAAGGGCGAGGCATCGTGGCTGATCCGTCCACTAGTTCCGAACGAACTTGTGCGGGTTGGTCGGCGGCGGGTTTGCTTTTGCACGGGAAGGCTGGAAACCGGGCTGAAATGTGCGGTGCGGTACGCGTTCAGATGCCCGAATCCTAGCACCCGGCGGAACAGATCGCGAATTTTAGTTCGCGCTGGCGGTTGAATTGAGGATGGGCCCGTCCCGTCTACAGACCCAGCACGCGCTTGGCGTTGTCCAGCAGGATCTTCTGCCTCGGGCCGTCGCGCATTTCGAGTTCCTCGAACTCTTGCAGCCACCTCGACGGCGGCATGTACGGGTAGTCCGAGCCGAACAGCATCTTGTTTTGGAGGCGCGTGTTCGCCTCGCGGATGATGTCCCGCGGGATGTACCGCGGCGCCCAGCCCGACAGGTCGATGTAGACGTTTGGCTTGTGGAGGGCGACCGCCACCTGCTCGTCGACCCACGGCCAGGCGGGGTGCGCCATGATGATGGTCAGGTCGGGATGGTCGGCGGCGAGGTCGTCGATGTATGGGATGGGCCGTGCGTACTTGAGCTTGAAGCCGCCGCCTCCAGGCGTTCCCGCCCCGGCCGCCGCGTAACCGGAGTGGATCAGTACGGGCACGCCAAGCTCCTCGCACTTGTCGAAGAGCGGCCGGAACGCCTCGTCGCTCGGGAAGAACGCCTGGTGGATCGGGTGCAACTTCAGCCCCTTCAGCCCAAGCTCGCTGACCGACCGTTCCATCTCTTCGACGGCCCATTCTCCCTTGTGGGGGTCGACCGATGCGAAGCCAATGAACTGGTCCGGGTGCGACGCGGCGATTTCCGCGACGTAATCATTCGTGTCGGGCACGTCACCGGTCGCCGTCTGCGAGTCCACCGAGAAGATGACTCCAAGTACGTCCAGGTCGCGGTAGATCTTCGCCATGCCGTCCGGATCGGGCGGGTCCTCGCGCATGCGGAACATCGCGCGCAGCCCTTCCTCTATCCCGAACTCCTCGAGTCCGGGCTGCCTCGGCACGTGAACGTGAACGTCTATTGCGCGCATGTGTTTTCGTTGTTTCCTTTTGACCTACCTGCGTCTCTGCAACTGGCCTGAAACTAGCCCACCCCTACCGCTGCCTCCACCTCGGTGATCGATTCGTCTATCGCAGTGCACAGGGCGTCGATCTCGTCCGCTGAGATCATCAGCGGCGGCGCAAGAGGCAGTATGTAGGACCCGACGCGGATCCACACGCCGCGGTCGAGGAGGGCCTGCGTGATGCGCGGCCCCCAATCGGTCTCCGGGCCGAAGTGCTCCTTGGTCTCCCGGTCCTTGACGAACTCGATGCCCTGGATCAGGCCAGTGCCGCGCACGTCGCCGATCGACGGGTGCTTTTCCTTCATCTCGTGCAATCGTTCGTTTAGCTGTTCACCCCTCTGCCGCGCGTTATCCGGCAGGTTCTCCCGCTCCATGATCTCGAGGTTCACCAGTGCCCCCGCCGCGCCTGCCGGGTGACCCGTGTAGGTGAACATGTGCTTGAACGTCTTGTCGGGGCCGCCTGAGAAGACGTCGGAGACCTCTGCCGTGGCGATCGCGCCGCCCATGGGGAAGTAGCCGGAGGTGACACCCTTGGCGAAGCTCATGATGTCCGGGTTGACGCCCACGTAGTCGGCGCCGAACCACTCGCCAGTCCGCCCGAACCCGGTAATGACCTCGTCGTAGATGAGCAGCACGCCGTACTGGTCGCAGATCTCCCGCACCCTGTCCCAGTACCCGGGGCCTGGTATTACGCCGCCCAGCGGCTGCGTGATGGGCTCGCCGATCAAAGCCGAAACCGAGTCGGGGTGGTGAAACAGGATTGCCTCCTCGACGGCGTTTGCGCACAGTTCGGCGCACTCCTCAGGCGTCTGGCCGCCGAGTTCGCAGCGGTACGGGTTGGGATTGGGCACGTGCACGGCGTTGGCGGGCACGGGCTGGTACTCGTCTCTCGGAAGGAACGGGTGCGAGCCGAGCCACATTGTGCCCCACGTACCGCCGTGGTACGAGCCCTTCCGACTGATCACCTTGAACCGGCCCTTGCCGCCGGTCCGGTTGTGGTAGGCCTGCGCCATCTTGATGGATGTCTCATTAGATTCCGAGCCGCCGCTGGTGAAGAACGTCCGGGTGAGGCCGCCGGGGGATATCTGGGCCAGCTTGGCGGCGAGCCGGACGGTGGAGGAGGTGGATGCGACGTACACGTGCATGCTCACCTGTTTGAGTTGTTCGTAGATGGCGCGGGCGATCTCGTCCCGGCCGTGGCCGGTGTTGCGGAAGTACATGCCGGAAATGCCGTCGACGTACTTTCGGCCTGCGGAGTCGGTGACGTATATGCCGTCAGCGTCTTCGACGATCATTGGCCCGCCGTCCTCGGCGAGCTGCGCGGCGTTGCGCGTGCCGACGAAGAGGTGGTCTATGGCGGCCTGGCGCAGGCCGGAGATGTCGTCGGGCGCTGGGACGGTGTCAGTGAGGTTGGTGGTCATTGTTCTGCTTTTCGTATTGGATGTCGGTGACTGAGCCGAGTATAGCCCGCCGACACTCACCCACCGGAGCGCTCAGTCCCCGCGGCAGGCCCAAGGAACGCTCGTCATTTGGGCTCGATAAAGAGTGTTGGAGCCGAATGAGAAATGGGCACTGAGGGTTGTCGTCCCCATTACCCTCGTGTATCTTGTAAGGCAGATTAAGTAATTGTAATGCAAAAGGCTACATTCCATGATCGAATCCAGCATAACCGTGAAGGGGCAGACGACGTTGCCCAAAGCCGTCAGGGATTCACTAGCCGTGAAGGCTGGGGATAAGGTCCGCTACGTCATCCTAGACGAAGGGGTTTTGATAATGCCGGTGCGGCCCATCAGCCGCCTGTTCCGCAGCCTGAAGTATGACGGTCCGGTTGTCAGTTTGGAAGACATGGACCGGGCCATCGCTGAGGGTGCGGCCAAAGAGTGATCGCGCTCGACACCAACGTGATCCTGCGCTATCTGGTGGGCGACGACCCCGAACAAACCGAAGCAGCACAGGCGTTGCTGGACGGATTAACGCCTGACGACCCGGGTTATGTCTGCCGAGAGGTGGTTCTGGAGGTCGGCTGGGTTTTGGAGAGGAGCTATGGATTCACGCGGACCCAGGTTGCTGAGTCGCTGATGGAATTGACTGCTACCGACAATCTGGTAGTTGAGAATTCATACGACGTCGCCGCGGCCGCGCATCGCTATGGACAGGGCGGCCCTGATTTCTCGGACTTGATGGTCCTTTCGGCGGCTAAACGGGTGGAAGCTACGCCCCTGCACACTTTTGACCGGAAACTTGCACGGATGGATGGAGCGGTTCTGGTCCAAAGCTCCCAAAAAGGCGCGTAGTCGCGAAGCACAGTCAGCCACAGCAAGTTCATTCGCTGACTACACGATCGGACCCCAAAACAGGGTCTGCAGACCAAACCGACGAAAGAAGGTCAGGCAAAAAATGGCAAACACATCATTCAGACCCACGGTTACCGGCAACGTTCATGCAGTTGCGAGCGGGCAGTACCTCGCCACGGCTGCGGGGTTTCGCATCCTGGAGCAGGGCGGCAACGCTATCGACGCCGGAGTTGCGGCGGGCATCGCCATCAACGTTGTACTGCCGGCGAGTACCAGCTTCGGCGGCGTGGCGCCCATACTGATCTACAGCGTTCGGGACAACAGGGTCCACAGCATCAGCGGCTTGGGCCGGTGGCCGGCAGAGGCAAGCGCCGCCTTCTTCCTCGAACAGCGAGGCGGGAAGATGGCGCCCGGGGTGGAGCGGTGCGTCGTGCCGGCGGCCGCTCACGCGTGGATGACGGCGTTGATCGAACACGGCACGATGACCTTCGAGCAGGTGGTGAGGCCCGCGCTCGAACTTGCTCGGGATGGTTTCATCGTCAGCCAAACGCTGGCAAACAACCTCGCCGGGTGCGCCGAGTACTTCGACCAGTGGCCAACGTCGGCCGCGATTTACGCGCCCACCGGCGCCCCGCTGCAGCAGGGCGAACTCTCAGTCAACTCGGCCCTGGCTCGCACTTTCGAGCGTCTCATCGACACCGAGAAAGCCCACGCACACCTGGGCCGGGAACTAGCGTTAGATGCTGCCCGCGAATACTTCTACGAGGGGCCGATCGCAGATGAACTGGTCGCCTTTGTGCGGGAGGCTGGAGGATTCCTGTCGATGGGCGACATGGCGTCGTTCCAGGCCGGTCACGAGCCGCCGGTGTCAGGCGAGTTTCACGAGTACGAGGTGTTCACGAACGGCCCGTGGTGCCAGGGACCGGTGTTCGCCGAGACGCTGCAGATGCTGGCCGACGACGATCTCGCCGGGCTTGGCCACAACTCCGCCGACTACATCCACCTGGTGGCCGAGGCGCTCAAGCTCTCGTTCGCCGATCGGGACGCATACTACGGCGACCCCGACCACGTTGACGTCCCGATCGCGGGCTTGCTCGACAGGGGCTACACGACCGCTCGCCGCGGCGAGATCGACATGGCGCTCGCCACCCCGGCCATGCCGGCCGCGGGCGATCCGTGGTCATTTGAAGGCCGTTCCCGGCCTGCCGACTACGCATACGAGCCGCCTGCGCCTGTGCGCGGGACGGCCGAGCCGGACACGTCTTACGCCTGCGCGGTGGACCGTTGGGGCAACATGTTCTCGGTGACCCCCTCGGACACGCTGTCGATGGCCCCGGTGGCGCCCACGCTGGGCTTCACGCCTTCGGGCCGGGGAACACAATCGTGGCTCGACCCCCGCCATCCGTCGGTACTCGCGCCGGGCAAGCGGCCGCGACTGACACCGAACGCTCTTCTCGCCTTCAAGGACGGCAAGCCGTGGATGCCGTTCGGCACGCCGGGAGGCGACGCCCAGTGCCAGGCAACGTTGCAGTTCTTCCTGAACATGACCGTGTTCGGCATGACGCCGCAGCAGGCCATCGAAGCGCCCAGGTTCCTGACGTGGAGTTTCCCGAATTCATTCTGGCCGCACTCATACGAGCCGGGCAGGCTCGACGCCGAGGGGCGCATCTCGAACGAAGTCGTGTCCGACCTGGAGGGCCGCGGCCACAAGGTCTCACCTGTTGACGCATACAGCCGGGGAATGGGCGACGTGTGCGGCATTGCGACCGACCGGTCAACGCGCGCAGTGGCCGCGGGCGCGGACCTGAGAGCAGACGCCTACGCCATGGCGCGCTGATGGCCGGGCAGTCGGGGACCAATTCCGGCCGGCGTACGGCGCTGAAGGTCGGCGCGCTGCTTGGCGGCCTGATCGGCGCGCTCTTTGCGGCCGGTTACGCCGCCACGTCCGTATGGATCTGTTCCGGCGCGTTGGCCTGCTCGTCGCACTGGCTGCCGTTCGCGGTGGTTCCCGGCGCCGTGTTCATAGGCAGCGCCGCAGCCGGTGCCGCAGTCGCCTACTTCCTCCGCCGCTTCTATGAAATGACCCGCGTGTAGAGGCACGCCGGGTCACATCGTCCGCCAATGCCGTAGCCATTCGAACATCACCGCCCGTCGGCGGCATGCTACGATTTCAGAGTCGACCTATTCGTAGCGCCGGGCACGCGCGTCCCGAACCTGGGCATTGCCGTCCGGCCGCTGACATCGACATCGACACCGTGGGGCTGTAGCTCAGCTGGGAGAGCACCTCAATGGCATTGAGGGGGTCGGGGGTTCGAGTCCCCCCAGCTCCACCACCAACACCCTTTCTCCCCCTTTCCCACCCCGGCTCTTCAAGTCTCAATAAGTCCCTCCGCCTACTTGATATAGGTATCAGGAAGGGCCATTTCGCCCAGTCGAGGCATCTCTCGCGGGCTCCCTGAATCCCTTGTTATCTCGCCGCAAGTGTGGTAATAATTGTGGTAATAGGTTGAGGAGGTTACATGGCGTGAAGCTATCGGCAACAAGGGTGAGAGCGCTCACTGACCCCGGCCGCTACTCGGACGGCGACGGCCTTCACCTGTTCATAACCAAGAAGGGCCGCAAGAGTTGGGTCCAGAGGATAACCGTCGACGGTAGAAGGCGAGACATCGGGCTGGGCGGATATCCGAGCGTCTCGCTGGCCCAGGCGAGAAAGCGCGCAGCCGACAACCGCGAGACGGTTGGAAATGGAAAAGACCCGGTGACGGAGAAGCGCAGATCCAAGATGCCCATCTTCAGGGAGGCCGCCTACACGGTTTACGAAGCCAACAAACCCCGTTGGCGGAACGGTAGCCACACGACGGCATGGATTCAGACCCTCGAACGCCACTCTTTCCCCAAGATCGGCAACAAACCCATTGACAAGATAGGACGCACCGACGTGTTGGCCGTCCTTACCCCCATCTGGTCGACGCGCCCCGAGACCGCCCGGCGTGTGCGTCAGAGGATGCGAACGATTTTCAAGTGGGCCATGGCGAACGAGCTGATCGAGGCCAACCCAGCGGGGGAAGCCATTGATGGGGCCTTGCCGTCAATGCCCAAGGTCAAGGCGCATCTCCGTGCGCTTCCCTACCAGGACGTGGGATCGGCCCTGAAGACCGTCGACGCGTCCCAGACGTCACCTGCTTCCAAGTATTGTTTCGGGTTCCTCGTTCTCACTGCGGCGCGGTCCGGTGAAGCGAGGGGAGCCACCTGGGACGAGATTGATCTCGAGGGTGCGACCTGGGCGATACCCGGCTCCCGCATGAAAGCGGGCATTGAACATCGGGTGCCCTTGAGTTACCAGGCCCTCGATGTGTTGATGCTCGCACGTGAACTCGAGGACGAATCCGGCCTGTGCTTCCCGTCCCCCCTTCGGCCCGGCCAGGTGCTGAGCGATATGACCCTGACCAATATCCTCCGTAAGACCGGCCTTGCGGACAAAGGAACCGTGCACGGCTTCCGAACGTCGTTCAAGACGTGGACCATGGAACAGACGGATACGCCCTGGGCAGTCGGCGAGGCAGCCTTGGCTCATCAGCTTGGCGGCAGCGTAGAACAGGCATATGCCCGGTCCGACCTGTTCGACCGTCGCCGGGGGCTCATGCAGCAGTGGGCGGACTACCTCACGGCCTAGTCGCGCCATATCAGTCAGACGATTTCCAAGCGGCGTTGGTCGCCCCGAGCTCACTCGTCGCCACCGGCCGAGACTCCATCCATATCGTGATGTCACTTAGTTTCCACCTGACGGCGGTGTCGCTGACTCTTACAGGTTGAGGGAATCTTCCGCTTCCCATCAACCTGTAGATCGAGGCCCGGCTCAACCCGGTAAGTTCCTCTACCTGACGACGACGTAGCAGTCTCTCTTCCATCTTTCACGCTCCTGGTCTCTGGGTCTTGATTGATTCGTAATCGCAGCACCGAGTCTGTGGCCCGCTGGCCTCTCGCTACAATTGGGCTGACAGGCCGCCGGCGCGGGACGGAACTGACAAACGCCGGCGACCTTTCGTTTCCGGCTCACGCTTGGGGTGTCAGCCGGAAACGGCCCCGCCGTGCCGCCGTTGCGTGTTACGCGCGGCGGGGTGTGTCCGTCAGTCCTTGAACATGGACGTCTGGAAGCCCTCGCTCATCAGGATCGCCAGGCCGTTGGGAATGCGGGCTGCGAAGAGGTAGAGGGAGTGCATGGCTCCCCCGCACGGTTCGACGCCCCTGCGCCAGCGGTGCACCTGCTTCGGGTCCACCCCGACGGCCCTGGCGAATCCGCTCCAGGTGAGCTTGCTGGCCTCCCTGAGGCGTTCGAGACGCCTGGGGAAGTCACTGGGCAGCACCCCGGTCTGGAACTCTCGCGGCAGCTCTTCGTCGTTGGACTCGTCCATCTCCCCGTCGAAACGGGGTTCAGTGTTACTGTTCATGCTTCCTCCTCTATTTGGAATAGGTGGTGAAACTCGCTTACCCGGAGGGCCTTGAGCATCCGGCGGCGAATGCGCCCGGAGGGCGTGCGCCCGCCGTTGACCAGCATCGACACGTAACCGGGGCTGACCCCGATCTCGCGTGCCAGCCAGTTCTGGGAGCGATTCAGTCGTGAGAGCCGCTCCCAGAGAGCCTCTGTGTTGAGCCGGACAACGGTCCGTCCCCTGCGCCTCCGGGGGCCTTTGGGTCTTTGGTTGGACTGTGAAGGCATGTCATCTCCTTCTTGTCGTTATCTACTGTGGAAGCAGGGCCTGGGGAAAGTCCCATTCGTTGGGGGTGCGCCAGGCGCGGCCGAGAGGCCCGAGCTCTTCGATGGCGTCGGCGTGGGAGACCCACAGGGGGACGTTGAGGGCCCTGGCCTGCATCTCCTCCCGGGCCAGGCGCAGGAAGTGGGTGTGGGCGATCTCGTCGTCGAAGACGACCAGGACCGAGGGCCTAACGCCGTGGTCGTCGGTGGGCCTGTGAGATGAGTAGTAGCGCAGATAGGGAGCGAGGCGGGCCGACATGGTTGAGGGTCGCACGGCCCGGCGCTCCCACTCCAGGAAGAAAGGGAACGTGGTGTCGCCCTTTCTGAGCACCCCGAAGGCGTCGGGGTTGACCGAGCGCTGCCCCTCGTTGTGCCGGAAGTGTCGGGAGGCCCTTCTAGGCGGGTCGATCTGTACGACCTCCCATTCGATGAGGGCGGCCTGTACGGTCAGAGCGGCAAGGAAGACGTGGACGGCGGCGGAGTGCTGGAGGTTCCTGAGCAGCTGCCGGCTCCTTGCGCCGGTCACGTTCTCCCAGTCGAGGGGCGTGCCGGGGAACAGCGGAGCGGCGCTCCACCGGTTCTTCGCCATGGCCAGTGAGGTGCGGTCCCTGCGGGCCAGGAGGCCAAGGGCCCGGTCGGTGAGGGTGAGGCGTCGGGCCGCGTCCGAAGGTCTCACCACGAGATTGAAACCCTCGAGGGGTGCGACGATCTGGGACGCCCTGGGAACGGAAACGTTCATGAGCCCTGCCAGGTCGGTGAGGGCGATCCAGGGCCAGTCGAAGATGATGTCCAGGGCCCGCTTCTCGGCCGCCCGGAGAGTTGCGGGCAGGAGGTGGTTGGGGATCTTCCAGTCCGGCCCCGCGGCGGCGAGGTCGGCGGGGAGTGAGGCATGCTGGAGCTCCTCCTCCTCTGGAATCGGGTTCCCCTCCTCTATCCGCTCTAGGATCGAGCGCAGCTCGACCTGCGCCTTGACGGGGGGCGGGGTCCACACCGGGTCGTCCGGCGACGCGGCGAGCGCGTCCCGCTCCAGGGCGAGGTAGTAGGGCGCAGGCGCCCCCATCAGGGACCTGCGGGCGTGCCTGAGCCGCACGTCGTCGGCTACGAGCGTGAGCACGACTCCGGGCAGGGGCTGCTGGCGCATTCGCCAGAGCCGCCTGGAGAAGACCGAGCGGTCGGAGGTGTGTCCCTGCCTTACGATGCCGACGGTCCTCCCCCCGGGGAGTTCAATGGCGGCGTCGAGGGGGATGCCCCGGTACCAGCGGAACCGCAGCGGATAGGCGACGGAGGCGATTGCGGCCGCCAGCCGGTAGATGGATGCCAGGGCGTCCAGACGCTCCATGAGGATGCGCCGCCACCTCGCGGAGAGGGGCCGGTCACGTATCAACTGGTCCGTCGTTCTGACCTCCATTGCGGCCAGCCGGTTGATCCCCGCGGCCGTCAGGTGGTAGCGCAGCGTCTGGGGAAGGTGGTCGGTGACGTGGGAGACGGCGGAGACGAAGCCGCCGCTCTCCAGCCTGTCGACGGCCTCGTAGACCGCGCCTTTGGAGCGTCCTGTGACGGCGACCAGATCAACGCGGTCGAGGAAGGGCATCTCCGCCAGGGCACGGAGGGTTTCGGGTTCACATCCTTGAGGTCTCACTGTTTGGTTTCCTCGCTTTCGTTCTGCATGGCGTTGGCCCGGTCCTTGAAGTCCCGGACCTTTTTCTTGTCGTCGGCTCCGGCGTCCTCCAGGTCCTGTGCGGAGAGGGTGTACGAAGGCACCGCCTGGCGGATGCGGGACGCGACCGCCTGGTCTCCATCCTCCGGCTTTCTGACCATCATCGAGAAGGCGGGCATGCGTTCGATGCCGACGGTGGCCCTGACGTAACAGTGGTGCACCGGGAGCGACGTGATGTCGTCCTCGGTCACCCGCTCCTTGCCCAGCTCCCAGACCAGCTGCCTCGCGTCGTTGCCGGCCACCTGGAAGACGGCGAGGCAGCCGACGTTGGCGAGCAGGGTGTCCCGCATGGTGCGGGACAGGTCATCGAGCTTGGCCAGGCTCTGGGTCGCAAGCACGAAGCTGGCGCCGAACTTGCCCAGCTCGCTGAGCATCGACTCGTAGTCCACGCCGGGCATGGACTGCATCTCGTCGACCACGACCAGCGCGCCCCGCCGTTCACCCAGAGCCACGCTCTCCTGCTCGCGGACGACCGAGTCGACCAGGTTGAGCAGGGACGCCCCCACCAGGGCCGAAACGTCCCTGCCCACGGCTCCCTGGGCGGTGGAAACTAGAAGGATTCCGCCGCCGAGGATCGTCTCCCGCAGGTCGATGGTGGAGCGCCGCTGTCCCAGGATGGCCCTGGCCCGCTTGGAGGATGCGTAGTAGGAGAGCCGGGTCTGGACGGGGGCGAGGGCCTCGGCGCGGTACTGGTGGTGCCAGCTTCCGAAGTCGCGGGCCCACCATTCAAGGAGATAGGGGTCCTCGATACGCTTGAGCACGGCGTCGCGGAACTTGCGGTCAGAGAGGAGCTTCAGCCCATCCAGTATGGTGTGCTGGCTGCCCTCGTCGGTCTCGGGGTGCTCATTCGCCTCGTGGAGGGTCTTCACCGTCTGTTCGAGGATGGACTGCATCCTCGGCCCCCACTGTTCCCACAGGCCGCGGGCGACGCGCACCACGGAGTCAGCGGTGCGGTCCCGGTCGGAGAAGATGCGGGTGTCGAGGAGGTTGATGCCCGGCGCCCGTTTCTGGTCGGCCAGGTCGATGAGCCGAACCCGGTCCTCCAGTGACTCCGGCACGTGCCGGAGCAGCCCGGCGACAAGGTCGGCATGGGGGTCTATGACGACGATGGCGTCCGCGTCCCTGCCCTGGGCCTTCTCCCGCATCTTGTGGGCGGCTATGTGATGCATGAGGGTGGACTTGCCCATGCGCGTGCGCGCAACGTAGAGGTGGTGCCTCCTGAGCAGGTCCTCGGGGAATCGGATGGGACGGGGCTTGCTCGCCGTGGTGTCTCCGACGAGCGCGCCGCCCCTGACGCCCTTGGCCGAGGGGAGGAGGGCTCTCGCCCCGGACCGTTCAACCAGGGGCGTCTCGTCGCCTGCTCCGGGCGGGTGCCACAGGCAGGCGACCTCGCGGACGCCGAGGACGCTGCGCCTGCCGAACAGCCCCGGGCCGGGCGGGTGCAGGGAGTCAGGGTCGGACACAGCGGGCCGGACCTTGCCGACCTTGAACCGCGCCCCGGCGGGGTTGTCGAAGTGTCGGTAGGCCGCGGCCACCGGCCCGAGGAGCTCGGCCGCCCGCTGTGGCCTCGTGGCGGCCGGAAGGACTGCGACGACCTGGAGCTCGGCGTCGAAGGCGATGCGGGAGACCTTTTCGCGTATGAGGATGGGGTCTTCGACGCGCCTCCTGGCCTTCTTCCATCTGTGCCATGCGAGGCCGCCTGCGCCCAGCCCCAGCGCGGTGACGATGCCCAGCGCCGCAGCCTTCCATATCTCGCCGTCCTGCACCCACAGGTAGCCCTTGACGGCGGCGAGGGCCCCGATCCCCAGAACGGCCATCGTGATGCCGTCCATCTGCAGGGGCTTCGTCTGGAAGGTGTAGGCGGGCTCCCTGGGCTCCATTCCGGGCCTCTTGTGGGCCTTGTCCAAATGTCCCTGCGACCAGTCGGGGCCCAGGGAGCGCAGCATCAGCCGGGCAACGACGCGCTCGTCGTCCTCCAGCTCGGACAGGGCGCCCATCAGGGCGATGAGGGGGTCGGAACCGGGGTCGAGCAGGTCGTCATCGCGGAAGGTGCGCAGGGGAACGTACTCGGGGGCATCGGCCCGCAAGGTGATGCTCCATGCCTGCTCACCGTCGCGGACCCACAGCGGGTCCTCGCCGGGGTGCACCTCCTGGATGCGGGCCTGGGGGTAATGGGCCGAGAGCTGGCCGCGCACCACCTGGTCGTCAAAGCAGCGGGCCATCAGGGTCACGCCATCCATGTCCCCTGCCAGCTCCAGGGAGAAGGGCTCGGGCACGGCGATGGACTGGAGGAAGTTCTCCACGCCGAGAATCGTCCGCTCCCCGGCCCGCGGCGGCGTCACCGCAAGCAGGATGGGGGTCCTGGCGCTCTCGTCGGCTCCAAAGAGGATTTTCCTGGGATTCAGCTTCATGGGGTCTGCTCCTTTCTCTAGTGGCGTCCGGGCCGCCACTCGACGACCTCGGTCTCCTCTGGAGTGGCCTCGATGCGGACGGGGAAGCGGTGCCCCTTCGACAGGAGCAGCCCGTCTCCCCTGGGGCACGACAGCAGCCAGCGCTGGAGGTCCTCGGGGAGGTCGAAGGCGTCTCCGACCGTGCTGATGGCAGCGGCGTCCTGCTGGAGCAGGAGCTTGAAGGCGGCGTTCTGGAGGAGGGCCCGACCGGAGTGGCCGGTGATGGCCCTCGACGAGTCCTCGGAGAGGAGGTCCTGGACGTCCTGGGTAATGAATTGCAGTCCGAGCCGGTGCTTGCGCGCTCGCTTGGCCATGCTGACCATGAAAGCGGCGCCCTCAGGGTGCTGCATGATCGACCACACCTCGTCCACCACCAGCAGGCGAGGCTTCGGGTCCTGGGCCGCCGCGGCCCACACCGTCTCGGTGCAGACCATCGCGGCGGCGGGACGTAGCTCCGGCTCCAGCAGCCGCAGATCGAAGACGGTTACCAGCGCCTCGTTGTTGAGAAGATCATCGCCCTCGTCGGAGAGCAGGTGGCGGAGGCTGCCGGTGGCGAACGGCCGGAGCAGGCGCGCCAGGTCGGGGTCTCCCGCTTCGTCCTCCTGCAGGAACCTGTAGAAGTCGCGGAAGCCAGTGCGCTCCCGCGTGTGGGCGTAGTAGCCCGCAAGGGCGTGGTCGAGGGAGGCGCGGCGGTCGGCGCTGAGGCGCTCGCCCACCATCACCTCTATGAGACGTCTCAGGCTGCCGATGCGCTGGAGCATCTCCTCGGAGTCGCCCTTGTCGATGACGAAGGGGTTCATGCCCTCGCCCGGGACCCCGGGGGAGAGCACGCGTCCGCCCGCGGCGCGGGCCATGTCGGCGTACTCCCCCTCGGGGTCGATGACGTAGGCGGTCACGCCCCGGCACAGGCCTCTGAGGACTCCAAGTTTGGTTGCGAAGCTCTTGCCTGAGCCGGAGCGTGCCAGCACCGCGGTGTTGGCGTTCAGGTGCGTCCCGTCCCAGGGGTCGTAGACCACCGGGGAGCAGGACCGCATGTCGATGCCGTAGAGAGTGCCCGAGCGGGTGTCCAGGTCGGGCGGCGAGAAGGGAAACAGCCTGGCTAGGCTTGATGTGTCGAGGCTACGCCACTCGGCCACGGCGTTCAGGGCCAGGGGCAGGGTCGATAGCAGCCCCTCTCGCTGGCGGAAAGCCATGTTGTCGAGCTTGCCCAGGGTGGCGGCGAAGTGTCCCTTCGCCCTCTGGGTCATCTCCTTCAGGGACGCCTCGTCGGAGGCGTGAAGGGTCACGGATAAAGAAGAGTGGAAGAGGCGCTCCCGACCCCTTTGCACCTCATCTCTGAGCCTGGTCACGTCCTCGAGTGCGATCTCCGCCTCAGGGGACATGGTGCGGCCCCGCTTGAAGGAGAGGGACTGGGCCGACTCGAAGCGGACCTTCTGCCACTCCAGTGTCCTGGCCGCCTGCTCGGCGGGTATCGGGCCGACGTGGACCGAAAGATCCATGGGCGCACCCGCAGCCATCAGCCCCTGGAGAAACCCGGGGGCGAGTGAACGGGGCCAACGGCCCAGGTGGAGCGAGCGCACCAGGCCGCCGCCAATCCTCATGTCGCGGCGGTTGACCTCGATCTCCACGGCGGTCTCCGCGTCGAATTCAGCGGGTGAGCCGCCGAGGAGGGCCGACACCAGGAACATGCGAAGCTGGCGCCCGATCAGCGGATGGACGGAAAGCCCGGCCCTGGCAAGCAGGCCGCGCAGCTCGTCGATGCGGGGGAACTCGCAGACGGCGTAGAAGCGCCGGTCGAGGATGCCGTCACGGGTCTCCAGGTCTCCCAGAAGACGCCCCAGGGAATCGGCCGCCGCCTTCGTCTGCGGGGGGAGGTTGCCCGGTTGGGCCTTCTGCAGCTTCTCGCGCAGCCGTCCGAGGCGCGGGGGGTGCTGCCTGACAAGGAGCTGGACGGGAAAATCGAGGGCGTTGAGGGCTCCCGCGAAGGCTCCGAGCTTGGGCTCGTCGATCTCAAGGCCCATCACCTCGCAGACTCCCAGCTTCACGCCGTCCAGCCGCACCGGGCCGTCGTCCTCCAAGTGCGAGAGCATGAATAAGAGGGGCAGCTCGGGCGGGGGCTTGGAGGCCGGAGCGGCTGGCTCCACGCCCGGTTCGGCCGATGCGTCGGATCTCGGCGGGGCAGTCCGCGCCACTCGCTTCGCCAGGCGTTGGACGCGCTCCCTCAACGCGGAGAGCAAGTGCGGCGCCAGGCGCAACCTGGATAAGAGCCAGCTGGTCGGGCCGGGTTCCGCTTGTGCGTCGGGCTTGTCCGGGGCAGTTCTCGGCTCCCGCTTCGCCGAGCGTTTGACTCGCTCAACAAGCGTGGCGGGCGACCGCAGTGCCAGGGGTAGCATGGATAGGACATTGCCCGCTGCACCCGATACCGATGGCGGGGCGCCGGGATGGCCCGTCGAGTCTTCGTCCGGCAGAGGAGGCTCGACGTAGGGCTTCCACCTGGACGCAGCCGGCCTGCGCAACAGGTCTCGAGCCTTCCATCGCACAGTTTGTAGTAGTTCTTTCAACGGGGTGTCCTCCTCGGCTTAGGGGGTAGGGACTATGGGCAAGAGTCCGTGGCGCAGCAGGGTCGCGAGGCCCTTGGCGGAGAGCACAAGGACCAGGCCCACGACGGCGAGGACGACGGCGGTCTTGGCGCTGCCGCCGCCTCGCTCCTGCGCGCCCTCGGCCATCAGGACGAAGCCCGCCCAGACGATGCCGAAGAAGCAGAGGCCCGCGCCCGCGTAGGCCATCGCCGTGAGAACCTCGTCGAAGGCGTCCAGCATCTCCTCTTTCGGCGTGGCCCCCACAAAGATGAGGGCCGCGCCGGTGAGGAGCACAATGGTCGCGGCCCGCCTCACCACGGCCACTCCCATCCGAGGAGGTCGAACCAGGAGCGCAGGCCGTCCGCGGGCGACTGATCGGCGGGCGGGTCCTCCGGCTCGGGCTCTGGCAGGACCAGTACTGCGTAGGAATCGTCTGATCCCAGAACGGAGACGAGCTCCAGCTCTTCCTCGCGGCTCCCGGCGACGGGCTCCCGCTCCACCACCTCGGCCTTGACGTGCTCGGGGTGGACGATGGTGATGGTCACGTCCTTCTGGATCGTCCTGGCCGGCACGTATGCGTATGCGTACGCGGAGACGGTGTGCTCCGTGGTCGTTCCGTCGTCGTGGGTGACGGTGATGGTCTCGCTGTCGCTGTCGGAATCGCTGGCACCTGGGCGGTACAAGCTCACCGTCTCGGTGCGCTCCTCCGTCCGCTCCGGGTGGTGGGTGAGCACGGTCAACGGGGGAATTGGGATGATCAGGACGGCCTCAAGGCCCACGTCCAGGCTGACGGGATGGATCGCCTCGCCTGCGGGCACCGTGAGTCGGAAGCGAGTCTCGCCGTCGGGAACGAATGCGACGCTGGCGGTCGACCCGCCGGTCGCCGCCGAGACCGTTCCCGTGACCGCCGTCACCTCGGCGTCCATCAGCGCCGTTTGAGTGACGCTTTCGTGTCCGGACACCGTCTGAAGCTCGACAGGGTGCACGATGCGTGTCACGCACTTGGACTCCACCGCTCCCTCGACAGCGCCCGGCGTCCAACCCAGGGATGTGAGCCTGACGGTGCAGAGCTCGCCCTCGGCTTCGGGCAGCGGGTGCGGGATCCTGTCGTGTTCGACGGTCATCGCCCCGGCCTGGCCGAGTCCGTCCTCCCACGAGACGGTGAGGGACGGCGCCGGGCCGTGCAGGGGGAACTTGTAGCGGCCAAGTTCCCCCTCGTCGAGCCGGTCTGACGCATAGAAGCGCAGCAATGTCCCATCAGGGCCTCCGAAGGCCCGGATGCGGATGTCCACTCCCGTTGCCGCCCTCAGGGTGACTGTGGCGCGGTCGCCGGAGACGGTGAGCCCCTCGACGAATATCCGGCGTCCCTCCACCGGCTCGGTGAGCTCGAAATCGATCTCGTCTCGCCATGGTTCGTGGTCGTCGGCCAGGGCCGCCTGTGGGACCGTCGCAACCGCCGCCGCGAGAACGGCGACGGCCACGACCGCGGTCCACCCCCTGCGGGGTTTGCGCTTTCTCATCTCAAGCGTCTCGGCCTTCTGGCCGGCAGCGCCACGGTTGGCGTCCGACTTGCGGCGTCGCTTGCCGAACCAGGTGTGGGGCCGGAAGGGCATCCGTCCGTTGCGCCGGTCCCTCTGCCTGTTCCTCTTCTTGCGCAGGTTGCGGAAAGCGCGCTTCGACCTCCTCGCCATCAGCTTCAGGGGACCGGGCCCGCTCTTCGCGGGCTGCGGCGGGGCCGGCGGCTCGGTGCGCACCAGCTGGGACACCGGCCCGGTGTAGAGCCGCGCTCCCAGCCGGTACTTCAAAAGATCGGCGGCCACCAGCGGCAGCCGCCGGCCCCCTATCTTCCCGACGACCGCGGCCAGGCCGACCAGCCCGAAGACGACGGCAATCGCCATGCGCACCTCGGACGGGCCGACCGGGGCGTAGCGGTAGGCGCCGTAGGACAGGGCGCAGACCGCGGTCATCGCCACGAGCTGCGGGAAGGTGAACCACAACAGCACCCTGTCCTCGGCCTGCACGTGAGTCGGGACCTCGTGTTCTCTCATGTGTCTCTCCTCCTCACGTCCGTTCTATGAGCTCGGGGTCGGCTCGGGCAGGGCGTCGTCGATGTCGATGCCCGGGTCCACGACGGCGTTCATCACCAGCTCCACGACGCCGTAGGCGACAAGGGCCAGGACGATGCCAGCCAAAGCCGTCATCATTGCGCTCTTGCCGCGCTCCATCTGGTGCGGCGCTCCGCTGGCGGTGAGGTACAGGTACGCGCCGTAGATGAAGAATCCGACGCCCACCGCGCCCACGATGCCCAGCAGGATTCCCACCAGGTTCGATATGGTCTGAGTTAGGTCTTCCATTCCTTTCGCTCCTCTCATATTTCAAGTCTTCCGCCCGTTCTATCGGTCGGATCCGGTTGGCTCCGTCAGTTGCACATCTCGCGTCCTCCCTCGTGGTTTTGGTCGGCGCGGGTGTCGCCCGCGCCCGTGGGTGTTCGTTGTCTGGGCGGCTACTCGCCGCTGCTCCTGGGCGATCCGCCGCCGTCGCCCCCCGCAGAGGGGGTCGCCATCGAGGCGGCCGAGCTGAGGCCGCCGGCCGCCGCGGAAAGGCCCGCGCTGGCGGCAATCGCGCCTGCCGCCATCCCCGGGGGGCCTCCCGCCGCTCCGCCCGCCATCAGCCCGATGGCCTTGGCGGAGCGGATGAACGATCCGGGCAGGTTCATGCCGAAATAGAGCATCGACAGCCAGGAGTCGAAGGTCCCCGCGTTGCCCAGCATCGACGGCACCCGGGTGGCCATGTAGACGAAGGCCATGGACAGGAGCAGCTTCCAGATCAGGTCCTGCACCGGCTCGAATGCGGCTATCTCTGCCACCTCGTTCAGGAAAGCGAGACCCATGGCCAGCGCGATGAGCTGGATGGCCTGCTGGAAGGTGGTCGTCATGAACAGGCGGAGCCAGTGGCGGCCCCAGCCCGCCGTGTGGGGCAGAATCCACAGCCCCAACGCAATGGGGGCAAGGGCCAGCAGGATGTCGATGAGGGCCAGCCGCAGAATCATCTGCACAATGACGTAGAGGACGAAGAAGCCGTAGATGAGATAGAGGACGGCGAGCAGGAGACCCATGCCCACGCTCCCGGCCTCCACTGCGGTTAGCAGCGTACGGAGGGTGGAGCGGAGCATGTCGCCGGCTGTGACGTCCAGCGACGTTGCGACGAAACCCGACACTGCGTCGGCCACGTCGAGGACCAGGGCGCACCACCACAGGGACGACGCCGCGGCGATGAGGCCCAGGACCAGCCGGGGCACCATCTCTCGCCATCCCGCCTGCTGGCGTCCCAGGTGCTCGGCCATGATGAGCGAGAGGCCCATCCAGCCGAGGATCACGATCAGCGCGCCGGAGGTGACGGCCCAGACGACCATCCACGCCTGTCGCACGATGTCGTGTCCGTAGGTGAGGCTCTCGGGGGTGCCGGTGAGGATGTCCGTCATCAGCTGGACCCTCCCCGGCAGTTGGCGGCGTCCTCGCCCGACGCCCGTTCGACGACACCGCAGAGGGTTCCGTGCACTCCCTCGATCACCCAGCCGGCGAAGGCCTTCGCCCAGCGTCCGGGGTTGAGGGCGGCGAGGATCTTGTCCCAGATCTTCCCCGACTGGTGGATGGGGATGACGGCGTAGAAAACGCTCCGCTTGCCATCCTCGGCCGTCGCCAGCATGACCAGCAGGTAGGCCCTGTCGGGGTCGAGGTCTGGCTGCTCGTCGAGCTTGGGGTACTCCCACGAGTACTCCCAGCCGTCTGAGCGCTTCTTCTCGCCTTTCCTGACCCGGTACATGGCGCTGATCCAGTCGCCGGTGTCGGCGTCCCGGACGGCGTAGAGGAGGTCCGCGATCTTCCGGTCGAAGACTGGCCGGGCGACGAACTCGCCCTTCTTCTTTCGCTCGACGAAGTCCCGGTCGGCGTTGACCAGGACGATCTCATCGCCGGGTGGGGCCTGGGCGAGGGCGACCCCGCTGGACGGAATCGCCAAGAGCGCCGCTACAAGCAGCGCGGATGCCAGGGGAATCAGTCGCCCTGCGGACCGGAGCTTCGATTTCAGCGCCAAGATGTTCACCTCTTTGCGGTTTCGTCCGATTCACCGAATCGGGCGTCTGGCGAAAGAGTGTGAACAAACGAAATCCGTCTGAAAACTGCCTATAGGGGACGACAAAAATGTTGCCCCTTATGCAGGCCCCTTACAGGGTTCTAGGCAAGCGGCCCGGGTCTATGCAGTAATGGGTGTGTACACGAAAAGGAGTTTCGTGGAGAAGGTGTAGAACGCGGGACGGTGAAGCTGAAACAGGAACAAATCGGGGCGAAAGCGGCCAAATGTTGTGAACACTTTGACTTAAGTCCCCAGTCCGGTCGGGCACGACGTGGCCGGGCGGAGGGACCCACGTGGAGAAAGCAGTGAATTGGTCGGAAAACTCCCGTTGCCCCCTACAGGGGCCCACATGCGACCGCCCGTGAGATGTGGGGCGGCAGTTGCGAGCGAAACCCGGGGTGAATAGCAATCACAAGGAGGACGAATCATGGAACCGAATCAGGGCGTAATCGACAAGAGCAAGAGCGTGCAGGACATGCACCACCTGCGGCTGATGTCGCTGTTGCAGGAGCTGGAGCGTGACCATGGGCGCAAGAAGGCTGCGGCCATCCTGGGGGTGGACCGCAGGACTCTGGACGCCAGCCTCGACGAGGGCATTCTGTCGCGGCGCATCCGGGGCGCGCTGGAGCGGGCTCTCCAGTCAGGCGTGGGCTCCGCCGCCCAGGTGCAGCGGGACCGCAACGACAAGCTGGAGGACAGGCTTGAAGAGCTGGAGGGCGTCGTCGAGGAGCAAGGCAAGGAGATGCGGGTTCATCACAGGGGGTGGGAGGATGCCGTCCGGGGCCTGCGTGAGGAGTGGACGGAGGTGCAGCGACAGCTGGAGCGCACGGTGTCGGAGCTCAGGACTGACGGCGGACGCGGTGGCGACGGACGGGCGGGACCCAAGGAGAACGGCGCCGGCCCTGAGCCGGGACGGAGGAAGACTTTGCGACGGGAGTTTCCGGACCTGGTGACGCTGGAGCCTGCCCCGGACGACGAGGAGGTCTTCGGCAACGCCTGGCCGCTGATCGCCGAGTGGCGGGAGCTGAAGGCGACGCACCCCAACGAGGGCAAGGGCCTGTCCTGGCTGCGCACCGAGGAGCGGTTCATGACGGTGGAGCTGGCGCTGTTGGAGGAGCACGGCCTGACCCTTCCTCCGGCAAGGTTTCCGCTGCGTGGGTTCGACCGCAACGGGCAGGTCAACTGGCGTCGCACAGCGCTCTCCGACACGCGGAGGGCGCTGGCCTGGCGGGAGTTCTTCCCCAGGGCCTGGCGCTCTCTGAGGGGCGGGTTTCGGCGGCGATAACCGGCCGGTCTGCGAGGCGTCCCGACTGTGAACTTTTGTGAACGATTTGGCCTCGAAGTTGGCGAAATCGGCGAAGGGGGTCTTGCAGGGGATTTCAGCCGGGTTTCGGGCGCGGTAATAATGGACGCACTGTTTGGCTTTTACCAAGGTTTCCAACCACAGAAACCTGGGGGCGCGATCCCTGTTGCCCGGGTCAGACCTGACGGATGATTCGCTCTCTGGAAGGTTGCCCACGAGGGAATTGCTGCCGCTGCGGATCGACGTAGCTCTCCGCAAGCAGCACGGACCGAATCGACGGGGTTGACGTTGGTCCTTCGTCCTCGGTCCACGTCCGGCGGTTGGAGTTTGACGTAGGTCCTTCTCCCGCTGGGCACCTGGCCTGGCGGTTTGAAGCTCATCGCTTCAGCCGTCGGACACCGGAACGGAGCCCTGGGCTTCGTTCTCAGCTAGTCGGTCGGAACGCGTCTGTCGCTCCGACCGGCTCAACACGTCTGCGGCATGGCTGGCACACAGCCGTTCCGCAGCTTCGACACGCGCCTGTCTGCCGGTTCGAGCAGGCTGGCCGCTTCACGTCATTGCAGCTTATCCACTGACGGTTGTTCACCCTGGGCGAGCTGCGTCTTCGGCACGGCACACACATCAATGAAAGGAGGTCACGAAGGCTATGGACGGATCACGGACACAGACGGATGAAGGAGGTACCGGGATGGCTGAGCGATACGTGGGGCCGAGCGCGCTGCGGATAGCCAACCTGCTGCCGCACCGGGTCAGCTTCGAGCGGGGCTGGTTCTGGACGTCGACGGCAGTCTGTCACGGCGGCAAGTCGGACGGGCTGGCGTTTCGGCAGCGGCCCGACGGCAACGGCATCGACACACGGTGTCACACCGGTGGCTGCTCGGCCGGCGTGGTGATAACCGAGCTGGAGGTGCTCATCGGGCTGCCCATCTGGACGGCCTACGAGCCCGTCAGCGAGCCGGCGGCCGGCGCGGCCGAGAAGCGTCCCTGGTGGAAGCAGAGGAGGGTCGTGGTCCCTGCGGTGGTTGCTGCAATCGTGGCGGCGCCGCTGTTGACCCTCGACCTTGAGCTCTTCTTCCTGAACCTGGTCGGGCTGGGCATCGGGCTGCTGCTCCTGCGGCGGTTCATGCCCCGGCGCCCGGCGAGGAGGTTCCGGCGCTGACCGAGGGGGCTCCGGCCCTCTCACAACCCATTCCCAACTCACAGGGGTCGTCTCCATCCGGGGGCGGCCCCTCTTCTTTTGCCCGCAAGTCGGGCGCAGATCGGCAAGGCAACACAAGGCAGATGCACTTAGGAGGTGCGAGATGACGACGGCGACATTGGTGACTCACGGACGGACGATGGACACGGAGACGGCGCGGCCCAGGCGCAGCCTCGAGGAGCTGGTGGACCAGCTTTTTGCGGCGATGGGGTTCACGGACGAGACGGAGACGCAGGCGGAGGAGCAGAGCGCGACCCGGTCGATCCACGAGGCCCGCAGGCTGAGGCAGTCGGGTGACGTCGACGGCGCCCTGGCGGTCCTCGGCGGCGTGGACGCTGGCAAGGCGACCGCTCGGGAGGCCCGGTGGGCCTTCTCCGAGTGGAAGCAGCTGGTGAAGCGGAGGTTCGGCGGGGGCGGGGTCATGGTGTACAGCCAGGGCACGGGCCGGGCCGCCGCCCTGGTGCCCCACGGCGGAGGCGGGATGCTGGAGGCCGTGGCGGTCCTGGGGATGCGCTGGCGGCCGGGTAAGGTCGTCTCCGGGCGCAGCCTCCGGGGCCTGCGGCCCCTGGCCGGAGGTGCGTGATGGTCGTCTCCAGCGTGGACATCCCGACGCTCAAGGCACGGCACCCGCTGGGAGACACGGTCGAGGCGGCCGGGGTGCGGCTCAGGGGAAGGGGCAGGGTCCGCCAGGGCGTCTGCCCCTTCCACGACGAGGTTGAAGGCTCGTTCACGGTCTACGCCGACTCGGAGCGGTTCTACTGCTTCGGCTGCGGCGAGGGCGGCGACGTGCTGGACTTCGTGCAGAGGTCCGAGGGGCTTTCGCTCACTGAGGCGATCCGGCGGCTGGACGGCAGCCCAGGGCTTGCGCCCAGGGCCGCTCATCGTCCAGTCCGAACGCGGCGTCCTGCGTCCGCCGCGCTGGCTCCCCGCGACCCCGCCCTGCTGACGGCGGCGGCGCGCTTCTACGCCGGAATGCTCCGGCGTTCGACAGAAGCGCGGGGGTACCTGGCCTCGCGGGGCGTCGGCCCAGCCGCCGCAGACCGCCTCTATCTCGGCTACTCGCCGGGCGGCGGTCTGCGGCAGGCCCTGGAGTCCCTCGGCTTCTCGGAGAAGCGCATCCGGGACTCCGGGCTGTTCATGGAGCGGGGCTCCGAGCGGTTTGCCGGAATGATCGTCGTCCCCGAAGTCTCCGGCGGACTCGTCCGCTGGCTGAAGGGCCGGGCCCTGGACTCCGGCGCAAAGCCCCGGTTCCAGGCCCTTCCCGGCCCCAAGCCGGTGCTCGGCCTAGGCGGGCTCGGCCCCGCTCCGCCCTGGGCGGTCGTCACCGAGGGGCTGTTCGACTGGCTCCTCCTTACCGGATGGGGCCTTCCGGCCTGCGCCGCTCTGGGCACCCAGGGCATGGAAAGGGTCGCCTCCGCCCTGCGGGGCTGCGCCCGCGTCTTCCTCGCCTTTGACGGCGACGACGCGGGCCGTGAGGCGACGGAGCGGCTTCTGACCCTGCTGGGACCCAGGGCCGCCGCGACCACCCTCCCACCGGGTTTCGGCGACGTGGGCGAGCTTGCCGCTCTGCCCCAGGGGCGCGCCGCCTTCCTGCGCCTGCTCTCGCAGGCCGCCCGCTCCGCCCGCTAGCGGCTCCCCGCCGCTCTCCAGCGGGCTTCGCTGCCCCGCCTCACCCCATCCCCAATCCCGCCACCCAGGAGGCGCCATGCCCAATTCACGACGGGCTTCGCCCGCCCACGGACTCCCGTAGGGATTCCGCCCATCGGCCATTCGCTAGAGGACACGAGAAACAAGGAAGGAGAACGAGATGTTCAACAGGAACGGACACAACAACGGAAACGGCGCCCACAACGGCGCCGCGGTCGCCTCGCGCAACGGCAACGGCCACAAGCCCGACGCCTCCATACCCGGCGAGCACGACCTGCTCTGGGACGGGCTCCCGCCCGCCGTCACGCAGGCGCTCGGCCAGCCCCTCGACGAGTCGCTGGTCTCCCAGCGCAAGGGGCGCGGGGGCAGGTCCTTCGACTACATCGAAGGCCACGCCGTCATCGACCAGGCCAACCGCATCTTCGGCTACGGCGGATGGGGCTACGAGCTGGTCGGCGACGTGACCCTGCGCCGGGTCGAGACGGTTGACGGTCAGACCGGCGAGGTGAAGGTCTCGCTGGGTTACAGCGCGCCGGTGCGGGTCACCGTGGCCGGCGCTCTGCCCCGCACGGACCTCGGCGTCCACCCGGTCACCGAAGACAACTTCGACGGCCACGACACCGCGATGAAGGCCGCTGTCACCGACGGCATGAAGCGGGCCTTCCGCAGCTTCGGGGGACAGTTCGGCAACGCTTTCTACGGCGACCAGCCGTCGGCGAGCGCCCCACAGCCGGAGCGGGTCCCGGTGCAGGCCAACCGCAACGGCAAGACCGGCCAGGCCCAGCCGCAGGGACAGGCGAAGAGCCGCGAGGATGCCCAGGCCGACAAGCTGCGCAAGCGGCTCATGGAGCTGTGCGCCAGGCAGGGCTTCGACGAGGAACAGATACAGGCCGCAGTCCAGAGGCAGACGGGCAAGAGCACCGACGACCTGACGGTCGAGGAGCTCGGCTCGCTGATCGAGGCGGCGGCCAACAAGCTCAACCAGATGCGGCAGGAGCAGGCAGCCTAGCCACTCGACCATCGGCACGCGGAATCGAGCGGGGTTGCTCCTCCGGGGGCGGCCCCGCTCGCTCATCTACGGGAAATCAAGGAGGTCTGACATGACGACCAACGTTACCCACACACCCTGGGGCCCGACGAAGGACGTGGTTGAGCTCGCCGAGGGCGTCTGGCAGGTCACGACGCCCAGCCACGGCGGGCTGAAGCTCAGCCGGGAGCGGTGGGACGAGCTTCCCACCGCAGTCCGGGAGACGCTGTTCAACCGGACCTTCGCCGAGGAGGACTGCGAGGAGCCCATCGTCAGGACGCTGCTGGGCGTCGGCGACGACGGCGACCGGGAGATGGCTCTCACCGTCGCCGGATACTTCGACCGGTACGCCCCGGCGCTGCCGTTCATACGCCACCACCCGCCGGGCCTCCACTACCACGCCGTCGCCTTCTTCGGCGGCCTGGCCACGGACCCATTCGAGCGGTTCGACACGCGCGTCGAGGCCGAGTCCTTCACGGGCGACGCCGCCATGGCGCGGGTCTGGGGGCGGATGGAGGCCATCGAGTGCACCGGCGGCCTCCCGGTCTGCCGGGCGGACGGGAGACGGACATGACCACCAGCACTAACAACGCCTGCCGCTACTGCGGCGGCCCCGTGGTCAGGCTGCCCAATTGCCGGTGGTGCGGGATGGTCATCTCCACCATCGGCGAGGCGATGGACTGGCTAGCGGGAGAAGGGAGGACGAACCATGACGACGACACGGGACAGGCCCCGCAGCCTGCCCAGCACCACGACCCGGCTGCAGACCGAGATGGGCAACCTCTTCGTCACGGTCTCCGTGGACGAGGACGGTGAGCCCTTCGAGGTCTTCGGGGCGCTTGGCAAGGGCGGCTCATTCCAGCACGGGGTCACCGAGCTTGCCTGCCGCCTGATCTCCCTGCACCTGCGCCGGGGGACGCCTGTGGAAGAGATCGTCGACCAGATCCAGGGGATAGCCGAGATGCAGCCCTTCTGGAACAACCTGGGCGACGGCCGGAGCGTCCCCGTCCTCGGCCTCGGCGACGGCATCGCCCACATCCTCAAGGCGCACCTGAAGGCCAGGCACAAGAGGGAGGCGGCAGCGCAGACCGGGGCCGAGCAAACGGAAGAGGTCGAGGCAAGGGTAGCCTGACCCTCTCCGCCATTCATCTACAGGACACAAGGAGGCACAGACGATGGTAACGACGACTGATGACAGGGCGGGGGTCTTCTCCCGTCCTGCCGCACGGTTCGACGGGGACGGCAACATCGAGGTGCGGGCATCGGCGGCCCTGGGCTGCCGCCGCGCCCTCTGGTACGCCGCCACGGAGTACGAGCCGACGAACCCGCCTTCGGAAGAGTCGCTGACGGCGATGGAGGCGGGCAACGCCCTTGAGCCGGTGGTGGTACGGGCGATGGAGCGGGCGAGCTGGCAGGTCGACGCCGCCGACCCCCGCGATCCTCAACAGGTGGCCGTCAGGATTGGCCCCAACATGCTGGTCACCGGACACCCGGACGGCACGGTGCGGCTTCCCTTGGAAGAGGCCGATACGGCCCCGCCGCAGATGTTCCTCTTCGAGGGGGAAGCGGACGGACCCGCCTTCGGCGACGAGATGGTCGTCGAGATCAAGACGCGGGGGCCTGAGGCGTTCCGCCGCTGGCGGACGCTGGGGGCCGAGCGCAGCCACCCTTCCTCGGTGGCCCAGGCCGCCTTCTACACCCTCGGCATCTACGGGGAGTTGCGGGACGTGGTCATTGCCACGATGGACACGGGCAACCGCACGTGGGACTGGGAGCGAATACCGGCCGACCGGCTGGAAAAAGCCCTGCAGGACGCCTGCGAATGGCTCGGTGAGCTTGCGGCCCACCACGTCCAGAACGGAGCGGATCCCGACGCGCTGCCGGAGCGCGACTTCACGGCCAGCTCATGGCAATGCCGGTCCTGCCCTTACCTGGCGCTCTGCCTGCCGGGTGCGGAGCAGACGGACGAGGAGACAGAAATCGAAGGAAAGGAGGTTACGGACGAGGAGGCGCAAGAGGCGGTGGCGGCGTACGCGAAGGTCCAGGAGTCCATCAAGGAACCCGACAAGGCCAAGCGCGCAGCCCTCGACACCCTGAAGGCGTGGATGCGCCGCCAGGGCGACACGAAGGCGACGGTCGGCGGAAAGACCGTCAGCCTCGTGCAGACGACGCGGTACTCGGTGAACCACCGCAAGCTCAACGAGGCGCTCGACCCTGAGACCAGGGCGGAGATCGTCACCGAGAGCGAGTCGGAGTACGTCCGGGTCAGCTAGCCGCTCCCTCTCGGGAGCGCTGGACGGGGCCGTCGCCCCGCGTTACATCGACGGACACAGGAGGGTTCCGATGAACGTCGACTCGATGGTCCGGGGGCTGCAGGACAGCCTGCCGGACATCTTCAACTGCACCGAGCTGCCGAGCGGTTCGGTGCGAGTACGGACGCGGCTGACCCACCCCGACGGCACGCTGGTCGATGTCCTCCTCATGGGGAGGGCCGATGGGGCCGTCGTCGTCACTGACTTCGGCAACACGATTCGCTGGCTCCGAATGCAGTCCGCCAGGGGCCTCACCAGGGGTCAGAACAGGAAGATAGCCAAGGTGTGCCAGAGCCTGAACGTGGTGAGGACGCAGAACCGGGTCACGGTGTTGGCGAAGGACTGTCGCACGCTCGGAGATCCGGTTGCCAGGGTCGCGCAGGCCGCGGTCCTGATTTCGCACATCGGGTTCAGCTAGACGCTCCCTGTGGGAGCGCAGGACGGGGCCGTCTTCCCCTCGAAGGAGGCGGCCCCGCATTCAACCAGAAGGGCGCGCAAGGAACGCGCCACATCCGATAAGGAGGATACGAACTATGGCACGCACGATCAACAAGGTAGAGCTGTTGGGCCGGGTCGGGACCGACCCGGAGATGACATGTGCGCCGCGTCACGCGGCATAGGATACCTAGCCTAGCTAGGAAGAATTCGGAGGAAGTTCTTGGGTCAACCGACCTACCTTGAGGCGAAAGCCGAAGGGGACAATAGCATGTCGGTAAAGCGGCTACGGCCTGAAAGCGTTGTAGGGCCGGTTCCGCAAGACCCGCGCGATACGGTGAAAGCTTGATTGCCTGAACCCCAGTTCCCAGATGGTGTACTCGGCACCCGCCGGTAGAACGCTTGAATCCCGGCGCCACTCCTTGCATCGGTATGTAGGTCAGCCCGATGCACCTCCGATGAGTGGACGATGACCAATGCGGTCTATTCAAGGGAACGAACGGGGCACCTACAGTCGCGCTAGATACGTCCTATGTCAACGGAACGCGGGATTGCCTACGGGGGGAGACCCCTATGGCAACGGAGCCCTCGTAGTAGTCCGAGCCGGGGAAAGCCCGGCACATGGCGAAGGGGGGCAGGTGGTTTCGACGGAATACGACAGGGAGGTTTGCACAATGCAAGACGCCGAAACTGTACTGAACGTCATACGCAAACGCGGAGAACGAGGATTGCCGCTGGAGAACATCTATCGGCTGCTTTACAACCGGAACCTGTACCTGCGGGCCTACGGTCGTCTCTACTCAAACCAGGGGGCGATGACCAAGGGAACCACCGCAGAGACCGTGGACGGTATGTCGCTGGCGAAAATCGACCGCATCACAGACGAGCTTCGTTATGAGCGGTTCCGGTGGACGCCGGTCAGACGGGTCAACCTCCCCAAACCTAATGGGGGAACCCGTCCGCTGGGCATACCGACGTGGACGGACAAGCTGCTGCAAGAGGTCATACGGATGATTCTGGAAGCCTACTACGAGCCGCAGTTTTCCGACCACTCCCACGGCTTTCGGCCCGACCGGGGATGCCACACCGCCTTGGGCGACGTGGTTACTCACTGGACTGGTGTCCGCTGGTTCGTCGAGGGTGACATCAAAGGGTGCTTCGACAACATCGACCACGAGGTCATGCTGTCGGTGCTCGGCGAGAAGCTCCACGACAACCGATTCCTACGCCTGCTCAAGTACCTACTGAAAGCAGGCTACGTGGAGGACTGGCAGTACGGCCGCACGTTGAGCGGAACACCGCAAGGCGGCGTGGTCAGCCCGATCCTCGCCAACATCTACCTAGACCGGTTGGACAAGTACGTCGAAACGGTGCTGATTCCAGCACACACCCGAGGCGCAGCACGAAGACGCAACCTCACATGGAAAGCGTTGAACAGCCGAGCATCCTACTACCGGGGAAAGGGAAACCTTGCGATGGCATTAGCACTGCGAAAGCAGATGCAACACCTACCGTCAGGAGACCCTGCCGACCCCGGCTACCGACGGCTGCGATACGTCCGCTACGCGGACGATTTCGTGCTGGGTTTCATCGGGCCAAAGGCCGAAGCCAAGCAGATAAAGGAGTCCCTGGAGACGTTCCTGCGCGACTCGCTCAAGCTGGAGCTATCCAGGGAGAAAACTCTCATAACCCACGCCACCAGCCAGGCGGCGAGGTTCCTTGGCTACGAACTCGTGAACCAGCAGGCCAACGACAAGCACGACCACAACGGTCGGCGCAGAGTCAATGGTCGCATCGGATTACGGGTTCCCGCCAAAGTCATCGAACAACACTGCCACGCCTACATGGTGAACGGCAAACCGGCACACCGCAGCGGCCTCATACACGATGATGACTTCACCATCGTGGACAGGTACCAGTCGGAGTTCCGGGGCGTCGTTCAGTACTACCTGCTGGCCCAAAACGTCTCCCATTTCGGGAAACTCCAATGGGTCATGGGACAGTCGCTGGCCAAGACCCTTGCGGCCAAGCACAAAACCACTACTCGGAAAGTGGTCCGGCGCTATCGCAGCGTCGCACTGACCGGGCATGGGGAACGAGCTTGCCTCAAAGTCGAAGTCCAGCGGGATGATGGGAAACGCCCACTGGTGGCACAGTTCGGTGGCATACCCCTGAAGCGAAATCGGCAGGCCATCCTCACAGACCGGCAGCCTGAGCGGTACAGGGCCGAACGCAATGAGCTTATCAAACGGCTCCTAGCGGATACATGCGAGATGTGCGGTTCCACCGTGGACATTCAAGTCCACCATGTCCGCGCTCTACGCGACCTGAACGTGAAAGGCCAACGGGAAAAGCCAAAGTGGGTACAGGTCATGGCGGCCCGGCGACGCAAGACCCTCGTGGTCTGTCGTCCCTGCCACCTAAATGTCCACGGCGGCACTTGGAATCCGCAACCGCAGACATAACCACTAGAGAGCCGGATGCGGTGAAAGCCGCACGTCCGGTTCGGAGGGGGGCCGACGGAAAAGTACTCCGATAACCCGGAGTAACTCGCCGGCGGCCTACCCTACACACCCCGCAGGGCACCCCGGTGACCAAGCTGCGGCTGGCGACCGACCGCTACCGCAGGGATGCGGAGCCGGAGACGGACTGGCACAACGTCGTGGTCTGGAACGGGACCGCCGAGGCGGTGAACGAGTACGTCCAGAAGGGCCAGCGCATCTACGTGGCCGGACGCCTCGTCCACAACACCTGGGAGGGAGACGACGGCCAGCGCCGGCACCGCACCGAGGTCCACGCCAACGAGGTCGTGTTCCTCGACGGCGGCAACGGGAACGGCAACGGCGGGCACGCCCCCGACGCCTCTCCCTTCGAGTAGGCCGCGAAACCACAACAGAACACGGACGCCCGGCTCTCAGAGGGCGCACCAGCCACGGGGCTGCTTCCCATATACAGGGGGCGGCCCCGCTTCTCTTTACAACCGATAACGAAAGGAGGCCGACGTGATTACGAGCATGACCATGTGGCTGGCCGTTGGGGAGCGCGGCCTTTCATCGGAGGCCATAGCCCTGACAGCTCTCGGCCTACGGCCCACCGGCCTGCGGGCTTCGTGGCCCCTCGACCCCGCCGACCTGCGCCGGTGCCTGCTTCTCCTGGAGGCAGCGCCGGAGACACGTCAGAAGGGACTCCTGGTTCTGGCCAAGCGGTGCCCCAGGTGGGCCGCCCTCGTGAAGGTCTGGGACCGGCTGTCGGAGACGTTGCGCACCGAGACCGGCGAAGACCTCGCCCCAAGGGGCTCGGCGCCCGAGACGTACGCGCTGATGCGTGAAGCGTTGGACTCGGCGGAGGCCGAGCGTGCCACCGGGCAGGCCGTCCCCGCCTCGCCCCCATAGCCCCTCGACCAACGACTGACGCCTCTCCAAGAGGCGCAACCACGGGGCCGCTTCCACCTACAGGAGGCGGCCCCGCTTTCTGTTCAAACCGATTAGCAAGGAGGCCGACATGCCCACGAAGAAGAGTAAGACCAAGAACCTGGCGTTCAGCTTCGACCCGGCCTCTCCTGCCAGCGCGGAGGGACAGGCGCTGCTGGAGGCCCTTCGGAGCAACCTGAACCTGCTGGGTGAGATCGCCGTGCGCTACGAGGTCAACGCCATGCCGAAGCGCCCGGATGACCCGCCCTCCATCGGCTCGCCCGGGGACATCCACAGCCTGCTGGGACCGGAGATGTCCTCCCTGGCCCAGGAGCAGCTGCGGGTGCTGCTGCTCGACACCCACAACAAAGTCATCGGCCAGCGGGTCGTCTACCAGGGCAACGTGAGCAGCTCGATAGTCCGCGCAGCGGAGGTGTTCCGGCCCGCCGTGGTCGAGGCCGTTCCCGCCATTGCGGTTGCCCACAACCACCCCTCGGGGTCGGCCGACCCCAGCCCGGAGGACGTGCACATCACGCGGAAGCTGAAGCAGGCGGCCGACCTGCTGGACATCGAGCTGGTCGACCACGTGGTGATCGGCAGGGGAAAGTTCGTCAGCCTGAAGGAACGGGGCCTGATGGCCGCATAGGGCCTCCGGATTCATCAGGACGGAGGCCAAGGAGGAAGCCATGACAGACAGAGACATTCAGAACGCGCCCGTCAAGTGGAAGGTGCCGGGGGCCGGGTTCATCGGAGCGGGCGGGTTCGTGGCCCTCATCGACAGGGACCCGGATCCGTTCCCGTGCGCCGTCTTCGACGGCACGGAGGAGGAGCGTGAAGCCCACGAGAGGACTTGCCGGGAGACCTGGGCCACCGCATGGGCGCTGGAGGGCGACACGCTGGAGGAGGCGAGACAGGCCTTGGCCGAGCGCCGGTTCCTCGGCGGCGCCTACCACCTGAGCGACTGCGAGCTCCTGGACGACCGCCCCCCGGAGGAACCGTCCTAGCGGCAACGTAATCGCATTGACCCCCACAGGGGCTCCTAACGCAGGGGCATCGTCCCCGCGCATCGACACAACTCACACCAGGAAGGAGGTCGCAAATGCTCGCGACTCACAGCATAGACCCCGAGGACCTGTTCACCATCTCGGCGGGCGGCTTCTCGGCCACGGTCGACGCGTTCGCACGCGACGACAGGACGGAAGGTCTCTGGTTCGTCTCGATGGTGGGATCACAGACCGCGCTCAAGGCGATCTGGGCATCGCTGCTGAAGCAGCCCCCGGACACCGCACACTTGATCCGCGGCGCTGACGGAATGGCGCTCCACGGTGGCTACCAGCGATGCGTCATTCCCTACGAGACCATCGGAACCTGGACGACCAAGATCGCCAAGCTGCCGGCATCCGGTGGCTGGCACGCTCTAGTCTACACCAAACAGGCCGAGTACGCCTTCGAGAAGGACTCGTTCCTTCTGCTGGCGCAGTCGGCGTCCGAGGCCCCGGCTCTCCACCACCGCTTCCTCGACAGGCGCAGCCCGCTGCCCCTGCACGACTCCTGGGCCGGCTGGCTCTGGGAGCGGGGCATCGAGGAGGAGGAGATCGTCCCCCTCCAGTCGGTGGGCATCTCAGCCTACCGGTGCTCCCCCAAGGCCAAAAAGCTGAGGGAAGACCTGTCCGCGGCGGTGGCGTCGGGCGGGCTCACGCTGCCCCGCGAAGAGACGGCAACCGAAGGGGCAGCGTCATGATCGGCTACCGCCACGACGACGGCGGCCGGGCGGCGGCGGGATACCGGGGCAAGACCGGCGACTGCGTCGTCCGGGCCATCGCCATCTGCGCCCGCGAGGACTACCGCGCCGTCTACTCGACGATGGCCGAGCACATGAAGCGCAACGGCTACGCCGCCAGCGGCAACGCCTACGCCACACGGGAGCGCAACCGCAAAGCGCCCCGCCGGAGAGGACAACTCACGGCCCGGCGTGTCCAGGACCGCGTCCTCGAAGCCTACGGCTTCCGGAAGGTCCGCCTGCCGTCGGGAGAGCGGCCCACGTTCACGGAGGCGCACCGCCGGTACGGCGACTGCGTCGCCGGCACCACCAAGCACGTGGCTGCCATCGTGGACGGCGCCCTGCGGGACACGTTCGACGGCCGCACCTACGAGTGGGCCACGGAGTCCGGCGTCGAGACGCGAGAGCGCAAGGCCCAGTCCGTCTGGGTGCGGCGCCGGGAGACGGAAGAGTAAGCAGGACGGGTCCTGCGCTGCCAGCCCGACCCGGTCACCGGCGAGGTGGCCGGGCACAGGACCCAGAGCAAGGACAAGGCAATCGCCGCCTGAAGGCGGCGGGAAAGGAGACGAGACCATGGCGAGGGACCAGACGCTGTTCTTCACCTGCCCCAGCTGCGAGGAGCGGTTCTGCACCACGGAGGAGCTCGACGGCGACCTCCACACCGGGGAGATCTACCACTGCGGAAGCTGCGGCATCCAGGTGATCTTCCAGGCGGTCACGGCCGAGGACTACGTGCCGCCGCCCAGGGCGAGACGGGACTGCTACTTCTGTCAGCCCGAACCCTGCCACTTCGGACCGAACACGACACACCACACCGAGAAAGGAGGCACGTCATGAGACTGGCTGCCCAGGCAAAGGGCGGATACTACCCGACCCCGGATCGGGTGGTGGACCTGATCGCCAAGCTGATACACACCCCCTCCGGCTACTACTACAGGGAGCGGGAGACCATCCGCATCCTGGACCCCTGCTGCGGGGCCGGGGACGCGCTCCAGAGGCTGGCCGAGAACCTCGACCGGCCCGACTCGATGGACATCGAGACCTACGGCGTCGAGCTGCACCGGGACCGGGCGGAGGTGGCTGAGGGACGGCTCACCCGCACACTGGCCTCGGACCTGTTCGCCACGTCTATAGCGAACGGGGCCTTCGGCCTGCTGCTCTTGAACCCGCCCTACGATCACGACTCGGAGGACAAGCGGACGGAGCACGCCTTCCTGACGCACACCACGCGCTATCTGGCCGAGAGCGGCCTGCTGGTATTCATCGTTCCCAGGCAGCGCCTCGCGGTCTCGGCCCGCTACCTGTCCACCCACTACGGGCGGATGCAGTGCTGGGCCTTCCCAAGCCCCGAGCGGGAGGCTTTCGACCAGGTGGTGCTCATGGGCTACCGCAAGAAGGACCCAGTGCCCGACGCCTCCGCCGAGAGCATGGTCATCGAGTGGTCGATCGGGGAGCCGGAGCCGCTGCGCTCCCGGCGCGACCCCTACTCCTACGGGGAGTACACCCCCGCCACGTTGCCCAGCGGCGACGTGCTGTTCACCACCCGCACCGTCGATCCCGTCGCGGCCGCGTCGGAGGCAAGGCGGTCCGGGCTGTGGGCCAACACGGACATCACCGACACCCTCTGGCCCGCCGGGGACGACCGCACCTGCCCGCTGATGCCCCTTCGCCGGGGGCACATTGCGATGCTGGTGGCGGCGGGCTTCCTCAACAACCTCGTCCTCGAGGGCGACGGCAGGCGCATCCTCGTAAAAGGCAGGACAAGCAAAGAGATGGAGCTGGTGGAGGACTCCCCCGAGAAGGAGGTCCACCGGGAGAAGCTCATAACGACCGTGGTGGCCCTCGACCTGGACGACGGGGGTATCGAGGACATCGCCGCCTGACCCGGACGATACGCAACACACCTCTCTATGAGGAAAGGAGAAGCAGGATGCAGACGCAGACCATCATGGTCATGGAACCCTGCTCGCGGTGCGGGCAGCCCATCGCTCCCGGCGAACCCGCCATGCAGACCGCCTCGGTGGACCTGGACGAGTACGGCAGGGCCGTGTCCTCGCCGGTGAAGGCGTACCACCTCAGCGGACGTTGCTACGAGGACCACAGGGCCGCCGAGAAGGCCCGCAGGGAGGCCCCGAAAGCCGCATAGACCCGCTTCGGGGCCCGCCTCCCTGCGCCGCCGCCGTACTCGCCGAATCACCAACCGCATCAACGGAAGGAGTTGAACCATGCCACGACCAACGAAGTGGGACCGTGAGGTAGCCGACGCCGTGTGGGCCAAGCTCCAGGAGCTGGCCGACGCCAACGGCCAGACATCGCCACGTGCTTTCGTGGCAGCCGTCCGGAAGGACGCCACCGCCCTCGTTGAGGCACTCATCGAGGACGCCATCAAGCACCACGAAGCGAGCGCCGACGCTGTGCTGCCGCCGGAAGTCGAGCGGCAGATCGCCGAAGCCCACCGGAACGACGACCTGGCGCTCCGCGACAGCGGGTACTAGCCATGCTCATCAAGCAATGGCTCCTGTCCGCACACGCCGACCACGAGGACGACGATACCACGGAAGGGATCGACGACCTCGCATCGCAGCTCGAGGAGCTCTGCTCCCACTACGCAGCTGAGTACGGCCTGCGCATCTACTACGAGGATCTCGGCGAGACGCCAACGGCAGGCCCTGGAAGGTCTGCTCCACCCAAGGCTGCGACACCGTCTACGCCATCGAGTCGGAGCACCTGCGCCTCGCTCCGTCTGGACACAACACATCCCAAGTGGGAAGGAGACACGATATGAACCTCGGAGAGTTCATAGACAAGTTCAAGGAGGCCATCGCCCGAAGGGTGGTGGAGTCCTACCCGCCGCTCTACCGCCCGTCGGAGAACGGCGGGGCGCTCCCCCGCCTGCTGCGCAGGCCCCTGGGGGCGCAGGCCGACGCCATCAAGGGCGCGGCCCTCTCCCTCGAAGCCCACCGGGGCACGACGGTCGTGGGCGAGATGGGCACCGGCAAAACCTTCATCGGGACGGCCGCCGCACACATGGCGGGCTTCAAGAGGGTGCTGGTGCTCTGCCCGCCCCACCTGGTGTCCAAGTGGAAGCGGGAGGTGGAGATGACGGTGCCCGGCGCCCACGCCGCCATCGTCACCTCCATCACCGACCTGGAGCGGCTGCGCCTCTCCGTCGGGTCGGGCCCACTGTTCGCGGTGATGAGCCGTGAGCGGGCCAAACTGTCCTACCGCTGGAAGGCCGCCGTCAACTACCGGTGGGCCAAGTCCAGGGGCAGGCTCATCAGGCTGGAGGAGACGGGGGAGCCCTTCCGGGTCCCCTGCTGCCCCGCCTGCACCGCCCAGGTCGTGGACAAGGACGGCGTGCCCCTGACGGACGCTGACCTGAACCGCCGCAAGCGCACCTGCGAGAGCTGCGGTTCCCCGCTGTGGCAGGCGGACAAGTCCGGTCCGGCCCGCTACCCGCTGGCCGACTACGTCAAGCACAGGATGAAGGGCTTCTTCGGCCTGCTCATCGGCGACGAGATCCACGAGTACAAGGGACGCGGCTCGGCCCAGGGCATAGCCGCCGGCGTGCTCGCCGACGCCTGCGGCAGGTCCCTCAGCCTGTCCGGGACGCTGATGGGGGGCTACTCCTCTACGCTGTTCCATCTCCTGTACCGGTTCTCCCCGGAGATCAGGACGGAGTTCGGGCGGTCGGACGAGGGCCGCTGGATCAAGCGGTACGGCTTCGAGGAGCACTCGATGGGCAAGGACGACGACGGCGCCCTGGAGGACGGGCGATTGAGCCGCCGCCGCAAGTTCCGCAAGGTGGTGCGGGAGAGGCCGGGGCTCGTTCCCTCGGCCCTGTTCCACATCATCGGGAACACGGTCTTCCTCAGGCTGTCGGACGTGGCCTCGGGGCTGCCCGACTACGACGAGCAGATCCTCCTGTCCACCATGGACTCGGAGGAGGACGCGACGGGCTACTCCCAGCGCAGCGCCTACAACACCGTGTTCGAGAAGCTCCGAAAGGAGCTGGCGAAGGCGCTCAAGGACGGCTCCAAGCGGCTGCTCGCGACCTACCTGCAGACGCTCCTCGCCTACCCCGACGGCTGCACCAGGGGGGAGACGGTGTTCGACCCCAGGTCGGGCGACGTCATTGTCTCGGTGCCGCCCCTCTCCGAGGAGCGGCTCTACCCAAAGGAGAAGGCGCTGATCGACCTGGTGGCGGCCGAACGGATGGAGGGGCGCCGGGTGCTGGTCTACGCGACCCACACCGGGACGCGGGACATCACCGGGCGGATGGAGGACATGCTGACCCGGCACGGCTTCCGGGTGGCGGTGATGAAGGCCGACGCGGTGGCCCCTGACCGCAGGGAGAAGTGGGTCGCAGACAGGGTCAAGCAGGGCATCGACGTGATGATCTGCCACCCCAGGCTGGTGCAGACGGGCCTCGACCTCATCGACTTCCCGACCCTCTGCTGGTACGAGACCGACTACTCGGTCTACGTCATGCGGCAGGCCTCCCGCCGGTCGTGGCGCATCGGGCAGACCCGCCCGGTCAAGGTCGTGTTCATGAGCTACAAGAACACGCTGCAGGCCGACGCCCTGAAGCTGGTGGCGAAGAAGCTGCAGAGCTCGCTGGCGGTGGAGGGTGAGCTGCCGGAGGACGGCCTGGCCGCCTACGGCGACGAGGGCGACGACCTGATGATGGCCCTGGCCCGCAAGATCGTCAGCGGCGACGAGGAGGACGAGGCGGAGACGGTCGAGGAGGTCTTCGCGCAGGCGAGGGACGCCGAGGCCGCAAGCGAGGAGCTGCTGGTGGACGACGGCTGGAAGGCCGTCGAGGTCGAGCCGGAGACCATTGCGGTCAACGGGAACGGCCACCACGCCAACGGCCACGATGACCTGTTCGGACCGACGGTCGAGCTGGCTCCGGTCGACGGCCACACGCCCGCAAACGGGAACGGCCACGCACCCGCCCCGGTGAACGGGAACGGCGCCAACGGCCACCACGAAGAGGCCGAGGAACCCCAGCAGTCGCTGTTCTCCTGGGCCGAGTTCATGGCCGAGGAGCCGGTGAAGCCGAAGCGCCGCAACGGGAAGCCCCAGCCCGCAAGCCTCTCGATGTTCGAGTGGGCGATGGAGCAGGAGCGGGAGAAGGAGCCGGTCGGTGCGTGACGCCGGACCGCATCCCAGGGAGAGGCCGTCGCCAACAGGGCGGCGGCTTCCCTGCCCACACGGTGTCCTGAGCAGGCCGCCGCAAGCGACAAGGCAGGAAGACAAACAACGAACGAACCGAAAGGAGACAAGGACATGGCACGGATATTCATCTACGACGACCGCGAGTTCCCGGATCCCGACCCCGAGATGAGCGTCGACCAGGTGAAGAGCACACTGAGCGACTTTTACGGGGAGATCGCCAACGCCTCGGTCAAGGAGACCAAGCGCGGCGACGACACGCTGTACGAGTTCCAGAGGCGGGTGGGCACCAAGGGGGCCTTCCCCCGCGCACGGAGATAGGAAGGGGGCCACATGGACACCCGCACATTCGCCGGCCTGCTGGCGGCCTCGCCGCCGACGGGCCTGAGCATCATCGAGCTCACGGCGGAGCTCACACGGCCCGACGGCTCCATCGACCTGGAGGCCGCGGCCGCACGGCAGAAGGACGTCGAGACGGCCTGCGCCCAGGCCCAGGACTACGCCGCCTCGACGGGGCGGCTCAGAGAGGCCCTGAAATGGCAACTGCGGCCCCGGCGCTCCTGAGCGGTCTTGCCCAAACGCTCCTGCGGCGTCCGCCGTCGCTGCGGGAGCTGGTGACCATCGTGGGCTACGCCGACGACTACGCATGGTTCGCCGGGCTGGTGCGCCGTCTCTTCCCCGACGAGGCGGAGGCGGCGCTCTCGGCACCGGACGTGCGCACCAGGGTGGAGCGCTTCGCCAACCTCTTCGGGGCGAAGCACTTCCCCCTCTACACGCCGATCATCGAGTTCTGGACGGAGGCCGAGGACGAGCCGCCGTGGTCCTGGCTCAGGAGGGGCATCCCTTTCGACCTGATGGGCTTCGGCTACGACGGCCTCCACGAGATGTGGCACGGATACCGCGAGGGCATATCGGCCCTGCTGCTGCTGGCCGGACCCCCGGACTCCTTCTACGGGGAGTCCGACGAGATACGAACGGCCTGGTTGGAGTGTGCCGCCCAGAGCATCCCGCAGCAGACCCTGGAGAGGATTCCCCGGGGCGGCATACCGGTCGAAGCCCTGACGGAGGCGGTTAAGGAGACCCGGTTCGAGGGGGCGGCGAAGGCCGCCTCCTGGGTCTTCGCCCAGACCGGCAACTTCTTCCTCGACCACTGCTACGAGGATGGCAGCTTTGACGGGTTCGCCGACCCCTGGGAGGACGAGATCATCGCCGATGGAACGGAGGAGTGGCGGAAGGCCAGCGCCCTGATGGACTCGGTGTACAGGCTGGCCGACTGGCTGGAGGAGGACCTCCCCGGCCGCTTCGCCGAGATGCTGGACACCGTCCTGCCACGGCTGCCCGAACTACGACAAGAACAAGGAAAGGAGGACGACGACCATGACGACCGACGCAGAGAAGACCGAGTGGTCCCTGCCGGGACCGGATGAGATGCCCAGGGACAGGCTCCAGCTCCAGCTTGAGGTGTACGACGAGACGCTCCTGCTGCGGGGCTTCGATGGCGACTCGACCTGGGTCAGGACCGTCTCGGCGGACGAGATCGCCAACGTGTTCACCCAGCACCTGGGCTTTTCATCGGGCCTGCTCCCGCAGGACGCCCTCTGGTGGAACCAGGGCGAGACCGGGCAGGTGGTGGCCCTCTGGAGACCGCCGCAGGTCTGGCCGGTGGCCCTGCAACGGGAGGCGTTCAAGCCCCCCGCACGGCTCCGTCTCCCCATGCCGGGGCTGGTCTTCGTCTGCTCGCCGGGCCGTGCGCCCTGGGTCTTCGCAGCGCTGGAGCGGCCGGCGCACCCCGATGAGCAGCTCTACCGGATGCCCGCCTTCAACGTCTTCAGCGACGGGCGGGTCTGCCCAGGAAGCCACAAGTTCCCCGACGAGGTGGGACGGATACCGGAGTCCTTCTTCCAGTCCTTCTTCTCGGGGACCGGGGACTCCCGCAACCGCTCGAAGAAGCACGCCGACAACCTGCACGCGCTTTGGGAGGAGATCGATGGAAAGAGTGACTACCCGGTTGAGGACCTTGTTCGCCATGGCACGGTGGCCCAGGTCATCGCGGCCTCCCAGGGGAGGCGGGGCTATGGCTACCGCTAGCGGCGGGCCCGCCGCGACCGGGCGGCCGGCGCCGGTCGGCTACCTGGTCAACCGCCCAGACGGGCTGGCCGGTTCAAACGGAATCGGCTACGACTACGTGCTCGGATCGAACGGACTCTACGTCCAGTCCGAGAGCGCCCACCTGACGGCGCGGGTCCTGGTCGCACCCTGCGAGGTGCGGGGGCTCGCTCCCGTGGCCGAGAAGGTGGAGCTGGCCCACGGCCCCATTCCGCCCGGGCTCTTCGAGCTGGGGCTGGACTGGTTCCTGGACGACACGGACACCGAGTTTTTCTTCGCAGTCCGCTGGGATGAGGGCTCCTACCGGCTGGTGGTGCCCCCGCAGGAGGGGACGGCCACGTCCCTCGAATACGAACCGCCCGCCGGGGTGGTCGCAGAGTTCCACTCCCACGGGACCTCACGAGCCTTCTTCTCGAAGACCGACGACAAAGACGAGCAGGGGTTCCGCATCTACGGCGTCGTGGGACGCCTCAACAAATACCGGCCCGAGCTGAGACTCCGGGTCGGCGTCTACGGCCACTTCGCCCCCGTGGACTGGTCCCAGGTGTTCGACGGCCCGCCCCACGGCCTCCGGCTGGTGGCCGAGGAGCCGGACGCAACCGATCCGATAGAAGGAGGTGAATGAATGCCCTACTACCTGGACAACGCGTTCCTGTTGGACGACCCATGGATCACGGTGGTGGGCTGCGGCGGGACGGGCGGCTTCGTCGCCGAGGGCCTCTGCCGACTCTTCCAGGGACGGGAGGCCAACATCGTCCTGGTCGACCACGACCGGGTGGAGCCACACAACCTGCTGCGCCAGAACTTCTACCCCGGCGACGTGGGCGGCTTCAAGAGCCAGGTCCTGGCCGACAGACTGGCGAGGGCCTACAACAGGCCCGTGGGCTACTCGGTGTACCCGTTCAAGGAGTACGAGGACCAGCCCCACGGACACGGGTACCCCGGCCTGCCCGCCTACCGCGACAGCCTCATCATCGGCTGCGCCGACAACGCTGCTGCACGGAAGGCCATGGCGGAGTGCCTGCCGGGGCACCCGGCCCGCTGGCTCATCGACGCCGGCAACGACACCAACTGGGGCCAAGTCCTGGTGGGCAACGTCTCCGGCCGGGTCGACTGGGAGGAGCCTCCATTCGATGGCGATACCTGCCACCTGGCCCCGGCGCCCACGCTCCAGCGCCCAGACCTGCTGACCGCCGTGTCGACCCGGCCACCGGACGTGGACTGCGCCGCGGCCCTCGACCTCACCGACCAGGACCCGACCATCAACCAGATGATGGCGTCCCTGGTGTTACAGGTTGTCCGCCGCATGGTGGCGGGCACCTGCCCCTTCATGGCCCTGTACCTGGACATGGACCTGGGAACGGTCACACCCACCTACGTCACGCCGGAGGCGGTGGAACGGACGGTGGGGACATACGTCGAGTGATCGGCGCACGCAATCGAAGTCCTGAACGAACAAGGAAGGAGAATCCCATGTCTGACAAGAACGGAACCACAACGACCACGACCATGTGGCAGGACAACCACAGCGGCCTGCGCAGGCACAAGCTGATGACGAAGGAGCTCGGGGAGAAGATTCCCGCCCTCTACGCCAACGAGAACGCCGAGGACTACGACGCCGTCGTCGCCCACGTGAAGCTGTTCTCGCCCTATGCGAACTGGACCTGGTACGTGACGGAGTGGAACGCCGAGACCGGCGAGTGCTTCGGCCTCGTCGACGGATTTGAGATGGAGCTCGGCTACTTCGACCTCACCGAGATGGCGGAGGCGACCGTGCGTGGGTTGGTCCCCGCCATCGAGCGCGACCTCTACTGGAAGCCGACGACCCTGGGCGAGATCAAGGGTAAGTCGAGACTCGCGGCGTAGTCGGCCTGGCCGGCGTGCGAAAGCGCAGCCGGAGAACACCCCATATAAGGAAAGGAGAGACCCATGCCAGACGAGACCGGAACGGAAGTCACCCGCTCGGACGTGCCGGGCGCAGACGACAGTCCCTTCGGCGATGCGGCGGACGACAAGACCGCCGAGGCTGTCGGGGAGCAGGACTCCGCCCAGGAGTCCGCACAGGACGGGCAAGGGCCCGACGATGCCGAGACCAACGACGCCAAGGATGAGGCGGCGGAGGGCCGGGAGAGCGCCACGGACACCGGGCAAGAGGCCGGTGCAGGCGAGGACGCTCCCGCAGACGATCTGAAGGTGGTCGTGTCCATCAAGGGCGGCAGGGCCACCATCGGGGTGCAGCAGCCCTCGTCCGACCCGCACATCGAGACGGTCGACGACCCCGAACTGAACGGGGTCGTCGGCGAGGTCGCGGCGGTGATCGAGAGGGCCAGGGCCAGGTGGGAGGAGTCGCCGAAGCATCCCGCCTACGAGAGGCCCGCTGCCCCGGCCAGGCGCCGGAACAGGCGGGGCCAGCAGGGAGCGGCGCAGGGAACAACGGCGGAGACGCAGGAGGCCGAGACGCAACAGCAGACGCTGCGGCTGTTCTAGGGACTAAGGAACGCAGAGCCAGTCTGGGCAGGAAGTCGGACCGCCGCACACAGGGAGAGGACACCCAACCCGAGTGTCCTCTCCCTGCACGTCCATATATGCGGTGTTTTGCGTTTTCAAGCCCCCTCGTCCATCCGTGGTGTACTTGGAGGTTTCGCTATTTTCTTATTGGCATCCCACTCTGGCAGGAGGTATGCCAATAAGAAAACGCCACCGCCCCAACCCCTTCAAGACAGCCGAGGCAGGCCTGCTAGTCGGCGCACCCGAGCATTAGAGGTCCCAAGCCGTATGGCTATTGTTGCTACATGGTAAGCATCGTCACGATGCTTCGGGGCAATTGGACTTCGTAGTGTTGTTCAAACGCTCCAACGCTTCCGAATTCCCGATGAAAGGCGGCCGCGATATTGAGTCCTAGTTCCTGGGCCTTGGATAAATCGGATTCTGCCCTCTTCCAATCTTTCAGACATAGCCAACACTCGCTGCGGTTGTAGAAGGCGACTGCATAGTGTGGGCTCAGATCTATAGCTCTATCGTAGTCTTGAAGGGCTAGTTGGTATTTGCCCTTCCGCCAGTAGGCTGCTCCGCGATTGTTGTAGGCAGTGGGGAAATGTTCGTCCAGTTCAATTGCCCGGTCGTGATCGCGAATTGCGAGGTCATGATCTCCCCTGGCACTGTATGCATTGCCCCGATTATCGAAAATCGCAGCGATGTTTGGGTTCAACTCGATTGCCCTGTCATAGTCCTCAATCGCAAGGTCATATTCACCTATGTCCTTGAACGTGGTTCCGCGATCACTGTAGTTCGTAGCGGACTTCGGGTCCAGCTCAATTGCCCTGTTATGGTCTCTCAACGCCCGTTCGTGTTGTCCCATGGCCGCATAAGCGTTTCCCCGATTGCTATACAGCATGGCATCTCGGGGATTCAGCTCAATTGCTCGATCATAGTCCGCCACTGCGAGTTCGTACCGCCTCAGGCCCTTGAGTGCGGTGCCGCGATTGTTGTAAGCCCCTGCGTCCTGGGGATTGAGTTCAATTGCCCGACTGAAGTCTCCTATTGCACGGCGATGATCGCCTTCAGCCATCCAAGCGGCGCCTCGGTTGTTGAATGCCATGACCATCTGCGGGTTAAGTCCAATGGCCTTGTCATATCGCTCTATTGCTTCGCTGCGTTCTCCTTTCAGAAAGTGAGTCAACCCAACGTAGAATTCCGCGTAAGCGCTCTCATGGGCCTTGTGATATCTCATGAACCCATGGAGATCATTGTAAATGGTGGCAACACCGATTCCGTGGCTCATCATCAGGTACTTTAGGAGGGGGTCTTTCAGCTCTCTGGGCACCGTGACGATATCGGCGGGTTCAACGAATCCAGCAGGCGGTCTAACCAGAATGCTCTTCTGAGCGATGACGCGATTGGGCGGGCTACCTGGCTTCAACAGCGGATAGTCCACAGGTCGTAAGAAGATGACCCGTCCGTCTTCTTGAGGCTCGCCATCGCAAGCGAAGAAGAGCGCGATGTGGTAGTCGGCGGTAAAGTCGATTAGATTCGTCGGATATCCGTAGTGCTGGAGCTGTGCCAGCACGTCATCCTTGTCAAACTGCCCTATGAACTGCGACGCCGCCAGTAATATTTCATCTTGGACACTCTCGATGTGAAAGTGCTGCCCCTCAATGTCAGGGAATTGGCGATGCAGGCTTGAGGAGACTGTGGGGTAGGACTTGGGTTCCCCTCGGTAAATGTAGTTGCCACTGCTCGATTTTCGGGCCAACTCACTGAGAAGCAAAATGATCTCATCGAGACGTTCGATGTCGGCTGGACGTTCTTGATTGGGAATATTCATACCAAATGACCCTTGCTTGGCGCTCAGTTCCAATTCTGATAGTTCTATAGCCCTCCGGTCAACGCTTTGTTACCACACACGGATTGAATTTAAGCCCAGAACCTCATCCTAAGGGAAGAGTTAGTTCTGCCCGTATATGTCAGCCCTTTTTGCGTTTAGGCCCTCGCCTGCAGTCGGTTCACCGGCCTGCGCGTCTTCCTCTTCACACCCCGGCAACGGGCCGGCACAGGCTTGATAACCCGTTCCGAGTCAATGTCGCTCGCGTCCGAGCAGGACATCCCATCTTCGATGCTCCAGGCGGTGAACAGATGGCCGAGGCCCAGGCCGTCGGCCAGTTCCAGCAGCGCCGTCATGTGCCGTGGATTGGGCCGGACCCCATACTTCCACCACCGCCGCACGGTGAGGGGATCGACACCGAGACGGCACGCGATCTCCGCCCACGTCAGGCCGGACTCCTCCCTGAATAGCTCCAGCCGCTCCGGGAAGTCGCCGGGGGTGAGGTAGACCTTCCTCCTGTAAGACGTGCGCTGTCGCGGCATTGAGACGGTCCTTCCGAGTGACCCGTCATGGCTATCTCCTGCATGTGAGTCGGTTCCGGCCCGGCCTCCAACTCGCCCGCCCGTCCATGTATACGGGCCTCTCTTGTTGCCTGGAAGCAGGGCTCCCCCTGCCCTCAGTTCCCCAACTCATCGTGGTGCCAGCCGGAGCCGAACACCAGCCCGTCGTGTTCGACAAGCCAGAAGTGCTTGTCCTCGACCTCCCCGGTGGCGGGATTCACGTCCTTGTGGTTCACCCACACGCCGTCCGCAGTAGCCTTGAAGGAGCCGTCGTCCAGCATCTCTTGCAGGTGAACGGCGAAGTCCTCGGAGTTATAGTGACCCAGAATCTCGCCTTCCGGGGTCGCGATGAAGACGTACCACTGGGCGTCGACATTGTCCGGGTCATTGTAGTAGGCCAGGGTGGGTTCCAGCCCAGCGGCGCGGTAGCGGTCGATGGCCTCGTCCACCACGAACTTGGTGTACTCGTCGGCGGAGATATGCCAGCCGGAGGCGAACAGCAGTCCGCCGTGCCGGACCACCCAAACGTGCTTGTACTCAAGCGCCCCGGTGTGGTCGTCTCCGGTGCCCCCGCTCGCCGGATTCTGATAGACATAGGACACCCACTTGCCGTCCTCAGTGGCGGAGAGCATGTCCGGCCCGAAGTTGTATCCCGTTGCATCAAGGCTCACCCAGCCCTTCAGGTCCAGACCGAGACGGTGGGCGTCCGGGTGCCCGATTACCAGATCGTTCTCGTCGATGATGAAGACGTACCACTGACCGTCGACGCTCTGTTCCCGGTTGTAGTAAGCGAGAGTGGCGTCGAGGCCCTGGGTCTCATAACGGCTGATTGCGTTGTCCACGAAGAACTTGGTGTAGTCGGCGGGGGCGGACTTGGGCGGTATGGAAGCCACGACGCCGCGGGCTATCTTTTCGGCTTCGGCGGAGGTGAGGCCGCTCTGTGGCTGAGGTTCCGGGAGGTTCTTGAGGACGGCTTTGACAATGTCCTCCACCTCGCTCCTGGACAGGCCCGAGTCCGGCTGCGACATGTCCTCCAACGCCCTGCGGATGGCCTCCTCCACGTCGGTGGATCTGAGTCCCGGTTCGGCTGTAGGCGGCGCAGGGGCCTCGGCTATCTCGGCGCGGACTATCTCCTCCACCTCGGCGCGGGACAGCCCTGCATCGCTGTCTTGGCAAGCGATAAACAGCATTGGTGCGACGAGGAAAAGCGCCGCAATCAACCCGGAGTAGAACAGCCTCCCGCTTGGCAATCCAACCCCCTATAGCCCTCCCATCACCACCGCAGCCGTCCCCGCGCTGGTCAGCGACTCCTCGAAGGCATCGTCGTCGGTGAAGGTGACCCGGACCTTGATCACCTTGCCGTTGTCGGATGACTGGACGGTGTAGGTGGAGCTTGTCGCCCCGTCGATGTCGGTGTCGTCGGCCAGCCACTGGTAGCTGTAGCTGACGTTCGTCAGGCCGTTGGTATCGGCGATGCCGGACGTGTCGGCCGTGAGGGTCTGGCTCACCTGGGCCGTTCCGCTGATGGTGGGGGCGCCGGTGGCCGGCGTATTTGCCGCCACAACGGCGGCCGTTCCCGCGCTGGTCAGCGACTCATCGCTGCCGGCATCATCGGTGAACGTGACCCGGACCTTGATCACCTTGGCGTTGTCGGATAACTGCACCGTGTAGGTGGAGCTTGTCGCCCCGTCGATGTCGGCGTCGTCGGCCAGCCACTGGTAGCTGTAGGAAACATTGGTCAGCCCGTCGGCGTCGGATATGCCGGACGTGTCCCCCGTGAGGGTCTGTCCCACCTGGGCCGTTCCGCTGATGGTGGGGGCGCCGGTGGCCGGGGTGTTCGTCACGGTGACCCTCACGGGGGAAGACAACTGACAGTTGTCCTCCGTTTCCGTCTCATCCGTCACCGTGTCCACGCACGCGTAGTAGTAATAGTTGCCAACCGTCGAGGGCGCGGTCAGATCTATCGACTGCGCGCTCTGGCCACCCGACGCGAGCGCACCGACCGCATCGGCGCCCACCTCCGTGTCCGACGACGGGTCGAGGTCCCAGGGGCTCGTCGAGCGATAGTAGCGAAGCGTCGTCGCCGACGCCTCGAGGGCGCCTTGGTTCCACACGGTCGCCGACAGGGTGAAAGATCCCCCTGGAGCGGGTCTGCTGTCGCTCGTCGAGTCAACCCACACAGTCAGGTTCGGAGCAGGCGCCGGCACTACCAGCGTTGCAGCGTACGGCATGCAGTTGTTGGTCGTGTCCGACTCGTCCGTCACCGCGTCCACGCACGATCCGAAGTAGTACGTGCCTGGTGAATCCGGCACGGTCAGGCTGAACCGGTGATGCGTGATGTCTCCCGGCGCGTGCGCGTCGATTTCCTTTGTGGCCAGCTCCGTGTCCGACGTTGTGATCGTGATATCCTCGGACCGGTAGGCTCGGAGGGTCGTGGCCTCGGCTTCGCCGTCTCCCTCGTTCTCCAGACGCGTGGTCAGGGTGAAGGTCCCACCCGGCACAAGCGGTGGACTGTATTCGTAGCCGCCCCCGATCGTCAGCTCCGGATACCCCTTGACGGTCACCGCTACGGCCTTCGAGCAGTTGTTCGTGGTGTCCCACTCGAACAACAGTGTGTTGACGAAGCACGCGCCGTAGTAGTAGGTGCCGGGCGTTGAAGACGCTGTTAGGTCAATTTCATTAGAACTGGAGCTCCCCGCAGCGATTTCTCTGCCGAAATCAAACCCTGCTCCTGAGATATTCGTGTCCGAAGTCGTAATAGTAGAGTCTTCCGACCGGTAGAATCTGACCACAAGCCCGGCATTAGTTCCCATAGACCGCCGCGAAGCTACCGCGTCTCCCTCGTTGGCCAACGTCCCCGACAGCGTGAATTGCCGTCCGGGTCTTACCATTGCAGGCGCCGAAGCCGACATCGTCAGTTCCGGCCAGAACGTGACCCTCACCCCTATGCGATTCGAGCAGTTGTTCGTCGTGGCGGGCTCGCCTTCAACCTTGTCCACGCAAGCGCCGTAGGAGTAGTGGCCATGGGCGTCGCCGAGTGTGGTGGGCGCGGTCAGCTCTATGGACTGGCTACTCTCGCCTCCCGCCGAGAGGGCACCGATCGCGTCGGTGCCCTCCTCCACGTCCAGCCCGCCAATGGACTGCCCGTACTCCTCACTGCCGGTGTAGCCGCTGTAGTAGCGCAGCGTCGTCGCCGCCGATTCCGCATCACCGATGTTCCTCACCGTAGGCGCCAGCGTGAACGTCGCCCCGGGCCTGACCCTCATATCGACACCCGGTTTCGTCACCACCAAGTCCGGGCTGCCCTGTTGCGCCGAAACCCCCTGGGGAGCAGCCGGGGCTGCCAACAGCAGAGTGGCCAGGAGTGCAAGAATCAGCGCTATCACAAGAATGGCCGACGCCCTAAATAGTCTGGGTCTTCTTGCGTTGGTCATCACAGCCCTCCCATGACCACGGCGGCCGTTCCCGCGCTGGTCAACGACTCCTCGAATCTCTGTCGTCTATCAACTGGCAAACTCGTACCTTCTCGCGAACGTCAGCGCCGCCGGACGCGGCGCGGAGACGGCCTCACGCGCGGCAGACGCGGACGGAATGGTCCATCCGGCTGGTCTATCCATAGAATCCATGCCTCGGACGAATGCCAAGTCCATATCTCCAAAGTCAATTGGCCCAGTTACCCAGCCCAGTATAGCCACGGGATATAACATGGCCGTAAAAAGCAACCCCTCTTCTGTAACACTTCTTGTAAAAATAGGCGCAGGAGCGCTGATGTGACGCCCGGACCCACCGGGGAGAAAGGGCCTTCTGCGGGGCCGACGGATCAACCGACGACCGGGTGAGCGTGGGGCACTCCATGGAGCGTCGGAAGAACAGCCTTGACGTCGGGAGCGTCTGCGAGTCGTGCAAAGCGTTCGCGCCGCCATTCGCCGTGCGCCTCAACCGCGACCTGGAGGCCGAGGGGCGGCTTGACATGGCGGAGGACTACCGCGAGCCTGGCAAGACGCTCCTGAAGGAGATCGGCCAAGACCGGAGCGGCGACTAGGAAACAACGCCTGACACATCCATGTGTGGGCGCTTTTTGCGTTTGCGGAGTGTGCGGCCGAGGGCAGAAGGCCGTGTATGCAGCCCTTCTTGTGTTTCAATGGAAGGGCGACACGACGTCCGGGTCCCCGCGCCAGACGGCATCCAGGAAGTCGGGGATGTGCGCATTGGTCAGCTCGCCCTTCCAGTAGGCGGCGCGCTCGGCCTTGGCGAGGGTGGCCGGCTGGACCTTCCATCCGGGGTTGGACTCCCGGATCGCGCGGGCGATGTCCGCGAACGTCGCGCCCCGCGTGCAGAAGTCGTCGACGACGATCACCAGGCCGGGCTCGCCTCCGATGGGGGCAGCGAGGTACACCCCGTCGACGGTGGAGTCCCGCTCGGCCGCGGAGGCGATGCCGGTGAGGCTGGGATGCGGATCCTTGGTGATGGTCCCCGGGCGCCACTCCCAGGCGCGTGATCCTGCAAGGGCGCACGCCAGTCTCGAAGCCGGCGTGTCGTATTCCACAATGATGTCCCCTGAAGAGCCCGAGGAGACGACGACGACGCGCGGGTTCCCGGGGGGGAGGAAGTCCTCAAACGCCGCGCAGAACGTGCGGGTGGCCGCCCTGACGGCGGAAGGGTCGCCGTACTTGAACCGGTTGAAGCGCCGGGTCCATTTCTCGTTGGGCCGGTCCTTGAAGCGGAACCCGACCGTGAGCAGCCCCAGGTCGCCGACCGGGAGGCGCTTGATCTCCATCAACCGGCCCATTACGCCGTAGTTGCCCGCTGCCTCCTCGCCGAACAGGCGCGCCGCGTAGGAGGACGGCGCTTCCGTGTTTCCCGCGGCCTCCTCGCCGAACAGGAACGCAGCGATGCGGGCAGCCTCGTCGCCCGCGTCGTCCGCGGGCGACCCTTCCGTTTCCGGTCCCGTCTTCTTGCCCATGCGTTCTCCTCCTGCACGGTGCCGTTTGCGACTCCAGCTGCAATGCGGTCAGCGGTCCCCCGCCGGCCATGTATGCGACCATCTTTGCGTTTCAGGTCCCCGGCGCCGGCGGCGGGGTTCGTCAGTCGACCAGCAGGTGGAGGAGCGCCAAGGCGTCGGCCACCTCATGAAGCGCCCTCAACTGCCTGTAGTTGGGCCGGACTCCCGCCTTCCGCCAGCGCCTGACGGTGATGGGGGTGACGCCGATGCGACGGGCGATCTCGGCCCAAGACAGGCCGGATGCGTGCCCGAACCACTCCAGACGCTGCGGAAAGTCGTCGGGAACGGGATGGAGTCTTCTGTTGTGGCGAACGCGCTGTCGCGGCACGGTGCACGGCCTCCCCCGTTGCATGACCGGCGTCTCTCTTCAATGGGCACCCTCCGGCGTCGTCGCACAAGGAAGCAGGGCAGAAGACTCCACGTTCCTCCTCAGCCAAAACCCCGGGTTGGAGAGTCCACCACCCGGCGGGACAGCCGTGCTGTCCAGGCGCCCATGGCCGCGGGCTGCGTCGTAGGCCTGCACCATCAGGCTGGCCTCGTCGCCGTCCGTGGCGGGGAGACTGCCCACCGCAGCGCCCGTAGCCGCGTCCTCGCCCACCGAGAAGTCATGGGTCGCACCGCCGCCCTCGGGGCCCTAGTTGGCCGCGGTTATCGTGAACGAAATCTCCAGGGTCCCCAGGACCTGCCCGCCCAGGTTGCTATCCTCGTAGGCCGTCGCCGTCAGGGTGTAGCTTCCGGCGGGCAACGCCTGCCCGTTCAGGGCGTTGGCGCCGCCGTCCCCGTACAGCGAGTAGGGCGCTATGTTCTCCGTCCGCGAGACGGACTTGGCGCCGGTGAGCTCCAGTCTCACGCTGCCCACGGTCTCGCCGCCGGCGATGTCGGCGCGGATGCCGTAGCTGCCGCCGTCGGGGTCGGCCAGCTCCACGCTGGCCCCGTTGGTCAACGTTGCCAGCACGTTCTGATTCGAAGCGTCCACCAGGGTGAAGCCTGACAGCGGACTCGCCGCCGCCGGCGCCACGATTGTGAACGAGACCTCCAGGGAGCCCAGCACATCGCCGCCCAGGTTGGCATCCTCGTAGGCCGTCGCCGTCAGGGTGTAGCTTCCGGCGGGCAACGCCTGCCCGTTCAGGGCGTCGGCGCCGCCGTCGCCGTACAGCGAGTAGGGCGCCACGCTCTCCGTCCGGGAGACGGTCTTGGCGCCGGTGAGCTCCAGTCTCACGCTGCCCACGGTCTCGCCGCCGACGAGGTCGGCACGGATGCCATAGCTGCCGCCGTCGGGGTCGGCCAGGTCAACGTAAATGTCGTCGATCAACGTTGCCAGCACGTTCTGATTCGAGGCGTCAACAAGGGTGAAGCCCGCGAGCGGATTCTCCGGCGCCGCCGCCGCGACCGTGAACGAGACCTCCAGGACGCCCAGCTGCTGCCCGCCCAGGTTGCTATCCTCGTAGGCCGTCGCCGTGAGGGTGTAGCTGCCGGCGGGCAATGCCTGCCCGTTCAGGCCGCCGCGCCCGCGGTCCCCGTACAGCGAGTAGGGCGCCACGTTCTCCGTGCGCGAGACGGTCTTGGCGCCGGTGAGCTCCAGCCCCACGCTGCCCACGGTCTCGCCTTCGGCCAGGTAGGCCCGGATGCCGTAGCTGCCTCCGTCGGGGTCGTCCAGCTCCACGCTGTCACCGTCGGCAAGGGTAGACAGGGCCGTCTGGTCCGAGGCGTCCACCAGCATGAAGCCCGTCAGCGGGCCCGCGCCGGACTCGTCCTCTGCCGGCAGCCCCACAAGGATGACATTGGAGTCCGGGGTCTTGTCGCCGGCGCAGGCCGAATCGAAGCAGGCATACATGAAAATCCTGTACAGATTGCCGGGCTCCAGGAAGTCGCCCGCCAGCGTGTAGAGGACGGCGCCGTAGTCGTCCGCCTCAACTTCGGTCTTCGATGGGTCGGCAACCAGCCGGGCCGCGCCCGGGATACCGATGAAGATGCGATATCGCTCTATATCGTCGTGACGAGTGTGCCTGTCCCAGGACAGGGGGATGTTGCCGTCATATACCAGGCCGTACAGATCCAGCGGGCGGGACACCCTGCCTCCCGGCACGCTCACGCTGATGACATTGGAGGCCGGGGTCTTGTCGCCGGTGCAGGCCGAATCGTAGCAGCCGACGACGAATATCCCGTACTCTCCGCCGGCCTCGAGGGAGTCACCGGCCAGCGTGTACTCGACCGGGCCTTCGCCGGCTGCCTCAACTCCGGTCTTGGATGGACCGGCAAGCAGCCGGGCCGCGCCCGGAGCGCCGGTGTAGATGCGATACCGTTCTATCTCGTCGTGACGATAGTGCCTGTCCCAGGACAGCTCGACGTCGCCGTCGACGACGGAGCCGCTCAGTCTCAGGGGTTGGTTCAGGAGGGGATCGTCCGGGGATACGTCAACGCTGTAGAGCAACGCATACCCCGACCGGTCCGAAGTCCCGTCCGGGCTCATCGCCGTCACCCTGTAGAAGTAGTGGTCGTCCTGCGAGGCGGTGTCGTCGGTGTAAGTGGTGCCGCCGCGGATGACATCGCCGATCATCGTGTACACGGCGCCGTCATCGGGCGGCGTGGCCGGGTCGCCGTCATCGGCGGGCGCGACGGCCCTGTAGATGAGGTATCCGTACACGCTGGTGTCCAGGTTGGGGTCCGGGAAAGTGATCGCCGGGTCTGACAACGACCCGACGGGGTACAGCTCGGGCGGATCCCAGGTCAGCTCGACCGAACCCGCCAGGCCGTCCAGGACCCGGTCCGCCTCGAGGTTCCTCGGGGGGCGCGGTCCCTCCACCGTGTGGGTGACGGGCCCGGCGGGCTCGCCCGCAATACCACTACCGCTTCGGTTTCGTTCGACACCGTCAGTCTCGGTGATGGCCACGGCCTGCAGGGCGAACTCGTACGTCTCACCGACCGGCAGCGTGCGGAGCGTGAGCGGGCTCGCGTCGTCTTCAGTCGTCCCGTCGAAATAGTCGGTATGTATCAGGAATTTCCAGTCGTTCCCGCCGCCGCCGGGCTCTCGAATCAAGATGTCGTACCTGAGGCTCACGGCCCCGCCGGGTATGCTGACATCGCTCCAGCGGAACGTGGTCATGCCCTTGCTGCTGGTCACCCGGAAATTCTCCGGCGTATCAGGTTCCAGCACCTCGTCGTCGATGATGGTGAGGGTCACGTCGTCGGGGCCCTGCACCCCGGCGCTGTTGGCGGCGGACCCGCTGATGGTGAGCGGGAAGTCGCCGTTAGGGGTCCCGTCGTCCACCGCTGCGATGGTGAGGAACCCTGTGCTGGACGTCTGGAAGGCGGGGATGGTGAGCCCGGTGGAGTCCAGGCGCGCACGCCTGCTGCTGGTAATCGATACGGTGATCGTGGTCTCTTCGAGGGAGGGCACATCGAGGGTGGCGGTGACCCTGGCCGTGCCGCCGTTCTCCGGGATGCTGGTGTCCGGGTCCACGACAAGCGTGACCACGGGCAGGGCATCGTCGTCGGTGACGGCGAGGGTCACGTCGTCGGGGCCCCGCACACCCTCGTCGTTGGCGGCCGAGCCGCTGATTGTCACCTGGCGTGCGCCGTCCACGATGGAGTTGTCCTGCGCGGTGACGATCACGCTGCCCGTGCCGGCCTTCTTTTTGGCCGGGATGGTCAGCGTGCTTCCGCTCAGCGTCACGTCGGCGGAGGACGCCGACACGGTGATGGTGGTGACGGCGTCGGACGGCCAGCTGAGGCTGGCCGTCAACGTGGCCGTGCCGCCGTTCTCCGAGATAACGCCCGGCGTCACCTCCAGCGTGACCTTGGGGTCCGGCAGGCTGAGGGCGAAGAGCTTTGCCGTGTGAGCAGAGTCGCCGACGTACAAGATCCACAGCGACTCCCCGTCCGACCACATACCAGTGGAGGGAGACTGGGTTGTGGACAGGTCCAGCGCGAGGTCCCTGCCGGGCAGGCGGGACCGGGAGCCGAGGCTGTAGGCGTACAGCCTGTCGTCCAAGCGGTCGGCGACCCACATGGTCTCGCCGTCGGACCATATGCCCCCAGCAGTCGCGTTGTCCGCGTGCAGGCTGATGTCCCTGGACCAGTCCCGGTCGCCGTGGCCCGACCCGCCGGGGTTCATCCGGTAGGCAAAGAGCCTGTCTGCGTTCGGGTCGGCGACCCACACGGTCTCGCCGTCGGACCATATGTCTCGAGGAAGCGTGTTGTCCGCGTGCAGGTTGAACTCCCTGGACGAGTCCCGGTCGCCGTGGCCCGACCCGCCGGGATTGATCCGGTAGGCAAAGAGCTTGTCTGCGCCCCGGTCGGCGACCCACATGGTCTCGCCGTCGGACCATATGCCTCGAGGAAGCGCGTTGTCCGCGTGCAGGCTGATGTCCCTGGACGAGTCCCGGTCGCCGTGGTCCGACCCGCCGGGGTTCATCTTGTAGGCGTAGAGGCTGTCGCGCAGGGTGTCGGCCACCCACATGGTCGTGCCGTCGGACCATATGCCTTCTTGCCCGCGATCTGCGGCCGCCTCCAGCGCGTTGAAGTCCAGGGCGGCGTCGGCGGTCATTAACTCCACCGGGACGGTCTCGTCGTCTTTCACCACCAGGCGGATGTCCTCGGGCCCCAACACCTCCCCGGCGCTGCTCGCGGTACCGCTCACGGTCACGAACCGGTTGCCGGTGAAGACATCGTCGCCCAAGTCCCTGAGCGTGAGCGTCACCATGCCCGTGCTGCCGGTCGCATTGGCCGGGATGGTGAGCGTGTCGCCGGCCAGCGTCACGGCGTCGGAGGACTCCGACACGGTGATGGTGACGGCCTCGGTGGACGGGCGGTTGAGGGTGGCGGTCACGGTGGCCGTGCCGCCGTTCTCGGAGATCGCCCTCGGCGACAGGTCCAGGGTGACGGTGTGCGGAGGCAGGCTGAGGGCGAAGATCTTTCGCGAATGAATTCCCTGAAGGTGCAAGACCCACAGCGTCTCCCCGTCCGACCACATCCCGTCCGAGGGGGACATGGTCGCGGAGAGGCCCAGCGCGAGGTCCTTACCAGGTGCGGGCGGTCGACGACTACGGGGTTGGCAATCTCACCGACGCGGTGTCGGCGGACATCCCAGCGCCGCCGGACCCGCCCACCAACCTGCAGGCCACGGCGAGCGACGAGTCGGTGACGCTGACGTGGAAGGCCCCCGAGCATACCCTCACCGGTTACCTGGTGTACCGCAAGGTGCGGGACGCCGACCCACCGGAGGAGTTCATAGCTGTGGGCTTAGCCGAGGGGGACGCCACCAGCTACTCCGACATGCTGGTGGAGGCGGACACGGCCTACGCCTACCACGTGGTGTCGGTGAACTTGGTCGGTGAGAGCGATCCGTCGGCCGAGGTGACGGTGGACACCCAGGCAAACTCGCTGACGGGCTTCACGCTCGTGGACGCCTCGGACCAGACCGTGCTGGCGACGCTCACCGGCGGGACGAGCGTCGAGCTGGACGACGCGGACGGCGGCAGCTACGGCATTCGCGTCGAAATCGACCCGGACGCCACCATCGGCAGCGTGAGCCTGGAGCTCACCGGGGCCGAGACGGTCTCACGGACTGAAAACCTGGCCCCCTACTCGCTGCACGGCGACGACAAGAATGGCTCGCTGTACGGCGCGGCCCTGCCCGCCGGCAGTTACAACTTGACGGCGACGGCCTATGCCGAGAGCAACCTGGGCGGGAACAAGCTGGGGACGCTGGAGGTGTCCTTCACGGTGACCCAGGCCAATCGCGCACCGGAGTTCGGCAGCGCGACCTACAACTTCTCCATAGCCGAGGACGCGGTCGCCGGCGCAGCCGTGGGCAGCGTCTCAGCCACCGACGCCGACGGCGACGGCCTGACCTACACCATCGAGTCGGGGAACGTCGACGGCAAGTTCGCCATCGACGGTAGCACCGGCGCCATCACCACGGCGGGTGCGTTGGACCACGACACTAATGCGTCCTACACGCTAACGGTGCAGGCCGACGACGGGAACGGGGGCACGGCGACGGCGACGGCGAACGTCAGCGTCACTGACGTGGAGGAGCGGTCCGAAGAAGATGAGGAGAAGCCATCGGCGGGACCACTAGTGAGCTTCACCCTGGTGGACGCCTCCGACCAGTCGGCATTGGCGATCCTGACCGACGGCTCAAGCGTGGATCTGCCCGATCCGTCGGGCGGCAGCTACGCGATCCGCGTTGACGTGGATACGGGGATTTCTATCGGAAGCGTGATCCTGGAGTTGACAGGGGCCAGGTCGATTCCGCCCAAGACCGAGAACCTGGCTCCCTACTCCCTTTACGGGGACGACGGTGAGGATGCGCTGCACGGCGAGGCCCTGCCCGCGGGCAGCTATACGTTGCGGTCCACGGCCTACTCGGAAAGGTCCGGGAGCGGGGACGTCTTGGGCATTCTGGAGGTGTCCTTCACTGTGACCGATGGGGCGTAGCGGGCTTCTAAACACGAGGAGGCTCTCGTTCACGGGAGGGAAAGGTATTCGAGAACATATCGACGGTCTGTAACGGATACATTCGGCCCTATCGCGGCAAGGTACGTGGTTTCACCCTCGTTTGAGGAGGTTCAAGCGTCGTGAGCAAGCAAAGTAGCGGCGACTCCCTGCAAATCGAGCAGACCAGGGAGGGATGGCGGGTCAGGGGTGCCGGTCAAGTCGGCGTTGTGATAGCGGGACTCGTGGGAGGTCCCCCGCTCATCCTGCTAATAGTCTCCCTGCTCTTCGGGCTGGCCGATCACCCTTGGGCACTGGTGGCTCTGTCAGCCCCAGTCATCATGGGACAGATCGCAGCACTGACCCTTGTCCTCGTGCGCATGCTAGACCAGCGACATGAAGAGGAGATGGCAATGCTGGACCAGCACAGCGCGCGACAGGACGGCCGAAATGCGCCGAACGCCCGGCTGGCTGCAGAAACTCGCCGTGGGCAAGCACCCGGCCAGCGTTGACCGAAGAGCATCCGGTACTAGGTTACCGTCAGCCGACGGAGACGACTCACTCGAAAAGCCTCGAACTTATTGCTCGGGCCGTCCTAGGCCTCCCAGCCAAAGCTCGAAAATGGTACTTGTTTCAGTGCACGGTGGTGGGTATGTCCGTCCAGCAACGGGCAAGCCGACAAGGCGAGACTCAGTTGGGAGAACTGAATGCACCAAGCACAAGAGATCACGTCCGGCAGGAAGCTCTCCGAAGTCCCGGCGACGTTCACGAGCCTTGAACAATGGATCGAGGACTGGCTCGCCGACGACATATCTGTGCTCGACCCCAGCCTGCTGGTCATCGGCCGGCAGGCCCTCCCGCCGATCCGGTGTTTGGTTTGTGGACCCGGTTCTTGGAGGACGTGTACCTGGAGTGAAGGGCAGGTGATAAACGAGGTGGCATCTGCTCTCTACAGCCCGTCTGCCCGACGAAGTGGTCGGGGGTAGTAAGAGCCTCCGTCTCGGATTCCCCGGCGGGCCACAGCCTGGAGAGGGGAAGCGGGTGACAGGGGAGTCTTCATCTCAAGACCGGATGGGCGATTGCCCGGCGGGAAGGAGCAGGCTGAACCAATCCTCGACGGGGCCAGCGTCACCCTCGACGTAGTAGTGGTGCGTTGACTCCCGGACTAGGCAGACCGAGTATTGACCATTGACCAGTTGATGGCAGATAGTACAGGTTGAAGGCCACGATTAGGAAGAGGGCATCTGCTTAAGTCATGAGTGAGCGACAGGGTTCCCACGAAGAGCACGTCTTGGAGGATCGCTTTGTGCTCCAGGAGCGAGTTGGCTACGGCAGGATGAGTTCTGTCTATCGTGCTCTAGACATCAGATCGGGGGGCTCCGAGGTCGCCGTGAAGATACTGAACACCTCCCATGCCGACAGTATCAAGCGAGAGCTATTCAAACGCGAGACCACAGCTTTGAAACGACTCCGCCATCCTAACATCGTGAGGCTGAGAGAGCGCGGGTGGTCGGATTCAGAGAAGGCGTTCTACATTGTCCTGGACTATGTACCCTATTCTCTGGACAGCTATCTGAAGGGTGAACTTGCGTCACATCACGGCAGTATCGATCCCTATCGTGTTGTGCGTGAGCTTGCGGAGGCTGTTTCGCACGCCCATTCGGAAAATGTGGTACACCGAGACATCAAGCCCTCCAACGTCTTGTTCGATCCGAACGGTCGCCCCATGCTGACCGATTTCGGCATCAGCAAGCTTCTTTCCGACCTGACCGTCGGGCAGACGCTCGCGGGGTTCTGGAGTGGAGGCTACGCCTCTCCCGAGCAGAGAGCGACTCGGCCCACTACCCCGAAGGCAGACATCTACTCTTTGGGGGTACTGTATTTCCATCTTCTTTCGGACCGTGAACCACCTCCTGACGGCCCGACTCCCGTGATGGTTGATGAGCATGTGGAGGGTCCCCGCCCTCTAAGGAACGTTCTCAAACAGATGCTGTCGCCCAATCCGTCCGACCGGCCGTCCAGCGGTGCGGAGTTGATCACGGCACTTGAAGTGACGCGTCGGCTTGAGGAATTGCCGAGGTACTTCCTGATATTGACCCGGACTGCCATTCGCGATGTCGCTTCCGCAGGCTACAGCACGACAGAAACATTCGATAGCGTAGCAGCCGCCCTTGTGGAGGATCTTGGAGGCCTCGAGATTGAGGAGACCCACGTTCATGTGGAAGGAGAAGACCTCATCGTTCTTGGCGACGAGCTTCGTCTCGTATGCACTCCTGACGAGAGCGGCACCTCCTTGGTTGTGAAGACCGTTCAGACTCCCTACATGCCAAATCTTGACGCCGAGAAGAGTCGGTCGGTACCCGTCAGGGTGAGGTGGGAACCCGTAGAGCGGACACCGGACGATGCTGCTCTGGAGGCGTCTGCCGTCGGCCTGAGCAACCTGCAGGCTGAGTTGCGCACACACGAGACTGCCGGGGCAGCCAGACGGGAGCAGCTGGAGTCACGTCGAGAGTTTATCGATCGTTGGGACGTGGCACTCGGCAACTATCGGAACCGCATTGAGAGGCAGGCGCCTTCACTGGAGTATTCAGGCGTAGTTGAAGAACCTGACTACGTCAGTTTCACTCTGACTAAGCTCCCCCCAGATAACCTGAACTGGGAAGACGACACGCCCATTGCGGTCCGGGAGACAAGTCACTCGCGGTTGCTCCCCGTAGGGAACTTGGTTGGAAGGCGCGGCAGGACGATAGAAGTGGCCAGGCAGAGTCTTCAGTTCAATGGTGACGACTCGGCCATTCCAAAAACGGGCTTCCTGACGATTAACGTGATGGAGGCCCTGGCTGCCAACTCCAGGCAGGGATACGCAGTCAGGGCCTTTCGCTACGAGCAGATGGCCAACCCCAATCTGGCAAGAGTCATAATCGACCCATCGAACGCGACAGGAATCGCAGAAGCCGACCTGGACTATTTCCAGGACTGGCTGTCCGAAGACAAGAAGGACGCTGTCAAGAAGGCCGTAGCTACCAACGACGTGTTCCTAATCCAGGGACCGCCCGGAACGGGCAAGACTTCCGTGATTGCCGAAATCGTGCTCCAGATTCTGCGGCGGGAGCCGGAGGCTCGTATTCTACTCACGTCCCAGTCAAACATCGCTGTCGACCATGCTCTGACTCGAATCCACGAGGCCGCCAAAGAGGTCGGAGATTCCCCCCCGGAGATGGTTCGCATAGGTCGTGCCGAGAAGATCAGCCATGGAGGCGAGACCTGGACACTGGAAGAGAGGGCTCGTTCGTGGCGCCAGGAGGTATTGGGAAGGTGTGACCCCATCATCGCCGAATTGGGGCAAGCGGAGCGAAAGGCCAGAGAGGCGGTTAAGGACGCCGGTGAGTCTACTGACCCTGAGTCTGCAGCTTCTGAGGCGATTGAGGAGTGGATAGCCGAGGCTAAGGACTTCGCGGATCAGTTGGAAGAGTTCGAGCAAGAGTACACATCCTTGGGGCCAGAGGCCTCCCCTGAGACTAGGGATGCGGCGAAGGAGATGATCGAACGGGGTCGGGAACAGCTGGGAAGTCACCTGGGGGTGTTGAATGGAATGCTGGGTGAGCCAGTCATCTTGGAAGACGGTGATGACAAGGCCAACCTGGCTGAAATCATCAAGGCCGCAGCCTCATCCCGACAGGAAGAGTCAGAAACGATTGGTCCTGCGGAACGGGAACTCCAGAGAATCCAAGAGCTCCGCAGAGTCGTCAGGCAGTGGACCGGCGTCGTCGGCCTTGCTGATGACTTCAAGTTCCTGATAGGCAACTCGGCCCAGGTCGTTGCTGCAACTTGTCTCTTCAGCGGGAAGCTCTTCAGAGGTGACCAGCCGGGAGGGACTCAGCCGCAGGGGATCAGCTTCGATTGGGCTATTGTCGACGAGGCGGGGCGAGCGACGGTTCCCGAGATTCTTGTCCCAATCGTGAGATCAGAGCGGGCTGTGCTTGTCGGAGACGAACGCCAGCTGCCTCCGATGGTAGACGAAATGTTGATCGATGAAACGGACGGCTCGTCAGGCAATCAGAGCCTGGAGACCAGTCTGTTCCAGACCCTGGTCGAGCGGATGGAGGAATCCGTTCAGAGTCACTTCGCCAGCCTCCGCACGCAATACCGTATGCACCCTGCAATTGGTGGCTTGATCAGCTCTGTGTTCTATGACGGCAAGTTGGAGAACGGGGCTTTGCCTAGGTCTCGCCGGCGCGCATTCGACTGGATGCCCGCGCCGGTAACTTGGGTATCCACCTCCTCGCTGCCGAACCGGTCCGAGACCCGGTCGGGAGAGTCGTACGTCAACTCTCAAGAGTCAGAGCTTGTCGCCCAATTGCTCGACAGGGTCGAGGCAAGGTGCCGTGAGCGCCGCCGCCGCTCAACCGTAGGAGTAATTGCCGGGTATTCAGCCCAAGTGGAACACCTTACGACACACATCGACCCGTCGGACCGGCGTCGGTGGGGGAACCTCGATGTGGAGATCGCAACGATCGATTCCTTTCAGGGCCGCGAGTGTGATGTCGTTGTGTACTCCACCGTACGCTCCAATCCGAATCAGAGAATCGGCTTCTTGAAGGACTATAGGCGCATCAACGTGGCACTGTCCCGAGCGCGTGAGTTACTCGTGATAGTCGGGGATGACCTGATGATGGAAAACGCCACCGTCGGAGGCGAACTCAACCCGTTCGCATCGGTTCTTGCCTACATTCGATCCCATGAGGACGACTGCAAGATCGTCCCCGCGGGATTTGTGAGCATGCTATGAGGATCAGGGACACTGAATACTCGGCGGTTGCATCACGAGCCAAGCGGCGATTCCCTGATCACACGCTGGAGATTGCCTATGCAGTCTGCCTCCCGGTATACGAGCTCCGCCTCAAAGTAACGGAGATGGCGGAACACGATCTCTCCACAGCAGCCCGGTTTGTCCTTCAACTCGCAAACATAGGAATAGCACAACCCGCTGAGATCGGCAGGCTGCTGGGCCTTCAGGACGGCTATCTGTCGAGCGCCGGTGCCGAGCTGCTTGGTCAGAGCCTCGTTGTTCAACGGCCCGACAACGGGCTCGAGGTCACGGATAGCGGGAAGGAGCTTCTAATGGCGGGAGGCAGATCGCTCCGTCCCCGGAATCGACATCCGAGAGTTCCATTCGACCCCCTGACCAAGTCCATCGCGGACATCGACATCGATCGGTTGCTGGACCGGAACGAGGTCCGGAAGGAAGGCCTCTTCGTCGTGCCTGCCAAGCCTCGCAGGCCACGATTGAGCAACCTACGTATATCCGAAGTCAGGGCTTACGATCTACGTACCCGACGTCGCCAGATGACCGAGATCCTCGAGATCGCCGATATCAAGGATGTCAGGCTGCGGTACAGGAATGACATCATTCTGGTCAAACTGGATGCGCCCGGCTCGGACAGGCCAACCTTTGCTGCATACAGGGCCCAACAGTATCTTGAGGAGGAGACCGCTGCAATTCAGAGGTTGGCAGACGGTGGAGCCGACCTGCTCCCAGACGAGCTGAAGACAGACCACTCCTCTCCCAGGGTAGGTTCAGGCTCTGTCTCCAACGAAGAATCGAGCGTTCTTGCCGCCATACGCGACCTCCATGGTGTAGTTGCAGAAAAGGAACAAGCTGTCGCTGACGCCAGGGCCGCCGAAGGGACCACCCAGAGTTCTCACGAGCGTGCTGCGCTCGCCCGGCAGATCAAGGAACTTCAGACTGAACGAGAAGACCTAATCGACAAGCTGGCCGAACGTCAAGAGGAACTGGACAGGTTGACGAAGGGGGAGATCCGTCTGATCCGGACCGAGGAACACAGGGAGGTATTGCTCGACGCGATAGCCAGGGCCTCGTCGGAGCTCACACTGGTTTCGGCTTGGATGAACCCCCGCGCGTTTGACTCGGAGGTCTGCCGGACACTGGCAGCCGCAATTGATAGGGGAGTAACGGTACGGATTGCATGGGGTCTTGGAGCGAAGGGCAGACGCGGCGCGTCCGCGCCGCGCAACCGCGTTCAGGGCGAGAACGCCCTTGCCGGACTGGTTAAGTTGATCCCTCATGGCCACCGGCGACGACTGGTGCGCAAGCTGGCCGAGACCCACGAGAAGTTCATCATCTGTGACGACCAGTTCTGTGCTTGGGGAAGTTTCAACTGGCTGTCCTATCGAGGAGAGCGCGACTCAGGATACCGCCGGGAGACGAGCCTTTACTCGGAGAGACCCGACGACATTGCTATCTGGAAGGATAACGCTGACTCACTGTTTGGCTCATGACGGATGTATTGGTTCTTGAGAAGGGCACAGGGTGGGTGAGCCCGGTCGCAGACGGACGCGGGCCACGCGCTCATACCCACAGTCGGGACAGGCGGATCGTATCCGCCGACATCCCAACCGCTGGTCGAGAGCTCGGAAACCGGCTGATGCATCAACTGTCTGATGGCCGGTCAATTGGGGCGCCCGTGTGTAGCATCATCTGTGGGCCTTGCTGCTTGCCGACTGCGGCTGTACTCAAAGTCACCCCTAAATGGGCAGCACCTCCTCCACCTGTTGCCAAAGGGGTGAATGGCATGGAGAGTCAGAGCAGTAAGTGTGGGAGCAGGGTGGATGGACCCTTCGAGGTGGAAGCTAGGCCCAAGAGCCATGATCTCGGGTCTTCCCGACGCTCACATGCGGGTCTACTTGGGAGTCCGCGCTTATTGCTATAGACATGCGATGCCTCTAATATACCGTTGCCCTACTGCTGTTTCCGTAGATTGATCACAGTCGCAACCTGTCGATATGAGTCCATGGAGGTAGGACACGAATCCAAGGTGCCATTATGAACACAGCCAGACGAATCCCCGTCGACGACATTGTCTTAGACAACTCCAATCCAAGGATCAAGTACTACTTGGAAATGTACACCATGCTCAACGAAGAGCATATGCTGTTAGCTCTCGGTGCCGGTGCGGAGGACGAAGGTAACACCACGGCTTTAGGTTCGTATGCACGGCTAAAGCATTCCATTCGCGCTTCCGGCGGCATTATACAGTCCATCATCGTTAAGCAGGTCGATGATGGACGTTACCTCTGTATCGAGGGTAACACCAGAGTTGCGATCTACCGACAACTCAGGAGTGAGGACAAGGCTTCGGGACAAACCGGTGAAACGTGGGAGAGAATTCCTGCATTGGTCAGTGACGAAATGGATGAAGACGAAGCTCACAAGATCCGCTTACAAGTCCATCTGGTCGGGAATCGTCCGTGGGACGCCTATTCCAAAGCCAAGTATCTCCATGAATTGGTAGAGGAATACAAGATGCCAATCGCTGAATTGGTCAGCTATTGTGGGGGGTCCAGAAGTGATGTCAGGCAGTCTATTAATGCCTACCTCGATATGGAGTCTCACTATAGGCCGGTGATTGAGGATATTGATGAGTCCTTCGACCCATCGCGGTTTAGCGCTTTCGTAGAGCTCCAGAAGCCCGGCATCAAGCAAGCCCTATTTCAAGCGGGGTACAGTGAAAAGGAATTTAGCCAATGGGTTGATGCCAGAAAGCTGTATCCCTTGTCGTCCGTGCGTAGACTGCCCCAGATTCTGGACAACCCGGATGCCAGGCGGGTATTCCTGCGTGAGGGGGCCCGGGCAGCTATCACCACTTTGGACGCGCCGGACCTAGACACCAGATTGCGGGAATCCGATATATCCCAACTAGCCAAAGCGTTGCAGGAGAAGATTGGCCGGCTCTCGTATGATGATGCAGAGAGGATTGCTAGTCGGCCGGAGTCTGAGGAATACCTCGACCTACAGGATCTACTAATCTCCGTTGGTGAGCTTCTGGGTACCCAGGAGACACCTGGCAATTGATCTAGGAACCGCAGTGGCTGAAAGCTCTCATCATCAAGGACTGGTTTCAAGGGCAGCAAAGGCCGTCCGCGCAGCTCTACGTGGCCATGACCATCTTTCTTGCTTTGTCGATGGGTCGCCAGCTTTCGATGGCTTGCCACCAACGATCGACGGCTATCGTCCTGATGTGTATGTCACTACCAATTACATCGAGGTTATTGGAGAGGCCAAACCTCCGTGGGACGTTGAGACCAAGAGAAGCGAACACCAGCTCGGTGCCTTCTTACACCACGTTGAGCAGGAGCCGTCGAGACACATGGTGTTGGCGGTCCATTGGTCTAGCTCCGCCACTGCAAGATCGGTCCTGAGGAACATCGCCTTCGACTGGGCAACAGTGCGCCGTCGGGTGCACATTCTTGATGGCCGAACCACACTGACTCTTCCTGCGAAGCAAGAGGCATATGCTGCGCTCAACTGAAAGAGTGGCATTCGATGCCCACCACCAGGCGCTGCCCTTCCAGGCTGAGGCTGTCTTGGCGACTCGGGACCTGCCATACGCCGCGCTCTTCCATGAGCAGGGACTGGGGAAGACCAAGATGGCGTTGGACTTGGCTCTTCACTGGCTCACAGGCGGTTACGTGGACTCGGTGATGGTTGTTACCAAAAAGGCATTGGTTCCGAATTGGGAGCGCGAAACGGCATTCCACACCAACCTCCGTCCCATAGTGCTAAGTCAGGACCGACGCTCGAATTTCTTTGCCTTCAATCGCCCCGGCAGACTCTACTTGGCTCACTATGAAGTGATGCACAGTGAGCGTGGCAGGCTCAAGCTGTTCGCCAAGGCCCGCCATCTGGGTGTGATCCTTGACGAATCCCAACGCATCAAGAACCCGAAATCGAGAGCAGCAGTTGCGCTACATTCGCTGGGACCACTTCTAACTCGGCGGGTGATTATGACCGGCACGCCAGTGGCTAATCGACCGTATGACATCTGGTCCCAAATTTACTTTCTCGATGGTGGGCAGTCGCTAGGGAGTTCATTTCAGTCGTTCAAGTCCGATACCGATTTTGGTAAGGGCCTTGGCGAGGATTTAGGTGCTACCGCCGCGTTCGAGAGTCGGCTTGGCGCAATCATCGAGAAGCTACGGGACTTCGCGATTAGAGAGACCAAGGACAGCGCTGAGCTCAGCCTGCCGGGTAAAGTCATCCGCAATACGCCTGCGTATCTTGAGTCAGGTCAGTCCGTTCTCTACGAAAAGTACCGGCGGGAGTTGGCGGCCGAGATATTGGTGGATGGTCAGAAGACCGTGGACGATGCCGATGAGATTCTGAAGCGCCTCCTACGTTTAGTGCAGGTAGCTTCCAACCCCAACTTGGTTGACCACAGCTATTCCGGGACCCCTGGGAAACTCTGCGTGCTGGATTCCATCGTACAGAAAATGGGCACCGACGGCCCGAAGGCCATAATCTGGACTGCCTTTACTGAGAACGTCAGCAGGATCGCGCAGCGCTACCCTAGGATGAACCCGGCCCGGGTTCACGGTCGCCTATCCATCGCGGATAGGACACGCGACCTTGACCGATTCATGGGAGACCCGAATTGCCGGCTCCTTGTCGCCACGCCCGGCGCGGCCAAGGAGGGACTAACGTTGACCGTAGCCAATCACGCGCTCTTCTTCGACCGGACCTTCAGCTTGGACGACTACCTTCAAGCGCAAGATCGTATCCACCGCATCTCCCAAACCGGCGAGTGCGTTGTAGAGAACCTAGTGGCCGTCGGAACAATTGACGAATGGGTGGGTGAGCTCCTGTCAGCGAAGGAACTGGCCGCTGCACTGGTTCAAGGTGACATAACACGTAGCGAGTACCAGGAACAAGCCACCTACGCGTTCAGTCAGGTGTTGCATCAGATCCTCAACCCATCGGAGGAACAGGTATGACCAAAGTGTTCAAGATTCGGAAGAACGAGGTCCCATACGTTGAGATTGAGGTACCCGTGGGCCTGTTGGCCTTCTACCCTGAAAATCCTCGCATTTATTCTCAGTTCGCCGGGTCAGGAGACCGGACCCAAGAGAACATTCAAGCGAAACTCGAGGGTATGGACCACGTGAGAGAACTCCGCTCTCAGATCGACAGGGACGGCCAAGTAAACGAGCCTCTGTTCTGCGTACCTGTCGCAAAAGAGTCCGAGTTGCATGGGCAGTACAAGTATCAGGTGCTCGAAGGAAACAGTCGACTGGCAGCCATCCGCATGGACAAGAAGGGATCATTGCCCCCTTCACACATTGCCTGCAATGTCTTCGACTTTTCGGCGTACAGCGACAAGGATACCGAGAGTTTGATTTTCTCCCTGTTGGGCCAATTTCACATCATCGGCAAGACAGACTGGCGTAGCTACGAGAACGCTGCTTACATATACAGGCGCTTCAAGAATCATGGAGTGCAAGTAGAAGACATAGCAAAGGAGATCGCGCTTTCGCCCTCAAAGGTGCGTCAGATGGTCACCGCCTTCCAGATGATGATTGACGCCGAAGACGACAATACGTCAAGGTGGAGCTACTATGAGGCGTATGCTTCCAGTACCAAGCTCAAGAACCAAAGGGAGAATGTCCCTGAGTTCCATGAGCGGGTAGTTTCGCTCATCAAGGAAGAAAAGTTTCCCCGCGCACTGGACATGAGGGACAAGCTTCCAGACATCATGCGAAACAAGAGAGCCAGGCGTATCTTCTTCGACGAGAGCGAGCCCGAGCCCTTCAAGGAGGCCCTCGCAGTTGCGGACATCAGCGGCGACACTGATGCTACCTTTAAGCGACTACAGAGATTCCGCAACGACCTCGCGACCAGCCAGACAAGAGGCCAGATCACCAAGCTGTTGCGGAGTGACAGTTCAAGAGGCCGGACCGAATACGAACTGAATCAAATTGCAAAGTCTGCCAACCAACTCTTAAGTCGGGTGAAGAAATGAACCCCAAAAGCATTCTGCTGATAGAGCCTGGCTATCCCAACAAGTACCCCCCACTCGGGCTAATGAAACTTGCCGCATATCATGGCTCGCGTGGCCGGGGAGACGACATCACTTTCATCAAGGGTGAGAATCCGGACGTACTACGTCGTGCGTGGGACCGCGTCTATGTCACGACCCTGTTTACCTTTGAGTGGAAGCGCACGGCCAGAGCTATCGACTTCGCCATTCAGGCAGCGCGAAACCAGCCGGAACGGGTTTTTGTCGGTGGAATAGCAGCTTCGCTGATGCACGACTCATTTTTGGATGAGCCGCGTTGGGCGGGCGTCCGCTTCATAAAGGGTTTACTTGATGGTCCACCGTCGTCAGCTCTTCAATTGTCGGCGGATGCCTACGACTTCGGAGCGGACGACCTCACTGGCGGTCCGATCGAGGAGCGGGTACCCGACTACGACATCTTGGATCAAATCGACTATAGGTATCCTGTCCATGACGCCTATTTCGGCTACGCGTCCCGGGGGTGTGTCAGGAAGTGCTCGTTCTGCGGCGTACCTGCTCTGGAGGGTGCCCAACGGGAGATGCCACCTTTGGTCAAGCTAGTCGAGGGCGTGAATAAGGCTCACGGGGTCAAGAAGGACCTTGTGTTGATGGACAACAACATCACGGCGTCTGCCCGCTACAAGGAAGTGATTGCCGAGATTCGCGACCTGGGCTTCACGCCAGGAGCCAAATTGAGCCGCGACGGGAACAGGCCGGTCAAGCGGCGGGTGGACTTCAACCAAGGGGTGGACGCTCGAATCCTCTCCAAATCGGATATGTTCCTTCGTGAAATGTCCACCATCTGTATCAGCCCGCTACGAATTGCCTTCGATCACATCGGCGTCAGGAAGGTCTATGAAAGGTCGGTTCGTATGGCAGCGGACAACCAGATCACGTCTCTGTCCAACTACATGCTGTACAACTTTATGGACAATCCGGTGGACCTCTACGAAAGGATGCGGCTCAATATCAGCCTAAACGAAGAATTGGGAATCCGAATCTGGTCATTTCCCATGCGATATCAGCCTGTGACACTAAAGGACCGCTCCCATGTGGGCAAGAAGTGGAATCGGTACTACCTGCGGTCGTTCCAGATTATGCTTCAAGCGACACGAGGAGTTGTCAGTGGGAATCCGTCTTTCTTCATGCGAGCCTACGGGGACAACTCAGATGAGTTTGAACGGCTCCTTGGGTTACCTCATTCCTTTATCTTCCACCGAGAGTATTTTGAGAGCGGTGATGGCGCGCCACAGAGGGAAGAGTATGAGGCGTTGAGGGGCCGTCTATCGAAGAGGCAGGAAGAAGAGCTGGTAGGCCTCCTTACAATGAATCCTCAATCGGGGGAGCTTGGCACGAGACATTTCCAAGGAATGGCGAATGATCGTACTATTGACCCAGCAATTCGAAATCTGATGCACTTCCATGCACTGGGCACGAATGACGAATCGAAGGCACAGAGTCACCTATTGTTGTCCAAGCTGCCGCAGCCCAATGGAGTGCAGGAGTACCCCGAAGAGGATGAGATTGTAGAGGATGCCGGCCTGTTCGATCACGAATATGGCCTGGGGGCCGAGGGCGCCAAACGCGGGGGAGTGGCGGGATGACGAGGCCTTCCGAAACACTGGGGTCCTCTGCCGTGGTCGGCGCAGGCGTCCTTGGCCTCGTGACTGTTGGGATGTACGACAATCCCTTGGCATTATATCGTGAGTACATTCAGAATTCAGCAGATGCGATTGCCGGTTTGCCGATTCCTGAAGAAGGGAAGGTGGAGATAACCGTAGACCCATCTGAACGCCTAATTAGGATCTGGGATAACGGCTCTGGCTTATCGTATGATGATGCCTTGCGGCAACTGGTGCCGATAGGTCGTAGCAACAAGGTGAGAGGAAGGGATAGAGGATTCAGAGGAATTGGGCGCTTGGCCGGTCTTGCATTCGCGGAGAGTGTCACATTCACGACACGGGCTCGCCAAGAGGAGCTGGTAACTCGTGTTACTTGGGATAGCAGCCAACTACCGAACAGCGAGAAAGGCGTAGGACGGATTGAAGACGTGGTACGGTCTTGCGTAGAAGTCAAGACTCTTCCTGGGCCAGAATATCCCGATCATTTTTTTGAAGTGGTAATGAGTGGCGTTGCACGACACGCTGTAGGACCACTGCTTAATCGAGAAGCAGTTAGAAGCTATGTGAGCGAAGTCTGTCCGGTTCCCATGGCGACAGCTTTCCCCTACGTTCAAAGGATTGAAAGCCTGTTCAAGCCTCACGAGCCGCCGATATCCCTGCACATCACGCTAAACGGGGACCCAGAGCCGGTGAGACGGCCACACGGAAAGACCATCCAGTTGTCAGCCAACAGAGTGGACGACTTTAGAGAGTTCGAGGAAATCCACATCCCAAGCCTGGATAACACGGGGGACGCCGCCGTGGGATGGATTGCCCATTCATCTTATATGGGAGCCATCACGAAGCGGGCTCATATTCGAGGGGTTCGAGCTCGAGTTGGCAACATCCAAATCGGAGATGATGCCGTATTCAATGGCCTGTATGCTGAAGAGCGATTCAACCGATGGTGTGTGGGTGAACTTCACATCCTTGACCACCGCATAGTCCCCAACACTCGACGTGACTACTTCGAACCAGGACCTCATCTCAGAAATCTGGAGAATCACCTAGGTCCTACTCTGATAAACATCGGTGCCCGATGCAGAGCGGCATCGACCGACCGTAATAGGACACGAAAGGCGCTCTCTCTACTCAGTTGGACCGAACAAACTTATGAGTTGGCAGCATCTGGCTACCTCGCGGGTCCTGACGCCAGGTCCCTCGCCAATGACGCTCTACAGCAGATTCCTTCGATTCGTGAAGCGCTGTTGCCGTTGAGCCTTGAGACACAATACATGCGTCGACTTGATGAAGTCCAAAGACAACTATTGGAGTTCGACGGCAGGAAGAATCCTCGTCCGCTGAATGATGTAGGCCTCACACAGAGAGTGGTGTACCGGCAAATGTTCTACGCGCTTGCAAAGGTTGCCCCATCCCCCGGTGCGGCAAGAGATTTGATGGCAGCGGTGGTGAAGCAAGCCTCAGAGGCGAGAGATGTTCATGCAAAGGCTAGGAAATGACAACTAAGCCCACCGAGATTCACATCAATGCGGCAGCTCGGATCATCGGGGACATAAGCACCGGAATCTATCGTAGTCCTGCAAATGCTTTGAAGGAACTAGTCAGTAATTCCTTTGATGCCGGTGCAACGGAGGTATTGATCAACACCGATCATCCCGGTTTCTCGACCCTAAGTTGCTTTGACAATGGCCCAGGCATCTCGAAGGACGAACTGAAAACGATTCTCAGCTTCATTGGAGGTAGTGATAAGCGCCTTCGTGGCGAACGTGGTCCGTTTGGCCGGCCCGTCATCGGGAAGATTGGCATTGGTATCCTAGCTATGTCCCAAATTGCTAAGCGCTTCGTGATCATCTCGTCTCAGGAAGGTGTACCTCACAGAATTGAAGCCGAGCTTAACATTGAGGAATTCGAGTCGCAAGAGGCGGCAAGGACAAACCTTGGAGTAGGTCGCATAGGGCGATGTAACATATACGAGATCCCTGAAGACCCAGATGACCACTACACGATTGTCACAACGCCAGCTGGGTCTACCATGGTCAGACAGATCTTAGGAGGTGGTGAATCTCCTCGTGACCATTTCGTCACTCGTAACTTTAACGCTGAAACTTTCTTGGACTTCGTTAAGCGCGTTAGCAATGAAAAGCAACGAGCGGTACTTAGTGACTACGACATGTTCCTATGGGAACTTGCTGCTCTGAGTCCAGTGCCATATTTCGACGATGGGCCAGTGAAAGACTGGGATGGTTGGGACGACATTAAGCGAACACTGCTCAATTTCAATTTCAAAGTCGTTGTCGACGGCTATGAACTACGGAAGCCGATCTTGCTTCCGACCGCCGCCGACCTTTGCCACAGGGGGGAGGACTACGAGGTGTATCCTCTTACCCATGATGCTCGGGAAGAAATGGGCCTAAGACTTGAAGGCTACATGTTCCATCAACGTAGACAAGTCTCGCCACCAGAACTTCAAGGAGTCTTATTGCGCATACGAAACGTCGGCATAACCGGGTACGAGAAGGACCTACTGAACTATCCACGTAACTTGGGGCCAATGGCAAGTGCCATGACTGGTGAGCTCTACATTGAGGAGGGACTCGAAGAGGCGCTCAATATCGACCGCAACAGCTTCAACGAGACACATCATCAATTCGTCCGTGTTCAGCAGGTCCTGTTTCAAAAACTAGGGCTTCCGAATCAGATTGGCATAACGACAGATATACGAGAACGTTCTCGTATTCGACAAGAGAACATTCAACACGAGAAGACAATCGAGGATGTTGGACTCCTGACGCGGCGATTAGATCGAGTTCTTGAGGGTGCATGGCGATTCGAGCTCAATGACTGGATGGATAGCCCTCTCAGCGTCGATCTATCGGAGACTCTAATAGAAGTGAATGTTCTACACGAGACTGTCCCAAGAACCAGGGCAGCCAAACGGGAGTTTTTCCGCGTCTGTCTGATTGCTAGACTAGCTGAAGCATTAGGACCACCTAGCGATGAGGAAGATGCTATCGTGGGCTGGCTCCGGATACTCAAATAGCGATGGAAGGAATCGACCGTAGAGCACTGGGGGAGAAGAAACGTGACGTCGACGTACTAATGTCGACAGCGACCAAACACTATATGCGTCGAGAGGTATGGTTGCCCAGTGCCAATAAGCGATACACTCTCCTTGGAAGACCGATCAACTACTTCACACTTACGACTGGAGATCTCCTAGACGTGAAGCTCTTGGAGCGCGCCGGAGTCCTGGAAAGGAACCAGCGCGGATATCCAGGTATAGGATTCTGCGAGAAGGACGACAAAACTTACTCCGACATTGTTAGAAGACTCCGGTCATGCCGTCTTGCACATAAGGGCACATTTGAAGACATGGCTTTCGAGGACCCTCTGTTCGAGAACGGCTTTGGATTTGATGTTGTAAACCTGGACTTTACATGGGTCCCTTTTCCGGAGCAGGAATCCCCACTTGAAGGAACTTGGGGCGCAATCAAGAGGGTCCTAGAAGTGCAGTGGCAGAAGCAATTGGGCTTTGATCTCTTTCTTACGTTTAGAGGGAGTCGTGCCGGAACTGACGATCACGCGATCAAAAGGATTGCGGAACTCCTTCAATGGAACCTGGACTCAGGACGAGGAGTTGAGGAATTCAAAAGTCGTGTCGGCCACATTGATCCAATTCAGCTGCTGGAAAACGACTATGAGACTTTCCTTTGTATGGGGTTACCTAAACTCCTGATAGGAGATGCGTTAGAGTTGGGCTTTTACGTTAGTGGGGCGGACGCATATTGGTATCCGAGGGGAGAAGGCGAGGAGAAATACTATATCGTGAAGTTCGTCATAAACTTGGAAATCCCGACTGTACGTGGGGGGTTCGCTGCTCCTCCCCAGATTGTGGCGACCTACGAGGAAGCAGTGACTCGAATATTCTCGAACGACGTCATAGATGTGGGTGAACTGGTGGAGGGAGACCGTCTCCTCCAAGACTGTCTAGAGAGAGACCTAGAAGAGTTGAAACAGCTCGATTGATGGGGCTGGCTGCGAATTCTTTGAGTCGGGGCATCCGAGCTTAGCGATTAAGCGGTGTTCCACACTTTGGGATGGAATTACCCAATCACTTAGTTGGAGAGACTGGTGGGGGGTGCCAGGGCTGGCGCAGCCGCGGAATCGCCGCCGCAGGCGACGGCCAGCATCATAATCGCTGTCCATGCTGTGGCGACCGGCCTCACGGCGCGTCTTCGTTCTCTTTTGGCGTAGGCAGACCGCCTCCCCACACCTGCTCTCGCATTCGTCAGGTCGCCACGCTGGCGACTCAGTCAATCCCGGTCCTGGATTCGAGTGTCTCTGGAAGGAGCTCGAATCACAGGACACGCTAGCCTAGCTCAGAGCCCCACCCGTAGCTCGAAGATGGTTCTGTCTTCAGTCAACTCTAGCCCTCCGCTCGAAATAGTCCAAGCCAAGGGTGTCCGATTGGCTTACAGTCCCTCCTCAACTCGAAGAAGGTACTGTCGGCAGCCAACACTAGTCCACTGATGTGTGCACAATTAGTCTCGCGGATTCTCGGTGGAACTGTGGTAATAAATGTGGTAACTCTGGCGAAATAGCCGTATGACGTAGCTAATTCGACTCCCCCCAGCTCCACCACGATTTACAAAATCTAGAACCTTCGTATTGAGGTTCGTTCTGGACCGCTAGTTATCGCCTCGATTTGGCGAACCCCTGACGCTTTTGTAGCCGGCTACCAACAACGTCCCAACGATTCCAACGATGGCTAACGCCAGGATGATGATGCGCCCATTGGACGCTGTTTGCCCATAGCTGGTCGATGCGGCCGCCATAGTTTGCCCGACCTCTGCAACGAGGTCGTCCACTTCCCCTTGTAGGCCCCCCAGAATTTGCCCGTTGGCTCCAATCAGTTGGCGCTCCCGCGCCACCATCGACGTTCGTAGCTTCATCGCTTCCAGGGCGCTGTCCTCTCCAGTGCCGGCCTCCAACAACCGATTGGCAAGGGGAATCACCTCAGGATTCATTTCCGGCCCACCGTTCTCCGCAAGATACTCAATGCTGCGCTCCATCCGCTGGGCCGCCGTATCGAAGGTCTCTTCCACCCGTGCCGTTAACGCCGGAATCGTCAACCTATTTGCGAAATCGAGAGTCTGGTACCCTCTCGACACCGACTCCATCAGAGTGGCCATATGCCAGTATCGAAGGAACTCCTCTTTGGATAGACCGTCGGGACCCGAAGGACTTCCATCCCTGAATTCGCTTCTGCCCGTCATCATGTAGTAGAACTGGTTATCAAGGCTCGAACCGATGGAGGGAAGAAGCTCATAGTTCGTTGAGAGGCTGAGCTCCTGCCAGTTCCGCTCCCCGGCCAGAAGGGCCTCCAACAAGTCCGGCCGCCCATCTTCAATCCTCGACACGTTGGCCGTCAGCAGGTCGACCTGCTGACCTATCCGCTCCACGCTGCCGTCGTAGTCTTGGCCTTCCAGGGCCGTCAGCAGATCGGCCAGCTCTGCCTCATTGCTGGCGATCGTTGCCCCGGCTTCGGCTATGCTCTCGGAAGTCATCCTGACGTTGCTGGCCACCGATGCCGTTGAGATCAACGCACCCGAGCGTCGAGTTACTTCCGCAGCTGCGGCCAAGACCTCAACATCGGCGCTGTCCCGGCTCCTGGTCTCCAGATCGTCAATTACCAGCCATCCGGCCACACCCGACGCGATGATTATCGCCAGCACCCCCAGGGCGCCGACGGCCAGGGACGCAGATATACGTCGCCGCGCTTTGAGACCGAAGTAGCCGGCAACCACCAGCGTCCCAGCAATCCCAACTATGGCTATGACCAGGATGGTGATGCGCCCATTGGACACAGCTTCCCCGTACCGACCCTCCGCACCCTCCGATCTCTTCTTGACCTCCGTAACCAGTCCGTCCACTTCCCGCTGCAGCCCGGCCAGAATGTGCCTGTTGGCCCCAATCAATTCGCGCTCCCGGGCCACCATGGATGCCCTCAGCCTCATGGCGTCCAGGGCGCGGTCCTCTCCGGCGCCGGCGCCCAACAACCGATTGGCAAGGGGAATCAAGTCGGGGCGAAGGTCCGGCCCACCGTTCTCCGCAAGATACTCAATGCTGCGCTCCATGCGCTGGGCCGCCGTATCAAAACTCTCTTCATTGTTTGCCAATCGCGTCGGGTCGTCCTGGCTACTGAGATTCGCCGCCAGCAGGCTCCGATGCGCGCTGAATGTCCACTCCAACAACGTGGCCAAGTGCCAGTAACGAAGGTACTCCTCTTCGGTCAGCGTAAAGGAGGCCCCCGGCTCGACATCCCTGAATTCGCTCCTGCCCGTCATCACGTAGTAGAACTGATTGTCCAGACTGGAACTGATGGCAGGTAGCAGTTTCTGGTTCGTGGAAAATAGAAGCTGCTGCCAGCTGCGTTCCCCGGCAAGGATGGCCTCCAACAGAGCGGGCCGTTCATCCTCGATCCGAGACACGTTGGCAGTCAGCAAATCGACCTGTTGACCTATTCGCTCCACCCTGCTGTCATAGCCCCGGCCTTCCAGGGCCGACAGACGTTCGGCCAACTGGGCTTCATTGCTGGCGATGGCGGCCCGCGGCCCGGCTATGCTTTCGGGAGTCATCCGGGAATTGGTTGGCACGGATGCCGCCGACGCCACTATGCCCGACAGCTTGTCTACCGCGGCGATGTCGGCCAGGATCTCGGCGTCTCCGCTGCTCTGGTTCCGGGCCTCCAGGTCGTCAATGACCAGCCAGCCGGCCACCCCCGAAGCGGTGATTATTGCCAGCGCGCCCAGAGTGCCGAGGAGCAGGGACGCAGTTACGCGGGGTTGTGCCATCACCGTGCACCCGCCAGCTTGTCAACCAGATGGTACTTTCCGTCATCTCCTATGACGGCTACAAACACCGCGTCCGATCCCTGGTTGTCGCCCGGTCCGAACTGGAGCGTCAGCCCATGAAGATCAATCGTGCCCGAGTTTCTCAGGACGTCGAGGAAGCAGTCGCGGCTGAGGTCCCTGCCACACTTTTCGAGACCCACGATTGCCAGTCGCCCCGCCAGGTAGCCCTCCAGGGATACGAATCCCGGCACGGCACTGGCGTCAAACGCCATCAGCGCATCGCGATAGGCGGCGACTGCGGGAACGCTGGTGTCATCGGGCAGCGGCACTACCTGGGTGACGTAAACGCCTGCGCCATCCGACCCCAACTCTTGCGCCAACGCGTTGCTGCCCACGAATGAAACCGCCATAAATAAAGGGTCTATGTCCTCACGGGTTACGGTAATCGCCTTGGCAACCGGAGCGTACGCCCCAATCATGATGACCGCTTCGGGATCGGCTTCCACGATGTTGAAAACAGCGGCCTTCACCGCATCGCTGTTGCGCTGGTAGTACCAGGAAGCTGCCAGTTCCAGACCGCGCTGCTCCAGCGCGTCGACTACACCGTCCAGCCCGGATTGGCCGTAGGAGTCGTTCTGATACATCACGGCGACGCGGGTTATCCCCAAGTCTTCTGTCAGGCGCGCCACCATCTCCTCCGCCTCCTGGCGGTATGAAGCCCGCAAGTTCACCACGTTCTCCAGCTCGGGGTCCCGGAGGAAACCTGCGCCGGTAAAGGGGGCAATAAACGGTACGCCTTGCGCGTTGGCCAGTGGCGACGCCGCGCGGGAGGTGGGTGTTCCCACCTCTCCAATCAACGCAAAAACACGTTCTCTGGTAATCAGAGTTAGCGTCGTGCCATAAGCCAGGTGCGGCTCATATTGGTCGTCCAGGGTTGTCAGCTCCAGCTTCCTGCCATGAACCCCGCCCTTCTGGTTCTGTTCGTTGAACGCCGCCTGGATTCCCAACCGCATCCCCTGGCCCAGCGCCTGCGCTGGGCCGCTGAATGCCGCCGACTGCCCGAACAACACTTGTGTGTCGGACACCCCTAGGACTCCCTCGTCCATCATCGGGGCGCTGGTCTCCGGATCACCCGTGGGCGTCGGGACATCTTTTTCCGTGTCTCGACAGGCCACCCCCAGGACTATTGCCAAAAAAGCAAACATCGTTGCCGTCATCATGATGCGGAAAAACGTTGCATTGACTCTTGTCATCTTGTAAACATTCCCCTGTGAAGATATCTGATCGTCTTGCCGGATAGAGTTCCAGAGTATGCGATTAACTCTCCGCTGTGCTATGTAATTCCTCATGAGCGAAACTTGGCATTTATGCTAAAGAGACGAAGTGTCAATACTCTTTTAGCGAGACCCAGCGTAGCTATGAATAGTTTAACTGTCAAGCATGTTTGCCTAGTCAGACGACTTGGTAAAATCGACCGTCGAATCGCCTCCGTTGACGACCCGGCGCGGCGAAATGCTCTCCGACCTCATCGCTTTCATTAACGAGGCCGATCCCGGTGTTGTCGAGACATGGAAGTGGAGAGGCACTCTTGTCTGGAGGCATAAAGGCATCCAAGGTATCGGCACGCTCAGCATTGACATAAGCCGACCACGCTACATGCGAATCTCCCACCGAAAAGTTCGCAAATCGGTACGCCTTAGCCCACCAGCTTCCGCTACTTTTGCCGTCCCCTTTCCCGTTCCAGCTCCTCGTCGTTCGGGGTGATTCCTCGTTAAAGTCATGCCTGCAGGATGCCCTCACGACGGCGAAAGGGCGTAGCGACTACTATCGGAGCTGAGTCAGGGTCTCGGGCGCAGGGGCGGCACCCGGCGGCATCAGCATCGGCGTTGCGATTGGAGTTGTCCCGAGACTAGCGCACGGGGCCGCTTTAAGCCTGGTTCTTCCACCAGGTGTGCGATCCCGCGCCTGCCTCATTTCGCTGAGACGCCGGAACCTCCCCCCGGCAGCGCGCTAGGTACCCCTCAACCCCTGGCGTGTCACCTGTTCAGATACCCACTGGTGCTCGAATCGACCAGAATCTGCCTTCCGTGTCAGACCCGTCCGCGTTGATGGCCCTGACCCGATAGGTGTAACTGACGTCCCGCTTTGCCGTAATGTCCACAAAGTCCCAGTACTTATCGTTGTGGATTTGAAGGGCGTCTGCTTCCCCGCCAATGAAGGTGAACGTTTTTACTACCCAGCCATCCGAGCCCCAATGTCTGCGCTCCAGTTTCCATCCATCCGGGGCTTCAGCCTGTCCACCATTCTTTGTGTGCCAATACATAGCAACTCCGCTATTCTCGTGCCACAGGAGCGACATGCCGGGTCGGTCAAACAAGCCTGGTTGGTCCGATGACTCTGTCGTGCAGAACGCTTCAGCGCGCCTCGACCAGAATCTGCCTTCCATGTCAGTCCCATCCCCATTGATGGCTCTCACGCGGTAAGTGTAGGCAACATGTTTTTCCGCGCTTGTGTCAACCCAATCCCAGTAGCGACTGTTGACCCTTTGGAGAGCATCTGCCTCGGCACCGATGAATGTGAAGGTTTGAACAACCCAGGTTTCTGAGATTGAATGTCTTCTTTCCACCTTCCAACCTTCAGGGGCGGCAGCCCGACTTCCGTCCTTGGTGTGCCAGAACATGGAGATTCCGACGCTCTGACACAACGGAATCGACAGGCCCGGTTCATCCTGAGAAATCGCTTTTGCAATGGCCGGTGCCATTGCCACAGAGCCCAACGCCAAGACAATCACGCCCACAATGCCTGTCCAAATAATTTTCACGGGAGACTCTTCATTTTTCTTCAATCGCAAATTGCTCATCATGAAGCGCCTCCTCAGCCGTGGATGACCAATCTTCCAGACTCACAGCGGCCATTCCATAGGCCCATTTTCATGGCCCCTCATTATTTGCTACGCATCGACTTTCTTGGCCGGATTTACGAAAGTAAGTCCGCTTTGACATTCTCCTAAGTGTCAATTGTTGCCGTCCAGCCACATCTCAAAGACGGTGCCATCTACCGTCCCCCCAGCTCCACCATTCCATTGTGCGTTGGTAAGACCCGTGCAATCTGCGACTCCCACCCCTGGTACGGCAACTTGGCGCCGCGCGGAGAGTCCTTAGTCGAGCGCCGCTACGATCCGTTCGGCTGCCATGAGCGTGGGCAGGTTGGTGTTGGCCCTCGGAACGACGGGCATGATCGAGGCGTCGGCGACGTATAGGTCCTGCGCGCCGTATACCCTGCCAACTCGGTCGACGACGGCCGCAGGGTCGGAGCCGGGACCCATCTTGCAGGTACCTACCGGATGGAAGTAGTGGGTGCTTTTACGGCGCAAGTCCTCGGCAGTGACAATTCCGGCCGTTTCCTCAAGCTCCATCCCGATCAGCTCGGCAAGCGGCTGGTGGCGCGCGATCTCCCTGGTCATAGAGACTCCATCCATCAGCGCCGCGAGGTCCTCGTCGTCGGGGTCGGTGAAGTAACCGGTGTCGATCACCGGGCTGCTCTGTGGATCGCTGTCGCTTAGCGTCAGCCGGCCTCGAGACAGCGGCGTCATCAGCGCAACGTACATTCCGCACTCCCAGCGTCCTTCCCGGTCTGGGCCGGCCGACGTGGTAGGGGCGATATGCAGGTCGAACGCCTCGGCGCAACGGCTGCTCCTTGCCTTGGCCAGGCTCTGTTCCGTAAAGACGGTTTTGCCTTCGGCAATAAAGCCCTCCATCGCTGAGTCGAATAGCGGGGCGCCGTGGTGCTTCATGCTGACGCCGGGATGGTCGTGCAGGTTGCGTCCCACCCCCGGCAGGTGGATCCGCGTGGAGATCCCCAGAGGGGCGAGTTCCTCCGAAGGGCCGATGCCGGAACGGAGAAGGACGGCGGGAGAGCCGTATGCGCCCGCACACAGGACCACCCGACCCGCCTCAATTGTCACCCTCTCCCCCTCCCGGACTACCTCGACTGAGATCGCGCTCGAGCGGTCCAGGTTGATCCTGTCAACCAGGGCATCGCCCACCACCGACAGGTCACCCTGGTCGCGTACCGGATCGAGGTATGCGAAGGGTGTGCTCCACCGTACGCCGTTCCTGATGTTGACCGGCGCAATCGCCGCGCCAACATCCTCGTCCAGGTCGTTCAGATCATCTGACGGAGGGATTCCGGTACCGACCATCGCGTCGAGACACGCTCCGTGGAAAGGGGTTATCTCCTCCGGCTCGAAGCGTCGGACGCGCAGCCTGGCCGCCGCCCTCTGGAAGTAGGGAAGGACCTCTTCGGCGGACCAGCCGTCGTTGCCTGCTTTGGCCCAACCGTCATAGTCCGCGCGGCTGCCCCAGAGCGCGATGCAACCATTGTGCGATGAGCAGCCACCGATCACCCTGGCCCGCTGGAGCGCGTGGCCCGGCTGGCCTGTGGACGCCGCGCTGGTGTAGGACCAGTCGTGAGTGCGTGCAACGACCCGGCCGTCCAGTAGATCGGCCGGCCATATGCCCTCTTCCAGGTTGCCGTAGTCGGGGCCAGCCTCCAGGAGCAGGATAGACTGTCCGCCGCGTTCGGCCAGCAGACCAGCCACGGCGGCTCCGGCCGTGCCACCGCCTATCACGACAGTGTCCGAGTAACGGGGAATGCGTATAGCTTCACTCCTTGTCATCGCCGACATCCCGTTCGCTTATTCGACGTTGCGGACAGCGGCGGTGTACGGCCAAAGATCGTACGCCATTGCTGATACGTCACCCGGCATGGTGGGTAATACGACCCGCGTGAGGCGGATCAATCGGGTCCCTGAAATGTCTGATCCGTGATCTTTGTTTGAAGGACTCGAATGACTCGGTGTATCGGCGTATTCTTTCCTGTGTCCCCACCCTAGTCTGCAACATGGTCTTCTATCCAGCCAACGCCAGCCCACCGTCCCCGTGCGCCCGCGCAAGACTTCCCCGCATTAGATGGAGGATGTCGAGGAGGGGGCCGCGCATATGAGTGACAAGCGGGTCGTCATAGTTGGCGGGGGCTTCGCAGGCCTCAACGCCGCCTACACGCTAATGAAGCGGGGCATCGTTCCCCTCCTGTTCGAGGCTGAGGAGCGCGTGGGAGGACGCGGCAAAGGCGAGAGGGTGGACGGGTTCTCCCTGGACATGGGCGCGTTCGTCTTCACCTCCACCTACGACACCGCGTTCCGGCTATGCGAAGAGTTGGGCCTGCCGCTGGCGCCCTCGACGATGAAGTTCGGCCACTACCGCGGTGGGCGGTGGGTCACAACGACGCCTGAACAGTCGCCATGGAATTTCGTACGGCACCTGCGGGCTGCCATGGCCATGGGATTCCTCTCACCCGCAGGCATGTGGTCCGGTTTCAAGGTGATGCGGGAGATACATCGCCAGGCGGAATACATGAGCTTCGCCGGCGACAGCCCCCTCGCCGAGATCGACGACGAGGAGTCATTCGGCGAATACATGGAGCGGCTCGGCGTGCCCGAGAAGCTCCAGGTGACGCTCAGGGGGCCCCTCGACATGATTTTGGGCGACCCGATGCCCGCAGGCCAGGCGTTGATGAGGGCGTACATCGGAGAAACGATGCTGCACTCCGGCAGGGTTTCCATGCCCGAGCGAGGCATCGGCTCACTGAGCGAAGCCCTCGCCACCGCCTGCGCCGATGCGATTCGCGTTTCGACCCCCGTCCGGAGAATCGTCGTCGCAAACGGGACGGCGACCGGCGTGGTCGTGGACGGCGAAACAATCGAGGCAGACGCGGTCATCTGCGCCGTACCCGGCACGAAGGTACAGGACCTCATCCCAGACCTGCCGGCAGAAACTCGACGCGCGCTCAGCGCCGTAAGCTACTCGACCGGATGCCGGGTGGTGATAGCCCTTGACCACCCCCCGCTCCCTCCTGGTTGGCACGGCGCGCTCTTCCCGGAGGACGATGACACCCCGCTCATGCTGGACAGGTCGGTCTTCCTGCCTTCCTGCGCGCCTCCGGGCAAGAGCATTCTCGACCTGCTCATCGGACGCGAGCGGGCAAAGGAACTCATCCCGCTGGACGACGATGAGATAAAGCGCGAGATGCTGGGCGCCGTTCGCCGGAAAGCGCCGCCGGGCTCCGCTCTGCCCGGGGAGGACGAGGGCCTGTTCTACCGCGTGTACCGCTGGGAGGAGGCGCTGTGCATGGGAACGCCCGGGATGCTTGCGGCGGTGGCGAAAATCCCGGGACAGCTTGCAGGGCGCATCGACAACCTTTTCCTGGCGGGCGACTACATGCGCGTGCCATCGGTCAACGGCGCCCTCTCCAGTGGCGACAGCGCCGCATCGGAGGTGGCAGACCTGTTGGCGGCTCGCGCGAACTAAGCAGGACGAGATTTAGAGCCCGCGCAGCACACGGGCGCAATAAAAACCCGAACGCTAGCGTACCCCTAGTTTCCAAACGCCGTTTCTTTCCGCACAACAGCGCAAGTCTGAAGATGGGTTCAACCTCCCCCTGTGCCTTCGGATGGGGCTATGGGACAATCTCCGAGTAGCGAACGGGCCTCCGTATGGAAGCTCGTAAACAGCACGAGGACCTAGAACCTCTGCACGAGGAGGACGGAATGCTGAAAAGGACCACGGCACTGGCGGCTATCTCAGCGCTGTTCCTCGTCCTGGCTGCGTGCGGTGGATCGGCCGAAAAACCGACCGGAGGCGGGGTTGCCAACACACCGGCGCCGACTCAGTCGCCTACTGAAGCGCCCCGGGTGGAGCCCACGCCGACGTCCACTGCGATTCCCCCGGCGGGACCAACACCCGCCGCGAAAGCAACCGGCGGGGAGGTTTCTGACACACCCACGCCCACGCACACTGCGACGCCACAGGTGGAACCGACACCCACCGAAGAAGCTGTTCCCGACGAACCGATAGACATCGCGGAACACCTGAGTGAGAAGACCATGCGCCTGTGGGACGTCTACAACACGCACGACCCGGACGCACTAGAGGAGTTCTACTCGGAGGACTACTGGCAAGAGGAAGTGGACGAGATCCGGTCGAACATGCAGCCCTTCAAGAACCTGGGTTTGACCTTCACGGCGGAGGAGACGTCTCCGCCCGCGGAAATCGAACCGGGCAAGTGGGAGCTGAAGCACACCGCACGATTCCAGGGCGGCTTGGTGAACATGGTCTTCATCTACGAAGAATTCGACGGAGACTGGCGGCTCACCTACGCAAAACCGGAGTAGGCCTTGGGGACGGGGCTGGGCGCACGGGTGCGGCGCTGCACGCTGCCATGGGCGAAAGACGTTCCGAGTTGGAAATGCTGTTGACACCTCCGGACTTATATTGATACCGTGTATCACTTATTGACGACCACACACTCGGCAAATCAGCGTGATCGCTTGAGACGAATCAACAGTATGGGGTCTCAGACGCAACGGCCGCATCTGATGGCTGTACTGGGGGAAAGAGGCTACAAACCCACCGCTCGCAGGAGGGCGATCGCCAATCTCCTGGAGCAGACAAATGAAGGCTTCACAATCGAGGCCCTCGGCAAAGAGTTGCCGTCGGTCGGCCGGGCAACGCTGTATCGCACCATCAAACTGTTTCTCGAGGTGGGAATAGTCTGCAGGGTCGCCACCATGGACGGCGCCGGTGTATATAGCTTTTCCAGGGTTGACCACCACCACCACCACTCTGTGTGCGTGGAGTGCGGCGCGGTGGAAGAGTTCAAGGCGGCTACAGTCGAGCGAATGCTCAACGCCGTAAGCGCTGAGTTTCGGGGTGAGATCGTCGACCATCGCTTTGAGTTGTACGTGAACTGCGGTCACTGCACGTCCGACGACAAAGAGTGACCGACCCTATTCCAACTGATTGGGACCAGTTGCCAAACGCCACTAGTTGATACGACATATCAATACAGACCCGGCGACGGCAAAGGTCAATTCAGAACAGACTCTAGTCGAAAAACAAGGAGAACTTTCGATGCTCATGATACGAAGTCGCAGTAATCGCCTGGGACGTTTGGTCCTGGCTTTCGCTGTGGGTCTCGTCCTGCTCGGCGCGGTCATTATGGCCGCCTGCACGGATGACCAGGAACAGCCGGCCACATCAGAACCACAACCTACGGCTACTACTGCCGCCCCGACTACAAGCCCCCAGCCAACGCGTGCGGCGCAGAGTCCCACAGCCGCACCCGCTACGACAGTTCCTGATACGCCCACCCCCTCCGGGCCGCCGGTCCAGGTGGTTACAACCACCAACTTCGTGGCTGACTGGGCTCGTGTGGTTGGCGGAGACAGAGTAGAGGTCTACGGCCTGCTGCCAACGGCGGGCGATCCGCACACTTTCGTGCCGGGCGCTCGCGACGTGGCCAGAGTAGAAAGCGCAGATGTTGTGTTTACGGTCGGTCTCGGCCTCGAGGCCGAATGGTTGACCGACCTTTTGCACAACGCCAGTTCAGATGAATCTAAGGTTGTCGCGCTTGGAGAGAGCGTCGATCCCATCGAGTTCTCAGGGCCCGACCCTCACGGCCATGGCGAGGAAGAAGACGGCCACATGGAACACGAAGACGAGCACGAAGACGAACACCATGAAGAGATGTTCGTTGGCCGCTTGCTCGTTGCGGATGCGGCGGAGGCCCACCTCTCCGTCATCGATCTTTCGACCGATGAAGTTGACGGCGGAATCTTCGAGGTCGCCGCGCCCCGCGCAACCGTGTACCCCAGTCCCACTCACCGCTACGGCATCGTCCTCGCCCGCGGGCCTGAGGACGGCGACGACCGCGTCCACATATTTGACGGCGGCGTCTTCCTCGTCGAGCACGGCGATCACTACGACCTGGTTAGCGAGCCGGTCTCGCGCCACTCGCTGGAGATCGCGGAGGAGCGGCCGATTCACTACGTCAACAGTCACGGCTGGACCGCGATCTACCCCGACGCCCGAGGTCACGTCATCCTGATCAACGAGGCGGACCTGTCGAACTCACGCGGCGACTACGAGCCGGTCGTGCTCGACGCCGGTCCGCAGCATGGCGCGGCGCTTGTCATCTCGGACGATCATGTCGTCGTTACCACGAAGAATCCCGACTATCCCGAGAAAACCGACAGCAGCCTGCCCGTTGGCGTGGAAGTCCGTGACTTCAGCGATCAGGTCGTCTACGACGCCAGCAATCGCTCATGCCCGGGCATGCACGGTGAGTCCCACAACGAGCACGGCGCGGCCTTCGGCTGCGTCGGAGGCGTGCTCTTCCTCGAAGCTCACGACGGCGAGTACGAGCACGAGTTCATCGCCAATCCACCGGAGATGCGCGAAGACTCCCGGATCGGATCGGTTTACGGTCACTACGACGTCGGGCATTTCTTCGGCAGGGCCTCCTACCGCGACGAGCAGGGCTTCGCCGACGATGGCATTTGGCTGATCGACGTGGAGCACGGCGAAATGCACAAGGTGTTCAGTGAGCCGAGTGTTTCCACGAAGTTCTCCAGCGATGGCGAGCTGCTGTACGTGCTCGGGGCTGACGGCGTGCTGCACGCGCTGGACGCACATGACGGCGACTTGCTCGAGACCTTGGAGCTGCTGGAGCCGGGCGACGCTGGTCGTCCCGCGATGATCGTTGTCGGCGAGTGGCTCTACGCCGCCGACCCGAACAGCGGTCACGTGCTCGGAGTCCACCTCGAACACATGGAGATCGAGGAGGAGTGGGAACTCGGCGGCGCGCCGTCGAGCCTGGCGTTCCTGGGAGTCGCCGACTCGGGCGACGAGCCCCATGAGGGCCATGACGAGCACGAAGAGGACGAACACGGCCACGAAGAGGAAGAGGATGAACACGGCGACGAGGAGCACGGCCACGCCCACGCCCACGGCGCGGAGGACCCACACTTCTGGTTCGATCCGATTCGAGTGAAGATCGCAGTTGACGAGATCGCCGCACGGCTTTCCGCCCTGGATCCTGACAACGCGGACTACTACCGGCAGAACGCGTCGGACTACGGGGAACAGTTGGACGACCTTCACTCCTGGATCCTGGAACACGTCGACCAGGTGACGCCGGAGCGCAGGCTGCTGGTGACATCCCACGACAGCCTCGGTTACCTGGCAAAGGCTTACGGTTTCAAAGTCGTCGGGCTCGTCATTCCGTCATTCGCGACTCACGACGTGGAGCCTTCGGCGGAGCACATTGCGGGACTTGTTGACGAGATCCGGGAAAACGGCGTGCCAGCCGTATTCGGTGAGACGACAGTCAGTGAAAAGCTGGCCCAGGCCATAGCGAGAGAGACCGGCGCAGAACTGGTCCAACTTTACTCGGGCTCACTCGGGGAAGAAGGCAGCGGCGCCGACACGTACCTCGGCATGGTCCGAACTAACGTGGGGCGCATTGTTGAGGCTCTCAAATGAACTCCACGGCGGGCTCACATAGCGCAAGCATGTCCCTCAAGGACGTGACTGTCGAGCTTGGTGGGCACATGGCCCTGAACAGCGTCACCTTCGACGTAGAAGCAGGCACGCTCATGGGCGTCGTAGGTCCGAACGGGGCCGGCAAGAGCACCCTGTTCAATGCAATTGCCGGGCTACTCCCCGTGCGGCAGGGGAAAGTGACCCTGGACCGCGTGGACCGACGGCGTGGGGCATTGGCCTACGTGCCCCAACGTGAGACCGTCAACTGGCGGTTTCCTGTGACCGTGCACGACGTTGTAATGATGGGCCGGTGCTGCAATCTGGGTTGGTTCAGGCGGCCCGGAAGGAGAGACCGGGAGCTCGTCCGGGCCTGCCTGGGCCGAGTGGGGCTTATGGACCATCATTCCGCCCTGATGACGGAACTTTCAGGAGGCCAGAAACAGAGAGTGTTCGTCGCCAGGGCGCTGGCTCAGGAAGCAAGCGTGATTCTGTTGGATGAGGCCTTCAGCGGAGTTGACGTCGGCGCCCAGGAGGACCTCATCGAGGTCCTCCGGACGCTGCGGGACGAAGGGCGGATCGTCCTGATTGCTACCCATGACCTGACCAACCTGGCGAGTCGCTTCGACCAGGTGCTCTGCCTCAATCGCCACGTGTGCGCCTGCGGACCTCCCAACAAGGTGTTCACTTCCGAGGTCCTGGAGGAGTTGTACGGGTCCCACGGCGTCCTATTTGAAGTGCAAGAAGACCAGTAGCAAGGCAACGTGATAGACCTCATCGTCGCCCCGTTTGAGTACAGCTTCATGATGAGAGCCTTGATTGGCTCCATCCTGGTGGGCGTGATGTGTCCCCTGGTCGGCGCGTACGTCGTCACCAGGAACCTTGCCTTCATCGGGGACGCTCTCGCCCACGCCGTGCTCCCCGGCATGGTGTTCGGGTTCATCGTCGGCATCAACCCCGCCATAGCCGCGGTACCTACCGGGGTCTCCGTCGCCATGCTGGTCAGGTTTGTGAGCCGCCGGGCGGGGCTCAGCGCGGACACCGCCATTGGCATCCTGTTTGCGACCACGTTCGCCCTTGGACTCGTCATGCTGGGAAGCGCCAAGACTGTCACGATCAATATCGAAGACCTGCTCCTGGGAGAGATCCTTGCTATTTCTCCGACCGGCATCTACGTGTCCCTGGCGATAACCGCGGTGGTCATCCTGGGACTGTTCTCATTTCACCATCGGCTCATGTTTTCCAGCTTCGATCCCGTGGGTTCTCAGGTGGTGGGCGCTCGTACCGGCTTGGCCGACTATGTGCTCTTGGTGATGCTTGCCCTCGTCATCGTGATAGGGATTCAGGCGGCGGGCATCATTCTTGTCATGGCAATGCTGGTGATACCAGCCGCCACGGCGTACCTGTTGACCAGGCGTTTTGTCTCGATGATGATGACGGCGGCGGCATTGGGGACGGTAGCCTCCGTGACCGGCCTCTACATCTCCTTCCACTTCAACCAGCCCGCAGGTCCTGCAATGACCCTTGTCGCAAGCGGGATATTCGTCCTGGCCGCCTTATTCAGGCGAAGAGCATTTGCCTGAGAGACTCTTAGAGGGTGTCCAACAAGTCATCGGAAACCGTTCGTGGTGAGCTTGTCGAACCATGAGCAGCGCCATGATCCTTCGACAGGCTCAGGGTGAACGGAAGGGCTTTTAGACACCCTCTTACTCGGCTGGCAGCCGCAAATTCAGGTGAATGGCCAACGCGAAACCCTTCGAAACGGCGCCCGCAGGCCTTTGGCCTGGAAAGACCTCGGTTTAACCAGCCGACGTGGCCATCACTAGGAGCCTATTGACCGTTCTCCAGTTTCGGGCGGTGCTGGTGGTCGAGAGCCTGGAGTCGAAGTAGGCGTTGGTGAGCTTGCTGCGCGCCACCCCGTTCGGATAGTGAACAAAGACCTCGCGACCCACGACAGCGAATTCGTCGCCCGGTGACCGGTCCGGGTCAAGCGATTCAACACGGGCTCGGTCAGGCAGGTCAGCCAGGAAGAGGATGAGCAGCCTGTTCGCCTCGAATTCGACCTGGGCGAAGGGATTGGCCTCCACGACCTCTTGTAACTCGCGGGCCGTGCGGACGACCACCGGAACGCGGTACCCGAAGCGGCTCAGAATCGACTCACTGATCTGGGACGGGATGTCTTGCGCCAAAGGGGGTCCGGCTCGAAACAGCACGTTCCCGCTCTGGATGTAAGTCCGGACGTCCTCGCAACCCGCGTCCACGAACATTGCTGCCAGGTCCTTCATCGGCAGCTTGTTCTTTCCACCGACATTGATCCCGCGGAGCAACGCGATATTCACATCCGTTTGGTCGCTATGGCTGTCAAATGACATATCAGGTTTGCCTCCGGACGAACCGGCTATCCAGCGCGTTCCCCCGGGGCAGCGGCCGGGGCATTTTGAGAGACTCCAACATTTTTCACGTTGCCATGCCGGGGTTGGGTTCATTCGTGGGCTCGGCCCCCGGCCCGGCGGCGTCGGCGGAGAAGGAGTGTAGCTGGGCGTACAGACCGTCCTGCGCCAGCAGTTCGTTGTGTCTGCCCGTCTCCTTGACCTGGCCCAGGTCCAGGACAACGATCTGGTCGGCGTTCCTTATCGTGGAAAGGCGGTGAGCGATGATGATGGCGGTCCGGCCCTTCAGCAGTTCGTCCAGGGCCTTTTGGATCAGCATCTCCGTGTAGGTGTCCACGTTGGCCGTCGCTTCGTCCAGCAGGAGTACCCGCGAATCTGCGACGAGCGCCCTGGCGAAGCTGATCAACTGCCGCTGCCCGACGCTGAGGTTCCCTCCCCGTTCCTGGAGGGGCGTGTCGTAGCCATTTTCCAGGTCCTTGATGAAGTCGTGCGCGCCCACCGCTGTCGCTGCCCGCACCACCTCGTCGTCCGTCGCATCCACGCGGTTGTACCGGATGTTGTCCCGGATGGTCCCGGAGAACAGGTACGGCTCCTGCGGGACGATCGAAATCTGCCGCGAAAGGGTGTCGAGGCTCATGTCCCGTACGTCGACGCCGTCGAGCAGGACGCGGCCCCGGGTCACGTCATAGAAGCGCATCAGTAGGGAGAGCACTGTGGTCTTCCCCGCGCCGGTGGGCCCGACGAGCGCGACTTTGTGGCCGGCCGGGGCATGGAAGCTCACGCTCCGCAGGACCGGCTCGCCCTCCAGGTATTGGAAGTCGACTCTCTCGAACCGTACGTCGCCCCTGCCGGCAATTGCGGTCTTGCTGCTGCCGGGCCTGTCCACGACTTCGGGTTCCACGTCCATCAGTTCGAAGATCCGCGCGCCGGACGCCATGGCGCGCTGCAGGGACCCGTACTGCATGGTCAGGTTCATCACCGGCTCGAAGAACCGCTGAATGTAGAGGGCGAAGGCGATCAGCACGCCCACCTCGATAGCGTTGTCGAGGACGAGCGAGCCGCCGAAGAAGATGACCAGCGCCAGAGCAAGGGCGGAAAGAAACTCGACGGCAGGGAACAACGCAGCCTGCATCTTGCCCGCTTCCAGGTTGGCGCCCAGGTTCTCGGAGTTGGCCACGCCAAACGACCGGATGTTTGCGTCCTCACGGTTCATGCTCTGGACGGCCCGCACCCCGGAAATGTTTTCCTGTAGGTCCGCATTGACGGCGGATATCGCTTGGCGCGCTCTCATGAAGGCACGGCGCGCAAATCTCTGCCAGATCGACATCATCACGACCAGTAACGGGATGACCAGCAGGGTAGTCAGGGCAAGCTGGGCGTCCATGATGACCATGGCGGCGATGATTCCAGCCAGGCTGAGAATGTCGGCGATGGTAACGATGACGATGGTCAGGAACTCCTGGAGCTGCTGCACGTCGTTCTGGACAACGGACATCACCCTTCCGACCTCGTTCTTGTTGTAGAAGTTCATGGAGAGGCCCTGGAGATGCCGGAAGAGCCCCGCGCGCAAGGTGAAGAGCACCTTTTGACCGACCCATGCCATCGTCCGGAGGTGAAGGTATTGGCTGCCAAGCTGGACCAGCGCAAGACCCACGAAAATCGGGATGATGACGTTCAGACCGGAAAGGTCTCCCGTCTGCACGTAGTCGTCGATTATCAGGGCCACCATCCACGGGATGGCCACCACGGCGCCGGTGTAAACCATCACCGACGCCAGCGTCAGTAGAAGCCTGGGCCAGTGGGGCAGCAGGTATCTGAACAGGCGGGTCACGACCGTGTGGTCGTAAATCTGCCCGCCTTCGTCATCCTCTTCATAGCCTTGGCGCCCCGCCGTGCCGCGCGAGTACGCGCCCCTGCCCATGCGGCCCATCCACCGTCCGCCGCCGAAACCTCCTGACATCATCGGGCGTCGCCTCCGAAGGTCGCCGGGATACCTTGAATGTCTTCCTCCTGTGGCCGGAGTTGCAGGTCGTAGATCCTGCGGTACAGGCCCCCTTGTTCCAGCAGTTGGTCGTGGGTGCCGCGCTCGACGATTTCACCGTTCTCCAGAGCCAGGATCATGTCTGCCCGCCGGACGGTGGAAAGCCTGTGGGCGATCACGAAAGTCGTCCGGCCTCTTATCACGTCGACGAGGGCCTGTTGCAGGCGGTGCTCCGTTTCCATGTCCACGCTCGAGGTGGAGTCGTCGAGGATGAGCACCGGCGGATCGAGGAGGATGGTCCTGGCGATGGCGAGCCGCTGGCGCTGGCCACCGGAGAGAGTCACACCGCGCTCCCCGACCCACGTGTCGTAGCCGTTCGGCAGGCCCTCGATGAAATCATGCAACTGGGCGATCTTTGCCGCCCTGACGACACGGTCCATGTCCACCTGGTCGAGGCCGTAGGCGATGTTGTCCTTGATGCCGGCGGCAAAGACGAACGCGTCCTGCATCACTATCCCCACGTTCCGCCTGAGCGAAGAGAGCGTGACGTCCTTCACGTCGTGGCCGTCGATCGTTATGCGGCCCGACGAGGCGTCGTAGAACCTTGGAATGACGTGGGCTATCGTGCTCTTGCCGGACCCTGGGCCGCCGAGGAGGGCGACGACCTTGCCGGGTTGGACCTCGAAATCGATGTTTCGGACCGCGCTTCTGCCTTCGTCGTAGCTCACGGCGACGTCCTTGAAGGCGACGTGTCCGGCCGCCTTGGGCAAGGGGCGGGCGTCCGGCTTCTCGGCCACCGGCGACTGGGCGTCGAGCACTTCGAATATCCGCTGCCCGGCCGAGGATGCGCGGGAGAAGGTGTTCACCATCCAACCGCTCATCCGGATGGGCATTCCCAAGAGGCCCATGTACAGGATGAATGACGCCAGGCCGCCGGCTGTGAGCCTTTCAGCGGCAACCTCCCGGCCGCCGAACCACAGTATTGCCCCGATGGCCGCGGTGAAGATGAAGGTCATCAGCGAACCCTGGGACGCGAAGACGCGCGTGGCTGAGTAGGTGAGGTCCGCCACCGCGTTTGCCCTGGCGTTGAACTTCGACTCCTCGTATCTGCGCGCTCCGAACGCCTTGACCACTTTCATTCCCGCCAGGTTCTCCTGGAGTACGGTGGTCAAATGACCGGTCTCCTCCTGCACCTTCATCCACGTCGGCCGGAGCACGTTGGACATGGCGATGGCCCGCCAGAGAATGAACGGCACGAAGACCATGCTGACGATGGCGAGCCGCCAATTGGTGAGAGCCATGAGGACCGACACCGCGCCCAGCATCACGAAGATCGAAAGACCGCGCACCATGCCCATGCTGATGAACATGCGGACCGCCTCGACATCCTGTGTCGCCTTTGACATGAGATTGCCGGTCTGCTCCTTGTCGAAGAACCCGAAGCTCATGCCCTGGAGCTTCCTGAAGAACTCCTCCCGCAGGTCGTAGGCGCTCCTCTGTGACAGGGACTCGGAGAGGTATCTCTGCCCAAACGAGAACACCCCCCTGAGCAGGCTGAACAGCACTATCGCCACCGCCAGGACCAGGAGGCGGCTCTGGAGACCGCTGGCGAGGGCCTCGTCGATGGCGTCGCCGAGAATCCGCGGTATGACCATTGCCGACAGGGTGGAGGCCACCATCGCAAAGTACGCGCCCACGAGGTACCACTTGTGCCTGAAGGCGTACTTCATCAGGCGGAAGACCACCCTCACGCGGCGGACTCCTCAACCTGCTCCTCGCTGCTGCGGTCCTCGTCCAAGCCCGTCTCGACACCGCGTTCCGCACTGAAGCCGGCATCGGCCATGATCTTCAAGGCTGAGACTACTTTCTCGAGCTCCTTCTTGCTGAGGGCGCTGGCGAGGGGTTCGATCCTGGCCGCGCGGAGGGACCAGAACTTCTCAACTGCCTCGCTGCCGGCCGGGGTGACGGAACACACGACGGCCCTCCGGTCCCCCGGGTCTTGCCTGCGTTCGACCAGTCCCTTGGCAACAAGCCGGTTGATCATGGTGGTGGCGGACGGCATCTCCACGCCGAGGCGCCTGGCGACGCCCCTCATGCGCATCGGGCCCTCTGCCAACAGGAACAGCGTCTTGACCTGCGGCATTGTCAGGTCGAGCCCGGACCACGCGGACGCCTGACCGGCGCGCAGATGCCTCTGCACGCGCGTCATGTGTTTTGTTAGGTTCTTGATGAGCTTTTTTCGTGACTTCATAGGCGAATCCTAATAGTTAGCGGCCAGCTAAGCAAAATACGGATCCAAAACTTGCCGGATAATGCACTTGTCGGTAAGCGGAATTCTCCTCAGACCCCGGGGATTTTGCCGGAAACTGAATGACGAGAAACCGGAAAGACGTACATTGCTTCTAGCGCATCGATCGAAGGTATCCACTTGATTCACGTCAAGGTACGTTTTCTGTGGATTCCACTTCTGTTGGCCCTGGCAACCCTGACGCTGAGCTGCTCTGACCCTGGCCCCAGCGTCACGGAGGCCCCACCGGAATCCGATGAAATACCGTTGCGTATCCTGGCGATCAATGACTTCCACGGCCACATTGCCACCTCGTCCGATTCCTTCGGCGGAGTGGGGCGCGCCGATTACCTCTCCGCCAACATTGCCGCGGCGCGCGCCAGAGCCGAAAACTCCGTGTTCGTTTCCGCCGGCGACCTCATCGGAGCGTCGCCGCTCGTCTCAGGCCTGTTTCATGACGAGCCGACGATCGAAGCCATGAACCTCATGGGTCTGGACTTCAATGGCGTAGGTAACCACGAATTCGATGAAGGCCTCGCTGAACTCCTGAGAATGCAGCAAGGAGGCTCTCACGCGGTCGAAGGCGACCTGGACGGCGATCCCTTTAGCGGCGCCGACTTCGAATTCCTGGCGGCCAACGTCATCGACGACACCAACGGGGCAACCATATTCCCTCCGTACGCCATCCGGCGCTATCAGGGCGTGGGCGTCGCGTTCATCGGCCTGACGCTCGAAGGCACCCCGGCAATTGTGGCTAAGTCAGCCGTGCAGGGGCTGACCTTCAAGGACGAGGCTGACACGGTCAACGCCCTCGTCCCGCGCCTTCGGGCAGAGGGCATCGAGGCCATCGTAGTGCTGCTCCACCAGGGTGGATTTTCCGATGGGGGCCGGAATGATTGCGGATCGGGTCTGAACGGCGCCATCGCCGGTATCGCCGCAAGCCTTCACGACGCGGTGGACATAGTCATCGCCGGCCATACGAACGATGAATTCGTCTGCCGGATAGGCGATAAGTGGGTCACCATGGCGGACAACCGTGGACGGTTGTTCACGGTCATCGACGTTACTTTGAGCCGGTCCACGGGCGATTTGTCGGTAAAGACCGTCGAAAACCGGCCCAACTCCCAGGCCGGAGTTACTCCCGACCCATCGCTCACAGCGCTCATCGACCGGTACGAAGCCATCTCGGCCAATCGCGCCAACGCCGTCATCGGCAACACGACGGCCGACATCACCCGCCGGCGGAACGCAGCCGGCGAATCGCCGCTTGGAGACGTCATCGCAGATGCACACCTGGAGGCGACGCGGACCGCCGAGGCAGGCGGCGCCGTCGTTGCCTTCATGAATTCCGGTGGCATTCGCGAAGACATCCTGTTCGATAGCGTCGGCTCCGAGTCCGACGGGGAGTTGACCTACGGCGAGGCTTTTGCCGTGCATCCGTTCGGAAACAGTCTGGTTACGATTTCGCTCACAGGCGACCAGATCGACTCCCTACTGGAGGCCCAATTCCGCGATTCCTCGGGTGATGCCAGGGGCGTACTGCAAGTTTCGAGAGGGTTCAGCTACACCTGGGACGCGGCGCGTCCCATCGGTTCGCGGGTCGATCCTTCGACCATAACTATCGACGGCATTCCGGTCGACCCCGTTGCGACCTATCGGGTCACCGTCAACAGTTTCCTGGCGGACGGCGGCGGCGGCTACGCCGTGCTGAAGGAAGGCACGGAGCGTGTCGGCGGAATGATAGACCTCGACGCGTTGGTCGCGTATTTTTCCGGCGCCGGACCGGTCGCTCCCGGCCCGCAGGACCGTATAACGCGCCTTAACTGACCTGCCCGCTCCTTTCGTCCCTTTCCGCAAGCAATCTCGCCGCGGTGTCCCTTGCTTCGTCCCGATCGCGGACTATCTGGTCGGCCGGGACGCGTTTCAGGACATTTAGGGCGCTGAGATTGCGCTCAGGCATGCCCGCCAGACCCATCACAATGCAGTGAGTGTCTTGCGTTATTGCGGTGTCGACGAGTTGCTCCACCACGAGGGCCGCGCTGTCGTCTACGTATACGGTTTCCGTGAAGTCCAGGATGACGACTTCGTGGTCCCGGATGTCGCCGCCTATCGTGTCGATGAGTTTGCTGGATGATGCGACGGTGAAAGTGCCCCTGAGGGATACCAGGCCAACCCTGGCGGAAAAGCGATCGCCATCCGTCTCCTTTTCCTTGACCCCGAAGAAGGTGCGGTCCAGCAGTGGCACGGAGATGACGCTGTCCATCTCGAGACGTTCGAACTGGCGGGCGCTGGTTACTGCGGCGGCGATCATGCCCACGGCCACGGCGGCAACCAGGTCCAGGAACACCGTCAGTCCCAGGGTCAGAAGCATGACCACCAGGTGCTCGCGTTGTACGCGGTGCATTCGAGTTACGAAACGCCAGTCAATCGTGTCCAGCGCCACCTTCACCAGGATGCCGGCAAGGGCGGCGTTCGGTATTGACGCGACGACGTCCCCAAGCGCCAGCACCAGGACGACCAGGATGCCGACGGCGACTACTCCGGCGACAAAGGTCGATCCGCCCGCCCTGATGTTTGCCACCGTGCTGGGAGTGGCGCCCGACCCGGGTAAACCCCGGATGAGGCCGGTGAACACATTCCCGATGCCCTGGGCCAAAAGTTCTCTGTTGGCATCGTGCCGGGTGCGTGTCATCGAGTCGCCTACCAGGGCAGTAAGCAACGTGTCTACCGAACCTACGAGGGCGATAACCATCGCAGGTTCGATGCTGCGTATAAGCAGGTCCGGGTCTATTTCCGGCAAATGGAAGGTCGGCAGGTCGGTCGGTACGACGCCTATAGTCGGTGCGTCGGTGAGCCAGAAAACGCCCAGGACCGTCCCAATCACCAGCGCGACCAGGATCGAGGGCAGATGCCTTTGGAATCTCTTCGGCCAGAGCAGAGCAACGGCCAGGGTGATGGCCGCTATTCCAAGGGCGCTGGCTTCGAAGTGTTCGAACACGTTCGAAATGTTGCGGAGCGTTTCAATCGGCCCACCCGCCGCAACCGGCGCCCCCAGAAAAGGCAGGGTCTGCACCAGGATTATGATCACCCCGACTCCGGTCATGAACCCCGATATGACCGAATACGGGGTATACGTCACGTAACGCCCGATTTTCAGCAGGCCGAACAGGATCTGTATCAGCCCAGCCATGATCACAATCGTGAAGGCCTCGCCGATGTTGTCCGCGTGGGCGGTGACGATTACCGCCATGGCAACCGTCATCGAGCCCGTGGGACCCGAAATCAGGGACCTCGTGCCGCCGAAAACGGCCGCGAAGAAACCTACCGAGATCGCACCGTAGATGCCCGCAGCGGGACCCAGACCGGCAGCCAGGCCAAATGCGAGCGCAACCGGCAGGCCAACCACCGCCGCCGTGACGCCGCCGAGAACATCACCTCGAAGCGTGTGCAGCACGTAATTAGGGTTGGTATGTAGTAGTCGATTCAACAAGGAGGAGTTCTAGGTTGGTGTAGACCTATCCTGGCGCGGGGGTGTCACGCTCGCGGCGGCATCCCCCACAAAATCCTCCAGTGCATTAGTAACGTATTGCTGCGCCAAACGCTGGATGTAACACGTGGGACGAACATCTTACACCGCATGATTTCGGCTTGTAATCCTGAGACCAGGATGGCCCGAAATGCCAGGTCAGGCGGTATGGTCGCAGAGGACTCAGAGCCCACGAGTGGGGGTAGGGGCGTCGGTGGTCTACAGAGCCCAGGCGATTGCTGAGCCGGGAGGGAATTACCCGATATTCGCCTGCGGCCCCGAAAGCTCGACCAAGTCACGACTCACTGATCAGGGCAGCGGGCTCCAGCGGAGACCCAGTCCGATAGCAGCGAGCGCGAGAAGCGCGCCGAGGGCGGTGAAGATGGCCGAAACCTCCGTGCGCTCCTTCTTCTCCTCGATCTGCACCGGGATGTCGGAGAAGACCTCGAGAAGCTCATCCGCGCTTTCGGCCGCGTAGTATTCGCCGTCGGTTATCTCAGCCACTCGGTTAAGGGTGCGCTCGTCCAGCATCAGGAAGTTGCTGAGGCCAAACCCGCGCGAGAAGGTCCCGAATCCGCCGCGCCCGATCTGCTGGTCGATGGGGTCTCCTCCCAGTTGGTCCGGGGCGCACCTGAGTATCGTCGGCTGCGTGGTGCCGAACCCGATCGTGTAAACACGGACCCCCCGGTCACGCGCTGCCCGTGCGGCGACCAGCGGGCTCACCCCGCGGTTGCTGGCGCCGTCGGTCAACAGCACGATGACGTCCGGCTGCAGGCTGTCTTCATCGTCTGGGTCCGCAGAGTCCAGTCGAGGTTCTACGTACACGTTGAGGGGTGGAATGTCTGGGTTTATATCCGCCAGCGCAGCCAAGGAACGACCGATCGCGCTACCCACCGCGGTGGCGCGAGCCGTTTTCAGACTGTTGACCGCCTCCAGCAAACCTTCCCTGTCGGTTGTCGGAGGCACGACGACCTGGGCGATACCGGCGAACGCCACGACGCCGACCCTGGTATCCGGCTCCTGGCTTTCGATGAACCGCTCGGTGGCCCTCTGCGCCACGGTGAGCCTGTTGGGATCAACGTCATCCGCGCACATGCTGAGCGACACGTCCAACGCCAGCATGACGGTTGTCCGGCTTGAGGCCACAGCCACGCTGGTGAACGGACGGGCAAGCGCCAGGACGAGCAACGCCAGAGCCAACGCCATCAGGGCGAACGGGAGGTGCCGCCGCCATTGAAAGGCGCGGGGCATCGCCTGCCTGATCAGGGACAGGCTGGAGTAGTGGACGGCGAAGCGTCTCCTGCGCCTGAGCACGAGCGCGTACACCAGGACCAGGAAGGGTATGACGGCCAGGAGGAGGAGGTAGTCCGGCCAAAGCAGTCCCATAGAGTTACCTCGGCCTCACGGCATGCGTCCGAACCACAACAGCGAGAGCGCCCCGCCGGCGAGTAGCAGCAACGCGCCGATACCCCCAAACGCTGACGTGACCTCAACCTCTGTCGGTTCCACTTTGAACTCGGTCTCCAAACCCTTGTACACCGAAGCCAGGTCTTCGATGGCCTCCACCTCGAAATAGTCCCCTTCGGTCTGGAGCGCGATTTCCTGGAGTACGGGTTCGTTCAACTGCGTGAACAGGTTGAACCCGTCTACCTCTATGATCGTCCCGTCCTGCGTGCCGATGCCGACCGTGTGTACGCGCACGCCCCGGTCGATGGCCGCCTGCGCGACTTCCAGTGGGTCTGGTGATTCTGTGTTCTCGCCATCGGTCAGAAGCACGATGACGGCAGGCGCAAATGCGCCCCGCGGCCCCGACCCATCATCCGCGGTCGACTCCACAGAGCCCGGGCTTGACGCGGACAAAGCGAGATTCAGGGCGGTCTGTATTCCCGTGCCCAGTGATGTTCCGCTGCTTGGCTCGAGGCGGTCGATGGTGGCGTACAATGCCTGGTCGTCATCGGTGGGCGGGTTCACGATCAGCCCGCCCTCACCGAACGCCACTATGCCGATCCTGGCCGACGCGGGTCGCCGGTCCACGATCGACTTCGCCGCCATCTTGGCCGCGTCCATCCTCGTGGGCGCGACATCGTCGGCGACCATGCTGGAGGACACGTCGATCGCCAACACCACGACCCCTTCCATTCGCGGGACCGGCAACGTTATCTGCGGACGCGCCGACGCGACCGCCAGGAGGCCGACGGCGATGAGAAAAACAACTGGCGCGATGTGCCGTCGACGCCCCACCGAGTTCACAGACCCTGCCTGCACTGTCCCCAGGGCCCCCAGGCTAGCGGCGTCCCTGGCCCGCTTCTGCTGCAGAAGGACGTAGAGGTAAACGCACGCGGGCAGCGCGGCGAGCGCAACGAGGACCCAGGGCCAGGTGAACGACACTACCTGCCCCCTAGACCTGCCGCCGCCGCGACATTTTGCGGAGGGACGCGAACCGGAGAACGGCCATCACCATGTCTTCCTCCGTAGAGAGCGGTAACTCGTCCACGCCGGCGCGCTTGAAGGTCTGGGCCAGGTCCGCTTCGCGTTGACGCGCTGCTTCGTGGAACCGCCGCCTGAACCCCCGGTCGCTCGTATCCACGGTCATCTGCATGCCGGTCTCGGAGTCCTCGACCAGCACAACACCCACGTCGGGGAGGTCGGTCTCTCGCGGGTCCCAGAGCCGAATGGCCAGCAGGTCATGCTTTCTATTCAGCCTGTCCAGTGCCCTGTCCCACCCCGGCAGGCAGATGAAGTCGGAGATCAGGAAGACCAACGAACGCCGCTTGATCCTGTTGAAAGAGGACTCCAGCAACTTCGCCAGGTCGGTCATGGACCCGCCGGGAGACGACCGCTGCTCATGGATGTGGCTTATCAGCCGCAGCACCTGGTGGCGGCCGCTGCGGGGCGGAATGACGTACTGGACGTTGTTGTCATAGAGGACGGCGCCGACCCTGTTCCCGTTGCGAGTGAGCAGGCGCGCCAGCAGCCCGACGAAGTCCACCAGCACGGATTCCTTGCGCCGGTCCACGGCCCCGAAGGCCATCGAAGGGCTGAGATCGAGCAGAAACCACGCCATCACTTCCCGGTCCTGCATGTACTGGCGCACGTAGGGCGTGTTCATCCGCGCCGTCACGTTCCAGTCGATGTGGCGGACGTCGTCCGGCGGCTGGTACTCCCGGAGCTCGGCAAAGTCCAGGCCGGAGCCCATGAAGAGTGACCGGTAGTCGCCGTGGAACAGCCCGTCGAGCCGGCGCAGAAGCTGCCACTCGAGGCGATGCAGCAGGCGTTCGGGGTCCTCGAGGTTATTGTCTGCGATGGGCGCCAGCATACTCACGAATTGGGACCTCCGGCATCGGGACGGCCTCCATCACCCTCTCCAGGATGTCGTCGCTCTGGACGTTATCCGACAGCGCTTCGTAGGAAAGCACGAGCCGGTGCCGCATTACGTCCAGGGCCACATCGCGAACGTCCTCCGGCAGGGCGTAATCGCGCCCGCGCACAAAGGCCAGGGCGCGGCCTGCGACGATCATGTTGATGGACGCCCGGGGGCTGGCGCCGAACAGTATGTACCGCTTGATTTCGCCCAGCCCGAACGTATCTGGCTGCCGGCTGGCTGTGACCAATTGCACGGAATACTCGATGAGCGCCGGGTCCACGTAGACGCCTTCCGCCCGGCTTTGCAGGGCGGTCAACTGGTCGGTGCTCAGGACCGGCTGGACGTCCTGCAAAGCCCCGGTCATGCGCTCGACGATGACGAACTCTTCCGTCGTGCTCGGATAACCCACGAGCACCTTGAACATGAAGCGGTCCACCTGGGCCTCCGGCAGGGGGTAGGTGCCCTCCGCTTCGATGGGGTTCTGGGTGGCCATGACCAGGAACGGCCTGGGGACCGGGTAAGACTCGCGCCCTATCGTGACCTGCTGCTCCTGCATCACCTCGAGCAGTGCGCTCTGGACCTTGGCGGGGGCGCGGTTTATCTCGTCGGCCAGCAAAAGGTTCGTAAAGACGGGCCCCTTTGACGTGTTGAACTCGCCGGTCCGCTGGTTGTAGATGCGGGTGCCTATCAGGTCTGCGGGCAGGAGGTCCGGCGTGAACTGGATACGTTGGAATTCCCCGCCTATCGCCTGGGACAGCGTCTTGACCGCCATGGTCTTCGCCAGCCCGGGGACGCCCTCCACCAGGATGTGCCCCCTCGCCAGCAGCGCCACCACCATGCGTTCCAGCAGGTGGTCCTGGCCCACAATGACCTTCTTCACCTCGTACAGCACCCGTTCCATCGGTTGGCCGCTAACGCTATTTGTCATGCTTGAAATACACCTTTCGGTCTACTACCGCGCCGGCCTTCCGGCGGCGCTGGCGGCTGTTTCGATGGGCACCGCAAATCCGATGCCAATGAAGAAGTCCTGGTCGGTCGGGTTCATCAGGCTGGTGACGATGCCGACCACCTGTCCGTTTCGGTTCAGCAGCGGACCGCCGGAATTGCCTGGGTTGACCGCCGCGTCGAACTGGATCAGCCCTTGAATAGAGCTCCCGCCGTCCGGTGGCCTGAATTCGCGGTCAAGTCCGGAAACCACGCCCGCGCTGAACGAGCCTGCCAGGCCGTATGGGTGGCCGACCGCAAAAACTTCGTCGCCCACGCGCACCCCTGAACCGTTCCCGATGGTCGCCGGCATTATGAGCCCGGGCAGTGCATGCGGCGTCAGCACGGCGATGTCCTTCTCCTCGTCCACGTTAGTGACCCTTGCGGGTGTACGGGAGCCGTCGGCGAAGGTGAGCATGATCTCCGTCGAGCCCTCCAGAACATGCAGCGCCGTAAGCACCTGTGCATCGCTGCTGACCACGATCCCGCTTCCCAGTCCGAAGTCCTCGCCTTCACGCGCATTGTCCGTCTGCACCACCACCAGGGACGGCACTATGGCCTGGTAGACCTGCGCTGCTTCGAGTTGGGCGGGAGCCTCGGGTTCTCCGGTCTCCGCTGCGGGCGCCTGCCCGTCCGCGGACGCGAGCTCTTGCTCATCGGCTGGCGAAGACCTCCAGAAGACAAATGCAACGAGCACCGCGACTATGCCGAACGCGACCAACAACAGCGTCGCGAGACGGCCGCGCCGGGACCCCCAAATCCTGCTCCATGGAGGCGGACCGGGGACCTGCGAGTCGTCCGGCGCCTCGGTGATCTGAGGCTCCCGGCCGGGTCCGCTACGTGGCGTCGTTCCAGCGCGCAAAGGCTGCCTCATGGCTACTACCTTGCGCCCGGAGTTTTCGTCGTGGACGCAGTCCTCTTGGTGGATATGGCGAAGTCTTGCTCAAAACGTACAGGGCAAGTGTCAGGGAAGTATGAAGAGACCAGTGATACAGAAACTTTGACACCGCTGCCTCTTGTAGTTCGTAATGCACGTGAGGTCGGATTCCTATTGGCCCCCGGCCGGAGTGTCCCGCTTACGTGTAGTTCGACGGCGCGTGGCGGTTAGCCGACCGCGGCCATTGATCCGCAAAGTGCAAATACGGCCCGCATTCAGGACCACGACCAGCGAAGTCAACCCAGTCTGTACTGTAACGACCTCGAGTGTGACTGCGCGCCCGTTAGTTCTGCGACCTTGACGATCCCTCTATCGCCGTAACCGCCATGTGTTCGCCACCTATGGTGTGGGGAGAAACGACCTGGTCGGCCCCGGCCCGGATCAGCTTGTTTTCGGCATCGGGCTGCGAGGCCCGAGCAACGATGTGCAGCTTGGGATTCAGGCCGCGGGCAGTCAGAGAAATGTACACGTTGTCGACGTCGTTGCCCGTCGCGGCTATAAGACCGGCGGCGTTCTCAATATGCGCGGACCGCAGGACGGCATCCCTGGCCGGGTCCCCTTGCACGGTCAGCAAACCGCATCCTTCAGCCTCGGCGACGGCATCCTCGACAATGTCGATCACGACCAACTGGACACCCTCATCTTGCAACTTGAGCGCCACGGCCCGCCCCACGCGTCCAAAGCCGCAAACTATGTAGTGGCCGCTCAGTCTGGAAATTCGCGTCCTCATTGTGTGCCTCCGGACCAGGCTTCTCAGCGCCTCCTGCTCCACCACCATGTGAACGGCGCTTGTAAGGATGTACAGCATCACCCCTACGCCGGCCACCATGGCGAATATCGTGAAGATGCGGCCCTCCTGGGAGAGGGGACGCACCTCCGCAAAGCCGACGGTCGTAAACGTCAGGATGGTCATATAGGCGGCGTCCAGCAGCGACCAGCCTTCGATAAGCATGTAACCGGAGATGCCTATCGCCAGCAGGACCGCCAGCGTAATCAAGCTCCTGACGAGCGAGGTTTGGAACAGCCGCACTACACCCTCTCGATGACCGTGATGTTCATTGACTACTAGTAGTACCGCAGCCCAATATACCGGGTGGAGACTGCCAGGGTCAGGGAGCTAACGAATAGACCGTAGCGGCAGCACCCGTCCAGTAACATATCCGCGGCCTCCGTCATCGACGAACGAACTTCCTCTACGGCGAGCCCCGTTGAATTCCGTGAGGTCTGGAAAAGAGCGCGACCGTGAAGATTACGCAGATAGAAACTATCCGGGTGGCTGAGCAGCCCATGGTCATCTGGGTGCAGGTACACACTGACGAGGGAATCGTGGGCCTGGGCGAAACGTTCTACGCCCCGTCCGTAGTCGAAACCGCCATCCACGACTGGTTCGGCCCGCTGCTGATTGGCCGCGATCCGTTTGCAATTGAAAGGCACTGGGAGGCCATGTTCCGGCTATCCGACCACGCCGGGTACGGAGGGGCCGAAATGCGGGCGATATCCTGTCTCGACATCGCCCTGTGGGACATCAAGGGACAGGCGGTGGGCTTGCCCGTCTACGAGATGCTGGGCGGAGCGGTCAGGTCCAAGATCCCGGTGTACGCAACCTTCATGCCCTACGACCGCGCCGGAGAGGTCGCGAAGGAGTTCCTGGATGAAGGGATCACCGCGATGAAGGGCGGCCCTACGATCGCTCTGTCCCAGGCAACCGACGGCCAGTCCCTGTCCCCCAAAGAACTGGACATGTCCCTCAAGCCCATCCGCGATATCCGGGACGCCGTGGGCATGGATATGCAGATCGCCAACGACGGCCACGGCAAGTGGACCCTGCCGGTCGCGATAAGGATCGCCCAGGCGATGGAACCGTACGAGATGATGTGGCAGGAAGACCTGATGCCGTTGCACAACCCGGATGCCCTGGCCCGTCTCCAGGCCTCGACCAAAACCCCGGTGTGCATATCGGAGCGCCTGCTGACCAGGTGGCAATTGCGCCAGTTCATCGAGAACGGCTCGGCCCGAATTGTAATGCCGGACCTGATCTGGACGGGCGGCATATCGGAGACCCACAAGGTGGCAATCCTCGCCTCGGCGCACCAGGTGCCGTTCGCGCCCCACGACGCCTCAGGCCCCGTGAACATCTTCGCCTGCGCGCAGATATGCATCAGCTCGCCTAACGCGATGGTCCAGGAGCACGTTCCCAGCTTCCACAAGGGCTGGTACAACGAATTCGTCGACCCGAATCTCGACATCCGGGACGGCTACCTGCACGCGCCGCAACGACCGGGGGTAGGCACGCGGCTGAAGGACGGCGTGCGCGAACGGTCCGGCGCGACCGTGCGGGTTAGCGACGAGCCCGGCTACGCCCTCATCGACAACTGGGGGCCGCACTTCGCACGGACGCCAAGGAGCCAGGCGCTGGTGGACGAACTTAAAGCCGAACGAGGTCCGAAGCCTTAGAGTATTTACCAATAGCGGAAGCGCCCGGACCAAATCGCCGACCTCCGGGTCACTTATGCCTGCTCGCCCGCCCGCACTCCGCGAACGCCGCACAGCCCTTACATCTTCTAACCGGCCAACCGGTCCAGGAGGCGATCGAACATCCGGTCGCCGGCCAATTTGCGGAAGAGCAGTGTGGGCTTCGCGAACCGACCGGCGGCATAGCGCGTCCTGGGCCGCCTGGCGCGGACCGCTTTGAGTACTACGTCGGCGATGACCGACGGCGATGACCCGCCCCCGTAGCCGTCCATCCTTTCGGTCAACCGGTCAAAAATGCGGGAGTAGGCGGAGTCGCGCATGTTCTCTTTCAGTCCCCCGAAAGCCACGTCACCGAATTCCGTGCGTATCAGTCCAGGCTGGATGATGATGACGTCGATGCCAAAGCGCTTCACCTCCCATCTCAAGCAGTCAGACCACCCTTCAAGCGCGTGCTTGGAGGCGTAATACCAGGACCCAAGCGGCGAATACACTTTCCCGCCAATTGAGGAGATGTTGACGATCTTGCCCGCGCCCTTCTCGCGCATGCGAGGGAGAACGAGCTGGGTCAACCTCGCCAGGCCGAACAAGTTAACCTCGAACTGGTACCTGGCAGCGTCCAGCGGGGTCTCCTCCACCGGCCCGTACAATCCGAAACCGGCGTTGTTGACGAGCACGTCTGTGCCGCCCCGTTCCTCATTGATTCGTTTGACACCGGCGACGATGTCTTCTTCGCGAGTAACGTCCATCTTGAGCGCGGTGGCGCCCATGTCTTCGAGGTCTCGCATATGTTCGACCCGCCGCGCCGCAGCGTAGACAACGTAACCTTGCTGCAGCAGGCATCTTGCGGTCTCTTTGCCTATGCCGGATGAAGCCCCGGTAATCAAAACGGTCTGCCCGGCCGGGCCGTCGGAATCACGTCGATCTGGCGTAGTCAATTTGGCGTCTCCCGGGCTGGTTTTAGCCATGCTAGCAAGCAGCATTTGGGCTACAAACCTGAGAATTGGACTGGGATGACGGACGCAGCGCCGGGAGCGCGGGGCTTCTGCTCATAGTCGCACCGAACTGCGCGGTCAGTTCGATGGACCGCCGGGGCATGCATCCGGCTGGGGCGCCAACGAGCGAGGCCCTCGAGGACGACCTAAACCTTGGGTAAGTCCTAAATGCTCCTCAGTTGAAATAGGCGAACAGGCAGGCCTCGCGAAACCAGGCCAACCGACTCCAGGAGTCGGTTGGCTGAAATTCACTTTCCACCGCACAATATCACTGTATGACCAATGAATGACAAAAACCCTTAGAATTATATGAACCATTGTATGATGCAGTCTGGGCCGGTTAGTGATGTGACCGGTAAGAGCCGGTCGCATCCGGAATCCGACCATCCAATTCAGCGGCGGCGTTGAGAGCAGACCGTTCTGACGCAGACCGAAACAAGGCAATCAAATGAATCGACCTGACGAGCGGGACCTGGAAATTGCGCGGTTGCGGGAACGGCTATCCCGCCTGAGCGAGGCAAGCCTTCGAATCAACGAGAGCCTCGATTTCGATGTGGTTCTACAGGGCGTCCTGGACTCCGCGCGATCGCTGACGGGAGCCCGATACGGCGTCATCGCGCTGCTCGACGAGTCTGGCGGTGTGGGGGACTCCCTTTCCTCCGGTATGACGGTGGAGGAAGCGACCGAACTGTGGACCATGCCCGATTCACAACTAATGTTCGAGTACCTGGCCGCCATTTCGGGGCCTCTGCGAGTCAAGGACCTTCTCGGTCACTTTCGGGCTGCCGGCCTGCCGGAATTTGCACCCCTCCTTCGGGTTGGACCGGAGCTCCCATTTCTGGCGTCGCCCATCTCCTACCGAGGCGAACGGGTGGGCAATATCCTTCTGGCGGTTAAAGAGTTCAAGGAAGAATTCACGCGAAACGATGAGGAGATACTGGTCATGTTCGCCTCCCAGGCTGCGATGGTAATAGCCAACGCCCGCAGGTACCGGGACGAGCGGCGAGCGCGAGCAGACCTTGAAACCCTGATCAACACGTCGCCAGTTGGGGTGGTGGTCTTTAATGCCAGGACTGGTGCGCCGGTGTCGTTCAACCGTGAGGCTATGCGCATAGTCGACGGCCTGCGACAGCCTGACCAATCTATGGAGGAGCTCATCAACGAGGTGACCTACAGGAGGGCGGACGGACGAGAGTTCTCCGTAGGCGACCTGTCGGTAGCCGAACTGCTGCGCGCAGGCGAAACGGTACGGGCGGAAGAGATTGTCATACGGGCTCCCAATGGGGGTAGTGTGACGGCACTGTTGAATGCCACGCCAATCCGCCTGGAGGAAGGCGAGGGCGAGATTGAGTCTTTTGTCGTCACCCTCCAGGACATGACACCGGTGGAGGAGCTCGAGCGGCTGAGAGCCGAGTTCCTGGGGATGGTGAGTCACGAACTGCGCGCCCCGCTGGCCTCCATCAAAGGATCCGTGACCACGCTGTTGGAGTCCGTGGCCGAGCTGGACATCGCTGAGATGACGCAGTTCTTCCGGATCATCCGAGACCAGTCCGACCAAATGCGTTACCTGATCGGCGATCTGCTCGATGTTGCGCGCATCGAGACCGGGACGCTTTCGGTCTCGCTGGGACCTGCAGACGTAGCGGACATGGTAGACGAAGCCAGGAACAGGGTTTTGAGTCGGGACCGGAGCGACAACCTCAAGGTAGATCTGTCGCCGGACCTGCCGCCTGTCATGGCCGACCGGCGGCGCATAGTACAGGTCATTGGCAATCTCCTCTCCAACGCTGCCAGATACGCTCCGGATGACTCTTGCATTACCCTGGTGGCGGCGCGAGAAGGCGTCCATGTCACCATTTCCGTCACCGATGAGGGCAGGGGCTTGCCGTCAGACGTGATGCCGCACCTGTTTCGAAAGTTCTCCCGGCTTGATGGAGGCGACCGGGGAGCCGGTGGGGCGGGGTCCGGGCTGGGCCTGGCGATATGTAAGGGAATTGTGGAGGCGCACGGTGGCCGCATCTGGGCGGAGAGCGACGGTCTGGGACTTGGAGCGCGGTTCACGTTCAGCATTCCGGCAGTTGAGGAGGCTGGAACGGTGCAACTTCCACCAGTCTCACTGCGCCCGCGCCAGAAGACCAAAGGCCAGGTACGTATCTTGGCGGTTGACGACGATCCAGAGGCGCTGCGGTATGTTCGAGACGCCCTGACAAAGGCAGGCTACGCCCCCATCGTCACCGGTGATCCGGAAGAAGTGCCCCGCCTCATGGAGCAGGAAAAGCCGCACCTGGTGCTGCTGGACCTGATGCTGCCCGGGGCCGACGGCATCGAATTGATGAAGAACATCCTCAGATCAGTGGACGTTCCGGTCATCTTCGTGTCGGTATATGGCCAGGAAGAAGTCGTAGCGAATGCTTTCGATATGGGGGCCACCGACTACGTGGTCAAGCCCTTCTCGCCAACCGAACTCGCTGCGAGGATAAGGGCTGCGCTGAGGAAACGATTGGCTCCCCACCAGGCTGAACCGTCCGAACCATACTCCGGAGGGGAACTCCACATCAACTACGCCGAACGGAGTGTCCTGGTGTCAGGAGAGCAGGTGCACCTTACCGCTACCGAGTACGCCGTGCTGTACGAGCTTTCGGTGCACACGGGGCGGGTATTGACTCACGATCACCTGCTGCACCAGGTCTGGGGACCGGGGAGAACCGGCGAACCCTGGCTCATTCGGGACGTGATCAAAAGACTTCGCCGCAAGCTGGGAGACAACGCGGAAGATCCCGCATACATCTCCACCGAGCCGCGGGTCGGTTACCGGATGGTCAAGGCCACCCCGGACACAGTTGAAGAGGCCTGATTGAGGCGACGGGAAGCGAGATTTGCCGATTCTTTAGACCAGTTTTTCGAAATCACCGAAGAGCCAGTCTGGGGTGTCAAACCCTGAATCAGGAGGCGGCTGATGGCACGGTACATACTGCTGATGACTCTAACGCCGGAGGGCCGCGAGAGGACGCTCGCCGACCCGGAAAGCGTCCTGCGGGCCGGGGGCGAGGTGAGGACGCCTGACACGCAGTTGCTAGGCCTGTACGGAGTGCTCGGGAACTACGACTTCGTAGCCATAGTCGAGTCTTCCAGCAACGCAGGTATCGCGCGCTTCTCGCTTGCCATGGGCGTCACCGCAGGGGTCCACATCACCACGCTGCCCGCGATTCCAATTGCCCGGTTCGAAGCCCCGGAACGCGATGTTGAATTCGGCTTCGAGGACTATGTCACCTCCCAGTCAGATGGGGATACAGTAGAAACCTGATACGAGACCGAAAAGAACGCGTCCCGGTGTTTTGGCTTTGCCGCTGAATCCGGATCTGAATTGCTATGAGCAACATGGGTACGAACGAAATCACTTATTTGGCCTCGGACATCATGACGTCTCCGGTCGTGACAATTGGCCCTGACGCCACCGTTGGCGAGGCAGCCTCGTTAATGCTGGAACGGGGGTTTGGCGGTGTTCCGGTAGTCGGGGAGTCGGACGAATACCTGGGGATCGTCACGGAAAACTGGTTCATGCCCCAGGAGGAGGGCTACCCGCTGATGCGCGGGACGACCTTCTCACTACTTGGTGAGTGGATGGGCGACGCGAGCAACATCGAAGAGGCAATGGACAAGGCCAGGAACGTCAGGGTGGGAGATGTGCTCCGGCCCGGCCATCCGTACGTGGACGCCAACACGCCCGTCGGTGACATAGCAAGCGCCATGATGAAAGACCACGTCCACCACATGCCGGTCCTGCAAGGGGGCAAAGTGGTGGGCATCGTGTCCCGCCACGACTTCCTTAAGCTCTTCGGGCCCTCGCTGAACCCCTGAACCCAGAACGAACTCGGAGTTCAAGGAACCGGGCTAAACGGCCATCTCCAGCGATCCTGCCCGTAACTTGTCGGAGACCTCGCGCAGTTCCTTCGGGCTGTCGATCGTGAACCACGGCGCCTCTGATCGCAGCGCGGCGAGCCGCTCATCGGCGGCAAGCATGGGGAACGTCGTAGTCTCGTGGTCGCCAATTTCTGGCAGCATGTCCTCGATCCCGCGGGCGAACACGTAGATCCCGGCGTTGATCCACAGCGGGAGCCTGCCCTTCTCGACGAACGACGTGACCATGTCGGACTCGCCCACCTCGACCACCCCGTACTGGCTCTGGAACGGTGTCAGCATCATAGTCGCGACCGCGTTTCGGGCAAGGTGCAGGTCCACAAGGTCATCCAGCCGCAGCGATGTCAGGTTGTCCCCGTTCGTCACGACTACGTAATCGACGTCGTACGGGACGAGTTCCAGCCCCTTGCGGACCGCGCCGCCCCGGCCGAGAGGGGTCTCCTCGAACGAATAGTGCGCCCGAAAGCCGAACTGTGAGCCGTCCTGGAAGTGTTCCTGGATTTTCTCGCCGAGGTACCCGCACAGGAACACCACGTCGGTCACTCCCTGCGAGACGAACCACGCCGCCTGCCGCTCTATCAACGGCCGGCCGTCCACGGGGACCATGGATTTGGGCAGTTCGTCCGTGATCGGCTTCAGGCGTTCGCCGCGGCCTCCGGCGATTGACAGGGCGTAGAGTCGTTTCACGGGCTGGCTCCGATTCGTCCGTTACTACGAAAATGCGTAATCTCACGATACCGTAGCGGCGGGTTTCAAACCCGCCCTGGCCACAGTTCCGGGACACCACCCGACCCATTCTCGTTTCGTTACGTGGTCATCATAAGGCCACAGTGATACGAAAGCACACGGCCGCGGAAGTCTAACACCGAGGCCGCAGCCGACACATACCGGGATGCGAAGGTCTTGAGCTACGGCTTATACGATCGCATCGACAACGCGACCGAGCGACTCCTGCATGTAATGAAGGTCCCTGAGTCCTTCGGGTGAGTCGGCCACCCCTGATTGGGGGTAACTCCCTGGACTTTGGACGACGGTCAGTCCGAGGCTTGGACAAACCCAGATCAGACGCCTGCCTGCGCCGACCGCCGCGAAGCTGTCCCTCGGTAGCGCAGGCCAAAGGACGCCGGTGTCGTTGCACCAGAAGCCGAGACCATACACGTGGCGTTCGCGCGGCTCGTTTTCGATGATCATGTCGGAAACCCGAGTCGCTTCCTCGATCCACGCGCGCGGGATGACCTGCACGCCGCGCCACTCCCCGCCGCGTTGCCACAGCAGGCCGACCCTTGCCATGTCCCGCTGCGTCATCGAGTAAATTGTGAAGTATCCGAATACCGGCAGGTTGGCCGCCGCGTGAAGCTGGGGATGATCGTACCGCCAGGTCCACGAACCCCCGATCGGCCGGCGCAGCTTCCACTCCGTCAGCGTGCCGAAACCGCCGCCGCGCTCGGGCTCCGAGGTCTTGTACAGGCTGTATGCCGAGGCCACGGCGTGGGTCAATACGCCCATGCCCCACGACTGGTAGTTGAACACCTTGCCGGGCGCCTCGCCGGGTTTCATGTAGCCGGACGTGTTGCCGATGAGTTGTCTGAAGGTTATGCCCTCATTCTCAGGGAACGCTTGCCGGCCGTCTTTGGGACCCCTGCCCGGCGGAACTTCCATCAACTCCGGGTAGTAGTCGACAACGCGGTCGTCCGCCGACTTGATCACGCCCTCTTCGATGGCGATGCCCAGGACGCTCGAGAAGAGCGACTTCGACGCCGACGCCATGCGGGCCGGTTCGAGGGGATCGGTGCGAAAGTTCCACTCCGCCACGATCCTGCCCCGGCGGGCAATCAGGATGGCGTAGGGCTGGCCGTCGGCGTCCTTGGCCTGCCACTGCCCCGCATGTGACAACCGTGACCGGTCAAACCCCGCTTCTTCCGGCTCCACGACATCCCAATCGGCGCCGGGGGTGTGTCCGATTCCGGGTGCGATCATGGCATTTCCTCCTTTGTGGGCGATTGGCTCAGTTCGACGGCCTCTTCGGCGGCCTGGCGTATGGCCGAAGACATCTCGTACTGGCGTTGATCGTCGGCTTCGCGCGACCGCAGGCCGTTCGCCAGGTACGCGGCCGAGACCTTGAGCGCCGGGTCCCCCCAGGTCTCGCACGAACCAAAGCCGCCGTGCCCGAACGTGGATGCCTCTCCGGCCGTCCCGAACTTGTCGAACTCACCCTCCGCCAGCCTCATGCCAAGGCCCATTCGCCGCCGCCGACCCGTCTCCTCATCGGTCATATCGGCCCAACAACTCGTCACTTCGTTCACGGTCTGCTCGCTGAGCCATCTGACTCCGTCCACCATGCCGCCTGCTGTCAATGCGTCGTAGAACCGCGCCATGTCGCTTGCGGTGGCGAAGCAGTTCCCGGCCGGAAACAGCGCCGTGTACGAGTTTTCGTCGTTCACGCTCAGGGCGAACAGATCATGCTCCGACTCCGGCATGGCGGTCACCGGCGATACGTTGTCGATCTCGCTGTCAGGCAGCACGAACCACGTGTCGTCCATGCCGAGCGGCCGCAGCACCTCTTCCTCGAAGAACCGGTTGACCGGCATTCCTGATATCCGCGCCACTAACTCTCCCACCAGCCAACCATACGTGTGTTCGTGGTACTCGATGCGCGTGCCCGGCTCGTATTGCAGATCGGCGTCCTCGATGGCATCCACCATCCGCCCCCAGTCCGCAAAGTCGAACCACCCCAGGCCCGCGGGCGCGCTCGGAAGACCGGCCCGGTGCGTCAACACCTGCTCGATCGTCACAGCCGCCTTCCCGTTAGCGCCAAACTCAGGCCAGTGGCGAGCGACGAGGTCATCCCATTCCAACTCGCCCCGGTCCTTCAGCACCCACAACGCCGCGGCCGCAACCGGCTTACTGCAAGAAAAAACCCGAAAAAGCGTCCTTTCACCAACAGGTTCCGGATGCCGGTCCGACATCATCCCCCCAACCATGTCAAAAACCAGGCGCCCGTTGAGATATACGGCCACGCCAGCCCCAGCATGCAGCCCCTCGCCCAGGTGGCGGTTGAACACCTCAGTTATGTGGGCCCTGCCGGCCTCCGTTAGATTCACCGTGCGCCGTCCATCCGCTGACTTCTGTTCGGTCTGATCCAACTCTCCCTCAGACGATCGTTCTCCGCCTTGGCCGGAGTAGCTATCCATTATTCTCGCGAATTCAGTAATCCAGACTGCCTGCGTGGCGGGTGCCTCCACGTTCATCCTACCGTTGAAAGGGCCTCCTGCATCGGGACCGGCATTCCCGTTTCGCCGGGGCTAACCGAAGGGATTACGAATGACTATGGTCGTCCAATTGCGACTGGATCCCGTACCGAATTGGCTGGATGTTGCCTGTAAATGAATTGAGCCAACCAACCCGTGACGACGAAAGACGCGGACCTCGAGCAAGCCACCGGGCAACCGGAGGTTGAGAACTTCTGGCACGGGAGCCCGCCGCACTGGCAGGTGGGGAACGAGACTGTGGGGTAAAGAAAGGCTGAGTTTCTTTGATTCTCTTGTAGAATCTGCCAATCGGACTGTGGCCAAAGCCGAACGGTGAGATGAGTAGTGGCAACCGCAACAGCGCCCATATCGCATCCCGCGACTGAAAGGGACGTTGTCCCTGAAGTCACCCTTGTGGACGCCGGGGAACCAGCGGCGGCTACAGAGTCTACGCCCTTCAAACTAAACCCTTCCCTTGAAGGCCTGTTTCACGCGGCCTTGTCCAACCAAAGGGGCGGAGATCTTCGAGAGGCAATCGCAACTTACACCGAGATAGCCAGCCGCGATCCACAGATTGCCGACGTCTACATAAACCGCGCGGTCGCTTACGTAAGCATAGGCGAACTCGACCTGGCTCTTGATGACCTCAACATGGCTCTGGGACTTAAACCTAAGTTCATGGCATACCGCAACCGCGGCAGCGTTTACTTCAAGAGACATGACTATGAGCGGGCGATTGAGGACTACACTAAAGCACTGGAACTGGAATCCGCCGACGTCAACGCATATATATACAGAGGTCTGGCCTTCCGCAATTTGGCAATTTATGATCTTGCAATTCGGGACTACGGTGAAGCCCTCAAAATCGACTCAGGAAACGCAGTGGCCCAGGTCGAGATTGGCGTTGTCAGTTCTCTCATGGGCGACCACGAAATCGCCATAGAGTACTTTAACAAAGCATTGAAGTCTGATCCGGATTATCCTTTTATTTACTTGAACCGAGGTGCCTCTTATAACGCCTTAGGTGACAGCGACAGCGCAATCAAAGACTTTAACAGTGCGTTGGAGTTAAACCCGAACTATTCTGATGCTTACGGTATTCGGGGCTTGGTCTTTAAGAATAGAGGCGACCACGCCCCCGCACTCCTGGATTTGAATAGAGCCTTGCAACTCGACTCCCGGCGCCCGGACTTCCGTGCAGTACGAAGTTTGGTCTACTTGGAGACAGGCAATCTGGATCTCGCCATAAGGGACCTCGACAAAGTGGTGGGCTTCGACCCGCGGAATACTTACGCATACAACATTCGGGGAGTTGCGTACGAGAGAAAAGGCGAACTGGCCTGCGCAATGCGAGACTACGATCAGGCATTGAGCATAAGACCCGACCAGACAGGCTACGCCAATCGGGGTTTTGCCCTGTTGCGCCAGACTGAGTGGGACAGGGCCAGGTCAGATCTGCTGAGTGCCCGCAACATGGGAATGGATCTCGTGTCCGCCTTTCGTGCTGGTCACGGAACAGTGGCCGCCTTCGAGGAAAAACACGGCGTAAAGCTGCCTCAGGATATCGCGGTCTTGGTTAGCGTAGAGGAACCCTCGCAGCCTCACCTAACAGGAGAATCCATACGAGAAATCTTCCGAAATGCCCGCGAGTCCGTTCCGCCGGAAACCTGGGACGATCTCCCCACTGATGGTTCGATTAACTACAAGCATTACCTGTACGGCTCGCCCAAGAGCTAACTGGCGATGAGAACAGTCTTCGCCGATACCGGTTACTGGATAGCCATGTTGAACCCTGACGATGGGTTGCACAGACGAGCGGAGACTGTGGCCGAGCAGTTGGGCGATTTCAGTATCGTGACCAGTCAGATGGTGCTGGTCGAGTTCTTGACTCACTTTGGTGGAAGTGGCCAAGAACTGCGCATTAGCGCCGTGACGGCGGTCAATGATCTGACCAAAGACCCCAACGTGGAAATAGTTCCGCAATCGTCCGACCAGTTCGATTCGGCGTTCCAAATGTATTCTTCCCGGCCGGATAAGAACTGGAGCCTGACCGACTGCGCCAGTTTTCTGGTGATGGAAGAGAAGAACATCCCCGAGGCGCTGGCCCATGACCACAATTTCGAACAGGCCGGGTTCATTGCGCTTCTCAGGCCACCTCCCTTACCCGCATAGGCTGTTGACTCACCACAGCCGTCGAACCCCATAGCGGTCAAATACCCGTTCATTGGATATGAGCGGGATGTTCCGCGCCAGTGCCTGGGCGATGAGCATACGGTCGAATGGGTCGTTGTGATGGGCCGGCAACTGACCTGAACGCACGGCGTCGTCCACGGTTATTGGCAGTTCTTCGAACCCCTGACCTGCGATGGCTGCCGAAAAATCCAAGACCAGCGCAGTGGCTTCCGGAAGCTTACCCAGTCGATGTTTGGTGGCAACCTCCCAGGCAGAAGCCGCGCTGACCAGCTTTTCGTTCGACCTGTCTCTTATGGCTTGGCGGGCCGTGACCGGCAAGCGTTCGTTGCCCTCTAGCCACCAAATCAACGTGTGGGTATCCAACAGGAGCCGCAACGATTAACCGTTCAGTCTTTCCTCGCCGCCTTCCCAGAGTGCTAGTTCCTCTTCTGGGAGCGGTTCGAAGAACCTATCGTCAATGGATATCCGGCCCTTCCAGGCACCGAATTGGGGTACGCCCCTGGGCTGGTACTCCACGAGCCGCGCCACCGGCTTGCCGTTGCGCGCTATAACCACGTCCTCTCCTGCCTCGACCTGAGCCAGCAGCCGAGACAGGTTCGTCTTTGCCTCGTGTACGTTCACTGTAACCATGATTCTGCTCCCAGAGGACTACTTAGCTAAGAGTACCCGCATTACTATCCTTCGATTCTTCATCCCCGCGACCCTCCCACAGGGCCAATTCCTCCTCTGGGAGCGGGTCAAAGAAACTGTCTGGAATGAATACCTTCCCCTTAAGAACATCGGGCTGCGGCCTACCCTTTTGCCGATACCCCACCAGCCGCGCCACCGGCTTGCCGTTGCGGGCGATTACCACATCCTCCCCAGCCTCCACCTGGGCCAGCAGCCGAGACAGGTTGGTCTTTGCCTCGTGGACGTTTACTGTCACCATTTTGTGCTCCCACAGGACTACTTAGCTAAGAATATAGCTAGGGCTAGTAACAGTCAACGCAAGTGCCGTCGCCGGTCCACCCGGTGCGAACGGTGCGCCCCCAATATCCCATAAGCTACGATTTAAGAGGATGTGAATATCCGGCGCAGACACACCAGAAGACCAGCACCAATGAACCCGCAATTTACGATACCCCGCGAGAATCTGGCCGCGTTTTGCCGGGAGAACGGCATCAAGCAGTTAGCCGTCTTTGGTTCTGCCCTCCGCGACGACTTTGGGCCGGAGAGCGACATTGACCTGCTCGTTTTGTTCGAATCTGGCCGGATTCCGGGCCTGATGGGCCTTGCCGGCATTGAAATCGAGTTATCAGAATTGTTTGGCAGAAACGTCGACCTGCTGACGCGCGAAGAATTGGAAAGCAGCAGGAACTACATACGTCGCAAGTCGATTCTCGAGTCGACCGAGGTGGTGTATGGAGCGGGATGACGCGTACCTGCTTGACATGCTTCTGGCGGCGCGCGATCGCGATAAGTTAAGTTCTTCATCTGAGGAACGAGGTTACCTATGAACCAGCTTCTCCAAAAAGCATTCGACCGGGCCGCCGAACTCCCCCAGGCCGAGCAGGACAGGCTCGCCCGCTTCCTGCTGGCCGAGTTGGAGTCGGAACGGCAGTGGGCAGATTTGTTCGCCCGAACCGAATCCGAGGATGTGCTGGAACGCCTGGCCGACGAGGCACTTGCAGAGCATCGTGCCGGAGAAACACGGCCTCTTGCTATAAAAGAACTATAAGGGCGTGCGTTCGTTTACCCAGAAAGGATTCTGGGATGCATATCGGCGGCTTCCGGGCCACGTGAAGCGACAGGCACGGGCGTCCTACGGTTTCTTCGCATCGGACCCGAATCACCCGAGCCTGGATTTCAAACGCGTAAGTTGAATGCGGCCAGTCTACTCGGTGCGCGTCAGTATCGACTATCGCGCATTAGGCGTGCTGGAACACGGCGATATCGTCTGGTTCTGGATTGGTCCCCATCACGAATACGACAGGCTCCTCAGACGAACGTAACCCTAAAGCGGACGCGCCTCTATATCCACGAACGAAGAGCTCACCGGCCCCGGGATTTGAATGCGGCCCCGGCAAGTATTCTGCTTCCCACGGTTGTCACTGATCGAGACTCCTCGCCCCTCCCGCTCTCCCTTCTCGCCTCCAATCCACAACACACCTCGGTGAGATGACCCCCTTCCTCTGTTAACTTATTCCCGCGGCGGGTCTGTCCGCCGGTTTGCCGAGTGAGGATTCGATTCAATGGAATTGGGCTGCTTCATGATGCCCCTGCACCCGCCGGGGTCCGACTTCGCGAAAACCCTTGAGCACGACCTGGACCAGATCGTTCACCTGGACCGTCTGGGCTACCGGGAGGCGTGGATCGGTGAGCACTTCACCGCCGCGTGGGAGAACATCCCCGCGCCCGATCTATTCATAGCGCAGGCGTTGGGACGCACAAAAAACATCCGTCTCGGCACCGGCGTTTCCTGCATGCCGAACCACAACCCCTTTGTGCTGGCCCACCGCATCGCGCAGCTCGACAACATGGCGCAGGGCCGGTTCCAGTGGGGCGTCGGCGCCGGCGGCTTTCCGGGCGACCTGGCGGTGTTCGGTTACGGCGAGGACAAAAAAGACCACCGCGTGATGATGCAGAAGGCCGTAACCGACGTCCTGGATCTGTGGAATGATCCAACCCCGGGCGAGTACTCCAACGAGTTCTACGACTACACGGTCCCTGAACCCGAGCCCAATATCGGCCTCGGCATACACGTCAAGCCCTACCAGAAGCCCCACCCGCCCATCGGCATAGCGGGGGTGACGCCCAAGTCCGGCTCTCTCGTCGCTGCCGGCGCGCGCGGCTGGCTCCCGATGAGCATCAACCTCGTGCCGAACTGGGTCCTGAGGACGCACTGGGAGGCGTACGCCGAGGGCGCTGAAAAGGCGGGCAGGCAGCCCGAACGCGCAAACTGGCGGATCGCCCGGGAGGTGTTCATCGCCGACACGACGGAGGAGGCGCGCGAGGAGGTCCGCAACGGCGTTATGCGTCGGGACTGGGAGAACTACTTCTGGCCGCTGCTGCACCGCGACGACATGCTGAAGCTCACGAAGACCGACCCCGATATGATGGACGAGGAGTGCGACGTCGAGTACATGATGGACAACGTGTGGGTCGTGGGCAGTCCCGATGACGTTGCCGCCAAGCTGTCGTACTTGTACGAGTTCGTCGGCGGCTTCGGCGTGCTGCTGATCATGGCGCACGAGTGGGACCCGCTCGACGCATGGCAACGCTCAGCCGCGCTGCTCAAAGAGGCCGTCGTGCCGCAACTGGCCGCCGTGGAAAGCGGCTCAGGTTAGCCAGGACGTCAGGCGCCAGCGCTCCCGTCACGCTCCTGCGCCAGCCGGTCCAGTTCTTCGTAGACCCTTGCCAATTCGCGGTCTGAATCGCTGGGCCAGAAGTACGGCCTGACCTTGACGCCGCCGAAGTGCTGCACGATCTCAGGGTGATCGTCGACCACCGCGTCGGGCCGCACCGTCACTCCAAGTTCAGGCAACCGCTCCTCGAATTTCTCGGTCGGCTTTTCGAGGACGTCGACGACTAGATCGGCCAAGCCAAGTCGCTTCACCTCTTCAGTCCGCACGCCCACCCCGGACCAGATGTAGAGCGCGTGGCCGTCTTTTTTCAGCCGCTCAAGCGTCTGGCGGGCCAACGGCCGTAGCTCGCCCGTATAGGCGATCAGCGTGTAATCGATGTCGAAATAGATGTTCACGAATGGCGATGCAACGGCGTCTGGATTCAGGCCCCAAAATCGGACGGTCAAAAAGCCTACACGAAAAATCATCGCCCCCGGTTCGGCATCCGAATACGGCCACCCGAAAACCGGTATACAACCGTCGACCAAGTCACCCACCCGTCTGAACTAAAATAACGCCGGACCACAACCACCCGCGAACCGGTCTGCAACCGTCGCCCAAGTCACCGGCCCGTCTGAAACAAAAAAACAAAAAAGGAGGCTGGAATGCCAGTCGATTACGAGAAACGCCAGCACGTCGCATATGTGACGATCAACAATCCGCGGAAGGCCAACATCCTTGACCGCGACATATCCCAACAGCTCTCCGACGCGTGGATCGAGTCGTGGGAGGACCGTGACGTCCGCGCAGTGGTCATAACCGGCGCTGGCGACCGGCACTTCTGCGCTGGCCACAACTTGGAAGCGCTGGCGGAACTTTCACCGGACGACCGGGAGCGGTACACGATCGAGCGGCTCGTGTGGCCCCCCGCAGGCACGGTGAACGGGACCCGCGTCGGGGCAGACGGCAGGATGGGCGACCACTTCCCGCGGATCTGGAAACCCGTCGTGGCGGCCGTCAACGGATGGGCCGCCGGGGCCGGCTTCTACCTGTTGCTATCGTCGACCGATATACGGATCGCATCCGACAAGTCCCGGTACTTCCTCGCCATGACCTCACGCGGCAGTGTGGGCGCGGGCCCGGGCGCGACCTTGCTCATGCGGCAGGTCCGCTACGCAGACGCCATGCGCATCCTCCTGATGGACCAGCCGGTAAGCGCCGATGAGGCGCTGCGGATCGGGCTGGTTAACGAAGTCGTCCCTCACGACCAACTGATGGCCAGGGCCGAGGAGGTGGCCGCCCACCTGGCCGCCATGCCGCCGGTCGCGGTCCGCTTCATGAAAGAGTTCGCCATACGGTTCCGTGACGTGCCGACCGACGCCGCCTGGCAGGTCCAGCACCTCATGAACTCGTTCGTCACCGCAACCACGACGGACGTGGACGAGGCGCGGGAGGCGTTCGTGGGGAAGCGCGACGCTGAATTCACGGGCGGCCTGAGACGGAGAGGCGAGCCGTTTCCGGACATGAGCGAGGAGGACCGCGAAGCCTTCGATCAAATCCTTCGCTCCCAGGGCATTCCCCGGCCGTGACACCCTCTTCTAGTCCGCAGGATCGTTAACTGGATAGTCGACTGCGCGCGACTCCAGCCAGCGACGGCCCTTTGGCGCCGACTCGGAAATCAAACGCCGGGACGCAGGGATTCAACTCCCTATGTCCCGGCGAAAACGATCGTGATTGGCGCTTGGCTGTCTGCCCGGCGCTGGACTACCGAGTCAGGTCAACCGGTACCTGGCGTTCCGAGACGATCTCGCCGCCCTGGATCTTCCACACCTCGATGTGGCCGGAGATGACATCTCCGTTCTCGTCGATGTCGACCGAACCGGCGGCGCCTTCGTAGTTAACTTCCTCGCCCGCGGCGATAAGCTCCAGGGCCCGCTTGATGCCTTCATCGCCCGGCCGCACGATCTCTCCCGGCGGGTTCGCCACGTCCCGGATGGCGTCGCGAATCGCGGCGGCGTCCGTGGTGGTGCCCGCCTTGGCCGCGGCCAGGCCGATCAGGATCATCGCATCGTAGGTCTCGTTCATGAAGGGATGCTCGGGCTCCTTGTCGTACGTTGCGATGTAGGAGTCGATGAACGCCTGGGTCGAGGGGTTGGCCTCGAAGCCCGGACCGGTGCCGTAGCTTCCTTCCAGGAGGTCCCAGCCGATTACCTCGAAAGATTCTGGGATCTTGGTGCCGTCCACGAACAGGAAGGTGTCGGCGTAGTCGCCTTCCAGGGCCTCGCGAATGTAGACCTCGGCCTGCTGGTAGCTGAGGGCCAGCAGCACGTCGGGGTCGCCCTCGGTGGCCTTCTCCAGCTCGGAAACGAAGGTTGGCTGGCTGTCTTCGTGCGGCACCGATGCGGTAACCGACCCGCCCAGGGCGGTGAACGTCTCGGTGAACTGGGCCGCCAGCCCTTCCCCGTATGCGTTATTGATGTACAGGATCCCCGCGGTCTTGTAGCCGAGCGCGTTTGCCAGTCCCCCGAGGACCACTCCCTGGGTGGCGTCGGAGAGCGCGGTACGGAACAGGAAGTCGTTATCTTCCAGCACCGTTATGGCGGGCGCGGTCGATGCGCCCGATATCTGGACCACGCCGTTGGGCACGGTTACGGAAGTTGCGACCGGGATCGTCACGCCGCTGGCCAGCGCGCCCACGATGGCCACCACTCCCTGGGCGTTGACCAACTCTTCAGCGGCCGCAACGCCCTGGACCGGGTTTACACCGGTGTCGCGGTGGATCAGGACCACGGAGCCGCCCTGGATGCCGCCGGCCCGATTGATATGGTCTGCGGCGAGCCCGATGCTGGTGGAGTGGGACTCGCCGAAGTAGGACAGCGAGCCGGTGAGGGCGTTGAGGTGGCCGACGATCAGCGGGTCTAGGGCCTTCGTCATCACTTCGACCGGGACCTCAACCGTTACTTCAACTTCTTTTTCGACCTCTACCTGCTTCTCCACTTCCCTTGTTACTTCGACCTGGACTTCCTTTTCCACCTCCACCTGTTTTTCTACTTCAACAGGAACCTCTACAGTAACTTCTACTTCCTTGACGACCTCAACCGTCTGGACTAAGGTCTCGCTCTCGCCGCATGAGATTGCGGCCAGCATTACTCCGGCTACCAGGAATGCCGCCACAAATGCGAACCACCGCGATTTGAATAAGCTGTTGATCATGTTTCTCCCGCCGTTTTTTCTGTGAATTCTCAGGCCGCGACGTTGATATTGCGTATCGTATTTAACCATTGCCCATAAGCGATGCAAAGAGCGGGAGAAGTTTTTCCGCGCCCGCTCCCGGAAGCATCCCGCAACGGTGTAGCGGACACGCAACCCCTGCTCTACAGCCCCGTTGCCACACCCAATAGCTCAGCGGCGTCGGGCAGCGAACCCGGCGGATACGTGCGCGCGTCCCGGACCACACCCTCAGCGTCGATCACGAAGGTCGCCCGCCCGGCGATTCCCCGTTCGTCGTTGTAGATGCCATATGCCGTCGCCACCTCGGCCTTGGGGTGGAAGTCGGCAAGCAGCGGGAAGCGGACACCGCCGACGGACTCCGCCCAGGCCTTTTGGATCGGCGCGTTGTCAACGCTGACCTCGAGGAGCCGGACGCCTGCCGATTCGTAGTCGTCGTAGTTCTCACGGAACTCGGTCAACTGATTCGTTCAGCCGCCGGTGAAGCTGGCCGGGTGGAACGCCAGCACCACGGGCACGCCGCGCAGGTCCGAAAGGGTGACGGGCGAGCCCTCATGCGAAGTCAATGTGAAGTCCGGCGCCATATCGCCGGGGTTGATAGCCATGTCGAACACCATCCAGAGCGCTATTGGCGACCTCCGCCAAGACTGCAAGCATACCCCGCTTGCGGCGGTCGCGGTCTGACCGTGGCGTTAGCCAAAAGTCGGCTTGTTGACCATCAGGTACAGGGAGACAAGCGGCAACGCGATCGCTATGGCGCCCCAGAAATACCACCTGCGCAGGGCGGAGAAAAACTGCGACGGAGGCGAATCGGGGTAGGCCGACGGATCTGAGTACACGGCCATGCGATGTTGGTCGGGGATTAGCGCCGCCACCCAGATTATGCCGGACGCGATGAACAGCCCCAGGGCGAGAGAGATCCAGGAGAGATCGTGAAACGCTCCCCACCCGCCCCAGCTTGAGACCGCCATGACGAAGCCGTTTATCACTATCAAGAGAACGCCGGGCAGCGTGAACAGGAGATCGGCGCGGATAACCGCCTTGGCGGAGAAGTGGATGACGTTGTTGCTCCGCGTCCGCTCGGCCATCAACATCCATGCGGCGGTGACGATGATGTTGCCCAGGAAGACCACCGCGCCAGTGATATGCATGAACGTGTGCCACCTGTACGGGTACAGCGGCAGGGACACGACAACGGCAGCGACAACAATCAGGCCGTAGGCAATCCATTCTTTCCGGTGGATGTATCCCAATGTCAGTCCTTTAAGCGGGTCCCCGGTGGGGTTTGAGACTTCCATCGGCGACCCGCGATGCCAAGATTACGCTATTGGCCGACCGAGTCGCTCACTCCAAGCTTACTCGCCGCGTTGTGGTTTCGCCTGACGGGGATGGCCGGCATCAAAATGCCCGCTCACAGCACTTCGATGGTCTTCTTGCGGAAGTAGTCCCAGTCCCACTCCGCGCCCCAGCCCGGGCTATCCGGCGGCGTGACGTGTCCGTCCACAGGCAGGGGTGGGTTGGTCATGCCGATCTCCCTGCCTATTTCGTCACGGATGCCGCCCGGGAAGAACTCGTAGTAGCTGGTGTTGGCGATGGCGCAGTTCAGGTGTGTGTGTACCAGGCCGAAAAGTCCGCCCGCGCCGTGCATCTCGACGTTCGTGCCGTGCAATTCGGCCAGGTGCGCGAGCTTCAGGACGGACGTTGCGCCGTGCCTGGCGCTGACCCGCAATAGGTCTGTTGCGCCGGAGATCAGCCACTGCGCGCTGAAATCGATGGCGTTGGTCAGGGACTCAGGATTGAGAATGGGAATGTCGAGCCTGTCGCAGAGGGCCTGTAACTCGCGTTGCCGCACGTCGTTCATGGGCTCCTCGAACCACCGGAAGTCGCACTCTTCCAGCGCCTGTCCAATGCGTACAGCCTCGCCAAACGTGTACATGCCGACTGGGTCGTGCATGAGGTCGATTTCGGGCCCCACGGCGTCCCTGACGGCGCGGAACCACTCGATGTTTTCGGTGGGTTCCTGTACGAAATGGTCCTTTATGGCCGGAAAGCCAAGTCCGACCGCAAATTCTGAGTCCTCGACGGCCTTTTCCATCGAGTCCCCGCGGATGTTGTAGTAGGCGGGCCCCCGCTCCCGCACGCGGCCCATGAGCGCGCAGACCGGCAGACCGGCCGTCTTTCCGGCGATGTCCCACAGGCAATTGTCGAACGAACCGAACCACCCGTACGGAGCGAACGCCTGCCGCGTCGCATGCTTCATCTTCTGGAACAGCCGCTCGCGGTCCAGCGGGTCCTCGCCCACAGCAAGTATGCGAAGCTGCTCCAGTGTCGGGATGTGCATGGTCATGTAGCGGCCGTCGCCGACCGGGCAGACGCCCTCGATGCCCTCGTCCGTCCGAACGTGCAGCACGTGCATAACGCCCGTCTTGGCCGGGCGCGGCTGGTGCCTCCAACGGCGGTGCCCCGCCCGCCCGGACTCATCCAGGTCAAACGGCGTAATTGAGCCAGTCAATTCCAATACGGAGATTTTGATATCGGTGATTTTCATGGCGGTTCCGGGAGGTTAAGTGGGAGGTGCAGGTGGGACATTGTATGTTGAGCCAGCCTTAAGGGATGCGTTCCCCAGACGTTCGGTTACCATATCGGCGCAAACCGTCGCACATAAACGCAGCCATAAAGGAACAAGGGCCATGTGGCCAGATGAACTTTACGATCTAGTTGCCGAACTGGGCGAAAAGATTCGGCGTTACGGTGATGTTTACCGAAGTAACGAATCGGCCACTCGCTATTCGTTGATTGATCCTGTCCTGACGGCGCTTGGCTGGGATCTCTCCGACACGTCTCAAGTTCGCCCCGAGTTCCCGCTCGGCGGCCGCAATCGCGTCGCCGATTACGCTATGTTGCACGAAACTGGCCAGCCGCAGTTTTTTGTTGAGGCCAAGAACCTCGACACAGCGATCGACAAAGATTCTCCCGCGGTTGAACAGGCGATCAACTACACGATTCGAAGCGACTGCGAATACGTAGTAATCACGAACGGTGACACATGGGAGGCGTACCGGCCCCGCGCTAGCGGAGACTTGCAAGAAAGACGTACCACCGCGTTCAGGATTCTGAGCGAGGATCGAAGAAGCACGGTGATGGCGATGTTGTGGCTGTGGCGTTGGCGCTGGGAGAGCAACGTTCCTGTGGATCTACCAGACGTTGAAGTTCCGAAAGACATATCAAGCCATGGGAATTCAATTCCTAGTGTCGAAGTCCCCGATTCGCCAACTCCCCCTGTCACTACTCGAATTCCCCGTAGGTCAGAAAGCGAAGTAGTGACCGAACCAAATGGAATTCCGTTGAGTAAGTTGACAGATGTCACCGGGAAACCACCTCCGCAGTTCATGTCGTTTTCTGACGGAAGTCGAAGGCCATTGGGATATTGGTTCAGGCTTCAAGCCGCAGCGGTTGAGTTGTTGGTTGAATCGGGCAGGCTTGAGGAGTCCGATTGCCCGTTGACCAATTCACGCAAAACCCACTTGGTCCATACTGCTCCGTACAGACGAGATGGAAAGCGGTTTACTCAGCCCGCGTCGATAGGACAATTCTGGATTGATGCCCACGCCAGCGCGAGCAACCACGTCTCTCGCGCAAGAGACATTCTCAAAGCGGCAGGCGTTGACCCCGCCACCGTCTACGTGTCTTGACTAGCGCGCAGGCGCTTTGCCGTTGCCGCCTCCGGATGGGCGACGGCGTTGCGGGCCGGGACCGCGAGAGCCGCTGCGCCGGCCGAAGCCGATGGCCTTCTTGTCGAAACTGCCGCGAACGGCGAACAGCGTTGCGGGGACGAGGAAAACAGCCGCGGGGGCGAAGTAACCACCGATCAGGTACACGCCGGCGGCGGCGCTGAGAATCAATATGATCGCCGATACCCTGGGATGACTCAGGGCCAGTAAAGCCGCGCCCGCAGCCACGATCGATGCCAGGACCGCCAGCATTCCCCGCCATACCGCGACGCTGTTTTCCTCGGAGCCGAATTGGGCTACGAATTCGCCCAGGTTCAGGACCGACACGCCTCCCAGGACCGCAACCGTTGCGCCGCCCACGAAGCCGATTAAGGCGCCTATGAGGCCCAGTACCAGGGCGCCTATTCGCATTCCACCCTCTCAGTCACGTTCTCTACTCCTCGGGCCGCCAGCGCAGGTATGGACGGCGGGCCGCGGTGGCCTCGTCCAGCCGCGTGTTCGGCAGATCGTGCGGGGCGTCGTGTAGTAACGAAGGGTCGCTGTCGATCTCGTCGTCGATGCGGCGCATCACCTCTATCAACCGGTCCAGTGTCTCCTTGGATTCCGTCTCGGTCGGCTCGATCATGAGGGCCTCATCGACGATTAACGGGAAGTACATCGTGGGAGCGTGTATGCCGTAGTCGAGGAGCCGCTTGGCGATGTCGAGGGCTGCGACGCCGCGGGCCTTTTGCCTGCTGGCGCTCAGTACCGTCTCGTGCATGCAGTAGCGGTCGGCTGCCAGGTCGTACCGGTCGCGCAGCCGGGCCTGGACGTAGTTGGCGTTGATGATGGCGTTCTCCGCCACCTCGCGCAGTCCGTCTCTGCCCAGCGACCGCATGTACGTGTAGGCGCGCACCAGGATCGAGAACGAGCCGTGGTAGCCGCCGATCTTGCCGATGCTATTTTCCGGTCGCGTGAGACGGTAGGCCCCGTCGGACATGGTCACCACCGGCGCCGGCAGGAACTCCGATAGCTCTTCGGTGACCATCACCGGTCCTGCGCCCGGACCGCCGCCGCCGTGAGGCGTTGAGAAGGTCTTGTGCAGGTTGGAGTGGCAGATGTCGAAACCGAGGTCGCCCAGTTTTGCGAGGCCCAGCAGGGCGTTCAGGTTGGCCCCGTCCGCGTAAACCAGGCCGCCCGCGTTGTGAACGGCGGCCGTCAGTTCGAGTATGTTCGGGTTGAACAGGCCGAGCGTGTTCGGCAGCGTCAACATGAACACCGCCGTCCGCTCGTCACACGCCGCGGCCAGCGACGCGAGGTCGAGGTTGCCGTTCTCGTCGGACGGCACGGTGACCACTTCCAGCCCGGCCATTGCCGCCGACGCCGGGTTCGTGCCGTGCGCGCTGTCGGGAATGAGCGCCACCGTCCTTTGCGTCTCGCCGCGGCTGTCGAACCACGCCCTGGCGATCAGCAGGCCGGCATACTCGCCATGCGCCCCGGCGAGGGGCGTGAGCCCGACGCCCGGAAGGCCGGTGACTTCGCCGAGCATCTGCTGTAGCTCGTACAGGAGTTTCAGCGCGCCCTGTACGGACTCATCGGACTGGGCGGGGTGTATCTGGCTGAAGCCGGGGAACGACGCCGCTTCGTCGTTGAGCTTCGGGTTGTACTTCATGGTGCACGACCCGAGCGGGTAGAAGTTGGTGTCGATCGAGAAGTTGAGCTGGCTCAGCAGCGTGAAGTACCTGACCAGGTCGAGTTGCGACATCTCCGGCAGCTCGAGGTCGTCCCTTAGCAGGGACGCGTCGGGCAGGTCGGCCTGGGGCACGTCGGTCGGGGCCACTCTCACAGCCGAACGGCCCGCCACGCTGCGGTCCATCAGCAAGCGCCGGTCCGGCGCGCGCAGGCTGTTCATGCCAGGCTCCCCGCTTCGCCGAGAGCCGCTACGAGCGAGTCGATCTCCTCCCGCGGGTTCATCTCGGTTACGCACAACAGCATCGTGTTGGGGATGCGATGGCTCAGGTCGTAGCCCCCAATGATCTTGCGCTCCAGCAAGAACTGGTTGATTCGGGCTGGCGGGAGCGGGCACTGGACCGCAAACTCGTGGAAGAAATCGCCCTCGACCGGCAACGAATAACCGGGCAGCCGTGCGATCTGGCTCGCTGCGTAGTGGGCCTTCTGATAGCAGAGTTCGGCGACCCCGCGTATTCCGGTCTTGCCCATGGCCGCAACGTACGCCGTTGCCATGAGCGCGATGAGTTGCGTGGACGTGCAGATGTTCGAGGTGGCCCGCTCGCGGCGGATGTGCTGCTCGCGCGTTTGAAGTGTCAGGGCGAACCCGTGTCGGCCCAACGTGTCGGTCGTGCGACCCACGATGCGGCCCGGCATCTGCCGTACGTGAGCCTGCCTGCACGCCAGGAGGCCGACGTATGCGCCGCCGAAGTTGAGCGGTACGCCGAGCGGCTGGCCCTCAGCGGTCGTTATGTCTGCGCCGTATTCGCCCGGCGGCTTGAACATGCCCAGCGAAATCGGATTGGTGTGTACCACCGCCAGCCCACCGGCTGCGTGTGCGGCTTCTACCAGGGACCCCAGGTCCTCGATCACGCCGTAGATATTCGGCGACTGAGCCATCAGGCATGCGGAGCCGTCGGGTAGGGAAGATGATGAGTCGATTACGTTGATTTCCACGCCTTGGTATCGGGAGTAGGCGTCGAGCACCTCCACGAGCCTTTCGTCGACGGTATCCAGCACCGCCACGGAGTTTCTCCGGGTTACCCGGCACGCCATCAGGGCGGCCTCGGCGAAGGCAGTCGCTCCGTCGTACATGCCGGCGTTCGCCACCTCCATACCGGTCAACTGGCAGACTGCGGTCTGGAATTCGAACCCCACCTGCAGCGTGCCCTGGGCCGCCTCCGGTTGATAGGGCGTGTAGGCGGTGACGAACTCGCCGCGGGAGGCGATGGCCCGCGTGACGGCCGGGACGAAGTGGCGGTATGCGCCCGCGCCCAGGAAGCACGCGTAGTCGCCCGGCGTCGCGTTGCTTGCGGCCATGCGCGACAGATCCGCGGTCAGGGCCGGTTCCGGAGCGCCCTCGGGGAAGTCGAGGTCAGGGTAGACGTGGCCGGTGGGTATGTCGGCGATCAGTTCGTCGAACCCGGACACGCCGATGGCGTCGAGCATTGCGGCACGGTCGGCCCCGGTATTGGGAATATACGGATGCGGAGACGGCGCTGAGGTGGAGTTGGTGGACGGGGACGACATGCCGGGCTAACCGGACTCGGCCAGCAGCGCCTCGTAGGCCTCGGCAGTCATCAGGTTGTCCAGCCCTGCCGAGTCGTCGATTCGCAGTTTTATTAGCCATCCGTCCCCGTAGGGATCGGTGTTCACGCGTTCCGGATCGTCGACGGCCTCCTGGTTCACCTCTGTGACCGTGCCGCTGAGCGGTGTGAACAGGTCGCTGACCGCCTTGACCGACTCGATCTCGCCGAACTTGGCGAACTGCTCAAGGTCCGTGCCCGGGGGCGGAAGGTCGATGTACACGACGTCGCCGAGAGAGTCCTGCGCGAAGTGGGTGACGCCGATGATGGCAATGTCGCCTTCCACCAGCGCCCACTCGTGCTCTTTGGAGTAACTGAGTCCGGAGGGGTTTTGTTCAGACATGTTCTTTTGCGAGTCTCGGTTGGTCAGGATGAACGTCGGTAGAAGGGCAGGGACACAGTTTCGGCTGCAACAATCCTGCCGCGAATGTCGATTTCGATAGGCGTCGACGGCTCTGCGTGCTCTGGGTCAACGTAGCCCATGCCTATATTTGCGTCAAGCGTGGGCGAGTGCGTGCCTGACGTAACCGTGCCGGTCCTTGCGCCGCCGGCGAGAATGGGATGGCCGTGCCGGGCGATGCCGCGGCCTGTCATCTTGAAACCGGTCAGCCGCTTCTCCGGGCCGGACTCCCTCACGGCGCGCAGGGCCTCGGCAGCGACGTAGCCGGGCGAGTCGAGGTAGACGAAACGTTCGAGACCCGCCTCATAGGGATTGTCATCGACGGTCATGTCATTGCCGTGCAGCAGCAGGCCGGCCTCCAGCCGGAGGACATCGCGCGCTCCGAGCCCGCAGGGCGCCGCGCCCTCCTCTTCCAGGGCAGACCACAGGTCGGCCGCGCGGTCCGACGGGGGCATGATTTCGAAGCCGTCCTCACCGGTATAACCGGTCCGCGCGACGCGGCAAGGGACCCCGGCAATTTCAGCTTCGCCGATGGCGAACGGGCGAAGCGACGACACCGGCGAATCGGACAACTTCTCCGTTAGTCCGACCGCCCCAGGGCCCTGTACAGCGATCATGGCGACGTCGCCGGTGGTCACCTCGCTATCGAGGTCCTCGACACCTTCAGAATGAGCGGCGAGCCATGGCGACACGGCGTCGAAATTGCCGGCGTTGACCACCAGCAGGTAGAGGCTCTCACCGAGTCGGTACACGAGGGCATCGTCGATGATGCCGCCGGCCTCATTGCAGATGACGTGGTACCTGGACCGGCCCCTCCGCAGCTTTGCGACGTTGGCGCTAAGCAGGCTATCGAGGAACCCTGCCGCTCCCGTTCCCGAAAACTCGATGCGCCCCATGTGGGACACGTCAAACATCCCGACGCCTGTCCGCACGGCCGCCACCTCCCGCAGTATGCCCGTTGGATACTGGATCGGCATGTCCCAACCCCCAAAAGGGGCCATACGGGCGCCTGACACTGTGTGCAGGCCGTGGAGGGGGGTCTGTCTGAGGTTTTCGGTTGTCATGCGTATCTGAAGACCACCGGCCAGCAAGCTAATACCGGCTGGCCGGTCCGAATCAATACTGAGTCTCTAATTGAAATCCTACACCCCGTATGTCCGTTCCGACACGATAGGAATGCTTTCTCAACAGTTAATACGTACCTATCCTGGCTATAGTGCTTTATGACCTGTTGTTAATCGAGGAATCGTCCATTCCGGCTGCAGCAGGCGACACAAGGCATGGAAATGGGTCCCGCCGATTGGGAGTGGCAGGTGTCGAGCGTACCCTGCCCCACACCCCACCATGGGTACCGGGATTCCCCGGTAAGACGAGGGTCCGGTGCGAGTGGTTGCCGCGCCCCTCCTGCGTCCCACCGCGGGTACCGGCCCCGCATCGGGGTGCGGGGAGACGGTGGAGGGGTGCGGGATGACGACCTTCCGCCGGCAAGTCGATCAGGGCTGGCCGGGCTATTCGAACGTTCCCTCCCACGTGATCCTCGACATACGCGCGGCCTCCGGGTACCGGCTGGCCAGCAACGACGCGTGGCCCCGGCGCGTGTCCAGCGCCGGGAGCGGCGGCGAGGCGTCGGCGTCCCGTTTGCCTGGCTCCGTCAGGCCGATGAGGCGGTCTGCGGGCGCGTTACGGGCATGAATAGCCACCTTGAACCCTCCCATGCCCCCCGGGTCCAGCAACTCCAGTATTCCGGCCCTGTTCGCTGCCTGTTCGAAATGTGGCATGCCGCTTCCTCGCAGGGCCTCCACGAACCCGCCGGCTCCCAGGCGGGTCAAAAACTCCGCCTGCGTGGTGTGGCCGGCGACGCTGAACCCGCATAGGCCGAGGGCTTCGTCGGCCGCCGTGAAATCGACGTGTGCAGTCATGTCCTGCTGTCCAACGCGGGCCAGGGGATCGTCGACGTGGGTATGCCTGTAATAGCAACGCAGCGTGCCCCGCCAGCGCGCCGGCGCGTATAGCTGGGCGCGGTCGTAGCCGTAGTCCACGGTCAGCACGTATCCAGCTTCTAGCGTGTCCGACGCCAGGTCGGTCCACCAGGTGTCGATGCCAAGATTCACCTCACCCAGATACCCGTCCGGCAGGCCGTCCGCCGACACCCCCAGCCGGTCGGCGATTGCCGGGGTTGAGGGCGGGCCCACCACCTCGCAAAACCGGTCCCCCTCGACTCCGACGTAAAGCTCACGCAGCACCCCGTTTTCGATGACGAAACGGTGGACCGGCATTGCGTCGAGCAACTCGTTGGAAAGCAGGCACCCGTTGACCGATGCCGGGACCTGGTCGAGGCCATGCACCGGGTAATACCCATCGTGGCGCGGGACGCGGTCGACAGCCGAGTATTCGAGCGCGTTGGCAAAATCCGGGTCGAGCCGTGCCGCGTAGGATGTCACGTCCCGGGCCAGCAGGCCGTCCCCCGCCCCCACTTCGACTACGGTGAATTCGGCCGGCTCAGCCATGCGCCTCCACATGTCGCGAAGCTGCACGGCGATCAGCGCTCCGAAGGCAGGATGCGCCATGGGGCTGGTGAAGTAGTCGGCCGGATCTCCGGACGCGGCGGTCGCGGGCGAATCGCCGAGCCGCATGTAGTAGCCGCCGAGCGGCGAGTAGAGCGCGGCTTCCATGAATTCGGCGAACGTTATCGGGCCGGACTCCAGGATGCGTTGCCGTATGGCCATTTCAAGTTCGTTCATCTCCGGCAGCATACCGCGTCCAGGAAACGAGGTTGGAATCCACCCCAATGGGCAGATCGGGAGGGGAGCGGGCGGAATAACAATTCGCCGGACGCGAAAGCGGAGCGCCAAATGGCGCTCCGCTGTGCTTCCGTGTGTGTTTGGCCTAACCGGCGGCGCGTTGCCTGGCCTCGGCGGCTTTGCGCCTGGTCTCAGGGGTGCTCCGTTGCCAGCCGGTTATCGGAATGGAGTTCTTGAACTCCTGCACCTCGCCGCAGTGCTTGCACGTGCCTTTGCTGGTTGGCCCATTGGGCGCTTCAACGCGCCAGAAGTGAACACAACTGCCGGTTTTTGACGCGCCTTGCGCAGAAGCCTGGCTTTTCAAGATTGATCCCCCTTTCGCCACGTTGCCGTGGCTAGTGCATCTTTCAAGCGTTTTGGTATTAGCGGTTTTCTATTGGTACGTATTCGCGCTCCCGTTCCCCGGCAAATAGCAGCAGCGGACGAATAAGGATGTTGTGGCGATATTGCTCGACGACCTGGATGGTCCAGCCAGGCACCCGGCCGACTGCAAATATCGGCACGAAAAGGTCGTTCGGAATGCCGATCAGGTGGTACATCGCTCCCGCGAAGAAGTCGACGTTCACGTGGATTCCGCGCCGTGCGTACGGCTTCATAGCCTCAATGACGGCTTCAAGGATGTCGTACCACTTTGGTTCGCCCATCTCGTGGCTGAGGCGCCTCACCCCGGAGCGCAGGTGGCGGGCCCGCGGGTCCTCGGCCCGGTAGACGCGATGGCCGAAGCCCATCACGCGCCGACGGGTGGAGAGCAACTCCTTCACGTAGGCGGCGGCGTTTTCAGGCGCGCCGATCTCTTCCGTCATGGTCATGACGTTTTCCGCTGCCCCGCCGTGAAATGGGCCCGATAGCGCGGCCACGCCCGAGGTTACCGCACTGTGCAGGTCGGCGCCGGTGGCTGCGACGACCCGAGCCGTGAACGCGGAGGCGTTCGAGCCGTGATCGGCGTGCAGGATGAAATCGCGGTCGAGCAACTCCGCCGTGTCGTCGCTCGGCTGCTCGCCGTTCAGCATGTACAGGAAGTTGGCGGCATGGGAGAGCCCGGGGTCCGGTTCGACGATCTCGCGGCCGTTCCGTATGGCGTTGTGCGCCATGACGATGGTCGGCACCTGGGACGTCAACCTGACGCCCTTGCGGAAAGTCGCCTCGATGGAGTTGTCGCCCACGTCCGGGTCGGTCGCCGCCAGGGCGGAGACGCCCGTCCTGAGAACGTCCATCGGGTGTGAGTCCTGCACGCTCCTGATGATGTCTACTACAACCCCCGGGATCGCCCGCGATGCCTTGAGCTCGCTGTCGAAATCGGCCAGTTCGGCACGCGTGGGCAGCGACCCGTACAGGAGCAGGTAGGAGGTCTCTTCGAAGGTGGACTTTTCGGCAAGGTCGTGGATCGAATAGCCGCGGTACTCGAGGATGCCCTTCCGGCCGTCGATAAACGTGGTCTCGGTCCGGTCGAAGTAGACGCCTTGCAGACCGCGATGGAGTGTTACTTTGTCCGAAGTCACTGATTTACTACCAGGCGCCACAGAAACAGCCGCGTGCGTGCCCGAACACGCGGCCTGGGCCAACTTTCAAAGGTACGTCGGGTGCGACGTTGATGGTCGAAACGATAGAAGGAGGATACTCGGAAATATCTGAGTTACTCACCCTTGCATACCGTCCAAACCGGCGCGCGCAACATCACGCGATGTCGCTTTCCCGGAGCACCGTTACCCTAGCATCGCGCCGAATTACCGTCAAATTTGACGCGAACTAGCCACAAACTCACGAAGGCTACGTCCCGGACCTGGTCCGGACCTCCTCCACAATGTCGTCGATGAATTCGCCGACGGGGCGCGCGCCCAGGTTTCCTCCGGTCCGTGTCCGGACGGCGACGGCGCCGGCCTCATCCTCACGGTCGCCGACCACCAGCATGTAGGGCACCTTCTGTAGCTGGGCGCGTCGAATCTTGGCGTTCATCCGGTCGCTGGAGTCGTCCACCACAGCCCTTATCCCTGCGGCCGTCAGCCGGTTGAGCACGGAATCGGCATATTCAAGATGGCGGTCGGCAATGGGCACGATTACGGCCTGCACCGGCGTTAACCAGACGGGGAACGCCCCGGCCAGGTGTTCGATCAGCACGCCCAGGAAGCGTTCCATCGAACCGAGCATGGCGCGGTGGATCATCACAGGCCGTTCCCGGTCGCCCTCGGCGTTGACGTACTCCAGGTCGAAACGCTCGGGCTGGTTGAAGTCGACCTGCACGGTGCCGAGTTGCCACTCCCTGCCGAGCGCGTCCGGCACGAACATGTCGATCTTGGGACCGTAGAACGCCCCCTCGCCAGGGGCCTCCTCGTGGTTTAGCTCCCGTTCCACCAGCACCGCCTTCAGGGCCGTCTCCGCCTTGTCCCACTGCTGGTCCGAACCGACCCGCTTTTCGGGCCGCAGCGAAAGCACGTACCTGGTGTCGTCAAAGCCGAACACCTCGTAGCTTTCGACGAGCATGTCTATGAAGCCGTTCACCTCCTGGGCGATCTGGTCCTCTCGGCAGAAGATGTGCGCGTCGTCCTGCGAAAACGACCTGACCCGCGTCAGCCCCTGCGTCACACCGGACAACTCGTAGCGGTGCAGCCGCCCGAAGTCTGCGTAGCGAATGGGCAGGTCCCGGTACGAGTACAGGCTCTTGGAGTACATGACGGCATGGGACGGGCAGTTCATCGGCTTGACGCCGTACTCCTGTTCGTCGATCTCCAGCATGTACATGTGCTCCAGGTAGTTGTCGTAGTGGCCGGAGGTCTTGAAGAGGTCCGTCTTGAATATCTGCGGAGTCACCACCTCCTGGTAGCCATAGCGTTCGTACAGATCGCGCATGTAGTCGGTCAGGGCGTTGTAGACGAACGCGCCCTTCGGCAGGAAGAACGGGTTCGCGGGCGCAACCGGGTCGAAGAAGAACAGCTCCAGATCGCGTCCGAGCTTGCGGTGGTCCCTCTTTTCGGCCTCCTCCCGACGCCGCAGATGCTCCCGCAACGACTTCGGTGACTCCCACGCCGTGCCGTAGATTCGTTGCAGCATCGGGTTGGCTTCGCTGCCGCGCCAGTACGCCCCGGCCGAGCTGAGTAGCTTGAACGCCCTGATTTCGCCGGTAGAGGCGACGTGACCACCCCGGCACAGGTCGTCGAAGTCGCCGTGGCTGCAGAACGACAGCCGTTCGCCCTCCGGGATCCCTTCAATGATCTCCAGCTTGTACGGGTTGTCCGTGACCAGCTTTTGCGCCTCGTCGCGGTCGACCTCTCGCTCGACGAACGGCTTGTTTGCCTTGATCGATTCCCGCATCAGCCCCTCGATGCGCTCGAGGTCGGCGGGGGTAAACGGCTCAGCGACGTCGAAGTCGTAGTAGAAGCCGTCGTCCGTGGGAGGGCCGATGGTCAGTTTTGCCTGCGGGAAGAGCTCGAGCACCGCTTCGGCGAGCACGTGTGCCGCCGAGTGGCGCATGTTGGAGAGTAGGTCCGCCTGTTCTTCGGGTGTGAGGTCTCGAAAGCGCTTCTTCTTTTTCTTGGCTGAGGATTCTTCGCCGTGCTTGATTTCCTGTGTCATTTCATCAACTTCTTGCGTGTTTCACGTCCAACAATTGGGACTGGTCGGAGTTGCGGCGCGCTCGCTGCTCAGAAGCAGGTTCGGGTCGTAGCGACCGGCAATGAGGCCCGCATGGTGGGCCTGCCCGTGGGTGCCTACGGACGAAACGTGGAGCCCGCCGCCGCTTTCGGGTCAAGGCGCGGGCGAGAGGATGAGGATCAGGCCCGCGCCATCGTAGTGAGGGTATCGCGCCGCGACGGGTCGCCCTCACTCAGCATGTCTCTGGTTCGTCGAGCCTTCATATCGATGTCCGGCCGGTACGGCCGCGTCCGTCAATAGTTGATTCTAGTCAGGGTCGGCCCCCAACTTCAACACGAATACGCGGCACATACGGGCCATGCCGAGCCGCCGGATCAGACCAGTTGGCGGAGCCTGGGGTCGAGGCGGTCGCGGAGCCAGTCGCCCAGGAAGTTGAAGGCCAGCACGGTAAGGGCGATGGCCAGGGCCGGGTACAAAGAGACCCAGTGAGCCTCATTAAGGTAATTGAAGCCGTCCTTCACCATGACGCCCCAAGCCGGCGTTGGCGGTTGAATGCCCACGCCGAGGTAGCTCAGTATCGATTCAGTGATGATCAGCGCACCCACCTGGAGGCTGACGAGCACGACCACGGTGTTGACCACTCCGGGCAGGATGTGCCGCGACAGTATGCGGGGGGCCGAGGCGCCAGCGACCCTGGCTAACGAGACATAGTCCATGTTCTTCAGTTGCAGAGTTTCGGCGCGAACAATGCGGGCAAAGCCCCCCCAACTGAATAAGACCAGGAGAGTAATAATCATCGGAAGGCTCGGGCTGAAGACAATCACGAATACGAAAGCCACGAGAAGAAATGGGAGAGCGATCAGGAGCTCTATCGACCGCTGGATAAACTCGTCTGTGGCGCCCCCGTACCATCCTGAGATGAGCCCGAGGGTCGTACCCGCAACGGCCCCGGCTGAAAGGACGACCCCCACGAACATGAGAGAAATCCTGGTGCCGTGCATGATACGGGTAAAGATGTCCCGTCCCAACTGGTCGGCGCCGAGCAAGTAGGCCGATGATCCTTCGGCATACCACATAGGTGGGACATTTCTGTCGTTGAGCACCCCGTCAATAGGGTTTTTGCCGGAAATGACATCGGCAAAGATTGCGAACACCAGGAACATCGTAATGATCGCCAGCGGTACAAGGGGCCAGGCCCGGATGAAACGATAGATCCCCCAGAGGATGCCGGTCCGCGCCTCCGGGGTTTGGAGTCTGATGCCCTCTTCGGTGGTGACTCGCGTCGTCAACGCATCGGCTCCTTTAGTTGAACCTGATCCTGGGGTCGACGTATGCGTAGAGTAAGTCGGCTATCAGATTTGCCACTATGAACGCTGACCCCGTCAAGATAACGATCCCCGTTATCAAGGCGAAGTCATTGTGCCCGACTGCTTGCCAGCCGAGCAGTCCGAGACCGGGCCAGGCGAACACACTCTCGACGAGTATCGATCCGGTTACGAAACCGGCCAGGAGCAAGGTGGAGTAGGTCAAAGGCGCTATCAGGGCATTTCTGAGCGCGTGCTTCCAGATGACCGTTGTGTTGCTGGACCCTTTGGCGCGAGCCATCTTGACAAATTCCGAATCGAGCACTTCCAACATGGAAGAGCGGAGTAGCCGCAACAGGCCCGCCGCCGGCGCCCAACCGAGGGTTACGGCGGGCAGTATGTAGCTCCTTAAGCCGTGGTCCTGCCTGCTTGTAGGCAACCACCCCAATTCCACGGCGAAGATGATGATCAGCACCACCGCCAGGGCGAAGGGGGGAGTGGACTGGCCAATCAGGGCGAAGACGCGTCCCAGGTAGTCCCCGGCTGAACTTCGTCTGACGGCTGAAAGCACTCCGAGAGGAAGGCCCACCAGCAGGGCGAACACAAACCCCGCCGCGGCCAGGCGAAGCGTGGCGGGGGCCCTGTTGACAATCAACTCTGTAACAGGGCGTTTCTGGGCCAGGGAGTCTCCAAAGTTAAGCCGGGCAGCATCTCCTAGCCAATCGAAGTACTGCAGGTATAACGGCTTGTTCAGACCCAGCAGTACACCCCACTGCTCGTACACCTCCGGCGTGGTGTACATCGTCAGGTACAGGTCCCGCGGATCACCTGCCGCACGGGAGAGTGCGAAGGTGAAGACCGTCGTGAGCAGGATCATCAGAAACGCGGTGATGACCCGCCGGATGAAGAACTGCCTCAAATCAATCTACCGGCTTCCAACATCAGTCGAGCACACGGGCGCCAAAATTAAACGCAAGCCGCCGGGACACAGGCCGCCACCGATTTCTCAGTGGCCGCCCATGTCCCGGCATGCGGCTCTGTTCTTAACGCGTACGTGCTGTACGTGGGCGGTTTAGTTGTCGGGCCTCACCTGCACCGTCTCGGGGTTCGTGAAGTAACGACCCGCGATCCTGTGCGGCGTCCAGGCGGAAATCCTCGGTCCAACCATGAAGTAGTCGCTGATGGTGCCCAACGGGAGGTTGAGACGCCACTCAGTGATGTAATCCGTGACCTGGCGGTTTACTTCGACCCGTTCGTCAAAGTCATCGATGTCGAGCACCGAAGCCGCAAGGTCCTGGATTTCGCAGGGGACCTCTGCGCCGTGGAACGTGTTGTAACGGCCGTAGGCGCCGATCTTCTCACGGTCGAGGTTGCCGCCGCCGGAGTGGTGGTACCACGGAATGTCGTCCACACCCCTGAAGTGTCGCGGCCTGGCCGTGGCGTAGGCGCTGCTCTCGATGTTGACGTCCAGGCCAAGCTGGCGCCACATCTGGGCTACAGCCTCACCCGCTTCGGGGTTGACCACAATGTGGTCCGGCGGGACGTAGAAGGTGAACTCGAACCCGTCCGGGTAGCCGGCCTCTGCAAGCAGGGCCTTGGCCGCGTCGAGGTCATACGACACGTCCCATTCGTCCTTCCAACCGTCGTCCGAGGGTAGGAACCCCGTGTATTGGGCGGTTGGGAGGCCGAGGCCGCCGAAGACCGTGTTGAGCAGCGTCTCGCGGTCGACGGCCATGGACATGGCCTGTCTGACCTTCAGGGCGCTCTCCATGCTGTTGCCGCCCGTGCCATGCGGGTCGCCGATCCAGGGGTGTTCCGCGTCGGGCTTGAAGCCTGGCCGCGGCCACTCTGCGTCAACCGTCCAACTGGTGACCAGCGAGGACTCACAGGCCTCTTCGCCGCGCCAGTAGTTACCGGTGTAGTAGACGACGTGCGGCCAGGTGGTGCCACGGGCGATCTGCTCGTAAGCGCCGGATACTGCACGCTTCAACTGCGGGATGTCCTTGTTGGCCACCTCGATGATGTCGACTTCACGTGTGGTAAAGGCTGCGTTCCTGACCAGCGGGGACTCGATCTCGACGACTTCCATCCGCTGCGCGGCCGGCTCGGCTCGCCAGTGGTTTCCACCGTCGAAGGCCTCGACGATCACGATGTCGTCGGTGCGGTACAGGACGTTCTCGAACGGACCGGTACCCAGCGGCGTCACGTTCGCAACGGACTCGCCAAGTTCATCCACGGCTGCCTTGGGGTAGATCCAGGGCTGGTGCGTGGACAGGTTGGACAGAATGTCCGCCCAGTTTGCCCGGTAGGTCTTGAAGTACATGTCGACTGTGTAGTCGTCGACCTTCTCCCATCGGTCCATCCACGCCTGCAGGCCGCCAACGCCCCAGAAGGTCGAACCTTCCCTGATGGCGTTGTTCATGCTCCACACGACGTCGTCGGCGGTCATCTCGCCGTAGCCCTTGTGGAACTTGATGCCTTCACGCAGGTTAAAGCGGACCTTGCTCTGGTCGTCCGCCACCTCCCACGACGTGGCCATGCTGATGTCGGGTTGGATGACTTCTTCGTAGTCCGCGTAGAGAAGGAATTCGACCATGCCCCAGGACGCGAAGTCCTGCTCGTGACCGACACCGCCAAGCGCGTGTACGAAGAGAGGCGGAATGATGTTCCTGACCGACAGTCTGAACGTGCCCTGCGGACCGCCGACCGGTGTCGGAGCGGGCGTCGGGGGCGCCACCGGGGTGGCGATAACCAGCTTCTCGACGACGACCGTCTCGACGACCGGCACTTCGACCTGCTTCGTGACGACAACAGTCTCGACCACCCGCTCGGTAACCGTCACCGGTTTCTCAACGACGACTGTCTCAACGACCATCACGGTCTTGCCTTCGACTTCTCGTTCGACTACGACCGTTTCGACGACCCTTTCGGTCCGGGTGACTTCTCGTTCGACTACGACCGTCTCAACGACTCGCTCGGTGATCGTCTCACCGGGGAGTTGCTTCTCGACGATCACTGTCTCGACGACTCTCTCGGTCACCACTTCGGTCCCGCCACAGGCAACCGCAATAGCGGCTGCGAGGCCGCTAATTGCCAGTACGCCGAGCGTGAGCCACCGTGCCCATTTGGGCTTAAGTGATCCCATCATTTCCTCCTGCAAAAAATATATGCGCAAGCTGGGGCGCGACCTATCGCCTCCCATAGACGGGAGTCCGGAACGCGCCGCCGTGGAATGTTAGTACGAATGAGCCACACACGCAACGTTCGATATTTGAGGAGCGTCGAGCAGACCAGGGCGTATCCAGGGATGAGACGTACAATCGGGACCGCAATGACGCCCAGGTTGACCTGGTGGTTGAACATCCGGACAAATCAACTCTCCGGGAAGCCGGGTCTGCCCGGCCGCCGTATCCCGGACAGTAGTCGCCATTGGCCAAATTTTGGTCGATTCCGGTCCAACAGGCGCAAACCGCGCCGGTTGCATCAGTGTGTGAAGGCCGCAAAAGCGGCAATGTGGCCACAATGCCGGTAGCCGGCAAGAAGGGAGCCGGGCCAAGATGATTGACCTGACGGACCGCACTGCATTGGTCACCGGCGGTGGGCAGGGCGTGGGCGAGGCGATTGCGCTCGTCCTTGCGCAGCAGGGCGCCGACGTCGCCATCGGCGATGTCCAGGTGAACCGCGCGGAAGAGGTCGCCGATGAGGTCCGGCGCCGCGGTCGCCGCTCCATTGCATTTCACCTTGACGTTTCGTCCCGCGCTTCGGCCAGAGCGGCTGCTGCGCGAGTGGTCTCGGAGTGGGGCCATATCGACATCCTCGTTAACAACGCAGGCGTGGTGGACGGGCCCGCTGATGCCGCCGCCGACGGGGTGGAAGCGACGTGGGACCGTGTCCTGGCGATCAACGTTAAGGGCGTGGTCAACTGCACAGATGCCGTGATGCCCTACATGGCCGAAGCACGCTACGGCAAGATCATCAACATCTCCTCGGTCGCCGGCAAGCCTGCCGACCCGATCTGGATGGGCGAATCAGGTCCGGCGCCGGAGGGTTCGAAGCCCCCGCTCGGCGGGTCTGCCTACGGCGTCAGCAAAGCCGCCGTGATCCGGCACACGGATTTATCCGCAGCCTCCGCCGCGCCGTTCAACATCAACGTTAACGCCATCTGCCCGTCCCGGATGATCACGCCCATGGGGCTGGAGATAGCCCGTATGAGGCAAGTCAGCGAACAGTCTGACGCAGGCGAGGACCTTATCGAACTGCGTCGCAAGCACGTGCTGCAGACCAACAGGTTTGGTCGCGAGTTGGAACCGCGCGACATCGGAAATATGGCGGCGTTCCTGGCGTCCGAAGACGCCCGAAACGTGACCGGTCAGAGCATCAACGTGGACGGCGGATTCAAGACGGGAGTGTAGCCGGGCCGTTAGATGCGTTCCCGGCCAACCGACACAAGACCCGGACACCTCTCCGCGCTACCGGGCCTCCAGCCGGTTAAGGCGCTCCTCATGGTCTTGGTTGAGTCGCACAACGTCCTCCACCAGGCGCGCAAGCCGGTCAACGGTACTGTCGAGCCTGTCACACCGTTCCTGAGCCCGCTTCGCCATCGCTTCAATATTCTCGGTGCATTTCCGCACGGCGGCATCGGTAATGCGTATGGCTTCCGCGTTCTGCTCCACCAGCCGCACAAGGCTATCGTGCCGCTCTTCAAATCCGGCACTCATCGTGCTTCCATCTTGTTGCCCGCCGCCACATTCATTTAATCAGTGGTGGATTGAGGCTTCACCAAGATTCCTTGCAGCAGGGAGCCCTTTGCGCAACCGTCGTTCCCGCACCCGAGCGGGCATCTATAGGCCGGCCATACTGAACTAGACCATCACCTGGTACAGGTCGCGCGCCTGCCTGAACAGTGTGAACACCTCGTTGCGCTGTTCGTCGGTGTGGAACTTGCCGTCATCGTTCAACCAGGCGATTGATTCGTCTATTTGTTCGACGATCCTGGCCGCGGAAACGCTTCTCTCCGGGGCCGCTTGACCGCCTGCGTCGATGTACACCGGGCTGGTGTGGGCCCAGATGGGCTGTGCGAAGCTGTCCCGCGAGTTACTGCCGATGCGCGCCGCGATCCACCCGTCGCCTTTAACGTCTACTTCACATTCGAACGAGCCGCCGGTGGACCCGTCTGGAAGTTCCTTCGTGTGAACCGGCTTTCCGTTGGCGATCACCTCCACCCGGTGTACAGGGTAGTGAGACTCCCAGTCGACGCTGACCGTCACGCAGTTCCCCACGCTGGCCTGCACCGTGTCGCCGACGCTCGATCCGTTGACGTCGATGCCCAGGATCGGGCCGTTCGTGATGAAGGTCTTTCCGTCGCGGAGGGCCTGCATCCAGCTTGTGTACTCGAATTCCGGCTGGGTTTTCGTGTAGACCCTGTTGGCTGAACAGAGGAACCAGTCCGACCCCGTTGACGCCGGCAACCTGATGCCGCAGTTGAGCAGCGCGTACCAGGCGTCCCACTCCAGGTCCTCCCAGTACACGTCCCACAGGCTGAGCGCGTCCACCTTGCCGAGGATGGCTGCCACAGAGCACTCGATGCCGTGGCCGTTGTGACACCAGATCACCACGCCGCCCTGCCGGTGCGTGTCGTCACAGGCGTAGCTTATCGGCGGGTACTCCGCAGCGAAGGCGTCGATCAATAGCCCGCGTCCGGGTGGAATCACGACGTTACGGAGGTCGAGCAGCATCACGTGGCCGAAGCCGTACAGGTGGTCGGACACCATGTAGTGCCTGGTCTCCTCGCCGCACTGGACGTGGTGCCGGGCGTCGGTGAACTTCTTAAGGACACCGGGCGCGTACCTGTTGCTGGCGTACGTGAAGTCCCACCGCTTCACGTAGCTCAGGGCCGTCACACGCAGGTCCTCGATGCGCGAGTCGTACATTATCCGGCGGTCGGGGTCGTCTTCAGTCTCCTTATAGTGAAGGTGCAGGTTCCCGGGGTGCCAGCCGTCGGCCGCAGGGTCACACCAGCGTTGCAGTTCGATCACGTGCTCGACGTGACCGGGCTCGTTGAACTCCAGGGTGCGGCGCCATGGAACGTACTCGGTGCCGCGTTCCACCGTGACCTGCACGCGGCCGCGGGGGACGTTGAGGGTGAACTCCCCATCGGAATAGAAGAACGGCTCTCCCGGGCCGATCTTCCACATCGCGTCGGGCGGAGCTATCGGCGCGCCCTCCGTGCCGATGATCTGTACCCGTCCGCCCACCTTCTCGCCGGTGGCGGCGTCGACGATCCGCGCGGTGAGGACATAGTTGCCTGTGCTGAAGTGCGTTAAGTAGCGTATCGATTCGATCTTCAAGTCCTCCTGGTGACAGCTGGCCGGTAGCGAGCTTGTCCGATCTAACTGTCCCGGTAGTCGTCCAACGCACCGACGAGCGTCTCGATGTCGTCCTGATTGTTGAAGAAGTGGGGGGTGACGCGAGCCGAGGCCTCCCCAAGAACTGAGGCAGGCCGCACGCAGAGGTAAATTCCCCGCTCCTGGGCGTACGCCTGGAACCCCTCGCCGGACACGGCGATGGCATTTATGCCCGTCATGCCCTCCGGTTCGGGCGGCGACAGGACCGTGTGGCCGTGCTCCTGCGCCGTGATCCGCAACTGGGACGAAAGGGACAAGACCCGTTTCTCCACGGCCTCGATGCCGCCGAATCCGAGTATCAGGTCCGCCATCTGGTTGAGTCCGAGCAGGGCGATGATGCTTGGACTCAGTTCCATCCGTACCGCAGCATCCGGATAGCCGAGCGTTCCGGCCGGGATCTGTTGCGGTCCGCGGTCCGACGAGCCGTACTCGAACATCCGGCCTACGAATGACTCCCAGTCGGTCTGATCCGGCCCCAGGGCGTAAAAGTGAACGTTGTGCGGAATGATGTCCTCGATCACGTCCTTACTGACGTAGGACACGCCCAGGCCCTCCGGCGAGCAGAGCCACTTGTAGGCGCCCGCCGACATCATCGTCACGTTGCTGTTCGCAACGTCGATGTCGAGGTGCCCCATCCCCTGGATGGCGTCCAGGAACAGGTAGAGGCCGTGCTCGCCCGCGACCCGGCTCAGCGCATCGAGGTCCTGCCTGTATCCGTTATACGTGTTGACCAGGCACATACCGATGGCCCGCGTCTGTGGCGATATGGCGCGCTCGATGTCTTCGGCGTCCATGCGGTAGTCCCGCTGCGGCACGACCGTGACCCTGATGCCCCGTTCGGCAAGGTTCGACCAGACGGCGTAGTCCGCCGGGTGGTCAAGCCCGCCGACGAGAATTTCGTCCCCGGGACGGAGCAGGGCGTTTGCCACGGTGCTGATCGCGTCGGTGGTGCCCTTCGGGAACCAGACCTCTTCCGGGGTCACGTTGAGCACCTTCGCCATCTTGGACCTGACGTCGTCCACGAAAACCCGGTCCTCGTCCGCGCGACCGAACGGGTAAGCCGTCTTGCTTCTTTTTTGAACGAAGTCGGAAATCGCGTCTGATGTCCGTTTTGGATACGGTCCCCAGTAGGCCGAGTCGAGGTACGTGTAGGAATCGTGGACCGGGAACTCAGCGCGCAGTTCTTCAGCTGTCAGGTTGGTCAATGTAGTTCTCCCCGTGTCTGTCCGCCGTGGCGGATTTTGCGACGTCTATATATAAGGCGGATGGCTCCTGCCTTTGCGAATGCGATTCGATTCGAAGCCTGCTCATGTGCGTGTGCCGCGTAATCGCGGGTCGATCATATCGCGCAGGCCGTCGCCTACCAGGTTCGCCGCCAGGACCGTCATCGTCAGGAATACGCCAGGGATCACCACTATCCAGGGTGCGTTGTAAAGGTGGTTCCTGCCCATGCTGACTATGTTGCCCCAACTCGGCACGTAGTCCGGCACGCCGGCGCCGATGAAACTCAGCCCCGCTTCGGTCAGCATGGCCACCGCGAACAGGAATGTAGCCTGAATCGTAACGGGCCCTAGCGTGTTGGGGGCTATGTGCACCAGTAGTATCCGCCAGGTGGGGGCTCCGGTTGCCCTGGCGGCCTCCACGAATGGCCGTTCACGCAGGCTCAACACCGAACTCCGCACCACGCGTGCGATGGAAGGTATCGCGTTCACCGAGATGGCTATTACGACATTCTGGACGCTCGACCCGAGCATCGCTATCAACGCCAGCGCAAGCAGGAGACCCGGGAACGCCATGATGGCATCGACTATGCGCATCAGCACTGCGTCCATGCGCCGGTCGTACCCGGCGATCAGTCCAAGGACCTCCCCGGCTACTGCGGCGATGGCCACGACGCTGGCGCCGACCAGCAGCGAAAGCCTGGCGCCGTGGACTGTTCTTGAATAAAGGTCTCTTCCGAAGCTGTCGGTGCCGAACCAGTGTTCGCCGTTAGGGGACGTGAGGCGGTCTACGACGGCCAGCCGCAGCGGGTCGTACCGGTCGATGAGCGGCGCAAATATGGCCACGACGCCCATGATGCCGAGGATAAGAAGGCCGATGGTCATGTTCGGATTGCGCGTTAGCAGCCGCAGCCCCAGCCGCGGCGCGCGCCTCAGCAAGCTTTGCCTGCCATGACCGGCTTTAACTGCGTCATAGACGGCCATCGTCAGTACCTGACTCTCGGATCGAGGTAGGCGTAAATGACGTCAGTCAGCAGGTTTGTGAAAACGATGATCCCGCCCATCACTATTACAACCGCCTGGAGTACCGGGATGTCCCGGTTCACCACCGCGTCGGCGGCCAGGCGGCCGAGGCCGGGGATCGTGAACACCTTCTCGGTAACCACGACTCCCGTCAGCAACCCGGCGAGCAACAGTCCGACTATCGTGGCGACGGGCAGCGACGCCGCCTTCAACGAGTGCCTTTGCAGGATGACCCGGTCAGTCAGCCCCTTGGCCCGCGCCGTCCTGATGTAGTCCTCGTTGAGGATCTCCAGCATGCTGGAACGGGTCATGCGGGCGATTATCGCCGCGCCGGAGACGGCCACGCTCAACGCCGGCAGCGTCATGCTCTTGAAGAACCCGGGAACGCTGTCCATCACGCTGACGAATCCGATTGCAGGAAACCACCTGAGACTCACGGCGAACGCGAGGATCAGCATGAAGCCAAGCCAGAACGCCGGAACGGAAAACCCCAGGACGGAAAAGAACATGATGACGCGGTCTATCCAGGTGTGGGCCTTCCACCCGGCCACGACCCCCAACGGAATCCCGATGAGGACGGACAACACCAGTCCCAGCACGGTCAGGCTGATCGTCGGCTCCATCCTGTTGCCGATCAGCTCCGTCACCCGGTGGCCGGTGAACAAGGACCGCCCAAAGTCGCCTCGCAGGATCCCCCCGGCCCAGTTGCCGAACTGAACGACGAACGGTTTGTCCAGACCCATCTGCTCGGTGATGAATTCGACGTCCTCCGGCGTCGCGTCCTCCCCGGCTATGGCGTAAGCCGCGTTGCCGGGCGCGATGTACGTGATGGAGAACGTGAGGACCGCGACGATCAGGACAACAGGAATACTGACGAAGATTCGCCGCAGGATGTATCCGCTCATTTAATACGTAGAGCCGTGCGTTAATTGAGGTAGACGTCGGCCGCCGGTCCGGGCGCCGCCAACACACACTAACACCAACCTGGCGCTCCCTTTCGAATCAGGTCCGTCAACGCGGGCCGGGCCCACCCCCAGTCTGTAGGGGGCGGGCCCGGCTTTACGCTCAGCCATTCGGGAAACCCGGCGGTGTCAGGCGGATGAGGCTGCTATCTGTCCTTCCAGGCGTTGACGAAGCTCGTGTGTGTGCCGAGCAACCGGATTTCAACCCCGTGCAGCGACTTGTTGCGGGCAAAGACCGAGACGACCTCACCGAACGGGATGTACTGCAAGTCCTGGTAGAACAGTATCTGCATCTCTTCTATGAGTTCGTCCTGTCTCTCCCTCGGCGCGCGGGCGAACTCCTCGAGCATTGCCGTGAAGTTCCCTGACGGGTCCTGGTACTTGTTCCAGTACTTTTCCTTGGCAAGGGTGCTGTTGAGCAGCGGGCTGATGCCGCCCCAGGAGACCGGTCCGCCGGTGAAGAACATGTCGAACCTGTCCGTATCGGCCCTGCGTTCCTTGTAGCTGGCGGCGTCGACGTGCTGGTAGTCGACCTCAAAGCCCAGGTCTTCCACCACTTCGCGCATTACCAGGGCGGACGGCGCGGAGCCGGACCTGGTCAACAGGGTCATCTTGGCTCCGGTGTAGCCGGCCTCCTCGATTAGCGCCTTGGCCGCTTCCAGGTCTGGCGGATCGTAGTAGATCTCGTCACCGGGGGTGCGGATGCCGCCCCAGCGAGTACCGCAGAGCATGAGCGAACCGCACTGCCTGAATAGCGCGGGGTCGCCGGCCGTGGCGAGCAGGGCGTCGTCCTTCGGGAATGCGATCATGATTGCACGGCGTACGCGCGCGTCACTCATCGGTCCCTTGACGTGGTTCGGCCATGCGCCGATTCTCACCGGCCCGGTGTCATCGATGAAGACATCCAGGTCGGGGTTCGCCTCGAGCCGTTCCTTCTGGTCGCCGGAAATCGTGCCGATCCAGTCGACGGCGCCCGTCTCCAGGGCGGCGATGCGGGCCGCTTCCTCAGGAATCACGATCGCTTCCAGCACGTCGGCGTAGGCGAGCCTGGTGCCGGCAAGGAACGAGGTCGGACCTGGCGGCGACTGGTAGTCCGCCCACTTTGTGAACAGCAGGCGGTCGCCCGGGCGCCACTGGACCAACTGGTATGGTCCCGTGCCGCCGAACGTCTCAAAGTCGCCGAGTCCGGGGCCTTCGTCCGGGTCGACCATGTACATCTCGGGCGGCATCATGTACGGAGAGTAGCCGCCGAGGCGGGCGAATCCATCGAGGAGCAGGCCTGTCGGCTCGCTGAGGGTCACAACATACGTGAGATCGTCGGGGGTCTCGATGGACTCGATGAATCCGTTGAGAATCCCTCCGAAGTTGTCCCTTGCGATCCAGCGTTTCCAGTTGGCCATCGCGTGTTCAGACGTGAACGGGCGGCCTTCCACGGGCGCGTTGTAAGTGACTCCTTCCCGCAACTTGAACGTCCAGGTGAGCCCATCGTCGCTGGTAGTCCAACTCTCAACCAGAGACGGCTGAGGAGCGAGGTGCTCATCGAACTCGAAGAGCTTCTCCTGGCTGTGCAGCGCGCCGATTTCAGGCTGCGACGTCGTCACGAGCGCGTCCAGGGTGGCGACGTTGTTGTCCAGCGCCCACCTCACGGTCCCGCCGCTGACCGGTTCCATGCCGACCGGCGTGGGAGTCGCCACGATCGTCACTTCCTGCCTGACGATCACCGTCTCGACTACTTTGACCTCTTCCGTGACCGTCACCGGCTTTTCAACGATAACCGGCTTCTCGACGACGACCGTCTGGACCACCTGTTCAGTTCGCGTGACCTGCTTTTCGACAACGACCGTTTCGACCACCTTGACGGTCTGGCCTTCGACTATCTTCTCGACAACAACCGTCTCGATCACCGTTTCGGTGCGGGTCACGGGCTTTTCCACAATGACCGTCTCGATGACCCTGACAGTCTCACCTTCCATCACTTTTTCGACTACGACGGTCTCCACCACCGTCTGAATCTGGGTGACCGGCTTTTCGACTACGACCGTCTGCACCTCGGTGACGACTTCCCCATCGGTCCCGCAAGCAACCGCAAAGGCGGCCAACAGGCCGCCAACGGCAAGCAACGCGACGATTCCCAGACGCTTCCAACTAGACTTGGTTGAACTCATTATTTCCTCCTGGCCGGGTCCGGCCTCACAGTCGCCAACGTTGCGCAAGGCAAAGGGCGCTGAAGCCGTCTCAGCAATCCACGGGAATATTAGTACGAACGCGGTTTCGGCGCAATTGACGCCAAGATGCTGCGGTTCACTGTGTTTCGGGAATTGCAAAGGGCCCAAACCAGGTGGCGAGTACGCGTCCTGCGGCCGAAGTCGAGATCCAACTAAGCGGCTGACTCACAGAACGCCGGGGCCAACGTACCGCTCCAGCCAGTCGAACAGCAGCCGGTAGTACTCTTCGATCAGGGCCGGGTGGCCGGCGCGGCGGAACATGTGGTCGGAGTCCGGGAACCTGGCGAACTCCACGGTCTTTCCGAGGCGTTTGAGCGCTACGAAGTACTGCTCGCTTTGCTCTATGGCGCAGCGCAGGTCTGCCTCACCGTGTATCAGCAGCACGGGCGTACGGACGTTGGGGGCGTAGGTGATGGGCGAATGGCGGAGGTATTCGTCCCGCGCCTCGTTGTACACGCCTCCCCAGTTGAGGTCGCCCAGGACCGTCCCCAGGTCGGAGGTGCCGTACATGCTGTGCAGGTTGGCGCACATCGAGGCCACGATGGCCGCCGCAAAGCGGTGATCGTGTCCAACTATCCAGGAACTCATGAATCCGCCGTAGCTGGACCCGTGCAGGGCTATGCGGTTTTCGTCCACGTATGGCCGCGCGGCCAGTTCCTCCACCGAGGCAAGGATGTCGAGGTAGTCTTCGCCGCCCCAGTCTTCCCGCACCGACTTTGTGAACTCCGGGCTGTAGGTGGATGAACCGCGCGGGTTCACCGTGAGCACGATGTAACCGTTGCTGGCAAGGATCTGGTGCACCGGGTCGAAATTGTCGGAGAAACGGCCGTTTGGTCCGCCGTGTATGTCGACGACCATCGGATAGCTCTTCGTATCTGTGAAGGCGGGTGGCAGCAGCACGCGTGACTCGATTTCGAAGTTGCCGCGACTGATGGTGAACTTCTCCATGCGGGCCGACGAGTGGGAGTCGAGGTACGACCTTGCGTAGGAGGTGACGGCCCGTGGAGAACCGGTATCGAGATCGACGCACGTGACTTCTGCCAGGGATCGGGGCGATTCCGCGAGGGCGGTCGCTCTGGCGGCGCTCCCGTCGAACGATATGCCGCCGATTGACTCTCCGCCGCCCGTGATGGTCCTGAAACCGCCGCCGTCCGGGCGGATGGAGCAAATGAAGTACTCCCCGCGATGGGCGCCGACGAACACGATGCCGCGCTCGCCGGTCCATGACAGGCCGCACTCCGGCACGGGTGTGTAGAGGCCGTCCGTGATTCTGCGGACGCCGCCGCCCCCGTCCAGGACGTAGAGCCACGCCGAGCGCGGGTCCCACAACTCTGCGTCGTGGCTTCCGATGGCAACCAACGACTCGCCATCCGGCGACCACACGATCGCCCACACAAAGGGCAGGCTCTCAGACCACGAGACCGGCTCGCCGTCCGGCAAGTTCACCACCTTGACCTGCGTGTGGGTGGTGATGTCCCGGTCTTCTATGTCGTCGGAAATAAAAGCGAGCGAATTACCATCTGGAGACCACTTTGGCGACCAGTTGTCACCCTCCCCGTCTGTGATCTGGTGGGCGCCCCCCGACTCCTGGTCCACTACGAACAACTGCCGAAAGGCATCCCCGGTGAATCCGCGGCCCTCATAGCGGTAGCGGATGCGGCTGACTACGCGCACGCGGGGCATGTCGGACTCTTGCTCATCCGTCGCATCCGGCTCGAAGGTCGAGACAACAGCGATCCTGTCCCCGTCCGGCGAAAGTGAGAACTCCTCGACGCCACCCGCGAGGTCAGTAATGCGCGCGGCTTCTCCGCCGCTGAAAGAAACCGACCAGACCTGTTTCTTGTCATTGTCGTCCGGTCGCAGAAACAGTACGCGGTCGTTATCGACGAACGGCGCATTATCGTTGGGCCCGCCGGTCAGATCGGAAAGTTCTTCAAACGGATGGTGCGAAACGATGATTCTCGATTCGCGCTCATCTTCTCGCGATCGATCATCGTCTTGACGAACGCCAGCGCGCCACCGTCGTCCGACAGGCTCGGCTGCGACACCGCCGGGACTTCGTAGATGTATTCGGCAGTGATGGGCAGAGACATCGCGTTCCCTCGAATTTCAGTTGGGTTTGTCACAAGGCTCGAAAACGCTGAGTTTATGCAACAGTTTGATGGGAGAACGGGGCGTGGGCCTGGGTTTCGCAGGGGACTCCGTCGAAAATGCGTAGTTCAAGGGACTGCCTGCCTTCCCGCATGAGCCAGGGTGGGCCGGGCCGGTTCTTCAGCGGCCGCGGACGATGATCCAGCCGAGTGTCAGACCTGAGACACCCGCCATTGCCGCGCCGGCGATGATCCCGTTCCTGGACAGGACCTCAACCTCTTCGAGGTTCTCTTTCTCGGCTATCAGCAGTTGGTTGACGGGATTGGCCGGCAGATCGGCGAGGCGGCTTTGTGTGAGGAACAAGGTGCCGGCCGAAACGATGAGGACCGCGATCCCCACAATCAACAGGGCCCCTGCGGCCTTCATCATGTCCGGTCAGCCAGTCCGACGGATTTGGCCCGCCGTTCAATCTGTTCCTTCCGGCTTCAAGCCGGATCAGTAGTCGACGCGGCTCTGCTTGCCGAACCCATAGAAGTCCTGGAGGTGGAACGCGCCATAGCGGCCCGCAATGGCCGGCAGGTCGCCCGCCCATGCGGCCGGGTCGCCGTCGCTCGCGCCCAGGACTCGCTCTACGGCCGGAAACGGGCCGACCGCTCCCGCCCCGGTGCTCACTATGGCTTCCATCTCCGGCGTGAAGACAAGCAGCGGCGGCGCCGTCCCGTCCTCGTCGTCCTCTTCCTCTGTGATAAGCGTGGTCCGGATTCCGGCGCGCTCGCACGCCTGGATTCCCAACACCGTGTCGACGAATCGTCGGCCCCTGATGTTCGTGGTAATGATTGCGCCGTCAGCACCAAGCATCTTTGCCATCTGGGCCGACCTCGAGGCGGAGAGCTGCATTTCGCGTTGTCCGCCCCAGTTGGTGCGCTGGATGATACACCCCAGGAAGTTGAGGTCGTGGCCGTGTCTCGAGATCAGTTCCTCCACGATCGGGTTGTTAGTGAAATGCCAGGAGACGCGCTGCGAGACCGCTCCGTCGAACATCTCTTCGGGCTGTATCAGCCAGGGCGCCGACAGCCGCGTCACCCCGTAGACCGCCGTGCCCATCTTGGAGTCCGGTCCGGTCCAGAACTCCATGGACATCAGGTTGCAGATGAAGACCACGCCCGGCAGGGAAGGGTCGCGGTCTGCGGTGTCGTACTCCTCGATCTCGGGGGGAGAGAGATCGACAACGGCTTCCGATATGCCGTCCAGGACTTTCAGGGTCGCTGAATGCGTCGCAAGGTACTCGTCTTCCGGTCCGAGGCCCTCGACAGGCGTGATGCTGACGCACACGTTGCACAGGCCCGAGGCCGGCGTCACCGCACCGGGGCCGGACATGTCGATGAAATTCTGAGGCCGTTCGTTCTGCTTAAGCTGCAGCGCCTCCTCGGCCGTGCTGGTCCGCACCCGGGCCGCTCGCTGCCCAAGCACCGATTCGACTATGCCCATGCCGCCCATCCGGTACGTGACGCCGCTGCCCACGGTGTCCAGGGGCCGGTCACAAACGCCTGGATATGCCCTTCCCGGGCCGTCCACCTTGATGCGCGGCTCCAGTACGTCGTTCACGTTGATGATCCGCGCCGGCTCGCCTGGGCAGGCAATGTCTACGGACACACTCTCTACGTTGGGCACTGCCTCCGCCGCCTCGGTGAGGCCCGCCTTGTCGATGGTGAGGGTCCCGTCGTCCCAACTCGTCTTCAGTCCGATTTCAAGCCGTTCGACGGGGAATGTTCCGAGATTAAGTGACATGTGCCATCTCCACGTCTTCCGTCGCGTCCGGCTCGAAAATAGTCGGCCCGTCGACCACTGTCGTCAGGGACTGAAGGGCGGTCTTTACGATGCGCATGTTCAGATCGCGGTCACCGTCTTCAGAAAGGGTCGGATCTCCGCAAACATGTTCGATCCGGACACCGCGGGTGATACGGTTCGCTCCCACCGTGTAAGGCACGATAGGTATCGCGCTGATCACGGCCACCGGGATGCCGGCGCGCTCCAGTTCCTTGGTTATCGTTGCCCCGCAACGATTGCAGCTACCTCAGGTCGGTACCAGGACGACTGCTCCGACGCCCTCCTCCTGGAACTCTTTCCTGATTGCCTGACCGAACCGCTTTGCATTGGTGATCGAAGTCTGGTTGCCGACCGTCGAGATGTACTTCCCGTACACCGAGCCGATCTGTCCCTGGGCCTCGAGAATTCGCAGGCTCCGGAGCGGCACCACGTAGTTGGGATCGCGCTCATTGACCCAGTGGTGCCCGTACCCGCCGTGGATAGTCTCCCACTCGCCCTGTGCGAGCTCCGGCATTCCGCCTATGTCATAGTGGAATATGGAGTCGGCGCGTGCCGCAGACTGTCTATCTGGATTGCCCCTGGGCACAAGTCCGCCGCTCGTAACGACTCCGATCTTGACGTCCGTCAGGGAGTCCAACGACGCCGGGGGCGGGACGTGATCGTAGTCCCGGATGACGATCTCACTGTCTACCGGCTCCCCCTTGATCCGGGCCAGGACCATGTCGGCAGCACGCCGTGCGCCGTGCTCACCCCGCTGCACGTCCACGCGATATCCGCGAGGGATGTAGCCCTCTTCGTCCGCCGAGCCGAGTTGTTCCCCCGATCCCAGCATGATCGCCAGCGGCGCCACCTTCGCCAGGATTCGGGTCATGTCGGTCACGTTGGCGCTCGTGGGGACGCACACAAAGTCACGCCTGTATACGCCCACGCCAGGGTTGTCCGGCTCCATGGCTGAAACACCGGGGACGCCTGATTGCCCGGCGATCTTGCACACGAGGCCACACGCGAGGCCGTAGCGGCCGGAATCGAACGCCGGACCGGCGACTACGACGTCCGGCCGGTACTTCTCTATCACGGCGGTGACGAAGGCTTCCGCTTCCGCCTCGTTTTCCACGAAGTAGTTGTCCCCGCAGACGATCGTCGCCAGCACCGCTCCGGTATCTCCGAGGGCCGCGTCCAATGCCCGACCCGGACCGACCGCGCCTTGGACTACATGCGGCGGATCGTTGGCGTGGTCCTCGCCTCCGACCCCGCCGAAGAATTGATTGACGTAGTGGATCACCTTCATGTCATGCGCCTTTCCACTCCAGAGTTAGAGCAACTAAGGGAGGGTGTAACTGTCGATAGTGAATTCCTATAACTGGCGCAGGCGCGGGTCCCACCTGTCCCGCAGCCAGTCGCCCATGAAGTTGAAGGCCAGCACGGTCAGGTAGATCGCCACGCCCGGGAAGAATGCCACCCACCATGCGGAGCCGAGGTAGTCGCGTCCGTCGGACACCATCGAGCCCCATGCGGGCGTCGGCGGCGGCACTCCGGCTCCCAGGAAGCTGAGAATGGACTCCGCCAGGATCACGCTGCCCACCTCAAGGGTGGCGACGACAATTATCGTGCTTTGGACCCCCGGCAGGATGTGCTTGAAGATAATCCGCGCCCCCGATGCGCCTGACACCCGTGACTGGGCCACGTAGTCCAATGTCTTCAGTTGGAACGCCTGTCCTCTGACCAGGCGGGCGGGTCCACCCCAGTTGCTGAGAGCCAGGACGATGATCAGCGTCGTCAGGCTCTGTCCCAGCACAATTACCACTATCAACGCCAGGAGTATGAATGGCACCGCGGCGTTGATATCCAGGATACGCATGATGACTTCGTCGATCAGGCCTCCCACGAAACCTGCGATCAGGCCGAGCGTAGTGCCAATTAGCAGCCCCGCGGCGATAGCGATGCCAGCGACCATCAGCGATATGCGGGCCCCATGGATGATGCGGCTCAGGACGTCGCGTCCCAGCGGGTCTCCCCCGAGGATGTACTTGCCGCTGCTGCCCGCCATCCAAAACGGCTCATCATTCCTTTCCCGCAGCGAGTTGAGCAACGGGTCGTGCGGAGAGATCTGCGGGGCAAAAATCGCAAATATTACGAGCGTGACGATGATGATGGCCGGGAGGATGGGCCATCTGCGCAGGGCGTGAAGAATAGTCCCGCGCCGCGATGGCGGAGCAAACGCGCGTTCTGCGTCGCCGCTCATACCGCGTACGTCGTTTGCGATCGCCACGAAGCTACCTCACCCTTACACGCGGGTCCACGAGGCCGTAAGAGATGTCTACCAGGAAGACGACGCCCACGTATAAGGCGGTAAAGATAAGCACGCACCCGGTCATCACCGGGAAGTCGTTGTTATTGATGGCGGTCACAACCAGCCGGCCCAGGCCAGGCCATGCAAAGACCGTCTCGGTCACCACGGTACCGGTGAGGAACCCGGCCAGTATCAACGCGGCGAACGTCATCGGCGCGATCATGGCGTTCTTGAACGCGTGTTTCCAGATGACCTTCGTCCGGCTCACACCCTTTGCAGCGGCCAGTTTTACGTACTCTGAATCGAGCGTCTCCAGCATCGCTGACCGCACCAGCCGAAGTACGCCGGCGGCCGGCAGCCAGCCCAGGGTTATAGCAGGAAGTATGTAGTGCAACGGCCCGCCCCTCTGGCTCGTCGGCAGCAATCCCCAGGCAACCGCGAAGAGCAATATCAACATGATGCCTAACCAGAACGGCGGTAGGGCTTGCCCGAATAACGCAAACATGCGTCCGCCAAGGTCCCACGGACTACCCCGCTTCGACGCGGAGAGGACGCCCAACGGCAGGCCGACCAGCAGCGCGAAAATCCAGGCCGCTGCTCCCAACTGAAGCGTCGCAGGTATCTTCTGCTTGATAGTGTCGAACGCCGGGTGGCCCGTGGCTATCGACTTGCCGAAATCGAGTCGGGCGGCTTTGCCCAGCCAGATGATGTATTGGACCGGCAGCGGCTTGTCCAGGCCGAAGTCCCGGCCCCACTGTTCCCATACTTCCTGGCTGGTGACGCCGACGGTCAGGTAGAGATTCCGGGGATCGCCTGCGACCCGGGACAACGTGAAGACCACGAAGGTCGCGCCGATGATCGACAACAACCCAAAGAGGAATCGCCGGAGCACGAACCTTCCCATGTCTTTGGTCGCTCTCTATCTACTCGCCCAACGCGGTCGAATACGCATTTGAAATGCGGGCGGAGTTCCCGGCGCGCCGGACCGTCTACCGCCCGCGTTCATCAAGGTCCCAGCCCGCTACTGTGGCGCGGGCGCGGACCTTGCAGTCGCTGCGACCTCGGATGCGGGCCCGGCGGATAGCCGGGCCCGCATCTTCCGTCGAGGTCTATGGCGCCAGGATCACGCTCTCGAAGTTGTTGATGTCCCTGAACGGAAGCAGGTCCCACGCAAGGACGCGTTCCGGATTGACGCCGATGAGCGTCGGTACCTCAACCACGCCTGCCGCGAACATCTGCTCAAACGCCCAGTCCCACGCCGCTTCGCGTGAAGCCAGGTTATCGGGCGAGCCCTTCATCTGGGCCGATGTCTCTTCGAAGAAGTCGTAGAAACTCTGGTGCTCAACACCAGGGTTGTATCCACCGGTCGGCTGCGGGAACAGGCAGCAGCCCCATGCGCCGCCAACCTCTCCCTGGTAGGCCAGCCGGTTCGGGCCCCAGGTGGTCTGCCAGATCGTGTTGATCGTCCGGCCAACCATCGTGGGCCGGCGCGCCGTGTACGCGGAGGTGTCGATTTGAACGGGAATGTTCAGGTGCTCCTGCCACATGCCCGCAACGGCCTGGCACACCTCTCCGTTAACGCCAATGTCAACCGGGCAGAAGTAGTCGGGTACCTCGAAGCCGTCAGGATAGCCGGCCTCGGCCAGCAGTGCCCTCGCTGCATCGGGGTCGAACGGGATGACCCACTTGTCCTTGAACTCGGGGTTGTTCTGGTGGACGCCGACCTGCGAGTGACCTCCATAGATCGGTCCGCCAAAGCCCGCGAGTATCGTCTCGTTGATCAGTTCGCGGTCGATCGCCATCGCAAGAGCGTGCCGCACCTTGCGGGCCGACTCGTCCCGTGCGGGATCGTTCGGATCGCCGATCCATGGGTGTTCGGCATCCGGCATCAGGGCGTCTCTTGTCACGGACTCGCCCGTCTCCGGGATCGTGTCCATGTGGTAGTTGCCGCTGAAGTAGATGAAGTTTCCGAGGAACTGCCTCAGGCCGTCATTGAACTCGAACCCATCTTCCGACAGGGAAGGAACATCCGAGATGGGAACGGGCGCGATGTCCACCTCACCTGTCCTCAACTGCGCTGAACGAACGGAACCTTCGGGGGTCTCGATGAGGACCAGGTTCGCGATGAGAGGCGGGTCCGTGTAGTAGTCGTTGTTCGCCCTTAGCTCGACCTTCTCATTCGCGCTCCAATTCGTCACGATAAACGGCCCGGTGCCGTGTGGAGTTATCAACGCGGCATCTGCGCCCATTTCATCGAACAGCGCCTTGGACACGACGGCTGCCGAGTCGTTGCACTCGCTGACCGTGTTGGCTGTCAGGTAGTCACCCTGGAACCTCTTGAACGGGGCGTCCACCTTCTTGGCGTTCGCCTCATTGACTGACCAGGGGTCGAAGATCGAGTTCAATTCGCCGGCCGCAGAGTGCCTTGACGCGGGGTTGTCCGCGCCCGACCGGTTGTACGAGAACACAACGTCCTCGGAGGTCATCTCACCCCAGTCGCGATCGTCCGTGAAGAAGTGAACTCCCTCGCGAATGGTGAAGGTGACCTTGCTCAGGTCGTCCGCCAACTCCCACGACGTGGCGAGTTGGGGCACCAGGCAGCTGTCACCGTCGCCGGTGAGCAACGTCTCCTGGATACCGAAGAAGTATTGGAGCATGTTGGTCGGGAAGACCGCGTCCTGGTTGTCAAACACCGGGCTGCCAACCTGGGCCGCCGCCACCGTCAGGGTCCCCTGTTGCTCAGGCACGCCGCCCATGCTGGGACCGGGCATCGCGGTCTGGACCACAACGACAGTCTCCACCACCTTCTCGGTCACGGTGACCTGCTTCTCGACGACGACCGTCTCGACGACCTTTTCGGTGCGAGTGACGGGCTTCTCTACGACGACCGTCTCGACCACCGTGACCGTCTTGCCCTCGACCTCTCTCTCGACGACAACCGTCTCGATGACCTTCTCAACCTGGGTCACCTGCTTTTCGACGACAACCGTCTCGACAACTCTTTCGGTGCGAGTGACCGGCCTGTCCACGACGACAGTCTCCACCACCTTGATGGTCTCGCCCGGCAATTGCTTTTCGACGACAACCGTCTCTACCACGGTGACGACTTCCGGGTCACCTCCGCACGCGGCAGCCACCGCGGCGAAGAGGCCACCAACAGCGAGAATCGCCATCAAGGCCGCAAGTCGCCAACGCTTGTTGAACGAACTCATAAATACCTCCTGATCATCAGGAACCGGGTTCATAAACCCCGACTCCAAATTGCGCCAGGGCAGACCAAGAATGTTAGTACGTATCCCGTACCGGCGCAATTTGAGTCAAACGTGCCGGACGTGGGCCGCGTTCGTACAGCCCGCCCCCCTTTACCTGACCGGGTTAAACTCCGCCCGTATACCAGTCCACGATTCCAACATCCGCGCCTACCAGGAGACGAACCCTTGCCCAGATATGACCTGCTGATAGCCGGTGGCACCGTCCTGGATCCGGCCAATTCGTTCGAGGCCGTGGCCGACGTGGCCGTAACCGACGGGCGAGTTGACCGCGTCGAGCCGGGGATCGACCGGTCGTTGGCGGCCGAGGTCGTGGATGCCGACGGGCTGTGGGTGATGCCCGGCATGGTCGATGGCCACGTGCACGTCGGTGGGGAGCGGGCCACGTGGGACCCGGCGTTGGGCATTCGCATGCTCGCGCTCGCTGGTGTAACTACGGGCATCGACTTCGGGTGCACGCCCGAAGGCCTGTTCGACGGCATGCAACGCCTCGGCGCCGGCATAAACATCGGCGGCATCATGGTCCTGAGGCCGGGCAGCACCATCCCCCGCGACGACCCGCCGCCACCCGAGGTCCGGTCCATCGTGTCCGACGCCCTCCGGAGGGGCGCGATCGGCGTCAAGATCATCGGCGGGTACGACCCCTTCACGCCGGAGGTGACCGCCGACATAATCGCCGCCTGCAATGAGCAGCGGGCCTACATCGGTTACCACATCGGCACGAAGGAGACCGGGAGCCGGCTCGACGGCATGCGGGAAGTCCCCGACCTCGTTGGCGACGGCCGCCTGCATATCGCCCACATCAACGCCTACACCCGCGGGTCCATCGCCGATCCGGTGGATGAGTGCGCCGAGGCGCTGGAGATACTCTCGGCCAAGAAGGGCCAGTACAACTCGGAGGTGCACCAGGCCGTGCCCAACGGCACATCCGGGGCGTGCGGCGAAGACGGGTACGTGCTGGCGGACGTCGCCCGGAACTGCCTCAATCTGGGTGGGTATCCGACCACCGCCGACGGCATCCGTGCGGCCATACGCGACGGCTACGCGTCGGTGATACGTGAGAAAGACGGCGTCGTCGGGTATACCAAGTACGACGAGGCCCTGGCCATCTTTGAGGAACTGAATACCAACTGCCCGCTGAGCTTTCCGGTGAACCTGCCGCGATCGGCTTTTCTGCTAACCACGGCGCGGGACGACGACGGCGACTTCGTGGTCGATGCCGTGGCGTCCGACGGCGGCTCGCACCCGCGCAACATCAACATCGAAAGCACCACCGCGCTGGTCCAATTCGGGGCGCTATCGCCGCTGGAGATGGTCGAGAAGCTTTCTTACAACCCCTCCCGCATGTTCGGCCTGCTGAACAAGGGCCACTTCTCGCCCGGCGCCGACGGGGACGTTACGGTGATCGACCCGGCGGCCGGAAAGGCCGTACGCACCTTCGTGGCGGGACGCCCCGTGCTCGTCGACGGCCAGGTGGCTCAGACGGGCGGGAGGGTCTTGACCACTGCCGAGGGCGAGCGCGCCGCGCGGGAAACGGGGCTGCCGGTGGAGGTCATCGACCTCACCGAAAGCAAGCTCTACGCCGCTTACTCCGACTGACCGGCAAGGCCCTTAAGGAGGCCCCGCGCTCGGTACTAGGACCTGACCCGGGTCGCGATTTCCGTCGCGACTTTCAGGTTGTACTCCGTTGCCAGTTTCTTGTGGTTTATTACGTCGATTATGGTCCCTATAAGGCACAACCCGGCGGTGAACAAGTACAAGAGCCCCATTCCGATGTGACCGATGAAAAACCGATGCACTCCGGCTACTACGACAAATCCCAAGACCGCCAGCAGCAGAATCGTGTTCGGGTCTTTGCGCTGAGCGCGATAGGACGCAGCGAACAGGCTCGCCTGGTCGTCGCTCATCCCCTTTACCAATGCGTCGACGCCGGTCAACTCTTCTCCTGACACCTCAGGCAACAGGTTCATGGCATTGGCCATCACTCAACTCCGTTTCTGCGCAATCGCGCCCTTTTGATCTGCAGCGTCACTATTCTGTAACTCAGAATGATCACGGCCGGGATCCCAAGCCAGTGCGAGTCCCACGAGCGGGCAATCTCGCCCCGGAACAACCACGAGATCGAATGCCCCAGGCCGTAGCCGGGGCTCTTGATGTCCCAGAACCAGCTTGGCCAGAACAGGGTGAAGTGAAAGTCGGACGCTGGGTTTGCGGCGGCAAGGACCACCAGGGCGCACAGCCAGATCAGGGCTTCCGGTTCTACGAAGCCTGGGAGTCTCAGGAATCGGAAATTCGGCAGGTTCATCAGGTGGTTCGATTCGAGCCTGTTGTTCGACCTACCCTAAACCGTCCGCGCATGACAATACAAACGAGCGTTTTCGAAGCGGGGTGTCGAGGGGTGCCTAAAACAGTTGGCCGGCATGCCCGCGGCGACCGTACCCACCGCTGTCACCCCACCATGGATACCGGCTTTCGCCGGTAATTCGATCGGGGCTGGCCCAACTCAGGCCTTCTCGATCGTGCACCCAATCGAGAACGACCTGATGCGGTCGCGGTACAACTCGGCCCTTTCCAGCGGACACACGATGACCACGGCCGTACCGTTGTTGTGCGCCTCCAGCATGACCCGCACCGCGTCCTCCTGGCTCAACTCCGGCACGCTCTTCAACAACGCCCTCGCAACGAACGCCATCTCGTTCACGTCGTCGTTGTGCAGGATCACGGCGTACGGCGGCAGGAACTCGGTGACGTTCTTCTCTGCCTGCTTCGGTTCGTAGGTGGTCACGCTCAGATTGTAAGCTGCGCAAGCGAATGCAGATGAACTTGACACGCCGCGCCCCGCCGAATCACCCTTATGAGACCCTTGCACAACTGTATCCACACACGGTGGCTTCCAACTAAAAGTCGCCCTGAGTGGCCAAAATGTCACCCCCGCATCAGGTGCGGGGCAGGCTCTGAGCGAAGTCGAAGGGTCTCGGGTGGTAATGGTTGGGCGCCGCCATGTACATTGCCGGGAGATTCTTCGCTGCGCTCAAGAATGACAAGTACGGAGGGTTACGCAAGGGTCTCATCCAGGGTTGGGGTGAGGGCGAACAAGGTTTTATCACGCAAACAAAAAAGGGAAACCACTAATGAAAATCTCCGATATCAAGACCTATCCGGTGTGGGTGGGCACGCGCAACCAGATGCTGGTCAAGGTCGAGACCGACGAGGGCATCTACGGCTGGGGAGAAGCCGGCGTGTCGTCGCGCGAACTGGCGGTCGAAGCCGCGGTAAAGCACTACCGGGAGTTTCTCATCGGAGAGGACCCGATGAGCCGCGGCGGCCTGTGGCAACGCATGTACCGCAGCCAGTACTTCGAGGGTGGGCGCATCCTGACCGGGGCCATTTCGGCCATCGACATCGCCCTGCATGACGTCGTCGGAAAGAAGCTCGGCGTTCCGGTCTACCAGCTTCTCGGCGGCAAGCAGCGGGACTATGTCCCGTGCTTCGCCACCGCCGGCGGTGATACGGGAGAGGAACTCATGGAAGGAGTGCGTCTTCTCCACCGGGACGGATGGAAGTGCATCCGCACCGGCATTCTTCACCCCGACACAGGCGGCGACGACCTCCTGTACGAACCGCGGGAGTCGATCGCCATGACCGCCGAGTGGCTGACGAAGATCAGGGAGGACATCGGCCCTGAGCCGGTCTTCGGAATCGACTACCACCACCGGCTCAGCGTTGCCGAGGCTGCATCGTTCTGCCAGATGATGCCGCCGCACACCCTCGACTTCCTGGAAGAACCGATCAGGGACGAGACGCCCGAGGCATACGAAGCGCTGCGCAAGATGACGCCCGTACCGTTCGCCATCGGGGAGGAGTTCGCGTCGAAGTGGCAGTTCCTGCCATATATAGAGCGAGGCATTACGAACTATGCCCGCATCGACGTGTGCAACGTGGGAGGTCTCACGGAGGCGATGAAGGTCGCCGGCTGGGCCGAGGCACACTACATCGACCTCATGCCCCACAATCCCCTCGGGCCCATCTGCGTTGCGGCAACGGCCCACCTCGCCACCGCCGTGACCAACTTCTCCTGGCTGGAGATACGTCAGTCCCCGACCGAAGACTCGGGCTTCTACGACAAGGAAATCTTCCCTGTCCAACCGGATCTGAGAGGCGACAAGGTGTTCCTGTCGGACGCGCCTGGCCTCGGGATCGAGGTCGACGAAGCCTCGCTCAACGAGCCGTTCCGGTTCTCCGAGTCGCCTCACCCCCGCCGCCGCGACGGCTCAATCACCAACTGGTAACGCCTGATCGTTAGACTTACCGACGTATCGACCACCAGCAGAACAACCACATCCGGAGCAGACACGTGAGCGCAATTGACCTGACTGGAAAAACCGGCGTCGTATTCGGCGTGGCGAATCAACGCAGCATCGCCTGGGCGATCGCCAGCGCGCTCGCGGACGCCGGCGCCGACCTGGCGTTCACTTGCCTGAACGAGCGCCTGCGCGGCCCCGTCGAAAAGACGGTCTCGGGCCTCGGCGATCCGCTACTGATCGAGTGCGACGCCACCAGCGAAGACCAGGTAGCGAGGGTGTACGAAGCGGTTGCAGAACAGCATGGGCGCGTGGATATCGTGGTCCACTCGATCGCGTTTGCCGACCGCAAGGACCTTGGCGGTGACTTCTCGGCCTCGGACCTGCAGGGCTTCAGGACGGCGTTGGAGGTGAGCGCATACACGCTCATCCCGATCGTCAGCAAGGCGGTCCCGTACATGGGCGAGGAGGGCGGATCTGTGGTGGCGCTGACCTTCGACGCGGCCAACCGCGTCTATCCTGGCTACAACATCATGGGCACGGCCAAGGCCGCGCTCGAAAACGAGGTCCGGCAATTGGCCAACGAGTTCGGCCCGCAAAACGTCAGGGTCAACGCCGTATCCGCAGGGCCATTGCCGACGCTGGCCGCACGCTCCATACCCGGCTTCAACATCATGCGCCGCGCCTACTCCGACAGGTCGCCCATGAAGCGCAACGTCACGCACGAGGAGGTGGCGAACGCCGCCCTGTTCCTCAGCAGCGGCCTGTCCTCCGGGATAACCGGCGCCGTAATCCCCGTAGACGCCGGCTACAGCGTCATGGGGATTTAGGGGGCCTGCGCCGGCCTACCCCTCGTCTTACCGGCGAAAGCCGGTATCCACGGCGGGGCCCGGGCGGGATGCACACCCGAATCCCCGCCACGCAAAACCGTCAGGCCCACCCACCAGAATCTCGTCTTGCCGGACTCCGATCCGGCACCCAGGGGACGGGCGCGGATACCACCATGTACATCATCTTCGACCCACCCCACGCGCGCCCCATAGGTACCGGGTTTCCCCGGTACGACGAGTGAAGCCGTGACCTACCACCACCTTTTTACCGGCGAAGGAGGGGGTGCGTTGCCGGGTAGTCGAAGTGGTCCCCGCTCCTCCGGTGCCCCACCATGGGTGCCGGATCGGAGTCCGGCATGACGAGTGAAAGGGTGGGTTAACATGACGGTACACGGAGTGAACAGTGCCGCAGGATCGCAGACGCAGGCATCCAGGCGGGGGACCAAAGTGGTCGAGTTGACAAAACATGGGTACCTTTACGGAAACTGTTTACGTTAGCGACGGCAACGGTGGGTCCGGGATCTCGGTCGAAGTCCTGGTTGACACCGGCGCAACCTTCACCGTCTTGCCTGCGTCATTGCTGCGCGACCAGTTAGGAATCGGGCACAGGCGAGAGGATACGTTCATCCTCGCCGATGGCAGCAGGCAGACGCTGCCCATAGGAGACGTCCACATCACCGCGGCGGGGCGGGAAGCCCCTTCCCCTGTGGTGTTTGGCGCCGAGGACAGATTCCTTTTGGGCGCCACTTCGTTGCAGTCATTGGGACTAGTTGCGGACACCACAAACCACCGGCTCATGCCCGCGCCGGAGCTGTACCTGTAGGCGCCAGCCCCCTCTCACCGCCGCCAGGCGGTTGAACGCAGGTCCCTCGCCGGACCTGCCGCGCCCGACAGGTCCGCCAACTCCACCGTTCCCACCACCCTTGCGCCGTCGGCCACCACGGCGTGCGTGGCGCCCTTTGCGAGCATCCGTTCCAGCGCGCCGGCCGCCGGATCGTCCGGCCTGGCTATCACCGGGTTGGGGTCCATGATCTGACTCACAATGAGCCTCCGCCAGGCCGACTCACCCGCCATCTGCGCGGCCGGCTCGGTGACGATGCCGACCAGGCCGCTGCTGTCGAGGACCGGCGCGGCGGAACAGTTGAGCCTGAGGAAGCACTCGTAGACGAGGTCGTGCACGGGCAGGTCCGGCCCGACCACGACGGGGTTCGGCCGCATGACCTGCCGCACGAGGACGCCTGACCCGCCTGACCCCCGACTACCAACTGGCCGCCGGCGCCGCGTCTGCCGCAACGCGGAGCTTGCCGACCCGGCCAGGAACCAGCCGATGAGCGCGAGCCACAGCCCATTCAATATGCTGCCGCTCGAAATCATCGTGTATACGCCGTACGCCACGATCAGCCACCCGACAACCTGGCCCGCCCTGCTGGCGATGATCGTAGCCCGGTCCATATTCCCGGTGGCCCGCCAGACGATGGACCGCAACACGCGCCCGCCGTCGAGCGGCAGGCCGGGCAGCAGGTTGAACAGGCCGACGCCGACGTTCATCCAGCCCAGGTAGAAGAGCAGCGCGTCTATCGGCTGCGCCTCGAGCGAGGTGGTCGGCCCCATCGACCTCCAGGCAAACAGGGCCAGGCCGCCGATGAGCAGAGACATCAGCGGCCCTGCAATGGACACCTGGAACTCGTCGCCGGGCTTCTCGGTGTCGGCGCCCAGGTTGCTCGCGCCGCCGAAGATGAACAGCGTGATGGACCGGACCTGCAGGCCCTTTGCGAGCGCGACGAAGGAGTGCGCCATTTCGTGGGCAAGCACCGAGGCGAACAGCGCAAGCGCCGCTACCGCAGCCATCACCCAGTGCGTCACGGTGGCCCACTGCGGGTAGGTACTCGGAAAGACCGACAGCCCAAGGAAGCCCGTGATTATGAGGAACGCGAACGGCCACGAGTAGTGCACGCCGATCTCGATTCCGGCAATCCTGGCTATAACGAAGGAGCTTCTCATTGTTCAACGGCGCAAGTTCGAATCCGATCAGTGCCACGTGGCCGCGCCTGTTTCCATCCTCATCGTATCCCTTGGCGGCCAATGCGGGGAATGATGGCCGATGCGGGTTATGTGAATGGCGTCGGGGTGAGGGCCAATCAACATCGCAGTCCCCGGTGTGCCGGGGACTCTCGCAACTACTACAACCGTCTTGCCGGACCCCGATCCGGTACCCACGGTGGGGCGCAGTGGTGGGCACGCACGACTTCCACAACCCCCAACCGGCAGGCAACACACCACTTTCACTCCCCACTCCTCGCAACCGGCAGGCAACACCCCACTTTCACTCCCAACTCCTCCCAACCGATAGGCAACACTCCACTTTCACTCCCCACTCCTCCCATCCGTCTACCCCGACTCCCCCTATCGTCTTCCCCGACTCCGATCGGGGACCCGCGCCCGTCCCTGGGGCGCCCCTACCGGAGACCTTTGCAAAACCCCCTCTCCCAGCGGGAGAGGGTTGGGGTGAGGGAGAATCGCGCATTGGTAGTAGGCCCTTGAAACCCTCCTCCCCTCATAAGTCGGAGGTTATGCAAAGGTCTCTACCGGGGGTGACGGTCATGTCAAAACCGGAGTCTGCCGGGCATTCCGCGTGATGGCCCGAAATCCGCCCCGCTCGTTTTCGCCAAAACCTGAATTCTTAGCGCGTTGATGTAGTCATGGGGGAGTGATAAGTGTGTACTGAGCGCGACTCAGACCATCAGTCGCGCCTTCCCAACAATCGACGCGATTTAACGGGTGTCGTATTTCGTGACTCAAAAACGAATTGACTTGAAACAGGGATGCCCAAATAGACTGGAATCGAATGGCCTTTTTCGGCGATCGCCACCCGGCGCGGAGGCAGCCCGGAGGCCAACAAACTCCTCGTTACGGAGTTCCACGGAGGAATCGATGAGACACCACAAGCCCGCCCTTCCCCTGGCTGCAGCGTTAGCGCTGGTCATTGCCCTTGTCTCAGGAATCCTGTTCATCTCGGACAGCCGGGTATACGCGGCCGATCCTGAATTCCCCGCAAACGCCGGCACCCGGTCCGTGCCCGAAAACACACCGCCCGGTGTCAACATCGGCGACCCCATCTCGGCCACCGACGATGACGAGACCGGCCCCGACGCCATCGAGTTCGGCAACACACTCACTTACACGCTAGGAGGAACGGACGCGGCGTCGTTCGACATCGACTCTTCGACCGGGCAACTCATCACCAAGGCCCCGCTGGACTTTGAGACGAAGGACGCCTACGTGGTGACGGTTGCGGTGGATGACGGCGAGACCCGCGAAACACCACTCACTCCACAGACCGTGAACATCTCGGTCACGAACGTGACCACCGAAACCCCGTTAGCCCCGGCCCCGCCGACGGTAGTGTCGGGAAAGGACGCGGCACCTGCTGTCAGCCCCGAAGAATCGACCACTGGTCTGCACGTGGTCTGGCACCCGCCGGAGAAGGACGGACGGCCCGATCCCACCAGCTACCAGGTGGAGTTCAAGAAGATCACCGAGAGGACCTATATCGACTCAGCCAACCTGCCCACAGGAGTCACTCTCACGGTCACGGACACGACCGCGGCTATCACGGGGCTGGAACCGGACACGTCCTATCACGTGCGGGTGCGGGGAACGAACGGTGATGGGGCAGGCGCCTGGTCGCTCGTGGGGACCGGCTCGACGAACAAGGAGGGCAACAGCCCGCCCCAATCGAATGAAACGGGTACACCTCCCACGCGGGCGGTGCTTGAGAATACCCCCGCGGGGGAGAACGTCGGCAGACCGGTGACGGCGACCGACCAGGACACGATCACACTGACCTATGAACTGGGCGGCCCGGACGCCGACCTGTTCAACTTCGAAACGCGGTCCGGACAGATTAGAACGAAGGCCCCCCTTAACCACGAGGACCCGCGGTGCTACAACCCCAGCGCCGACCCCACCACGTGCCAATTCTTCGTGACCGTGATTGTTGTTGACGGAGCGGGGGGAAGCGACGCTACGGGTGTGAGAATCGATGTCGGGGACACGACCGAAATCCCGTCCGCACCGGCCCGTCCTACCGCCCGGGCGACGGAGAATTCGAGTACCAAGCTAGACGTGAGTTGGACCGCGCCCGAAAACATGGGCCCCGGCATCGTCCACTACAACGTGCAGTACCGCAAGGGCAGCAGCGGTGATTTCTCGACCGACAATTGCCGAGGCATCGACCCACCAGCAACCGGCAACGCCAACTGCCTGGCCATAACCGGGACGACCAGCACCACGATTACAGGGCTCGACGACGATACGACGTACGAGATTGTAGTAAGGGCCAACAACGGCGAGGGCGATAGCCTGTGGTCTTCACCGGGCACGGGCAGGACCAACAGGGCAAACCACGATCCGATATTCAGCGAGAGACCTCACACCGACAACCCGCCTGGCGGCGATGACGAAAGCATGCGGAACACTCCGTTTACCGTGTCGCGGAGGATCGATGAGAACACTGGCGCTGGGCAGGTCACCAGACGGGTGATCGCGGATGACGAAGATAACGACAGTTTGACCTACAAGCTGGTCGAGTCGGAGAACACGGACGCTGCCCGCGCTGAGGCTGCGATGTTCGACATCGACGCCTCGACAGGTCAGATTCGGACCAAGGCGGGTGTGACCTACAACTATGAGGACATTGCAGCGGCCGATACCTGCGACCCGCTCATGGACACGACGAAGATCGGGAGCGACAGGTGTTACACGGTAAAGGTGGAGGTCCGGGACGGCCTGAACGATGACAGGGCAGAAGTGATGGACGAACCTGCCGACGACATCATCACCGTTAAGATCGGGGTGCGCGACCTGGACGAGCCTCCGGCCGTGCCGACGGTGACGGTGACGTCGCCTGTGGGCGCGGGCGTTGACAGCCTGGTCGTTTCCTGGGATGCCAGGAACACGGGTCCGCCCATCACCAAGTATGACCTGCAGTATCGCAAGGGCGGTGACTCCTTCTCAGCAGACAATTGCACCACCGAAGCGGTAGGTAACTGCACCGGTCTAGACGACGACAACACCGACGACAACCTCACCACGATCAGTACCACCACGATTGTGGTGCTGGATGAGGACACTCCGTACTCGGTGCAGGTGCGGGCGAAGAACGATGAGGGCACGAGCGCATGGTCACCCGTGGAAACCGTTAAGACCAACCAGGGCACCAACGTTCCACCCACATTCGCTACCATTGCTGAAATTACAGGAACGAATCCCTGTCCGGCGGAAACGCTGTGTGTGGATGAGAACACGTTGTCCGGACAGAGTGTCGGCGGCCCCGTGGTTGCGAACGACGAAGAAAATTCGACTTCGATGACCTTCGAGCTCGGAGGCCGTGACGCAATCTCGTTCAACATCGACAGCAGAACCGGCCAGATACGGACGAAATCGGCGTTGAATCACGAGGACACGGCGTGCGGCTATGTTGCCCCCGCTAACCCAGCTGATACAACCACCTGCACATACACGGTGAGGGTGAAGGTCGATGACGGGGCCGGAGGCACCGCCTCGAAAGAGGTGACGATCCGAGTGACGGACGTCGACGAGCCTCCGTCTAAGCCGTCCGCGCCGAGGGTGTCGGCGACGACAGGGACAGGTCAGAGCCTGGACGTAAGCTGGACCGCGCCGCGGGACACGGGGAAGCCTCCCATCACCGACTACGACATACAGTACCGCGAGTTCAAGGCCACCGACGAGGACAACTGGGAACTGTGGCCCCACGGGACTGATACTGACGGCGATACGACCACGACAACCATGATAACCAGGAGACTCGCAGTCGATACCGCGGACCCACTCAAGCCGCGCACACAGTACGAAGTTCGGGTGCGGGCGAAGAACGGAGAGGGGGACGACCCCGCCAACAATTGGTCGCGGGAAGCCAAGGCGACGACCGGCCCGAGCAACAGCAGGCCGGCCTTCGACAGGACGGACTCACCCCTCCCGCTGAGGGTGGACGAGAACACGCGGTCAGGGCAAAACATCGGCAGCGCGGTCTCGGCCTCGGACGCCGACAGCAACAGCCTGAGGTACAGCCTCGAAGGCCCGGGTAAGGACTCGTTCACCATCCTGTCTTCCTCCGGGCAGATACGGACCAAGTCGTCCCTCGACTTCGAGACGAGGAAGAGCTACTCGGTGACCGTGAAGGTTGACGACGGGCAGAATCGGAGCAACAGCGTTGCCGCCAAGTCGGTGACGATCATGGTTGATAACGTGATCGAGCAGCCGTCCGCGCCCGCGGCTCCGAGGGTGTCGGGGATACCCGGTTCGACGGACAGCGTACGCGTCACCTGGGACGCGCCAGCGAACACCGGACCAGCCATCACCGAGTACGAGTTGCATTACAGGGAAGTCGGCTCAGGGTTCGGATTCGGGCGATGGACGCACTTCGGCATCGACAGGAGCACGATCATCACGGACCTGAAGCCGGGCACGAACTACGAAGTGCAGGTCAGGGCTAGAAGCTCAGAGGGCACAAGCGGGTGGTCGAGTTCGGGCAGAGGGATGCCGAACCCGGACGTGGCGAACAGGAACCCCGAGTTCACGGCCGGAACACGGACGTTGGACGTGGACGAGAACACTGTGCCGAACACCGACATCGGCGATCCGGTCGCAGCCATCGACCGCGACGGCGACCCGCTGACGTACACCCTGGACGGGGCGGACAGGGACTCGTTCGACATCGTGTCGACCACCGACGGCGGCCAGATACGCACGAGCGCGTCTCTGAACTACGAGGAGAAGTCGAGCTACTCAGTTACCGTGCGAGTGAGAGACGGCAGGGGCGGCGCCGACGCCGTGAGCGTGACGATAAACGTGACGGACGTCGACGGCGAAAAGCCTGACACGCCGTACGCCCCGACGGTGACCGCGGTATCGAGCACGAGACTGCAGGTGACGTGGGACGCGCCCGCCAACGACGGTCCGCCCATCACCGATTACGACTACCGGTACCGGGAGCCGGGGGACGATTGGACCGAGGTGACCAACACGACGATCACGGCGACGACGTTGCAGATCACGGGACTGGCAGCGAGCACGTCCTACGACGTTGAGGTGCTGGCTAAAAACGACGAAGGCAGTAGCGACTGGTCGAATCCAGGAATCGGATCGACGAACGCCCCCGGCACCAACAACCCGCCCGTGTTCACCGAAGGTCTGAATACCACGAGAAGCGTGAACGCGGACGCGTCCGCAGGCACGAGCATCGGAACGCCTGTCAGCGCGACGGACGCCGATACTAACGATTCGGTGACCTACCGGCTCGAGGGGCGGGATGCCGGGTTATTCGAAATCGGCGCTTCGGACGGCCAGCTGATGACGAAGGCCGGCATCACCCTGCTCGCCGGGGAGGACTACACCGTGAACGTGGTGGCCGACGACGGGACGGATACTGCGAGGATCACGGTGACGATCACGGCCACCGCGGCGCCTGCCAACACTGCGCCGGGATTCCTGGAGGGTACAAGCGCCAACCGGAGCGTATCCGAAGCCGCCACTGCGGGCACGAACATCGGGAATCCGGTGTCGGCTGCAGACGACCCGGGCGACACTTTGACCTACACGCTGGGTGGGACCGACGCGGCTTCGTTCAGTATCGTGTCGTCCACCGGCCAGTTGCAGACCGCGGTGGCCCTGGACGCATCGACGAAGGACACCTATATGGTGACGGTTACCGCCACCGACCAGGGTGGTCTGAGCGACACCATAACGGTGACGATCACCGTCACGGCGGTTTCATCCCTCGGCCCGTTGGGTGACCAATACGACGCCAACGGCAACGGCCGGATAGAGAGAGACGAAGTGATAGTGGCCATTCGCCACTACTTCGACAACCAGATCTCCAGGGATGACGTGATAGCGATCATCAGGCTGTACTTCTCTGGTTAGGCCGGGGTAGCGTAGAGACCGCTTACGCACGGTAGCGAAGTTGGGCCAGGCCGGTAATCGGCCTGGCCCAACCGCGTGATGGGGTCGGTGGTGGTGTAGTTGACGTAGGCGCCCCCGCCCGGGCACCACCGTGGGTACCGGATCGGAGTCCGGCACGACGAGGGAGAGGGTGCCCCGCCACTACCGTCTTACCGGCGGAAGCCGGTATCCATGGTGGGGTGAACGCGGGGGCACACACATACGTGGAGCCGGGTTGTAGTTTGGGGGAACCGCACCCATCCCGAACCCCACCGTGGGTACCGGGTGTCCCCGGTATGTCGAGTCAGGGCGTGCGGCCTTTCTACTCGTCTTCCCCGGCCTAACCATTCGTCTTCCCCGACTCCGATCGGGGACCCAGGGGGGTTGTGGGGTTTTGTGGGTGTGTACGGGTGTTGCCGCGCCCGTCCCCTGGGTACCGGATCGGGGTCCGGCAAGACGAGGTGATGGTGGAGTCCGGTTCAGGTCAGGATCGGCGATAGTAGGCCATCCATCGTCTCAGATCCCTCGGCTTCGCTCGGGATGACAAGGAAGGAGGGCTTGGGATGACAAGGACGGAGGGCTCGGGGTGTCAAGGAGGGGGTCTCGAATTGACATTTGGGTGTGGGACGGATTGCGCGTGGCCCCGCACCCCTGGTTACCGGATCGGAGTCCGGCAAGACGAGGTGATGGTGGAGTCCGGTTCAGGTCAGGATCGGCGATGGTAGGCCAACCATCGTCTCAGATCCCTCGGCTTCGCTCGGGATGACAAGGAAGGAGGGCTTGGGATGACAAGGACGGAGGGCTCGGGGTGTCAAGGAGGGGGTCTCGAATTGACATTTGGGTGTGGGACGGTTTGCGCGTGGCCCCGCACCCCTGGGTACCGGATCGGAGTCCGGCAAGACGAATAGAGGAAAGTACCGCCCCGCACCCCCTTTCATCGTCTCCCCGCACCCCGATGCGGGGGCTAGTAGGCGCCGGCGAATCCCGTCGCCGGAGCGGCGGGGCGCATGTGGACCTCCACCTCCAGCTTGCTCTCTCCCCCGCCCAGCAGGACGCCGCGGGTGGGCGAGACGTCCTGGTAGTCGCGGCCCACCGCAACCCGGACGTGGCCGTCGCCGGGCGGTCGGCCGTTGGTGGGGTCGAAGCCGGTCCAGCCAAGGCCCGGCAATAGACATTCGACCCACGCGTGAGACGCCGACGCCATGGCCCGGCCGGCCGAGTCCACGGCCACATAGCCCGACACGTAGCGGCTCGGCACGCCCCAGGAGCGCGCGATGGCGAGCATGACGTGGGCGTAGTCCTGGCACACGCCGCGGCCGGTCTCAAGGACGTGATCGATCGGCGAGGCGGCGGAGGTGATCCCGGGGACGTATTCGAGGCTGCGGTGGAGCGTGTCGGAGAGCCTGGTGAGGGCTTCCAGCGGATGGCCGCCGGCGCGGATGTCCATCCGTTCCACGAAATCGCCAAGGTGGGCCGATGGACCGGTCAGGGCGCTGGGTTGCATGAAGTCCCAGTGCTCGAACGAGCCGCTCCACGAGCGCATCTCCTCCCAGGCGTCGGCGCCCAGGACGCCGGAGGGCGGCGGCGCGGCGGCGGTCTCGACCTCCGAGCGGGCGACGATCTCCAGCGCTTCGTGCTCGCGGTGGACGTTGATGACGTGCTTGGTATTTCCGAAGCAGTCCTTCTCGCTGTTCATGGAAGAGAACGGCGTGGTGGCGATGCCGAATTCCAGCAACCGCTGCGGGGGATCGTCGCTCGGCTCGAGGCATAGCGACATGACGCAGCCCCGGACCGGCGAGGAATAGATATACCGGGAGACGTGGGTGATCTCGTAGCGTGTGGTGGAGGCCATGTGTCAGCGCGCCCGGAAGTCTTCCACGGGGTAATCGAAATAGGCGGAGGCCATGAGGTGATGGAACTCCCTGCCCTGCCCGCGCACCTGCCTCAACAGCTCCGCGTGGTCCTCGTGGTCCTGCCAGTCGTAGCGGACGTGGGCGGCCATGCGGCCGGCCAGCCTGGCGGCTTCCGCGCTGGCGCGCTCGTCCGGACCGGGGCCCAGCTCGTCCAGCCCCGAAACCACCCTGTCGAGGGAGCGCGACAGCGAGTCGGGCAGCATGGAGTCCGTGGCCAGCAGGTCGATGACCTGCCTCGGCCTCACCTCCACGCTGTAGCTGCGGTTGTAGGCGTCGAACGCGTGGTACACGCGCAGCAGGCTGGTCCAGTCCGCCTCCGACTCGCCCGGCACCGTGACGTCGGCGGCAAGGTGTGCCAGGAGCAGGGAGGTGGAGAGTTGGACGCGTTCGACGAAGCGGCCGATCTGCAGGAATCTCCAGCCGATGTCCCGGTACATCGTGGTGTCGGCCACACCTGTGACGGTGGCGATCTCGGTGAGCGTTTCCTCGTAGAAGCTTTCGGGGGAGTGCCAGATGTCCTGGATGCCCAGTTTCTGGATCCGCAGGTACGCAAGGTTCAGTTGCGTCCACATCTCGGCGCTGATGCAGTGGCGCATCTGGCGGGCGTTTTCCCTTCCCAGCGAAAAGCTGTTCCATACGGAGTCCGGGTTGGTGCGCTCGAAAGTGAGGTCATCGGCCAGGGTGTAAGAATCGACCAGCGTGAACAGATCGTCGCCTATCTCCAGGGCGTCGCCGGGCGGCAGGCGGCCGATGCTGCCGTAGATGCGGCTCCAGCCGAAGTAGATCTCCCGGGGCGGGCGGTCCACCAGCGCCTCCGCTTCCATCCGGAGCAGGCGGCAGAGCTGCTCGGTCCGCTCCAGGTAGCGGCCCATCCAGTAGAGGCCCTGTGCGCTGCGGGAGAGCATCCTTCAGTCCTCCAGCACCCAGAGGTCCTTGCCGCCGCCGCCCTGGCTGGAGTTCACCACCAGGCTGCCCCGCCGCAGGGCGACGCGGCAAAACGCGCCGGGCACGATGCGGGTCTTCTGGCCATGCAGCACGAACGGGCGCAGGTCCACGTGACGGGGCTCGAATTGGCCTTCGATCAGGCAGGGGGAGCGAGATATGTCGAGAACCGGCTGCGATATGTAGCCGGCAGGGTCGGCGCGCACCTGCTTGCCGTACTCGACGCGTTCCTGCGGAGTGGAATGGGGCCCGACGAGCATGCCGTATCCGCCCGATTCGCCCACGCGCTTGACGACGAGGTCCTGCAGGTTGTCGAGGGTGTACTCCAGGTCTTCCGGCCAGCGGCACTGCTTCGTGTCGACGTTGGCGAGGATGGGTTCCTCGCTCAGGTAGTAGCGGACCATGTCGGGCACGTATGGGTAGACGCTCTTGTCGTCGGCCACGCCCGTCCCCGGCGCGTTTACCAGGGTCACGTTGCCCAGCTTGTATGCGTGCATCAGCCCGGGCACGCCGAGCAGGGAATCGGGCCGGAAGACGAGCGGGTCGATGAAGTCGTCGTCCACCCTTCGGTAGATCACGTCCACGCGCGTCAGTCCCCTTGTGGTGCGCATGTATACGAACCCGTCGTTGACGAGAAGGTCCCTGCCTTCCACGAGTTCCGCGCCGAGTTCGTGTGCCAGGAATATGTGCTCGTAAAAGGCGGAGTTGTAGACCCCCGGCGTCAGCAGCACGATGCTGGGGTCGGACCGGCCCTTCGGGGCGAGTTCTCGCAGAGTCTCCTGGAGCATGCGGCCGTAGCCGGACACCTCGCGGACGCGGGAGCTCCTGTAGAGGAGGCGCAGGCTCGCCTTGGCCACCTTGCGGTTCGCCAGCATGTAGGACACGCCGGACGGGACGCGCAGGTTGTCCTCCAGGACCACGAAGCCTTCGTTGGTGCGAACGAGGTCGGTGCCGCAGATGCCGACCCACGTACCGTATGGCGGCGAGAACCCGCGCATTTCGATCCGGTACTGAGGGCAGTCACGTACCATATCGACCGGTATCACGCCGTCACGGACGATGCGGGCCGTGCCGTAGACGTCCTCCAGGAAGAGGTTCAGCGCCTTGACGCGCTGGGTCAGCCCTGCCTCCAGGGTCAGCCAGTCGGAGTTCGAAATCAGCCGCGGCACGCAGTCGACGGGAATCGTGCGCTCTTCGGCCTCCTCGTCGCCGTAGACCGCGAACGTTATGCCTTCGTTCGAGAACGAGCGCGAGACGCGGTCCTGGATGTTTACCAGTTCTTCCTGGGAGAGCTCGGTCAGTGTCTCGTAGACATGCCTGCAATGTTCCCGCGGCGCGCCGTCCGGCAGGAACATCTCGTCGTATATAGCGGGATCAAGGTCGTAGTTGTCGAATTTCACGTGAATGGGTGGAGTCGTGTTATTTGGGTTTCCGGCTGAAAAATACGGCGCCATTGTAGTCTGGTATTTGGGGGTCGGCCAATGGCGGGGTATGTCAATGGAGACCTTTGCGTAATCCTCGACATAGAGGGGAATCGGGGATTCAAGGGCATACTCCCAATTCGCGATTGTCCCTCACCCCCGAATCGAGTACGGGGCGGGCTCCAACCCCCTCCCGCTGGGAGAGGGGGTTTTGCAAGGGTCTCCAGGGGGAGAGGGTAGCGCCGCGCCCCTCCCCAGGGAGGGTCTGAGACCCTCCCCTACGAGGGGTGTGTTTTGGCGAGTGTTGGGGGGTGGGTGGATGGTGTTGGAGGTCGATCCGCGCTCCGCCCGCGCCCCGTGGGTACCGGGTGTCCCCGGTATGTCGAGGGAGGGGCGTCCGGGCTGTCGGTTGTGGGTTGTAGTGGTATGAGCGACGCCACGCCACGCGCCCCACCATGGGTACCGGGTTTCCCCGGCACGACGAGGGAGGGGGCGGTTCCCGCATGACCTGGGAAGTGAGAGAATTGCGCCCGGATTCGCGCCGTTCGGCGTAGACTGCACCGGTACCGGCTTCGCGAGGCGAACGGGAATAAGCAACGGCAATTTCGGAGGTAGTACGCAATGGCCGCGAAAGGCATCCTGGAACGCCTGTCCGAGGGCGTCGTGTTGGGTGACGGCGGGTACATTATCGAGCTGGAGCAGCGGGGATACGTGGTGGCCGGGGCGTTCACGCCGGAGTTGGCCATCACGCACCCGGGAGCGATCCGCGAGCTTCACCGCGAGATGAAGTACGCCGGCTGCGACGTATTGCAGGTGATGGCCTTCTACGGCAGCAGAGAGAAGCTCAACACCGTCGGGTACGGCGACAAGGTCCTGGAGATCAACCAGGCCGCGACGGACATCGCCCGCGAGGTAGCAGGCGACGACATGCTGGTGGCCGGCGACCTGAGCACGACATGGCTGTGGGAGCCCGACGACGCCGAGTCCGAGAATCTTGTCGCCGACATGTTCGATGAGCAGATCGACGCGCAGTCAGGGGTGGACTTCGTCATAGGGGAACTCTTCTTCAAGTTGGGAGAGGCCCTGCTGTGCGCCGACAGGATCAAGCGAAAGACATCCCTTCCCGCCATGATCACGATGTCTTTTCGGGAGAACAACGTCTCCGAGGACGGCTTCACCGTGGCCGAATGCGCCCGAAGGCTGCACGACGCCGGAGTCGACATCGTCGGACTGAACTGCATGAACGACCCGCCGCGCATGCTGCCGCACATCCGCGAGATGCGTGACGCTTTCGACGGCTACCTGGCCGCCCAGCCGGTCGCCTTCCGCTGCACCGACGAGACGCCGTGGTTCTCGGGCAACCCGGGCTTCCCCGACCGCCTCGAGCCAAACCAGTTGACGCGGTACGAGCTTGGGGAGTTTGCTGCGACGGCGAGGGACATCGGCGTCAACTACATCGGCGGTTGCTGCGGTTGCAAGGCGACTCACATACGCGAGATGGCAAAGGCGCTGGGTAAGTTTGAGCAGAAGGACAGATGGGACCCGCGGGCGGGCACGCCGATGAGCGAGACCGAGTACAGCAGGCCCAGTCGCGAGTCCCTGGGCGACCGGGGTTCTTCTTAGAGCGTGTCTAACAAGCACCTGGCATATTGCGAAATGACGTCGCGTCAGTTGCCGCGCTCCGCCCCATCGGTCGCCACATCCCTACGCCCCGTGAGCGATTGTCCGACCCGTTGACTGATCGTTCACAGACCGCTGATACCGGTCCCGTCCGGGAGTCTGCGCGGATAACGAGCCTTGACCTGATACGCGGGATTGCGGTGCTCGGGATCCTGCTGATGAACGCCGTTTCCTTCAGGTTCGGCGACGCGCCCTATTTCAACCTGAGCGCGGGCGGCTCTGAGTCGTGGTTCGACTGGACCGTCGGCATCCTCGGCGAGGTGTTCGTCGATCAGAAGTTCATGGGGCTGTTTTCGCTGCTGTTCGGCGCGGGAATGATCCTCTTCATCGACCGCGCCAGCGAAAAGGGCAGGCGTGCGGTCTGGCTGAACCTGTGGCGAAACGGGCTGCTGCTCCTCATCGGCATTCTGCATGCACTTTTGGGGGAAGGCGATGTGCTTATCGCCTACGCAATTTCGTCGGTGTTCCTGATCGCCCTTCGAAAACTGCCGGACCGGGCGCTCATAGCGGTTGGGGTTGCCGTATTCGCGCTGTCAATCGGCACCGGGTTACTTACGCAGAACATCGCCAACACGACCGACGTATCTCTTTCCGGCCTATGGGCGCCGGGCGAGCTTGCGGACGACGAGCCAATAACGTTCCTGTTCCTGTCGGGATTCTTGCTGCGTGCACTGGGGCTGATACTGATAGGCGCCGGTCTGTACCGCGTGGGCTTCATGAACGGCGGCCTGCCTGAGAGGACATACCGGCTGACCGCAATAGCCGGTTTTGCCATCGGCTTGCCGCTCGCCGCCGCCGGGGTAGTCGTTACCGCGGTGAACGACTACTCCCGCGAGATCGCCTTTGTCGGCCAGGTCCCCAACACGATCGGCACGATTCCCTTCTCATTGGCATACATGAGCCTCATCATCCTGTGGAACAACCGCGCGGACAACTGGCTGAAGGAGCGCCTGCGGGCAGTCGGGAGGATGGCGCTGACGAACTACCTGACGCAGACGGTTATCGGCGTACTTGTCTTGACAGTGTTGCTGGCGGATGTCGACTTCGTGAACCGGGGTGTTGTCCTGGTATTCGTGCTAGCGGTCTGGGCCCTGCAGATGTGGTGGTCGCAGGCGTGGATGGGCCGATTCCTGTTCGGACCTGCCGAGTGGCTTTGGCGAGTCGCCACGTACAGAAGCGGACAGCCGCTTCGGCGCCGGCGGGAAGCCCGACCTGCGGGGTAGGGACGCGGCGAGTCCTGTTCACCCTCTCCCTTCGTGGAGACCTTTGCATAACCCCTGACTTACCGGGGCATCGGGGATTCAAGGGCCTACTCCCAATATGCGATTCTCCCTCACCCCAACCCTCTCCCGCTGGGAGAGGGGGTTTTGCAACGGTCTCCGCAGGGAGAGGGAGATTTGCAAAGGTCTCCGCAGGAAAGCGTCGCGTTCTGTCGAGGGCTAAAAATCACTCTTGCGCCAGTAGCCAGTCGAGCAGGGCGTCCACGAAAGCATCGCCGTAGCCGGGTGAGTGGCCGCTGCCCTCGCCTATCCAGAGTTCGATGACTATCCCCTCGGCGCAGTCCGGGTCCAGGCGGAATGCCTGAGTCTCAGGGCCCGGCACGTACTGGTCCAGGTCGAGCGTGGCGTAGGGACGGAAGTGCTCAGGCCAGCCACACCCGGCCCTCCGGCTCCAGCGCGCCGTTATTTCGCTGGCGCCCAGGTAGAACGCCGATTCGCCGTCGTTCTTGGGGTCCGGTTCGCTTTCGTCGCCCTCGAACAGGATCACGCCGTCTTCGGAGCCGTGGATGTGCAACGCCGACACGGGAGGCGCACCTGCACACGCAGCGTCGTCGACGTAGCTCGTTCCGGCCAGGCTGGCGACGGCGCGCAGGCCGGGCAGCCCTCTGCAGGCCATGTGGTGTGCCATGAACCCGCCGTTGGAGTAGCCGAAGAAGTACACCTGCCCGAAGTTCTTGACCTTCCTTGCTTCGGCTACTAACTCAGTCAGGAAGGCGACATCGTCCTCGCCGGACTTGCCGCCCTGACAGCAGTCGTCGGTGGGGTTCCAGAAGTGGTTGCCCGCGCTGTCGATTGTTCCGTTTGGCAGTAGCAGGGCGAACCCGTCGGTGTTGACACGTTCGTGAAGGGGTATATATGCGGCCTGGTCGGCGGAGTTACCCCCGAAGCCGTGAAGAGAAACGATGAGCGATGTCTCGCCGTCGACAAACTGCTGGGGCGTCACCAGGACCGTGCGGTCTCCTCGTCCCGGGTGATCGACATAGTGGACCTTGCCTCCGGACTCCTCCGCCAGCCAAGCGGTCCTCTCCACGATCGTGCCCTCCGGCAGCAACGACTTATCGTCCTTGTCGTCGGACCGCTCCTCCTTTTCCGGCCATACGGACTCTAACTTGGCAGCAACTTCCTCTAGTTCCCGGATCCGGGCATCCCTGTCTTCCAGGCTCGTCCTGAGGACTGCGATTTCGTCCTTCAGCGCAGCGTTTTCATCTGAAAGGGCTTCGAGGGACTCCTCCAGGGCCTGGACCTTCTCCGCCAATTCGAGCGTCCGTTCGCCTGAGGCGGAATCTTCGCCGCCGCCACATGCGTTCAATGAGACGGTCAGCAGGACGAAGACCGCCGCCGCGCCGATCAAGCGGACGGTTGCTGTCGAGCTAGGACCGCCGAGCAAGTTCCACATAGTCCGGCGCTTTGCTGTATCGGGCATGCATGTTGTCTCAATGATGAACGGCGCCTCGGACAACGCGCAAACCCGCCCCTACGAGGGGGTCCGCGAGGCGAGGGTGGTTAGTCCATGGAGATCCCGGGTTAGTCCTTTAGAATCGGGCTGGATTCAGATTTGGAGGTCTCACGTGCGAATCGACAGGTTCGAGGTCTACCACGTCGCCATGCCGCTCATCTACCCCTGGCGGACGGCGTACGGCGAGGACTATGACATCCATTCGGTCCTCGTCAGGGCCGTGAGCGGCGACTACGACGCCTGGTCCGAGTCGTGCCCCCTGCGCGCTCCCACCTACCTGACGGAGAGCGCGGCCTCAGTGTTCCTTAACGTCACGGAGTTCTTTGGCCCTCACGTTGTCGGCGGCCAATACGACTCGGCGGACGAGCTGAACGAAAGGCTGGCCGTTTTCAAAGGCAACAGCTTCTCGAAGGCTGCGATCGAGATTTGCTGGTGGACCCTGCAATCCGTCATTACCGGTGCGCCGGTCCACCGGCTCCTGGGCGGCGAGACGCGGGAGGTCCAGGCCGGCGCGGACTTCGGTATCCAGGACTCCTACGACATGCTGCTGGGCAACATCCAGCAGGCCGTCGACGCCGGGTTCCCCCGAATCAAGCTCAAGGTGGCCCGCGGCTGGGACCTGGAGATGCTGCGCACCGTGCGCGACGCATTTCCCGACATGACGTTTCACATCGACTGCAATTCCGGCTACACGCTGGACGACCTGCCGTTCTTCCAGGCCATCGACGACCTGGGACTGGCCTTCATCGAGCAGCCGCTGCACTACGCGGATGTACTGGACCACGCCGAGCTTGCCAGGCGGATACAAACGCCGGTCTGCCTCGACGAATCGATCGTCAGTGTAGAAGCCGCCGAGCAAGCGATAAGGGTTGGCGCCTGTGAATACATGAATATCAAGCCGGGGCGCGTGGGCGGCCTGGCTAACTCGAAGGCCATCCACGACCTGTGCCGGGACGCGGGAATACCGGTTTGGATCGGCGGCATGTTGGAGAGCGCCCTCGGAGGCGCGCTGTGCGTTGAAGTGGCCACGCTTCCGAACTTCACCTACCCCGGCGACCTCTTCCCGTCTTCGCGGTTCTACACCGAGGACCTTTCCGACCCTTCGATGGAACTAACGCCAAGAAAGACCTTCCAGCCATTCGAGGGACGGCTGCCGACACCTGATCTTAAGCGGCTGGAGAAGGTGACCGTGCAGTACAGGTCTGTGGTCAGCCAGTGAGGTCGAGTCAGTAGTAGCCGCGCCACGCCCCACGGGCGCCCACGTCCCAACGCCCCTACGAGTTGTTTTCACAGACTGAGCGGGTTCAGAAGATGTTGCGCGGGCCCACCTTCACCCCCCACCATGGGTACCGGTCCCGCATAGGGGTGCGGGATGACGTTCTTTCGCCGGTAAGTCGGTGTGGGGCTGGCCGGGCTTCTTTAGAGCAATTCCCTCTTGAACGACTTGACCCAGCGGCGTTGGTGGTGGAGCAGTCCGTTGATGCGAACGTCCAGGTCTATGGCGACGTGAAAGGCGTCCTCAGTGCTGCGGACGTTTGCGGAGGTGTCGATGTTGGTCACGCCGTCGGTGCGTGTGATGGTCCTGAGATGCTTGCCAATAGCCGTGGTTTCCGCGGGGTCGCGATTATTCGCCCAAACTTCCAGCCTCGACTCCAGCTTGACGGTCATGTCGGCGCTGGCCCTGCTCTCGTCGACGCGGTACAGCCGGAGACCGGTGCGGTCCCTCATCAGGTCCCGTGCGATCTCCCAGGGGACCTCGCGGGGTGATACTTCCGGGTACCGGACCGGATTGGCGGAAGGCTCGTACTCCATTTCGTCGGGCGGTAACTCCCCTGCGGGAGACCTTTGCGTAACCCCAGACTTATGAGGGGAGGAGGGTTTCAAGGGCCTACTGCCAATTCGCGATTCTCCCTCACCCCAACCCTCTCCCGCTGGGAGAGGGGGTTTTGCAAGGGTCTCTGCAGGGGCTGCCCGCGTTGGTACGACCGGCAATTCCAGGTACGACTGGCGTCCACTGGCCCGGTAGATGCGGTTCGTGCCGAGGTACGGGGTCGGCCATAGGTTCGGAAAGTCTGCGCTGCTGATAGATAGCCTGATCCTGTGCCCGCGCTTGAATCTCCAGGCCGTGGCGTCCAGGTCCACGTGCAATTCGTAGACCTCGCCCGGCGCCATCGGTTCCGGGTCGGTGAGCGAGTTGCGGCGCGTCCCGTTCAGCACGCCTATCGAGACCTGCGCACTGGCGCCGTCCGGCGCGACGTCCGAGAGCCGGGCCACGAACGCCATGACGGGCGCCGTGGAGCTGACGTGGACCACAGCCTTGCTCATGCCAATGATCTCCAGCGGCTCGTCCAACGGCTCGGAGGTGTAGTTCACCGAGTAAATTTCGTCCACGCGCTGGTCGCTCGGCAGGCTGTAGGGCACGCCCGCGCTCCACAGGCCGCCGGCTATGCCCACTGACGGCCGGTATTCGTACTCCTCGTAGCCGTCGCGGGACATGTCCGGGCTGTCCGGCGTAAGTTCCCGGCCGAGGTTGAGCCGATGCGTTCGACCGCCGGGAATTGGGAACGTCGGCTCGGTCCGCCAGTAACCGGAAGTGTGCGTGCGGTAGGGGTCCGGCGTGTCGAACGCCTGGACGTAGACGTTGATATCCGGCTCGTCCATGACGCCGTTGTCGATCCCCTTGAGCCAGTAGTCGCACCAGCGCACGGTGAGATGCTCGCGTGCCAGCGACGGACCGGGTGTTTCGCAATCGGGGCCGGAGTGGTTCCAGGGGCCGATGAGCACCTTGCTGGGCGCGGTAGTGTGCTGGTACGTCCTGAGCGGCCCGTTGCAGTAGCCGTCTCGCCATCCGCCGATGTGCAACGCCGAGGCCTTGATCTCGGGGTAGCTGTACCGGATGCTGCCGGCACGCCAGTACTCGCCATCAGCCTGGTTGGCCAGCCAGGTGAGGAGGTACGGTTCGTTCTGCTCCAGGCGTTGCTCCCATAGCTCCGCCCAACGTTCACCGCTGTATTCGGGGTAGGGAGGCATGGCATTCATGCCGTTCATCGCGCTGCCATACGCGCCTATGTCGTAGTAGCAGCGCAGGGCTCCGCCGCGGTAGTGGCAGTCGTCCGTGTACCTGTCGTCGGAGTTGTTCCAGGGGATGATCGTCACGAGGTGAGGGGGCGCGAGAGCCGCGACCTGCACGCTGGAGAAACCGCCGTACGATCCGCCGGTCATGGCGACCTTGCCGTCACACCAGTCCTGAGCGGCAATCCATTCGACAACGTCGAAACCGTCGCGCTGTTCCACGGGTCGGTATTCATCGTCGTTCGAGCCTTCGCTCGAGCCGGTGCCGCGGCAGTCGACGCGGGCGCCCACGTAACCGTGCTGTGCCCAGTGATGTTGCATCCCGGCGAGCGGCGCCTGGTCGTCCTTGCGGTACGGGATGTAGGTGAGGATCACGGGCCACGGACCTTCCCCGTCCGGCAAGTGGATGTCCATCGCCAGCTTCGTGCCGTCGCGCGTGGGCGCCATGATGTTCTTGACGAAGCTGATGCCCTCCGCGCTGACGGCCATTGGCCGGACGCCGGAATAGGTCTCTTCTGCCACGCAAATGTCTCCTGGTAGAGGTGAGCGTTTGCGAGGATAGTTGGACTGGTACGCGCTTAACAAGCCGGTGGTTTGTTCAATGTGTGGTGTGCGGCTCGAGAGATCGGGTAGCCGTGTAAGGCGAGCGCGGGGAGCCACGGATGGGTTTGAAACCCGCCCCTACGAGGATTGGCGAGTGCGGAGGTGGGCACGTTGTCCAAGGTTGTTTTGATGGGAATGGCTGTTTGGAGGCCCAGGCGGACGACACAGCGCTAGTATCAACGACAGGTTCGTATTTGCTTCGTTTGGACCGACGGAGGTCCCGCCGAAGTCGAGATAACCGACTATCACTGACAAGGAGACCAGGCATGGTGCGTATCCCCACCGACCGGGCGCCGACCCACCCGGGAGAGATGTTGCGGGAGGAGTTCCTGCTTCCGCTTGGCATGACCCAGCGCGATCTTGCCAATGGGATCCACGTCCCCTTTCAGCGCGTCAACGAGGTCGTCCGCGGTAGGCGCGGGGTCACTCCCAGCACAGCATTACGGCTTTCCAGGTACCTCGGCACGTCGCCTGACTTCTGGATGAACCTGCAACTCCGGTGGGACCTGTACCACGCCGAACGCGCTGAGTTGGAGCAGATCGAAAACATACGGCCGCATGAACGGGCGAACCTCGCTTAAGGGCGTCGAATAAAGCCCTGACGGGTTACGAAATGGCGTTGCGTCCGTTGCCGCGCCTTTCGCCCCTTTGTATCCACGTTAGATTGCTGGGTAAGGGAGTGGTTGGGGGATGAGCGCCTCAGATTCCTCGGCTGCGCTCGGAATCACTATGGCCTTGTTGAGGCCACACGAGATGATGAAAATGGGGTGGTGCCTGCCGATTTGGGGTTGTGCATGTCGAGCGTACCCACCTCCGCTCCCCACCGTGGGTACCGGCTTTCGCCGGCAAGACGATGGGTGTTGGCCACGCTATTTTCATAGCAATGACAGTTCGCAGATTGGGGCTGACTGTATCGCGCCAATACGCGCGTAAAGCGGTTCAGGCCGGTGAGCCGTCGGCGGCAAGCTGGCCGGAGAGCATGCTGTGGACCTCGCGGGCAACGCGGCGTGCGCTGGCGTCTAGGTGCTCGCTGCCGGTGTCGATGCAGATGTCGTACAGGGACTCGTCGTCGGGATGGGCGCCGTGGAACCGGCCGAAATAGTCGATCTGGGCGTCTTGCCGTTCGCGTATTACTCGTTCGGCGATGGACGACCGGCTGATGCCTTCACGGGCCATAATCCGCTTCACCCTGTCTTCCCACGGCGCGAAGAGGCCGATCCTGAGAGAAGACGGCGCGTTGCGCGCCTCCAGGCAGCCGGCGCGGTGTACCAGGACCGCCTTGCCCTTTTCTGCGAGCGTGAGCAACCGCGTTTCGGCGAGTTCTGCCGGATCGGCGGCGTGTATCTCAGCGACCTTGATGCGCGGCCCGGATGGTGAGACGTCCCAGGTGAGCGGGAAGAAGTCCGGCTCGGACATCGAGAAGTATGGGTCGCCGGCGGCGTTGCCGAGCGCAAACCCGTTTATGGCCCGCTCCACAGCAGCCCAGACCCTGTCTGAAAATCGCGGCGGTGGATCGTCAGCGCTGGTCGCGACGACCGGCGCCCGGACCAGGCCGGGCAGTAACAAGCGGTCAACGTAAGTGAAGTCGAACTTGCGGGCAATGCGGCGCCCGACTTCCGGAGCGCCAGCACCTATATGCCCATCGAGTGTTACGAGCGCCATGTCGTTAGTCCTCGGGTCGGGTGCGACCCAGTTTGGGCTACGGCATCGATCGTGACGACGATGTGGGGATATGTTATTGGGGTTTCGCGAACGGCGCAATCCCGCAGGGTGAGCCGGGTATCGCCACAGCGTTCGAAAACAGGTAACGGTCAATACCGCGGGCGGGTTTGAAACCCGCCCCTGGGATGAGGTCTCGCGCGGAGAACTGCCGCCCCCCATTCCGTGCGGGGGCGGCGCGGTCTAACCTATTGGTCGTCTTCGCCTGACGGGTCTTGCAGGTACTTCAGGAGGTCGCTTTCGGGGTCCAGGACTATGGTGGTCTGACCGTCGAAAGAGTTTATGTAGGCCTCGAGCGAACGCCGGAAGTCGTAGAACTCTGGGTCCTTCTCAAGGGCCTCCGCCAGAATGTTGATCGCTTCCTGTTCCGCTTCGCCGCGCAGAAGGGCGGCTTCACCCTGTGCAGACTCGAGGATGACGTTGACCCGCTTGTCCACGTCGGCGCGAATAATTGCGTCCCGCTCGGCTCCTGCGGCGCGCAGTCCACTGGCTATGCGTTCCCGCTCTGCCTCCATGCGTGCAAAGACTGAGGTGGCGACGTCCGGCGGGAAGTCGGCGCGCTTGATTCGCACGTCCACGATGTCAATCCCCAGGGTGCTGGTGACCGGGAGGAAGTACCTGACCTCGAATCCTTCGAGATTTGTCGGGTCCCGCCTCAGGGTTGCGAGCTCTTCGAGCGTTGGAGGCCGGCCTCTTGCCGGGTCCTCATCCGGTCCCCTTATTTCGGTCACTTCGATAGTGACTTCGGGGTTGTCGAGCCCCCCGGGCAGTTCGGCGAGGCCCCTGACTTCAATCTCGTCACGGTTGCTCGCTTCCGTTACGCGTGCCATGACCTGTTCGCGCGTCTCGGAGATAACCTCTTCCTGGAGGTCGAGCGCCACCTCTCTGCGCAACCGCGATGCGACGATGTCGCCAACGCGGGCCTCAGCCTGGAGTTCGCTGCGGAGTGATTGGAAGAACAGCAGGGGATCGATGATCTTGTACCTGGCGTATGCGTCGATGACCAGGTTTTTCTTGTCCCGCGTCAGTAGTGAAGCGGAGGGCGCGTCTACGCGCAACAGCCGCGAGTCGAACTTCGTCACCGCCTCCACGAACGGTGTCTTGACGTACAGTCCGGGCCTATCGTGGTCACGCTGGAATGCGCCGAACCTGGTGACAATCGCCAGTTGTGTTTCGTCGACGGTGAAGAAGGTCTGCGGAATTACAATGAGTCCTGCGATGATCAGGACCACGAGGACGAGTAAGGCTCTCATGGCTGACCTCCTGCCGACTCGCCGGCTGCAGCCGGGCCGGATGGCGCAGTAGACCCATCCAGCGGCAGGAAGGGCAGTACGCCCTGGTCGGAGAGCACGAACTTCTTGATGCCGGGAAGAATCTGCTCCATCGCCTCGAGGTATAGACGGCGTCTTGTCACTTCAGGCGAGTCCTGGTAACCAAGCAGGATGGCGTTGAACCCGTCCGCCTCACCCCTCGCCCTTGCGATGCGTCCGTCCTTGAAACCCTGTGCTTCTTCAGTGATCTGCGCAGCTGCACCGACGGCCTTCGGTATCCGGTCCGCTTCGTAGGCCTCGGCAAGGTTGATCACCCTGTCGCGGTCCTCCTGGGCTCTCACGACGTCCTCGAACGCGTCCTGGACTTCAGCCGGCGGGTTTACGTTCTGGAGCAGGACCTGTTGGATCGTGATGCCCGTCTGGTAGAAGTTGTTCAGGCGGCGCATCGTTTCCAGGATGTCGGTCTGGATCTGTTCACGTTGAGTCGTAAGGACATCGTCGATCGGCCTGGCGCCGACCACCTGCCTGACGGCGGTTTCGGCGATGTCCCTCAGGGTCCGGCCCTCCGGACTGCCCTGTGGAACACCGCGGTCGGCATCTCCGGGATCGTCCACTTCAAACAGGAAATGCTGAAGGTTGCCGATCCTGTACTGAACGACCATCTGGACATCGACGATGTTTTCGTCGCCGGTGATCATCAATGATTCGACCGGAACGGGCTGGGTAATGTTCAGGCCTTCACCTCCGCTCCGGAAGCCCAATTCCATGCGGCGAGTAGTAGTGACTGCAACGACGTTCCTGGTGCCTATCGGCGCAGGCCACCACCAGTGCAGGCCCTCTTCCGCGACGCCTGTGTATCGGCCGAACAGGCGGAGCGCGCCTTCCTGGTCAGGCCCGACGGTGTAGATTCCGGTCGCGCCCCAGATGACGGCGATGATCGCAATGAATAGGAGGACTATGAGCGACGCACCGCCGCCGCCAAGGCCGGGTATACGCGGCATCCCGGCCTTGAGACGACCGAGGATGTCATCCAGCGTTACCTGGGGTTCCTGTTGCTGGGGCGGCCGGTACATATGGTGTTCGGCCACGCCCCCTTGCTCTTCGGTAACGGGCATCATTCCTCCCGCGCTGTGGGCGCGTTCATATATTCACTGACTTGCGTCGAAGGTAGCTTTTTTGTTTTGCCTGGCCGCGACTTTCGTTCACGGCGACAACGCGAGTATAGCGGAGAGAATGGCCGCCAACTGCCGGGCGGAAGCACGAGGCGGGCAAGTCATTGCGGCGGCGCCGGGAGGTTTTCGATCAGGTGGTTGAACTCCTCCGGTGAAGAGACCCCGGCCACCGTCTTGACGAACTCGCCGACGCTGCCGACCTGCATTCTCAGGTCCCACAACTGTGACGCCACGGGACTGACCGACGCACCGCTCTCGCCGTAGCTGCCGGTAAACGCAAAGTACGCCTGATTTATCTTCCGGAGGTAGATGCGGTGGTCCTGGAGTTCGATTCGCCTCGCCTCCATGTACCGCTCGGCCTCTTCGATCTTTCCTTCGGCCAGCAGTTCGTCCGTCCGCAGTCGCGTCTCCCGCATGAAACGGTGGAAGTCGAATTCGGTTTCAGCGCGTTGCCCGTTGGACTCCAGGTCGCGAGGGGGTACGAGGATTTCCACCTCCTCACCGGTAAGCGCCGCGTAGGCCATCCTGCCCAGTTCCCTGCCGGCCATGTCTGCCACCGTCTCATTCAGCGTAACCATCTCCGGGCTGTCGAAGAAATTGATTCCGAGGGGCTTGAAGAACAGGTAGTTATGAATCCACTCGTGGCCCGCGACCTCAAGGAGGCGCAGTGGATCGCCCCGCGGCGTAACGGTTGCGGGGTAGCTGCCGAGCCCGCCGGTCCGCACGATGATGGCCGAGACATCCTGGCCTTCCAGGATGGCCTGCTCGATGCTGTCCGCTTCCTTGGGCGGTATGTCGGGTTTGATCAGGTAGTTCTCTATCCTTTCAATACGGTCTCTGGGAGACATGACGAGCAGGCTCGGGGACTGATCGAGCCGGAAGTCAACTGGCGGCCAGATCATCCCGCCGACGGTGTCCAGGTCCTGCGCCGCCACCTGTTCGCTGAGGGCCGATTCGAGGTACTCTTCGACCCCGTCCCTCAGACCGGCGCTCTCCGCCGATAGCCGGTCGAACCGGGCCTGGAGTTCCGTTATCGCTGTGGGGTCAGGCGGAGCGGCGGACGAGGCGCGGTCCAACTCATCTCGCACTTCCGACAGTTCAACCGTCAGTTCTTGATATCGCTCGAACTGGGCCCGGCGGTCGGCTTCCCGCGTGTCGGTCCACGGCATCCACGAATATGCGAGGTGCAGCCACTTGTCCGGGAAGTTGTCGACTTCCCAGACGATGAGATCGAAAAGCCATCCGGCTGCATGTTGCTGGGCCGCGGAGTGTCCATCCCCGTCTCCGCGGGACAGGAGGACCCCGCCCAAGAACAGCAGCGTGCAAACCACGAGGAGCGCACATCGCCGTTTGCGCACCCGCGGCATCCTGGCGCGAGTGATCGCCATCAAAGGTGATGTGATCAGGTTCCCGGCCGTGGCGGCGCCGGTGTTGATGTGTTGCATATTTCAGCTTTGGACGACGGAATCCCGTGCTGGTTTATATCTTCTATGCGCAACTACGGCTGAACTGTAAACGTATACCCTCGAACATGAGTATGCGATCACGCACGTCCATACATCGCCTGTTGTCCCTAGCGGCGTTGGCCGCTGCCTTGATGCTGGTGTTCGCATGCGAACGCGCTGGGGAGCAGGACGCTCTGTCTGCCGCCCCAACTGTGGTGGCCGCCCCGGTCCCGGCCGGGTCCGACGAATTGCCGTCCCCAACCGCAACTGCGGCAGTACCCACGCCCCGCTCTACAGCCTTTGCCGCTACGGCGGCGCCGACCCCGACTCCCACGCGCCCTCCAGTAGTTGCGCTTCCGACCATGCATTCCACACGCCGTCCCGCAACCCCCGCAAGTACTCCATCCGTTGCCACCGCCGTTCCGACAGCGGCTTCAACGCACCAGTTGAGCGTCCTGGCGCCGACCCCACTGCCAACAGCTCCGACATCGCCGAATTCAGAGCCTCCGCTGGAGGGCATTTCACGCAACGCGTGGACGCGCGACAGGATCGCGGCGACACAGGCTATATGGAGTTTTACGGATGCGGGCCGCGAGTGGATGGACGGGTACGACTTTCGCCAGATGTTCGGTCGGCCCGCGTGGTACGGGAGCCACGGCGCGGCAGGATGGGCGGGCGCAGGTGAAGCCAACCCGCGGATTGTGCTGCACGAACTGGGTCACTCGTGGTGGGGCGCGTTCCCGGTCGAGGGCAGGCCGGACCTGACGTGGGACCGGGCGGATGGAGAGATTTCCGGGGCGTTGTCACAGTTCCATGCCGACGTCGAGTGGTTTCTGCGCCAGCCGCCGGACTCGTTCGAGCCTCTAAGAGACCGATTCCGCAACATGCCCAACCTCTCCCACGGAGATTACCCGGACCTGCAGCACTTTTCGGAGGCGGACCTGGTCAACGTGACGGGCGGCAATCTGCTGCTGATTCCCCCGGTGTTGCGAAAGTACTTCTCGCCGTTCCTGGCACCTGAGGGAGTGGCGCCCGGACAGGTTGTCGACTGGCCGTCGGCGATCGGATGGTTCCGCGGCCTGCCCGAAGAGGAGCGCCGCATCGCCAGGGAGGTGTTCGGACTCCAACACCTCCCGAACGACCTGTACGAAGACGTGCCGGAGCTGCAGTCGGCCTCGCTTGACCCTCACGTGGTCAGCGCGTTCCAGGCGGAGGAACGGCAACGCCTGCTGGACTTCGCCGAACAGTTCGATCTCATCAAGCAAAGCAGTTCGGCCGTCTACGATGCCGCCAATGTGAACAGGGGGTTCTCGTTCTGGAGAGGCTACCTCGCGGACAAGAAACGACTGCACGGGCTGTACCCCGAAGTTTTGGGGGACCACTCTTCAGCCGCTGCCCGCGAACTTGCGGATGCGTTCGACTTCTCTATTGGGCTGGACGGCGAATCGCCGGAAAAGCAGGTTGAGACAGTTGCCGCACGGCTGCAGGAACCGACGATCCGCGAATTCGCGGTACTTCTGAAACCGCGCGCTATCGTGCAACTTTTTGCCGATCAAACCGGAACTGACGTTATAGACAGGGCGATCAGCGCGCGGGCAAGGGAATTGGCCGAAGTCGCTCGGAATATCGAAGTGATAGTGGCCGCCGCCCGGAGGAGCCCGGTGGAGGGAGCGACGATCCTGGAAGCGTACCTGAATAGCTATTCCGACGACCAATTGCGGAGCGGGCTAAACCTGGCGATCCTCCTGATCAGGGACACGGACCGGGAAGTTGCGAAGAGCATTATTCCGCTGCTGTCCGACGCGGCGTTTCTGAGAATCCTGGAGGTCAAACCGGACCAGGCGAGGGGGCCGGAGGTTGAGCCGGAAAGGCTGCTGGCGGCCGTTGGCGTCACCAGCGGCGCGTCCGCTGAAGCGATCGCGTCCGGCGCGCGGCTGTTGAAGGAAAACTCGTCCGGCAACTTCGCCATTGACCGGCCGTACGACGATGCGGTGTACGACGTGATCGAGTCGCTCGGCGCTGCCGATCCCGCAGCCGCCATTGCCGCACTCGGTGTCTCCGACATGCGTTTGCGGCCGTGGATCCACAGGCGGACGGATGGGTCCCTCGACATGATGCGCCGCGAGCCTCGCCTCGCCGCCGGGTTGCTGGCGGCAGTACCGGGACCGCGTGAGACTCCGGATGGGCTGTTGCACGAGCTGATCGCCCTCGATCCTGAAGTGGCTGCGGCCCTCCTCGTCGAGATGGAGAACCAGAGTGTCGAGAACATCGCCCAACGTACGCTCATGACTTTGGCGTTCGATGCGTACTGGAGCGAATGGGGAGGCGTGGTGGGAGTGGACCCTGAACTCGACGCGCGTTTCCTGGTGGAATTGGCGCGGTTGCGCGGGAACGATTGGCTCGAAGGTCACTTCCGGAAAGGGGTGGAGCGGGTGCGGTTCGAAATCGAGGCCGGTGAGACCGATCCGCAGTTCCTGGAACAACTTCGTCGCACGTTGACCGCGGCGCTCGGAACGTCTCATCCGTCGATGGCGTCGAGACTACTGGCCATGGTTGGAAACTGAGACCGCTCCAGGCGGTCCCTGCGAGCGTCCATTGGACCGTTCACTTGTTATCATCCGCCTATTGAAATCTCATTGCTGAGGGAGGGACCCTTTGGCCAATTACGGGACTGGACAGATACGCAACATCTCGCTCGTTGCGCACAACGGCGCTGGGAAGACCACACTGGCGGACGCGCTTTACTTCACGGCAGGCGGCACGAACCGCCAGGGTCGCGTGGACGATCAGACGAGCCTGTCCGACTACGAACCTGAAGAGCAGCAGCGCGGCTCCAGTATCCAGACCGCCGTCCTGCCCTGCGATTGGAAGGGCCACAGGATCAACGTCCTGGACACCCCAGGCTACCCCGATTTCCGGGGCGAAATGATGTCTGCGTTGAGGGTTTCCGATGCGGCTGCGATGGTGATCTCGGCCGCGGCCGGCATAGAGGTCGGGGCGCGGCAGGCGTGGCAGCTATGTGACGAGTTCAAACTCCCGCGGGCCATCATCGTAAACAAGCTCGACAGGGAGAATACTTCGTTCGAAGAGATCGTTGAAGAATTGACGGAACTGTGGGGGCGCAAGTGCGTGCCAGCCCAGGTCCCCGACGGAGAGGCGGCGGCGTTAAAGGGTGTCACTTCACTGCTCGACGACCCCGACGCGGACCCCGACGCCCACGAGAAACTGGTCGAGGCCATCGCCGAGACCGACGACGACCTTGCGGAGAAGTACCTGGAGGGCGAAGAGCTATCGAAGGAAGAATTGTCTGAAGGGCTCAAGGCGGGCTTCATGTCGGGCGACATCGTCCCGGTATTTGCGGCCTCCGCGTCTTCGAATATCGGCACTTCAGAGTTGCTGGATGCCGTCGTCGGCTTCTTCCCCTCACCCGCCGATTCCGAATCGCCGCCAGACGTAGCTGACGGCGCCAATGCCTGCCTTGTGTTCAAGACCACCGCCGACCCATTCGTCGGCAAGTTGTCTTTCTTCCGCATATACGGCGCGCCGCTGGAAGGGCAGGACCAATTGTGGAACTGCAATCGCGGTACCAACGAACGCCTGGGCCAGGTGTACCAGCCGGCCGGCAAAGAGACCGTTCCGGTCGATTCACTGCCCACGGGCGACATAGGGGTTGTGGCAAAGCTGTCGGAGACCAGGACGTTCGACACGCTTGGCGACCGAAACGAGCCGGTAACCCTGGAGGGAGTGGAACTCCCAAGGCCGATCTTCTCGCTGGCCGTTTCGCCCAATTCACAGGCCGACCTCGACAAGATGGGTCCGGCGCTTCAACGCATTTCGGAGGAAGACCCGACTCTCGTCGTGGAACGAAACATCGACACCTCGCAGACCGTTCTCAGCGGTCTGGGTGACATACACGTGCAAATGGCGATTGAGCGGATACACCGCAAGTTCGACGTGGAACTGAACACGAGTCTTCCGAAGATTGCGTACCGCGAGACGGTCTCGACCGGGACGACTACCGAGTACCGGCACAAGAAACAGACCGGTGGCGCCGGGCAGTTCGGGCACGTGGTCATGGAGATCTCCCCGCTGCCGTCCGGCCAGGGCATCACGTTCGACAGCAAGGTGGTGGGCGGCAATGTGCCGAGGGAGTACATCCCATCGGTGGAGAAGGGTGTCCGCTCGGCTGCGGCCGCCGGCGTGTTGGCCGGGTTCCCCGTCGTGGACGCCTCAGTCGTTCTCCTGGACGGCAGTTCGCACTCCGTTGACTCGTCGGGGACGGCGTTTGAAATCGCCGGGAGCATGGGATTTCGCCAAGGAGTGAGGGACGCGCGGCCGCGGTTGCTGGAACCGATCGTCAGGGCCAATATCCTCGTCCCGGACGACGCCGTCGGGGACGTGATGGGCGACCTGAATACCCGTCGCGCGCGCATAAGCGGCATGGAGCCGCGGGGCGTTGGATTTACGGAAATTTCGGCTGAGGTGCCGGCATCCATGATGCTGCGGTACGCCGCCGACCTGCGCTCACTGACGCAGGCGCAGGGCATATTCTCCACCGAGTTCGACCACTACGAACCGGTCCCGCCGCAGGACGCCGATCGGGTGATAGAGACTGTGGCCGCCGAGGACAATTGAGCGGGCGGCTACTGCGCGCGATAGTTCGCGGGAGCCGATTCTGCGCGTCTGCCAGGGACGCGGGGGTCAGGATTTGCGGGCCCAGATCGTCTGGTACTGGTCTCCGCGGATGAGCGCGCCTATTTCGTGGCGCTCGTAACGGCGAAGGTCCTCGAGGCAAGCGTTGGCGGTCCGAATCGCGCCTTCCTGGTGGCTGGACTCCAGCCTTCGGAGCAGGCGGTCCCACACGCCCGATGAGACCACGTTTTCGACGTAGGTAGCCCACGGGATCGCTATCACTTCCGTCGGCCTTGGCAGTTGCGGCCTCTGGCGCTTGAGGCTGCGAATGCGGTCGGCGGCGGAACGCGCCATGGGCATTACGCGGATCAACGGACCCTGGCCGGGCGCTTCTCGGAGGTCGACCACGAGTGCCCTCCTGAGAATCGGGAAGAAGATCGAGAATGTTTCCGCGTTCTCGACGTGATGAATAACAGTGTCGAGGTCAAGTCCAAAATTTCCGTCCACTTGGTTCCTCTCCGCGGGATTGATTGCAGGTGTACCGGTATAAGTCTATCTGGTCAGCCGGCTTGCAGGTCCCTCACCGTGGCGATAAAGGCGGGCAGCGCCTGCCTCCAGTCGGCCACGACTCCGTAGCGTGCGTCGCGAAATATGTTGGCTTCTGGATCATTGTTGATCGCGACTATGTTTCGGGACCCTGTACAGCCGGCCATGTGTTGGCTGGCGCCCGAAATTCCGATTGCGATATAGAGCGCGGGAGTGACAGTCTTGCCGGTCAGCCCCACCTGTCGTTCGTGGTCCGTCCATCCGGCATCGCAGGCGGCACGTGAGGCTCCGACTGCGGCGCCGAGGAGGTCCGCCAACTCTTGAATTTGCCCGAACGCCTCGGGCCCTCCCAGCCCCCGGCCGCCGCTGATGACGATATCTGCGTCCTGCAACGGCACTCCTTCGGCCACCACCTTGACGGTGTCCACCAGGCGGGCCCTTGATTCGGGAATCGCGTCGGAGACATCGTGATGTACAACCTCCGGCGAACCGCCGTGGGCCTCGACCGCGTCGAACGATCCGGGCCGGACGATCACCACGTGCGGACCGTCATCGACAAACTCGTAGACCGCTATCGCGTTCCCGCCGTGCACGGGGCGCGTGACGTTCAGCCGCTCCGTACCCGTATCGATGGCGATGTCCATGCAATCGTGGGCCGGGGTGACGCCGAGCCGGAAGGCGAGCCGGGTGCCGACGTTGGCCCCGTAGTCGGTTCGCGCAACCAGGACGATATCCGGCGACTCCTGTTTACACAGGCTGTGCAGGGCCGCGACAGGCGCATCGAACACCCCGGCGTCGCCGCTTGACAGCCGCGGGTGTTCGACCAGAAAGACTTGGTGGGCCGGCAGATCCCCGGCACTTCCCTGGATGCCCGACAGATCATCGCCGACGAACGCGATTTGCCGCCGGTGGTCCGGCAACGCGGTCATCGCCGCCGTGAGAAGCTCACGCGAAGCTGGGGACACCGCACCGTTTTCGATCTCGGCGCAGATCAGGACCTTCGGCATGTCAGATCAACTGCTCCGCCCTGAGCCTGATGGCCAGTCGCCTGCCGGCATCCGCCGCGTCTTCGCCTTCGATAATCTCGCACTCTCCGCCGCGCTCCGGCTCGTACAGGCGTGTCATTTGGAGGGAGGACGTCAAATCGGCCGATTCGATGCCGATTTCGGCCAGCGATAAGGTGACCGGCTGGGTCCTGGTCGCCGCCATTATGCCCCGCAGGGTGGGATAACGCGGCTCTCCGAACTCGTTGGTTACAGTTACAACCGCCGGCAGGGTGGTCTCGACCGCCTGGTAGCCGTCTTCGAGGGCGCGGTCGACCCGCAGCACGCCTCCGCCCGCTTTCGCCATGCCCCGCGCCACGGTTATGCAGGGTGTCCCGAGGGCTTCAGCAAGGCCCATCGGCACGTGCCCCTGGTCCCAGTCGGACGCCTGCCTGCCGCACAGGATGAGGTCATATGGACCCGTCTTTTTGATCGCCGCGAAGAGAACGCGCACTGTACCGGCCGCCGATGCCGCGGCAAGTGACGGGTCCTCGATGAGCAACAGCCGATGCGCGCCCATGGCGAGCGGCTTTTTCATTACGTCCAACGCGAAGCCGTGCCCTGCCGAGATGATCGTAACTTCGCTGTCGGTTGACGGGTCCGACTCCGCCAGTTGGATGGCTGCCTCGGCGGCGTTCAGGTCGAATCCATTGACGACAGGCGGCACTCCTGACGGCGGGACGACGCTCAGGGACTCCGCATCCACTTTGAACTGCGATTGGGGGATGTCTGGGTCGGGGACCTGTTTAACGCATACGGCGATTCGCATCCGGCTCGATGTCCTCCGGGAATGTTGAGCGACCGTGGTGGCGATCGGGCCCGGCATAGCTGGCTATGGCCCCGGAAACTATCACCCGCCCGGGTACCGGTCAATTATCGCGACGCGATGTGAAAAGCGTATCGGCCGTTACACACCACCAAGTGCCGCGGCGGGGTACCCTTTGAAACTCACGCCCGCGGCGATGGCGACCGCGGGCGATAAAGGACAAGATGGACGGCCTTCAAGAAGCCCTTACAAGTGTCGGCGCGCCCTTCGACGAAGTGCGGAGAAGACAGTTCAGCAGGTACTGCGACCTCATCGAGGAGACTGCTGGTCGGCTGAACGTTGCCGGCGTGCGCGGCGTCGAACGGATACGCGAAGAATTGGTTATCAGGTCTTTGCGCCTGCTTAACCCCGCTCCTGGCGGATTCGTGTCCACGGCCGGGTGGTTCGACGGCCGCAGAGTGCTGGACGTCGGGGCGGGCGCGGGGGTCCCGGGTATGGTTTTGAAGATCGCGTATCCGGGCATTCAACTGGCGTTGCTCGACAGCTCACGCAAGAAGTGTGCGTTTTTGAAACGCGCGGTGGCGGAACTGTCGCTGTCCGACGTGGAAGTGATCAACGCCAGGGCGGAGGAAGGGGCGCACTTGCCGCGCTACCGGGAGCAGTTCGATCTCGTCGTGTCCCGGGGGGTGGCCGCGCTGCCGGAGTTGGCCGAACTCACACTGCCGTTCGCCATGGTGGGCGGGACAGTGATATCGGCCAAGGGCTTGTCAGGCGAACGGGAGATCGTCGAATCGGAGTGGGCGGCAGGTGAACTTGGCGCCGCCCCAGCCATTCACCAGGTCGTGGACTCGCCCGGCTCGGCGCCTCCGGACCTGCTCGTGTACTGGCTGAAGATTGCGCCGTCGCCGGACCGCTATCCGCGCCGGACCGGCGTGCCCCACAAACGCCCGCTCGCGCGGCCCGAGGCGGTGAGCAGGTCGTGAGGAACATGCCCGGAAGGCAGTTGGACGGCGCCGCGCTGCGACGGGGCGTATTTTCGCTTCCGACGCTCGCGGTGACACTGGCCGCCGGGGCCCTGTTGTTCCTCACGTTGTGGCGAGTATTCGACGTCGATTGGGGGGAGTTGTGGGACAACGTGTCGACCGTTGACCCGCTCATGTACGCCGCCGCGCTCGTCCTGTACTACCTGAGCTTCTGGTTTCGCGGGATCCGCTGGCGGCTCATATCCCGCACGGCCGGGTTGGAACGGTCCGCAAGCGCCAGGGTCCCGGGTGGCCTCAAGTGCGGGGTGATCATTCTCATGGGCTGGTTCGCCAATTCCGTTGCGTTTTTCAGACTGGGCGACGCGTACCGCGGGTGGGCGTTGTCGAGGGAGTCAGGAGCGGGGTTTGCGCCGAGCCTTGGGACGGTGCTGGCCGAGCGAATCCAGGACATGGTGGTCGTACTGGGCATGGTGTTGGCGGCCGCCGCGTGGGTGACGGTGGCCGGCAACGTGGATGTCCCCGGCGTGGTGATAATCGCCGCTGCGGCCCTGGCGGCTGCGATGGCGGTCTTGCTGCTGGCCATGAGGCTTTACTGGAGGGTGTTGTCGTTGCGGTTGCCGCATACGTTGCGGCGCTTCTCACAGAGGTTCCAGCTGAGCACCTTGCGGAGCTTTCGCGGCCGCGACCTGCCGGTACAGATCTTGCTGGGCATTGCCGGCTGGCTGCTGGAGATCGGCCGTTTCTACTTCGTGGCACAGGGTCTCGACATCGAAGTGGGGTTTGGGATCGTGATGTTCGCCGCGTTGGCTAACGCCATGCTAACGACGATACCCACGCCCGGCGGGTTCGGTTTCGTCGAAGGCGGCCTGACCGGGCTGCTGATCGTGGTGGGCATCGACGACACGAACGCCCTGTCGCTGACGGTCGTCGACCGGTCGATTAGCTGGCTCAGCGTGATCGTATTCGGCGGGCTCGTATTTTTTGGCTGGCACGTCTACCGCGGACGGCAGTCAAACCAGGCCGGCTGAATCAGTAACCCGCCGCGTGAGTGGGCTTTGCCACCGGGTAGACGGCGCTCCTGAGCACGTCCCCGTCGAGGGCGATGCCGTTGGGTTCGGAGTATGGCGAAAACGTGTAATGGGGCGTCGCTTCGAACAATTCATGGCCCCGCGCAGCGAGGTCTTGCCGTACCGCCTCATCGATACGCCCGTCGATCATCACCGCGTCGGACTCGGTGTGGAACCGCGGTTGCTGTAAAGCCTCTTGCAGCGGCATGCCGCGATCCACGTAGTTGACGATGGTCTGCACGAGTGCGGACCAGATGCGCCTGCCGCCCGATCCGCCGAGCGCGAACTTGAGCCGGCCGTTCTCGTGGAGCACAACCGGCGTCATGTTGTTCACCGCTCTCGCGTGTGGGGCCTGGGAGTTGATGGTCCCCGGTATGGGGCAGCCCCAGCCCATGCCGTTGTTCATCATGACGCCCACGCCGGGGTTGACGACGCCTGAGTGGCCGTGATTCGTCTGGGTGAGGCTGACGGCGTTTCGATTGCGGTCGACGACGGTGATGTGGGTCGTGCCATCGTCCATGGCCACGCCGGCCGGTGCGGGGAAGTCGGCCGGCCGCGCCCGTTTCGAGAATGGCCAGGGGTCGCCTGGATCGTAGTCGCCAGCGTTGGACTGATCGAGGACCGGCCAGCGCGTTTCGGCAAAGCCTTTTGATGAGAACGCGTCTACAGGGGAGTCCGTGATCGCCGGGTCGCCGAGGTACGTGTAGCGGTCGACGCCGGCAATCTTGGTGGCCTCGATCATCGTGTGAAGAGCCTGTGCGGGGTCGGCGCCGCTGCCTAGCCCATCGAAGTGTTCGAGGATGTTGAGTATTTCGAGGAGAGTTACACCTGCGTTGGGGCCATCCATGGCGCGGATGCCGACGCCGCGGTACGACCCCTCGAGCGCTGTTTCGGAGACGATTGGCCGGTACTGCTCGAAGTCCGACACCCGCAGGTAACCGCCGTTCCGCTCGACGTCTTCGCAGATCATTGCGGCGATGTCGCCGTTGTAGAAGGCGTCGACGCCTCCATGCGCGATCTTGCGCAGCGTCTCGGCGTGGTCCTTCTGGGCCCACAGTTCGCCGGGCGCGGGTGGCCAGCCGCCGGGGTAGTAGATGCCGGCGGTTTCCGGGAACCGCGCCGTGAGGGCGCGGCTTTCGACGAGCCACAGGACCATGCGGTGGCCCATTTCGAACCCGTCTTGTGCCAGCGGGATTGCGGGTGCGATGGCCTGGTCGAGGTCGATCGTGCCCCACTTTTCCAAGGCCGCGGCGAGGCCGGCGACGGTGCCCGGTACGCCGATGGAAGTGTAGCCCTCCACGTTGGCGTTGTTCTTGACGGCAGGGTAGGAAAATTTTCGCGACAGCCGGATGGATTCGACCGAGGCCGGCACGAGTTCGTCCTCCAACTCGTACATGTCTCCCCGGGCAAGCCCCGGCGACTGCATGCCGTAGTCGACTGTCCCACCGCCGCCTCCGTCGAGGTGGACGACCATTACGCCGCCTCCGCCGATGCCGTTCATGAGCGGCTGGAGCACCCCCATCGCGAAGGCGGTGGCGATGGCAGCATCGACGGCGTTCCCGCCGCGCTGGAGGACTTCCACGCCGGCCTGCGCGCCGAGCGGGTGTTGCGCCGCGACCATGCCGTTTTCGGTGGAGATCACTTCGTGGGCCAAAACGGGGTAAGACATTTTCATGTTGGTGTTCCTTTGGGTGGGTTGGGTTTGCGGGGAGCCTGTCAGGGGTGGAATGTTGGCCGTATTATCGCCTGAGATTCATGTTTTCGTACGAGAGGCACAAGAATAGCCGGGTAAAAGCGGCGCCGGAGCGAGATGCGCGAAACAGAGTCTGACCTGCAGCGCCTTCAGAGCGTTCTCGACGTGTCGTACGAAAGAGCGGGTCCCCACCTTCGCTCCATCATCACGCCTGATCGACGGTTGGCGGCCGTTGAAGTTGCGGCCCGCTTGACCGGCATGAAGATCCTTGCGCTCGCCACGGTGAATTCGCGTGGAGCGCCCATCGTCGGCCCGGTCGACGGCATCTTCTATCGGGGTGAATTCTGGTTTGGCACATCGCCCACCGCCCTCCGCATCCGGCATATCCGGCGAAACCCGGCGGTGAGCGCGACACATGTTGCCGGCGAGGAGCTTGCCGTCACCGTCCACGGCACGGCACATATCGAAGGCGCGCCAGCGGAGTTACCCGAGGGGTTCCGGGAGGTCTGCCGGGAAATCTACGGGGACGAGTGGCTGGAGTGGGGAAGGGACGCGGTTTATTGCCGGATTGAGGCGGCGCGGATGTTTACGTTTTACCTGGCGGAGCAGGGGTAAGGACACATCCGTTTCGCAACGATGCCGGACTGTCATTTGACAGATACATCCACTCACGGTGACTCATAGACCACCGTTCCCTGCTGTAGGGCCGGCTTGATTACCAATGCGTGGGAGTCCTTGTAACGCTCGACATCCGCAGGGGAGACAACGATCGCGTCAACGGCAGCGCCCACTCCATGAAGCCGACCGTAGATTTTGGCCATTAGCTGCAGCGAGTCCGCCCCGTCCCTGATGATGAGTAGGTCGACATCGCTATTGCCGGTCAGTTTGCCACTGGCCGCGGACCCAAAGAGGATGATCTTTTCGGGCTGTGCAACATCGACTATGCGTTCGATGATGTTGTCCAGAGTGTTTTGACTAATCATCATTCGACCGCCTGACTTACTCAATGACCTGAAAGTCCTTCAGCGAACGGCGGTTTCTTCGCGTTGGCCCTTCCTCGCCATCACGAGTTGATAGTTCGACTGGAGATTCATCCACGTGCGCGCGGATGTGCCGAGCACGCGTTCGAGGCCGAGCGCGGTCTCGGCAGAGATGGACTTCTTGCCCCTGACTATCTCGTTGATGACCTGGACCGGCCGCTGCATTCTTCGACTTAACTCGGTCTGAGTCATACCGCGTGCCTCAAGCTCTTGCGCCAAGTACACGCCCGGATGAATGGCGCGATCCGGCAAAAATTCCGTTCTCTCGCTAGCCATGGTAGTCCTCCACTTCGATGGCCCTTACAAGGCCGGACAAGTAGCGGCTACCTCGCCTGAGAATCAGGCATCGAAATAACCGCGAACGGTACCCGCCGCCGTTCGATGTCGTTCAGCTTGACGAAGCAGACGTAGTCGCCTGGGTCCCTGAAGGTAACGTTCCAGTTGGCGGCCATTTGCGAAATTTGGGAACTCCCGGGCGGAATGCCGACCGGCCTGCCCGTCTCTATCTGTCCCCCGATGCTGGCGAGAGTCTCGGTGGCGTCGTCGTTCTGGACTGTGATCTCGAACTTGTGCGGGCGGTTGGTGAGGGTCCACGGAACACGGATGGCCAGCGCGACCGAGAACGACTTCGTGACGGGGAAGCTGCCCTTGGTCGCCACCCGGTTCCAGCCGCCGCCGTTCATGTACAGCTTGCCGCCGATCACCTCGGCGTGATCAGCCAGGATCAGCCAATCGACCTCAAGTTGCTCGATGCCCAGATCGATACCGTCGATGTCTGATTCGGTGGTCACTTATCTTCTCCCGGGCAGTGAATTAGGATTTAACGAAGGCTACGGAGTGGTGCGTTCGGCTGCGGCGTTGCCCCAATCCTATCGCCCTGGAGTCGAGGGCGAACGCCAAAGCCCTGGGGATACGTGCCCGTGATCTACTTGTGCGCCCGGACTTGCTTTTCCAATAGGGAATAACCGTTTTCGCTGAAGCAGCAGGGGTCGCTCAGCCGGAAGCAGGCTCAAATTGGTATTCAAGCGTCATTTCGTACTCTTCGGCGGGGCCTGACGAGAATCCCCCGCTGCCGGTCAGCCCCTGCAGTTCGTCTGTGCCCGATCCCTGAAGGACTTCCCACTCGGCGGTCGCCTTCTGTCCGTCGAACGTCCCCGAGTGCTGCAACACGAAACTGCCGGAGCGTCCGCCGAGGCTGCCCACCACGCGCTCGATACCCACGAACGTGGCCTCGGTCTCGCTGGCGTGAGTCATCAGGTAAAGGAGATTGCCCGTGCCTACAAGGTCGCCGCTGAACGACTTGCGGACGTGCGCGCGGGTCAGCCTGGGGCCGGAATCCTGCTGGTCGAACGGGTCCTCTTCCCAGTTTTCGACCTTGAACTTGGCCCTGGCAAGCAATTTGCACGCACTCCCGTAGTCCCGAAATGCCTACCCTATTTTCCGCCATCGGCGCGACAGGCGTCAGCCGGGGCGGTATCCTTTGGCGGATTATCGGGCGTATGCCGGTCAGGTATAACAGGAACGGCGGGAAAGTCACACGGACATGGCGAAATCAGACGACATCAGCGAACTATTCCGATCTTCGATTGTCATCGACGGCCTCGACACTTCAAAGTGGGGCAGAGAGGCCGTGTACAGGGATCTCCAGCTGGGCGGCGTTACGGCGATCAATGCCACCATTGGGATCTGGGATGACTTCCTGTCGACGATGGGCAATATCACAAACTGGCTGCGCTGGTTCGACGAGTACGAGGAGTTCATCCGGCCGGTCCACTCGGTGTCCGACATCTACGCCGCCAAGGAAGAGGGCCGCTGCGGGGTCATGTTCGGCTGGCAGAACGCCACGCCCATCGAGAACGACATCGGCCGCCTGGCGCTCTTTCACCGCCTCGGCGTGCGCATCATCCAGTTGACGTACAACGAACGCAACCTGCTGGGCAACGGCTGCTACGAACGCACGGACGACGGCCTCTCGAAGTTCGGGCAGGCGGCCATACGGGAGATGAACCGCGTCGGCATCCTCATCGACCTGTCCCACACGGGCGATCAGACCGTGCTGGAGACTATTGAGTATTCGGAGATGCCGGTGGCGTTCACCCACGCCAACGCACGCGCCCAGTTTGACCACCCCCGCAACAAGACTGACGAGGCCATTCGAAACCTGGTTGCCAAGGGAGGCGTCATCGGGGCCAACGCGTTCCCGATGTTCTTCGAACGGCAATTCGACTCGACGCTCGACGACTACCTCGACGCAATCGAATACCTGCTGGACATGGTGGGACCGGACCACGTGGCCCTGGGTACTGACTTCTGCCAGGAACAGCCGCATGAGTTTTTCGAGTGGCTGTTCACCACGCAGGGCACCATCCCGGCGGAGAACGTGCACTATACGCCCGAACCGTACCGGCACCTGCACGGCCTGGAGGGCACGAGGCAGTTCGAAAACATTCCCGCCGGGCTGAGCGAGCGGGGCGTGGACGATGAAACGGTCCGCAAGGTGATTGGCGGCAACTGGTTGAGGCTGTTCGGCCAGGTCTGGGAGGGAACGAAATGAGATTCGCGATCCTCGGCATATCACACGAGACCAACACGTTCTCACCGGTCCCGGCCGACTACGCAGCTTTCGAAGCGGTGGGCATCCTGCGCGGCCAGGAGATCGTGGACCAGTTCAGCGGCTCGGAAGCCACCGCGGAAGGGTTCTTGCAAGCGGCGCGAGAACTCGGTTTCGAGGGTGTGCCGCTCATCCACGCGCGGACCGGCCCGATTGGCACAATCACGAAGGACGCGTTCGACCGCATCGTGGGCGAGATGATCGACATGCTGCGGGAAAACGGACCGTGGGACGGCGTGCTGCTGGCGAACCACGGCGCGGCCGTTTCAGAGGAGTTTCCGGACGTGGACGGCGAGGTATCGCGGCGCGTGCGCGAGCTCGTGGGACCGGATGTGCCGGTTGGGATCGCGGTCGACATGCACGCCAACGTCTCGCAAGAGATGGTGCGCGAAACGACGGCCGTGACTGTATATCGCTCGAACCCGCACCTCGACGCGCGGGAACGGGCGTGGGAATGCGCCGAGATCATCTTTCGGGCGGCCAAAGGCGAAATTTTGCCCGTCCAGTGGCTCGAAATGCCGCCCATGTACATAAACATTGTCAAGCAGTTCACCGGCGAGGAGCCGATGAAATCGCTCGTCGCCGACTCCCTGGAGGCGCAGGAGGCCCCCGGGATCATCTCGACTTCGGTTGCAGAGGGTTACCCATACGCCGACGTGGAGGAGATGGGGCTCTCGTTCCTGGCGATCGCCGACGGCGACCTCGACCTCGCACGGCAGAAGGCCGTGTGGATGGCGGAGCGCGCGTGGGAACGCCGGGCCGAGATGCACATCCACGTGCCGTCAATCCGCGAGGCGCTGGAGATGGCCGGGTCCCACGCTGACGCCAATCCCGACTCCGGCCCCGTGGTCCTCATGGACGTCGGCGACAACATCGGCGGCGGCTCGTCTGCGGATTCCACCCACATCCTCGAAGTGGCGCAGCGCATGGGGGTGAGGAACTGTCTGCAGAGCCTGTACGACCCGGAATCTGTTCAGCGGTGTGTCGAGGCAGGGGTCGGCGAAGAAGTGAGTCTCAAGGTCGGGGCAAAGACGGACGACCTGCATGGCAAGCCTGTGGCGGTGGCGGGACGTGTGACGCGGCTGTCGGACGGTAAGTACGAGGACACGCGGCCGACCCATGGCGGGTACCGTTTCTTCGACGGAGGGACGTCGGCGGTGCTGGAAACCACCGACGGCCATACACTGCTTTTGACGAGCAAGCGGGACGGCAACACTTCACGGGAACAGATGTACTCGGTCGGAATCTGGCCGGAGCGGTACAGGATAGTAGTGGCGAAGGGCGTCGTTTCGCCCCGGCCCGCGTACCAGCCTATAGCGTCGCGGATCATCCTGGTGAACACGCCCGGCGTAACGACGGCCGACATGACGACGTTCACCTACCACCGCCGCCGCAAGCCCCTATACCCATTCGAGATGGACGCCGCGTACACGGCGTAGGATGTCGAGTGGGGGTGGGATGGCAACGCGCGTAGATTCCCGTTTTCAGAGACCTTTGCATAACGCCTGACTTACCGGGGCATCGGGGATTCAAGGGCCTACTCCCAATATGCGAATCTCCCTCACCCCAACCCTCTCCCGCTGGGAGAGGGGGTTTTGCAAAGGTCTCTTTCCACGGGAATGACGGGTCGGTCGGAATAAACGGGCTTTTTGTGGTGTGCGCCGTTGTAGGGGCCGGTTTCAAACCGACCCTCGGCCGCTACCACCGGATCATGGGCGATGTTGTGCGTGAAGGGTGAGCGGGTGCTACCTGGCGGCTCGAACCCTGGAGTCGGCGATAGCTGCAACAAGGAGCGCGAGCGCGGAGGGTGTGTACGCCAAGCCAAAGGACAAGTAAAACAAAGAACAGAATGCCAAGAGCGCCACGGCGGGACCCCACAGGAGCACTTTGCGTTTGGTCCGCCCCGGCTCGACGAGATGTATGGTCGCCAACGGAATGTAAGTCAACAGTACAGGCACCAAGAACGCCGGCACCAGAGTCAGCCCATCCCTTTCGACGAACGTACCGTTGAGTATGGTCACCAATGACCACCAAAGCCCGGGAACCCAGGTCAGGCCGTGGGCGGTCCATGCTGAAACAGTTGTGATGCGAGAAGCCATCTTCGGGCCGTCAAGGGTTTTCGGCGACAGCTATCACCCTGTCATCGGGGTCGGCCGGCGCGCCAGGTTCACAATTTTCGGAACACGCTTTGGTCCGGCAAAGACGCGCCGTCTTACCGCCCCTCGCTCAATTATCTCGTGACAACCGACGTCCGGGTAACTGACTACACAGCGCGCATCTACAGGAACGATGGGTTGTTCCGTCGGTGTCCCACTGTTGTAGCCGAGGCCGGTTTCAAACCGGCCCATGGCCGTTACCGGGGGATCATCGGCAGGGTGATGCGTGACGGCCGTGCGGCATCGTGGAAGATGGTCTGCTGCGTTGGCTGCAGGTCCGATTCGAAATAATCATTGCCGCCGGTGTTGTGGTTGCGGTCGAAGTTTGGGAAGTCGGAACTCGTGATGTCGACGCGGATACGGTGGCCGGGCAGGAACACGTTGCTCACGGGGTTCACCGTGATGGTGAACTCGTACACCTCGCCGGGTTGCAGCAACGACGGGTTTTCGTAGCTGTCCCGGTACCGGGCCCGCAGGATGCCGTGGCATAACTCTTGCGTGAAGCCGCTGGGCCAGACGTCCTGCAGCTTGACGACCCAATCGGTGTCCGGCGCGGACGACGCGGCGAAGAGCGTCACGGTGATCGGGCCGGTCACCTCCAAAGGCTCCTGGAGGGGCTGCGTCTGGTAGACCAAGATGTCCTGTCTGCCATCGAAGGTCCGCTGGTCGTATGGCTCCTGCTGTCCCACCGGGGAGTAGAGGGTCATTACCGGGTCCCGGGGATCGTACACGTAGCTGTCCGGCGGCTCCCCGTCGGACGGCGGTTCCGTGGTCAGCGTCCCGTCGCCCATCGGTGTGTTGGCTGAGCCGTCACTGCGCAGGTGGAAGTCCGTGTACCTCGTCCGGGCGAGGGGCCACTCCTGTTCGGCCCGCCAGCGGTTTTCGCCCATGACGAAGAGCTGAATCGGCGGCCAGCCGGCCGCGGCGCCTTCCGTGTCTTCCTTCAGCCACCGGTCGAACCAATCGACGCAAATTTGGACGTAGTCGCCGGACGCTTCCGGTCCGAAATCTACCTCTCCGACCACGCCATTCAAGTGATAACCGTGGGTCCACGGCCCGATGATCAAACGCTGATTGCTGCGTGCGTTTTCGGTCATGCCGTTGGCCGACATGCCGGTGAAGTGCTTTATCGTGCCGATCTGCTGGTCGTACCAGCCGGTGATGGACAGTACCGGAACGTCCGTTTCGTGGTGCGTCCTTTCGAAATCGAAGTGGTCCGTGGCATGGTCTGCGAGCCACTCACGCCAGAGGTCGACCGTGCCGGCCAGGGCCTCCACAGGTATGTCTGCCAGCGGCAGGTACCAGAGCCACTTCGAGCGGTCCTTTTCCACGAACTCTCGCGGCGCCTCGTCCCTGTCGCGTACCCCGGTCATGTCGAAGCGAATTCGGGTATCAACGCTCAGGTTGGTGACGCACCAGGTCAGGACGCGTCCAAGGCGCAGCACGCCGGACAACTCCCGTTCCAGGAGGTTTGCGGCGATCATGCCGGGCACCATCGTCACGAGGTGCGGGGGACGCGTGTGCGCCAACGCCCACTGCGTCCAGCCGTCGTACGAACTGCCCCAGGTCCCGACGCGCCCGTTGGACCACGGCTGAGCGGCTGCCCACTCCACGGTGTCGTAGCCGTCCTCGGCGTCGTGAACGTCGGAACTGAAGAAACCCATCTTGAGTTCGCCGCCCGAGGCGTACCTGCCGCGTACGTCCTGCACGACGACCGCGTAGCCGCTCTCGACGAACTCCGTCGCCTGTTCGACGGTCAGGTCGCGCAGCTTGTCGTACGGGGTGCGGCGCAGGAGGGTCGGGAACGGGCCGCCGCTGTCGGGCGTGTACACGTCGGTGCGCAGGACCGTGCCGTCGCGCATGGTCGTTTCGAGGTTGTGCAGGACTTTCAAATTTGCCTTCCCGGGTTCCGTTTCAGGCGTCTACGACGCATCGGAATCCCATGTTGCCGGTAGAAGAGTCGGGCGTGTTCGCACTTCGCGCTCCGACTCGGTAGCGGTTGCAGTAAGACTCGTGGCAGAGGTATGAGCCGCCGCGAATGACGCGTGACTGCCCGCTGGGCGGGCCGGCCGGGTTGTCCCGCGGCCCGTCTCGATGGAAAACGGGGTTGAACCAGTCAGCGCACCACTCCCACACGTTGCCCGACATGTTGCGCAGGCCGTAGCCGTTCGGCTCGTAGGCGTTCGCCGGGGCCGTGCCGTGAAAGCCATCGTCCAGGGTGTTTTTGGCCGGGAACTGCCCCTGCCAGATGTTGCAGCGGTGCTCGCCGCCGGGCGTCAGTTCGTCGCCCCACGCGTACCGGGCCTGTTCCAGACCGCCGCGCGCCGCGTACTCCCACTCCGCCTCGGTGGGCAGACGCTTGCCGGCCCAGGCAGCGTACGCGTTGGCGTCGTTCCACGACACGTGGACCACCGGATGGTCGCGTATGCCCCTCAGGTTAGAGCCGGGCCCGAACGGCCGGCTCCAGGTGGCATTGTTGACCGGCCACCACCACTCGGCGCCGTGGACGGCGCGGTCGATCTGGCGCGCGATTGACTGCGGCACGAACTGGTAGAAGACGAACGACCAGCCGAACCGCTCCGCCTCCGTACGGTAGTTCGTCGACCTTGCGAACTCGATGAACTGTTCGTTCGTGACGGCCGTCTCGTCGATGTAGAACGGTCGAACGGTTACGTTCCTCACCGGACCTTCGCCATCGGCGGGAAAGCCGTCGCCGTGATCCGCGCCCATCAGGAATTCGCCGCCATCCAGCTTGACCATGCCGTCCAGGGATGCGCGGCACGTACTCTCAGCGGGCGCGCTGTGGTGCGAGCCGTTGCTTGTCCCGCTGTGGCCGGGCGCGCAACAGGGGTTTTGCCGCGCCGTGTTCATTAGCGCGGTGTCACCGGATCGTCCGCGTTGAGCACAGGGTGAGGCCATGGCCTCACCCAGCCCTCCCGGCCAAATGCCGGGTCCTGCGACATGTCACCCGCGTGCGCCAGGCGGTCGTGCGTGGACTGTGCAACCGAGACCATCACCTCGCTAACGAGTTCGGCGTCCAGGCGTCGGCGCACGTCTGCGTAGTTGGGATCCGCGGCCAGGTTTCGTTGCTCCGTCGGGTCTTCTGCGAGGTCGAAGAGCATTTCGTCGCCGGTGGCGTAGCGATGCAGCTTGTACCGTCCGTCGAAGTTCATCCACCCCTCGCTCAACATGCCGAATATCCGTTCCCGGCCGCGGCCCTCCGCCAGGCCCAGTCCCGGCATCGGCTGCGAGTCCATGTAGTACGGAAGGTCTACGCCCGCGAGCGACAGCATCGTAGCCGTGACGTCGCGCAGTTCGACCATGTCGTCAACGACGGCTGATGTGTCGGACCACGGGACGCATACGAGCATCGGGACCCGTATCGCGGCCTCGTAGAACGATGCCTTGCCGATGAGGTTATGGTCGCCCAGGTAGTCGCCGTGGTCGGACGACAGGATGATGACCGTGTTCTCGTACTGCCCCGCGGCTTTGAGGGCCTTGATTATTTCGCCGACTTCGTAGTCGATCTGTTTGACCAACGCGGCGTAGTGCTTTCGAATGAGCCGCTTGGCCGAATCCGGGAATTCGGTGTAGTCGACGCTGTTCCACTCCCGGACGTTTCCTTCGATGTTGATCTGGCGAAGACGGGCGGAATCGGCCTCCACGGCGGGCACGGGGTCTGGCAACTTCGACTCATCGACCTCGTCTATGAACCTTTCGACCGGGTCGTACGGACAGTGCGGACCCGGGAAGCCGACCATCATTGCGAACGGTCCATCGGCGCCGTACCGGTCGATGAACCGTACGGCCTCCATGCCAACGAACCGGTCCCAGGAGTACTCCCACGGCGTTCGGCTGACGACGGCGCCCTTGCCCTCGTGGTAGCCGTCGTGTTCATTGCCGTGGTACTTGCGCAGTCCGTTCTCCTGAAGGAAGTGGTAGTAGTCGTCCCGCACCTCCAGCCATCGCTTGTCCTCCGCGGCCACCCGGTACTGGAAACCCCGCTTGTCGTCCCACGGGTAGAAGTGCATCTTGCCGATGGCGGCGGTGTAGTAGCCTTCTCCGACGAGGATTTCCGGCCACGTTCGTATGCCAGCCTCGCGGTAGTCCGCCCGCAGGTTGCCGAGGTTGCCGGTGACGCCGTTCTTGATAGCGTTCATGCCGGTCAGCAGGGCGGTTCGCGCGGGCACGCACACGGGCGAGGCGGAGAAGGCGTTGCTGAATCGTGCGCCGCGTTCGGCCAGCGAGTCGATGTTGGGCGTACTGACGAACTCAGCGCCGTAGCAACTGAGGAAATCGGCTCGCAGTTGGTCGGGGAACAGGAATACGAAGTTTGGTTTGCTCAAGTTGGTCCCTTCGTTTGTTTCAGTTCGAAGCCGCGCCGCGCTCCGCCAAGCCCTGTCTAAGCGCCGCGGCCATCTCGTCGGGCCGCGCCGACGACACGAAGTAGGTGAGTTGGCGGTCGTTCTGGCCGGTCACGCTCACCTCCACACCGTGACTCACGCCGAGCAGGCTCCATGCGCGGCGGCCGCCGAGGGCGATGCGGATGCCCCACCCGCCGTACGACAGCCAGTTGTACTTTTTTGCCTCGGCGCCGGTTATCTCACTCCAGTCGAAGCGCCTGGCAAACAGGCCAAACCGGAACTCGAGGCCGTGGTCGCTGACGGTCGTGAGGAGCGTCAGGAAATTCAGCATTACGAACAGGATGAGCAGGGTAGCGACTCCGAGTACGGCGTAGATGACGAGGGACTCGTTTCCCTCCAGCGCGCCCGAGATCGGCAGGCCGGTGAGCAGGCCCGCGAACAGTCCCAGGACCGCGCCGAACAGGATGAACACCCAGTTGGGCGATCGTACGGATTCGTCGAAACTCATGCGCCTGAGGTCAGTGGGATTGTTGTTCACGGTTGTGCTGGTCCTCAAGTCGCGCCCATGCGAATCGTCCGAAACTGCCCGACTATGTTAACGGCCGTTGACCGGCGTGAGTCTATTGCGAGCGGCTTAGACTCCTCGGCTTCGGTCGGAATCTCTAAGGCCCACACAAGGGCGCACGAGGTGATGAAAGTGGGTCGCACCCCTTCTTCGATTTGCCGGACTTGATCCGGTACCCACGGTGGGGCTCGGGACGGGCGCGGCTACCCCCGACTATGGGCCGGTTCCGCGCATGGGCGGATCCACCTCCACTCCCCACCATGGACACGGGCCCAGCATCGGGGTGCGGGATGACGTTCTTTCGCCGGTACGTCGATCGGAGCCCGCCACTACGCCGTGACGTTCGACGAATCTGTCTCGCGGGTCACGTCGCCTATTTCGGCGGTGTGGGCTGCGTCGTTAATGGAGAAGACCGACCATGCGTCGCTGCTGAAGCGGAACCTCGATATCGAGCAGTTGTCGACCCTCAGCGTGAATATCAACCGCTCCTTGAACCCCATGATGAAGTGGAACATGAATCGCATGGCGTCGCCGTGAGAGACGATCGCGATTGTCTGCCGGCCCTCGGCCGAGTTCCAGGCGGGGTTGAACATGAACTCGTCTTCCAGCCAGTTGGAGAACCGCCGCTCGACCCACCTTGCCGACTCGCCGTCCCCGGGCTGGAACCACTTGCCCCTGGTGGCGGCCGAGAGCGTGACCTCCGGCGTCCACACCTCTGACACCGGGCGCCCGCGCCAGGATGGGACCTGCCGTTCCATGATGGCTTCCACGCGCTCGAACTCCCTGTCCGGCTGTCCCATGCCCCTGAGCATCCCTTGCGCGGTCTGGACCGCGCGCACCATGGTCGACGAGTAGATGCGGTCGAACACGACGCCGTCTTTTTTTAGCCTTTGGCCCAGCGCCTCGGCCTGCCTGTGGCCGCGTTCCGTCATTGGCGCGTCGAAATTTGCGCCTGCGGCCATGCCGGGCGTGGCGTTCGACTCCGACTCGCCGTGTCTCATGAAGTAGAAGTCAAATTCCGTGTTGTTGAGGATCAAGTGTTCGTTGCCTTTCGTGGATGTTGCCATTGGTTTGATGCCGCGCCGACGCCAAACAAGTGTCTAACGGGAGTGTTAAGCGGCGGTGATGGTCTGTCGGTCTGGGCGGGAGAATACGGGAATTCGATGAAAAAAGGACTAGCGATCCGTCCTGACCTCTGTGCGTTCCCGGTGAATGACTTGGCCATCGTCATCGCGGTCCTCGTAGAAGATTACGCGGGTCTTCTTTCCGCCGTGGATCTGCGGCTCTGCCGCGAGCTTGCGGCGGAGCAGGTCGATCGGCCCGTCCGGCTCGCACAACGACGGCGACAACCTCAGCACATCTACCAAAAGGCGCCTGTCGAGTTCGGCCCGGGCGGGGTCTTCGTCGATCTGGTCGAACGGCAGGAAACGCAGGTCCCGCATGGCGTAGAACGCGGCGCGCGCTTTGGATAGCTGATCGGCGGTCAACGTTCTGGTGTCGAGAGTCGGTATGTTCGGAATGCTCGTGACGGTAGTCGTTCCGCGTCCCGACTGCGTCTTGTTGGAAGTCCACCAGTGCATCAAAAGCCCCAGCGTGGAATTACACCAGAGCGCGAAGGCGTATTCATGCTCTTCGTCTTGAAAGATGACGGATGGCCAGGCCCGGCCGCCGATACTCTTGCGCTCGGTCATCGCCACGATCAGGGACTGGGAGTTGAATCGAAGGTCGGGGCTGTAGTGAGTTCGCCTGGCGGTGTTCCAAATGCTCAGCGCGTCATTTAGCAGTCCCTTTTTGGCTTCCTGAACCCGATCCGCAACAACGCTTTTCATCTGTTCGTCAAGAGACTCGCCAACGTAGCCGTGCTGTTTACGCGCCTGAAGTTCGATATGCGAACGATATTTTGGCGATACCGTCTTTATCTGCCCTTCAGAGTCGGGCTCGACTATGAGGTTTCTCTCTGCTTTGGCGTTGTGGGCCCAGAGTGCAGGGTAAGTGGGTACCGTGGCGTGGGGTGGCGAAACTATCTCGAATGGCCCACGCGGCGCGCCTGTTGTCGTGTCCTGATATATGTCGAGATGGTAGGGACCCCGGCCTGCGATTGCTCCAACGTTTGTAACAGGAACTGCAGGCCAATCGTCCCAGGGAGTGTCGGCGAAGGCGACTCTACCGCGTGTGAGGTGATGGGCGGATTGGGCAAGTGAAACGTCTTCGATTCCGACCATGGCCCATGGCCCTGACTCAGGTATAGGACAATTGATCAATTGGCCAGCCGACGTGTCGCCGATATCTATGGATGTTCCGCCCTGCGCTACGTCCTCCAGGCGTCGAATCTCCCCTGAACGAATCGCCCGCGTGATTTCATCGGCGATCAGTTCACTGGCGACCGCGGATTCGGGCTGGGAATCCAAAATAGCGAACACCGCCCTCGTGGCACTTGCAGGCTCACCGCGTTGGGCGATCAGGAGGCATTCGGCTATACCGGTATCGGCGGAAAACGAACGGCTGAAATTCCCTGACTCCGCGATTGTGACCACAATTATGTTTGAGTTTTTGCGCCGCACTTCCCGGCGCGCCCGCTCCCACGCAGCGCCGCTCAGAGCGCTGAGCGGCAGCACGAGGGCCAGGACGCCGCCATCCCTCGACTTTCGGGTCGCGAGATCCAGAAAGTCGGCGGCCAGGCCGGCATTACCAATTCCGACCGGGTTTTTGCCGCGCTTCCTCACCAAGGCGGACTGCATCTTTTTTTGAGTTGCGCGGTCCGTCTCAAACGCGGCGAACGCCGCATTTCCTGAGCCCACGCGTTCCCCTTCAAGCCCACCCGACCGCGTGAAGGGAGGATTCATGATCACCAGGTCGAACTTGTCATGGGCAACCCTCTGGACCAGATCGTGCACTTCCTCCTCGCTTCGACCACCTATCCGGGTGGCCGTCTTGATGATCGAGTACTGGCCATTCCCCTCCAGAAGGTCGAGCGAACCTATGGCGACGCTGCCGTCCGGCTGCTCGCCATAGGGCATGGTGAGGAGACACTCGCCTTCGAAGGGAGTGTCGGGGTGGCTGCCCGCCAGCATGGCGGCTGTCAGGTGCACACCCATGTTCAAAACGTCGAGGCCGACAATTCCGTGCTTCATCAAGGGGGCGTGCAGTGCACGGGGATTTCCGCCGTGAAGTTCGTGTAGCAACGATGTACGTTGATATGCAGCAGAAAGAAGAGTTCCAGTCCCGCATGCGAAGTCGCCGATCTGCACGGCGGCCAGCGTTTCGCCATCGCTCCAATCCGCTCCGCCCGGCGGCCGGTCCGCGGGCATCGCAAGGCCAGCGAGAAGGGACGCGGCGGCCGGCTTCGTGTAGAAGGTTGCCAAGAACTTGCGGTCTGCGATCAACCTTTGGAACACCATGCCGGTCAGATCGTGGGAGCGGGTGACACCCCCGGCGACCAACTCCTGGACCGCTTCCCATAAGACGTTCAGAACGTTTCCGCCCTGACTGATCGACATACGTCCGAGGATTTCATTCGCAGTCCAAAAAATGGGCCAGTAGTTGACTTGGAGAATTCGGCTCCACTCGTATTTCACACGTGAAGGGACGTTGAACAGGCCGGATACTTTCAGGTCTTCAACGTGCGTCAGGTGGCGGTCCTCGCCATTCTCTTGCACCACAAAGTGGGACTCGGCCAGCGCTTCGTGAAAGATCAGCGCAGTGGCCACTACCGTCATGGCCATTAGCCTGGTCTGGCCTTCCTCGTCGTCAGTCTGGCCCAGCACGGCTGCCACCTTCGCGCCACCGGGTTCGCCGTACGGGTTCCATTGCGTAAACCCCTCAGCGGCCCACTGAATTCCGTCTTGAAGTCGTTTTGCGAGGGCGTCGACCCGCTGAGGAGGCGCCGTCGCCCTTTGGACGAGGACGGCGAGGTCTCTAATGTTCCCCTTGAGCCACCCGGAGGCAGGTAATCGATCAGGCGGCCGATGTATCAAACGCGTAAACAGCGCGTATTCGAACGATTCTGTTGTCCGGACCGCCTCTCGTAGATTTGGGCCGTCCAGGGTGTGCAACTCCGGCGGGTAAACGAGAGCGATTGCGGTCTCTATCGGACGGCCGGTGCGCTGGACCACGCGGCCGAGGCGTGCGATAGCGTCCTTGTCGGCGCCCGAGTGATCGCTCAGATCCGCCTCGATGACCACGGGCCAGCCGCTCGCCTCCTCGACGAGGATGTCGGGTCTCCCGCCGCCTGCCAGCACGTGGCCAGTACGTTCGGACTCCACTATCCAGCCGCGGCGGAGTCCGTTGAGGACCTCTCCAAGAGCGACGTTGACGGTCTGCTCGTGTGTCGAATTCGGCATGGTGGGATTTTAGCGCGCCGTTGGGAACAATCGGGCCTCGGATGTCAGCCAGTTCCCGGTCACCAATCTCCGCATCTCGCACCACTAAAATTGCCGGGCTGCGCACGTTGTTGGCCGTTCGTGCAGTTCCAACGTGTATGGTTTGCAGGCTATGGCTACTGATAGATCACTGCCGGAGTTTGTGTGGCAACGCGCCAACGAGATTTCAGGGCGCGTACGCGAGATTCGCGAGGACCTGCACGCGCATCCGGAGATCCGGTACCAGGAGCACCGCACCGCCAGGGTGTGCGCCGGCGAACTGGAACGACTTGGAATTGGGGTACGTACGGGCGTGGGGCAAACGGGCGTGGTCGGGCTGCTGGCGGGCAACTCAGGAACGGACCACGGCACGGTGGCGTTTCGGGCCGAGATGGATGCCCTGCCCATGGACGACATGTGCGGCACGCCGTACGAGTCGGTGAACCCCGGCGCGGCCCACCTGTGCGGCCACGACGGCCACGTCGCGTCGTTGCTGGGCGCGGCGCAGGTGCTGTCAGAGCTGCGGAGCGAGATACCCGGCAGCGTGAAGTTCTTCTTCGAACCGGCCGAGGAGATGACGCCGCCGACGGAGAAGATGGGCGCGAAGGCGATGATCGATGACGGCGCCCTGGAGGATCCGGAGCCGATCGCCGTGTTCGGTTCGCATTTCTACCCCGATTGGCCGGCGGGGTCGATAGCCCTGCGCGCCGGCCCCGCATTCACGGGCAACGACAGCGTCCGGCTCACGATCACGGGGTACGAGTCCCACGTGGCTTCGCCACACGACGGTGTAGACGCCATAAACGTGGCAGGTCACGTGATCACGGGCCTGCAGGGGTTGGCGTCGAGCTTCGACATTGGGGAAGCCCTGAGCATGCACTTCAGCGAGATCAACGGCGGGCGCATGCCCAACCTGATCGCGGAGCAGGTGGAATTGGCGGGGACGTTCCGAGTATCCGACGAGGCGATTCGCGACGAGATCCCCGCCAGGTTCGAGGACATGGTCCGCGGCATTTGCTCAGCGTTCGGCGCGACGTACGAGATGGACTACCAATTGCGCAACCTGCCTCCGGTCATTTCCACGGCGCACGAGGTGAACGTGATGCGGTCTGCGCTGCACGAGGTGCTGGGCGTGGAGAAGACGATAGAGATGAGGCACCCGCGCCTGGCCGCCGACACTATGTTCAACTGGCTGAGACGCAAGCCGGGCGTGTTCTACATGGTCGGAACGGCGAACGACGACCCGGCGACACATTACCAATCCCATCACCAGCGCTTCGACATCGCGCCGGAGACGTGGCCGGCGGCGGTGTCGGCCATCGTGATGACGGCCATACGTTACCTGGAACAGGCAGGAGAGGAAGGAAGCGGGCAGTCATGAACGCCAGAGCGCTGAAGCAACGCCTCGCCGAGGGCAAGACCGTCTTTGGCACGATGTTCGACTACGTAGTGAATCCGCAGTGGGCGGGCATCGCCGGCAACAGCACGCTGGACTACGTGGTGATCGACGCCGAGCACGGTTCGCGTGACCGGCTGCACCTGGCGACGCTCTCAATTGCGTTCAAGGCTGCCGGCCTGGCGACAATAATCCGGATTGCCGCGCCGGACCCGACGTTGATCGCCATTGCGCTCGACGCAGGGGCCGACGGCGTATTGGTGCCGTACTGCGAGAAGATCTCCGACATACGCGCCTGCGTCGCAGCCGCCAAATTGCACCCGCTGAAGGGGGAGTACCTCGACCGCGCCGTCGATACCGGGGTGTTCCCGAGCGAGACGTCCGAGCGGTACCTGAAGGCCCTGCACGAGGACCACCTCATCATCATCGGCATCGAGAGCGAGCCCGCGTTGGACCGGCTGGACGAAATCCTGGACGTGGGCAACATCGACGGACTTTTCGTGGGGCCGAACGACCTGTCCACGTCGCTGGGTTCGCCGGACGAACTGGAGGGCGAGCGGTACGTTGCAGCCCTGCACACCATCGTCGAAAAGGCGGAGAGCCGGGGCGTACCGGTGATGATCCACCACGACGAGCCGGAGGACTCGGTCAGGGCCGTGAAGATCGGCGCCCGGTTCGTGCTTCACTCATACGACGGCGGCGTCATGATGCGGGCGTACCGGCGTGAATTTGGCGAGCTGCGGAGGCTGGTGTCGGAGTTGCGCGGAGAGACGTTTGACGTGGAGACCGAAGGGGACGTACAGATTATTTGAGGCATGCGTGGCCGCGTAACCGTCGGAGTCTTACTCGACGACGGGCGGTTTATCGACACCGTGCCCGGCTCCGCCCCCTCCGTGGATACCGGCCCCGCATCGGGGTGCGGGATGACGTTCTTTTGCCGGTAAGTCGAAACAAGAAACCCCAGCACGACGGGTAGCAATCCCAGCCCCCAATCCCGATGCCCGATCATCCCAACATACTGTTCATCCTGACCGACCAGCAGCGGTTCGATACGCTGGCGTGCTATGGCAACTCCCAGATTCACACGCCGAACCTGAACGCCCTCGCCGATCAGAGTTTTGTGTTCGAGAACGCGTATGTGGCCTCACCCATCTGCGCTCCGGCGCGAGGGACGCTATTGACCGGCCTGTGGCCGCACACCAACGGCGTCAAGGTGAACAACATCCCGCTGCCGCCGGACGTGAAGACCATGGCGGACATGGTCCCCGACAGCTACCACACGGCGAATTTCGGGAAGTGGCACCTCGGCAACGAAGTACTGAAGCGCGAGGGATTCGACCGGTGGGTCCCCACCGAGGACGTTTATCGGGCGTACTACTCCGACCCAAAGTACCTGTCGATCTTCAGCGACTACCACCACTTTCTCTTGGATAACGGTTTCGTCCCGGACCAGGTGTACGACCGCCTGGGGTTGTACTCGGATGAAGAATTCATAATCCGGCCCGCCGAGGGCAAGGGCGTGGATACGTTCTCGCTGCGGTTCGTGTCCAGGCTTCCTGAGGAGTTCACCAAGGCCTCGTTCCTTGGCCGGCGAGTGTCGGAGTTCATCCACGAAAACAGCGAAAGACCGTTCTTCGCGTTCGTGAGCATGTTCGAGCCGCATCCCCCGTTTGCCGGGCCCTTCTACGACCTCTATGACGCGCATTCCGTACCGGCCGGCCCGGCGTTCTTGAAGCACCCGCCTGCGGATGCCACCAGGCTGCACCGCATACCCGCCAGACATGTGTCACCCCCGCCCGTTTCGAGGGAGTTGGACGAACGAGACGTACCCGGCGCAAGCGATGAGATGCGGTGGCGGGCGGACATCGCCCAGTACTGGGACAACATCACGCACCTCGACAAGGCCGTGGGCCAGATGCTGCAAGCCCTCGATGACGCCGGTGTTGCCGACAACACGATCGTCGTATTCACGAGCGATCACGGGGACCAGATGGGCGATCACCATTTGATCGGCAAGGCGGTGATGTATGAGGAGTCGATCCGGGTCCCCCTGCTCATGCGGGTGCCCTGGCTGACGGACCACCAGGACAGGATCCCGGGCCGGGTCAGCCACATTGACGTGGCGCCGACCCTCCTCGAACTTATCGGCGAGCCGGTGCCCGGTCATCTTCAGGGGACAAGCCGCGTCGACGTTTTCGAGGGCGAGGCCACGCTGGACGACAACGACGTGGTGATCGACTGGAACGGTCTCAAGACGCAGATGCCGGTCATGAATCCCGATGTCGTCGATGCCTACCAGAGGCCGCACCGCACGCTGATTGCGTCAGACGGCTGGAAGCTGATTCTGGGCGACCCCGAAAACGGCGAACTGTACGACCTGAACGCCGACCCTCACGAGATGACCAACCTGTACAGGGACCCCGCGCGGTCCGACAGGATTCACGATCTGGCCGGTCGAATACGGACGTGGCAGGACGAGAGCGGGGATGATCTCCGGCTGACTGTGCCGTAGGCGGGTGTCCAATAAGTCCCTGACCGATTAGAAATGGCGTCGCGCCAGCCGCACCCTACCCCAAGGGCGCCCACAAGAGACGCCCCTACGAGCAGTTGTCTGAGAGCGTGAGTGGAAGATGTTGCGCGGATCAGGGCATGCCGTCGGGGGCAGGAACTCACTAAACTGTGTCCGCCATGCGCTGCGGTCTGAGTCATATGGGTTTTGCGGGTGATTTGCCGAGGGGACGCGCGTGACCGACCTGGGTTGGATCGCGGCGGCCCTGGTCAGCACGATCATCTACGCCGGCGTGACGGTTGGCGACAAGCTGATCCTGACCCGCCTGGGCATTCGCCTGCCCGCCTTCTACATGTTCACCGGCGCGAGCCAGGGCATCGTCTCGGTGTTCATATTGGCGATCGACCCGCCGAGCGGTGTGCCGGTGTACGCAGCCCTGGCGGGATTCGGCGGCGGGTTCTTCTGGGGGGCTGGTCTCACCCTGATGTTCTGGGGACTCACGCGTGAGCAGGTGTCCCGCGTCGCCCCGGTCTGGCACACGTCGCCCATTTTCGTCGCCATCATGGCGGTGTTGTTTCTCGGCGAGTCACTGGGACTGTTGCAATGGCTCGCCATTCTGCTGGTCGTATTCGGTGCGATCGCAATTTCGGTGCGAAGCAGCGACCTCGGGATCGGGTTCAGCATCCGGCCGATTTTCCTGGTGATCTTCTTTGGCGCCACCCTGATCGGTTCCGGTCAGCTACTGCTGAAGGAGGGATCGGCCGACCAATCGGTCTGGAGCCTTATGGCGTTCCGGGGACTGGGCTTGTTTACGGCCATGTTCGTCCCGTACGCCAGGCCCAGTACGTTCAAGGCATTGGTCCGCTACATGAGGTCGGCTTCCAGGGCCGGAGCGATTGTGCTCAACGATGGTGTCGGGCCCTTCATAGGAAATCTTCTGTTGCTGTGGGCCATCGGCATCGGGCCGATCTCACTCGTGAGCGGTGTCGTGGCCTCACGCCCTTTGTTCGTGCTCGCCATCACCATTGGCATCGGCCTATTGGCCAGCAGGCTGTTGCCGGATGAGGAGATGACCCGTTCGGACCTGGCCCTGAAGGCGATGGCAACCGCAGCAATTGTTGGGGGGGTTGTGATAATCGCCGTGGTGTGAGGGAGAGCGGCTGCTGGTGGGACTGCTCCGGATTGACCGTCGTCGAAAGGCAGCCTTAAATTGTCCCGTCCAGCTTGGTCATACCTGTGAGCGTGAAGATAGCCGGGAGGGAAAGCCAGACTGACATGAGCTCCAATATCAGCGTCATCCTGACGATGGACTGCGAACCGGCCCTGTTCGAGTGCTCGCCCCTGGCCATCGAGCTTTCCGGCAGTGGACCGGAGACATACGAGTTCGGCGAAAGGTCGATACGGGGATACGTGGAAGCGGCGGACCGGGAAGGTTATCCGGTGACGCTGTTCGCCCACCCCGAAGTCGCCGTCGCCCAGACCGCCCTGCTGCTCGAACTGCAGGAAGCCGGGGCCTGCCTTGGGATGCACCTACACCCGTACAAGTTCGACACCACTGGTTATCCGAAAGACCTGGGGGCCTTCACGGCTGAGGAGCAGTCGGCGCTCATCTCCGCCGCGTCGAAGGTCTGGTCGGACGCATTGGGTCAGCACCCGCGGTTCTTCCGGGGCGGCGTCTTTTCGGCCAACGACGCCACTTTCGGAGTGCTCGCGGAACTTGGCTTCGAAGGCGGGAGCATCTCCTGCCCCGGCCGGATCTTGCCGGAGGCGATGGCGATCTGGGCGGGGGCGGACTTGTACCCGCACAGGGCCAACCTGTCGTTCCGCCACATCGGGGGCGATAGCGACTTCATCGAGGTGCCCATTTCGTCGGACCCCATGAGACCCATGGAGCGGGGCGACCGTCGCGAGGCCGGATTCGAGTGGCCGTATGTGGCTTCGCGCATGTACGACCACGCCGCCGTCGCCCGGAACGTGGTTGCCCGCAGTGCCGGGGACGGCGCCGCCTTCCCGACCTACGTCACGAACACGCACCAGGACCAGGACTACGCCGATCCAGGGCATCCGGCCAGCGTCAACCTGCAGACGATCTTCCGCAAGTTGCGGGACGCGGCGTCAGAACATGGAGTGGGGCTGACCGGCCGCACGATTGCCGGGATGTGCGACCTTGTTCGCGCGGACGATTCCCCGTAATAACGTTGACGCGGATTCGATCCAGTTCCCCTCGTAGCGGCGGGTTTCAAACCCGCCTGCCCCGCCACCGGAATGCGTCGTCCCTTTCGGGAATCGCAGAATCATCGACCCCGTAACGCTGGGCACGCGTGCCGCCGACAACATCCGCATAATTGTCATGGTCAATGCCAGTGATTTGCCCGAAGGTGACGGCGATACTGCCAGTTGGTGGGCCCGAAGACGGGTTTGAAACCCGTCCCTAAAAAGATGCTCCGGCCGCCGCCGCATTCGCAGACCGACAAGCAAAAGGGATCAAAAAATGATCATCGTGAGAAGAACGTACTTGCCGTTGCCCGGGAAGGGGGGCCAATTGCTGGCCCTTGTGAAGCAGGCGTCCGACGCCATGGCGGAGGCCGGTTTCGAGAGGCCTACCATCCTGCGGGGCTGGCACGGCATGCACGGGGCGTTGCAGACGGAACAGGAATGGCAGGACATCGCCGCCTACGAGGCGTCACGCAGCGTGGTTCGGCGAACGCCCGGCATCACCAACGTGTTCGGGGAGATATACCCGCTGTTGGCGGAGACGCACAACACGGAGGTGTTCGAAGTCGTGAAATAACGCCCGGCCGACCACGTCGACCGGCGCGCAGGTCTATGAGCTTGGCAACACCATGCCGGTGCCGCGTGGAAGGTCCCATTCCGAGTCCTGCAGGCCGCGGAGGAAGTCGACCTGGCCGTGGTGGTTGTTCTTGTGGGTGACCAGGTGGCGGAGGGCCTGCCCAACCATCGCGCCCCGCGGATAGGTCTCAGGAATCTCGGTTAGCCGGTCGGCGGAGAGGGTGGCAAGGTAACCGCTCGTCTTTCGGTGCGAGGCATCCAGGTAACCGAGCAGGGTGTCCAGGGACGGGATGGCCAGGCTCCGCAGGCCCATCCTGTCGCCGGGGTCGGGCATCTCGACCGGCTGGCCGAACCGCTTGTACCAGCCTTCCGATTCCCACAGATCGACGCCATCGCCGCTCAGTTGGCCGATCATCCGGTCTTCACCCCTGGCGACGTGCCACAGGATGAAACCGATGTTGTTGGCGTAAGGCGCCGGGCGCCACACGACCTGTTCCTGCGTGAGGCCGTCGCACGTGCCGTTCAGGCGCAAGTGCACCTGGTCAAGACTGTCCCTGATGAACGAGATCGTGTCCATGCGGCCTCCGCGCCGGGCTATCTTGGCGTTTCCGATTCTTCGTCGCGCGAACGCCCGTTGGCGAAAATCGGCCCTAACCGTATCCGGCCCGTTCGAGCACGCGGCCGACCGCGTCCACGAATCCGTCGAGTTCCGCCGGCTCGTGGGCTGTCGAGACGTTCCCGCTGGCGCTCTTCCCCGCGACGTAACCCTCGTTCAGCAGGCCGATAAACATGGTGCGGGCGAACTCGTGGTCGTTGGTCGCGTAGGTCCGGTAGTTCGTGACGGGCGTCGTGGTGAACTGCATCGCGAAGAGGGAGCCGATTCCGGTCACGCCGATCGGGGCTTCCACCTCGGCAACGAGCTTGCTCAGCTTGTCCCTGACGTACTCGCCCTTCTCGTCGAGTTCCCGGTAGGCGTCGGGCGTGAGTTCATTCAGCGTGCTGATGCCGGCCGCGGCCGTCATCGGGTTCCCGTTGAACGTGCCGGCGTGCTGCACGCGCGGGCTGCCGTTGCTGGGATCGTACAGCGACATTATGTCTTCCCTGCCTCCGAACGCCCCGACCGGCATGCCGCCTCCGATGATCTTTCCGAACGCCGTAATGTCCGGGACCACCCCGTAGTACTCCTGGGCGCCGCCGCGCGAGAGCCTGAACGTGATGACCTCGTCGTAAATCAGGACGATGCCGAGTTCGGTGGTCAGGGCCCTCAGTCCGGCCAGGAATTCCGGCTCGGCGGGGATGAAGCCGCTCTGCCCGTTGACCGGCTCAACGATGACCGCTGCCAGCTGGTCGGCGTTGGCGCGGATGATCCTTTCGCAATTGGCCAGGTCGTTGTACGGCATGATGACGATATCGTCGGCCACCCGGGACGGGATGCCCTCGAAGCCGATGACCGGATCGGGGCTCAGCGCGTCGCCGGCGCTTTCGAGCGGTGGCTGCACGCTGACCGACACGGCGTCGTGGGCGCCGTGGTACGCACCCTCGCACTTGGCGATCACTTCCTTGCCGGTGAACGCTCTCGCCGCGCGGATGGCGTTCAACGTGGCCTCGGTGCCGGAGTTGACGAACCGGACCTTGTCCACCGACGGGACGCGGTCGACCATGATCTCAGCCCACTCGATAACGGGCGGGCTGGGCGCGGGGAACGACACGCCGCTGTCGAGTTGGTCACGAATGGCCTTGACGACCGAGGGGTGCCGGTGGCCGAGGATGAGGGTCGTCATGTTGTTGACCATGTCGACCCGCTCATTGCCGTCGACGTCGTACAGCTTCGACCCATCGCCCCGGGCCACGTAGACGGGGAACGGCGGCCACCAGATGGAGTTGCGGGAGTCGCCCCCCGGCATAACCCTGGCGGCGCGTTCGTGCAGGCCCAGGGACTGCTGGTTGCTAGCTACATAACGGTCGAGTTCGACCTGGAGAGATTCGGGCATTTTCGTCTTTCCCGGCGGCCGCGGCCGCCACTATTGTCCAGCTTGCTGTGAATTGGCTGAGGTCATGCTAACCGCGCGGCCGCCGCTGGTAAATCCCGCTCCCGGCCGGTCTGGCGCGGGCGGACGAGCCGGGAGACGGCGTCGGCGAGCATTGGCACGGCTTCGCTCGCTTTGCCGCGCACTGCGAGGTCGACGATCGGGGTCAGCTTCGTTTCGTTCGGGTTGATCTCCATGATGCGTGCACCGTTGGACTTTGCGATCCAGAGCAGGCCGCTGGCGGGGCGGACGGTGGCCGAAGTGCCGATTGCGACCATGCAGTCGGCCAGGTTGGTCTGCCTGCGCGCCTCGCCCATCGTGTCTTCGGGCACCGGCTCCCCGAACATCACGGTGTCGTACTTGACCGCGCCGCCGCAGGCGCCGCATGGCGCGGGCGGGCCGTCCATGACATATCCGCCAAGCCGACGCCGCCCCGCGCAATCGATGCACCTTAACCGGCTCCGGTTTCCGTGGATCTCGATGAGTTCTGTGATCCCGGCACGTTCGTCCAGCCCGTCGATGTTCTGTGTGATAACGCTTTTCAGCGCGCCCTCGCTGACCATCCTGGCGAGCGCCAGATGACCGGCGTGCGGCTTTGCGGCTATAAGCGCGCTCCGCAGTTCAAGGATGTGGTCGTCGATCTCGCGGTTCATCTCCCGGTGCCAATAGCCCTGTGGGTCCGCCTTGAACCGGCTGTAGGCGTCCATGGGAGGGGTGCCGTAGCGGGTCCACAGGCCGTCCGCGCCCCTGAACGGGGGTATGCCGCTCTCCACTGACATCCCGGCGCCGGTCATTGCCACAACGTAATCGCTGCGGGCGATCATCTCGGCGGCCCGGTCGATCGACGCGGCGAGCCGCGACTGCTGATCAACTCCGGCGTTGTGACTCATGGGTTCAAGATGCATTTTGTGAGACTGCGCCGTCTCGCACCGCAAACGTATTTGCGTTCGACAGGTACGTGTCGTCTATCAGCCCGAAATCGGCCGTGGTGAGCAGGACCTGGTCATATCCGCACACCCCGTCCAGGACCAATTTCCTGCGGGTAGCATCGAGTTCGGACAGCACGTCGTCCAGGGCCAGTATAGGCTTTCGGCCCGCCGACTCCGTTACAACCGCCGCCTCGGCCAGTTTGAGGGCGAGTGCAATCGACCTAGCCTGCCCGCGCGATGCGAACGCCCCGGCAGGCTGGCCATCGAGGACGATGTCGAGGTCGTCGCGGTGCGGGCCGATCACGGTGACGCCCTGCGCGACCTCGCGCGCTCGTACCGACCGAAGCGCGTTGAGGATGTTGTCGGCGATGGAAGCGGTCCCGAAATCCCCGGCCATACGCGGTTCCCTGGCGCCGCCCGACACACGCGGCCGGTAGTCCAGGCCCAGTGCCCCGCCGGAACTGAGCGCCTCGTGGACCGGAGTTGAGTGTGTTACGAGGTCATCGACCGCTTTCTGCCGTCGCTCCACGATGGCCGAACCTTCATGGGCCAGCCGGCCGTCCCAGAACTCCAGTTCGTCCATGTTTGCCTGGCCATCCCGTATGCGCCGCAGTAGCTGGTTCCGCTGCATGACGACGCGGGAATAACGCTGCTGGTTCTTGAGATAGGCCGCGTCGGCCTGCGAAATCAGGATGTCGAGGTAGCGTCGCCGGACGGCCGGGGAGCCGGTGACGAGTTCCAGGTCGTCGGCCTGGAAGAAGACGATGTTGACGGCGCCCACGAATTCGGCGGCGGTGCGCACTACGCCATTCACCCGGAGCGACTTCTGGAACGAGGATGGGCCCAACGGTGCGGGCGGCGATACCTCCACATCCAGTTGGGCCTGGACCGTCAGGTCATGCTGTCGCGCCACCCCGAGCACCTGGACGTGGCCTCCCGACTCGGCGACATTCCAGTTGACCAGTTCGCGGTCGTTCGACGCCCTGGGCGATTTTGCGATTGCGAGGAGGTAAGCGGCCTCAAGCAGGTTGCTCTTGCCATGACCGTTCTCGCCCTCGAACACGCTTAGGCCGGGCTCCAGCGCCAGTTCGGCGGAGGTGTAGTTGCGGAATCCCGCGAGGGCGAGCCTTGAAAGATGGATGGCTTACACCTCGTACGGTGGTCTGGAATGGCGGATTGGGCCCGAGGAACCGGTTCAGCGCACGGGAACTGAATGGTAGCACCGGTGCGGAGAATCCCGGCGACGCCAATTTCATCAAACTTTACGCGGGGCCATTTCACGAGAACGACGGATGGCCGAGGTAATTAGACTTGTCCAAGGCAATCATCCTGATTGCGTCCGGAGCCGTAAGCGCGGTGGTCGCCGTTGCTGTGGCCGTCGCGGGCGTGGCCGGGCAGCTAGTTAAGGCAGCCGCGTCGACGTTGCTCGTCGGCTTACTCGCTGTCGTCCTGGTGATCGTTGCTGTCGCGGCGATCATTCTGCTCTCCGGTTGCGGACCAACCGCTGAGTCGGGTCCGTCGCCCGCACCGGAACAGGCCGCAAGAGCGACCGACACGCCCGCGCCCACCGCAGCGGCCAGCACGCCGACCGCAACAACCGCGCCGCCAACGAAAACGCCGGTTACTACCGCGGTTTCCAGCCCAGCGCCGGCCGAACCAACAGCGGAGCCGGATTACGAGATCGTCACGCTCCTGCCGCCCGACGCCATCCCGGCGATCTCCGATCCTTCGTTCGTTTCGGCCGAAGAGGCGGACGATCAGTACGAACATGACGAGCTTGTGCTGGGCGTGGAGATCGACGGCGACGCGCGGGCGTACTCCATTCCACTGCTGAGCAGGCACGAAATCGTGAACGACGTGGTGGGAGGGAAGCCGATTGCGGTCACCTGGTGACCCCTTTGCTTCACTGGAGTCGGGTACTCCAGAGAGGTGGAGGGCCAGGTGCTGGACTTCGGCGTGTCCGGCAAGCTCATCATGAACGCGCTGGTCATGTTCGACCGCGAGACCGGTTCGCTATGGAGCCACTTCCTGTCGAAGGCCATCTCTGGCCCACTCGAGGGGACGAAGCTGGAAAACGTGCCGCTAACTCTCACCCCGTGGTCGAAGTGGGTCGAGACTCATCCGGACACGCTGGCGCTCGACAAGGGCTTTGCCGGCTCGAGCGACCCTTACGATCGCTACTACCGGGACAGGGACGCCGGCGTCATAGGCGAGACGCACGAGGATGATCGGCTACCGACCAAGGAACTCGTCCTGGGCATCGGATTCGATAGCCAGCCGAAGGCCTTCCCGCACTCGGTCCTGGCGGAATCAGGCCTGGTCAACGACTTCGTCGCGGGCGAACCCGTACTCATCTACTTCGACCCCATCACAGCCACCGCGCTGGCGTTCGACCGCACGCTCGACGGGCAGGAACTTACGTTTGAGTTGCTCGAAACGGATGACGGTGACTACCTCGTAGACGATCAGACGGGCACGAAATGGGTCCCGTTCACCGGGCAGGCTATCGACGGGGAGTTGGCCGGCAAGGCGCTGGGCTGGGTCCACGCCATAAACGTGTTCTGGTTCGCCTGGACAGACTTCTTCCCCGACTCAGAGGTCTTCGGCATTTCGTAGCCGGACTCGAACGCCTGTCGTTCTTAACCACTCAAACATGTCATCCCGAGCGAAGCCGAGGGATCTGAGCCATTCATCTCCACAGCACCCATGTCATTCCCGACCCCGATCGCGAACCCAGGGCGCGGTAGGTTCGCGCAACAACCGGATTCGCAATTCCTGCCATACGGATTCGTTACCGGCTGACCTGAACACCAGATGGCACGTACAGCGAACTTAAACATCAATCAAGGACCGCCCTTCACACTTCGGTCAGCCGCCCCGTCTGACGTCGACGAGGTGGTGCGGATATACATCGACTCCTGGAACGCCAGCTTCGGCGAACTCCTGTCACAGGCCGACAGGACCGTGACTCCGGACCTAATCGAACGCTGGAATCGCGCCCTCGCCCTCCCCGTCCCGCACCGCTGGTGGGTTGCGGAGCGACGAGGTTTGATTGTTGGAATTGCCGGCATTTGTCCCAGCCGGGACCCGGTGAACCCGCGACTGGGCGAAGTCGACACCATCGCCGTCGACCCCCCGCATTGGCGCAAGGGTATCGGCAAGGCGCTCATGTCACTCGCTCTCCGGCGCCTGGCATCGGACGGCTACAGCGAGGCGATAGTGTGGACCGTAGAGGGATACGAGCGTGGCATCGCATTCTACGAAGCGATGGGCTGGAGGCGGGACGGCGGCGTCCGGGACGAAGGAAGACAGATACGCTTCAGGCAGGGGTTGGCTGGCCCTGTTTGAGGGAAATACTGACGGACCGTCGGCGACCAATACCCGATGAATTCACCAACAATAAGTCCACCGGACACTTTCGAGACCACGCGATTACTCCTCCGCAGGCCGCAACTGGAAGATGCCCCTGCCATCTACGCGCGATACGCCAGCGACCCCGAAGTCACCCGGTATCTTCCCTGGCGTCCCCACAAAGATGTCGAGGAGACCCGGACTTTTCTTTCCGGTTTATTGAGCGCGATGGCAAACGGTTGGACGCATGCCTGGATTGTAGAGGGCCGGGAAGACCACAGGCTCATGGGATTCATGTCGATGGGTATCCAGTCTGCAAGAGAGGGTGACCTGCTCAGCACCGAAGAGGAGAGCCGGTACTACAAAGTTGGGTTCGCCTATCACCTGGCCAGGTCCGAGTGGGGCCGGGGTTACGCCACTGAAGCGGCGCGGGCGCTGGTCGACTGGGCATTGGATCAGTCCCGGATTTTCCGAATCTGGACATTGTGCGACGTTGAGAACGTAGCGCCGGTAAGAGTCCTGGAAAAGCTGGGTCTGGTGCGTGAAGGCGTGCTGAAACGCTGGAGCATACGTCCCAACATCAGTCTGGAGCCGCGGGATTCCTACTGCTACGCGCTTACCCGGTAGTCAGGAGCGATGCTGACACGCTCCTTCATCGCTACGTAGGCAGACCGGGCATGAATTTGCCCCGCCGCGGTCCCCCTGCTAACTTCGAAACATGACTGAGCCAACGCGGGCCGTGACGCTGGATCTGTGGCTGACCCTGATCTCGGAGCCGGACGGCAGCAACCTGTCCGGCAACCGCCGGCGCCTGCGGGCCGAAGGCGCGTTGGCGGTGCTCGCTGAACACGGCGAGTTCTTCGATCGGGCCCGTGTGATCGAGGTGTTTGACATCATTTCCGAGACGATCAATGCCGATCACGATCTCGGTCTCGATATGTACTTTGACGATCGCATCGCGCAGACGTTGGCCATGCTTGACGAGGGTCTGTCGGACCGGCTTGGACCGGCGGTCATCGAGAGGCTGTGGGAGGTGATCGATGAATCGCTTGACGAATCGCCGCCCATTCTTATGCCCGGAGCACTCAAGGCTGTCCAGGAGCTTTCCGGCAAGCCGGTAAAGCTGGGCATCATCTCCAATACCGGCAACTCGTCCTGTAGGGCATATGGACGCATGTTGAGGGCGATGGGGATAGATGGCTTTTTCGACGTAGTCTCGCTGTCGAACGAACTGGCGATGGCGAAGCCCAGTCCAGAGATATTCCACCACACGCTCAGAGCTCTGGGCGCCGAACCAGGCCACGCGCTCCACGTCGGCGACAATCCGGCTACGGACGTCGCCGGCGCGGCGGCGGTGGGCATGAAGACGGCGTGGCTGACCGGTACGAATCGCACGGACCTCACGGTCCAGCCGGACTATTTCGCCATCGATATCCGCGAGATACCGGCCATCGTTGACGCGTGGCTCGCCGCGCCCGATACCATAGGATCGCGCTGAGGAAACCGGCTCCCGAATTGATCACTTTGACCAACCCTGCGAACCACGGACTCAACTAATGCCACTCTACGAATACCGCTGCGCCGCCTGCTCACGCGAGTTCGAGCTTCTACGTCCGATGGACATGTCGACCGCCAAGGCCGACTGCCCCTCGTGTGGCGAGCCATCGACCCGGATACTGTCGGTGTTCGCCGCCTCGACTACAGGTCGTTCGGGCGAATCGGGCCCCGTCGCCGGCATGGGCGGAGGCGGTTGCGGCAGCGGGGCATGCTGCGGCGGAGCCTGCGGCTAACCCTCGCCCCCGTACCGATTCCGGAGTAGCTTCGCGCCCACGACGAGGCCCGTGAATTCGATGGCGGTCATCACGGCGATAAGCAGCGTGGCTTCGAAGAAGAAGCGCTGCGGGAACATGATCAGCAAGTAGTCAGTTCTCGGGTCGAGCATCCACAGGTCATTGGCGAAACTGATGAAGTGGAACGTCGTGAAAACGAGGTTGAAGTTAATCAGCACAGCGATGAACAGGATGCCGATGAGGACCAGTGAACCCAGGGCCGACCAGGCGGCCGCCCTGTAGAGCAGGTCCCAGAACCGGTGTTTCAGTAATACCGCGCCGGCAACCCCAATGACGAGTAGGAACACGCCCGTCCACAGGCTGACGTTCATCGTCCCGGCGATCAGACCCTTGACGTCAACCATATGGTGCACTTCCCGCTGGTTGTACAACGAGACCTCCTCGCCCCTCAAGACCACTCGCACGTCCAGGAACTCTTCATCGTTGTTGAAGTAGTCGATGAACTGGTCCGCCGCCCGGTCGAGTTCGGAAGTCGCGATTCCTGAGCGTTCAGGGATCCCGTTTCGCCACCAGTTGTAGCCGTAGACCCAATCGCTGTTGGCGATGTGGCGCACGTTGGCGGTTACGAAGAAAATAGGCAGCACCAGGGCGACGAGAGTCATCGCCGCAGCGGTTGCCGCGACCCCGAACGTCAGCCCACCCGATCCGGACGAATTCATGATGCCAAGGATACGCAGGTCCGGCTGTGCGGCGTCGTGCGATAGACCAATGGAGCAGTCAATTGACCACCACAGAAAACCCGTCAGGCAAAACATTCGAGGACTTGTTGCGCGTTGTCGAGACGCTGCGTGACCCCGGCGGATGCCCGTGGGACGCAGAGCAAACGCACGAATCGCTCAGGTCGTACTTGCTCGAGGAGACGTACGAGACTCTCGAAGCCATCGAATCTGGCGGCCCAGACCAGCTTGCAGAGGAGCTCGGCGACCTGCTGACACACGTGGTGTTTCACATCGACATAGCGACGCGTGCCGGGGAGTTTGATTCGGCGGACGTTGTATCGGGAGTGATCAAAAAATTGGTCCGGCGGCACCCTCACGTCTTCGGCGACGCCAATAAGATGGAGGACGCCGACGAGGTGGTAGAACAGTGGGAGGACATCAAGCGGCGCGAGAGGGGCCGCAGATCGATAGTCGAAAGCTTGCCGGTGTCGATGCCGGCGCTGTCATACGCCGCGTCGGTGATGGGCAGGGCCGCGAAAGCCGGAGTACCTTTCGAAGACATGGCGCCTGCGGCGAATCACGAGGAGACGTCGCTGGATTCTGAGTCAGACGCAGGTCGCTACCTGATGGGCGTGGCCAAGCGTGTCGAGGAGGCGGGGCACGATCCCGAGACGGCGCTGCGAGGCTACGGACTGGAGCTGCGCAACAGGATCATGAGGGCGGAAAAGGCTATCGAACCTCGAACTCTCAGCGAGCTTTCCGCGGATGAAATGAGGACCGCCTGGGAGCAGGCGGCGAGCTAGGCGCTGATCAGGGTCTAATCGCGATGCTGCCCGGTTCCCCGTCCGTCACTTCACCGACAACTGCTGCATGAGGAGTCTGCTTTTCGGCCAGTTTTTCGATTAACAGGTCGCACTTGGCCTCGGGAATGCAGATCAGCATGCCTCCCGATGTCTGTGGATCGCACAGCAGCAACCGGTCTGACTCGGGCAGTGCGTCGTCCCATACAAGGTGGTCATCGAGGGACTCGATGTTTCGGTGGGTCCCGCCCGGCGCCACGTCCTGCTCCAGTAGTTCCGCGACCCCCGGAAGTACGGGAATGGCCGACCTATTGATGCGTGCCGCCGTGCCGCTGGCCTTCATCATCGAGTGCAGATGGCCCAGCAGGCCGAACCCGGTGATGTCTGTTGCGGCGTTGGCCCCGGACGCGGTCATGGCTTCTGACGCTCCCCGGTTGAGAGTCTTCATGGACTTGACCGCCTCGGCCAAAGCCCCGGGAGCGGCCTTGTCGTTCTTGTGCGCGGTCGTGATCACGCCCGTCCCAATGGCCTTCGTGAGTACCAGGCGGTCGCCGGCCTGTGCGCCGGCGTTGCTCACCTGCTTGCCGGGCTCTACCAGACCTGTCACGGCCAGCCCGTACTTGGGTTCGCGGTCGTCCACGGTGTGGCCGCCGACGATGGAACAACCGGCCTCAGTGGCCTTTTCCATGCCCCCGGCGAGAACGGAAGCGAATATGTCGAGCGGCAGGTCACGCGGAAATGCGGCCACGTTGAGCGCGCTGATGGGCCGTCCGCCCACGGCGTATACGTCGCTCAGGGCGTTCGCGGCGGCAATCGCGCCGTAGTCGAACGGGTCGTCGACGATGGGCGGGAAGAAGTCGAGCGTCTGGACCAGGGCGAGTTCATCCGACAACCGGTAGACCGCCGCGTCATCGCCGGTCTCGAAACCGACAAGGACGTTCGAGTCGTCGAGGTTGTTTACAGGCAAGTGGCGCAGGACCTGCGCCAGTTCAGACTGGCTGAACTTTCCGGCTCAACCTGCGCAGCCAGCGAGGGAGGTCAGCCTAACGTTTTCGTGCTCGGTTTGCATCTGTGGCAGTCCACGTTTCCGGCAGGTTCACTGCCTGACCATTGAAAGGGTCTGCGGGTATTGTAAGGGCGGCGCGCGGTCCTGCCGCATTTGCGTGCGGCAACCGGCCCGGCCGATATACTCGAACCGACATGTCAAATCAATTCCCAGGCCAGGAACTGTTTCCGGTCACGGCCTCCCTGAATACCGACGGCGAAATTTCAATTGGCGGGTGTGGCTTGTCCACTCTCGCCCAGGAATTCGGCACGCCGCTCTACGTCTACGACGAGGCGACGATCCGGCACATGTGCCGCGACTTCGCAGGTTCGTTCAGGCGTGAGTATCCCGGCGCCTCCGTCTTCTACTCGTCCAAGGCCTTTTCCTCGCCGATACTGGCGCGCCTGCTGGAGTCCGAGGGACTCGGCATGGACGTGGTCACCGGCGGGGAGTTGGCAGTGGCAAAAGCCGCCGAATTTCCGGCCGAGCGACTGAACTTCCACGGCAACAACAAGACCCGCCCTGAGCTTGAAGAGGCCCTCGAATACGGAATCGGCCATATCACGGTCGACTCGTTCCACGAGATCGGGCTGCTCGACGAGGTGGCGCGTGAGCGCGACGTGGTGCAACCGGTGATGCTGCGCGTGTCGCCCAGCGTGGACCCGCACACACACCTGCTCACGACCACGGGGATTCTCGACTCCAAGTTCGGCTTTTCCATCGAGACCGGGGACGCCGACAAGGCGGTACAACAGGCGATGGCGGCGCGCAACCTGGAGGTGGACGGCCTCCATTTCCACCTGGGTTCCCCAATTTTCGAGCTCGAACCGTATTCTCAGGCTGTCCGATACGTCCTCCGGTTCGCGGCGGAGATGCGTGAAAAACACGGCCTCGAGTTGCGCCAGTTCAACCCGGGCGGCGGGTTCGCCATCGGTTACGTGAGCCCTTCGCCTCCTCCCCCCATCGCGGACTACGCGTCAGAGATCGCTCAGGCGATACGCGAGGGCTGCGACGCGAACGGTCTGGACCTGCCTTTACTCACGGTAGAGCCGGGCCGGGCGATCGTGGGTAGAGCCGGCGTGGCCCTGTACCGGATTGGCGGGATCAAGCGCATTCCCGGCGTCCGCACGTACATCAGCGTGGACGGCGGCATGGGCGACAATATCCGCCCGGCGTTGTACGACGCGGCGTACACGGTAACCCCGGTGGTGCAGCCCGCGTCGGCCGCGACGCAGGAGGCGACGATTGCCGGCAAATTCTGCGAGTCCGGAGACCTGCTGGCAAAGGACGTCAAGTTGCCGGACCTGGAGCCGGGAGACCTCATCGCGCTTCCGGCGTCCGGGGCATATTGCGTTCCGATGGCCAGCAACTACAACATGGCATCGCGCCCGGCCATTGTGATGGTTGCCGACAGCGACGCCCGGCTTGTGCGCCGAAGAGAGTCCTACGAGGACTTGCTGGCAACCTACGTTGTCTGATCAGTCACTGGGCGGTTGGCAGACCTTAGGCCACCCCGGCGCGATACGGCTTCTGGGCGGCGCGATCAGCCTGGGACGCGCCAGTCACGCCTACTTGGTTAGCGGACCGGAGCAGGTTGGCAAGCGGACGCTTGCTATCGACATCGCACGGGCTGTTAACTGCACGCCGACAACGGATCTTTTCGGCGAAACACCACAGCCGCCGTGCGGCCGCTGTGAGTCCTGCGACCGGATTGCCCGCGGCCTGCACGCAGACGTTCGCGTGATCGACGTGGACACCGAACTGCCGAGCGCCGACGACGCATCCGGGTCGGGCCAGGGAAGTTCGTCGCGAACTCGCAAGAACATACGTATCGAACACATCGCCGAGTTGCAGCGGGAAGCGGCGTTAAAGCCGTTCGAGGGGCTGCGCCGGGTCTTCATCGTCGATGGCGCCGAGGCGATGTCGGCCGAGGCGGCCAACCGCCTTCTAAAGACGCTCGAAGAACCGGCCGAAGATGTGATGATTGTGCTGGTCTCCAGTTTTCCCGAGCGCCTGCCGCCAACGGTAGTCTCGCGATGCCAGCGGATCGAACTTCGATTGGTCCCGAGAGAGGAGATCGAGCGCGCCCTCGTAGACCGTTTCGGCGCAGAACCGGGTGACGCGGCCACGCTATCCCGCATCGCCCGCGGCTGTCCGGGATGGGCCATCGACGCGTTGGGCGATCCGACGGCGATGGACAAGCGCACCCAGTCCGCCCAGCGCATTTTGTCGGTGCTGACCGGGGACATCGAAGTGCGGTTCCGGTACGCACGGGAGGCGTCGTCTACGTTTACTCGCGATCGGGCCGCCGGCATGGCCGAGGTAGAGGCGTGGCTGGACTGGTGGCGGGACGTGGCGTTCGCGGCGAACGGCCTTGACCAGCACGTCGTGAACGCCGACTGGCTTCCGTCACTGACGGCCGTAGGAAAGGCCCTCAAGTCCAGCCAATTGTCCGGTGCGGTGGAAGCCGTCGAACGCACACTCGACGCGCTGCGGTCGAACGCGATGCCGAGACTGGCGCTCGAGGTATTGATGCTCGACCTGCCGGGTGTGGACGGGTCCGCCGTCCCGCAGCCGGGCGCGCCGGTCGACGAGGAGGGCGTGCCATCGCTATTGTGAGGCCGCCGCGGCGTCGGGTCGCGGGCATACGCACGAAACGCAACTCGCCGGTCAGGTTCGTCTACGCAGAAGACTTGGAAATTCTTGCCGGCGACCGCGTAGAGGTGGAGTTGCCGGAGGAGTCGAGCGCGATCGAGGCCGAAGTGGCCATCGCTCCAGACCAGTTGATCGAGGGCAGCTCAGTTGCGCCGGCTGGCCGCGTAGTCCGCCTGGTCTATGGCGGCGATCCCGACGCCGTTTGAGTTCGGTCCGCCGTCATCGGCGAACTGGAACTCCTGTACCCACGGCAGGAACGGCCGCCACGTGGCCAGGATCCTGCGGGCGTTGAAGAAGGCGTAAGGGCTGGGCGCCGGCTCGCGCGGGCGGGAGAGGAGTCTCATGTTCGCCTCGCGCGGGGTCCGTCCGGCCTTTCGGTGGTTGCAACGTTTGCAGGCGCTTGCAACGTTCTCCCACGTGTGCAGCCCGCCGCGTGACCGCGGCACGACATGGTCGAGGGTCAGATCGCGCGTGTACTTCGCGCAGTACTGGCAGCGGTAGCCGTCCCTGACGAAGACCTCCCGGCGGGACAGCCTCCGGCGGTGGATCGGCCGCTTCACCATGTAGATGAGCCGTATGACCTCCGGCAGCGGGAAGATCCTGGTTGCGCTGTGGAGGTAGTGCGGCCCCTCTTCAATCGTCTCGGCCTTGCCGCGCCCCAGCAGGGACATCGCGCGCCGGGCGTCGCAGACGTTCAGCGGCTGATAGTTCTGGTTCAGGACGAGGACTGGGGATCGGGTCAGCATCGCGCGTTGTCGAAAACCTGGTACCTGCCTAGTCTGTCAGATTTTTGGGTTTTGCGGTTAATTTGATGCCCGCTTTTCCAGGATGTCCAGGGCGGTGTCAAAGTCCGCCGGCGCCATGCCCAGCATTCCACCCGGCGTCAAGCCACGGAATTCGAGCAACAAGGGAACGAATGCGGACTCCGTCAGCATATCGTCCATACTGTTTCTGACGTCATTCGCCACGACTTCCCGCGCCGCCCGCTGGCCGGGATTTCCGCCTTTGTTTGGGTCATCGAAGACGTACGTGTAGCGCGCCGTCACAGTCATCACGGCGCCGGCGAGCAGGACCCATATGACCACCCCGAACAGAAGGCCGCCGGCCTTGTTGACCCATTCCACCACCGAAATTTTCTCCAGGGTGGCGTTTGCGGACGCAGATACGATCCTGCTGGCAAACAGAACGGCGGCGAAAATGATCACATAGCCGATTGGAGTAGACAACGCCTCGTTTTCGACGCTCAGGGGCAAAAGGCTCAGCACTCGACCGGCAAACTGACCGCCTACGAGCAAAGACACGTAGAGCGCGATGACGGTCACCACGCCGTCGACCAGGCCGACCTTGTATCCGTAGAACAGCGAGGCAGCGAGAATTGCCAGCACGACCCAGTCGAATACGTTCATGCGGAACTCATCGTTGTGGCCACTGTTGCGTCGGTCCGTCTGCCTGCAAGCGGTTGTAGGGTGGGCCCACTGGCGCCGGTTTGCCCGGTTTTCGGTAAGCTCTGGCAGCCCCGGTTTCGAGAAGGCGCCAGTTGGAGGTTGCCTCCGGAACGCTGCGGGTTGAGTATATCAACGCGGTTTTACCTGACCTGGGGAACATTGCGGGATGAGTCATGTCGTCAATCAAATACACGCTCACACGGGTTTGAGTCCTTGAAGGTCGCGATAGATGGTCCGGTCGGTTCCGGCAAGTCCACGACCGGTTCGCTCCTGGCGCGTCGCCTGGACTTTTCGTTCCTGGATACCGGGTTGATGTACCGCGCGGCCACACTCGCCGCGATTGGACTGACCGACGAACGCGCGGTCATGGCAGCGGTCAAGCGCACTCGCATCGACTTGGCGGCTCGTTCAGGGCGGCCGGCGGGGATATTGTTGGATGGTCAGGACGTCGGTGGCAGGCTTCGAGAGCCGGAGGTCGACCGCGGCGTTTCGTTCGTTTCGGCCATCCCGGAAGTGCGGGAACGACTGGTAAAGGAGCAGCGACGATTCGCAGAGACCGGTGACGTGGTATTGGTCGGAAGGGACATAGGCACGGTGGTGCTGCCGGGCGCTGACGTCAAGATTTACCTGACCGCATCCGCCGAGACCAGGGCGCGACGGCGGCACGAGGAACGCATCGCGGCGTCGAAGGAGTCCAGTTACGATGAGGTGCTGTCGGAATTGCGCGAGCGGGACCGCATCGATTCCAGCAGGCAGATGTCCCCGCTACGGCCGGCGGAGGATGCGCACATCTTGAATACGGACGGTCTTACGCTGGAAGAGGTAGTAGACAGACTGGCGAAGCTTGTAGAGGCGGCGCGATGACGAGGCAGTGGATATTCCCCATAGCGAACTTTCTGTTCAAGGGTTCGATGGGCATATTCGCCGACTACAAGGCGGCCGGAAAGGAGAACATTCCGACCAGCGGCCCCCTCATCGTCGTTTCGAACCACCTGGCGACCGTCGATCCCGCGGTCGTCGCATCGGCCCTCAGCAGGTCGCCGCTATTCATGGCCAAGAAGGAACTCTTTTCGAACCCGGTAATGCGGTTCCTGCTCGCCGGATACGGTGTCCATCCGCTCGATAGGACTGGGGCGGACCTGGCGGCGTTGAACTGGGCCAAGTCGCAACTGGTGGAAAACGACCGGGCGATCATCCTTTTCCCGGAGGGGACGCGCAGTCGCAACCAGGTCCTGCAATCGGGCAAGCCTGGTGTCGCCCATCTCGCCTCGATCACCGACGCGCCCGTGGTGCCGTTCGGCATCTCCGGTACCGGCAGACTGAAGGGTGTCATCGGAGTGGTGAGACCGACCGGGACGCTTCGGCTGAACATCGGCGCTCCGTTCAAGATCGTCCAGGATGACGACACCCCTGCCCGCAGGCGGCTGGTGCTGGCCACCGACGAGATCATGCGCCGCATCGCCGCGCTCATCCCGGAAGCCAACCGCGGAAAATACGCCGAGACCGCGGGCGGGCCGTACAGGTTTACGCGGGATTTGTAGACTGGCGGGACGGGTGCCGTCAGGGAGCGCGAATCGTTCCGGTGAGAACTGCCCCATTCGTGTAGTTTCTCACCACCTGGTTGACCTGCCCGGAAGTGGCTGACATTGGCATCGCTCGCTGGATTCCTGAAGACCCACGCGCTCGTCCAACGGATGGGCGCGTTGTCGCAACCTGCCTACCGGCTTTACTGGCTGGGATCGCTGGCGTCTGTCGGTTCGGTCCAGTTGATCATCGTGGGGCAGGGCTGGCTCATCGTTAACGAGCTGGGCGGCTCGGCGATCGACCTCGGTTACCTCGGCGCTGCCTCGGCTCTGCCCACGATTGCAGTCAACATGTTCGGCGGGGTGGTGGCAGACCGGGTCAACCGGCGGATTCTCCTGATCATCACGTCCGCCTTGGTGATGATGTTACTGGCCGTGCTGGCTTTACTAACCGTCACCGAGGTGGTCCGCATATGGCACGTGATCGCCATAAGCGCGGTGTTGGGGCTGGTCTTCGGCCTGGAATGGCCCGCGAGGAACGCCTTCTTCCCGGCGCTGATAGGGCGGGCGCACATCATGAGCGCGGTGGCTCTGAATTCGATCTTGTGGCAGGGAGGCAGGGTGGTCTCACCGGCCGTTGCCGGCTTTGTGATCCGGCTGTTCGGCACGGGTGCGGTTTTCATCGGGGGAGCGGCGGGATTCGGCGCGATGGTGTTGGTCCTGCTCTCCCTCAAGGCGCCGGTGCAGAGACCCCCGTCCGGCCGCAACGCGATCAACGACCTGGCGGAGGGGGTGAAATTCATAGCGAAGGACCCGTTGTTCGCGGTGCTCATTCCCCTCACCTACGCCAACCACTTCTTTGGGACCCAGTACGTGCAGCTGATGCCGCTATTTGCGAAGCGCTTCGACGTGGGCGCTGATGGATTGGGGTTGATGTTCACCATATCCGGCATCGGCGCCGTGATCGGTACGTTTATCGTGGGCAGGCTGCAGGGCGGCCGCCACACTGGAATAGTCATGTTGTCGGGCGGTTTCCTGTTCGGACTGTTAGTCCTTGGATTCGCGCTGGCGCCGACTTACCCGCTGGCGTTGGCGTCCCTGTTCATCATGGGGATGTTCAGTTCGTTCTACCTCATAACTTCGATGTCGGTCCTACAGTTGCGCGTCCCTGACCGCCTGAGGGGCCGCGTGATGGGCATGCACGGCATCACGTTCAGCCTCATACCGCTCGGAGGGCTGCTCGGCGGGGCCGTGGCGGAGGTGTACGACGAGCGCGTCGCAATCGGTCTCGGCGCGGTCATTCTCATGGCGATTGTGCTGGGCGTTTTCATATTCGCCGGCCATGTCCGCCGCCTGGACGGACGGAAATTGGCGGCCGCGAGGGCCGAAGCGGCCTGACCTCAGCACCTCGCGCGCGATTCCCGGCGCATCTCCAGCCGCGTATTCTTCCCACATGGACGTCGACCAGACCAATGTCGCCACAGACCACCGGGTGCGGCTCAGACTCGAAGAGCGGGAAGAGAGGCTGTCGCCGTGGGCCGTGCGTTCGGCCAAGTGCCGCGGACGCCGCCGGCCGGAACCACCCTCGCCTCTGCGGACGGAGTTTCAGCGCGACCGAGACCGCATCCTGCACACAAACTCGTTCCGGAGACTGAAACACAAGAGCCAGGTTTTCGTCGCGCCTGTCGGCGATCACTACGTAACCCGCCTTACACACACCCTGGAGGTCTCCCAGATCGGCCGGACGATCGCCCGGGCGCTAAACCTCAACGAGGACCTTGTCGAAGCCACCGCGCTCGGGCACGACCTGGGCCACACTCCGTTCGGCCATATCGGCGAGGCGGTGCTGGACCGTCTTCTGCCCGGTGGATTCCACCATTCACGGCACTCCGTCCGGATCGTCGAACGGTTCGAAAAGAACGGACGCGGACTGAACCTGACTGAAGAGGTCGTCGAGGGAATCCGGCGGCACTCCAAGCCGCAGGGCAAGTTCATGGCCCGTGAGTCTGTGACCGGCATGCCGCTCGAGGCCCAGGTCGTTCGCCTTTCCGACGCCCTGGCCTACCTCACGCACGACATCGGCGACGCCATCCGTTCCGGGTATCTGTCTCTCGACGATCTGCCTCAGGACGCGGTCAAAACCTTGGGAAACCGGAACTCCCAGCGTGTAAATAAGCTCGTGAACGATGTGGTGGCCGCGTCCTGGGACGCCACCGGCGAGACGGGAACGGCGGAGCAGCCGTGGATCAGGATGTCGGATGAGTTGACGGCGGTTGTCACGCAATTACGCGACTTCATGTTCGAGAATTTTTATCTTCCGATCAGCGCAAGCATGGAAGGTCAGGCTGCCGCTGCAATAGTAGAAATCCTGTTTCTGGATATTCATGACAACATCCACAAGGTGCCGGATTGGATTCGCGACCTGTCCGATTCCGACGAAAAAGCGGCAGCGGACTTCCTGTCCGGCATGACGGATAACTTCGCGATCACGCAGGCAGAACGGCTGCAGCCGGGCATAAGCCAAGACGTGTTCCAGGGAAGGGTTTAACCGGGATTTCCGGGTCGCTTTTGGTCTCGGATGTTCCCGCAACGGCCGCCCATCCGGTCGCATACGCGGGTAGGATTGCGAGACGCGTTGGCATCCGCGTGCACCGATCCCCATGACGCTACTGGACGAAGTTAAACGACGGGCCGACATCACCCAGATCGTCTCGGACTACGTCGACCTCGACACCTCGTCGCGCACTCCCAAGGCGCGCTGCCCGTTCCATGCTGAACGCACACCCTCGTTCGTTGTCTATCCGGAGAGCGGCACCTGGCACTGTTTTGGCGGATGCTCGACCGGGGGCGACGCCATAACGTTCCTGATGAAGCAGGAAAACTTCTCGTTCGGAGACGCGCTTCGCAGGCTCGCGGAACGGTACGGCATCGATACCCGTCAGCACGACACTTTCACAGACAGAGGCCGGTCGGAACGCAAGAATACCTTCGTAGAGGCTAACGATGTAGCAGCGCGCTACTTCACGTCGCTGCTCGCGGGACCGGAGGGCGCTGAGGCCCGGCAATACCTCGAATCCCGGGGGATAACGTCGGATGTATCCACCAGGCGGGGCCTCGGTCTGGCCCCGTCCGGCATGGAAACCCTGGGCGGCCACCTGAAGGCGCGAGGGGTCTCTTCAGCAGCCGCTGTTGGCGCGGGGTTGGTCACGCGCCGGCGCGAAGGCGATTGGGGCGACATGTTCCGCGGGCGGATCACGTTCGAAATCCACGACTCGCAGGGCAAGATAGTCGGATTCGGAGCGCGCAGCCTGGATGGATCAGAGCCCAAGTACCTGAATACGCAGGCCACCGAGTTATTCGATAAATCCAGGACGCTCTACGGTCTCGATTGGGCGGCCGACGCCATAAGAAGGTCCGGCCAGGCGGTCGTGGTAGAGGGCTACATGGACGCCATAACGGCGCACGAAAACGGCTTCAGGAACGTGGTCGCGTGCATGGGCACGGCGGTCACCTCGCACCAGCTACAGGAGTTGAGCAAACTCCTGGCCAACCCGCCGCAGGGCGTGGCGGCAAGTATCACTTTGTGTCTCGACAGCGACGCGGCAGGGCAGGAAGCGACCCTGCGCGGCCTGGAAGAGGCGTGGCGGTCCGACGCCGGGCGCGGCCCGGGAAGCGGCAGAAGCGGTGTGGCGGTAAACGTGGCGGGCTCCGTGGAAGGGAAGGACCCCGACGAAGCTATTCGCACCGACCCCGAAGGTTGGCGCAATTCGATCTCGGACGGCCAACCGCTGCTGGAATACCTCATTTCCGCGTATTCGGAACGCCGAGATCTGTCCTCAGGCGAAGGCAAAGCGGGGCTCGTCGAAGATGTCCGGCCCCTGGTGCTGGCAATTGACAACTCTTTCGAACAGGACCGTTATCTGACCAGGCTGGGCGAACTTCTCGCAGTGCCCGCGGAGCGGCTGAGGTCTATGATCCAGACCCCTCGACCCACTCCGAGAGGCCCGGGCCGGGGCACAGGCAGGCGTGCCGGCCAGGCGAGGCAGACCAGCGACGAACGGCTTGATCCGGCCCAGGTGAGCAATGCGCTCGATGCGGCCAACGAGAACGGCCTGGAGGAACACCTGCTTTCGTTGGTGCTCAACCACGAGGAGTTGCGCGACTACGCGACCGGAGTCCCGGAGGACCATTTCCACGATTCCGGCAATCGGGCCATCTTTACGATGTGGCGATCCGCGCATACACTCGATGAGGTTCATTCGTCGATGGACGATCATCTATCTGCCCGAGTTGATCGGCTTACATCGAAGCTGCTCCCTCCGGGTGACCATCTGCTCAAGGTTCAGGACGTCTCCCAAACTGTGCACCGCCTCCACGAACGCCACCTCCGATACCTGAAGCGATTGCAAACGGAGGCGTTCGCCCGGATTACGCCGGATGCCCCTGCAGAAGAATTGCAGGAACTGCGACGCACCGCCGCCGAGGCGGACAATAAACTCAAGCAGGTCTTTACAGCCCGACCATAGCGCTTATGCCACGTCGCCCCCGCACCACTGAAGAAGACGAACAGACCGTTGTCGATCTGGCAGACACGGCTGAGTTGTTGCGGCTGGGCATAACACAGACTGAATCAGGGTTCGACGACGACTCCACCAACGGCGGCGGTCCATCGGTCCTGCTGTCAGCCTCAGCGCCTTCGAGCGCGTCCGAACTAGAGGGATGGGACCAGGGCTCATCCGCCGCTTCTGCCGAGCGCAGGGCGACGATGGTATGGGACCCGGCGGTCGAAGACTCTGAGATCACAGACGACCCGGTCCGCATGTACCTGCGCGAAATCGGTCGGGTGACCCTGCTGACCGCGCGGGACGAGCGTGTGCTGGCGCGGGCAATGGAACTTCAACGGCGCCTCGACCTGATCCAGGAGTCCCTGGAGGAACAGGAAGGCGCCAAGCCAACAGCATGCCGGATAACCAACTTCGTCCTCGTGACATTGCTGCCGCAGCGTCCGGTTGTAGAGGCGGTTGGCAAATTCCTGGGGTTGCCGCCGGACATGCGGCTTTCCACTTTGCTCGTCAATCCGGAACTTAGGGCGTTGATCGACGGACCGCACAACGAAGAATTGCTCAACTACCTGTCAGACACCTTCGACTGCGAAGTCACGGACGCTCAGCAAATGGTGGTGGAACTGTCGATCGTCTCTGCGTTAGTGCCGCGCGAGCTCGTGGATGCCCTTGCCGCAGACCCCAAGTTTTCCAAGCTGGAAAGCGCTTTGTACAAGAGGGGCATGGACCGGCGTCTTTCCGTCTACGAGTTCCTGTTCGGTTCGCATTACGCCCGAATCCGCGGTGACGGCCTGAGGTCGGAGCGTCACCTTGCAGAGGCGAACCTGCGGCTTGTGGTGTCGGTGGCCAAGAAGTACATCGGCCGCGGCATGTCACTGCTCGACCTCATCCAGGAAGGGAATATCGGGCTGATCCGGGCCGTGGAGAAGTTCGACTACCGGAAGGGCTACAAGTTCAGTACGTACGCCACGTGGTGGATTCGTCAAGCGATCACCCGTTCGATAGCCGACCAGGCCCGGACCATTCGCATTCCGGTCCACATGGTGGAGACCATCAACAAGCTGCTGCGGGTGAGCAGGCGCCTGGTACAGGAGTACGGGCGGGAGCCGACGAGCGAGGAGATCGGCCGCGACCTCGACATGCCGTCGGACAAGGTGCGGGAGATTCTGAAGATATCTCAAGAGCCGGTCTCGCTCGAGACGCCGATAGGCGAGGAACAGGACAGCCATCTCGGCGATTTCATCGAGGACAAGAACGCGCTCGCCCCTGCTGACGCAGCTTCCCACCACCTATTGAGGGAGCAGGTAGGCGACGTGCTGGCCACGCTGAGCCTGCGTGAACGCCGCGTGCTGAAGCTGCGTTACGGTCTGGAGGACGGCAGGAGCCGTACGCTTGAAGAGGTCGGGCAGGAGTTTGGGGTGACGAGGGAACGCATCAGGCAGATCGAGGCCAAGGCCCTGCGGAAGCTGAGGCACCCGACCCGCAGCAAGGTCCTCAGAGACTTCCTGGAGTAACGGCGCCGCGCAGGCCTTCACCGCCAATCGCGCCGTAGGCGAACGCGTCGCTCGCAAGATCGTCGAGCCGCGCATCCCGGGGTTGGACACCGCGCGACTTAGGGCCGCGAACCGGGCCGGCGATGTACGCGATGCCAAGCGCTGGAGAAGCAGATGCCTGAAGCTCCCGATCTGCAAGTAATCATGGAGTACTTGCAGCCCCGCATTGCCGGGGTGCGGATCCTGGAGGCCACCGAGCGGAAACCGTTGGTACTTCGAAATCTCTCTGCCGGCCGGTTCAACGAGGACATCTCCGGCAGAAAGGTGAACGATGTTAGCCGCAAGGGCAAGTTGCTTCTGATCGAACTTGAAGGCGAGCGTTCGCTGGTCGTGAGCCCGATGCTCACCGGCGGTCTCCAGCACTGCGCCCCGGCGACGCGCGTGACGGCGTCTACCGTTCTCGTGCTCGATCTCGATGACGGCATGCAGCTTCGTTACTTCGATCAACGGCGAATGGGCCAGATCTACTACGCGCCGGAGGAAAACCTGGCCGAAATAGTGCGGCTCGAGGCGCAGGGGCCGGATGTGTTGGATGTCAGGTTGAGTCCAGAGGAGTTCAGGGAACGGTTAAGGTCGTATCGCGGTGAGATCAAGGGCATCCTGACCCGTGGAAAGTTCATCTCGGGGATCGGCAACGCGTATGCCGACGAGATCCTGTTCGAGGCCAGGATCTACCCGTTCACGAAGCGCGGCCGACTGGATGAGACGCAACTTGTGCGACTAAGAGAGGCCGTGTACGAGACGCCTGCGCGGGCGGTGGAAGTGCTGCGGCGCCGGGTGGGCGCCGACATACACAAGAAGGTCAGGGACTTCCTGAAAGTACACGGCAAGGGTGGGACGCCGTGCCCGGACTGTGGCAACCTAATAACATCGATCACGACAAACCGTCGGGAAACGAACTACTGTAGACGCTGCCAGCCAGGTTCTCTGTTCAGCCGATGAGGTCATTCCTCGGAAAACAGCCTTTGACCGCGTGCCCACCTCCGCCCTCGCCAACCCTTGTAGGGGCGGGTTTCAAACCCGCCCGCGGTCTCCCACCAACAACGCCTGCGCCACCCTCCACAACGATATTCTTCGCCGTACCGGGGACACCCGGTAACCACGGTGGTGCGTGCGGATGGGCACGCGCGGCATCTACAACCCCCCCCCCCCCCGCCAAGCCTTGTTTTCATACTTCCTTCGGTGCGCTGGTTGCAGCCACCATCCGAGGATATACGTCAATTACTTAATAAGTAATCACATTACAATATTGGACTAACCGCCGACCGGCTGTTAAAATTCTTGGCATAGTTGAACTCGTTTAGTTGTAACGCCTTAAGACGAATGACATGACCCTGCTTGCAGCGCTCAACGCGGCGGAAACCGTCGGATTCATCCGTGACATAGTCGTCATCGCCGTGGGTCTGCTGGGCTTCTTTGTCCTGTTCCTGTTCGCGGTCCTGGGGGTCCTGCTATTTCGCCGGATCTCACGGCTTGCGACACGCGCCGAGCAGGCCTTCGACAGGCTCGATCCCGCAATTTCGAGCCTGGAGTCCCTGGGAAAGACCCTGCAGGGTCTCACTCGCGTGGCCCAGGACGGATTCAGCCTGGCGGGCGCTTCTCGTCTATTGGGATGGTTATTTGGAATGGGCCGAGGTCGGAAGTCGGAGTGACTCCCCCGGCGTCGGCGAATATAAGGAGGCTTTGAAATGGCCGATAAAGGAGAAGGCAAGGGCGGTGGGCTGATGGTTGGATTGCTGATAGGAGGCGTTGTCGGATTCGTCGCCGGGTTGATGCTTGCGCCTAAATCCGGAGAAGAGACTAGGGCCCTTCTGATGGAGCGGGGCAATGAGTGGCGGGACAAGGCGGAAGAGTTGGCCGCCGCAACGAAAGAACGCCTCTCCTCGGCCGCACTGGAAAGCAGGCGGGCCGCTTCACAGGTGCGCGGCGGCGGATTCACAGACTTCGACCTTGACCGCGACGAACTTTAGTCCTAAAAAGGGCTCGCCCTCAGGCGTCCAGGTACGCCCGGGGGTAGGAGCCCAGCACTTTTAGAACGGCCATGTGCGGCCTGATTTCGTCCAACGTCTCGATGACGTGCGGATCGGTCCTGTGGCCCTGGAAATCCAGGATAAAGATGTAACGACCGAGTTCGGAACCTGTTGGTCTCGATTCGATCTTGGTCAAGTTGATGTTTCGTTCGGCGAACGGCCTCAGCGCGCTGTACACCAGTCCCGGCGCGTCGGTGTGGAAGTCGAACGCCACCGAAGTCTTGTCGTCTCCGGTGGCGGGATGGTCCTCATTTGCCAGCACCGCGAACCTCGTGATGTTGACGTCGCTGTCCTGGATGCCTTCCTGTAGGATCTCCAGGCCGTAGATTCCTGCTGCCCTGCCGGAGGCAATGGCGGCGAGCGTGTCATCGCCGCGGCTGACGGCCTCTACTGCGCCGGCCGTGCTGGCTGCGGCTTCCTGTCGGGCGTCAGGCAAACATCTGGCGAGGAATCTGCGGCACTGTCCCAGCGCCTGGGGGTGCGATAGCACCTTGACTATGTCTTCGGCTTTCGTGCCGGGGTGGACGATCAGGCAGTGCCTGACGGGCAACAACAATTCCCCGCGGATCTTGGTCTTCTTCGCCTCAACGAGGGCATCCAGGACATCGGTTACCGATCCATAGAGGCTGTTTTCTATCGGGACTACCGCCTCGTCTGCCTCCCCGTCTTCAACAGACGCGGCTACGTGTTGATTGGACGGATAGGGGATGTGATCCGCATCCGGCGCATAGCGGTGCGCCGCTTCTTCGCCGTAGGCCCCGGCCGGCCCAAGGAAGGCGACTCGTTTAGGGTTGTTCATCTATCGCATCTCGGTGAGCGCTTCCCACAACTCGGTTGTCGCATCGACTGGGCAGAGCGCTATGGCCAGTGTTTCACCTGCCAGGACTGTGTCCGGCGTTGGCGTCTCGGGAGGGCCGGCCTCCCCGATGATGAGGACGATGTTGGAGCCGTAGGGGATTGCGACATCCCGGAGGGGTTTGCCTGCGACTGCGGCGCCGGCCGGAATGGTGACGGCGACGATCTTCAGCCCCCGTTCCCTTATCAGCATCAGGTCGACCAGCGGGTGCGCGGGAAGTGAAGATGCCACGTTGGAGACAATCAGATCTATGCTGCTGACAACCAGGTCTACCCCGCATACCTCGAATAGTCGGGCGTTTTCCGGCCGGTGCGCAAGTGCGATCGTCTTCGGAACTTCGAAGTTGTCCCTGGCCAGTTGGCAGAAGGCGAGATTGTCCTCATCGGAATCTGTGGCAGCTACAACTACGGACGCACGGGATATCCCGGCCTCGCTGAGACACGACACTGAGGCGACATCGCCGACCGCCGCGACGCTGCCAAGCCGCGAGCGGATTGCGTCTACTCTCGCCGGATCACGTTCAACGACAAACGCCTCGTGCCCTCCGGCGATCAGGGCGGCTGCGATGGACTCGCCGGTGCGGCCACCTCCCGCGATCACGATGTACAACGCCTATGACCCTCTGCTCACCATGCCGGCAATCCGGCGACGATTCTATCCACTGTCAGCTTTGTGGGACTTATGGCCCTGACGCCGAGCGACTCGTACAGGTTTCTCAGTCCTTCGTCTCGAGCGCAAATGAAGATGCTGGGTACGTTGAACTCGTGCTTTGCCCGCTGCGCGACCAGGCCGTTGAACGTGTCCCGGCCTGTGACAGCCATGAAAACGTCGGTGTTCCTGATCCCGGCCGCATCCAGGATGGCGGGATCGGCGCCATCGCCTTCGATGACGGTGATCGCGTCAGACCCGGATTTCTGCGCGTTGAACACCTCGATGCGCGACAGGTCGGCATCTATGAGGGTCACGGCGTGTCCATGGTCCCCGAGCCAGGTTGCGATCCCCGAGCCCGTCTTGCCCGCCCCTACGATGATTACGTTCATGATCTGTCTATTCTGCGGGGATGGCTTTCAGGCTTGAGCGCCGTTCGTCGGGACGCTATTGGATTCCGGCAACCGACCTGCGTCTGGCGGTGGTTCGCGGACGAGGATAACGCGGCTGGCGGAGTGTTCCAGGACGTAGTCAACGTCTTGTCCCAGTGAATACTTGCCTGGCCCTTCGGAAAATGACGCGCCCAGGACGATTGCGTCGATGTCCCTAATCACAGATTCGTGGATTACCGCGGGACCGATTTCGCGCGCCTGGAGCAATTGGGTGTCGAACGAATTCCTGTTCAGGCGCGCGGTCCTTTCGGCTTGCTCCAGGACCTGTTCTCCATGTTCTACCGCTTCTTTCACTTCAGCATCGACCGGCAATGACCTGTCGACAATGATCACGTAGACGACCAATAGCTGGCCGTGGGACAGTCGCACGATGTCAGAGGCGTGTGCCACAACGGCGCTGTCCGAAGCGTCTCCGGTTGTAAGCGCCATTACAATTGAATCTGCCATCGGTAAGGTCTCAACAGCCTGTTCAGTCGGTAATTCGCCGCACCAGATCGTCCGGTCCAGCAAGAATCAGGTCGTTTCCTGATTTCATGACTTCGTTGGGGTCCGGCCGCAGGATGATCTCATCCCCGCTGCGCAGCGCGACGACGCTCACCCCGTACTTGTCCCGCGGCCCGGTGAAACCTGCCTCGCCAATGGTCATCCCATTGAACCGGTCGGGGACCGTGATTCGGTTGATGCCAAAGGCGCTGCCGACTTCGAGGTATTCCTGCACGTCCGGATTAAACAGGGAATGAGCCAGGCGTCTGCCTGCTTCCTCCTCCGGGTGTATGACCCTGTCGCAGCCGATCCGCTCCAGGGTGTTGCCGTGCAGAAAACTGTGTGCGCGGGCGGCGATGTACGGGACGTTCAGCGTTTTCAGCAGCACGCTCACCATGATGCTTGCTTCGACGTTCGTACCTATGGCGACGATCGCAATGTCGAAGTTCTGCACCCCCATCTCCCGCAGCACAGCCTCCTGGGTGGCGTCGCCACGCAGCGCGTAGGTCACCTCTCCCATCATGGGCTGGACCAACTCCTCGTCGCGGTCGATCGCCATGACGTCGTGCCCGAGTTGGTACAGCGTGCGTGCGACGTTGGAGCCAAACCGGCCCAGGCCGATTACCATCACCTGTTGTTTCGTGCCGGGTCTACTTGAAGTGGTCATCTCATTCGATAGGGGCGGCGCATCGTTCCCTGGTGGGGACCAAATGGTCAGCCAATTCTAACCCCCTCCTGTACAAGGCGGACACGTTCCTGCGCGCCCGGGCCGGTCATCAGCAGGGCCAGCGTTATGGGCCCGAGACGGCCGAGGAACATGGCGACGACGATGACAATCCTGGCGGGTTCGTTGAGTTCGCTGGTAATACCCATGGACAGGCCAACGGTAGCGAACGCCGAAACCGACTCGAAGAGGGCGTCGCGGAATGGCAGCGTGTCCTGGACCGCTATCAGAAGGTATGCAAATATGAACAGGGCGAGCCCCGCCGCCAACGTCACGACGAAGGCGCGGCGTACGTTTGCGAGCGGAATTTCACGGCCGAACGCCGTCACGTTGTTGCGCCCTCTCACGTTTGCGATTATTGCGAACAGGACCACCAAAAAGGTGGTTATCTTGATCCCGCCGGCAGTTGACGCCGAAGCCCCGCCGATGAACATGAGCACCATGGTCGGCAGCGCGTTGTTTCCGTGAATCTGGTGGTAGTCGATGGTGGAAAATCCCGCCGTTCGCGCGCTCACAGAGTGAAAGAACGAATCGCTCACCCGAATGCCCACTGGCTCCGTGGCCTCGAGTTCGATGTTTCTCCACTCGCCCAGCAAGAAGGAGCCCATTCCCGCCAGGATCAGTACGACAGTCCCTATCAGGACCATTTTCGACTCGAGGCGGAACTTGGAGAAGCGGCGCACGGTAACCAGGTCGCGCAGCGCTATGTATCCAAGCCCCCCGAGAACAATGAGAGTACCCATGATGATCAGGACAGGCTCGTCATATCTGAATGGGGCCAGGCTTGAGCCTCCGCCAAGACGCTCGTCGGGCAGCACCTCTATTCCGGAGTTGTTGAAGGCTGAGATGCTGTGGAAGGCGCTGTGCCAGATCGCTTCGGGCAAAGAGATGCCGGTCCACAACTCGCCGAAGATGTACCAGCGCAGGAACAACGCCACGGCGCCAATCAGCTGAATTGTCACGGTGACTATCACGATGTTGCGCACAAGTTGGCCGACGGCGCCGAGCTGTCCGCCGCCGAGCCCTTCCATGATGATCAGCCTGTTCGACAGGGAGAGCCTCTGGCCGGCAATCACCACGATGAATGCGGCTCCGGTCATGAACCCCAGGCCGCCGACGAAGAGCAGCCCGAGGATGACGGCCTGCCCGAACCCGGTCCACGCCTCTGCGGTATCGACCACTATCAGGCCGGTCACTGTCACCGCAGAGACGCAGGTGAAGAGGGCCTGCGTGAAGGGAGTAAAGCCGCCTTCCACGTTCGAAATGGGCAGAACGAGCAGGACTGTGCCGAGTACCACCAGCCCCATGAAGCCGTATACGAGGAGCATCGGAGACGCCGGGCCACGCACCGAAACGGTGCGAGTCTCGGCGTGGACGCGCACCGGCTCGATTTGCGAGGACCGTGGCCTGCGAGCGACGCTGTCGCCAGGACGCAGTTGGACGTTCTTAGCCAATGGCCCGAACCCGGTATTTGATTGAGTATGCAGGTCTCATTTCAACAACGGCCCGGCGCCTGTTCAGGCCCGCCGGGTTCCGGGCAATCAGTTTAAACGTCTCCGCGGCTGCTAACCTTTTCGAATCGGACGAGTCTGGCAATTAAGATGGACTTCGCGCCGGATTTCTGAGCTACCAGCATGACCCTTCGCGACACTTTCGAAAAGACTGACCGGTTCCTTATTGCGGTGGAGCTGGAGACATCGCGCGGGCTGGCCATGGAAGAGGACTCGCGCCGTGTGCAAGACATGGCGCACACCATGGCCGAGAACGGCGACGCCGACGTCGCATTCATAACCGACAACCCAGGCGGAAATCCACATCTTCGACCCGAATTACTAGGTCAGGACCTTCTTGGCCGCGGCATGGAAGTGGTAGTCAACGTCTCGTGCAAGGACTACAACCGCAACGGCCTGGAGAGCAGGCTGTGGGCGCTGGACAGCGCCGGCCTGAACAACGTGCTGGCCCTGAGCGGCGACTATCCCGGACAGGGACTTGGCGGCCAGTCGGCGCCCGTGTTCGACACCGACTCGGTGGGCCTGCTTGAGATGATCCGGCAGATGAACGGAGGGCTGGCGCACCAGGCCGGACCGTCGTCGCGGAAGGTGTCGAAGCTCGCGCCGACCGGCTTCTACCCGGGCGCGGCGGTCAATCCGTTCAAAAAGGTGGAGGGCGAGCTGATGACGCAGTATTTCAAGCTCGAACTCAAAGTAAAGACAGGCGCTCGCTACGCCGTAGCGCAGATCGGGTACGACTCACGGAAGTTGGACGAACTTCGCCGATTTGCAGGCATGAACGGCTTCGGCGTGCCGCTCCTGGGCTCGGTTTTCGTGCTTTCGGCGCCGGCTGCCAGGTTCTTCAACCGGTGGGGCATACCCGGCGTGGCGGTTAGCGACGAACTCAGGGACCTTGCAACGAAACAGGCCAGGTCGGAGGACCGGGGACGGGCATTCTTCGATGAATTGGCCGCCAGGCAGGTAGCGGTGCTGAAGGGGCTTGGCTATCGCGGCGCTTACATTTCCGGCCGGCTCCGGCTCCCGAGACTCCGCCGGATCCTCGAATTGGAACGATCGTTCGGCGCCGATGACTGGAAGTCCTTCGCGGCCGAAATTGCCTTCCCGCAGCCGGACGAGTTCTACTACTTCGAACAGGGCGATAACAAGGGTTTGAGCAGCGACGAGGTGAACAAGGGTTACTTGGCGTCGAAATCGGCGACGGCCCGGCTGCGAGGCAAGCTGGCCCAGTCTCCCGCTTACCAACTCGGCCGGCTGGTCCACTCGCAGGTGTTCGAACACGGATCGCCGGGATTCAAACTTGGCCGGGGCGTTTATTCGGTCCTCGAAAAATCCGACCGCGTCACAGGGCTTGCCCACACTATCGAACAGGCGTCCAAGGTACCGCTATACGGCTGCCGGGACTGCGGGGACTGTTCGCTGCCGGACATTGCTTACCTATGTCCGGAGTCGCAGTGTGTGAAGAACCAGCGAAACGGGCCGTGCGGCGGCACCAAGGCGGGGAAGTGCGAGGTCCTGGACAAGGACTGTATATGGCTGAGGGCCTACGACCGGTTGAAGCCACACGGCCAGGAACAGCGCATGCTCGAGCGCCCGATAGTTTTTCGCGACACGGCATTGAGGGGCACGTCGGCCTGGGCAAATACGTTCCTTGGCCGCGACCACCACGGTGCCGATTCGGTCGATTCGGGGGAACCTACCGGGTAATCCGACAAAATCGGTGCATGGGGCAGGGTCAGTCCGTTTTCGCGCACGCCCCCGGCAACGCTATTCCTTGCGTAGAATTGGCTGTTTGCGCCGCCCGTTTCACCTTCCCTGTGGACTACGATGACCCAATCACAACTTGCAAGCCAAATGGCGATGTCCAGAACAGTTACTTCCCCCGAGCAGTTCATCACGATCGGCGAGAACATCCACACCACCCGCGTGGTGCGGCGCAATGGAAAACGCGCCACCACCCTCCCCGGGGGAGTGGAAGCGGTCGTGTACAAGGACGAGACCGGCGCGGAACGGCACCTGACCGTGCCGGAGCACTTCACGCGCACGCAGCCCTACGAGCAGGGCAACCTGAAACACTTCATGATCGCCGTGTGGAAGGGCGTGCACGGGGACGCCGACGAACGGGAGCAGGGTGTTTCTTACATAAGACGCGAGGTGCAACGCCAGATCTCGGCCGGCGCCGACTACCTTGACCTCAACGTGGACGAGGCGTCATACAAGCTCGACGAACAGATCACCTCCATGCGGTGGCTCGTGGCCACGACCCAGAAGATGTCGACGGCGCCCCTGAGCATCGACTCCTCCAACTCCGACATAATCGCCGCCGGTCTCGAGGCCTACGACGGATCGGCTGGCCGACCGCTGCTCAACTCCGTGGCCCTCGAGCGGCTCGAAGCACTCGATCTCGTGGTCGAACACAACGCCCGCGTAGTACTCACGGCTGCCAGCGTCGACGGCATGCCGTCCAACGCCGAGGAACGCGTGCGGAACATCGGCGAGATAATCGAGGCCGCGCTTTCGAAGGGTATCGAGAAGTCCGACATCTTCGTGGACGGCCTCGTATTCCCCATCTCGGTTTCCGGCGAGTACGGGTTGCACTATCTTGAAGCGATGCGGGAGGTCCGGCACAGTTTCGGCGACGAGATCCACCTCACCGGAGGCATAAGCAACGTTTCGTTTGGCTTGCCGAAGCGCAGACTGATCAACGAGGTGTTCCTGCGACTGGCCCTCGACTACGGTGTGGACAGCGGGATCATCAACCCGGTCGAGACGAAAGTCAGGCGAGTTATGGCGCTGGACATGGAGTCTCCTCCGGTAAAGATGACGTTAGACTTGCTCCGCGGCGAAGACGACTTCTGCATGAACTACATCGGCGCCTATCGCGCCGGCGAACTCGGATAAGGCTGACGACCACCGCGCCTGAATGGCGAGAGTGTGGGACAATTGCCCGCACCGGCCACGAGGGGACTTTCGTCCGGACGGATTAGCCTGCTGCCATGCGGATACTGCGGACTATCAAGTACTGGTTCGTGCAGTTCATCGCCTTCTGCGCGAGCAACTTCAATGAGTTCCTGGACAAGAACGGTCCGTACAGCGCGGCCGCGATCTCGTTCTATTCCCTCTTTTCGCTCTTCCCGCTCATGCTGGCGCTCATATCGGTGTTCGGATTCGTCCTGGGCATCGGGGAATTCAAGCAGCAGTTGATCATGGGCCTGGAGCGGCAGATTCCAGTCCTGGCCGAAAGCGGCGACACGATCCTCCAGGTCATAGATTCGCTTTCGGCCGACCGCACGTTGGTCACCATATTGGCAGCGTTGGGCCTGTTCTGGACGTCGACTGCGGTGTTCGGATCCATCCGCAAGAGCATCAACAACATCTGGGGCATTCGCCGGACGAGACCGTTTTTGACGGAGCGCGCCATGGACTTTGCGCTCATGTTCGGCGCGGCGATGCTGCTCTTCGGTTCCGTGTTCGTCACAGGTGTGCTGAGCTACTTCCAGCAGATAAGCGCCGTGCTGGCCCCTGACGCACCCATAGCGGACCCCGCCCTGTGGCGGCGAATGGCCGTGGTGGTGCCACCGATACTTTCCTTCTCCGTGTTTACGATTCTCTACTGGTGGCTTCCCAATACCAGGCTCACGTTCAGCGACGTTTGGCCGACCGCGATTGCGGGGACGGTTGCGTTTGAAATATCCAAGGCTGGGTTCGTGTTCTACCTGCAGAACTTCGACACCGCATCGAACGTCTACGGCGCGGTGAACGCAGTAATCGTCCTGATGGCGTGGGTGTACGTCTCGGCGATCATCCTGCTGGTGGGCGCGCAGCTTACCTCTCGGTACGTTTTCTACAAGGCGGCGATGGCCCACAAGCGGCGCAATGACTCGTTGTCGATGAACCTCGAACGCATCAGGGCGACGGACAACCTGCCCGGGTTCGGTTTTGCTACACGTCCCCGGGCATCGACCGCCTACGTGAGCACGGTGGACAGGGTCACGGCCGGTCGTTAGGACCGGCTGGGTGGCCGGTGGGGGCAACTGGGCAAATGTGGCAACTCGGTTCGTCTTACCGGCGGAAGCCGGTATCCATGGTTTGTTGACTACGAGGTGAACGTACGCCCGTGGAACTGGGCATTGGCCGAAGAGGATCCCCATCCCGCCCTACCGTGGGTACAGGGTTTCTCCGATACGACGAAAGCGGAGGTGGGTTCGCCTGTCGGTTGGGCGATGTTGGTGGAAGTGGGCGCCCCGCTCGCCCCGCGCCCCACCGTGGGTACCGGATCGGATTCCGGCAAGCCGGCGAGGGGCAGGTACGCTCCGACTGGTTCGTGCGGTGATTACGTCTGCCTGGTCAGGGTGATGGTGACAGCCTCCCCGTCGAGAACGTGCTCGGCGAGGCCATTGGGTTCGGATAGGCCGCTGTGGCTTAGTGCGACCGCAAGAGTTTCCTGCATGACGTACTCCTCGAAGCTGGTGAGGGCCGATTTGATGGAATCGGACCCAGTTACACCAAGTGCTATGCGGTCCGATATTTCGAGGCCGGCGGACTTGCGCAGGTTTTGCACCAGGCGGACTATCTCCCGCGCTGTGCCTTCGGCGCGCAGTTCGTCGGTGAGTACGGTGTTCACGGCGGCGGCGTAACCGGCGTCCGAGGCGACCGAATACCCTTCCCGCGCGGTGGTTTCTACAAGCACCTCGCCGGGTTCCAGTACGAATCCGGGCAACGTGACGGGCGATCCCTCCTCCACCAACGCCGCAATGCGGGACGCCTCGGCCTCGGCCAGAAGGGCGCGGATCTCAGCCACCTCGCGGCCGTACTTTGGTCCCAGGACCGGCAGGTTGGGCCTGATGTTGTACGCGCTCAGGCCTCCAGTATCCGCGGCGTCGACTACGCGTTTGACGTTGAGTTCCTCGCGCATTTGCGCCTCGATCAGCGGCAGGAAGCCACTTTCGTGGTCGTGGCGAAGCTCGACCGCCAGTTCCGACAGCGGCTGCCGCACCTTGAGGCCCGCCGATGACCGGGCCGACCTGCCGAGGCTCGACAAGCGCATGGCGAGTCTCGTCCGCTCCGACAATTCCTCGTCGATCCGGCTTTCGTCCGGCGCGGGCCAGTCGGTCAGGTGGACGCTTTCGGGCGCATTTTCGTCCCATGCGGCTACGAGGTTGTTGTGCATCTCGTCCGCTACGAACGGTGTAAAGGGCGCGAGGACCCTCGAGAGCGTGGCAAGGCAGGTGTACAGGGTCGAGTAGGCTGCCTGCTTGTCGCCGTCGTCCTCGCTCTTCCAGTAGCGGCGTCGTGAGCGTCTCACGTACCAGTTCGACAGGCCGTCGGTGAACTCCTCGATGGCCTGCGCGGCGTAGTTAGGCCTCCAGTTTTCGAGGTAGCCGGTGACGCGCACCGTCAGCCGGTCCAGTTCGGACAGGATCCAGCGGTCCAGTTCCGACCGTTCGCCCGGGTCTGCCGCGCGGGACGGGGTCCAGCCGTCGAGGTTGGCGTAGGTCACGAAGAACGAATACACGTTCCACAGCGGGATCAGGAACTGCCTGCGAACCTCGTCGCCGGGGCCGTAGCCGAAATTGAGGTTCGATGACGGGTTCTGGCGGCAGTACAGCCACCGCATCACGTCCACGCCCATCTTTCCTGCCGCATCCTCGAACCAGATGGCGTTTCCCTTGGACTTGTGCATCTCCTCGCCTTTTTCATCCCGCATAAGGGCGTATGAGAAGACGGCGCGGGTCGGTTCGTGGTTCCTGAGCGCGGTGCTCATAGCCAGGAGGGAGTAGAACCAGTTGCGGAACTGGCCGGGGAAGCTCTCTGATATCCAGTCGGCCGGATACCACTGTTGCCAGTATTCCCGGTTGTTGCGGTACCCGAGCGTCGAGAACGTCACGATTCCGGCGTCGAGCCAGGGGTTGCCGACGTCGGGGATGCGGCTCACGGACTTGCCGCATTTCGAGCAGGCGATCTTGACCGCGTCGAGCCACGGGCGGTGCGGCGAGTGGCCTTTGAAATCCTCCCAGCCCTCGATGGCCCGCTCCTCCAACTCCGTTTCGCTGCCGATCACGTCCACGTTCTCGCAGTGTTCGCACTTGTAGATCGGCAGGGCCAGGCCCCAGTAGCGTTTCTTGGAGATCATCCAATCGTGCATATTGCGGAGCCAGTCCAACTCGCGCTCCCTGCCGAAACCGGGTTCCCAGTGGATCTTGTTCGTTACGTCCATGAGGGGTCCGCGCAGTTCGTCCATAGAGATGAACCACTCGTCGACGAGCCGGAACACCAGTTCCGTGTCGCAGCGCCAGCACACCGGATAGCGGTGCGTGTAGTCCTCGACCTTGTAGAAGACTCTCTTTTCCTTCAGCGAGTCGAATATATCTGAGTTGACATCCGCGACCGACCGGTCTGACAGCGGGCCGAACCCCTCGATGTACTGGCCCGACTCGTCGAGGGGCGCGATGGCCGGCAGGTCGTGTTCCTTTCCGAGTGCGAAGTCCTCCGCGCCCGCGCCCGGCGCGACGTGGACGATGCCCGTGCCTTCGTCCTCGCCGACGTCGTCCCACGCGAGTACCCGGTGGGCGTCCTTCGCCTCACTTTGGGCCGGTAGTTCGTCGAACGGTCCGCGGTAACGCCACCCGACCAATTCGCTTCCGGGGACCTGGGACAGTACCTCGCGGTCTCCGACGAGGACGCCAAGTGTGCTTGCGCCGAGCCACAGGACGTCGTCACCGTTGCGGACCTGTGCGTATGTGTGTTCCGGGTGTACCGCGGCCGCGACGTTTGCCGCGAGCGTCCAAGGTGTGGTTGTCCAGATGAGCAGGGACTCGCCCGGGCGGTCGATCAGCGGCAGTTTCACGTACAGGCCGGGGTGGGTGACCTCCCGGTAGCCCTCCGTGACGATCTCGTGCTGGGACAGCCCGGTACCGCAGCGCGGGCACCATGGCATGGAGTCCGACGCCTCGTAGAGCCAGCCGCGCTCGTGGCACACCTTAAGGAAGTGCCAGATGGTGTAGTTATTCTCGTCCGACATGGTGTGGTACGAGTTGTCCCAGTCCATGAAGTACGCGAGTCGCTTGGACTGTTCGGTCTGGACGCCGGCGAATTTGCGGACTCTCGCCTTGCAGTCCTCCACGAATTGGCCGATGCCGTACGTCTCTATGTCCCGCTTCGACGAGAATCCCTTCTCTTTTTCGACCTCCACCTCGACCCACAGCCCCTGCCCGTCGAACCCGTTCTGGAAGCGCTGGCGGTAGCCCTGCATGTTCCGAAAGCGGAGGAAAAGGTCCTTGTACGTGCGCCCCCAGGCGTGATGGACGCCCATGGGGTTGTTGGCCGTGATGGGGCCGTCTATGAACGAGAAGGTTTTATCGGAGGAGTCGTTGCGGTGCAGGTAGCGGTCGACGATGCCCGACTCGTACCACCACTTGAGCAGCCGCTCTTCCATCACCACGAAATCGGTCTTTGGTGAAACCGGCTCGAACGTCCGTCGCTTCGTCTTCTGTGCAAGTTCAGTCATGTCGTTCCCGGTCTTCGTTTATTGCCAACAAAAAAACCCGTCCCAAGTCAGGGACGGGTCGGATTCGGCTTCGCCGGCCCGGGCATTTTGCCGGGGCAGGGGTACGTGCCTGGTTGGTACCCGCGGTACCACCCTGGTTCCCGTGCGAACGTGCGGCATTGCGCGTGCCGCCTCCCACGGGCGCTCAGTACGGGCGGACGCCTTGGCGCCTTACCCGCGGCCGATGTTAACGGTCGGCCAGACCGGCCGTTCCTACTGGTGCCCGCAGGTTGGGGAGCGACCCCGCGACAACTGCCTTGCAGCGTTCGGACGGCGGCTCGGGAGCGATATTCGCGGCGGCCCTGGCGCCCGCTCTCACCATACCGGGCTCGCTCTGCCAAGGATCTCGACTGCTACTCGTCTCCGTCGATGCCTGTACATATACAAGTGTATGACTTCGAACCGCGATGTGCCACGAATGGCAGTACGCATTGGGTGGCGACGGAGGCGCCGACGGCCGGGGTGGGCCAGACAGGGGTGCGCGGCAGGCCAACCGGCGGCCGGGTGGCGTAAGCTAAAACTAAGGCGCGAGTCCTCGCTTGATCCCGGGTCGTTCAATGGTAGGACGGGGGACTTTGAATCCTTCAATCCAGGTTCGAATCCTGGCCCGGGAGCCAGCATTCTTGCTACAGAGGCAGCAAGAGTAAAGGCGGCAAAACCGCCGATTCCCGAACTACCGTGATTGGACGTTCGTCTCTCGAAAGATCAAACGGTTTCGAACTGAAGCGACGATAGATTCAGATCGGAAGAACGCTTGGAGAGATGGTGCATTTCCACCCCTACTACTTCTTTCGATTCGTTGTAATCGAGCACCACCCCGGGCGAAACCTCTTCTGATTCGACTATTGGGGAGTCATCGAGGCGAAGGTAGAGGGCATCCGCTTCTTTGTCCACGTTCAGCTTCACAGCACTCCTCTCTTGCTTCGATCAATGAATACGCTCACCACCCGTCACGGAGCAACGCGTGTGTTGACGGCGACACGCAGGACGCGGTTGCCGCGTGTCCCAGCATCAGTCGCGACAGTACCGAAACATCAATCTAGGTAGCACGGACCTGGCCCTTGCTCCCTGCGGTCCCGGAATTTTCGGATGTCGAAAGGTGGGGTTCCGGGTGGGATCTTGTCTCGCAAGGTTCCGAGCTTTGACAAGTCGATCCGTTAGGGCTTGAGGGTGAGCGCGTCGGACCCCTCGATCAGTTGGCGCTGATCGCCGGGGCCCACGCCCAGCGCGTCCAGAACTTGTTTGGGGAGTGTCACCTGGCGCCTGGATGTAATTCGTACGAGCATGGCCGACCATCTTTCCTTACTTTTATTGTGCATTGGCAAGGCGAATACGGGTATGGGGCTGGGATCAGGCCGCGCAGGCTAAACTGCTTGCGGGTTTGGAGGTGTCATTGAACTGCACAGCGGCAAGAAGTTATGCGAACTGCGGTAGTTGGACGGCGGCCGCAGCGGGTGCGGTCCTGCTGCTGCTCAGCGTCGGACTGCTAACGGGGTGCGGCGGTGAAGAGCGCCCTGCCGCGACAGCCACACCGACTGTGGTCGCACTGACTTCTCCCGATCCGGCGCCAGCGCCGACACCTCCTCCTGCACCGCCTCGGGAATTTGAAATCGTAACCCTCCTGGACTTCGATGCGATCAAGGCCATCGACGACCCGGAGTTCATTTCGGCGCAGGAGGTAGGGGACACTTACCGGCCGAATGAGAAGGTGATCGGCGTCTCTATAGACGGGGACAACCGGGCCTATTCGGTGCCGATGCTGAGCCGGCACGAGATCGTCAATGACACCGTTGGAGGGGTGAAGATCGCCGTCACCTGGTGACCGCTTTGCTTCACCGGCATCGGGTATGCACGGGAGATCAAAGGCGAAGAGCATACCTTCGGCGTGTCCGGCAAGCTGGTCATGAACGCGCTGGTGATGTACGACCGGCAGACCGGGACGCTGTGGAGCCAGTTCCTCGGAAGGGGCGTCGAGGGTCCGCTGTCCGGAACGCCGCTGGAGATGGTCCCGGTAACCCTGACCACGTGGGAGCGGTGGCTGGCCGAGTACCCCGACACGGTGGCGCTGGACAAGAGCCGGGGCCACTACATTGGAGACACGTACTCCACCTACTACACGATGGAACACGCCGCAGGGGTGCTGGGGCAGACAATCGAGGACGACCGGCTTCCGAACAAGGAACTCGTGCTGGGCGTGGGGTTCGACGACGGCCCAAAGGCATACCCGTTTTCCACGCTCTCAGATGAGCGCGTCATCAATGATCAGACGGTGGGCCAACCCCTGGCGGTCTACTTCGATCCCACGTCCGGCAGCGCCATCGCCTATGAGCGCGTTGTCGACGGCAAGGAGTTGACCTTTGCGCTCCGCGAGGAAGAGGGGGTGGAGTACCTTGTCGACGAGGAGACCGGCACACACTGGCTGCCATACTCGGGAACAGCGGTGAAAGGTGAACTGGCAGGGACCAACCTTGCCCGCATCCGCTCCACCTACTCGTTCTGGTTCGCCTGGACGGACTATTATCCGGACACTGAGTTGTACCGGTAAGCTGCAAAACTGGGCCTCGACTAAGAGTGCGGTGGGCTGAGAGGCCCGGATGGAGGGCACAGATATGTCTGGAATGTTGGACGGGAAAGTCGCGCTCGTTACCGGCGGGAGTTCCGGCATCGGCAAGCGGACCGCCATCAAACTCGCCGAGGAAGGCGCAAACGTGGTCGTTGCCGATGTCAGGGCGCCGGAGGGCGAGGAGACCGTTCGTCTCATCCGAGAGACCGGTGGGGATGGGCTGTTCGTAAAGGCAGACGTCTCCCAGGAACGCGACGTGCAGGCGATGGTCGAGGCGGCGGTCGAGACTTTCGGCAGGCTGGACTGCGCGTTCAACAACGCGGGCAAACTGACCGGCCACAAAGCGGGTTGGCCCGAAACGCCCGTCGAGTTCTATGACGATTTGATCGACACCAACCTGCGGGGCGTCTGGCTTTGCATGAAGTACGAGCTTCGGCAGATGTTGCGGCAGGGGTCGGGGTCGATAGTGAACAACTCCTCGATCGGAGGCATCAGGGGTGGGGGTGGCGAGATTTACATTGCGAGCAAGCACGGCGTGGTGGGCCTGACGCGCAACGCCGCTCTCAACTATGGCCCCGACGGAATCAGGGTCAACGCCATCGGCCCGGGCATAGTCGCCACCGAGACTTACCTGGAAAACCTGGCCGCCAGACCCGAGATGGGGCCCAGGACCGGATCCCACATCCCGTTGGGCAGGGTCGGTACCACCAATGAAATAGCCGAAGTCGTGGCCTGGCTCTGCTCCGACGCCTCGTCGTACGTGACCGGCGCGATGCTGCCGGTGGACGGCGGCCTGTCCGAGACGGACTCGGCGCACTGGGACGCCTCCCGGCGCAGCAGGGGATCGTGATATCGCCTGTCCGCTAGGAGGAATCGAACTCTGCGCCGGCCAGTATGCCGTCCAGTTCTGCGAGTTCGGACTCTGTTAACGTCCATTCCGCGGCAGAGGCGTTGTGGAGGGCCTGTTCCGGGGTTTTGGCGCCAACGATGCTGGAGGTGACGGCGGGGTGCGCCAGGGTCCAGGCGATGGCCAGTTGCACTAAGTCCCGCCCGCGGTCGGCCGTCCACGCCGTGAGCTTCTCGACGTACGAATAGGCTGAGTCGAAGCGCGCCGGGCCGAAAATATCGTACCCGCTCCGCGTGTCGCTCCCGGGGAACCGGTGGCCGGGCCGGTATTTGCCTGTGAGCAGGCCGCGGGCGAGGGGCGAGTGGGCTATGACCCCGATGCCGATTTCCAGGCACGCCGGCAGGATTTCCTCTTCGGCCTTTCTGTACAGCATGTTGTATTGCGGCTGGGAACTGTGCAGCGTGCCATATTGGGCTGCTTCGACGTGTTGCTGCGCCGAGAAGTTGGAAACGCCGATATAGCGAATCTTCCCGTCGTCCCTGAGCTTCAGCAGGTGTGCCATCGTGTCCGCGATCGGGTACTGCGGGCGCGGACTGTGTAACTGGTACAGGTCGACGTAGTCCGTGCCCAGCGCACTCAGGCTGTTCTCTATGGCCACGGCGATGTGCTCGGACGTGTGCTCGAACGACAGCTTCGTCGCAAGGAAGACCTCGTGTCGGCGGCCGCGCAGGGCCTTGCCCAACACAGACTCGCTCGTGAAATAGGCCTCGGCGGTGTCGATGAACGTCATGCCGGCGCCCAGGGCTGCGTGGACCGTGGTGATGGCCTGGTCCTCCGGACAAGCGCCCATGCCGCCGCTGAGCGGCCAGGCGCCAAGGCAGATAACGGGTACGTGGGGGCCGTCTTTACCTAGCTGCCTGGTTTTCATATTTTTGTTCCTTGCACGGTTGGGCTGATTCGTCGAGATAGTCGGCCCCCGGTTTGCGTGAGTGCGTACGCCCTCGGGTGGGGTTAGGCCCGGCTTCCGTCTAGGACCGGGGCTTGCCTGAACTCCACTCCCAGTAGCTGGGCGGCCAGATGTTGGGGCCGCGATAGCTGGGCGGTACCTCGTCGCTACACCAGTCCTCGACCGTTTCGGCCCACTGCCTTGCGCCCGGCGCGCTCGTGCGACGTTGGAACGCCTCCCGGTCCGTATACACCTCGTAGAACCACAGAAGGGACGGTTCGTCGACGGTCTGGTAGATGTCGAAGCGCAGGCACCCCCGCTCATCGTGTACCGCGCGGAGCGCCTCGGCGCGGGATTCTGCTATGAAGTCGTCGACCCGCTCGGGCTGCACCGAGAATGCGGAGTGGTTTATGTAGATGCCCTCGAAGGGGGCGCTTTCGTCAACCCCGGCGATCACCGAATCGTAGTTTGCGTTGTCGTCTGGGAAGACGCTGTGACATTTCCGCACCAACACGCGCTCCCATTGCCCCTGCGCCAGGCTGCCGTCTGCGGTGGCGGCGCGCCATTTCGGGTAGTGCTCGAATCTGGGATGTGCGTACACGGCGGCCTCGTCGTCGAAGATCTCTGTGAAGGCCACACGCGTGGGAACATTCTCATCCTGGACGATGTCGAAACGGCGGCATCCCGGCTCATCATGAACGGATGCCCGTGCCACCCCCTTGGACGCCTCCATGAACTGGTCGAGACGCTCAGGGTCCACGTTGAGTTGAACCATCAGGACTATCATGTGTTTATCCAATCAATCTCAGACCGGTCGAACCGCGGTCTCCCTTTGCCAGTTTAGTCATCCACTAACACTTAGACTTCCACTAAGGACCGGCTACCACGTCGTACAGTTGCAACCTGTGGCGGTTGCTGTCCACGACGTACAGGCGGTTATTGTGGATGGTGACCCAACTCGGCGCCCAGAAGTACTTTTCCACGTGCGACGACTCGTCGTGCTCGTCGAAGAAATCGAGGTCGGGTTCCAGATCCGATTCTTCCCTCGCGATGCGGTCGAGGGGGTTGGCGTCGAGGAACTCTTCAGCCCATTTCGAAAGCGTCGCATCGCCCCTGACCGACTGTACGTTTCGGCCGTCGGGGTCGAAGACCTGCACGCGGTGGTTGCCCCAGTCGGCCACGTAGACGTACCCGTCGTCGTCCACGCACACGCTCGCTGGCCGGCGTAGTTCGCCCTCACCCCGGCCCTGTGTCCCGTAGACGGCTACGAATTCGCCCTCGTGGGTGAACTTCTGTACGCGGTCATTGCCCCAGTCGGCCACGTAGATGTTGTCCTCGCGGTCCACTCCGACGCCCCAGGGTAGGTTGAACTGGCCCGGGCCTGGTCCGCCTTCCCCGAAGTGGCCGAGGAACTCCCCGTCAACGGTGTATCGCTGCACCCGGTTGTTGCGTGAATCGACGACGACCAGGTCATTGTTGGAGTTGATCGCCAACCCGCTCGGGCCGTCGAACTGGCCGTCGCCGGAACCGTTTTCGCCCCACTTACCCAGGAACTCGCCACCTGTGGACATGATGGTGATGCGGTGCAGGTGCTCGTCGCTGATGAAAAACCGTTGCTCCCTGTCGACGACAATCGATACCGGCCACACGAACTCGAGGTTGCCCTCCCCCCAGGCGCCGTACGTGTCGATGTATTCGTCATCGGGGTCCACCAACGTCACGTGTACGCCCCGAGGATCGGCGTCGTGGCACCTGCGGAGGACGTACAGCCAGCCGTCCGCACGCAACGCACACGACCACGGATAGTAGAACCCGCGGAATCGGATGGTCGTCAGACCTATGGCGCGGTGGTAAACAAGCCTGCGCGTTGCTGTTTCAGTTTTGGCAGTCACTTCCCGAGAACTCCGGTCGGCCTATTCAATCGCGTAATCCTGCGCGTCCATGCGCCACTCTTCATCCCGGCCGGCCTCCGCCCGCTGGTCAGGCATGAATCCCGCCAATTCGCGGGAATCCCCGGTGTCTGCCCAGTGGGCTTTATGCCCGCTGGAACTCCGGTGTCGTGGCTGCCATCTTGAGGACGCTTGCCGCGCGTTCATGAGGACTGTGGCCGACCGCGCCCTCAAGCCGGTCCTGCTCCTCCACGAACTCGATCATCGCCGATCGGGACTCGGCCGAGATTCCGGTAATGGACAGCTGGTCGAAGGCCCTGTCTACAAGAACGTCGGGCGGCAAACTGCCGTTTCCTTCTGACAGGATGCCGTCCACCATCCTCTGTACCCCCGGCTTCTCCAGGTCGCCGAACTGCGCGGACGCAAAGTTGACCCGCTCAACCAACGTGCCTGAATTGATCCACTCTGTACCCCAGTGCCAACCCTCCACCGAGTCCGGGTTGAGGAGGCACTGGCCCATGAAGGTGGTCGAATGGGCCAGTGCTGCGAAATGCGGGCGGGGGCGATCGAACTCCTCCGTCAGGCGGAAAACGCCCGCCATCAACTCGGCCGGGGCTTTGACCCGTTCGTAACGAACGTTTTCCGATTTGAAGAAGTCGGAATTGAACAGCACGCGGAGCATGGCCCTGATGCTGTATTCACTGTCGAAGTAGGCCTGTGTAAGTTCCTCTATCGCCTCGGGGTCACGCGGAGGTCTGTGCGGCCATTCCGGCACGGGCGGCTCGTCCGCAACGAAGAAGCTGTACATGTGGCGTGAAATGAAACGGGCGGTTGCTTGCTGCTCGCAGATGATGTCGATTATGTCTTCGCCGTTGAAGCGGCCCCGGCGGCCAAGGAATTCCTTCTCGCCGTCGTCGTGGTCCTCCGGACGGTACTTGAAGTGCATATCGATCCGTCCGTAGGGCCGGTCCTGGTCCGTCGTGGCCCTCAGGACCATGTACTTGGCGTTGCCGATCGTCCAGCCGGTGAAGGCCCTGGCCGCTTCCTTGATGTCCTGCTCCGAGTAGTTCCCGACCCCCATTGAGAACAGCTCGAGAAGTTCCCGGCCGTAGTTCTCGTTTATCGAACCCTTGTGGTTTTCCTGGTTGTCGAGCCAGACGATCATCGCCGGGTTCTTCGACAACTCGATCAGCAGAGTGCGGAAATCGCCCATGCCGTGGCGCAGGAACATCTGGATCTGGTCATCCAGCGGCTTGCCGTTGCACAATTTGGAATAGCCGGTCGCAAATATGCCGTGCCAGAAGAGGCCAACCTTCTCACGCAGAGGCGCGTCGGTAGAGATCATCCGGTACATCCAACGGTTGCCGCCGCCGAGGTGAGCGATCATCCCTGAGTTCTCGGGGTTGTACCGGCGCATCATGTCCAGCGACATCGTGTTCGGGGAATCGGTGTCGAGTAGCCGTTCGACCACCGCCTCGTAGTCCTCATTCGAGAGGGCTTCGAGTTCTTCCCTCGTAGCGCCAAACCCGGCCCTGCGCATCAGGTGGGCCATCAGGTGCAACTTCTTCGTGCTCATCTCCTACCGCCTGATTTTGTCGAACTGCCTAACCGGGCTTCTGTACATCGTAGACCTGCATCCTGTGGCGGCTGGAGTCCACCACGTAAAGGTGGCCGTTGTCCAACATCACGGATGATGGCCCCCAGAAGTATTTTTCTATGTGGGATGACTTTTCGTGCGGGTCTTCTTCAAACAGGTCCGGGGGGAGGTCGAGGTTCGATCTTCCTCTTGCGGCGGCCTCCTCACGGTTTGTGTCAAGCCATTCCTGGGCCCACTTGGAGGTGGTCGCCTGGCCTTTCAGTGACTGCACGAATCCGCCATCGGGATCCAATACCTGCACGCGATTGTTGCCCCAGTCGGCAACGTAGATATACCCGTCATCATCCAGGCACACGCTCGCCGGCCTGTGGAACTCGCCTTCGTCCCGCCCCGCCCTGCCGTAAGCCGTGACGAATTCTCCGTCAGGGGTCAGTTTTTGCACGCGGTCGTTGCCCCAGTCGGCAACGAATATGTGGTCATCCGGACTGATGAAGATCCCCCACGGCAGGTTGAACTGTCCCTCATCGGGGCCGGCGCAGCCGAATTTGCCCAGGCACTCACCATCAGGCGTGAACCGTTGGATGCGGTTGTTGCGGTGGTCCGTGACGAGCAATTCGTTTGCTGAATCGACCGCCAACCCGCAGGGACCGTCCATCTGCCCGTCACCGTCGCCGCCAGACCCCCAACTCCTGATGAATTCGCCATCGGCAGACCATACCGTAACCCGGTTCAGGGAATCGTCACAGACATAGATTCTCTGTTCGCTGTCAATGTTGATCGACAGCGGCGTCATGAACTGACCGTCTCCTTCTCCATGCACGCCAAACGTCCCAAAGTACTGCTCGTCGAGGTCCATCATCGTGACGCGCTTGCCCCGGATGTCAGGTTCCAACGAGCGGTTAAGTACATACAGGCGGCCGTCGTCTCCGGCCACACTGTCCGTGGGGTAGTACAAACCGCGGCCAATCATCGCCGTGACACCAATCGTCCGGTTATAGGCGAGCCGCCTTTTTTGAGTTTTCGGTTCTGCCAAGGTCATATGTCGGTCACCCGGTTCCTATGTGTCTTGTCGCCCGTTTGGGACCTTTCCACCTAACCGGCCCTTAGTACATCGAAGACTTGCATCCTGTGGCGGCTGGAGTCCACCACGTAGAGGTGGCCGTCAGCCAGTTCCACCGACGATGGCCCCCAGAAGTATTTCTCAATGTGAGATGACTCTTCGTGAGGGTCTTCTTCAAAAAGGTCCGGGGGGAGGTCGAGATTCGATTTTCCTCTTGCGGCAGCTTCCTCAACGTTGGTGTTGAGCCAGTCCCGGGCCCACTTGGATATCGTCGCCTGGCCTCTCAGTGACTGCACGAATCCGCCCTCGGGATCCAGCACCTGAACGCGGTTGTTGCCCCAGTCGGCAACATACATGTATCCGTCGTCGTCGACGCACACGCTGGCCGGGCGGTGGAACTCGCCATCGCCCCGGCCCGGCCTGCCGTAAGCTGCGACGAACTCTCCGTCCGGGGTCAGCTCTTGCACGCGGTCGTTGCCCCAGTCGGCAACGAAAATGTGGTCATCCGGACCGATGAAGATCCCCCACGGCAGGTAGAACTGTCCCTCGGCTGGACCGGCATCGCCGAATTTGCCCAGGTACTCACCGTCAGTCGTGAACCTTTGGATGCGATTGTTGCGGTGGTCCACCACGAACAGTTCATTGGCTGAATCGAACGCTAGCCCGCAGGGACCGTCCAGTTGCCCGTCTCCGGCGCCGCCAGAGCCCCAACTCCGGATGAATTCGCCGCCGGTCGACATTACGGTGATCCGGTTCAGGAAATCGTCACTGATGAAGACCCGTTGTTGTCTGTCGATGGCTATCGACAAAGGGCAAATGAACTGGCCGTCACCCTGCCCGTGTTCACCAAAGGTCCCAAAGAACTCCTCGTCGAGGTCCATCACCGTGACGCGAATGCCGCGTATGGAATCCAACCCGCGGCAGAGCACATACAGGCGGCCGTCGTCCCCGGTCACACTTTCCGTGGGGTAGTAAAAGCCGCGGCCAAGCATCGCCGTGACGCCAATCGTGCGGTTGTACGCGAGCCGCTCGGTGCGAATTTTCGATTCCGCAAGTGTCATGCGTCATTCACCCGGTTATACATGCGCATCGCCTGCCAACGGCTGTGTCTGGGACGGTTTTTCGGATTACCGGCATCTTACCAACAATTGAGATTGGCATGTAATCCTTGCACTGAATCGAGAGGCTAATTTCGTAAACGTGGCAGTTGGCAAAGTGGCGGATGGGGTAACGTGGGAATGCTTTAGGTGTCGAGTTCTGGCGTATACTCCACTTGCGAGCGAATTGACGTCCAACGGTGTGGGCAACCGATCCCTTCAACCGAGATTCCCGCTCGTAAATCGGGCTGCTCAGCCTGAAAAGGAGGACCCTTGGTAGTGGCAGAGGACAGAATTTCCTCCACGGATACGCTCGACCGGACCGCGACCGAGAAAATTGCCGACCAGGGATATGTGGTCGTGCGGGGTCTCCTCGACGAATCGGAAGACATCAAGCCGGTAAGGGACGAGTACGAGGACCTGCTCGACTCCCTGGCGGCCACCTGGCGCCGGAATGGCGAACTCTCCTCCACCTATGCCGACCTGCCATTCGAGCAGCGCCTGGCAATGGTCGCGTCGGAAGGCGTGCCTTACACGGACTATTTCGACATTTGCTTTACGGGCAAGACTGGCCTCATGCACCGCGGCCCGGCCGTGTTCAACCTTTTGCGCAGCCCGCGGTTGCTGGACGGAGTGGAGCACTTCATCGGGCCGGAGGTGTACTCGAACCCGATTCAGCACGTACGCATAAAGGTCCCGGAACGGTTGGTCCCCACCGAAAACCAGAATGACATGAACAGCCGCACGCCCTGGCACCAGGACGCGTCCACGGTAACCTCAGACGCCGAAGGAACGCAGATGCTGACCGTGTGGCTGGCCATCACGGAATCCACCGTGGAGAACGGCTGCCTGGTGGTCATTCCGGAAAGCCACAAAGAGGAAAAGTTGTCGGTGCACTGTCGGATCGAGGGAGGCCGTCTCACCGGCATCCCTGATCAGTACCTCGGTGAGAACCGGCAGCCAGTGCCAATGAAGGCCGGCGACGTCCTGTTCATGACGAACATGACCAAGCACGCCTCCCTGACGAACGAAAGCGACGGCATCCGGTTCAGCTTCGACCTTCGCTACCATCCCACGGGACAGGCGACCGGCCGGTCCTGGTACCCCGGATTCGTGGCCCGCAGCAGGTCACACCCGGAGAGCGAACTGAGGGACTTCGCCACGTGGGACCGGCTCTGGGACGACGCGTACCACGCCCTGGAGGCCATCGACTACAACACGCCCGGCACGAGCCACTGGAAGACGGGCGAACAAGACCCCCGCTGCGCCTAGCGCGGATTTGCTGCGCCGGGCGCTTCACCCAATTGGACCGAACTGCGGCGCGGCATGCGCTTGGCCGGTGTTCGCAGTAGACCCATAGCCCCGCCGCCCTGACTCGGTCCGCCAGGATGCCCTAGGTAATGGCGCCCCTCATGCGTGGGTCGAGAACATCCCGGAGGCCGTCGGCGGCCAGGTTAAACGCCAGGACCGCGATCGTGATGATCAGGCCCGGGAACACGACCATCCACCAGTCCGGCTGCAAATTGATGGCCGCCTGTCCCAGCATTCCACCCCACGTCGGGGTCGGCGGCGACACACCGAGTCCCACGAAGCCCAGGGACGCCTCCGTCAATATGGCGATGCCGATGCCCGCGGAGAAGAGCACCAGGAATGGCGCGAAGGTCTGAGGCGCGACGTGCAGGAACATGATTCGCCAATGCGAAGCGCCTACGCTACGCGCAGCGTCGACATATGGTGTCTCCCGTACCGACAACGCTACTGATCTGATCACACGGGTTCCGGCAACGATCTTGGTAAACGCGATCGCCACGATTACGGTCCACACCGAAGCGCCAAGCACAAAGGCAAGCAACATCGCCAGGATTAAAGCCGGAACGGAAGCGATGACCTCCAGTAGTCGTTGGCTCAGCAGGTCTACTCTGCCTCCAAGGTACCCGCTTGCCAGACCCCAGAGAGCGCCGGCGCCCACCCCAAGAAGAGTTGAGGTCACCGCCACGAAAAGGGACACGCGGCCGCCCCAGATGACCCTGCTCAACTGGTCCCTGCCCAGGAAGTCCGTCCCGAACCAGTTTTCGCTGGTCGGCTCCCCGGCCACTTTCTTGAAGTCCGGCTCCAACGGGTCGTACGGCGAGACCAACGGCGCTGCGACCGACACGATCACCAGGGCCACGCCGATGAAGGTCCAGAATGCCGCCACCGACCTGTACCGCACGAAGCGTCCGAGCCAGTGCGCGTACCCCAGCGCCCCGGATCGCACACGTCCAGGGGCCCCGACGCGTGGTCCCGTCAGATCCGGACCCGCGGTACGGCCCGCTTCGATTTGCTGGCTCGATGGCTGCGTTAGATTGGTCACGCTATGAAACCCTGATCCTGGGGTCCACCCAGCGATAGCTGATATCGACGAGGATGTTCACAAGTACGAAAATCATCGTGTAGACGAAGGCGAGGGCCTGCACCGTCGTTGCATCGCGTTGGGAGAGTGCGATAAACAGCTTCTGGCCGAGCCCGGGCGTGCCAAAAGCCTTCTCCACGGGTACTGAGCCGCCGAGGATGAACCCGAGTGACAGGCCGCTGAGCGTAAGTACCGGAAGCAACGCATTCGGCAGGGCGTGACGCACGAGAATCAGTGTCTCACCAACGCCCTTGGAACGCGCTGTTCTGACATAGTCCTCGCGAAAGACTTCGAAGAGCGAGGACCTTGTCATCCTCGCGATCAGGGCGGCCTGTGCCGTTCCGAGGACAACTCCTGGCGGGCCGACGATTTGCAGGTTCCTCCAGGGGTCTTGCCAGACCTGTGAGCTGGTGATCGGGGCGTGATAGCCCCATCCCTCCAGTAGCGCTATGACGACCAGCATGCCCAGCCAGAAGCTGGGGATCGCCAGGAACAGGACCGTAGTGAAACTTGCGGACGCGTCCGACTTGGAGTTTGGACGCAGCGCGCTGATTATTCCAACCGGCAGCCCGATCAACCACGAAACCAATATTGATATGAGGCCGATCTCGGCGCTGATCGCGCCCCGTCTGATGATCTGTTCCGTTATGGATTCCTTCAGGAAGAAAGAGGAGCCGAGGTCGCCCCTCAGGATCCCGCCCAGCCACGAGCCGTATTGCATATACAGTGGACGGTCGAGGCCCAGTTTGGCCTCCAGGTTCGCCCGTTCCTCCGGGCTCAGCCTGCCGACTTCCGTCGGGTCGTAGAACGTGTGCAGCGGGTCTCCCGGCAGCACCTTCATCAACATGAAGATGAGTATCGTTACGCCGATGATTGTCGGGATCGCAAGCATCAAACGCCTTGCGATGTACTGGAGCAAGTGAGCGACCCCTCTTGATCACTATCCGCCGCCCCGCGCGACGCGGGGCGGCAGACCTGTTATTCCGCCGGTATGTGCGGGCAGGTTACGCGCTGTGAGCGGCCCGGTGTGGGCCGCTCACAACGGTCTAGCCAAACGGCTAAGTCTTAGCGCGTCTCGGCCCGGCGTTCCGGGAGGTTCAGCCACACGTCATCCCATGTGAACAGGACGTAGTGACCCGTGAAGGCCGTACGGGGCAGATTGCCTCCCAAGTAGTCCCAGTATGCCCAGAACTGCGGGTAGGGACCGGTGGGGATTCGGGGCCATTCATCGTAGAGAATGTCATTGACCTGGTCCACCAGGGCCTGGCGGTCGGCGCTGCCGCTCTTCGTCAATGCCATGTCCGCAATGAGCGGCTGTATCTCCTCGTTACACCAGCCACCCCTAATCGGGTTGCCCCTGCGATCGTTTCCGTCAGCGTCGCAAAGGTATCCCGCCTCGAGAATTCCGACGGGGTCAGCGAGACCTGTGCTGTACGGGCCGAGGGTCGCAAAGTCCCACTGGCCGGCATTCAACGCCTCGCCGTGCGTCGCGCTGTCCAGCAACTTGATGGTGCTGTCGACGTTCAGGCGGGACTTGAGCATGGCCTGGATCGCTTCGTTGGGAATCCTTTCAGACGGCGAATCCCGGCTCAGGAGTTCCACTTCGGGAAAGCCCTCGCCATTCGGGTAGCCTGCTGCGGCCATCAGCGCCTGGGCCTCGGCGACATCCTCGTCGGTCGTCGGGCGAACGCCGGGGATGGTCATCAGCTCGGACAGTGGCTTGGCATGCGCGGTATTCACCGGCAGGAAGCCGCCGGGCTGATGCGCCTCCACGTCCGCTAGCGCCACGAAGATGTCGTTCTGGTCGATCACCAGTGCGAAGGCCTTCCGCACCCTCTTGTCCGTGAACAGATCGTGGTTGGTGTTGAAGATGTACGCGCCGACGACCGGGAATATCCAGCCGTGGGCGATGAGTCCTGGTGGGCCCTCGCCGGCCTCCACTTCCTTGTTCAGCCCGGGAGTGACCCACGCAGCCCAGTCGACGATGCCGGACTTGACAGCCGCGTCGTTCTCCGGGGTCTGGTAGATCAGCCAGATGTGCTCCAGGAAGTCCGGGTGCGGCTCACCAGGCTTCCAGTACCCGTCCCATCGCTCCTGGACCCATCTTTCGTCGTTGCGCACGCCTCCAGCGTGCATGAACGGACCCGTGCCGGGGGCACAGCACTCCCTTTCCCGCAGATCACCGCCGGATTCCTCGAGGACCTCCTTCGTGCTGATGATTGCGTTGCCGTGCGCGAACGCCTCAATCGGGACCTTGGGGGCGTTCTGCTTGATCTCCATGGTGTACTGGTCGAGCTGGTTGATTTCGGTTACTGAGCCGAAGTTCCCTCCAGCCCCGGCTACGAGGCCCTCCGCCGGGAAGACGTGCCTGTTGAATGAGGCAACTGCGTCTTCAGCGTCGAAGTCGGAACCGTCATGGAATTTCACGCCTTGGCGCAGGTAGAAGGTGTAGTCAAGCCCGTCATCGGAAAGTTCCCAGCTCTGCGCCAGGTCAGGAACTATCGGCAGAGCGGGAGTGATTCCGCTGTGTCTCACCAGCTTGTTGTACATAGGTGAAAACACCCCGGTGATGACAATGCTGCCACCCACAAACGGGTCGTTGTGGTTGCCGGGCCCGTGAGCGGCCAGCCTCAAAGTACCGCCCCACGTGGACGGGACCACGCCGGGCTCCATGGCTTCGGGTGTGGCGACGACGACTTTCTCAACCTCGACAACGACCGTTTCGACGACCTTTTCGGTGACCGTCACCGCCTTCTCGACCACGACCGTCTCGATCACCTTCTCGGTGCGAGTAACCGGCTTCTCGACGATAACCGTCTCCACCACCCTTTCGGTGCGGGTTACCGGCTTCTCCACCACAACCGTCTCAATGACTGTTACGGTCTTGCCCTCAACCTCTCTCTCTACGACAACGGTCTCAATCACCTTTTCGACTTCGGTGACCTGCTTCTCGACCACGACGGTCTCGACCACCTTTTCGACCTGGGTGACCTGCTTTTCGACCACGACCGTCTGGACTTCCGTGACCGTTTCGGTTTCGCCGCCGCAGGCGGTCCCTATAGCCACGGCCATCACACCTGCGAGGGCGAGATAAACAAGGTATCTCCATGTAAATCGTGGGATGTGCATCGTGGTGCCTCCTTAAAAAATCGTCCGATCTGGGCGGTACGCCGCCCAATTGCGGCTTCTCGCGATTGACGAGCCGCAATATTTGCCCGAACCGGTGCGTTGCAAAATCATCCGCCCCAACCAAGGGTCGGGTTGGACGGGAGGCTATCTTTGTGGGCAAATAAAGTCAACTAATTCGACTTTGGAAGCCAAATTGTTGTGAAATTCGTCACATATATAAAACCTGTGCGCCAGACATCGAAAAAACAAGTGCAACGGCCGCGCGAAACACTGGCGCGGAGGACCTAATTGGTTTTGCGCAAGCGGGTCTTCGCAAGGTCGCCCGCGTTGCTACACACGGATCGGCAAAGACGCGCTACCTTGACCGAATACCCGGCGGCAGTCACAATCAGTCACCTTACGGGTGTGTTTCGTTCGGCGACTCAAAATCGCCCAACCAAGACGAATCCCGCATTCATTTAGGTCATCGGGGGACAGCGGTGAAAATATCGGACATTGAAGTAATCGAATTCCGCTATCGGACCAAGCGACGTCCTTCGAAGTGGGGCTACGGCTTTGGCACGTGGGAGGACGAAGAGTACGAGACCACGTCCACAATAACCAAGATCTCTACCGACGAAGGCGCCGAGGGCTACATGACCGGCGGGAAACGGGACTACATCGAGGGTGTGGCGAAGCCGCTGCTGCTCGGCGAGGACCCTCTCAATCGGGAGAAGATCTGGAACTGGATGTACCACATGGCGGCCATAGTCGAGGCCCTGCCGGAACGGCAGATGGGCGTTATCGACTCAGCCCTGTGGGACCTCCTCGGCCGGATGATCGGGCTGCCGGTCAGCACGCTGCTTGGCGGTAGCGGGCGGGACAAGGTCAAGGCCTATGCCAGCACGTTCCCGAACATGGGCGGCCCAGACGACTACGCCCAACATGCCGTCGAGTGCAAGGAGAAGGGTTACACCGCCTTCAAGGTCCACGCGTACATCTATTGGGACCCTTACAAATGGGAACCGGCGCCCCTCCAGCCGGCCTATCCAAAGGAAGACGTCGAAATCTGCAAGGCGGTCAGGGAGGCGGTCGGCGACGACATGGTGCTGATGCTCGACCCGTTCGGCGTCTACACCCTGGAAGAGGCGCTTTGGGTCGGACGCGAGATAGAGAAGCTCAATTTCTACTGGCTTGAACACCCGATGCTGGAGACTCGCCTCGAACCGTATAGGCGGCTCACCCGAGAACTGGACATCGCAGTCATGGCGCCGGAACAGTTCCCCGGCGGAGTATTCGGCCGTGCGGAGTGGGTGCTACAGGGCGCGTCGGACATGCTTCGAATCGATTACAACTCCGGCGGCATCACCGCATGTCAGAAGATGGTCAACATCGCGCAGGCGTTCGGCATCCAGTGCGAAATACACTCTCCAGGCTGGACTCAGGCCCAGATAATGGCTGCCACGACCCCTGAGGTTTGCGAGTACTACGAACGCGGCCTGACCCGGCCCGACGTCGATAACGACATCCCAGACCCCTGGCTGAATTCCACCTGCGACCCGATGGACGACGAAGGGAACGTTGTCGTCTCGAAACGGCCGGGCCTCGGGATCGATTTCAACTGGGACTACATCAACGACAACCTGGTCAAGCCCAAATAGGCGCTAAAACCCGTCGGGCGTTGGTAGACCGGGTGAGGAGACCTGCGGTGACGATACAAATGCGAAAGTACACTGTCCATCCCGGAAAGATGGACGAGTTCGCGGCGGCGTGGATGGAACACGTCTATCCGTTGCGCTTCAAGCATGGTTTCACCGTCGAACAGGCAGGCATTCTCGACGACTCTGACGACTTCGTCTGCGTGATTACCGACAACGACGAGGGCGACTGGGACGCCAAGGAGTCGGCCTACTACGCCTCGGAAGAACACGCCGCTCTCGAACCGGTCCTGGCGCCGCTAATCGCCGGCGGAGACGTTTGGTTCGTGAAATCGGTCGTCCCGTCTGACTGAGGCCCGGCACGGGGGCCGCCAAGCGAAGTCTTGCAGCCGGGGGCCATAACAGCAACGAGGGCGATTCCCGCGCCTGAAAAAAAATGACAACGACGCTCTCAAAAAGCAAGGTAGAGAAGTTTGCCGAAGACGGGTACCTGTTCTTCGATGACCTGCTCGATCCTGAGGAGGACCTGGACCCGATCATCGAGGAGTACGAGTCGGTCCTCGACCGTATCGCCAATGACCTCTACGAACAGGGTGAAATCACCTCGCGGTATGGAGACATCCCGTTCGGAGAGCGGCTGACAAAATTGACGAATGAGACTGGGAAGAGCCTGGTCCGGTTTTTCAGTCCGTACCTGCCTCCCCGCAACACGGAGCGTGACACGCCTTTCTGGGCAGGCCCGGCGGTGTTCAACGCGATCCGGAACGACAAGATTATGGACGCGCTGGAGCCGCTGATTGGCGGCGAGATCTACGCGAGCCCGATCCAGAATGTGCGGCTGAAGATTCCGGAACACCTGTTGCCGAGGGACCCGCAGACGGGCGCTCCGCTGGACGGGGCCACGCCCTGGCACCAGGACGGGGCGTTTTTTGAGCCAGAGGTCGACGACGTGGACATGGTCACCGTCTGGTTTCCGCTGTCGGACGCCACAATCGAGAACGGTTGCCTTGCCGTCTTACCCGGCAGCCATCGGGAGGGGTATTCCGTCCACTGTCCCCAGGGCACCCGGATCAACCCGGCCGGCCTGGACCGGATTCCCGAGGAGACTTTCGAAACGAAAGAGTTGCTGCCTATGCCCATGAAGAGGGGCGGCGCGCTGGTATTCCATCGCCGCATGATCCACGGCTCGCTGCCCAACAAGAGCGAAGAATTGCGTTGGAGCATGGACCTTCGCTACCTGCCCGTCGGACAGCCGACCGGCTACCCGCAACTTCCCGGCTTTGTGGCGCGCAGCCGGTCGGATCCAACTTCTGAATTGCGCGCCCCAGAACAGTGGCATCAGACGTGGCTGGACTGCAAGGAACGCCTGGTCGAGAACCCCGTCCCGCCACTACACGCTCGATGGAGCGCAAACAACCCGGTCTGCAATTAACCAGGGGAGAAACCCGCCATGATCGTCGATGTACACACCAATCTGCCAAGTCACCGTGGTCCGGTTCCGCCGTCCGACGTGGAGATCGACAGGGGTATGCGCTCGGGGTCGGGCACGTATTGTCACATGACGAACTCGATGGAGACCTTCCTCAAGGACATGGAGCCGTGCGACAGGGCTATTACGTTCGGCATTGCGCCTCCGCCGGTGAATCCCCGTAAAGAGTCGACGAGGCGGCAGGGGTGGCCCGACCACATGAACCTGAACGACATCGCCGCAGAGGTGGCGCGGCTCTCTCCCGACAACAAGATAGTCCCGTTCATGGCGATCCATCCACACGACCCCGACTGGAACGAAGAGTACGACCGAGCGGTGGGTGACCTGGGCTGCAAGGGCGCGAAGCTGGCGCATAGCGGTCAATACCTTGACCCCGAGTGCGAGGAGGCCTACAGCTTCTATGCCCGGATGGAGCAGGACGGTCTGGTGTTACTGATGCACGGCGGCACGACAGGAGCATGGGACGCTCCGTTGATGTACGGTCATCCACTCGTGATGGACCGCGTCGCGATGGCGTTCCCGAAGCTGAAGATCATCATTGCTCACCTCGGACACCCGTGGCATGCCGACGCCATTTCATTCGTGCGCAAACACCCGAATGTATGGACTGAGATGTCGGGGCAGTTCTATCGCCCCTGGGGATTTTGGTCTGGTATGCGCCTGTTCCACGAATGGGGCGTGACCCAGAAGATAATGCTGGCGTCAGACTGGCCGCTTTCGACCCCCCAGGAGAATATCGACGCGCTGAGGGACCTGAGCAAGTTCGCCGCGGACCATCACTTGCCTCGGATTCCGGAGGATGAGATCGAGGGCATCATCAACCGAGACGCACTCGACATCCTGGGCATCGACTGAACAGGTCCCAAACCGGAGAACGCTGGTCGCAGCACAGGGGGCACCACTTTCCTTGTTGTCTCGCGACGAAAGTACCGACGCAACGCGGCGGTACGGATGCCACACGCGGTTGGACTGCCGGGAACGCCTGGCAGTGGACTCTGCGCCTCCATTGCATGCTTCATGGAGCGCAATCGCCTCGGTCTGTAACTAACTTAGAGGGGAATCCGTCATGATCGTCGACGTTCACACCAATCTGCCAAGTCACCGTGAACGCGTTCCGCCATCCGACGCGGAAATCGAATGGGGCCAGCGTTCGGGCTCGGGCACGTACAGTCACACCACGAACTCGATGGAGACCTTTCTAAGGGACATGGAGCCGTGCGACAGGGCCATCACGTTCGGTATAGCGAAGTCACCCTTGAGACCCGAAGCCTTCTCGACGAGGCGGCAAGGGTGGCCGGACCACATGAACCTGAATGACATCGCCGCAGAGGTGGCGCGCCTCGCCCCGGGTAACAAGGTCGTGCCGTTCATGGCGATCCATCCACACGACCCCGACTGGAACGATGAGTACGACCGCGCGGTGGGGGACCTGGGATGCAAGGGCGCGAAGCTGGCGCACAGCGGTCAAATCCTGGACCCGGTGTGCAAGGAAGCCTTCGAACTCTATGCCCGGATGGAGCAGGACGGTCTGACGTTACTGATGCACGGCGGCACGACCGGAAAGTGGGACGCTCCGTTGATGTACGGTCATCCGCTTGTGATGGACCAGGTCGCAATGGCGTTTCCGAAGCTGAAGATCATCCTCGCCCACATCGGTCACCCATGGCATGCCGACGCCATTTCGTTGGTGCGTAAACACCCGAACGTCTGGACCGAGATGTCGGGCCTGTTCTACCGGCCCTGGTCGTTCTGGCAGGGCATGCGTCTCTTCCACGAATGGGGAGTGACCCAGAAGATCATGCTGGCGTCCGACTGGCCGCTATCGACCCCACAGGAGAACATCGACGCTCTGAGGGACCTGAACAGGTTCGCCGTGGACCACCACCTGCCGAGGATTCCGGAAGACGAGATCGAGGGCATCATCAACCGTGACGCCCTGGATATCCTGGGCATCGACTGAACGGAAATTACGCCCGACGCGGATCCGCTTGTAGGGGCGTCTCTAGTGGGCGCCCGTTAGGAGGGGCAAGGGGCAACGCCTTCGCGCCATACCCGACCTGCCAACGGCAATCCCGCCCCATTTTCATCACCTCGTGCGACCTTAACAAGGCCATTGTGATTCTGAAGAAACTCTGTCAAGGTCAGGGCATCGATTAGGTTCAACTTGTACGGGTGGAACCCATCTCGTCGAGATCACCTGCCCAACCGGTCCCTCTAAGCGCGCGAGCCTCCTCAACGGTTACGGGTCTGGCCGCGAGGGTTCTCAAAGCGAAGTTGATTGCCTCGCTCCTGGTCGCCAGCCGGTAGCGCCTCATCACCTCGGCGCAGGCTTGTTCGTCGATGTCTATGTATGCGGGTGTCATGTGTCTAATCAGACCGTCTCATATCGGCAGCACTCGAACCCTGTTCCGACCCTCGTCAACGACAACCAAGGCCCCAGAAGACAAGTCGTTTTCATGCTGATTGAGAGCGGCCACAACCGAGTCTCCCAGGTAGTCCGGCAGGATGTTTTGGGCGCGGACCTGAAGGACACTTGGACCTGATTCATGGGACAACGCCAGCATTGTGCCGAAGTCCAGATCGTGTGTGAATACGATGTATTGGCGTGCAACCGCCCAGTTCATGATGTCCCGGTCGCTGGCACCTGGATCACCGATCGTGGACCAGTGCTCGGCCTCCCACCCATGCTGTTGCAATACAGGCAACCACTTGGGCGACAGGTTCATGTCAAGGAGGATTCGTGGCCTCACGCCGTGGATAGGGGGACTTCCCGTTCCTCCAACCGCCAGGCGGCATAGGCAAGGGACTCGTCGATGTCCTCCCGTTCAAGATACGGATAGGCGTCCAGGATTTCGTCCGGAGAGCGGCCGGCCGCCAAAAGCCCCACAACCGTTCCAACCGTGACACGCATGCCGCGAATGCACGCCTTACCGCCCATGATTTCGGGATCGATGGTTATTCTGTCGAACGCTCTCATTTGATCCGACTCCCCGGCCATTCCACGCCCAATTCACTCCCGCACTTCCCTCAATCCTAACGCTTGAAGCCTCAAGCGGGACAGGTTCCAAGTGCGTCCTTTCCAGCCTCAATGCCATCGCATCGATGTCCGCGCTCCCACACCCAACCGCTATCATGAGCGGGCGCGGGCCTCAACTCGCCCTTGCGAAATCCTGTCCGTTGGAGGACCACGATGCCTTACAACCTGAATCACGTCCACCTTAAGTCGCTCGACCCGGAGAAGACTGCCAACTGGTGGGTGAAGGCGTTCAACCTGGAGATCGTGGCCGATATGACGCGCCACACGGGCGACCGGTTCATCCGGTGCCGGGCGGAGAACGGCGTGCCGGTGAACATCTCGGGACCGCTCGACGGGCAGGACCTGCCGGACAGCGAGTCGCACGCCAAGCTGGGGCTCGAGCACTTCGGGTTCGACGTCGAGGACATCGACACCGAGATCGAACGGCTGGCGGGCCTTGGCGCGCCGCTGCTGGACGGGCCTAACGAGTTGCCAGACGGGACGCGCTTCTGCTGGGTGGAGGCGCCGGACCGCGTGCGAGTGGAGCTTATCCAGTGGCCGACCTAAGCCGCTGAAGTTCAGGGTTACCAGGCCGCGGGGGCCTGGAACAGGCCCGCCTACAGCTACCGGCGGTACCCGGCGATGCGTTCGTTGGCCATGCGCACGTAATGCGGTGACTTCTCGATGCCCAGCCAGGGCACTCCAGCCATCTCCGCGGCAATGGCGGTCGTCCCGCTGCCAATGAAAGGGTCGAGGACGATTCCTTCGCCGACGGAGCGGATGCATCTCTCTGCCAGTTCCACGGGAAACGGGGCAGGGTGCGGGTTGTTGTGTTCCTGATTGATGCTCCACACGCTGCCGTATGCGTTCATCCTGGGAGCGAGGCGGAAGTCGGGCTTGGCGATCAGGTAGACCACCTCGTAGTTGGGCAGGAAGTATCCGGGGTTAAAGTTGATCCCCCCGGCGCGCTGCCAGATGATGATCTGGCGGACTGGGAACCCGTCTACGATATCCTGCCGGTCCTGTAACAGGCCGTTCTGGACCCGCCACTTGTGGTTGTAGAAGATGGCGCCGTCCGGCCGCAACACGCGCAACATGCCGGCAATGCACTCTCGCTGCCATTCGACGTATTCGTCGTGGGGCATGCAATCGTCGTGTTCCGAATACCCGTTCTGGAGCGCGGCGGTGGGCCACTTGCCGCCGCGGCCGTCTTTCAGTCCGTTGCCGGTGCTGTTCTTGATGTTGTACGGAGGGGAAGTGACGATCAGGCGAATCGACTCTTCGGGGAGACCGCGCATCAGTTCGACGCAGTCGCCCTCCAGGATCACGCCGGTTGGCGGCGTGTCGAAAGGCGGTTGATCCGCTCTCGCTGTGGGCGCAACGTCAGTTTTTGAGCTCACCCATTACCTCCATCAGGGCGCGGATGTACCCGAACGTGTAGGCGAAGGCCACGCCGGAGGGGTTTTCGCCGGAGATTATCGGCACGTGGTCCGGCTGGATCATGTATTTGTACCCGCAGTCGCGGTAGGTCTCGAGGGCTTTGACCATGTCGACTGTTCCCTCATCGGGGAACGACTCGTAGAAGTCGAGCCGCTTGCCCTTTATGTTGCGGAAGTGGACGTTGAAGAGCTTGCCGCGCTCTCCGAACCACCTGATCGCGTCGAAGATCTCCGTCGCCGGGTCTTCCATCATCTCCGAGACCGACCCCTGGCAGAAGGTGACGCCGTGGTACGGTCCTTCGTGCATCTGGACGTACTTCTTGAAGCCCTCGACCGTGCCGAGGACCCGGTCGACGCCCATGTAGCCCGGCGGCGTATGGGGGTCGTGCGGATGGCAGGCCATCTGGACGCGGTACTGGTGTGCCGCAGGCATGACGCGCTCTAGGAAGTAGTCCAGCCGCTCCCAGTATTCGTCCTCCCGCACTGTTCCGGCCGACGTGGGCGCGGCGTCCTGGTTGGCGTCCTCCCACCTGAACGTGGCGTTGCGCGAGCCACCCCGGCCGATAGTCTCCTCAGTGCGCAGTATTCCCAGGAAGTTCATGTTGTACTGCACGCCGCGTATGCCGACTTTCGAGCACATGCGCAGGATTTCGCAGACGAAATCGAGCTCGCGGTCGCGCTCGGGGGACTTGCCGAGCATGATGTGGGGCGTGCCGGACTGGGCCACTTCCGAGTCGATCGAGTAGGGCGTCATAGGCATGCGGACCATGTCGAGCTCGATGCCGTAAGAATTGACCTTCTCACGGTATGACGCCAGCCGGTCGGTGGTCCAGTCCCACCAGTTGTACGGTGGGTAGCCGGTGATGTGGTTAAGACCTAGTTGGGCCCACACCTCATATTCGAAGTCGCCGCGGGCTTGAGAAGCGGTACCCAGGTACATTGTTTTGTTTTCTCCTCAGAACTTAGTTTCGCCCAACTGAAATGGTGAGGGTTTCGGTGGTGTGTTCGACTGTCGCCCGGTTTTTCTCTCTAAGAGGGTGTCTAAAAACCCTTCCGTTCACCCTGAGCCTGTCGAAGGGTCGAGGCGCAGTTCATGGTTCGACAAGCTCACCACGAACGGTTTCCGACGACTTATTAGACACCCCCTAAGGCGAATTCCGTTGGAGCAACTGGACGAGATTGCCGCAGGTGTCGTCGAGCGTGGCGATCGTCACCTCGCCAACGTTCACCGGGTCCATAGTGAACTTCACGTCCAGTGACTTTAGTCTCTTGCATTCCGCCTCGACATCGTCCACCTCGAACGAGGCGAGTGGGATGCCGTCGTTCATCAGCGCCTCCCTGTACGGCTTGACGGCAGGATGGTTGCTCGGTTCGAGCAACAGTTCCACCCCGTCCCGTTGTTCGGGGGAGACGACGGTGAGCCAACGGTGTTCGCCCACGGGCACGTCGGTCTTTTTCTCGAATCCCAGTTTCGTCGTGTAGAACTCGAGCGCCTTCGCCTGGTCGTCTACGAAAACGCCTGTCACGTGAAGTCTCATCGTCAGTCCTCCAGTTCTCCTATCGCCTGCAGCAGGGCGCGAATGTAGCCGTAGCAGTAGGCGAAAGCCGTGTGGTCCGGGGTGGGACCGGAGATGTGCGGCACGTGGTCCGGCATGAGCATGTATTCGTAGCCGGTTTCCTGGTAGACCTTCGCGGCCTTCACCATGTCCACGCTGCCCTCGTCGGGGAACACCTCCATGAAGTCCAGCTTCCGGCCCCGGATGTTGCGGAAGTGTACGTTGAAGATCTTCTTGCGCTCCCCGAAGTACCGGATGACGTCGTAGATCTCCTCGCCCGGGTCGTCCAGCATCTCGGACACGGTCCCCTGGCAGAAGTTCAGTCCGTGGTATGGGCTTTCGTGCATCGCCACGAACTTCTTGAGGCCTTCGACCGTACCCAGCACGCGGGTGACGCCGCGGTAGCCGGGCGGCGTGTACGGGTCGTGAGGATGACAGGCCAGGCGCACCTGGTTCGACTCCGCGACTGGGACGACGCGACCCAGGAAGTGATCGATGCGCTCCCAGAACTCGTCTTCGGAAACGTCGCCTGCCGAGGTCGAATCCGCGTCCTGGTCCACCTTGTCCCAACGAAACGTGGAGTTGCTGGCGCCGCCGCGGCCGGTCTCGCGCTCCGACCGCGGGATGCCGATGATGTTTAGGTTGTACTTTGCGGCGGGTATGCCCGCCTGGGCGCAGTTCTCGATCAGCTGGCAGACCTCGTCGAGCTCCCGGTCCCGGTCGGGTTCGTTGGCGAGCATGATGTTGCGCGCCTCGCCCTGCCTGTTCGGTGTGTCGATTTCGGCCGAACTGAGCGGCAACTGGACCATGTCCAGCGATATGCCATAGGACGCAATGCGGTCCCTGTGGCGTTCCAGCAAGTCAACCGTCCAATTCCGCCAGTTTCCCGGCGGGTCCTGGCAGAGGTGGTTCACGCCCAGTTGGGCAAGAATCTCCAGGTCGGTGTCGGTCCGGGCGTGGTTCTGGGTACCTACGTGCATCTCATGTCCTTGGTGACGGTGGGATAAATGGCCCACCGGTACGGTGAATACGCCAAAGAATACTAGGTTCGAGAGGGGCGCGACCAATGCGCAACTGCACATCCATTGATGTTGCACACGAGATCTGCATACGGCCGGCGTGTTGGACCTGGTTCCGCCGGAACCCGGTCAAATGGAGTGGCGAAGCGCCTCGCGCCAGCCTGCGTAGAGCGAGTCGCGGCGGCTGGCGGGCATCGACGGCTCGTAGCGCGCGGCCGGCCGCCACAGGTCTGCGATTTCGTGCTCGCTGTCCCAGACGCCGTACCCCCTTCCGGCGAGGAACGCCGCTCCCAACGCCGTCGTCTCGGCGATCGCAGAAACTTCGACCGGCCGGTCGAGGATGTCCGCCTGGAACTGCATCAGGAACCGGTTCGCGGTCTGGCCGCCGTCGGCGCGCATGGTGTGTGCGGATCCGCGACGTCGCCCGACAGCGTCGATGGTCTCCACCACGTCCCGTACCTGGTAAGCGGTTGCTTCGAGGGCGACGCGGACTATGTGGGCGCGTGATGTACCCCTCGTCAATCCCGAAATCGAGCCGCGGGCTTCAGGCTCCCAGTGCGGCGAACCCAGCCCGGTGAACGCCGGCACGAAGTACACGCCGTCGTTGTCTTCCACCGAGTCGGCGATCGCGTCCGACTGTTCGGCCGATTCGAGGACTCCCAGTTCATCGCGGAGCCATTGGATGGCAGCGCCCGCGATGAAGATGCTGCCTTCGAGGGCGTACACGCGGCGCGCGCCAATCTGCCAGCCGAGAGTCGCCAGGAGACCGTTGGGCGAAAGGGGCGCCTTCGCTCCGGCGTTCGACAATATGAATGCGCCTGTTCCATAGGTCGTCTTGGCCATTCCCTGCTCGTGGCAGGCCTGGCCGTACAGCGCGGCGTGCTGATCGCCCGCGACTCCGGTGATGGGTATATCCACCCCGAATACGGACGGGTCCGTGACGCCGAACTCACCGGCGGAAGGTCGCACTTCGGGGAGCATGGTTTCGGGGATGTCGAATAGCGATAAAAGCTCGGGGTCCCATTGCAGATCGTGCAGGTTGAGCAGCATCGTGCGTGACGCATTGGTCACGTCGGTGGCGTGCACGGCGCCTGCGGTGAGGCGGTAAATCAGCCAGCTGTCGACCGTGCCGAAGCACAACTCCCCGTCTTCCGCCATGTGCTGGCCGTTGGGGAGCCAGTCGAGGAGCCACTTGATCTTGGTCGCCGAGAAGTAGGGGTCGAGCACCAGGCCGGTCGTTTGGCGGATATCGCGTTCGTATCCCGCGTCTGCCAGTTGGCGGCATGTTTCGGCCGTGCGTCGGCACTGCCACACGATTGCGTTCGCCACAGGCCTGCCGGTCTCGCGTTCCCAGACGACGGTTGTCTCGCGCTGGTTAGTGATGCCCATGCAGGTGATGTCGGCAAAGTCTAGCTCCGCGCTCTCCACGGCCTTGCGGCACACGGTGACCGCCGCGTCGGCTATGGCCTCAGGGTCATGCTCCACCCAGCCCGGTTTCGGGTAATGCTGAATGAGATCGATTTGCGACGAAGAGACGGGCTGGCCATCGCCGTCGAAGACGATGGCGCGCGTGCTGGTTGTGCCCTGGTCCAGGGCGAGGATGTAGGTGGAGGAGGGCACGGGGATGGGTCAGATCTCGCTGGGCCGGCTAATTTCGCACCAATGCTATCGTTCCGGTTTCTGTCCTGAGTGTTCCCCGGTGCGTCTGATGCCCTCCGCGTTACCGAGGGCGCCTTACGATGTCATCCCCGCATCGAGTGCGGGGCAGGCTCTGAGCGAATTCGAAGGATCTCGGGTGGCTGGGCTGGGCGCTGGTGCGTGACGTATGGGAGATTCTTCGCTGCGCTCAGAATGACACTATGGGTGAGTGTAAGTGCCGGCCCAGGCGGGTTTGAAACCCGCCGCTACGAATGGAGTCGTGGGGCAACTGAAACGGGGTCCGGAATTCGCCGGAGGCGCCGTCAGAGCCGGGCGGTGAGGACCCTTACGTTGGCGCCGTCGAATCCGCAGGACATCAGGAAATCGAAGTCGCGCTCATCTTCCACTCTCAGGGCTGAGAAGATCTGGCGTACTCCGCGGGCCTTGCTGTCGTTCTTGAGCGCCTGGACCAACAGCCGGCCGATGCCCTTTCTCCTGTGATCAGGGTGGACGGCGATGGCGACGATCCGGACGCCGGGCGGCAGTCCGTAGCCGGCTGACTGGCGTTCGGCGAGAATGAAGCCGACCAACTGCCCATCCTCTTCCGCCACGAACGATCCCCAGGTCGGCATGCTCATAACGCTCACCTTGCTGGTGGCCAGGAACCTCCCGACGTACTCGTCCCACGTGCCGGATCGGTCGGGTCCCAGGATGAGCCCGTCCAGCTTCCTTACTTCATCGGCATCGGAATCAGTGAGCCTTCGAATCGTAACTTCGGGCATTATGGCAATCCCCCTCCATTCATGTCCGATAGTCGGGGCCGGCGGCTGATGCGCGGCCCTATGTCACTCGGGCGGTTATGAAGCGAGAGCCGCCTGGCCGAATCGCATTTCCAGCGCATTCGAAACGGCCCTTTGCGCTACCTGCTCATCGCTTACACCGTCGCCGGTGTCGAATTTTAGCGTGTAAAGGTCCGGGTCGGAGGGATCGGCGCCGGAAATTCTTGTAAACCAGCCGGCTCGCGCCTTCTCGAGCCCGCGGACGATGTCTTCAGCGTCCGAGATGCCCACGCCCAGGCGATACGCCATCCGGTTCACCCTGCTCTCCCATGGAGAGAAGAGGCCCAGGTGTACGACGCCCGGCTGGTCTTTGAGGGTTATGCAGCCGGCGCGCTTCACGAGGATCAGGTCGTTGCCTTCCTCGACGAACGAGTGGGCTGTCCTGTATACGCCCTCGACGTACTCCTTGTCGGAAATTTCGGCAGGAAGGGTTTTGACGTCGGGCTTGTCCAGCATGTAGGGGACTGCCGGATACCCGTCAGCCGCGAAGTCGGCGCCATACCAACCGATGCGGGAAAAGAGCAGTTCCAGCGTAGCCAGGAACCTGTCTCTCTTCGAGCAGAACCCGAGTTCTTTTCGGGTTACCGCCTCGGCGGTCGCGCCTAACTCCCGGGCCAACCTCCGTAAGGCCATATGCTCGACATACCTGCCTCCCAATTGACGGGCGACTTTTCTACCGATCTCCGGGGCGCCCGCCCCTGCCTGTCCACCGACTGTGAATGCGAGCATATTCGGCCTCCCTTTGGATGACGTTTAAGGGTTGGTCAAATCTCTTTCGGGGCTCCGTCCATCCGCCCGGCTGCCAACAGTTCCCATCGCCATTTGTCCTGGTCGATGGGGATTTGCCGACAGCCTGGGGCGGATGGTTCCTGCACCTCTAGCCACTGTTGGCGGCTGCCCGTCGTCTCGCTACCACTACCACCGCCGCTGCAGCTACCAATGCTGACAGTACTATCCACTTTTTCATGACTTACGCCTTTCTTTGTCGACAATGGCGGAATCCACCAATTACATACATTGTTCCATTTGGCTCAGGGTCCGGCCGGAGGGCCGCGAGCGCACGCTTCTGGGTCAAGCCGGGCCTGTTTGATGTTCGGGCGGGGTTGCCCGCGATTACCGTACGGCTTGCCGGTTATGGGAAGGTTAAGGGGTCTTGCCGCCCCGTAAGTGTGCTTCCATTGTGGAGTTACCTCCTACGTGTGCTTACATCTATTGTCGGATGGCCGCGGAACCCCTGTCAACATAGTTAAATCAATCACAAATTCAGGCCCTGTTTGGCAATGTTGCACAGGGCGAGTTCATGCAATCCAGAGACCTAAAATGCTCCGGTTTCGGTACGCGGCCAGGCCGCCTGAAGAGTTCTCGTCAGGCAGGTGCGATTGAGTCGAGTTCTTCGACGTCGGCCGGCGTGAGGCGCCACTCGGCAGCGGCGACGTTCTGTCCCACCTGTTCCGCTGTGCTGGCGCCGGAGATGACGGAACTGACCTGCGGGTTGGCCAGCAACCATGCGATCGCCAGTTCGAGCGTCGAATGGCCTCGCTGCCCGGCGAAGTCCTGCAGGCGGCCGAGGACCTCGAACTGTTCTTCCGTCAAGTGCCGTTCTGCGATGTTGGGGAAGTAGTGCAGCCTCGTCCCCTCCGCCGGCGCGTCGCCCAGACTGTACTTGCCGGTGAGGAATCCGGATGCCAGCGGGTAGTAGGGGAGTATGCCGAGACCGTACCGCCGGCAGGCGGGCAGGATTTCAGCTTCGATGCCGCGGTTAAGGATGTTGTACGGGGGCTGGGCACTGACGAATTGGGATAGCCGCTCGGTGCGGGACGTCCACACCGCGTCCACTATCTCCCAGGCCGGGAAGTTGGAGCAGCCGATGTAACGCACCTTGCCGGCCGTTACCATGTCATCGAGCGCACGCAGGGTCTCGTCGATCGGCGTCGACCGGTCGGGAAAGTGCATCTGGTAGAGGTCTATGTAATCGGTCTCCAGCCGCCTCAGGCTGGCGTCTAGAGCGTCGGTCACATACTTGCGGGACCCGCCGCTGGAGTTGGGCCCGCCGCCCATCGGGCTGGCGAATTTCGTGCCGACAACCACCTCGTGGCGAATTCCGTGCAGCGCCTTGCCGATGATGGTCTCCGACTCGCTTTCGCCGTAGACGTCGGCGGTGTCGAGGAAGTTCACGCCGTGGTCCAGCGCGCCGCCGATGATGGTCTTTGCCCGTTCAAAGCCCCAGCGCCGCCCGAAATTGTTGCACCCGAGGCCGACTTCAGAGACCTCAAGCCCCGATCTCCCCAAATTCCGATACTTCATTGTTTTGGTAAACCCTCTGTACTCAATGGCAGGCTGGAGACCGTGGTCCGGCCTTGATGGCGAGTTACAGGACTCAGCCGGGGTATTGGCCTGCCTTTGTACTCCCTGAATTCGGAAAGATGGTAGCGGAATTCAGACGTGCGTCACCACTCGGCCCGGAATGTCATACCACCGAAAAAGACCAACCCCCACCTCGTCTTACCGGCGGAAGCCGGTATCCATGGTTGGGGACCCGGGGTAAGGCGTCGTCGATTCGCCGCCCCGATGCCCAAGAAAGAACACCTCCCCCGCGCCCCATGGGTACCGGGTTTCCCCGGCACGACGAGCGCGAGAGCGGCCACTCTGGTGGCTGTCTTGATAGCGATGACTTTGCACGCGCTCACCGCGGCAATGTCATCGCACAGAGACTGCAATCACCCATCAGCCAATTGTTAGACTACCGGCGGCAATTGAGCACCTTGTGAGGACACCTTGGCATACATGACAGACAGATCACCGCACGGCAACACTGCGCCCGCTTTCAGGCCCGTTCGCATGGGCAACAAGGGCGCGGTGGTTGCAAATCACCCGCTGGCAGCCATGGCCGGCATGACCACGCTACAGCGGGGCGGTAACGCCGTCGACGCAGCGGTCGCAGTCGGGTTCGCCCTGGGTGTCGCCGAACCGCAGGGTTCGGGCATCGGCGGCGACGGCTTCGTCATGGTGTACATGAAGGAAGGACGGCGGCTCGAGGTCGCCAACGGCTCCGGCGCTGCGCCGCTCGCCGCAACCCCGGAGTTCTACCGGGACGGCATTCCGCACGACGGGATACTCGGCGCATCGGTGCCGGGGATCGTAGACGCCCTCCTGGCCGCGCACGAGCGCTACGGCGCGCTGGGCCTGATGACGTGTCTGGAACCGGCCATCGAGCTGTGCGAAGACGGGGTGCCGGTCACCCGCAACCAGGCGGCGAACGCCCGCGAAAAACCCATACTGCATACGTTTCCGACGTCGGCCGCCGTATACGCGCCGCGGGGCCGCCCGCTCGAGGCAGGCGAGGTCCGCCGGAACCCCGACCTTGCACGGACCTACCGGGTACTGGCCGAACAGGGGAGGGATGCGCTGTACGGCGGTGAAATAGCCCGCGAGATCGTGCGGTTCTCGGAGGAGTACGGCGGCCTGTTCACGATGGAGGACTTTGAACGCCACAGGGTGCGTCTGCAGCCGCCGGTCAGCGTGGTGTATCGCGGCAGAAGCGTCTACGAAGCGCCTCCCAACTCGTCGGGGCACGTCCTGCTACAGCAACTCGCCATGTTCGAACACTTCGATCCTGCCATGTACACGTACCTGGCGCCGGAGACGGTGCACGTGATGGTCGAGGCCAAGAAGCTGGCGTTCGCCGACCGCGAGGTCTACCTGGCCGACCCCGAATTCGTGGACGTGCCGATCGAGGGCCTGCTCTCGCCCGAATACAACGCCGACCGCGCGAGGTTGATCGACCCCGAGGTCTGCACGGACGGCGTAATGGAAGGCGACCCGTGGGCCTACATGGACCGGCCGCCCGATGAGTCGAAGAGGTACCACAGGCCGGGAATGAAACTGGTCGGCGCGGGGGTGCCGTCAGAATCGGACACGACGCACTTCTGCGTGGTCGACAGGTGGGGCAACGCGGTGGGCGAACTGCAGAGCGTGCAGACTGGGTTCGGTTCGGGAGTTATCGCGGGCAGCACGGGGATCCTGCTCAACAACCGCATGACCTACTGGAACCTCTCGCCCGGCCATGCCAATCTGCTGCATCCCGGCCAGCGCGTGCGGCACACGATGAACCCTGTGATGGTGTTTTCCGCGCCAGTCGAGGACGGCGGCGAACTGGAACTCGTCTGCGGCACGCCCGGCGCCGATACGCAGGTACAGACCAACTTCCAGGTGGTCACGTCCGTGTTCGACCACGGTCTGAATGTCGCCGAAGCCATAGACGCGCCGCGCTGGACGCACTACCAGGGCTCCATGACCTCGACCTGGCCGCCCGACGACCGTCACTATTTGTCAATAGAGGACCGCGTGGAATCCCGGCTCGTCGAAGACCTTCGCGCCAGGGGCCACCAGGTCGACGTGGTCGGGCCCTGGGCCGGCGCGGGCAGTGAGGGCGCGATCCGGGTACACCCGGAGAGCGGCGCGCTGATGGCGGCCTCCGACCCGCGCAGGGACGGTCAGGCGCTGGTCTGGTAGGCGGAGTGGCCCGTCAGCGCACCACTTCGAACTGGCGGTCGGGCGAGTTGTAGGCGATGACGCAGGTCATCGGCTCGTCCCCTATGGCCGTCGCCTGGTGCGGCATGCCCTGCGGAATGACCACGCTTTCGCCCGGACCGAGTTCCACCGTTTCGCCGCCGATACGCTTGATACACCGGCCGCTGGTAACCACGAGTACCTCGTCGCAGTTCGGGTGACGGTGCAGCGGATTGCTCATGCCGGGTTGAATCAGGCAGGTGCCCAGGGTCATGTTCGCGCCCGGCACAAGCGCGCTGTTGATGAGCCAGGTGAGTTCGCCCCAGGCGTGCTTTTCGTTATTGGCCCCGGCCAGCGTGGTCGCGAGTTCGGTGATGTTCGGCATGTTGTGCTCCCGTAGGTAAGAAGACTATTGCGTAACCCTCGACATACCGGGGAATGAGGAATTCAAGGGCGTACTCCCTATTCGCGATTCTCCCTCACCCCAACCCTCTCCCGCTGGGAGAGGGAGAAATGCAATGGTTTCCAGGCAAGCGGGCTACGGTTGCCTGAGGCGGCGCATGGTCTTCTGCCGGCGGTAGCGGGCCTGATAATAAACGTACTCGTGCCAGGTGCCCGGCTCCCAGCTAGATCCGTCCGTGCCACCGGGTACTCCGGTATTGCCGGTGCTCGGGTAGCGCGCGACCGCCTCCTCGTCGATGTCGACGCCCAGCCCGGGCCGGTCGGGCACGTCGATGTAGCCGTCGATTGTCTCAGGATGCGGAACGATCACCTCATACCGTTCGGGTGAATCAAACTCCACGCGTTCGAGTATAAGGGCGTTGGGGATGGCCGCCAGCACGTGCAGGGCAGCGTACTCGCCGACCGGCCCGAGCGATCCGGAGTGGGGGGCGACCGTGATGTAGTGCGCCTCGGCCATCGCGGCGATCTTCTTCAACTGGGTAATGCCGCCGATGCGGCCTGAGTCCGGCTGGACGACGTCCACCAGCTCCCGTTCGATCAGTTCTCTCACGCCCCAGATGTGGGAGTTGCGTTCGCCTGTTGCGATGGGGATGTCGACGTTGTCCTGGACCCTTGCAAGCGCGTTCGTGTTTTCGGGCGGCACGGGGTCCTCGTAGAAGAGCAGGTTGTACGGTTCGAGCGCCTTGCCGACCAGGATGGCGTCCTTCGTCGTGAACCACGGAGGCCCGTGCGCGTCGACCATGATGTCCATCTCGTCGCCGACGGCGTTGCGGATCGACTCGACCTTGTCGACCGGGTTTATGACGCCGCCGGTCTTGACGCCTGTTATTCCCTTCTCCTTGAGCCTTAGCGCCTCCTCGGCAGTGGCGGCGTGGCCGTAGACCCTGATGCGGTCTCGCATCTTGCCGCCCAGCAGGTTCCACACCGGCGTGTTGAGCGCCTTGCCCTTGATGTCCCACAGCGCCATGTCGATCCCGTTCATCGCGCCGGAGCCGACCGTTCCGGTCATGCCGTTGCCCATTGTGGCGGTCAGGATCTTCTGCCAGATGCGCTCGATGTTCATCGGGTCTTCACCGACCAGTAACGGAGCGATGTCCTGGACCGCGGTCTCGATCACCCGCGGCCATCCGCTGCTCTCCCCAATGCCCCATATGCCCTCGTCCGTGTAGACCTTCACGAACAGCCAGTTGCGGGCATTCCACGAGCTGCCCGCCTCCTCCGCAAGGGAGGCCTTCAGCGGAGGTGACATCAGAAAGGTTTTGACGCCGGTGATTTTCATTGTTTTGTTTGACCCTTCGCCATCAGGGGTGTTCAACCGGTCTCGGTGGCGATTCATTTGCATCGCCAGCCAACTTCGCCGCGGCGGGTTTGAAACCCGCCTGCGGTTTCGCCAGTTGTCCGGGTTGTCCGATTCTGAGACCACTTGCTGGGATGGTAACCCAATACGTACTGCGGATTTGGCAAAGAGGGCTCCTAGATTGACGGGGAACGGATCGGCCGCTGGGCCGGAAGCAGGTCACTCCAGTGCACGGTTGCCTTCTCAATTGCGGACGGGGCAAAGGATTTACAATCAGACATCGGTAAAACCAATTGAGGAACGAACAATGGCGCGCTACTCATTCGAGTACACCTTGACCGAGCCATGCGAGGAGACCGAGGACCTGTACTTCGCGGACCTCCCCGCAATGCCGGGTTGCCACGCATGGGGAGAGACCCCGGAAGACGCCGAAGAGAACCTGCGGAGCATGGCGAGGGCGTTTCTCGAATCCTACGAGGCTCATGGGGATGAGTTGCCCACCGCCGTCATCGCATCAAAGTCTTCGGCTTCAAACAAACCAGCAATGCGTGAGCTAGTGATCGCCACTTGACCTACAGAGAGCTCGTTCGCAAGCTCGCATTGTTCGGCTGTTCGTTCGATAGGCAAGGCCGTGGATCCCACGAACTTTGGCGCAACCGCGTCAATGGCGCGAGAACAACAATTCCAAATTGGGGTCGCAAAGACCTGAGACCCGGCACGGTTCGCCGAATCCTGCGTGACCTAGGCATCGACAAAGCCGAGTTCGACCGAGCCTAGCCAGCACGTTCTTCGTTTCGCGAAGGACCCCGAGCGGCCGCTCGGGGTCCTTTGAAATCAGCGTCGTTTGGCACGAAGGTCGACCTATACATCCCCACCTACGCCTGCCCCGGCAAATACTTCGTCGGCAACTCCGCGCCGATGGCAGCCAGTCCCAGGGTGTACTGGTAGATGTTGATGCGGAAGTCCGGGTTCACGCACGTGTGCATGTAGGCCACGCCGGGGTCGACGCCGTAGTCGTTGACCAGCCAGGTGATCATGTCTTCGACCGCCTGGTGGACCATCAGGTCGAGCGATTTGCCGGACCGGACGGCGATGATCCGGTCGGGGAATACCAGCTGGATGAACGGGATCCGCTTGTTCTTGATCACGCGGCACGACACCTGTACCTCTGACCGCGTTTCGTCCGCCGTGCCGTAGTACTCGGTGTCAGCCTGCGAGGCGTGGACGTCCCCGATGTACAGCAGCGCGCCGGGGTGGTAAACGTTGATATAGACCTTGGCGCCTTCCTTCACGTCCCTCATGTCCAGGTTCCCGCCCGCAATGGTCTGACCGGTGGAGGACGTGGTGACCTCCCGCTCGGGCGCCACGCCGATGCAGCCGATCATCGGCTGCAGGTCCCACAGCGGTTCGCCGTACAGAAACGCCCGTCCGTCACGCGTGGTCCCGCTCGGACCGGGCCGGTGCTCCAATATCCTCACCGTGTATTCGTTGAGCGTGGGCCATCTATGGTCGTTGCCTATGGGCGTCCTCCCGGGTCCCCAGTTGGTGAATCCCTGCGAGTCGACCTCTATTCGTTCTATCGACACCTCCAGCAGATCGCCCGGCTCGGCGCCCTGAATGGCCACGGGACCTCCCATGGGGTTGCCCAGCGCCGGCGTCGTAAGTCTCCTTGGCGAGTGGGCCAATCCTGCTGCCGCGTCCTCGGAACGAACTTCACCTATCCCGGCATCCTCGGTTTCGATGACGAAGCTCTCGCCCTGCTCGACGGTAAAAACCGGTGTCTTTGCGGCAAATTCGAACTCGAGCGCGTCCTGTCTTCGTATGGTCTGCATTTCTTCCCGCCTCGTTATTAGAGCGTGTTTAAGTTGGTGGTCCCGCCAGGACGTTCGCTAGACCCTCAGGACCTGCTCGGTCATCTTCTTTGCTTCGCCGAAGTCGATGTCGAACCCCAGCCCGGGCTTGGTCGGCGCGTGGATATACCCCTCCGCATCGACTGCCGGAGCGTCCGGGTAGACGCCGGGGTAGATCATATTGTCGAAGCACCCCATCGGCATAGCCAACTCGTAGTAGTCGGCGTTCTCGATGGCCAGCAGGACGTGGAGGCTCGCAATGCCTCCACCGAAGTCGTGCGGCTCCATCTTCATGTGGTTAGCCTCGGCCAGGTGGGCCAGCTTCATCACGTCGGTTATCCCGAACGACGCCGGGCCGGCCAAGATGTCCATGCAGCGGTGGCGGACCAGTTCGGCGTACTCGTGGATGTCAACCACCTTGTCGGCCATGCGCACCTGCACCACCTTGCACGCCGCGGTCAGTTCCGCCAGGCCGACTATGTCCGTCTTGGGCAGCGGGTCCTCGAACCAGAAGAAGCCGAGTTCGTCCAGCACGCGACCCGCCCACATGGCGTCCTTGCGGCTGTAGGGTCCGGGGTACACCAGCGTGTCGATCATGAGCGCGTAGTCGTCCCCCACCGCCTTACGCACCACGGCGCACAATCGCATGTCGTCTTCGGCCGCGCAGTAGGGGTGCAGCTTTACGGCGGTCAGGCCCAGTTCCCTCGCCTCCAGCGTCGTTTCCACGAACCGCTCATCGGTTGCGTGGTGCACGGTGGAACCGTAGGCAAGCACTTTTTCGCGTGTCGCTCCCAGCAGCTTGTAGACCGGCTGACCCAGCGCCTTGCCTGCGATGTCCCACAGGCCGAAATCGAGCACACCGATCACCGCGCTGGGCCACTGGAAGCGGTGCCCCAGCAGGTTCTCGATCTTGCCGCGGTCGAACGGGTCCTGCCCTTCGATGTGGTCCCTAGCCACCGGCCAAAGGCTGGCCAGTTGCTTGAGGTTACCGCCGTCCGAGGAGACGACGCCCGTAATCCCCTCGTCGGTGGAAATGACCGCCACGCCGTTCTGCCGCGTGAGCGCGTTCGTGTACTCGGGCGTCTCCTGGTGATGGTTCGGCCGTGGTTCGAAGAGATGGACTTCGAGCCCTGTGATCTTCATGGCTGGACTCCTTTTGGGCGGGCCTGACTCACGTTGTTTCTCAGCGCCCGCCCATGTTTGCCGGTTGGCCGGTTTACGGGGCGCATTACGTTGATGAGCGGGTTCGTCGATAGCTTATAGGTCTCCGCCCGATTCCGAAGTTGGGGCACAGTGCGCCGCCGTTGCTGGTGGTTGACAAGGCAACGGTGAAGGAATAACGTCCCATCGAGGAAATACTCGACGGAAACAGGTTTTATTCGTGAAGTCTTTTACGATTACATTTTGCCAAATCTTTGTTGCCTACGGTTTACAAGAATCTCTTAATTTCGCTCGGAAAGGGAGGCGATCATGAGCAAGCATGAAGGACGTCCGGGACGGTTTGTCTCGAGGACAATGTTGGTGTTGCTGACGGCTGCCCTGGCCCTGAGCCTCCTCGCCTGTGGCGGAGACTCAGGACAAAAAGGCACCCTGCGGGTCGCCCTGGAACGCATCGGTCTGCCCCAGTTCACTCCTTCCACGGTCACCTGGCCGAACGAGAGCAACCGGTGGAGCTACGGCGCCACCGAAACCCTCCTTGGGCTGAGCGAAGACGGCTCCAGCATCAACCGCCTCGCCAAGTCGTGGGAAGTTACGGATGAGGGCATCACCATCGAGCTTCAAGAGGATGTCGAGTTCCACAAGGGTATGGGTGAATTCACCTCCGCAGACGTCGTATTCAACTACGCGGAGTCCATGAAAGACGGCAGCCGCTTCGTTGACCGCCCGTCCCTGATAACCATGTTCGAGCCCTGGCAGGCGGTGGACGACCACACAGTGTTTGTCCCCTGGAAAGACAGGCCGTCTTACTGGTGGATGAAGCACAACTCACCCGCCTGGCCCGGCGTGGTGAACATGTGGAGCAAGAAGTACATCGAGGAGACGGGCGAGGAAAACGTTTCTCTCGACGTAGGCACCGGTCCATTCGAAATGATCGAGTTCCGGGCAGAGGACCGGGTGGAACTCAAGGCGGTGTCCGACCATTGGAGGCAGACGCCTGCATGGGAGGGCCTGGAAGTCCTCGAGGTCCGCGAAGCCGCCACACGGGTCGCCATGATGAAGGCCGGTGAGGTGGACATCGCCGACATTCCGTTGCCGAACCTGCCCCAGGTGGCGGACGTCGGGACCGAACGGTCAATGGTCTCAGGCACGATCTTCGAGATACACCTGGCCGGGCAGTTCTACATCCTGAATAATCCCGTGACCGGCGAGATGGAAACCAACATCTACACGCAGGACGGTAACTACAAGAACGAGGCATGGCTTGAAGCACACCCGTGGATCGGGAACATAGAGGACCCGGCGTCCATGGAACGGGCGAGGAAGGTCCGTCGCGCCATGGCCATGGCGATCGACAAGGAGTCCATCGTCCGGAACGTCCTGCTTGGCAAGGGCGCGCCCATCTACGCCACAAGGACCAACACCTCCAGCGAACACCTTGCGCCTGGAACCCACGAACGCTGGGCCGGGGAGCTCGGTTACGATCCCGAGGGCGCCAAGGCGTTGCTGGCCGAGGCGGGTTACCCGAACGGCTTCAAGACCGACTTCTTCAATGTGTCCGGCGCTCGGCCGCTCCAACAGGAGATCGGGACGGCGGTGATTCCGATGCTGCGAGCGGTCGGGATCGATGTCAACGAGCAGCGGGTTGAGTGGTCGTCAATCGCTGGCAAGAGTTCGAAGGGCGAGGTCGCCGCTCCGCTCATGATTGGCGGCAGCAGGGAAGTGTGGCCGATCACCTTCAGGGCGGGTCCTCCGCTCGGTTACGGAGGATTCGGCTGGTCACACCAGCGTGTGCTGGATGACCGCGACGTGATGCTGTTCTCCCCATCGGTAGAAGCCATGGCCGAGGTGGGACGGGCCCACGTCGAGTTCCTGTTCGAGCAGCAGTTCACGGTACCGGTCGTGGAGGCCCATCGTGTCTTCGTTGCCGGCCCCAACATCGGCGAGTGGTGGCTGATGGCAGGACCGGGCGGCCACATAAACAACTTCGAGTACGTGCAGCACGCCGAGGATAACGGCGGCTAACGTTTGACTTGCAGCCCCGCGCCTGAAACCGCAGAGAGCACGTCGGCTTAGTGGATCAGCCGTTTGGGCAGGGGCATACAATGCCGGCCCGTCGCATCACACCTGCGGCGGGCCGGTTTCCTTGCCGGGCGAGTGGCCGTGCACCCGGGACTCTGCGAAAGCACTATGGCCTTACCCAGACCGCGAGAGGTGCTGAAAACTAAAAGGGATTCCTGCGCTGCGGCCAAGGCGGGTTTGAGACCCGCCCTTATGGCGACAATGTGGGACAGCCACCATTTACAACAATCATCCATGTCGGCTGCGGCCGGCGCTCCAAGGAATGAGAAAGTATTCTGCCGGCTAGAAGTTGTCCACGTTGACCGTACCAACCTCTGTCACCCCACCATGGTTACCGGCTTCCGCCGGTAAGCCGGTGTGGGGCTGGTCGGGCTACTTTCGTACCAGGAGAGTCGCTGACCCCACCATTCAGCGGTCTGCGAAGAGCGGGCCGGGAGTTACCAAGGCTTGACCAGATTTCTCATGATGCGGCTCGCCATGACCGTGGCGACCCTGTTCGCCGTTTCGGTCCTGGTTTTCAGCGTCGCCCGCATTCAGGGAGACCCGCGCGTCCTGCTGCTGGCCGATCAGTTTGGCGGAATCGACCCCGTCCAGTGGGAGGCCATGGGCAAAGACCTTGGGCTCGACAAGTCGCTCGTGCACCAGTACGCCATCTTCCTGGGCAAGATACTGCGAGGCGATCTGGGGCGCTCCGTCTGGCATGCCAAGCCGGTAGGTTCAATCATCGCGGAGCGGCTCCCCGCCACGTTGCAACTTGCCCTTGCCGGCCTGGCCTTCGCGGTCGTGACAGGATTGCCCCTTGGCGTACTGGCGGCGGTGAAGCGCGGGACGATCTGGGACCAGATCGCGCGCGGCTTCGCGTTGGTCGGGCAGGCTGCGCCCAGCTTCTGGATAGGAATACTGCTCATCTTCGTCTTTGGCGTATCCATTAACCTTCTGCCGACGTCGCGCAAGGGGGACATCACGCACTTCATCATGCCGGCGATCGCCGTGGGCTGGTTCGGCGCGGCGGGGTTGGTCCGCCTCATTCGCTCGGCGATGATCGAGGCGCTCGACTCGGAGTTCGTGAAGTTCGCCAGGGCCAAGGGGGTGATGCGGGTATGGACGATATGGAAACACGCGCTCCGTAACGCGCTCATTCCCCCGCTGACATTCGCCGGCCTGCTGATCGCGGCGCTTCTGACCGGTTCCATAGTCGTCGAAACGGTTTTCGCCTGGCCTGGCCTGGGGCTCCTGGCAGCCAGTTCCGTATACAACCTCGACTATCCACTCACGCAGGGAATCGTCCTGCTGTTCACCACCTTCTACGTCGTCGCCGCCTTTGCGGTGGACGTCATCTATGCGCGCGTCGACCCGCGCATCCGGTACGGGTCATGAGAGACGCGAGAACTTCCGGCGCCGGCCAGACAGCCAGGTCCCAGGCTGCTGCCGACACCATGGCGAGAGGTGGCGTTGACCTCTTGCAACGGGTCGTCCGATTCACGCGCCGGTGGCCGTTAATTTCGGGCTCGGTACTCCTGGTGTTCGTTGTAGTGGGGATCACAGCAACCTGGATTACGCCCCAGGACCCGAACGCGGGAGTGCTCGACGATCGATTCGTCCCCCCGATCTGGTCGGAGGACGGCGCGGGCAAGTTCCCGCTGGGCGCCGACCACGTGGGTCGCGACATCCTGAGCCGGCTGATCGTCGGCACACGCACCTCCCTCATCATCGCCGCCATCTCCCTCTCCGCGGGCGCCCTCCTGGGAGTGGGACTGGGACTGGTCTCGGGCTACCTGGGCGGCTTCATCGACGAACTCATCATGCGCACGGCGGACATCGGCGCGGCATTCCCCCTGATCCTGTTGGCCCTGGCGTTGGTGGCGGCCCTTGGCCAGAGTTTCCAACTCCTCGTCATCATCCTCATCTTCTGGGTATGGACTGCGTTCGCGCGCCAGGTCAGGGGGGAGGCGCTGCAGACCAAGGAGCAGGACTTCGTTGCCCTGGCCCGGGTGGCAGGGGCGTCGAACCGGCGGATCATCCTGAGGCACATCCTTCCCGCGACGGTCAACACCATCATCGTCCTGGCCACGCTGCGTGTGGGCCTGGTGATCATCGTCGAGGCGTCCCTCAGCTTCCTGGGCGCCGGAGTCCCGCCGTCCACGCCGACCTGGGGGCTGATGGCCGCCGAAGGCCGTCAATACATCGACTCCGCCTGGTGGGTCACCTTCTTCCCATGCATGGCCATCATGGCCGTGGTCCTCGCGCTCAACTACATGGGAGACTGGCTCCGCGACTCGCTGGACCCGCGGCTGCGGCAGCTTTAGGGTTGAGCGGGAGTTGGCGGGGGTCCTATCGACGGCGAATGCGTCAATTTAGAGGCCACGTTTGGCCGCCAAAAGCCAGGTTTTAGGGCTCACTCCGGCACGGTGACTCCTGTGACGTCGTCGATCGGCGGCGGAGCGTCCGCCGGGGGCGGGTCCTCGTCGACTACGTCTCGAGGTTCAGGCACGGGAATGCGGATGCTCCGGAACACGGTTACGGCGATTCGCTGCTGCTCCGGCGTAAGGCCCTCCCCCACAATGTGGAAGTTCGGGCCAAATTCCTGGTGGAAGAGGGCGCCGGTGTAGCCTACGCCGGGGTCCATGGAAACGAGAAGCCTGGCTCCAACGCCACCGATTTCTTCGAAACCAGTGCCGTAGTCGTATGATGGCCCGTGTTTACGCGGCAAACTCCGGCGCCGACCGCCAAAGTCAAACTCCAGGCGCGCTCCATCTCCCACAACCTCGCCCACGACTTTGCCTGGGTGGGGACCGAGACCCTCGAGCACCCTCAACTCCCACCCAGGAGGTAGTTGCAGGGAGAATGGGCGGCGGCTTGGCCACTCCGGCCCGTTTACGAGCCTCCAGTCTGCCTCCGGCTTCGTATCTTCGATGGCGAATGGGATCGGCCTGGTTACCCTGACCCGTTCCCCGGTGTGCCCATCGATGACGCTCCGGCCTCCCAACGGCTCTTCAAGCCGGACAACGACGCCATCTCGGCAGGATAGTCCTCCACGCGTAGGAGTTGTAAAGGCAACAACCTTGATCTCTACGTCTGCGTCGGATTCCCGCAATGACGATACTTTCGGCCCTCCGAGGCAGGAACCCACGCCGAGTGAGAGACGGTTTGGGGGAACGTACGTCGCTCCACTAACAGTGACCGCGCCGCGCCAGCCACCCCCGGCGAAGTTGTACCAAACACAGACGAAGGCAACGAACACCACCAGCCCAGTTACAACAACGGTGCAGGTCATTCGTCCCAGGTGATTGAACAGGGAATACCTGGAACCCCAGCCGAAGGTCACGAGGTCTCCTTCAACTGGTTACGCGTTGCCATAGCGATGTATTGCAATGTGCCGAATTCATGATTGCCGCTGATGGGCCGGGCTCCGAATGTCCGAAGCATCGAGGCATTCATTTGACTGTCCTGACGTTCACCTTTTGCCCGGTGTGCCGGTCGATGACCGTCCGGCCTTCCGGCGAACTCCTGAGTTGGACGTCAACGTAGTCCTGGCACCCCGCATAGCGTGGAAAAGTGGAAAATGCCATCACCTCGACCTTCAATTCGAGGGACGGTTCCCAGGACGTCGTCGCCTGTTTGATGAACGCGTAACAGGAATCGAGAATGAGTCTGAGCCTGTCCGGGGGATGGAACTCAGCTTCCTTTACATGCGCCTCGCCGTAAATCGCGCCCCCGCCGAGGTCGATCCACACATAGACACTGGCCGCGACGACCACCAGCGCAGTCACGAATGCAGCCGCGACGATCTGACGCCCCGGACGGCCGGACAGGAATCCTCTTTTGCCTAATCTGGTAGTCATTGTGATTCGGAATCCGCCCCCGTCGCGAAGTCTTATGCCACCAACCGGCATCCGCCGGTACACGCGGGTGATATTCCCTTTAGCCCACTGTGGCCCACCGCCAACTCATTTGTGATGGAGACTGCGCTGAACTGAGCGTCATCTCCTCCGCCGGCAACCACACGGCCAGTTGCATCGACTATCCCGGCACCCCTGTCTTCCAGACTGAACGCGAATGTGTCCGGCCAGTTGAGGACGTACCGTCCTTCGATGACGATCGCGGTCATCGACCTGACACTGCTGGTGTCCGATGGGAAGGACGCGGCCGGAAACGCCAATACGTCGGTTAACGCCGTGATTGGCATCACGGTCACAGACACGGGTGCGCAATCCCCCGGCGCTGACGAATGCGAACTACCCAACAGTCAGCATAGACTGGCCGACTAGTAGCCCCCCCAGCAGGCCACCGAGCCGTCGGTCTTCACGCCGCAAGTGTGAACCCCCCCGGCGCTGACAGAGGCGAACTCCCCGGCCGGAGGTGTGGCTTGGCCAAAGTCGTCATCGCCCCAGCAGGCCACCGAGCCGTCGGTCTTCACCCCGCAGGTGTGCAATCCACTTACGCTGACGGAGGCGAACTCCCCGGCCGGCGGCGTGGACTGGCCCCAAGTGTCATCGCCCCAGCAGGCCATCGATCCGTCGGTCTTCACGCCGCAAGTGTGCAATCCACTTGCGCTGACGGAGGCGAACTCCCCGGCCGGAGGGGTGGCCTGGCCAAAGTCGTCATTGCCCCAGCAGGCCACCGAGCCGTCTGTCTTCACTCCGCAGGTTTGGCTTCCCCCGGCGCTGACGGAGGCGAACTCCCTGGCCGAAGGGGTGGCCTGGCCAAAGTCGTCATAGCCCCAGCAGGCCGCCGAGCCGTCTGTCTTCACCCCACAGGTGTGGCTTCCCCCGGCGCTGACGGAGGCGAACTCCCCGGCCGGAGGGGTGGCCTGGCCAAAGTCGTCATTGCCCCAGCAGGCCACCGAGCCGTCTGTCTTCACTCCGCAGGTGTGGCTTCCCCCGGCGCTGACGGAGGCGAACTCCCCGGCCGGAGGTGTGGCTTGGCCAAAGTCGTCATAGCCCCAGCAGGCCACCGAGCCGTCGGTCTTCACTCCGCAGGTGTGGCTTCCCCCGGCGCTGACGGAGGCGAACTCCCCGGCCGGCGGCATCTCGGCGGTCTTCTCCGTTGGAGTCGTGCCGCCTTCCTCCTCGCAAAAGAGCCGCCGCTCACTTGGGTAAACGCCGTCAATCAGCGCTCTGTGGACGTGGCTGTTAACGCAGTCGTTATCAGGGTAGACAATGTGTTTGAAGTGTGAGGTCTCCAGCAGGTAGCCGTTACTGAGCGTGTCGGTTACGAGCTCTTCAGATTCACTGAACGGAGTAAATGGGTCGGAGTGATTGCCTATTACCAGTATCGGCACGCCGCCGCCGTCAAGAGGCCCCTCATGAGGTTTGGGGGCGAACTGGTCGTAGAACGGGCATGCTTCGGGGAATGCGAAGTCCATTACCCCCAATAAGGGGAACATCTCCCTGATGATTCCCTCAGCTATTACAGAGTCCTCCAGCAGGGTGATGCGATCCAATTTCGGACGCAGGACCCACTCGTCCAGGCAATTGACGTGGCCGGTGAAGCCCACAGCGCCGGGTTCCGGGCCCAGGTTTAACCAGGCGAAATCGAGAAGAATAGACGGGTCCTCGTTCTCGTTGAGTTGGAACAGGCCCTCCCACAAACCGGGCCAGTCCTCCTCACTGTACAGGGCTGAGATCACCCCCACGAAACCCGCCCGAAAATCATCACCCGCCGCAGAGTTGACAAGGCTCAGTTTCGCAGCAGCCTGCTTGAAGTAGCCAACCGGGTCGCCGTCGTTGTATATCGGGCATTCCGGAACAGCGCACGCTGTCAACGCATTTTCCAGGATGGCAGCTATCGGTGCGGCTTCCTCAATTTCTTCGTCAATGCGTTCCTGTTGGGTGGTGGCTTGGTCAACCGGGTTTGCCGCGCCGTCTACAACCATTGCCCTAACCGACTCGGGAAAGAGCGTGGCATACCAGACTCCCAACACAGACCCATAAGAAAACCCCAGGTAAGAAATCTGACCGGCGCCCAGGGCCTTGCGTATTTCATCCATGTCCCTGGCGACATATTCGCTGTGCAACAGACCGCCGACCGGACCCATTGACCGGATGCACAGGTTGGCGGCCGCTTCGCCCACGGCCATCTCGTCGGGCGTGTCTATATTCCCGTCAATCGTGGCAAGCAGCGTGAGCTGCTCACCGGGCTCGCCACACACGAATGCAGGCTCGGACTCTCCGACCCCTCGTGGGTCGAAGCCGACGATGTCGAAATGCGCGACGATTTCATCCGTGAACAGTCCCCACGGAATGCCGTCGACGAACTCAACACCACTCCCGCCCGGACCTCCGGGGTTCACAAACAGATAGCCTATCCGTTCTTGCGGAGACGTGGCCCGGTGCACGTTGACCGCGATTCTGATGCTGCCGGCCTCGGGGTCGCGGTAGTCCGCGGGGACTTCTACAAATCCGCACTCGAGCTCGAATGGTCCGCACCGGGTCCAGTCTATTCGCTCTCCGGCCGGGGCAGGCGTGGGTGTCTGAACTGGCGTTGGAGCAACAGTCGGGGTCGGCTCAGGCGTGGGTATCGGAGTTGGAGTAGCGGTTGGGGTCGGTAAGGGCGTTGCGGTCGAAGTCGGGATCGGCTCAGGCGTGGGTATCGGAGTTGGAGTTGGAGTAGTAGGTGAGGCAGGTGAGGGCGTTGTGGTCGAAGTCGGGATCGGCTCAGGCGTGGGTATCGGAGTTGGAGCTGGTGTTGGCGTATTAGGTGGGGCAGGTGAGGGCGTTGGGGTCGAAGCAAGTGTCGCCGTCGCGGCCAACTCGGGCGCTGGTGTTTGAGTTGGCGTGGGCACAGAATCTCGACAGGCCGGACTGGCCGTAACAGCTAGAGCCAGGACACCGACGACGAAATACCTCTTGAATTTCTTACCCGCGGCCATCAGCATCTCCATTCTTCTACGCAGCCCCGCGACCGTGCCGGGCAGAGCCTTGCGATGGACCAAAGCGTCCATTTACCCCCAAGTGAGGAACGCGCGACAAGTGGGGGGTGTCACACCGGTTCCGCGCACCCGTTATTCCCAAGTTGGCTTCGGTTTTCTCTGTCCTCAGTACCATGCCTCCGGTCATCCAGGTTGCCGCGCCTTCACGCCGTGGTTGACTTCGTGATATGCGTGTGTTCGGCCGGGCTAAAATACTGCTATTCGGGGAGCTGTTGCAAGCGTTCTTCAAGACGCTGAAGCGTTTCCTGGGTTGAGCGGAGTTCCCGGAGGATTTCTTCCCTGGATGCGGGTGCTTCCACCGGTCGCAGGCGTTCCCGCCTTTCGTCGTCTAGATTACTTATTACAATGGCTATGAATATATTGGCTACAACAAAGGCGCTAACTATCACAAAGCTGACAAAATAGATCGATGCGAACGGCACTGCTTCGCTGGCGGTTTTCATGATCTTAACCCAATCATCCAACGTCAGTACTTGAAACAGCGACGAAGCGGCAACTCCTAGATTACCCCAGCGTTCGGGGTCGTGATCTCCAAAGAGCCCGAACCCGACAAGAGCGTACACATAGATGATGATGCTCATTAAGACCACGATGTGTCCCAAGCTCGGTATGGAGCGAAACAGTGTCGACAGGACCGTGCGCAGCTCCTGAACAGTTGAGAAGGCCCGAAGAAGCCGTAGCAAGCGCACTGAAATGAGGAGTATCCCGTAATCGGCGACGCCTTCAGGAGCGGCTACCAAGCTGATTATCACGAAAGTAATTGCCAGGAAATCGAAGACATTCCAGCCATCTCTAAAGTAACGGTCAATCCTTGGCAAGAGCGCAAACATCTTGAGAAGCACTTCCAAAACGAGCGTCGTCAGCGCCAGGATCAGGAACAACCCCATCCAGACCACGTACCGGTCATATAAGTAGTCAAAAGTTATCAAGCCCAGGAGAACGGCGCTCCCTGCGATGAGTATTACGAGGAAGTTTTCGAACCTCCGCGCGTGTACGATGCGATGCGCTAACTCACGCATGTCCTTGGTTCCTCCTGGCGGAAAAATTGCCGTGAGGGATCGACCTTTCCCAAAAACACTCAGTCAATCTCTCCTACTACTCCAAACGCGCCCAGCCAGCCGGGTATGGCCATGGCCGTGACGATCAAGAGACCACACGATAGGGCTCCCAACCCAAGGTGGACGGTCAATGGCATCGTCGATTTGCGCGGTCCCACGGCCGCAGTGCGCGTTATGGGGAGACGCATTACTGACGCGGGACAACGCCCCCACGCCGGTTCTTACTTCACCCTAGCTTCGCCGTACATCGCTCCCCCGCCGAGGTCGATCCAAACGTAAACGCTGGCCGTGATAACAACCAGCGCAGTCACGAATGCAGCCGCGACGATCTGACGCCCCGGCCGGCCGGACAGGAGGCCTCTTTGTTCGAGCTTGGTGGTCATTAGGATTCGGATTCCGGCACGGCGGCGATGTCATCCCCAACCACCCAATACCCACCGGAGCAAACAGGTGATATGTCCCGTAACCCGCTGTGCCCCATGGCTTCCTCGTATGTGACCGGAACGGCGCTGTACTGAATCTCATCCCCCGCGCGTGCCACAACCCGGCCGGAAGCGTCGACTATTCCTGCAACATCGTCGTCGAGGTTGAGCGAGACCGTGTCCGGCCAGATGAGCAGGCGCCATCCCCCGGGGACAACGACGCGATCCCTGACGCGAACGGTGTCAGCGGCCACTAAACATTTCCCGTCCAGTACCAGCTTTCCGACGAAACGCTCCATTTCCTGGTCAGTACCCAGCGTTCCGTCCTGCTGGGGGAAGTACACCTCGGCATCCGGCAGGACCTTGATGGAATGGCCATGGAACATCTCTCCTGGGCAGCCACCGTAATCAGAATTGCTGTATCCGCCGACCATGACAATCTCATCCCCAACCTCGGCGATTACGCGGCCCGCCCCATTGCGGACCTGGACCACTCCCTGGTCGACACGAGGTTCGAAACCGGCGGGCCAGAATATCGACGGGCCGTCCTTGAGACGAAGGCACGGACCGTCCAACACGAGTTCACCCGTGGCAAACGACTGCATATAGGCCCGGCCGGTCGAGACAATGGTCTTCCTCCGCGGGAAATCACATCCGGGTCTGACAATTGCAACTCAGCGGGCTCGGTTTTTGGATCGAACACAGTGACTTCGTCGCCGACCAATAGAAACGGCCCCTCGCAATGCTCAGACATCCCCCGCAACAGGCCCTGTTCCTGGGCCTCCGGGTAGGAAATCGTGGCCCGGCGAAGACGAATGTGGTCCCCAACGGTTGCAGCGATTTCACCTTTCTTGCCCACTATCCCTACGGCCTCGTCGTCAACGTTGAGTGCGTAACCGCTTGGCCAGATGAGCAGGATCGATATGCCGGGACCGTTGGCATCGGGAGGAGTCTCAGCCCGTAGACAACCGTTGTCCAGGGCCAGCCGTCCAGCGAAGTAACGTCCCCCATTATCCGTTCCAAGGGGCGCGTCGTGCTGCGGGAACGTAGCAACTACGGTGGCGTCTCCTCGCAGGTCCATCGCGCCGGACTTGGTTTCTTCGCCGGCGCTCTCGCCACCGGCGCTACCCTCGTCGCCATCCGCCACGGCGACGATGTCCTCTCCGACAAACCAAAGTCCGCCGCTACAGTCTGGTGATATCTCCCTGAAGCCACTGTGCTCCACGGCTTCCTCACGGGTGACGGCGACAGCACTGAGCTGAATCTCATCTCCCAAACGTGCAACAACCCGGCCGGAGGCGTCGACGATCCCGGGAACATCCCCGTCCATGCTGAGGGTGAAGTTCTCCGGCCAGATTAGCAGACTTTCGTCGCCCGGGGCCATGATGCGGTCTCTAACGCGAACGGCGTCATCGATCACCAGGCACCTTCCCTGCAAGACCAGTTTCCCGACGAATTGCTTCATCCACGAACCCTTCGAGAGCGTTCCCTCCTGCGTGGGAAAGTAGACCTCGACATCCGGCAGGACCTCGATGGAATGGATCTCAAACGTTTTCCCCGGGCAGTCCCCGTAGCCGGCGCTGCTGAAGCCTCCTCCCCCTGCGATCCTGTCCCCAACCTTGGCGATTACTCGACCCGCCCAATTACGGACCTGGACTACGCCCTGTTCGACGTGGGGTTCGAAACCGGCAGGCCAGACTATCGTGGTACCCGCCCCAAGACGAAGGCACGGCCCGTCCAGGACAAGCTCGCCAATACCCAACGCTTCCCGAAAAAGCCCGCGAGTTGGGCGTCCGGTCCTCCGCCGCGGAAAGAAGACCTCCGGGTCTGACAACCGCAATGCTGTTGGCTCGTCGTCGGGATCATAGACGGCAACTTCGTCGCCAACGAGGTAAAACGGCCCGTCGCAGTCCCCGGACATCCCCCGTAACAGGCCCCGTTCCGAAGCTTCTTTGTAGTAAATCGTGGCGTGAGTGAGACGAACATGGTCTCCCACGCGCGCAAATATGCGGCTATCTGCATCCACGATGCTTACTCTGCCGCCTTCGACGCGGGACCCGAATCCACTCGGCCAAACGAGCAGACCCATCCGACGGGGTTCGTCGGCACCGGACGGTTTCTCAACCCGGATTTGTCCGTAGGCATCGGGCGGGACCTCAAGCCGTAGACACCCCTCATCCAGGACCAGTTTTCCAGCGAAGTAGTATCCCCCGTTGTCCGTCTTCAGCGGAGCGTCGTGTAGAGGAAACACCGAGACTACGTTGGTGTCTTTGGGTGAGTCCGTTTCGCCGACGCTGGGTTGTTCGACGACGGACTCACCAGCAGCGGTGGCGTCTTCACCGTTACCCCCACGGTCCGCAACACCCTGGTCGACCCCGCAACCTGTGACCAATGCCACTAACAGGTATACAAGGAGAACCGGCAGGCCAGCATGTCGGACGCCCGATCGAATTCGATCTCTGTCTACCGCGCTCGCAATTGCGGCGATGCTGCCAACGAGCGCGACTCCAAGGTCATTGATAAATCTACGGCTCGGGCCGTTGGCATCCTCACGAGTCATCGTTCCGGTCCATTCCTACTGGTCCAGAATGATCACTGCCCCATGGGGCACTTCGTGTCTCGTCAGGATGTCCAGAATCTTCCTCACTGCGTCTGGGTCGTCTTTTCTACTTACATATAGAAGCAAGCGGTTTCTCTCCTCGGGGTAGCTGAAATGTCGCACAGCCGGGATGCTGCGTATTTCATCGGCGACTGATGCATGCCACTCCTTGAGCTGTTCAATCGAATAATCTGCCTTGATTGGACGGATTTCCCGGATGTCCCTGAGCAGGCCGGGAGACGCGTATCTTTCCGCCGCCTGTTCAGCCGCCTCCTGGGAAGGGTTAACCAGGCGTACGTACAGGATTCCCCGGTCGTCAGGGTCTCGATAGGCGCCCCCGTATCCGGCAGCCTGGAGAAGCGGCGAGAGGTCCGGGACGATTTCAATGCTATGGACGCTGAACACCTCCCCGGGGCACTCCCAGTCGTCCCGGCTGAAGTATCCCCCTCCCATCGACAACTTGTCCCCAACCTGGGCGATTACCACGCCCGCCCCGTTGCGGACCTGGACAACGCCGCGTTCGACATGAGGAGTAAACCCGGCAGGCCAGATGACCGTGATACGACCGTCCAGGCGAAGGCACTGTCCGTCCAGGACCAATTCGCCACCGCCTTCGGCTAGTTTTTGGGCCCGCAAAGTCGCAAGTACGGTCCTCTGCCGCGGAAAGAACACGTCCGGGTCCGACAGGCGCAGTTCTGTGGACTCATTTTCTGGATCGAAAGCCGTGACCTCGTCACCCACCAGGCTAAACGGCCCCGCGCAATCCTCTGACATCCCACTAATCAGGCCGCGGTCCAGGGCTTCGTTATAAGAAATCGTGGCGCTGGTCAGGCGAATGTGGTCTCCGACGTGCGCTGCGACCCGGCCATTCCCATCCACTACCCGCACGTTGAATCCTTCTACGTCGGCCGCAAACCCGCTGGGCCAGATGAGCGTAGTTGTCCCGCCCGGTCCGTTGACATCAGGTGGGACTTCGACGCCTAAACACCCGTCGTGGAGGACCAGCTGCCCGGCCCAGTAGCTTCCGCCGTCGTCCGTACCCAACGGCGCTTCGTGCTGCGGGAAGTAGACGTCCGGCCCATCTACGACCGGCGGTTTGGCGGGCTCTTGGGGGCTGATGGCGACGACCTCTCCTCCGACCAGCCAGTAAGGGCCGGCGCAGTCCTCCGACGATCCGTGTATCTGCCCACCATCCAGGGCGTCCTCGTAGGAAACAGGAACTCGGTCGAACCGAACGTCATCGCCCACGTGGGCAGCGATCCGGCCGTCTGCAGCAATTACCCGTACAGCCCCATGCTTCGTGTCGAATGTGAACCTGGCGGGCCAGATGAGCAACAACGATCCAGCGCGCAGGCACCCATCTTCCAGGGTCAACTTTCCAACGAATCTCTCGACCCAATGGTCCGCAGCCGGGACGTCGTGCTGCGGGAACTCGACATTGACGCTTTCACCACCAGCGTCAACTCCGTCGCCGGTGTCCTGGCCGCCGGTGCATGCGGAGCCGAGCGCAATTAACAGGCCCATGAGAAGGACCGTGGGGAGGGCGGCCACATGAATGCTGGTCATTGCCCGTCCGAACCTCGAATGGTTCCGAGTGCGGTTTAGTGAGGGCTCGCGCATGATGATGAATTCTTGAGGTTGTTCGAAATGACCGGCAGTCTCTGCCGGCCAAGACCGCGCTGTCGACGGGACCAACTCGGGTTTCCCTCGCGGCCGCCCTCCCACTGCGGCCTACGCATATAGACGGCCGCAGCAGCGAAAGGTTCCCGCCCCACTTATTGAGCGCCACAAGAGGCGCGCCTGCAGATGGGTGCCATACACAGGTTTTCGGCAGCCGGGGCGACGGACTGCGCGCTGCATGTGGGTAGTGTGTAGTGGCGTTGGAACTATGCCTGCGGCTCAGCCCGCATGCGGAAGGCGTCCCCATCTTCACTCTTGACCCGGAAGCCCAGGCGTTCGTAGAGACGACGAGCCCCGGTATTCAACTTCGTCACTTTCAACACGACCGGACGGCCCTCGGCAAGCAACTCACGCATAAGCGCAGTCCCGATTCCCCGGCCCCGGTGCTCAGGGACCAGGTAGACCTGTGCTACATACAGCTCGTCATCCTCTTCCCTGACCCCCAGGAAACCGATCACGCTGTCGTCCGACAAAACCACGCGCGTCTTATCGGGCTGGAAGTGCCGGCGGAATCGCCTCTCCTCGAAATCTTCGTCCCATCCCCGAATCTGTTCGATGTACTCCCTCATGGCCTCGTTGCGGATGCCAAGGCACCTAGGGAAATCTGCGGAAGTCGCTTGGCGGAGTGTGAACTGCGTCATAACAACGGCATCTCCAGGCTGTCGGCACTTCGATCCGGGGCGCAGGTGTCCACGGCTATTCGAGAGGGCTCAAAACCAAAAAGTGACCTACCGCTTCCGTGGTGGTCGCAAGGTCGACTGCCGCCGGTACCTCGGCTGGAAATAGAGCTGCTCGAAGTACGTGCCCGGCTCCCACTTGTGCATCTCCGGCTCCGACCTCTTCGGTCCGGGGGAGTTGCCCGTGCTCGGATACTTCGCGATGGTCTCCTCGACGATGTCGACGCCCAGTCCCGGCCTGTCCGGCACGGGAACGTGGCCATCGATGGTCGGCGGGTGGTGGTCGATGACCTCGTACCTCACTGGGTCGTCGAACTCGACCCGTTCGAGGGCCAGCGCGTTCGGGATCGACGCCATCACGTGCAGCGCGGCATACTCTCCGACCGGGCCCAACGTCCCAGAGTGCGGCGCGACGGTGATGTAGTGCGCCTCCGCCATGGCGGCCAACTTCTTCAACTGAGATATGCCGCCCACGCGACCGGCGTCCGGCTGGATAACGTCGACCAACTCCTGTTCGATATGCTCGCGCAGCCCCCAGATGTGCGAGTGGCGCTCGCCCACCGCAATCGGCACGTCCACGTTGTCCTGCAACCTGGCAAGCGCCTTCAGGTTCTCCGGCGCGACGGCGTCTTCGTAGAACGCCACGTTGTACGGCTCAAGGGCCTTGCCGAGGATGATGGCGTCCTTGGCGGTCAGCCACGGCGGAGGGCCGCACTCCACCATGATGTCCATCTCGTCGCCGACCGCCTTCCGCACCTCCTCGACCGCCGCGACCGACTCCACGCCCTGCCCGGTCTTCACAGCCGTGTAGCCCATGTCCTTGAGTTCGAGCGCGCGTTCGCCCACCGTCACACCGTCGGGGCCGCTGTTGATTCCCATCTTGTAGCGAAAGGCGTGGCCGTACACCCGCACGCTTTCTCGCACCTTGCCGCCCAGCAGGTTCCAAACGGGCGTGCCGAGGGCCTTCCCCTTGATGTCCCAGAGCGCCATCTCGATGCCGTTGATTGCGCCGGAGCCCACCACGCCGGTCATCCCGTGGCCCATCATGCCGACGTACAGGAGTTGCCAGATCTTCTCGATGTTCATCGGGTCCTCGCCGATGACCATGGGCGAGATGTCGTCGACCGCGGCCTTGATGACCGCCGGCCACCCGCTGCTTTCGCCGACGCCGGTTATCCCCTCGTCGGTGTAGACCTTGACGAACAGCCAGTTGCGGGGCGTGTTCCCGACGCCCATCAGGAACGTCTTTACTTCAGTGATTTTCATTGTTATGCCTCGTTGTTCCTCAGAAAATAGCCCGGCCAGCCCCGATCGACTTGCCGGCGAAAGAACGTCACCCCAGTGCACCGACACGGGGCCGGTACCCACAGTGGGGCGCAGAGGTGGGCACGCACGACATCTGCGACTCCGAATCGGCAGTCACCATTTTCATACGTTGGGGCGCCGGCCGCAGCCGAAGGATCTAACGCCCGAGCCGACCCCAGTTTATTGTGTCCGCCCCAAGTCGCCACTCGAGGTGCCCACCGGGAACGCCAATCCGTAGTAAGTTGTGCCTATTACATCGGACACAGCACACGATGGAGTACCCCAATGGCAGACGTAACAGTCAACATCTACGACAACGGCCCATACGAAATTACCGGCCCGATCACGCTGAAAGACAACGAAGGCAATGAGTTTTCCGTCGAAGGGGACCAGTACCTGTGCCGCTGCGGCAGTTCCTCGAGCAAGCCGTTTTGCGACGGGACTCACAGGCGGATCGGATTCGAGGACCAGTCCCGCGCCGGATGACCACGGCCCGGCCTGCCCTCGCGGAGGAAATCTGGTGCCCGACATGAATTCCGATACTTCCGCTGATGCCTTGGCGCAGGTGTTGGCCGCCCACGCCGCGGCCAAGTGGGGCGCGTCCCGGGCCGAACATTTGCAGGGACGCCTGGTCCAGACCGCCCAGACTCTCCTGGACCTAAGGCAGCAACTGCCAGACTCACTCGCCGAGCCGGGCTGCTACCCGGCGGCCGAACCTGCCGACGCGGCCGGGCAACGATGACTCCTCCATACCGCCTCGGCGTCTCTGAGTCGGCTGCACAAATCCGCGACGGCACCCTGTCACCGGTGGCGCTGGCCCAGGCGCTTTTTGATCGTATCGACGCCTTTGAACTTTTGCTCCAGGCCTGGGTAACCATCGACCGGGAGCAGGTCCTCGATACGGCACGCGAACGAGAGAAGGAAGCGGAGCAGGGACGTTTTCGCGGTCCGTTGCACGGCGTCCCGGTCGGCATCAAGGACATCTTCTACACGGAGGGGATGGCCACCACCGCCTGCTCGCCCATCCTGGCCGACTTTGTGCCCGACTACGACGCCCCCTGCGTCGCCAAGCTCAAGGAAGCCGGTGCGATAGTCCTCGGGAAGACCGTCACCACCGAGTTCGCGGCGAGCGACCCGTCGCCCACACTAAATGCCTGGAATTCGGCCCACACGCCGGGCGGCTCCAGCAGCGGGTCATCCGTGGCTGTTTCGACCGGAATGTGCGCCGCCGCGCTGGGTTCCCAGACCGCCGGATCGGTATGCCGGCCCGCCTCGTTCAACGGGATAGTCGGGCTGAAGCCCAGCTACGGCCGAATCAGCCGCCGAGGCGTGGTGGCCTACAGCTGGTCACTGGACACGGTCGGCGTCCTGGCCCGCAGCGTCACCGACGCCGCGGTCATGCTGCAGGCGATGGCCGGGCACGACCCGCAGGACGACGGTTCCGTCGCGGAACCCGTCCCGGACTACCTGGACCAGATGAATTCCCTGGACCGCCCGCCCCGCATCGGCATCATCCGGGATTTCTTCTACGACCGTTCCGCTGCCGAGGTACGGGAGCACACGGACGACGCAGTGCAAAAAATGGCCGCAGCCGGGGCGGTCATTGAGGAAATCAGCCTGCCCGACAGCTTTGCGACGGCACACGCCTGCCAGAGCATCGTGAGTAACGTCGAGGCCGCCGCCTTCCACGAGGAGTATTTCCGGGATAGGGCCGACGAATACGGGCCGGGAGTCCGCTCCAGCATCGAATTGGGCATGCTCATACCCGCTTTGGACTACGTGCAGGCGCAACGACTTCGCCGCGAGTTCCGCCGGGACATGATCACGGCCCTGGCGTCTGTCGACGCGGTCCTGATGCCTACGACTACGTCTCCAGCGGCGGCGGACCTGGGCACCACCGGCGACCCGGTTTTCCAGGTCCCCTGGACCAGTGCCGGACTGCCCTCGATCACGCTGCCATCCGGTCTCGGCGCGTCGGGGCTGCCGCTTGGGATCCAACTGGCCAGCCAACCCTTCTCGGAAGGAAGCCTGCTGGCCGTAGCCCGCTGGTGCGAGTCGGTCCTGGATGTCCAGCTCTGGCCGCCGGACTATGCCTGAAGACCGGAGGTCGCCCCTCGACACCGGAAAATCGGTGCACGCATTCACCATTGCACTGCAAGGACGAATCGAATGACACAGACGAACCACCGCAAACGCGGCCCCCTGAGCCGCGCCGAACTCAAGTCCCGCATCGATAACTTCCCGCGTGCCCCGATGGCGGCCCTGCCAACGCCCCTGGAAGAGATGCCCCGGCTATCGGCCGAGCTTGGCGGACCGCGCATATTGATAAAGCGGGAGGACATGACCGGCCTCGCGTTCGGCGGCAACAAGGCGCGGCACTACGAGTACGAATTGCCACACGTGCGGGACGAGGGGTACGACGCCATGATCAACGTCATGGACTACCACTCGAACAACGCGCGAATGACATGCGCGGCGGCCAATAAGTTCGGCATGCGCTACGTGCTGGTGCTCAAGAACGCGAAAGGGCGGCCGGTCCAGGGCAACTTGCTGGTCGACCAGGTGCTCGGCGCCGAGATCCATCTTCTCGACGAGGGTGAGTCGGAAAACGCCCTCGAATACGCCAGGTCGCTGAAGAAAAACATGGACGCAGAGGGTCACAAGACCTACCTGCTGCAGGACCACCTCTTTCCTCGCATCGTCGGCATGGTCGGGTTCGTTGGGGCCGGGCTGGAAATGCAGGAGCAGTTGGAGGCACGGGGAATCGAGCGGGCGCACGTCTTCGGCGTGGCCGGCCGCAGCCTGTGCGGGCTGATGTTGACCTCGCTGAACCTCGGGCTGGACTGGCGGTTTACCGGTGTGACGGTCAACTACGACATGCCGCTGGGCGAGTACATCTTCCAGCACTCGGGTGACATCCGGGACCTGCTCGACCTGCCCGTGACGTTCAGCGAGTCTGACATGACGGTCCTCGATCAGTACGTGGGCGAGGGGTACGGCATTCCAACGCAGGAGGTGATCGACGCGATTCATCTCACTGCCCGGACCGATGCCATCATGCTGGACCCGAACTACACCGGCACGGTCATGGCCGCGCTTATCGACCAGGTGCGCGCCGGCAACCTCGACTTTTCGGAGCCGGTAGTGTTCCTCCACACGGGCGGCCTGCCGGCGTTCTTCACCTACGCAGACGACCTGCGAGTGGACGGGTCTGGTTAAGCGGGCGGCCCGTCACCGCACATACATTCACGATATCCTGTCCGCGCCAATGCCAATGAACCGGGCGTCGGGGCGGGTTTCAAGAGCCTGTTTCATAAGTCGAACGCACGTGTCTCTATCAGTATGGGTGCAACGATTACCGTCGTCTTGGGTATCGCTCGATACGAAATACAGCCGCACTTACCGTCATTCCCGTGAAAACGGGAATCTCTAACGCTCGAACAATAGAGTCGGCCTGCTTCTGAAACACGCTCTTCAAACCCGCCTTGGCCTGATTCACCTGCTCGTTTGCCGAAAACCAAAACGGTTTGCCTGGCTTGGCATTGGTGAATTCCCGCGTGAATTCGGGCACGTCGCACCGTGTCGAGGGCCCAGCCGGGATGCGGGCTGGTTTCAAACCAGCCCCGACGACGCGTGCGATACACGAGGCCGGTGTCAGGTAGAACGCGGCTTGTCGGCCGGGGCCTGGCCATCACCGGCTTCTGCCAGCCTGCGCGCCTTCATCGCCTTGCGGGACTGCAGGACGAGCCATCCCGCGCCCCCGAGGAAGGCGACCACGATGAGGACCAAAACGGCGGTGCCGTAAGGGACGCTGGCGCCGCTGCCCCTCACCCGCGGCTCGACCTCCAGCACACCCTCGGTGGCGACGAGGACGCCAGCGGCCGTCACTTCGACGTCTATGACCCAGGCCCCTTCATCGTTGAGGGGGATTTGCGAGATGTACGTTGTCAGGTCTGCGGGCGAATTGAGAGCCGGACTGTAGAGCTTGCGGCCTCCATCCGGCGGCGTGGCGAATATCGAGACTCGGGCGTCGGTGACCCACTCTTTCGTCTCGACATCGAGCACTGTTATGGTCAACCGCTGCGGGCCGACGACCGATCGCACCCCGGTGACGGCAACGACGATCTCGTAGTCGCCGGAAACCGCATTGACGATTACCTGCCTGGGCGACTCTTCCTCAGTCTGTGCGACAGCGCCGCCAGCCTGCCATAATCCGGCGAACAAAACGGCGAGGACCATCAGGCCGGTCAGCGCCGGCCTGGCGGCCCGGCCCAGCGACAGCCATGGAAAAACTTTGATCAATTCGTCTTCAGCGCTCTTCCGGCAGATGGCCGCCTGCTCTCCAGGCCTGACCGGGGCTCTACCTTGAACTTCAAATTTAACGCGGGCACGGTACTGACCGCAGTGATGGTCGTTGTCCTCATCGTGGGTCTGGCGACGATGCTCACGGCCTGGGGTGAAGTACGCCAGGCTATCGCCGGCGCGCGTCCCGGTCCATTGCTACTGGCCCTCGTTGCCTCAGGCGTTACCTACGCCACTATAAGTTTACGTTTCGCGACGTTCAGCCGCGTCTTCAAAATCCACGTCCCGTTCTTCCTGCTGTGGCAGGTCGGGTACGTGGCTACGTTGCTGGGACGCAACGTCGTGGGCGGCGGGACCGTCGGGATCATGTTGATCATGGCCGTGCTGAAACGCCGGTCGATCCCGTTGCCGAGGGGTGCGACTGTCTCTCTCATCCAGTCGTACGCCAATCTGCTTGTTGCGATTGGGATGTTCTTCGCCGCGGTGGGCTACGCCGTATTTGGCGGGTTGCTGGGGGGCGTCCACGGCGGCGCCCTGTACGTCACGATTGCAGTGCTGACGTTGTTCGCCGCAGCCTCAGCCTGGGCGCTGTTTGCAAGAGGCTTCAGGGGCTGGCTTATCGACTGGCTTGTGGCTGCTGTCAAGCGGTGGACCGGCAAGGACTTCGCTGAGTTCGGCGGCCAATTTGCGGACTCGGTAGACGAGGGTGTCCGCGCCCTGCGGGGCGACATTGGACGGATGGCGGCTATCCTGGCGATGGTTGGCGTGGAAGTAACGTTGACCCTGTTGTCCCTCTGGCTATGTTTCGAGTCGATCGGGCAGTCGCCGGGTCTTGGCGTGCTGCTCGCCGGGTATGGGATCGGTCTGGCGATCGGCATGGTCTCCCTGATTCCCGGTGGTCTGGGAGTGCAAGAGGGTTCTATGGCCGGCGTCTACGCCTTCCTGGGTATCCCTCTGAGTGATGCGGTAGCCGTTGCGACGCTGTTCCGCGCGGTGCACTACTTCGTGCCGTTCATCGCGAGCTTGGTCCTGTATCGCGAGATGCTCCGGCGAGGGGTAGGAGAACCGGCAGGCACAGCGGAAGTCGCAATTGCCGGTCGGGGGCCGGGTAGTCCACAGTCCGGCTCGTGAATCGATGTCCCGGTGTGCTGGTGTCGGCTGTACCGGAGAAGGCATTCAGGTAATGCTACCCCCTTGTTAGCGCGGCGCTGACACTGAGATGGGTAGAGGCTGTGCCCAGGCCGGTCAGGTGTTTACCTGGGGTCATCAGTGCTATCATGTAGTGGCGTCTAGGAAGAGTCGCTGAGCGTCTCAGATCGGGGCACATGCCTCGAACCTAGTCGCTTTTTCTTTTGGGGTTGGATGATGCATCTTTGTTACATCGACGAATCAGGAACAGCTGACCTGCCTGGCAACACCTCCCACTACGTCCTGGCGGGTGTTTCTGTCCCGGATGAGTATTGGAAGCAGCACGCTACGCAGCTTGAGAACATCAAGAGCAATTACGGCCTCGCAGACGCCGAGATCCATGTCGCGTGGATGATGCGACCATACTTTGAACAGCAGGCAATTTCCGGCTTTGAGTCGATGGCCGCCGAGAGGCGACGCACGGAAGTGCGCCGGAGGCGCCATGCAGAACTGCTTCGCCTGCAGAGGATGAACAACCCCAAGAGACTCAAACAAACGAGGAAGAATTTCCAGAAGACCGAAGCCTACGTACACCTCACATTGGACGAAAGGCGACGGGCTGTAACAGACATCGCCAAGTTAATCTCGGAATGGGGGGTTGTCCGTCTGTTCGCGGAGTGCGTTGACAAACTGCATTTCGATCCGACGATTACCAACACGACGGTTCACGAGCAAGCCTTCGAGCAGGTTGTGTCACGATTCGAGCGCTATTTGCAGAACCTTCAATTGGGCTATGGGCTGCTTATTCACGACAACAACCAGACTGTGGCCAAGAGACACACCGCCTTGATGAAGACCTTTCTGCAGAAAGGAACGCTCTGGACGCAGATAGAACACGTCATAGAAACTCCGATGTTCGTGGATAGCCAATTGACGAGTATGGTTCAACTGGCCGATCTGTGCGCATATGCCATCAGGCGGTACCTCGAAAACTCGGAAGAGGAGCATTTTGACCTGGTTTTCCAAAGGGCTCGGGCCGGGGGCTTCGCCGTAGGCGTCCGGCATTTCACCAGCCCCGGCTGCCCATGCAAGATCTGTTCCTCCCACGCATTTCCGTCTTAGATGTTCCTTTGCGCTTGTTAGCCCACGTCTATCGATTTAACGAGACAGTCGACATTGAAATCGTCGACGCCGATCGCCCGAGGGGAAATCGGGACGCGCTTTCAAGTCGTGATCCCAGCCCACAGTTTCGCGCTCAGGGCAGGAATGACGGTTGAACAGAGGTCTCCAAAAGGAGCCGGACACCCCAAAAACCGCCTTACTCAAGAGTGTTGCTGATTCAGTACGTGGTGAGTGGAGCCGGGGCGATTCTAACCCCCATCTCTCCTATAGAATCGCCGCGTCGCCCGGCGCCGTTTGAAATCCCGCTGCCTCAGACCAAGATCCTTAACTATGAGCCTTGCCGATCGCATTGGATTTGACGCCGGAACCACCCGGCTCGAGGACGCGTTGGAATGGGCGGGCGCGCACGACTTCTACTACGTGGATTTCAACGCCGACGCCGGGCCGAACCACATGGACACGTGGTCGGCGGATCGCGTCCGGTCGGTCAGGGACCTGGCAGACCGGTTCGACATTCACCTGGGCCTCCACACCCTTTCGGCCGTGAACGTCGCTGAATACTCCCCCCGCGTCGCACGTGCCGTCGACGAATACATGCGCGCCAACATCGACCTTGCCAACAGGATGGGTTGCGAGTGGATCGTGGTGCATGCCGGATACCATTTTTCGTCCGACGTGAAGGCCCGAATCCATGCGTCGGTGGAGCGGCTCGATCGCATATCCAGGTACGCGGCCGACACGGGCGCGCGGCTGCTGTTGGAGAACCTCAATTTCGAGCCCGAACACGCCGAAGTGCATTACCTGGCCCACAACGTGGAAGAACTGCGCGCGTACTTCGACGCGGTCCCAGCCGATCGACTGGGCTGGTCGTTCACCGTCAATCACTCCCACCTTGTTCCGGAGGGGATCGACGGGTTCCTGGATGAATTCGGCATGGAACGCATCGGCGAGGTGCGGCTCGCCGACAATACCGGAGAATACGAGGTGCATCTCGTGCCGGGAGAGGGAACAATCGACTTCCGGTCGCTTATCTCCCGCCTCGAGTCTTCGGGCTATCAACGCCACTACACGATGGCGTACGGCTCGGATGAGCAGAAACTACAGTCACGAGACGCGTTGGCGCGTTACTCTGAGTGACATTGGCATGAAACTAACCCGGACAGTCTCCGCGTCGTCTTGCCGCCCACCTCGTCTTACCGGCGAAAGCCGGTATCCATGGTGGCGTGCCAGGGGGGTTACGCACGTACGTGGGTCGGCCTGTAGTCCATGGGGAGCCGCGCCCCACCGTGGACACCGGATCAAGTCCGGCAAGACGAAAAAGGGGTGCGCCCCACAGGTACCGGGTTTCCCGGGTACGACGAGCGCGAGAGCAGCCTCCCTGGCGGCGGTTTACATACCGATGACACCAAATCCAACCATCACCCCATTCCAGTAGAGATACAAGACAGCCCGGGAGGGCCACATGAGAGAGATGTTCCCCATCGACAAAGTGCACGGACGGTCCACGCGTGCTCCGGCCTTTGGGCGGCGAGGCATGATCGCCTCAGCCCATCCGCTGGCGTCGAACGCAGGCGTGAACGCCCTGCGAAAGGGCGGTAACGCCATAGACGCCGCTGTTGCGGTTGCCAGCACGCTCAACGTCGTCGAGCCTTACATGTCAGGCATGGGGGGCGTGGGCGTCGGCCTCGTGTACGTGAAGTCGGAAGGCCGCACACGAGCCCTCGACTTCTCCGGCCGCGCGGCTTCGGCGGCCACGCCCGATATGTTCGACCAGGTCACCCGTGACAGGGGCCCGCGCGTGCCGCTGGTGCCCGGAAACCTGTCGGGGTGGCTCACGATGCATGCCGAGTACGGGACCCTGCCGCTCGACCGGCTGTTCGAAGAGGCCATCGACTTCGCAGCCAACGGCTACCCGATCACACCGATGAACGCGGAGACCATTAAGAGCATGAAAGAGAGGTTCGCCGATGTCGGTTGGTCTTTCGACGCGCTCGACTGCCACAGTGAAGCTCCGCCGTTCGGCTCGCTGCTCCGGCAGCCCAAGCTGGCAGAGTCGATGGGCGAGGTGGTCGCCGGGGGACAGGAGACGTTTTACCGGGGCAAGCTGGGAGACCGGATGTGCCAGGGCATCGCGGCAGCGGGCGGGCTCATCAGCCGTGATGACCTGGCGTCGTACGAGGCGACCTGGTACGAACCCATAACCACGAACTACCGCGGCCTGGAAGTACGCGTTCCGCCGCCAAACTCTGGGGGTTTTCAGATACTGGAAACGCTCAACATCCTCGATGGCTACGGCACGCTGCCATACGGAGTCCCCGAGTCTATTCACCTTGTGATAGAGGCAGTCCTCGCGGCCGCAGATGACCGCGTCCGCTATGGGGGCGATCCGGACCGCGTGGACATACCGTTGAATCGGTTGCTGTCCAGCGACTACGCGGAGCACGTCCGTTCGCGCATCGCCCTCGACCGTGCGAGTGAGCCGCCTGCGGAGCGGTATGGCAGGTCGCAAATCGACACCATACCTCCGTACGCTTCCTTTCCGCGGGTCCCGGCGCCGGGGCCGACAACGCACTTTGCTACGGCAGACGCCGAAGGCAACGTGGTGACTGTAACGCAGACCCTGGGTGGAGGTTTTGGATCGGGCTTCGCTCCGGGCGGGACGGGAGTATTCCTGAACAACATGGGCAAATGGTTCGACATCGATCCCGACTGCGGCAGTCCCAACATCGTGGGTCCGAACAAGCGAGTCGACTTCTGTGTTTCTCCAATCCAGATATTCTCAGGCGGAAAGATCATCCTGAGCATCGGGACGCCGGGCAGCTACGGGATCCTGCACACGTCGGTCCAGATGATCCGCGCTTTCGTGGACGGGGGCATGAACGTCCAGGAAGCTATTGAGGCGCCTCGATTCCGGCACTACGACACGGGCGACATCTTTTACGAAGGCCGGGCGCCAGAAGAGATACTGGAAAGACTGCGACAGATGGGCCACCGAATTGGCACGTTGCCGGACTGGACCGCGGCGGTGGGCGGCGGCCACGGGATTCAATTCACCGAGTTCGGCACATTTCTTGGCGGAGCGGACCCGCGGCGAGACGGGGTGGCGGCAGGCTGGTAGAACATACTGAGTCGCCCGGGCGCGGAATTCATGCGGCCAGATGCCGTTTGAATAGCACGCGCTGACGAACAACCGCCCCACATACCGTCAGCCAGGACTTTCCCCGCTCAGTCGGCGGGGGTATTGGGTCCCTGGGACAGCACCCCGTTATCTGATTTGAAGCCCCGCGTACCTGTCCCTCAAAACGTGTTCTACGGCTGGTGGCTGTTGGGCTCGGGCTTCTGGGTGCAGTGGTATACCTCCGCCGTTTTCTGGAGGGGCTTCCAGGCATTCTTCCTGCCCATCGTCGGCACATTCGGCTGGAGCCAGGCGGCCACCGCCGGTGCGGTGTCCCTGCAGCGTGTCGAGAGCGGCATGTTTTCGCCGTTCGTAGGGACCATTCTCGACCGCTACGGGCCAAGGTGGGCGTTGCTCTTCGGAACGGCTGCCACCGGCGCATCGTTCATCCTGATGAGCCAGGTCAACACCCTTTGGCAGTTCTATCTCGCCGTGGCGTTGATGACGCTGGGCATGTCGTTCGGCACGTTCATCGTGTTCGTCACGATGGTCAGCAACTGGTTCGTCCGCAACCGCGCTCGTGCGCTGGGCATCCTGATGCTCTCGTCGGCCCTGGCCGGATTCACCCTTCCTTTGCTTGTTGGATTCATCGAGACGTTCGGCTGGCGGGACGTGCTGTTTGCGGTGGGCGTCGGCTTCTGGATCGTGGGCATACCGGCGATCATCCTGGCCCGCCGCCGGCCGGAAGACTACGGCCAATTGCCGGATGGGGACGATCCGACCCCCAAGACCGACGACGGAACGCCTCTCAGCAGGCGACTAAGGCTGCGACGGGAGCTGTCGTACGGGATCCGGCAGGCGCTGCGGACGCCGTTCTTCTGGCAGCTCGGCATCGCAAGCAGCCTGGGCCAGTTGGTCAGTTCCACGAACCTCTTGCACCTGGCCGCGCTGAGGGACTTTGGGGTTTCGCCGGGAATAGCGGCGTTGGCCGCCGGCGCGGTTGCAATTGGCGATCTGTTGGGGAGGGGCGGCACGGCGTTGGTTGGAGACCGATTCGACAAACGCTACCTCCTCGCCTGGGCTTATGTCATCCAGACGCTCGGAGTCCTCAGCTTGGCGCTGGTGAACGCGGAGGTGTTCGGCGTCGGGTTGGGACTGGCGCCGCTGCCGGTGTTCAGCATCGCCTTCGGGATGGGATTCGGAGCGTCCGTGCCCCTGCGGCTGGCGATAATCGGCGACTACTTCGGCAGGCGCAACTACGGCTCGATAGTCGGCATCATCAGTTCGGTCAACGCCGTTTTCGGCGCGCTCGGGCCGGTGTTCGTGGGGCTCGTTTTCGACGCGACAGATACCTACCGGCCCGCATTCATGACGTTGTTCATACTTGTGGCATTTGCCGTCCCGCTGACGTTGATCATGGAGCGACCCGGCCGCGTCGCCGCAAGGTCCCGCCGGTCCGCCCGCGCCTCCGGCCGGAGTGAATGAGGAAAGCCGAACGGGCGTATCTACAGTGGGTTCCCGGCAGGTTTAACGGCATGGACACGCTATTCAGGCGCGTGGCTCATTGACGGCTCAACGGCCGTCTTGTTTACCCGCCTGTTGAGGCCATACGAATTTACTCAAATGCGACAGTTTGCTGAGACTAATTTCTGACGCCCAATCGCAATACGTTCGCACTAATCAAATGGGGTTTTGAAGCAGGAAAGTACGCAGGATGATCCGGACTTCTTTGGAGACAAACCCATAGTCCCAAGGGCATTGGGTGGCGTCGATCTTTGGGTCACCCGTCAGAGACCAGCATGAGATCTCAGGCTGCGGGTACAGAGCAAGACCCGGTCCGAACGCGGCCACAAGCCGGGGTCTGGTAACTCTCAGGGTCTGCGAACGGACGCAGGGCGTCCTGCGTGGGAGACCGAAACCGTCTGGTGGTTGGAGGTTTCCAACCTTTCCGGAGTTGGACTGGCAGTCCTGCTGACGTTGGATTTGGAACAACCAGGGCGCGCCAGGCCCGGGCCTCGCTCGACCACCCATCCCTCAACGCGCTGGAAGTGAATTTCGGTTGCGACGAGGCGACACGCGGACGACGCCGTCTCGTGTTGGGAGACGCGGCATTCTGTGCTCCTGATATTTGCTTATTAGAGCTTGGCGCGCCGGCCTGTCATTTCAGAATTGTGGAAATAGATATTCAAAGTACCTAGAGACCCGGGTGACCCTTGTGCCATAAGGGATTTATGGGAAACCAGACAAACCCGAAGAGCACAGGTGGATGCCCCTTGCCGGCGAACTTGGCCACCAATCGTTGGCAGCCTCGTTATAGCCATTATTGGCGCGGATGGTTGGTCACCGTCAAGTCTGCCGGGACGACCGAAATCAGACCGTCAATCGTGCAGCGCGGGCCCGGACTGCAGATGGCCACGGAGTCCATCGGCAGTAATTGAACTACCGCCGCAGCCCGACCGCTTCAACCTGCCTGTCATCCCAGAACTCTTGGTCGTACGAGGAGCCTGAAAGTGAAAAAAGTACTGGTGGCGCTCATAGCGGCTGTGGCCGTAAGCGTGACTGCGCTCACCTCCTTCGCTCAGGTCCAACACGGCAATGGGTGGGACCACGGTACGGGCTGCCACAACCATCACTACGGTGAAGGCGGTGACTCGGCAGCTTCGATGGAACACAACGCCCAGACAGGCGTTCACGATGATTACTGTCCGCACGTGTACCACGGCGAACACGACTACGACGGCGGCTCATATGCCCACGTCCATAAAGCCTTTACCCCGCCTCAAAACCAACCGCCTCAGAACCAGCCACCGCAGAACCAGCCACCGCAGAACACGCAGCCCGAGACAACACCCGAGCCGAATAATGGTGAGCGCGAGACCTCAGACGGTTCGGCTGACCCGTGCGAGTCCGCAGTGGCCGAGGCCGACACTGACGACGATGGTGAGATCAGCGAGGCGGAGGCCCTTGTCGTACTCAGGAATTACTTCGCAACAGCGGGGGCGTCCAAGGAACCGGTGCTCTGTGTCCTGAACGAGTACTTTTCCAACTCGTGTAACACCGCGGTATCTGATGCCGACACCGACGGGGATGGCGAAATCAGCACCCTGGAGGCGGCGGTGGTAGCGAATCTCTACTTTGACACGGTGGGGGCGCCGAAGGAACCGGTCATCTGCGTCCTGAAACAATATGATTCTGACCCATGCGCCGCAGCGGTCGCGGAATCCGATACCGACGGAGATGGCGAAATCAGCGAGGCCGAGGCCGTGAGCGCGGTCAACGACTACTTCGACTCGGAGGACGCTGAGGATGGGCCGGTCATCTGCGTCCTGGTCAAATACTTGTCAGGCCAGGCCTCTCAGGATTCCAGCTAGCACCTCGTCATCGTACCCGACGGAAGTTCCCCTGCAGCGCCCGGCCTCTCGACCGCCAGAAGCCGGGCACTGTTTCGGTTCAACCAACGACACAACGTTCGAATGCCGGGCTTGAGCCCGCATGCCGAAGGCCAAACCGGTATTTTTCCAACCCTCACGGGTGGGGAAACGCGGGCGGAGAATGGCGCGCTGGGGCGAACGGGTTACGCGTGAGAATCGGGCCGCGAAGTGCCCTGCGGCGCATCGCAAGGAACTCTCGACTCCTCCGCTCGATTTGGGGGCCGCGGGATGGCACGCGCCGGCCTCTCGTGTCTCGACTAGCGGGGTCGGTCAGGCTATAGTCCGGACATCACATTTGCAGTCTTCGGCGCGCCCGCGTTGTCACCGTTCAGGGGCGCGATCCGGGCTGTTCAGCAGGAGTGCCCGTGACCCCAGCCGTAGAGCAGTTTGTCCATCTTCATAACCACTCCGAGTACAGCCTGCTCGACGGTCTGAGCCGGCTCGATCACATGGCGGCCAGGGCCGCCGAACTCGGAATGCCGGCCATTGCCCTCACCGATCATGGCAACGTCCACGGCGTCATCGACTTCTACCGCGCGTGTAATTCGCAAGGCGTAAAGCCGATCATCGGGGTAGAGGGATACGTCGCGCCCGGAAGCCGTTTCGAAAGGGACTCGAACGAACGCTTCCCCCACCATCTCACCGTACTCGCCCAGACCCAGACGGGGTACCGCAACCTCCTGCGGCTAGTGTCGGCCGCTCACCTGGAGGGCTTCTACTACCGCCCCCGCATGGACCGGGAAATTCTCGCCAAGCACAACGAGGGCCTCATCGTCCTTTCGGGCTGCCCGTCCGGCGAGGTACCAAGGTTGCTCGCCGCCGGCAACGACGCTGAGGCGGCCAAAGTCGTCAACTGGTACCGCGAGGTGTTCGACGGCCGTTACTACCTTGAACTCATGCAACACGATGGGGTGGAAAACCTCGACGTCATCAACCGCGGCTTGACCCGCACCGCCGGTGAGACCGGCGTTCCCCTGGTCGCGACCAACGATTCCCACTACGTCGTGCAGGAGCAGGCGCGGCTCCAGGACGTGCTCACGTGCATCCAGACCAACTCGAACGTCGACGATCCAAACCGGTTGCACATGACGGACGAGTCGTACTATCTGAAGTCCGCAGCCGAGATGGCAGCCACGTGGCAGGAGACGCCCGAGGCGATACGAAACACCCTCCGCATCGCCGAATCTTGCGAGGTGGAGATCGACTTCGGCGCTACCCTGTTGCCGCACTACCCCGTCCCCACGGGAATGACGTCGATGAGCTACCTGCGCCAGCTCTGCGAGGAGGGTCTGCGACGCCGCATCCCATCGCCGACACCCGACGTGATCGCCAGGCTGGAGTATGAACTCGACGTGGTCGAGAAGACCGACTTCGCCGACTACTTCCTCGTCGTCTGCGACCTTTTCAGATTCGTCAACCGCCACCGCATTTTGACCGCCGTGCGCGGAAGCGCCGCCGCCAGCCTCGTCCTCTACTGCCTCGAGGTCACGGAGATCAACCCGCTGGAGCACGGCCTCGTCTTCGAACGGTTCCTGAATGTCGAGCGCAAGGAGATGCCCGATATCGACATGGACTTCCAGGACGACCGCCGGGAAGAGGTGATCCGCTACTGCGTAGAGCGATACGGCCGCGAACATGTGGCGCAGATCATCACGTTCGGCACGCTCGGTGCACGGGCCGCTCTTAGAGACGTGGCGCGGGCGTTGAATCTCGGCAACCCCGCCGGCGACCGGTTGGCCAGGCTCGTCCCCACCCGGCTCGGCATAACCCTCCCCGACGCGCTCAGGGAGAACCCGGAGCTTGCCGGCCTGCGGAACAGCGACGACACGAGCCGGAAGATCATCGATACCGCGCTCGACCTCGAAGGCGCCGTACGCCACGCGTCTACCCACGCCGCCGGCGTCGTCATCTCAGAAGACCCGCTAACCGACTACGTCGCGCTGCAGCGGTCCACCTCCGATGACGATGACGCCCCGCCGACCACGCAGTTCGCTATGGGGCCGGTCGCCGACGTCGGTCTCCTAAAGATGGACTTCCTCGGCCTCACCAACCTCACGATCCTCGATCGCGCCATGGCGATGATCGCAGAGACTCGCGGCGAGCACCTGTCCCTCGCAGACATACCGGAGGACGACCCGAGCACCTTCGAACTGCTCTCGTCCGGCGAGACGTTCGGCGTGTTCCAACTCGAGGGCGGCGGCATGCGGCGGAACATCCGAAATTTGCAGCCGAACTCCATCGCCGACATCTCCGCCATGATCGCCCTCTACCGGCCGGGCCCGATGGAGCACATCAACACATTCGTCGAGGCGAAGCACGGCAGAGCGCCGATACAGTACCCACACGACGGGCTCAAGCAAATCCTGGAGGAGACCTACGGCGTCATCGTCTACCAGGATCAGGTCCTGCTGATAGCCCAGGAATTCGGCGGGTACACGTTGGGCGAGGCCGACATCCTCCGCAAGGCGATGGGCAAGAAGATCCCGGAGGTTATGGCGGCGGAGCGGGACAAATTCATCGCCGGGTCGCAGCAGAAGGGCTACTCGGCCGAGCTGGCCACCCGCATCTTCGACCTCATCGAGCCGTTCGCCGGTTACGCCTTCAACAAGGCCCACAGCATCAGCTACGCCATGATCGCCTACTGGACGGCGTACTTCAGGGCGAACTACCCGACGGAGTACTTCGCCGCCCTGCTCAACGCTGCCACCGGCAACGCCGACAAGGTGGGCGACTGCGTCCGGGAGGCGCGCCGCAACCGGATCGATGTGCTGCTGCCGGACGTCAACCATTCCACGGCCACGTTCGCCATCGAACAGGCTGAAGACGGCCAAACGGCCATTCGCTTCGGCCTCGCCGCGGTGAAGAACGTCGGACAGGCAGCCGTTACGCCGATTGTTGAGGCGCGCCAGGAGGGTGGACCATTCAATTCCCTTGAGGACTTCTGCCGGCGGGTCGACTTCCGGGCGTTGAACAGCCTGGCGATGGAGAGCCTCATCAGAGTGGGCGCGCTGGACACGTTCGGCGAACGGGGCGGCCTGGTCGAGGCGTCCGAACGCATCGTGGCGCTGGGACAGCGGCAGACCCGGCTGCGCGAATCGGGGCAGACCAGTATGTTCGACCTATTCGGCCAGAACTCGCCGGTCCCCATGCCCGAAATCGAGATCCCCGAGACCGACGACGTGAGCGATCGGGAACGCACCAAGTGGGAAAAGGAAATGCTGGGAGTGGAGCTTACCGAGAGTAATTTCACACGGGAGATGTACAAGAAGGCGGACCAGTTCGTGGTGTTCGCGGCTAACCTTACGGCCGATAAGGCCGGCCAGACGGTGAACGCTCTGGGCCAGGTCGCAGACGTGAGGAGCCGCACGACAAGGCGGGGCCAGCAGTTCCTCGCAATGTCGCTCCAGCTACTGGACGGCGGCGTGGAGTTGGTGGTCTGGCCGAACGTCCTGGAAACCACCGGCAGCCTCTGGCATGAGGGCACTTACCTCACCGTCCAGGGGCAGGTACGGGAATGGGACGGACGGGTGTCGATATCGGTCGAGGAGGCACGCGAGTACTTCCCCGAGGGGACCGACGAGCCGGACAGGAGCCGCGGTATCGCCGAACCGCGGGCAAAGTATGAATCGGCGCCCCAGTTCGACACCCCGGCGCCCGCCGCGACCAACGGCGCCAACGGCGCCGCCGAATCACCCCAGGCATACGTCGCTGCCGAGACGGCCGCCGTTCCCATTGTTGACCCGGCGGCGCCGTCTTCGGTCCCCGCGCCCAAAAGCGAAGCCGGCGTCTCAATCCGGATCACGGAAAGCGGACAATTCGTTGAAGACCGCGGCACGCTGGAAGACATCGTGAAGCTCCTGCTCAATCACCGGGGCAAGTCCCCTGTCATCCTCGAGGTAGCCACCAACGGCGACTTGGTCAAGCTCGATATGCCATTCGCGAGCGTCGAGCCGTGCGATGAACTTCGCGACAAACTGGCCGAACTCGTCGGCCCCGAAAACGTCGCCGTACCGTCCCTTGCCGACCCGGCCTGACCGCCCCCTTCGTCGTGCCGGATCCTTCGTCTCCCTGCACCCCCTTCATCGTCTCCCCGCACGCCGATGCGGGGCGGTACCCACGGCCTCCTCTTCGACTTACCGGCGAAAGAACGTCACCCCATTTCCACCACCTCGCGAGGCCTGAACAGCACACGATGACCCTTAGGAAACACCAATGAAGTGGGTGGTATTCGCAACCGCGCCGGACCAGATCATGGCCGAAATCTGGGTCCAACTCGTGCGCGCCGAAGGCATCCCCTGCCGCCTTCAGCCCGGTGACACCACCAACTTCCTGGGCGTATCCGCCGCCCCCGTCCGCCTCATGACGCTCGAATCGGAGGTCGAGCGGGCGGCGCAGGCGCTGGAGCGGGGGGATGAGATGGATGACGAGGGAGAGGATGTCTTGTAGGGGCGTCTCTCCCATTTCGTCTTCCCTGACGCCCAACCGTCATCCCCTACCCCGATCGGGGACCTCCCCCAAAACCCCCTCTCCCGTGGGAGAGGGTTGGGGTGAGGGCCAACCAACCAGGCCTTCTACCGACTTGCCGGACTTGATCCGGTGCCCACGGTTGGGCGCGGGTGGGGTTCCCCTTTGGCTACGGTGCGGCTGAACGCCAGTACCCACCACCCTATACCCCACCTTGGATACCGGCTACCGCCGGTAAGTCGAAGGAAGCGGTCGGGGACACCCGGTACCCACGTCCACCGGCCAACACCCCCAGTAGGGGCGGGTGTCACATCCGCCCTGGGGCTGGGCGCGGGTCAACCTCGAACGCCACTGCCGGAGCGGTGGCGGGAGATTGGCTACTCGCCCGGCGGAAACACCGTTATCGTGTGGCCGGTGCGTTCGGTGATTTGGACCGGGTCGCCGTAGTTGAATGGGTCGGCGGAGCGTCTGCGGACGCGGACGGTTGCGCCGGAAGGGAGTCTTATGCCGTATTCGGTGAATTCTCCGCGGAATTCGCGATAGACGACACGGGCGTCCGAGTCGCCGGCTGAGTGTGTGATTTCGAGTTCCGAGGCCCGCAGCAGGGCGAGGACCGTCTCGCCTTCGGCGTAAGCGCCGATGGCGCCGTTCACGGGGAATCGTCCCGCCTCGGTCTTAACGTGCCCGCCTTCGATCACGCCGGACGTGAGCATGCAGGGTCCGATAAGCGACGCAACGGCGGGGGAAACGGGCGAAGCGTACACCTCGGCGGGCGCGCCGATCTGCTCCACGCGCCCGTTGCCCATCACGGCGATGCGGTCGGCGAGGGCCAACGCCTCCTCGCGGTCGTGCGTCACAAGGATCGTAGTGGCCCCCGCCTCCTTGACGATCTGCCTCACTTCCCGCCTGAGACCGGCCCGCATCTCCCGGTCAAGGTTGCTGAACGGCTCGTCGAGCAGCAGGGCCACAGGCTCGGTCGCAAGGGCCCGAGCCAGGGCGACGCGTTGCTGTTGCCCGCCCGATAGCTCGTGGACGTATCGCCGTTCGAGACCGGACAGCCCGGTCAGTTCCAGCATGAAGCCGACGCGTTGCCCCTGGGCGCGTTTGCCCATTGAGTCGAGGCCGAACGTGACGTTCTGCTCCACTGTTAGATGCGGGAACAGGGCGTAGTCCTGGAAGACCAGCCCGACGTTCCGCTTGTCGGGCGGCACGTGGACGAACGAGGAGCCGACCAGTTGGCCGCCGAGCCGGACGTATCCGTTTTCGACGCGCTCAAACCCGGCCAGCGCGCGCAGCGCGGTCGTCTTGCCGGCCCCGCTCCTGCCGAGCACGCTGACGAACTCGCCCGATTGCGCGAGCAGGGAGAACCCCTCCAACGCCGGCTTGGTCGACCCTGGGTAGGAGCAGGTTATGTCGTCGACGTGGATGAGGCCGGTCTCCGGTACATCGGACCCGGCTTCATCGTCGTGTTTCCAGGGGAATCTCACGTTACTTACCCGGCGTCAATGATAGTTGCCGAAGTGGGCAGCGGTGGTCCGTTTGCCGAGACCGTTTCGAAGATTCTAAGAGAGTCTCTAATGAGTCGTCGGAAACCGTTCGTGGTGAGCTTGTCGAACCATGAACAGCGCCTCGACCCTTCGACAGGCTCAGGGTGAACGGATGGGCTTTCAGACACCCTCTAAGAGTTGGAATGCTCACCGGCGGACTCCTAACCCGTGCTCCGAAAACGCTGGTCCCTCAGCACGAAGAACGCGGTGGGGATTCCGGCCGCGACTATAAGAAGTAGGGCCGGCGCGGCGGCCTTGGCAAAGTAAGCCTCGGACGCGGCCGCCCAGATGGAGGTGGCGAGGGTGCGGGATCCGATGGGACTCAGGATGAGGCTGGCGGGCAGTTCCTTCATCGTCATCAGGAAGACCAGCGCGGCGCCGGCCAACGCGCCCGGCAACACGAGGGGCAACGTGACGCGCCACAGCACCTGCCAGCCGGTCTTGCCGAGGCCGCGGGCAGCTTCCTCGATACGGGGGCTGACCTGGAGCATGGAGGAACGCAGGCTGCCCACGGCGGCGGGAAGGAACAGCACGGCGTAGGCGAATATGAGCAACGCGGTTGTCTGGTAGAGCGGCTGGGCCACGTTGACGCCGAAGAAGACGAGCGCAAGGGCAATGACGATGCCCGGCAGGCCGAATCCGACGTAGGTCGATCGCTCGAGGAACCTGCTGTAGGTGTTGCGGTATCGCGCGGCAAGCAGGGCGACAGGAACTGCGGCGGCGACGGTTGCGACGGCGGCGAGTAGTCCGTAGTAGAGGGAGTTGCGCAGAGGCCCCCAAAGAGGCACGAACTCCTCGCCGTTCGACAGGCCCCTGGCGAGCCACCACGCAAGAATGGCCACTGGGGCGGCAAGCCCGACGATGACCGGCAACGACACGAAAACGGCGGCGGGCCAACGCCAGCCTCCGAGTTCGGCGAGCTGGTACGACCTGGGGGCGCCGGCGGAACTCCGGTGGAACTGGCCTCGTCTTCGGCTCAACCCCTCGAGCACCAGGAGCGTCGCGGCGAGGACGACCAGGACGAGCGACAGCGCGGCCGCGATGCCCCGGTCCACCGACGATTCGTACTGGGTAAAGATTGCTGCGGTAAAGGTCTCATACCGCATGAGCGCCACTCCTCCGAAGTCGCTGAGCGCGTAGAGGGCTGCAAGCAATGCGCCGGCTGCGATGGCGGGGCTGAGCAAGGGCAGCATCACACGCCACATGACCTCGATGGGGCCGAAACCCATGCTGCGGGCGGCCTCTTCCATCGATGGATCGAGCCTGAGAATCGCTCCCCGCACGGTGAGGAACACGTACGGATAGCTGATGAGGACTAGGACGATCGTCGCGCCCGGCAGCCCGTATACCGGGGGCACGCTGTCGAGTCCGAACGGACCGGCGAGCGCCTGCTGCAACGCGCCCCTGGGTCCGAACATGTCGATGACGGTCATCGCCATCACGTAGCTGGGCACGACGAGCGGCAGGGTGGCGGCGACGGTCAGCAGCCGCCGGAAGGGCATGTTGGTCCGGGTGGTCAGCCAGGCCATAGGTACGGCGAGCAGTACCGAGAAGCCGGTGACGGTGACTATGAGCAGGCCGGTGCGACCGAGGATTTCAGCGGTGCGCACCCTGGCCAGGATGTTCCAGGCGTCGCTGCCGCCGTCGAGTGTCTTGACGAGCAGGTAGAAGACGGGCAGTACGGCCGCGATGGCGACGAGCGTCGCGGCCGCGAGGAGTCCTGCCGGCGGCATGCGCTGCCAACGATGAGGAAAATGTGGAACACGCGGAAAAGCGGCCCGCGATACGGCCATTTTGGCTGGGCCTTTGAAAGGGGTTATTCGATTCGATTTGCCTTGGTCGGCCTCGTTTGCCAATTTGGGCCTGGGAACCGGAGTTTTGGCTGGCCCCGATTGAAAGGTTCGGCTGACCAAGGTGTTTTTTGGCTAATCCTAAGTTGGGGAGTTAGTTGATTTTGTTCTCTTGGCTTTGCCTTTCCTGGAGGTCTGTCAGTAATGGGGTGGAGTTTGTCGGCGATTCCCACCCTGCCCGGTCACAGCCAACCGGGCAGGATGGGACAGGCGGGTTGCGCTTGGCTGCGGGCACAGTGGTGCGCAGGACCCGCTCTGGTCGGGCGTTACGGTATGGCGCCTACTTTCCTGAGAAGGGCCTGCGTGCCCGAGAGATCGGATAGGTCTGCGAGGTCGATATCGGGTTTCGTGATCTGGTCCAGCGGAGGAAGAAGGCGGGCCGCCTTGACGCCGTCGACCAGCGGGTATTCGAATGTCTGGCTGGCGAAGTACTGCTGGCCGGGCACGGACAACAGGAACTTCAGGAAGGACTCAGCGCCCTCGGGGTTTTTTGCGGTCTTGAGGATTCCGGCGCCGGCGGCGAGTACGACGGAACCGGGGTCGGCCGCTCGCGTGTAGTAGTTACGTGCGGCGAACCCTTCGCCCTCCTCCGCCAGGAAGCGGTGGAGGTAGTAGTGGTTCACGAACCCGACGTCGATCTCGCCGTCGGCTGCGGCCTGGACGGTGGGCGTGTTCTTCGGGAACACCTTGGGTTCATTGGCCATAATGCCGCGCAGCCACTCTTCGGTGCGGGCTTCACCCCACAGCACCCTCATGCCGGTAACCATGGCCTGGAAAGAGGCGTTGGTGGGAGGCCAGCCAACGCGGCCCTTCCACTTGGGGTCGGTGAAGTCCCAGATCGAGTCCGGCAGGTCGGCTTCGGTCAGCGTGTTGGTGTTGTAAACGACCACCCTGGCGCGGCCGGAAATGCCTACCCACCTGGAGTCGGGCGAGCGGGCCCACGCAGGCGCAAGATTGAGGATCTCACCCGGGAGATCGTCGAGGAGGTCCTCCACAGTGCCCAGCCCGCCGGGGTCCTGCGCGAAGAAGAGGTCGGCGGGGGACTTGTCGCCCTCTTCGAGCAGCGTCGCAGCCAACTCTCCGGTGGACGCGTACTTGACGTTTACTTCCATGCCGGTGGCTTCACGGAACTGCTGGATGATCGGCTCTACGAGGGACTCGCTTCGGCCGGAGTACACTACGAGTTCGTCACTGCCTGAGTCCCGATCGCATGCAACTGCAGCGGTCAGGGCCAAGATCATTGCGGCGACCAGCAGGGCCGCCATTTTCCACGCCGACGCCGGAGCGGTGGTCTTCCCCACCGGGTTTCGGAGTTTCGTAGAGACGACAAAAAGCATTCGTCGAGACATTGCAAGCCCTGTTCCAGCAACTGGGTCAATAAAAGTGTACCTTGACGGTAAGGTATTATTTTCGGCCCGTCAACACCCGTAGCGCCGAGTTTTCGGCCAATCTGGCTCGTGTTTGAGATGAAGCCAGACAACTAGTAGGTTAGTAGGCACGTTTGAGTATGTTCGTAATTAGAAACTCCTGCCTGTGTCCGGGAATCCAGCGACGTGTTTCCTGACCTCGGGGACAATGCTCTTTTCTGCGGTGTTTCGCGATTCGTCGCCCGTCGTTAAAATGGTGAGTCGGCGCGGCCCCTGGCCCGTGGACGCCGACGCGCGACGAATGGGGTGAATGGTCCAGAGAACAACGTCGGCGGCTGAATCTTCGATTTGCCCGCGTTGTCTAGTCCGGATGCAAGTCCGGGGCTAGCGAATTGATGGGCCTGGGCTTTCTGCGACTCTGCGAATGACGAAACGGCTTCAACTGACTTTGGCCGCCGTACTGGTGGCAGCCATAATCGTTGTGATTATCGTCAACCAGCAGCCCGGCGACGGTCCGGCGGAGGAGACGGAAACGCCGACTCCCTCCGCAGCCACCGCGGTCGCAGCAACGCCAACAACTGCGTCTCCTGTCGCGACCGCCACTCCATCTTCGGTGACGCCGCCAGGTTCCACGCCTTCGCCATCCCCTGACCCAACGGAATCCCCGTCAACACCGCTTGCTTCACCAACTCCGGGCTCGCCTCCGGGCCCTACGCCGACGGTGGTGCCTCCTCCGACTCCGGCACCCACGCCGGCGCCCACGCCCAATCCCACGCCGTCACCCGTGCCCACGCCCAGCCCGCCCGACGCGCTCGCCCAGGCGAAGGCGATGCTCAGAGGCAAACTCGGCGTCAACTCGGACGACATCCTGGTCCTCTCCGCCGAGCAGGTTGAGTGGCCGTCGACGGCCCTTGGTTGCCCTGAGCCGGGGGTCGGCTATGCCGCGGTAATCGTCAGCGGTTGGAAGTTCACATTGGCCCACGGGGACGAGACGTACTCGTACCACTCCGACGAGTCGGGAAGCAACGTGATCGAATGCGCCGAGCCGGCGTTGGAAATCGAGGTCGGTGACACGGTGAATGTTGTGGAGGCCGCGGGACTGGGCGATACCGTGGTCATTACCATTTCGTGGTTTGACGCATCGTCCGGTGACTATGAGCAGATTTCCGAGGTGACTGACCCGGGCGAAATAGCGAAGTTCATCTCAATTCTTGACGCGCCGGTCCATATTGTTCCCTCAACCGAGTGCCAACCGATACTCGAAATGACGTTCGAAATGCCGGGGCGCTCGGAGACGTTCCAGTACATCTGCTCCGGCATCGACACGCTCTTGCGGGGCGGGCAGTCGTTTTGGGGCGGTGGAGATGGCGTGATCCCCCTCGAGTTCGGCAGGATAATCGGCCCTCACATCTCCAATCGCCCCCTCCCGCAGGTGCCGCCAGGGCCCTGAATCGAGCGGGCGTCTTGACCTTGAATGGGGTCCCGCGCCTCACCGGATAAGTGATTCAATAAGGAATCATGGGAGTCCAACTGAGGCCGGGTAAGCTGCCGAACAGCCTGCTGAAGCAGATGCTGGCGGACCTGCGCTCAGAAGACCCGCGGGTGCTCGTCGGGCCCGGGGTCGGTGAAGACGCCGCCCACATATCGTTCGGCGGGTCGACCCTCATCGCCAAGGCGGACCCCGTCACGTTCGCGACTGACCTGATCGGTTGGTATGCGGTCAACGTGAACGCTAACGACGTCGCGGCCAGCGGCGGTACGCCTCGTTGGTTCCTCGCGACGGTGCTCCTGCCGGAGGGAGAGGATTCTGCCGGCGCGGCGGCCATTTTCGACCAGATGCGCGAGGCCGCCGGCGAACTGGGAGTTGAATTGGTGGGCGGGCACACTGAAGTCACGATCGGCCTGCCCAGGCCCATCGTGTGCGGCACGATGCTCGGTGAGGCGCCCGCCAGCAAAGCCATCTCCACCTCCGGGGCTTGTGTGGGCGACTCGGTGGTCCTGACAAGAGGAATCGCCATTGAGGGCACGTCCATACTGGCCAGGGAGATGCCGGACAGGCTGAAGGCCGGCGGAGTTGAGCAGGATGTGATCGACCGATCGGCCGCCTACCTGTTCGACCCCGGCATCTCGGTGGTCGCCGCCGCCCGCGTGGCGATGGAGTCAGGTGGCGTGACTGCCATGCACGACCCCACCGAAGGCGGACTGGCCACGGCGCTCTGGGAGGTCGCGGAAGCCTGCGGACATGGCCTGGAAATAGACTCCCCGGCCGTGACGGTCCTTGCCGAAACCGCGGCCGTGTGTTGCGCCCTGGACATCGACCCCTGGGGGCTGATCGCCTCCGGATCGTTGTTGATCATGGTCAAGCCCGAGGCTGAATTGAACTTGTTGAAGCGCCTGACCGACGGCGGATTCGGTCCCGCCGTCATCGGGCGTGTCTCTGCCGGGGAGGGCGTGATTTTGCGGGACGGCTCCGGAGTTGCCCCGCTGCGGACATTTGCGCGTGATGAAATCGCACGGGTTTTCGAGTCAATATCGGCCTGATAGAGGGCTCAAAATGTTTGAGGCCAGCCACGCGCCAAAGTATCATTCATTTACACCACGCCGTCGAAGCCGCACCTGAACTTCGGCACAGGACCTCACTCCCATGGCGGGCGAACAGCTACTGTCGACAATCGACGCCTACTTGCCCCTTGAACGGGCGCGTTTCGTAAAGGGCTCCCTGAAGTTTGCTGAGGATGCCCACCGCGGTCAGCGCCGCATGTCCGGGGAGCCGTTCATTGAACACCCAATAGCGACGGCCTCGCTGCTAGCCGATTTGAAGATGGACGCCACGACCATCGCGGCGGCGCTGTTGCACGACGTCGTAGAGGACTGCGGTATTGAGTTGGACAAACTCACCACCGAATTCGGCTACGACGTGGCGCGCCTGGTGGACGGCGTAACCAAGCTCAAAGGGATCGACAAGATCGCCGGAATCGCGCCGCCGGCGCCGGACGAAGCCCACGCAGCCAGCACTCGGAAGATGCTTGTGGCGATGGCCGAGGACATCCGCGTCGTTATGATTAAGCTGGCCGACAGGCTCCACAACATGCAGACGTTGTCTCACCTCCCCCAGCGGCGTCGGGAGCGCATAGCCCAGGAGACCCTCGACATATACGCCCCGCTGGCACACCGGCTTGGCATGGCGGATATCAAGTGGCAGCTTGAAGACGAGGCGTTTCGTTACTTATACCCGCGGCAATACAAGGCGATATCACGGCTCATCAACCGGAAACGCGTCGAGCGTGAGGCGTACGCAGAAGAAGCGAGCCGCGCGGTCACCGCCCGATTGGCCGCGAGCGGGATAAACGCTGCGGTGTTGGGCCGGCCCAAGCACCTCTACTCCACGTTTAGAAAGTTGAAGCGGTACGAAGACCTGGGACGGGACTTCGACGAGATTTACGACCTGATAGCGCTGCGGATCATCACCGACACCGTGGCCGACTGCTACGCAGCGCTGGGCATCGTGCATTCGATCTGGCGGCCGGTGCAGGGACAGTTCGACGACTACATCGCCTCGCCCAAGGAGAACCTGTACCAGTCTCTGCACACCTCTGTAATGGGGCCTGAGGGCAGCGCCATGGAGGTCCAGATACGCACCAAGGAGATGCACCGCCTGGCGGAAGACGGTGTTGCCGCGCACTGGGTCTATAAGGAGGGTGAAGAAGAACCGGTCAGGCTGGATGACAATTTCGAGCAGAAGTTGTCGTGGCTCAAGCAACTCATCGAATGGCAGAGAGAGGTGCAGGGGGACCAGGAGTACCTCGACACGGTGAAGACAGACATCCTGCGGGACCAGGTCTTTGTCTACACTCCCGCGGGCGAAGTGAAAGAGCTTCCCGCCGGCTCAACCCCACTCGACTTCGCATTTCGCATACATACCGAACTGGGACTGAACTGCGTTGGCGCATACGTAAACGGCAAGTCGGTCCCGCTTAACACCAAGTTGTCCAACGGAGACTCTGTTCGGGTATGGAAATCTCTTACGGACCGCGGTCCCAGCCTGGACTGGTTGAACACGGATCTCGGTTATCTCACCACGGCAAGTGGACGCTCCAGGGTCAGGGCGTGGTTTCGCCGCCAGGCCAAGAGCGCGAACATCCAGCGCGGCAGGGAACAGTTGCGGAATGCGATCAGGAATTTGTACCTGACCGGTAGCGGTTTGGAACTTGCCGAACGTCTTGGCTACTCGACGGTAGACGAACTGGCGGAAGCCATAGGCTCCGGGCAGATAGCGCCGTCAAGGATCGCGGAGGTCGCTTCGCCGCGTGATGAGCAACCCATCCACCCCACGGTTTTGAAGCAGTCGTCGAATGGCGCCATGTCGATGGACTACGGCCTTGTCGCGTTGGGTACCCCCGACACAACGGCTCGTCCCGCGCAGTGTTGCAAGCCGGCGTACGGAGACGACGTGGTTGGTTATCTGACACGGGGTCGGGGTGTATCGGTGCACCGGAGCAGTTGTTCAAAGTCCAGGGCGGAGATCGAGCCGGAACGGCAGGTCGCGGTGGCCTGGGGTCATGCGTCGAGCAGGATACCCGACCGTCTGCGCCTCGAGGCCGTGGACCGTATTGGCCTGCTGCGTGACATCACTAATGTCGTGTCCAATGAGCATGTCAATATACATTCGATGAGTTCGGAAGAAGACCCGTTTTCACAAGACTGCACTGTGTCTCTCACGGTGTACACTACTGGTTTCGAGCAGTTGAGCAGACTGTTCTCCAGACTTGAGGCAATACCCGGGGTCCACACAATTTCACGCCTGACGGGCGCCAAGGCATGACATGCCCGGCTGCGTCTCCCTTACGGTCGGCCCCGGACGAATTCATCACTTAGCAACTCCACAAGGAACCGAATATGCCCAGCGCAAAAAGCATGCGAACCCAGCAACGCAGAGCTGAGAGAAACAGGGCAAGGCGCACCCTGAGCAGATCGAAAGTCAGCGTCGCTCGCGACGTTATTTCAGACAGCCCAACCGGCGAAGTCGCGGAAAAGGCGCTTACCGACGCATTCAGCGCGCTCGACCGCGCCGCTTCCAAGGGCGTGATCCACCGGAACAACGCTTCGCGTCGGAAGTCCCGCCTCGCGAGGAATTTGAGCAAGGCGAGGTCAGGCCAGGCCTGAAATAGTCCGGGGTGGCAGGACAAGACAACCCGCTTTCAGGCGGTCACCAAGCCCACGGTGACGCGGGCCACGGCCACGTACACGAAACTCCCAGCCAGGAAGCCCCGCCGTCGACGTATGTCTGGCGGATACACCACCCCGTAGACGGGATCGAAGACCGGGTAGCCGTTGAGGTATCCCCTCACCGGGGGCTGTTGCCCAGATGGCGGTTCGTAGTCCCGGCCGAATGGGATGGTGTGGTCTCCTGGGGGGTGGGTACGCCCGGCGGAGGCCCGGTCAACCCGTCGGTCAAGCGGCCGGTTGAGGACGGGCCTGTCGACCTGGTCAATGGACCGCGGGTGTACTGGTTTGGCGGGCACGACACGTTGTCATCGAAACTCAGCGCGTACCTGGTTTTCGAAGGGGATCCGCCGCACTACCTCGCATTCGGCCAGGCAGACGACCCCGGCGGCCCTCCCAACCGGCTCGAAGGCATCACGTTCGGCCGCCACCAGAACCACCCTGGGATGGGCTGAACGGGGGATGGTTGGGCGGCAACGTCCGTTTGGCGCGTATCGTCGCCCGTTCGGAACAACCACTGTGCCTTTAAAGGCCGAAGGCCCTAACCCGTCCCCATTTCCGCCAGTTCACCGTCGATCTTCTCCGCCCGTGCAGACAGCCGCTCCCACTCCTCCCAAAGGGCCTGCGTTTCCTCTTTTAGCACGCGGTACTGCTTTCCGGAGGCTGCAATCTGGTCCGGTTCGTCGAACTTATCGGGCGTTGCGAACATGGCCTCCAACTTTGCTATGCGGGCCTCGCGGTCGACAAGCGAAGCGTTTACCTCCTCTATCCGTTTCGCCAGTCGCCGCGCCTCATTGCCGAGCGACCTTTTCTGCCGCTTTTCAGCGTTGAACGATCGTTTGGTCGGTCTCCCAGCCGGGACTTGACCTGACCGGTCAGCGGTCGTTCCGTTAACAGAAGTGTTGGGGTCGCTTTCGCCGTTCTGGGCCTGCTTTCGGTACAGGTAGCTGTCGTAGTCGCCGGGGAAGATAGTTGGGCGGCCGGCTTCTATCTCGACGATCTTATTGGCGACCTGGCGTATGAGCGTCCGGTCGTGGGTGATGAAGCAGATGCTGCCGCGGTAGTCGCCCAGGGCGTCGGCGAGTATCTCCCTCGAGGCGATATCCAGGTGGTTGGTGGGTTCGTCCATGAGCAGCATGTTGCTCGGCTGAAGGAGCAGCTTGGCCAGTGCCACCCGCGCCTTTTCTCCGCCGGACAGGACGGATATCTGCTTTCGGACGTCGTCTCCGCTGAACAGGAAGCCGCCCAGCGTGTTGCGCAGGTTCTGCTCCGATTCGCCCGGCGCAGCCTGTCGTAGCTCCTCGATGATCGTATTGCCCGGGTTGAGCAGTTCGAGCACATGCTGTGCGTAGTAGGCCGTCATGACGTTATGGCCGGTCGTTCTCTCCCCCTCGTCCTGTGGGATGATACCCGCTAGCAACTTCAACATGGTGGTCTTGCCGGCGCCATTCGGTCCGACGAGCGCCACGCGGTCTCCACGGAATAGCGTCATGTTCATGCCGCGGTAAACGACGTTGTCGCCATAAGACTTGTTTACGTCTATGAGACGTATCGCCTCGTTGCCGCCGCGCGGTGCTGCCGGGAATGTGTAGTGCACCTTCCTGGTCGCCCTCGGCAACTTGATCGTCTCCATCTTCTCAATTTGCTTCAGGCGGCTCTGCACCTGGCTGGCCTTGCGCGCTTTGGAGCGAAAGCGCTCGACGAAGCGCATTTGCCGCTGGATCTCGCGCTCCTGCCTCCCCGCGGCCGCCTGCTTGACCTGCAGGGAGCGCTCGCGGACAACGAGGTAATGGTCGTAGTTGCCCTTCATGAACACGACCTCGTCCTCCTCGATGGCCAGGACCCTGGTCGCCACCTGGTTCAGGAAGGTCCGATCGTGAGACGTGATGAGGACACCGCCCTTGAAGGAGGCCAGGTACTTCTCGAACCACAGGTTTGCCTCGAGGTCGAGATGGTTTGTGGGCTCGTCGAGGAGCAGTACGTCGGGTGCCCTGAACAGCAACCGGGCCAGGCCTGCCCGCATGGCCCACCCGCCGCTGAACTCGCCCATCGGCCGGAGGAAGTCACTTTGCTTAAAGCCGAGGCCGGAGAGGATAGCCTTCGCCTCGTGCTCCCGGTCCGTCCCGCCGGCGGCTTCAAGGGCCATGTCCAGGCGGCTGAGGCGTTCCAGCAAGTCGCCCTGGTGCACGGGGTCGACCTCCGACGAAAGCGCCTCCTGGGTAGCGGCGATCTCGTCAGTCAGAGCTTTCGCCTCCGACCCAGCGTCCAACACCTCCTGGAGGAGGGGCGTGTCGGCAAACGATTCGGGTTCCTGCTTGAGGTAGCCCATCGTGGAGTTGCGGCGTCTGGAAATGGTCCCCGACTCGGAAGCCGCCTCGCCCGCCAGGATGTCCAGCAGCGTGGTCTTGCCGGAGCCGTTCGGGCCTATCAACGCAATGCGGTCCCCGGCGGCCACGTTGAACGTGAGCCCGCTGAACAGCGTCCTGTCCGAGTAGGACTTGCTTATGTCTGAGGCAACCAGCATTTGTTGCTTGGAATCACTATGGCCTTGTTAAGGTCGCACGAGGTGATGAAAATTGGCGCGGGTGCCTCCGATGCGGCCAAGGCGGTTTTGAAACCCGCCCCTACGACACCGTACAACCGCCTGTTTTCATGGCAAGTGACATTCCTGACCTGCGGGCACCGACCATGGGTACAACTCCACGTCAATCGTAACCGTTCCGGCCGAGCGGGAAGGAGGATTAATCACGCGGCGCCGACCCGGATGGCGGTCACCACGCGGCGTCCGGTGGTAGATTCGAAGGGCAAGGAGGCAGTACATGACGCGAACGCTGTCGGTCGAAGAGGAGATCCAGAGGCCCGCCGCCGAGGTGTGGGAGGCCCTCACCGATTGGGAGAACGCCCACAAGTGGATGCCAGGGGTCGAAGGGATGTCGGCCGAAGGGGAGACCGCCGAGGGGACGAAGCTGACGTTCCGGGCCCGCGGCGCGGAGCGCTCGAGCGAAATCGTCCACTGCGACGCGGGCAAGTCGATCATGCTGCGGTCGGTACAGGGCGGGGTGACGGCAGACTACAGGTACGAGGTCCACGACCTGGGCGGCCGCTCGACCCGCGTGACGCTGGTCGCCGACTGCCAGGTCACGGGGCTGTTGTTGCGCATCGCGTCGCCCCTACTGCGGATCGCCATTCGTATGTCCGACGGCAAGCAGGTGCGGCTGCTGAAGGCGACGATCGAGGGTGAATAGCGATCTGCCGGCGTGATCACCGCGGTTTCTCGTAGTACACCGCGTCGAGCTCTTCAATGCGTCCGTCGGGTGTGAAGCGCCATGTCCCGATGTGACCTCGACGGAGGTCGCCGTTGTCGTCCCAGTCCAACGTGCCGGAAGCGCCGTCGAAGTCAATCTCCTGCCCTTTGGCAAGCAGAGAGAGGCCGTCGGCCACCCCCGTAGGCGTGGCCAGAACGGCGTGGCCAACTGGCCCAGCGATAATTCGCAAATGGTCGCGGATTGCGCTGCCTTTGACGCTGCCTGCAAGCCGGGCGGCGAAAGCGAGAGCGATGACGGCGTCGTAGGTCTCTTTGACGTAGGCGAGAACGGGTAGTTCCCCGTACTCGGCGATGTAGGCGGCCTCCCACTCGGGCGTCGCGGCGTTTTCGGGGGCGGACGCCCCGGCGGTGCCGTACATGCCACCCAACTTTTCGCCGCCGATCTCCCTGACGAGGCTTACTCTCTTGGCCGCGTCCCCAAACACGAACTGGCTGTAGATGCCTTCGTCGATCGCCTCGCGCACGATGGTCAGGGCCTGGCCCTCGAATGCGATGACGACCAATGCCTGTGCTCCCGAGGCCGCGGTCTGCCTCAAATCCGCAAGGAAGCTCGACTGAGACGTATCGACGGAGACGGCCTGCAGCGTTCCGTCCCAGGACTCTTCAAAAGTGGTGGCCAGCCCCTTGCCGTAGGCATCGTCCTGGTAGATCAGGCCGACATTGTCGAAGCCGCGGTCGCGAGTTACCTGCGCAAGGACGGGACCCTGGGCGGCGTCGGACAGCGCCGTCCGGAAGAAGTATCCGTCGTCCTCGACGTCGCTGAGTTGTGGCGAGGTGGCCGACGGGCTGATCGTGGGGATGCCAAGCGGCCCGGAAACGTCCTGTGAAATCGGCAATGCCGCCGAGCTGGCGTTGGGGCCGACCAACGCGTGTATGCCGTCGACTTCCACGAGTCGCCGCGCCGCCTCCACGGCAACGGCCGGGTCCTGTGTAGCGTCCGCGACGACGCCTTCGACGGGGTTACCCAGTACGCCTCCGCCCTCATTGACGTGCTTGATCGCCAGGTCGAAAGCTCGTTTTCGGTCCTCGGACGCCTCAGGCGACCCGGTGAAGTTGAGAAGCAGACCGATTTTCAGAGGCGTCGCGGCGGGCTGCTCCTTCGATGCGCCATCGCAGCCAGAGACGAGAACGAGCAGGCCGCTCACTGCCAGCAACAGGACTACCCAAAACCCGGTTGACCTGTGCCCGGCGTGGGTATTTCCTTTGACTGTTGGCGGCATGAAGTAAGTGCGCTTCGGCGTCAATCGGCCAGGTCGACTTCGTATTACATACCGTGCCATAAAATGCCCGAGCCCGCTATCGTCGGCCAGCCACCCTTCTCCCGTTCAGCAAGCTACCCAGCGCCGTGTATCTCACGAAATACCGGTACGTCACCAGCCCCACCGCGGCTGTAGCAACGCAGGCCACCAGGAACTTCAACTCCGCGCTCCAGTTGAAGCCGGTCAGGTCCTCGAGCACGCCCTGGCGGTCGAGGTGGGCCAGGTAGAACGTCAGGAAGGTCACGACCGGCAGGTGCATGATGTACACCCAGTACGACGAGTCCGCCAGCCAACGGACCAACCCGCGCGGCGACCCAAGCGCCCGCTCGAACAGCCCGATAAACCCGACGCTGAACAGGACCGCCGCGAAGCCGTAGAAGACGGCGTCGATCAACCTCAGCAGGTCTACCGTACCGGCGTCTCCGCCCGACCTCGTCGTCTCGTCGATGATGCCGGCCAGCGCCAGGTGGGCGAAGTATGCCGCCACGGCCAGCGAAATCAGGGCCGCCAGCGCGCCGTCTCCCTTCAGCCGGTCCACCAACTCGCGCCGGGCGTAGAGACCGTACCCGTAGAAGAAGAACAGCGCTGCGTACAGCACGTCCGGCACGTTCAGCGGCCACAACGGCTTAGCCTCGTTCCCGGCCCGTATCAGGATCAGCAGCACGGCGCCCAGCGCAAGCAGCAGCGGCATGCGCGCGTACACAGCGTCGCCGAGCCGGGAGCGCACAGAGGCCCACCAGGCGGGCTGGACGCCCCGCAGTACCCGAACGGGGCCTCCCAGGGCTCTGAGGGCCACGAGCGCGGCGTACATGAGCAGCAGGTAGTACAGGAACCACAGGTGCGCAACGAGGTCGCCGCTCGAGTCGAGGTCCCGCCGGTCTGCCAACACGTCGCGGAACACCTCGGGCGACCAGCCGCCGGTCCAGCCGTAGACCCATATCGGCGGAACGATCACCGCCATGACCGCCCCAAATATCGCCAGCGGCAGGGCGATCCTCCTCAGCCTGTCGAGGACGAACGTTGACGTCGCCCGCCGGTCCAGCGCCAGGTGTGCGAAGAAGCCCGCCAGCAGGAAGAACACCGGCATCCGCCAGGTGTGGATGAAGTCGAACACGACGGCCAGCAGCACCGACTGGTCGTCGTCCGCCGGCCAGACGTGCTCGAAGCCGTATGTGCGTGAGAAGTAGGGCAGCGTGGCGTGCAGGACGATGCCCAGCAGCATCGCGGACCCCCGCAGGCCGTCGAGGCCGTGGTACCTGCGGGGTTTGGTTGCGCCGGTCGAGGTCATGTGTGGCCGGGGGAGTATTGGGTCTCCGATCGGAGTCGGGGAAGACGGCGCGTTGTGGCCCTCTCTCACGGGAGACCTTTGCGTGACTGGTTGATCCCTAACTCCATGTCACCCCCGCATCAAGTGCGGGGCAGGCTCTGAGCGAAGCCGAAGGGTCTGGGTAAGAGGGGTAGGGCGTTGTTGAGTGACCCGCGGGAGATTCTTCGGCTGCGCTCAGAATGACAGTAAAGGGCGCTCAGAATGACACTTGAGGGAGTGGCAGGCCCCTACAGCGATCCGGCATCGCGGCCGGGCTGGGCGCGTGCGGCGAAGGCGGCGCCTGGAGGGGCGTCCTGGCCTCGTGGGACCCCGTAGGCGTCGTCATCCTCCTGTTCGCCGTCAGGTCCGTCCTCGGGCGTCTCCGCGGCGTCATCGTCGTCTGCCGGCGGGGTGTCATCGGGTCCCGGCCTGGCTTCGGGCGGCTGCACGAGGAGGACCCGCTTGCCGATGGCGATGACGAACACCACGATCCCCATGATCAGGCGCAGGGCGAACTCCAGCGCAATCAGGTACAGCAGGTAGTACAGGATGTTGTCGGTGTATTCCATCGTCTCATCCAGCAGCGCGAGCGAGTCCTCGATCTGGAAGAACGACGTGTTGACCAGGAAGATGCCCAGCACAGCGAAGGGCAACATCTTGGCCAGGTCCCTCGACAGGTCCTCCTTGACGTATGCCGCCACCCGTATCGTGCCCACCGTGGCCAGGCCCATCAGCAGGACCTGGGAGAACGACTGCTCCTTCGCCAGGAACGCCAGGATGGCGGTGATGACGGCGAACCAGAAGAACGCGAAGAACGGGAACAGCAGTATGTACTTCAACACGTACATGACGACGTGCAGGACCGAGCGCAACCACTTGTACCTGGACTGCTCGTACCTGGAGAGGTCCAGGGCGAACATGTCCCTGGCGGCGACGAAGCGGTAGAAGGTGAAGACGAAGATTGCGTACACGGCCATGCCGGCGATGTAGACGGAGACCGGGCGCAGCAGGTCCAGGGCGTCGTAGATGTTCAGGTCGGTGGGTATGACGTCATAGATATCCACAAGCGTGACCTTTCGTAGCTGGATGTCTCGACCGCCACACAACGCGGCCGCCACGAATAGGTGTTTCCCAAGAAGTGCAGGGCGTAGCCCGCCACTACCCGCCCAACATAACTGTTCCCCCGGTGGGGGTTGGGGCGTGGGTCCCCGATCGGAGTCGGGGAAGACGAGTGGGGGAGCCGCGGAAGACGAAAGGGGGGCCGCGCCCGTGCCCTGCGCCCCACCGTGGGTACCGGGTGTCCCCGGTACGACGAAAGTGGTGTGGGTACGGGGTGTTGCCGGTATGACGGGGTGGTGGGTAAACGCCGGCGGGATGTATCGGGCCAGGGTGTGACATGCCGGGGGTAGATCATCGCCGCCGAACGGTATGATCACCGTCGCCAGACTGCGGGCGTGATGCCCCCGGTCCAGCCCTGTCCGGCCACGGCGGGCTGCCATGTAGGGGCGTCTCTTGTGGGCGCCCGTTGGGGGCGGTGGGTGAATGCCGGAACGCAGCGGCTCGCCAAAAATCCGCCCCAAGGCTCGTGTGAAAATGCCAACCCGCCGATCACTCAGGTTAAAGGGATTCGACTATTCGCAGCCGGGCGCATATTTTGTCACTGTTGTAGTTCAAAAGGGCTGGCCTTTGTTTGGAGAAGTTGTCGACGAGCAAATGCGGTTGAACGAGGCCGGCAAGATGGTCCAAGCGGTATGGGACGCGCTGCCGGATCGATTTCCAGGGTTCCAGTTCGACACGTTCGTGGTGATGCCGAATCATGTCCACGGAATCATCGCTATAGACGGGACCGAACACCCGCAACGCACAGATGGTCAGTCCCCGGCAAATGCAGCTGCCCCGGTCTCGGTGACCCTGAGTGATGTCGTATCGGCTTTCAAGTCTTTGACGACCGCAGAGTACGCACGCAACGTAAAGTCGTTGAACTGGCCACCATTTCGCGGGCGGTTGTGGCAACGGGGCTACTACGACCACGTCGTGAGAGATGACGAGTCGTTGAGGAAGATTCGCGAGTACATCCTAGGAAATCCGACGCTGTGGGCATTGGGCCGCAGGCGCCCCCCGCGAACGTAGAGACACCCAGTTGCTGTAGGCGTGTGGCCCCCGGCCCTGCCCCAACGGGCGCCCACATCCCAACGCCCCTACAGGTGGTTGGTCATAGTGCGGGTGCCGGTGGGTGTGAATGAGGTTCGAGTTTGAGCCGTGCCCCAGCCCCGGCGGGCGCCCACATCCCAACGCCCCTACACGGGGTTGGTTGTAGTGCGGGTGCCGGTGGGTGTGAAGGAGGTTCGAGTTCGAGCCGCGCCCCAGCCCCCAACGGGCGCCCACAAGAGACGCCCCTACAAGAACCCTCTCCGCTGGGAGAGGGGCTGAACGCGGACCGGGGGCCTCGAAGGGCCCCCGGTCTTAGCGGTGTCTTGCCGTTACTGGTGGTCTATGCCTCCAGCTGCCTGGCCCGGTAGTAGCGGACGTAGGCCAGTCCACCGGCTATGGCTGCCAGGATGGCGAGGATGATCAGGATGATCGCCCAGGCTGGGAATCCTGCTGCTTCCTCTTCCGGCGGCGGCGGTGGCGGCGTCGCGGTCGGCGGCACTGCGGTCGCGGTCGGCGGTACTGCGGTCGGCGGCACTGGCGTGGCCGTTGGCGGCGGCGGCACAGGCGTCGCGGTTGGTGGCACAGGTGTCGCGGTCGGCGGCACAGGCGTCGCGGTCGGCGGTACCGGTGTTGCCGTTGGCGGCACAGGTGTCGCGGTCGGCGGCACGGGTGTGGCCGTTGGCTGCGGTGTCGCGGTCGGCGGCACAGGCGTCGCGGTTGGCGGTACCGGTGTGGCCGTTGGCGGCACGGGTGTCGCGGTCGGCGGCACTGCGGTCGCGGTCGGCGGCACTGCGGTCGCTGTTGGCGGCACTGCGGTCGCTGTTGGCGGCACAGGCGTCGCTGTTGGCGGTACCGGTGTTGCCGTTGGCGGCACAGGCGTCGCGGTCGGCTCAGGCGTCGCGGTCGGCACAGGCGTCGCGGTTGGCTCAGGCGTCGCGGTCGGCACAGGCGTCGCCGTCGGGTCTGGCCCGACGTACTCTCCGGGTGGGGTGACCGGTGGCCTCGCGGGGATCACGTTGATGCTGTTGGCGCCTCCGGTCAGGCCAATGCGCCTGTCGAACGACAGGATGTGGCCACTGAAGTTCTCATCACCAGGTGAGGTGGCCATGACTGTGTAGTTGACTGCCTGGTTGTCGCCCACGAGCGTCCACGTCAGGGTCTGGCCATTCACGACGAGAGCGTCGGGCATGTCGCTGGACACGAATTCCACGGTGTCAGGGAGGTTCTCCGTCAACGTTCCGGCGACGCCGTAGTTGAGGGCGATGATCCTGACGGTCGTCTCTTCGCCCACCCTGAGTGTCGTCTCTTCGCCCACCCCGAGTTGCGAATCGCCGATGGTCCGCAGGGCGGTGGGCGGAGCGACCTTGACTTCTATCTGGTCACGACCACCGACGGGGAAGTCTTCCTGCTCGAAGTCGGACAGCACGCCGGAGAAGTTGAAAGTAGCTTCCCTGTCGGGCGCCTGTACCGTGTAGGTGAATGACTGGTCTTGTCCGAGCAGCACGAACTCAACGTTCCGGCCGTGCTCGACGGCTATCCCGGTCGGCGAGACGGACACGAACTCGAAGCCCGTGGGCAGCGTCTCCGTGACCAGGCCTGATGCGCCGTAGTCCCTGGCGTTGATCGTCACCCTGAGCTGACCGCCGGGTATGACGGATCTAGTGGCGAACGACCTGGTTGCGCTCGGTCCGGAGACCGTTACGCGGGATGCGCCGGTAACGCCGACGTTGGTCCCGTCGAAGGTCTCCATGTTCCCGGAGAAAGAATGTGAGCCCGGGGTATCGGACGCGGTGACGGTGTAACTGAATGAGTCAATATCGCCGGAGAGCAGCACGAACTCCACGTCCTGTCCGCTCACAGCGCCAAGACCGGCCGGATCGGAAGAAACGTAATCGAACCCTGCGGGCAGCGTCTCGGAAACGGTCGCGGCGGCGCCGAAATTGGCGGCCGTGATCGTCACGGTCAGCATTTCGCCCCGCTCGACGGTCGATGGGGAGAAGGACCTCGTTGCGTGGGTCGTTCCTGGCGGAGCCGTGGGCACCTCGGTCGGCACCTCGGTGGGTACTTCGGTGGGTTCCTCCGTGGGCATGGCGCCGGCGGTAACCGTTACATCGGTGTCGCCGCCGACCGTCTCAACTTCCTGGGCAAAGTTTTGCACTTCTCCCGAAATTGAGTAGTTGCCCGGTGTCATCGAGGCGGTGACGGTGTACGTGACTGACGTGACAGGCTGGAGATTTTCATCCACAAACAGGAGGAACTCTATTACCTGGCCGGTCTGGGTTACATCGTTGGCGCCCAGGTCGGAACTCACGTAGGTGAAGCCTGGGGGCAGTGTTTCCGTGACCCTGCCGACCGCGCCGAGACCGGAAGTCGAGACGGTTACCGTCACGGTACCGCCGGGTTCGACTGACGCTGGGGAAATGGTCCTGGTTCCGCTATGGCTGTTCGCGTCGGCTACGCCCGCGAAGAGCAGGCCTGCTGCGGCAAACGCTACTCCCAAAACCGCCAACAGCGTCAATGCTCTGTATTTCAAGTTACTCGTTCTCCTGGTAACTCATCAGTCTCGATGACTGGCTACTTGTCGCCGCGACGCTATGGCAATTCACCTTGCCGACGTGTCGTAACGTTTGGCGGCCGCGGAACATGCCGCGGGACGCCATCCCAATTTCATCACCACCGCGGCGCGTAAGCAAGGCCGTGGTGAGTCCGATTTTCATGATTGTTGTGATGATTGGCCGTGATTCCTGGCCCCGTTGTTCGGGGTCCCCATTTTCATCCCCTGTGGGGGCGAGTCTCAGACCCGCCCGTCACCTCCGTTCGGGCGCCCAGACAAGGGACGCCCCCACATTTGGCCGTTGGTGGGGCCCCACCTCGTCTTACCGGCGCAAGCCGGTATCCATGGTCGGGCTGAGGGGCTCCGGTTGCCCCGGTCAAAAACTCGCCTAACAGGTTACGTATTTCCCTGAATCTCCACCCCCACTAAAAAACGCCCTCTCTACCCGGCCCTTCGACTTCTGTCAGAGCCCGTCCCGCACTCGATGCGGGAGGGGACAATAATGCCCGAGGGTGACAAGAGGGCGCTCTTGGCCTTTGTATTTACTCTCGCAGGGGCGATCCCCGATCTCGTCGGGGGCCGCCCCTGCGTCTAGTTCAGTTCGTTCTCCTGGTCCTGTCCAGGGTCAGTTGGCGAAGTACGCCCGGATGACTGCCGTCACGTTGTCCCTGGAGAGCCGTTCGGCGAAGTAGTCACGGATTGCCATGATTACCTCAGACCGGTCTATCTGGCCGTTGTTGTTGCCGTCGTACTCGTCCAGGGCGTCGAACGTGCCGCCGCCTGTCTGGTCGTCAGACGGGTCGTTGGTCACAGTTACGGTCACGTCGAGCTCGGCCATGTCGCCGCCGCCGCTCGCCATCACCGTCACCATGTACACGTTGTCACCGTCCGCCGAACCCGGAGCCTCGTAGTCCGGCGCCGACCTGAAGCTCAGGTCTCCGCCGCTACTGATGCTGAAGCTGCTGCGGTCTGGACCGGACAGCGACCACGATGGGCTGCTGATGTCCGAAGGAGCTTCGTACATCCCGACCGCTGTCGTGCCTTCCTGTACGGAGACGTTTGCACGTCCACCAACGATTCCCATCATCGGCTGCGTCGTGCCACCTGGCAGGAGCATCAGGGCCGGCGGCTCGTTGTAGTCCGTGACGTTGATGGTCACCATCGTAGTGGCGTACTTCCCGAACGGGTCGTCTGCCTTCACCTCGACCATGTAGGTCGTCTGCGAGCCCTCGAAGTCCAATTCCGTGTCCTTGCCGACCCTGATCTGGCCGGAGCCGGAGTCGATCTTGAATGCGCCCATGTCGGCGCCGCCGCTGATGCTGTACGACAACTGGTCGCCGTCGGGGTCACTGGCTGTGACCGGCCCGCCGACCTTGTCGTCCTCCATGGCGTCCTCACGGACCTCCCGGGTGATGCCGGACATGAACACCGGCTCCTCGTTGACGTCGGGCCTGGCGCGCACCGCGTTTTCAGTGCGGGCCATCTCCTCGTTCTTGTCCCCCGCATCACCCGCGCCGGCAGAGGATTCCGTCTTCACGTCTTTGGCGTTGTCGCGGTACATGGCCGTGGCCTGGAGGTACATACCCTCGTCACCGTCAACACCTTCGTTTTCGCTCGTGACCGGGTCGTCGTCGACCGACATGATCGGCGTGTACGTGTCTGACGTGGCGCCCTGGATGGGAACATAGCCGTCAGTCGGCGAATCCGAACGACTCCACTGCCACTCGACTTCGACGATCTTTGTGTCGGGGTCTGTGAGCGTGGCCGTGATGGGTTCACCGATCGCAGGCTGGGCATGCGACAAGGTCACCTCGCCCTTCTCGTCCTCGTTCAAGACCGTGATGACTATGGGCAACGAACTGCTTGCGCCCTCGTTGTCCTTGGTCACGATCGCCACGTGGTACTTGTTGTTCCCGTCCGCGTCGGCCGGCACCTCGTAGTTCGGCTCTGCCTTGAACACGAGTTCGTACGTGTTGTTACCTGCAGTGCCGCCGGCTGCCGCCGTGTCGGTCAGGTTGAACAGACCACCATCAGGACCCTCCGCCGTCAATTTGAGCGAGGCGGCGGGATCTCCGTCAGTTATGTCCGTAGTGGTAGTACTTCCGTCCGGATCGGTCGCGTCGGCCTGTGCAGGGCCGTCGGCCACCGTGAACGTGGCTATTACGACGGCGTACTCTGCTTCTACCGGCGGTATAGCAGTGGCGTCTGCGTCCACGTCCTTAACCGGGCGATTCTCAGTGACCGTGTAGCTCGATCCGTCCACCGAATTAGGCGCCCGTTCCGTCGCGTTCGCGTCCGTGGCTGCAGCCCTCGTGGGCCTGCCCGGCGCATCGTTCTGGTCAGTCACCTTGACCAGGATGGTCCTTCCGGTGTCGGTTTGGTCGCCGTCGGTGTGGGCACCCGAAGGATCGTAAGCCTGAACAGTGATCGTGTAGTCCTTGCCTGTCCGGTCTCCGGTAGCGTCAGGAGCAGTCTCGAAGTCCAGCTTGTCCGCGACCCTGATCACGCCCGTCGACTGGTCGACAGAGAACTTGCCCACGTTCACAGAACCGGTCGCAGCGGACAAGGTGTGGGTCAGGATGTCACTGGTGTCGACATCCGAACCTCTCACCGTGCCGACGACCGTGCCGACGGCAGCGTGTTCTGCCACGGTAAACGATGTGGGCGTGCCGGCGGGGAACGAGGGAGCGTTGTTGTCAGCAGTATCACGCGGGTCAGCTATGGCGTGAACCATCCTGGCGTACGCTTTGTCGTTTTCATCACCGAACCCGTCGGTGTAAGTCGCAACTACGCGCAGTACCTTGCCGGCGTTTGCTGAGACCGGGCGGAAGGTCATGTTGCCATCGCTATCGCCAGAGAGAACGCCGTTGGCCGGGCGCCAGTGGTCTTCGTTCTCCAGGTCGGGCCTGCTCGACTTCGGCACAAACCACGTGTAGGCAATGCCGGTGGCATTGTCAGGATCGGTCAGGGTGGCCATCACGGGGGTTCCGCCAGTCGCGTCATCCGCAGTCGCGCTGGCGCGCACCTGGAGACGGTCTAGCGTCAACGTGGGGTCTTCTTCGATGTTCTTGACCGCCACGGTGACCATGATCTGGGCGTCTTGCGCAATTTCGAGGGAACCCGGCGGGCGCACCTCCGTGGCGATTACCTCTACCACGTAGTTGTTGTCACCTGCACCTGTGTTGGCGGTTGTGTCCTCCACCCTGTCTGACGGCGATTCGTAACTGGGAGACTTCTTGAAGGAGAGCACGCCTCCCGTTATGTCGAAGTCCTCCGCGTCAGGACCGTCGAGGGACCAGAGGATGTTCTCGCCCTCAGGATCCATGGCCATGATGGTGGTCACAGGATCCATGCCCTCTTCGTCGTAGTCACAGGTTACGGCGTCGTCGCTGCCCTGGACCTCTTCGCAGGGGTCACCTGGCAGCGCAATTTCAGGCTCCTCGTTCTCGTCCGTGACCATGATGGTCACCATCGTCGAGTCGCTCATCCCGAACGGGTCGCGGGCGGTCACTTCGACCACGTAGGTCGTCTGTGTGCCCTCGTAGTCGAGCATCGTGCCCTTCTTGACCGTGATCTGGCCGGAACTCCTGTTGGCGGCCGTTATCTCGAACGCACCCATGTCGGCACCGCCGGAGATGGTGTACGACAGGTCGTCGCCCACGTCTGGGTCGGTAGCCTTGACCGGGGCGCCGACGTTGTCGCCCGCTTCGGCGGTCTCAGGGACCTCCCGCGTGATGCCGGACTCGAACACTGGCTTCTGGTTAACTTCGGGCGCAGCGCGCACCGCGTTTTCAGTCACCTCCATGATGGTTCTCGTCCTCACCAGCGGATCGGGAGTGGCATCAGGGTCGTCCTCGGCATCTGAAGCGTTGTCAGCGTACTTGACCGTGACCTCGAGGTACATGCCCTCGTCACCGTCAACACCTTCATTCTCGGATGTAACCGGGTCGTCATCGACCGACATTATGGGCGTGTACGTGTCAGACGTGGCGCCCTGGATGGGTAGGAAGGGACCGCCTGGTACATCGGCGCGACCCCACTGCCACACGACCTCGACAATTCTCATGTCTGGGTCTGTGAGCGTGGCCGTGATCGCCTCTCCGATCGCCGGCTGGGTGGTCGAGAAACTGACGCTGCCTTCCTCTTCTACGTTATCGACCATGATGACGATGGGCAGCGAACTGCTGGCGCCCTCATTGTCAGTGACGACGATCGTCACGTGGTACATGTTGTTCCCGTCCGCGTCGGCCGGGGACTCGTAGTTCGGCTCCTCCTTGAACATGAGGTCGTATATCGTGTCGGTATCGAGGCCGTCGAAGTCGGCAGTGTTGGTCAGGTTGAAGAGACCACCGTCGGGACCCTCTGCCGTCAACTTGAGCGTGCTGGCGGGGTCTCCGTCAGTAGTGGAAGTTCCTCCGTCCATGTCGGTTGCCGGATCGTCGGCTACCCCGAACGTCGCTATTACGACGGCGGTCCTCAATTCGATTTCCGTCGTTGTGTCGTCTTCCGGGACGTCCTCCACGGCGTGATTCTCATCGACCGTGTAGGTCGACCCTTCCACCGATTTGGGAGCGCGAGCCGTGTTCGTCGATGCGCCCACCGTGGCCTTGCCCGGCGCATCGTTCTGGTCAGTCACCTTGACCAGAATGGTGATGGCGCCACCTGAAATTCGGTCGGCAACATCCGCGGGAACGGCACCCGAAGGGTCGCGCACCGTGACGGTGAACGTGTAGTCCTTGCCTGTCCGGCCGGTGACGGTGGCATCAGGAGCAGTCTCAAAGTCCAGCTTGTCCGCGACCGTGATCCGTCCCGTCGCCTGGTCAATTGAGAACTTGCCCACGTTCACAGTGCCCGTCGTGGCGGTCAGGCTGTGGGTCAGGATGTCACTGGTGTCGACATCCGCACCTCTTACCGTGCCGATGACCGTGCCGACGGCAGCGTGCTCTGCCACGGTAAACGATGTGGGCGTGCCGGCGGGGAATGAGGGAGCGTTGTTGTCAGTAGTAGCACGCGGGTCAGCTATGGCGTGAACCATCCTGGCGTACGCTTTATCGTTTTCATCACCGAACCCGTCGGTGTAAGTCGCAACCACGCGCAGTACCTTGCCGGCGTTTGCTGAGACCGGGCGGAAGGTCCTGTTGCCATCGCCATCGCCAGAGAGAACGCCGTTGGCCGGGCGCCAGTGGTCTTCGTCATCCAGGTCGGGCCTGTTCGTCTTCGGCACAAACCACGTGTATGCAATGCCGGTGGCATTGTCAGGATCGGTCAGGGTGGCTGTCACGGGGGTTCCGCCCGTCGCGTCATCCGCAGTCGCGCTGGCACGCACCTGGAGACGGTCGAGGGTCAGCGTGGGCTCCTCCTCGATGTTCTTGACGGACACCGTGACATCGATGTCGTTGAACTGTGCCAGTTCGAGGGACCCCGGCGGGCGCACTTCCGTTGCGACCACCATTACCTGGTAGTTGTTGTCGGCTTCGCCTTCGTCGGCATCAGTTGTGCCGTCACCGTTTGCGTCCCACTCTCTGTCCGACGGCGACTCGAAGCTGGGAGACTTCTTGAAGGACAGGACGCCGCCCGTGATGTCGAAGTCGGCCGCGTCGGGGCCGGCGAGAGACCAGGTGATGCTTTCGCCCTCGGGGTCCATGGCGCTGAAGTTGGCCACAGGGTCCGTGCCTTCCTCGTCGTAGTCACAAGTAACTTCCGTGCCATCGCTGTTCGCTTCACACGGGTCGTCATTCGCCTGCTGGGCAGTTGCCGAAGGGGCGAGGCCCACGGTGACGAACGAGATGGCCAACGCGAGCAGGAGAGCAAAGATTGCTGTTCGGGCTAGCATCGACTTGAAGGGACTCTGAAGCATGAGATTCCTCACTTTGCGGGATTTTTGGCCGCTTTCCACTTGCAAATATCCCACATCACGCGAGACGAATGGCTGCATGAGGGGGGCTGCAAGCGCGCCGAGACCCTCCGCGACAGGTGCCATTACTGCTTTTGACGGCCGATTCAACATGAACTTCCTCAATTCAGCAATCTTCGGATGGCGCGATTCTTCCATCCCTGAATCGCGCAACATAGGGAATTTACCGTTCGCCAGAGTTGGTGTCAATACATATTGGCTGCGGTAGAGGGTCGTTTGGAACGGCCCACGCGCCCACCTTCCCCCGGCCCCACAGATTCCCGTTTTCACGGGAATGACGATAGTGGGGGTTTCCCGTTTTCACGGGAGTGACGATAGTGGTAGTTCCCCCAAATTGTTCGGGATCGTGGGTCAGTTTACAGGAGTGGGGCAAGGGGGTGTGGTGTGATGTGGGAGGGTAGTGGGCTGCGGGGGAGCCGCGCCGCCTGTCCCCGCCGTGGGTATCGGGTGTACCCGTACGGGCTGGGAGTCCGGTATGTAGAGGGAGGAGGTTGTCGATTGGCCCTCACCCCCGTATCGAGTACGGGGCAGGCTCCAACCCCGACTTTACACCTCGTCTTCTCCGTGTCGGCCACTCGTCCTCCCTGAGTCGGCCACTCGTCTTCCCCGGCTCTACACCTCGTCTTCCCCGACTCCGATCGGGGATCCAGGGGTTGTTGGTGGTATGGGTGTGTGTGGATATAGCTGGGCCCGTCCCCTTGGTACCGGACCGGAGTCCGGCAAGACGAATAGAGGGGGTGCGGCAGGGCGAGAGGAGGGTGCGGCAAGACGAATGGAGTGTGCGGCTGGACCAATGGAGGGTGTGCGGCGCTTCTAACCGTCTTCCCCGGCTCTACACCTCGTCTTCCCCGACTCCGATCGGGGATCCAGGGGTTGTTGGTGGTATGGGTGTATGTGGGCACGCCCCGCCCCCCCGTCGCGCGCGTGCGTGTGTAGTTAATAGTGAGGTGCGGGCGATTCTCGCGTGCACGCGGGTTCCGCTGTTGATAAGATGGCGCGAACTTGGGATTTTTCGTTTATTCGGCGCAGGCGGTACGCGATGACGACACAGCAGATTGATTTGATGGCACACCTGATGCGAAGGGCCGGTTTCGGCGTTTCTCGCGACGAGTTGGATGCGCTGGCAGCGCAGGGGTATGAGGCGACGGTGGAACGGCTGCTGGAAACGGATGGCCCGAACCATATGTCGACGGACCTGATACGGCGGTATCACCCCGATCACATGGGCATGATGGGCATCGGCGCCGGCGCAAGCTGGATGTACCGCATGATCTCCACCGACGCGCCCCTGCGGGAGAAGGTGGCGCTGTTCTGGCACGGCATCTTCGCCACGGGCTACGCCAAGCTGGCAAACGGAAAGGTACTGCACGACCAGATACGGATGTTCTCCCGGCACGGCATGGGCAGCTTCCGCGAGCTGCTGATCGAGCTGTCGAAGGACCCGGCCATGATCATCTGGCTGGACAACTGCGAGAACCACAACGGCGCGATCAACGAGAACTACGGTCGCGAGCTCCTCGAGCTGTTCTCCCTGGGCGTCGGCAACTACACCGAGGAGGACATCAAGGAGGCCTCACGCGCCTTCACCGGCTGGACCATCGGCAACAAGGAGTACATGACCCTGAAGTCGATGCGTGACTCGATCTGGCCGTACGGTCGTCTCTCGATGCACTTCGAGTACGTCCCCGAGGACCACGACGACGGCGAGAAGACGTTCCTGGGGCGCACCGGCAACTTCAACGGCGAAGACATAATCGACATCATCTGCGAGCAACCCGCCACGGCGCGGTTCATCTCGCGCCACATGTACAGCTTCTTCGTGGCCGACGAGGCGCCGGTGCCGGAGTGGCCGTACAAGCCGCCAAGAGACCTCGATGCGATCGAGGAGCTATCGCAGGCGTACTTCGACAGCGGGTACAACATCAGGGAGATGCTGCGCGTGCTGTTCAACTCCGACTTCTTCAAGGCGGCGGAGGTGCGATACGAACGGGTGAAGAGCCCGGCGGAGCTGCTGGCCGGCGTGCTGAAGCTGACCGGCGAGTTCCAGCGGCCGCGGGAAGAAATGATCCCCACGCACATGCAGTCCTGGTTCATGGGGCAGCACCTGCTCAACCCGCCGTCGGTCGAGGGCTGGCACTGGGGCACGGAGTGGATCGACTCGGGCGCGCTGGTGGAGCGGGTGAACTTCGCGTCGGAGCGGCTGGGGAATCTCGAGAGCCCCGGCGTGCGGGACATGGTGGACAACGTCCTCTCGGACGGCAACGGCAGCCTGGGTCCGGCGGAGCTTGTGGAGCGGGCGCTGGACCAGCTATCGCTGACGGCGGTGACCGACGAGACGCGGTCGTCGCTGGTGGAGTTCGTAGAACGGAGCGACGACATGGGCGGTGTGAGCAGCAGGAGCCCGGAGGAACGTGCGGCGCACGCGCTGAAACTTGCCGCGGCGGCGCCGGAGTTCCAGCGGGCGTAGACGGACACCTTCCACTTCCCCCTCTCCCCGTGGGAGAGGGTTGGGGTGAGGGCAATGACTCAAATATCCAGAGCAAAAAAGCTAAGAGGGTGTCTAATAAGTCGTCGGAAACCGTTCGTGGTGAGCCTGTCGAACCATGAACAGCGCCTTGACCCTTCGACAGGCTCAGGGTGAACGGAAGGTTTTTGGACACTCTCTGAGACCCACCCCTACGGGGATGACAGAGGGCTACGCCTGGAATGACATAGGCAATCCACCTGTAGGGGCGTCACTTGTGGGCGCCCGTTGGGGATAAAGCAACGCCAAAGACAATGACACTGGCCGAGACACAAGTAAAAACCGGGCGGCTGGCATACAACCGCACGATAGGCGTGACGGCGATGTTCGGCCGCGGGCTGTACTACCCCGTGGACTTCGCGGTGGGAAATGACGACCGTTTCTACGTTCTGAACCGGTCATCGGACGCCGACAAGCGGGGCGTGCGCATCACGATCATGGACCTGGAAGAGGAGTACTACGGGATTTTCGGTGAGTTCGGCGAGGCGCATGGGCAGTTCATGTGGCCGAACTCCATATCGATAGACAGCGCACAGCGGCTGTACATCAGCGACGACTACCTGAACCAGGTGTCCGTGATGTCCACCGGCGGCGACTTCATCGCGCGCTGGGGCGACGCGGGCGCCGGGGCCGGGCAACTGGATGGGCCCAACGGACTGGCGGTCAACGCGGCGGACGAGTTGCTGGTGGCGGACCACCGGAATAACCGCATCCAGCGTTTCACGGGCGACGGCGAGTACCTTGGAAAATTTGGCGAGGCCGGCGCCGGCGAGGGGCAGTTCAACTTTCCGTGGGGGATCTCCAACTGCCCGGACGGCGACGTCCTGGTTGCCGACTGGGGGAACGACCGCGTGCAGAAGCTGACGCCGGACGGCGAGTTCGTGGCGTCTTACGGCGCGCCGGGCCGGGGCCAGGGCGAGCTACACCGGCCGTCGAGCGCGTGCCTGGATGAAGACGGGTATGTGTACGTGGCGGACTGGGGCAACCACCGGCTGCAGGTGCTGGACCCGGACGGCGGGTTCGTGCAGTCGCTGCGCGGGCAGGCGACGGTGTCGAAGTGGGCGCAGGCGTTCCTGGACACCAACGTGGAGGAGGCGGCGGCGAGAGCCCGTTCGAACCTGGATATCCCGACCGAACTGTTCGGCGGAGACCCGCACGAGGAGTCTTCGCACATAGAGAAGTACTTCTGGGGGCCGTCTTGCGTGAGACTGGTCTCCGGCCTGGTCTACGTGGTGGACACGGTCCGCCACCGTTTGCAGGTCTTCGACGTTATAAAGTCCAGCTAAGAGGGTGTCTAATAAGTCGTCAAAAACGTTCGTGGTGAGCTTTCGGAAACCGTTCGTGGTGAGCTTGTCGAACCATGACGACCCTTCGACGGGCTCAGGGTGAACGGCGGGGGTCCTTCGACAGGCTCAGGGTGAACGGAAGGTTTTTAGACACTCTCTAAGAGGAGCTTTCGCAAGCCGAGAGGAAATTGGAAACAGGGATAGCGGAAATGCCGAGAAGGGCTATACGCTTCCCATGCGGATGTTTCACGCCGCTCATGTCGGCGAGCGACTGAACACCCGCCCGTGCCGAGGAGGTACCGACAATGACTATGACAGCCCAGCGTGACCCGTCACTGGTGGTTATCCAGTTGACCGGCGGCAACGACGCCATGAACACCGTCGTTCCATATACGAACGGCATATACCAGGACTCCCGGAAGGCGATCTGCCTGACCGAGAACGAGGTCATAGACCTGAACGGCAAGCTGGGCCTGCATCCCAACCTGGGCCCGATCAAGAACCTGTGGGACGACGGCAAGGTGGCGATCGTCAACGGCATCGGGTATCCGAAGCCGAACAGGTCGCACTTCCGGTCGATGGACATCTGGCACACGGCCGAGACGGTGGAGATCGCCCCGAACGGCTGGCTGGGACGGACGATCCGCGAGATCGACCCCGAGCACGAGAACGTCATCGCCGGCGTGAACTTCGGGCGCGGCCTGCCGCGGGCCCTGCACTGCAAGGGCGTGCCGGTGGCGTCGGTGGGGAACCTGGCGACCTACGGGCTGATGCCCGATATAACGGACGCGCCCACGCGCGAACTGGCGCTGGACATCTTCACGCGCATGTACGGGCCCGCCGATGGGCGTGACGCCATCCTGGAGGCCATCGGCGAGACGGGCATGAGCGCGTACCTTGGCGCCGACATTCTCCGGACGGCGCCGCGCAAGTACAAGTCGTCGATCGAGTACGCCGACAGTCCGATAGGCAACGCCCTGCGCGACGCGGCGCAGGTGATGTTCGCCGACGTGGGGACGCGCGTGTTCTACACGCAGCACGGCAGCTACGACACGCACGCCGGCGAGCTTGCGAACCACGCCAAGCTGATGGAAGAGCTGTCGACGGCCGTTGGCGACTTCTTCGCCGACCTGGCGGAGCACGGGCGCGAGAACGACGCGGTGGTGCTGGTGTTCTCCGAGTTCGGGCGTCGGATCAACGACAACGGCTCGGGCACGGACCACGGTTCGGGCGGCGTTGCGTTCGTCATGGGCGGCCCGGTGAAGGGCGGGTTCTACGGCGAGTACCCGTCGCTGGATCCCCTTGACCAGGTCGAGGGCGACATGGCGTACAACAACGACTTCCGGGGCCTGTACTCCACGGTGCTGGACCGCTGGATGGGCATTGACCCGTACCCCATTCTGGACGGCGCGTTCGAACAATTCGACATGATCAAAAAGTAGAGAAACGTTGCGGACCCGTACCGTTTCGCCGCGCAGACGGGCATTCGATATAACCGCGAACCGGAAGTCAATTCCGGTTCGCGCCGTCCTGGAACACCTGGGATGACACTGACGGGTGTACTTGCAGAATACACCGGTCGCCCGGTGGGCGCAGAACTTTGTCACACGGGCATATTCGCATCCTGCAAATTTGACTTTGGGCGCGCGCGAATATAGTCTCACACGTTGGCTAAACCCTCAGGTTGGGGAGGGCAACTTGACCGGGTCCAAGTGAGCCGGTTTTCAAATTCAGCTTCGCCCGCCAAATCGCGCCGAGTGTGTGCGACCAATCGAAGCAGGATTGAGTACGGAGGATGCCTGATGCGATACGCCAGGTTGAGATGGAAATATTTATGGCTGATGGTCGTCGCCGCTGCTGCGGTCGCGGTTGTGGCCTGTGGAGGCGAGACCAAGACGGTCACGGTTGTTGAGACCGTCATCGTCAAGGAGCAGGTGACCCAGGTCGAGAAGGTCGTCGAGACGGTCGTCGTCGAGAAGCAGGTCAAGGGCGAGACCGTCAAGGTCGTCGAGACCGTGGTTGTCGAAAAGCCTGTCACCCAGACCGAGAAGGTCGTCGAGACCGTTGTGGTTGAGAAGGTCGTCCAGGTCGAGGTCACGGCTGTGCCTGACAAGATGGACAAGATGGAGCCGAAGGACCCCGAGAGGTACGGCGGCAACCTGACCGTGACCCTCGGCGCTGCGATCTCCACTCTTGACGTTCACAGGACCACCGGCACCACGGCAAACACGATTGCCTATGCGGTGCAGGAATTCCTGTTTGCCTACAACGAAGCGCTCCAGGCGCAGCCCTTGTTGATCGACACCTGGGAGACCAGTTCAGACGGCTCGACGTGGACCTTCAAGCTGCGTGACGACCTGATGTTCCACAACGGAGTGCCGGTCACGGCCGAGCACGCCGTCAACTCCTGGACGAGGTGGGCGGAACGAGACAACTACGGCTCGCTCATCTTCGGCTTCATCGACGACATCTACCCGACTGGCGATCTGACTTTCCAGATCGACATGATCGAACCCACGGCCCTGGTGCTCGAGGGAATGGCGCGAATCGGCGGGTACTACCCGTACATCATGCCGCCCGAGATGTACAACGTGCCGGCAGCGGACGGCGCGAACGTGCTGATCGGCACCGGTCCTTACCAGTACGCCGAGTGGGTACCCGGCGACCACTTGTTGGTCGAGCGGTTTGACGGGTACAAGCCGGTCTCAGGCGAGTTCTCGTTCATGAGCGGTGAGAAGATCGCGTACTTCGACACAGTCGACTACGTGGTCGTGCCGGACACCAACGCCCGCATCGCGGCGCTGCGGACCGGTGAGATCGACGTGATTGACGGCGAGATCCCCAGCGACTTCGTAGACACGCTTGCTGCGGACTCGAACCTGGTGGTCCAGATCTTCACCAACAACTCCACCCGTGACGGCGCCTGGCTCGACAACGTGGACGGGCCTCTCGCCGACGCAGAGATCCGGCGTGCGTTCGCCATGGCCTACCCGGTCGAGGACGCTCTCCGGGCGGCTGTTGGTGACGAGCGTTTCTGGGACCTCTGCCCCTCGATGATGGTGTGCGGAGGCAACAAGTGGGGCGGATTCGATGACTTCTCCGATGACATCTACAACGCCCGCGACGAAGTAGGCTCAGACGGCCTGACCGGCCTCGACCGAGCCAAGAAGATCGTCGAGGACAAGGGTCTGGTTGGCGCCCCCATCATCGTGCTGCAGGCCGCAGACCGGCCGCGATTCGCCGGCCCGGCGGAGATTTCCCGCCAGACGCTGGAAGAAATCGGCTTCGATGTTGAGTTCAAGGTGACCGACTGGGCGACGCAGACCAACTGGCGTGAGAAGCCGGAACTGTGGGACGTGTTCCACACTGCTGGCGGCGGCGCCTGGGGTACCAACCCGCTGCTCAACAGCTCATTGGCCAAGAACAAGTACTGGAACAAGTACCAGGACGAGTCCGGCCGAATGACTGCGTTGATGCAGCAACTGGCGCGAGCCACGTCGGCTGATGAGCAGCTCCAGCTTGTCGTAAACATGCAAGAGGTGTTCTGGAATGACATTCCTTACCTCTCGTTTGGCGACACTTACGGAGCCGCTGCTTACAGGGCTGAGATCGAGGGTGTGAAGAAGTTCCGAGGCCAGCCCTTCAACGTGTTCAACTCCTGGCGACCCCAGTAGTCAGAACCAAAAGCCACTAGCGCTTATAGGCGGTCGGCCGGTGCGTTCAGCACCGGTCGGCCGTTTTTTGCTTTCTCTCCCTCGCGGGAATTCGGATGGGCAGATGCTGGAGCCGCGCCCGGCTAAGTGGGCGCTTGTGCATGCGACGATCCTGGGATGACGTTTGCGTCGGCAACAGGACACAAACCGACATGCTTCGAAGTGCCAGCCCGCATGTCTCGCGACAATTTGACTTTAGGGACTGGCGCTTATAGTCTCTCGCACCATCTGATTCTTTCGGCTGGGGACGACAACCAGACCGGGTCGACGCGGCTTGGTCGATTTCAGCTTCGCCCGCCAACCGCGCTCATAGGTGGCGCGTTCGAACGAGGCAGGAACAATTTAGGAGGATGCCTGATGCTACACACCAGGCCAACGTGGAAATACTTGTTGCTGGCTGTCATCGCCGGCGTTGTGGCCGTTGGTATCGCCTGCGGAGGCGAAACCCAGACGGTCACAGTCGTTGAGACTGTCATAGTCGACAGGCCTGTAACTCAAATCGAAACAAAGGTCGAAACCGTTGTTGTAGAAAAAGAGGTTGCGGGCGAGACCGTTCGAGTAGTCGAAACGGTGGTGGTTGAGAAGCCGGTAACCCGTACCGAGACTGTCATTGAGACAGTAGTTGTTGAAAGAGTGGTGAAGGGCGAAACCGTAAAAGTAGTCGAGACGGTTGTAGTTGAAAAGGTTGTCGAGGTGACCCCGGCTCCCATGCTTCCACCTACTCCTACACCCGTTCCGGCCGCCCAACCGGCGCCGCAGTCGAAGAACCCCAGCGGCGAGGTCGTGTTTGCCAGCGCCGCAGTTTCGGGCTCTATAGGCGCCGGGTTCAACGCAGCCGGCCTGTGCTGCAATTCGAAAGCGTTCAGCGTGACCGAGAGTCTCTGGAAGCCCACGAACGAGGATTCCGCCACGCCGCTGATCGCTGAGTCGTGGGTATTGGCGGACGACGCCCTTTCCGCAAACGTGAAGATCAGAGAGGGCGTCCCGTTCCACACGCACCATGGTGACTTCGGCGAGTTGAGCGCCGATGACGTAGTCTGGAGTTTCAACGACACGAACCCGAACACGTCTGAAGAGCACGGCTCTGGACTGGTCAGCATTACGGACGGCAGCGGTTCCTGGGCCGGCTTCCTTGGCCTGGTCCCGTTGGAGAAGATCGACGATTACACCGTCAAGATCAATTGGCCGGCGTTTGACCCCAGGTGGCAGACCTGGTTCTTTGGTCAGGACGGCCTGACCGCCAGCATCGTAAGCAAGCGTGCTTTCGACGAGATGGGCCAGGACTGGAACTCGGACAACATAGTGGGCACCGGCCCGTTCATGATGACCGAGTGGGTCCGCGGCGACCGCGTAGTTGTCGAGGCGTTGGACAGCCACTGGCGCAAGACGGCCCAGGTCTCAAAAATCACCAACATTGCGGTACCGGACGAGACGGTGCGACAGGCCATGTTGAGGACTGGTGAGGCCGACATTGCGGACATCGGCTTGCGCAACATTCCGGAAATGCAACGCAACGGGATGACCACGGCAACCCCTGGCGTGGCCAACATGTGGTCGATGATGTTCGCCGGAAACCTGTGGGAGGAGTTCCATCCAACCACCGGCGAAAAACTCGAGATAAACACAGTCGTCCACGACATACCCTGGATTGGGAACCCCGGCATCGCACGCGAGCCGCGGGACAACAACCCACCCGGGATGACCGACATGGAACAGGCACGCCTGGTGCGACTGGCCATGTCCGTCGCGATCGACCGCGACAAGGTCAATGAGGTAGTGTTTGGTGGGCTCGGATGGCCCGTATACAACTCGTACTTCGACATCAACAACCCGAACTGGGATGACAAGTGGAAGGTCGAATACGACCCGGCAAGGGCGGAAGCCCTCCTCGACCAGGCCGGTTATCCGAGAGACGATGACGGGATCCGGTTCGAAGCCCCCATGTACTCCTGGGAGCTCCACAGGTCCTGGTCCGGCATCGGTGACGCAGTAGCAGCGTTCTGGGAAGACATTGGGATCAAGGTAGAGGTGCTCCACTACGCATACGCGGTGTGGCGTCCCAACCTGGTGGCCAAGTCGGCTACGGCCCCTTACATCGACGGGTGTGCGGTAGGTTGCCGCGCCGCGTCGCCATGGGACTGGCCGCGTGAAAGCCAGGCGAGCGCGCTCGCAAGGGGCGGCAAGAGTAACTCGATCGAGATTCCGTTCATCACCGAGACGTTCCAGAAGGTCTCCGCCGAGCCGGACAGGCAGAAGCGGATTGAGTTGAACAACGCGCTTGCCGATTACCTGCACGAATGGGTGACCTCGGCCGGTACGGTGGCTCAGCCCCTTCGGGTGACCCTGAACCCCAACTCGCTCTCCTGGCCCATGGAGAGAGGACTCAGGCTCCGCTTCAACACGCCTGAGAACATCGAACCCAAGTAGGCAGACGAACAGATGCCGGGCTCTTGCGAGCCCGGCATCTGCTTGCAGCAGATCTCGCCGGCAGGACCCAACCGAGGTCCTGCCGGGCGCCCTCGATAGTCGTGCGTTCCGACCATCCCGGTCAGGTGGGCGAAAGGCCGTTGGCGTGGGTGTGTTGCCCGAGGAAAGACGACCAACCTAGATGCGTGATTTCCTCATCCGAAGGGCGCTACTCGCACTAGTCACGCTATGGGGCGTGACTATGCTCGTCTTCATACTGTCACGCCTGGGCCCCGACCCGCTTCTCGTGTTCATACGCGCGGAAGCCTACGGACTGAACGAGGCGACAGTCGAAAAGCTAAAGGTCAAGTGGGGCCTTGACCGGCCCTTGATCGTTCAGTACGGCATCTGGGTGAGCCGACTAGTGAGGGGGGACCTCGGCAGGAGCATAGGCGCCGATCGGCCGGTCACTCGGATTATCAGAGAGAAGCTGCCGGCGACCCTTCAACTTGGAATAGTCGCCTGGTTTTTTTCCACTGCCATCGGAATCCCGCTTGGAGTATTGTCGGCGGTCAGGCGTGGATCTGTCTGGGACTATTTTGGGCGCTTGATCGCGCTCATAGGCCAAGCTACCCCCGCCTTCTGGCTTGCAATTGTCCTGATATTGATTTTTGCGGTCTGGCTAGGCCTGTTGCCAACCGCCACAAAGGGGGGTGGATCGTTGTGGGAACAGGCCAGGTATTTTGTACTCCCGACAGCGGTCCTGGCTTTCGACCCATGGGCGACGTATCTCCGCCTGACGCGCTCTTCCATGTTGGAAGTGCTGGATTCGGAATACGTGAAGCTGGGTCGCGCCAAGGGTGTAGGCCAATGGAAGATCATCTGGAAGCACGCGCTGCGCAACGCGCTCATCCAGCCAATTACAACTTCCGCCCTGGTTTTTGCCGCTTTCATTACCGGAGCGGTGTTTGTTGAGACCATATTCGCCTGGCCGGGACTTGGGCGACTCGCAGTCCAGGCTTCGATCGACAACGACTTTCCCGTTCTAGCCGGGGTGACGCTGATGTTCGGGGTGATGTACGTCGGGTTGAATTTCCTTGCAGACATGGCGTACGCGATCATCGATCCGCGGATCAAGTACACGTAGTGAGGTCATGGTCGTAGCCGCCGACACTCTCCGCCAGCCTTCGGGCGTGTTCTCATGGCCGTTCAGGACGTTGACGTTCATGAGGCGATATCCGGTAATCGCCACGGTTATTCTTGTCCTGCTTGCGACTGGAGCGGTGTTTGCGCCGTTCCTGTCACCGTACGACCCCGGCAAACGGATACTGGACGACCGGGAGATCCCGCCGATATGGAATTCCGAAGGCGTGGCGAGCCATCCATTGGGTACCGACCACCTGGGGCGAGACATTTTCAGCCGCATCCTCTACGGAGCGCGGATATCGCTGATGGTCGCCGGCATCGCCGTTTCAGTCGGAGTGATTGCAGGAACGACGACCGGTCTAATTGCCGGCTACTTTGGCGGCTGGATGGACGAGGTCCTTATGCGAGCCGTGGACCTGTGGCTCGCGTTGCCCTTCTTACTGCTCGTACTGGTCGTGGCGGTGAGCCTGGGTTCCAGCCTGCCCACCGTTATCTGGCTCCTGGCGGTTTCTTCGTGGTCAACGGGCGCCCGCAATATCCGCGGAGAAGTCTTGTCATTGAAGACCCTGGACTACGTGGCCCTGGCCAAGGTGTCGGGGGCAACCCACCTGAGGATTATCCTGCGGCACCTGTTGCCTCACGTCTTGCACATCGTGATCGTGGTCACCACTTTGCGGACAGGACAGTTGATTATTGCCGAGGCCGGCCTCAGTTTCCTGGGTGTAGGCGTGCCGGCGTCCACGCCTACGTGGGGCAACATGATTGCCGAAGGCCAGCAATTCCTGCTGACCAGTTGGTGGATCGCAATCCTGCCGGGTGTCGCGATCTTCTTTACCGTGATGGCGTTCAATTTCCTGGGTGACTGGCTCAGGGACCACTTCGACCCGCGTCTTCGCCAGGTCGCCTGAAAATACGCTGGGCGTTTAATTCCACGGGCGAGCGCTCGTCCAGCGATTTGAAGCAAGTCGCGACTCGTCCATTGGAGTAAGAGGACCTTGGCCAAGTATGACCTGCTGCTCAAGGGCGGCCACGTAATCGACCCGGCGAATGACATTGACGGGCCGCGGGACGTGGGCATCTCCGGACGCAGCATCGGCGCTGTCGAGGGCGCCATACCGGAGTCTTACGCCCGGCGCGTCGCACGCGTCGACGGTTGGTACGTGACTCCCGGCCTGATAGACCTGCACGCGCACTGCACCGGGTTCGAATTGAGCATGTTTCCGGACGAAATGTGTTTTCCGAACGGCGTGACGACGATGGTGGACTGCGGCGGGTCCGGTTGGCGCACGTTCGACGAGTTTGACAAGAATGTCGTGCAGAAGACGGATGTGCGAGTCTTCGGCCTGCTCAACATAGTGGGACGAGGCATGCAGTCCCCAGCCGAGCAGGACATATCCGACATGGACGCGGAGCTGACGGCCGAGACCATCATGCGGCGCAGTGACGTCCTGGTCGGCGTCAAGGTGGCGCATTTCCGGGGACGCGGCTGGGAATCGATAGACCGCGGCGTCAGGGCGGCCGAGTTAACCGGCACCTTCTGTCTCGTCGACCAGAACCCGCTGCCCAGCCGTACCTTCGGCCAGATGATGCTCGAACATATGCGGCCAGGCGACGGCGTCACCCACTGTTTCGCTTACAGCCAGCCCATGATCGGCAATGACGGCAAGGTCAAGCCGCACTACCGGGAGGCGCGTGAGCGCGGGGTGACGTTCGACGTGGGGCACGGCAACAACAGTTTCTCCTTCTCGATGGCGCTGCCCGCCCTCCAGCAGGGGTTTCCCCCTGACACGATCTCGACCGACCTGCACCGCATGAGCCTGCACACGTCACGAGCGAACATGACGGAGGTAATGTCAAAGTTCCGGGCGATCGGAATGTCGATGCGGGACATAGTTGAGAAGTCGACGGCCGCACCTGCGAGGAAGATTGGCCATCCCGAGTTGGGCACGCTGACGCCCGGCGCGCCGGCAGACGTTGCAGTCCTCGAGTACGTCCGGCGTCCAACGGGCCTGAGTGATTGCGGGCCAACCGGATACCGGATCATGAAAACGGACGGCAGGCTCATCAATCAACTCACGATCAAGGACGGAGTTGTGCGATTCGACTACGACGGGGTGACAAAGGACGACTGGTCCGAGACTCCGGGGACCGATTTTTCGAGACTCGATACCGTCAGGAATCGGTGACCGGAGTCGACAAGACAACTTAAATGTCCGATTCCCCGGACCCGCTGGCCTACTCCGGCCGCGCCAACCAAGAATCTCGTGACGGCGATCCACTAACGATTCGCGCGCTACGGCGGCGCGGAGTTAGACATTCCGCCGCGAGAACCGATGCGCGATCCGCCGACGTTCGACTGAGGCGTTGGAAGTGATCGTCCTTGACGCCAATGTCGTTTCGGAGTTGATGCGTCCCAGTCCAGATTCCGGAGTTTTGGACTGGGCGGCACGGCAAACAGCACCGGAACTGCACGTCTCGGCCATTACCGAAGCTGAGTTGCGTTACGGGGCAGAGGTCATGCCGGAGGGTCGTCGCCGGGACATCCTTCTTTACGAAATCGAGGAGATGCTTCGAGAGGATTTAGATGGGCGCGTAATCCCTTTTAACAGTTTTGCGGCCAGGTCCGACGCCGCAATTGCAGCAGCGCGCCGCGCCGCCGGGCGTCCCATCAGCGTTGCCGATCGCCAGATTGCGGCGATCGCCCGCTCACTCGGGGCGGTTGTTGCCACGAGGGACGTAAACGACTTCGAGGGATGCGGCATTGACGTGATCAACCGTTGGCCGACGGGGAATCACGGGCCTGAATGCCCATTGACGGGCCGGACTCAAGGGTCGGCCAGGATGACGAGATCAGGGGAAGCCCAGCGGATTTCCAGTTCCTCTCCGTCCTCTGCTGCAACGACCATTTGGCGAGAGTATTGACCGGGTGGGAGCGGATCACCGGATCTTTCCGAGGTCCGGCCCTCCCTGAGTGGAAACGAGACGCTGACTGACGGCGGATCGATGTGGAACGTCTCCGTGTAGGGCCCGAAATCGTTGTTTTGCAACGTCAACGTGACGTGGGCAATTGGCTTGTTGAAGCTGCAACCGCCGCTGTTGGAACTGTCCGGGGCCGTGCGCCGGCGGTCGTCGAGTGATTCCAGCGCCAGGATCGGGTCGGCGTCTCTTACGGTCTGACTGCACTCACTCATCAACTTCACGGAGCCGGGAACGCTCAGGCCAAACTCGTGGGAGACCCTGTTGTCCTCCCAATGGCCGATGATGCGGACGTTGTAGACGCCGGGACCAACATCCGCCAAGTCGAGCCCCGGAGCAACCGTGGATAGCCGCCACAAACCACCCACCATGATCGTGCCCGGCCGTGTGAAAACCTGGGCGAACACTTTGGACGGCCTTGCGTCGGCGTCGATTCTGATGGGGATATGCGATCCGGGAACCACCTCCGGGTATTCACGGACTCCTGACCAGATGGTGTACTCCTCGCAGACACGGTCAGACGGGTCCTCGAACTGCCAGCAGTACGCATGAGGAGACCCTCGGGTCGGCCCGCTCTCGTGCTCCAGCCACATGACCGGCAACGGTGGGACGGGCCATTTTTCTGGCCATGGGACCACCCAGATAACCTTGGGCGTAGGTGTTGGGCTGTCGGCTTCAGCAATCGTGGTGACAGGCGTGGCGCTGTCGGTTTCCACAGGAGCGGTCCCCGGCGTTGCGCTCTCGGTTACTGCAGGTTTTGCCGCAGGCGTGGCGCTATCGGGTTCGATTGGGTTTGTTACCGGGGTGGCAATGTCAGATTGTGCAAACTGGGAGTCCCCATTGTTGCCGCACGCGATTGCAAGCGCCAGAAGCGCAACAGCGGTGAGAGTAGCTTTGAGCATCTTTACCATGAGAGCGTCCCTACTTCATCTTGGCTCATGAATAAAGACGCCCGGTCCGCGACGTTTGTTCCGACGAACGAAACCGATTTACGCCTGTAACTGACGCACGGCGTGTGTCAGGCTGTATTCGTAAACCGAATGATCAGAGGGACGACAATCGCCGTGAGTGCCAGGGTGACGATCGCGCCGGTGAAGAGTAGGTAACGGACCCGGTAGTTGGAGATCAGGGACGGATCGTAGTACTTGTCGACGTCGTTGTCGCGATACATGGCGACCAGGCCGCCGAGGAGGGTGCTTCGGGTGCGCCGGCCCATGATCAGTCCCGCAACCGCGATGATGTTCACGAGCACCGTCAAAATGACGAATACGGTCAGCACCAGGTCGTATGTGGTAGTCGAGTCTTCTTCCGTGGCGGCGAGGGACAAGCCGGAGTTGATGGCGAGCACTATCAGGTTGAACACGATGGCGGTGAGCACGAAGATGACATCCGTGCGGCTGCTCTCTCCGAGTTCGCTGACGATGTGATCGTGTACTTGACTGAGCAAATTGGGACCTCCGCTGGAAGTGGTAGGCCAGACGACGTCGGCCGGGCCGGAATGGCCTTGGCCGAATCCTAGCAGTCGCAGGGGGAAGGCCGGTCCCTAGTACTCGCCCTGGCTGGCCCATGCGGCGCCACTTTCTTTGCAAGAATAATCGTTACAACTGTAGCTCTCGCACCGTGTCGCAGAAGTTGGTCAGGTGCGTCATCTCAGCTTCGGTCAGTGGGTCCCTGAAGTGCATGAGTCGGTTGCGATAGCCGCGAGTCTCCCTCAAGGCACCAATGAAAATTTTCCTGTCGTAGGGTAGTCGAAGCGCATCCCAGTGCTTCGGAAACTCCATCACTTTTTCTAATTCTCCCAAGGTCAATTCCTTTGGGTCCTTGATTGAGTCTTCGTCCAAGAGCCCTTGTTCCGTAAAAAATTCAGCTACCTTTTGTTTGCCCAATCGCTTACTAATTACCGTTTGAAGGCGGTCTTCGATTTCGCCTATCCGGGTGAACGGATCGACGAGTCCGGCGAATTCTTCGGCCAAGTCCCAAGCCGTAACTATTCCTTGAAGCCGCTTGTGCCGCCCAATTACCAAGACGACATCATTCCCACCCAACTGACTGACGACTGTTTTTAGATCAGAGTCGCTTTGGGCGAAGGACACGTCGTTATCAATACAATCGCCCACTGTCGCCGGTTCGCCGTTCATCATCGCCTTCGCAATCGATTGGAACGACACGGTGCCTTTGATGGCTTGCTGCATGGGTTTCGGGTGTTCAGCCACGACCAATTGAGAAAAATTGCGCAAGAGCATCGTAGTGTATGCAGTATGGATCGAAGCATTCGGGGATACGCACTCGACCGCAGTATTTGCCGACGCCAGTTCGGAAACGCTGAAAGCAGGTTCAGGTAGATTGTCCTCTTCGTCTTCGACATCCTGCAATGGAGAGTCGCACGTCCCGGAGTCCAACGTGTCCTGACTATCAGCGGCCTCGGAAGCCAGTGCATCAGTGTCAGCACTAAGCGAGAAGCGAATGCGAGGTACCTTCAACGGCATCTCTGAGTTGATAGGAGGGTGGGCTAGCAGTCCAAGTTGTTCCAGCGTTCCATTGATCTCCTCAATGGCCGTAGCTCTACGTCTGACGTACCCAAAGGCACGAAGGATGTTTTCACCCATCCTGTGTTGGTTGCGCCCAGATCTTAGGTTGGTCCGTATTTCCTCTAGGTACTCTTGACCGGTCATGGCCGCTCCCTGTCTACCGAGGCACCAAATTGCTTGTCAACCTCAAGCGACACCTTGTACTTGATGCGGTTCTCGTCAGTCAACATTGTTGGCGCTGAAGTATTATGCGCGCCCGATGCGGTGTTCGGCGGCATCCGACTCCTAATACTTGCCCTGGCTGGCCCACGCGGCGCCGTCGACGGGCAGCCAGATGCCGCTGATGAACTGCGCCTCGTCGGAGTGTAGGAACAGGGCTGCGTTGGCCACGTCCCAGGCCGTTCCCATGCGGCCTCCCAGCGGGACGCGGGCGTTTCGCATTGCAACGACCTGCTCCCGCGGGACTCCCTGGGCCACGCGCGGTTCGATGGCCATCGGTGTGTCCATCAGGCCCGGAAGGATGGCGTTGACCCTGACGCCCGCGTCGGCGTGGGCCATGGCGAGGTTCTGCGTCAGCGCGATGAGCGCGGTCTTGGTCGTCTTGTATCCGACATAGGGGTAGGCCTCCAGCGCGGCCAGCGACGAGATGTTTACGATCGATCCGACGCCCTTCTTGCGCATGACGGGGATCGCATGCTTGCAGGAAAGCCAGTGACTCTTGAGGTTGACCGCGAAGCTGAGATCGAACGCCTCCTCCGTAAGATCGACTGCCACTGCGTCTCCGAGCGCGAGGCTGGCGCCCACGTTGTTGTGGAGGATGTCGAGGGCGCCGTGGTCCCGGGCCGCGTCGTTGATGAGCTTGGCTACGGAGTCCTCATCGGTCGCGTTGACACGCGCTGCGACGGCTTCGCCGCCCGCTTCAGTGATCATGTCGACGGTGTCCTGGGCCGAGGCGAGGTCACGGTCGGCGACCACGACCATTGCCCCTTCCCGCGCCAACACGATGGCAGTGGCTCTGCCATTCCCGACGGTCGCTCCGGGCGCCTGTCCGCCCCCTACTACCAACGCAACCTTCCCTGCCACGCGTCCGGCCATACTTGCCTCCTTGGCGTCTACGGGTCCTGGTTGTCGACCCTCGCCTTAGTTGGTGATCAAACCGCGATTCTAACCACCTCATATTGATTGGCTGGAAGTTTGGTATTGTTTAGATATCATTTCAGTATCAACTTTAGTCAACCACGAGGCAGACATGCCTAACCTTGCGCTACGCGGCATCCCAGAGCAGCTACACCGGGAACTCAAGGCGGCCGCGATCCGTAACCACCGCAGCCTGAACGGAGAGATTATCGCGAGACTGTCGGCGTCGGTCCGCGAGGAGCCCATGGACCCCCAAACTCTGCTCGCACGGATTAAGGCGCGACACGAGACTATCGGTCAGGTGGATCTGAGCGAGGAAAATCTACGAAAAATGCGGGACGAAGGGCGGCCTTGATCGTCGTCGACACAAACGTCATGACGCATCTCCTCATGGGGGGTGACCGCACCGCCGACGCTGCGCGTCTGTTCGAGCGGGATCCGGATTGGGCCGCTCCCGCCATTCTCGTGAGCGAGTTGCGCAACGTTCTGCTGGGCTACGTACGCCATGGCATATTGAGTTCAGATCAGGCCAAAGCCATGAGCGATGACGCCGCGATGAATTTGGCAGACCGCGTTACGGCCGTTTCGAGCAACCAGGTCATCGACGTAGCCCTCGAGTGCGGTTTGACCGCCTACGACGCGGAGTTCGTGGTCCTTGCGCGCACGCTGGGAGTTCCCCTGGTTACGTTGGACGGCGCAATACTGCGGGGCGCCCCCGATGTGGCGGTGCCGTTGCCCAGCTAACGCACCCTACCGTGCCGGTCATTCACCCGGCTGCCAGTTCAGCGCCTTGTGCAGGTTTGACAGGTATTCGGCAAACGCCCGGCGTCCCTGCGGTGTCGCCTGGACCCACGTTCGCGGCTTGGAATCCACGAACTCCTTGGTGATGACAAGGTAGTCGGCGTCTTCGAGCTTCCGCAGATGGGTGGTCAGGTTTCCGCCGGTCAGGTCGAGGGTCTGCTGAATGAACCCGTAGGCAAAGCGGTCCTCCTCGGGCAGGGAGACCAGCATGGTCATTATTTGCAGCCGGGTGGACTGGTGGATGGTCTCATTCAGGGCAACTTGCTCTTCGATCAATTGTCCCCACTCTTGTGTATCCACCACGCGCCCAGAGCCACCACGACCAACATCAGCCCCCCTGACACCGGGATGGCGACATCGTCGAGGAGGACATAAGGAACGTAAAAGGCTGTGGCGAACCCAACTCCCACTACCGCCAATGCCGGGCGGTACATGATGCCGAAGAGGATGTAAGCGAGGGACACAATTCCCAGCGTGACGGCCGGTATCCGGTGCCCGTCTTCAGCGTTCCACAGTCCAGCGGCTGCCGGGATGAGGAACATAGCCGCCACCACCGCAAGCCAATAGAGGAACACCCTTATGCCAGCGCTGCGGGCAGCCTGGCCCTGCGAGATCTTCCTACCGGCCCGGCTTCCGATGATCCCGCTCCCCACCATTCCAGGCACCATCAGGGTCCCCCATAGCACCCCAAAAACCCAGGGACTGCGGTCGACAAAGTCGGGCGCCAACGCCTGGATGGTGAACTGGATCCCGAGTCCCACGGATGCCACGGCGGCCCACAAAAGCAAAATCGTGGCAGACCCGGCGACATACATGGAACTTCGTGCGCGGTCCATAGTCGCGTGGACGGCCTGCACACTGTCGTGTGGCGTGAGGGCTGCTGATTCATAGTCCGTTCTTTGCATCGCGAACCTCCTGTTTCCGGCGAGTATATCTGCATTGCAAAGTAGTTTGCAACACAAAATTAAAATGTAGAACGCGGCGGTCGAGCGAAGAAACCTCGGGCATCCATGACATAGAGGGCCTACGTTGCCCTGCCCGTTAAGCGGGAAACTAGTACGGTGCCGCTTATGGCGAAAGGGCGGGAGTCTCAGGTTGCCGAGTCAGCAGGTTTCTGGCGATTCCCTAGCGGCATCGGGTGAGCAGCCATGGATCAAATGGCGACGAACCGGGCTGGTTGTGGTGACCGTGTTGGCGATTGTCGCTGTCCTGTACATCGCACGGGGCGCGCTTTTTCCATTCGTCATCACGGTGGTCCTGGCGTCAGTCCGTTCGCCAACCGGCAAGACTGTGCCCACTGGTGGGCATGGCTTGCCCGTTCTGCTCAGTGAACTTGTCCAGCGATGGGTGGGTGGTCCCATGTGGGAGAATACTCTCCAAAGCAAGCCGCCGGTCCCCCATATTCGTGTCGAGGAATGTTCTTGACGGGTAACTCACTTGAAATTCCAAAGGTCTTGAGAGAGCCGTCGTATCTCGTCAAAGCCGTACGCGTACCGATACAGACTTTCATCCACACGGAAGAGATCGGCGCGATTTTCCTGCTGCTGGCGGCCGGGGCGGCTATCGTCTGGGCAAATTCTCCATGGTCGGAAGCCTATTTCGATTTCTGGCATACCTACATCTCGTTCGACATACACATCTTTGCGATCTCAGAGAACCTCGAGCACCTTGTAAACGAAGGCCTGATGGCAGTCTTCTTTTTCGTCGTCGGCCTGGAGATCAAGCGGGAACTGCTCCACGGAGAGCTATCTTCGAGAAGGAAGGCCGCGCTGCCGGTCGTAGCGGCCGTCGGCGGGATGGCTGCGCCGGCGATGGTCTATCTGCTGTTCAACTCGTCTGGCGACAGCGTGGTCGGGTGGGGGATCCCGATGGCGACCGACATTGCGTTTGCCCTCGGTGTGCTTGCGCTCCTCGGAAGAAGAGTCCCGGCTGAACTGCGAGTTTTCCTGCTGGGCCTGGCGGTGGTCGATGACCTCGGAGCGATCGTCATCATCGCGGCTTTCTATACGGATGCGATCCACTGGGCAAGCCTTGGCCTTGGAATCGCGATGTTCGCCGTGATTGCGGCCTGTATTCGCCTTGGGATCAGGTCCCTGGGGTTCTACCTCATTTTGTGCATCGTCATGTGGCAGTTCTTCCTGGAATCGGGAATACATGCCACGTTGGCGGGAGTGCTGGTTGCTGCCATCATCCCGACCGAGCCGCGCCTGCACCGGCGGGATTATGCCGGCGCCATAGACAATCTGTTGCACGACTACCGGCTCGCGATGGAGAAAAATGACGAAGAGAAGGCACAGACCATCGTGGAGCAGATCGAGCAACTCAGCAGGGGCACTGAAGGACCGATGGAACGTCTCGAAGGCATCGTTCACCCGTGGGTCAGCTTCGTCATCCTGCCCGTATTTGCCCTTGCAAATGCGGGGGTCGTCTTCACTTCCGCCACACTGTCGGAAGCCTTCGCCAGTCCGGTCACAATCGGAGTGGCGATCGCCCTCCTAGTCGGAAATCCCATAGGCATCTTGTTCATGACCTGGCTCGCCGTTCGGAGCGGTCTGGGTCAGTTGCCTTCGGCTGTTACATGGAGACATATCTTCGGCGTCGGCCTCCTGGCAGGGATAGGGTTCACCGTGGCAATTTTCATCTCGGGAATCGCCTTCGATGATCCTGCCCTGGTGGACAGGGCAAAGATGGGCATATTCGCCGCATCCCTCATCGCAGGTGTTTTGGGGTATCTATTCCTGCGCGTTACAGGGACTGGGAGCCAGGAACGGAATTCGATGAGGGAAGGAAAGTCCGCCTGACCTTGGTGCAGGCCCGGATTCGAGCCGTTCCAGGGCGACCGACATCGACACACGATTATTGCCGCAAGGCCCTCCTGATTCGCGTCGATTTCGTGTGTCCTTGCATTTGAGTGGCAGCGAAGCAAGCGATCCTACTAATTTGTTCCAGTTGCTGATTCTTGTGCGCTGTGGAACAGACCATCAGGCACCAACTCGAATTCCATGAATGGCGAGGAGGAAGGCGATTACAACTCACACTTCCACAATCGACTCGCAGGTGCATGCGTACGAGCGAAACCGACCGGAACGACCCTGGCAAGGGTTCCTGCAGGGTCCGGACGAGGTGGCCGACGACGACATGCTGGCGGCAATGGATTGGTCGGCGTCGACGGCGCGCTGTTGGTCTCGCCCTACTCCATGTATGGCTACGACGCCAGCTACGCGCTGGAGGTGTATGCGAGACGCGTGGACCTGGCCCGCTTGATCTGGGTTGGCGGGGACCCAGGACCCGCCCGCCAAGGCACGTCGCTGGTCGATCATTCTTGCCGATCCACGCCCTGCCTGTTTAACAGTCGTTAACGTAACGGGCGCACAATCGTTATTGATAGCAATGAATTAGGTGCCTTGAATAGTTAGTGGAAGGGATAAGAGCTGATACGAGAGGACTGTCGATTTAGGCCTGTAAGTGATTCTCAACGTGCGAAGACTACATCTCATTTCTCAAGTCAAATAGTGGCATCGTTCACAAAATGCAACTGACAACTAACTGATTCGTTAGGCGATCAATAAAAACTAAAGACGCGAATCCTGTCGGGCTAAGGTCTCCTGGGACCAAGACCCGAGTTGGCGCAGCGATACGTAGAGGGTATGAAATGGACAGTAACAGTAGAAGACATGTTTCCCGGCCGAGGATGGCCAAAGTGGCCTCCATCGCTTTAGCCGCTACGGCCTTGGTCGGGATGGTGGCAGTGGCAACACTGGCGCTCAGCTTGCCCCCGACCGTTCATGCGGACCACAACTCGACGCAAGTCGTTTGTCCCGATCCGATACCTGAAGGCAATACCGGCAAGATGGGGATTCGCCGGTCGGGTTACAAGATCAAACGGGCGTACTTCTTCACTTATTACCTTTACCACACGGCAGATCCCAGTGACTATGAGGAACATCACGGCACCAAGGTGGAATCGGATAAGAGTGGAGGCGACAGGACTCTGTGGGGGCCCATAGTCACGAAGGAGGACTTGCTGCCGGAACACGACGAGACCTTCGAAATGGGGTTTTGGGCTGGCGGCGCCTGGCACCCCTGCGTAGTCACGATCGAGGATGACGACGCTCCCGAGATCATTCGTGTGGAGATCAGTTCGCGACCTGTGGACCGGCACGCATACCGGGCGGGCGAGAGCATTGACGTCACGGTGCACCTGGACCAAAAGGTGGAAGTGGATGGGACTCCACTCCTGAGCCTGTTCATCGGCGATGGAGCCGACAGTACCTGGCGAGGCGCCCCATACCACAGTGGATCCGGAACCCGGTCCCTCGTTTTCAGGTACCGGGTACAGCCTGAAGACTTCGACAGCGACGGCATCAGTGTCACCTCCGCCGCTGTGGACGACGACGGCAACCCGGCCGGCGGCTTCGGCGGCAATATCTACGCCAAGGGGACCGACGTGCCGATCGATTACGCGCACCCCGGTCTCAGGGGTGACTGGCGGCAAAAAGTCGATGGGCGACCATACGTTCAGAGCTCCCGGATCATCTCTTCTCCGCCCGACGGATGGCAGGCGTATCGCGCCAACCAGGCCATCGAGGTTTCCATGACGTTCGATACCGACGTAGCGGTGGAGGGAGAAGTCACTCTGGACCTGTACCTGGGACTTGAGGACTACAAGTGGCACGAGGCGATCAGGAAGGCGAACTACATCCGCGGTTCCGGCAGCGACACGCTCGTGTTCGGTTACACCGTCCGCCCGGGTGACATGGATCCCAAGGGCGTGGGGCTGATCATGGGTACCGAGAATGAGGGATTCGGCGGGAGCGGCGCCATCGCAGGAAAGGACTCGGGTGTTTTGCGGAATCCGTGGTACCTGGGATCAGGCCACCAGCCGAAGCACAAAGTTGATACCGAGCCGCCAGCCATTTCGACGGTCAACATCGGTTCCCGGCCAGCCGGCGGCGATGCTTATGAAACCGGCGAGGAAATGAGAGTGGAGGTCGTTTTCAGTGAAAAGGTCAAACCGCATGGCGACCTGCAAGTTGAATTGGATGTCGGTGGGGTGGCGCGCTTTGCGACGCTTCGGTCCGTCCCGGGCGACGCCTTCAGCGACTCCCTGGTTTTTGCCTACACAGTCCAACAGGGCGACGAGGACGCCGACGGCGTCGGTATTGGCGCCAACAGCCTGAGACTGAACGGAGGGGGTATCTACGATGGCGCCGGTAACTCATCGGGTCTTAGTCACGGCGCTGTTGCGGCCGGCTCAGATCAGAAGGTGGCGACCTCTGAGTAACGACGACGAACGATTAGCGAAATTTGTGAGATTCATTGTGACGCGTAAAGAAGTAAAACCTGGAGGGATGAGATGCATCGTAGAAAGTGTCATTTTGCATGGTCATTGGTCAGCGCGGTAACCGCATATATAGCGGGCCCGGCCCTGCTTGCGCTATTCACAGTCGCCATTTTGATTCCTGTTCCTCCCCGCCAGGCCCGTGCGGACCACGACTCGACGAACGTGGTTTGCCCCGACCCGATACGGGAAGGCAATTCCGGCCAGATGCGAGTACGTATGCCTGGCAGCAAAGACATTTCGGTGGCAGTCTTCACGTATCACGATTCCTACTCGGCCAGTTCCAATGACTTCACGGAATACCACGGTGGGAGGTTTGAGTCAGAGCCAGACGAAGACACAGTTCGGATCCCCGTAGTCACGACGGAGGACACCTCGCCCGAGCATGACGAGACCTTCTCCACCGGGTTTTGGGTCGACGGTGAGTGGCACGGCTGTGAGGTCGTGATCGACGACGACGACGCTCCGGAGATAACGTTTGTGGAGATCAGTTCGGCGCATGCGGACTGGTACGCCTATCGGGCCAGAGAACACATCGATGTAACGGTTAACACGGACGCCAGGGTGGAGGTGGGAGGTACTCCGCTGCTGAGTCTGTACATCGGCGATGATGGATACGGCGACAATTGGCGGGGCGCGGAGTATCACAGTGGTTCCGGCACGCGGGCCCTCGTCTTCAGGTACAAGGTGCGGCCGGGAGACTTCGATATGGACGGCATCACTGTCAGCGCCGCTGCCTCGGGGGATGACGGTAGCCCTGTGTACGGATTCAGCGGTCATGTCTACGCAGACGGTACCGACGTCCCTATCGAATATGCCCACTCCGGTCTTGAGGGCGGCGAGAGACACATGGTCGATGGGCGGCCCTATGTGAAGCGCGTCCGGGTAAGTTCCTCACCGTCGGAAGGATGGCATGCGTACCGCGTCAATCAGGTCATCGAGTTTTCCTTGACTTTTGATCAAGACGTGGAGGTGGATGGCGAGGTTACGGCCGGCCTGTCCGTAGGCCTGGACGACAACAATTGGCATGTGGCTGAACGGCAGGCGACACACCTTCGCGGCTCCGGTACCGAAATTCTTGAGTTCGTCTATACGGTCCGCCCGGGCGACATGGACCCAAAGGGAATCAGGGTCGCCACCGGGAGCTTTTTCGGCAATGCGCTGTCGAGCTTCGGTGGAACGGGATTAGTTAAGGCCAAGGGCACGGGCGTCGAAGCACATTCGAAGTTTTTTGGCACCGGGCGCTTGTCAAAGCACAAGGTCGATACTGCGCCGCCGTCCGTTTCGTCAGTCAATATCACGTCGGAGCCGGCCGACGGCGAAGCCTACGATGCCGGCGAGGTTGTAAGCGTGGAGGTCGTGTTCAGTGAGGAGGTCACAACTCGTGGAGGCCCGGAACTTGAATTGGATGTGGGCGGTGTGGCGCGCCAGATGGTGCTTCGATCGTCTCCGGTTGGCTCCTTCGCGAAATCGCTGGTCTTTGGCTACACGGTGCAAGAGGGTGACGAGGATGGCGATGGAATTGGCATCAGCGCCAACACCCTCAGACTGAACGGCGGCGGTATATACGACGTCGCCGGCAACTCAGCGAACCTGTCTTTCGACGTCGTTCCAGCTGACTCAGGTCACAAGGTGGGGCCACCCCCGGCGCCTGATCCACTTTGGTGAGGATCCGAGCCTCCGGCCCCGTGCGAGTGAACTTGTCGTGCGGGGCCGGTGACACTTCCGCTGTCGTCGGCCCCGCCGGGTAATGTCGTGCGGACTACTTGGCCCCGTAACGGTCCCAATGGTTACGGGGACCACCGGGGAGACTAACGACGCTTCCGAGCCACCGGGTACGACATGTAAGCTTGACGCTCCGGTTCCGATGGCAACTGGTTGTCGGTTTGCCCGGCGACGCGTTTTCTTCTCGAGCCGGCGCCAGTCTGCCGGGCGCAGCACATCTCTGGTTTGACTGGAGCGGGTTGGAGCGAAAGTCAATGACGAGTCACCAGTTGCCTGACGCTTCATCGCGGACGCCTGGGATTCCGCCGTGGATCAAATGGCGTCGAACCGGGCTGATAGTTCTGACCGTGGCGATGGTTGCCGTCGTCCTGTACATCGCGCGAGGCGCGCTATTCCCGTTCGTCATCACCATAGTCCTGGCATCGGTCCTGCATCCGGCCGTTTTGTACCTGGAGCAGCGAATGCCGGGCCGGAGGAAAATGCCCGGCCTGTCTCGTGTCGTCTCGATTCTCGCGATCTACGTGGTGTCCGCGGCGGTGTTCGCGGGAATCCTCTTCGTCACCATTCCGCCCCTGCACGCCGAATCGCAGGAGTTGATCAGGAGTTTCCCTGAACTTTATGAAGGCGCCAGGGACACGGTCGAAGGCTGGTCGGACGACGTCACCGAACAGATACCGGTCGAGTTGCGCAACCAGTTCGAGGAGGCCGTTTCCGGGGGCGGCGATGTCCTGTCGGACGCCACCCAGGGCGTAATCCAGAGAACGGTGAGCGGTGTCTCGAACGCGGTGACTGTCGTGATCGGGATCGCCATGGTCCCGTTCCTGTTGTTCTACATCCTCAAGGACCGGGAGGAGGTGGTCGGCGGCGTTTACTCGATGCTCTCCCCGGGAGGGCGCACCCACGCCCGTAACGTGGTTTCGATTGTCAACAAGGTCATAGCCTCTTACGTCAGGGCGCAGTTGCTGAGCGCGGCGATCGTCGGCGTCCTCGTGTACATCGGGTTGGCCATATTGGGCGTCGAATACGCGGCGATCCTTGGGCTGTTGGCCGGGCTGTTCGCCCTCATACCGATAATCGGACCACTGCTTGGAGCCGTGCCGGGCTTGCTCGTCACGTTGGCAAATTCGCCCGAACAGGTCGTCTGGGTCGCGCTTGTCTACGTGGTGGTCCAGGTGGTGGAGAACTACGTTATTTCGCCCCGCATTCATGGCCACGCTGTCCGGCTCAACCCGGTGGCGATTATGGTCACGCTGGTCGTCGCGAGTGAGATTGCCGGGCTTTGGGGCGTCATAGTCGGCGTGCCGCTGGTTGCCGCAGGCAGGAACGTATTCGTTTATTTCCACGAACAGTGGAACACCGGGCAAGGGGAAGAGCCGCCTGCTGCCCTAGTCCAGCCGGAGCCGGAATCCATGCCAAGTGAAACCGATTCCTCGTCAGAAGTCCGGGGAGAGGAGCCGGCATAAACTCGGACTTTTGGCGTCCCGTCGCATGCACGACAGGACTAACATGTCCCGGCCGAAACCGACGGGGTCCCCTGGAATAGGGCATCAGGCGCTGACCTGGATTCCATGAACGGCGAGGAGGAAGGCGATGACAACTCACACTCCCACAATTGATTCTCAGGTTCATGCCTACGAGCGAAACCGCCCGGAGCGTCCATGGCAAGGTTTTCTGCAGGGCCCGGATGAGGTGACCGGCGACGACATGGTGGCGGCGATGGACTCGGTCGGCGTCGATGGCGCCCTGTTGGTCTCGCCCTACTCCATGTATGGCTACGACGCCAGCTACGCGCTGGAGGTGTATGCGAAACACCCGGGCAAGTTCGGCTTGATCAGGCCGTTCGATGCAGAGTCCGAATCTATTGACGATGAGATGGCGGAGTGGACCGCAACGCCCGGCGTGGTTGGCGCCCGCATCATGCTTGCGTACGGGGAGTACGAGGCAGACCATCCGGGGCTCAACAGGATACTCGCCGCCGGCGCGCGGGCAGGCGTCCCGATAAACGTGATGTGTTCGGGCAAACTGCCGCTGTTTCGCGAGTTGGCCCGACGCAATCCGGAGACCCAGATTGTGATCGATCACCTGGGACTGGTGCAGCCGTTCGAGCCGCCTCCTCCTGCGGAACCCTTCGCCGATCTGCCAAACGTGCTGTCGATAGCAGAATTGGACAACGTGGCCATCAAGATTTCCGGTGCCTGCACGCTGTCCCACGAGCCTTTTCCGTACCCCGACATCTGGGCGTCCCTGGGCAAGATATTCGACGCGTTCGGCTTCGACAGATGCATGTGGGGAACCGACTGGACCCGCGCGGTGGAACTACTTACCTACGAGCAGGGCGTCGAGTCGTTCCGGGTAACCGACCAGCTAACGGACTCGGAGCGCGCCGCGTTGATGGGCGGGACGCTGGAGAAGATCTACGGGTGGTCGCCCGTGAAGGGCGACTAGGCCGGTGGCGGGACGGGGTTGTTAGTCCGGCCCTGGAGTTACCGGTGGCGATGGTGGGCTATGGCGTACCGATTTGCGAACTTTTCGCTGGGAGGTCCTACTGTGACAACGGTGAGCAACCGACCTTGTTACAGGCACGGACCTCGTAGTAGGTGCCGAATGAGAGGTTGAGGGAACGGCCCAGGTCCGTATGCGAACTGCTAGTCAAGGGGGCACTTACCTCAGTCAAAAGGTCGCCTGCTCTGTAGACCTCGTAGTAGGTCGCTCCCTCCACCGCGGTCCAAGTCACCACGTCCCGGTCGGGGAGAACTTCAACCGTCCTTTTGACGACCTTAACGTCCTTGGGGGCAGCCGGGACACTGACGTCGGCATCGGAGTCGGTGAGGCCCGCCACCGGGTCGACGCCGAACTCACTGCACCCAAGGTGGTTGCACGCCCGCACGACGTAGTAGTAGACGCTATACGGCTGCAGGCCCCCGTCCACAAGACCGAGAGCTGCCACCTCGGTCGCCACGACAGCATAGTCGCCGTCCACGGAATCGCTGCGCTGCACATCGTAGGACGTTGCGAAGCTGACGTTGTTCCACACGACCATCAGGGACTGTTCAGTCCTGTCGACCACGTACAGGTTGCGAGGAGGGAATGCGGGAGGCCACTGCGGAGTAGCCTCGAGGGTGGGCACGGGAGCAAGGCCTTCCTCCGCCTCCGGAGCAGGGACAGAACAACCCCACCCGATTGCCGACAGTGCAACGGCAGCTCCAATCCAAGCCATCCTCACACCGTTACCTGACACGCTGAATGGCTCCCCTCAAGCCTGCACCTGTCCAGGCGTCGAGCCCCGGGGGGCGTCGCCAACGCCGCTCCAGATCGCGAACCGTTCGGTGACGCGGCCGCCGTGACCGGTCCTACGGGCTGGCTGGGCTGTCGGAGGCGATCTCTGAGCATCCGCTACTGTTACAGGCGGCGACCCAATAGTGATTCTCTCTCCTGCTTGGGTCAGTGTCGACATAGCTGGTCGAGGTCACGTCGGTGGCTCGCTCCCTACAGAAGCTGGCATCGCCCCGGCTGTCGACTTCACAATACACATTGATGCCACCATCGTCATGGTAAACGTTGTAGTAGTCCGCCCCACCCACCGGGTCCCAACTGACCTTCACCTCCGAACCTTCCCAGGTGGCGCTAACGTTGGCCGGTGAGCCCGGGGTCTCGTCTAACGAGACCGAGACATTGAAGGAGCCCGCCCCTTCAAGGGCCCACACTTCAATATGGAATGAGCCTGATTCGGGCGCCGTCCATTGGCGCACGAATGGGGAGTCTGAGGAGTTGGCCTGGTCTATGAAACTGACCGCCGGATCAGGTGGGTCCTTGATAAGCAGCCTGATTCTCGCAATGCCTTCCCAAGTCACCTCTATGTGGTATTTCTGTCCCATCTCGGCCTGAAACTGGAGGTAGGCGATGTCTTCAGACTCACTCAGAGTGCCGCTTGCGCTGCCTCCCACCGGTATCTCTTCCCTCTGAATCTCCGGCTCGGCTGAGATTGAGTCTGTCGTCTCCTCGTCAATACAGCCGGCTTCAGCCATTCGGACCCGGATATCCGGGTCCATGCCTGCAATGGCCTGCTCGACGGGCTCAAAATGCCGCGCCAGGGTGAAGACTATTGAGACCAGGAACTCGTCCTCAGTCCGATCTCCCGGCTCATCGAGGAAGTCGTCTATTCTCTCCTTGAAGGCTCCCGCAAATGCAATCTGGGCAACATGCCATTCGGCGACCTCCACAGGAGGCTCCAACGCGCTCATCTGCTCGCTCACGAACCCTAAGCCCGCAGAGAGTTCCCTCAGGGAGTCGCCCTCTTCCCAGTCACTCACTTCCGACTGTCCACCGCAGACTGTTCCGACGTACTCGTCAAGAGACAGGCGGGAAGGGGTCTGAGGCTCAGCACGCGGCGTGGCCGTGGGCGGGGTCGCTGCAGCAGTACCGTCGGCGGCATCGGCCATAGGCGTGGTCGCGGGGGATGGTTCACTAGCGGCCGTTGCCGTGGGCACATCCTCTTGGGCCAATTCGCTGCCCCCACAGGCGACAAAGGCAAAAGTCAGAAGAACGACCGACAGAGCGAGTATGGCTGGGATCCAGAGTCTGGCGATGTTGTTCACAAGAAGTCCCGTAATGTTTTGGTTGACAGTGTCGCAGTGCCCTAGCAACCGTAACGTCAAGAAATCGCAGCAAACAAGTAACAGACGCCCTGGATGACAGGGGCATTTGCCCTATCTGGGGCGGCAAATGTTTGTGGCTCGCGCGCGCAGCGTGACCTACTCAGTCAACTTGCGCCGCGCCAGCAGGGGAACGAGAACGCCGGTGCTTGGCCGCCAATGCCTCTGCGAGCCGTCACTGTGGAATGGCTAACCCCCGCCCCAGTGGAATCACGCACGTAACGGTCGCTCCGCCCATTGCGCCCCTCTTTTCGACGACAAGACGGCCTCCGAATCTCAGGGCGTACCCCTCCATGTTCTCGAAGCCGTGACCGTGCCGTGCATAGTCGCTGGGAAGCCCTATGCCGTTGTCCAACACCGACAGTCGCACTTCCTCCTTCCCACACTCTAGGAGGATCGCCACACTGCTTGCCTGAGCATGGCGGTAGGCGTTGGTGAGAGCGTTGTGAGCGATCGAGAAGACCAGGCCCTTGCACTCGGACGAGAGAAGCGGCTCGATTCCAGACTGCGTCAACTCGCAGGGCACGGACGTGACGTTGGTGAAGCTGGCGGCGTGAGATTTGAGAGCGGAACTTAACGCACCACCCTCGTAGATGCCGCCCATATTGATGGGGTGTCTCAGCTCCCAGATGGCGGAGCGGGACAGTCGTGAGGTCGCCTCGAGGGTGGCGGCCAATTCAGGGTTGGTGTCCCCAGCCTGAGCCCTCGCGGTGTCGATGCCAAGCCCGATCATGTACGCCGATTGCGCTGTGGTGTCGTGAATCGATTGGGAGAACTCGACCCGCTCACGCTGCAACTCGCGCTCGCGTTCCACAGCTTGCCTCCACCTCGCTCGCTCGAACCTGGCGATGATGTTGACAATTGCAGCCACCGTATACATGACGAGAATCCGTGCAAGCAGGGTCCTCTCCTCTGTCGCCGCAGTGTCGATGCCGTCCCAAAATGACAAGCTGACGGCAAGATACAGCGCGGCCACAAAGGTCGCGCAGACCATCGTGAGCCGAAATGACGTGAGAACCACTGCGTACCCGGCAAGTTGAGGGTAGTACAGCAAGTGCAAGTGAGGGTGACTGAATCCTCCGCCTGCTGCGATGGCGCCCGATAGTATGAATACATCCAGCGTCGCATTCAGGAGAATCCATCCCCGTGTAACGGTCTTCTTCGTCGACAACCGGTAGTGCGTGTATCCGTTGAGCCCTACGAACAGCAATATCGCCGGCACATACAGCGCATAGGTTTCCGGCCAATCCGCAGGTCGCCACAGCCACAGCACAAGACCGAAGGCGAGGATGAACCAGCGTGCCCAGACGAAACTCCGCGAGAGGAATCTCAACCCGTCCGGGTCGCCGTCGCCGCGCTCCCAGCCCATCATGCCAACGACACTTGCCACCTGCGTGACCAGGTGAACACTCCGGCTGTAGCGGGAGCCTTGAGTCTTCTCCCCTTCCGAACATCGCTGGTTCACCGGGAGCATAGCCCTAAGTCTCCAGGTCAAGGTCATCCAGCAACCCGTTCCGCGCTGTCCATAGCACCAAGCCCTGCATCGACGTGACCCTCAACTTCTGCTGGATGCCGTAGATGGCGTTACGCACGGTCACCGGCTTGACGCCTCTCTGTTCCGCTATCCGGGTGTACGACATGCCCCCAGCAAAAGAGACGAGTATCTCCCGCTCCCTCGCAGTCAGCCCAGCGTCATCGGCAGCATCTCCCGCCTCTGAGACACCGCGGACCGCCGTGACCACGCCCCGCACAGCTTCAGCCGGTAGGCGAAGCTCTCCCCGGAACACGCCACGCAGCGTCGACAGAAGCCGTTCCCTGTCGGTTTCCTTCTGAAGATACCCGGTTGCACCGGCGGCCACCGCCTCCAGCACCGCCGTTTCCTCGTTCGCGACTGTCAGCATGACGACACGCGTCTCGGGGGCAGAATCCATGATGTCGCGACAAGCTTCCACTCCGTCCTTCCTCGGCATCATGACGTCCATCACCACCAAATCCGGAGACACCTCGGCCGCCACTCTGACTGCCTCCACGCCGTCACCCGCCTGTCCCACAACCTCGAACTCGCCAGACTGCTCCAGGACGTATTTCAGCCCCTCCCTAACAATGGAATGGTCGTCTACCACCAGTACCTTGATGCGCTCGTTCGATTTCATCCCGGCTTCCTCTCAGCCCGAACTCCGACAGGGTCACGCAACCCACCATTGGGCTAACCGGATGGTCTCCTCTGTGATCGTCTTCTTGTCGAAGGTGAGTTTGCGACGCGCTTTATGGTCCTCGGGCAGGGGTTCCCAAGCACCCCGCCAAGATAACCGGTTGGCACTGCCTCCGCAAAGGCACAATCCCCTGGACATGGAGCGACAACACCCAAGGTGGGGGCAGACCGCGGCAACTTGGCAACCCCTCCTTCGAATTTACGTCCCAGGTGCGCTATTGGGTGGTCGTGGGTGGGGAGGCCTTCGAACACTACCACCGGGGCGAAGAGAGTATCGGGGACTCGAACCGCCGGGAATCAGTCTACGCAGCCGCTGCGCCGTTTCGAGCCCGGTCCGAGCCACAGACGACGTAGCTGGTGGGCGGTGGAGGACTCGAACCTCCGACCTCATGCGTGTGAAGCATGCGCTCTAACCGGCTGAGCTAACCGCCCGTAAGGGTGTTGGTGGCGATGGGAGGACTTGAACCTCCGACCTAGCGCTTATGAAGCGCCCGCTCTAACCACTGAGCTACATCGCCGCGGGCCTGGCAGCGCGCCAGGTGGTTATTCCGAATGGTAGCCACGCCGCGGGAACCGGTCAATTGATTTCCGTTGCCGTGGGTTTCCTGATTGTCCCCCCCGGATCACGTGCTGGGCGAAGCTGCAGGGCCACGAGCGCCGGTGACTGCGTGTGTCGCCGCGCTCGTCCCCACGGCGGGTTTGAAACCCGTCGCTACGGGATGTTTCCGAGGCCGGTGTACGGGTTAGCGATCAGGCGGATAGGTGTGAACCTCGCCTGTCCCCTTGATCCCTGCCCTCGCCGGAACGACGCTCAAGATCTGGTCAGGATTTGGCGAATCACGGCGCGCTGTAGTCGCCGCTCTTGCCGCCGGATTTGTGCGTGAGCCTGATGTCGCCGATGACCATGGCGCGGTCGGCAGACTTGCACATGTCGTAGATGGTGAGGGCTGCGACGGAGACACCGGTGAGCGCCTCCATTTCGACGCCGGTCTTGGCGTGCGTGCGTGCTGTGCAGGTGATTCCGAGGCCGGTCCCGTCTACGAGCGGCGCGATTTCGACGTTTACTTGTGTTAGCGGCATCGGGTGACAGAGGGGGATTAGGTTGGATGTCTGCTTGGCGGCCATGACACCGGCGACACGGGCGATGCCGATGACGTCACCCTTCTCGAATCCGCCTTTTTCGACCAACTCCAGTGTTTCGGGGCTCATCGTGACGCTGCCCCTGGCCTCGGCGACTCGTTCCGTGTCGGGTTTTGCGCCGACGTCGACCATGCGGGCCTTGCCGGCGCTGTCGAGGTGCGACAGGCTGGGGCGCTCGTTACTCTGACGGGCGGACCTGCGGTCGTTGGTTTTTCGTCTGCCTGAACCCCCCTGCGACCGGGCCTCATCACGGGCCAGTTGGTCTGCCAGTTCGTTGAGGGGGTGGCCCGAGTGGCCGCGCACCCATTCCCAGGAGACCTTTCGTTTTGCTACGGCCTCGTCGAGCTGGTCCCAGAGATCATTGTTTACCTTGCGTTTCCAGCCGCGGGTCATGGTCTTTATGACGTACTCGCTGTCGGAACATACGGTTACGGTGGAACCCGGCGGGGCCTCCTCGATTCCTCGAATGGCCGCCGTGATCTCCATTCGGTTGTTGGTGGTCTTCGGTTCCCCGCCGACGAGTTGGCCCTGGGCGCCGTTGTGAATGACGACCGCGGCCCAGCCTCCGGGACCCGGATTGCCAATGCACGCGCCGTCCGTGTAGATGTCGAACTTGTTTGCCGCAGTGGTCACGCGCCCGGTTTCCTTCAGCCGCCTATCTGGAACATCTCAATCTTCCGGCGGGGAAGCGTTACGTTGCCCTCGAAGTCCGTATTGGCGGCGCGTTCCTCTGAATAGCGGTCGACGCGCCGCTCCCATACGCCGGAGATGATCTGCAACAGTTCGTCGTCGGTGGCGCCGTTCCGCATGGGGGTTTTCAGGTCCTTACCGCCGGACGCGAACAGGCACGTAACGAACCTGCCGTCGGTGGAGAGCCTGCCGCGGGTGCAGTCGCCGCAGAACGGCACCGAAACCGAGGCGATGACGCCGATCTCACCGGAGCCGTCTGAATAGCGATAGCGGTTTGCCACCTCGCCTGTGTAGTTCGATGGGATTGGCTCAAGGGGGAACTCGGCGTTGATCCGGCCGATGATCTCGCTGGCAGTAACGACCTGGTTGAGGTTCCAGTTGTTGCGGTTGCCGACGTCCATGAACTCGATGAAGCGGACTATGTGGCCGGTCCCCTTGAAGCGGCGGGCGAGGCCGACGACATCTTCCTCGTTTATGCCGCGCTGCACGACGCAGTTGATCTTTATGGGACTCAGGCCGGCGCGTTCAGCGGCGTCGATGCCCTCAAGAACGCGTTCAGGGCCGTAGTTTCGGCCGGCCATCTTCCTGAACGTGTCGGGGTCGAGGCTGTCCAGGCTTACCGTGACCCGCTGGAGGCCCGCATCCTTAAGTGGCTGGGCCATCCTGGCCAAGAGGTAGCCGTTCGTGGTCAGGGTCAGGTCTTCGACCGTCTCGATGGCCGCCAGGCGCTCGATGAGATTGTCTAATTTGGCCCTCACCAGGGGCTCGCCGCCTGTTATACGCAGCTTGCTTGCGCCCAAATGCCCGAACAGCCTGGCGAGCCGCTCTATCTCCTCGAACGTCAGGATTTCCGGTCGCGGGAGAAACTCGTAGCGTTCCCCATAAATCTCTGCGGGCATGCAGTACGGGCACCGGAAATTGCACCGGTCGGTCACCGAGATCCGGATGTCTCGCAAGCGCCTGCCGAAACGGTCTTTGACTGACGCGCTGGGAGATTGACGCGTGATGGTGGGGTTGGTGGTCATGCTAGTCTGACAATGCCCGGCGATTCCTGTGACGCCTTGAGAGTGAGTCTAACCCCGATAGCGGCGCGCCACCAATTATGTAAGCGTCCCGAGAAACGCCGCCATCGCCATCGCCGCTTTCCCGCGGTGGCTCACGGCGTTCTTCTCTTCTGCTGTCAACTGGGCCATCGTCATCGCCCGGCCTGTCAGCCAGAAGATGGGATCGTACCCAAATCCGTTTTGGCCTATCGGCTCGTGGCAAATTGCGCCTTCGACCGTTCCGTTCGTGGAATGCAAGATGCTGCCGTCCGGCGGGGCGGCGAGGGCGAGCACGGCGCGAAAGCGGGCCTTCCTTTGCCAGCCCGGGACCCCGGTCATGTTGGACAGGAGCAATGTGACCCTGCCGTCGTCATTGAGGTCTGGTCCGCCGTACCTTGCCGACAACACGCCGGGCTCTCCGCCCAGCGCGTCAACTTCAAGACCGGAGTCGTCCGCGAGCGTCAGCACGCCGGCCAGCCGGCAGTAAGTGGCAGCTTTGAGTTGGGCGTTTTCATCGAAGGTCGACCCCGTTTCGGGCACGTCCTTGCGGATGTCGAAATCGTTAAGGTCAGCGAGGTTGAACGGCAAATCAGTAAAGAGATTCCGGTACTCTCTGATTTTTCCGGAATTTCGGGTTGCAATCAACAGTGTTTTCACGTCACTCCCCCCTGGGCCGGGTGAGGCAAACCGGGCGTTTCATTTGTTTGTAACAGGCCGCCGGGGCCATTGCGCGGCATAATGGGCAATGCTATGCTCAGCGCGTTTGTTACAAATAGCACAATCGGTGTCGAAAGCGCCGGGCGGGCCGGCAAAAACCGAAGCCAGCGGGCCGCCGGATCGCCGCTTTCCCGGACGGACTCACAGCCAGCTTTGATGTCCCTCATTCGTAGTGTGACCGGACGCCCGGGCATCGCACTATTTCCGTTACTTCCAGTTGCTGCCATAGCAGTTCTGGCTGCCTGTACGCCGTCTCACGATCAGTCCACTTTCGACGCCGCGGGCCCCATCGCGAAGACACAGGCAGACCTGTTCATCTTCATCTTCTGGATGGCCGTTGCCGTCTTCATCCTTGTCGAGGGAGCGCTTGTCTACTCCGTATTCCGGTACCGCCGGCGGCGCGACGACAAGATACCGAGGCAGGTCCACGGAAACACCCGTCTTGAAATTACCTGGACGATAATTCCTGCGTTCGTACTGCTGGCCATCGCCGTGCCGACGGTGAAGGCGATCTACGACCACGCGGAACCGCCGACGGACCGCGGCGAACCGCTTGAGGTGGTCGCCATTGGGCACCAGTGGTGGTTCGAGTTCCGCTATCCGAGCCTGGAGATCGTGACCGCCAACGAGATGCACATTCCCACCGACCGGCCGATTGTGGTGACGCTGCAGTCCCAGGACGTCATCCACAGTTTCTGGATACCGAAACTGGCCGGCAAACTGGACATGGTCCCGCTGAACGACAACAAATTCTGGTTCCTGGCCGAACGTGAGGGCATGTTCTACGGGCAGTGCGCCGAATTCTGCGGCGTGGCCCATGCCCACATGCGCTTCCGTGTTTTCGCGTCGCCGGAGGAAGAGTTCGGCGAGTGGGTGACGGCGATGCGGACACCTCCGGACGAGCCGGAGCCAGACACACCCGCAGCCTCAGGTAAGACCACGTTCCTCGCCAATTGCAGCATGTGCCACACGATCGACTCTTACCGGGCCGGCGGGTATGGGGACGACATAGCGGCCCAGGATGCGCGGTGGTCATCGTTCGTAGAGCAGGCGGAAGAGTCCCCGCTGGTTTCCGGTCCAAACCTGACGCACCTGGCCTCGCGCAGCACACTGGCCGCCGGCGTGATTCCCATGAACGATGAAAACCTGCGTGCGTGGATCAAGAACCCAAATTCGATCAAACAGGGAACCCGGATGCAGGCCAACGCAGCGGTCTACGATACTGGGAACAACCAGGTCAAACTGTCCGACGAAGAAGTGGACAACCTTGTCGCATACCTGCAGTCGCTCGAGCCGGGCGAAGGCGGAGTGGCGGTAGCGGTCCCGCCGTCTGAGACCGGCGAGCCGGACGCAGCGCGGGGTGAGGCGTTGTTCGCCGCCAACGGTTGCGCGGGGTGTCACTCGTTGGGCGACGATATGCTTGTGGGTCCCGGGCTAAAAGGCATCGGTGAACGGGCCGCCACGAGGGTAGCCGGCCAATCTGCAGACGAGTACCTGTATCAATCGATTCGCGAGCCCGCGGCGTTTGCGCCGGAGGGGTACACCGCCGGCGTGATGCTCAACTTCCCGTCCTTAACGGATGGGGACGTTGCGGACCTCATCGAGTACTTGAAGACGCTTGAATAGGTCAGGCGCGGTAAGCTTTAGCATGAACGTGACAACGAGCATGAGTCCCATTACGGGAACTGGGGAGAAAAAGTGACAACAGGCGCACTAACAATCCCGAGGATCGTGCCGCGACCGAAGAGCGATACCGGCATCTGGAGCTGGATCGGCACGGTCGACCACAAGCGCATCGGGACTCTTTATTTCTTTACATCGATCTTCTGGTTCATGATCGGCGGCGTAGAGGCCCTGATCATGCGACTGCAGTTGTCGAGCCCGGAGTCGAACCTCGTGTCTCCGGAGGTGTTCAACCAGCTGTTCACCATGCACGGCACGTTGATGGTGTTCCTGGTCGTGATGCCCTTGAGCGCAGCGTTCTTCAACTGGCTCGTGCCGCTCCAGATAGGCGCCCGTGACGTGGCGTTTCCGCGGCTGAACGCGTTCAGCTACTGGGTTTTCCTGTTTGGCAGCCTGCTGCTCAACGTGAGCTGGCTGGTCGGCGACGCTCCGAACGGCGGCTGGTTCGGGTACGCGCCGAACTCGGAGACGCTGTACAACCCCTCGAACGGCATGACGTTCTGGGTGCTCAGCCTGGGCGTCCTGGGTGTTGCTTCGATCGCCGCAGGACTGAACTTCATCGTGACGATCATCAACCTGCGTGCGCCGGGCATGTCCATGTTCAGGCTGCCGGTGTTCACGTGGATGACCATGATCACGTCGGTCCTGATAGTGCTGGCGCTGCCGGTCCTTGCCGTTGCGGGCATTCAGCTGCAGACGGACCGTCTCTTCGGCACGAACTTCTATGACCCCGTCAACGGCGGCGACCCGGTACTGTGGCAGCACATGTTCTGGCTGTTCGGCCATCCGGAGGTGTACATCCTGATACTCCCGGCCATGGGAATCGTCTCGGACATCCTGCCGGTCTTCTCACGCAAGCCGCTGTTCGGGTACCCGTTCGTCGTGTTTGCGGGTATCGTCATCGCGTTCATGGGCTGGTTCGTCTGGAGCCACCACATGTTCACGGTGGGCCTGGGGCCTGCGGCCAACTCGGCGTTCGCGGTGTCGACGATGGCTATCGCCATTCCCACGGGCGTTAAAGTCTTGAACTGGCTGGGTACTACGTGGGGCGGATCGCTGAAGCTCGACACGCCGATGCTGTTTGCATTGGGCTTCATCGCCATGTTTACGATCGGCGGGCTTAGCGGGGTGATGCACGCATCCGCCCCAAGCGACGCCCAGCAACAGGACACGTATTTCGTCGTGGCCCACTTCCACTACGTACTGTTCGGCGGGGCGATCCTCGCGATATTCGGCGGCATCTACATGTGGTGGCCGAAGATGTTCGGATGGAAACTGAGCGAAGGTTGGGGCAAGCTCAACTTCTGGCTGATGCTAATCGGCTTCAACCTGACCTTCTTCCCCATGCACTGGCTGGGCATGGACGGCATGCCCAGGCGCGTCTACACCTACCCGGCCGACCAGGGATGGGACGGCTCGAACATGGCGGCGACCGTCGGCGCGTTCCTGATAGCGGCCAGCGTCCTTGTTTGGGTGATAAACGTGATAATCAGCTGGCGCAAGAACGACCGGGCAGGCGGCGACCCCTGGGACGGGCGGACGCTCGAGTGGTCGATTCCTTCCCCGCCGCCGCACTACAACTTCGCCGAGATCCCGACAGTGCACCACCGCGACGACTTCTGGTTCAAGAAGCACCCGGAGTTGGTCGAGGAGTACGAAGGCCACCACGGCCCGAGGGGCGCGCCGGAAGGGGCCCAGTTCGACGACGAGTTCGACGAAGATGAGGCCGACGACGACGACCTGTACGGGAGCCATGATGCGGACTCCGAAGATCACGGCGACGACCACGGGGATGACGGCCACGGGCACGGCATCCACCTGCCGGACATGTCCTACTACCCGATGATCCTGGCCGCCGGCATCACGCTGGCGATGGCCGGCATGTTCACCGAGTACTGGGTTATCGGCATCGGCGGCGGACTGATCGCCTGGGGCCTGCTGGGCTGGTCATTCGAGCCGGTCAACGACTGAACACAACGGATTCAACTTACGAGCAGAACGGGACAGAAGAAACGTGACTGAAGCGACACACGTCGCACATGAAGAGCCGCTGGAAGATACGTCCACCGGGCTGAACAACAGGAAGCTCCTGATGTGGACCTTCCTGGCGTCGGACGTTATGTTCTTCGGCGCATTCATCGCCACGTTCCTCGTATACCGCAACCGGAGCCTCGAAGGGCCGTATCCCAACCAGATCCTGGACATACCGGTCACCTCAGTCAGCACGTTCGTACTCCTCATGAGTTCCCTGGCCATGGTGCTGGCCCTTGACGGCATACGGCGCAACATGAAGACGGTCGGCCGTTTCTGGATCCTGGCCACAGCCGCCCTCGGTTCGGTTTTCCTGGGGTTCCAGGTGTATGAATTCAATGAGTTCGCACACCTTGGGCTGACTCCTCAGACCAACCTGTTCGGGACGACGTTCTTCATATTGACCGGCCTCCACGGGACACACGTGACGCTGGGAGTTATCTGGCTGTTGTTCATGGCCCTGGTGTTTTCACCGACGCCTTTAGAACGTTGGGGCCTCGTGATAGCTGTGGCCGGTTTCTATGCGGTGATGATCTCGACGTTGAGCGGGATCTTCACCGGCGGGGACAGTCCCCTGGCGGTCATCACCACGCTGGTCGGATGGCCGGCGATGATCCTGCTACTGCTGGGCATCGTGGGCATATTCGGGGGGTTGAGGATTCTGTCTACTGCCGGCAAGGGCGACAAGTCCAGCGACGGCGCCCTGGACCTCGAGTTGGCCGGGTTGTACTGGCACTTTGTCGACATCGTTTGGATCGTCATCTTCACCGTCGTGTACCTTATATCGGCCAATGACGGCACGCCGGCCGGCAGCGCCCCGTTCGATCTTCCTGTGCGCCACTGATAGACGGACCTGGTCATGAAACTCATCACACGCATATGGAACTCGGTCTTCTACCACGGCGGCAACGACTGGTGGAACCTGCCAAAGACTAGGGCGCAGGCGCCGCACCCGCCATATGAAGGTCCGATGGGCGAGATGCCGTCACGCGTGATGCGAGTGCTTTCCGAGATCACGTTCGGCGGTCGCCACGCCACACCCTGGTTCTACGCGTGGATCGGCGTGATTCTCGCGATCATTACGATGGCCGAAGTGTGGATGTTTACCTTCGAGACGCTGGGCCCGTGGTTCGTGCCGCTGTTGCTCATCCTCTCGCTCATGAAGTTCGTTTTGGTGGTCGCGTTCTTCATGCACCTGCGATTCGACAACAAGCTATTCACCTGGATATTCGGCGCCGGATTCATTATCGGCGTGGCCGTGTTCCTGGCGATCCTGGCGCTTTTCTTCAAGCTCAACGGCTGATCCAGGCCGGCAAGCTACCCCCAGTGCTCACACCCGGGCGCCGTTCGAGCGCTGTCGCGGCGACGTTCAGTGCTAATTTGAATGTAATGGGCATTCGCGCGGGAGCGCCCTAAACGCTTCACATACAGGCGTGACCGATGGACACCAGCCATACATTTGTCGACTTCATAACCGCCTGGGACCTTACCTCGCCGTTCCTGGTCCTATTGGCGTTGCTGACGGCTGCTTACACAGTTGGGCTGGTGAGGTTGAGGGCGCGGGCAGGCGGGAAGTCGATAGATCGCCGGCGCGTGTGGATGGCCTACGCGGCCTTCTTTCTCCTTTCATTGGCGTTGTTCGGCCCGCTGGATACTTACGCCGACTACCTGTTCCTGGTGCACATGCTGCAACACCTTGCGCTGGCGCTGGCGGCCGCACCATTGCTGCTTATGGCGGGGGTCATGCCTGCCTTCATGTGGTCAATGCCCCGTTTCCTGCGACAGGGAGTAGGCGCGGAGTTTGCGGTGACGGGCATCGCGAGACGCGTCGTGGCTTTCGCAACGCGGCCCCAGGTTGCCGTCGTGTTCTTTGTCGGGGCACTGTGGATATGGCACATCCCCGATTTCTACGACGCCGCGGTCCGCAACGAACTCATTCACTTGGCCGAGCACCTGTCCTTTTTTACCGGGGCCACCCTATTCTGGTGGCCGATCATCGGGCCGGCGCCGGTCAGGTCGGCTCTCAGCTACCCGCAGCGGCTGGTCTACTTGTTGCTCATCGTGACGCCTTCGGCGGTACTGGCGGCGCTGGTAACGCTGGCCGGGAATTCGATCTACGAGGTCTACGACGGGTCGAACGAGGTGTGGGGACTGGACCCTCTGAGCGACCAGCGAATCGGTGGGCTGATCATGTGGGTGCCCGGTAACTTCGTCTACCTGTTCACGATGACTGCGCTGTTCTTCAAGTGGTACGACAGCGAAGAACGGAAGTCGCGTTCGCAGCGCCCGCGGCGTCGAAGAAGAAGAAGGAGACGCCCACCGGAGAGCGCGAATGACGACCGGCCTGCCTGAAGTATCCGGGTTTACCGGAACAGTTTCCGGCCGGGTGCAGGGCGTCGGTTTCAGGTACTTCGTCGCGCGCGCCGCCCGCGGTCTGGGCTTGTCGGGCTACGTCCGCAACCTGCCGAACGGCACGGTGGAGGTGGCGGCCGCCGGTGACCGCGCCGCGCTGGAGTCGCTGGCAACGTTGCTGGCGAAGGGGCCGCCGGGGGCCGCGGTTAAGTCGGTGGAGTTGGACTGGTCCAGCCCGCCTGAACTGACGGGTTCGTTTGACGTTCGGTTTTAGGGGGCTGGCGAACGCACGGACGACGCGCGACGCCCAGCGAGGTTACTTCTTGGAGCGGGCGATGAAGTACTCGTTGGGTTGGTCGAGCATTCTCTTGACGACGGTGTCGGAGAGGTTCTTGAGATAGATGACGCTGGACCACGCGCTGCCGAGGTCTGACTGGATCTTGCTCAGCTTCATGGGCCGGTTGGAGTTGGCAATGAGGAGCCGGAAGACCGCCTCGGTGATCGGCGTCGATGACAAAAGGTAGTCCGGCTGCTGTGAGCAGTTCTGCGCGATGTGCTTCATCAGTTCGGACGGCGTCCTGGGCGGTTTGGCATCCTCGTCGGCTGCGTTGGCCTCGCATCCTGGGCAGGTCTCGCAGATTCTGCTCGAAAGGGCATAAGGAAATGACTTGCCCGACCGTTCGAACGTAGATACGTCGATGACGAACGCCGGGTCCGGGTCGTCGGCGGTGGTCTGGTTGTCGTCCTGGGTGTCCAAAGGGGCGGAGTTGACCATCAGTTTTGCGCCATTTCTCCTGTCTGGTTGCTGAGCCGATTCAAAATACCGTACTCGGCCAATCTATCATTTCGACGGTCACTTTTGCTCCCGCCGGGATGACTGAAACGTCGTGGGGACAGATGGCCAGGCCGTTTGCTGCGGCCATCGAGGTGAGCACTCCCGAGCTCTGGTTTCCCGTGGTGCGCGCCCTGTACGAGCCGTCGTCGGCCTTGTAGACCACCACACGGGCGTATACGCGCCTCCCATCGTGGTTGTGCACCGGGTCGTCCAGGACCGCTTCGACGGCCGGTTTGGACGACACCGGGATGCCGAGCATGACCTGCAGGGCGGCCCGGCCGAACTGCTCGAACGCAACCATGGCGCTGACCGGGTTGCCGGGCAGGCCGAGGTGAGGTACTTTGCGGCCGTTGGGTCCGTCGAGCGTGCCGAAGGCCAGGGGCTTTGCGGGCCTCATCCGGACGGACCATAGTGTTATCGCGCCGCGTTTGGCGAGGACGTCCTTTACGACGTCATAGTCGCCTTTCGACACCCCGGCCGACGTGACGACCATGTCGGAGTCGATCGAGGCGTCGAGGACCTCGCTCAGGGCTTCGACGGTGTCATTTGCGATTCCCATGATCCGGGGCTCGCCACCATAGTGCTCCACCATCGCGGCGATGCTGAAGGCGTTGGAGTTGTAGATCTTGCCGGGTTCGAGGGGCGACCCCGGCGAGATGAGTTCGTCGCCGGTGGAAATGATGGCAACACTGGGGCGCCGAATGGTGCGAACGACGTCACGTCCCAGCGACGCCGCCACGCCTATCTCGGCGGGCCGCATTATCGTGCCGCGCTTGAGCACCAACTCACCCGCCGCTATATCCTCTCCTGCCGGCCGGATATTGTCGCCGGGGTGCGCGTTGATTTTGATGGCGATCTCGTCCAGCGTTTTGCCGTCCCGCCTGCGTTCCGATTCGTCAGTGTCCTCGAACGGGACGACGGCGTCCGCATCGTCAGGGACAGGTGCTCCGGTCATGATGCGGATTGCGCCGCCCGGCGGCACGGGCCGGTCGGGCAACTCGCCCGCGGCCACTGCGCTCACGACGGGGAGGAGTACAGGTTGCGAGGCGGAGGCGGGCGCGAGGTCGACTGAGCGTACGGCGTATCCGTCCATGGCGGAGTTTGCCAGTGGGGGGATGTCGAAGAGCGCAACGAGGTCCTCGTCGAGGACGCGGCCCCGAGATTCGAGCAGGGGCGTGTCTACAGCATCAAGCTTTGAGAAATGCGAGAGTATTCTTTCCCGTGCTTCTTCTACGCTGAGCATCTCCTCGTCGTAGTGGTGCCGGTGCGGGCGCGAATGATGTTTGTGGCTGTGCGTTCGGGTGGTCATTGAAGGGATTGTTGGGTGCCGGCTACTGTCGCTGCTCAGCGCCAAGTTCATTCTTCAGGGAACGCAAGATAGCATTTTCGACCCGGTCAACCTGTCCGGAGGTCAGGGTGCGGTTTGGCGATTGCATGGTCAAACGAAACGCCATGGACTTCTTGCCGGGCGGCAGGCCGCGGCCGCGGTAGACATCGATTACTGTGGAATAGGTGACGAGTTTGTGCTTCGACGCGATTGCGAGCACATCGTTGGCATCCACGGATTCGTCGATAACGACGGCCACGTCTCGAACCGATTCCGGGAAGCGGGCCCACGGTTCGTACGCCTGGCCGCCTGCGCCGCCGGCAACCGCGGACTCTATTGCCTTCAGGTCAAGTTCGAATAGCGCGACTGGGCCGCTGTCGATCCCGAACCTCGCGAGGACGCCCGGGTCAACTTCTCCAACGGTCCCGATCCGCCTTTCGCCGGGTCCGGCTGCGTTCACGTGGGCGGCCCGGCCATCGGCCAGCGTCGGGTCCCGGCCGGGAACGAACTCAGGGGTGATTCCGAGTCGTTCCAACACCTCCTCCACCGCACCGCGTGCGTCGTAGTAGTCGAGCGCTGTGCTGGCGCTGTCCCAATGCGGTTCGGTCCTGGGACCGGTCAGCGCTCCGACCACCATTGGGCGTTCGTCGGGAAGACCTTCCCCATGCCCGTGGAACACCAGTCCTGACTCGAAAATGGATATCGGCCCGCGCCACGTGCGGAGGTTGTTTGCGGTGGTCTGCAACACGCCCTCGCGCAGGGTTGTACGCAAGACGGCATGTTCGGCGGAGACCGGATTTTCTATTCGAACAGATTCGGCTGACGAAGGCGGAAGGTCGAGCCTTGATTCGCCTTCCGAAGAGGTCGCGGAGTAGGTGATTATCTGTTGCAGCCCGGTGTCGGCCAGTATGTCCTGGACTCGTTCGCGCAATTCGATCTCCGGGACCGGCGACCACTGAGCAAGCTCTCCGGCATTCGTGCTCAGCGGAATTTCGTCGTAGCCGACAATGCGGGCTACCTCTTCGCACAGGTCCTCCGGAATGGAGATGTCCGGCCGCCAGTACGGGACGGTCACGTCCCACCCGCCGATCACTGTCTCTACGCTGAAACCGAGCGATGCCAGGGTGGTCTCGACCAATTTCGACCCCGGATTGCTGCCCAGGACGCCCAGGAGCTTGTCAGCGGACAAATGGACTCGGTCAGTCTCCGTGCCCTTGGCCGGCCACTCGTCGATGATCCCGTTCGCCGCCTCTCCGCCGGCCACCTCCAGGATGAGCTGGGTCGTACGGCGCAGGGCGACTTCTGACAACCCGGCCCGCAGACCTTTTTCGAATCGCAGCGTCGCCTGGCTCTGCAGGCCGAGTGACCGGGACGTTCGGCGGTTGTTGGAGCCGTCGAAAGTGGCTGACTCCAGGAACACGTTTACGGTCGATTCGTCGATCTCGGTGTTCGCCCCGCCCATCACGCCGGCGAGGCCTATCGCGCGTTCGGGGTCGGCAATCACAAGCATGTCGTTTGTCAGCTTCCGTTCCACCTCGTCGAGCGTGGTCAGGAGTTCGTCGCTGCGCGCCCGCCGCACGATGACGGTCTGATCAACGACGCGGTCGTAGTCGAACGCGTGGAGCGGTTGGCCGAGTTCGAACATCACGTAGTTGGTTACGTCGACCACGTTGTTGATTGGCCGCTCGCCTATCTTGGCGAGGGCGTCCGCCAGCCACCTGGGCGACGGGCCGATCTTGACGCCGCGGATCACCGACGCGGTGTACCTGGGGCATAGGTCGGGGTCTTCTATGACCACCGTGGCGAGAGACCCAATTTCCTCATCGCCTGTTGGGTAGTCGGTGCTTGGTTGGCGCAGTTCGGCGCCGGTGAATGCCGAGACTTCCCTTGCAACGCCGACGATTCCGAGGCAATCCGGGCGATTTGGAGTTAACTCAAGTTCGAGGATGGTGTCGCCGATAACCTCGCCCAGCGGAGTCCCTATATTTGCATGGGGATCCAGGACGAGAATTCCCTCGTGATTTTCACCCAGGCCGAGTTCTTTTTCTGAGCACACCATGCCCTCGGAGACCACGCCGCGTATCTTGGCCCGCTTCAGGCGGGACGGTTTACCTGTATAGCCGTCTATCAGGCGGGCGCCAACAGAGGCGTAGGCGATTTTCTGGCCCGCGGCAACGTTGGGCGCGCCGCACACGACCTCCGACGTGCCGCTGCCGTGGTCAACCTTGACGAGTGTCAATCTGTCGGCGTTAGGATGCTGCGAAACAGCCTTTACGCGGCCGACGACGATATCGTCCCAATCGCCCGTACGTTCGATCTTTTCGACCTCCGTGCCGGCCATGGAGAGCCGATGGGCCAACTCTTCGGCCGGCAGGTCGAAGTCAACGTAGTGGCGGAGCCAGGAGAGCGGGATTCTCATTTGACCAGGTGTGGTGTGTACAGTCGCGTTGGCTGGTCCGGCTCGGGGTTATGCGGCCGGCATTGGGGTGTGTCGTTCAAAACTGGGTCAGGAAACGCAGGTCGTTCGTGAAGAAGTGGCGAATGTCATCAATCCCGTGGCGGAGCATGGCGATGCGTTCCGGGCCCATGCCGAACGCGAAGCCCCTGTATACCTCGGGGTCGTGGCCCGCGTCCCTCAGCACGGCGGGGTGCACCATTCCGGCGCCCATGATCTCTATCCAGCCGGTCTGCTTGCACAGTCTGCAGCCGTCACCACCGCACTTGAAACAGTCGATCGCCATCTCGACGCCAGGCTCGACGAATGGGAAGAAGTCGCAGCGGAAGCGCACATTGCGTTCAGGCCCGAAGATGCGCTTGGCAAACTCGTAGAGCGTGCCCTTCAGTTCGGCAAACGATATGTGCTTATCGACGGCGAGCCCCTCGATCTGGTGGAATTGCCATTCGTGGGTTGCGTCTGTCGCCTCGTAGCGATAGCAGAGGCCGGGGACCACGACGCGCACCGGCGGCTTCGCGTTTTCCAGTACCCTCACCTGCATCGGGGAGGTGTGTGTCCTGAGCAGCGTCCCTTCCCTGTTGCCCGCCGAGTCGATCCAGATCGTGTCGTGGGAGTCGCGCGCAGGATGGTCCGGCGGGATGTTCAGCATGTCGAAGTTGTAGCGTTCCCATTCGACCTGGGGTCCTTCGACCGTCTGAAAGCCCATTGCGTTGAACGCGGCGAGTATCTCCCTGGTGATCTGGGTCGACGGGTGCAGGCGTCCGCGCATTGGGCGCCGGCCGGGGAGCGTAACGTCGATGCCGTCGGCTGCTACCGGGGCGGCCAGGACAGCACGGCGTTCGACCAACAGCGTTTCGAGGTGGGACTTCGCCTGGTTTGCGGCTGCGCCCACCGACCTGCGTTCATCTTCAGGCAGTGAGCCGAGACTGCGGAGGGCCGCGGTCAGCGCGCCCCGCCGGCCGAGATACTTGACCCGCCACGCCTCGACCGCCTCGTCCGTATTGCCCGCCGCCGAGAGGTCCTTTTCTGCCTCATCCCTGAGGCTGGCGATGGTCTCTACCGTGGTTGCGCTTCTGTCGTCTACGGAATCCGTCATGAAGTGGGGGGCCTGCCCGGCGTGGGGCCGCCGCTATGGTTTGGCGGCCTGCAATTATAGCTGCTGGTCAATCGGTCGGATGGTCAATTGAGCGCGAACCTCAGTTCGGCTCCAGTTGGGAAACATAGTCCGTTCCAGGTTAAATGGGCTATTTGTCGGCCGGATTTGCCGAATTGGCTGCGGAGTGCAAAATCTACGTTATCCGGGCTGGCGGCGCGGCGGATTTTTAGCCAAACCATCTATCTAGCCTGTCAAATGAGACGAAACCCGTAGTTGTCGGGTCTGCGAGTTGGATTTGAACTGCGCTGCTAGTGCCGCGCAAGGCCCGAAACGCGGGCAAAATCCCTCTGCTTGTAGTACTGTCAATGCAACGGCGGGGCAGCCGGGAGCTCTGGGCGGCCTCGGGATTCAAATAGTGACACGGGAGCGGGAGTCTGTTCAGAAATATGCGCAAGAGTCCCAATAGCCCAATCGCAAGGAGTCAGTAATGGTTGAGTTCACTGCGTACTCGGTAAAGCTGAAGAAGGTAGTGACGATCAAGGATCCGGAGTTGGTGACGTTTAAGAACGGACGAATGGCGGTCCGCGGGGTCGCGGAGGAAGACCCGTCCAGCAAGGTCTTCAGAATCGTGAGCGACGAGCAGGCAGAAGAAGTTCGGGGGATGCTCGGCTGATCGGCGCCGACTCCGAATTCGCAGCGGCGTGCAAAATCAACTTCATTCGGGCTAGCGGCACACTGAGTTTCAATTCAAGCCATCCACCTAGCCTGTCGAAAGAGACGAAATCCATAATTGTTCGGTCTTTGAGTTGAGTCCGAACTTTCCTGATGGTTCGGTCGGAGGCCCAAAAATGTGGGCAAAACCGATCCGCGTGTAGTATCGTCAGAGCAACGGCGGGGCAGCCAGGAACATCGGGCGGCCTCGGGAGTCAAATTGCCACATGGGGGGGCATATTGATGGAAGCATTCTGCATGAAGTGCAAGGAAAAGCGGGAGATGGGTAACCCGACCAAGATCACCATGAAGAACGGCCGTCCCGCGACACGGGGCGTGTGTCTGCTGTGCGGAACCAAGATGTTTAAGATCGGGAAGTCCTAGCCTTACCTCTCCGATCATCCACTCACCCGTCGTAACAGTTGGGGGGTGAGTGACCCCGATGAAGCTCGCATTCTGTGCGAGCTTCATGCGCGAAAGGGTCGGTACAGGCCCTTTTCCGGTCCGCCCAAACTGGGTGCGCGGCGCATGTATTCACACTTCGTGAGCCAATCGCCTACGCATCGGTACCGGACCAATAGGCGGGGCAGCCGGCAGAGTCTGCGTCAGTCCTTTTGGAGACCTTTGCGTAACTGGTCGATCCCTAACTTCGCGTCACGCCGAGTGAGGCCGAGGTGTCTGGGTAATAGGGGTGGGGCGTTTTGAGTGACCCGCGGGAGATTCTTCGCTGCGCTCAGAATCACCATGGCCGTTTGAAGGCCGGGATTGGCACAACGGCGTTGCCCCTTGCCCCTCCCAACGCGCGCCCACAAGAGGCGCGCCTTCAAATGGGTACGGCATCGGGGGTTATTTTCGTACCAATGACAATTTCGGAGGTTATGCACAGGTCTCTTTTGAGCGCCAATTTCGTTCACGGGCCTGAAGGGGAAGGATTTTGTAAGCTACTGGTCGCGGGATCAGGTGGCTACAGACCAGGAGGAACGGCATGGAAAAAGTGGCATTTGGCGATACCGGCCTTAAAGTGAGCCGACTGGGAGTGGGCCTGGCCGAGATTGGCCAGGAGCTTGAACTGAGTGACGTGGACATCGTCGTGTCCCTGATCAACCGAGCCCTGGACAGCGGGATCAACTTCCTGGACACGAGCGCCTGTTACAACATCAGCGAGGAGTTGCTGGGCCGTACGGTATCGTCGAGGCGCACCGAATACGTGCTGGCGACCAAGGCCGGCCACGTGACAGGCGGGTACGAAGGCGAAGAGTGGACCTACGAGACCGTCTCAGACAGCATCGACCGCAGTTTACGACGCATGCGCACGGACCACGTCGACCTGGTGCAGTTGCACACGTGCACAGTCGACGTGCTGGAAAAGGGTGACGTTATCCGGGCGCTGCAGGACGCCCGCGATGCGGGCAAGACTCGATTCATCGGGTACAGCGGGGACAACGACGCGGCGCATTGGGCGGTCGACAGCGGGCTGTTCGACACCCTTCAGACAAGCTTCAATATCGTCGACCAGACCCCGCGCACGACGGGGCTGCTCGAGAAAGCTGACTCTGCCGGCCTTGGCATTATCGTGAAGCGGCCGGTGGCGAACGGCGTGTGGCATGCCATCCGGACCGGCCGGAGGCGTGAAGACCTGCGGCCCTATTCGCACATCTACTATGACCGTGCGGTGCAGGTCGCGGAAGCGGGCGAGATTCCGGGTGAGCCGGAAGACCCCATGCTCACGGCGTTTGGGTTTACGCTGGCCCATCCGCAGGTGGACGTTGTCATCGCAGGCACCAAGAATCCAGACCACCTTTCCGACAATGTGAACATGGTCGACGAGGCATTGCCGATTGACCCTGGCGTGGTTGCCGAATTCCAGCGTCGCTTTGATGAACTGGGGGACGACTGGTACGGCCGGACTTGATCCGTGTCGTTGGGAGTCCGGTTCAGTGGTGGCGTACGGCTGGGCGCCTGAACGGCGGTCCGGGTCGTTAACGAAGAGGTGTTGTGAGCACTCCTGAAACCCGGGATCTCGCTACGCCTGTTTCCGGGTCCGGCCAGGAAGGGTCCGCCGCCCGCCTGGAGCGGCGAAAGCTGATTGCGACGGGCGCGGGCATCGTGCTTGGGATCCTGGCGCCGGCGCTGTTCATCATCTTCGACGGAACGGAGGCGCTTCGCGACCTCGCCGAAGGTTGGGCGGCGTCCCCTGCCGCGGCTATTGCGGTCTACCTCTTGATCGCAGGGGCTGTATTCGAAGTCATCGGATTTCCAATCGATTTCTACTCGGGCTACTGGCTCGAGCGCAAGTTCGGACTTTCGCGGTCCAGGTTTGGGACGTGGCTGTTCGACTATGCCAAGGCCGAGGTTCTCCAGGCGGTCCTGATCGTTGCTGCAATTGAGGGTGTGTACCTTGCGTTGCGCGCCTATCCGGAGACCTGGTGGCTGATCGTCGCCGCCGGATTCACGTTGTTTGCCGTGGTGCTTGCTGGCCTTGCGCCGGTGCTCCTGTTCCGCCTGTTTTTCAAGTTCGAGCCGCTGGAGGACGGCGAGTTGAAGCGAAGGCTCACGGAGTTGTCGATCAGGATCGGCGCGGAGGTACGGGGCGTGTACGTGTGGAAACTTGGCGAGAAGACCCGCCGCGCAAACGCCGCGTTGGCGGGCTGGGGCCGGACGCGACGCATCCTGTTGGCCGATACGCTTATCGACGAGTTTTCGGAAGAAGAGATCGAGGTGGTGATGGCGCACGAACTGGCGCACCACGTACATGGCGATATCTGGCGCGCTCTGCTGCTAAGGTCGGTCCTCGCGTTCGGCGCGTTCTACGCGGTGCACCTGGGACTGGGGTGGTGGTCGACCTCGCTTGGCTACCGCTCGATCTCGGACTTTGCCAACATTCCGTTGCTGTTGCTGATCGCCGCCGCCGTTTCACTCGCCGCGATGCCCCTGGCGAACGCATATTCCAGGCGGCAGGAACGTGCGGCCGACGAGTTCGCGCTCAGGACCACCGGCATGGCAGCGGAGTTTGCGTCGGCTATGGCAAAGCTGGCAAGCCAAAACCTGTCCCGCCGTCAGTCCAACCGGATAGTCGAATTCCTGTTCCACTCGCATCCGTCTGTCGAGAGCCGGATCCGGTTCGCGAACGAGTTCGCCGCGTCCGGCCGGGCGAACGCGTGAGGTTTGCCAGGACTCAGTCCGGTAATCCTTCTATGACGACGGGTTCGACCTCGTCGGCGGGCTGGAACCCGAAGATCCTGCCGTAGAAGTACAGTTCCGCTTCCAGCGTGCGGCGTATGTTCGCGGCGATCCTGAAGCCGTGCTGCTCTCCAGGAAACGGCAGATAGGCGTAAGGCACGCCCTTTGTCTTCAGGGCTTCGACCATGGCCTCCGCCTGGGACGGGGGCACTATCTCGTCCTCCAGGCCCTGGAAGATGATCACAGGGCATGACAGTTGGTCGACATAGTCGATCGGCGAACGTTGGCGGTACAGATCGCGCGCTTCCGGATACGGCCCGATCAGTCCGTCGAGATACCTGGACTCGAATTTGTGTGTGTCGGTGGCAAGCGTCTCGGCATCCGCGACGCCGTAGTAGCTCGCCCCGGCCGCGAAGTAATCGTGGAACACCAGAGCGCAAAGGGTGGTATAGCCGCCTGCGCTGCCTCCCTTGATGATCGCCCGTCTTTCGTCCGCAAGGCCCTGGTCAACCAGGTGGCGGGCAGCGTTGATGCAGTCCTCGGTATCGACGACGCCCCATCGACCCTTGAGGGCGTCCCGGTACGCGCGGCCATGGCCAGTAGAGCCGCGGTAGTTGACGTCGGTGACGGCAAACCCGCGGCTCGTCCAGAACTGGATGTCCAGGCTGAACGACGAGGACGCGGCGCTGGTAGGGCCGCCGTGGCTCAGGACAACGAGTGGGGGACTTTCTGAAGCGGCCCCTTCGAATCCGGGGTTCGTCGGCGGGTAGTAGTAGGCGTGGGCTACTTCTTCGTCGCCGGTAGGAAACGTGATGCTCTGCGGCCGGGAGACCAGACCAGTATCGATCTCAACATCCGAGCTTTTCCTGACTACTTTCACCGCGCCCGGGACGGTGTCGACGCGCACGATAGCCGCCGGTCCGGTGGGGCTCGCGGCCAGGGCGAGCATGTCGGTTCCCGCGGCAACGAGGCCGCCTATCGACGTGTAGGGCAGTCCGATCTCGCGGGTATCGCCGTCCGTGTTGATGATCACCAGGGGACGGCCGGCGTCTCCGCCAACGACCAGGGCGATGCCGCCGTCCGGCAGGAAGGCATACGTGGACTGCCCGAACACCCACTGGGGTTCGCCTGAATCCGCCTCGCCGGGAAAGAGGGGCTGCGCGGCTTCATCCACGAGCGCGTACAGGTTCCACCATCCGGTCTTGTCCGACACGAAGTGCAGCGTCCCGTCCGGTGACCACTCCGGTTGGAAAATGCTTTCTCCACGGCCGCCAGCCACACGAACAGCCCCTTTTGCCAAGCCGTCGGAGCCGTCGAACGACGCGACCCACAGCTCGGCTTCATCCCACGGCATGTTGGGGTGGTCCCAGGCCGTGTATGCGAGCCGGGTGCCATCGGGTGATAAGCGCGGGAACGAATAGAAGTCGTGTCCGCCGGCGAGAACGGTCTGCTCGCCGGTGTCGACCGCTATTGCGACGACTTCGTTCACGGCCTCCCGGCCGTGGAAATGCCGTTCCCTGACGCACACCAGGTACTTGCCGCCGGGGGTAAATCGGCCATCGGCGAATCGGTCTCCCGCAGGAATGTCGGGATCGGGTGTGACCGGGACCGGCTGTTCACCAGACCTGTGCCTGTAGATTCGTTGGTCTGCGAAATTCGAGAAGAAAACGACGCCGTCCTTGACCTCGTAGGCCGCGCCGCCGTACTCGTGGACGCGGTTTCGAACATTGAACCCCTCGGGGGTAACGTCGACGGGCGCGTCATCTTCGCCCAATCGCACCACGACGTTTCTACCGCCCTCGGCCGGCCGGCCCTCGAGCCAATAGACATCGGCGCCGTCGGTCTTTATTTCACCGAGGCGGATACCTGCCTCCGTCACCATTTCCGGTGTGATGGGCGAACGCCACGTTCCGTACGGCGCGGTATGTCGAACGGTCACTGAAGAACCTCCTGACTTGTCGAGGCGAAGGATACGTGAGGACCGGCGCTAAAGGGTTGCGCCGCCAAAGGGTGCCGGATGCGGTCTACTTCGGAGAGAACGTGATGGTCCAACTGCCCTTGGCGGTGACGGTCACCTTTTGGGCGCCTGGCGCCAAATCTAACAATCCGGTTCCCACGCCAATGGTTGCGCTTCCGCTCCAGGCAGTAGTGGTCTCGTTGGCCGGGACATTCAGCGTTCCACCGGATTCCGACTCGATCTCTACGGTGAATTTACCTTCGATACATGAACCGGAAGAACAGTCTTCGTTGTCCTGCACCGTCATGTTCACTGCCCACTGCCCCTCATCCAAATCTACGGTCGATGTCTGGTTGCCTGCGCCTTGAAGAGACAGTCCGTCATCGGCAGGCGCGGGGGCGGGGGTGGACGTGGGCGCGGCGTCCCCGCCGGTTTGAGGCTGTGATCCGGATGTGTCGCCGTTGCCGTTGCCGCAGGCGACCGCCAACAACACGACGGAAGCAACGATCAGGTAGGTACGAAACGACATCGGGACCCTCCTTGTCAAAAGGACTGGCGCTTGTCACACCCAAGGGGAAGGCAGCTCGAGAGGGCAAAACCGGCAAGACGGGCGCGAGGCGATTCCGCGCGGTTGTGCGCCGGAGCACTCGGGATTCTCCCCATTCGCCAATGACCCGTGCAACGTAGCACGCGCCCAAAACCGAGGCAACCGGTGACGAAATAACCCCGACTGAACGTACCAACATCGTTGACCGATGCGGCTCGGCATGCATATACTCGACAGAACCTACGAAATTCGCAATGGCTGCGAACGGGAGTAGTACCCTCCAGAACGGGGTCGAGAGAGCCGGGGCAAGGTGTGAGCCCGGTACCGCGACTGGGGGCGAATGGGCCCGGGAGCTGCAGGACGAAAGCCGGTCGCGTTCGCGGCGGCATGTAGTCTGAGCCGGTCTGGCCACCGTTATCACGGCCCGGGGTACACACGCACTTCGCGAGTCCGACCCCGCACGAGAGATGTTCCGGCGCGCCGGATCAATCAGGGTGGCACCGCGATTACCTCGCCCCTGCAAGGGCGGGGTTTTTTTATGCCACGGAAGAATGCGAAATGACCACAACAAAAGAACAAACTGCTGACCAACCTGCCGCGACTGTCAGTCCGGCGGCGCGGAAACGAATACTGACTGGTATTCGCCCGACTGGCGCCCTTCACCTTGGCCACTACGTCGGCGCGTTGAAGAACTGGGTGCGCCTGCAGGACGAGTACGAGTGTTACTTCCTGATCGCCGACTACCAGGCGCTGGGGGACCACTTCCACGATATCGACCTGATACGCGGCTCGGTGATAGAGGTCACACTGGACTTCCTGGCGGTCGGCCTGAAGCCGGAAGAGTCGGCGTTCGTGATCCAGAGTTACGTGCCTGAACACGCCGAGTTGACGATGCTGCTCAGCTTCATCACCCAACTTGGGATGCTCCAACGCAATCCGACTCTCAAGGCGGAGTTGGACGATCTGCCGATCGAACGGCGAACGGTCGGTTTCTACAACTACCCCATGAGCCAGGTTGCGGACATCCTGCTGCCGCGGGCGCACCTGGTGCCCGTGGGAGACGACCAGGCGCCGCACATCGAGATGACGCGCGAGGTGGCGCGGAAGTTCAACCGGATGTTCGGCAAGGTTTTCCCGGAGCCGGAAACGCTGATTGGAGAGGTCGGGCGGCTGACCGGCACGGACGGCGCGGGCAAGATGAGCAAGAGCCAGGGCAACGTGATCATGCTCTCCGACGACGCCCAGACCGTGAACGAACGGGTCCGCGGCATGTTCACGGACCCGAACCGCATTCGGGCGGACATTCCGGGGCGCGTCGAGGGCAATCCGGTCTTCGAGTATCACGACGCGTTCAACCCGGACACGGCCCAGGTTGACGAGTTCAAGGAACGGTACCGCGCCGGCAAGGTGGGCGACGTGGAGGTGAAGAGGGCGCTGGCGGCGGCGATCAACGACTTCCTGGACCCGATAAGGGAACGGAGGGCGTTCTACGAGCAGCGGCTCGGACTGGTCGAAGAAGCCCTCATGTCCGGCGTGGAGCGAGGCAGGGCCATCGCGGCCGAGACCATGGTGATGGTCCGGGACGCCATGCGCATCTCTTCGTACACATCGAAATGGGAATGATCATTCGAATATCCAACCAGCCCACGTTGTTGTCAGTCGAGACTGCGACCATGTACAGGTTTGCTGAAAACGAGTTCCGCTGGCGACGGAGTTAGCCAACCGCTGCTTCGACGCGCCATGAAAACAAGGGGGACTCAAATGAAATTCACACCAGACCTGGAGACCTTCAGGTCGCTGGCAAAAGATGCAAACCTGATCCCGGTCTATCGGGAGATAACCGCCGACCTGGAAACACCCGTATCGGCGTATCTCAAGACCGCCCGCGGACCGTACTCCTACCTGTTGGAGTCGGTTGAGGGCGGAGAGCACGTGGCCCGCTACAGCTTCATAGGCACCGAGCCGTCGGAGGTGATTGTTACGGGGCCGGGTGAACGGGAAGGCGCGGTCGCTCCGCTGATTCTGCTGGAATCGCGGATGAACGAGGTCAAGTGCGCCTCGGTGGAGGGACTTCCGAGATTCCACGGAGGCGCGGTCGGGTACGTTGGCTACGAGGCAATACAGTACTTCGAGCCGAAGGTCCCGCCGCTGAAAGGCCCGGGAGTTGGTGTGCCGGAGTCGGTATTCATGCTGACCGACGCGCTGCTTATCTTCGATCACGTGAGGCAGACGATAGCGTTGGTTGCGCATGCACGCGTTGACGGCGATCCGGACGCCGCTTACCGGCGCGCTACCGGGATCATTGAGGAAATGGGGAACCGGCTTGAATCTCCGCTGCCCTCGAGTGCTCATCGCCGCCAGCGGGAGTCAGGAGGCGTTACCGGTGACGCCGGCCTGGACTACGCTCTGGAAATGAGTCCCGACAGGTCCCTGCGCTCGAACATGAGCCGCGAGGACTACGAGGACATGATCCAGGCAGCCCGCCGGGGAATCTACGCTGGCGAGCTGATACAGGTGGTGTTGTCGCAGCGTCTGTCACGCCGGACGGGAGTGCCGCCATTCGACCTGTACAGGTCCCTCCGCGCTGTGAACCCGTCGCCGTACATGTTCTACCTGGACCTGGGCGAGTTCCAGGTTGTCGGGGCTTCTCCGGAGTTGCTTGTGCAGGTGATCGACGGCGAAGTCGCCGTGCATCCGATCGCCGGCACGAGACCGCGCGGCGCCACTCCTGAGGAGGACGAGGCGCTGGCCCGCGAGCTGGCGAGCGATGAGAAGGAACGGGCGGAGCACGTGATGCTGCTCGACCTCGGCCGCAACGACGTTGGACGGGTAGCCGTCCCCGGCACGGTCAAGGTGACCCAGCAACTGGACATCGAGCGCTATTCACACGTGATGCACCTCGTGTCACACGTCACTGGCCGCCTGCGGCCGGAGTACAACGCGTTCGACGCCCTGCGCGCAGGGTTCCCGGCCGGGACGGTGTCCGGCGCGCCGAAGGTCCGGGCGATGGAGATGATCGCCGAGCTGGAACATGACAAGCGAGGTCTGTATTCGGGCGCCGTGGGCTACTTCAGCTACACGGGGAACATGGATACGGCCATCTGCATACGCACCATCGTCCTGAAGGACGGCGTTGCACACATGCAGGCGGGCGGCGGCGTGGTTGCCGACTCGACACCGGCCGGCGAATACCAGGAGTCGCTCGACAAGATCGGGGCGCTGATGCGCGCCATCGATCACGCGGAGGAGATTGCCGGTATCGGCTGACCACGCGAGGCAGCACACGCCAATTAACTTGATAGCGCAGGAGCCGCGCTGCGGCGCCCCAGCTCCCGGGAGAAATTCCACCAATGGTCCTACTGATAGACAACTACGATAGCTTCACGTTCAACCTGTACCAGTATCTGTGCGAGCTGGGTGCAGATGTTGAGGTCGTGAGGAACGACAAGGCAACAATCGAGGAGATCGAGGCGAAGAACCCCGACCGCGTGGTGGTCTCGCCTGGCCCGTCGCGCCCGGAGAACGCGGGTGTTTCGATCGACGTGATACGCACGTTCGCGGGCAGGAAACCGGTGTTGGGCGTGTGCCTTGGCCACCAGTGCATCGGCGCCGCATTTGGGGCGCGGGTCGAGGGGGCCGGTGAAATCAAGCACGGCAAGACCTCGATGATCGAGCACGACGCCGAGGGCCTGTTCAGCGGCGTGCCGAACCCCTTCGAAGCGATCCGCTACCACTCCCTTGCGATAGTGCCGGACACCCTGCCGGACGATTTGAAGGTGACTGCCCGGTCGGAATCGGGTGTGATCATGGGAGTCAGGCACGAGTCCCTGCCGGTCGAGGGCGTGCAGTTTCATCCGGAGTCGATCCTTACGAAGCCCGGTAAGCAGATACTGCAAAACTTCCTGGAAATGTAGGCCGCGAACCGGACAGGTTCGTCCGGCAGCGGCAAAACGTGAGAGAAACAGACATGAACATTCAACAAGGAATCCAGGCGGTCGTGGACGGCGCGGACCTTGCCGTCGAAGATGCGGCGAGCGTCATGCGCCAGATCATGGCGGCCGAAGCGACCCCGGCGCAGTTCGGCTCATTTGTAACCGCGTTGCGGATGAAGGGGGAAACGCCAGAAGAGATCGCCGGCATGGCCACCGCCATGCGAGAGGTGTCGCTGCGACTGGACCCCGTAAGTGACGTCGTCGACACCTGCGGCACCGGCGGCGACGCCAAGGGTTGGTTCAACATTTCTACGACAGCCGCGTTCGTGGTCGCCGGCGCAGGTGTGCTGGTCGCCAAGCACGGCAATCGGGCCATGTCCGGCGCGACGGGCAGCGCCGACGTGCTCGACGAGTTGGGTGTGAAGATAAGCCTCGGACCTGAAGGCGTGTTCAGTTGTATCCGGAGCGCGGGGATTGGCTTCATGTTTGCGCAGGAGTTTCACCCCGCCATGAAGTTTGCCGGCCCACTCAGGCCGCAAATCGGCATTCGGACAGTGTTCAACCTGCTTGGGCCGCTCACGAACCCGGCCGGAGCGTCCCGCCAGGTGATAGGCATCTACGACGCTGAGGCGGCGGAGAAGGTCGCGAAGGCGCTGTCGATCCTGGGCACGGAGTACACCATGGTGGTACACGCCGATTCGGGCGCTGACGAGATCGACGTCGAAGGGCAGACGCTGGTGTACCAAGTCACGCCGGACGCCATGAAGAGGCGCCGCACGCGTCCCGCCGACTTCGGACTACCGGAGGGCAGCCGGGACCACCTGGTCGTCAGGAACACCACCGAGAGCGCGAAGGTCATCAACGACATTTTGGACTCGAAAGGCGCAGGCCACAACGCTCCGCCGGGACCGGAGCGGTCCAGGCGAAACGTGGTAGTCATGAATGCGGCGGCCGCGCTTGTGGCGTCCGGAAAGGCCAACAGCTTCCAGGACGGCGCGGAGATGGCCAGGGAGTCGATAGATTCCGGCGCAGCCAGGACGAAGTTGCAAAAGCTGGTCGAGGTCAGCAACGCGTAGCCGTGGCGCCCGTCAAGCCAAAATCTGCCGGGGGGATACTCGATCGGATTGTCGAGGCGAAGCGTCTGCGCGTTGAACAGGCCCGACGGGATGTGCCAGTGGTGGAGTTGCGGGAAGTTTCGGAAGAGACGTCTCCGCCGGTCTCCCTGGCCGACGCCATTCGAGGCACCGCCGGAATTGCAGTAATTTCGGAAATGAAACGCTGGGCGCCGTCTGCCGGCGAACTAGACCCGGACATGGACGCTGCCCAACGCGCGGGTGAGTATTGCTCGGCGGGCGCCGCGGCCATATCGGTGCTTACCGAGTACGACTATTTTCGAGGCGCGATCGAGGACCTGGCAAAGGCAAAAGCCGTTGCTACTCCCTATTCGGTACCGGTCCTGTTGAAGGACTTCGTGTTCGACGAATACCAGGTCTGGGAGGCCCGCGCAGCGGGAGCGGACGCCGTTCTGCTCATCGTGTCGATTCTCGATGCGCCCCGCTACCGCGATCTCTACGAAATGTGCGGGTCGCTGGGCATGGACGCTCTTGTCGAGGTATTCGACGAACGCGAGCTTGATCTGGCCCTGGCGGTTGACCCCGGAATCGTCGGCGTGAACAATCGAAACCTCCGGACGCTTGAGACATCGCTGGAGGTGTTCGAGCGAGTTGCTCCGGGGATAGGTGACAACAGGATCAGGGTAGCGGAAAGCGGTATGAAGAACGCAGAAGACGTGAGAAGGATGGGCCGGGCCGGCGCTGATGCCGTGCTGGTTGGGGAGTCGTTGATGCGCGCCGGCGGTGAGGCAGCGTTCCTGGTGCGGACCATGTCCCGGGCGGACGCCGAATGATTGATCACGTGCCAAAGGTCAAGATCTGCAGCTTGCGCGATGCAGATACCGCGCTGGCGGCTGCGAAGAGCGGCGCCGATTTCGTGGGCGTGAACTTCGTCGAGGGTGTTCGCAGGCAGTTGAAGGTCATGGAAGGGGCCGCCGTCGTGGCCAGGTATCGCCTTCGAGCCGACCGAAAGAAGTACCCGACGAAGTTCGTGGGCCTGTTTCGTAACCAACCGGCCGACTGGGTGAACGAGGTCTCCAAGCGGGTGGTGCTGGACTACGTTCACCTGTGCGGCGAAGAGGACGAGATGTACATGCGCAGCATGTGGCGACCGATCTTGCGGCAGGTGAGGATCAGGCCGGGAATGACCGGGATCGCGCTGGGAGCTGAGGTGCAGCATCACCTGGACGCCGGGCGCATGGTGGTCCTGGACCACTACGACGAGAAGACGCTGGGTGGAGCGGGGAAGACGTTCGACTGGTCAATCGCGAAGGGCATTGCCGACAGGGACGGCGTGCTGCTTGCGGGTGGGCTGGACCCGAACAACGTGGCCTCGGCGGTTCAAATGCTGCGGCCCTGGGGAGTGGACGTTTCCTCCGGTGTGGAGACCGACGGGGAGAAGGACCGCAACAAGATCCGGGAATTCATCGAGACCGCCAGGGCAGCCGGCACGGCGGTCTGAGGTTGGGCAGGGGAACTCATCCTGGTTTCCGAGACCTTTGTATAACCCCGTCAATCCGGTAGCACCTGGAATTCAGGAGCGTATGGTTGGCGTCCGGGTGAGTTGCGATCAGGCCTTTTCAGCCTCACCCCAACCCTCTCCCTTCGGAGACCTTTGCGTAATCTCCGCAAATGTCATTCCTCAGAAAATAGCCCGGACAACCGCAGCCCCGTCGTACCGGGGAAACCCGGTACCCATGGTGGGGTGGCGAGGTGGGCACGTCCGATATGTACAACTTCCCAACCGGGCGGCCACACTTTCGTGAGCGGTGGTGCCGGTGACAACCGCAATGGTGGATTGGTACGAAAATAACCCCCTACGCCGTACCCATTTGTAGGGGCGTCTCTTGTGGGCGCCCGTTGGGTGGGGCGCGGGTGATCTCTGCCCCATTTTCATACCTTGGGGCGCCGGTCGCAGCCGGCATGGGTGATTGCTATGAAAATGGCCCGGACAGCTCCCACCTCGTCTTGCCGGACTTGATCCGGTACCCACGGTGGGGCGCGGAGGTGGGTACGCCCGACACGCACAACCCCCGATCGGCAGGCAACGCCTCATTTTCATCACCTCGTGCAGCCTTAACAAGGCCATAGTGATTCTGAGCGCAGCGAAGAATCTCCCTCGGGTCACTCAACAACGCCCCACCCCTCTTACCCAGACCCTTCGGCTGCGCTCAGAGCCTGCCCCGCACTTGATGCGGGGGTGACACGGAGTGAGGGATCAACCAGTTACGCAAACGTCTCCGCAGGGAGAGGGAGATTTGCAAGGGTCTCGCGAAAACGGGAACTAGAATGGAGGCCGCTCCACAGGGGCGGCCTCTGTCGCGCGGCAGACGATCTTACCTGCCGACGTGATATCTATCGGAATTTCGTGCAGGAGAACGGCATTTGAGTCCCAGGATCAGGATGGCCCAATACGGCACGAAGCACGGCCACGCAGAGGGCGTACTCAGGGTCATCCTGGCCAACCCCGATGTCGAGATGGTCGGCGTGTACGAGCCCGATCCGGAACGACGGCAAACTCTTCAAGCCTCCGGCAGGCCGCCGTGGCGCGATGTGCCTTGGTTCGATTCCGCGGGTGAATTTCTGGACGACCCGACAGTGATCGCGGTGGCGTCGGAGGGCTCCAACGCAGAGAGCCTTGACCACACCGAGGCGATAGTGGACGCGGGCAAGCACGTCTTCTATGACAAGCCGGCTGGCGACGACTATGCGCGCTTCGAGCGAATCATAGGGAAGGCGCGTTCATCGGGACTGTTTGTGCAGTTGGGCTACATGTTTCGCTGCCACGACGGTTTCAGCCGAATCGCAAAGTGGGCCAGGTCCGGCCTTCTCGGCGACATTTATTCAATCAGGGCCAACATGTCGACTCACCTCGAACGGCCTGCGCAGGAGGTAATAGCCTCGCACCGGGGCGGGATCTTCTTCGATCTGTCAGGCCACATGATCGACCAAATCGTGTGGATACTCGGCAGGCCGGCAAATGTGACTTCGTTCCTGAGGCAGGACGCAACGGACGTGCCCGGGTTCAGCGACAACACGCTCTGCGTGCTCGAATACGACTCGGCGATGGCTTTCATTGACATCGCAGCCGTGGAGCCGACCCCAATGGCGCGACGGTTCGAGGTCTACGGCACGGCGGGCACGGCGACAATGGGACCGTTCGAACCGCCTGGTCCGATCAGGTTGTGTCTGAAAGAAGAACGAGGCGAATACCCTGCCGGCGTATCCACCGTGGAGGTAGAGGACAAGCCGCGCTACGTAGACAACCTGGCTTCATTCATAAAGGACATTCGCGGCGAGAAGCCTCCCGACCGGTCCCTGGACCACGAACTGCTCGTCCAGGAGACGATCCTGCGCTGCACCGGGCATATTAGCGAGTAGGTCGGCCAGACACCTTCCCGGCACTAGCCCGGCTAGTGGGTGCCCTCAGCGGGCAGGATCACCTTTTGCATGGTGGCGGCGGTGAAGTCTGCGTCATTGATGTTGGCGTCCTTGAGGCTGACCCGGTACATGGCCGCACCGGTCAGGTCCGCGTTTTGCAGGTTGGCGCCGACCATCGTAGCCCGGTAGAGAGAGGCCCTTTGGATTTTGGCGCCCTGGAGGTCCGCCCACTTGAGGCTGGCCTCGGAGAGGTCGGCTCCTGACAGGTCGGCTCTTGAGAGGTCGGCGTGGTCGAGCAGGGCGCGCGACAAGTTCCACCCGGCGAAATTTCGTCCCGATAGTGGGGCTCCACGCAGGTCAAGGCGGGACGCGGGATTCTCGGCGCGCCACTCGTCGAGGGAGGCTGCGCCGAGTTGCAACAGTTCAAGGTGGTGGGGGTTCATTTTTCCGCTGGTTGCCGGGACCCGTGGGCCGCTGAGGGGCGTCTAACGGACTCCATTGCGCATGTGAAATGCTAATACGCAACCGAAGACTATGGGCTTGTTAAGGCCGCACGAGTTGGTGAAATTGGGGTGTTGCGTGCCGATTGGCGGTTGTGCGTGTCGAGCGTACCCACCTCCGCTCCCCACCGTGGACACCGGTTGTCCCCGGTGTGTCGAAGTGCGGGATGTGTTGACCTGGCGGTTGTGCGTGGTTGGTTGGCCCTCGCCACACGCCGCCGCGCCTTTTATGATGGCGACCAGCCCTCGAGCAATGTCGAAATGAGAGGCTGAAGATAGCGCGCGTAAACGAATACATCCGCTACGAGCCTGACGATCGGTGCCCGCCCCTCCTGTCAATTGGTGTGGCCGCGCAAGGCGTTTTGCTTGCCCTGGCGAATACGGTCCTGTTCGTGACTATAGTGGTCCGGGCGGGCGACCAGAACGATGATTACCTTTCGTGGGCCATCTTCGCGGCGCTGATAATCGGCGGGGTGATTACCGCTCTACACGCGGGCCGGTTTGGCAGACTGGGAGCCGGACATGTGCTGATGACCGGCGCCGGCCCGCACTTCATAGCGGTCGCGGTGCTTGCGATGATGACGGGCGGGCTGTCCTTGCTTGCGAGCCTCATCGTCGTCTCATCGCTGGTCCAGTTCGCCCTGGCGGAGTGGCTCCCCCTGCTGAGGCGCGTCATCACGCCGGTCGTCTCCGGAACTGCCCTGATGCTCATAGCGGTCACGGTGATGTCGGTCGCGATCGGCAGGCTGGGAGAAGTGCCCGAGGGCGCCGCGCCTGTCGCCGGGCCGGTTGTGGCAGTGGCGACGCTGGCAGTTGCCGTGATGCTGGCCATGCGGGCATCCGGGATTTGGAGGCTGTGGGCCCCACTGTTGGGGATTGTTTCGGGTTGCGCGGTCGCCGCCCTCTTTGGACTGTACGACCCGCAGCGGGTAGTTGAGGCGCGCTGGCTTTACGCGCCGGACGTAGCGGCCTGGCCGGGCTTCGACCTGACGCCGGGCGCGGAATTCTGGACGCTCCTTCCGGCGTTTCTCATCGTGAGTCTCGTGGTCGCCATCAAGATGAGCAGCGACGGCGTTGTAATTCAGCGGGTCTCGCGGGCCAGCCCCCAGGCGACCGACTTTCGAGTGGTCCAGGCCGCCGTCAACACCAACGGGCTGGGTACGTTCCTGGCCGGGATTGCCGGGACGTTGCCCACGATCGTCTACACGCCGTCCGTCGTGACGCTCGTCACGCTCACAGGGGTCGCAGCACGCAGCGTGGGGTATGCAATCGGCGCCATATTGCTCGTGCTGGCCTTCCTGCCCAAGGCGGCGGCCGTCCTGCTGACTATTCCCAGTCCGGTGATGGGCGCCTTCCTGCTAATGATCATGGGTCTCTTATTCGTGGAGGGCATGAGGATGGTCGTCCAGGACGGGCTCGATCACCGCAAGGCCCTGGTGGTGGGGGTGGCACTCTCGATAGGAGTGGGACTGGAGAGCCAGGACGTCCTGGCAGACCTGCTGGGCACGACGTGGGGTGCGTCGCTCGGCAATGGGATGACCGTCGGCATCTTGGCGGCGATCCTGCTGACCTTGTTCATTGACCTGACCAGCCCGCGACGCACGCGCCTGGAGACCACGCTGGACATCTCTGCACTACCGAAGATTGATACTTTCCTACAGGGGCTCGCGTCCAGGATCGGGTGGAACGAGGCCTCAACGGCGCGATTGCGGGCCGCAGGCGAGGAGACGCTATCGAGTCTCCTGCGGTCCGGCGGTGAGCACAGCGCCGAGCGCTTGCCGCGTTTGATAATCGTTGCGCGCCCGGGCGATGCGGTCGAACTGGAGTTCCTGGCGGTCTTCGACGAGGAGAACATCGAGGACCGGCTGGCACATCTGGGCGAACAGGCTGAGGTGCCGTCTGAACACGAGGTGTCATTCTGGCTGCTGCGGCACTATGCGTCTTCCGTGCGCCACCGGAAGTATCACGGAATAGACGTTGTCACGGTCCAGGTTGAGGGATCACGCTAACCTACAATTCTGGTTACCATGTTTAGGCGTGACGCACCTCAACGTATGAAGGAGAGTTCTCTTGGCAGGGTACGTAATAATCCACGATGAAATACACGATCAAGCCCTCTTCGCCCAGTTCCGTGAGCGGGTAGCGGCGACCTTTGAGGCTTACGGGGGAAGATACCTGGTGCGCGGTGGAGCGATAGAGGTCATGGACGGTGACTGGAAACCTGAACGCATCGTTGTAGTGGAGTTTGACAGCGTCGACCAAGCGAAGGCCTGGTTCACATCCCCCGAATACTCTGAAATCAAGGAAATCCGCATGAAGGCCGCCACGGCCAGCATTGTCGTCGTCGAGGGCGTGTAGCGGCCCTGCTCCGAAGGCTTTTCAATTCGGCGATCCGTTCCTCTCCCGCTCCAGCCTGAGGGAGCGGCGATGTCGAAGTTCGGGGCGCCCCGCAGTTGTGGCCGGAACGCGGGTTTGCCCAGATTCTCTGCCAACTATCCAGGTCGGTTGCCACCGCCGCTCATGAAAATGTGGCCTGCCGGTTGGGAGACGTACATATCGGGCGTTCCCACCTCCGCCCCACCGTGGGTACCGGATCAAGTCCGGCAAGTCGAATTGCGGGTGATTCGGGCTATTTTCTGAGGGATGTTTGATGAGCCGGGGTACGCCTCGAAGTGTTCAGGGTGGTCGCCGTAATGGTCCTTGCCGAACGGAAATAGTCCAGTCGAGTCAACAAGAAGAGGGCCTGCGCCTCAGACGACGCAGGCCCTCGATTCTTTGCTGTTGCCAGCTTAAGAAGCGGCTCCGCAGACCGTGTTCAGTATCAGTCGAGTCACCCTGTAGGGGTCGCAGTTGGCGTTGGGACGCCTGTCCTCGATGTAGCCCTGGCGGTCACGCTCGACCTGCCACGGAATTCGAACGGAAGCGCCGCGGTCGGAAACGCCGTACCTGAACTCTTTGTATGAGCAGGTCTCGTGGAGACCGGTGAGGCGCTCTTCGATCCGGTGGCCGTACTCGGCGATGTGCGCATCGTGGTTGCCGGCCAGCGCCTCCGCTGCGGCTATGCAGGCATCATAATCCTCGCGCATTTGCCTGGTCGAGAAGTTCGTGTGGGCCCCGGCACCGTTCCAGTCACCTTGCATGGGTTTGGGGTCCAGCGTGGCGCTGACGCCGCGGTTGGGCCCATCGGCGATGTGGATGTCTTCCCCGATCCGGTAGAGTAGCCAGCGGGCAACCCACAGTTGGTCTGCCACTGCCGGGGTGCCCACGGGCCCGACCTGGAACTCCCACTGAGCCGGCATTACCTCTGCGTTGATGCCGGAAATGGCCAACCCGGCCTCAAGGCACGCGTCCATGTGGGCCTCGACGACAGGTCGTCCGAAAACCTCGTCGGAACCTACTCCGCAGTAGTACCCGCCCTGCGGCGCAGGGAAGCCGTTGTCCGGCCATCCGAGCGGCTTAATCCCGTCGAAGAACGTGTATTCCTGCTCGATGCCGAACCACATGTCGAAATCTGCGTACTTCTCAGCCGCCTCTGCGCAGGCCGCCCTGGTGTTCGACGGGTGAGGTGTGAGATCGGTCAAAAGGACTTCGCACATTGCGAGTATGTTGTCACCGCCTCGGATCGGGTCCGGGCAGGTGAACACCGGCCGCAGCACGCAGTCCGAGTTTTCTCCCGGCGCCTGGTTGGTACTCGATCCGTCAAAGCCCCAGATAGGCGGCTCTTCCCCCGTTGGCACTATCTTGCCCTTGGAACGGAGCTTTGGTACCGGCTCTGAACCGTCAACCCATATGTACTCTGCCTTGTAGGAACCCATGCTGTACTCCTGCTCGCCGGGAATTCCCACTTGGGAAGTCCCCAGGCTCAAACGACGTTCGCGACGAGATAGTTGCAACGCGGTCGGGACCAGCGAACCCTGTTAATGCCTTAATGCCGGGTCCGGCCGATACGCGGTGCGAGCAACATCTTCGGCAATACATAATATCCCGCTTTTTTATCTTCAGAGGCGCGCGTTTATTGCCAAAACGTTACGAACTTGCGTACATGGCCGACTGGGAATCCGAAAGGACGGCGAGCCTCTTTTTGCAGGATCAACGGCGCTGGAATACGCGATATGCACCCAGCCTCATTGAAAGCCGAGCACCATTGAGAGCACGGACCGGCTGCGCCCCATCGGGGCAGCATGGCAATAGGACGCCCGCTGGAGAATGGCTTTTACGAAGGGCGTTCGCCCAATTCGACGGCTAAGTCGATGAGGTCTCCATCCCGGTTGATGCCCACGTTAACTGTGTCGCCGGGGCTGGTGTTGAGGGCCAGGTAGGCAATCACGTCCTCGAGGGCCAGGACCGGGTTGCCCTCGATGGCAACTATGACGTCGCCGCCAATGGTGACCGGTCTGCCGAGCACGGTAATCTGCTGTTGACCTGCCCGCAGTCCCGCCTTTTCGGCCGGGCTATCGGGCGAGACGGTCTGTATGAGGGTGCCGCGCAATTCTCTGTCCAGGTCCGCCTCCCTACGTAGGTCCATGTTTACGTCGAAGGCGCTTATTCCCAACCAGGAATAACGGTGCTCCCCGTCCTGGATGATGGACGGGACCACTCGCCGGGCGAGGTCGATCGGCACGGCGAACCCGACGCCGGAGAACTGCCTCGAATCACTGCGGATCTGTGAATTGATGCCGATGACCCTGCCGTGGCTGTCGAACAACGGCCCGCCCGAGTTGCCGGGGTTGATGGCGGCGTCGGTCTGGATCACCTCAGGAATGGCGAAATGGCTGAACCCGCTGCCGATGAGGCGGCCCACAGCGCTGACGATTCCCGTGGTCATCGTGAATTCCTGGCCGAACGGGTTGCCGATGGCGATGGCGAACTGGCCCGGGCGGAGGGCGCCGCTGTTGCCAAGGGTGATCGGGACGAGGGATTCGGTGGGGGCGTCGATCTTTATCACTGCGATGTCCGAATCATGGTCCACGCCAACTACCGAGGCATCGTATTCGTCCCCGTTGTGGAAGGTGATCCGCTGGGTGTCCCTGACGCCCACGAGGTGAAAGTTAGTGACTATGTGACCTTCGTTGTCCCAGACGAACCCGGACCCTTCGCCGGCATCCGACACGATTCGCACTACGGACGGGACGACCTTTGCATATAGGTCTGCCAGCAGGGTCTCCTGCGCGGTGTACTGGAAAATCGGATCGAGAGACGGGAAGCTGGGGGACTGGATTGTTGCCAGCGGTGTTGGCCTGTCTGGCTCGTCAGAGCAGGCGGCGATTGTGGAAATGACGGCCAGCGTGGCAGCCGCGATAAGGACGTATCTCAACCTGAACAGCGTAATCATCATCATCATTCACTTCAGCGAAGAGCCGGTGAGGGCAGGTCACACGCGGGGGTCTACGCGAAAAACTATATAAGCAAATCCTAGGAGTCCAATGTGAAGGCATTGTTAAGGTTCCCGCCGCACGAAACGGCCGGACCACCCGGCTCGGCGGACTTCAGTCGCGGTAATGCGAGGCGAGGGGGAGACGCCGGTCCCGTCCGAATGCGAGGCCGGTGATCTTGACGCCCGGAGCGGCCTGGCGCCGCTTGTATTCGTTGCGGTCCACCAGGCCGGCAATGCGCCTTACCGTGGGCTCGTCGGCGTGTTCGCCATCAATCGCGCGTTCGCTTTCGATAATGTCCTGTACCGGCAGACGCATTTCCACGTACATCTCCAGGATGCGGTCGAGCACCGGGTACGGGGGAAGCGAGTCCTCGTCCAACTGGTCCGGCCTGAGCTCCGCGCTGGGCGGCTTGTCGATCACCGACTGCGGGATGGGAGAACCCGGGCCTGACTCGTTGCGGCGGCGGGCCAGGTCGTACACGAGCGTCTTGGGAACGTCCTTGATCACTGCGAAGCCCCCGGCCATGTCCCCGTAAAGGGTTGCGTATCCGGTGGCCATCTCCGACTTGTTGCCAGTCGTCAGCACCAGCCAGCCGAACTTGTTCGAGATAGCCATCATCAGATTGCCCCGGATGCGCGCCTGAACGTTCTCTTCCGCAACGCCGGATTCGGTCCCTGAGAAGTATGGCGCCAGCATCTCCTCGAAAGCGGTATGCCCCGCTTCAATCGGGATGTTCCACAGTTCGATGCCCAGCCGTTTCGCCAGTTCCGCGGCATCGGACCGGGAACCTTCGGAAGAATAACGCGACGGCATCGACACGCCGCCGACGTTTGGCGCGCCGAGTGCGTCCACGGCCACTGCGGCGACCAGCGACGAGTCGACACCGCCCGACAGGGCGACCGCCACTTTGCCGAATCCGGTCTTTCGGACGTAGTCCCGCGTCCCGACGACGAGGGCCGAGTAGATGACGTCCAGGATGTTCGCTTCGGTGATCCGCGGTGGCGGCACCGCGGGCCGGTTTTTTGGCTTTGGGGCGCGTACATGCCACGTTTCCGCGGTATCCGGGTGGCGCGAGCCGCCGCTGTCTTCGACGGGACTGGCACGGCGGGCAGCGCGTACCTGTTCGATATCGAGGTCTATTACCAGCAGGTCCTCTTCGAACTGCGGGCTCGAAGCAAAGATCTTTCCGTCAGGACCGGCGACCATGCTGCCGCCGTCGAAGACAAGTTCGTCCTGGCCTCCAACCTGGTTGACGTACGCCACGAACGCCCGATTGCGCCCGGCGGCCGAGGTTACGAGGCCCTCACGCGTGTTGCGCTTGTCGATCTCGAACGGTGACCCGTTGATGTTGACGATTACCTCTGCGCCGGCCTGGCACTGGACCTCAGATGGTCCGATCGACTGCCAGATGTCTTCACAGATGTTCAGGCCGATGACGCAGCGGCCGAGGTCGATCACGGGGCATACGGCGCCAGGCTTGAAGTAGCGCCGTTCATCGAATACCCCGTAGTTCGGCAGGTGAATCTTGTGGTACACGCCCTGCACCTCACCATTGGCGAGGAGGGCCGAGGCGTTGAACAAACGCCCGTCCACCTCGTCGACGAATCCCACGACCGCCGAGATGTCCGAAACTTCTGCTGCCAACTCATGCAGCAGCCTCTTGTTTTCGGCAACGAAAGACGGATAAAGGACGAGGTCCTCCGGCGGATATCCGGTGAGTGTCAGTTCCGGAAATGCGGCGAGGTCTGCACCCTGGGCCGAGGCCCGGCCGAGCCAGCCCTTGACGAGTTTCTTGTTCCCGCGCAGGTCGCCGACGATGGTGTTCACCTGCGCCAGCGCTATGCGAAAACTGTCCACGTTCGGGTCCCGGCGCGTCGTAATGCGCGTTTAGTGGGTTGCCAGTCGAATATCGCCGGAGCAGCCCTGCGATGCGACGTTCATATCGATTGTGGCGCGGTGAACGACGTTTGGCTACCTGGCGGCCGCCCGGACGTTTTCGATCATCGGACGCGCGTAGCCCCTCACCGTCGGCAAGTTCGAGTGGCCCATCAGGTACGTATCGATGTGCCTGGCGCAGGCCCTCCCTCCCGCGATGGCGTGCACCACGAGGGACTGGCCTCGCTGCATGTCACCGGCGGCGAATACGCCGCCCACGCTCGTCATCATAGATGCGTTGGTCTTGACGTTACCCCGGCCGTCGTACTCGACCCGGAGGTCGTCAAGCAACCCATGCTGCTGAGGGTGGACAAATCCCATTGCGAGCAGCACGAGTTCAGCCTTGATGACGAATTCGCTGCCCGGCACCTCGATCAGCCGCGGCCGGCCTTTCGGGGTGGGCTGCCACTCCACGCGAACGCAGTTCAGCGAGGCGACCTGTCCGTCGACACTTGAGAAGCTCTTCGTCGAAACGTTGTAGTCGCGAATACCGCCTTCTTCATGGGCCGAGGTAATGCGATACACGTTGGGCCATTCCGGCCACGGGTTCTCGTTCTTGCGGCCGTCAGGGGGTCGCGGCATGATTTCGAATTGCAGAATCCTCGCCGCGCGCTGACGTAATGCCGTTCCCAGGCAGTCTGCGCCGGTATCCCCGCCCCCTATGATTACGACGTTCTTGCCCTCGGCGGAGATGGTTTCTTCGGGCGAAAACTCGTGGCCGCGACCCTTGCGGTTTTGCTGGGTCAGGTAGTCCATCGCGAATTGGATGCCATCGGACTCACGGCCCGGGACCGGCAGGTCGCGAGGTACCGTCGAGCCGCCGGCCAGGCACACCGCGTCGAACGAGGCCCGCAGGTCCTCTGCCGTGATATCCACCCCGACGTTCGTGCTGGTGCGGATCTCCACTCCTTCCGCGGCCATTTGCTCCACACGGCGGTCTACGTGGTGCTTTTCCAATTTGAAATCCGGAATGCCGAGCGAAAGCAACCCGCCAATGAATTCGTCCCGCTCGAATAACGTCACATGATGGCCGGCGCGGTTCAGTTGTTGTGCTGCAGCCATGCCAGCGGGACCGGAGCCGACCACGGCGACCTTCTTGCCCGTGCGGCGTGACGGCGGTTCGGGTCTTATCCAGCCCTCTTCCCAGGCGCGCTCTGCGATTGCCTTCTCGATCATCTCGATCGTGACGGCGTCCTGGTTTATGGCCAGGGTGCAGGCTGGTTCGCACGGCGCCGGGCATATACGGCCCGTGAATTCAGGGAAGTTGTTCGTGGCGTGGAGCCTGTCTATCGCCGAGCGCCAGTCGCCGTGATAGACGAGGTCGTTCCATTCCGGTATCAGGTTGCCCAGCGGGCAGCCGTTGTTGCAGAACGGCACGCCGCAGTCCATGCAGCGGCTGGCCTGACCCTGCGCCTCGTCGGCTGTCCACGGCAAGTACACCTCGCGCCAATCACCGACGCGCACGTCTACCGGTCGGCGCTCCTGGGGCACGCGGCCTTTTTCGAGAAACCCCCGCGCCTTACCCATAGGCGCCGGCTGATACAGACACTTCGTGTTCAGGGAGCGACCCGTTTTCGGAGGAAATCGCATGTCGGCCGTTCGCCTCCCGCAGGACACGGGCGTAGTCACGCGGCATGATCTTGCGGAAGTGGCGGAGCGTCGATTCCCAGTCGGCCAGGAGCCTCTCGGCCACGGTGCTCTGGGTGAAGCGATGGTGGTTTTCGATAAGCCGCCGCAACACGTGGTCGTCGCTGCTTTTGGGAACAACGGATTCGAGGTCTGCCATACCGTCGTTGAATCGATCCGGGAACGTGCCGTCTTTGTCGAGTACGTATGCGATGCCGCCACTCATGCCGGCGCCGAAATTGCGGCCGGTCCGGCCGATGACCGCCACGCGTCCGCCGGTCATGTATTCGCATCCGTGGTCGCCTACGCCTTCAATCACGGCGTTTGCGGCGGAATTGCGTACGCAGAATCGTTCACCGCCGCGTCCTCGGATGTAAGCCTCACCCCCGGTCGCGCCGTACAGGGCTACGTTGCCGATGATGATGTTCTCCTCGGGGACGTATGTCGAACCGGGGAATGGAACTGTGATGAGCGTACCGCCGGAAAGCCCCTTGCCGAAGTAGTCGTTCGCGTCTCCTTCCAGCCGGAAGGTGACGCCATTGACGAGGAATGCTCCGAAACTCTGTCCGGCCGATCCTCTGAAGGTGAAGTTGATCTTTCGTTCAGGCAGGCCCGGTTCGCCGTACTTTTTGGCGATCTTTCCGCTGAGCATGGCGCCGACGGTCCGGTTGCGGTTCCTGATAGGGAATGAGCCGGAGACGTCTGCCGTACCCTCTATGGCGGGCTTTGACATCTCAATCAGGCGGTGGTCGAGCGCCTGTTCGAGGCCGTGGTCCTGGGACTGACAGTTGAACGGTGCGTCGCCCTCTATTCCCCTGGGCAGGGTGAGAATCCTGGACAGGTCCAGCTTTTCGGCCTTGAAGTGGCCGGTGATCTCGCGTTGCCGCAGGACATCGACCCTGCCGATCATGTCCTCCACCCGGCGGAAGCCAAGGCACGCCATGTGTTTCCTCAGGCCTTCGGCCAGGAACATGAAGTAATTGACCACCGCCTCGGGGGAGCCGGTGAATTTCTTCCGCAACTCTGGGTCTTGCGTTGCCACTCCCACCGAGCAGGTGTTGAGATGACACTTGCGCAGCATTATGCAGCCCATGGTCACCAGGGCCGCCGTCGCCACGCCCCACTCGTCCGCGCCGAGAAGGGCCGCGATGGCCACGTCACGACTGGTCTTGATCTGCCCGTCGGTCTGCACGACTATCCGACCGCGCAGACCGTTTTCGACCAGCACCTGCTGCGTTTCCGCCAGGCCCAACTCCCACGGCAGGCCGGCGTGCTTGATCGATGAGAGGGGAGACGAACCGGTGCCGCCCGAGTCTCCGGATATGAGGACCACGTCGCCTTTGCCCTTTGACACGCCGGCGGCGATGATGCCGACTCCGACCTCCGAGACGAGTTTTACGTGAATGCGCGCATCGGGGTTGGAATTCTTGAGGTCATGGATAAGCTGCGCCAGGTCCTCTATGGAGTAGATGTCGTGGTGGGGCGGCGGTGAAATCAGTTCGACGCCCGGCGTGGTTTTCCTTATGCCGCCGATGTACTCGCTGATCTTGTTGCCGGGGATTTCGCCTCCCTCGCCCGGCTTCGACCCCTGGGCCATTTTTATCTGGAGGTCGGTCGAGTTGACGAGGTAGTTTGTCGTCACGCCGAAGCGACCGGAAGCCACCTGCTTCATTCGGCTGGACCGCGAGTCACCGTTCGCTTCGGGTGTGAACCTTGTCGGGTCCTCGCCCCCCTCACCGGTATTGCTCCTGGCGCCGAGGCGGTTCATCGCCACGGCGAGCGTTTCGTGGGTCTCCCGTGAAATTGAGCCCAGAGATATTGCGCCGGTCGCGAACCGTTTCACGATCTCCGTGGCCGGTTCTACTTCGGCGAGGGGTATGCTCTCACGCTTGTCGAAGTCGAACTCGAGCAGGGACCGGACCGTGAGGTTCGATCCGGATTCCGCGTTGGAGGCTTCCTCGAACTGCTCGAAGATTGAGACATCGTTGCGCGTGACGGCGTCCTGGAGAAGGGCGATGGTGTCTGGGTTCCAGAGGTGTCTTTCACCCGTGCCCCGCCACAGGTAGAAGCCGCCGATTTCCAGCTGCAGGTTTGCGGGTATGCGCGCCTCCGGGTAGGCCCTCCCGTGATTCGTCAGTTGGTCGGCGGCGATTTCCTCCACCCCGATGCCGCCGATGCGGGAAGCGGTCCAGGTGAAGTATTCGTCGATCAGGTCCTGCGAGAGTCCCAGCGCCTCGAACACCTGCGCGCCCAGGTATCCCTGCAGGGTTGAAATGCCCATCTTGGACATGGTCTTGAGCAGGCCTTTTTCGACGGCGTAACAGAAGTTGCGCTCCGCCTCGTCCTGGTCCGGCATGTTCTCTTCAACCGCCGGCAACTCCCGGATTCCGGCGAGGGTCTCGAACGCAAGATAAGGGTTTACTGCGCTTGCGCCGTAGCCGAACAGGCAGGCGATGTGGTGGACTTCCCGCGGCTCTCCGGACTCCACGATGATGTCTGCGAGATCGCGGGACCGCTCGCGGATCATGTGGTGGTGGACTGCGCCGGTTGCGAGCAACGCGGGAACGAAGGAGTGCTCAGAGTCGACGCCCCTATCCGACAGCACGATCAGCGTGCAGCCTTCCGCTGCGGCGTCGTCAGCCTGCCTCCGGATACGGTCGAGGGCGTTATCCATGCCCGCTGCGCCCTCGGCCACCGGGAATAACGTCGAGATCGTGCGGACCTTGATGGCAGGATGATCGGCGGCCCTGATACGTGCGAGGTCGCTGTTTCGCAGTACCGGATGATCGATCCGCAATAACCGGCAGTGTTCAGGCGACTCGCTGAACAGGTTCGGCCGGCGGCCTGCCGGGACGGACAGTTGCGTGACGAGTTCCTCGCGGATGGCGTCTAGCGGTGGGTTGGAGACCTGGGCGAAGAGCTGCCTGAAGTAGTTGTAGATCGGCTGAGGCCGGTCGGAAAGCACGGCGAGGGGAGAGTCGTTGCCCATCGAGCCCTGTGGCTGATTGGCGACGACTCCCATCGGGGCGACGAGCAGGCGGACGTCTTCCTGTGTGTAACCGAAAGCCACCTGACGCGTGACGAGGCTGTTGATGTCGATTCCGGGCACACTCGGGGCAGGGGGCAGATCGTCCAGTTTTACCCGGTTTTCGGCCAGCCATTTGCCGTAAGGCTGCCGCCGCGCCAAGCGGTCGGTCACCTCTTCGGGTTGGTCGATGCGCTTGTTTTCGAAATCCAGGAGGAACATGCGTCCGGGCTGCATGCGGGCGCGGAACCGGACGTTTTCCGGCGGTATGTCCAGTACGCCGGTCTCCGATGCCATTACCAGCAGGTCGTCGTTCGTGACCAGGTAGCGGAAAGGACGGAGACCGTTTCGGTCGAGCACCGCGCCGAGCTTGGCGCCGTCGGTAAACGTGACCATTGCCGGTCCGTCCCACGGCTCCATGAGGCCGCCGTGAAACTCGTAAAAGTCCCTGACGTGCTCGGGCATCGCCTCATGCCCGTACCACGCGGCGGGGATCATCATCGCGATGGTGTGCTCTATGGACCGGCCGCCCATGCGGACCAATTCAAAGACGTTGTCGAGAGAGGCCGTGTCGCTTGCGTCCGGCTCGCACACCGGGGCCACGTCGTGGATGCCATCGCCGAATAGCTCTGATTCGAGAATTTGCTCACGGGCGGCCATCCAGTTCCGGTTACCTCTGAGAGTGTTTATCTCTCCGTTATGCGCCAGGAAGCGGTACGGGTGTGCGAGTTTCCACGCGCCCAAAGTGTTGGTGCTGAACCTGGAGTGGACCATGGCGAACACTGACTTCATTCTTTGATCGTCCAGGTCGGGATAGAAGGACCTGATCTGCTCGGCCATGATGAGGCCCTTGTAGACGATGGTCCTGCCGGAAAGGGAGCAAACGTAAAACTGGCTTGACAGGTCGGCCGCGGTTTCCGGCGTGGTTTTGGCGGCAACCGTCCGCTCGGCTACTTTTCTGGCTACGTATAGGGAACGTTCCAGGTCGTCGCCGGTCAGGTTGCTCGGCGCGGCGGCGAAACACTGCCTGATGCGCGGCATGATGCGGCGGGACATGTAGCCGATGGCCGTCGGGTCAACCGGCACGTCCCGCCAGCCGAGGAATGCCAGACCCTTCGATTCAAGGGCTGCTTCGACCGTCTGTTCGCACATGGCGCGTAGTTCGTCCGATTGGGGCAGGAAGACCATGCCAACGGCGTAGTTCCCGTCTGCGGGCAGGGCGACACCGGCTTCGGATGCCGCGCCGGACATGAATTCCCGCGGCAACCGTATGAGCAGGCCTGCGCCGTCGCCGGTCCTGGGGTCGCAACCGCAGGCGCCGCGGTGCCCCAGGTTTACGAGGACCTCGAGTCCCTGTTCGACAATTTTGTGGGAGGGCTCGCCTTTCATATTGGCGACGACTCCGACACCGCACGCGTCGTGCTCGTGCTCCGGCGAGTACAGGCCTCGCTCGGCGATCTCGCGGAGATCGGGTATTTGCCGCATTTCAGTCATTCGGTGACGACGCACGCTCCTGGCGTGCCTTTCGGAGGAAGTTTTGGTCCTTTGGCTAAAGCCGGAATAAGTACTCGTTGATCTCAAAGTCGGTCACTGCCTGCGAGTACCGTTCCCATTCGATGCGTTTGTTCTGCAGGAAGCTGTCTAGCACGTTGTCGCCAAGGGCGTCTCGTACCAACTGGCTTTGCTCGGTTACCCGCAACGCCTCGTCCAGCGTTGAGGGCAACCGTTCGATCCCGTAATCGGCCCGTTCCGCGTCGCTCAGGTCGTACACGCTGCCCCTGATGGGTTCGGGCAGTGGGTATCCTCGCTCGATTCCGGCCAGGCCGGCGGCGAGCATGACCGAAAAGGCCAGGTACGGGTTGCACGCCGCGTCCGGTGCGCGGTACTCCACCCGCAGGCCGTGTTCCCTGCCGGTGCGGTACGCCGGCACCCTTATTAGGTCGCCCCATTGGCCCAAAGACCACGAGGAGTAGATTGGGGCTTCGAGTCCGCGGACCAGGCGCTTGTAGGAATTGACCCACTGATTGGTAATCGCGGTTATCTCACCGGAATGGCGCAGCAGGCCGGCAATGAACCTTCTTCCGGTTTCGGAGAGCTTCAGTTCGTCAGTGGCATCGTAGAAGGCGTTCGCGTCGCCTTCGAACAGGGACATGCTGGTGTGCATGCCGGACCCGTGCCGATCGTTGAAGGGGCGCGGCATGAACGTGGCGTGGACATCTCGCTGGGCGGCAATTTCCTTGACTACGAAGCGGTAGGTGACGACGGCGTCGCCCATGGCCAAGGCGTTCATGTGGCGAATGTCGATCTCTTGCTGACCGCCTGACACCTCATGATGGCTGTGCTTTACGGGGATGCCGACATCCTCTAGCGCCAGGACGGTCTCACGCCTCAGGTCTGAACCGGGGCCGTCCGTGGAGGTCTGGTCGAAGTATCCGGAATCGTCAATTGGCTGGAGCGTGTCCCTGTTGAGGTAGTAGTACTCGATCTCCGGCGCGAGATAGAAGGTGAAGCCGAGATCCAGCGCCCGGTTGATGTTTCTCCTCAATACGCCCCGGCAATCGACCGGCGCGGGGTCGCCGCCGGGATCTTGCAGGTCGCAAAACATCCGGGCCACGCCTTTTTCAGTGGGCCGCCAGGGGAGTTGTTGCCACGTCGAAGGGTCTGGGACCGCAACCATGTCGGTCTCTTCGGACCTGACGAGTCCGGCAATCGACGCTCCATCGAAGGATGCGCCATTGTGGAGGACCTCCTCAAGTTCGTCGACGGTTATGGCAAACCCCTTCAGGGTTCCCAGAATGTCTGTGAACCAGAGTCGGATGAACTTGACGTCGTGTTCGTGGGCAGCGAAAAGGACAAACTGCTCTGCCTCTTCGTTAAACCCCGACACAGACATTTCAGGCGCCTTAGTCATGTGATGGAGAATGGGTCAAGGCGACGCATCGCCCGCGGATCTGCCCGGTTGGCGCCTGGCTCAGACCGGGGGCCGATTTTGAGGACGCCCAAGGGGTGTAAGTTGGCAAGTTTGAAACATTGTGAAGTTTTTGTCAATCCAGTTTGAATGCAGATGCACGGCAATTGGGCAACGGCCCCGGTTTTGGGCTCTGAAAGCGGTCTCGCCACACGCCCGGAAATTGGGTCGCAGGACGGCCTTTGAGGGTGCCGCTTCAGGGGGTGTCGGCGTCAGCGGCGCGGAAACGGTAGCCCACGTTCCATACCGTTTCGATGAACCTGTTGGGGGCGCTGTCGATCTTCGAACGCAGCCTGCGGACATGTACGTCCACGGTCCGGGTGCCCCCGAAGTAGTCGTACCCCCAGACGCTGCGGAGCAGGGCTTCCCTGGTGAACACCCGTCCGGGGTTCGAGGCCAGGTATTCAAGGAGTTTGAACTCTTTGTAGGTGAGGTTGATCTTGCCGCCGGAGACGGAGACCTCGTAGCGGTCGCAGTCAATCGTCAGTTCGCCGCTGCTTATCAGGTTGGAGTCGGCGCCTACGCCCGCCCTCGATTCAGCGACCTGCATTCGGACCATGAGTTCGGGACCGCTGAACGGTGGGAAGCACACCTCGAACTTCCCGGCCGTCGGGTCGACGCCGAATAGGTCGACCGCAGGCAGCAACGCCACGACCGGCGCGCCGGTCTCGACGGCACGGTAGACGCGGTGAGGCACGGAGGGGATGTCAAGGTCCCCGCACCAGACAAACGCCACCGTCTGGCCCAGCTTCTGCAACGCAGATAGGTCGCCGTCGAGGTCGACGAAGTCCGCGTCGATTGCGTTTAACTTCAGGCTGCTGACCACGCGACGTGATTCGGCAGACCTGAATCCGATCAAACAAATGGTCTTCACTGGATGTTCCGGAATTCCCGGTCGCCCGCCGGCGTCAGAATCTGTTCAACGGGCAGCGTTGGTCCTTGAGATGACCAGCCGACCGTGCACGCAGTTGGAAGCAAAGGGTACACGACGCTTTGTCCGGTTAATAATCCACGGGATGCCGGTCTCGAAACAGGTTAGTTTTGCCTTGGTTGGGCTGCCTTTGGGTAAATTCGACCGGGACGGACCGCCGGTCGCGTTACGAAACTCGTTGACTAGTTGGCGCGTAAGTTCATATAATCGCTGTTCGCGGTTTTGCAGATCGTGCCCGCGAAGTTTATTTATCAGTACGGCCGTGGGTAACCGCGGCCGGAGCGTATCGTGCCGACAATCAATCAACTAGTACGAAAACGACGCAGCAGGTCTCGGAAGAAGCCGAAGACGCCTGCGCTGCGGTTTACCCTGAACTCCATCGAGAACAGGATGACCCGCGGCAAGAAGGGCAGCCCGCAAAAACGCGGCGTGTGCCTGAACGTGCGAACGGTGACGCCGAAGAAGCCGAATTCGGCCCTGCGCAAGGTGGCCAGAGTCCGGCTGACCAACGGCATGGAGGTCACGGCATATATTCCTGGAGAGGGGCACAACCTCCAGGAGCACTCGGTGGTCCTGATTCGGGGCGGCAGAGTACGAGACCTGCCGGGCGTCCGATATCACGTAATCAGAGGGACACTCGACACATCAGGTGTGGGGGACCGTCGACAGGGACGCAGCAAGTACGGATCGAGTCGGACCGGATCGTAGTCCAGGGGACCACCTAAACGCCGCCTGTTCGGGCCTCGGGCAGGCGGCTAAGTTTGCCCGATTGGGAATTCGAATATGTCAAGGCGCAGGCGCGCACAACAAAGGGAGATAGCTCCCGACCCGAAATTTGGCAGCTCAGAGCTGGCCAAATTCATCAATCGCCTGATGATGGGCGGCAAGAAGTCCGTAGCCCGGCGCGCCATGTATGACGCCCTCGACCGGCTGGAGTCTGAGACGAACCGGCCGGGCCTGGAGGTGTTCCAGCAGGCTATTCGCAACGCCACGCCGACGCTGGAAGTCAAGCCGAGGCGTGTCGGCGGCGCCACGTATCAGGTCCCGGTCGAAGTGCGGCCGGAACGCCGGTCAGCGCTTGCTCACCGCTGGATCATCCAGGCGGTCCGGTCGCGTTCCGGCAGGCCGGTGGCGGAACGATTGTTCCAGGAGTTGCTCGAGGCATCGAGGGGCCAGGGGACGGCGACCCGACGCCGGGAAGAACTGCACAGGATGGCGGATGCCAACCGCGCATTCGCCCACTACCGCTGGTAAGAGACCGCAGGCGGAGTAGACGCGAAGAATAAGGGAGAAGACCGCCGGGCCGTCATGGACCAGGCGACAAGCAAGTACGAATGACTACGGCAATGACTAAGAAGCCAAGCCGCACGGGCCTGCAGAAGGTCCGGAACATCGGCTTCATTGCACATATCGACGCTGGGAAGACCACCGTCACTGAGCGCGTGCTCTTCTTTACCGGCCGGACGTACAAGATCGGCAACATCGACGAAGGCACGACGGTCATGGACTTCATGGACCTCGAGCGTGAACGCGGGATCACCATCGGGTCCGCCGCTACGGCCGCGGAGTGGGACGGCCACCGGATCAACATCATTGACACGCCCGGCCACGTTGACTTCACGGCCGAGGTGGAGCGCAGCCTGCGGGTCCTCGACGGAGGCGTCGTGGTCCTCGAGGCGGTGGCCGGGGTCCAGCCGCAGTCAGAGACCGTGTGGAGGCAGGCGGACCGTCACGACGTGCCGCGACTGATTTTCGTAAACAAGATGGACAGGTTGGGAGCGGACTTCGACTATGCTGTCGAGACCGTCCACCGCCGGCTCGAGGCGAATGCCGTGCCGGTGCAGATCCCGATCGGCGCCGAGGCCGAGTTCCGAGGCATGGTGGACCTCGTAGAGCGGAAAGCGTACGTCTACGAGTCGGAAGAGGCGTTGGTCCACACAGAGGCGCCCGTGCCGCCCGAACTGGAAGACAAGGTCGAAGCGTATCGACAACGGCTCGTGGAAAAGGTGGCTGAAACCGACGACGACCTGCTGATGAAGTACCTCGAAGACGAGGAAATCACAGAGGCGGAGCTCAAGTCGGCCCTGCGGCGTGCCGTGTGTACGCTCAAGATCTTCCCCGTATTTTGCGGATCGGCGCTTCGCCATCGAGGCGTCCATCCGCTCCTAGATGCAGTAGTCAGTTATCTCCCCTCTCCCCTGGATGTCCCGCCCGTAAAGGGCTCCTCCCCCTCCGAAGAAAGCGTTCCCGAAGAGCGCGGCCCCTCCCCCTCCGCCCCCCTCAGCGCCCTGGCCTTCAAGGTCGTTACCGACCAGCACGTGGGCCGGCTGGTCTACCTTCGCGTCTATTCCGGCGTATTGAAGTCCGGCGCGGCGGTGTACAACCCGTCGCGAAGACGCAGGGAACGCATCGGCCGGCTTCTGAGGATGCACGCAGATCACCGAGAGGAGATCACGGAAGCAGGCCCGGGAGAAATTGTGGCGGCCATCGGTCTGAAGGACGTTTTCACCGGACACACCCTGTGCGACAGGGACGCCCCCATAGTCCTGGAGCCAATTGAGTTCCCGGACCCCGTCCTGTCCGTAGCCGTTGAACCGAAAACACGCGCCGACCTGGACAAGATGACCATGGCGCTGGTGCGGCTGGCGGACGAGGACCCCACACTGAGGGTGTCTTCCGACGAGGAGACGGGTCAGCAGGTCCTGGCAGGCATGGGCGAACTGCACCTGGAAGTTGTTATCGAACGCATGCGGCGCGAATTCAACGTTGCGGCGGCTGTTGGCGCGCCGAACGTCGCGTATCGTGAGGCAGTTACGCGGAGCGCAGAGGGTCGTGGACGATTCGTGCGGCAGACCGGCGGACACGGTCAGTTTGGCGATGTCACTCTGCGCATCGAGCCGTTGGAACGCGGCGATGGCCTCGTATTTGAAACGGCAATTACCGGGGCGACGATGCCCCGCGATTACTTCCCCGCCATCGAGGAGGGATTCAGGGAAGCCGCGCAGTCCGGCGTCGTGGCCGGGTACCCGATGGTGGACATAAAGGCACAGTTGATCGACGGCTCGTACCACGAGGTCGACTCGTCAGAGATTGCCTTCAAGGTTGCGGCTTCGATGGCGTTCAAGGACGCTGCGCACCGTGCGGGCCCCGTGATCCTGGAGCCGGTCATGAAGATGCAGGTGATCACGCCGGCCGAATTCCTGGGTGAAGTGCTGGGAGACCTTAATTCCAGGCGCGGACAAATTTTGAGCATGGAAGGCCAGGGAGGCACACAGACGATAGTGGCGAATGTGCCCCTGGCCGAGACGTTCCAATACGCCACGAGCTTGCGGTCAGCCACGACGGGACGCGCGAGCTTCGTGATGGAACTGGACCACTACGCGGCAGCTCCGGCTACCGCGACTAAAGCCGCGGTGGGAGCCTGAACAAGTGCCCGGACAGAAGATTAGAATCGTGTTGAAGGCCTTCGATCATCGCGTGCTGGACGTTTCGGCACAGCAGATCCTGGACGCCGCAGAGCGCACAGGGGCCCAGATTACCGGGCCGGTCCCGCTGCCGACGGCCATTCGCCGCTTCTGCGTGATCAGGAGCCCCCACATTGACAAAGACTCAAGGGAACACTTCGAACTGCGCGTTCACAAGAGGCTGATCGACATACTGGAACCGAGTTCCAAGACCATCGATTCACTGACTCGCCTGAACGTGCCGGCCGGCGTGGACATAGCGATAAAGCTCTAGGAAGCGAGACCTCCGACAGATGGGGATCGAGGGCCTGCTGGGCCGAAAAATAGGCATGACCACCTACTACCGCGAGGACGGGGAGGCGATTCCCGTGACCGCGGTGGAGGTGGGACCTTGCGTCGTCACGCAGGTCAAGACGAAGATCCGCGACGGCTATGAGGCCGTCCAGGTCGGGTTTCTCCAGGCCACGCAGTTGAACAAGCCGATGGCCGGTCACATGGAACGGTCGGGCGGAAGGTTCCGGCATCTCCAGGAATTCAAAGTTTCGGACCTGGGGGAATTTGAGGTTGGGCAGGAGATCAAGGCCGACGTGTTCGAGGCGGGCGAAAAGGTGAAGGTCGTCGGCCGCTCAAAGGGCCGAGGCTTCGCCGGAACCGTAAGGCGCCACGGTTTCAGGGGCGGCCCGAAGACCCACGGGCAGTCGGACCGGCACCGGGCCCCCGGTTCCATCGGAGCGGGTACGTCGCCCGGCCGCGTTTGGCCCGGCACCAAGATGTCCGGCCACCTTGGGAATGCGAGGGTATCTCTACGGGGAGTTACGGTCGTCCAGTCTGACGCAGAACGAAACCTGGTCCTGGTGAAGGGCGCCGTGCCCGGACCCAAGAACGGGATCGTGCAATTACAGAAACAGGGTCTGCGCTAGTGGAACTGCACGTAAAAGACCGCAACGGCGACGTGGTAGACACCATCGAGGTTAGCGATGGCGTCTGGGCCGCGCCGCGCAACGACTCGTTGCTCCACCAGGCCGTGGTCGCGCAGATGGCCAACCGGCGTTCCGGGACGCACGACTCGATGCGCCGGAGCGAGTCCAGGTATTCTTCGACGAAGTTGCGCTCCCAGAAGGGCACAGGCCGTGCCCGGCAGGGTAGCCGAAGCTCCATGCTCCTTGGGAACAGCGTGGCACACGGCCCGCACCCCCGGTCTCATCGTCAACGTCTTCCAAAGAAGATGCGCAGGCACGCCCTGCGAGTCGCGCTGTCGAACAAGGTCAGAGAAGAGAGTGTCACGGTCATCGATACCGTGTCGATAGATGAACCCAGGACGAGATATGTCAAGGACCTGGTGTCGGCGCTCGGCCTGTCAGGCGGCACGTTGGTCGTGACCGAGGAGTCGAATCCGGTCTTTGTAAAGTCTGCAAGTAACGTCCAGGACGTGATGGTGATGCCTGCGCCCGAGTTGAACCCACTCGAGGCGACCGCGGCGCGGAACTTGCTCATCACCCGGGACGCCGTCAGGGTTGTCGACTCTATGTGGGGTGACGGAGGCGCGTCATGAACCCGGCCAGGGTCCTTGTGCGGCCGCTCATCACAGAACAGAGCACGCTTCTTTCCGAAAGCGGCAAGTACGTATTCGAGATCCACGCACGCGCCACGAAAGCCGACGTAGCCGCTGCGGTCGAATGGGCATTCGACGTCAGCGTAAAGTCGGTGAATACTTCCAGGGTCAGGGGCAAGATCAAGCAGTACGGCCGGAGCCGGCCGTCGAAACAGCCGGACTGGAAAAAGGCGGTCGTGACCCTCAACCCCGGTCACACCATTCAGTTGTTCGAAGGTACCTAGTCGATGGGTCTCAGAGCACATAAACCCACATCGCCGGGCAGGCGCAATTCGGTTACGTCCGACTTCAGCGAGATCACCAAGTCTTCTCCCGAGAAGTCCCTGTTGGCGCCGCTGACCAAGAAAGGCGGTCGCAACAACCGGGGCCGCATCACCGTGCGTCACCGCGGGGGCGGCCACAAACGCCGGTACCGGATAGTTGATTTTGCCCGCGCGGCTAACAAGTCTGAAGCCACGGTCCTGGCCATCGAGTATGACCCCAACCGGTCGGCTCGGATTGCATTGGTCCGCTACGAAGACGGAACTAAGAAATACGTGATTGCCCCGGACAGGCTGGGCGTTGGGGACAAGATCCGCAACGGTGAAGATGCGCCTGTCACGCCGGGCAACGCCATGAAGGTTGGCCAGTTGCCACCCGGGACCTACGTTCACAACATTGAGTTGATTCCGGGTAACGGCGGGCAGTTGGTCCGCAGCGCCGGCGCCGTGGCGCAGATCATGGCGCACGAAGGCGGGTACACGCTCGTAAGGTTGCCCAGCGGCGAGATGCGGCGGGTGAGGAGCGAGTGCACGGGCACGGTTGGCCAGGTAGGCAATCTGGACCACAAGAACCAGAAGCTGGGCAAGGCCGGCAGGAACAGGCACCGGGGCCGTCGACCTACCGTCAGAGGATCGGTGATGAGCCCGGCCGCGCACCCGCACGGCGGTGGTGAAGGGAAAGCGCCGATAGGCATGCCGGGACCGAAGACCCCCTGGGGCAAGCCGGCCCTCGGGCATCGGACTCGCAAGAAGAAGAACAGGACGGACAAACAGATATTGAGGAGGCGCTTCGAAGTCTAGGCAACGGGCGGCGCCAAGGTGCAGCCGACGTTTGGACGACGCTGGTAGACGGTCATGTCACGTTCGGTCAAAAAAGGTCCATACGTGGACGAAAAGTTGATGAAGAAAGTCCGAAGAGCTCGTTCGACTGGGGCTCGCGACGCCATACGCACGTGGGCGCGTTCTTCGATGATGATGCCGGAGATGGTTGGACTCACACTCGCCATCCACGACGGTCGCCGGTTCATTCCCGTCCTGGTGACCGAGAACATGGTGGGACACCGGCTTGGCGAGTTTGCCCCTACACGAATGTTCAGAGGTCATTCCTCCAAGGTCGACCGAGGTTAAGAAGCAGTCACCGAGTTCTACTCACCATGGCCAAAGCAGTATCAAAACTCGTTGGGATTTCGAACACGAAGCTCCGGCACGTGATCGATCTTGTTCGCGGCGAGCCGGTCGATGAGGCGATCGAGATGCTTCGATTTATGACTACGCCCGCCGCGACAAACGTGCGTAAGACGGTCCAGTCGGCTGCCGCCAACGCGGAGAACAATGACCTGCAGGACCGCGATTCGTTGATCATCAAAGAGATATATGCAGACCGAGGGCCTTCACTCAGACGGTTCCGGCCCAAGGCTCGCGGCCGCGTCGGCGCATTCGACCGGCCAACGAGCCATATCACCGTCATAGTCGAAGAACGGGACGAGGAATCGCAATAGGACGGCTCTCCCTTAAGGGCCTGGGCAAGACATGGGACAGAAAACGCATCCGATAGGCTTCCGGCTGGGCGTCATCCAGGACTGGCAAGCGCACTGGTTCGCCAACAAGGCGCGCGACTACCGCCGCCTCACGCTAGAAGACGAGTCGATTCGCAACTTGATCGACGAGCGATACGGCGAAAGCGGCGCTATCTCCCGAGTCGACATCGAGCGCGGCCCTCAAGACCTTGTCGTCACCATCAATACGGCGCGCCCGGGAATCATCATCGGCCGGGGCGGTCAGCGTGTGGACGAACTGCGTTCCGACCTGGAAAAGCTCACCGGGAAGCGCGCACGCCTCAACATCCAGGAAGTGCGCCAGCCTGAACTGGACGCCAAGCTCGTGGGCCGCAGCGTCGCCGAGCAATTGGAGCGCAGGGTCGCATACAGGCGGGCGATGCGTTTGACCATCCAACGCACCATGCAGGCCGGGGCAAAAGGCATAAAGATCATCGCCTCCGGGCGCCTGGGCGGGGCGGAGATCGCCCGGTCAGACAAACAGATGGCAGGTCGAATCCCGCTGCACACACTTCGCGCCGAGATCGACTTCGCCATTTCCGAAGCCAAGACTACATTCGGGGTTGTGGGCGTAAAGGTGTGGATCTACCGCGGCGACGTGCTGCCTACGGATGAGGTGGTGCGCACCCGTTCGGTGGGAAGAATGTCCCTGGGACGCAGCCCCGAAACCCAGACCAGCGAATCCAGGTCCTGACAAACGGCAGGCCGAAATGCTTCAACCAAAGCGAACCAAATACAGAAAGATGCACCGCGGCAAGATGAAGGGCCTGCGGACCGGCGGTAGTACGCTCGTGTTCGGCGACTTTGGCCTGAAGGCCGAGGAGCCGAGTTGGCTGACCAGCCGGCAGATCGAGTCGGCAAGGCGGGCCATCACCGGCCACGTTCGCCGAGGCGGCCAAATCTGGATACGCGTGTTCCCGGACAGGCCGGTGAGCGCCAGACCGGCGGAGACTCGCATGGGTGGCGGCAAGGGCGCCGTGGACCATTGGGTGGCGGCCGTCCGAAGGGGACGCGTGCTGTTCGAGATGGCGGACGTGCCGGAAGACCTGGCGCGTGAGGCGCTGAGACTCGCCTCTCACAAGTTGCCGATGCCCACGCGAATAGTCGCTAGAAGCGAAGAAATTTAGTCGACGCGCGCGATGAGAATCAACGAAGTAAGAGAACTGAACTCCGAGGAACTGCAGCAGGAACTCGGGGAACAGGAACGCGCGTTGATGAACCTGAGGTTCAGGGTAGCCACTTTGCAGCTATCCGATACCAGCCAGATCAAGGCCACCCGGCGGGCGATCGCCAGAATCAGGACCGTAATGCGCGAGCGCCAGATCGTGGTCCAATACAACCTTGCTGCCAGGCCCTCCGCCACGGCGGTGGCGGAACCCGAAGAGGAACCTGCGGAGGCTGACGCCGAGCAGACCACAGACGAAGCGGACAGCAGCGCTGAAAAGCAGGTAGAGGAGTAGAGGTTTGGCGGGAAGACGGCGCACGCGCATAGGCACCGTGCTAAGTGACAAGGCCGACAAGACGATAACCGTCGGCGTGCCCTGGCTACAGCGCGATCGCATATATCGCAAGAAGAGGCGCAGGATGACGCGCCTGGCCGCGCACGACGAGGAAAACCAGGCTCGGACCGGCGACCAGGTCCTCGTGGAAGAGTCCAGGCCCCTGTCTCGCCGGAAGCGATGGCGCCTGGTGGACGTGCTCCAGAGGGCAGACCTCGCTGAGGTCAAGCCAGTGGATATCGATCCCGAAACAGTCCCCGTGCCCGACAAGGAATAGCAACCGAGCCAGACCCGCCTCAACCATTCGATACTGCGCCCGGACCGACGAGGGCGCTCGGGTACTAGTGAAATGATCCAAAGAGAAACACGGCTGAAAGTGGCCGACAACTCAGGCGCACGAGAGGTGCTGTGTATCAACATCTCCGGCGGCGGATCGCGCAAGTACGCCGACCTGGGAGACGTGATCACCTGCTCGGTGAAAAATGCCACGCCCGGCGGGACTATCCGCATGCACCAGGTCATCAAGGCGGTGATAGTCAGGACGGCGAAGGAGCATCGCCGGTCAGACGGTTCTTACATCAGGTTTGACGACAACGCTTGCGTGATCGTCGGCGAGGACAGGAACCCCGCCGGCACGCGCATATTCGGCCCGGTGGCCAGGGAGTTGCGGGAGCGAGAGTTCATGCGAATCGTGTCGCTCGCTCCCGAGGTCCTTTAGGGCCAAACCGGGAGAACATCGCAATGGCACAGCGAATCAAGACGGGAGACTCGGTGCTTGTCCTTTCCGGAAAGGACAAGGGCAAGCGCGGCGCGGTAGTCCGCGTGCTTCCCGGCGAAAATAAGGTTGTAGTAGAGGGCGTGAATGTGGTCACCAGGCATGTCAAGCAGCGGCAAGGCGCCCGCCAGACAGGCCTCGTGCAACAGGAATCGCCTATTTCCATCAGCAAGGTGATGCTGATCGACACTGACACCGGCAAGCCGGGGCGCGCCACGTGGCGCTTCCTGGCGGATGGAACCAAGGTGAGGGCAATCAAGAGTGGCCGGCGAGACTGAAAAGCCAACCCGCAGCACCCGCGCGAAGGGCAAGCGATCCGCTGGAACGAGCGCGGCCAAATCACGCACGCGCAAATCGCCTGCGAAGTCCAAACCAGAACCGGAAGCCGCATCGGCTTCGAACGGTTCGGAAGGGCCGTTCATTCCCCGACTGCTCAGCGTCTACCGGCAGGAAGTCGCGCCGGTCATCACGCGCGAGTTCGGGTACACGAACCCGATGATGGCGCCCCAACTTTCCAAGGTGACGGTCAACATCGGGCTGGGCGAAGCGTTGACAAATTCCGGCGCGTTGGACGCTGCGACGAGAGACCTTTCGACCATCACCGGCCAGAAGCCCGTGGTTACCAAGGCCAGGATGTCGATCGCCAACTTCCGGCTCAGGACCGGCATGTCCGTTGGCGTGATGGTCACGTTGCGCTCTGCGCGAATGTGGCAATTCATGGACCGGCTGGTCAACCTGGCCCTCCCGAGGGTGCGGGACTTCCGGGGCGTGCCGAGGAATTCGTTCGACGGGCGAGGCAACTACACGCTGGGCCTCAGAGAGCAGATCGTATTCCCAGAGATTGATTACAATCTGATAGACCGACTGCGCGGACTGCAAATGACGTTCGTGACAACCGCCCGTACCGACGAAGAGGCGCGGCGTTTGCTGGAACTGCTGGGCATGCCTTTCGCGAACCCCGGCGAGGTCGTGGGGATCAGGTAGATACGTTTAAGCGCGGCCGGGCCGCGCGTGATGATAACGAAGCAAGGGGCCTGAATTTGGCCAGGAAATCAAAAATAGAGCACTGGAAAAAGCCGAAGCGGTTCAAGGTTCGGCAGAAGAACCGGTGCAACCGGTGTGGACGGCCACGGGCATACATCCGTTTCGTGGGCCTATGCCGCATCTGCTTCCGCGAGATGGCGCTGCTTGGCCAGTTGCCGGGCATCCGGAAGGCCAGTCTGTAACCCAGTTGGGGAGTTGATCGATTGCCAGTGACAGACCCCATAGCGGACATGCTCACCCGCATACGGAATGCGGTGCGGGTCAGGCATGACCACGTGGACGTGCCCGATTCCCGCATGAAGTCTTCTCTTCTGCGATTGTTGCAAGATGAGGGTTTCATCAGCGGGGTGGAGCCGTTTGTCGAAAACAAAATGAAGATGTTGCGCGTTGCCCTGCGGTACTACGATGACCGGGAGCCCGTGATCCACGGACTGGAGCGAATCAGCAAACCCGGACTGCGGGTGTACGTAGGCAAGACACAGATCCCGCGTTACTACGGTGGACTGGGGGTCTCATTCGTCTCCACGTCCAGGGGCGTGCTGACCGGGAGACAGGCGTATATGCGAGGCATCGGAGGAGAACTGCTCTTCTACGTCTGGTAAGAAAACCCGTCGTTGCGACTGGGGGGAGAGCGTCCTTCCGGCTCAGAGACGAGGGCAACTACCGAAGGTACTTACAAGAAAATGTCCAGGATAGGAAAGGCGCCCATACCCATACCGGCCGACGTCACTGTCACAGTTGACGGCGCGAAGGTTTCAGCCAAAGGAAAGCTGGGCGAGCTCTCTGCTGAATTCGCACCCACGATGACGATCGTCCTGTCGGACGGCGTGCTGACGGTCGAACGGCCGAACGATGTGCCCGCGCAGCGGGCCCTTCACGGTATGACGAGAAGCCTGCTGGCCAACATGGTCAACGGAGTAAATAGCGGGTACGAGAAAACTCTTGATTTGGTGGGAACCGGGTACCGGGTAGAGCAAAAGGGCAACGGTCTGACATTGCAGGTCGGGTACTCTCACCCTGTCGAGGTGACGCCGCTCGCCGACAATGAACTGAGCGTCGTGGGCAATAATCGGATAGTGGTCAAGGGGATCGACAAACAGGCGGTCGGTGAACAGGCTGCCCAGATCCGCGGCATCCGGCGGCCCAATACCTATACGGGCAAAGGAATCAAGTACGTCGACGAACAGGTAAAGCGCAAGGCCGGAAAGGCCGCCACGGGGGCATTGACGTAATTGGGTAAGGGAAGGTTCGACAGGAGGCCTCGCTGGATCCGGCATCGCAGGATTAGAAGGCGAGTCCGAGGATTGGCCGTAAGGCCGCGCTTGGCAGTTTTTCGAAGCGTGAAACAGATCTACGCGCAGATCATCGATGATGAACGCGGTCACACCCTTGTGGCGGCGTCCTCTCTGGAGCCGGAATTGCGGGCGGACTGCAAGACCGCCGGGAAGGTGGGCAGCGCGGTTATCGTTGGAGAGACGGTTGCCAAGCGCGCCAGGAAGGCCGGCGTGTCCAAGGTGGTGCTTGACCGCGGCGGATACCTCTATCACGGCAGAGTAAAGGCTCTGGCTGACGCAGCCAGGTCCGAAGGATTGGACTTTTAGATGGTCAGCACAGACCGGGGCAACCGTGACAACAGAGGCGATGGCGGCCCCAGGAGGGACGGCGGACCGGGCGGCCCCAGGAGAGATGGCGGCGGCCCCAGAGGCGATCGCGGCCGAGGTGGACGCGGGGAGCGCAGATCGCGGCGGGACGAGACAGAGGATTCGGGCCTCATCGAGCGCGTCGTAAAGATTCGTCGAGTGTCAAAAGTGGTCAAGGGCGGCCGCCACCTGACGTTTAATGCAATGGTCGTAGTAGGCGATGGGGCCGGCAACGTCGGTTCGGGACTCGGTAAGGCAGGCGCAGTGCCGGACGCCGTCAGAAAAGGGACGTCCGTGGCGCGCAAAGACATGCACCCCGTCACGTTGAAAGAGGCGACCATTCCGCACGAGATGGTGGCCAAGTACGGGGCGGCCAAAGTCCTGCTGATGCCGGCGGCGCCCGGGACGGGCATCATAGCCGGTGGCGGAGTTCGGGCCGTTATGGAAGCGGCAGGCGTGAGGGACGTGCTTTCGAAGACCTACGGATCGAGCAATACGATCAATATCGTCAAGGCGACGATGATGGCGCTCGATCGGATGAGAGACCCGGTGACCCAGACCCGGCGCCGCCGCAATTTTGGCGCTCCCTCGACGCCCATGGTGATTCCGGCCGTCCCGCGCAGCGCAGTTGCGCCTTCTGTAGCGCCGGTCACAGAAACGCCGCCCGCGCCGGCACCGGTGGACACACCGCCTGTGCCGACACCGGTGGACACACCGCCTGAGCCCGCGTCCGCAAATGCGCCGGCAGTCGAGGACTCCGTCCAGGCGACGGCGCCCTCAAGCACGTAAATTGAGCGCGACCATGGCCAAAGCCAAGATCAGGAACATTCGCATTCGCCAGGTGAAAAGCGCCATCGGCGCCAAGCCGTCGCAACGCGCCACGCTGAGGTCGTTGGGCCTCCGAAGGATTCGGCACGAAGTCGAGCAGGCCGATTCGCCGGCAGTGCGTGGAATGATCGAGAAAGTAAACCATCTCGTTACTGTCGTAGAGTAGGAAAAGGGAGCTTGCCGTTCACCGGCAGCCAACCAACCAGCGAAGCAGACCCATGCCAGGACTACACGAACTAAAACCGGCGCCCCGGTCCAAGAAATCCCGAACCCGGGTCGGCAGAGGCCGCGGCAGCGGTCGAGGCACCTATTCCGGTCGCGGATCGAAGGGGCAGAAGGCGAAGGAGAACCTGCCGACGGTGTTCGAAGGGGGCCAACTGCCGCTGGTGAAACGGCTTCCGTTCATGCGGGGTTTCACCAACCTGTTTCGCACCGAGTATTGCCCGGTAAATGTCCAAAGCCTCGATGCTTTTGAGGACGGCGCGGAAGTCACCCCGGATCTCCTTGTGGAGAGGCGACTGGTGAGGCGGAGGCGTGACAAGGTCAAGATCCTGGGCGGCGGAGATTTGTCTCGCAGCCTTAAGGTTTCGGCTCACGCCTTCAGCAAGAGCGCGAGAGAAAAGATCGAATCTGCCGGAGGCACGGCGACGCTGATTGCCGATTCTTCCGCCAAACCGGACTGATGTTAAGGGACGCCCCAGCACAGAACACCGACTCGGGCCGTCCGGCTTTACTTCAGGCCGTCATAGATGCGATGCGCATACCGGACCTCCGGTACCGCATCCTGTTTACCCTCGGCATTCTCATAATCTTCCGGTTCCTTGCGCACGTACCGGTCCCCGGTGTTGACCGCGAGGCGTTGCAAGCCGCATTTGACGCCAACCCGATCCTGGGATTCCTGGACCTGTTCAGCGGCGGCGCGCTGCGCAATCTGAGCATCGCGGCGCTGGGCGTGTACCCGTACATCACGGCCTCGATCATCATCCAGGTCCTGACGCCTATCGTGCCGAGCCTGAAGGCCCTTTCACAGGAGGGCGATTACGGGCGTCAGAAGATCAACCAGTACACGCATTACCTGACGGTGCCGCTGGCGTTCATGCAGGGATACGGGCAGTTGAACCTGCTGGCGAGCACGTTCACCACCTCCCAGGGCGCGGCGATAACCGGGATCGGCTTCGGTGAGAACACGCTGAATACCATCACCATCCTGACCGCGATGACGGCTGGAACGATGCTCCTCGTGTGGATGGGCGAACTGATTACCGAAAAGGGAATCGGCAACGGTATATCGCTGATCATCTTCGCCGGAATCGTAACAGCGTTCCCCGGCATTTTCGGACAATTGTGGCTGTTGAGAGACCAACTCTTCCAGGTGCTGCTCCTGGTTGCAATTGGGTTGGTCACCATCTACCTGATCGTGTTTTTCAATGAAGCGCAAAGGAGGATTCCCGTCCAGTACGGGCGCAGCGTTTTCCGCGGCGGTCGCATGTACCGGCAAGCGGGATCGTCTTATATACCTTTGCGCGTCAATTCTGCGGGCATGATTCCGCTGATTTTTGCGTTTTCACTGCTCATCCTGCCCGCGTACCTGGCCAACTTCTTCGTCAATCCGGGAAGCAGCTCTATCGGCGCGGAGATTGCCAACTTCTTCGCAAACAGCCTGGGACCGGCGAGCCTGTTCTATTGGATCGCCGTTTTTCTCCTGGTCGTGCTCTTTACGTTCTTCTATACCCTGGTGGTGTTCAATCAACAGAACCTGGCGGATAACCTTCAGAAGAACGGGGGTTTCGTTCCCGGAATACGGCCCGGCAGACCGACGCACGAATACCTGATGAGGGTGGTGGTGCGCATAACCTGGGGCGGCGCCTTATTCCTTGGATTCATCGCAATCATCCCGTACATCGCCGGGTTGGTCTCGGGACTCGACGCAGCCACAAGCATCATCAGCAGCACCAGCCTCCTGATCCTCGTCGGAGTTGCTCTCGACACTATGCGCCAACTCGAAGCGCAACTGCTGATGCGCAACTACGAGGGCTTCATCAGGTAACGACGAGGCGTCGGACCGTCAAGTTGCGTATCGTTCTCTTGGGACCGCCGGGCGCGGGCAAAGGCACTCAGGCATCGAGCCTTGCCGACGAATTCGGCGCGGTACACCTCGCAACGGGTGACATGCTGCGGCTCGAGATTCAGGCCGGCACTGAGTTGGGCAGCCAGGCGAAGTCGTTCATGGACCGCGGTGACCTCGTTCCGGACGACGTGATCATAGGCATGATCAGGGGCCGGTTGCAGGACGCGTCCGGGATGATCCTCGACGGTTTTCCTCGTACCGTCACGCAGGCCGAAGCGTTGGACGTTGAATTGGCCCGGCTGGGTGCGCCGTTGGACGCGGCGATCAATTTGAAAGTTGACCGTAATGAACTCGTGCGGAGACTGTCGGGGCGAGCGATCTGCGGCAACTGCAGCAAGCCCTTCGCTTTGGACCAGGCAAAGTCGGTGGGCGCCGGCGACTGTGACGACTGCGGCGGAGAGTTACTTGTGCGTGAAGACGACCGTCCCGAGGCCGTCGTCCACAGGCTGCAGGTGTACGAAGCGCAGACTCTGCCGGTCGTCGGTTACTACCGGGACGTGGGTCTACTCGTAGAGGTAGACGGCGAGGGAACGTTGCAAAAGGTGAGGGCCCGGTTGGTTGAGGCTGCGGTCGATGCGTGCGGGGTTTAATTTGCCGCAAATTGGCGATATACTTTACAGGTTGAGCGTTTGACGCGCGGCACAATGTTTTCCAGCCTTGGCGCCAACCTATTGGCGGTTGACGGCGCCACACTCAAGTCAGTTCGAGAAGTCGAACCGGAGCGGGAGGCTGGTCGGTTTGGCGCGTTCGGCGTTCGAATGACGGTTGAGACCTTGGATCCGGGAACCAGGGAGACATTTGGCCAAAAAAGAGGCAATAGAAGTTGAAGGCCTGGTCAGTGAGGCTTTGCCCAACACGACGTTCAGGGTTGAACTTCCCAATGGCCACGAGGTCCTGGCGCGAGCTTCCGGCAAGATTCGGATGAATTTCATCAGGATTCTCCCCGGGGACCGCGTTCTGGTCGAGTTGTCGCCATACGATCTGACACGTGGACGAATTACGTATCGATTCAAGTAAGCGGCCCCTTCTCCAACGGTTGCGGACTCGGATTGAATCTCTCGCGGAATGACGGCAAAAGGCAAATAGCATGAAGGTAAGAGCTTCTGTGAAGCCCATATGCGCCAGTTGCAAGGTGGTCCGCCGCCGCAACGTTGTTCGGGTCTTGTGCACCAACCCGAAGCATAAGCAACGGCAAGGTTAGGAAGACACTATGGCGTTGATAGCTGGAGTTAACGTACCGGACAATCGTCGGCTGGAAGTAGCGCTGACGGAGATTCACGGCATCGGGCCCACGGTTTCAAAGAGGCTTGTGAATGAGGTGGGACTTGCCCACAACCCGCGCGTGAGGGAACTGAACGAAGAGGACCTCGCGCGTATACGCAGCGCCATAGGCCGGACCGGCATATTGATCGAGGGTGATCTTCGCCGCGAGACGCAGATGAACATCCGACGCCTCGTGGATATCCAGGCCTACCGCGGCCTGCGCCACAGGAGAGGCCTGCCCGTCCGGGGCCAACGAACTCGTACAAACAGCCGGACGAAGCGCGGACGACGCGCCACCGTGGCCGGCAAGAAGAGAACCGCCAAACCCTAGGGAATCGCCCCGCCTCAGATACGGCGGGCGAACCGTTGCCCGACCCAATTCCCATCTGACCGAGACTACGCATGCCCAGAAGACCGAGAACCAGAAGACGCGAAAAGAAGTTCGTCCCCCAGGGACGCGCCTACGTCACCGCAACATTCAACAACACGATCATCACGCTAACCGACCCCGCGGGCAATGCCATTGCAGCCAGCAGCGCCGGCGCGATGGGGTTCAGGGGTTCCAGGAAGTCCACCGCGTTCGCTGCGCAGCGCGCCGGCGACAATGCTGCCCGACAGGCGATGGACCAGGGGCTCCGGACGGTGGACGTGTTCATCAAGGGCCCGGGCGCCGGACGCGAAGCGGCCATACGAGCGCTCCAAAGCGCGGGCATAAGGGTCGTGAGCATCAAGGATGTGACCCCGGCCCCGCACAACGGTTGCCGGCCACCGAAGAAACGAAGAGTCTAGATCCGAAAATTGGGCCCTCAAGAACGCGCTCGCACGGATCGTTCGCGCCGATTTACCAGGCCCTATTAGCACAAGGACGAAAATGGGACGTTACACAGGACCGGTTTGCCGACTCTGCCGAGCGCAGGGCGAGAAACTGTTTTTGAAGGGTGAGCGCTGCATGACCCCCCGTTGCGCCATCGAACGGCGGAGGGGCCCGCCCGGCGACAAATCGATGATGCAGCGTCGCCGGCGCATATCGGAACACGGCGCGCAATTGCGGGAAAAGCAGAAGGCCCGTCACATTTACGGTGTGTTCGAGAGGCAGTTCAGGACCTACCTGGACAAGGCCGCTCGCTCTCGCGGGGTAACCGGCGCTGTGTTGATGCAGTTGCTGGAAAGGCGCCTGGATAACGTGGTTTTCCGCCTTGGGTTCGGGGATTCAAGGTCTCAAGCCCGGCAGACCGTCAAACACGGCCACATCAGGGTGAACGGACGAAGGGCGACGATCCCCTCGTACCAGGTCAGCCAGGGCGACGTGGTTACGTGGAGGGACCAGTCCAAGGACACGGATTTGTTCAAGACCGTCTCCGCCGGACTGGAACGGAAGAGTCCCCCAAACTGGCTGAAATTAAATCCAGACAACGCGTCCGGTGAGGTCCTGAACCTTCCGGAAGTTGGCGAAGTGGATACAGGCGTGGATACGCGCCTGATTGTTGAGTTCTACTCGAGGAGGTAGCCTGGATGCTGGAACGTATGTACGGCATCACGCCGCCGGAGGAATTTATCCCTCCCGAGATCGAGACACCTGATCTGGCAATAAAGATCGAGGAGCTCGGCGAGGTTTATGGCCGTTTCGTGGCAGAACCCCTTGAGCGGGGTTGGGCTGTCACTTTGGGCAATCCTCTGCGTCGCGCGTTGCTAAGTTCGTTGCAGGGCACGGCGATCACGTGGGTGAGGATAGAGGGCGTTCTGCACGAATACACGACCATCGAGCACATGCGTGAAGAGGTCGGCGAGTTCCTGCTGAACGTCAAGGGGATCCGACTGCGTTCGCTGGTAGACCGCACCGGCAGGCTTCGGCTGGAGGTGGACGGCGAAGGCGAAGTCCGGGCCGGCGACATCATGGCGACCGCCGACTTCGACATCGTCAACCCCGAGCACCATCTGGCGACGCTCGATTCTCCCCAGGCCAGGCTCTCCGTAGAGTTCAACGTCGAGCAGGGTTCCGGCTACGTGCCCGCTGCGCACGACGAGGGACTGCCGATAGGCGTGCTGCCGGTCGACTCCGTGTTCACGCCGATAAGGAAGGCCAATTTCCGGACCGAGCGGACGCGCATTGGCCAGCGATCGGACCTCGAGCGACTCGTGCTCGAAGTGTGGACGGACCGGACCATCACGCCCCTTGAGGCTGTACGCAAGGCCTCAAACCTTCTCATCGAAAAGTTCTACCTCTTCTCGACCCTGGAACAGGAACCCGAGGACGACGAGTCCGTCGGATTCCCGCCCGGGGTGTCGCACGAGGTCTACAACATGCTGATCGAGACACTCGATCTGTCCGCCAGGACGTTGAACTGCCTGAAGAGGGCAGACGTCAACCGGGTCGGCGAGGTGCTTTCGATGTCGAAGGAGGACCTGCTGGGTATCCGGAACTTCGGCCAGAAGTCCCTCGATGAGCTCTACGGCACGCTCAGGGCACACGGGATCCTGGATTCGAGCGAAGAGTCCGAGCCGGAGGAAGAGCCAGTGTCGGACGATGCCGATGAAGAGGCTGAAAAAGTAGCCGCGGTGCAGGCGTCAAGCGGAGATTCCGGCGATGAGGCATAGAGTGACCGGCCGTCAACTCGGCCGGCCCAGCAACCAGAGGAAGGCGTTGTTCCGCAGCCTCGTGACTGAGTTGTTGAAACACGAACGTATCAAGACGACGTTGGCGAAAGCCCGCGAGGTGCGGCCGATTGCGGAGCAGATGGTCACCCTCGGCAAGGCCGGATCGCTGCACGATCGTCGCCGGGCCGCCGCCTTCATCAACGAGCGCCAGATCGTCGGCAAGGTGTTTGAAGACCTCGCAGAACGTTACAGCGGACGTGATGGCGGTTACACCCGCATTACAAAGTTGGGACCCCGCAAGGGGGACGCAGCGGAGATGGCTCTGCTGGAGCTTGTCTAGCGGTCCAGCCGCCGGCGAGCCGCGGTGAAGGATGCGGATCGGACTGATCGTCGAATATGAAGGGACCGCGTTTCACGGATCGCAATTGCAGGCGAGTGTCCGGACGGTCCAGGGAGAGTTGGAAGACGCCGTAAAGGAACTGTTTGGCAAGCCGCATCGCGTGATGATGGCAAGCAGGACGGACGCCGGAGTTCACGCCATCGGCCAGGTAGCGGCGCTGGATGCCCAGACGGATTTGACCGCCGGCGACATCAGGAATGCGCTGAACTACTATCTGCCGGAAGACATCAAGATCAAAGACGTTGCTCCGGTGGACGACGAGTTCGACCCCAGGCGACGCGCTCTTAACCGCACATACGAGTACAAGATGACAGACGCCGCTTCACCACCAGTCATAGACCGCCGCACTTCGGTGCACGTGCGGTCGCGCCTGGACCACGACGCGATGGATGCGGCGTGCAGGCACCTGATGGGAAAACGGGACTTTGCGGCATTTGCCGGACCGGCCACTGATAAGGATGCGTCTACCGCCAGGAACGTCGAAACCGCAGGCGTCGAACGCAGTGGCGACATGGTCAAGTTCACCATCACCGCAAACGCGTTTCTGCATCAGCAGGTCAGGCGGACCGCCGGAGTGCTTGCGGAGGTTGGAAGAGGCAAGGCCGGACCGGATGTGGTGCGTGACTTTGTGACAGTAGCGAAACGCGGGGCAGCGACCCATGTCATGCCGGCCCGCGGACTTTGCCTGATGTCGATCAGTTATCCAGGCAGCCCGTCCGGACGGTTGCCTGTACGATAGACGAGATGGGACCGCGGATCTGAGATGGTAACGAAAATCAAACCCTATAACCCACGAGCCAGGGATCTGGTTGCCGACTGGCACGTCATCGACGCCTCCGGCGAGGTGCTGGGACGGCTGGCCACGCGTGTGGCGTGGCTGCTCATGGGCAAACACAAGCCAGGCTACGTGCGGCACCTCAGTTCGGGTGACTTCGTCGTGGTGGTGAACGCAGACAAGGTGCGTACCACGGGCAACAAGAGCCAGCAGATCGTATACCGCAGGCACAGCCAATATCCCGGCAACCTCAAGGAGATCCCGTACCAGAGGGTGATGGAGACACATCCGACCCGGATCATCGAACACGCGGTGCGCGGCATGTTGCCGAAGTCCAAGCTTGGCGACCGGATGTACAGCCGGCTCAAGGTCTACGCCGAGGAAACGCACCCGCACATGGCGCAGGTAACGGGCTCCGAGCGGCGGATTGAGCGCATGGCCGATGAGGCGGTCCAGGAGGCCGAAGAGGCGGTCAAGGCAACCACGAAACCCGCACGGCGGCGACGCAGGCGCGCCCAGGCGGCCGCAGAGGCGCCGGAACCGGTTGCAGCCGAGGCCGCAACGACTGCCGAGGCAGTGTCGGATGACGCACCGGCTGAAGAGGCGCCGAAGAGGCCGGCAAGACGCCGGCGTCGCCGGAGGACTCGCTCCGCAGCCGACGCAGCGGCAGTTGCATCCGGTGATGCTACCGCCGCGCCCGATACCCCCGAGGCGCCCGCCGCGGAGGTTGAATCCAATGATGACACCGCCGTCGAGGAAGGGTCATCAACACCGCCCACAGTTGACTCAGGGCCGGATGAGAGTGGCGGCGACGACACGACCGCCGAAGACCGAAACAAAGAGGCACCGGGAGACGCTTAGTTGACGCAGCAGCAGTACTACTACGGGACAGGCCGGCGAAAGAACGCCGTCGCACGCGTGCGCGTCTACGCGAGCCAGGGGCCGGTTACGGTCAACGGCAAGCCCGTCGAAGAGGTCTTCCCGGTGGATTCCTGGCAACAGCTCGCCCTTCGGCCGTTGATGGTCACAAACACGCGTTCTGAGGTGACCGTTGTTGCAAAGACCCACGGAGGCGGATCGTCCGGGCAGGCCGGCGCGTTCGCTCACGGACTCGCCCGCGCGCTCGTCGTTATGGACGAAACGCTGAAGCCGCGCCTGAAGGCAGCAGGGTTGCTCACCCGCGATCCCCGCATGAAGGAAAGCAAGAAGTACGGGCTAAAGCGGGCCCGGAAGGCGCCTCAGTACACCAAGCGTTAGGCGCACGCTGTCCCTGGCCTCTAGGGGCCGTCTACGGCCTCCCGGTAGACCGCCAGGCAGCGGTCCAGACCGGCCAGATCCCGGTAGACCTCGATGCGCGAGCTAGGCAAGACTTCGACCGCCTGTCGTACGGCATCCGCGGCAAGAGGCGGGTCGATCTCTATGAACGCCGCACCCCGGCCGGCCGCCAGCATATTGGGCAGGGAGTCGATAAGCGGACCCAGGACGGACCTGCCGTCCTCACCGCCGTCGAGCGCATGAACCGGCTCGAACGCCAGTTCAGGTTCGAGGTCTCGCAACGCGCTGCTACGAATATAGGGCGGGTTGGAAACTACGACTTCGAAACGGCCGCCAAGCAGGCAATTGAAGTCGGCGTGAACGAACTTGACCCGGTCGGCTACTCCCAGCTTGCCGGCGTTGCGGCGGGCCACGTCCAGGGCGTCCGGATCGATGTCCACGGCCGTGACCACAGCGCCGGGTAGCTCGGCGGCGAGAGTAATTGCCAGGACCCCGCTACCGGTACCGATGTCGGCAATGTTCAACTTTGAGTGGCCTGCCGAGGCAGCGAAGTCGATAGCCAGTTCTACCAGCATTTCCGTCTCCGGCCGCGGGATGAGTACCCGGGCATCTACATCGAATTCCCTGCCGAAAAACTCCTTGCGGCCAAGCAGGTAGGCGAGGGGCTCGCGTGCGGCCCTGCGGCCCGACAACTCAGCCAGCGTCTTTCGCCGACCCTCCGGGAAGGGTGAATCGAGGGCGGTGAGAAACGCAGTTGTGTCGAGCCCAGTCGCGTGTTGAATCAGCAAGCGAGCTTCGGTTTCAGCATCAGGAACCCCGGCTGCGTTCAGCTTCCGGACCGCGTCGGTATACACCTGCCTGATGTTCACGATATTTTGACCAAACCGCTTCGTCAATTCTCGTCGTAGGGGCGGGTTTCAAGAGCCTGTTTCAGATGTGACATGTGTTTGGCGGGAGGGAGGTTCGCTTGGTCACGCTGGCAGCGGGCCGAGTCTCTTCAGTCTAAGCAGGGCGGCTGCAAGGTCCATGATCGCCGTCTGAGTCGCCCGAAAGGCTAATTGCGCGCACAGGACGGCAGCTCGAATCCGTTTTCGTGCGTCCGTGTCGCGCCATGCCCTCCACAGGGTGCGCAGGTTGAAGGCCGTGGCGAGTAGAGTCCACTCAGCGGCGACGTTGGGTAAGCCGCGTAACAGGAACCGCTGGGCCCGCTGTTGCTCCTTGATGATCCCGAAGACCGGTTCTACCAGTTGCTTTCTCTGCTTGAACGCCTCTTTGGCTTCTTCGGTGGACATCCAGGCGCGGTGGCTGCGCAGGGCTGCGTCGTGAGGGCTTATCTCCAGAGCGCGGCCATGACGCTTGTTCGTCGTACAGATCCCGAAGGCCGGACAGGCCCGGCACACGGCCGGGGAGGAGCGGTAGAGACGCACCGTGGTCCTCCGGCGGCCTTGCCTGACGCCGGCAAAGCGCAGCGTGTAACCCTCCGGGCAACGGAAGCTGTCGTTCGCCTCGTCGTAGACGAAGCGGTCCTTGTGATACGGGCTCTCCAGCGCCCGTTCCTGCGACTCCGGCATCACCACCTGTTGGCCCCTTCGGGCGCACAGCTCCAGATTGCTACCTGAGTGATACCCAGCATCGGCCAACGTCGTCTCCGCCCTGTGTCCTGACGTCTCTTCCGCCTGCTCCATCATCGGACCCAGTTGAGATTGGTCGGTCGTCTCGGCCACCACGTCGGCCGCCGTAATGAGCATGCCGGCCGGCTTCCCATCGGCCGTCACTGGAGAGACCATCGCCTGAGCGTTGTAGGCCATGGCGATACCCTGGCGGGTGTTCATCATGCGGGCGTCCTGATCGGTCAGATTGATGAACTTCTGGCCATCCCGGCTGGCAAGCTCGCACATCGTCTCCCGCACCTGGTCACGCAACACCTTGCGGTCGTGCAACGCCTCCGGCAAGTGATCGGCAGACGACTCATCACCCGCCTCGTTCTGCGCTTCCAGGTCAGCTATCGCCCCGTCCAACCGGCCCATCAGACGGCACAACCCGTCGGCGTCGTGGGTACGGGTCTTCGCCACGTTGGCGCCCACCTTCGTCCCGTCCACCGCCTGCAACGCCAACTCCACCAGGTCCATCTTGACCGCCGTCTGCACCGTGCGCTTCAGCAGCTTACGCATGCCGTCCCGATGAGCGTCGAAAAAACGCCACAACGTGACGTGGTCCGGACGCTGGCAGCCCGTCAGCCACAAGTACGGGATCTGGTCGCGACAGGCTACCTCCAGCATGCGGGTCGAACGCACTCCGGTCATGAAGCCGTAAAGCCAAACCCCCAACAGAGCCCGGGGATGGTAGGACGGCGCTCCCATCGGGTCCCCGTCTTTATCGACCCCGAAACCGACCCAGTTATCGTCGTCCAGAGCATCCACGAACTCGGCCACGAAGCGGGCAGGATGACCGGGGCCCAGAAACTCGTCGAGACTCGGAGGCAGAATCCACATCTGCTCACGGTTAAGTGGTCGGTGCGGCATACCCGGCTACCTCCAAATGAGGGTGTGATCCTTGCCCAGAATACTCTTCCCCTAAAATAATCGCGACTTTTGAAACAGGCTCTTCAAACCCGCCTTTGGCCTCCCCAGACGACACCTTCGTGATCTGGACATTCGCACGGCCGGGTTGCGCGTTCCCAGCCAATGGCAGGGTGGGTTTGAAACCCACCCCGGCGGAGTAACCAATTCATGGGATGAAAGGGACCAATCTCGGTCTCGGCAATCGATAGGGAGACCGGGAACCGCCACGGAAATCTCAGTGAGCCGCCCGCTCATGACTTGAATCTGCAGACCCCGCGTGGAGGATCATCAGGCAGTGCTGAGCGCGGCCAGCTTCAGCGCCTGCTCTTCTCGAAGTAGCGCGTCGATGAACTCGTCCAGTTCGCCGTCCAGCACTCGTTCAAGTTGGTGGTTGTTGAGGTTGATGCGGTGGTCCGTGATGCGAGTCTGCGGGTAGTTGTAGGTGCGGATCTTTTCCGACCTGTCCCCGGTGCCCACCTGGGCGCGCTTGTCGGCGCTGGTCTCAGCCTGCCGCCTCCGCAGTTCCATGTCCCACAGGCGGCTCCGCAGGATGTCCATGGCCTGCATCCGGTTCTGGAGCTGGGACCGTTCGTTTTGGCAGATGGCGACCGTGCCGGTTGGGAGGTGTGTAATGCGGATGGCGGTCGCCACCTTGTTTACATTCTGGCCGCCGTGCCCGCCGGCGTGGAAGACATCGATCTTCAGGTCAGTATCATTGATCTGGATGTCTATTTCCTCTGCGCGCCGCAGAACTGCCACGGTCGCAGTGGAAGTGTGTATGCGGCCCTGAGACTCCGTGACGGGGACTCGTTGCACGCGATGTACGCCGCTTTCGTGCTTCAGGCGTGCGTACGCGCCCTCCCCTTCGACTTCGAATATGACCTCCTTGATGCCACCTACCCCGGTGGCGTTGAGGCTGATTACCTTCGCCGCCCATCCCCGGCGTTCGGCGTAGCGCTGGTACATCCGAAGCAACTCTGATGCGAAGAGTCCTGCCTCGTCCCCTCCGGCGCCGGCGCGAATCTCGACCACGGCGTCTGCCTGCTCTGTGGCGTCCTTGGGCAGCAGAGCGGTCTTGATCTGGCTGTCGAGTTCTTCCAACCGGCTGGTCATCTCTTCGGCTTCGCTTCGGGCCAGGTCCAGGATCTCCGGATCGGTCTCCGACGCAATGAATCCCTTTGCCTGGTCGAGGCTCTCCTGGGCCTCCTTGTAGTCTGCCCAGAGGCCGATGACGGTCTGCAGTTCGTTGTATTCCCGCCCAAGTTTTCGCAGGGCGGCCGGATTGGACGCGATCTCCTGCCGCGACATGTCGCGTTCGATTTCGCCGTGGCGGTCCGCCATCTGCTTTAGTCGAGTGAAAGTTGCGTCCTGCATGATTCGAGAATATCAGCCCGTGGCCGGTGGGCCTCGTTGCGCCTGTCAGGAAGTTTCGTTCAGCCTCCCCTTACGGCTTCGACAATGCTGGCGGAGTCGAGCGGGACCTCCGTTTGCTCGCCGCCTGCAAGGGGCTTGAGCGAGACCGCGCCGCGCTCCAGTTCCCGGCCGCCGACGATCAGGGCGTACTCAGCCGACAACCCACCGGCATAGCGCATCTGTCCCCTCATGGACCGATCGGGGGCCACGATGACCGACAGTCCTTCAATTCGAAGCTGCGAAGCGAGGGCAGCCGCCGGGCGGCGTGCTTCCTCGCCTATGTGGACTATGACCACCACGGGATGCTGCCGGTCGGCGGCCGGACCGGAATCCTGGCGTTTGAGATTGAGAATGTGGCGTTCTATACCGCTGCCAAAGCCGACACCCGGGGTCGGCGGCCCTTCCAGTTCTTCGATCAGGCCGTCATAGCGGCCGCCGGACAGGACCGAACTTTGCGCTCCTTCATCCGGCGGATGTATCTCGAACACAGTCCGCGTGTAGTAGTCGAGGCCCCGCACCAGGCGGTGGTCGATCTGGACATTGAAACCGGGATAGAGCGGCTTAAGGTCCTCGACGTGGGCAAGGGTCTCGTTCCAGTGCTCGCGGCATGCGTCGTCGAGGTAATCGACTGAACGCGGCGCTTCCGCTCCCAGTTCGATCATGTACGGTTCCTTCGAGTCCAGCAACCTTAACGGGCTCCGGTCGAGGCGGTCTCGGTCGAGCGGGGACAGTCTTCCGGCGTGCGGCTGGAAGTAGTCCCTCAGCGCTTCCAGGTAATCGGGCCTGCAGTCGCCGTCGCCAATGCTGTTCAACTTTATTGTCAGGCCCCGCATGCCGATGCCGGACAGGAACCGGAGGGCGAGTTCGATCACCTCGGCGTCTATACGGGCAGAGGGATCTCCGATGGCCTCTACACCAAATTGGTGATGTTGCCTGAGCCTGCCCGCCTGCGGCCGTTCATAGCGAAACATCGGGCCGATGTAGTAGAGGCGGACGGGCTGCGGCTGGTTTTGCATGCCGTGTTGAATGTAGGCCCGGCACACGCCTGCTGTGCCCTCAGGCCGCAGGGTGAGCGAGTCTCCGCCGTGGTCCTCGAATGAGTACATCTCCTTTTGAACGATGTCCGTCTCGACGCCGACGCCGCGCACGAACAGGTCGGTTGACTCGAACATGGGAGTTTCGACCTGCCCGTAGCCAAACTGGCGCGCCACTTTGGACGCCCTGGCGGTGACGAAGTCCCAGTACGGCTGCTCATCCGGCAGGATGTCGTAGGTTCCTCGCGGTACGCGAATTGACATGGTGGCATCTCCGCACGCGCCGTTCCGACCGAAGCGCGCGGTGAGTGCGGCCCGCAGGCCGGTTAATGGCGGTGGACGCTCACGAGCCGAGCCCGCTCATCTGGAAGACCTTGCCTTCGGTCTTGACCGAGGGAGCGTACATCAACTCCGCCGAGTGAAATTCCCTGACGTTGTTGGCGCCTGTCATGCCCATCGAGATCTGGAGCGCGCCAACGAGGTTCTCGGTGCCGTCGGTCTTGGATGAGGGGCCGAACAGTATTTGCTCGAGGGACCCCCGGGTGCCCACCTTGATGCGGGTCCCCCGGGGAAGGGAGGCGTGCGGCGTGGCCATGCCCCAGTTGTAACCAAGCCCCGGCGCTTCTGTCGCCTGGGCGAACGGGGTACCGATCATGACGGCGTCGGCGCCTGCGGCAAAGGCCTTGCACACGTCGCCGCCCGTACGGATCCCGCCGTCTGTGATGATCGGCACGTACCGGCCGGTCTCCTTGTAGTGGTCTTCGCGCGCTGCGGCGCAGTCGAGCGTCGCAGTCACCTGCGGCACGCCGACGCCGAGCACTTCCCGGCTCGTGCATGCGGCCCCCGGACCGACCCCGACGAGGACACCGTGGACGCCCTCGGCCATCAGTTCCCGGGTGACGTCGTAGCTGACGGTATTCCCGACTATGACCGGGGTCTTGACCTGCTCGATGATCTCGGAAAATATGACCCCTCGAAGGCTTCGAGAAATATGGCGGGCCGTCGTGACCGTGCTCTGGACGATAATCGCGTCTGCGCCTGCCTCTGCCGCCAGTGGCGCCAGTCGCTTGGTGTTCGCCGGTATCACCGAGACTGCGGCATCCACGCCGCCCCGTTTTATTTCCTGTACGCGGCGGCCCACAAGATCGTCTCGTATCGGCTGCGAATACAGTTTCTGGAGGAGTTCGGTAGCTTCTTCGCGCGGCGCCTCGGCGACCTCTGAGTAGAGCGATGCCGGGTCCTCGTATCTGACCTGCAACCCGTCGAGATTGAGCACCGCGAGCCCGCCGAGTTTGCCGAGGCAGACTGCGAAGGCCGGATCGACGACTGCGTCCATGGCGGAGGCCATGAAAGGAATGTTGAGCCTCACGCCATTGAGATTCGTCGAAATATCAACCAACTCCGGGTTGATGGTCACATCCCCGGGGGCGATGGCTACATCGTCGAATCCATAAGCCGGTCTCAACTCTTTCAATGATCGTGACAACGGGACAATGCTCCTGGATGCACCGAGGGCCGGGTGTAAGGCGGGGAGTGGTTGCGCCGGACCTGCGAACCTTCGAACACCGCGGCGAATTTCGAAAAGTATACTCCCTTTAAGTGCCGCGGCGCGCGTTTTTCGGCCGATTTGAATCATCTCAATGCCACGTGTGCGGTGTGTTAATCTTCCGGTACCGCCTACTCTCGTCAGGCTGGTTCCTTGCCCCGAATTCGGGGCACTGGGAAATACCGGACCGGCAAGAGGCGAGTCCTTCTGTGGCAGTGCGTACGGCCCACGGCGCAAGTACCGGCAAACCCGGACTTGACGACCACTAGCCGGCCTTCATCGCTGCCGGCCTCGTCTGCGTTGCCGGATGCTCGTGATACGGGGCGCACGCTTGGCCGACGCCACCAAAAACTCACGGCCGCAGGAACGTGGCAGGATCACGGATGTGCCCGGCATCCGCGTCGGTCATTGGACGGATACGACCAATGCAACCGGGTGCACGGCCGTCATTTGCGATCCGTCCGCGACGGCGGGCGTGGAAGTACGGGGCGCGGCCCCCGGCGCTCGCGAGACGGCCCTGCTCCACCCGTTGGCCCAGGCGAGATGGGTGAACGCAGTCCTGCTCGCCGGAGGCAGCGCGTTCGGCCTGGACGCCGCCACCGGCGTGGTCCGGTACCTGGAAGAACAGGGACGCGGTCTGCGCGTCGGTCGGGCGACCATCCCCATCGTTCCTGCGGCGATTCTCTTCGATCTCGGCATGATTACGCACAGGGTCAGGCCAACCGCGGATGACGGCTACGCTGCGTGTTGCGCGGCGGGCGGAGAATTTGAGACGGGCAGCGTGGGCGCCGGTACCGGGGCTACGATCGGCGGCATGAGAGGGCGGAACCGGAGCGTAAAGGGCGGCATCGGCACCGCCTCGGTGCGGCTCTCCGGGGGGACGATTGTGGGCGCTTTGGCGGCGGTGAACCCGTCCGGCGGCATCGTTGATCCATCTACCGGCAAGGTGATCGCCGGTCCGATCAACGAGGATGGATCGGGCTTCGAAGACTCGGTAGAGATACTGTTGTCCGATCCCCCAAAGGACCGCCGGTTCTTCAGGAATACCACCCTCGGCGTGGTGGCGACCGATGCGCCGCTGGACAAACCCGGTGCGTCGCGGTTGGCGATGGCGGGACAGGACGCCATCGCAATGACGATCAGGCCGTCTCACACTTCCAACGATGGCGACATCGTGTTTTCGCTCGCTACCGGGGCGCTTGATGATGCGCCGACGCCGGATGAACTTCATGCCGGCGCCCTGCGGGCCATGTGCGCCGCAATCATCGACGCCGTCGAGTCGGCAACCGCGTTGGCCGGCGTCCTGCCGGCGAGGGAGGCGGTAAACGGTGCCTGAAGCCGAATTCACTCTTCCTGCGACCATCGGGGTCATCGGCGCGGGCCGACTGGGTTCCAGCCTCGCCCGGGGCATGGCGGCTGCCGGGTACACCGTGACCGCCGCCAGCACGCGCAGGCCGGACCATGCTCGGTGGCTGGCTGACCGGATGCCGGGTGCTGCGGTGACCGACAACGCACAAGAGGTGGCAGATGCAGCCGACGCGGTGTTCATATGTGTCGACGACGGCAGCATAGCGGCGGTCTGCGATTCGCTTCGATGGAAACACGGCCAGTCGGTCATGCACTGTTCCGGGGCGCAGCCGTTGTCGGTCATGGCCGCCGCCGACACACAGGGCGCCGTAACCGGTGGTTTCCACCCGCTCCAGACATTTCCCGGTCCGGACATGGCGCGCAGGTTTTCGGGAATCGCGTTCGGCATCGAGTCACGGTCCGTATGCCTGAGGGATTGGATGCAGCGGCTGGCTCACGACCTTGGGGGCGAAACGATCGAGATTTCCGAAGATGTTCGGGCTACGTACCACGCCTCCGCCGTGATGGCGTGCGGGTTGCTGACGGGCCTGGTTGGCCTGTCGGCAGACATGTGGCGCAGCCTGGGAGTCGACCGTCAGCGGGCTGTGGAACTGCTGACACCCCTTGTCACTTCGACTGTGGAGGGCATCGGGGTACGAGGCATACCTGCGGCTATCACCGGCCCTTACGTTCGGGGAGACGTGGAGACAGTCCAGATGCACATCGAAGCGACTAGTCAAGCGTCGGCTGAAACCGGTAGAGCATATGCGGCGCTGGCGTTGGCCGCCTTGCCGTATGCGGTGGAGCAGGGCGGTCTCGGCGAATCGGCAAGATCACAGATAGAGAGTTTTCTGAAACAGGCAGTTGGCGAGGCGGGGACACGAACCGACCTGGCAGACGCACGTAACCAGCAGGCATAGAAGGGCTCCGGCAACGACTGTTGCCATCGGCTGCAAGCCCGATGGGATGCAGACCGGGAAAGGAGAATGACATGGCGGCGAGACGGATCACGACGCACAGGATCCAGTCGATGAAGGAGCGCGGCGAACGGGTCCCGATGATCACGGCGTACGACTACCCGACAGCGCGAATCGCCGACGAGGTCGGGATTCCGATGATCCTCGTAGGCGACAGCATCGGCAACGTTGTGTTCGGGTACGACTCGACCATCCCGGTAACGGTCGATGACATCGTGAGCGCCACGGCCGCAGTCGTCAGGGGCGCCAGGCGGTCCTTGATCATCGCCGACATGCCGTTCATGAGTTACCAGGTGGATGCCGCAACTGCGGTCCGCAACGCCGGGCGACTTCTGCAGGAGGGCGGCGCACAGGCAGTAAAGCTGGAAGGGGGGCGCGCTATTGCACCCGTCATCGAGCGAATGTCCGACGTTGGCATTGCCGTAATGGGGCATGTGGGCCTGACGCCGCAGTCGGTGCACAGGATGGGTGGCTACCGGGTGCAGGGCAGGTCTGCGGAGGCGGCAGCGGCCCTGATCGACGATGCGCTGGCTGTCGAAGCGGCGGGTGCGTTCGCGATTGTGCTGGAACTGATCCCCGCGGAACTGGCGGCCCGGGTAACAAAGCGTCTTAAGGTCCCGACCATTGGCATCGGGGCTGGCCTGGCTTGCGATGGGCAGGTGCAGGTGCTGCACGACATCCTGGGTCTGGGACTCGATTTCAAGCCGCGTCATGCCCGGCAGTATGCAGACCTCGCCGGAGTGATAAGGACGGCGATGACGAGCTACGCAGACGACGTGCGGGCAGGTTCGTTCCCGGGCGACGCCGAGTCATTTTTTTCGGACGAGTCGGCCGCAAGAGACAGCCCGTCAACCGCTGAGCGGACGGAAACCTCGAAACCGTGCGCGTAGTCCGGACCGTGGGGGAAATGCGCGGTGTCCGGCGCGGCCTGGCGGGACGGGTCGGACTCGTGCCGACCATGGGCGCGCTGCACGCCGGCCACGAGGCGTTGCTTTGCCGCGCGCGTGCGGAGTGCGAGACCGTGATCGCCTCCCTGTTCGTAAACCCGACCCAGTTCGGACCAAGCGAGGACTACGCTACCTACCCGCGAAACCGGGATCGCGATCTTGAGATATTCGAGGCGCGCGGGACCGACTTGCTTTTCGAGCCTCCCCTGGAGGAGATATACCCCGCCGGCGAATCGACCCGTATCGACCCTGGCCCGATAGCAGACGTCCTGGAAGGGCTCCACCGTCCCGGGCACTTCGTAGGCGTTGCCACGGTAGTGGCAAAGCTGTTCAACATCGTTAACCCTGATGCGGCGTATTTCGGCCGCAAGGATGCCCAGCAACTCGCAATAGTCAGCCGTCTCGTGAGGGACCTGCGCATGGGTATCGAAATCGTCCCGGTGAACACCGTGCGGGAACCAGACGGCCTGGCCCTTAGTAGTCGCAACGTGAATCTGTCCGGCGAGCATCGTGTGGCCGCGGCTTCGCTGTTCAGGGCGTTGACGGCGGGAGAGCGCGCCTGGGCAGGAGGAGAACGTTCCGGGGATGTGCTGAGAGCGGTTATGCTGGACGTCCTCCGCGACGAACCGCTGGCCGAAATCGAATACGTCAGCGCGGCAGACCCGGAGTCGTTCGAGGAACTGGACGAGACCGAAGGTCCGGCGTTGCTTTCAATCGCCGCGCGTGTGGGTGGAACGCGACTCATCGACAACATTTCACTGCCGGCCCAGCATAGTTAACTTACGAAAGTTACAGCGCGGGTTGACGGCTGGCCGTTTCCCGGACAGAATCCAGTCCCGTGACATGTGAACCGGAACCGGAGGGCCAATTGATCTACGAACTGCGAATCTACGAATGCATCGTCGGGCGGCTGCCGAACCTGAACAAGCGCTTCAGCGAACACACCTGTGCGCTGTTCGAGAAGCACGGCATCAAGAACATCGGCTACTGGACCAATTTGGTCGGCCCCTCAAATAACGATCTCATCTACCTGGTCGCGTTTGAAGACCAGGGGCAGCGGGAGCGTGCGTGGGCCTCGTTCCAGGCAGACCCGGAGTGGCAGGCGGCAAAGGCGGCTTCTGAAGAGGACGGCCTGATCGTCAAGAACGTCAGTAACCAGATCCTTGCTGCCACCCCGTATTCACCGCTTCAGTAACGCCCAGTTAGTTTCGAATACACCGTCCAGAGTGCGGGCTTGAAACCCGCCCCAACAAAGCGGTGTAACTGAAAATGGATAACCGATGCCTAACGACGCCAAACTAAAACACCTGTCGGGATCGGCTGAGATCGTCGGTGTTGCCGAATCTGATGAGATCGGCAAGGTACCGGATAAGTCGCCGCTCGCTCACCATGCCGAGGCCGCGATAAACGCGCTGGATGACGCGGGCTTGTCCCTGGGCGACGTGGACGGGCTGCTGACGGCCGGATGGTCCACGCTGGATGTTGCCGAGTACCTTGGCGTAGTGCCCAGGTTCACCGACACGACCTCCGTTGGCGGCTCGTCTTTCGTGATCCATATAGCCCACGCCATGGCGGCGATAGCGGCGGGTTACTGCGAGGTGGCGTTGATAACCCATGGTCAGGCCGGAAGGTCCGACCGCACGGCCATTCCCCGCAATGCCGGCGCGCCTATGGCGCAGTACGAAAACCCGTACGGGATCATCGGCCCGCCGATCTCCTACGCGATGGCCGCGAGCAACTACATGCACCGGTACGGGGAAGAGCGGTCCCGCCAGGCGTTTGCCGAAATCGCCGTTTCTACCCGCAAGTGGGCAAACCTCAACCCGAGGGCCTACTTCTTCGACCGGCCGCTCACCTTCGACGAGTACCACGAGTCGCGCTGGGTGGCCTGGCCGTTTCACCTTGTCGACTGCTGCCTCGTAACCGATGCAGGGGCGGCCGTGGTTGTCACGACTCCCGAACGCGCCCGTGACGCCCGAAAAGGCGGAGTCTCGGTGCTCGGAGTGGCGGAAGGGCATGATCACTCGATGATCTCCCAGATGACCGACCTGACCTCTGCGTTCGGAACGAAGACGGGGCCGCAGGCTATGGGCATGGCCGGAGTGACGCACTCCGACATAGACCTTGCGATGATCTATGACTCATTCACATACACGGTCCTGGTCAGCCTGGAGAACCTGGGATTCTGCGGCGCCGGAGAGGGGCCGGACCTTGTGGCGGACCAGCGAACGGCTCCCGGCGGCGTGTTCCCGGTCAACACCAGCGGCGGCGGACTGTCGTACACGCATCCCGGCATGTACGGGATATTCACGCTCGTCGAGGCCGTGCGTCAACTCCGCGGAGAGACTGGGGACAGGCAACTTGACCGCTGTGACATTGCAGTTGCACATGGCACCGGGGGACTCCTGTCGTCAACAGGAACCGCCGTACTGGGCAGGGCCTAGGCGCAACGGCTGAAAGTTTTCTCCGGAAGGGCATTGGACATGGCAGACGACGGCCACCTACACGGTTCACAAGAGGCGGACGCCTTCTGGAGTGCGGTCGCGGAAGGGCGATTAATACTGCAACGATGCAACGACTGCGAGTCGTTCCAGTTCTATCCCCGGGTATTCTGCCTCGAATGCGGAAGCAGGGGAGTTGGCTGGGTGCCGGCCCGCGGCGATGCCAGGTTGCACGCGTTCTCGATCGTCCACCAGGCCCCCAGCCGGGACTTTGTAGGGGACATCCCGTACGTCGCCGCCATTGTAGAATTGGCGGAAGGGCCGCGGATGCCCACCCGGCTCGCGGGTGTGGGACTGGACCCGTCGGAGATCGAGATCGGCATGGCGTTGCGATTGACCTTTACAGAAATAAACGGTCGACCCCTGCCTGTCTTCCGACGGGCCTGAGGCCCGATCCCAATTCCACCTGTGCGGCCGTTCCAAGCGGGCGCCGCACGTGACCACCTTTTTCCCAAACTTGTGTATCCGCTATTGGTGCGGGCGTGTAGCGGCAAAAAGCCGCCTGGAGTTAATCGATGAAAAGGGACTTTTTGAGATTTGGCGACCTCTCGATTGAGGAGATACTGCCGATCCTGGTTCGGGGACGCGAGATGAAGAGCGGGGCCGGCAGCGACGCCCTCGCCGGTAAGTCCGCCGTACTGTTGTTTGAGAAGCCTTCGCTCCGCACAAAACTGAGTTTCTGGATTGGCGTGGAACGCCTTGGAGGAAAGCCCGTCTACTTCAACCCTGAAGAGGTGGGACTCGACAAGCGCGAACCAGCAGAGGACGTAGCCCACATCGTGTCCCAGATGGCCGATCTGGCAGTCCTCCGTACTTTCGCCCAGAGCACGCTGGACCGCTTCGCATCCGCCTCGAGCGTGCCGGTCGTGAACGCGCTCACTGACGCCGAACACCCGTGCCAGGCAATGGCCGACCTGCTCACGATACTCGAAAACCGCGGGTCTCTCGAAGGGGCGAGAGTGGCGTACATCGGCGACGGCAACAATGTTGCCGTGAGCCTGGCGCACGCGGTGGTTGCCACGGGCGGGCAATTGGTGTTGGCTTCCCCGGAGGGATATGAGCTTCCAGTCGAGACGGTTGATGCGGTGAGCAAGACCGCGTCACAGACTGGCGGCGGATTGACCCTATTGCGCGACCCGAAGGATGCCGTCGCGGGGGCAGAGTTTGTTTATACCGACGTGTGGACTTCGATGGGCCAGGAGGAGGAGACCGCGCGCCGCCAGGTCGCATTCCGTGATTACCAGGTGAATCCCCCCCTGCTGGACCTGGCCAGGCCGGGCGTGAAGTTCATGCACGACATGCCGGCCCATCCGGGGGAGGAGATATCGCCCGGGCTTCTCGACGACCCCCGTTCGGTGGCCTACGAGCAGGGTGGAAACCGGTTGTGGGCGCAGGCCGCATTGCTTGAATTCCTGGTTGCCGGCGTCCGGGTCTGACCCGAAGTCCAATCCGATGGTCAGTCCTAGTGAAGGCCGTGTCAGGCCAGTGATCGTCATCGTCGGCCGGCCCAACGTGGGCAAGTCGACGCTGTTCAACAGGCTGGCCGGCCGTCGATTCGCCATTGTGAGCGACGAGGCTGGCACGACGCGCGATCGCGTTTCGACAGACGCGGAATGGGACGACGTTCCCTATGTCCTTATCGATACCGGCGGCATCGAAGGGCGGCCGGAAAGGGTGTTGTGGGAAGAGGTGCAGGGGCAGACCGCGCAGGCCCTGGAACAGGCCGACGCGGTGGTCCTGGTGGTCGACGTCAACGAAGGGGTAATGCCGGGCGATACAGAAGCGGCCGACCTGGTCCGGCGCTCAGAAAAGCCGGTGATCGTGGCGGCCAACAAGGCGGACAATGCAGCGAGGGAGGACTTTGCGCCGGAATTCCACGCCCTCGGCCTGGGAAGTCCGATACCCGTAAGCGCCTATCACGGCATAGGCCTCTCGGACCTGATGGCTTCCGTGTTCGCCCTGCTGCCCGCTGCGCCGGAACCGTTTGACGATGACTCGGTGCGCGTGGCCATTGTCGGCAGGCCGAATGTCGGCAAGTCCGCCCTGTTGAACGCCCTGACCGGAGAGGAGCGGGCAATCGTGAGTCCCGTCCCCGGAACGACGAGGGATCCGGTGGACACGCGGGCAACATTTCGCGACAGGAGTTTTGCGTTCCTGGATACCGCCGGACTCCGCCGCCGGGGCCGCACCGAGGCTGGAATTGAGAAGTTCAGCGCAATACGTACTATCCAGGCAATAGAGCGGTCTCACGTGGCCCTGTTGGTCATGGACGCGCAGGAGTTTGGAACCGCCCAGGACGCTCACATTGCAGGGTTTGCCATCGACGCCTTCCGCGGGGTCGTGGTGGTCGTGAACAAGTGGGACCTGGCAACGGGGTTGAACCTTACGCGTGAGGATGCGGAGCGTCAGATTCGCTACCGTTTCAAATTCCTTTTCGATGTCCCTGTGGTCTACGTGTCCGCGTTGACCGGTTCGGGCCTCGAGGCTGTGCCGGAGAGGGTGCTGGAGGTCCATGACGAATTCACTAAAAGGGTGCCGGGGGCGGACCTGAGACGGGTCGTATACGGCGCCGTGACGGCCAATCCGCCACCGCGCCACAACCGGCGTCCCACGCATCTGTACCGCGTCCGGCAGGTTAGAACGGCGCCACCCACTTTCGTGCTTAACACGAACGCCCCTGAACTAATACACTTCACCTACCGCCGTTACCTGGAGAACCGGTTGCGTGAGGCCTTTGGATTTGCCGGCTCTCCCCTGCGGCTCCATTTCAGGACTGGACGCGAATGAACGAATACTTAGCCTGGGCAATCTCACTGGTACTGGCGTACCTGATCGGGTCCGTAACGTCTGGAGTGATAGTCACCCGGCTATGGCGAGGAGTGGACATCCGCAGCTACGGCAGCGGAAGCACAGGCACAACGAACGTTCTGCGTACGCTAGGACCGAAGGCGGCCGTACTTGTTTTCGTGCTGGATGTCGCAAAGGGTGCCGCGGCGTTCGCCATTGCCAGGGCGCTGCCCGTTCCTGACCTCGCGGTGGCCCTGGCGGGGGTATTGGTAGTCGTCGGCCATATGTGGCCCGTTTTTGCCCGTTTCCGGGGCGGAAAGGGGGTGGCGACTGGACTGGGCGTCTTGTTTGTCATTTGGTGGCCGGTCGGCCTTTCTTCGTTCCTGGGCGCCATAATCGCCAGCGCCACCAGGTTCGTCTCAGTGGGATCGCTCGTCGGCGCCACGACGGGCATGGCATTCCTGGCGTTCTTGATTTCGAGGGGCGAACTTGAGCGCGAATACCTTGCCTTTGGTATTCCGGTCTTCATATTGATCTACGTGCGCCATGCCGAGAATATTGGCCGCCTCTTCAAGGGAACGGAAAGGCGCCTGACCTTCGGCGCCAAGCCCAGCAGGTCGGCCGAGCCTCGCTCAAAGGACATCTGAAGGCAGCCGGGATGGCCAGGATCACCGTGGCGGGCACGACCGGCTGGGGCGTAACGCTCGCCCTGGTTTGCGCCCGCAACGGCGATGACGTAACTCTGTGGGCCCGAAGCGAGGCAGAGGCTGAGGCGTTGGCCTCCGGCCGTAGCCCCAGACCCCGGCCCGGCGTCGACCTCCACCCAGACATCCGGGTCGCGGGAAACCCGGGTGACGCCTTCCCTTCGTCGGACCTGGTTCTCGTTGTCGTCCCGTCTACCACCATGCGCGCCAATGTGCGGGAGATAGCGCCATGGCTGCCGCCGGAGGCCATAGTAATCAGTTGCACGAAGGGAATTGAGATCGAGACCGGCAAGCGGATGACCGAGTTGATCTGTGAGGAAGCGCCCTCCCTGGACCTTGCCTGGGTCGGAGCGCTTTCAGGCCCGAATCTCGCCCCGGAAATAGCGCAGGGTCAGGTGTCGTCTGCCACATTGGCGTTCCCGTCATCCAAAGCGGCAATTGCTGCGCAGCGAGTCCTCAACTCTGAAGTTTTCAGGGTCTACAGGAGTACCGACGTGGCGGGTGTGGAGCTGGGCGGAGCGCTCAAGAACATAATCGCCATCGGTGCCGGCATCATCGACGGGATGGGTGTTGGCGACAATGCCAAGTCGACGTTTGTGACCAGGGGACTACATGAGGTAACCCGGCTCGGCGTGACCCTGGGCGCCCGCCAGGAGACTTTCGCTGGACTTTCGGGGATGGGAGACCTGATCGCCACGTGCTTTAGCGGGTTGAGCAGGAACCGCGGTTTGGGCGAACAACTGGCTTCCGGCACGAATCCAGGTGACCTGATAAGCGGCATGACGCAGACCGCCGAGGGTGTCCCCACGACTCGAGCGGCAGTACGCATTGCGCGACGCCGCGGCGTCGAAATGCCCATCACGGAAATGACGCACCGGGTCTTGTTCGAGGGTCTCTCCCCTCAACAGGCGCTCGTCGAGTTGATGCGGCGGGCGCCCCAGCCCGAAGTCAGGCTGTAGCGTAGCCGTTAGGCGTCGCCGCCGAGTTCCCCCAGTTCGAACATCGTTACTGCAAGCACGGCAATGGCGGCCGTCTCGGATTTCAGGATGCGAGAGCCAAAGCCGATCACCGTTGCCCCGGCGTCCCTGGCATCCTCTACCTCCCCGGCTGCGAATCCCCCTACGGGTCCTACGACAAGCGCGAACCTTGCGCCAGGCTGGCCGTGGTCTACTTGCTCCAACACATCTCGCAGCCCATGGGTTGAACGTCCTATCTCCTCCCACAGCAGCACGACCGGACCGTGCACCGACTCGCGCGCCACCGCATCCGCCAGCGATACGGTATTTTCGAGCTCAGGCACTACCAGACGGCCGGACTGTTCCGCAGCTTCCCGCACGATACGCCGCCACCGCTCGAATCTCGATTTGCCGGCGGCGCTGGCGTCAGCTGGCTGGACACGCGCGGTGTTCAGCGGGACGAATTTGGAGGCCCCTAACTCGGTCCCTTTCTGCAGGACCTGTTCGAGCCGGTCCGGCTTTATCAACGCCTGCATGATCGTCACGGAGCAGGTTGGCTCAGTGCCAGGGGATCCCGGTGCGCCCAGTGTGCCTTCGACCGCTGACCGGTCGACCCGGTCCAATGTCACTGGCCATTCGGACCCTCCGCCGTCGAACACGATTACGGAATCGCCGGGTCGCAGTCTCAGCACGACTCGGGCCTGCCTCGCCGCGCCGTCGGGTAGGACCACCCGGCCTTCGTGAATCGAGTCGGGCAGAACGTGGAACCTATGCGCGCTCATTGCCGCATGACCTTGAGTGCCAGCCAGTCTTCTGTCGCAAGTTCTTCGATGACCACTCCGCCCGCCTCATTGAAGGCGCTGGTGACTTCATCTCTTCGCTCCGAAAGGAGGCCCGATGCGATCAACACGCCGTCGTCTCGCAGGCAGGCGAGCAGATTGTCGGCCAGTTCGCAGAGCACCGTGGCGGAGATGTTTGCGGTTACGATGTCCCACTCCCTAACCGGGGCCTCGGGATGGGGCAGCCCGCCGACGTGTACCGTTGCCGCGCCGGCAACGCCGGCCCGCCCCAGGTTATCTACCGCAGCCTCCACGGCATTTTGATCGATATCCAGGCATACCGCTCGTCTTGCGCCGGACTTCAGTGCAGCAATGGCCAGGATGCCCGAGCCGGTCCCTACGTCCAACAGTTGCGAATCATGTTTAACGATGTCCTCCAGCCATTCGAGGCACATGCGCGTAGTGGGGTGGTGGCCCGTCCCAAAGGCCATGCCAGGGGCCAACGGGATTACGATGTCGTCGGGCCCGGTCGCGGTCTCCCGGCCGGGTGGAGAGACGATCAGCCTGCGCCCGATGCGGACCGGTTCGAACTCCTGGTCCAGCCACTCGTTGTCGTCTATCACCCTCTCCGTTACGCAGGATATGTCGGCGAGGTGGGCGACGAGACGCAGTCCAACGTCTATGTTCGCCCTGCGGCTGCCGGTGGTGGCGTCTACCGGCAGGTACCCGCGTACTGTGACTGGCGCGTCCGCCGGGGGCCCAGTTTCACCCTCGTCTGGGTTGTAGCCGCCCTGTTGTTCGACGGCCACGCGCCCTTCGCCGTGTTTGGCGAACAGGTGGACGACCGGTTCGGTGAACTCACCGGGAGTGACAACCGACAGTTCTAACCAGGCCACACCGATGTTCCCGTCCGTTGTCGCGCCGTTGGTCGAGTCGCAGCCGTCTGAGTTGGCTTGAACGGACTCTGCGGCGCCCCGTGGGTAATCTTAACTTGCCTTGCCCCGCTACCTGTCCTCGACACCGTCGCTGCCGAAAGCGCCTTTCAGCTTGTCGAACAGGCCCCCATCGGCGCCGTTGAAGGCGTCGCCCCCGAATGAGGCGCCAAGTTCCCTCAGCAGTTCCTTTTGCCTCTTGTTGAGGTTCACCGGTGTGGCCACGGAAACGGTTACCAACTGGTCGCCGCGGCGACTGGACCTGCCCGGCTGCGGCACACCACGTCCGCGCAGCCGGAATACCTGGCCGGACTGCGTACCGGAGGGGATGGACAGTTCGGTTTCGCCGTCCAGCGTGGGGACGGTCAGCTTCCCGCCAAGGGCTGCCTTGGCGACGTCTATTGCAGTCATATAGAGAATATCGTTGCCGTGTCGCTCGAATTGAGGGTGAGGTTCAACCCGTACGTAGACGTAGAGGTCTCCCGGTTCGCCGCCCCCTCCCGGCTGTTCGCCTTCGCGTCTCAGCCGCATCCTGGACCCGTCGTCGATGCCTGCGGGAATCTCGACGGCGATTTTTCGGCGCCTGGTTTCCAGGCCCAGTCCTCTGCACTGCGAGCAAGCCTCGGTCGGGTAACTGCCGGCGCCTGCACAGGTCGAACAGGTGGTGACCTGCTGGAACTGCCCAAACACCATGCGCTGGACGCGTCGCACCTGCCCGCTGCCTCGGCATGAGCCGCAGGTAATCACATCTGTTCCCGTTTCTGCTCGTGAACCGCTGCACCTGGAGCACACCTCGGTGCGGTTCAGGTCGAGTTCCTTCTCCCCGCCGAATGCGGACTCGAGGAACGAGATCGTTACCTGGTATTCGATGTCGGCGCCGCGGCGCGGGGCGTCGGACCTAACGCCGCTGAAGAACGCATCGAAAATGTCGCCGAACCCGCCGAACCCCGAAATGTCGTCGAAACCGCGTGCGCCGCCGCCATTTACGCCCGCGTGACCATACCGGTCATAGGCGGTCCTTCGCTCGGGGTCGTTCAAGATCTGGTAAGCCTCTGCGACCTCCTTGAACTTTTCTCCGGCGCCGGGTTCCCGATTGCGGTCGGGGTGATACTTGAGGGCCTGCTGGCGGAAAGCCTTCTTGATTTCTTCGGGCGATGCGTCTTTACCCACGCCGAGCACCTCATAGTAGTCGCGGCTGGTGGTCATTGGTGGCCGCCACTGGGTTGAGATTTGGGCGCCGGTCCCGCAGCAGGTCTATTGGTGGGCGCGGTGTTCATTGTCAATGTCTGGGCGATGTGGATCATTCAGGGCACAATCTCGTCGATTATATGCCCTGCGGGGCGATAGGAGGATGATGCCGGACCACGAGGCGGAGAGTGGGTGGCTAAGGGTTGTGTCTATCCGCCTGGATAGGACTGGATTCTTCGCTACACTCTGAGTGAATTAGCCGTACCCAAAACCCCACGAGGTGATGAAATCGTGGCGTCGCCTGTCGGATAGGTGTTGTCCACGTGGACCGTACCCACCTCGTCGCCCCACCATGGATACCGGCTTTCGCCGGTAAGTCGATCGGGGCTGGCCGGGCTACTTTCGGACCAACGACACCCGGGGCGCTCAAAGCGACTTGGGAGTCACTAGGCTGCGCCGGCGATCCTGGGCTGCAATATGACGACGCGCATCTCTTCGGGCAGATTCGACCTGTTGAGCGTGAGGCGAGGGGCGGGATCGTCAGGCTTGGCTCCCAGCTCTTCTACGAAACGCCTGAGTTCCTCGCCGGGCCTACCCGTCTCTGCGTCGAAGCCAGACGGCACAACGACCTTGGGGTCGATGATCCTGACCGCGGCCGCCAACTGCTCTGCCGACATTGGGCTGTCGTCGGTAGTCGGGACCAGCAGGACGTCGATGTTGCCGGTTGCCCGCAACGCTCGGGCTTCCGGAATCGAGCCGATGAAGCCGAGCGAACATACGGCTATCCCGTCGGCGTCGATCACGTACTGCGTTGTCACCTCCCGGGTCACCGCCGCGTCCGCGCCTGCCGGGGTCGGTATCCCAAACACGCTCACACCGGACACTTCGTACTCCCCCGGGCCGTCAAGGATGGTGAGAGAATCCGGAAAATTGGAGACGATGCCGCCCTGTCTGCTGAACAACGCGATTGCGTTCTCATCATTCAATGACGAGTCAGACAGTATTTCCGGGCCGGGGTCTGTGACGACGGTTCCGGCCGCGGATGTAACGAGAAACGAGGCGCTGCCTATCAGGCGTATTTCCATTTCAAAATTCCCATGAGTTGCCGTCGGCCGGTTGCCTGCGGGGTCACGCGAAGGCACTAACGGTCACCGCTCACCCGGCTGGTCTACTATTTTATTGACACCTACGAAAACGGCGTGCTAGGTTCGCCACACCAATTGATGGCAATCGAGCGCGCCTGACCCCGTTTCATGCTCACCGAGAGAAAAAACCGAATCCTGAATCTCATTGTGGATGAGTACGTGAACACGGCGGCGCCGGTCGCCTCGTCCACGGTCGCGGGCAAGTCCGGGCTGAACGTGAGTCCGGCTACGGTCCGCAACGAGATCGCGGAGCTCGAGGAGGGCGGATTCATACACCGTCCGCACGTCTCATCCGGGGCGGTGCCTTCGGACTTCGGGTACCGTCACTACGTCATGGCGATCGAGTCACGCACGGCGCCAACGCCCGGAGACGCGCGTAGAGTCGACCAGGAACTCGGGCCCGCCGTAGAGGACATTGACCGGTGGGCGGACACGGCGTCATCGGCCCTGTCGATTCTTCTCGACTCACTGGCGTTTACGACGCCGCCCAGGGACACGGCCGCTTCGGTCAAAAGTCTTGAGCTCGTCAGGCTCCAGGAACTCGTAATAATGCTCGTACTCATCCTCCAGGAGGCGAGTGTCTACAGGCAGTTGATAACGCTCACCGAACCCGTGGCCACCAGTCACCTGGATGAGACAAGGCAGCGATTGAACGAGTCGATCGCAGGGAAGTCGGCCAGTGACATCGAGGCGGAGGAGATGGAGGACGCCGGCGCCTTGACCAGCCAGGTGCGAGATACGGCGCTGGGCCTGCTCCGCCGGCACGATGACCTGGCGCTCAGGGAACGGCGCGTGCAGGGTTTATCGAGGCTGTTGGACCAACCGGAGGTGACCAGCAATCCCGGGCAACAACGCATGGTGCTCGAGGCGATAGAAGACACCGGGACCATTCCCGCGCTGGCGGAAAGCGCTCCCCGTGACGGTTCCGCCGAGGCGATCATCGGCTCGGAAAACTCCTATGAGTCGCTACAGTCATTCAGCGTCGTGGTGTGCCGTTACGGCAGCCCGGGGCAGGCAGGGGGACTCGTTGGCCTGATTGCCCCCACGCGCATGCAATACGGACGGGCTCTGCCGTTGATCGGCTACACAGCCGCCGCCCTTGGCGATCTAACCAAACGCATCGGCAGTTCCTGATCCTCGCGCCTGAACCCGGGCAGGCACCTACGAGGACCGCTGCTCCCGCCTGCGCAGGACCCACGACTACTTCGGAAACGTGGATTCAGTCGTTGCGGCGGCGAGTCGCGCGTCTGGCTGCCAGCAGAGCGGGTAGGCCAAGCAGGGCCAGGAACCCAAGGTTGGCCTGACCGCCTCCGGTAGAGTTGCAGAATCCCGTGCTCTCCGGAGGTACCGGTGTTGCAGTTGGCTCCGGCGTTGGCGTCGGCGCCGGCGCGGGTGTCGGTGTCGGTGTTGGCACGGGTGTTGGCGTCGGTGTCGACGTCGGTGTAGGTGTCGGCGTTATTGTGGGAGTCGGTGTGGCCGCCAACGCGGTCATGGTAATTTCGGCGATCACCGTTTGAGCGACATTTATTACCTGTGTCGGTGTTGGAGTTGGCGTTGCCGTCGGAGTGGGCGTTGGCGTTGGTGTTGGCGTCCTGGTCGGTTCGACCGTCGGCGTTGCCGTGGGAGTGGGCGTGATCGTTGGAGTGGGTGTAGGCGTCAACGTTGGCGTCAACGTTGGCGTGGGTGTCGGGAGGGGCGGGAACAGGATGATCAGGTCGGTCCGGCTCTCGCCTGGCGTGAATATGTACGGCTGCAGGGACTGCAGGGAACTGAGGAAGAAGTTGATGGACTTGCCGCCGAAATCTTCAGCTTCCGGGTTGAGGACCAGTGTGAAGCGGCCGTTCAGGATCGGCACCACCTCGGACTGGTAATCATCGATCCTGGCGTAGATTAACGTCCCGTCCGGGGGTGTCGTCGAGCCGGAGAAAGCGGTGCCCGACAGGAATGCCGGTTCCAGGATGACGGCGGTCGCGGTTGGAGTGAAGGTCTGAGTGGGAGTGGGTACCGGGCCGCTCGGGAAGGTCAAGTCGAGCCGCCGCAGGATCGGCAGTGACCATGCGCATCCGAGGCATATTCTGTTTGTTCCGGGTTCGATTGGGCCGAAGAGTTCGCCGGTCTGGTCCGCCCTGACCTGGCCTTCGATCCAGAACTCGATCTCCATCCCCTCGTGGTCCCCCGAAGGGCCGACGTTGAGCGCGTAGCTTCCGGAAGAGACGCCCTGCCCGGGTTCGCCTCCCACTTTGACGGGTTCGGACTCGTAGTCACCGATTCTGGCGGTGATGAGGAGTCCATCCTGCGCCGGTTGTCCCCCTACGGTGACAATTCCGATGTAGGTGACCACCCGAAATTGCGGCAGGTCACCTTGCGCATTCGTCCTGGAAGAAGTCGCTGCGAAGACAGCCCCGGCGAGCGCCATCGAGATCAACGCGACTGCGGCCAGTCTCAGTTTCAAGGTGGCGTTCCTTTCACCGCGGAGAATGCCTTCACCCGTATGTCGGGGCGACGGAAGGTGGGTTTTCTACAGGGTAGTCCCAATTCCGGCCAGGGATAGCGTCCCTTGATTTTAACGTGCCTCGGCATCCGTTTCCTCAATGTGAGTTACGAAGAAAGGCGTTTGTGGGACTCAATGCTAAAACTTCCCCCGCGCCTTCGAAAGGACAGGGGCGGTCACGTACCGGTGACTTCCTGATGCGCCAGAAACGAGAGAGCCCCCTGGCAACGAACCAGGGGGCTCTCTGGATTGACTCGCTATGCGAGTTGCGTGGCTACGGGGCTATCGCCGGGCAGTTCCCAGACTCGCACACGACGAATACCCAGACACCATCACCGATCTTCACCGTTGCGGTACCGTCAAGTGCGATCTCGACGAATGACTGCTGTGTGGCTTCGTACCGGAACGCCCTTCGGGCATCCACCGATGCGAAGTACCTGTCGGCCGTTATCGCGGTGCCGTCAGCCCTGACGAGGGAGGCGCCGGATGCACCCTGGGTGTTGCCTCGGGTCGTGTCGATGACACCGACGAAGTTCCAGCCTGCGCCGGTCGAGATGGCCTCGACTCGCGGCGCCTGGCCACTACCAGGCTCGATCGGGCCTGCGAGGCTGATCGACTGGTCGTCGAACGATGTCGAGTGTACCCAGTAACCGGGGCCAGCTAGGATCGTCGCCAGTGGCGTGTCCGTCGTGCTGGTCCATGCGCCGGAGACGGGGTCGCGGGAAGCGATCCGCCACGGGCTCGCAGCGTCGGTGGCGTCGTAAGCCACGACCTGGGCGAGGGACTCGTTCGTGAACACTGCGTTGATGTCGGGGTCGACCGGGTTCGACGGCACGGAGACTGCGTTCCAGCCGAAGAACAGGTCAAGGTCGAACGACTTTCGCTCTGCAACAGTGAGCTTGTATGAGACGTCCTTGGCGGTGTTGCCGGCGTAGTCGCTGGCGGTCGCCTTGACGGTCAACGAGCCAAGCTCGAGGTCCTCAGAGGGGACGTAGAAGAAGAGCTTGTTGTCCGAAGTAGCGAGCAAGTTCGTGTCGTCATCGACCAGCACTGTATCGCCAATTGATGCGGCGCTGACCATCACGACCTCATCGAACTCGATGCGAATGGACGGCCTGCCCTGGCTGGTGCTGGAGTCACCGGTCACCAGCGATGGCGCCGATGAGTCGATGGTGAACTTAATCGCTTTGGCGTTCGACGGGTCGGAGTTACCGACTTTCGCCTCGTTCGACGCGGCGGAGACGTCCGTACCGGTCACCACGAGACTCATTGCGCCTTCGGCATTGAGCCTGGACGCAGTCGCCCGCGCAACCCAGGACTCACCGCCCTGTGAGACAACAGACAGCCTACCGACATGGTCGGGGTCTTCGTCCGCGTCATCACCATCTTCCGTGTAGACCTGGACCATCGGGAGCCCGGCCAGTGTTTCATCGGACGAGATCGTTACGGTTATCTCGTCCTTGGTCAGTCCGGTCGGACCGTTGGCCCCTTCGCCGGTGCCAGAGCCGCCGGACAGCGCTACGGACAGTACAGGCGACAGGTTGTCTGAAGCCTCTGCCGAACCGGATGAGGTGGCATTACCTGCCGGGTCGGAAACCGAGCCCGTAAGCCTCACCACCGGAGTGTCATCGGTCGGGAGGTCCGCCTCAAGTTCGAGGTAGACATTGCTGCCATCTACGCTGGCGCCCACGGGCACAAGGCTCGTGTCGTCGTCGAGCGTGACCTGGAAGTCACTGGCTTCGACGTCTGTGACGGCATCGTCGAACCGTACGGCGATAGATCGCCTGTCGTTGGTGTCCTCAGCTTTGTCATCATCCGGACCGTCCGCTGCGACACCGGTCATGGCCGAAGTCAGCCTCGGGCGAACCTGGTCGATGGTGATGACGTGAGGTTCGTTAGTGGCTTCGTTGTCGTCGGTAGCGGGGTTATCCACGACTACGCCAACACCTGAGGTGGTGCTATCTGCGTCTGAGAAGCCGATGTTTCCTGCGAGGTCCTTGGCTATCAGGATGTAGTCAACCTGGTGGTCGGGCTGTACCGCGATCACCGATGTCGGCAGGTTGCCTGGCTCGGCGACCGACCACGCTACGGAAGTCTCACCGTCACCCGGGTTTCCTGCGAGCGCGGGGCTGAAGGCTTCCGCCCCACCGGTTATCGAGTAACCGCTGTCCCCGGAGCCTCCGCTAACAACCTGACTGTTGTTGTCGGGATCGTCACTCTGGTCAACGACGAGCATGATTGCGCTTACATCGATACCTGAGCGGTCGTCAGATACGCTCCCGCGGAAGGCCAGCTGCCGTGTCTGGGTGTTCAGGCCGTCGGCGGGCTCGGAGATGATCGCCTGGGGAGGAGTCGTCTCGACGTGCGCTACGGCCCTTACGACCGTGTCGTCGTCGCCACTGGAGTCCTTGGCGTCATCGTACCTGACCGTCACGCGGCTATTGGAGTTGACCTTCAATTCCGCTGTGCTGCCCGGCGACGCTGAGTCCATGCCTGGCGATTCGTCGCCACCGATGACGACGTTGGCGACCAGCTTCACATAGCCTTCGAACACACCGGTTGACGAACCGGTCTCCTCTAGCGAGACGGTTACATGGTCACGGGCAGTGTCGGTAAGGCTGTATGCCACGACATCCAACGAGTCGATGTCACTGTATTCCCACCTGACCACGAGATCCATGACCTCGCCGCCTGGGATAGCGCCTGCCAGACCGATGAAGTCGGAGCCGACCACGGTGACAACCGCCGCTCCCGACGGGTTCCCGTCAGTGGTCTCCAACGTGACACCACCAGGGCTGCTGGTTATGGGCGTCATGTTTGGCGGGGCCTGTACCACCGTGAACTCGCCGGCAGCGGTGTTTACAGCCTGCGTTGCCATGCCGGGTTGGGACTCGTTCGCGTCGGCATCGATCACCGTGACGATCAGCGTATCCGCGCCCATCGCAATGGAGTTCATGACGATGGACGGGTCTTCGCTGTCCCTTTCGACCACCGTGGTGTAGAGGTTGGTGCCTGAGCCGGCGAACACGCGGCCGGCGCCGCCACAGTCCAGACTGCTCGGTGGGGCGGCCTGAGTGGTGAGACACGAGTCCATGTTGGTCAGGTAGACCTGGCCCGTGTTCCCACCGGACTGAGCGTCTGCGCTCCTGTCCTGGATGCCTACCATAACCACAGCGAACAGCGCGAGCGCTGCCAGAGCGGTAAATAATTTCGCTGAATGCTTCACAGCGTTAGTCCCCCTTGCGTGACCTGCCGTCGGCGAGTGTCCGTCACTGCCCTGGTGGCCTGCTGCAGGATCCTTGCAGTACGTTCCTGCGTTTTGCCCAATTTGATTTGTCAAACCTTCGGCCTGACTGCCGGTTCTAGTTAACTTAGCCCTTGTTCCGGTGTGGACGGCGCTAACCGGCGCGCGCACAACCCCGTCCGGTGGGACGAACCATAGCGATTTTTACATCGCGGCGCTGACAGTGTCAACCTGATTTACCGGCGATTGCGGTCTATATCAACCGAAACCGCCCGTTGGGGCCGCTCTGTTTCGCTTGTGGCGCTTATCCCCGAAGGACAAAGCTGAATATATGGAGACAGCCCAAACCGTGTCAACGCTTATTTGCGTCGTCAAATGGTCAGTTTTGTTGCAGGACCAGTGACGTTGCCCAAAACGTCCCCAAGTCGAACGCGCGCGTGATTCGTTCCGATGAGCGCGTTTGTGATGGGCATTCGATGCGATTGCGCCGGTTGCCTGCGGTCCCACCCTTATACATACGGGGATTGCCGGACTACAGATGGTGGTCCCGCACCTTGGCAAAAGGGGGAGTGGTTACGCGTGACACTGCACGTCCCTGCTAAATCTTCACACCAGGCGAGCCCTTCCCGGCTCATTCGGAAGTCGGTCGAGGGCGGTATTGCTACGCAACGGGACAATCGCCCTGGTGGGGTAAACGTAACGGGCGTTGGGGAATCACCGCGCTCCGCCAGGCGGGCTGATTAGAACTTTTCAGGCTTGGTGATGGACGCCAGGAACTCCAGGTTGGTCTGCGTCTTCACCATGCGTTCGAGTATTCGTTCGGCCGCTTCCGTGGGATTGGACGAGTCCGTCGAAATGATCGACACCATTCGCCGGAGGAGCCAGACTTGCCGGAGGATCGGCTCGGGCAGGAGGAGTTCCTCGTGGCGGGTGCCGCTGAGTTCGATGTTGAACGCAGGATAAATCCGCCGGTCCGCCAGCTTGCGGTCCAGGTGGAGTTCCATGTTGCCGGTGCCCTTGAACTCCTCGTAGATGAGGTCGTCCAGCCGGCTGCCGGTGTCCACGAGACAGGTGGCGATGATCGTAAGGCTTCCGCCCTCCTCGCAGTTCCTAGCTCCTCCGAAGAAGTGCTTTGGCGGATAGAGGGCTATGGGGTCCATTCCGCCGGACAGCGTCTTTCCGCTGCTGGGGGAAGCCAGGTTGTAGGCCCGAGCGAGCCTGGTGAGGCTGTCGAGCAGGAGCACCGCGTGTTCACCGCTTTCGACGATCCGCTTGGCGCGCTCCAGCGCTACCTCCGCGGTTGCGGCATGGTCTTCGACCGGCTCGTCGAAAGTGGAGCTGTAGACCTCTCCCTGGACCGACCTGCGCATGTCGGTGACCTCTTCGGGCCGTTCGCCGATCAGCGCCACCAGCAGGTGTTCATCCGGGTGGTTTGCCGTGATCCCGGCGGCGATCTGCTTGAGCAGGACGGTCTTACCTGCCTTGGGCGGCGCGACGATGAGAGCTCGCTGCCCGCGCCCGATGGGAGCGATGAGGTCGATCAGCCTGGTGGAGAGTTGCTTGGTTGTGGTGGCGAGGGTGAGTTGGCTGTTGGGGTAGATGGACGTAAGGCGGTCGAACCGCGGGCGCCTGCGCGCCGATACGGGGTCGTAACCGTTAATAACCTCGACCCGCATCAGGTTGTAGTACCGCTCGTTTTCCTTGGGCGCCCTCACCTGCCCGGCGATCATGTCGCCCTGCCTCAGCCCGAACCTGTTTATCTGCGACTGGGAGACGTATATGTCTTCATGTCCGTTTACGCGGCCGGGCGTGCGGAGGAATCCGTATCCGTCTTTCAGGATGTCCAGGACGCCGGCGCCGAGGAGCTGATCGCTCCTGGACGCCAGTCCAGCAAGCAGTTCGAGTACCAGGTCTGAGCGTCTTGCGGGGATGCCGTTGGTCAGATTGGCTTCAAGGGCCATGGCACGCAATTCGTCCATGGTCTTGGCGCCGAGTTGCCCCAACTCGGACTGTGCGCTGGACTCTGCAAGTTCGGCGTCGGTTGGGACCTGCTCCATTCCGTTCAGCCGGTTGCCCTTGGGAGCGCCGGGCCTTCTTCGCCCTCCGGCTCGTCTCCTGCCGGAATGGCGTGCGTGGGTGCGGGTAGGCGTATCCAGTTAGATTTCCTCCTGAATTTGCCTTTCGTCCCTGTCCTGGTCCGAAAGGCGGTTGTGCCAGAGAACGATTCTCATTCGAATCTGCGTTTAGTCCGGGACTATCGTTTTGTTGGAGGGTCTTTCCGTCTGATCTTCCCGGGAGTCAGCCCCGTCTGCATGGCCGCAAGACCGGCGCGTGCATATGCGGAGGGTTCGGCGGCGTTTGCCGGCCTTTGGGAATCAGAGACCTTGGTGCGTGCCTGGTGTGAAAGTCTGGAGCGGGTCCGGGTTTTTGGCTGACCGGTATGGCGATGGCCGGTTAGACCGGCTGGCCTCAACTGCTAATGAGCATTCCGCGTGCGACGGAGATAAGTTTGTCCCCGGTGGGAGATTGAAGAGAATCAGGAAGTGGGGTCAGTCGACTCGACTGGGATGGCCTGTCGGCTGTCCCCTGCGCCGCAGCGGCCGCTGCGACGCGTTGAGTATATCAGCAGCGGGATTTCGCTGCTACACCTACGGCGCGGCGACTTCTTCCTGGTCCTCTTTCACCAGGAAGGTGTGTTGTCCGCCCTCCCTCAAGACCTTCGTCGCGGCGCCAACAAACTCCCTGAACAGGGGATGGGGCTTGTCAGGGCGAGAGACAAATTCGGGATGGAACTGGGAACCCAGCATGAATGGGTGGCCGGACACCTCCGCAACTTCGACGAGCGATCCGTCCGGGGCCACTCCGCTGGCCGTCAGCCCTGCCGCTTCGAATCGGCTTCGGTAGTCATTGTTGTACTCGTACCGGTGGCGGTGGCGCTCGGTGACCAGGTCAACCCCGTAGGCGAGCCGCGCGCGCGAACCTTCCGCCAGCCCGCAAGGGTACTCGCCCAGTCGCATTGTGCCGCCGGTGGCCAGCAGTTCCTCTTGTCCCGGGAGGTAGGCGATCACGGGGTCAGGCGTTTGGGGGTTGAACTCCTGCGAGTTTGCCGATTTGAGGCCAAGTTCCCCGCGGGCGTATTCAATCACCATCACCTGCATTCCGAGGCACAGACCCAGGTACGGTATCTGGTTAACGCGGGCGTACCGGGCAGTTTCTATCATGCCTTCTATGCCCCTGTCGCCGAATCCGCCCGGCACGACTATTCCGGATACCGTTGCCAGGAGCTTGTCGGGGCCTTCTTCCTCCACCTGTTCGGCCGCCACCCAATGGACGATGACGTTCCGCTGGTGATGCAGGCCGGCGTGATGGAGAGCCTCCCGGACAGAGATATAGGAATCGTGGAGGTCCACGTACTTGCCCACCACGGCTATCTCCAGTTCCGGCCCCGGCTCCTTCGCCAGGTCAACCACGTCTCGCCACAGTGACATGTCCGGTTCGACCGAAGGCAAGTCGACCGAGGTCTCCAGGATTCGGCCGAGCCCTTGGTCTTCGAGCACTAGCGGGGACTCGTAGACGTTGTCGAGGGTGGGCAGGCCGATAACGTTGCGCACGGGAACGTCGCAATGAAGGGAGATCTTGTCGCGGACCGAATCCTCCATGGGGTGATCGGCCCTGCACACGATGACGTCGGGTTGAATTCCCATGCCGCGCAACATCTGGACGCTGTGCTGCGTCGGCTTTGTCTTCAACTCGCCGGTCGCGCCCAGGTACGGCAGCAGGGTCACGTGTATGTAGCAGGTGTTTGACCTGCCGACTTCATTGCGCAACTGGCGGATGGCCTCGAGGAACGGCTGGCCTTCGATGTCTCCCACCGTTCCGCCGACCTCAACCACGATCACTTCCGCCCCGGTCTTGTCGGCCAGCTTGCCTATGCGCTCTTTTATGAGGTTGGTGACGTGGGGGACCGCCTGAACCGTGCCGCCAAGGTAGGCGCCTTTACGTTCCCTGTAGATGACATCGCTGTAGATCTGGCCGGCGGTGACGTTCGAAAGATTGGTGAGGTTGACGTCTACGAATCTCTCATAATGGCCCAGGTCCAGGTCCGTTTCACCGCCGTCTGCCGTTACGAACACCTCGCCGTGCTGATACGGAGACATCGTCCCTGGGTCTACGTTCAGGTACGGGTCCAGCTTGAGCAGCGAGACGCTGATGTTCCTGCTTTTGAGCATCCGGCCGACGGATGCGACGATGATGCCCTTGCCAAGGCCGCTGACCACTCCGCCTGTCACGAAAATGTACTTCGTCATGGCCGCGGCCGCCTCGGGAATCGTGTGGATTCAGGTTTTGCGCTGCGATGGCGCGTGAAGCCCGGAATTGCCCGGCTCATCTCTCGCCTGCGCGTGCGTGCGTCGCGTGCGCGCCACCAGTAAGAGGGTGGGAGATACAGACCCTGGTCCGTGGCCGTATCTGAATTTTGGGGTGACAGTCCCGCCCGAACGTGTTTGGCGCGTTCGCGATTGTGTGGAGTTGGCGGGTGCGTGTCGTAGATGGCCGTGCGCCTCAGGTGTGACCATGCGGCCCACTTAGTTTAATGGGCCGAGGCGGCCTGTGGTGGATTCTAAGGACCGCGGATTTGAGGTGTCAATCTGGCCGGGCGCGGCCGCGGGCCATATACTTGAAACTGCGTACCGGACCGTTGTCCAGGCCCAACTCTTGATCGCCTGGCCAATTACCAGGGCGTGTCAGAAACGCCCGTTTCATCGGAAGCTCAATTGGAATCTCTTTCTGCCGCAGATGTCCGACACATAGCCGCGCTCGCCCGCCTTGAACTTTCCGACGCGGAGGCGGAAGACATGCGGTCCCAACTTGCCGACATCCTGGACCGATTTCGGTCCCTGGCCGAGGTCCCCACTGAAGGTGTAGAGCAGACGGGACACTGGGCCAACATTTCCTCGGTTACCAGACCTGATCGTCCGGACAGGTCCTTTATTCGCGATGAGGTGGTGGCCAACGCGCCGGACCACGACGGCGAGTTCCTGCGCGTGAAGCCGGTCCTGGAGTAAGGTCTCCCACCTTGACGATGCGCGGCGATACGAGGATTTCCCCCGTCTTCATGCCGGCCTACAAGGCGCGGGAGATGCTGGTCGCACGCGAGATTTCGGCGGTCGAGCTTACTCAGACGGTCCTGGACCGTATTGAAGAGATCGATCCGCAGGTGAAGGCATTCTTGCAGGTCACTCCCGACCTGGCGGTGAGCCAGGCACGAGAGGCCGACGTGAGGCTCCGGGGGATTGGTGGCGCATCGGGGAAGTTGACGGGCATCCCGGTGATGATCAAGGACAATATTTCTACCTCCGGAGTGCCTACGACCGCCGGGTCACGCATGTTGGAAGGGTACGTCCCGCCCTACGACGCGACAGTGGTGGAGCTTCTGCAGGCGGACGGCGCGGTGATGGTGGGAAAGGGCAACCTGGACGAGTTCGCCATGGGTTCGTCGAATGAGAATTCGGCTTTTGCACCGGTCCACAACCCCTGGGATACGGACAGGGTCCCGGGCGGTAGCAGTGGGGGCGCAGCAGCAGCGGTGGCAGCTTCAATGTGTTTTGCGGCCCTGGGATCGGACACCGGCGGGAGCATTCGTCAGCCGGCTGCGCTTTGCGGGGTGGTGGGGATGAAGCCCACCTACGGCCTCGTCAGCCGCTATGGGCTGATTGCGTTCGCGAGTTCCCTGGACCAGATTGGCCCGATTGCGAGGGAGGTGCGCGACTGCGCCGACGTTCTAGACGTGATCGCCAGGCGCGATCCGCGCGATTCAACTTCGGTTAAAGGCCCGGTCGATGGGTACGCCAGGGACCTCGAACAGGGGGTGAACGGCCTGCGGCTCGGGTTGCCCCGGGAGTACCTGGTAGACGGGATAGAGCCCGGCGTGCGGACTGCGTTCGAGGCTGCAGCCAGCGAACTCGAATCGCTGGGCGCGAGTGTCGAGGAGACTTCGCTGCCGCTGACCGACTACGCCCTTGCCGTGTATTACATCATCGCCCCATCAGAGGCCTCGGCCAACCTTGCCCGGTACGACGGATTCAAGTACGGGTTTTCGGAAGGCGACGCCGCCAATTCGCGGGAAGTGATGGACCGGACGAGGGGTCGGGGATTCGGGGCAGAGGTAAAACGCCGTATTTTGCTGGGGGCGTACGCCCTTTCAGCGGGCTATTACGATGCGTACTATAAGAAGGCGCAGCAGGTGCGCACCCTGATACTCCGCGAGTTCCAAGAGGCATTCGAAAAATTCGACGCATTGCTGACCCCAACGTCGCCCACCGTGGCGTTTCCCATGGGCTCGCGCGTAGATGATCCGCTGGCGATGTACCTGAGCGACGTATGCACCGTGCCGGCCAATATCGCCGGGCTACCCGGGATTTCCGTCCCTGCCGGGTTTTCCGGGGATATGCCGGTTGGCCTCCAGGTACTGGGTTCGCAGTTCGGAGACGCCACGATCCTTCGAATCGCGTACGCGTACGAGCAGGCGACGAACTGGCGATTCATGCACCCGGTTATTTGAGCCTTTGAGCCGGTCGATTCTCCCAGCAAAGGCAGTGGCCGCAGCGCTCGCGGCGGCGATCGTGCTCACACTCGTGCTTGCATGCGGGGGCGGGAGCGAGCCGAAACACCCCTCGGAGGTCTGCAGGTCCGACGCGGTCGGCGGCCAGTCAGGCCAGGCGCAAGGCGGAACTCAATTGCCACCCGGCGGCCCACCGTCGTTTCCCTATATCTTCCACGGTAATTTCGAGGTCGACGGCAAGCCGGGTCCAGCCGGTGTGACCATGTACGCTCGAATTGGTCTGGCCAAGTCGCCCACCATCGCGACCGGGGCGGGAACCTACCGCAACATCATCATCGGCCCCATTACGCCTGACGATGTTGAAGCCGAATTGGAAATCTTCCTGGGCGAGCCTGGGCAATCGAACGTCAAAGCCGATCAGTCGTTCAAATTCACCAAGGTCAACTTTCCAAATACGTTCGAGTGCGACCTCTCATTCCCCCGACTTCCCTGAAGGACTGAATACGTGGCATTGAGAGACCTGGACGGCAAGTCACCCCGGATCGCCGACTCGGCTTTTGTAAGCGAGGCGGCCTACCTGGTCGGGGATGTCGAGTTGGGTCCGCAGTCATCGGTGTGGCCGGGCGCCGTGATCCGGGCGGATAGCGGCAAGATCGTGATCGGGGCGCGGTCCAACGTGCAGGACAACTCTGTGATCCACGCCGACGACGATGCGTCGATTGGAAACGACGTGACGATTGGGCACGGCGTGGTGTGTCATTCCCGGTCCATCGGGGATGGCGCCCTTATTGGCAACGGAGCGGTGCTTAACGATGGGGTGGAGGTCGGCGAAGGTTCGCTGGTCGCGGCGGGCTCGGTGCTGCCGGAGCGAATGGTGGTCCCCCCAGGTTCGTTGGTGAGGGGTACGCCGGGCCGGGTGTTGGGATCGGTCAGAGAACGCCACCGCGAGCTGATGCGCGGCGCTGCGAAGTCTTACGTTGACCGTATAGGTCGTTACAAAGAGGCCGGCCTGGAAGGCTGACGCCAGGCGGCCTGGCCTCACATGCGCTCCGGCGCCGTCATCCCCATGATTCCCAGCGTTCTGGCGAGAACCACGCGCGCTGCGTCTACAAGCAGTAGCCTGGCTTTCGAAAGCTCCAGGTCGGACGGGTCATTGGAAACCACCCTGCAGTCCTCGTAGAACCGTTGCAGGGCGCGCGCTACGTCGTAGGCGTAGTGCGGCAGGTGGTGAGGCTCCAATCGAGACGCCGCGTGGTCGATGATGTCCGGCAACCGGATGAGCTTCTTGACCAGTTGCATCTCGCTTGGATGGTCCAGGTAAGCGACGTCCCCGTCCGAGTAGTCCATGCCCCTGCTTTGCGCCTCGCGCTGTATGGACCGGATGCGTGCGTGGGCGTACTGCACGTAGAAGACGGGGTTTTCCGACGACTGCCTCTTGGCGAGCTCAAGGTCGAACTCCATCTGCGAGTCTGGGGACCTGCTGAGAAAAATGTAGCGGCATGCGTCTGCGCCGACTTCATCGAGCAATTCCCTGACCGTCACGATGACGCCCCTGCGCTTGCTGAAGCGGACCGACTCGCCCCCATCCTTGAAGCTGACGATCTGGTTGATGATGATTACCAGGTCGTCCGGGTCCCTGCCGAGAGCCCTGACGACCGCTTTCATCCGGCCAACGTGGCCGTGATGGTCGGCCCCCCAGACGTTGATGACGCGGTCGAAATCTCTCACCAGGTACTTGTTGAAGTGGTATGCGAAGTCGGTGCCGAGATAGGTCGGGCCGCCTCCGTCGCTGCGAATGACGACGTTGTCCTTGTCTTCACCGAGCTTTGTCGAGAGGAACCATTTCGCGCCGTCGCGTTCGGCCAGGTAGCCCCGCTCGTCCATGAATGACATGGCCTGGTCGAACTGGCCATTGTCGATCAACGACTTTTCGCTGAACCACAGATCGTAGTGGACTCCCAGGTCTTCCAGGTCCTTCCGGATGATATCCAGGGTGGCGTTGAGGGCCGGCGGCGCCAATTCTGCGATGGCCGACTCCCTGGGCTTCGAGGCGACCTCGTCGCCATGGTCTGCGTATAGCTCGTCGGCTAGATCAACCAGGTACTCCCCGGGGTAGGCGGGATCGGGCAGCGGTTTGTCATGGCCTGCCGCCTGCATGAAACGCGCATATAGCGTGTCGTTGAAGACCTGCATCTGGTTGCCGCCGTCGTTGACGTAGTACTCGCGCTGCACGTTGTAGCCGGCCGCTTCCAGCAGATTGGCGAGTCCGCTTCCGATAACCGCGCCGCGTGTGTGTCCAACGTGGAGCGGTCCGGTTGGATTGACGCTGACGAACTCGACCTGGACGCGGGTCCCGGCGCCCGCGTTCCCGGCGCCGTAGGATTCGCCGGCCGATCTGATTTCGGTCACCTGGCGGCGGAGAAAGTCCCTGGATAGTTCGAGGTTGATGAACCCCGGGGGTGCGACCCATGCTCGGCTAATGAGGTCGTTCGCCGGCATGGCTGCGATTATGGCTTCGCCGATGGCAAGCGGGGCCATGCGAGTCGCGCGCGCCAGTCTCAACGGCAGGCTGGTGCTGAAGTCGCCGTGCTCGGCTTGCTGAGGTATTTCGATCTTGACCTCGGCGTCGCCGGAAGGGGGCAAAGAGCCCGATTTCTGGGCTTCCGCGAGGGCGTTCGACACCAGTTCGGACAGGGCAATTGCAGTTTGCATTGAATTTTCGATGCTAGCACAACCCATACGGGGTCAAGCTATACTCTGCCCGCGCTGAACTGAAGGGCGCGCGACACGAGGTCAGGAATATGTTGAACGGGTCATTCGATGACGGTGAGTCGCCCGAGGAATACGTGAAGGCGGCCGCCAAGGCCGGACTGAAGATCAGCCCGGAACACGCCGCAGACGTTGCAGAAAACATCGCCACTTTCCGACGCGCGTCGGAATCGTTGAGGGAGATTGACGTATCCGATTTCGAGCCCGCGGGCGTTTTCAGACCGCGCAGGCCAAGCTAGCCCCCGAGCCGTTGCAGCCATGACAGACGAAATCGTATTCGCGTCGATCGACGAACTATCGTCACTGATCAAGACCGGTGAGTTGTCGCCGGTCGAGGTGACGGACGCCGCGTTTGAACGCATCGGCGAAACCGAGCCGAAGTTGAACGCGTTTCTCGAACTGTTCGAGGAGGGAGCGAGAAGCGCGGCGCGCGAGGCCGAGGCGGAGATCGCCGCAGGGCGGTACCGGGGCCCGCTGCACGGGGTGCCGATTGGACTCAAAGACCTGGTGGACGTTGCCGGTTCTCCCACCACCGGTGGTTCGCCGCTGTTCCAGCAGAACATTGCCCGCACGGACGCCACCATAACGACCAGATTTCGGCAGGCCGGGGCGATCATAGTCGGCAAGACCAACCTGGTCATGCACGCCATGGGGGCCACCGGGCTGAATCCGTACACCGGGCACCCTCGCAATCCCTGGGACTTGGAACGGTGCACGGGGGGTTCTTCCAGCGGATCGGGAGCGGCGGTGGCAGCCGGATGCGTGGTGGGGGCAATTGGGACGGACACCGGCGGCAGCATTCGAATGCCGGCGTCGATGTGCGGCATCGCCGGACTTAAACCGACGTACGGGCGAGTGTCGCGGGCTGGAGTGCTGGACCTCAGCTGGAGCTGCGACCACGTTGGCCCAATGACGCGCCGAGTTTCGGACTGCGCCTACATGATGAACGCGCTTGCCGGGTACGACCCTCGCGATCCGGCATCGGCTGACGAGCCGGTTGTCGACTACACGCTCGGCTTGGACCGGGGCCCGGAAGACCTTCGCATCGGTGTTCCGGCCGATTACTTCTTCGACGACAACGTAGACCCGGAAATTGACGCTGCGGTCCGTGCAGCGATCCAGTTGATGGAAGGGAACGGCGCGGAGGTCGTCGAGATCCCCATGCCCTGGGTGAGGCATGGGCGAAAAATCAACATGGGTGTGGTCATGCCGGAGGCGGTGTCGGTCCACCGTAAGAACATCAGCGAACACCCCGACACTTATCCGGACGAAATTCGCGCCCGGCTGCAGTCCGCCATGACGATCGCTGCGGTCGATTACGTACAGGCGCAGCGGACCCGTCGCTGGTTCATCACCAGGATGAACGAGGCGATGGAGGGCGTTGACGTTCTGTTTACGCCGACCATGCCGGAACGGACGCCGACCATCGCCCGCGCCGAGACTCCGCCCGGAGGCAACATCGCTCCGCAGGGCGGCAGCCTGGCGAACTTCACCGGCGTGTTCAACTCGACCGGCCAGCCGTCGCTGTCCGTGCCGTGCGGGTTTACCGATGATGGGCTGCCGATAGGCCTGATGATCACCGGCCGGCACTTCGACGAGGTTACGGTGTTGCGAGCGGGCGATGCCTACGAGCAACTGGCCGGGTGGCACACGAAGCAGCCCGAGCTCTAGCCTCAGTGGGTACTGCCGGTCAGGTCCACTCCATCCTGGCCGTTTTGCGACTCTCGATGTAACCCCAGTCGAGAGTCACGCCGAGCCCGGGTCCTTCAGGTACCTGCACGCATCCGTTCTCGTCTATCGAGTCGAGTTGGTCGGAGTATCCGTCCAGGTAAACGGGCGGTGTTGCGGTGGGAATCTTTGGGTGTACCAGGCCCATCTCGTAGTAGTTGCAGTTGCGTATGGCGGCCATAGTGTGCCGGCTGGCCGGGCCGGGGCCGTGCGGCTCTGCGTCCAGCCCGAACCCTTCTGATGCGTGGGCCAGCTTCATGCAGCCGGTGATGCCGCCGTCGTAATCGATGTCGTATCGCACGAAATCGGTGCCGTCGGCGACGATGAAGTCTACGTGCTGCTCCAGGCCCCTTATGTTCTCCGTCTGGAGAATGGGCGTCTTCATGTAGTGGCGCAGCTTACGGTGTCCGAATGCCGACACACCGCCGTCGAGATACGGGTCCTCGAACCAGAAGAAGTCGTACTCGTCACATACCCTGCCTGCCTTCAGGGCTTCGGCCCACGTCTTGAACGTACATGCGGGGTCGATCATCAGGTCCATCTTGCCGCCCACTCGCTCCCCGACCGCGCGAATCATTGCAAGGTGTTGGCTGAGGGGAGCTTCGCGCCACGTGTGAATCTTGAAAGCCGGATAACCCATCTCAAGGCATTGCTCCGCGAAGTCGGCATACGCCTCGGGAGAGCCCAGGCCGTCCGGGGAGTCGTCGCCGATGGTGGTGGATGCGTAGCAGGGGAGGTCTTTCCTGTACTCGCCGAGCAACTCGTAAACGGGGGCGTCGTAGAACTTTCCGGCGATGTCCCACAGAGCGACGTCGACCTGGCTCAGCCCCATCCTGGCCGTCTGCTTCAGGATCTGCTTGGCCCGGTTGTAGAAGGCTTCGCGGGCCAACGCGTTGCGGCCGATGAGCCAGGACGCGAACTGGGGGATGGCCGCGTGCTCCGATTCACTGCCGCCGAGGTATTCGCCGACGATGCCCTGGTCGGTAAACACCTGTATCACCCTTGCAGTGCGTGAGATCTTCTTGCCGGGCGTGTAGGTGATTTGACCTCCCACCGGATGCACGGACACGTCCGGCACGTCAAATTGGAATTGTGTGGATTCGATCCTGGTTACGATCGGCGGCTTGCCCATGATGTCCCTCCCGGTCTGGCCCGCGTGCTGTCAGCAACGTTCGTTGGATGGCCGGGCAAGCATACAGCCCACGAGGCTGTTGCACGGCGCGGTACGGGAGTAGAGGCTGCTACGAACGGACGGGCGCGGTTATGAGCAAGTGTTCGATCCAGTCGTCGGAATCGTTTATGAGTTGGTGCTTGACCTTGGGCGGTATGTGGACTGCGTCCCCGTCCCGGACATCGTAGATAACGTCGTCCAGTTTCATCTTCCCACGGCCTTCGGTGAAGTAGTAGACCTGCTCGCGATCCTCGTGGTCGTGGTAGTCGCCGGACCTGCCGCCCTGCATCCGGTGGATCGTGAATCCCACCATGCCCAGCAGCGGCGCCGCTTCGTGCGGCAAATCTTCATATCCGTCACCGCCCCGGTAGATCGGCCAGATGATGGCGGACTCGTGGTCGACGTAGGGCGTGACTTCGCGCCAGTTACGCAGCACGGGTTTACTTGTCATGTTTTCGTTCCCCGATTTCCCGGTCCGTTTTCATGATTCCGAATCGATCAGTCGCCGTTTTGGCCGCCTTGCCGCGTACGTACGCGGAACATGTGCCGGTCAGCCCGCGTTAGCGGCCTGGATCATTGCGTGGATGTAGCCGTAGCAGTAGGCGAACCCCACCTGCTGAGCTTCATCGCCATCGATTTCCGGGACGTGGTCGGGCATAAGCATGTACGGATAGTCCACTTCCTTGTAGGTGCGGATAGCCCTCAGCATGTCCACGTCGCCCTCGTCGGGGAAGACCTCCACGAAGTCAAGTACCCCGCCCTTAATGTTGCGGAAGTGTACGTTGAATATCTTCTTCCGGCTGCCGAAGTACCGGATTAGGTCGTATATCTCCTCGCCGGGCCGTTCGAGCATTTCCGAGACGGTGCCCTGGCAAAAGTTCAGGCCGTGGTAAGGGCTCTCGCGCATCGACACGAGTCTCTTCACCCCTTCCACGGTCCCCATTACCCGGGCGACGCCGCGATATTCATGGTCCCTTATGCCGGGGTCCTGCGGATGGCAGGCCATCTGGACCTTGTATTCCGTGGCGACGGGCACGATGCGCTCGAGAAAGTAGTCGATTCGCTCCCACATCGTGTCTGCGTCTGCCGCGCCACCCTCGAATTCCGGCAGCGACTGGTCAAGGTCCTCGTACCTGAACGATGACAACTTTGCGCCGCCCCGACCGTAGCGAGGTCCGGTCCTCAGGTGGCCGAGGATCGTGATGTTGTAGAGCAGGCCCCGCAGGCCTGACTCCGACGCCATGCGGATGAGTTCGCACAGGCCGTCAAGCTCCCGTTCCTTCTCGTCGCTGGGCCCGAGAAAGATGTGGGACATGTCGTTGTGGAAAGCGTCGCGCGAGCCGAGCGGAGAGTGCATCGTCTCCAGGTTGATGCCGTGCTTCGCGTACTTCTCCCGTAGGGACGTGAGCAAATCGACAGTCCATTCGGTCCAGTGTTCCTTGGGGGTAATATCGACGTGCTTGACGCCAAGCTGGGCCAATTGGCGGATGTCTGTTTCGTGGCGCGCGCCGAACTGGGTTCCGACGTACATGTACTTATCACCTTTCGCGGATTCGCTGGACTAGTAACGGACCTGGCGACTCACGCCAGCCTAGCGACGCCGCCGAATATATACGGCAGGCGCAAGGTGTCAACGCGGCTGGAACCGGATTCTTGACCTCAGGAGGCCGCTCGCGTAGTTTCCACTGCGGGAGAACGACGATGCCGGACCACTATCTCGGAATAGACGTTGGCACCACCGCGGTCAAGGCGCTGGTGGTCGGTGAGGACGGCAACGTGGCCGGTGAGGCGGAATCACCACTCGAGGTCTCAGTGCCCTCGCCGGGGTGGTCGGAACAACATCCCGGTGATTGGTGGAAGGGTACGGTCGAAGCTGTACGGGCATCGACAAAGGCGGCAGGCGTGCGGGGAGTCAGGGCCATCGGACTTTCGGGTCAGATGCACAGCTCGGTGTTGCTCGACGAAGACGCCCGGGTGGTGCGGCCCGCCATCCTCTGGAACGATGTGCGAACGACGGCCCAGTGCAACTTCATCACAGATAGGGTCGGCAAAGCGGGACTCCGTCGGCTCGTCGGAAATCCGGCCCTGGAGGGATTCACCGCGCCGAAATTGCTCTGGGTGCGGGAACATGAGCCGGAACTGTTCGAAAAGACCCGTAAGGTCCTGTTGCCAAAGGACTATGTCCGGCTCCTGATGACCGGCGCATTCGCGACCGAGCCGTCCGATGCTGCCGGGACACTCCTGTTCGACATTAGACGCGGGCGCTGGTCCGAAGAGATGATCACGGGCATGCAGTTGGACCCGGCGATACTGCCGCCGGTTTTCGGTTCGTCTGAAATCACCGGATCGCTGACCGAGGCCGCAGCCAAAGCGTTGGGGCTTAAGGCCGGTACCCCAGTGGTGGGAGGCGGCGCAGACAACGCTGCTGCGTCGGTGGGGTCGGGAGTCGTATCACCGGGTTCCCTGCAGACATCAATCGGGACCTCGGGCGCAGTGGTCGCGCCCATCGACCGGCCGCGCGTCGATACCGGCATGCGGATCCATTCCTTCAATCACGCTGTCGATGAAACGTGGTACCTGATGGGCGTAACGCTGTCGGCGGGAGCGGCGCTGGGGTGGTACAGGCGGACGCTGGCCGGGCCGGGGAATCCGCCACCCGAGTACGAAGAGATGATCTCCGAGGCGGACGCGACCGATCCCGGCGCGAATGGGTTGACGTTCCTGCCATACCTGACCGGCGAGCGCACGCCTCATGCCGACTCGAACGCCAGGGGGGCTTTTTCCGGACTGAACGTCGCCCACAGTCGCGGGCACCTCACGCGAGCCATCATGGAAGGTGTGACCTTCGCGCTGCGCGATTCTCTCGAACTTATGCGGAAGCTGGGAGTGGACGCCACGGAGGTCGTCGCGGTGGGCGGTGGTGCGCGCAGCGCGGCCTGGCGTCAGATGCAGGCCGACGTTCTGGGCGTGCCGGTTGTGAGGGTGGGACCGTCAGGTGGCGCGCCCTACGGTGCTGCTATTCTCGCCGCGGTCGGAGCGGGTCGTTTTGCGTCGGTACCGGAGGCCTGCGAGTCGTGGATTCGCCCGATTGACCGCGTCGAGCCGCGACCGGAGATGGCCGGACCTTACGACAGGGCTTACTCTCGCTTCCGGGAACTTTACCCGCGTCTGAAGCGCCACTTCGCCGATTGGGCGGAGTGACCTCAGCCTTCCCAGACCTCCAGCGCCGCCTCGGCGCAAACCCTCATGGCCTCCTCGCCTGCGCCCGCGCGCAGCGGGGTGTTGCCGACCTCGTAACCGCCCTCCTCGTACGCCGCTACGGTGGGCATATACCCGAGTAGACCATTGCTATAACCGGCGAAGCCCGTTAGCGGCGCGGACGATTGCCGGCGCATATCGGCTGCGAATTCGGCGAACGGCTCCAGAGGCAGTCCGATGAGTACGGTGCTGCCAATGCGCATGGCCTGCACCCGGACGCTGACCGTGCCGCCGCGGGCGGTCTGTGCATTTGTGACGGTGAAGTTGGCCCGTTTTGCGGCCATGACAGCAGCCTTTATGGTGTCGTCGTCCCCTCCCTCGCGCGCCGCCAGGAGATCTGCCTGCTTTTCATCCACGATCCGCCGCGCATCTTCCTCCGGCGGGAAGTCCCCGGCGGGTAGATCGATAAAGCGGTTAGTGACCCTGAGAGTGCTGTCCGGGTCTCCCACGGGTACGTCCTCGTACATGCCGAGGTCCGCGCCGGAAGGCACGATTTCGATGAGACGCTCCTCCCGAGTGAAGGGGTCGATTTGCATGCGTACCGAAGCCGCAGCCAGGCCGAGAATCCTGCCCTGCTTGCGGGCCACCTCCACGTCGCCCACGAAACCGTGTACCGGTCCCTGGTTGCCGGCCGAGCCCTGGAGGAAAAGGCATAGCCCCCCGACGGTGTCCTCCACCACGCGTCGAGCGTGGCCTGGGTAGTCGGGGGAGAGCAGCTTATTCTCGGGCCCCAATACGGTCGGATGGCAGGCGTAGTGGAGCACCGTCGCAATTGGCCTACCTTCGTCGTCGTCGAATCCCAGCACCAGGACTTCGGGATCGACGTAACCGTCCCAGTTTCGTCCGGTAAACAGCCTTCCGTCGGTGTCCGCCGGCCTGCGATTGATGTTGATGTTGCACTCGCCGGTGCCAGCGCCCACCGTCGCGGGTACAGCGGATTCCGCGGCCGCGCGGGCAGCGATGGCCGCCTTTTCGGGTATTTCGGCGAGGAACTGCTCCAGTAGGTCTACGCCCTCTACGAGCCACGGTCCCCCGAACGCCGGGGCCGCGTGCGTGTGGGTGGACGCAATACGTATGTTGTCGCCCGGCACGCCGGATGCATCGGATGCGGCCTGCCGAATCTGGGAGTCAAGCGGTTCCCTGACGCCCGTCAGGTCGAAGTCGATGATTAGCGCCCGCGTATCGCCGTTGGCCACGTATAGCGCGGTGCAATAGAGGGGCATGTCGACCCCTTCGGCGCATTCGTGGGTCGAAGCGCCCCAACCGGCGTGGGCTATGCCTATTGGCGGTGTGATGTCGGACCGGCCAATTCCAGCTATCAGCATTAAAGTGGTCTCCGCTCGTGCTCCTGGGTTCGTTGTTTTCGGCAAGGGATTTTACGCGACGATTGCCCCATAGCATGTGTGACGGTACAGGCGCGATAGCAACCCGGGGAACTAATCCCACGTAATGGTCTCGCCCTCGGCGTACGACGCCGTCCCGGTCCGGGTTCGGACCACCACGTGTCCGCTGCCCCTGACCTCGAATCGGCCCCCGTGGCAGACGAGCGCGGTGTCTTTCTCAATGCCCAGCGTGTCCAGCCGGTTCAGCCGGGAGGCGCGGGTCAGCCAGACCAGCCAGGCGGGGATTTCATCGTAGTGGGGCAGGATGTATCTGCCGCTGAGATGATTGAAGCCATCGTGCCAGGGCCAGGCGCGTTTCGGGAAACCGAGGAATTTTTCGCCCCAGACCATGGCTCCCGCGCTGGAACCCGCCACTATTCCGCCGGACTCCAGGACGCCGTATATCGCCCGCAGTACGGGGGTTCCGACGAGGGACCTTTGCAGGTACGTGGGCCTTCCGCCCGACAAATAGACGAAATTGGCAGCTGAAACCCGCTCCGCCAGCCTCGCGTCCTGGGCATCCCTGCGATCAAAAACGTTTAACGGCTCGGCCTCGACCCCCAACCGGGTGAAGTATTCGGTTCCCAGGTCGAGCCAATAGCGGATGCGCCGCTGTCCGTAGTGGCCGGAGGCGGTGGGTAGCAGGGCGACTCGCGGCGTGTCCGGGACGCGGTCGAGCAGCCACCGGTCGACCCGTTCCATGGTCGGAAGGAATTCTCCGCTTCCCGCCAGCGCCAGCGTGCCGTTCATGACACAGTCCCCGACTTACGGCTGGACGCTTCAGGCTGTTCAAGCGGTCCGGCACAGTTCGCCTCGAAGACCTGCTCGTTGAAGTCGTGGACCCATACTTCGTCGAGGTATATGGGCGATCTAAACGGAATCCTTGTCATACCATCCCAGCTGGTCTGACCGGCGAAGCGGTGCGTCTCCCAGATCGGCTGTTGGCCTCCGCTAATGCGCACATGCCAGCTACTCTCCCTCAAGACCCTGCCTTCGTGCATGATAGGTTGCCACTCGATCTCGAAGTCAGGATTCCCCTCGGTAAGCAACATCATGCGGTCGTAGCAGGTGAAGCCCGGCGGCCAACTTATGGCTACTCCGTATCTCAGAAGCCGTCCGAGTCTGATGAACGGAGGGGCATCCCCCACGATCGACGCACCAGCCCGTTCGATAGCAGCCTCGTGGCCGTCGAAAACCGGAATCGAAGTCTTCGGCGCCTGCGAACGATAGTGGTCGATCACCAGGTCTTTGATTGCGCGGTCGGAGTGGGCCGGAACGTAACTGGTCCGCGTGGCGTCCCAAACGAATGGCAGTATGACGAGCCCGACTATTGCAACGCCGGTTAACGCCAGGGAGACGTACAGCGGCCGGCGCCACCACTTCTTCTTCTCTGCTACCTGTTCGTGGTCCAACGCTCCGCTTCGCAAATCAGGCCGTGGATTGGTTGGTGAAGTACGGCGCGGTCAGGTCGTCGTCATGGTCCGCAGCCCGACAGATAGCTTTACCCGTCGAGACTAGCGGATGCGCCGGAACTTTTGCAGGCGTTGGCCTTCGAGGACCTCGCCGACGTACAGGTCCCCGCGGGAGTCCACCCATATGCCGTGCGGCGCGTAGAACATGCCGGGCTCGTCCGTCGGGAACCTGCCCCAGCGGGTCAGTACGTTGCCCATCAGGTCGCAAATGGACACGCGGTTGCGGAGTTCGCCCACGTAGGCGATGTCGTCGGAGTCGATGTAGATGTCGGTCGGCTGGATGAAGTCGGTCCAGTTTTCTATGTGGCTGCCGTCGAGGTTGAAGACCTGGATCCGCTGGTTTTCGCGGTCGGCCACATAGACAAGGTCCTTGTGAATCCAGATGTTGTGCGGCAGGTTGAAGTCACCGTCCCACACGCCCGGCATGCCCTCGGTCTGTCCCCACGAGAACTTGTAGTCGCCGCTGTCCGAAAAGACGTGGACGCGGGTGTTGCCGTAGCCGTCCGAGACGTACAGATCGCCGTTGGATGCGACCGCTACGTCGGTTGGCTTGTTGAACGGTTCGCCTTCGGGCGCTTCTACGCCCCTGGTGCCCAGGGTCATGATGTGCTCGCCCATCCTGGTGAAGCGCTTGACCGTGTGGTCTCCGTTGTCGGCCAGCCAGACCGTTCCGTCATTGGCGAAGCACAGGCCGTGTGCGTTGGGGAAATGGCCTTCTCCCCAGGACCGGACGAAGTTGCCGTCCGGGTCAAAGACGATCACCGGGTGCGGGGAACGATTGAAGGCGTAGACGTAGTCGTCTTCATCCACCGCGACCGCGGCGACCTGGGTGAATTTCCATCCTTCGGGTAACTTGGCCCAGCCTTCGACCAGTTCGTATGTGTACTCTCCGGACCCGACTGTGATTGACAACTGGTTCTCCTTGAATCGTGCGTTTCCAGAAGTTGGGGGCGATTCTACAACCGCGGTATCTTTCCTGAGCAGGCGGGAGTTGTAGACACCGACGATTCTTGCCGGAAAGGCCGCTGACAATTCGCCCGACACAGCCAAACGCATCTGAGAAGGTTGCTCCGGCCGCTTCCCGGCAGGGCGGTGTTTTCTACGGTTGGTGGATCGTCGCCGCGTCGTCGGCGACGAACGGGCTGGGCGGCAGCATTCACTGGCAGGGTTTCAGCGTCTTCTTCCTGCCGGTGGCCCAAAGCCTGGGCCTGTCCCATGCGGCAACGGCCCTGCCGTTTGCCCTTTCCAGGGCTGAAGGCGGGATTATGGGGCCGATAACCGGGTGGCTGATCGACCGGTTCGGCGTCCGTCCGCTCATGTTCTTCGGGACGTTGATTGTCGGCATCGGTTACATCCTCCTTTCGCAGACGTCCACCTACCTGGGGTTCCTGCTCGTCTACCTGCTGGTCATTTCGGTCGGCGCTTCCACCAGCTTCATGCAGGCGACCACGGCGTCTTTGAACATGTGGTTTGTCAGGAAGCGGGGCATTGTGATGGGCATCAACAGCGCCGCATTCAGGTTGGGGGGAGCGGTGATGGTGCCGTTGCTTTCGTTCGCCATCCTGACATACACATGGCAGAGCGCTGCGTTCTGGGTTGGGCTGTTGATGATTATCGTCATCACCCCGCTGGCGCTGGTGTTCAGGAAGTCACCCGAGAGCGTTGGTCTCAGGCCGGACGGCGACGCGCCCAGGCTGAGGCAGACCCGCGCCGGGGTTAGTGCGGGCACGCAGGATGAAGAGGGGGAAGAGGACGACTGGGGGGTGAGGGACGCCGTCAGAACGCGGGCCTTTTGGATACTGGCCGGGGGCACCGTTCTGAGGATGTCGGTGCACGGAGCGATCTTCGTGCACCTCGTCGCCATCCTGGTCTGGAAGGGAGAGGACCAGCAGACGGCGGCGAACCTGATAGGGCTGTTGGCCCTTGCCGCGGTGCCGCTCATTCTTGTGGCGGGTTGGTTCAGCGACAAGGCGCCAAGGAACGTGGTCCTGGCGATGATGTACGTGTCTTCGTCGCTGAGCCTGTTTCTTCTCAACTTCGTGGAAGGGACCTGGCCGGTGTTTGGCGTTCTCCTTTTGTTCGCAGGCACGGAGGCGGGCAGCGCGCTTAATTGGGCGTTGGTGGGTGACATGTTTGGTCGCCGCCGCTTCGCATCGATCAGAGGAATGCTGGCTCCGATTTACAACACGGCTCTGCTCATAACACCGGTGTTGGCGGGGTGGGTATTCGACCGGACCGGGTCGTACCAGATCGTGCTGGTCGCCGGCAGCGTTCTCTTGTTGGCCGCGGCCGCGGTGTTCCTGCTCCTCAAGAAGCCTGAACACAGCCGGGGGTAGACGACGCCTGGCGCGTTTCAGGCTCGTCGGCCAATGAGGGCCGAATCCCTACGGTAGCGGTGGGGCGTCGGGGTCGTCCGTGTAGTAGTGGATGATGTCCGGCGCGGTGATGGTTATGCGAATCGACGGCTCGGTCCCGACGGTGCGAATGTCGTGCGGGGTCTCGCTCGGCACGAAAACGACGTCGCCCGGCGTGCCGACTACCGGACCGGCGTCGCCAATGCTCCACTCCAATTCGCCTGCCAGCACCACCCACCACTTGTGCATACCCGGGTGCCAGTAACGGCGGTTCACGGTGCCGGGCAATTCGTGGGTGACAAGCGCGCGGTTTCGCTCGTCCAGCACCACAACCTCTTTCCACCCCTCGTCCGATCCATGCCGCTTGAGCAGACCCTTAAGAGACGTATGAATCAGGTTGGGTGGGGTCATACCGGGGTCGACCGGTATGTACCTGCACGGGGCGATGCCCTTTATGTCGTGGTTGCTGTCGGGGTGCGTTACGCCGAAGCGGATCGCCTGTTCACCCTCCCATGGCCGGATGTCGTGGGAAAAGCCGGCGGGTGCCATGACAACGTCGCCCCACTCGGCGACGATTGGCTCGTATTGGCCTATCTGCCACCGCGTCTTACCGTCGAGAGCGATCCACCACTCGTTGAAGTCGGGGTGGATGTGTGGGTCGGGAGGGGTGCCGGGCGGGCCTGAAATCCAGACGGCGTTGTTACGACCATCGTCAATCAACACCTCCGACCAGGGTTCATCCGCCGGATGGCGCGCCATGATGTCGCGGTGACGGGTGATGACCTTGTTGAGGTTTTCGAGCTTCCTGGGCATGGGAGCCGCTCCCGGGATGAAGAATTGGTGGCAGAAGCGCCTGGCAAGATGGATGGCGAATTCCATAGAGCCAGGTAGACCGGCAGGCGCCTCGATAGGTCGTGCCACGGGCCGACCAACGTGCTGGGTTCGTGGTCGGGGCGCTGGGATTTGAACCCAGGACCTTCCGGCCCCCAGCCGGATGCGCTACCAGGCTGCGCCACGCCCCGTGCCGTTCAGGATAGCACCGCCGATGCAATCTACGGGCTTGAAACCCGGGCATTTGCGCAACATCCGCAATCGGGCAATAGCCGGAAATCAGGGAGGTTTGGCTGGCGCCAGGTATATTGCGATCAGGCCCACTTCACCCTCACCCCAACGCTCTCCCGGTAAGGCAGAGCCTCGCGCCCGGCCAGGAATGCAGGTGCGCGTTGGTATAATTTGCTGTTGGGCCGTGGCGACTTTGAGACGACATCCACGTGGCCCAGAACAGAGTAAACGAAAATCTTATGCGTGACTTATTGGGAGACGCCGGCGAACTGAACGAGCGAATCGCCGGGATTGTGGGGCGGCTTTGACCTGCCTGGCATGGAGAAACGCGTTTCGGAACTCGAGAAGCAGGCATCCGCGCCCGGATTCTGGAACGCCCCGCGCGCCGCTCATCCCGTAATGAGCGAATTGTCTTCGCTCAAATCGGACCTGGAGACCTGGAACGACTTGACGAGGCGCGCCGCCGACCTCGTCGAACTGGCAGAGATCGCCGCGGACGAATCGGACGACTCGATGGTCGAACAACTGGCCGCCGAGTTTGACGAGATCGCGACCACCACAGCCGACCTGGAATTCAAGCTTCAGCTAAACGGCGAGTACGACGCTCGCCCGGCGATCATCTCAGTCAAGCAAGGCGCGGGCGGGGTCGACGCGCAGGACTGGGCTGAAATCCTCTTCAGAATGTACCTGCGTTGGGCTGAACGGCGAGGCTTCAAAGCGGACGTGCTCGACCTGACCGCAGGCGAAGAAGCCGGCATAAAGAGCGCCGCGATCAAGGTGAACGGCAACCACGCGTACGGGTACCTGAGGTCGGAAAAGGGCGTCCACAGGCTGGTGAGGCTTTCGCCCTTCGACGCAGACAATCTTCGTCACACCAGCTTCGCCCTCGTGGAGGTCCTGCCGGAAACGGACGAGCACGAAGAAATCACGATCAACGACGACGATGTGAAGATCGACACGTTTCGCGCCAGCGGCCACGGCGGTCAAAACGTGCAGAAAAACTCGTCCGCCGTGAGACTTACCCATCTACCCACGGGCATTGTAGTTTCAGTACAAAATGAAAGGTCTTTGAGGCAGAATCGGGAAATAGCGATGCGTATCCTGCACGCCAAATTGGTGGACCTGGAGATGCAAAAGCGTGCGGAAGAACAAGCCCGGTTGCGGGGAGATCACGTATCACCTGAGTGGGGAAGGCAGGTCCGGAGCTACGTCCTGCACCCGTATCAGATGGTCAAGGACCACAGGTCCGCCTACCAGACATCCAACGCCCAGAACGTATTGGATGGGGACCTTGATGATCTAATCAAGGCCAGCCTGAACGCCCAACTGGAAGGTCCCGGCAGCGGGGAGAAGTAGTCGCAAAATCCGACGGTACGTTGCTGCCGTATCCGGGAAATAGGTCTAATTCGGTCCTGCGGGACCCAGGAAGGGCGACTAACGTAGCAATAGTCAACGAAGTGAAGCTGGACAGACGAACATGCGCAAATTACTGATATTGGCTCTTTTGGCAGCGGGCGCCGCCATCCTGTTGGCGTGCACAGGCGGCGATTCTGCCGAAAAAGATCAACAGGTGGTGGTGGCCTCGCCCACACCGGTCCCGACCCGCGCGGCCCAGGCAGAGGTCGCACCATCTCTGCACACACCGACGCCCGAAGATGCGGCCAAGACTGAGTCTGAGGCCGGTGAAGGGGATGAGGGGATTCCGACTGGCGGGAGGTTCACCCGGAATTGGTCGGACCCGCCGACCCTGGATCCCCACCTCGTGACGGACACCACATCCGCAGGCATCGTCGTAGAGATATTCTCCGGGCTGGTCTCGCTGAACGAAGAACTGGAAATCGTTCCCGAACTGGCTGAGTCATGGTCGATCAGCGGCGGCGGAACGGTTTACGAGTTCAAACTCCGGCCGGACCTGAAGTTCTCCAACGGCGAACCTCTCACGGCTGAAGACGTAAAGTGGTCAATCGAACGGGCCGCGCACCCCGATACCGAGTCGCCGGTAGCCGACATTTACCTAGGCGACATTGTCGGAATAAACGAGATCATCGATGGCCGCGGCGACATTGTCTCGGCTGAAGGGATCACCTTAGTCGACGACCGGACGATTCGCATCGAGATCGACGCACCCAAGGCCTACTTCCTCGCCAAGCTCACCTACCCGACGGCCTATGTGCTGGACCGGCAAAACGTTGAAGCCGGCGGAGAATCATGGACCGATAGCGCGGCAGGCACCGGACCGTTCTTCCTCGAGGAATACAAAATCGGTCAGCGCATGGTGCTGGCGCGCAACGACAACTATTGGGGAAGGTCTGCGTACCTCGACAACGTCGTGTTGAACCTTGCCGGCGGTGTCTCGATGGCGATGTACGAGAACGACGAGATCGATATTACCGGCGTTGGCCTCGCCGATCTTACAAGGGTCCAGGACCCGACCGAAGAGTTGAACAAAGACCTGGTCCGGGTCCCACCGCACTTCAGCATCTCGTACATAGGTTTCAATGTGGACGAACCGCCATTTGACGACTCCAAGTTCCGCCAGGCGCTCAACTATGCGGTGGACAAGGAGCTCATCGCCAGCCAGGTCTACTCGGACCTGGTGATGCCTGCCTACGGAATCCTGCCCCCGGGCTTCCCCGGATTCTCCGATGAGGTTGAAGGGATCAAGTACGACCCTGAGAAGGCGAAGCAGTTACTTGCAGAGTCGAAGTACGCCGATCCGGAAACCAGGCCGAGGATTACCGTGACCATTCCCGGTACCGGTGGCTCTGCTCCGCTGGACGTGCAGGTCATCAGCACCATGTGGGAAGACGTGCTCGGCGTTGAAATCGACGTGCAGCAGGTTGAATGGGCGACGTACCTCCAGGACCTTAACCGGAGCCGCCTGCAGGCCTGGGGCGGCATCGGTTGGGAAGCGGACTATCCCGACCCGCAGGACTTCATCGACATCCTCTTCTACTCCGAAAGCTCGGGTAACCACGGCAAGTACCGCAACGCCGAGGTTGACAGCCGAGTCGAGGAGGCTCGGACGGAGCAGGACATCATTCGTCGCGTGCAGCTCTACAACGAGGCAGAAGAGATCATCCTGCACGATGCGGCATGGCTGCCACTGTGGTTTGACATGGAGGGCCTGGCCCTGCTCAAGCCCTGGGTCAAGAACTATGCGTTCACGCCGATCATCGTTCCTCGCCTCAAGAACGTTTACATCCAGAAGTAGTCCCGACGAATAGCGCCCGGCAGCAATGCCGGGCGCAGCGGGCTTGACACATGCTCTCGCTGGGCACAAAGTCACCGCATGCTCACGTACAGCCTTCGCCGGCTCCTATGGACCCCGGTCCTTCTGCTGATAATTTCGTTCTTCGTCTTCATCCTGGGGACGTACGGTCCAGGCGATCCCGTGGAGGTCCGCCTGGGGCACAACTACACTCCTGAGCGCGCCGAGCGGCTGAGGGACCGCCTCGGACTGAACGACCCCTTCTTCGTGCAGTACGCCCGGTTCGTCGGACGTGCCGTGCGTGGGAACCTTGGCGAAAGTCTCACGTTCCAGAACCGCGACGTAATCACGCTAATCGCGCCCAAGTTGCTAACGTCGGCGCAGTTGAACATCGCAGGATCTATCATCGCGATTGGATTCGGGGTGCCTTTGGGGTTCTACGCCGCCCGGAGGCAAGGCACGTGGATCGACCCCACGCTGGTGTTTTGCGCGTTGATAATCTTCGCCCTCCCCGTGTTCTTCACAGGTCCTTTCGCCATTCTCATCTTCGCCGTCAACCTGGACTGGGTGCCCGTTTCCGGATGGGGCGGACTGTTTGACTACCGCGTGGTCTTGCCGGCGCTGACCACCGGGTTACCCGGCATCGCCATATTCGTACGCCTGATGCGCGCCAGCACCCTGGACGTGCTGGGGCAGGAGTACATCCAGACCGCCCGCTCGAAGGGCCTCAGCGCGGGCGTGGTCAACTACCGCCACGTCGCCCGCAATGCGCTTCTGCCGATCATCACGATCCTCGGCTTCACAATTGCAGGCCTGTTCGGCGGATCGTTGATCACCGAACTCATGTTCGGGATACCGGGCATCGGGAGGTTGGCGCTCGAGTCCGTCTTTTCGCGTGACTATCCGGTGATCATGGCCCTGACTCTGCTCGGGGCGACGGCGCTGGTCATCGCGAACCTGATAATCGACATCGTCTACACCGTTGTCGATCCCCGCATAAGGCTCCAGTAGGCTCATGGTCGCCGGAACGTCTCAGTTGGAAGGAGCCGAGGGGCGGAGTCCCGCGGGGCTGGCATGGACCAGGCTGCGCAAGAAAAAACTGGCCATGGCGGCCCTGATAGTTCTTGCGACGTTGTACACCGTGGGTCTGTTCGCGCCACTGGTGACCGGGGCCCTGGGAAAGGACTACTCGGACCAAAACCTGCTCAAGGCCCAACACGGACCGGATACGGAAAACTGGTTCGGCACCGACCGCCTGGGCAGGGACATATTCACCAGGGTGATCTGGGGCATACAGACCACCGTGATCATTACGCTCGTCACGACGCTGACCGGAAGCCTGATCCTGGGTGTGACCCTGGGACTGATGGCCGGTTACTTTCGAGGCAGAATCGACACCGCGGTCATGCGCCTTGGGGAGGTGGTGTCTTCGTTCCCGGATATCTTGTTGATAATTCTCATCGCGGCCACGGTGAGGCCGCGAATCGTGGAGTTGGTCCGGGACTTCGAGGACGCCACGTTCTTCAGCGGCCTCGTGTCGACGGGAGTCGTTGACTTCGTAGTCATCGGAATAGCCCTGCTGCCGCTGAGTTGGTTCGGCACGATGAGGCTGGTCAGGGGGCAGGTGCTGGCTTTGCGAGAATCCCAGTTCGTCGAGGCGGCCTACTCGATCGGGACCAGCACGCCCCGTCTGCTGGTGCGCCACATATTCCCGAACATCGTGAGTCCGCTCATCGTGACCATGTCGTTCGGTCTCGGCGCGATTGCCCTGTCTGAGGTCGTACTTAGTTTCTTCGGTCTCGGCGTACAGGTCGGACGCCCCAGCCTGGGCCGGATGATTGGGGAAACTATCGGTCGTACCGGGAGCAGTGGGGTATCGGTCCTGCAGAACCACCCGGAGCAATTGGTAGCGCCCATAGCGGTTGTATTCCTGATGATCTTTTGCTGGAACCTCCTGGGCGACGCCCTCAATGACGTGCTGAATCCCCGCACGAGGTGACCGGCCGGCCGTATCTGAGTCAAGTTCCGGTGTTGGATCAGGGACCGTCCGACTCCTGCGCGCGGTGAATTAGTCGTTCTGATCACTCTGCTTTTGGCAACTCCGCTCTCGTCGCGGCCGGCAACGGTGCAGAGCGTCTCTGTTACATTTTCCGCAGTCGCGCGCGGTCGCTGTTCGTGACTTACAAAGCCCTCCCGGAGATTCAACATGTCCTACTTCCAGTCCCGTCGATCCGCAGTACTGGCGCGCAACGGGATGGTCGCAACGAGCCAGCCCCTCGCTGCCATGGCGGGCCTCCGCGTCCTTATGGATGGCGGTAACGCAGTAGACGCCGCTGTGGCCACAGCCGGCGTGCTGAACGTCGTCGAACCGGCTTCCACGGGAATCGGCGGCGATATGTTCGCCCTCATATGGATGGCCAAAGAAAGGCAGGTCGTGGCGCTCAACGGGAGTGGACGATCCGCCGCCGCGGCTAACCCGGATGACGTGAGTTCACGGGGATACGACGCCATTCCCAAATATGGCGAGGACGCGGGCATGTCTGTGAGCGTGCCCGGCACGGTGCACGGATGGGAGACGGCGGTAAACACCTATGGTCGCATGTCGCTCAGCGACGTTCTTCAGCCGGCTATCTACTATGCCAATAACGGGTACCCCGTCAGCGAGGTCATTGCCAACGGGTGGAAGGGCTCCGACACGCCTGAGGCCCTGGGTTCGGAAAGCAAGCTACGGTTTCGGCCTTCGGGATTGGAGCTTCTCCCCACAGGCGAAGCCCCGACCCACGGCGAAGTGGTCACACTGCCCACCCTCGGGCGCACGTTGCAGACCATTGCCGAGGGCGGCAGCGAAGCGTTTTACACGGGGGACGTCGCTGAGCGTATCGCCACTTACGTCAGGCAGTCGGGCGGCTGGATAGACGTCGCTGACCTCGCCGCTCACCATTCTGACTGGGACGAGCCGATCAGTACCGACTATCGCGGCGTGACTGTGTGGGAGTGTCCTCCAAATGGTCAGGGCATCGGCGCGCTGATAGCGCTGAACGTGGCCGAGGGGTTCGACGTTGCGGAGATGGGCTGCCAGTCGCCCGACCGTTACCACTACCTCATCGAATCGCTGAAGCTGGGGTTCGCCGACGCTCTGCGGTATGTGGCCGATCCCCGCGTGACCGACGTCCCAATCGAAGCGTTGCTCTCGAAGGGGTACGCAAAGAATCGCCGCGAGTTGATCGGTCCCGACAAGGTGGTGGAAAAACCGACTTACGGGAATCCGTTTGAGTCGTCCGACACCGTCTATCTGACGGCCGTGGATGGCGAAGGAAACGCCTGTTCGCTGATTAACTCGCTTTACCAGGGTTTTGGCAGCGGACTGGTGGTGCCAAACACCGGCATCGCGTTGCAAAACCGCGGTTCGCTCTTCTCGCTCGACCCGGACCACCCGAACTATCTACAAGGTGGCAAAAGGCCGTACCAGACGATCATCCCTGCCATGGCCACGCGTGATGGAGAGTTCTGGCTCAGCTTCGGAGTGATGGGTGGGTTCCAACAGCCGCAGGGCCATCTCCAGGTCATCTCCAACATGGTCGATTTCGGCATGAATTCCCAGCAAGCCCTCGACGCGTTGCGGTTCAGCGTAGACGTGGAAAACACCTGGCATGTTCGCGTCGAAGAGGACCTGCCGGCCTGGACGATAAACGAACTCAGGCGCAGGGGTCATACCATCGAGGTCAGATCCGGTTACGACAGGACCGGTTTCGGTGGAGGGCAGGTGATCGCCCGCGATCCCGAATCGGGCGTACTCACCGGCGGATCGGAGCCTCGCAAGGACGGCGCTGCCGTCGGGTGGTGACGATCAGGGCGTCCTTAAGGCGCCCTGACTTGCTATGAAACCATCCTGGCCAGTCTCTATCGACTTACCGGCGAAAGAACGTCACCCCAGTGCACCGACACGGGGCCGGTATCCACGGTGGGGAACGGGGAGGGTACGCTCGCCATCCACGACTCCCAACCGGTAAGTACACCCCGTTTTCATCACCATGTGGGGCCTCACATGGCCATGGTGATTCCGAGCATGTCCACGGAACGGACCGCCCGTTCTGCTAGAATTTGCCCTCGTTTGAAGTGGCCGTCAGCGTTTGGCGGTCGCATCGCGGCGAGCCGCGGTCTTTTGGCATGGTTGGAGTCTTCGCCAGAGTTCGCACTGGCAACGGGATTGTCCGGCTAACCATCCGGAAAACGGGGTGCAACCTCCGGTGGACAGCCAAAACTCCATCCGGGGCGAGTAGACTTCCGCACGCGATAGGCTGCGCCCCAGCGATAAGGTTTTGAATTGCGGGACCGGAACTCCGGAAGCCCCAGGGGAGTGTTCAGACTGAAGGTCGCGTTGGTATCCCCGTACGATTTCGCCTACAAGGGCGGAGTTGTGAGTCACGTTGTGTCCCTGGGCAACGAACTTTCGAGCCGCGGGCACGACGTGAAGATCCTCGCGCCTTGTTCCGACCCTGAGCAGGTCGAGACGGGTGAACTGGAGTTGATCCCATTCGGCCGCTCCATTCCGGTCCCAACGGCCGGTTCGATCTCCCGCATCTCATTCAGCGTTTGGCACAGGCCGCGTCTCAAGGCGACTCTCGAAAACGAGGCCTTCGATGTTGTCCATTTGCACGAGCCTTTAATGCCTATGTTTGCGCTGATGTGTTGTTTCCTGGCGAAAGCGCCAAAGGTCGGCACGTTTCACGCTTACAACGAAAGCCGCGCAAGCGGCTATACATTCTGGAAGCCCGTGCTTGCCAGGGCCGCGGACAGGTTGGACCTCCGCATAGCGGTCTCCGGACCCGCAAGGGATTTCGCGAACCGGTACTTCCCCGGGGACTACAAGGTCATCCCAAACGGCATCGACGTGGAGAGATTCGGCAAGCCGACGCCGTGGCCCTCACGTATGGACCGCGACAAGACGAACATCCTGTTTGTGGGCAGAATGGGAGAGAAGCGCAAGGGCCTGCGATATCTCCTGGGAGCGTACAGCACACTTAAGTGGGAATTCCCTGACCTGCGTCTTGTCATCGTCGGGCCGGGTGAACCCGATCCTGCTTCGTACCTCACCATGGGCGAACGGGCAATAAACGACGTGGTTTTCACCGGTCCGGTTTCCGACGACGAGTTGCCAGGGTACTACCAGGCTGCAGATATCTTCTGCACCCCTGCGACCGGCAAAGAGAGTTTTGGGTATGTGGTAGTGGAGGCCATGGCCGCCGGTACTCCGGTGGTTGCCACTTCGATCCCCGGTTTCTCTGGGGTCATGCGGGACGGCGAACAGGGATTTCTGGTGGAACCAAATTCCGAGGAGTCCATTGCAGACGCCCTGCGCATCCTGATCCGGGACCGTTCACTCAGGCAACGGTTCGGGGCGACCGCTCGCGACTGGGCGCAGCAATACCGCTGGAACAGCCTTGCCGAGTCCGTCATCGACAGCTACCGCGCCGCCATCGAGCGGACTCCAGCTGCGGTTGGCGCTGTCTAAGCCCGGCGGCTTACGTTGCCCAGCTTGCAAGACCTGCGATACCGCCTGCGCGGCCTGGTTGAACGCTGGTTCGAAGTTCCGGTCGCGACGGCCCTGTCAAAGCTGGGAGTTACCGCATCCGGCGCAACGCTCATCGGCCTCGCGCTGACCGGCGGGGCGACATACCTGGTGATCGAAGGCCGGTTTCTCTATGCCGGCATCGTGGCCCTGGCGGCGGCAATATTCGACCTCGTGGACGGCGCCATAGCCAGGCGTACCGGCACGGTGAGTCATCGCGGCGCGCTGCTCGATTCGGTCGCAGACCGCGTGGCCGAGAGCGCGATCCTGATCGGCCTATTGGTCTATTACTCAGGCATCGCCGGGTATAACCGCCATGCGATTATCCTGGCGGCTGTGGCGTTGGCCGGTTCGCTGATGGTCAGCTACGTCAGGGCTCGGGCCGAAGGGCTCGGCTACCGCGGGACCTCCGGGTTTCTTACTCGCCCGGAGCGCGTGGTCATCTTGACCGCTGGGCTGCTGGCGATGCACCCGATACCGTCCCTGTGGATCCTTGCGATAGGCACGCCACTTTCGGCGTTGCATCGCTTTTACGTGGAGTGGCGCGGCGCCAGTTCCTCGACTGAATGACGCGGCCAGGGAGAAATGACGTGCGTATGCCCGTCCGGGTTTGAGAAACTTACGTATTACATTTCGCCCACGTTGATGAAACCGTTGTTTCAGCGCGGGCGCCAGGTTCAATGAAGAAGATCATCAGATACTGCCCGAGGACAACGGCTCTAGTCCGGTTGCTGCTCGTCGCAGTGGCAGCCGCCGCCATGCTTGGCGTGTCAAGCCTGGCCGCGGCCGACGGGCACGTGCGGGTGATTTCATCCGGCGCTGAGTCGATGTTCCCGGAAGGCTTGCGGTTCTTCGCGGAAGTGGAAAGCGACGTTCCGATCGACGACATACGGGTCCGATATACGGTTGGCGCCCGCCCCACGACCCAGTACAACTACCTTGACCTGCCGAGGGACCCCGGCACGCTGGTAAACGGCGAGTTTATTCACCGGATCAGCAATTCTCAGTCGTACATCCCTCCGGGCGCGATTGTAAATTTCAGCTTCGAAATCTACGACGAGGATGGCGGGGTCTACGAGACCGAGCCTGAAGAGTTCCTCATGCTCGACTCCCGTTTCGAGTGGGAACACGTGCAGTCCGGCCCGGTAGTCGTGTACTACCACGGACCGGTTAAGTCGCAGGCCCAAACGTTAGCGGACAAGGGTTTCGAATCCGCGATCCTCATGGCGCCGATCACCGGGGCTGAAATCGAAACTCCGATCGCGATAACTATGTACAACAACCCGAACGAGATGTTCGAGGCCACGATTCAACGGAGCTTCACTTCGGCCCACCAACTGATCACCGAAGGGCAGGCGTTTTCAGAGGAGAACGTGGTGATCGTGCAGGGTGGCGACGCCCGGGCCATCGGCACCGCGACGCACGAGCTGGTCCACGTCCTGGTGGCGAGGGCAACCGGCGGCGGCGCAACGGTACCGGTATGGCTCAACGAGGGTCTCGCCGAGTTCGGAAATCTCGACAAGTCGTTGTCTTACGACCGTTACCTCGAGTGGGCGATCGATACCGGGCGGCTAACACCTCTTGAACAGCTTCAGGCCTTCCCCGGCGACTCTAACCTGGTCATCGTCGGTTACGGCCAGGCCAGGAACCTGGTTGATTTCATGATCACCGAATGGGGGCCGGGCAATATGGCGGACCTCCTCGCCGGAATCGATGATGGCCTGGGCATCGAACAGGCAATGCGCCGGGCTTATGGATTCGGCGTACGTGATCTGGACCACCACTGGAGGGAATCGATCGGCGCCGACCCGTACGTAGAGCCGACCCCGCGGCCGTTGCCTACGTTGAGTCCGGCCGCCCGACCCACGTTGACCCCATACAGCCTCACGCCGATTGCCGGGGGAGCGGAGGCAGCGGAAGGCCAGTCTCCAACTCCGTCCGCAACTCCTGAAGCGCCGGTACCCGAAACGCCGACGCCCGCGCCCACCCCGGCGCCGGACGCGACGCCGGAACTCACACCGGTCGAAGGTGGCCGCTGCAACGCGCCCCCGCAGGCGGGGGCCGGTTTCGAGGGGTCCCTGGTCGGTGGGCTCGTCGCCCTGGCGGGGTTCGCTGTCTACAACAGGACGCGGCGTCGGCGCACGAAGACGACTGAATCGCCGGACTGACCGCCGGTTAACGCTCAGACCTGCACACGGTCTAGAATTCTCCGCACGCCAAGCCGCTGGTCCTTGCCTGGCGCGCGAAATTCAGGAGTATCTACCGTGTGTTTTCCACTTGACTCGAAGCCCCCGATCCAACCTATTTCAGGCTCGGCCATCAGTTCGACGGACTTGGTTCTGACGTCAGAAGATGGTACGGAATTCCTCGCCTATCACGCCGTTTCGGATAAGCCCGGCGGGGCCGGGGTGATCGTGATGCCCGACGTTCGCGGGATATTCGGCTTCTACAGGGAACTTGCGGACCGGTTCGCAGAGCAGGGCTTCGACGCGGTGACCATCGATTATTTTGGCCGGACGGCGGGCATTGGAGAGAGGCCGGAGGATTTCGATTTCATGCCCCACGTGGAGCAGACCAAGGTACCCAACATTGCGGCTGACGCAGCCGCTGCCGCGGCCGTGCTTCGCAGCGGGGATGGCAATGAGGAACGGCCTCTGTTTACGGTCGGGTTCTGCTTTGGCGGCTCGAACTCATGGATTCTGTCGGGCGCGGGAATTGGCCTTGCGGGCGCCGTGGGTTTTTATGGGCACCCAACCAGGCTGGGCCGGGACGGCTCGGCGCCACCCATCGACCGGATCGACACGTTCGCTGCGCCGCTCCTTGGCCTGATGGGCGGCGCGGACCAGGGCATTCCCCTTGAGGAAGTCGAAAAGTTCGACCAGGCGCTGGATGGCGCCGGTGTGGAACACGAAATCCACGTCTACCCGGGTGCTCCACACTCGTTCTTCGACCGCCGGTTCGAGGAGTTCGCCGAAACGTCAGCGGACGCCTGGGACCGCGTCCTCGGCTTCATCCGCGCAAACTCGGCCTAAAAGCAGATTATTTTCGACCGGCGGCGCCAGGTTGTCGCCGGCTGTGCATCCTCACACGATCTGGCGAGACCGGTCGAGAATCTTCTTGAGCGTTCCTCCGAGGACTAGTTCCCGGTCTTCATCCGATACGAATGCGCAGTGCGTACGGAAGGCTTCGAGCGTCTGCCGGTAAATCATGTTCGCCCTCGAAACGGGGTAGTCCGAGCCCCAACACAGGCGCGACCCGAAGTGTTCGTAAGCGGTCTCGTAGATCCACCGCGTGTCGGTATACGGATACTCCCAGCGTGCAGTCTGATCGGTCTGGTAGTGGAAGCCCGACAGTTTCAGGTGCACATTGGGCAACTCGGCGGACGCGAGCACGTTTCGCAAGTTCTCGCTCGGCGGCAGGTCGGTGGCTCGCAGGCCGGACATGTGGTGGCAGAGTATGGGTATGTCCGGCCACTTTTCGGCGATCCTGCGTATGGCCGGCTGGTGCTGCGGCCCGCATGCGATAGAAGCGACCAGTTTCAAGTCATTGGCGACGCCGAAGAAATCGTCGCCGTCGGATGACGTGAACCAATCGCCGTTGTCCTCGGAGGCGACATAGTGCGTGAATCCGGCCATCGGCAGGCGCGTGGCAGCTTCTGCGAGTCGCATTGCGGCGCCTGGCACGTGGTAGGTCTGCGACCAGTGTGAGTCGACGTCGGCGAACATGCGGAGACGGTCGGGATACTTGCGGACTGCGGCGGCGACGTAGTCGTTGTTGGCCGGGTTCTGCCAGATCTGCGCACAGACGATGGTCGCCATGTCCACACCGTTCTTGCCCATCTCGTCCAGCAGTTGCTCCACGATCCCGCGCGATTCGGGGTCGGGAACTGCAGGTTGATAGGGCCACAATTCCCATGCGTGGCAATGCGAGTCGATGATCATGGTCGTCCTCCCGTAGCGAATTTATCTGACCCCGGGCTGCGCCACCGCGTCGTCAGGCCGGTGCGACAACTATATGAGGAAATGTTGTACGTATCTTCAAATGGATGGAGACAATTTCCCGGGGTTGGTCAGCGAACCGATCAGCGTCTCTCTCCTCGCCACGCGAATTGAGTCTGCCCGCGCCGACGCGGTATCATCAAATCACGGGAGTCGTGGGAGTGAGGTCGACGGATTCTGCTGCGAGCTCAATTGACGCGGCGACGCGTACGATTCCCAAGTACCTGTGAGTGTGGGTCGGTGCGTTCCGGAGTCATCGGGCGTCACCGTTTAACACACGTGTTCGCAGGGGCGTAGCTCAGTTGGCTAGAGCGTCGGTCTCCAAAACCGAAGGTCGGGGGTTCGAGCCCCTCCGCCCCTGCCAAAAATCCCATCCGCCCGGACCTTGCCGCGCCGGCATTCGTGCGTCCCCTTTTTGCGGCCGACCGCGCCGGTGTAACCGGGCCGTCACACCGGCGCAACATTGACGAAACATGGGCTCCGTAGGGTCGGCAAGGTTGACAACTCGTCAACCCGATTTTCTACAAATCAGGGGGGTATAGCCCATGATCGATTCAGGATCAGTCGCCTGGATGATCGTCGCGACGGCGCTCGTGTTGTTCATGACGCCTGGACTCGCGTTCTTCTATGGCGGACTGGTGCGAGGCAAGAACGTCATCAGCACCATCATGTACAGCTTCATTTCGATGGGAGTTGTCAGCGTTGTGTGGCTCCTGTGGGGTTACAGCCTCGCGTTCGGGACCGCGTCCGATGAGGCGGCCACGGGGCTAAACAACCTGATAGGCAACTTCGACTTCCTGGGGTTCCAGGACGTGAGCGCCACGGAGGGTGATGGCATACCGGACATGCTGTTCGCCACCTTCCAGATGATGTTCGCCATCATCACTCCGGCCCTCATCACAGGCGCGTTCGCTGAGCGGTTCAAGTTCAGCACGTACCTGATTTTCCTCGTGTTGTGGATCACATTCGTCTACGTGCCCATTTGCCACTGGGTGTGGGCCGGCGACGGCTGGATCCTCGGTATCGGGGCTGCAGACTTTGCAGGCGGCACGGTGGTGCACATAAACGCCGGTGTCGCGGCGATAGCTGCCGCGTACTTCGTGGGCAAGCGCCGCAACGTCGAACGCGGTGTGGAACCGCACAACGTTCCGTTCGTTGTGCTCGGCGCGGCGATTCTCTGGGTCGGCTGGTTTGGATTCAACGCCGGCTCCGGCCTGGCCGCGGACGGAGTGGCGGTCAACGCATTCCTGGTGACGAACATGGCTGCCGCCGTCGCCGCCGTCACGTGGGGCATCATTTCGTACATTCAGACCGGACGGATGAGCGCCGTTGGGGTCGCCAGCGGAGCGGTGGCCGGCCTGGTGGCGATTACGCCTGCGGCCGGCAGCGTAGGCCCGATGGGCTCCCTGGCCGTCGGTCTGGGTGCAGGCGTATTCAGCTACGTAGCCGTGCAACTCCGACACCGGTTGAAGATCGACGATGCCCTCGAGGTGTTCGCCGTCCACGGCGTGAGCGGAATCTGGGGCGCCATCGCCACTGCAATATTTGCGGTTGGCGGTGTTGGGCTCATCGACGGCGACGCGAATTTGCTCTGGGCCAACTTCAGGGCGGTTATCGCCACGATTGGTTGGTCGCTGATTGTGACCACGATAATCCTGGTGATCCTGGACAAGGTTCCAGGCCTTGGCCTGCGAGCCACGACCACTGAAGAAGACACTGGCCTGGACCTGACGATGCACGGTGAACGGGCCTACGTCGCAGACGGTGCTGACTAGACATGGCAGGCGCGGGGCGGCTGTATGTCATGCCGCCCCGGGGCCGCCCACTTGAGGACGACAAAATGATCAAAATTGAGGCAGTAGTACGCCCGGAACGGGTCAATGTTGTGCTTGAAGCCATGGTCGAGGCCGGTTGCCAAGGCTATAGCTACCACAACGTAACCGGGCGCGGTCAGCAGCAGGGTGTTGTTGTCTTTACCGGTAGAGGCGGTCAGGTGATGAGTCGCGCCTCCGTGCCGAAGACGATAATTTCTGCTGTGGTGAAAGATGAACAGAAGGACGCAGTAATCGAGGCGATCATATCTTCGGCTCGAAGCGGAGAAGATGGCGCCATTGGAGACGGCAAGATATTCGTTTCGCCGGTCTCCGACGTCGTCAGGGTCCGCACGGGCGAACGGGATCGGGACGCGCTCTGATGACCCGGCCGGCCTCCGGTTTCAGTTCTGAGCGCCCGGCAAGCTGTCCAAGTGATACCAAACGGATTTGGGGCGTACTATTCGCCTGCACGCCCCCTTTCGTTTTCAAAAGCCGGCGCCCAATGCCCGCGTCTCTGCGGGCCATTGCCCAGGGGATGCAGGCCCTGACGTTGGGCCCATGTTTCGCGGTAGGATTGAGATGCAGAGGCCCGGCGTCACCTTGTTCGCAGGCCTCGGACATCCAGGTGTATGACCGGACTGCCAACTTCGTGAAGTGTTGACGGTTGTTGCGGGTGAATGCATCGCCGGGCAAGTCACCTGGAAACGCACAACTGGCCGGGGTGCTGAAATTGGTAGACAGGCTGCGTTGAGGGCGCAGTGCTCGAAAGAGCGTGTGGGTTCGAATCCCACCCTCGGCACCAGTTGACCCGATGTGGCGACCCCCACATTTAGGCGTGTCAGTACGTCACCCCGGGCGGATATTCACCGGATATTGGCTTGCAGATACAATTGGGGTTGCCGCGTACCGCGTTACGGGATTGGGCGACGTAGCCAAGTGGACTAAGGCGGAGGTCTGCAAAACCTCTATTCGGCGGTTCGAATCCGCCCGTCGCCTCCAAACGCCCGTTTTTTTCTCCGACATCCTGCCCGCACGCGGACCTTTACACATAAGATTTAGAGGGTGTCTAAAAACCCTTCCGTTCACCCTGAGCCTGTCGAAGGGTCGGGGCGCTGTTCATGGTTCGACAAGCTCACCACGAACGGTTTCCGACGACTTATTAGGCACCCTCTGAGAAAATCGGGCCCGGCACGAAGCGCCTTCCGGTTCAGGGGATTAGAAGCAGTTTGCCGGTGCTCAGTCGGCCCTCGAGACGGCTGTGGGCCTCGGCGGCGGCGGACAGCGGGAACTCGCGGTCTATCCGCACGTTCAACTCACCGGACACGACCATTTCGAAGACGTCTCTAGCGCGTCCCAGCAATTCCTCGCGCGTCAGGGTGTGGTGTACGAGGGACGGGCGGGTGACGAACAGTGAACCGCCGGCATTCAGTCGCTGCAGTTGGAGCGGTCCGACCGCTCCGCTCGCCTGTCCGAACAGGGCCAGCGTGCCGCGCGGGCGCAGGCAGTTCAGGCTCTTGTCGAAAGTGGACCTTCCGACCGAGTCGTAAACAACGTCGACGCCGCGTCCGCCCGTGATGCGCCTGGTTTCTGCTTCGAAGTCTTGCTCTGTGTACAGGATGACCTCGTCGGCGCCTGCCTCGCGGGCCAATGCAGCCTTGGCTTCCGTTGAGACCGTGCCTATCGCGGTGGCGCCGGCCTTCTTGACCATCTGTATCAACAGGAGCCCGACTCCCCCCGCTGCAGCGTGGAGAAGCGCCGTGTCGCCAGGTCCGAGCTTGTAGGTGTCGCGGACGAGGTAGTGGGCTGTCATACCCTGGAGCAGTACCGCGGCGGCAGTCCTGGTATCCACGCCATCCGGCAATGGCACGAGCTTGTGGGCCGGTACAACGGCATATTCAGCGTACGAACCCAGGACACCTTCATAGGCGACTTTGTCGCCTCTGGACAAGCCTTCAACCCCGTCGCCCACTGACTCCACGACCCCGGCCGCTTCCTGTCCAGATGTGAATGGCGGGTCGGCGGGGTATTGGCCGGTCCGGTAGTAGACGTCGATGTAGTTGACCCCGGATGCGCCGATCTTCACGAGGGCCTCCCCCTCGCCGGGCACGGGATCGGGTATCTCTTCAAAGACCAACGCTTCCGGTCCGCCGAATTCATGGACTCGAATTGCTTTCAATGGACTTCCTGCCTTCTTTAGGTTGCGGAGTATGATGCGGTCAGACCGTCGCCCAACCTTCGTTGTCAAGGACCCTGCCTGCCACCACGGTGAGCCGCCGTACGACCGCCGGGTCGCGGGCGTCCGGCGCAGTGGCGATTGCGTGTTCGAGCGCGCGTTGGCAACCGGCCGGGCATTCGGAGTCTAACTTGCTCATCCCCGCCGCTGCGGCGGTCACCAGCGACCTTGCGAGGCCCGCGTTGTCGCGGAGCACTTCCAGGACGCTCTTCGCGCTGACGTCCTCGTGCACGGGGTGCCAGCAGTCGTAGTCCGTCACCATCGCGACCGTGGCGTAGCAGATCTCGGCCTCGCGGGCGAGCTTGGCCTCCGGCATGTTGGTCATGCCGATTACGTCGCAGCCCCACGTGCGGTATAGCTCCGACTCCGCACGGGTTGAAAACTGTGGGCCTTCCATGACGAGGTAAGTGCCGCCGCGGGTGACGCTCATGTTGCATTGACTGGCAGCGGTTTCCAGGACGTCGCCCAATTGCGGGCAGACGGGATCCGCCATGCTTACGTGCGCAGCCATGCCGGAGCCGAAGAAGCTCTTTTCGCGGGCGAACGTGCGGTCGATGTACTGGTCGACGACGACGAAATCGCCGGGCCGCAGTTGCTCTTTGAGAGACCCGACGGCGCTGAACGAGATGATGCGCGACACCCCAGCGCGTTTCATGACCTCGATGTTTGCCCGGTAGTTCACCTGGGTCGGAGGGATGCGATGGCCTCTGCCGTGACGCGGCAGGAAGACCAGTCGCTGGCCGCCCAACTCGCCGATAAGCAATTCGTCCGACGGCGGTCCAAATGCCGAGTCGACCCGGACCCACTGGGCGTTTCGGAATCCTTCAAGTTCATAGAGTCCGGTCCCGCCGATGATGCCGAGGGCACTTTGTTTCGGTGATTGCTCGGTCAAAGTGTCGATCGCTTTCAACGTCGCCGTTCATCCCATGACGGCCGGTTTGAGTTGGGTATGCCGGTGGCAGTATAGACGGGTGAATCCTGCCAAGACACAGCAGCTTCCGGGCAGAGACGAGACGCTGTCCGGCACACCGGTGATCGGATTTCACCACGAATCTTTCGGGTTCGATTCATGCGATAATATTCTGCGTTCTTCAGATGTCGGCACTCATTTTCAACGCCGACAATGCTTTAATTCAGGAGGTTTGACCTTGTTAAGTAAGCGAAAGCGCCTTTTCGGGCTTTGGACGGCTGTTCTGGGCCTGGGATTGGCTGCGACTATGTTGGTCGTAGCCTGCGGTGGCGAAGCGGAGCCTGAAACCGTGATTCAGACGGTTGTGGTCCAGGGGCCTGAGCGAACGGTCGTCGAGAAGGTTGTCGAGACGGTCGTCGTGGAGAAGGTCGTCGAAGGCGAGACGGTAATGGAGGTCCAGACCGTTATCGTCGAGAGGCCGGTAACCGTCACCGAGAAGGTCATCGAGACGGTCGTCGTGGAGAAGGTCGTCGAAGGCAAGACGGTTATGGAGGTCCAGACCGTCGTCGTCGAGAAGCAGGTCACCGTTACCGAGAAAGTCGTAGAGACGGTCGTCGTCGAGAAGCCGGTGACAGTTACCGAAAAGGTGGTCGAGACGGTGATCGTCGTAGCGACTCCCGTGCCGGCGACTCCCATTCCGTTGCCGACCGCCATCGCGATTGACATCCCCGATCCCAAAAACCCACCCGGGACCCTGGTGATGGCCATCGACGCCGTGGGTACCGGCGGCGGACTGCACAGCGCCGGAAGCTCGGCCGAAGGCGCCATGCACATGGGGATCACCGAGACGTTCTTCATGGTCACGGACGAATCGGCAGAAGGACCGATGCTGGCAAGCGCCTGGTCTCTAGCACCGGACCTGAGTTCGGTCACAATCGAGTTGCAGCAAGGCGTGGAGTTCCACGGCGGCTGGGGTGAAATGACCGCCGAGGACGTGGCGTACAACGTCAACGACGCCAATGCCGGCACCACACCGCTCAGCATTCACGGCCAGGCGGGCGACATGAACGCCCTCTTCGGGAGCAATCCTTGGGAGGTCATCGACACCTACACGGTCAAAGCCACGTTTGCGGCGTTCAACCCCACCTGGGCATCCCGAGAACTGAACCTTGGCGGTGAGTCCGTCGCGATTCTGAGTAAGGCCGCGATAGATACCAACGGCGAGGATTGGGCCAAGGAACCCGGACACATGATGGGTACCGGCCCCTTTGAGATCGTCGAGTGGGTACCGGACGATCGGATAGTCACCCAGGCCCTTCCGGGTCACTGGCGCAAGGCCGCCGGTGTATCCAACATCACATGGCTGGAAATCACCGAGCCCGACACGAAGATCGCACTTCTCCGCACCGGCGAAGTCGACATGGCCGAGATTCCGCTTGCCAGAGTCGGTGAACTGAAGGCGCAGGGATTCGAGGTCCTGGCGGCAGGTGGCAGGGCTGACGAAATCGGCATCATGTTTGGTGGCAACCTCTGGGAGACCCACCACGCAGTCTCAGGCGAGCCGCTGGAGCGCGGTCCCCTGGCTGCTGCTCGGGCGCTTCCATGGCTCGGCCATCCCGACGATGAAGCCGACATGGAACAGGCGCGGATGGTTCGCCACGCGCTGGCGCTGGCAATCGACCGCGAGTTGATGAACGAGCAACTGAACAACGGGCTCGGTTGGCCGACGTACATAACCATGTTCTCGCCCACCGCTCCCGAGTGGCAGGAAAAGTGGAACATCCCGTACGACCCCGCCGAAGCCGAAAGGCTTCTGGACGAGGCTGGACTGCCGCGGAAGGACAACGGGGTCCGCTTTGAGATCGTGCTTTACGGACAGCCCTCTCCGCCGACATACGCGCACCAGGCGCAGGCCATCGCCGGTATGTGGGACGAGATAGGTGTACTGACAACCGCGCAGACGCACGCTTACTCAATCATCCGGCCGTCGTTCGTACAACGCACGGCCACTACTCCGTTCCTGAAGACCTGTGGCGAGAGCACATCGTCCGCTCCATGGGACTGGCCAAGGGGCATCAAGATGTCGAGCTTCTCACGCGGCGGATTCAGCTGCGCGCAGGAAGCTCCGGAAGTCGCTGGTTTCCTGAAGGCAGCCCAACTGGAGCCGGACCGCGAGAAGCGCATCGAGATCAACAACCAGTTGGCGGAGTGGATGTACCACTGGGCGTTTGCTCCCGGTGTTCTGGCAGTCCCGCGCGTAGTAACGATCAACCCCAAGTCGATCGAGTCCTGGGAGATGCCCAGGGCGTTCCAGGCGAGTTTCCGGGCGCCCGAAAACATCGTGTCTGCGAGGTAGGCTGACCAGGTCAGACTGACTGTTCGGCGTACCAGTACGAGTAGATAACCGGCGCCGCGAGGTGGTTAGCCTCGCGGCGTTGGCGCGGCCGCAACCAGTTTTGGTCGAGGAGATCCCGGGTCGAAGCCCGGTGGAGACAAGATGACTAATTCCAGCGAACGACCCAATTTCCTTGTGTTCATGTCAGACGAACACGGACCCATGTTCAGCGGGACGTACGGCCACGACCTGGTGAAGACGCCCAACATGGACCGGATCGCCGAACAGGGCGTGACGTTTGAAAACGGCTACTGCAACTCGCCGTTGTGCACGCCATCCCGCCTGTCGTTCATGACCGGGAAGCACGTGAGTCACTGCCAGGGGTGGGACAACTCCACGCCGCTATACGTCGGTAGAGTCACGTGGGCCTGGCTCCTCAAGTCACTGGGCTACGACACGGCGCTGAACGGCAAGATGCACATGATGGGTCCCAGGCCGTTGAACGGCTTCGATGAGCAGTTGAGCCACGACCCGCACGCGGCAAACGAGCACGCAGTTATCCGCTGGAAGGACGGCGTGGGTCCGGGCGTCACACCCTGGCCGGACGTATTGACCGCGGGCCCTGGCCGGAGCGCGGTAATCGACCACGACGAGGCCGTCGAGGCGGCGGCCCACGATTACCTGCAGGACCCGGCCCGGAGTGACCGTCCGTGGGCGATGGTCTGCGGATTCATTTCACCCCACTTCCCATTGAACGTACCTGAGCCATATTTCTCCATGTACTACCCGGACAATGTGGACTTGCCGAACAATCCTCCCGGGCACCTGGAATCGTTGCCACCGGCGGCGGCGCGTCTGCAACGGTATACGGGTACGGGCGGTCCTTACACCGAAGACCAGTTGCTGAGGGCGCGCGCGGCCTACTACGGCATGATCACGTGCCTCGATGAAAAGTACGGTCGGATCCTGGATACGCTCGAGAAGACCGGCCAGTTGGAAAACACTGTGATCGTTCATACGTCCGATCACGGCGAGATGGCGGGTGAACACGGTCTGTGGCGGAAGATGTGCTTCTACGAGCAGTCTGCCCGCATACCCCTCCAGATGGCGTGGCCCGGCCATTTGCCGGAAGGCAGGTGGGAGCGCGGCCCCACTTCCAACGTCGACATTGTGGCCACGATGATGGACATAGTCGGCATCGATCCCCAGGAGTGGAGCATGGACGGCGACAGCCTGTTGCCGTATTTGTCCGGCGAGGAGCCGGAATGGAAGGACGAGGTCTTTTGCGAGCACCTGGCCCACGGGACCGAAGGGCCGCGAGCCATGATCCGGCAGGGTGACTGGAAACTCAGCTACACGCACCTGGAAGAGCCGGAATTCGAGTTGTACGACCTGGCACGAGATCCTGGCGAATTCACCAACCTGGCCGGGCAGTCGGAGACGATGGCAATACAGGACCGCCTGTTCGATCGAATCAGGGACTTCTGGCCGGACCCCGACGCGCTGAGCCAAGACATTCGGGAGAGCCAGGAAGAGCGTTATCTGCTCAGGGAACTGACGGGCGGCGGGAAAAACCGGCTCTTCTGATCCGCAAGGGTCCTGCGACCGGCTGACGAACCACTCGCCGGTGGCCGTAAACAACCCCGAATGAGCCGGGGCGCAGCCGTTCGTTCAGTTCCTGACCTGTCTCAGGCGCGGGTCTAGCTTGTCCCTCAGCCAATCACCGGAGAAGTTCAGGGACATCACAACCAGGAATATCGCAAGCCCGGGGAAGAACGAGATCCACCAGGCGGTGGTGAGCCACTGCCTTCCCTCGGCCACCATTAGTCCCCACGCCGGCGTGGGGGGCGGGATTCCTACGCCAAGGAAACTCAGGGAAGCTTCGGCCAGGATCAGGCCCCCTACCTGGAGCGTGGCGATCACTACCACGGTGTTGAAGACGCCGGGCAGGAGGTGCCGGATCATGATGCGAACGCCGCCGGCGCCGGCAACCCGCGCCATGCTGACGTAGTCGAGTTCCTTGAGCGTCAGGACCTCCGCGCGGATGTTACGCACAAACGGACTCCATGCCAGCAAAGCCAACAGGCCCAACATGATCGTGAGGCTTTGGCCCCAGACGATGGCGACCACCAGGGCGACGAGCAGGAACGGGAGCGCGAGCCAGAAGTCCACCAGCCGCATGATGAGTTCGTCGAACCACCCGCTCCAGTAACCTGCAAACAGTCCGAGCAATGTGCCCACGACTACTCCGCTCGTCAAGGCGACGGCGACGATCTGAAGGGACAGGCGCGCGCCAAAGACGACGCGCGTGAGTACGTCGCGGCCTAGTTCGTCGGCCCCGAGCCTGTAGAGCCCGGATTTATCGGTTCCCCTGGCGATGTCCCGTTCGGTCGGTTCCGGATTTCCAAACCAGACGGGCGGGTGTCTGCTGTCGGCCAGCGACTGCTTGCGAGGGTCTGAAGGGGCAATCAGCGGGGCGAATACGGCGGTGACGATCATCAATAGGATGACGACACCGGGCAGGACCGGCCAGGCCCGAACAAACGCCCACGATGCGCTGAGAATGTTCCGGCGCCGCGCGCGGTGGGACGCGATTTCGTAGGTGTCAGCCTGTACAGCCACTTGGTCCGATTATCCGTATCGAATCCGGGGATCGATCACCACGTAAAGGATGTCGGTCAAGAAGTTCATCACCACGTACATCACCGTGAACAAGAGCATCGCGCCCGTCAGCACCGGGAAATCGTTGTTCGTAACGGACGTGACGGCAACCCGTCCGATGCCGGGCCAGGCGAACACCACTTCGACCAACACAGTACCGGTTATAAAACCGGTGAGAATCAGCGCCGACACGGTTACAGGAGGGATGAGGGCGTTCCTCAGTCCGTGTTTCCAGATGACGTCGCTTTGGCTAACTCCCTTCGCCCGGGCCAATTTGATGAACTCGGAGTCCAGTATTTCGAGCATTGCGGACCGGGTGATTCTCAAGTAGCCGGCTGCGGCGGCCGAGCCCAGCGTGATAGCGGGCAGGACGAAGTAGGTCGGGCTCAGGCCCTCCTTGGACGCCGCAGGGAACCACCCCAGCCAGACTGCGAATATCAGAATGCTGACGATGGCGAACCAGAAATTCGGTATGGCCTGGCCGAATAACGCGAAGCCGCGTCCGAGGTAGTCAAGCGCACTGCCGCGCTTGACGGCGGAAAGTACTCCAAGAGGGACTCCGATCACCGTTGCGACGACCCAGGCTACAAATCCGAGTTGCAGCGTGTTGGGCAACTTTTCAACAAGGACTTTTGTTACGGGCCGCTTGTTGACCAGGCTTTCGCCCAAGTCGCCCTGCAAGGCTCGGCCCAACCACAAGACATAGGCAACCGGTATGGACCTGTCGAGACCAAGCTCCTTGCCGATAGCGATCCGGCTTTCCTCAGTGATGCCGTAACCGCTTTCCTGTACGTACAGGTCAAGGGGGTCCGATGCCGCCCGAGAAACCCCAAAAACGAATAGGGTCGAGGCGATAACCGTGAGGACAGAGGCAAGGACGCGCCTGATAATGAAACGTCTCATTTCAGGGTTTCCAGTTCATTCCGTGGCAGGGTGCGGTGACGCGTTGCGTAGTCGTCCTCCTCAAAACCAGACCGTGCGGGCATGATAACCGTAGTATCTATAACAGGATGCGGGCGCCAACGCAGAGCGCCAGTCTGCCGGAGCCGAACGAAAGATAGGGCCCGGGCGCATTGATTGGCAAGGGCGGGCCGGTTGCGACGATGAAACGAGAGGTATTAGCAGCATTTTCCACCTGCCGGGGTGGCGGAATGGCAGACGCGGCGGACTTAAAATCCGCTGCCCGCAAGGGCTTGTGGGTTCGAATCCCACCCCCGGCACCACTCATTTGGAGCGTGCAGAGTTGTCCTGCCGCATCGGCCGGCCCATGTTGGCGCAGTCGCTGACGAAGGAGGTCCGAAATGACGGGACCTGACCGTTGGCGGTCGCTCGGCACACAGGGCGCGCACGTGGACATCGCCCAATACAACCCGGAATGGGCCTGCGTTTTCGAGCGCGAGGCCGCGATCATCATGAAGGCGTGCAGCGCGTGGATCTCCGAGGTGCACCACGTCGGCAGTACCTCCGTGCCGAGGCTGGCGGCCAAGCCCATCCTGGACATTGTTCCGATTGCCGACAGCCCAGTCGAGTGTGCCGAGTCCGTCTCTGCAATGACTGAACTGGGGTACCGCTACCGCGGCGAGAACGGGATTCCGGGCCGGTTCTACTTCGACAAGATTGTCGATGGCCGAACGGTCGTACACGCTCATATGTTTCCTGCGGGCCACCCTGACGTCGGCAAACACCTGGTCATCCGCGACCATCTCAGGTCCCATCCTAGCGCCGCGCGCGACTACGAAGGGTTGAAGCGGACGCTGGCGGCAAAACATCGAGACGATCGTCGGGCTTACAGCGAAGCGAAGGCCCAGTTCATCCACGGGATACTGGCGTCGACCGGCGTCGACCGGCGTCGGCCTTGCCGGCAATACCTGACGCCAGCCGACCGCCGCAGGATACTCGTCACCAGTTGAGGCCGACGGAGTCGCAAAGAAACTCCATCAGGGGCGCGGCGGTCCGGCAGGAGTCTTCGTACATGTCGATGAAGTGGGGCAAACAGGCGTCTTCCTGGCTGAACGTGGTACCCGCAGCGAACGACTTCAACTTCAGGTACTCGATCAGGGGATGTTCCGGGTCGATCCCCTTTGGCGCCCGCTTCAGCGACTCGGCTTCGAGGCCGTAGATCGACTTGAAACGACCCTCGTTGACGAGGGCCTCCCACCGTGTTGGGTTTGCGACGATCGCTCCGCGAATCTTTCCGACCGTCGCCGAGTTTGGCCTCCAGATTCCGGCGGCGGCGAAGACATTGCCAGGCTGTAGATGGAGGTACAAGCCGGGTCCGTGTACCTCCCGCCCAACCTCGTGGCGGAAATGGACTCCCGCGTTGGTCTTGTAAGGACTCTTATCCTTCGAGAATCGCACGTCCCGATAGATCCGAAACATTGACCCACCGGATGGACGCGGGTCGGCCACCATGTGCGGACTGATGCCGGCGAGCCTTTCACCGAAATCGGACACGAAAGTCAGCAGCGCGTCCTTGACGTGCGTCTCGTACCGGTCCTTGTTCGCCTGGAACCACTCACGCCGGTTGTTTTCCGCAAGGTCAGCCAGGAATTGGAATAGTTCGGGGGTGAAGTTTGGGGTCTGGGTCAAGGGGGTCTCCTGATAGTGAGGTGCGATGTTCAGACGGAGGATATCTGTTTGCAGAAAGATGTCGGGCCTGGCTGTCACCCCGTCAGACGAGGCATACCGGCATGGTTTCAGACGGCCAGCAGCGCGCGGAGTTCGCCCAGGACGGCGGTCAAAGAGTCGTCGTCCGGCGCTTCGGCGTAGAGCCTGACCAGCGGTTCAGTCCCGGACAACCGCGCGGCCGCCCACGCGCCGCCTGCGAGGTGGTATTTGACGCCGTCGCGGCGGTCTTCCGACTCGACGTGAAGGCCGCCAATGGAGGTGGGTTGGGCGTTTGCCAGGGCGTCCCTGATTTCGGACCCGCGCCGCGCGTCGAATTCCAGGTCGACTCGCCTGAACATATGCGGTCCGGCAATCTGACTCAACTCCTCCAACAACTGCGACGGAGTGTTGCCGGATTGAACCATTGCTTCCAGGAACATCAGGCCGCTCAGCGGTCCATCCCGCTCGGGGATGTGGCCTCTGAACGCGTAACCGCCGCTCTCTTCACCCCCCGCCGCGCAGTCGTTATCGACCATCGCGGGACCGACGTATTTGAACCCGACCGGGGTCCGGTAGACGGGCGCGCCGTACTTTTCACCCAGCCGGTCGATCATTGAACTCATCGTTATCGTGCACGCCACGCCGCCGCTTACCTGCTTTCGGCCCATCAGGTGGTCTGCGATGAGCGAGAACACCTCCAGCGTGGACATGTAGACGCCGTTCTCGTCAACCACGCCGAGGCGGTCGGCGTCTCCGTCGAGCGCCATGCCGACATCGGCGCCTTGTTCGCGCACCGCGGCGGCAAGCTGCGACAGGTTGGCTCTGACGGGCTCCGGCTGCCCCATACCGGGGAAGGCAGGGTTCGGCTCAGCCCGGATTTCGACCACTTCGGTTGGACCTCCGGCAAGCACGCGCGGGAGCACGCCGGCACCGGCGCCGTGCATGGCGTCCACCACCACCTTAAGGCCCGCCGAGCGCAGGGTATCGGCGTCGACGAGTTCGGCTAAGCGCTCGACGTAGGGGCTGATCGGATCGAATTCGGTGATCGCGCCCGGCGCCTCACCGGACGGCGCGCTTTGTCCGGCAGACAGTATGCGGGCGAGGTGGTTTTCAACCGACTCCACCATTTCGGGAGGTGCGCTGCCGCCCGCGTTCGACTTGACCTTGAACCCGTTCCAATCGGCGGGGTTGTGGCTCGCCGTGATGATCGCTCCCGCGCCTGCGTGCAAATGCGTGATAGCCAGACTACCGGCCGGCGTGGGGCCGGGCCGGTCGAAGATGTGGGTGGCGATTCCTGAGCCTGCAAGGGTCTCTGCTACGGCGGCGGCGAAGCGGTCTGAGATGAAGCGCGTGTCGTAGCCGACCACCGCTCCGTGCTTCGCCAGTCCGGTATCGAGCATGTGGGACGCCAGCGCCGCCGCGCACGCACGCACGTTGTCGAAGGTGTAGTCCTCGCCAACGATTGCCCGCCACCCGTCGGTGCCGAATCTGATCGTCGGTCGAACGTCATCCCCGGGCATTGAGGATCAGCTTCCTGGTAGCTGGGCTGTTTGTCGGCGCGAAATGGGTCTGCAACGCGGAGGATTAACCAAACGCGTCTTGCTTGAGATCGGCCACAACGTCGAGACGCTCCCACGGCAGATCGAGGTCGGGTCGACCGAAGTGACCGTACGCTGCGGTCTGCTTATATATGGGCCTGCGGAGTTGCAAACGGTTGATGATGGCGTCGGGCCGCAGGTCGAAGTGCTTGTCTACCAGTCGCCCGATTTCCGGCTCGGGGAGTTTTCCTGTCCCTTGCGTGTCCACCATTACGGAGACGGGATTGGCGATGCCGATTGCGTAGGAGACTTGTACTTCGGCGCGGTCGGCGATACCCGCCGCGACAATGTTCTTCGCCACGTGGCGGGCGGCGTATGCGCCTGAGCGATCGACCTTCGTGCAGTCCTTGCCGGAAAATGCGCCGCCACCGTGTCGCGCGCTTCCACCATACGTGTCCACGATGATCTTTCGCCCGGTGAGTCCCGAGTCGCCGACCGGGCCTCCGATTACGAACCGCCCGGATGGGTTTATGTAGGTCTTGACGTTCTGATCGAGAAGCTCGCCCGGCACTACTTCCCTTATTACGTGACGCTCGAGGTCTTCTGCGATCTGTTCCTGCGTTACATCCTCAGCGTGCTGCGTGCTGATCACGATGGTATCGACCCGGACCGGGCGATGATCGTAGTCGTACTCGACGGTCACCTGGCTCTTCGAGTCGGGGCGGAGGTACTTGATCAGTCCCTCCCTGCGGCAATCGGCCATCCTCCGCGTGATGCCGTGGGCCAGCGCGATGGGCAGCGGCATGAGTTCAGGCGTCTCATTGACCGCGTACCCGATCATCATGCCCTGGTCTCCGGCCCCGATCTCCCGGTCGGCGCCATCGCCACCGCGGGCTTCCAAAGCCGTGCCCACTCCCGCTGCGATGTCGGTTGATTGCTCGTCGATCGCAACGAGGACGCTGCAGGAGTCCCCGTCGAACCCGTAGGCGGGGTTGTCGTAGCCGATCCCCTTGATCGTTTCGCGAACGATTTTCGGCACGTCCAGGTTTGCCGTGGTTGAGATCTCGCCGAAGACGAGGACCAGGCCGGTGGTGACGGACGTCTCGCAGGCGACCCGCCCGCTCGGGTCGGCCGCCATCACGGCGTCGAGCACAGCGTCCGAAATCTGGTCGCAAATCTTGTCCGGGTGCCCTTCAGAAACGGACTCGGAGGTGAGAAGGTAGGTGGCTTTGGAGTCACTCATGCTCGTCAGGACTTTCCGGGGTTGTTCAGTATGCGCCTTTGGGTCGGACAGGTTCGGATCAGGTCCCAAGTTCCCAGCTTGCCAGGTAACGCTCCTGTTCCTCAGTCAGCGTGTCGTACGACATGTTCATTGATCCCAACTTTAACGATGCGATCTGCTGGTCGACCTCTTTGGGCAGCATGTGAACGCCCGGGTCCAGGGACTGGTGGTTGTTGACTATGTACTCGCCGGCCAGGGCCTGGTTGGCGAAACTCATGTCCATCACGCTCGATGGGTGGCCCTCTGCCGCGGCAAGGTTGATCAGACGTCCCTCACCCAGCAGGTTGATTTTTCGGCCGTCTTCCAGCGTGAATTCTTCTATGAACTCCCGCGGCCTGCGCTTAGCCTCGGCCATCTCCTCCAGGGCGCCGATATTGATTTCAACGTCGAAGTGCCCGGAGTTGGCGAGGATTGCGCCATCTTTCATTGTTTCGAAGTGGTGCCGGTCTATGGCGCTGATGCCGCCCGTTACCGTTACGAAAATGTCGCCCAGCGCCGCCGCCTCACTCATCGACATGACCTTGTGGCCATCCATCACCGCCTCCAGGGCGCGGACCGGGTCCACCTCGCACACAACGGTGTGGGCGCCCATTCCCTTCGCGCTGGAAGCGAATCCTCTGCCGCACCAGCCGTAGCCGATCGTTACGACGGTCTTGCCGGTGATGAGGACGTTGGTCGCCCGGAGGATTCCGTCCAGGGTGCTTTGGCCGGAACCATACCGGTTATCGAACATGTGCTTGGTGTCCGAGTCGTTGACGGCCACTATCGGGTACCGCAACTTGCCATCGGCTGACATGGCCTTCAGCCTGATCACGCCGGTGGTCGTCTCTTCCATGCCCCCCATGACCCTCTTGAGTTCTTCAGGGTGGCTGGAATGGAGTGCGGCGACGAGGTCTGCGCCGTCGTCGATCGTTATCTGGGGACCGGATTTGACGGCAGCCTCGATGTGGCGATGGTAGGTCTCGCTGTCCTCGCCCTTGACGGCGAATACCGGGATGCCGGACTGAACGAGATAGGCGGCGATGTCGTCCTGCGTAGAGAGCGGGTTCGATGCGCACAGGACCACTTCTGCGCCGCCGGCCTGTAGCGTCTCGGCAAGGTTGGCCGTTTCCGAAGTGATGTGCAGGCAGCCGGCTATCTTGACCCCGCGCAGGGTTTGTTCCCGCGCAAAACGTTCGCGGATAGAACTGAGGACGGGCATCTCGCGCCCGGCCCATTCGGTTCTCAGGGCGCCCTCGGGGGCCAGCGACAGGTCCTTGATGTCGTATTCCAATATTCGGTCTCCGTCAGTGAGAGTTTGTCACGTTTTTGGCGGGACGGCGGGCTGATCTCCGGAGGCCCGCGTCGGCCTTCAGTTGGTCGCGGCCCTTATCGGCAGCCCGAAGCCGCCGTCTTGAGGATCGAACCTGGTGAGTTCTATGAATTCGTCGAATCGTCGCCTTATTTCGTCGGGCGCGAGGTGCGCCAGCCGTTCAAGTCCAAACGCCTCTACCGTAAATGATGCCATTACCGAGCCGACAATTGTGGCGCGGCGAATGGTTGCCGGGCTGGTATCTCCGGAGGCGGATATGTATCCCATGAAACCTCCTGCGAATGAATCGCCCGCTCCGGTTGGATCGATGACGTCAACCACCGGAATGGCCGGTGCGGCGAACGTGAAGTCCCGCTGAAACACGGCGACTCCGTACTCCCCGCGCTTCACGACGAGGTATGCAATGTTGTTGTCGAGCAGTTTTTGTGCTGCCCGGGGCAACTGCGTTTCACCGGTGAACTGCCGGGCCTCCGCCTCATTTATAAGCAGGGCGTCGGTCCTTGGCAGCAGGCGGGCCAGTTCCGGCCAGGCGATGTCTATCCACAGGTTCATGGTGTCGCATGCCACCATGCGCGGTCTCTTGGCCATCGCGTCCAGCACCCCGTGTTGCAAGGACGGATCGATGTTGGCCAGGAACAGGTGCTGAGTCGACGCCTGTTCTGCCGTCAGGGTCGGCTTGAAGTTCTCGAATACGTTGAGTTGGGTATCCCGCGTAATTGCGGTGTTCATGTCGTCGGCGTACTCGCCGGCCCAGTGGAACGTGCGGCCGTCTGCGAATTCGAGGCCGGACAGATCGACGCCGCGGGATTCGAGCAGATCACAGTCCGACTGCCTGAAGTCTTTGCCTACGACAGCGACGACGCCCACGTCTGAGAAGTAGCTCGCCGCGACGGAAAAGTAGGTTGCGGACCCGCCGAGCTGATGATCCCTGCGGCCCGTCGGCGTCATGACTGAGTCATATGCGACGGAGCCGACCACGAGGATATTCACGCGGAAGGCCTCTCGGCGTTGGGGCTCACAAGTCGTCGCCGTAGGACGTCGGGTAGCCCTTTTCGATCCAGGCGGGAGTCCCGTCGTCCACGTTGAAGAGGCGTTCGGTGTCTGCGCCCATGGCGGCGGCGTACTCGGCGGCGAGTCCGCTCCTGGCGCCGACCGCGCAGATGAAGAGCAGTTTGCCTTCTGCCGGCAGTTCGTCGAATCGGGGGATCACATCGTCAACGGGGATGAATACTGCGCCCGAGACGTGGCCCTCCCGGTACTCGTCGTCGCGTCGAACGTCGACCATGACCGAGCCGCCTTCCTGGAGCATCTGGTACGCCTCGTCCGAGTCTATGCGGGTATAGGGCTCGCCTGGTACTTGCCTTGCCATTCAGGACTCCCTGCGGGAAATCTGCGTCCGGCGGCAACGCCGGCGCACGCTATGTGATTCGTTCGGGGTTGGACCGGCGCATGCCAGCCGTCTCGACGGCCCGCCGGCCGCTTCTCCGGGACGGTTTACCGCGGCTGGGCGTCGGCGAATGCGCCATTCGTTCTTCTCGCAAATGTATTGCCCCTCCAATAGCGTGTCAACGAACGAGGGCGGCTCGGCGTGAATGCCTGCGGTAATTCCTGAGAAATACGTGTGCTGGGGACGGGCGCGGTCTGGCTCGTTCCGGCTTCGATTTCGGGGTCCGCGGATTGACTCTGGGGTGCGGCAACTCGTATACTTGTCCGTCTATCCAGAAAACAAATGGTTCTGGATTCGGCACCTTAACAACTGAATAGTGAAAGGAAGATACGTCAGTTTCGAAGAGTTTGATCCTGGCTCAGGACGAACGCTGGCGGCGCGCCTAATGCATGCAAGTCGAGCGAGGCTCCACCCTTCGGGGTGGATGTCCTAGCGGCAAACGGCTGAGTAACGCGTGGGTGATCTACCCCAGAGAGGGGAATAACCCGCCGAAAGGCGGACTAATTCCGCATACGCTCCACCGTGTAAAGGCGGTGGTGGAAAGGGTTCCGGGCAACCGGCGCCGCTCTGGGAGGAGCTCGCGTCCTATCAGGTTGTTGGTGGGGTAACGGCCTACCAAATGCCAAAGACGGGTAGCTGGTGTGAGAGCACGACCAGCCAGAGGGGGACTGAGACACGGCCCCCACTCCTACGGGAGGCAGCAGCAGGGAATCTTGCACAATGGGCGAAAGCCTGATGCAGCGACGCCGCGTGAGGGACGAAGGCTTTAGGGTTGTAAACCTCTTTTCTCAGGGAAGAGCAAGGACGGTACCTGAGGAATAAGCCACGGCTAACTACGTGCCAGCAGCCGCGGTAATACGTAGGTGGCGAGCGTTGTCCGGAATTATTGGGCGTAAAGGGTCCGTAGGCTGTTTTGTAAGTCTCCTGTGAAAACTCCAGGCTCAACTTGGAGCGGTCGGGGGATACTGCAAGACTGGAGGCTGTCAGAGGAAAGCGGAATTCCCGGTGTAGTGGTGAAATGCGTAGATATCGGGAGGAACATCAGTGGCGAAAGCGGCTTTCTGGGACAGTTCTGACGCTGAGGGACGAAAGCGTGGGGAGCAAACCGGATTAGATACCCGGGTAGTCCACGCCCTAAACGATGGATGCTAGGTTTGTGGGGTATCGACCCCCTGCGAGCCAAAGCTAACGCGATAAGCATCCCGCCTGGGGACTACGGCCGCAAGGCTAAAACTCAAAGGAATTGACGGGGGCCCGCACAAGCAGCGGAGCGTGTGGTTTAATTCGATGGTAAGCGAAGAACCTTACCTGGGCTTGACATGCAAGTGGTACTAAACCGAAAGGCAAGGGACCCGCAAGGGAGCTTGCACAGGTGCTGCATGGCTGTCGTCAGCTCGTGCCGTGAGGTGTTGGGTTAAGTCCCGCAACGAGCGCAACCCCTGCGGTTAGTTGAATTCTCTAGCCGGACTGCCCTTAAACGGGAGGAAGGTGGGGACGACGTCAAGTCATCATGGCTCTTACGTCCAGGGCTACACACACGCTACAATGGCCGGTACAGACGGTTGCGAAGCCGCGAGGTGGAGCCAATCCTACAAAGCCGGTCCAAGTTGGGATTGCAGGCTGCAACTCGCCTGCATGAACGCGGAGTTGCTAGTAAACGCAGGTCAGCATACTGCGTTGAATACGTTCCCGGGCCTTGTACACACCGCCCGTCACGTCATGGGAGTTGGCAACGCCTGAAGTCGCTGGGCTAACCCTTCGGGGAGGCAGGCGCCGAGGGTGGGGCCGATGACTGGGACGAAGTCGTAACAAGGTAGCTGTACCGGAAGGTGCGGCTGGATCACCTCCTTTCTAAGGAGCCCTGAGCAGGGCCACCCGATTGAATCCGTCAGGAACACGGTGTGTTTGACGGCGGATCACACGGGAATGGCGCATACCTGCTAAGTGCTACCTGGTCGATCGGCGGACGGCAACAGACGAATAGCTGGATAGAGCGAGATTCTCTCCGGGCAACCGGAGTGGAAGGGGCTCTCAAGCGACCCGACTGTTGCCCTTCAGAAAAGTCCGTCGCCTTGTGCTCGAAAGAGCGACAAGAACACAACAAACCAACTGAACCAACGACGTATTCTTCCTTTCACTATTCAGCGGCTAAGTGCCAGCAAAAGCCCCGGAAACGGGGCTTTTTTGTTGACTCCGGCGACTGATGGGTGCTGCCTGGCGGCTGCCAGTCGACTCCGGCCGTTTCCTGATTACGTCTGCCGCTTATCAACCTGCGTCACGGGGCTATACTCTCGACATGCAACACGAAAACACCGCCACTCAGCAGATCAAGGTGGTCCGAGAGGACCAACGCGAGATCGAGGTTCAGTCGGGTGGGATGACGCGCGTCGCCGGGGTGTCGGAGTCGCTCACCGGCGCGACCGGCATACACCTGGCCGAGTCGGTGATACCGCCCGGCCGATGTTCGTCGCCGCACTACCACTCGAACTGCGAGTCAGCGATCTTCGTCCTCTCGGGCCGCGGCATCATGTTGACGGGGGATGACCTGTCCGTCGAAGAGGAGATTGGGCCGGGGGACATGATCTACATCCCGCCCGGCGCCGCCCACCAGCCGTTGAATACCAGCGACGAGGAATCGCTTCGGCTGGTAGTGGCGCGCAACACGCCGGTCGAGCTGGTTGTAGAATTGGACGGAGTCGGCCGCGAGGACTGCTGACCTTATGGCCTGGAGCAGTTGTTCAAGCGTTCCAGGCCCTCGGGTTAAGCGCCTGCGCAGCGGCGATCAGATGGGCCCGTAGCTCAGCCGGTTAGAGCGCTACTCTGATAAAGTAGAGGTCGGATGTTCGAGTCATCCCGGGCCCACCAAAACCCCGCAAGTCCACCTGAATCCGGCCACCTGGCCGGATTTTTCGCGAAACGGCTGGCCGCTGTGGAAGTTGATCAAGGCAGTCCTGGAATGGGCGTGCGGCGCGGCGAGATACGGGATTACGTCGACCTCGAGACGGCGGTGCGGACCGTACCGGAAGCCTAAGAGGGTGTCTAAAAACCCTTCCGTTCACCCTGAGCCTGTCGAAGGGTCGAGGCGCAGTTCATGGTTCGACAAGCTCACCACGAACGGTTTCCGACGACTTATTAGACACCCTCTAATGCGGTACGAACGCGCACCGTAATTCGAGTTGAGTTCCGAAACGGCACAGTGACGTAATGTAAGTGGTGAAAAACTGCGCGGGTCCGGGGCGTTTCAACCGCCGAGGTCTTGCAGGCAGCCGGCCTCTGTCATCCGCCTTTGGATATCGGCAGGCATTTCTTTTTCGGCTGCGGTCACCGCATCAGCATAGGGTTCCACTTCTGCGGCTATCGGGAAGAACTCGATGCCTATGGCCTGGTCCGCAGGCTGCGTGTCGACCAGTGGCTTGAAGTTCCGGACGAGGACCAGCCCCTTGTCGTGCCAGTCGGCCACCTCGTCGGGGGGCGACAACTGCGAAAAGACCTCGATCATCTTCGCGGCGGCGGCGGACAATTCCCCGTAGGTGGTCCAGTCCCTTAGTACTTCAACCAGAGCGCAGTTTAGTAGGTACTCGTCAAGGGTCAGGGCTACAGCTGACGGGGCAGGTGTCGATGCAGGGACCGGAGTCGGCGCAATTGCAGGTATCGATGTAGGCGTAGGGGCCGGTGTAGGTGCGGAGGTAGGTGTTGGCGTAACGGTTGGCACAGGTGTTGAGGTAGGTGTTGGCGTAGCGGTCGACACAGGTGTTGAGGTTGGCGCAGGTGTACCCGTTGGAGTAGGAGTGGAGGTCGGTGCAGGCGTAGATGTCGGCGCAAGGGTCGGTGCTGGCGCGGGGTCGTCGGTACATCCAATCGTCAACAGGACCGTCAGCGCAACGCCGGCGACCAGCAGACTCAGTAACTTTGACATTCCAACCCTCGTCTCCAGAGACGTGAAGTTTAGCGAAAGCGCTGTGCCCCCTCACCCCAACCCTCGCCAGGCGAGGGAGGAAGAGTTGCGCAAAGGTCTCCGTAGGAATCGAGGCAGCGTGGGCCGCGTGGTAATGTTCGGTTGCCAGGCGCCGCATCCGTAAATTACCGGGACAATGAGCGAACGCGGCAGGCGCAGGTGAACGAAATGGACAATTCCAGTGGAATGAAGATTGACCTGAGCGGCAAGGTGGCGTTTGTGAGCGGCGCTTCGAAGGGGATCGGGGTCGCCATTGCCGAGGCTCTTGCTGATGCCGGGGCAGATTTGGCATTGGCGGCGCGCGATGAGGCTGGCCTGGAGGCCACCGCGGAGTCGGCGCGCAGCCGGGGTGTCAAGGCGTGGACCCACACCGCCGAACTGGCCGATCCGGACCAGGTGAGATCGCTGGGTGAAGCCACGCTGGCGGAGTTCGGAAAGGTCGACATCCTGATCAACAACGCCGGTCTGACGCACCCGCAAATGGTGCTCGACGTTGAGCTTTTTGAGTGGCACAACACCCTGAACGTGAACCTGCTGGCGCCGTTGCTGCTGGCGCAATGTTTTGCGCCGGGCATGATCGAACGGCGCAGCGGCAAGATCGTGAACATCACCTCGCGGGCCGGGCTGGGCGCGCTGGAGGAACACGCCGCGTACAGCGCCTCCAAGGCGGGCTTGCAGCTTCTCACGATGACCATGGCCGTTGAGTTCGGACCGCACAACGTACAGACGAACGCCATTGCGCCCACGGTGATAGCCACGCCGATGGCCGAGGCGGTGTGGACTCCGGGGCCGCGAACGGACTTCAAGCTGGCGGGAGTGCCGATGGGACGCTTCGGGAAGCCCCGTGAGGTGGCGGAAGTTGCGCTATTTCTGGCCTCGCCGCTGTCGGACTACGTAAACGGTGTGGTACTGCCGGTGGACGGCGGCGAGGGCGCACGTTGAAGGCGCTCGTTCTGAATAGCCCGCTTGACCTGGCTATTCGCGACGTCCCCGACCCCGGCGCGCCGGGACCGGGCCAGATGAGGGTAGCCGTTCGGTCGGTGGGGATCTGTGGCAGCGACGTCCACTACTACGAGCACGGCCGGATTGGCGACTTCGTGCTGAGAGCGCCGATGATCCTGGGACACGAGGCGGCAGGTGTGGTTGAGGCTGTGGGCGAGGGAGTGGAGTCACTGGCGCCTGGGGACACGGTGGCGATGGAGCCCGGCGTGCCCTGCGGGGACTGCCGGGAGTGCAGGACCGGCCGCTACAACCTGTGCAAGGATGTCCGGTTCTGGGCGACGCCGCCGTATGACGGGGTGCTGGCGGAGCACGTCATCCATCCGGCCGCGCTGGCCTTCCGGTTGCCGGACAACATGAGCACGGAGGAGGGCGCGTTGATGGAGCCGCTGGCGGTGGGCGTGCACGCCTGCGAACGCGGCGGAGTGCGGCCCGGCAGCGTGGTGGCTGTCAACGGGGCCGGGACCATCGGATGCGTGACGCTCCTGGCGGCCCTGGCATACGGGGCGTCGCAGGTGATTGTGGCCGACGTGATACCCGCTCGCCTGGAGCGCGCCAGGGAACTAGGCGCGGCGGCGGTCGTGGATGCAGGGTCGGAGTCGTTGGCTGAAGTTGTGATGGCCGCGACGGGTGGCCGCGGCGCGGATGTCGGGGTCGAGTGTTCCGGCCATCCCGATGGACCTCAGACACTCATCGAGGCATCAGCCCCCGCCGGCCGCGTCGTCCTGGTAGGGATGGGACCGCAGCCGACGAGCATCGACACGGTGGCGGCGATGGTCAAAGAGGTGGATCTGGCCACGGTGTTCAGGTACGCCAACGCTTATCCAACGGCAATTGAGTTGACGGCCGCCGGTCGAGTCCCGGTGGCGCAGTTGGTTACGGACCGGTTTACGTTTGAGGAGTCGGTAGGGGCGTTTGAGTATGCGCGGTCGCCTAGGCCGGATACGTGCAAGGTGATGATTGGGTTGTAGGGGGGTGTTGGGGTTGATGGGTGTTGCGAGAAAGTGGAGGATGGGAGTACGAGCCCTACCGGGCGCAACGGTGGCAGCTTCGCATGGGTCGATAATGAGCCGGGCATAAAAGTGAAGAAATTCATTTTGTTTGACCATGATGGGGTCTTAGTCGACACAGAACATTGGTATTACTTGGCAAACAAACGTGCGCTGGCATCTCTCGGAATTGAACTTCGACGAGACACATATTTGGCGAATATGGCCGATGGAGTGTCCGCGTGGGAGGCGGCACGAGTTTCAGGAATATCCGGATCTGAGATTAAACATGGCCGAGAACTGAGAAACCGGTACTGCCAGGAATACCTGATAACTGAGAACATTGAGATCGAAGGTGTCCCGCCAACACTGACCGAACTCTCAGCTACGTATAGGATGGGTATCGTAACTACGTCGAAACGGGCTGACTTCGGCTTGATACACGAAAAGCGATCTATTCTAGACCATATGGAATTTTATCTGATTAGAGAGGATTACGAGCGGGCTAAACCGCACCCCGACCCATATCTGAGCGGCCTCCAACGCTTTGGCGCTACCGCCGCTGAAACGGTGGTTATTGAAGACTCGGCGAGAGGTTTGAAGTCGGCAATAGCGGCGGGTATTGACTGCATCGTGGTTGCGAACGAGTTCACTGCAGCTCACGATTTGTCCAAAGCAACCGCCAAGGTCGGGACGTTTAGGGAATTGCCATCTGCTATAGAGGGCTTAACAAGTTTACCCGGCATCAATGAAGAACCATCGAATTGACGGTGCGTACTACGATTAACCTGTTTCTAACAATGTTCGCCTGAGTGACAGCTCCGGGTTGGACCGGGCAGCGATTCCATCACGAAGGTTTGGCGGGCTGTGGTGGTCAGCGCCCCCGATGCTCGCGCGGCGGAATTTCTGGAGAACTGGCCTGTCGATGTGGCTGCGCAACTGATTGTCGCTTGGCGCGGGGGAGGGCGACGACTGGGATCCAGCGGTTGCGGGCGAATTCTATGCGGTGGGCAGGGGCTGGTAGCGTTTAACCTTTATCCTGTCTTTACACTTGCGCGCCTGAGCCAGGTCGTATGCGGTCTGGCGGCTCAACCAGAAGTCTGCGCTGGACCATCCGGCCTTTTCCAGCCGAATGGCCATGTCGGGCGAGATCGCCGCGTGACCGTTCAATACCCGCGAAAGGGTATGACGGGCAACTCCCAGGACCTCCGCCGCTTCGGTGACGCTCAGGCCGAGAGGGTCCAGGCAGTTCTCCCTGACGCTGCGACCCGGATGGGGCGGATTCTTCATCGGCATGGTCTCTCTCCTCATCAGTGGTAATCGACGAGATCAACGTCGTACACGTCGCCAGCTTCAAACCTGAAGGTGATCCGCCAGTTGCCAGAAATTGCGATGCTCCACAGACCTCTTCTGTCCCCTCTGAGTGGATGCAGTCTGTATCCCGGCAGATCGAGATCACTCGGCCTACCGGCCGCATCCAGGTCTGCGAGGGCGAGAGTGATTCGGTGCAATTGGTCGGCGGCGATCCTGGCTGGGTCGTCTCGCTCATAAAGCCGCCTTAACCCTCGATGGCGAAACGAACGGATCATGAATTGACTATACCGTGTGCCGGTACAGCTATCAACTAGCTCACTTGTCTGAACCGCACTTGCACAGGCACTTGGTGGATGCCGGACGGGACGCCGAGCTTACCGCTTAACCCGGTCGATGGACGCGGCGGAGCGCAACGACGGGGATTTGGCGGTGGGTGGCGTCTCGATAGCGGGCGAAGCGCGGGTTTGCGGCGGCTACTTTGTTGAACAGGGCGGCGCGTTCTTCGCCTTGTGGAATGCGGGCGGTTGCTGCGAAGGGCTCGCCCCTGGTTTCTACGGAGACGTTAGGGTGGGCTTCGACGTTCAGGTACCAGGCGGGGTGGTGGTCCAGGCCGTAGTTTGAAGCGGCGATGATGAGGTCGTCTGACCCTTGAAATTGGAAGTACATCAGGGGGGACGAACGCGGCTTGCCGCTCTTGCGTCCCTTGGTCACCAGGACAAGTACGCCGTGGCCTTCCAGTCGGCCCAACAGTCGGCCTTTCGAGAGGCGGAACAAGAGCCGGTGCAACGGGACGAAGAGCCAGGCGATGAGGAGGCGTGTATGGGTTGGTATGGCTGGTCTGGTTTTTCGTGTCATTGGTAGCGGTTGTGGACGCGGCCTTGCCAATCAATTGAACGGTGGGTTGAGAATCACAACGACATCGGGAGATGTCAACTTCATGGGTCCGGCGGACCCCGTGGCTCTTTATGATCATTCTCCCACTCTCCGTCGAGGGAACTTTTGCGTAATCCCTGACTTACCGGGGAATCGGGTATTCAAGGGCCTACTCCCAATTCGCGTTCTCCCACACCCCAACCACGCCCTTACACAACTACGCCAACCCCCATTTGACACCACCCCCCTTTCCCCCTAAATTAGAACATATGTGCGATTCCCCGACAAAAACCCAATACAGACCCATCGCCGAAGTCGTCCAGGAGGCCACCAACGGCGGCCAGCTCATCGTCGAATTCCTGGTCGACGTCGTTGTGGGCAATATCGAAGGCGCCAACATCTGGCACCGGATGGAAGCTACGCGCCAACTCCAAAGACTCGGAGTCAAAATCCCCAACGCCGTCAAGCAGGCCGTCTCAACCCCTTCCAACGGCGCCAAGCCCGAACGCGCCCCCGGCAAGCCCGAGCCAAAAGACGAACTCGCAGACATCATCAGGGAGGAAACCGACGGCGGCAGGGACATCGTCCGGTTCCTCATGGATGCCATGCAAGGCAAACTCGAAGACTTCAAACCGCGCCACCGCCTCGCAGCATCCGACAGGCTGATCACGCGAGGATTCGACAACCTCCCCGGTCACACCGTCGTCGCCGATGAGGACGGGAACGACGAACCCATGTCTCACGAACTGCCTGCCAACCGGGCGCGCCGCAACGCCAAACAGTACAACGACGACGACGCCCCGTTCGACTTCGACAACTACACAATTGAGGAGTACGAAAGAGATCGGGCGGGACTCCGGGCCAAGCTCCACATCTACGGCGGCGAAGAAGCCTGGGAAGTCGCTCTCGACGCAAACCGCAAACACTGGGACGAAAGTTACGCCACCGATCAAGTAGGCGACTACAACACCACCCCGATCAAAAACCCCGGAGACGACCCCTTCGGCAAAGGTTCCTACGGGTACAAATGCTTGAAGATCGCCTTCCAGGACAACAATGCGGTCAGGGCAGCCAATAGGGCCGTGTTGGAATACCACAAGCGAAAGTTCAAACACCTCATAAACGAAGATGGCAGCCTCAACGCACTCACGGACACAACGTCACTCGACCCCCAAACCCTCCAGTACCTCGAACGCAACCGCCACCTCCTCGCCCATAACGACGACAAACCCCCGGAAGACTCGGACCCTCCCGGCGTTGTCATCCTGAGCGAAGCCGAAGGATCTCCTGCATCTGCGCAACCATCCTCTTCCGCCGCTCCTGACCAGCCCCAAAACACCCGCGTAGGCGAGGGTTTCAAACCCTCCCGTGGATACGGACATTGCCGGGACTGCTCTGAAACTGTAGGGGAGGATTTCAAACCCTCCCTTGACCCCGAAGGACCACCCGCGCCTGAACCGCCACCCAGGAATAAACGCCCGATAATCCACCTCGGCCCACCAAGCGAAGACGATCCGCCCGACGACGACTCGCGCCGTTACAGGGACCCCGACGAAATCCGAGTCCCCCTCAAAGACCTGGTGTCAATCTCACCCGTCCCCTTCTGACCGCGTCCACCCTTACTCGACTTGCCGGACTCGATCCGGTACCCACGGTGGGGCGTGGAGGTGGGTACGCACGACATCTACAACTCCCAGCCGACAGACCCACCCCCTTTTTCGTCGTACCGGGGACACCCGGTAGCCACGGGGCAAAGGACGGGCGCGGCTACCCCACGCACGACTCTGATACCCAGCCCAATTCGACTTGCCGGACTTGATCCGGTACCCACGGTCGGGCGCGGAACCATCGCGGCTTACCCACACCTTCCCCATCTGCTCGTGGAGACGTAGGAGGTGCACGGGTAACGCCGCGCCCTGGCCCAGGCGGGTCTGAGACCCGCCGCTACGGGGGGTTTGGTGGGAGTTCGGGGTTTGTGAATGCCGTTGGGGTGAGGGTAGGTGAACGGGGACTGGAATGACGGGTGTGGTCTGGTACGGCGGGTACAAAAGATGGTGTTGGTAGCGGAGTGGTGCAGAAAGGGTTTGTCGAGTACGAAGTGCACGGTAAAAGGGCGGTTCGGATCGCTCGGCTTCGCTCGGGATGACAGTAAGGGGGCTAGAGATGCCAGTAAGGGGGCATGGGATGAAGTTCTTCGGCGGGTAGGACGATGGGGGAGCACCGGGGCGGTTGTGGATCGGGCCGTTTCTGTTAGCGGCTGACTCAGATTTCCCGGCTTCGCTCGAAATGACATTACCGTAGAACCGCCTATTATCAGAGGAAGAATGTTCCGGTTCACGCAATAGCGTTTTCCGAAGAAACACAGCAACCCTCGGCCAACCGGTCAGCGCCAACCGCGGATTGGAGAGTATGCGATGCCCGCCAAATCGTCGAAGTCCAAAGCCAAGAAGGCGGTGCTGCTTTCGGGCGGCAACCCGCAGATCGCGAAGGCAGACGGGGATGCGCCCGTGCAGGCTTACATTGCGGCGATGCCAGGGTGGAAGAGCGACGTTGGGAGGCGCCTGGATGACCTGATCGTGCGCACTGTGCCCGACGTGCGAAAAGCCGTCCGGTGGAATTCGCCGTGGTATGGAATCGAGGGCATGGGGTGGTTTGCGAGCTACCACGTCTTCACCCGTTACGTGAAGGTGACCTTTTTGAATGGGGCATCGCTGCGGCCTGAGCCGCCCGGCTCGGGCAAGGACCCCGACGCTCGATGGGTCGACATATACGAGGGCGAACTCGATGAGGAGCAGATGGCGGAGTGGGTCCTGCAATCGGCGGCGCTGCCCGGGTGGGAGGGATTCGACACTCTGTAGCGTCCGATCCGCGGATCGTGCTGCCGCGGACAGTGACTGGGATCCAGCATTTCCCGGCGGGCCAACCCAGCCGTCGCGTCGACGATTAGAATGTCCAAGGCCGCCCGTTTCGATGGCCGGGGCTATCCCGGTCTATAGTCAGTCCGAGCACGTTTTGATGGCATTCAAGCTCTCCAAACTCCTGAAGGGAAGATTGAGCGCTTCTGCCGTCCGCGAATACGAGGACCGTTATGGGAAGGGCAAGCGCGGCGAATGGGAAGCCAAAGAGCGTGATGTCAAGGACTTCACTGACCTCTACTATGACCTGGTTTCTGACTTCTATGAGTATGGATGGGGCAAATCCTTTCACTTTGCCCCGCGCGTTCCCGGTGAGAGCTTCAAGGCATCGCTTACGCGCCACGAGCACTATTTGGCCCTCATGCTCGGGCTCAGGCCCGGGATGCGCGTTGCCGATCTGGGTTGCGGCATCGGCGGGCCACTATTGGAGATCGCCCGTTTTTCCGGCGCCAGGATCGTAGGCGTAAACAGCAATGCGTATCAGCTCGAACGTGCCCGCAGGCTGGCTGAAGAAGCGGAAGTGACACACCTGGTCGATTTCCTGCACTGCGACTTCTTGAACGTGGATGCTCCCGACGAATCGTTCGACGCCGTGTACGGTATCGAAGCCACTTGTTGCGCGCCGGACAAACTCAGCGTCTACGCCGAGGCCTTTCGTTTGCTGAAGCCGGGCACGTGCTTCGCCAACTATGAATACTGCTTGACTGAACGGTTCGATGCCCAGGACCCCAAGCATCTCGAGATCAAAGCAGACATAGAACTGGGAGGCGGCCTGCTCGACATCGACGACAGGCAAACGGTTGATGACGCGCTTCGAACAGTGGGGTTCGAGGTGTTGGAAACCAGGGACCTTACTGAACAGACCGGGCCGTCGATTCCGTGGTACGAACCCCTGGTCGGTTCGGGTATATCAGTGGCCGCATTTCGCAGTTCGCGGGTCGGACGCTGGTCCACGCAGAATCTGCTGAGGACGCTTGAAGTGCTTCGCATCGCGCCGAAGGGATCGGTCCGCGTATCGGAGGCGCTGAACCGTTGTGCGGACGCCATGGTCGAGGCGGGCCGGCTCGGCATCTTCACGCCGATGTACTTCATCCACGCCCGCAAACCGGGGTAGCGCAGAACGAGCCTGGATTTCATACAATCGAAGGACGCAGGCTTGGGCGGACACATCCGGCGTAATGCGTGAGCGGCAACCTGGAACTAGACCGATGGCTGGACACCTCCTGATTTCCACTATGAACGCCACAACGGCGCCGGCGCCCTTGCGCTTCACGTTGGGGAGAATCTAGCTACAGAACAGTCATAGTCCGAGCGAAGGCCTCCCCAAAACGGGAGGCCTTTTTGATTTGCAGCGGAATTGGGAAAGGAATCGGTTCATGAAGGGGTACACAGCTTCGACTTACGGGGACCGGATCGCCGACGTTTACGACGAAATCTATCGACCGATAGACGTATCCGAGTGTGTGGACTTGCTTGAGCAGTCTGCGGCCGGTGGCCGGGCGCTCGAATTGGGGATTGGGACAGGGACGTTCGCGCTTCCGCTGGCCGAACGGGATGTCGAGGTGCATGGGATCGACTCTTCGAGCGCGATGGTTGATCGCCTTCGGGCCAAACAAGGCGCTGAGAGGATAACGGTGACCATCGGCGACTTCGCGGACGTAGACGTGAAAGGCGACTTCTCGCTTGTGTTCGTCGTTTCGAACACATTTTTCATGTTGACTTCCCAGGAGGAGCAGGCCAGGTGCTTCGAAAACGTCGCTTCGCGGCTTGGTGAGTCCGGCGTCTTCTTGATTCACGCCTTTGTGCCGGACGTTTCCATGTTCGACAGGGGCCGGCGCCTGAGCGCGAGCCTGCCCGACGTGGCCTCCGTCCGCCTGGACGTGTCGGTCCACGACCCCGTCAACCAGGCGGTGGACTTCCGCCACCTGCACGTGACGGAAGAGGGTATCCGGATTTATCCCGGGAGGCTGCGTTACGCGTGGCCGTCGGAGTTGGACCTGATGGCGCGGCTGGCCGGACTGAGTCTCCGCGACAGGTGGGCCGACTGGCGAGGCTCGCCGTTTATGGCGGAGAGTCGCTCGCATGTGCCGGTGTACGAAAGGGTGGGTCAGGGAGAATGAGCGACAAAAGGCCTCAGGGGACAGGCCCTCCGCCGGACCGCGGCGTCAGGGTTGAGTGGGCGGACATGCCAAGGCGCGTGCGCGCCGAGATCGAACGATGGCTTGGAGGCGGTGTCGTGGACGCGGTTACGCAGCCCACCGGCTTTTCGCCCGGGGTGGCGGCGCGGCTGACGGTGGACGACGGCCGGCGTTTCTTCGTCAAGGCGGTAGGGCCTGAACCCAACCGGGACACGCCCGGGATGCACCGGCGCGAAGCCAAGGTTATGGCTGCCATGCCCCGTGGCGCTCCGGTCCCGCGGCTAATGTGGTCCTACGACGAAGGCGAAGGCGGTTGGATTGCGCTCGTTTTCGAAGACGTGGATGGCCGTCACCCGACGCAGCCGTGGCGGACTGACGAACTCGATCGAGTGGTCGCGGCAATGGAGGACCTGGGCAGGTTGCTTACGCCCTCGCCACTCACATCGGCCGGGACGGCAAGCGACATGTTCGCGACGACCATCCGCGGCTGGCGGCCACTGCTGGACGAACGGCCGTCCCGGCTTGGTGATCTGGACGAGTGGTCGCGCCGAAACCTGGAGAGGTTGGTTGCCATCGATGACGCAGCCGGTGGCGTACTGGAAGGCGACACGCTGCTGAACCTCGACATCAGGGCGGACAACATCCTGGTCACGCCGGAACGTACGTGGTTCGTCGACTGGCCACACGCTCTTGTCGGTCCAGCGTGGCTCGACGTAGTGGCGTTTGCGCCCAGCGTGACGATGCAGGGTGGGCCGCATCCCGAGGAGGTGATCTCCAGGCACTTCGCATGCCACACCGCAGACAGCGACGCCATCACCGCGGCGGTGGTGGCGATAGCCGGGTTCTTCACCCACCATGCCGTTCAGCCGCCGCCACCGGGACTGCCGACGGTGCGCGCGTTCCAGGATGCGCAGGGCGTGGTCGCGCGTGAGTGGGCCGCCCGGCGGACGGGGCTGACGTAAGGGGTGGAGACATCGGCGCCGACGCCTAAAGTCGTTCGTGTTCCAAAGCCTCGTTTTGCTGGAGGGAACGTGGCTCAGCCCGTTTCGTCCGGCGTTTTCCGCGGCGCTTTGGTGGCGAGGAATACCAGGGCAGCGAGGAACATCAGGCACACGCCTGCCCACCAGACCGGGTTGTAGGTGCCGGTCCAGTCTCGGATGTAACCGGCCAACGGGGGTCCGATTCCGCCGAGAGTAAGCGTAATCGGCGCAACAATGCCCCTGATACTGCCGACGTACTCCCGTCCGAAGTAGTCCGCCCACACGTAGTTCTGGAGAAACATCATACCGCCGATGCCAAGGCCGAAGACTGCCATCGAAATGAACATCAGCGACACGAAGTCTGCATAGATCGTCATTACGCTCGCGAGCCCGAGGAAACAAAAGCCCACCGCGCCGAGGACTCTCACGGGGACCCGCCTTACGAGCATCCCGAACGCGAATGTGGCCACTCCCGCGCAGACCGCATCGAACGCTGTGGCGAGCGCGACCAGGCCGGGATCGAGGCCCCGGTCCATGAATGCCGCGATCCTGTGCAGCGCGACAGTGCCTGTTGCCAGCGCCACCATGCTGAAGACGACAACGAGACTCCAGAAAGGGAACGTCCGCATGGCTTGCCGTGACGTCCACGAAATCTCCGCCCCTTCCCGTGACTCGTCGGAAGCGCCTGTAGCAAGTTCACGCCTGGTATTGGAAGGCAGGCCGTCGGGCCGAAGACCCATGTCCTCCGGACGCCGGCGCACGAATATCAGTGACAAGGGAACGATGATGCCTATGCCCAGGCAGGCCAGCACGATCCACGCGGTGCGCCAGCCCCAGGTATCGATGAAGTACTGGGTGAGCGGCACGAAGATCATGGCGCCCACCGGGATGCCAAGTCCGACAAAGGCGACCGCGGCGCCGCGCCGGCGAACGAACCATTTGAGTACCGGAACTGAGGTGACCAGAGCGCCGGGGCCGCTCAACCCGACGAGGCCCATGAGCGCAAAAAGCGCCACCAGGTGCCACTCGGTGGTGACGTTTGCGAGCAGGACCATGGCGATCCCCGTAATGGTGGCGGCGACGGGCAGCAATACACGGGAGCCGTAACGGTCGAGCAGCCATCCTACGGTCGGGCTGGTCACGGAGCTCGAAACCTGGCGGGCCGTCTGGGCCCAGCCGAAGTAGGCGCGGCCGATGCCCAGTTCGTCTCCCATCGGCTTGATGAACAGACCGAAGTTCAGCGATCCCATCGCCATGCTCACGGCGCCGGCGGAGGCCATGACATAGACGATCACCCAGCCGTAGTAGAAAGGGGGCTGGCCATCTCCGGGGCCGCGTTTGACGAAGTTCAAGCGCTGGATACCGAGCTCCTGTCAAACGACAGGCCGCTGAGAGTAGCGCCTCGATATGCGCCCCAGATGGAGGGCATCGTTCTCTCGAAGATTCGCGGCGCTTGGTGCTATTGCCAGGCGGCCAGCAGGATGCCGATCACGGAGTAGGAAATCAGCGGGTAACCGATGTTGATCAGAAAAATCTTCAGGCCGCGGTTTTCGAAGCTGTACGTAGTGGCGTACGACGTCGCAATGAAGGCGACAGCCGCGAGGAGCCCGAGCGTGAGGCCGTCAACAGCGTTCTCCGCGCCCATGCCCTGAACCAAAATCGCCAGGCCGAGGGTAAACACCAGAGTGCTGACGATAGCGACAACGTAGGGGTACCACTGCCGCGGTGTGCCCTTCATGGCCTCCATGTCTTCCATCGTGAGACCTACGCCGGCCATCCAGGGCTTGCTCCAGACGGTGTACCACGCGGCGCCGAGCACCTGGTTGAAGATGATCCCGACGAGGACCGCCAGGTAGTTCAGGTCCCCAAGGTCTATATCGGCCATGAACATTCGTTCCTTTCGGCAGGATGATTCGACCCGTTGACCTTAACCCACGAGGCCCTTACCGGTCAGCACATGAATTCGTACTCGCCCGCTATGATGATGCCGCTGGCAAGCTGCGCGTCGCGGATGTAGCAGATGATCTTTTCCGCGTCATCCTCGGACACGCCGGCGACAGGCAGCATGTTGCCGAAATCCCAGTGGTGTGCCCGCACGCCATTCTTGATTGCGTTGCGAATGCTGAAATCGTTGTGGTGGCCCGGGTGGTAGGTCCTGTCGATCAAGGGCGGACCCTGTTTCGTCCCGACAGCGCCGACGCCGTGACAGACGGAGCAGTTTGTGTTGAACAGCTTTTCGCCCGCCTGGACCGCGTCGGTGGTTCCCTGCTGGGAGCCGCCGTTCCCGCCGCAACCGGCCATCATCAACAGCACAAAGACGGCGACAAGGCTGTAGGCGAAGAGCCTTCCCACGTATCTGTTGACCCTGATCATTGCGTGCCGTCCCGGTGCGCGCTGCCGGGCTTCCTGGCCGACCCGTTCGTCGCCTGCCCGGCACGCCGCATTACATCTCGACGCTCTTTTCTCCGGAGAGGTACGAGGTAGCTTCCTTTTGGAATGCCCGGTTGCAGCCGGGTCCGCAGAAATAGTAGGTAACGCCCTGGTGGTCCCAGGTCCCGCCGGGCGGATTTTGGGTGTCGACCTCCATGTGGCAGACGGGATCGACGGCTTTGGGCTTGTTCCTACGAAACAGCGGTATGCGCATTCAAGTCCCCTTCTTCGCCGGGATGAGTTGGTCCGACACGATTTCCACGTGATAGTTTTACGAGTCGCAGCCGGTCTGGGAACCATATTATCCGCGGCGCCAGTTACGTGGACGCTTGACTTCCCGGAGTCCGTACGCCGCGGGTCTTGCCCGGACTCTCCGTTCCTTCCATAAAAAGGTCACCCGGCCGGGGACCGGCCGGGTGTGGCAAGCGGGCTGACATTTGGCAAATCATGCCAGCCGTTTACGCGGCAGACTCCCTTACGTCGGAAGTTGCCGCAGCAAAGCGATTAGTTTTTTGGTTGCTCTCCTTACGCTGGCCTCAACACTGGCTGAAGCCGCAGACGTGGCACTTGACGCAGCCCTCTTCGTGGGCCAACGGCGATTGGCAGTCCGGGCACATACTGGCGGCCAGGATCTCGGCCATGTCCCTGACGGGAGCCGATATGAAGTCGACGGATTGCGCTGACGGCATTCCCAGTTCCCTGGCTGTGGGCCGTTCGAGCATTGTCAACTGTCCGGCATCATCGGACAGTGGCGTTCTGCTGGACTCGGATTCGGCGATGACCTCATCGAGCACGAGCGCGATGGCGTCTGGCACGGAGCGAATCAACTGGCCCTGGTCCCACGCCGGCATGTCGGTTATTCCGCGTAGCTGGGTCACCACGTCCTTCGGGTCCACGGCGCTTCGCAGCGACAGGGACACCATGCGCGACACGGCTTCGGCCATTGCGGCGTCGTTGCCGCCGGCCTTGCCGTGCGCGGCGAAGACCTCGAACGGCCGTCCGTCCTCGCTCATGTTGACCGTCACGTACACGTTCCCGCGTCCCGTTCGTACTCGTCGCGTCGTGCCGGACAGCTTGGCCGGCCGCTCCCGCTCGGCCACGTACTGGGGTATGGGCATGTGCCCATTGCTTGCCGCCGCGTCGTCAGCGGACTTCGATTCCTCGTGGCCGGTGGTAAGCACTTCCTTTTCGCGTGAGCCGGCCCGGTAGACGGTTATCCCCTTGCATCTTTCTCTCCAGGCGAGCATGTAGGCGTTTTCAACGTCCTCGACGGTGGCTGAATTGGGGAAGTTGATGGTCTTGGAAATGCCGGCGTCGGTGGTTGCCTGGAATGCGGCCTGCATCAGCACGTGGTTTTCAGGGGAGATGTCGGCGGACACGTGGAACAGCCGCTTCACGTCGTCCGGAACGTCTTCGCGCGTTAACAACGAACCGCCATCCGACAGGTAGCCCATAAGCTCTTCGCTGTAGAAGCCGCGTTCACGGGCCACACGTTCGAAGTTCCGGTCCACGTAGTAGAGCGTCTGGCCTTCCAGGATGTTGTGCTTGCGAAATGCCAGCGAGAACAGCGGCTCGATTCCGCTGGAGCAGCCGGCGATCATCGATATGGTGCCGGTGGGGGCGACGGTCAACCGGCAGGCGTTGCGCATGGGCGCCTCGCCTCGTCTCTTGGGCTCGCCGTCGTGCCACGCGGGGTAGGGCCCGCGGGTCTTGGCCAACTCGGCTGAGGCGGCATCGGCCTGCACCATGATGAACCGCATCATCTCGCGACCGGTCTCGATGCCCTTTTCCGAGTCGTACGGAATGCCCAGCTGCACGAGCATGTCGGCAAATCCCATGACTCCCAGGCCGATCTTCCGTGTGTGGAATGTCATGTCGCGTATCGGGTCGACGGCATACTGGTTTGCGTCGATCACGTTGTCGAGCATGTGTACGGACGTCCGTACTGTGTGGCCGATCCCCGCCCAGTCGATTTGGGGAGCGGCGCCGTTGTTCGGGGAATCTCCATTAGTGGAGACACCGGTGGCGTATTCGCCGATCACGAACTTGGACAGGTCTATCGAACCAAGGTTGCAGGACTCGTTTGGCAGCAATGGCTGTTCGCCGCAGGGATTGGTGGCCGTTATCCGCCCGACGTGGAGGACCGGGCTGTTCCTGTTGACCTCGTCGAGGAAGATCATGCCGGGCTCGCCGTTTCGCCACGCGCCCTGGACTATCTTCTCGAACACCTCCCTGGCGTCCAGGCGTCCCACTTCCTCCTCTTCACTATAGGAATCGCTCGGGTCGACCGGGGCCTTGAGTGGATAGGTGGTACCCCCGGCGACGGCTTCCATGAACTCGTCGCTGACGCCCACAGAGATGTTGAAATTGTGTATGTCTCCCTCTACCTGCTTGCAATCAATGAATTCCATGATGTCCGGGTGGTGGACGTCCATGACGGCCATGTTTGCGCCGTCCCGCTTTCCGCCCTGCGTAACGAGGGTGGAGACTGAGGACAGGTGCTTGAGGACCGCCACGGGGCCGCACGCCTTGCCATGCGTGGTCTTGATGTGGGCGCCCTTTCGGCGCAGCTCCGACAGTGCGAACCCGGTGCCGCCGCCGAACTTCTGCACCATGGCTGCGTCGTGGGCCGCGCCCATGATGCCCTCCATGCTGTCGGTCAGAGGCAGGACGAAGCACGCGGACAACGTGCCCGCACCGGTCCCGGCGTTCATCAGTGTCGGTGAGTTCGGCAGGTACTCGAGGGTGGCCATGATCTCGTAGAACCGCTGCGCCGTTTCCTCGACCTGTTCGTCGGTTGCGCCGTACCGGCGGTCCGGCTCGGCGAGGGCGTCGGCAACGCGTCGAAACATGCCAAGAGAGTCCTCTGAGTATTCGCCGTCCTCGCCTTTTCGCAAATAGCGTTTCTCGACAACGACCCGCGCGTTTTCGGTCAACTCGGCTGGCCGGAAGGAATCGCTAGTCCCGTTATGATCAGTTGTCATCTGCTGTTTTCCTGGGTCCTGTTAAGACTGCTTTTAACAATAGTTTGGTTGTGCCCAAATGTGTGTGAGCCGGAGTGGAGAATCTCCGGTCAGGGACGCGGCAAGGAGGCCCCTGCCGCGTGTCATGAAGCCGGCAGTTTCCGCCGCTTCCTTCCGCGATCGGCCAGGCGCGGCACGTTGTCTGGTATCAGTCTTAGTTGGCTGCGCCCGCTGCCGGACGTGGACTCACTGCCGAGGGCCTCGACTTCTTTCGCGAAGCTGGACTCGTCCTGAAAATCGCGATAGACCGACGCGTACCGGATGTACGCGACGCTGTCGAGTTCTTTGAGCCGTTCAATGGCCATTTCGCCAATCACGCTTGATTCCACCTCCGGCTTGCCGAGCCGGTGCAACTCCCTTTCGATATCACTAACCATCTTAGAAATGGCTCCAACCTCAAATGGGCGTTTGGCACACGCAATTCGAAAGGAACGCTCCAACTTGCCCGTCGAGAAGGGTTCCCGGCGATTGTCCCGCTTGGCCACCATGAGTTGGACGGTATGCACACGCTCATAGGTGGTGTAACGCTTTCTGCATCGAAGGCACTCGCGCCTGCGCCGGATGCCGTCCGGCGATTCGCGCGAATCGATGACCTTAGACTCTTCGTTTTCGCAAGACGGACAGTTCATTTTTGCTAAAGGACTTGCTCAGACCAAGGCTGGGCGGAGCATCCGCCGCGCCTGCTGGCTACGGCGCGAATGACGTACGGAAACAGATCTGGATTGCCGGCCGCGAGACCTCCAGTAAGGCGGCCAAGACTGCTGAATCGACTCCCGCCAAAATCGCAACATGTTGTGGGCGCACTGGAAATTTACACTACGCATGGTGGCTCCTCAAGGCCGGGGCAAAGCCGGATTCCGCGCTTTTGACTTTCACGCAAGTTGGCGGAATCTTGACGTAACCGGCGGGTGGTTTTCCCAGCAGGCCGGACGCGGATATTCTCGGAACGGATTCAAGATTCTGAACGGATGCGGCGCCGCTTGCGCACGCGGCAAAGGGATGGAAGAATCTTGCGGCGGCCTACAAGGCATAAACCGTCCATTCCCGGTCAAGGATTCCACCCGGTTGGCAGCATCCAAAACCGAAACCCAGTCAGGCCCCGTTTCCCAATCCGCGCGGGCCCAACGCTCCACGTTGACCAGCAAAAGGCTCCTTATTGGCCTGTCGGCCGGTCACGCCGTCAAGCACTTCTATCAGCAGGGCATCATCGTCCTGCTGCCGCACCTGAAGGAGGGGCTTGGCATCAGCGACGTGGCGGTTGGAGGTATCGAGGGAGCGCGCTCTGCCGCAATGGGCGCGATGAATGTTCCGGCCGGCATCCTGACGGACATGTACCGGCGCCAGGTCGGCCTCATGCTTACCGCGAGCATGGCGTGCCTGACGGTCGGCTATATGGCCATCGGACTGGCGCCCCACTACTGGCTGGTGCTCGTCGCGGTAACCATTGCCGGCGCCGGGACTTCTCTGTGGCACGCGCCGGCCTTCTCGACGCTGGCTACCAAGTACCCGCATCAGAAGGCATTCGCGTTCGCCGCGCACAGGTCAGGTGGATCGATTGGCGATACGTCAGGACCGATCATCGTTGGCCTTTTGCTGGGCGGCATCAGCTTCTGGGGATTGAACTGGTCCGGGTTCGGCTGGAAGACCGTTGCGCTGTTGCACGCGGGCCCCTCGGCGCTGACGGGCCTGGCAGTGTTGTATGCGTTCCGATCGCCGCAAGAGGGCCAGACGACCAGGCCGTCTTTCAGCCAGTACCTGAAAGCGACCGGACCTCTGCTGCGGAACACCGCGGTATTGGGCATGGTGGTGGTGAGCGCGCTCCGGGGGATGGCGCACCGCTCATTCGCCGTGTTCCTGGTTATTCACATGAAGGAGAACCTTGGTTACAGCGACCTCAGCATCGGCTTGCACGTGGGCCTGTTGACCTTCCTGGGGATTCTTGCCGGTCCGGTGTTCGGGATGATTTCCGACCGCACCGGAAGGCGGGGGGTGATGGTCCTCGGCATGGCCGCAATCACGGCGATATTGTTCAATTTCCTGTGGGCGGACTCAGGCGTGTGGCTGACGGTGATGTTGGGGCTGCTCGGGATTTTTGTCTTTTCGATCAACTCGGTGATGACGGCGGCGGCGATGGACGCCATCGAGCCGGGGACCGAGGGTTCGGCGGTCGCCATGCTCTTCACCGGCGGCGCCATAATCGGCGCGTCCGCGCCGGTAATCGCAGGCCTGGTCTACAGCAACCTGGACTTTGAAGGACTGGTTATTTATGCGGGCGTGATCGCGGCGGTTGGCGCGTTCTTCGCGGCGATCGTTCCCATCCGAAAGGCGCTGACGTCCAGTCCCGGTCCGTGAGGCAGACTACTTGACCACGCGGACCAGGAAATCCCGCAGTTCCCGTTCGTACCGTTCGCTGTCCACGTTCCAAGATTCCACGTGTCCGGCGGACGGATACGTGCTGAACGTGACGAGGTCGGGCCGCAGCCGGGCCAGTTCAGCGCTTGACTCGACCGGTATGCGCGGGTCGATTTCGCCGTGGAAGAGCATGATGGGCACATTCAGCTTGTCGGCGTCCCTCAGGTAGTCCATCGCCTCCCAGTCCACCCCGAACCTCGCGGTCGTCATCCACTTCACCGAGGAGACGACGAATGTGGGCAGGTTCCTGTCCCGGCCGCCCTTGTCAACAGGGAAGCTGAAGTCCAGAACGGGCGCGTCCATCACGACGCCGGCCACCCTGTCCGCCAGGGGAGACTCATACAGGAAGTTCATCACTATCCCCCCGCCCATGCTTTGGCCGATGAGGACGACATTGCGGACGTCCTGCCGGGCGACTACGTATTCAACCGCGGCGTGGAGGTCATGCCATTCGGTCAGGCCGTGCTGGTGCCGCCCGCTCGGGTCACGCGGCAGGCCTTCATCATTCCGGTAGTTGATGAACAGCGAAGGCAGGTCCAACTCGTGGATCACGGGCAGTAAATTCATGCCAGCCTCGGGCGTTGAGCCGAGACCATGCACGTATATGACCCACGTGTCGTCCCGGCCACCCATTTGCAGCGCGGTCATAGCGCCAAGAGGGCCGTTGTACTCGACTTCCCGGTACTGGATCCCAAACGCGACGAACGGGTCTTCCTGGTGGAAGCGCCGAGACATTTCCGCCGGCGTCGCCCTACGCAACCGGCCTTCCACAGCGGTCATCCGCCGCGTTACGAATCCTTCCCCGTCGTCGACCACTTCACCTACTCTTGCAAGGCCGCCGTCCCAGGCCAGTCCCCAATCGCCGGGACGGTCCAGCCTGTCGTCTGCCAAATCGCCTTCGATTCGAACCAGGCCATCCCCGGCCGGCAACGCCGTCAGGGTGTAATTCGCCTCGTCGTCGATTATCCGCAGACCTTCATCGGCAAGGACGTCCGAGTAGTACCAGGCCACGGCCAGGTCGATGATCAGCAGGAACACGAAGACTGCTATTACGGAAATGAGGAGTCTTCGCCAGACCTTGCTGCTGACCCGCAACCGCCTGGACGGTCTGGACGCGTCCGACAAGGTCGACTCGGACTGGCCTTCTGAAGTGCTCACTAATCTGTCTCTGGGTCTGGTCAGATAAGTTCCGTTTTGGGGTTGGTACGCTTGGTACGCGACCATACCACCGGATGGGGAGTCGTCTGCTACATTCGTTGGCCCGTGGGAACGGGATACCGCCCCGTAACGGGGTGAGGGGAGACGCGATAGGAGGGCGGGATAACGTTTGTTAGCCGGAAAGACGAAGTGGGGATAGGGCCTGGCGATTTTCTGAGGGAGGATGTCCGACAATTCGGGACTTGCTGAAGCCGGTGGTTGTATGAACTGCACCGGTGCTGCCATCGACGGTCTCAGATTCCTCGGCTGCGCTCGGAATTGTAGATGTTAGGTAATTCGCTGACAGATTGGCATTTATGGATCATGCTGATCGGGAGGCGAAGATGCGTAGCAACAGTAACGACCGCACGCTTGAGCGGAACTACATCCAGAAGTACCGGTTCCTGATCCGGGAGTACGAGCTGGTCAAGGCCAAGCGCCATCACCAGTTCCGGTTCCTGCAGGACTTTTACGCCTACCACGGCACCAACCGTCAGACCTTCGCCAAGTACTACAACCGCTACCGCCACTCGGGAGCGGACGACGCCCTTCTGCCCCGTAAACGGGGACCCAGGTGGAAGAGCCGCCGCACCATCCCCTTCATCGAGGAGAAGGTGATCGAGTTGCGGCGGAGGGGCATCAACCGCTACGAGATATATGCCATACTCAAGCCCGTCCTGAAGTCTCACACTCCAGCGCCCTCGACCATCTACGCCATCACCAAACGCCATGGCCTGAACCGGTTGACCAAGCCCATGCGACAGTCCAAGCGTCAGATCATCAAGACCAGGGCTGGTGAGTTGGGCCACCTCGACTCCCACTACCTGAGCAAGGACCTGATCGTGGGCGCCAAAAGACGCTACTTCCTGGTGTCGGTGCTCGACTCCTGCACGCGTCTCGCCTGGGCGGAGGTGGTGGACGATCTCAAGAGCCTGAGCGTGATGTTTGCTGCGCTCAAGAGCATCAACCTGCTGAACGCCGAGTATGGGATCCGCTTCGAGGAGATTCTTACCGACAACGGTCCGGAAGTCGCAGCGCCCACCAATAAGGAGCAACATCCAACGGAGCGGATGTTCTTGGAACTGGGCATCAAGCACCGCTACACCAGGCCCTACCGGCCACAGACCAACGGGAAGATCGAACGCTTCTGGCGGACGCTGAACGAGGACCTGCTGGAAGAGACGACTTTCGAATCGGTGGAGGAGTTGAAGGATGAGCTGGTGGAGTACCTCCTCTACTACAACACGGAGAGACCGCACCAGGGCCTAAACGGCAAGAGTCCACTCCAAGCCTTGAAACTTCTGTCAACGAATTAGTTGACATTTACAGGAATGACATTTTGGCGCTCGGAGTGGCAATTTGGCCCATTCGGGGGACAAATACAACATACAAATGACATTTGAGGTGCTCGGAAGCTATTTTCTGAGGATTTAGGATGACTGAATCAACCAACCCGGACTCCGTCTATTGTCCAAAATGCGGGACGAGGCTGGCCCAGCGAAATAACGACGTTCCTGTCTGCCCGGCGTGCGGCAGGGTGGCGTATGCGGACCCGAAGTTCGCGGCGGCGGCGGTGATTCCGTACGACGGCGGAATCGTACTCGTACGGCGCGCCATCGAGCCGGGCCTGGGAATGTGGAGCTTCCCGTCCGGCTACGTCAACCGGGGCGAGACGCCCAGCGAGGCAGTCGAGCGGGAAGTGCGCGAGGAGTGTGGGCTCATTGTTTCTGCGGACTGGGTAATCGGCATCTACGCCACGGCGGGACAGCCGGTCGTGCTAGGCGTCTATAACGCAGATGTGTTGGGCGGCGAACTCATTGCCGGAGACGAGACGCTGGCCGCGCGGGTCTTCCCGGCGGATGACCTGCCAAAGATGGCGTTCGCGTACGACGATCAGATTGTGGAGGACTGGCGGGAAGGCAGGCGTCTGCGAGGCGCGGCCGGCTAAGAAGGAGTTTAGTGAGTCGCTGAACGGCTGCGAAACGGCGTCGCGTCAGTTGCCGCGCCCCACCCCACCGGGTGCCCACAATGGACGCCCCTACGAGTGGTTGTCTTAGAGCGGGTCAGGAGTTCCCTTCCAACGCGGATTGGGCGCGGGCGCGCTCGCCCGCCATCTCTTCGATGACCTGGATCAGGGCGTGGTGTCCCTGGCTTGTCGCTTCGTCGCCCTGCGCCTGCAGAGACCGGTAGAGATTCGATACCAGCGCCACCATCGGCAACGGCGAGGCGATTTCAGCGCCCACTTCCTGGGCCAAACGCAGGTCCTTCTGCATGTGCTTCACCATGAACCCGGGAGCGAAGTCTCCTTTGAGAATTCTCGGGCCGAGGTATTCCAGGTGCCACGACGTGCTGGCGCCGTTCAGGGCTGCGGAGAGGAATTTCTCGAGGTCCAGGCCCGACTTGGAGGCGAGGACGAGGCCCTCGCAGATGCCGATCGTGCAGCCGATCCCGAGCACCTGGTTGGCCAGCTTGGCCGTATGGCCCATGCCGCCCGGACCCATGTGCGTGACCGCGCCGCCAAGGATCTGTAGCACGGGCAGGCACCTCTCGAATATGTCGGCGTCTCCCCCGACTAGAATGGACAGGCTGCCGTTGATTGCTCCGGTCTCGCCGCCGGTCACGGGAGCGTCCAGCATGTCCACGCCCTGCTCCTTCAGGCTGGCCGCCAGTTCCTGGCCGGCCATTGGCGATATGGTGCTCATGTCTATGACGACCGAGCCGGGAGTGGCGCCTTCGATGATGCCGGCGGGTCCGGCGATTGCCGCCTCGACGTGCTGCGAGTCCGGCACCATGGTGATGGTGATGTCCGACCGGGACGCCACGTCTGCCGGGCTTGAACCTGCGTTTGCGCCCTCGCTTACGAGTTGCTCGACCGCGTCGGGCAGCAGGTCGTAAACGGTCGTTTCGTAGCCCGCGTCGACGAGATGCCCGGCCATGGGCCTGCCCATTATTCCGAGTCCTACAAACCCGATTCTGTCTTTATCGCTCTGCGCCATCTTGTTTCCTCAGGATCACCATGGCCTTGTCAAGGCCGCACGAGGTGATGAATATGGGGTGTTGCCTCTGGGCCTGGAGTCGTAGATGCAGGGCGTGCCCTCCCCCCAATCCCCACCGTGGATACCGGCTTCCGCCGGCAAGACGATGGGGGCCGGCAAGACGATGTTGGGGGCTGGTCACGCTATTTTCATAGTAAGAATGGGCGGTCCTGGTCCGTTTCGCCCGGATGCCAAGTATCAAGTCGCAATGCTGTCACGGACTTCATCGAGATAGGCCCTGCTGCCGGCGGAGAAGAACCGGTTCGTGCCGTTTACGAGCCACTTGATGCCAATCTCGTTCCAGCGGCGTGCGTGATCGCCGTCGAGAGCAATCGATCCCACATGCTTTCCTGCGGCCCGGATCTTCGGCGTCAACTCCTCGATGGTCTGGACGACCTTGGGATGCCGCATCTGGCCGTGTACGCCGAACACGGATGACAGGTCGCCGGGGCCGAGGAAGATGAGGTCGGCGTGTTCCGTGTTTATGATCTCGTCCTGGTTTTCGATGGCCTCCAGCGTCTCGATCTGGATGGCGATGAAGGTCTCCCGGTTGGCCTCTTTGACGTACTCGGCGATGTCCTGCAGGCCGTTCATGCTGCCCCGTCCACCGAAGAGGCCGCGTTTCCCGACCGGGGGGTACTTGACGGCGTCCACGACGGCGCGGGCCTCTGCGCCGGTGTTGATCAGGGGCATCAAGACGCCTGCCGCGCCAGCATCCATGTAACGCTGGATGTGTTGCTGGATGTTCATTCCGATGCGCACGATCGGCGTGATGTCCGAGAGTTCGGCCGCCCGGATCATGTTTTCGGTGGTCTCGTAGTCCATGGGGCAGTGTTCGCAATCGATGATCGCGAAGTCGAACCCCAGCCATCCCATGATTTCGACCATCGCGGGGGACGGAGAGTTGACGAAGGCGCCTATTGTGGCCTCCCCGTTGTTGAGTTTTCGTTTGAGCGTGTTAGTTCTCACTGTTGCCTGAATTCCCTTTCAACCCGGCTGGTGAATGCTGTTTTCAGTTTGTTGGAACCCCGCATTTGGACGGTTTCGGTGCGTCAAGCGGGCATTCTCGCGTCCAGACTTGTCACAAATACGCGGATGCGGAGTATCATTCCGGACAATGGTATTAGAGAGATGACGAAATCAGCGGAGGAGGATCGTAATGGCCAAGAACAAGGTCAAAGGCTACTACACATACTTCTACGATGACTCCATGAAGGCTTCGAAGAAGAGGAAGACGGTGGTGAACGCCGTGCCGATCGAGGACCCCTCCGTCATCGAGCCGGGCACGCGGGCCCGCTACTTCAGGAACAACCTGTACCCCTATCTCAACAGGATGACCTACGAGGAGTACTACGGCCAAAAGTTCCCGCTCCAGGTGGAGTTGGTCAAGCTCCAGGACTGGGTGAACGCGACCGGAGAACGCGTCATCATCCTGTTCGAAGGCCGTGACGCGGCCGGTAAGGGCGGCACGATACGGCGGTTCATGGAGCACTGGAATCCCCGCGGCGCGAGAGTCGTGGCCCTCCAGAAACCCTCTGACGTGCAGACCGGGCAGTGGTACTTCCAGAGGTACATCGAGCACTTCCCGACGGCCGGAGAGATCGTGCTCTTCGACCGCTCCTGGTACAACCGGGCAGGCGTTGAGCGGGTGATGGGCTTCGCGACGGAAGAGGAGTACCGGCGCTTCATCCTGCAGACGCCCGCGCTGGAGCGAATGATCGTCCAGGAAGGCATCAGGTTCATCAAGCTCTACTTCTCCGTGAGCCAGAAAGAGCAAAACCGGCGTTTCAAGCAGCGCCAGCAGGATGCGCTCAAGAAGTGGAAGATGAGCCCGATCGACCGGCAGTCAGCCGCCAACTGGGACAACTACACGCGTGAAAAGAAGGCGATGTTCTACTACACCCACACGCGTGAAGCGCCCTGGACCCTCATCAAGTCAGACGACAAGATGCGGGCGCGCATAAATGCCATGCGGCACGTGGTGCACAGCATTCCGTACGAGGGGAAGGATGAGTCTGTTGCGTGCGCGCCGGACCCGTGGCTCGTCGCGTCGGTGGACGAGGTCTACGAGACGTTAGAGCGTGGCAGCCCCAACGGCATCGCGGCCGACATCGGAGAGCCGGACTTTTCGACGGCGGCGTCCACGGCCGGCGCGTAAATTCAGCACGTTCGCAGCGAGCCGGTTGAGACTGGGATAACGCGCGGAGGTCGGTTGACGGTTCAATCCGAAAACGGCGACTTCCAACTCGTAAGCCGGGGATTCACGAGCGACACGGCCACGAAGGGCAGCGGTTTGCCGTAACTCGCGGCGTACTTTCTGCCCTCGGTATCTCCCATATACCGCGTAGAGACACGGATCATGAGGTCGTCTATATGGTCCTCGGAAATCTTCGCGTTGCCGCGGTACATCACCCACCGGTCGCCGCCTTCCGAGTCGTTGACGATCAGGACGGTTGCCCGCGGGTCCCGTTTGAGTATTCGAGCTTTGACCGAGGCGGGGTCGATCAGAACGGTCGCGCTTCCTTCCGGCTCCGGCAGGTACCAGACCGGTGTCGAGTGAGCGAAGCCGTCGGCGCCTACCACCGTGAATATCGCCAGGTGCGTCCCATTGACCAGTTCCAGGGCCTCGGCTTCTGTCAGCGTTTCGTCGATCATCTACTCATGTCCGGCTCGTTCGTCCAATAGCGTTTCCATATGCCGCCAAATGGCGTTTGCCACCTCGTCTACCGACGGGGTGGCGTCTACTTCGTGCCACCGGCCGGGTTCGCGTGAGGCGATCTCGCGAAAACCATCAGAAACGCGTTCCTGGAAGTCCTCGGGCTCGTCCTCGAACTTCGTTTTCGCGTCGGTGTTGTGGCGGTCTCTCTCCGCTGCGCGTGCCGCTCCCACAGACGGTGGGGCGTTCAGCAGAATCGTGACGTCCGGCGCGAGACCCCCGGTTGCGAATTCGTTCAGCCGGGCTACCACCTCCAGCGATAGTTCGCGGCCGTGTCCCTGGTAGGCGAGCGATGAGTCTGAGAAGCGGTCGGAGATGACGATAGTCCCGCGTTCGAGGGCCGGTCGAATGACGGTTTCGACCAGTTCTGCCCGCGCCGCCTCGAACAGCAATAACTCCGATCTGTGCGACTGACCAATGCCGCCCTTGACCAGGTCCCGTACGTGTTCGCCCAGCGGGGTGCCGCCCGGCTCACGGATCAACATGACGTCGCAGCCCTTGGCGCGGACCCTCTGTTCCAGCAACCTGGCCTGCGTGGTCTTGCCCACGCCCTCGCCGCCCTCGATGGAGATCAGCATGGGCGCGCATGTCCCGGCGTTCTCATAGCGAAAGCCCGCTAGCGCCTGCGCCAGCGAATCACCACGCGCCTGCCGTCATCACGACCGGTGCTGGACGATCCAACATTGCTGCGGGCGGCCAGACCATGCTGCAGGCGTCGGATGTAGGCGGCCTGGGGAGAGAGTTCGACGCGCCGCTTGCCGTTCCTGACCATTTCAATGGCCTGTTCAGCCTCTTGCAGCGCCAGGCTCACCTGGTGGTTTTCAGCTCCCGCGTGGGACGCTCCGTTGGTACCACCGGGGGAAAACCGCCGGAGGAACTGGGAGATCTGCTCACTGGTGCCTCGCCGCAGCACATACACCGGGACACCGTCGCGTTCGGCGTGGCGCACTTCGGTGGGCCGGCGATTGTAGTGCGACTTGGTGGTGACCAGTATGTCCGCGTCGTTCGCATTGTTCACGAGCTCGACGGCCGCGCCGATGTCCCCAATCGCCTGTTTGAGGGCGGGCAGGGGGACGCCGAACGGGTGTACGCGCGTCGGGGCCACCGGGCTGTATTCGTCCGCCTGGTCCGCGGCTGAGCCGGGTCCGCCGTGGGGTTCGCCCACCACATATTCGCGCCGGGGACGCGTGCCCGCGGGAACATCGAACGGCGCAGTCCTGAAGTCCTGCGGCGGCTCGTCGACTTCTTCGATCTCGGTGCGCACCCCGTCCAGTTCGTCGAGCCAGCGCAGTTCGCGCGGCGCGGGTATCCCGCGCAGCATGCGGTCCACGGCCGTTCCGGAGTCGAGGTGAATGCCGAGCCGGTTCCGTTCCCGGATTTCGACCACCATGTCAAACGTGGGGTCGTGTTTGCGTTCGAGGACCGTTTTCTGAGTCCGGCGGCGGCGCGCCTCGATGTCGCCGAGAGTCACGGCCTGGGTGCCGCCGACTAGGTCGGAAAGGCTCGGGTTGGAGACGACGTTTGCGAGCGTGTTGCCGTGGGCGGTGGCGACCAGTTGAACACCCCGCTCGGCGATGGTGCGGGCCGCCAGGGCCTCAAGCTCAGTGCTCATCTCGTCGATGATGATCACCTCGGGCATGTGGTTTTCCACGGCCTCGATCATCACCCGGTGCTGCAACTCCGTACGCGCCACCTGCAGACGGCGGGCGCTGCCAATGGCCGGGTGTGGAACGTCGCCGTCTCCGGCGATCTCATTGGACGTGTCCACGACGACGACCCTCTTGCCGACGTCGTCCGCAAGCACGCGTGCGACTTCCCGCAGCATCGTGGTCTTGCCCACGCCGGGGCGGCCCAGCAAGAGAATCGAGTCACCGGTACGGACCAGGTCTTCGATCAGCTTGACGCTGCCGAATACGGCGCGCCCGACGCGGCAGGTGAGGCCCACCGGCTTGCCGGCGCGGTTGCGCAAGACCGAAATCCTGTGCAGCGTGCGCTCGATCCCCGCCCGATTGTCATCGCCAAACGGGCCTATCCGCTCGACGACGTGCTGGATGTCGTCGGACGTTACCTCGTCGGAGCCGACCTGTTCCTGGCCGACCAGGTATCTGACCTGGGGCGGCCGTCCCAGGTCCATGACCACTTCCGTCAAATCGTGGCTGTCAGTCGAACGTCCCAGGTAGTCCTGCACCCTGTCGGGCAGAATTCTCACGAAAGCCTCGAGGTCGTCCATGATCCCGGCTGAGTTGCCGTGATCGCCAAATTTGCCGTTGGTTGTTATCGGCTTCCTCCTGCGTGTTACCCGACCGCCGCGGCGACGCGACGCGTCTCAGGAACTCGTACCGTCAGTGTCTTAACCATTACCGTGTAGGTCCGCACCGGCCGAAAGCCGATGTCGACCAGCAATCCCGCCAATTGTTCCTTGCGGGATGGGACAAGCGTTGAAACCGGGCCGTTTTCAGTGTCCAGGCCGGCGGAGAGTACCTGCTGCATGGCGTTCGGAGATTCGCCGCACCACGTAACGTCAAAGAAATGGCCGGAGTCGGTATGCGCGGTCCGGAGCCAGGCGCGGGCGTTCCCGTCGCTGTCAACTGCAACCCGCTCCTCTGCCTTCCTCCCGGGTTTTTCGAGCGAGTCCCGCCACTCGGGCATGGTCTGCGAAGTGCGCATTCGGATGTCCAGGGGCGTGGTGGCGCAGTAGAGACGAAAGAGTGGGACGTCGTCAGTTGCGTCCCGTACCCGCAGACCCAATTCCCCGTTAAAATCGTCCAGTCTTTCGGCCGCCGCCGCCGCCGATTCAACACTGTAGAGGGTTTCCGAGTCGACTGGAACGAACCCGGCTTTCCTGGCCTCGTCGTTGAGCCAGTCATCCGACGCAAGCCGAAGGAACACCCTGCGGGCGCCGGACTTTCCAGCCGGAACGGCCAACTGTTCCAACGCTTCCGATGCAGCGGCGCCGAATTTCTGGTGCACGTACAGGTCACTTACCTCCCAGGCCAACTGCCCGGAGCGTTGACCGGCTCGCATGAGGACCTGGATCCGTGCCCGTTGCGTCTGCACCCAGCAACTCCGCCAGGCGCCGGGCGACATGGCTACTCCGGCGTACTTGACCAGGGGAAATGTGGCCGCTTCGCCCGTGAGAACGAGGGGCAGAGGGTACGCGCGGGCCTTGCCCGCCGCCATTTTGAATGGCAAGAACGCAGGCGAATCGATGGGATGCAAGTTTCGAATCATGCAGCCTTGACCGCTCGTGGCTCCGATCTATCCCGGCGTCTCCGCGACCTCTGCTTCCTTCCTGGCCTCATTTTCTGTCCCATCCCGGCCACTTACCGCCATATCGGCGAACATCCGGTGAATCCGATCGTCGCCGGTGAGTTCAGGGTGAAACGCCGTGGCCAGCATGTTTCCCTGGCGGACCGCCACCGGGTGCCCGTCCGGAAGTGCGGCGAGCACCTGGACCGAATCGCCGGTTTCTTCGATTACCGGGGCCCTGATGAATATCGCGCGGAAGGGCCCGCCGTCCAATCCGACTACCTCGAAGTCCGCCTCGAAGCTGTCGACCTGACGGCCGAACCAGTTACGCGAGGCGGTGACGTTCAACATTCCGAGCGGCTCCGGATAGGGATCGACGAGGCGGCGGGCCAGTACGATCATCCCTGCGCAGGTCCCCCATACGGCCATGCCATCTGAAACGGCTTGAGGCAGAGCAGTACGGAATCCCCAGCGGTCCATCAGTTTAGTGATGGTCGTGCTCTCCCCTCCGGGTATTATCAGGCCGTCCAGCCCCTCCATGTGGGCGGGTAGCCGGACTTCCGGGGCCGCGATGCCCATATTTTCAAGCATTGCGATGTGCTCGCGGAAGTCACCCTGCAGGGCGAGAACGCCTATCTTCGGTTGCCGGATTGCCTTCGTGTCCGTGGATGTCCTGGCGGTTACTTTGCCTACCACCCGCGGGTTTCGAGCCGTTCGTCTGCCGTAAGGCTGGACGTGTCGATACCGCTCATTGGCTCACCGAGGCCAGCCGAAACTTTCGCCAGCACGTCGGGGTCCTGGTAGTGCGTGGTGGCCTGGACAATCGCGTCTGCTCGCTTGGCCGGCTCGGATGACTTGAAGATGCCCGAGCCCACGAAGATGCCGTCCACGCCGATCTGCATCAGCAGGGCGGCGTCCGCCGGCGTGGCCACGCCGCCTGCCGCAAAGTTGACTACAGGCAGTTTTCCGGTCCTCGCTACTTCGACGACCAACTCGTAAGGCGCGCCCAGCTTCTTGGCTTCCGACATCAGTTCGCCGTCGTCCATGGACTGCAGCTTGCGGATCTGGCCGAGTACCGTTCGGCCGTGCTTCACTGCCTGGACGACGTCTCCTGTCCCTGCTTCGCCCTTCGTGCGGATCATCGCCGCGCCTTCGCCGATGCGCCTGAGGGCCTCGCCGAGGTCCCGGCAACCGCACACGAACGGCATTGCGAAGTCCCACTTGTTGATGTGGTTGTCCGTGTCGGCCGGCGTCAGCACTTCGGACTCGTCTGCGTAGTCGACACCGAGCGACTCGAGGATCTGCGCCTCGACGAAGTGTCCGATGCGGCACTTTGCCATGACCGGGATGGTCACCGCGTCGATGATGCCAGTTATGAGGTCGGGGTCGGACATGCGGGCGATGCCGCCGTCCCTTCGAATGTCCGCCGGGACCCGTTCGAGCGCCATCACGGCCACGGCGCCTGCGTCTTCAGCAATCTTTGCGTGCTCGGCGGTCACCACGTCCATGATCACCCCGCCCTTGAGCATCTGCGCGAGGCCGCCCTTTACGGTCCAGTTTCCAACTTCGGGCTTATCGTTATCACTCCACACGCGAGCGTGAACCCGCCCCGCCTTGAATGCCTGCGAGTCTGCCTGGCCGTTAGTGGTGGTTATGGTTTCCTGACCTGGAGTGGTCGTCATCTGCTGTCTCCTGTCGGCTTTTTGTACCTTCCCGCGTCTACCTGACTACGGGAGCCGTACCCGCGACACCGAACCCGCGTTACGACTTTGCGCGCGTGATTGCGCAACTGGCCGCGATTATACCCTCTCCGGGAGAGAATCATTCGCCGGGATGGGCCCAAAATCCTGCCCCTTCGGGCAGAGACCGAGTGGGTTGGATTACAAGTACGCGCCCCGCGATTCTGAGGACGATGCCCCTCCGCCGGAGGTAGGTCCTGGCGGCAGTGAGACCTAGACGCCTTTGGCGGCTATGAAATTCGCCAGGTCGGCGGTGCGGCTCGAATAGCCCCACTCGTTGTCGTACCAGCCAACGATCTTCACGAATCCGTCTCCCGTCACCGCGGTGGAAAGACCATCTATCGTGCAGCTATTGGGGTTCTTGATGTAGTCGACCGAAACGAGCGGCTCGTCGGAGAAGCCGAGTATGTTGTTCATGGCGCCAGCGGCGGCGGACCTGAAGGCGTCATTAACGTTATCGACGGACGCCCGCTTGCTCAACGATGCCGTGAGGTCGGTCACGGAACCTGTTATGACAGGCACGCGGTATGCCATCCCGTCGATCCGACCGGCGAGTTCGGGAATGACGAGGGTCACTGCCTTGGCTGCGCCGGTGGTGGTCGGGATGATGCTGTTCGCCGCGGCTCGCGAACGCCTGAGGTCGCTGTGGACCTGGTCGAGGATGCTCTGGTCGTTGGTGTAGGCGTGGATGGTCGACATGAGGGCGTGCTCGATGCCGAAGGAGTCGTTGAGGACCTTTGCCATGGGAGCAACGCAATTGGTGGTGCAGGACGCGTTGGAGACCACGTTGTGGTTAGCAGCGTCGTACTGGCCTTCGTTGACCCCGAGCACGAGCGTGATGTCTTCGCCCTTGGCCGGCGCGGAGATGATGACCTTCTTCGCGCCGCCCTCGAGGTGGCCCGCGGCCTTGTCTCCGTCAGTGAAGATTCCCGTGGATTCGATGACTATTTCGACGCCCTCACCAGCCCATGGCAGGTCAGCGGGGTTGCGTTCCGAAAAGACCCTGACCGTTCGACCATCTATCTCCAGGTCGTCGCCCTTTGGGGTCACGCTTCCGGGGTAGACGCCGTACGTGCTGTCGTACTTGAAGAGGTGTGCGTTCGTGGCGGCGTCCGTCAGGTCGTTGATGGCCACGACCTCCAGGGTGTCGGGGTGGCGCTCGGATATGGTCCTGAAGACCTGTCGTCCAATTCGCCCGAAGCCGTTAATCCCTACTTTGGTCTTGCCGTTCATGTGACCGTTTTCCCCCTGGATCCTGCGTGTCTTTTCTTTGAACTCATCTTACCGGCCGTGTGGCGGTCACGCGCCGGTTTCGAAACGTGCTAAGTGCCGGGAAGAACGTGTCTTCCTGCGAATGCGGAACGCCCTGCCTGTTCCGACTCGATATGCAAGAGCCGGTTGTATTTCGCCACCCGTTCGCCGCGTGCGGGGGCCCCGGCCTTTATCTGGCCTGCGTTTGTGCCCACGGCCAGGTCGGCGATTGATGTGTCCGCGGTCTCACCTGACCGGTGGCTGATGACCGTGCCAAATCCTGCATTCTGAGCAATCGTTATCGTCTGCAGCGTTTCGGTTACGGTCCCGACCTGGTTCAGCTTTACCAGGATTGCGTTGGCAGCCTTTTCCTCGATGGCCCGCTCCAGGAATACCGACTGGGTGACGAGCAGGTCGTCGCCAACCAGTTGGACCCGGCTGCCCAACTCGGCCGTCAGGGCCGCCCACCCATCCCAATCGTCCTCAGCCAGGCCGTCTTCGATCGAGTAGATCGGGAACTCGCGGCAAAGGCTCGCGTACTCTCCGATCATTTCGGCGGCGGTGAGCTTGGTTCCTTCGCTTGCCAGGTCGTATAGGCGCGTGTCGGACTCATAAAACTCGCTGGCCGCCGGGTCGAGCGCGATGAAAACGTCGTCACCCGGGGCGTAACCCGCCGATTCGATTGCCCGCATGATGTACGTCAGGGCCAAGCGATTAGTTAGGCCCGGAGGTGCGAATCCTCCTTCGTCGCCCACGTTTGTGGACAGGCCGTCTCTCTCGAGCGTCTCTTTCAGGCACCGATATATCTCGCTGCCCGCTCGGAGCGCATCCGAGAACGACTCGTACCCCACGGGCACGACCATGAACTCCTGGAAGTCGGTCGAACCGGAGGCGTGGGCGCCACCGTTCAATACGTTGAACATGGGAACGGGCAGTTCAGGGGAGCCGACCACGCCGGACAGTTCACGTATTCGCTGGTGGACTTCAACGTTTCTGCTTGCGGCTGAAGCCCGGAGCACGGCGAGAGATACGGCCAGAAGCGCGTTTGCGCCGAGCCGCGCCTTGTTGGGGGCGCCGTCGGCATCGAGCATGGCGCGGTCCACCGACGCTTGATTCTCCGCATCGAGCCCGCGGACGGCGTCTGTGAGTTCGCCGTTGACGTTGGCCACTGCGTTGAGCACGCCCTTGCCGCCGTAACGCCGGGGGTCGCCGTCCCGTAGCTCGACGGCTTCACGCGAGCCGGTGCTTGCCCCTGACGGTACTGACGCAAAGCCCCGTGCGCCGTTTTCGAGGAGGACGGTCGCGTGCACGGTTGGGTTGCCGCGCGAATCGAGGATTTCGCTTGCCAGGACGGTTTGGATGTTGGTCATGGGGAATTCGGGTCGTGGACAGTCGGAATCGCGAAGGCATGAGGACAGGCCGCACATGGGGAAATGCATTGCGGGTGCGTCCCCCTGCGTAGGCCGAGGGCGGGTTTTAAACCCGCCCCCACGAAGCGACGGTTGATCAAGGTTTTTGGCCTTTCGCTACGGCTATCGCCTTTTCGACGGCGTCTTCGGGGTCGCCGGCGCGGACTATGAGGTCACCGGAGCCGTCCGGTGGGTCCAGTTCCCATGTTTCGAGGCCGATCACGGCCTTGTTTTCGGCGAGGCTGTGGCCTATTTCGGAGAGCGTACCGTACGCCCCTGCCACGGCGATGACGGCAGCGCCGGCCTTCACGACGAGTACGTTCCTGGCGTAACCGAGCCCGGTGGGGATTGGAATATCGACCCATTCGTTGGCGGCGTTCGGATCGGACCCCGGGAGAATGCCGACGGTCGTGCCTCCGGCGGACTTGGCCCCTTTGCACGCCGCCTCCATGACGCCGCCCAGACCCCCGCATACGACCGTTGCTCCGCGCTGGGCCAGCAGACGGCCGACCTCGGTCGCGAGCTCTTTCGCGCGGCTTGATGCGCCGTCCCCGCGGCCAATCACGCTGATCAGCAGTTGCCTATTCGTTTCGTTCATTCTTGAATGCCCAGGGCAGCCCTTTGCGCCTCCAGGAGCACCTCGACGCCCATCCTGCCAAGTTCCAGCAGGCGGTCCAGCTGCCGGCCGTCGAAGGGTTCCTGTTCGGCGGTGCCCTGCACCTCGACGTACCTGGAGTCTCCGGTCATGACGATGTTGAGGTCGACGTCTGCCGATGAGTCCTCCGGGTAGGTTAGGTCCAGCAATTCGGTGCCGTTCACGATGCCAACGCTGACCGCTGCCACCTGTTGAGTCAACGGCAACGACTTGACCGCTCCGCTCTGACGAAGCAATTCGAAGGCCGCGTGCAGCGCCACGTATCCGCCCGTTATGGCGGCGGTCCGGGTGCCGCCGTCGGCGCGTAGCACGTCGCAGTCGATGATCACCGTGTTTTCTCCCAGGGCCGCCATGTCCGTTACTGATCGCAGGGCTCGGCCGGTCAGACGCTGTATTTCCTGGGTCCTTCCGGATGGTCGTCCGCTGGCGACCTCTCGTCGGACCCGTTCGTCGGTGGACCTGGGCAGCATGGCGTACTCGGCGGTAACCCATCCCATTCCGCTGCCCCTGCGCCAGCGGGGAACGCCAGGCGAAACCGTGGCGGTACAGATGACGTGCGTGTCTCCCATCTCAATCAGCGCAGATCCTTCAGCCTTCGGCATAAAGCCAGGTGTGATTTTCACCGGTCGCAGTTGGTCCGGAGCGCGCCCATCGGCCCGCGTTGCCAATTCCGCTGAAATGGCCGAGGAGGATAGTTCTGGGTCGCTGGGAGCGGCCATGCGTTGCAGATTCCTTGAGAGCGGACTCGCGTGGGGCGCGGACAACGCGGGTCCAGTGAGATAATCCGGCGATCCGCTCATTCGCCAAAGAACATTCTAGGCGGTCGCGGTAGAAACAACGGGATTTTGGAGCATCAAATGAAAGTCGCAGTTATGGGCGCCGGCGCGGTGGGCGGGTACTACGGGGGTGTGCTTGCGAAGGACGGAGTCGACGTGACCCTCATATGCAGAGGCGCCCATCGTGACGCGATTCGCAGTGCAGGCCTCAACGTCGACAGCCACTGGGGCGAGTTCAACGTCAGCCCGGAAGCCACCGACGATCCGGGTGAGGTTGGTCCGGTCGACCTGGTCCTTCATTGCACGAAGCTCTACTCAAACGACGAGGCTGTGCCGATGCTCAGGCCGATGGTCGGTGACGAGACAACCGTCCTGACCGTCCAGAATGGGGTGACGAGCGGTCAAACGCTGGCCGACGTGTTCGGGTGGGAAAGAGTGCTCCAGGGCGCAACCTACATCGAGGCCGCCATCATGGCCCCCGGGCACATCGAACAGACCGGCTCCGCGGCGCGCATCGAATTTGGCGAACGCGACGGGACGATGAGCGATCGGGCAGTGGCGATCAAGTCCCTGCTCGACCGGCCGGGCATACAGGTCGCCGTAAGCTCCGACATCGCGTCGACGCTGTGGACCAAGCTGGTGGCCGTGGCTGCGATTGGCACGGCGATGACGGTCTCGCGTTCGTCGCTGGCGGAGGCCCTGAGTTGGCCTGAGGGGACGGCGACGATCAGGACCGTGATGGAAGAGATAGTCGCGGTCGGCAAGGCGCGGGGGATCGACTTCCCACCAGACGTGGTCGACGAACGGTTTGAGGCGGCGGCGGAAGAGGCCGAGCACTTCAAGTCGTCCCTGCAGGCCGATATGCAATCCGGCAAGCCGCTGGAGGTGGATGAATTGCTGGGCGCGGTGGTCAGGATGGGCCGCGAGATGGGGATACCGGTCCCGGCGAGTTCGGCGTTGGTAATGGCGCTTGAACCATTCAAGCACGGCGGGTAGGTGGGAGGCTGAGCGGGGCCGGACCGGATGCCGGACGGGCCCAACCTGGCTTTCTACATGTCCCCGGTAAGCACCGCGGCCCTGACGACGTTGGTGATCTGCTGAGCCTGGTGGGCCTGTTCGATCAGCTCGCGGATGGACGATTCGACCTGCTCTTTGGCTTCGTCGTCCGATCGTTCCTGGCAGTCCGAGAGGGAGTGCAGGACCAACACCTGGTGGGCCGACTCGAGAAGATCGGCCCAGTTGGTGAACAGTTCTTCTGGCACCTCGGCACGGACGTGCTCGGGCGCCTGCTCGGCGAGCAATCGCTTGGCGAAAGCCAGGTCGGTCCGCGCCCATGTCAGCGCGGCGGCGATGACGCCCACCTCCCGCGGATGGAGAAACACCGCAAGTCTGCCGGAATTTCGCGCTTCGGTTTCCCGTTGTTGCATGGGGGTTGATCCTCTAGGTGGTGGTTGTTTGACGGATTCTAAGTGTTGGGAGGGCTCTGACGATATTTGGATTCGGACTATTCCCTGCACGATTGCCCGACCGGGTGTATCTTTTTCGACCAAGCGCCAATTGGTTTTGCAGGACCGGTCTTGAGGGTCAGCCGCGGCGGTCTAATGCCGGCCGCAGGGAGTTTGTGAACACGTGTCAATGAAAGTTGCAATTACATCGGAATCGGACGTGACCCCGGTGGTCATGGAGGTGTTTGAGAGCGCCGGCGTGGAGGTGGTGAAGCGTGCTTGCAGGACTGCCGAAGAGGTGATCGAGACGGCGCGGGACGCTGACGGCATCCTCGTCGCGATTCGCCCGTTGACCGACCGCCGGATACTGGAAGCGCTGCCCAAGCTGAAGGTCATTTGCCGCAACGGTGTTGGGGTCGACTCGGTGGACCTCGAGGCGGCAACGGAATTGGGCATCTGCGTGTGCAACTCGCCGGGTGTCAACACGTCGGAGGTAGCCGATCACGCCATGGCCCTCCTGCTTTCGATAACGAGGCAGATTCCACCGCTCAACGAGAAGGTCAAGGCGGGCGCATGGAGCGACCGGCCGGGTGAAATGACTCGCAACAGATCTGACCTGAAGAGGATTGCGGGCAACACGGTGGGCATCGCCGGATTCGGCAACATCGGCCAGGCGTTCGCGTCCAGGATTCGCGGTTTCGGTCCCGCCCGGATCATCGCCCACGACCCGTTCACGCCTCAGACCGTGGCCGACCTGTCCGGCGTGCAACTCGTCGAATTCAACGAACTGGTCGAGGAGTCTGACTTCATATCCGTCCACATGCCGCTCACCGAGAGCACGCGGCACATTTTCGGTCGGGAGACGTTCGCAAAGATGAAGCCCACCGCTGTGATTGTGAACACGTCCCGCGGCCCGGTCATTGACGAATCGGCGCTCGCTGAGGCGCTTTCGACCGGGCAAATTGCGGCTTGTGGGCTCGACGTGACGGAGGTTGAGCCGGTCGACGCCGAAAGTCCGCTTTTGAACCTGCCAAACCTCACGATCACGCCGCACGTTGCCGGCGCGTCGCCCGTTTCCGGAGTTGAGGGATCAAGGCGCTGGGCTGAGAACGCGGTGAGAATACTGAACGGCCAGGCCCCCTGGGGCCTTGCTAACCCCGACGTGGTGAAGCGCATCGCGGTGCTGAGGGAGCAGGGCGGATCGAGATGGGAGGGCGTCCCTGAGTTCCGCCTGTCAACGGGTTTCTGATCCGCGGGTCAATTCGCGGATTTCACCCACAGGCGCTCGCCGTCGGACTCGAGTGTCACCGTTCCGGCTTCCCGGGTGACCACCACCTGCTGCTCCGGAACGTGTGCAGAAAGCCTCGTCATGACCTCTGGCGAGGGATGGCCGAAGGGGTTGCGGTTGCCGACCTGGACGATCGCGAACGCCGGGTCCACGGCCTGGAGGAACGCGTCTGTAGAAGACGTGTCGCTGCCGTGGTGTGGCACTTGGAGCACCGTTGACCTCAAGTCCACGCCGGCCTCCAGCAATATGTATTCCGAGATCCTGGAAATGTCCCCGGGCAGCAACATCGAAACGTCGCCGTACGTCAGCTTTGTGACGACCGACGCGTCGTTGATCGACAGGCCCGTGCTGTCCCGCCTGGCGAGGAGCACGTGCAGCGCTACTCCGTGGTCCAGCGCGACGACCTGGCCGGGGTCGGCGACGGTCCTGTTCGGATGAGCGTCGGCGATGCTTCTCCAAGCCGCGTAGGTCTGGCTCTGGTGGTCCACCGGCGACTCCATCAGCAGTCCCACGTCGAGCCGTTCCATCACCGCCTGCAAGCCGCCTACGTGGTCGACGTCGGGGTGGGTCAGTAAAACGAGATCGAGCGATCTGTCCCAGAATGGTAGGTGAGATTCCAGCCTTCTAACCGCCTCTTCGGCGTCGCGTCCTCCGTCGATCAATACCCGGTTGCCGGTTGGTGTCTCGATGAGGGTCATGTGGCCGCGGTCGATTTCAAAGAACGTTACCCGCAGCATGTTCGGCGGCGAGGATGTGAGAGCCAGTGCGAGGCCGGTAGCGGCGCCCGCCACAGCAGCGACGGCAAGCCACAATGGCGGCGTCGGCAGTCCGGCGCGACCGGGCGCTGGGACCAACTGTTCCCTAAGCGAGACGATGGCCGACCGGATGTGCTTTCGGGCCAGGAAAGCCGTTACGCACACGTAGTACGCGATGGCAGCCGGGGACGACCACGCCGCAGATTCGAAGAGGTCCGGCCCCAGGTTGGCGAAGAGGTCCGAAACTCCCGACATGTAACTGCCTGCAATCCACAGCGGCCACCCAAATAAGACTCCAAGCTGTTCGTTGACAAGCCCGGCCAGCCCCGTCAATGCGCCGAGGACAACGGTCATTGGCAAGACGGGAAGCACGAATGTCGTTGCCGGAACGCTCCAGGTGGGGACCCTTCCGAAGTAAAAGGCGACCAGCGGCGCCGTTGCGATCGTGGCGGCTATCGACATTGCCACCATGGCGACCAGGGGGTTTACGATTGCGTTCGACTTGGATTCGGCCCCCGTTGCCTTCTCGATTCCGCGATGGAACAGGTCATGTAAAGGCGTTGCCAACAGCGCTATCCCGGCGACCGCCGCGAAGCTCAACTGGAACGAGACGGAACCCAGAATGGCCGGGTCCACGGCCACCATCAGCCCTGCCGCCAGTCCTATGGCAGGCAGCGCTGACCGCTGTCTGCCCATGGCCCGCGCCAGCAGGTACGCGCTGGCCATGATGGCGGCCCTGGTCACCGACGGAGAGAACCCGGCCAGGGCTGCGTAACCCCACACGGCCGCCAGCGGCAGCAGCAGGTACAACTGTCGCCTTCTGCCCAGCGCGAATGCCCCTATCCCAAAGGCGAGGCCTCCCACCAATGCGATGTGCAGCCCAGATATTGCGAGGACGTGTGCGGTGCCGGCGGCCCGGAAGTTGTCGACAAGCTGTTTGTCGAGGCCGCCGCGGAGACCGGTGGTCAATGCGACGCCCAGGTCGGCGCCCGCTCCGCTTGCCGAACGTTCGACGGACGCCGCGAGGGATTGGCGCATGGATGCGAGCCACCTGCGGACGGGATTCCCGCCGTCGTTCCCGATCAGGATGACGGTTGACGCCGCGACCCTGCCTGCCACCGGTTCGCCGGTTCCCCGGGAAGGGTCGAAACGTCCCGTGACGATGTAGCGGTCTCCGTATCGGAAGCCGTTGACCGGCCTGGCGGTTGTGCCGGAGCGGGTATTGTCGACCAGCCGGTTCGCGTACACATCAACTTTGAAGAACGCGTTATTACGCTCGCCGTCCACAGTCGCGGCGGCGACGTCAAGACGGAGGCGGGTGTTGAAGTTGGACGGCGCCGGATCGGTCAGCAATTCTCCTTCGACCGTCACGACGCCGGGAGATTCCGGGACGCCGCGCCACTGCCCCGGCGCGTCGACGGCCGCCGCGTGTCCGCCCCGCCACACGCCCAACAGGGCGATGATCACCAGCAGCGCGACGCCCACATGGCGCCTCGCCAGCAGGGCGCCGGCGACGCCGACTGACGTAGCCGCGAGCAGGAGATAGAACGCAGCCGCGGGGATTTTCAGGCTGGGGGCGAGGCCGAATTCCAGGGCGGCGGCGGTACCAACAAGAAACGCCGCGGCCGCCGCCACGAGCTTCACTGTTGCACCACGGACGGTCGGATTTTGTCGACGGTCGCCTGGCCGATGCCGTCGATTTCGAGGAGGTCATCGACCGATTCGATCAGGCCATTAAGTTCGCGGAATTGGATGATCGCTGCCGCCCGTTTTTCGCCGATGCCGGGGAGTGACATGAGACCTGACAGTCCCGCGGTGTTCAGGTCCACGAAGTCGCCGGGAGCAGGTGCGGAGTCGCTGGTGGTCTCCGGGCGGTCTTCCGTCGTCCCGGTAATTGAGGCGTCAGGCACGATGTCGTTTACGTGTGGAACGTGTAAACGGGCGCCATCCGGGGCGCGGGCTGCGAGATTGAGCCGAGACAAATCGGCGCCGGAGGTAGCTCCGCCCGCCGCGTCGATAGCGTCCGCAATCCTCGAGCCGGGCGGCAGGCTGTAAACGCCCTCGGTCCGTACGGCGCCCAATACGTGCACGACGATGGGCGCGGGCGTAGGAATGATGACTTCGACCCGCGCCGCAGAAGGCCCTTGCCGCTGGACCAACCACAACCCGGCCGCGCTCAGGCCAACGGCGATCGACAGGCCTATCAGCGCCCATGAAACGAGGATGCGGATGGGCATGCGGCCCGGGGGTGCGGTATTCCCTTCGTCCCCATTGGTCACCTCTGCGGTGTTTCCGTTGGGGCTGCGTTGCTGTTCAACCATCAATACACATCGTAGACCGGTGAATCATATACATACCATATTGAACCATAGATGCTGACACAAAACCCATTCGTTAAGTCCCACATTGCGGTCCCGCCGTTGATCATTAAGGAGTCACTAATGGCCTTGATAGGGCCGCACGAGGTGATGAAAGTGAGGTGTTGGGTGGCGGTTGGGAGTTGAACACGATGGGCGTGCCCCGGCCCACACCCCACCATGGTTACCGGTTTTCCCTGTACGACGGAGTTGGGGCTGGCCAAGCTAATTTCTGATGAAGGCAGGCTCGCGCGGGCGCGCCTTGGCCCTGCTTCCATTTGCACCCGGGACCGGAAATTGGCATACCCTTGCTGAGGCTATTCAATTAAAGTCGCTGACCGCGTGCGAGTTATGAGCACTGGGCCGGCGAACCGATCGTTTTTTTAGCAACAGGAGTTCTCCGATGAAGATCGTCGACATCGGCGTGAAGGTCTTTACCTACAAGTCGAAACAGGTCCGAGACAGCGAGGGCCACAGCCACCCCGGACCTGAGCACGACGCCCTGCAGGCGTTGATAACCATCACCGCCGACGATGGGTCGGAAGGCTACTGCTTCGGCCCGGTTGGATCGGCCCGCCAGGCGGTGCTCGACCAATACGTTAAGCCGGAGTTGATCGGCCGCGATCCGCACGATCGCGAACTGATATGGCAGGGCCTGTACAAGAGGCAGCGCGGTTCCGGCGAACTCCTGACAGACCGCGTGATGGCGCCTGTCGAGATGGCACTGTGGGACCTCGTGGGCCGGAAACTGGATTTGCCAGTCTGGAAGCTGCTCGGAGGCTACCGGGACAAGGTGCCTGCCTACGGGTCCACGATGTGCGGGGACGAGATGGAGGGCGGGCTGGCTACGCCGGAGGACTACGGCAGATTCGCCGAATGGCTGGTCAAGCGGGGATACCAGGCGATCAAGCTGCACACCTGGATGCCGCCGGTGTCCTGGGCCCCCGACCCCAAAATGGACGTGAAGGCCTGCGCGGCTGTGCGGGAAGCGGTTGGCCCGGAGTTGCCGCTAATGCTGGACGCAAATCACTGGTACAGCCGGGAGGACGCGTGGTACATCGGGAGGGAACTGGAAAAGCTCGACTACTACTGGTACGAAGAGCCGATGGACGAGCATTCGACATCGTCGTACGTGTGGCTGGCGAAGGAGCTCAGCATTCCCGTCCTGGGTCCCGAGATGGCGCAGGGGAAGTTCCGGACAAGGGCAGAGTGGATAGTGAGGGAGGCCTCGGACATCACCCGTACCGGCGTGAGCGACGTCGGCGGGATCGGCCCGAGCATGAAGGTGGCCCATCTGGCGGAGGCGCACGGGATCGCGTGCGAAATTCATGGCGGCGGACCCGGCAACCTGGCCGTACTGGGCGCCATGTTCAACGGGCGTTGGTACGAACGCGGGCTGCTGCACCCGTTCATCGACTATGACGAAGTGCCCGGGTACCTGAACAGCATCATCGATCCAATGGACTCCGAGGGGAACATTCCAATGCCCGACCGGCCCGGACTGGGCGAGGACATCAATTTCGAATACATCGACGAGCACCTGGTCGAGCCCGGCTGAGGACCGCGTTCAGGGTCGTATAACGGCCCGTATAATTGCCTTGCTCCCGAACCGCCAGGTTCGCAGTAACCGGAATCGGTAACCCAGCCAGAAAGATTCAACCGGAGGCCCCAGGATGGCGCCAGAAGCGTACGCGTTCCTTGGTGGAAAGCAGGTCCCGCTCGCCGATGCACGTGTCGGTGTAATGACTCATGCGTTGCACTACGGCACGGCCGTATTCGAGGGCATCCGCGGCAACTGGAATGCGGCTCACGGCAAGTCCTACATCTTCCGCTTGCGCGAGCACTACGAGCGCCTGCATCGGGGCGCGAGCATCCTGCGGATGGAACTGCCGTACACCCCCGACGACATGTGCCAGATCACGGTCGATCTCCTGGAACGCTGCGGCTATCGCGAGGACGTCTACATCCGCCCGCTCGCCTTCAAGAGCCAGGAGTTGGTCGCTAACCTCAAGCTCCACGAGTTGGAAGACAACTTTTGCGTCATCATCGTGCCGTTCGGCGCATACATCGACTCGGACTCGGCGATCCGTTGCCAGACGTCTTCGTGGCGGCGGCCTGAAGACACGATGCTACCCACGGGGGTGAAGATCACCGGTCTCTACACGACGAGTATTCTCGCCAAGACCGAGGCGGTAGCCGCCGGCTATGACGAGGCGATCCTGTTGAACAATGACGGGACGGTGTCCGAGGGCAGCGGCGAAAACCTCTTTCTGGTGCAGAACGGCCGCGTCTCCACGCCAACGGAGACGGACAACTGCCTGCTTGGCATTACTCGAGACTCGGTGATGACCCTAATCAGAGAGGAGTTCGGGACCGAGGTGGTCGAGAGAAGCATTCACCGGAGTGAGCTTTACCTGGCCGACGAAGTTTTCCTGACGGGTACCGCGGCTCACGTGACGCCGGTTGGCGAGCTCGACAACCGCAAGATTGGAACAGGCGATATTGGCTCAATGACCGAAAAGCTCCAGGAGATCTACGCCGACGCGGTCACCGGCAACAACGAGCGGTACATGGAATGGTGCACGCCGGTTGTTCCCCGGGGGAACTAGGCTCGGGGCAGCCTGCACGTAGCGTCGCATCCGGGGTGTTTTTTCTCCCGAGGAGACCTTTGCGTAACCCCAGACTTACCGGGGCATCGAGGATTCTAGGGCCTACTCCCAATATGCGATTCTCCCTCACCCCAACCCTCTCCCGCTGGGAGAGGGGGTTTTGCAAAGGTCTCCTACAAGGGAGAGGGATTTTTGCAAAGGGCCCGCGTGGGTGAGTGGTAGATGCCACGGGCGCGGTGACCTGATTTGACTGGACCGCGCCGCTTGTACGAGTGAGTCCTGCCATTGCCGCCTGCAACAGACATCATCACTGAACAGATCGGCCGCCAGTACCTCGTCATGGCGTTCCTGGTGGTGCTTGGCGCGCTCCAGATTGCCGTTTCGATACCCGGGATTCGCGGCATGATGATCCTGCCGGGCCGCATTTCCACGCGAATACTGGGCGGAGTCCTGATCGTCGCAGGCGTCGTGATCTTCTACCTGATGCCGCTTTGGATCGACGGTCCGTGGGCGGCAGGTTCGGTCGTGTCCGACTCGACGCAAAGGGAGTGGGGCAGGGCCGCGTGGTCGGACCTTGGCGCGGCACGGAATGTAAACGACGTGGACGGTGGGATGTCCGGGACGGACCATGCGAGGTGGTTTCCTATCGCCATGGCGCTGGCGATGATCGCGTCGCTGGCGGGCGGCACGGTGATGCTGCGGCTGATTCCGCCATCAACAACGCCCGAGGCAATGGGACAGCAGACCGGCCTGGAGGGGCTGGCATCGCGTCCGTTTCTCTCATCTCTCAGAACATCCTTCGCTGACCTACGCGGCACCATCAAGACCGACGCCGCGAATGAGCTCGCCCGTCATCCGCGGAGCATTTTCGGGTGGATTGCCGGGAAGCTGCGCTCGTGAACGCGTTCGACACCAATATCGTGCTGTGGCTCAACGGCCTGTCCGGCAAGGTCCAGTTGATCGACGATCTGCTGAAGGTCCTGTCGAGCGACTACCTCATGCCGTTGTTGTTTTCCACGGCGGTGGTCGCGGTCTGGTTTGCCGGCCGCACACATCTCGAGCGTTCGCGATACCAGGTCGCTTCGCTGGTGGGGATGAGTTCGATAGGTTTCTCGAACCTTGCCGTATTTGGGATCAATTCAGTGTGGGACCGCCCCAGGCCTTATGTAGCATTGGGCGACGAAATAAACCTGCTGTTCTACCGTGCGACCGATCCATCGTTTCCTGCCAATCCGGTGGCCATCGGTTTCGCGGCCGCGGCGGCGCTGTGGCCCGTGAGCAGACATTTCGCCGTATGGCTGGCGGTTGGATCGCTGGCCTACGGGTTTTCGAGGGTGTACGCGGGTGTCTTTTATCCGACCGATATCTTTGGCGGCGCGGCCGTTGGCGTATTGGTTGTCCTGGGCACGTTGCGCCTGCGGTATCTGCTGGAACCCGTGGTCAGCCTGTTCATCCGGGTCGTGCGCGGCCTCTCTCTCGCCTGACGACCACAGCGTGCCGGTTCGGGCAGCGTTTCTATCTTCGAACTGAGATCCGCCGGAACCTCTCCGCGTACTCGAACGGGAACCCCTCGGCGTTTTCGCGCCTGCGCTCTCTCATTCGCTTTTCGGTCTCCGACCCGTGCCGGAGTCCCGGGATCTGACTTTCGTGTTGGGAGAGCGCTTTGAGCTGCACATCCATCCCGCTGGAAGTGTCTACAACGGTGTTCTGGGAGTCGGCGCCCCAAAACAGGAGGTGCCTCACCTTGTGCGGCTCCAGACCGTCTCTGATGTGTTCGGGAAAGTGCAGGTGGTCGCGGGCATAGGGATATATGGCGTCCATGACGGTGATACCGACGCTGCGATGGTCGCGGTGATTGAATCCCGAGAACCTGTGAGGGTCGTGGCACAGCACGACGCTGGGGCGATATTGGCGGATAGCCCTTACCACCTCACCCAGGAATGTCCGGTCAGCTTCGAGTTCCCCATCGGGATGGTCCAGCACCACCAGGTTCTTGACGCCGATCACATCCGCGGCGGCGCGCTGTTCCGACGCGCGTATGGGGACTATCTCGCTGGAGGTCATGGCCGGGTCGTTGCTGCCGCTGCTCCCGGACGTGCACTGGACGTAGCTGATCTCGCATCCGGCGCGTGCCCACGTGGCCGCGGTCCCGCCTGCGCCGAGTTCTGCGTCGTCGGGGTGAGCGAAGACCACCATGGCCCGTTCCGGAATTTCCTCGAAAATCTCCATCGAGCGTTGCTGTTCCCTTCCGTTTGTCCTTGTCGAAACCTGTCCACGTGTCCAGCGCCGCCAATTGGGCAGAGCCACGTAATCACAAAAGACCGCGCATCAATATACCTACGCTAACGAGCGTGGCGATATAAGTGTCGCTTAGACTTGAACGACTTCATGAATCGAATCGGATGATCTGCATGTCGGACCTGCGAACGCAAGACCCTGAAATAGCGGCTGCGCTCGAAAACGAGCGCCGGAGGCAAATCGATGAAGTCGTCCTGATCGCCTCCGAAAACTACGCCAGCGCCGCTGTTTTGGAGGCCACGGGTTCGGTCATGACTAACAAGTATGCCGAGGGTTATCCGGGCCGCCGGTACTACGCCGGCTGCGAGAACATGGACGTCGTCGAACAGTTGGCCATCGACCGGCTCAAAGCGCTGTTTGGAGCCGAACACGCGAACGTTCAGCCGGTGAGCGGGGCGCAGGCAAACATGGCCGCCTACTTTGCCCTGCTCAAGCCGGGCGACCGCGTGCTGGGCATGCGGCTGGACCAGGGTGGGCATTTGACTCACGGTTCGGACGTCAACTTTTCGGGCAAGCTGTACGAATTCATCCACTACGGTGTGGACCCTGAAACCGAGACCATCGACTATGACGAGGTGGCCCGCCTGGCGGCCGAGTTTCAGCCCAGGCTGATCGTGGCCGGCGCCACGGCCTACCCGCGGAAGATCGACTTCGAACGGTTTCGGGAAATCGCCGATTCATCCGGCGCGCGTCTTCTCGTCGACATGGCCCACATCGCCGGTCTCATAGCGGGCGGCATTCACCCCGATCCGGTCCCGTATGCGGACGTGGTGACGAGTACGACGCACAAGACGCTCAGGGGTCCCAGGGGCGCGTTGATCCTGTGCGGCTCGAAACTGCGGCGGCGCATCGACAGCGCGGTATTTCCGAACGTGCAGGGCGGCCCGATGATGCACGCCATCGCGGCCAAGGCGGTCGCTTTTGGGGAGGCGTTGCGCCCCGAATTCCGCGCCTACGTCGCCCTCGTCGTGGACAACGCACAGGCGCTCGCCTCCGCCCTGGCCGCGGGCGGCCTGAGGATCGTGTCGGGCGGCACGGACAATCACATGATGCTCGTAGACGTGCGGCCGCTTGGCATGACGGGCGCGCAGGCTGAGGATGCGCTCAAGTCGGCGGGTCTGGTGGTCAACAAGAACTCGATTCCCTTCGACCCCGAACCGCCGAGGATTACGAGCGGAATCCGCGTCGGCACCCCGGCCGTGACGACCCGCGGCATGAGGCCGGCAGACATGGAGCAGGTCGGCGGATACATCGTCGAGGCCCTCAGGGCGATGGACCGGCCGGACCGGCAAGATGCCATCAGGCTCGACGTGGCGGCCTTTGCCTCGAAATTCGAGGCGCCCGGCGATTCCTGAATCGTCGATCGAACACACGAACGGAGTGTCAGAACCGACCGGGTAAGGGCCTTCCCTGTGGTAAAGTGACTAAGTTTGGGAGTAGTGGATCCCGAGCAGGTGAACATGCGCCGATACGAACTACTTTGGATTCTTGCGGGCGACGCTTCGGACAAAGATTGCGAAGCGTCGGCCGACCGCGCCAAGGCGTTGATCGCCGATAACGGCGGTGAAGTGCACTCGGCCGAATTATGGGGCCGACGCAATCTGTCGTACCCGATCAACAAGCAGACTGAGGGCACTTACTACGTCGCCACGTTTTCGGTCGAACCGGAGGGCGCGGTACGGATCGACGGCCAAATGACCGCCGATCAGACGGTGCAGCGGCACCTGTTGGTCAGGGCAGATGAGGTGGAATCGAAAGAGGGAGCGGAGGCAGCAACGGCGAAGGCCGAGTAGCAGAGTGATGTCAAATTGAGCATGAGTCAAATCCTACTGATCGGCAACGTCGGCCGCGATCCCGAGATGCGCTACACGCCCAGCGGCGCGGCAGTGACCGACTTCACGTTGGCGGTCAACCACCGCAGCAGGCGAGACGGAGATGTTTTAGAAGAAACGGAATGGTTCAGGGTTTCGGCATGGGGTCGGCTGGCTGAAACGGTCAACCAATACGTCGTCAAAGGCAGCAAGGTGTACGTGGACGGGAGATTCAGAAGCCGCCAGTACATTGGTTCAGACGGACAGACACGAACCTCCCTTGAAGTGAACGCAAACAATGTGCAGTTCCTGGACCGGCCCGGTCAGTCGTACGGAGGTGACGACGGCGGCAACTTCCAGGGAAGGTCCTCCAGGATGTCGGCGTCTCCCCCGCAAGAAGAGGCTGAGGGGGTCGAGGACCTGCCCTGGTAAGCCAGATTTTGTCCCAAATGGAGGACCGAATGCCGGTCCCGGATGCCGGATAAGCCATTCCCATGACTACTTCCCAGACTCAACCCCGAACAAATGATGGTTCCCGGTCCTCTGCGCCCCCGTCGGGCGGAGCGCGTCCGCGCGGCCAGGGCGGCGGCCCATCCCGCGGACCCGGAGGCTCGGGCGGACAGTTCCGAGGCGGCCGGCGCAGCTTCAGGCGCGGCAGACGCGTATGCAACTTCTGCGTGGACCACGTCGATTCGGTCGACTACAAAGCCGTTAACCGCCTGAGGCGTTACATATCCGATCGAGCGCGGATCGACTCGAGCAAGAAGACCGGCACGTGCGCCAAGCATCAACGCATGGTGCGGCGAGCCATCGCCAAGGCCCGGTTCATGGCCCTTTTGCCGTACTCTCCCGACCACACCCGCGTGACCAACATGCTTGCCCCGCGCACACCGGCGGACGCTGCTGAAACAGAATCCGACGGTACAGCCGCCGAGGTAGCTGACGGACCGTCTGAAGGCGAGGCCCCGGCCGAGTCCGCAGGGTCCGCAGGGGCGGCGGTGGCTGTTGAATCGGCGGAGCAACCGACCGATGGAGCAGACTCCGAGGCGGTTGAAAGCCCGCCTGCTGAGGACGCGGGCACTCCTGTAGCTACCCGGGAAGAGGCGGCGCCTGCATCCGCGGCGGCGCCTGCCGACGTAGCACAACCCGAGGGCGAGACCGAATCCGACGTTAGCGAAGAGGCGAAAGTCTGAAGCCTGCCGCGTTCTGCCCATATTCCGTTTTCGAGTTGATCATTGTGGTCCGAGACGTGGAACGCCCAACACCTCAAGTCACCGCTGGAGGCTGATCATTGACAGAGAATGAGGGCCGCCCGGAACAGGAAGAGGTCCTTCCCGACCAATACGACCCGGGCACCCGCAGCATCACCCGAAGAGGTCCGGGCCGCAAGGAACTCCTGGCGGAACAACGCCGGTCGAAGCTGCGTTCCAGGCCGTGGATAATCGGCGGCGCAGTCCTGCTTGTAGCGCTGCTTGCGTTCCCTATCTACGCATTCGTCAAGACTTTCACGTTGCCTCCCAGAGAGGTGGCGGTCCGCGTCGAAGATTCCACCTACACCCGCGGCGACGTGGTGGACTTCATCAGGTTTCGCCAGAGGTTGACGGAGGAGGTCGGCGGACAGTTTGAATTGGGAACGTCGCTCTTCGAGGCGTTGCAGGTGATCCAGGACAACGAGATCGCCTTCAAGCTGGCGCCCCGGTTGGGGATTTCGGTGACTCCTGACGAGGTTGACCTGGAGGTCGAATTCCTGCTGCAAATGAACCCAAAGGACATAGAGGAACGCGAGAGCGAGCAGTACCAGGCGAGTCTTGCCGAGCGAAAGCGCCAGTTCCTGAATAACGTCGGCCTGTCGGAAGAGGTGTACTGGGAATTCGTCCGGAAGGAAGTCTTCAAGAACAAGGTGCGAGCCCACATCGCTACCGACGTGCCGCGCATTGTTCCCCACGTGCGCCTCTACGAGATCAGACTGCCGGAAACCGGAGACCAGGACCTCCAACGGGTTATCAGGACGATCGAAGGCGGAGCGCCGGTCGATGAAGTGGCGAAGGCGTACTCAGTCGATCCAGCCGTTACCCGTACGGGTGGCGAGGTCGGTTGGTTCCCGGAAGACGTGCACCCCACCCTGGACCGAATGCTGTTTGGGGTGAATGAGGACGGTGAACGCCTGCTAGCGTTCGGGGAGCCGAGCCCGCCCCAACTCGACTCGGAGACCAGGCAGATCGTCGTATATGTCGTAACTGAGGGCTCCGAGGCGCGTGAAGTCACCGATGACCACTTCGAAATCCTGGCCGACAACGCGTTGACCAACTTCCTGAATGACCACCGCCGTGAATTCGACCTGTACATGGAGTTGAACGACCGCATATACGCCTGGGTGAACAGGCAGGTCGCAATAGCGTCTATCAGGCCCACTCCAACGCCCGAACAGGGAATACCCGGCTTGGGCGGCTTTGGCGCCGGGTTCCAGTCACAGTGACAGACAGGTCCCGTGACGAGGCCGAAGCTCCCGGCCAGATCGGCGTGGGGCTCCTCGGGCTCGGTGTAGTCGGTTCCGCTGTCGCGGCGGCCCTCGTGGAAGGCGCTACCAGGCCCGGCTCCAACGGCGCCCACCTGAAATTGCGCCGCGCCGCCGTGCGTGACCCGGACCGAAAACGCCCAGTCGACCTGGCACGCGGCGTTTTGACTACCAACCCGGACGAGGTGGTGGATGACCCGGGCGCCGGCATAGTCGTCGAACTAATGGGCGGTGAGGAACCGGCCCGCACGCTGATCGAGCGTTCTCTTCGGAACGGAAAGCACGTCGTCACGGCGAACAAAGAGGTCATTTCGAAACACGGAGATTCGCTTGTCGGCCTGTCCATGGAAAAAGGAGTGAGCCTCTACTTCGAGGCCAGCGTCGGCGGCGGCATACCGATCCTGGGACCCCTCACGAATGACCTGGTCGCCAACAGGATTCGAAGCCTCAGGGCAATAATCAACGGCACCACCAACTACATTCTCACGAGAATGGCGGCCGAGGGAGCGCAATTCGAGGACGCCCTGAAAGAGGCGCAGTCACTCGGATACGCCGAGGCCGACCCTACGAGCGACGTGGAATCGTTCGACGCCGCTTACAAGATTTCGATACTCGCCTGGCTGGCGTTCGGGACACGCGTGCCGTACGAGTCCATCCACAGGGAAGGGATCCGAGGGGTAGGCGCGCGAGATTTCGATTACGCGAAGCAACTGGGATACACCATAAAACTGCTGGCCGCGGCGCAGAGGACTGACGATGGCCTCCTGGTGAGGGTCCACCCCGCGATGGTGCCCCTGGAAGTGCCGATGGCAAACGTCAATGACGTGTTGAATGCCGTGGAAGTGGAGGGTGACCTCGTCGGGCCGCTGTGGCTGCAGGGCAGGGGAGCGGGAGCTGAGCCCACCGCCAGCGCGGTCCTGGGCGACGTGTGGCGCGTCGTCAGAGATATGCGTACCGGTCAGACCGCCCCGCGCAGGCACGACGCCTCAATCCCTGCCCTCAATGTTCTGCCCATGAGCACGCATGCCTCGCAGTATTACCTGCGAATCTCGGCAATCGACAGGGCCGGTGTCCTTGCAAAGATAGCCGGGATCCTCGGGCAGCATGCCATCAGCATCCATTCGGTGCTCCAGATGGACAACGACGAAATCAGGGGCACTGCCGACTTGGTGATAATGACGCACACGGCCAGGGAAGCTAACATTCAGCATGCTGCAGCCCAATTGCGGGACCTCGATGTCGTTGACAAGCTCGACAACCTGATACGGGTCGAGAGCTATTCCAGTTAGGCCCAGGGAGGCCGCCCAGGGTCCCGCGCGCTGCGGAGCATGAACCAATTGGGGATGTTCGCAGGCGTAATAGAACGTTATCGGGACTTGCTGCCGGTCACCGAGTCCACGCCGAATGTGACGCTGGGCGAGGGCGATACGCCGCTCGTCCGGTCGCGCGTCGTAGGACCGTCGCTGGGCTGCGACGACCTGTACTTCAAACTCGAAGGGTGCAATCCGACCGGTTCGTTCAAGGACCGCGGAATGGTAATGGCCATCGCCCACGCGCTGGAAACCGGCCGGGAGAGGATCATATGCGCCTCTACGGGCAACACAAGCGCTTCAGCCGCGGCGTACGGTACCCGCTACGGGATGGAAACTCTCGTACTCGTACCCGCCGGCGAGATTGCGCTGGGCAAACTGGCCCAGGCCATGGCGTACGGCGCCCGCATACTGGCGGTCGACGGTAGCTTCGATGACGCCCTTCAGACCGTGATGGGTCTGGTCGACATAATGGACATCGAACTCGTCAATTCGCTCAACCCGTATCGCATCCAGGGCCAGAAGACCGCTGCGTTCGAGATCGTGGATGATCTTGGAGAGGCCCCGGACATGGTGTGCATGCCCGTCGGAAACGCAGGGAACATAACGTCGTACTGGCTCGGGTTCCGAGAATACGCAGAAATCGGGCGGGCGAACAGCCGGCCAAGGATGATGGGCTTCCAGGCTGCGGGCGCGGCGCCCATCGTGCTGGGAGAGCGAGTCGAGCATCCTGAAACCGTCGCCACGGCGATACGCATCGGGAATCCGGCGAGTTGGGAACGGGCCGAACGGGCGCGTGACGAGTCCGGCGGTCTCATCGACGTGGTGACCGACGAAGAGATCCTCTCGGCCTACCTGCGCCTGTCGCGTGACGAAGGGCTGTTCTGCGAGCCGGCGTCCGCTGCTTCACTGGCCGGATTCCTGCGACTGCCGGAATTGGGCGTGGACGTGAAGGGCAAAACGGTGGTCTGCATACTGACCGGGAACGGTCTGAAGGACCCGGGCACTGCGGAAAGCCGGGCGCTGGTAGAGATAGAGTATGTAGCGCCGGACCTAAAGGAAATCGCGTCCATGTTGTCAACCGGTCCTGGTCAACTACCGAAGGGCTGAACATCGCTGTCCGGCAACTGCGACCCGGGGGATAAGGATTGACCTGCACAATTGCAGTTTCTGAAGAGACCTTCGAGTCTCTTGCCGACCTGGTTCCCGACGTCTCAGGCCGTTCTGGCCGGTTCACATTTGTAGACCGCCCCGAGTGGCTGAAGACGTGGTGGGATGAATACTCGGCGGGCAGCGACTTGAAGTTGCTGTCGGTCCGGGATGATGAGGGAAGCGCCGCGCTGATAGCGCCGCTGCACGTGTCGAACGGTACGGCGGCGTTCCTCGGCGGGACCGACCTCTTCGACTACCACGATTTCATCTGTCCAGGCGGCGCCGGGGACATGAAACCCGTTTACGTGGACGCGGTGATCAGGCAACTCACCGGCGACCCCTGCATTGGACGGCTCGAATTCCTGTCGCTGCCCGAGGACTCGACCGCATTCGAATATCTGCCGGCCGTTTGCGAGGCAGCGGGGTGGACCGTCTCGATCGAGAAGGAAGATGTGGCGCCGAGGCTGTCTCTGCCGGGCACGTGGGATGAATACGTGGCCGGACTGACCAGGAAGAACCGCCACGAACTGCGCAGAAAGATGAGACGGCTGGAGGGAGCGGGCCAGATCAGGCATTTCGAAGTCGGCGACCCTGCCGCCATTTCAGAAGGCCTGGACCATTTTTTCGATCTTCACAGAAAGAGCACTCCGGACAAGGCGGAGTTCATGTCGCCGGACCGCGAGCGTTTTTTCCGCCGCGCCGCGCTGTTGCTTGCTGAGACCGGCATTACCCGGCTCAGCTTCGTGGAGTTGGACGGCGTGCGAATAGCTTCTTCACTATCTTTCGTGTGTTGTGGGACGAAGTACCTTTACAACTCCGGGTACGATCCCGCATACGGTCGGTTGGCGGCGGGTCTGTTGAACCACGCTTACAACATCCGCCGTTCGATCGAAGCCGGACTGTCCGTGTTTGATTTCATGCGCGGAGACGAGACCTACAAGTACCACCTCGGCGGCCAGGACCGCCTCTTGTACAGGTTGACCGCCGCCCGCGGGTCGGCGTAGAGCGAATGAGAATTGCAGCCATAAGCGTCCACGGCTGTCCGGTGATCCAGGCCGGGGGGCAGGACGCCGGTGGCATGAACATCTACGTGTTGGAAACGGCGAGGCGGCTGACCGCGCTGGGCGCCACGATAGACGTGTTCGCCCGCCGCCACGATCCGGATGATCCGCAATGCATCGAGCTTGCGCCCGGAGCGCGGTTGATTCATCTCGACGCTGGGCCCGTCGACGCACCCAAGGACCAGACCTACCCGCTGCTGCCGGAGTTCACCGAACGGTTGCTGGCATTCAGGCGCAAAGAGAACGTCGCCTACGATCTCATCAGCTCTCACTACTGGCTGAGCGGCCTTGTGGGACTGAAACTCGGACGGTTGTGGGGCGTCCCCCACGTGACCAGTTTTCACACGCTGGCCGAAGTGAAGCGCCGGGCGCGACCGGGGGAGCAAGAAGCCCCCATAAGGACGGTCTCGGAGGCCAAGATCGCCTCGGGCGCCACTCGAATCGTGGTCTGGACGCCGCACGAACGTGACGCCATAACCCGCTATTACCAGGCCGATCCGGGCAAGATCGACATCATTCCGCCGGGCGTCGATACCCACCGGTTCCGTCCAGTCGACCAGGCTGCCGCGCGGGCGAGGCTGGGTCTTGACGGCGAAATGGTCCTCCTCTTCGTCGGGAGAATCGAGCGGCTTAAGGGTGTGGACATACTCCTCGAGACCGCGGCTGCCCTCGACTACAAGAATAAGGTCACTCTTTTGATCGCCGGTGGGTCGTCGAACAGCCCGGAATTGGACCGGCTCAAGAGGATTGCCGGCGAATTGGGTATCGCTCAGATGACCCGCTTCCTCGGTACGGTGCCGCAAAGCGAATTGGCCCACTACTACAATGCCGCGGATGTCTGTGTGCTCCCCTCCTACTACGAGAGCTTCGGGCTGGCGGCCCTGGAGGCCTCGGCCTGCGGCACGCCGGTGGTCGCGTCCAGAGTGGGCGGTCTGCCGTCGGTGGTAAAGGACGGCGAGACCGGGTACCTGATCCCCTGGCGTTGTCCCGGCCCGTTCGTGGACAAGATCGAGTTGCTTCTCGCCAACGATCGCCTTCGCCGTGACATGGGCATAGCTGCGAGGGCGCATGCCGAGACGTTGACATGGGAAGCTGCGGCGGCAAAACTACTCGGTGTATTCGAGGAGTTGAGACTCGAGACCCCACCCGTCACCTGCCTGGCCGCGGCGGGTTGACACGTCCCACTGTGTAACGCCGGTCACCACAACTAGAGAACAAACCTCGTCGATGGAATTCAGTACCACGGGGGAAGTAGTCAAATGGCCTATCTGCAAATCAGCGACTACGGGGTAATAGGCGATCTGCACACGGTCGCGTTGGTGGGGATCAACGGGTCTATTGACTGGTTCTGCTTCCCATGTTTCGACTCGCCTTCGGTTTTTGCCTCCCTCCTGGACCACGAAAAGGGCGGCAAATTCAAGATTTCACCCGAAAGCGACGACGTGCGGACGACGCAGAGCTACCTGCCGGAGACCAACGTCCTTGTGACACGGTTCTTGTCCCACGAAGGCGCGGCCGAGGTTATCGACTTCATGCCGTTGGGCGGACGGGACAAGACCGGCAAGGAGCACACGATCATTCGCATGGTCAACGGGGTGCGCGGTCACATAAAGCTCAACGTGGAGTGCGATCCGGCATTCAACTACGCCAGGGACTCCCACACCGTCGGCATCTTTGGCGAGTGGGCGCACTTCAGGACGGCCGATACGGGAATGGATCTGTGGTCCACAGAAACAATGACCGAAAGGAACGGGGCGGCGGTAGCGGAACTGGACCTTCACGAAGGAAGCCGTTCGCTCTTCGTGCTAAGTCATTTCGAACCGGACAGCACTGCGCCGAAAATGCGCGGGCTTGAGTGGGCGGATGAGAAGTTCAATGAGACGACGGCGTACTGGCGGAGCTGGATAGCGCAGTCCTCCTACTCCGGCAGATGGCGCGAGATGGTCCACAGATCGGCGTTGGTCCTGAAGATGCTCACCTACGCGCCGACCGGGGCCATCATCGCAGCGCCGACCACCAGCCTGCCCGAAGAGATGGGGGGCGTGCGGAACTGGGACTACCGGTATACGTGGATCAGGGACGCCGCGTTCACCGTGTACGGTCTCCTCCGCATCGGCCTGACCGAGGCGGCAACCCAGTTCATGGAGTGGCTGGAGGACCGGTGCAACGAGATGGGTCCGGACGGCAACCTGAAAGTGATGTATAGCATCCACGGCCACACGGAGTTGACTGAACAGACGCTCGACCACCTTGAAGGGTACGGCGGTTCGAAGCCGGTACGTATCGGCAACGGCGCGGCGGACCAGTTGCAACTGGACATATACGGTGAACTCATGGACTCGGTGTACCTGTTCAACAAGTACGGCACGCCGATCTCCTACGACTTCTGGCAACTTCTCCGCAGACTTGTCAACTGGGTCTGCGACAACTGGCGCTCCGACGATTGGGGTATCTGGGAGGTCCGCGGCAATGAACGCCAGTTCGTGTATTCGAAGTTGATGTGTTGGGTCGCCATAGACCGGGCGCTCCGGCTGGCCGACAAGAGATCCCTCCCGGCGGACCGGAGCAAGTGGTTGAGGGTGAGGGACGAGATTTTCATGGACATAATGGAGAACGGTTGGAATGACTCTTTGCAATCGTTTGTCCAGTCCTACGGAAGCACCACCCTTGACGCATCCACTCTCATGATGCCGCTCGTGCTATTCCTCTCCCCAACGGACCCCCGGACGATCAAGACCCTGGAAGCCATAAAGAGGTCGCCGGACAAGGGCGGCCTGGTATCCAACGGCCTGGTCTATCGCTACAACACCAGCCAGACGGCGGATGGACTGTCCGGTGAAGAGGGCACGTTCAACATGTGCACGTTCTGGCTGGTCGAGGCCTTGACCCGGGCGTCGAGCGTGAATCACGAGTACCTGGACGAGGCTCGCCTGATGTTCGAGCACATGCTCGGGTACGCCAATCACGTCGGGCTGTACTCTGAGGAAATCGGACCCACCGGGGAGGCCCTCGGCAACTTCCCGCAGGGGTTCACGCACCTTGGACTGATCAGCGCCGCATTCAACCTGGACCGCGCCCTGGGCAGCAGCGACTAGTCCCGGTGTTGCAGGCGCGATTCATCGGACGTCGGGGTGGCCGGAGAAGCGCGCCGGGCCGTCAGGTCAGCGCCTTTTTGTACCAGTCGACTACGCTTTGGGTCTCGAAGTCCAGGTTGGAGTAAGTTCGCCGGGCTGCCGCGTTCGACTCGATCACATCGAGTGAGATAGTGTCCACGCCCTCTTGCGCCAGGTCCGTCACGCCTGCCGCCACGGTGGCGATGCCGAGTCCCATGCCCCTGTGCGTTGGCAGCACGCCGGTCATCTGGATGAATCCGGCTCTGACGTCCCCCTGGTCTTCGATGCTTGTCCAGTTGAACGCGACGGCTTGCCCATCTGCGTCTTCCGTTATCAACACCCGTTCCGGCCCGGCGCCCTTCTGCCTCAATTGCGCCTGTACGTCTTCCGTGCTGTTTGGCGAATAACCCCATGAACCGTCAAAGACCGTGTTTTGAAGGGACTTCAACAGCTCTGCGTCGGCGTCGGTGGCGCGTCGCAAGGAGTACCCGTCCGGCAGTGGATAACGCGATGCGGCGTCGCGACGCGGTTCACGTGAAATCAATTCGAGCATGCGGTTCACCGGCAAGAATTCTGCAAATGCGATAGCCCCACGGCTGCTCATGTCCTCTGCGCCAACGGCTATGTCTGCCGAATCCGCCTGAAACTCCCTGGCCCTTTCGACAGCCCGTTCTATCAAGTGGACCCTCAGGGCGGCCACGGAGAATCCACGGTCCACGCCAACCCCGAGGACCGCCCGCCCGATGTTCGTTTCGGGGAAGGCGAACGAATAGCCGTAGAATTGGCCCTGGTATTCCGCAATGAACAGGTTGGACTCAGGGTCCACTCGCGGCATGCCGAACCAGGAATGCAAGCCTTCTTCGTGCGCCGGCCACCTCAAGTGCCCGTGTGGGCCTATCCTGCGCAACAGGTCCAAAAGGCCTCCAATGTCACTACGCCGAAATGGCCTTACCGTGTTTCGCATGGTCGAAGCGGACCTGCGACGGCGAACCAAAATTCTCTCCCTCTCGCTGCTCGTTGCCCGTTACCCGATTGTGGCAGGACAACCCATGTTATGACAGATAACGCGGATGTAAATTAGTGGTCTGTCAGAAAGCACATCAATCTCAAATCGTTGGGGTGATGTTGCCGAATGCTGACTGGCGGCGGACGTTGTTGGAGGGAAGGAATGGAGATTAGTGTTTTCGGAATTCGTTGACCGAGTTTAAGAAACGCTGATATCCTCAATTGTGGAAATGCAGTGATCGGGAGTAGTACCAGCAGGGTTGGAAGCGAGAGAGCCGGTGGTGGTGTGAACCGGCGCCCGGCCAATTGGGAACTCGCCCGTGAGCATTCGGCCTGAACACGCGGTAATCGCGATCAGTAGGGCGCGAACGTTGGCCTCGTTACGGCCATGAGCGGTCGTTGGCGTTCGTATCGGCGAACGGTCCGGCAAGCAAGGTGGTACCGCGGGATTCAAGTCTCGTCCTTGGCAGGGCGGGGCTTTTTTTGTGCCCGCTGTCGATCAGCAACCCGCGACATCGCGTATGGTCGGAGATGGTCGGAAAACGAACAAACGTCAACAGGCATGATTGACAAGGTGTGAACTGGAATGTCCATCAAAACAGGGGGCCAAATAGTCTGCGAGAGTCTCATTCGAGAGGGCGTGGACGTAGTCTTCGGTCTCCCCGGTGGAGCGATACTGCCCCTTTACGGGACTCTTTCTGAGTACCCGTCGCTGCGCCACATCCTGGTGCGGCACGAGCAGGGAGCGGCCCACGCGGCCGACGGATACGCGCGGGCCAGCGGCAAGGTTGGCGTGGCGTTTGCAACGTCTGGGCCGGGGGCTACGAACCTGATCACCGGCCTTGCCACCGCGATGATGGACTCCGTGCCGGTGGTGGCCATCACCGGCCAGGTTGGGCGTTCGGCAATCGGCACCGACGCGTTCCAGGAAACGGACATCACGGGCGCCACCCTCCCCGTGACCAAGCACAACTACCTGGTAATGCGCGCGGCGGATATCGCCTCGACGATCAGGGAGGCCTTTCACATTGCAAACACCGGACGGCCGGGTCCGGTCCTGATAGACATTCCCCGCGACGTGTTCCAGGAGTCGGCCGAGTATGAATTCGAGGATGAGATTGACCTCCCCGGCTACAACCCGCCGGGAGCGGCCGCCGATTCGGAAGTCGATGCCGCTGCGGAAATCATCAACTCGGCAGAGCGTCCGGTGATACTCGCCGGGCACGGCGTGATCATCTCCCGCGCCTACGACGAACTGCGCGAACTCGCCGAGAAGGCGCAGATCCCCGTTGTGACCACGCTGCTGGGCATTTCCGGATTTCCGGAGGACCACGTGTTGAGCGTGGGATTCCCCGGCATGCACGGGATGGCATACGCGTCACTCGCGCTTGACCAGGCCGACGTACTGATAGCGATCGGCAGTCGCTTCGACGACCGTATAGTCGGCGACGCCAGCAGGTTTTCAACCGGGTCCAGGAAGATCCATATCGACATCGACCGGGCTGAGTTCAACAAGATGGTCCGCGTGGAAGCGCCGGTGCTTGGAGACGTCAGGAAGGTGCTCGGCCAACTCATTCCGCGTGTTGCCAGGACCACCCACGAAGAGTGGGTCAGCCACGTCGAGCATCTGAAGGCTGAGCATCCTTCCCTGAGAATTCCCGAAACGGACCGTTTGTTGGGACAGCACGTCGTGAAAGGGCTGTCGGACGTGACCAAAGGCGGCGCCACGGTAATCACCGGCGTTGGGCAGCACCAGATGTGGGCGGCGCAGCATTACAAGTTCACCCGCGCCAACAGTTGGCTCAGTTCAGGCGGCCTCGGCACGATGGGTTTCGAGGTGCCCGCCGCGATGGGCGCGCAAGTCGCCCGGCCCGACGGCCTCGTCTGGTCGATCTGCGGCGACGGCGGCTTCCAGATGACGATGTTCGAATTGGCGACGGTGGTCGAGAACCGGCTGCCGGTGAAGTACGCCATCCTGAACAACAACCACCTCGGGATGATCACGCAGTGGCAGGACCTTTTCTACGACAACAACCACCAGGCTGACGCCTATACCGCTAATCCGGACTTCGTGAAGCTCGCGGAGGCCTTCGGCATCAAGGGCATCCGGGTACGGACACAAGAGGAGGTGGCCCCTGCGATACGGGCCGCCAATGAACATCCGGGCCCCGTCCTCGTGGACTTTGTCATCGAGCAGGTTGACCACGTATACCCGATGATCCCAAGCGGGCAGAGCGTGGCGGAACTGATGGAGGAACCCCTCTAGCGAGGCGCTGAGATGACTAACCAACAAGGCGTGTACACGCACGCGCGGACCATCACGGCCCTTGTCCAGGACAAGCCGGGCGTGCTCGCTCGCATCGCCGGGATGTTTCGCAGGCGGGGCTTCAACATCGCCAGCCTGGCTGTGGGCCATTCGGAACGGCCGAACCTGTCCCGCATGACGTTCGTGGTGGAGGGGCCGTCAAACATCGTCGAACACGTGGCTGCGCAACTGGACCGGCTGGTCGAGGTCGTGCACGTGTCGGATATCACCGACAAGAACCTGGTCTGGCGGGAGCTGGCGTTGATCAAGGTCAGGTCCAATCCTGCCACGCGCAGCGAGATACTCCAACTTGCCGGGATCTTCCGGGTAAACGTGGTGGACGTCGCCGCGGAAAGTTTGACGGTGGAGATCACCGGTGACCAGGCAAAGATCGACTCGCTGATCGTGCTGCTGGAACAGTACGGAGTGCTGGAGGTGATGCGCACGGGCCGCGTGGCCACGTTGCGCGGCAGCCTCGTGGATGGCGGCGCTGACGGCGAGTTCGACGTGGGGACCGACGCGGCGGACGCCGGCGTAGTGTCCTTGCCGAGACCCGGCGACACCGGCAGTGTCTGACGGACCCGGCAACCTAAACGCCGCAACCTTTACGAGCCCGCAGGGGCGAAAACCATAGCTCCAGCCGGGTTACACGTAACTAGGCTGGCAAGACAAATCGAGAGGCAACTTAACAAGGCAATGGCATCGCTTTTCTACGACAAAGACATCGACGATTCGATCCTGCGGGACAAGACCGTGGCCGTCATTGGCTACGGAAGCCAGGGCCACGCCCACGCCCTGAACCTCAAGGACAGCGGCTTCAACGTCATCATCGGCCTTTATGAGGGCAGCCGCAGCAAGGCGAAAGCCGAAGCGGACGGCCTGGAAGTGGTCAACAACGCGGAGGCGGCGAAGCGCGCCGACGTCATCGTCATGCTGCTTCCGGACACGAAACAGGCACAGGTCTACCGCGAAGAGATCGAACCCAACCTGACCGCGGGCAAGACGCTGCTCTTCGCGCACGGCTTCACCATCCACTACGGGCAGATAGACGCGCCCGAAGACGTGAACGTGGTGATGATCGCGCCCAAGGCGCCCGGTCACCGGGTCCGCGCCGTGTTTACCGAGGGCCTGGGTGTGCCTTGCCTGATAGCCATCCACCAGGACGCCAGCGGCCAGGCAAGAGAGTTGGCCCTGGCTTACGGAAAGGGCGTCGGGGGCGGACGCGCCGGCATACTGAGTACGACGTTCAAGGAAGAGACCGAGACCGACTTGTTCGGCGAGCAGGCCGTACTTTGCGGCGGCGTCACGGCCCTGATCAAGGCGGGATACGAGGTGCTCACGGAGGCGGGATACCAGCCTGAGTCGGCCTATTTCGAAGTGCTCCACGAGTTGAAACTGATCGTCGACCTCATCTACCAGGGCGGTCTTGGATACATGCGCTACTCCGTCAGCGACACGGCCGAGTACGGAGACTACACGCGCGGGCCGGCGGTGGTGGACGAAAACGTCAAGGAAAACATGCGCAAGGTCCTGGCGGAAATCCAGTCGGGCGCATTCGCCAGGGAGTGGATTGCCGAGAACGACGAGGGGCTGCACAGGTTCAACCAACAGCGGAAAGAGAACGCCGAGCACCCTGTCGAATCCATCGGAAAAGAACTGCGGGACATGATGCCGTGGCTGGAAACTTCGACGTAGACGCGCCATTCATTTGAGCGGCGCGGGCGGCTCCAGGCGTCCCGAATAGAGAGAGACCAGGCAATGACTACAAAGACCAAAGGCGAAAACGAAGACCGGGTAGTTATCTTCGATACCACGCTGCGCGACGGGGAACAGTCGGCGGGCGCGGGCCTTACGGTCGATGAGAAGCTGCGTATCGCACAGCAGCTCGCACACCTGGGCGTGGACGTAATCGAAGCCGGATTCGCGGCCAGTTCGCCCGGCGACTTCGAAGCCGTCCGACGCGCCGCCCGTGAAGTGAGGGGACCGGTGATAGCGACGCTCGCCAGGGCGGTCGACACGGACATCGACGCGGCCGGCCGCGCCCTCGAAGGTGCGGAGCGGCCCCGAATTCACACATTTCTTTCGTCGTCTGAGATCCACCTCCTGCACCAGATGAGGCGCGACCGCGAGACGATCATGAACATGGCGGTGGAGGCCGTCGCGAGGGCGAAGACTTACGTCGACGACGTCGAGTTTTCTCCCATGGACGCGTCGCGGACCGAGCCCGAGTACCTGTACAGCATGCTGAAGGCGGTCATCGACGCGGGCGCGACTACGGTCAATATCCCGGACACCGTGGGCTACAGCAATCCCGCCGAGTTCGGCGCCCTGATCCAGAGCATCTTCGACAACGTCCCGAATATCGACCGTGCGGTGGTCAGCGTGCACTGTCACAACGACCTGGGGATGGCGGTGTCGAACAGCCTCGCCGCGGTGGAGAACGGGGCGCGCCAGGTGGAAGGGTGCATCAACGGGCTCGGCGAGCGCGCCGGCAACGCGGCCCTTGAAGAGGTCATCATGGCCATCAAGACGCGGCCTGACCACTACCGAACGATCACGGGGATCGACACCAGGGAACTGGGGCCGACGAGCCGCTTGATCAGCACCATATTCGGCTTCCCAATCCAGTACAACAAGGCCATCGTTGGCCAGAACGCGTTTCGACACTCTTCAGGAATCCACCAGGACGGGTACCTCAAGGAGCGGACCACGTTCGAGATCATGGAACCGGAATCGGTCGGCTGGCGCGGGGAAGCCCTGGTGTTGGGGAAGCTGAGCGGGCGCGCCGGCCTGCGTTCCAGGCTCGCCGACCTCGGCTACTCGCTGAACGAGGATGAACTGTCAGACGTATTCGCCTCGTTCAAGGGCCTTGCTGATCGCAAACGCGAGGTGACGGACGCCGATCTGGAAGCGCTCATGGCTGAACAGCACCGCTTCAGAGATGCCGTGCGCGGGTACAAGGTGGGCGAGGTGCACGTGGTCTGCGGTAACGACGTGACGCCCCAAGCCACCGTGTCCCTGCATTGTCCGGACGGTCTCGAGCGGACCCGAAAGGTGCGGGGAACAGGTCCGGTGGACGCGGTCTGCAAGGCGATTGACGAAATGATCGACGAACAGGTGAAGCTGACCGAGTTCGCGGTGAGTTCGGTCACCGAAGGCCTGGACGCCATTGGCGAGGTAACGATCCGCATCGACAAGGACGGTTCGATCTACACCGGACGCGGCAGCGACACCGACATCGTCGTGGCATCCGCAAAGGCCTACATAAACGCCATAAACCGGGCGTTTACCATCGGTAGCATCGCTCCGCCGGTCGAGATGCCTGGAACGGTTTGAGCGGCCGGCCGCAGTCGAGGAGCCTTTCCCCCTGTCGCAGATCAGCTGCCGCGCTATTCACCCTCACCCCAACCCTCTCCCGGCGTGAGAACTTTGCGTAACCTCCGCAAGTGTCATTCTGACGCAGCGAAGAATCTCCCGCGGGTCACTCAACAACACCCGAACCCTCTTACCCAGACCCTTCGGCTTCGCTCAGAGCCTGCCCCGCACTTGATGCGGGGGTGACATGAGAAATAGGCTCAGGGTGACACGGAGTGAGGGGTCAGCTAGTTACGCAAAGATCTCCGTCAAGGGAAAGTGAGTTGTGCAAAGGTGTCCAGGGGTGGTCGAGACGCGCCATCGTCGTTGCGTAGTTAAAGTAGAATTGCAGTTCGCGCCGGTCGCGAGTGGCTGGCGCAGGAGTTGGACTTATCGTGCCGAAAACGATGTTCGAAAAGATTTGGGATGCGCACGTCGTGGCCGAGCCCGAAGGCCAGCCGCCGCTGCTGTACATCGACCTGCACCTCGTACACGAGGTGACTTCGCCGCAGGCATTCGAGGGACTGCGACTGGCAGGTAGAAAAATCAGGCGCACCGATTTGACTATCGCAACGGTCGATCACAATGTCCCAACAGACCTGCGTCCGGCGCCCATCACCGACGACATCGCCCGCAGGCAGGTCGAGGCGCTGCGTGACAACTGTAGGGACTTCGGCGTCACGCTGTACGACATCGAGTCACCGAGACAGGGCATCGTCCACGTAATTGGCCCCGAGCTTGGCTACACCCAGCCGGGCCAGACAATAGTCTGCGGTGACTCCCACACCTCCACCCACGGCGCGTTCGGGGCGCTGGCCTTCGGCATCGGCACGTCGGAGGTCGAACACGTTCTCGCGACGCAGACCCTGCGCCAGCAGAAGCCCCAGACGATGGAGATACGGTTCGAAGGGGACCTGCCGCTCGGCGTCGGCGCGAAGGACATGATCCTCGCCACCATCGGAAAGTTGGGCGTGGCCGGGGGCGTCGGCCGGGTGTTCGAGTACACGGGCCCGGCTATCCGCAGTCTCGACATGGAAGGCCGCATGACGGTCTGCAATATGACCATCGAGGGCGGGGCGCGCGCCGGCATGATCGCGCCTGATGACACGACCTTCGAGTGGCTCGAAGGACGCCCGTACGCGCCAAAAGGCAAGGACTTCTATGAGGCAGTCGAATACTGGAAGTCGACCGTCACCGACGACTGCGCAGAATACGACTCAACCGCCGTGATCGAGTGTGAGAAGCTGGCGCCGTACGTGAGTTGGGGCACGAACCCCGGGCAGGTCGCCCAGATCACCGATATGGTCCCCGACCCGGCCGACTTCGAAGATCCCGCAGACCAGGAGAACGCCGCACGGGCGCTTGAGTACATGGGTTTGGACGGCGGCACACCGATGCAGGAAATATCGATCGACCGCGTCTTCATCGGCTCATGCACAAACGCTAGATTGGCGGACCTCCGTTCGGCGGCGCGGGTAGTTAGGGGCAAGGCGGTTGCGCCCGGCGTTCGCGCCATGGTGGTTCCCGGCTCCACGGCGGTGAAGCTCATGGCGGAGCGGGAAGGGCTGGACGAGGTCTTCAAATCGGCTGGATTCGAATGGCGGGAGTCGGGATGCTCGATGTGCCTCGGCATGAACCCGGACATCCTGGCGCCGGGAGAGCGTTGCGCATCCACGTCCAACCGGAACTTCGAGGGCCGCCAGGGCAAGGGAGGTCGTACGCACCTGGTGAGCCCTGCGATGGCAGCCGCGGCAGGGACCGCCGGTCATTTCGTGGACATCAGAGACTGGGACCTGGAGGACTGAGCCTTGGTTCGAATGTCCAAGTCCGGCCACGACAACGACGGGGACGAAAAGCAGCGGGGGCGTGTCGGCAGCGCGTGGCGGAAGGTCAGCGGGAGGGACGATCTGGAGCGCGCGATGCGGGCACGATTCGACCCGTACACCTACGAGTCGAACTGGAAGACGTTGCGGTGGCTCATAGGCTTGCTGGCCCTATGGATCGTCTTGTCCCTGGGGCTGGCATTGAACGACAACCACACCGCCGGCTACCTGGAAGAGTTGTCCGAGATGGGGCTGACTGTTACCCCGCCGGGCGACATATATCCCGCGACGGTGGTCCAGTATTCAGAGATCGAGGGGCTCAACTGCACGTCAGAGGAAGAGGTCATCGCCTTTACAGAATCCTGCCAGAGGGTGATTGAGATCCAGCAGGAGTTCAACGGGCGTAAGGACCGGGGCAACCTCCTGTTCGCCGGCATCATAGTTTTGCTGATCGTGATCGCCTTCCCGTTCTCAACGGTTATTCATCGGGCCAGCCGCAATTTGCCAACGCTAAAATCTTCCGGCCAAAAACATTCCCCGGACTCTGCGGTCATCTGGTTTTTCGTCCCGATAATGAACATCTTCAAGCCGGCGCGGGCGATTTTCGAGATTTTCAGGGCCAGCGACCCGACCGCGAGTGTCAATGAGACTGAGGACTGGAAACGAACGGGAATGGTCCCCCCGATCGCATACGTCTGGGCGCTGGCCTGGGCCGCGGCGTTCATGTTCAACCCGATATTCGTGCAGAGGATCTACGTTCGCGTGTTCTTCGGTTATCAGACCGACACCACCGATGGTGCGATCTCGACGCTTCAGACGACAGTGTGGTCGGATGTCATCCTGGCGGTGGCTGGGTTTTTCGCCATATTGATGGTGGGCGCGCTGCACCTGAGACAGGAAGCCCGACGCGAAAAAGCGGGCCATTTCCTCTATACTCCCCCGCCGCCCGAACTCGACCTTTTGGAGAAGGCGAAGGAAGAGCGAAAGAGCAAGCAGACCCCGCGGCTCGGCGGCCGGGTGGGCAGATCGGACAGCGAGATTCGAACAAGCGGACGCGAGCACGACGACTGACCCTGATCCGGGCATTCTACCCGATCCGGAGCCACCCGCACTTTACCTGGAGACCATATGGAGACCTTCACGAAACTGACCGGACTGGCCGCGCCGCTCGACAGGGCGAACGTCGACACGGACCAGATCATTCCCAAGCAGTTCCTCAAACGCATCGAGCGCACGGGATTTGGGGAGTTCGCCTTCTTCGACTGGCGGTACCTGGAAGACGGGGTACCCAATCCTGAATTCGTGCTGAACCACGAGCGCTACGCGGGCGCCACCATTCTTGTCGCCGGGCGTAATTTCGGATCCGGTTCGTCCCGGGAACATGCGCCGTGGGCGCTGGGCGAGTACGGCTTTCGGGCAGTCATCGCGCCGAGTTTCGGTGACATTTTCAGGAACAACTGCATGCAGAACGGCATGCTGCCGGTGGTCCTCGACGAAGACGAAGTCGACACCCTGATGGCGAAGGTACACCGCCAGGACGGCTATCGAATCACCATCGACCTTGCCGAGCAGAGTGTGACGGACGATTCAGGATTCGCCGCCGAATTCGAGATAGACGAATACCGGAAAGACTCTTTGCTGAAGGGCCTGGACGACATCGGCAGGACACTTGAACTCGAAGACGAGATAACCGCCTACGAGGCATCACGCTCGGCCGTCCGAACCGGGTAGCCGGCGACCGGTCTTAGAGGGTGTCTAATAAGTCGTCGGTAACCGTTCGTGGTGAGCTTGTCGAACCATGAACAGCGCCTCGACCCTTCGACAGGCTCAGGGTGAACGGAAGGGCTTTTAGACACCCTCTTAGAGGAAACCCACGTTGAATTGCAGGAGAAGCAAGTAGTGAAAGCGCGCATAGCAGTTGTAGGCGGTGATGGCATCGGTCCGGAGGTCACGGCAGAAGGGGTGAAGGTCCTCGGCGCCATTGCCGACCGTTTCGGACACGACTTCGATTTTGTGACCGCTGCCGTCGGCGGCAACGCCATGGACGACTACGGCACGCCGTTGCCGGACGAGTCCATGGAGACCGTGCTTGGGTCGGACGCCGTGCTGCTTGGCGCCGTGGGCGGTCCCAAGTGGGACGACCCTGCGGCGGAGTCGCGGCCGGAAGACGGCGTGCTCGGACTCCGTAAGAACCTGGGACTTTTCGCCAACCTGCGACCGGTAAAGGTCTACCCGCAACTCGTGCACGCCAGCCCACTCCGGCCCGAGCGCCTCGAGGGAGTCGACTTCGTCATCATCCGCGAACTGACGGGTGGCCTGTACTTCGGCAAGCCCAAGAAACGGTGGAACACCAGCCGCGGCCGCAGGGCCGTTGACAGCCTCAAGTACACCGAGCAGGAGATAGAACGCGTTGCCCGGGTCGGGTTCGAACTGGCGAGGACCAGGAGGAACCGGCTCCATTCGCTCGACAAGATGAACGTGATGCAGACGTCGCGGTTGTGGCGGGAGGTCGTCTCCGAGCTGGAGGACGAGTACCCGGACGTCGAGTTGATTCACATGCTCGCGGACAACGCGGCGATGCAGATCGTTACCAATCCGGACGTCTTCGACGTGATCGTCACGGAAAACACCTTCGGCGACATCCTGTCCGACGAGGCGGCGGTCATAGGTGGTTCGATGGGCATGCTGCCGTCGGCGTCGCTGACCCGCGTGCCGTCTGCCAAGCCGAGGCCGCGCCGCGGCGGGAAACCGGACCTGTATGAACCCATCCACGGATCAGCCCCGGACATCGCCGGGATGGGTATTGCGAACCCGCTGGCCGCCATTCTCAGTTCGGCGATGCTCTTGCGGTGGTCATTCGGGCTGCACGAAGAGGCCGACGCGGTTGAGACGGCGGTGGAGGCAATCCTCGACGAGGGATACCGGACGAGGGAGATCGCCAGGGACGGGGACGAGACGCTGAACACCCGCCAGATGGGCGACCTGATAGCTTCGCGGATCGGTTAGGGTCGGCGAACCGCTGGCAAGCCGCGCTAGTACGCCTTACGAGGGGTGATTGCCACGCATGTCCGCCGTTCCTGGACACCCGGGCGGGTTTGAAACCCGCCCCTACGAGGTACAACAGGATTGCGGGGTTTTGGACGTCGCGCGAGTCGCGGCGCCTAGCCGTTGGGCTTGATTGCGACCTTTATTCCGGCCGGATTTGACGCTTCTGCGAACGCTTCGTGCACCTGTTCGAGTGAGTAGGACGAGGTCACGACCTGATCGACGGCCGGCACCTGCGGCAACAGGTCGAGGGCCCTCCGGTAGGACTCGCCGCCTCCGAAAGCGCCGCGAATCGTGATTTCGCGGAAGTGAAGGTCGAATAGGTCGGCGGGCAGGGTGCTGCCTGCGGGGTTCACCCCGACGAGTTGGAGGTTCCCGCGCGGCCTCGTGAGTCGTATCGCTTGCCCGACCAACGCCGGTGTGCCGACGGCTTCGCACACGACGTGCGCGCCGAGTCCGTCCGTCAGGTCCATTATCAGCCCTTCGAGGTCATCCGATGTCGGGTCGATCACCTGGTCGGCGCCCACCTGCGCCGCGATGTTTCGACGCGATTCGATCGGCTCGGAGACGACTACGGTCTTTGCGCCTCTCAACTTTGCGAACGCTGCGGTCATGAGTCCCATTACGCCGGCGCCAATCACGAGAACGACCGCGTCCTGCGGCATTTCGAACATTTCAAGGCCCGACAGGCAGCACGACGATGGCTCCATGATGGCCGCTGTCTGCAGGTCCAGGCCTTCCGGGACCTCCAGTGCGTTGTACTCCGGCATGACGGCGTATTCGGCCAGACCAAAGGCACGTAGCGGGTCCTCGCAGACGTTTCTCATCCCCGCCCTGCAACCTGCGCAATCGCCGCACACCCACGTGGGGATGACGACCACGCCGCGCCCGCGGGCCGATGAGTCGATTCCGGGGCCGGTCTCCACGATCACGCCCGAGAACTCGTGCCCGAGTACTCGCGGAGGATCGCCGGGGAACAGGCCTTGTGTGAGGTGAACGTCGCTGCCGCAGATGCCCACGGTGTCCACCTTGATCACCACCTGGCCCGCTTCGGGTACAGGGTCGGGCGCTTCGTCGATAGTGAAATTGGCCTCACCGCGCCACGTAGCGACTTTCATGTTTTCGTCTCCCGCCTGGTGTCTGGGTTGGTTTCTTGTGACGTGAATTTATCAGGGGAACGGAGCCGCGACCGGAGCTTGGGGCATTGTGGAGTCGATACGGCGGGAAGTCGGCAAGAATGCAAATAGTACGTGACTGATACCGTAAACCCGCAAACACATGGTAACGAGCGCCCGCTGCGGGCGTTTGGAACATTGGAATGGGCGAACATGGGGATGGGAATGCACGGGCACAGGACCGGCGAATGTGGGGAGATCGGCGGCGCCGGTCTTGCTGAAGGCACCGTTCCGCCCAAGACGCGCCCAAGAAGGGCCAGGCGGTCTCTGAAATCTCCTCTTGAGGCTCCACGCCGGTCTGCCCCGGTCGATCGGGATCCAGCTGAATTACGCAGTGCTTTCACTCGCCAAGAGAGTCGTGAGGTCGAAACCGCGAAGGCAGGTCTCGTTTTTTGCGGCCTTCTTGCTCACAGCGGCGTTGGCCGGGGACTTTGTTTCAGAACGCAATAGCGCCCGCAGCAAGAGTATGGAACTCGAAGATGAGTAGCCTGGGCAAAGGTTTGGAAATCTGCTCTGGCGCCGGCTGCGGCAATCCAGACCGCTTCACGGTGACGATCAAGTCAGTCGACAACAAAAACCGCTCCACTTCGGCCAGCAGCGAACCTGACGAGGGATGCGGCCCCAGCCGCGCCTGCGTCAAGTCCGCGGTTGCGGGAGATCACAAGAGAACGATGCACATGATTTTCGAGGACCCGCCATATTGCTGCCGGAACAGGGACGAGGCCGTGTGCGACACCGCGGACCTGGTACTTACCAGGTGGACAAGCGAGCCGATGAAACACTGGACATGGGTGACCGAGGACGGCAAGGACATTCTGTTGGAGTACCCGTTGAAAATGGCGATGCACGAGTTCGGCCACACCTTGGGCCTGCCGGATTTCTACGGTTACGACAACCAGCACAGGGCTGACGGACTAAGCATCGAGGAACCAGCCTTCTTGAACAAGTCTTGGGAAGCCAAGACCGTACGGATTGAGGACATCGAACAACTTGACGCGATCTACACGCGCCACTCCAAGCATTAGCGCCCGCAGTTTCCCGGGAGTTGCTTGAAACAGGAGAACAGCCATGCGCGTATTAGTGATTCTCTCCTTGATTGCGGCCATCTTCCTGATGGGATGTTCCCAGAATGACGCTGAGAACACTTCGGGTGGGCCGCTCTACCATGCCCTCGGCCCAGGGGTTCCCGTACCCTTTTTCGGGGAAGATTCCATAGAGGAACGGATCGCAGGTTCCGACACGATAGCCAGGGGCAGCCTCGATCTCACGACTAGGAATGTGACAAGTGAAGTCATCGAGGGGCAGGGCTATGCCGCCGGAATGTATTACGTCGCTCTGAACCTCCCCCTCACCGTGAGCGAATACCTCAAAGGCAGCGGCGCAACCAACATCACCGTGGTCTCCATCAGGGGCGACAGGTACAAGACCCGTGAGGAGGCCACAGCGGGAGCCGCAGGGTTCGTTTCAGGCAGGGTCAGCACATGGGATGACCGCGATGCGATCATTTTCATCAGGCAGGATGACCCCGACGGTTATCACATTGCAGCGGTAGCTGGCGCCGACAAATATTTCCTCGCATCCGGCGACCTTCACCAGGACGGATACAGCCTCAACAATAGCCACAGCAGGCTTTGGCTCCCTGCCGCCGACACGACTACCAGTGGGGACGGCCAGCAGTTCATGCTCGCCGCCCCCCAGGAGGGCGCTAACACCCCGACCATCACTCTCGGGGAACTGAAACGCCAGATCGCGGCGGTCAACACAAAGTTGAACGCAGGCGACGGATCGCAGGCTTACAAGGACTGCGTCAAGAACAAGATGAGGCTTGACCGTAGAGAAACTCACCGCACGAGCCAGCCCAATACCGATGCCCACCATTCCTATGAACCAATCTGGGCAGAGACATTCTCATCAGGGCTGCCCGCCGGATCGACGGCTTATGAATACCCTGCTGGTGGATGGGCGAATCCCGCCGACACAACGACAAAGGTCACGCTGACTGGGACAGACGCATCCCTGTTCGAGGTGAAGCACGGCGAGCAGAGTCCGGGACCGGACTACGACAGAGACGGGGAATCGGACGGTTTCCAGTTTGATTTGAGCATCGTTTCTACCCGCCCCATTGCGGCAGGGACATACGAGTTTTCCAGCAACTACACACCCTGGGTATACCTGGCCTGCGAAGGCTCTGTCTCGTTCCAGCACACCGCGACGCTCACGTTTCCCGAGGGCGTCCTGCACGAGCTGTTCTTCGACCCGGTGACGGTTGGGTCCAGTATTGCCGCGGACGACACGAACGGTGTTTTGAAAATCTCGTCCTTTACCGGTGCGGACGGCTCGTCGGCGACAATAGATCGACTCGCCTATGAACCCTCTTCGGCAGGCTCAGGGCAGACAGGCACGGTAACACTTGGAGTCAGCTCCGAATCGGGCCCGGACGGCGTTCTTGGAGGCCATGTGTTGGACTTCATCGAGTTAGACGGTTCGGTGTCGCTGTCCCTGGATGTGTTCGACGCGACGGTCGACAATGAGAGCGGCACACTGACTTGGGACGTGGCGTCTCAGCCGTGGGAAGCCGGCGACCTATTGATGGTGAGGATTCGAAGGGCTCCGCCATCCTGATCGAGCGGCGCTGCGCTTACCAATCCTGCGGGCAATCCCGGCCTGGTGGCTGGCCGTTGAGACGCTTCTGGGGTTGGACGCATTCATGAATACGAGCTTCGAGATAGAGGACGAGGACATTGCGCAGTTGGAGGCGATTTATTTCGACCACAGCCCGCACTAGGGCGACCGGGGATTGAAGATGATACGCATGATGATGCTCATTCCGATGGCCGCCGTGCTGCTTGCCTGCGGCTTGGTTGCGAGGAGCGATGATCCGGCAGCAGAGGTTGTAGAGACGCCCGATGCTCCTACTCAGGCAGAGGTTGTAGAGATACCTCTTGCCCCTACTCAAGAGATTAGAGAGGCGCCGGCGTCATTGGTGACTGGCGACTTGCCACTCCCGCTCTACGCCGGGGACTCTCTGATCGAGGAGAAAATTATCGAATACCCCGTGATCGTCAATGCGACCATGACCTCTTTCTCATCAGACACTTTCATCTATCCTGACGACACATTCCGCCCGGTGTTGCAGTTCAACCTAAAAGTGAGTGAGTATCTGAAAGGCACAGGCCCGTCCAGTATCGTGGCGGTGTGGTTCTCTGGCCGCTCCTACGATACGCGGGACGAAGCCGACAAATGGAGAACCGTCATCCTTGCGGAGCGGGACGATCAGTGGGATGACAGGGAGGCGATATTCTTCCTATTTGACTTGTCCATCTTGTCCCCGCTCAGCACACAGCCACAGCTGACAAATCAGTATGCCTTGGGGTTGGGTAGTGAGTATTCTGACGACGACTTCTACAGCCTGCACAGCCGGCAGAATAAGAGATGGCTTCCCGCTGCCACGAGCACGGGCTCGCCCGGCGACGGCCAGGAGTTCCTGCTGGACGTGCCGCCTACCACGGAAACGATCACCCTCGGTGACCTGAAAAGCCGTATCACCGAGGTTACTGCCGAGCTGGGCGGCGGCGACGGGTCGGAGGAATACAGGGAGTGTGTGCTGGATAAGTACAGGTACATGCGCAACCAACGTAACTGGCCGGAGGAAAGGGGGCACGCCTACACCACTTGGAATATTGAACAAAATCTCGAATCCGGTCAGCCCGCAGGCACCGTGCTCGATCAAATAGAAGCCTACGGTGGTTACCCTGACATTAAGTTACCGATTCGGCTTGAGGGCAAAGACTCGGCCCTGTTCGACACTGCGGACGGTGCTTCGACGGCTATCGACAGGGACAAGGATGGGCAGTATGACACGATCAAGTACGACGAGATGGTCAGACTGGCTCGTCCGCTTCCCGCAGGTGAGTACAGGTTCGATCTGAAGGAACCCTGGCCCAAATTCCTCATCTGTGACTTTGTCATCAGCAACGAGTGGACCGTCACGGTCACATCCCCCGCCGGTGTGTTACACGAGTTGCTATTCGACCCGGTGACGGTTGGGACCGGTGTTGCCGCGGGCGACACGAACGGCGTTTTGAAACCCGCGTCCTTTACCGGTGCGGACGGTTTGTCAGCGTCGATAGGGCGAATCGCGTATGAGTCCGCATCGGCAGGCTCAGGGCAGCCAGGCACGGTAACACTTGGAGTCAGCTCCGAATCGGGCCCGGACGACGTTCTTGGAGGCCATGTGTTGGACTTCATCGAGTTGGACGGTTCGGTGTCGCTGTCCCTGGATGTGTTCGACGCGACGGTGGACAATGAGAGCGGCATACTGACTTGGAACGTGGCGTCTCAGCCGTGGGAAGACGGCGACCGGTTGATGGTGCGGATTCGAAGGGCTCCGCCCGAGTAGTCCACACGGGTTACGGTAGCCAGCTCGAGTCCAATCCTGGTCCTGTGGATTCGGTGTGTTGAGGTCGGTAAGGTTACGTCTGCTCTTACAACAGCGACCTTTGCGTAACCTTGGACTCACCGGGGAAAGTGGTTTTCAATGGCCTGCTCCCAATATGCGATTCTCCCTCACCCCAACCCTCTCCCGCTGGGAGAGGGAGATTTGCAAAGGTTTCCAACAGCGATTGGAGCGTCGAAACTGTGACCGACACACTCACTGAAAAAGACCTTGCCGCTGCGCTGCCGGATGTGCAGTCGACGATGACTTTTGACGGTCTGAACGGCCCTGTCGATATTTATAGGGATCCCTGGGGCATTCCGCACATCAGGGCTGGGAATGCGGCGGATATGTTCTTCGCGCAGGGGTTTGCGACCGCGCAGGACCGGATGTTCCACATGGACTTCGACCGGATGCGGTGCCTGGGCAGGTGGTCGGAGTACGCCGGGGCCCGAGGGTTGGAGTCGGACCGGCTCATGCGCCGCCGAGGGTTCGAACGGGCGTCGAAGGCGGACTATGCCGTCTGCAGCGTAGAGGCGCGCGAGATGCTCGACGCATACTCGGCCGGTGTGAATGCGTTCCTTGATTCAACGGACTCGCTGCCGGTGGAGTATCGCCTGCTGGATACGCGCCCGGAGCCCTGGGAGCCGTGGCACTGCATCCTGGTTTACAAGGTCCGCAATTCGGCCGAGGGTGGCTTCCAGAGCAAGTTGTGGCTTGCGCAATTTGCCGCAGCCGGCGGCCCCGAGCACGTCGCCGATCTGACACCCGGATATACCCCGGGGCATTTGCTGACGGTGCCGCCGGGCCGCACGTGGGAGGGCGAGGTATCGCGTGCTGTTGATGAGTTGGCCGCGGCGGCGCGGCACGTCGAGGCGCTCGGGGCGATCGACGGCGGGAGCAACGGCTGGACCGTTTCCGGCGAACGCACTCAGTCCGGGCTGCCCCTGGTGGCGGGCGATTCCCACCGTGCGCTGGACACTCCCAACGTTTACTACCAGGCGCACCTCTCCTGCCCTGAGTTCACGGTTATCGGCCACGCCGTGCCGGGCATGCCGGGGGCGTTGCACTTCTGCCACAACGAACACGTCGCATGGGGCATGACGCACGGCGGGTGCGACACGCAGGACTTGTTCGCCGAGAAGTTCCGTCGCAGCGACAGCCGGTTGCAATACCTGTTCAAGGGCGACTGGAAAGACGCTTCCGAGAGGTCTGAAACGCTCGAAGTGCGTGATGGGGAAGACGAGGAGATCACCGTTGTGGAGACCCACCACGGGCCGGTCGTGGCGGGCGACCCCGACAAGGGCGCGGGCCTCACGTTGGCCGACCCCGGCACGAATGACGCCACACGTTGGGTCGACGCCGCCCTGGATGCGATGAGGTCCCGCTCGGCCGATGAACTACTGGACGCGCTGTCGGAGTGGACGGACCGGGTTAACAACTACCCGTACGCCGACGTGCACGGCAATTTTGGCTATGCGCTGCGGGGTCGGATTCCCGTCAGGCCGTCAGCGGCCGGCTGGGGGCCGGTCGAGGGATGGACGGGAGAGTTCGATTGGGATGGGTACATTTCCGCCTCGGATTTGCCGGAGTCGCGTAACCCTGACATCGGGTATGTCGTCACGTGCAACCAGCGAGTCGTGGGCGATGAGTACCCACACTACCTCGGTGTCCTGTTCGGTCCGGCGTTCAGGGCGCAGCGGGTCACGAACCGGCTGGACGAGTTGCGCAAGAGGCCGGTGGGTCCGTCGGACATGGCCGAGATTCACGCTGACCGACAGTCGATCCCCATGCTCGCCTACGCCCGTTGTGCGGCGTCGAGCGCCCCAGCCGGAGGGAGGGTAGGCGAGGCGGCCCGGATATTGCGGGAATGGGACGGTCAAATGTCCCTGGATTCGCCAGGAGCGGCCATCTCCGCCGTCCTGAAGTCGGAGGTGGACCGCCGGCTGGTCCCGGACCTCTACGGCACCGCTGCGGGCGCGGGAGATACGCTCGACGCCGGGGCGGAGTCGCACTATGCGCGCAGCGTGGTACCTGCGCTGGTGAGGGGACTCGAACGCGGCGAAAACGACCCGCTCCGGCGAGGGCACGACCTCAGCGCGGTGTTTTCCGACGCCCTCGGGGCAGCCATCGAATACCTGGCAAGCCGTTTCGGCGACGACATGAGCGCGTGGAGTTGGGGCGACCTCCACCGGACAATGCACAGGCATCCGTTGTCGGACAACTTTCCGGCTGCGGCCTCGGTACTCGATCCGCCTGTGGTGAGATTCGGCGGTGGAGGGGATACGCCGCAAGCGGGCGGGTATCCGCTCATTGGCGGGTTCAGGGTGGGTTCGGCCTCGGTCAATCGCTACGTGCACGACCCGTCTGACTGGACGAATTCGCGGTGGATCGCCCCGCTGGGGTCGTCGGGGCATCCCGGCAGCCCGCACTACACAGACCAGCAACAGATGTGGGCAGCGGTCGATACCATCCCGCAGTTATGGGACTGGGACGAGATAGAGAGCACGGCGGAGACGGTGCAGGCCCTGTTGCCGGGGTGAGGGTTGAGGTAACCGACCCCCAATACGGTCTGCCCCGACGCCCAATTTCGTCTTCCCCGACTCCGATCGGGGACCTACTCTCAACAACTCCCTCTCCCGGGGGGGCCTCCTGCTTCGCTCAGAGCCTGCCCCGCACTTGATGCCGGGAATGACAGCCTGGTCTGCGTCACACCGCGCTTCCACGCTCAAACACGTCGTAGGGGCCGGTTTCAAACCGGCCCTCCCAGTCCGCGAGCACGAACGCAGCCCGTGAAATTCCAACCCAGACCCCTCCGCTTCGCTCCCAACCTCCCCGGCCCCCGACGCCCGTAGCAAAATAGAGGGCCGTGGACTTCTCAATGCCCAGGCGGCTGCTGCCGTCCGACAAAGTAGTTATTCTCCTGCCGCTGTTGGCGGTCATACTGCTTACGTTGCTCGGAATTGTGGCGTGGAGGGTCTGGAAAGGCTTCAATCCGCCCGACTTCGCGACGTTCAATGTCTTCGAGCCGCACCTGACCGGCACGTCCGGCCGGGTCACCGTAACCATCGAACGCGTCACGATTCAGCCGGAGTGGGAGGCGAAAACCCGTCTATATCCGACGGGGCGTCAAGGCCCGTTCCGTACCCGTAGCGGGCAGCGGGACGTTGTCATCGAAGGAATAGTCCACAACGGCGAAGACGAGAACGTGCTCCTGCTGACCCTCGAATACGCCGTGCTTGAGACCTCGCAGGGAGAAGCACGGCTGAGCGTGGCCGCGTGGGCGCCCTACGGGGAGCGGACGTTCTGCGAGGGCCACGCCGGCCAGGTCGCACTTGCTCCAGGCGAAAGCGTCCCCTATTCTGCGCGCCTGGCGCCGCAGGCGAACGAGTTGCGAGACCCGACCGTGGACGAAATCGAGGACGGCGTTCTCCCGTCCTGGCGTTTCGCGGGGATGGCATTCGGACGGTGCCGTCAGACCGACCTCGAACTCCTGGCGCCGGTACGATTCGAAGCTGCGAATTTGGGTGAACCCGCGGCCGAGGACTACTACCCATTCGGTCCGCCGTCCTGTATTTTCGCAGGGGATATCGGGCCCAATGGCCGGCCCTATTGGACGCCGCCGGAAGGTCTGCCCGTGGCGGATTGCGAGTGAGTCCGGCGACAACAGGAATTGACACGAAGGTGAAGCACGGGTGCGAATGAACGCCGCGCCGAGCACAGAAAGGCACGAGAGCTCTGCCCCCGGCGAAATGACGGCGGTTACGGGTCTTTGGGGCCAACTCTCGCGGTGGGCCTGGGGTCTGACCTGGTTCGTCGCGCCGTGGTTCGGTGTCGTCGCCAGCATCGAGTTGGCCGGAATCGACCTCCTGCTCGCTTTCATCACGCCCGACTACGACGCCGCAGGCGAAACGATCAGCCAGATGCAGGGTGTCAACGCCGCCTACGCGGACGAGGCGCGACTCAGCCTGCTGGTCTACTGCCTGTTGATCATCCCGTTCGTCCTGCTCGTGACTCGCCTGCCCGGTCTGCGGCAGCCGTGGGTCAAGGTCATGGCCTTCGGATTCTGGTTGCACCTGGTTATGGGTTTCCTGACCGTCGGGTTCCAGTCCGAATACCACCGTGTTGTCTTCCTGGGGTTCACTGACAACAATCTGCACGATGCTGCGGGCCACGTGTTCTTCGTTGCCGGAATCCTTGGCGTGGTCGGCACGGCCCTGGCGATGCACCGGGTGGACTCCTACCGGCGTCTCAAGATCGCATCTGTGGTCGCGGCGTCGATCATGATCCTCACCGGCCTAATGTTCGTCACGCGCACGCTGAATGACTTCATGGGCATCCAGGAGCGCATCGGCTTCGCCGCGTACCTGGCCTGGCTGGCCCTGATGTCGATACGCATCGAAATCGAGCGGCGCTCGATTTCGCGAGGGAAATAGGGCAATGCGCCGGGCGAGCCTGGCATTTGGAATGGCAGTCCCTACGTGGGCCTGATCACACCGCAGGCCAGGCGCCTGCCGGTGTCCGACTCCACTTCTCCGTAGGCATCGGGATTTTCGTGCACAATGATGGCGGAGCCGTCGTCGTCGAAAATCGAATTGCTCGCGCCCGTGTCCAGTGTTATGCCAACGGTAAAGAAGTCGGCGCGCGCGGAACCGTCAGAGGCGGCATAGATATTGGGCAGGTCGCCGCCGTGTCCTCCGTGCGATTCACCGCGCTTCCATGCCGAATGGATAAGACCGTGTTCCGCATCTTCGGGGTTGAAATGGTCTCCCGCGGCGCTGAAGTCAGGCGTACACGTACCGGTTTCGTGAATGATGAAGGCGTGGCCGCCCGGGGCCAGTCCCTCCAAGTCGGCCATTATCAAGACCCCTGAGGCTGCCTGCAGGAACTTGACGGTCCCAACGGAATCACCGTCTGATGATTCCAGATTCGCAGCAGCAGTCAGACCAATTCTGGGTTGGGCCGCTTCGCTTGACCGCAGCTCAGGCAAAATCAGGACGCCGAACATAATGACGAGAATGACAAATACGGGCACAAGGAAAATCATCCGTTCCATTTTCCAGGTCATTCAGATCACCTCCTCGGCCATGCTGCCTTTTTGATAGCGGGGTTCTCTTGGCCCTCGCCGGGAGTAAGCGTTCTATACCAATCTTTCAATGTGAGTTAAGAAGGGTGCTGTAACGTGCGATGATATCTTATATCAATAAGTTTTATTTGCCGTGCTGGCCATCCTTCGCCCATCAGAGACCTTTGCGTAACCTCGTCAATCCGACAATAGCCGGATTTCAGAAGGGTACGGTTGGCGCCCGATAAGTTGCGATCAAGCCTTTTCACCCTCACCCCAACCCTCTCTCTTCGAGGGAGAAGGAGTTTTGCAAAGGTCTCCACCAACAGAGTGCCGTGGGGACACGTCGAACGCAGAACATCTTCACAGCGCCACTTACTGAAACAGTCGGCAGTCCGAACTCAAGCTTCCGCGCCCCTGTACTTGCGGCCTCTCGTGAATCGGCCGCAAATGGTATGCTTACGGCCTGATTTGTGACGATACGCGTTACTAGTTGGCCGGTTATTTTTGGCCGGTTATTTCGCGGCCGGGTGGGCCATGGCAGAACCGCTTCTCCAGGTAAAGAACCTCCAGACTTATTTCCACTCGCCTACCGGGGTGGTGAAAGCCGTCGACGGCTCGTCGTTCTACATTGACGAAGGCGAGACCCTGGGTCTCGTTGGGGAGAGCGGTTGCGGCAAGAGCGTGTCCGCCCTGTCGGTCATGCGCTTGATCCCCAATCCGCCGGGCCGGATCGAGGGCGGCGAGGTGCTGTTCGAGGGCAAGGATCTGCTGAAAATCTCCGAGGCCGAAATGCGTACGGTCAGGGGCAGCAGGATCGGCATGATTTTCCAGGAGCCGATGACCTCCCTCAACCCCGTCCTGACCATCGGCCGCCAACTCACAGAAACCCTTGAACTTCACCTGAACATGACGAAGCAGCAGTCGTTAAACCGCGCCGGCGAACTGCTCGAGATGGTCGGAATCGCCGATCCCGAACAACGTTTGCGAGACCACCCGCACCAGCTTTCCGGCGGCCAGCGGCAGCGCGTCATGATCGCCATTGCGATGTCATGCAATCCGAAGCTGCTCATTGCGGATGAGGCGACGACCGCCCTGGACGTTACGATCCAGGCGCAGATCCTCGAACTCATGATGCAGTTGACCAGCGAGTTCGGCACCGGCCTGCTGATCATCACGCACAACCTCGGCGTCGTCGCCCGCTACGCCGACCGGGTCAACGTCATGTACGCGGGCAAGATTCGCGAGACCGGCCGGGCGACGGCCCTCTATCGGAATCCGAAGCACCCCTACACCGTGGGCCTGCTGAACTCAGTACCCAGGCTCGACAGCAGGTCAGGTTCGCGCCTGCTCCCGATCGAAGGTGAAATACCGGACCCGTCCAACCTGCCCCCGGGGTGCGCGTTCAGACCGCGCTGCCAGTGGGCCGTGGACAAGTGCGCTACCGACGACCCGCCGCTGGTGGAGGCCGCCGCGGAGCAGATGTCCGCATGCTGGGAACATGAAAATGTGAGCCGGATGGAGGGAGCGGTCGCATGACGATGGTCGAGGAACGAGCGCCCCAGGCGGCCGCGGAGCAGTCCGGCGACGCATCCCTGCTCGAAATCAATGACTTAAAAGTCCACTTTCCCGTCAAGCGGGGCCTGATCTTCGACCGCACGGTCGGAGTCATCAAGGCCGTCGACGGGGTCAGCTTGTCGATAAAGCCAGGCGAAACGCTCGGCCTGGTGGGCGAGTCCGGATCTGGGAAGACAACAACCGGCCGGGCAATTCTCCAACTCGTCAAAGCGACCGAAGGCACGGTGAACTTCGAGGGCAAGGACCTCATCTCGCTGAGCAACAACGAAATGCGGCAGATGCGCCGCCGTCTCGGAATGGTGTTCCAGGACCCGTACGGCGCCCTCAATCCCAGGATGACGGCGGGCGCCATCATCGGCGAACCGCTGGTGGTCCACGGCCTGCACGACGGCAAGGCGGACCTCAGGAACCAGGTTGGCGAACTGCTCGAAACCGTCGGGCTCAACCGGGGTATGGCCGACCGTTATCCACACGAGTTCAGCGGCGGACAGAGGCAGCGAATCGGCGTCGCCCGCGCCTTGGCCGCCAGGCCCAGCTTCATGGTGCTGGACGAGCCGGTCTCGGCCCTCGACGTTTCCATCCAGGCCCAGATCATCAACCTGCTCCAGAACCTCCAGGCGGAGTTCGGGCTCTCCTACCTGTTCATTGCACACGACCTATCGGTCGTCCGGCACATCAGCGACCGCGTCGCGGTAATGTACCTTGGCAAGATCGTGGAGTTGGCCGACTGTGACGAGCTGTACGAGAACCCCCTACACCCGTACACCAAGGCCCTGCTCTCGGCCATTCCGATTCCCGACCCCGAATTGGACCGGAGGCGGGAACGTATCGTCCTCGAGGGCGATATACCCAGCCCGCTCAACCCGCCGCCGGGGTGTGTGTTCCACACGCGGTGCCCCGTCGCCGTCGACGACTGCTCCGGTTACGTGCCGGAAATGCGCGAGGTCTCGCCCGATCACTGGGTGGCCTGCATCCGCGCCGACGACTACGGCGAATACGTTCTGTCGTAACGGCGGCGCTCCTTAATCGGCCTACCGGCGCAGGCCGGAATCGAGTGGTGCAGGGGCCCGCCACTTGCATGGCCACGCAAGCATCTCTCCATTGACGGCACATTGTTGCATGTTTTATACTGTTTCACATTATGCGAAACAGTCATATATCTGAAACAAAGCTGATGGACGAGGCCATTAACCAGATCAGCACACGCCTGCCGGCTGGGTGGGAATTGCTCGGTCGCCAGAGAGGCACGGCCGCGAGGTCCCAGCAGGAATCCATGCGCCTGATTGACGCTATTTGGGAACTTCGCAGCCCTGACGGGCTCTCAACCGAAGTCATAGTTGAGACCAAGGCGAATCCAGTAGAGACCAGGATGGTCGGCAGGGTGGCGTCCAAGCTGAAGGAACAGTCATCCCAAAGGAATGACGAGGCCGGCGCGGCCACGGCCTGCATGCTGGTCTCGTCCTACCTGAGCCCCCTGACGAGAGAGCGCTTGGCGGATGCCGGGATCAGCTACGCCGACTCAACCGGAAACATCAGGTTTGCCGTTGACCGCCCCGCGGTGTTCATCGAGACCCAGGGGGCGGACAAGAACCCCTTCAGAGAGGAACGTCCGCTCCACTCGCTCAAGGGTCGAAGCTCAGCCCGTGTGGTCAGGGGACTCCTGGACTACCGGCCACCCTTTGGGACTCGGGAACTGGCCGCGAAGGTCGCGAGTCCCCCGGCCATGGTTTCGAGGGTTTCCGGCCTGCTGGAGCCGGACGAGATCGTCACCAAGGATGGCCCAAGGGGTCGCATTATCTCAGTGGACTGGGAGGCCCTCGCCCGAAGGTGGGCCACCGATTACGACTTCGCCTCTTCCAATACTCTGACCACGTGGCTTGAACCCAGAGGGGCAGGGGCGCTGTTCGCCCGGCTTCGCCACGCCAAAACCCGGTACACCGTCACCGGCTCCTTCGCCGCGTATCGCCTGGCGCCAGTCGCAGAGCCGCGCCTGGCAGCACTTTACGTTGACGATCCTGAGACGGCCGCACTGCGATTGCGGCTGCGCCCGGCGGAGGCTGGTGGCAATGTTCTCCTCGTGCGCCCATTCGACCCCGTGGCGTTCGAGCGCGCCGAATGCGATGCCGGCATCGCATTCGCACGCGTAACCCAGGTCCTGCTGGACCTTATGACGGGGCCGGGGAGAGGACCGGCGGAGGCGGAGGCCCTTCTGGGGTGGATGAGGGAAAGCGAGGACAAATGGAAACTATCCATGACCGAAACTACATAGATGCCCGGGAGACGCTGCTGGACGCTGCTGGACGCTGTCGAGGCGCTGGGACCGCATAGCGATGCCGCGATCCTGGTGGGCGCCCAGGCGATATATGTGCACACGGAAGGCGAGGACGCTGGCTTCGCCGTTTCCCCATTCACCTATGACGCAGACATCGCGCTCGATCCTGGACTGTTGAGGAGCAGCCCTGCGATTGTCGAAGCGATGAGCAGGGCGGGATTCCGGCTGGGTGACCAGCCGGGACTTTACAGCAGGGAAGGCCGATCACAAGTTGACCTGCTGGTGCCGGAAGCCGTCGGTGGGCCCGGCCGTAGAGCGGCCCGGCTTGGCGGCCATGGCAACAGGGCGGCCATGAAGGTCCGCGGTCTTGAGGGCGCTCTTGTCAGCAATACGGCCAGGAACGTCTCAACTCTGGTGCCCGACGCAGACCGATCTTGCAACCTGAAAGTGGCAGGACCGGCCGCTCTGCTGGTGGCCAAAGTGCACAAGATAGGGGAACGTGTGACGGCTGGCGGTTCACATCGCCGTGAAATGCTCCACAAGGACGCATTCGACATCTACCGGCTGCTGCTTGCCATTGAGACTGCCGAGATGGCCACGGAATTCAAACTGCTGCAGTCGCACGAGGTCTCGAGCCGTGTGACCTCCGAAGCCCTGTCGACCTTTCAGCGCCTTTTCGGCGCCCCATCCGGCATGGGTACCCAACTCGTGGTCAGGTCAATTCTCAATCTCGAGGATTCCGACTTCATCACTGCGTCGACGGTTGCTCTCAGCCAGGATCTTCTCAAGGCGACCGCACAATAACACCGGGCGCGACTCCGTTCCGAACAATAGGCCATAGGTCGCCGCAATTGCGGCCGATGCAACGAGCCCGAAGGACCCGGCCCGCCCCCCGTCTACTGCGAACGCGTCTCTATCCGGCCGCGGAGCCTGGGGTCCAGGTGGTCCCGCAGCGCGTCTCCGATGAGCACGACTGCGAGCACCGTGAACGTCAGGAACAGCCCGGGGAAGAACGAGATCCACCAGCCGACCTGTATGTAACCCTGGCCTTCGGCCACGATGTTGCCCCAACTCGGCGTCGTAGGCGGCACACCGGCGCCGAGGAAGCTCAGTCCGGCCTCGGCCAGTATGGCAGAGGCCAGGGTGAAGGTCGCCTGCACGATGATGATCCCAACCGTGTTCGGCAGGATGTGCAGGATTAACACCCGGGGGATACGCGCCCCCACAGCGGTGGCGGACTCTACGTAGGTCGCATCACGCAATGTGAGCACCATGCTTCTCACGAGACGTATCTTGCTCGCGGTTCCGGTCACCGAAAGAGCGATGATCACGTTGCCGATACTCGGCCCCAACAGGGCAATCAATGCCAACGCGAGCAATATTGTCGGAAACGCGAGTAGACCGTCGATGAATCTCATCACGATGTTGTCTAGTACCCGGAAGTACCCGACCACCAGGGCGATGAGCACGCCGGCAATAGTGCTTATGGCGGTGACGGAAAAGCCGACCAGGAACGACAGCCGCGTGCCGACGATAGTGCGGTCGAAAACGTCCCTGCCCCAGACGTCGGTGCCGAAATAGTGGAAGTCGCGCGTCGGCGCCTGCAAGCGATTTGCCGGGTCTACACGTTCGTATTCAGTGCGTGCGACCAGGGTCGAGAACAACGCAAAGAACAGTCCGATGAGCAGTATCCCCGTAGCCAATATCAGCAGGGGTTCACGCCGGATGTTCCGGAACAGCTCGATCCATACATTTTCCCGGCGTTCCGGCAACATCGCGGCTTGCCCTGTTTTGAGAGCGGTGGCCATCAGTAGCGAATCCGCGGGTCGATGTAGGCGTAGATCACGTCGATGATCAGGTTTACCAGGATGAGGACCGTCGCCACCACCATCAGCAGCGCCTGGATGATCGGGTAGTCCCGACGGACTATTGCGTCGACCAGCATCCGGCCCAGGCCCGGTATGGCGAAGATCGTTTCAGTCAACACGAATCCGGTGGCCAGTCCGGCGATGGCGGCGCCGATTACCGTGACCACGGGCACCGCCGACGGCCTCATGGCGTGGCGGATGAATACCACCAGGTCCGAAAGGCCCTTGGCGCGTGCTGTCCGGATGTAGTCCTCTCGCATGACGTCCAGCATCGCTGACCGCGTGATGCGAGATATGAACGCGAACGCCAGGATGCTGTTTACGGCCACTGGCAGGAACATGCTGTGAAGATGTTTCAGTATGCCGTCGCCCAGGGGCGAATATCCAAGCACCGGGAACCATCCCAGGTTTACGGCAAACGCCCAGATCATGATGAACGCCAGCCAGAATCCGGGCGTTGCGAAACCCAGCACGGCGAAGAACATCAACGTCCGGTCGGCTCTGCTGCCGGAGTGCCACGCCGACAACATCCCGGTCGATACGCCCAGGATCGAGGAGATGACCATCACCTGTATCCCGAGCGACAGCGTTGGCTGGAGTCTTGGCAGGATCAACTCCGTTATCTCCCTCTTGGAAAAGATGGAGGTGCCCAGGTCACCGCGGAGCATGTTCCAGAACCAGGTGCCGAGCTGGACGTGGTACGGCCTGTCGAACCCCAGGTCCTTCCTGATCTGCTCGAGGATCTCCGGGTTCGCCTCGTCACCGCCGATGATGGCCGCCGGGTCGCCCGGCGCTATGTACAACAGCGAAAACGTGATCACCCCGACGATGATGACCACCGGGATCGAGGCGAGTATGCGTTTGATTATGTACCGCCACATGGTGAATCAGCGGGCCGCTAAGCGGCGAGGCCGGCAGTATCGCCTGCCGGCAAACGCGACGAACGGCAGAGAGCGGGTCCGGCGGAATTGCCGGACGGTCTCACTCGTCTGCCGTCCGTTTTCTATCACAACCGAGTCGCCGGCCGCAGCGGGTGATCCGCCTCGGCCGGTTTATGGCTTTTCGCCTATCGGCTTATGAACTTGTCGTACGGGTTTTGGCCTCCGGGACCGCCGTGCACGCCGCGTAGGTCGTTCCTGGCAGCCCAGTTGCTGAAGAACTCACCAACCTGGAGGAAAATGGCGTCTTCGTAGAAGTACTCCTGGAAGTCGTCCATCAATTCAACGAGTTTCGCGTGGTCGGTCTCTCGGGCCAACTTTGCGAAGATTTCCCGCTGCGTGCCGTCTACGTCGGTGTACTGGTTGAACCAGGCCTTGTAGGCCAGTTCACCAAACCGCAGGTGGCCGATGGGACCTGTCCGCACGGTGGCGCCTGACCACGTGTGGAAGAACTCCCAGCGGTCGACGGTCGCACGGTCCTGGACCATGGTCGCCCAGTCCATGACGCGCAGGTCAACGTTGAAGCCGATGTCCTCCAGCACTTCCTTGGTCACCTGGGCGGCGCCGTGGGCGGGCTGGCGGTCTGCCGGGTCCATCAGACGGATCGTGTAGCCGGCGTAGCCGGAATCTTCGACGATCTTTCGAGCGTCTTCGACTCGCTGTGCGTTGTAGCGGTTTTCAGAACCGGCGCTGGTCTCCCAGGCCGAGCCGCACTGCATGAGGGACGGGCAGAGGTTGATGCGGTCAGGTGTGCCGGCAGCGGCCAGCAGCGCCTTCTCGTTGTCGTAGGCCATTACCAGCGCCTGCCGAAGGGCTCGCCCGTGTTCCGGGTCGTTCCACGGCGGGATCTGGTAGTTGAAGTGGCCAAGGAGCCTGAACGGCGGGCTGCCGACCAACTGGACGTTCGAGTCGGCCTTGAGCCGCGGCAGAAGGTCCTGGCTGAATTCCTGGACCATGTCCACTTCGCCGGTCTGCAGGGCGGCTACGCGGGTCGTCTGGTCGGGGATCTCGATGTACTCGAAGCGATCGAAGAACGCTTCGTGCCTGCCTGCCTGGCCGTTGGTCGGCTCGGGGCTCGGGGCGTAGTCATCGTAACGGACACCGCTCCAGCGGTCTCCGGGCGTCCACGACTCGAACCGGTACGGGCCTGTGCCGATGGGCTGGCCGGGGGCCGAGTTGGTGGCCGGAAGCATGTACCAGGCTTCCGTGACGATCTGGGGCGCAAAGCTCTGCGGAGCAATGGCGTCCAGGGCGAGACCGGTCTGTTCCTTGAAGTTCAGGGTGAAGGTGAGGTCATCGACGGGCTTCACGAAGTCCTCAAAGGCTTCCTGTCCGAAGTCCTTCCAGACCAGCTTGAAGACCGGCGCGCGGTCCTTCTGGCGGTTGAGAGTACCAACCACCTCCGCGCTGGTCAGCGGCGTCCCGTCGTGGAACTTCACGCCATCGCGGATCTTGAACGTCCAGGTGAGTCCGTCACTGCTGGTTTCCCACGTGTCCAGAAGCATCTTGCCGATGCTCCAGTCCTCGTTGTATGCCAGCAGTCCCTCGAGAATTGTCGAGGAGACGTTTCCGGTACCGGAGGCGGTGGTCCACAGCGGGTCAAACGACTGCACGCTGCCGACGGAGGCGATGCGGAGGGTGCCCGCCTCTTTTTGCGCCATCGCGATCTCGTCCTGCGTGGGAGTCGGGGTCACGATAACGGTCTCAACCTGCGGGACGATGACGGTTGCAAGGACCGTCACGGGCTTCTCGACAACGACGGTCTGCACTTCCGTTACGGTCTTGCCCTCGACGATCTTTTCGACGACGACGGTCTCGACGACTTTCTCGGTCACGGTAACGGGCCGTTCGACGACGACGGTCTCAACGACCTTAACCATCTTGCCCTCGACCTGCTTTTCGACTACGACTGTCTCGACGACCTTTTCGATCTTGGTCACCGCTTTCTCGACGACGACGGTCTCAACGACCCTCTCGCCGGGCACGGTCACCTGTTCGGTGACGACGACGGTTTCGACGACGGTAACCGTCTCCGTTCCGCCACAAGCGGCCACCGCGAACGCGGCCAATGCCACCAGCCCTGGTATCAGTAACCAAAACCGGCGGAGCTTTAAACTACGGATCATGCCTTGTCCTCCATAATAAAATGGGCTTCGTGCACTGTTGGCAACCGGCAAAACTGAGCACCGGTCATTGCAAGCGCGATGCGCGCTCTACAACGCTCCGGTGCCTCCCGCCGGTTGAATTTTTGCGCAATTAAATTTATACACGTCTCTTCCATATAGCAAATTTTCGGCCGATGCCCGGCAGCCCCTTCAAACAGTGCGGTTGGGTGCCGGTCATCTCCCCGGCACGCGGCAATTGACGCCGCATGATCGTCGAAAGAACATCAAGCCTTACAGGAGGAATGTAATGCTGATAATCGATGGCGACTACCCGATGGCGTTGGCCGTGCAAGCCAATAGGGACCTGACCATGTCGATCGAAGAGGCGCGCAACGCTCCGCCGTTGTGCCACCCCGATTCCGGCTGGGACGACGAGCAGATCATGGCAACGCTGCCGGAGATGAGGCGCGGCAAGGTCGCAGCCGCGCTGGTCAAGGTGGCGGTGGACATGGAACGCCCCGGCGCCGTAATCCCCGGCGGCCCGCGCAGCGATCACCTGGCCTATGCCCTCGGGCAAGGCCAGATGGCCTACTACCACATCCTCCAGACGACGGGCGAGGCGCGGCTTCTCCGCACTAGCGAGGAGTTTCGTGCGCACATGGCTGAATGGTCCGGTGCGACAGAATACGACGACCTGCCGGTGGGCTTCTTCCTCGGCATGGAGGGGGCGGACCCCATCCTGTGGCCGACCCAGGTACACGAGTGGTACGAGCAGGGCCTGAGGGTCATCAGCCTGGGTCACTACGGTCCGAGTAGATACGCCCATGGGACGGGCACCGGAACGGACGGCGGCCTTTTCGAGGGCGCGGCCGAACTGTTGCAGGAGATGGACTCGCTCGGGATGGTCCTCGACGTCACACACACGTCCGATGAGTCAGTCCGCCAGGCGCTCGACATCTTCACCGGCCCGGTGCTCGCCAGCCACCAGAACTGCCGCGCCCTGGTTCCAGGCGAACGCCAGTTCGACGATGAGATGCTCCGGCGTATCATCGACCGCGGCGCGGTAATCGGAGCGTCGATGGATACGTGGATGCTCACGCGGCGGGTGGAAAAGGACTGGGGCGGGAACGAGCACGACCGGCAGGAATTTTATCCGCCGGACGAAGTCACGCTTCAGGACCTGGCAGACCACATTGAGCATGTGAGTGAACTGGCCGGTAACACTCTCCACGCCGCCATCGGGGGAGACACGGACGGGCAGGGTGGTGCAGAGGGCGCTCCATTCGACGTGGACACGGTCGCCGACTACCAGAAAGTGGCCGACGTGCTCGCAGAACGCGGTTGGAACGACGCCGACATCGAGAACGTGATGTACCGCAACTGGCAGCGCTTCTTCGAAGAGACGTTGCCTGCGGCCTGAACGTCGCCGCGACTCAAACGGGCGTTTATAGCGTCAGCTACGGTTAGGTAGAAATGTTATTGACACGCCACCCCGCCGCCATGCTGCCGCGCTCATGCAACGCTGCGCGACTCTCCGATGGAGGCGCGGCGCAGGGCAGCCCGGTCGGGGGCGGATTCGTCCGCCCCGACAGCGCGTCCACGGACAAGACTCCCGGGGAAGGGTACGAACACTTCACGATGAAGGAGATCGACGAGCAGCCGCAGGCGGTCGCCGCCGCCATGCGCGGCAGAGTCTCTTTCGAAACGGGCAACGTGGCTTTCGAGGACTTCACGATTTCCGATGAAGCCCTTGCAAACGTGGAGCGCATTGTGCTGCTGGGCATGGGGACGAGCCTGCATGCGGCGATGATCGGACGGTATTGGATCGAGACGCTGGCGCGGGTCCCCTGCGAGACCGACAACTCGTCCGAATTCAGGTACCGCGACCTGTTGATTGACCGCCGCACGCTGGTTATATCGGTCAGCCAGTCCGGCGAAACGGCAGACACCCTGGCGGCCATGGAAGCGGCGCGCGGCAAATGCGCAGGCCAACTGGCGATTTGCAACGAAGAAGGCGCGTCGGCCCTTGAAATAGCAGACTGGTCCATCCCCATGAGGGCGGGACGGGAGGTCGGAGTGGCCGCCAGCAAGACCTTCACCTGCTCGCTCGCGGCGCTCTACCTGCTCGCCATTCATCTTGGCGCCAGGCGAGGCGCGCTGGCGACGGACCGGCGCGCTGCGTTAGTACGGGAGTTGGAGCGCCTCCCGGATATGCTTGCGATGGCACTGGATGGCAGGGAGCGGTACGCGCAGTTGGCCGAGGGCTACTACGGATTTTCGAACTTTTACTACCTCGGCCGGGGAAACCTGTATCCGCTGGCCATGGAGGGGGCGCTGAAGCTCAAGGAGATGAGCTACGTTCACGCCGAGGGATACGCTGCCGGCGAACTGAAGCACGGACCGCTGTCCCTGATCGACGAAAATATGCCGGTAGTCACACTGGTTCCCCAGGGCGGCCTGCGCGACAAGATGCTCGGCGCTATCAGCGACGTCAAGGAACGGGGAGCAAAGGTGTTCGTCGTCGCAAACGACGGGGATGCGATAGGAGCGGACCTCGCGTCCGATGTCGTCTACGTTCCGAGGGCGTCAGCCCACATCACACCGGTCCTGATGGCCGTGCCATTGCAACTCCTTGCCTACCACATCGCCGTTCAACGAGGATGCGACGTGGACCGGCCCAGGCACCTCGAAAAGGCCGTAACGGCGGAGTAGGTCCGTTCGCCAAAGTTTCCACCGCGTCCGAAAATCATCCGTAAAATGGTGTGGCGGACGGTTGAATAGGTCCCAGCGTTTGCCTCAGAAGGCGGATTCGGTGTTTGCGTCGAAATTCGCCGCGGTGCTACGCTTGAAGCGACCAATTCGCGCAACGTTCCCGAGTAGCTCAGTGGTAGAGCAGGCGGCTGTTAACCGCCGGGTCGCAGGTTCGAGTCCTGCCTCGGGAGCCAAACCCCCTTATACACTCTGCCTTGCGCGTGAACGGCTGCCCAATTCAGGCTGATCTCTCCCATCAGAGAACTTTGCAAAACCGTCTCTCCCTTAGTGGAGACCGTTGCAAAATCCCCTCTCCCTCGATGGGAGAGGGTTAGAGCCTGCCCCGTACTCGAAACGGGGGTGAGGGCGAATAGGGCTGACCGCAATCTACCCCACGCAAACCAAACCCTCATGATTACCGGCTATTTTTGGATTAACCAGGTTGCGCAAGGGTCTCCATAACGTCTGAATTCAGGCGCGGATTAGGGCAAGTAGCGCGGCCAAACCGTTAAATCGACCGGAGATTCTCAGAACCATGGACCTGAAAGAACAATTGCGCGCACAGTGGGTCGCGTCCGTGGAGGACTGGATTGGACAGGACCAGGCCGTCCGCACGGACATGCTTGACTCATGGGTGCTAAATGCCCTCGGTGACGTATCCGGCCGGCGAGTGCTCGATATCGGCTGCGGCGAAGGGCGTTTCTGCCGCCTCCTCGCGGGCATGGGCGCGGAGGTGACCGGCGTTGACCTGACCGAAGGCCTTGTCGAGGCGGCACGCGGACTATCGAACGGTGTCGGGAACTACTTCGTCGGAAACGCCGAGGACCTGGCCGGATTGGGCGACGAGACATTTGACCTCGCCGTTTCCTACATTGTGATGGTCGACATCTTCGACTACGAAAGCTCGATCAGGGCGGCTTACCGTGTCCTCAAGCCCGGCGGCCGGTTCATCGTGTGCACCATACACCCCATCCGCATGTGCAACCCCATCGGCTGGATCAAGCACGGCGAGAAGAAGCTCTTCTACCCCGTCGACGACTACACATACGAAGGGCCGCGTGAGTTCACCTGGTGGGGCAGGCCGTTCATCAATATGCACCGGACGCTGTCAAGCTACGTCTCCGCGTTCCTGGAATCGGGATTCGTCCTGGAGGGCATAGGCGAGCCGACCCCCTCGCCCGAACAGTTCGCCGTCCACCCCGAATTCGAAGACGAATACCGCGCGCCCAACTTCATCATCTTTGAACTCAAAAAGCCGGCGTGAACAGATTGCCGAGTTCGGGCCACAGGCGACGCGGCCTGGAGTAGGCGGGGAATTCGGACCGGGAACCAATATGCAATATGTCCCCGTGAGAAAGTGCTAGCATATTGTTAGCAGTCAATCTACGAGGTCACCATGGGAACAATACACGTCCGACGATTGGACGATGAAGTCGTTCGGCGGCTTAAGCGCCGCGCCACAGAGAACAATCGGTCCTTGGAAAGCGAGTCCCGCCACATTTTGGAGCGGGCCGCATTTGATGACATGACGGAGAAGATGAGGAGATTCAGGGCGCTATCCGGGAAACTGCGAAAACAGACAACGTATGTGCCTCAAACTCCCTCAGAGATCCTCATTAGGGAAGACCGGGACACAGGGCACAGGCTAGCCTGATGCGATTGGTGGTGGATGCCAGCGTTGCGGTCAAGTGGCTAGTAGAGGAAGAGGGCTCCGATGCAGCGAACCTCTTGCTTGAGCCACGACATGAGCTATTCGCCCCCAGGCTCATGGCGTCAGAGGTCTGCAACGCGTTGTGGCGAAAGTTTCGGACGGGACAGCTGGAACGTAGCCAGGCAGGGACGCTTGCTGCTGCCATCTCCGAGATGGCCGTTAAATGGATGAATGATGAGGAAGTCTCTGCCGACGCGGTACGGTTGTCCCTGGCGTTTGAGCGCCCTGTGTATGACTGCGTCTATCTGGCTCTGGCGCACCGGATAGGGGCGTCGATGGTCACGGCAGACGCGAAATTCGCAAACTCACTGGCGGACACGGAGCACAGCAACGCAATCGTAACGTTGGGCAGACTCGTTACGGAATGACTGGAGCGAGGTTGATGCTTGGGCTGGCCTTCTTCGAGTCGCTCGCGGAACATCGCCGAAAAAAGCCGGCGCCCGTCGCTGGTTAGTGCGGGGGCCCCCCTCCACGACAGTGGGATCCCTGGCGGGGGTTTATCCGCGGCCTCTACTTACGCCGCAACATGCGAAACATGGCTTTAGCAACCCGCCAAACAAGCTTGAACAAGGCGGCAATCAGCTGGGCAGGCGCTTGCGCATCATCACGCATACCGCGCGAATACGCTCGCCCAGCCGCGCCAGAGGCCTGGCGGTAGGTCTCGTAGCCGTCCCGCGGGGCAGGTGGTCCCGTGTAAGTCATGCCAAATAGTCCTCTCGTCCGAAGCGCGACCGCGCAACTAAGTCGCTGTTCTCGACGCCCGCTATCGTGCCGCCGACGCTAATTTATCTGGCGAATCGTCGGGTCCAGCCGGTCCCTCAGCCAGTCCCCCATGAAGTTCCCAGCCATGACCACCAGGAAGATGCAAATGCCGGGGAACATCGAGACCCACCACGCGTCGTTGAGGTAACCCCGCCCGTCCGAGGTCATGGTGCCCCAGGCGGGTGTGGGCGGCGGAATGCCGACCCCCAGGAAGCTCAGCGTGGCCTCGGTGAGAATGATGCCGCCCATCTGCAACGTGGCGGTAACGAGCACCACGTTCCATACACTCGGCAACATGTGCTTGTACATGATCCTGGGAGCCGATCCCCCGGCGACCCTGGCCATGTCCACGTAGTCCCTGGAACGCAAGCTGAGGACCTCCGCCCTGACCAGCCTGACGGCGCCCGGCCACGACAATAGGGCGAGCAGCCCCACCAGCACTGCGTACGACTGGCCCATTACCTGCACCACCACGAGGGCGACCATGATGAACGGCAAGGCGGCCCACGTATCCACGATACGCATGATTACCTCATCGATGTGGCGGCCGAAGTAACCGGCGATTATTCCCAAAATCGTGCCCACGGTTACGCCAACGCCGGTGGCGATCGATATGACAACCGCCGACACCCGGGCGCCGTGAATTATCCGGCTCAATATGTCTCGCCCGATGTGATCGGAACCCAGTAGGTACCTGGTCTGTCCCTCAGGGGTCCATACGGGAGGGACCAGTCGGTCCCTCAACTCGTTTTCGTAAGGACCCTGGGGCGCAATCCAGGGAGCGAATATGGCGCAGATGACCATAACGGCGAGGACGGCCGCCGGAATAATCGGCCAACGCCTGATAACGAAAAAGGCCGTCTGAGCCCATGTCGTGACGCTCGCCGCGCCCGTTCGCTGCGACGAGTCGCCAACCGAATCTGTGTTCGCGGTGCCTGTGATGTTCATCGGTTACGCGTACTTGATCCTGGGATCTACAAGCGCGTACATCAGATCGAGCGTTAGCACGACCACTGCGTACAGGACGACCATCATCAACATGATTGCCGCAAGTACGGGAAAGTCATTTCCGAATACGGCGGCTACAGCAAGGCGTCCCAGTCCCGGCCAGGCAAAGATCACTTCGGCCACCGTTACGCCGGTGACGAAATTGAGCAGGAGCAGCCCCGAGTACGTCAGCGGGCTGAGCAGGGCATTCCGAAAGGCGTGCTTCCAAAGCACCGTTGGCAGCCCCACGCCCTTCGAGCGCGCGAACTTTACGTACTCCGAGTCCAGCACTTCGAGCATGGAAGAACGGGTCAGCCGGAGATACCCTGCCGCCGGCAGCCAACCGAGTACTGCCACCGGAAGGATGTAGTTTCTATAAGCGATGCCCTCGCCCTGGGTACTGCTCGGCAGCCAGCCGAGTGTCGCCGCAAAAAGCAGGATGGCCATTATTGCGACCCAGAACGACGGCAGCGACTGGCCGAACAGCGCGAAGCCTCGGGCGAAGTAGTCTATTGGCTTCCCCCGGGCGACTGCAGATAACACACCGAGCGGGACTCCTATCAGCGTACCCACAACCCAGGAGATGGCGCCCAGGATGAGCGTGTTCTTGAAACGGAACCAGATCACCTCGGTGACCGGCCGCTGCGACCCGATGCTCTCACCGAAATCACCGCGCATTACGTCCCACAACCAATAGGCGTACTGGACCGGGACCGGATCGTTGAGGTGGAACTTCTCTCCCAGGCGGGCCCACTGTTCAGGATCGGGTTTGCTGTAGTCGTCCATGAACAGCACGCGCGGATCGCCCCCAAGTCGCGACAGCGCAAAAATGAGAAGGGTGCCGCCAAGAATCGTCAGGAAGGCATAAAAAACCCGTCGGAGAACGAATACCCTCATGCTGGCAACTGAAATTCAGTTAGAACGCAGGCGAATTCCATACCGGCCTATCGTCTGCGACAAGTGAGGGCCTGTCAACGTCCCAAAACCCTCCAACGGCCATGGCGCGCATAGGCGGCTGGACGATGCGATCGGGTTGTAGTGCGTAGGGCCCGGAAAGTGTACGGGCGGGCCGCAGCGCTCAAATGCGCCGCGGCCCGCCCACATCACAACCCCTAAATCACAGACCTGGGATCTCTAGGGTTCCCAGGTTATCTCCTCGAGGTTGGCCCAGATTGCGGAGCCGGCGAATGCCGCCAGCGGCCTCGGCCATGCCTTGATCTTTGCGTCGCTGTAAAGCGCAAAGTTCGGAATCTCGATGACGCCTGTTTCCAGCCACCATTCCTGGGCGTAGTTGATCAACTCCAACGCGTAGCCTCTGCGAACGTCTGCTTCCGTCTCGTTCGCAGCCAGGTTGTACAGCTCCGTGAACTTCGGTATGAGGTTACCTGCACAGATGCTGCCGCCCACGCTGACCGTCGAGGCGTGACCACCCTTGGGCAGGTCGAGCGTCAGGGCTGAGTTGGTGTCTCGAGCGATCCTGAATTGCAGCTGATTCCACGTGAACTCAACCGTCTTTGGCCGGTGGGCGCTGTACTCAGTGGCGTCCAGCGTGACGTTCAAGCCCAACTCGTTCTGCCACGCGGCCGCGATCGCCTCAGTGATCTCGCGACCAGTGCCGGAACCGGGTTCGCCGCCGCCCCAAAGGTCGACGTCGAATCCGTCAGCGAAGCCGGCTTCTTCCAGCAACGCCTTGCCCCTGGCCGGTTCGTATTCAACCGTCCACTTCTCGTCATAGTCAGGGCTTCTGACCGAGACCATCGGGACGTACGTTGGGAATCCGAGGTTCTCGACTACGCTTTCATTGATACCCACGCGGTCGATCGTGCGGGACATGGCCTCTCGTACCTTGCGTGCCTGCTCCATCGAGGCGTCGTTACCGTACTCGCCCACCCAGGGCAGGGACGGGTCGTAGCCGCCTGCGTTTACGGGTTCGCCGGACTTGTGGAGGGTGTCTTCCCAGTAGTTGCCGCCGTAGAAGATTCCCTGCATCCACGACGAAGTTGGGTCCGCGACGAACCCCTCCGCCTTGAGCGCCGGAATGTCCTTGGTGTCCACCTGGGCTGCGTCGGCCTCACCGGTCCTCAGCATGGTCGCCCGAACAACCGGGTCCGGAACGGCCAGGACACGGACCTGGGCCATCTCGGGCGTCTTGCGCCAGTGACCGTCGACGGCGTTGAGGATGGCGTGCTGGGCTTCTACCCATTCCCTGGCCTCGAAAGGACCGGTACCAATGTATAGGTCGCGTATGCCCTCGGGGCCAACTTGGTCAAACAACGCCTTGCTGTGGATGCCCATGCTCTGCCAGAACGGGCTCAGCGACCAGCGCAGCGCCCCAACAGACAGGGTAGCCACGGTCATTCGAACGTTGACTTCGTCCAGGGCGTCCCAGCGTTCATACAGGCCCGCGAACTGCCCGGCCTGGTCGTGGACGGAATCGGGGTTGGTGCCTGAACTGGCCCGGTTGAAGCCCCAGGCCACGTCTTCCGCTGTCACGGTTCCCCAACCGCGGTGGAAGGGAACACCCTCGGTGATCTTGAAGTCCACGTAGGAGAGATCGCCGGCAACGGTCCAGGACTCTGCGATTCTCGGGAGCACGTTGGCCCTCTCGTCAATGCCCATCATGGTCTCGTAGATGCCGAGCGTGAACTTCTCGTTACCGCAGGCGGGAATGCACTTCTCCGGGTCGCCGTGAGGCTTGCCGACCGTGTTTGCCGCGATGGTCATTGTCCCCTGCGGGACCTTCGCAGGCTTGGGCATCATTGTCTCGCCGCTGGGCGTCGGGGTTGCCACCAGCAGCTTCTCAACAACCTTGTCGACTTCGACTTCGACGACCACGGTCGCGACCTCGGTAACGACCCTTTCGACCACCTTTTCGACGACGACGGTCTCTACGACCTTCACCATCTCGCCCGCGACTTCCTTCTCAACGACGACGGTCTCAACGACCCTCACCGTCTGGCCCTCGACGGGCTTCTCGACGACAACGGTCTCGACGACCTTCTCGACTTGCGTCACTTGCTTCTCGACGATCACCGTTTCTACGACTGTTGTCTCGCTTCCACATGCGACCGCAACTAGCAGCGACGCCGCAATTGCCAAAGGCGCCAGAAGCCAGAAACGCTTCACCCTATGTAATGTCATGCCAACCTCCTGTTGGTTGTCGATCGAGAATGCCAGCCGCGGTCAATTCCAAAAATAGACGCGCGCAGTGCGCGCGCGTTTCGTCACGGCCACCTCAGACCACTACAGCGGCAAATTTTGCATTAATGGCAGTAACCTTGTCAATCGAGTTCACGAACTACGTCGTTCTGGGGCAATGTCATGTCGAAATCAGCACACCCCGGGTCACCAACTCATCCATTGAACTAAAACGGTTGGCGCCCAATGATCCACCAGGTGACCAGGAGCCGCGCGCGGCCCGGGTACCAGGGCCAGTAACATTGAGTCACGGACGATTCGTACCTTTTCAGGAATCGCTCCGGCTCTCGGAGTTACTCCCATCTTGACCACAACACTGCGTCTGTCATGGAGCCTCGCGGCAGTGGTGGTTCTCATCGCCGCCGCCGCTTGTGCCTCCGGTCCTGACCCCGAGTTGAAGTCACAGGACCTTTTGGACCAGGCGAAGGCGAACCGCGAAAGGCTGGCCCAACAAAAGGAGGCAACGGCGCAGGCGCAGGCTCTGCCGGTACGGGTAGTGGAAAATCCGGTGACAACATCGGATATCGAAGGCACTAACAACCAAAAAGCGGCTGCAATAGCGCAGATCATTACCCAAAAGGCGGACGGCCTTTTCCTGGTGACTCTCGGAGAAGTACCTCTGCATGGTCATCTCGATAACGGCGAAGAATACTTCGGGGGGCACTACAGGGTTTTTGTCACCAGGTCCATTCACAAACTAACGCCGGATGAAAAGTCGCAGATAGATTCGCTCCGGGACGAAATTTTCGAGCTCACAACGGCCCACATCCTCAGCACGGACTCGACCGTCACTCACATGGGCATCCAGACGATCTATCCGGACATCTGGCCGGCCCCGTTTGCGCCCGACAGCGATTTCGCAGGATATGACCCGGAGGACCCTTCGAATCTGTGCGTGGCGGACGGCAGAGAGCTTCTGACGATCTACCGCCGGTTCTCTGAGGAGAGCTACCTGAAGGCGGCGCACTGCGAGAAGATTTTTTCCGTGCGTGAGTCAGAAGCCCAACTAATCCTGAAACTGCTGACGGAACTGACCGAACCCCAGTAGTCAGTACAGTCAGACACCCTCCGAGGCACCGCAACCGCAAAGACGGGCTCTCGGACAACCGCTCGTATGGGCGTTGGGATGTGGTCGCCCGTGGGGGCGGGTTGCGACAACGGTTGACTTTCGCGAATACGCTCTAGTAGGTTAGCGCCCGGAGACCCTCGTGTAACTCCCTCTCCCTTGAGGAGACCTTTGCAAATCTCCCCCTCCCTCCAAGGATAGGGTTGGGGTGAGGGTAAAGCGGGCATGATCGCAATCTACCGGGCGCCAACTATACCCGCCTGAAATCCGGCTATTCCCGGATTACAAAAGATCTCCGCCCGAAGAGTAGCGACCCGCAACGGTGCCTTGGACAGCAGTCCAACCGAATAGCACCAGGCCACAGGAGAGAAATATGAGACCCGCATTTGCGACCGGAATGCCACCGACATACGACTTCTTGTTGTACGCAAAGCAGTTCGGCGTCAAAGACATATTGCTGCACAACACCGATGGCCTGCCAGGGTACGACGGCAAGTGGGCGATTAAGGACCTGGCGATGATGCGCCTGGACATCGAGAGCCACGGAATGAGACTGGCTGCGATTGAAAACGTGCCGGTCAGGTTCTACGAAGACATCATGATTGGCGGACCCAAACGGGACGAGCAGATCGAAAACATGATCATCACTATCCGCAACATGGCGCGGGCAGGTATAAGGATCTTCGGCTACCACTGGATGCCGTCCCTCGTCTGGCGGACCACACCCAAGACGATTCGCGGCGGCGCACTGGCGACGGCCTTCAATTGGGAGGAGGCGAAGGACCTGCCGCTAACCCACGGTCGCGTCTACACCGAGGAAGAGATGTGGGAGAACCTGGAGTACTGGCTCAAGATCATCATTCCCATCGCGGAAGAAGAGGACATCCGCATGGGCATCCACCCCTGCGACCCGCCCGTCAAGGAGATAGGCGGCGTCCCGCAATTGTTCAGCTCATACGACAACTACCGGCGCTACCTCGACATCTATGACTCGCCATACAACGCCATCGAGTTCTGCCAGGGCACGGTGTCAGAGATGTACGATTCCGCTGGCGACAACATCTATCACTTCATCGACGAAATGGCCCGCCGCGACCGGATCTTGTACGTTCACTTCCGAAATGTGTCTCAGCCTAATCCCAACGACTTCAACGAGGAGTTCATCAACACCGGCCACGTCGACATGTACCGGGCGATGAAGACTTACCACGATGCCGGTTTCAAGAGCTTCTTCATAGATGACCATGTGCCAATTACGCACAAGGACACACCGGTTGCTCATCAGGGCAGGGCGTTCGCCAACGGCTACATCCAGGCCATGATCGAGGCGGTTTCCAAGCAGTCGGCGTGAGCCGGCTCTACCCGCTTCAAACATTCCTCAGAAAATAGCCCGTCCAACCCCCTCGTCGCTCCCACCACCAACCCCGATCAACGTAACTGTTTTTCCGAGCGCAGCCGAGGAATCTGAGGCGCTCATCCACCAACCACTCTCTTCCCCGGCAATCTCAGGTGGATACAAGGGGGCGAAGGGCGCGGGAATGCCAAAGCCGCGTTCGTCCCGGCGGAGCTCCGGGTTCGCCCCATTTTCATGAGCGGTGGTGGCGGTGGCAACCGGCATGGATGATTGGTACGAAAATGGTCGGCCAGACCCCACCTCGACTTACCGGCGGAAGCCGGTACCCATGGTGGGGTGACAGAGGTGCGTACGGTCGACGTGGACAACTCCCAACCGACAGGCAACGCCCCATTTTCATACCTTGGTGCGCCGGTCAAACCTGCATGGGTGATTATTGTGAAAACAGGCAGTCCCACGCTGTCGTAGCGGCGGGTTTCAAACCGCCTTGGCTACTATGCCGGGACATCGCCCGGCCCGATTTCATACCCTTACGTGGCCTTGACAAGGCCATAGTCTTTCTTGAACTGCGTTGTAGTAAGCAGGCGCACCGGTCAATCTTGCTCGGCCTTCAAGTCCTCCAGGCTCAAATACTCATCCAATCCCTCGCGGTCGCGGGTTTGCTGCGGCGCCTCGATCGTGTAGTCGTTGGGAACCCTCACGGCGAACGGCAACCCGCGATGCACGGTCACCTGCTTGTAAAACAACGTGATCGCCTCGGTCGTCGACATCCCCAGCGCGGAAAAATACTCTTCCGCCTGCCGCTTTAATTCAGGTTCAACTCGCGCCCGGATCATCGCTGTCTTCGCCACGACAAGCCTCATTGACTGGGACTTGGGTCGTACCACGATTGGGGTACATTCCATGCGCGGCTCGTCACGCGTTCACGCCGCGAGAAACACGTTCTAAAGCTGCCTCAGCCGCGGGTCCAGATAGTCCCGCAGCCAGTCACCAAGGAAGTTCAGGGACATCACCACCAGGAATATGGCGCTTCCCGGGAACACGGTGATCCACCACGCCTGCGAAAGATATAGCCGCCCCTCGTTGATCATCAGGCCCCACGTCGCCTTTGGGCCGGGAATGCCGGCGCCCAGGAACGACAGCGTGGCTTCTGCGAGGATCAGGCCGCCGACGTTCAACGTGGCGATCACCACCATGGTGTTGGTGATGCCGGGGAATACGTGCCGGAGCAGTACCCTCGTATTCGACGCGCCTGCCACCTGCGCGAGCTTTACGTAGTCTCGTTCTTTCAGGGTGAGGACCTCGGCACGAACGTTTCGCACGAAGCCCGACCAGGCCAGCAACGCCAACAATGCCATCATTATGGTCAGGCTCGACCCGAGCACCACGGCCACAACGAGAGCGACCAACAGGAACGGCACGGCCGCCCAGATGTCGACCATTCTCATGATGATCTCGTCCGTCAGCCCGCCGAACCACCCGCCGATCAGGCCCAGGGCCGTGCCTACGACGAGTCCAGTTGCCATCGACACGGCGACGACAATCAGCGATACGCGCGTGCCCTGAATCAGCCGGCTCAGCACGTCTCTGCCAACGTGGTCGGCGCCCAGGAAGAAACTCTCCGTCAAATTCGGATTGTCGGCGTACCACGCAGGATCGTGCCAGGACGGGGGGGCGTTTCGCGCCCGCAGGTTCTGCTTGATCGGGTCCTTGGGTTCCAGCCATGGCGCAGCGATCCCGGTAAACAGCAGGGCCGCCAGGACGAACAGCGGCAACACGGGGTAACGGATGAATACTCGGAAGGCGCTCGATATCTTGCCCCTGTTCTCCGAAGCGGAGGCGATACCTGGAGCCCCAATGGCCGAGCGGTCTTGCAGAGCCATATCAGGAATATCGGATGCGCGGGTCGATCAGGACGTACGCAATGTCGGCGAGGAAATTCATGCCCACGAAGATGATCGTAAACAGGATCACTACGAACGACATCACCGGGAAGTCGTTGTCCCAGACCGCTTTCACGGCCGCCGAACCCAGTCCCGGCCAGGCGAAAACCGTCTCTACGACCACGACACCGGTGATGAATCCCGCAACCAACAGGGCGGAATAGGTGAGAGGTGTAATGAGGGAGTTCCGAAACGCGTGTTTCCAAACAACCAGGCTGCTGCCCACGCCCTTGGCCCTGGCGAGTTTCAGGTACTCGGAGTCCAGAACTTCCAGCATCGCGGAGCGTGTCAGCCGCAGATATGCCGCGGCTGATCCCCACGCCAGGACCAACGTGGGCATGACCATATGCCTGATGCTGAAGCCCTCTCCGCGCGTACCGCTTGGCAGCCAGTCCAGGATCACGGCGAAGAGCAGGATCGCCATGATCCCAACCCAAAAACCGGGCAGGGCTTGACCCAGCAGCGCAAAGACGCGCGCTGCGTAGTCGTAGGTGGTACCTCGTTTGACGGCGGAAAGCACTCCCAACGGGACTCCCACGATTGTTGCGACAACCCACGACGCTATGCCCAATATCGCCGTGGCCGGGACCTTTTCGCCTATCACGGTCGTAACCGGCTGCTTGGCCGCCAGGCTCTGCCCGAAGTCGCCGCGCAGCGCATCCCCAAGCCACACCAGGTACTGGACCGGGAGGGGCTTGTCCAGCCCTAACTCCTTGCCGATCAATTCCCAATGTTCCGGGGTCATCCCGTAGCCCTCGGCGCCCGCGTACAGCAGCCGGGGATCACCGGCCGCGCGTGACATCGAAAAGGTGAACATCGTTGCCACCAGGAGGGCAAGGATTGCGAAGAAGAATCTTCGAACCAGGAATCGTCGCATGAGGGCGTTCGCGAGTTGTCGGTCAACCAGTACGGCGGCGCGGCCGGGGTGATGGCCGGGCCGCCGTATTGGCTATGTTTCCTTCATCCGGTTATCCGGTAAAGGCGCCGGACAGGCCAGTTACCTGGCCAGCTTGATGTACTCAGGAGCGTTCCACGGCTGTCGCCACGATGGGCGCATCGGCCATTCTTCGATCGCATTCGGGTTGTAAACGATCGAGAGCGGGACGGATGCGACACCGGGGTTCAATGCCCATTTGTAAAGGAAGTCTGCGACCTCGTTCATCAACTCGATGCGCTCTTCCTTGTCGGGGTTGGCCGCTGCCTTACCGTACTGTTCGGCGACGAACGGGGTCTCGAATCCGCAACTGAAGCCGCCGCGGCTTCGGCTGCTCATCTGCACGCCCTTCGGCCAGTCCCACGGGTTTCCGTCGCGGCCTTCGCCACAACTCGTGAGCCACGGGACGGTGTTGGTGCGCCCAACGACCGACGGCCGGAAGATAGCGTAAGCGTACTTCAGTACCTGGACTTCGATTCCCACCTCGTTCCAGAATCCGGCGGTGGCGTCAGCAATCTCACCCGAGATGCCCAGTCCGCCGCCAAGCTCCGGTCCTGTGTACAGGGCCATCGCGAAGCGGGTGCCCTGGTCGTTCTTGGGGAATCCGGCCTTGTCGAGGTATTCGTTGGCCATGGCCGGGTCGTATGGCACTTCCCACTTCGACTGCCAGTTGGGGTCCTTGGGGTCGAAGTACTCGACGTGGACGGCGTTGCCGATCCCGCCAAGGACCGTCTCGACTACAAGATCGCGGTCGATGGCCATGGCGAGCGCCCAGCGGACCAGGCGGGCCTGTTCCATGTCGTCTATGCCTTCAGGGTTGTTTCCGTCATTCGGCTTGAATGGGTTGCCGATCCACTGGATGTCGTGGACGAACGTCCCTGCGGGCGGCAGTGGTTCGCCGGTCCCTGCGTGGACGGTCTCCCACAGGTTGCCGGAGAAGAAGACACCCATCTGGATGCCACCACCAGTGCCTGCGGCCTTCATTCCGTTGCGCTGCATGCCCGGGATCTGGCTGACCGAAATCTCCATGGCGTCGGCTTCACCGGTACGCATCATCGAGAGACGAGTCGCCTCTTCAGGCGCGTGGATGAAGGTAATCGTTTCTGCCTCGCCCGTCTTCCTCCAGTGATTCTCGACGCGATCGAGGACCACCTTTCCGCCGCCTTCCCATTCCCTGATGGTGTAGGGGCCGGTGCCGATCGGGTTGGCTTTGGCCCAATCTTCGCCCATTTGATCAAGGACGGCCTTGCTGATCACCTGCGCGCCGAGTCCTTCATCGGTCAGGTAGAAGCTCGCCCAACGCACGTCGAACTGTGCAAACGGGAAGCGGTTGGTGTACGTGTCCAGCACTTCCACCGGCTGGTTGCCGATGAGGTTGGACCAGAATCCGCCGCCGTCCGTAATGCTGACTGGGTTGTATGCGGGGTTGGCGTCGTTGTAGGCGTACGCCACGTCCTCGGCGGTCAATTCGCCGAAGTCGCCGTGTCCGGCGCTCTGCCACGGGATACCTTCCTTGATCTTGATGTCCACGTAGCTGAGGTCGTCCGCCAGTTCCCAGCTCTCGGCAAGCAGCAACTCTTCGCGGTTGCCGTCAAAGCCGTAACCGAACAGGTCTTCCGTGATCGGGTAGACGTTCTTGGGCGGTCCGCCAGTGGAATTCAAACCCTGGGGTGGATGAATCTGGATCGTAGCGAATGTCAGGTTACCCGCTGCGGTCTTGGGGTCCGGCGGCGGGCGTTCCGGCTCGAGTGTCGGGACCGGAACCGCGCCCGGTGTGGCCACCACGACGACGGTCTCTACGACCTTCTCCGTGACCGTCACTTCCTTTTCGACTACGACAGTCTGGACCTCGGTTACGGTCTTGCCCTCGACCACCTTTTCGACGACCACGGTCTGAACGACCGTTTCGCCTTCCTTCTCTACGATCTTCTCTACTTCAACGGTGACGACTTTTTCGACCACCTCGGTCTCGCCGCCACACGCAACCGCGGCCATTACGACTGCAACCAGTGCAGCCACCGCCGCGGCTCCCAACTTCTTATAAGGCATGCCTGCCTCCTTTGCGCAATAACTTACGCTGACCAGCGCACCCTCCCGAAAGCGACATCCAAACAGGTGTCTAGCGCGCTGAATATCGGCCCGGAATCATACGGCCCGCAGGCCGACTTAGTCAATTCACGTAACCGCGGCGGATGTGTTGGGCTGTTGACGGCTGGAGGAGCACCTCCCGCACAACAGTTGATTGTGTCCTGCCGGGAGCACCGGTTTCGCCGGAAGGCGCGTCGACTCCCCTCTTGGAAAACGGCCAGCGTATTGGCAGCCGTTACAGCCGGCGTCGCAGCTTCGGATCGAGCGCGTCTCGCAGACCGTCCCCGCCCAGGTTTATGCCCATAACCGTTATCGTCAGGAGGATGCCAGGGAATATCACAATCCACTCCGCGGTGCGGAGGTAGGTGCGCCCCTCGGCCATCATGTTGCCCCAGCTCGGCACGCTCGGCGGGGAGCCCGCTCCCAGGAAGCTCAATGCCGCCTCCACCAGGATCGCGCTTGCACAGATGTAGGTCCCCTGCACTATCAGCGGAGCTATGGTCTGAGGAAAAATGTGCAACCGCAGTATCCGGGTGGGCCTCACCCCGATAGCCCTCGCCGCTTCGACGAAAGCTTGTTCACGGAGGCTGAGGACCTGCGAACGCACGAGCCGGATCACCGCCGGGATCGACGTGATCACCAACGCAATGACAACGTTCTGTATCGAAGCCCCGAATATCGCCATCAACGCTACTGCCAGGAGCAGACCGGGTACTGACATTATGCCGTCGACAACCCTCATCAAGATCATGTCCAGGCGCCGGTAGTACCCTGACAATAGCCCGATAGCAGCGCCAGAGAAGACCGTCAATATCGCAACCACAAACCCCACCAGCAGCGAAACGCGTGTTCCGTAGATCGTTCGGGCGAACACGTCCCGGCCGAGATGGTCCGTTCCCAACCAGTCCGTCCCCGACGGTGGAAGAAGACGGCGAAACGTGTCTATAGCCAACGGCTCTTTTGGCGAAATTTGAGGCGCGGCGAACGCGATCAGCGCCATCATGAGCACGATCAGGATTCCCGCCGCCATCACGCCGTTGCTTCGGAATGGCTCCAACACGCGTGCGAAACGCGCCGCGCCCGCGTCGGACGCCTGCGTAATCAGGCCTTGGAGGGTTGTCGTTCCGTTTCTCACTTCGCAGTCCGGCTAGTACCTGATTCTCGGGTCGAGGTAGGCGTAAATCACGTCCACCGCCAGGTTGACCAGTATGTAGATTGCCGACAGCACGATGATCAGTCCCTGGATGATCGGGTAGTCCCGCGCCTTGATCGCGTCCTGCAACAGGCGCCCGAGTCCGGGAACCGCGAACACCACTTCGACCACTACGACCCCCGTTAGCAGCGCCGCAAATCCCAGTCCAATGATCGTGACAATAGGAAGACTGGCGTTCTTGAGCGTGTGCCGCCAGAGAACCAGCCTTTCGCCCAGACCCTTCGCCCTGGCGGTCCGTACGTAGTCCTCCTGTAGCACTTCAATGACGCTCGCGCGCGTGATGCGGGCCACCAGCGCCATGATGACCAGGGCGGCGGAGACGGTGGGCAGGATCATCCGCTCGGCGAATGGCCAGAACCCATTGAATATCCGCTCATAACCACCCGCGGGCAGCCATTGCAAGGTGAGCGCAAACACCCAGATCAGCAGGAAACCCAGCCAGAACACCGGAATGGAGAATCCCAGGACAGAGAATCCCATGACCGTTCGGTCAATCCATGTGTTCGCTTTCCAGGCCGCCAATACTCCCAGGGGGATGGCAACTGAAACAGCCACGATCTCCGTCAGGATGGTCAGCGCGATCGTGGGTTCCAGCCGGCCGATGATGATGCCGGTGACCGGCTTGCCGGAGCGGATCGAAGTACCAAGGTCTCCCCTGGCGAGCTTGCCGATCCACTCAACGAACTGCTGGCTTACCGGCTTGTCGAGACCGAGACTCCGCCTGATCTTCTCGATGTCCTCGGCCGTCTCCTCCTCGCCCGCCAGGAGCGCCGCCGGATCGCCAGGTGTTATCTGGAGCAGGCCGAAGGTGAAAATCGCCACCACAAGCATGGTCGGGATAACGAGAAGAAGCCGCCGGCCAATGTATGCGCGCATGTCCTTCTCTAGGTCTGAGAGGTGGGTGTCTCAGTCTCGGACCCCAACCGTCGCGGATTCGTGAGCCTGCTCCAAGACCCGTTCCGGAGCAGGCTCATGTGGGGTGGCAACCGCTCACTCAAGATTCAGTGAGCGGTTGCCTGCTTCTGTCGACGTCTATGACGTTACGTCTTGAGGGAGACGGAGATTACCTCTCCAGCCAGACGTTCCAGTAGGCCGGCCACAGGGCGCGGGAGTCGAAACCCCTTACCCAGGTGCCTGCCGCGTGAATGCCGGAGAAGAAGCCGATCACCACGTGGGGCACCTCATCGTAGTAAGCCAACTGGAGCTGCTCGATCAGCATTTGCTGCTCTTCTTCCGAGGTGGCTTTGAAGAAAGCGTCTCGCAGCGAAGTAATGCGTTCGCTCTGGAAACCGCCTAGGCCATCGACACCGAGCTTGTTCGTCAGTGGCGTCGCCGCCGCCGCCGCGCCCCATGTCGTGAAGAGGTCCCAGTCGTCGGGCTTAACCCTGCGGGACTTGAGCGTGGCCCAGTCTACGACCTGCAGGTCCAGGTTAAAGCCCGCCGCCCTCAGGTTCTCCTCGGCTACGGTCAGTATCGGGTGGATCGTGGGCTGGTCCGCCGGAGTCATTGCTCTGATGGTCTCGTTGTTGTAGCCGGATTCCGCCAGCAACGCCTTTGCCTTCTCCACGTCGCCCTGGTTGTAGTTCTCTTCGCCGACCCTGGTGTCCCAGCGGAGGCCGCACAGGAAGACCGCGGAGCATAGCCCTCGCAACCCGGGCGGGCCGTAGGCTGCCATTATGGCCTCGTTCGGTATGGCCGCCTGGAGAGCCTTCCTCACCTTGACGTCCATGAACGGACCCCGGTGGTTAATCACCATCACCGGCCACCTGCCGATCGGGTCGGTGTAGACGTTGATGTCAGGGTTGTCCCGCATGATCTCGAAGAAGTCCAGTGGAGCCGTGTCGATGAAGTCGACCTCCCTGGTCTCCAGCAGGGACAGCCGCGTCTGGACGTCCGGGATCTCGAGGAACTCGATGCTGTCTACGAAGGCGTATTTGGCGCCGGCGTGTCCCGAAGGCGCTTCGCTTCGCGAGACGTAGCCGTCGAACCGCTCGAGGATGAGCTTGTTGCCCACGTCCCAGGAAGTGAACTGGTACGGACCGGAGCCGATGTGCTCCTGCAGTACGCCCCCGCCGCGCTCTGCGGGCGTGTCTTCGATGACGCTCTTCTTCTGGATCGGGAAGCCCTCAGTGTTGAAACTCAGGGAGTCCAGCACCAGGCCGAACGGCGCTTCGAAATTGAGAGTCCATGTCTTGTCGTCTACGACGCCAACCTCGGCGCGTTTGCCAAGCTCTTGCCATCCGGTGTAGTACGAATCGAACGCTCGTTCCAGGGTGGCCTGGAAGTCCTCCGCCGTGACCGGGTCCCCGTCGTGCCACATCAGGCCGTCCCTGATGGTGAATGACCAGACCAGCCCGTCGTCGCTGATCGACCAGTCTTCGAGCATCTGAAGCTGGGGTTGGAAGCTGCCGTCTGCTGCGATCGGCACGTCGTAGATTTGAGAAGAGACAGCCCACGCCACCCACGCGCTGGACGAGATGGGGTCTATGTTGCCGATGCTGGCCTGGGAGACGACCCGCAGCGTACCGCCTCTACGGCCGTCCTCTGCTGCCGCGATCTTGAGGGCATCAAACAGGCTCGGTGTAGCAACGACTACCTTCTCGACTTCCTTGATCACCTCTTCCTTGACGATGACCTCTTGTTGCACGACTTTTTCGACGACGACGGTCTCGACGACCTTCTCGGTGCGCGTGACCTGCTTTTCGACGACGACTGTCTCGACAACGGTGACAGTCTTGCCTTCGACCTGTTTCTCGACGAGGACCGTCTCGACGACCTTCTCCGTAACAGTAACCGGTCTTTCGACGACGACGGTCTCAACGACCTTCTCTGTTACCGTAACCGGCTTTTCGACGACAACGGTCTGGACGATCGTCTGGCCTTCTTTCTCGACGACCTTCTCGACTTCCACCGTGACGACTTTTTCGACCACTTCGGTCTCAGTGCCACAGGCGACCGCGGCAATTGCGGCTGCTATCAGCCCCGCCGCGACTACGGCCCCGAATCTAAATAAGCGCATTAATCCCTCCTTCGCAACGTGCTGCCACACGGCCCGGCGAGCCCGACTTAGGTCGATTGGGCCCTGCCAAAAAATTTGCCGTTCCGGCGCGTTGTCGGATCGCGCGGAATCTTACTTTGCAAGGCATCCCTAGTCAATTAAATGCCTGTTGGACGCCAGTTAGGCGCAAGCCGGGCGGAGGATAGAGCGCGTGCGCAGGGGTAACCGTTGTCGACAGAGTTATCATTGCCGGTCAGCACGCAGTTTGCCGGCAGGTGATCGGACCTGACACGGCGGCCGCGCGTGACAGGAGAACGCAATGAAGACAGCTAATTCTTCCCCGGACCTCGTTTTGAAAGGCGGACACGTAATCGATCCCGCGAACGGCATCGACGGCCCAAGCGATCTGGCCATCAAAGACGGGAAGATCTCCGGAGTTGGGCCGGACATTTCCACTGAGTCCGCAGGTACCGCGGTCGATATTTCGGGCCTGTACGTGACACCCGGCCTGATTGACCTCCACACGCATCACTTCGGCGACTTCGCAACGGTCAACCCAGATGTCTATGGCATCCCCCACGGCGTCACGACCGTCGTCGACGCCGGAACGTCGGGCGCAGAGTCCTTCGAACAATTCAAGGCCACGTCAATCGATAATTCCCGTATACGGGTTCTGGCCCTCCTGAACATCTGCCGCCAGGGGATGCTGAGGCACGCCGAACAGGACCATCTGCAACTGAGAGCCGCTCCATGCGCCGTGGTGATGAACGAATACCCGGACCACATCGTCGGCATCAAAGCGGCCCACTACGACGGCGTGGACTACGACGGCATCGAGCAGGCGGTAATAGCCGGTGAGATGACCGGAAAGCCGGTAATGGTCGACTACCACCGCCACCCGGCGCGGAACTATCGCGGGCTATTGGAGCGCATGCGCCCGGGCGACACACACACGCACATGTATGGCAGGCACACGCCCCAGATGGACGAAGACGGTGTCATCTACGACTTTCTTTTGGAGGCCCGCGAACGCGGTGTCCAGTTCGACGTTGGGCACGGCGGGTTCAGCTTCTGGTTCAGCACGGCCGGCAAGCTCATTCCGCAGGGACACATACCGAACACCATCTCCACCGACGTTCACCACGGCAGCTTCTTCCTGTCACGCGCAACCATGCCGACCACGATGTCGAAATTGATGAACCTCGGTCTGACTCTCAACCAGGTCGTAGAGATGTCCACGTCCGCGGCGGCAAGCTGGATGAAGCGCCCCGAACTGGGCAACCTGTCCGTCGGCGCAGAGGCGGACGTCGCTGTACTGGAACTGGAGCGCGGCGAATTTGGATTCGTCGATTCCGGTTGGGCCAGGATGCGGGGTGACAGACAACTGAAGTGCCACATGACCATCCGCGCCGGCGAAATCCTGTGGGACCTGAACGGTCTGTCGCGACCCGATTACGCGGGCCTCGGCGACTACATCAAGCTTGACGGCGGTGACTGGTCCGAATACACCGATTGGGACGGCTACGACAACTCCTGAGCAGTCGCAGGGGCCGTAGGCTCGTCCCTAGTTTTTGGAAGGAGCCGGTCTAACCGGGCCGCACTACCAGGTTCACCAGCCTGCCGGGAACGTAGATCTTCTTGACGATCTGTCCGTTTGACGTGTGCCGGAGAACCCGTTCGCTGGCCACCGCAGCCGCGACTGCCTCCTCTTCGGACACGTCGGCGGGCATTTCGAGCTGATCGCGCACCCTGCCGTTCACCTGGACCACCATCGTGATGGTATCCGCCGCGGCCAGGTCTTCGTCCCATGCCGGCAGCATCTGCTCGTGGACCGAACCAGCACGCCCGGTCCGTTCCCAAAGCTCCTCCGTGATGTGAGGCGCCAGAGGAGCGGCAAGCAGCAGCAGGCGTTCCGTCGCGTCGCGCCACGTCGCTCGCGTAAACCCGCCGCGCCCCCACAGTCTGCCCAGGTCGTTCGAGTACTCCATCAACGCGGCGATGGACGTGTTGAACTTGAACGTGGCCATGTCCCCGATGACCCGCCGCGTGGTTGCGTGCGCCGCCCTCAGCAGTTCCCGTTCCGCGCCCTCGTCCGACGCGACTTCCTCGATCGCGCTCGTATCGCGCAGCGCCAGGTCCCAAATTCGGTTCATCCAGCGTGAAATGCCGTTGATCCCGGAGCCGGTCCACGCGCCGCCGGTGTCCCAAGGCCCCAGGAACATCAGGTAGCAGCGGACGGTGTCGGCCCCGTACTGCTCAACGAGCGGGTCCGGAGCGAGCGGGTTCGAGCGTTTCGAAATGCGGCCGAGCTGCGTGGTCATCACGCCGTGGCTGAACAGCCGCGCATACGGCTCGTCGAAATCGACGAATCCCATGTCCCGCAGCGCCTTGGTAAAGAAACGCGCGTACAGCAGATGCATGACCGCGTGTTCCATGCCGCCGGTGTACTGGTGCACCGGAGACCACGCCTTCACGCTGGTGAAATCGAACGGCCGTTCATCAAGTGTCGGGCTCGTGTAGCGCAGGTGGTACCACGATGAGTCCACGAACGTGTCCATCGTGTCGGTCTCGCGCTTCGCCTCTCCTTCGCAGTTCGGGCACGTCGTATTGACGAACTCCGGGTCCAGCTCGAGGGGCGACTGCCCCGTCGGCTTGAAATCGGCGTCTTCCGGCAGCAGGACGGGCAACTGGTTTTCTGGGACGGGCACGGTGCCGCACTCGTCGCAGTAGACGATTGGTATGGGCGTGCCCCAGTAGCGCTGGCGCGATATGAGCCAGTCGCGCATGTGGTACGTGACCTCGCGGCAGCCCCAATCATTCGCCTCGACCTTGTCGGCGATTCTCTCCATGCCCTCCCCGCTCGGCAGACCGTCGAACTCGCCGGAATTGACCTGCGTCCCTGGCCCAATCCACGCTTCCGACAGGTCCTCGCCATCCCAGCCGTCCGGAGCCACAACCACCCTGATCGGAAGGCCGTACTTCTTTGCGAAGTCGAAATCACGGATGTCGTGGGCCGGCACGCCCATGACGGCGCCTGACCCGTACGTGGCCAGCACGTAGTCGCCCACCAGCACCGGCACCCGCTCGCCGTTGAGCGGGTTGACGCAGTACGCGCCGGTCGGCACGCCAGTCTTTTCACGCTCGGTGGACGTGCGTTCGATCTCACTCGCGCGTCTCGCCCGTGCGACGTATTCGTCAACTGCGGCCCGTTGCTCGGGCTGGGTGAGGATATCGACCAGCCTGTGCTCCGGCGCCAGCACGACAAAGGTCACCCCAAAGATGGTGTCGATCCGCGTTGTGAACGTGTCGATCTTCTCGCCGGGCGCGAACTCGCTCGCGTCGAACGCGATAGTGACGCCCTCCGAACGGCCGATCCAGTTGCGCTGCATCACGCAGATCTTCTCCGGCCAGTCGATCTGGTCCATGTTCAGCAATTCATCGGCGTACTTCGTGATGCGGAAGAACCACTGCGGCAGGTCTCGCCGCTCCACGGTAGCCTCGCAACGCTCGCACGACCCGTCCTTCACCTGCTCGTTGGCCAGCGTGGTCTGGTCCTGCGGGCACCAGTTGGCTGCGCCTTCGGCCCGGTAGGCCAGGCCGGCCTCGAACATCTTCAGGAAGAAATACTGGTTCCAGCGGTAATACTCCGGATCGCACGTGACCACCTGCCTGGACCAGTCGTAAGAGTTGCCCATCAGGTGGAACTGGCGGCGCAGGTTGGCAATGCGGTCGTACGTCCACTTGCGCGGGTGGATGTTGTCTGAGATGGCGGCGTTTTCGGCGGGCAGACCGAACGCGTCGAAGCCCTGAGGGTGCATGACGTTGTAGCCCTGCATTCGCTTGAAGCGCGCGCCAACGTCGCCGCCCGTGAAGGCGAACCAGTGGCCGATGTGGAGGTCCCCCGACGGGTAGGGGAACATCGTGAGAGCGAACCAGTTGTCCTTGCCGCCGGAGTGGTCTTCCGTGCGGTACAGGCCTGACTCGTCCCAGCGTTCGTGCCACTTGGGCTCGATCTCGCCCGGCTCGTATCGGGCCTGCGGAGTGTCTGCGGTTTCGCCCTCGCGCATGGTGGTGGTCAACTGATCTGCTCCGTGTTCGGCCACGTACGAATAAGGAGAACGCGGCCGCAACCCTGAACAATTCTAACCCGCGGTTCCGGGCGATTCGGCATGTGTTCGCCGGCATGCTTCGCCTTCGGGAGTCCCAGGATGGCGCGGCGCCTGACGTCCGGACAGTGGGCGAATAGACCGATAGCGGGTTGTACCCCGTGGGGGCAACCTGTTATCGAGGGAATGTCTACCGTGGTAGCATGGCAGAAGTGGTAGGGGCGGCAAGGACTTAATTTTGGCCCCACGCAAGACGGAGTCGCCAGCCTTGCCGTCCCCTACCGCTGCCCACAATACACGCCGCGTTTATTACTTCTCAAGACACGGGGGCCAAGCCTTGTCCCCCTCTCCGGCGTGATTCCCCACCCCGCGTAATGGCCCTATTCGTCCGCAATCGTGCGCAATTCGGGGTTGTCGCGGATGAAGTCCTTTACACCAATTACCAGGTCTTCCTGGAGCTGGATCGACAGGCCGCCGTCGACGGGCAGCACGACCCCGGTGATGAACGACGCCTCTTCGGAACAAAGGAACGCGATCGCGTTTGCTATGTCGTCCGGCACGCCGGTCCGCCGCACCGGGTACTGGAGGTCCCACAGCTCTTTTCCGGCGGCATTGCCCCTCTCCTGCCACATTCGTTCGCTCTTTTCCGTGACGATGTGACCCGGGGCTATAGCGTTGACCGTGATCCCCAGTTGGCCGAAGTCGCATGCCATCTGTCGCGTCATGCCGATCACCGCAGACTTGCCGGCCTCGTACACGATCGAGCCGGGCGCCATGAGGAGACCGTGTACCGACGAGATATTGACGATGCGGCCGCCTCCGCCCGACGACTCCATGGCCGGTACGCCGTACTTCGCTCCCAGGAACAGCGCCCCGGTCAGGAGGTCCATGCCCTCCCGCCAGGCAGCAATGGGTACTTCAACGGCGCTCCCCGCGCGGTCGTCATTGCCCCCATAGGCGTTCTGCACCAGGATGTCGAGCCGTCCGAACTCGGCGATCGCCCGTTCGACCATCGCCTGCGCGACGTCTTCCTGCGCCACGTCACCGGCAATTGCAACTGCATTGCCTCCGGCTTCGCGAATGCGGTCTGCGTTGGCTTTCGCAGCGTTCGCCTCAACGTCGACGATGAGCACGCCGGCGCCGTCCCGCGCCAACCTGCGCGCCGTTGCGCCGCCAATGCCAAATGCGCCGCCCGTAACAATGGCTGACTTTCCGCCTAACCGGCCCATGTTCGCCTCCTGTTAATGACGCCACCTATCCTACCCTCCCACGCCCAACCGGCAGGCCACCCAACGCTTCCCCCTCTCCCGTGGGAGAGGGTTGGGGTGGGTACAGACCGGGTACATTGGTAACAGATAGACCGGGCACCTGGGTAACACATATTCCTGTGTAGGAGCAGTTCTTATGAGGAGTCATGTGATGCCATGGAAGGAGTCTAGTGCGGCCTGTGAGCAGAGAGTGTTCATAGAGAGGTGGTCGATGGGGGAGGAGTCGGTTTCCGAGCTGTGCCGCCAGTTCGGGATCAGCCGAAAGACAGGGTACAAGCGCATTAACCGGTTCAGGGAGTACGGTTACGACGGCTTGGGCGACCGCAACAGCGCGCCCCATTCGCATCCGAACGCGACGAGCCCGGAAGTGGCCAGGGAGTTGATCGAGGCCAAGCGAGCGCGGCCGACGTGGGGTCCCAAGAAGCTGGTGGCGTGGCTGCGAGCTGAGGCCCCCGAGGCGGCTTGGCCGGCTCCTAGTACCGCAGGAGCGATCCTCGACCGGGCCGGCCTGGTCAAGCGGCGGCGCCGCCGCAGGCGGGCGTCGCCCTGGAGCGAGCCGTTCACCGAAGCGGCCGATGCCAATGACGTGTGGTGCATAGACTTCAAGGGCTGGTTCCGCACTGGAGACGGTCAGCGGGTCGACCCGCTGACCGTCCAGGACGCGGCCTCTCGCTACCTGCTGGCATGCGACGGTCTGGCCCGGCCGAGGACACCGCAGGTGCGCCGGGTGATCGACAGGGTGTTCAGGGAGTACGGCCTTCCCCGGGCCATCCGCACGGACAACGGCCCGCCCTTCGCCAGTGTGGGTCTGGGAGGGCTGACCACACTGTCGATCTGGTGGGTCAAGCTGGGGATCGTCCCGGAGCGCATCGAGCCGGGCCACCCGGAGCAGAACGGCAGACTTGAGCGGCTTCACAGGACGCTCAAGGAAGAGACGGCTCGCCCGCCCAGGGCCAGTCAGCGTAGTCAGCAGCGGGCTTTCGACGCCTTCAGGGACGGCTACAACGAGCATCGCCCGCACGAGGCGCTCGGTCAGCAGCCCCCATCTCGTGTGTACGGGCCATCCCACCGGGAGTATCCGAGGAGGGCAGAGTCGCCGGAGTACGGAAGCGGAGTCACAGTCCGCAGGGTGAGGACGAACGGCCAAATCAAGTGGAACGGAGGGCTGGTCTACCTGAGCGAGGCGCTCAAGGGTGAGCCGGTCGGGCTGGTGCAACAGGACACCAGGTACTGGACGGTCATCTATGGACCGCTGAGCATCGGACTGTTGGACGAGCACAGCAGTCAGGTGTTGCATACTACTGCCAAACTGTTACCCAGGTGCCCGGTTTAGGTGTTACCCAGGTGCCCGGTTGCACAGTGAGGGCCAAACGACCACGCCCTTCCCCGTCTTGCCCTCCTCCTCGTCTCCCCGCACTCCGATGCGGGGCGGTACCCACGTTGGGGCGCGGACGAGCGGGGCGCCCCCTTCAACAAACCACCCCGACAGTCGTACCCCATCCTGACCGGGGAACTTGGGGACCGCTGCCACCGCCCCGCCATCCAGACACCCCGAAAATTGTAATCCTGACGGCGTGCAGCTAATCTACCCCGCCATATGCCGCGCCAGACCCGTGGTCTGAACGGCTATCCTTTGTGGTCGGCATCGGAAAGGGCTGCATGACAAATCCTCTACCACAACCAATCAGGTGGCTCCTGGCGCTTGAGCCATACGCTATCGTTTTCATCGCCAGCGCCGTCACCCTGATCATCGAGATCGTGGCGGCCAGGATTCTGGCCCCTCACATCGGCGTCTCGGTGTACACGTGGACCAGCGTCATCGGGGTAATACTGGCCGGCATCAGCATCGGAAACTGGCTCGGTGGCGTTTTCGCCGACCGCGCCGCGTCCCGCAACAACCTCGGACTCATCATCCTGGCCGGCGCGGCTACGACTCTGCTGATACTCCCGTTCGCGACGCTGGCCCCGGCGTGGGTCATTTCACTGCCCCTGTTGCTGCGTATCGTGCTTCTCACCGCCATCCTGTTCCTGGCCCCGGCGTTGATCCTTGGAATGGTCTCGCCGATGGTCATAAAACTCACGCTGCAGGACCTCTCAGCGACCGGAAACGTAGTGGGCCGGATCTACGCCGTCTCGACCGCCGGAGCGATTCTTGGGGTGTTCATTACGGGGTTCGTGCTGATCGAGCGGCTCGGGTCCCGGGAAACCGTTCTGTACGTCGCCATCCTGACGCTTGTGGTGGCGTTGCTGGCCGGCCGCCTGTGGAAGATTCCGCTGAAACTCGTCGCGGCGTTGGTCCTTGTGGCCGGAATCGGGGGATTCGCCTTCACGCAGCATCCGCTGGAGACGTCCTGCACCACCGAGAGCAACTACTTCTGCATTCGGGTCTCGCTCAAGGAGTTGGACGACGGGTCGGAAGTAAGGGTGCTCGCGCTCGACAGGCTGGTACACAGCTACGCAAAGCCGCCGGAACCGACGTACCTCCACTACGGCTACCAGCACGTGTTCGCCAACGTTGTCGAGGCGTACACGAAGGACCGGCCGGACTTCAATTCACTGTTCATCGGCGGCGGCGGATACGAACTCCCCCGCTATCTCGACGCCGTCTATCCCGACGCACTCGTTGAGGTCATCGAAATCGATCCGGCGGTGACGTTAACCGCCAAGGACTATCTCGGCCTCGCAAGGGCGCCGGAGATCATCACGTATAACGAAGACGCGCGTATGGCCCTGCCCCGCCTGCCGGATGACTACTACGACGTCGTGGTCGGGGACGCATTCAACGACCTGTCGGTCCCGTATCACCTGACCACCCACGAGTTCAACCAGGAGGTCAAGCGTGTGCTCAGGGACGACGGGGTGTACACGATCAACCTCGTCGACGCGCCCAACCCGGGACGCTTCCTGCGCGCCTTCATGCACACCCTGAGAAGCTCTTTCAACTACGTGGGCGTCGTGCCCGTGGCGGTCGACCTGACCTTCGATGACCGCACCACCTCAGTGGTAGTGGCATCGGACCGTCCTATCCAGCAGAACGATCTGGACGCCGCGCACGAAAGGCTGGAACACGTGGCTGTGCAGGGGTATCTAGTGAACCCCGGTGAGTTGGAGACCTGGATGAACAGCCGCGAAACGGTGCTGCTAACCGACAACTACGCCCCGGTAGACAACTACCTCGCCCCGCTCTACCTCAAGCAGAGCAAAGACCAGTAGTGACACCCCGGCCGGGTGTTAGGGGCCTTCCTAGTTAGTATGTGCGCGGCGAAGCGGAGACGAACGATCTTGCATTCCTCGACCGGGTAGAGACTGTCGTAGCCAATCCGACTATCCATCCCGACCCCGGTGGTCACGCTACGAGGGCGTGCCGCGATTACGTCGACGGCAGACCGGGTCGGGAGAACCGTCGGTCAGAATCGCTGTGCTATAACTCCTTTGCTCGGAGCAGGTCGGTGACCGCATTTTGTGCCGCGGGCGGCGCGGGGCCACGTCAGGGCGCGTTCTTCGGCGATTTCGGCAAATGAAATGGCTGTAACTTATACCGACCCCGAAATTACCCTTCTCGTTGGGGAACGAAAGCCTCTCCCTGGCGACTGGCGAACTTTGACGCGCCTGCGTCCCAAGCGAGGTCACAAGGAAAATAGCCTTGACTTAAGTGGCGTGGAGGGAAACCAGTTTCGGCTCATCCTCCGGCAAAGCAATGCGAACCCTCTTGATTTTTCGGTCATCTTGGCCGTCAGGGTCCCACAATCCAATCGCCTCTTTCGACTAAGGCGCAATAACGGTCGGAGCCACGAGCACACCAACTCTATCGAAGGTGAAACTTTCTACAATTTCCACATTCACACGGCGACCGAGCGGTACCAGGATCTTGGTTCCCGCGAGGACGCCTACGCCGAAGCGACTGACCGGTATTCGGATTTCGCGGGGGCAGTCGACTGTATGCTGGCGGACGCGGGCTTTGACACCCCTGTCGGCGACCAGTTGAGCTTTTTCTAAAGGGACCTTGAGGATGACGAACTACGTGATTGAGCAGGACTTCAAGGCGAAGGTCTCGGAGAAAGTGCGGCTGGCATCGGAAGGTGTTGACCGTTTCCGCGTGTTCACGCCGTTCAGGTTCGATGACGGCGACCATCTGTCTATCGTCTTGAAGAAAATGGGTAGTCAGTGGGCCCTGTCTGATGAGGCCCATACCTACATGCATCTCACGTACGACATCGACGAAAGTGATCTCCACAGAGGCAATCGCCAAAAAATCATTTCCAACACGCTTTCGGTATTTCAGGTCGAAGATCAGGATGGAGAACTCACCCTGGGCGTTGAGGATGATCGCTACGGAGACGCGCTTTACTCTTTCGTACAGGCTCTTCTCAAGATCAGCGATGTCTCGTACCTCTCGCGCGAGAGGGTCCGTTCCACTTTCATGGACGATTTCAGGTCTTTTCTTGCCGAGTCGATTCCGGAAGACCGGAGGACGTTCGACTGGAACGATCCGCAGCGCGATCCACAGGGTATGTATACGGTCGACTGCCGGATTAACGGGATGCCTCGGCCGCTCTTTATCCACGCTCTTCCCAACGACGGAAAGACGAGGGACGCTACGATTTCCCTGCTCCAGTTCGAGAAGTGGCAGTTGACCTTCAATTCGCTGGCGATTTTTGAAGATCAAGAGACCATCAATCGCAAAGTGCTCGCGCGCTTCACCGACGTGTGCGAGAAGCAGTTCTCCAGCCTCGCAACCAATAGGGATAGAATCATCCGATTTCTTGACGGGATGATGTCTCTCGACGGCTCCAACTAGGCCAACCAAACGCTGCGGACTGCATAGCGGAGGGGGACCGCAGTGACCTGAAGTGTCCCTGAGATTACCGCGGGGCCCGACCCTCACCGTCCCGGTCGTACTACAATCGCCAACGCTCACTAGAAGGCCCAACGCTTAACACGGGCGTCAGCGGCGCCTGGAGCGTTGAATAACAAGCCAGCCAGGAAGGCGACGCAACAGATGACATTTGACGTACTGATTTCGGGCGGAACGGTAATGGACGGCACCGGCCAGCCGGGTTACCCGTCCGACGTGTGGATCAAGGGCAAGAAGATCGCCCACGTGGGCAACCTGTCAGGCGCGTCAGCAGCACGCGTCATCGATGCCACGGGCCTCACCGTCTCACCGGGGTTCATCGATGCACACGCCCATTCAGACGGCGCCCTGTTGATAGACGGCCAGCACGCCAACGGCATCCGGCAGGGAATAACCACCGAGATCATCTGTCCCGACGGCCTTGGGTATCCGCCCCTGTCGCAAGACGATTACCGAATGTACCGGCAATACCTGTCCGGCATCCTCGGCTTGCCGCCAGAAGACCTCGACATGAGTTCGATGGCGGCGTCGAAGGAGAACTATCACCAAAAGACCTCCTGCAACGTGGCAGCGTTCATTGGCCACGGCCCCGTTCGACTTAACGCCGCAGGGATGCAGGACGTCCCGCTGCGTGACGAAACCCTGGAGACCGCAAAGCGACTGGTCCGCGAGAGCATGGAACAGGGCGCGGTGGGATTCGCAACAGGTCTCTCCTACTTTCCGCACACGTACTCCGACACCGACGAGTTGGTTGAGTTGTGCAAGGTCGTGGCCGAATTCGACCTGCCACTGTCTATACACCTGCGGAATCACAACACCGACCGCGGATTCGCCGGGGGCGGCGTCGAAGAGGCGATGGAGATCGGTCGCAGGTCCGGCGTGATGGTGCACCTCGAACACTACCGGACCCAGGCCGACTCGGCCGGTAAAACCGACGAACTGCTCGAGCCGGTAGAGCGGGCCAAGGCCGATGGGGTCGACGTGACCCTGGAGTGCTACCCGTACCCGGTCGGCTCGTCCTTCCCGTGCAGCTTCTTCCCGGGGCCGTTCCACGAAGGCGGACCGGAGGCGATTGCCGAAAGGCTGTCTGACGACCAGGAGAAGGCGAAATACGTACGCATCCTGGAAGACACGCCGGTCAGGGCGCTGGCCGGGAACGCCTGGACGTGGATAGGGTCCGAAAAGAACAAGCACCTGGAAGGAATGGCTTGGCAGGAAGCGGCAGAGTTGCGCGGCGAGTCGATTGGCGAGATGGTGTGCAACGTGATGCTGGAAGAGAATATGGTCTGCGGCTTCCGTGGCGTGCCGCCACAGAGCGTGCGGTTGTGGCGGAAAGTTGAAGAGGACATCATGAAGCTGATGTCACGGGCTGACTACATGGTCGGCTCGGACGCCATACCTGTTGGCGGCATGGTCCACCCGCGCGCCTACGGGTGCTTCCCCAGGGTCTTCGGCAGGCTGCGGCGCAGGCATGGCTATCCGCTCGAGCAGATCATCCAGCGCATGACGCAAAACCCGGCACGGCGGTTCGGACTCAAGAAACGCGGTGAGATCAAGCAGGGATACTTCGCAGACTTGGTCCTGTTTGATGCAGACAACGTTATCGACCGGGCGAGCTTTGAGGACCCGTTCCAACATCCGGAAGGCATACCGTTCGTGTTGGTGAATGGCGCGGTCGCCGTTGACCACGAACGCTGCACCGGCGTTCTAGCCGGCGAGGCCGTCCCCTGAGCGTCCTGACGCGACGGTCTTTCGGCAACTGACAACGTTTCTGGGCAGTCACAACTTGATGTTGGTTCAATCGTTTACGCCCGAACCTGAATAGCGACACCAATGCCTGGCGGAGGAACCCACAATGACCATTTTGAACAATGACACTCAGCTTTCTGTACTGGTCGATGGACTTGACCATCCCGAGGGGATCGCCTGCGGTCCAGACGGCAGCGTATACGCCGGGGGTGAGGCGGGACAGGTATACCGCGTCGACATCGACAGAGCCGAGTTCACCGAGTTTGCGAATACGGGCGGCTTCGTGCTTGGGATGGCGCTCGATTCAGCCGGCAACGTCTACGCATGTGACCTCGTAAACGCGTGCGTGCACAAGATCACCCCCGGCGGCGACGTGAGCGTCTATTCAACCGGCCCGTCCTCCGAGCCGATGGAAGTGCCCAATTATCCGGCTTTCGATGCCCAGGGCAATCTCTATGTTTGCGACTCGGGCGGTTGGAAAGAGGACAGCGGCAAAATCTTCAAGGTCGCGCCCGGCGGAGACGCGGTCGTGTGGGAACGCTCCTTGAATACATTCCCGAATGGGCTGTGCATCGGCCCGAATGGCGACAGCCTGTATGTCGCTATGAGCCTCAATACACCGCGTATCGCACGGGTCGAGATCCTCCCTGACGGGTCGGCCGGCAACGTCGAGACGGTAGTGGAGTTGCCGCGCACGGTGCCGGATGGAGTTGCGTTCGATACCGACGGCAACCTGTACATCTCCTGCTACCGTCCCGACATCATTTACCGCCTCAGTCCCGGCGGCGAACTCGAAGTCCTGGCGGAAGACTACGAGGGCACGGCAATGGCGGCCCCGACGAACATAGCGTTCTCCGGTCCCAACCGGGACATTCTGCTCGGGTGCAACCTCGGCCGTTGGCACATCACCCGCTACGAGGCCAACAAGACCGGCCTGCGCCTGAATTACCCGGACTTGGGCTGATGGTGGAGTTCGCGCCCCATCTTCATACCGCCGCGAGCTCAAAAATCGGGGCGCGGCCCATGGCTTGGGCTTTGATTTCGGCTGTTTCTTCGGGGGTGATCGGGGTGAAGTCCCGGGCGATTTCTACGCCCATTCTGTATAGCTCCGGGTCGCCGGGCGGGAGGGCCGCCACAATAGGTTGCGAAAGGGCGAACCTGAGCCCCAGCGCGGCCAGTTCCGGATCCTCTATCGGGTAGTACCAGCACTTTTCTCGGTGCCTGGCCTGTCCCTCAGCAAGCGCGTAGTGCGCCATCGCCTTCAGGGCAAGAACGGCGACTCCCTTCCGCACCGCCTTTTCGACCACCTGCGGGCCGAATCCCGACTCGAAGTAGTTGACCCAGTTAACCGGGAAGAGCGTCGAGTCGAAGTCGAACCGGTCCATCAGTTCCAGCGCCACTTCCGCCGAGTGGGCTGAAAACCCGAGGTGGCGAACAAGACCCTGTTCGCGGGCTTCGACGAACGTCTCCAGCGCCCCGCCGGGACCGGTAACCTGCTCCAGGTCCTCCCACGACTTCATCGAGTGGAGTTGATACAGGTCGAAGTGGTCGGTGCGCAGCAGTCGCAGCGAGTTCTCCAGTTCCGCCCTGGCCCCCGCCGCGTCTCGTTTGGTCGTCTTGCAGGCGAGAAATACGCCGTCGCGGTAAGGCTCAAGGGCCGGTCCGAGCATGTCCTGCGCGTTGCCGTACCCCGGCGCTACGTCGAAGTAGTTGATGCCCTGGTCGATTGACCAGCCAACGTCGCGGTCTGCCTCTTTTGCCGTTACGCCCTTGACCACGATCCCGCCGAACCCGACTATCGAAAGGTCGATGCCCGTGGTCCCATAAGGCCGCTTTTGCACTTGGCCGTCTCCTTGACTCGTCTGAACTACCCGGTTCGCCGTGCACGTCCCGGATTAGTGTCCCGCGCCGCCGCCGGATCGCAGTTGCCTGAGCCGCGCCCCAGTGTACGCCTGCGCCTCCAGCAGGTCCTCGTCTACCTCGATGCCTAGGCCTGGGCCCTCCGGGACGACGAGGCAAGACTCCTCGTACCGCACCCTCGTTCGCGTGCAGTCCTGCTGGTAGAGCAGTGGTCCGGCCGGGTCGCACGGGGCGTCGATGGAGTCGAGGGATGCCATGACGTGGGCGGCCGCCGCGGTGCCGATGCTCAGTTCCTGCGTGGTCCCGTGGAGCGTCTGCAGCCCGATGGAGTGGGCGAAGTCGAAGAGGTACTTCGCGCGGGCGATTCCGTTGCCGCAGACGGCGATGTTGGCGAGGTCCACCGCTTCGTGCTCCTTGTAGAGAAGCAGGTCCTCCTCGGTGTTGAGGTGCTCGCTGATCGGCCTGCCCAACTGCCTGCGAAGTTCCGCCATGCCCTCGACGTCGGTCGAGTGCACCCTGGCCGCGTAGTTGCTGGTCCAGCGCACGCGCTCCCGTGATCGTTTCGAGACGCTTTCGGCCAATTCGTAGCCGTAGTCCATGAACCGCCGCAGGATGGCCAACGCCTCCTGCCATTCGAAGCGGCCGGACAGGTCGAACGACTTGATGTCGACGACGTCTCCGAACTCTGCCTGGAATTGCTTGAGCCATGCCGCCTCGGACTTCACGTTGTAACCGATGTACTTGCGTATGCGGTTCTGGCCGAGGTCTATGACCCGGCGCACCCGTCGGAGGTTCTCATTGACCTCGGGTGTCGGGTCCTCGCTATCGGGAGTCTCCATCGGGAATATCGGATAGCAGAAGGGGATGCGGTCGCGGCGTTTGCCTCCGAGAAGGACGTATACCGGCACATCGAGGATCTTGCCGAGCAGATCGTGGAGGCCGATGTCGAACGCCGGCGCCAGGATGCCGTCGAGCCGGGCCATGGTGTCTGAGATGTTGTGAGGGTCGGCGCCCTTGATACGGAAATTGGCCTCCTCTTCGAGTTGGTCGAAGTGGGGAAAGTCGGCCCCGGGATGAATGTGGGACAGGTCTGACCACTCACCCCACCCGGAGACTCCGGCGTCGGTGTCGATCCGGACCATCAGGTGCTCGCTGATCGCGCCGGTTTCGCGTTGGGTCTCTATGAGGAAAAACTTGCATCCGATTATCTGCATGGGGTCACTCCGTCGGTAAGCTGAGCCAGTGGGGACAATCTACCACCGAACGAGGGTACGAGTGCCGCGAATCAGCCACAATCACCCACCCCGAGACTTGGAATTCCCGGACCCAGTCCTACCGTGGCTCCGTCCCAAAGGCGGTCCAGCACCACCCGTAATTTCGTCGATAAGAAATTTCCGATTGGGTGATTAGGGTTCGGCATGTTACTTAGGCAGACAGGGCCCGTTGGGCAGGACCGGTGGGGTTAGGCCCATATTCCATCCTGGCTACGCGCTGGCGACCGAGTGTCGTCCGACCGAGCAGATCTTTCTGTTGCGGGAGTCGCTTTACCGTCTGCTTCCGGCTGCGGTAGGCAGTCCTTTGACCGCCGCCCCGGACTTCTCCGCGGCCTGTGCAAGTTCGAACTGCGCCTGGAGGTTTAGCCATAACTGAGGATCAACGCCAAACCAGTGCCCGAACCGTAAGGCGGTGTCGCCCGTTACGGAGCGCTTACCGGCGATTATTTGGCTGATACGATTTGGAGGCACATCGATCTGACAGGCAAAATCTGTTGGCGTGATCTCCAACTCCGCCAGTTCATCCTTTAGAACCAGGCCGGGGTGGACCGCTCGCTTGAACACGTGATGCAGCCTTTCTCTCCGCGTTGAAGGTCTTCTGCGACCTCGGCCTCATAGGGCCAGACTATCGGCAAGTTAGTCTACCGGCCAACGAATCAAATCGACGCCCGCCCATTTGCCGAATTCATTTCCGCTGCAACTCGTCAGGAAATGTCCGACTGCACAGTTGCCGTTCTACGGGCAACTTCCGTTGCCAACCCTTGGTGGGCAGGACTGGTGAGGTTAGGGTCTGAAACAAGAAGGTCGGCCGCATCGGCGCGTGCGAGGGCCAGAAGGTCCCGATCGCCAACGTTGGCCACCTTCAATTCCGGCCATCCGCTCTGCCTGGCGCCGAGGTACTCGCCGGGACCGCGCTTCTCCAGGTCGACCTCGGCGAGTTCGAAACCGTCGGCGATACGCTCAACGGTCGAAAGCCTGGCCTGCCCATCAGCGCCGGGGTCGTCGGCCAGCAGTACGCAGTAGCTACGATGTGACCCTCGGCCGACTCGCCCGCGAAGCTGGTGCAATTGCGCCATGCCGAACCGGTCTGCGCTCTCGATCAGCATCACCGTGGCGTTCGACACATCTACCCCTACCTCGATGACCGGCGTGGCAACCAACGCCTGCGTTTCGCCGTCCCGAAACGAGTCCATGGCCGCCTGCTTCTCGCCCAGACTCATACGTCCATGCAGCAGGCCAACGTCGATGCCGGCCAGTTCGCCGCCCCTCAGACGTTCGTACTCGACCGTGGCGGCACGGCCCTTGACCTGCTCAGACTCCTCGACAAACGGACAGACGATGAACACCTGCCGCCCGGCCTTGATCTCCCGGCGGGCGAGGCCATAGGCGTCGCGGCGGTCCTGTATCGACCTGGCCCACTTTGTCGTGATCGGTTTTCGACCGCCCGGCATTTGGCGGAGGGTCGATAGTTCGAGGTCTCCATAGACTGTCAGGGCCAGTGAACGCGGTATTGGTGTGGCGGACATCGCCAGCAGGTGCGGGCGCGGAGCCCTGTCGGTTAACGCGGCCCGCTGACCCACCCCGAACTTGTGCTGTTCGTCGATGACGACGAATGCCAGGCGCGGGATGCTGACGGCGTCCTGCAGGAGCGCGTGCGTACCGATCACGATGTCGATTTCTCCGTCCGCGATCATGGCCTGCACGTGCGACTTGATCGACCTTCTCAGGCTGCCCGTGAGCAGTGCGATGGTTGTTGACATACCGTCGCGGCCGGGTCCGGTGGCCGTGACGATGTTCTCGGGCTGGCCTTCCGCCCGCATCGCGTCCAACTGGCGGGTTGCGCTCAGAAAGTGTTGTTCGGCCAACACCTCGGTTGGCGCCATGAACGCGCCCACGCGGCCGTCAGCGGCGGCGGCGAGCAGTCCCGCCAGCGCAACCACGGTCTTCCCGCTTCCGACCTCGCCTTGAAGCATCCGGCCCATCGGAACGGGCGTGGCGACGTCCTCGAGAATTTTGTTCAGGGTCTTTTTCTGATCGCCAGTCAACTCGAATCCAAGGCTGTTGACGTACTCCAGGGCCGCTTCCCTACCGCGTGCGATCGGTACTCCTCCTCCCCGCGCTGCCCATTCGCCCTTCCTTCGCAGAACGGCAACCTGGTTCACAAAGAGCTCGTCGAACGCCATCCGTTGGCGTGCCGCGTTGTATTCATCTGTATCGTTTGGGAAGTGCATGCGGCGGAGCGCGTGGGCGAGGTCCGGCATTCCGCGGTCTCGCCTGATCTGTGGAGGGATGTGGTCCGCAACTAGCGGCAGTCCGGTGTCCAGACCTTTTCTGACGGCGTTGCGTATCGTCCTCTGTTGCAATCCCTCGGTTGACGGATAGACCGGTAGCAAGTTTCCGGCGTGGACCAGTTCGTCGGCGGACCCTTTCAATTCCTCATACTCGGGATTTTCCATCTGGGCCCGGCCTCGAAACTCGCTGACCCGCCCGCTTACTGCCAGCCTCGTTCCGCGCCTGAAGCGGTCTGCCAGATAGGACTGCCCCCACCACGTGATGTTCAACAGCCCGGTGCTGTCGTTAATGACCACCTTCGCCGCGCCGGGAGGTCGGCCAATGCGCGCCGTTTCGGAAGACGTGACCCTGCCCACGACCGTCGTGTCGTCGTCTATCGATAGACCGGCTATGGGCGTTATGTTCGAGTAGTCGATGTGCCGGTTCGGGAAGAGGTACAGGAGATCCCTGAGTTTCAAAACTCCCATTCGTTCTATCCGGGGTAGGGTACGCCGGTTGATGAACGGCAGCCCGGCAAGAGGTGTGTCGAGGGTGATTGGGGGCTTTGGCGCTGCAGCCCGACGAGGTGCGCTGGGCGGCGTCTTTGCGGGCCGCCTGGGTGCGGGAGTCCGGTCAGCCCGTGAGGCGCGTGCGGTGGCCCGGGCTGCCCAGGCTCGTCTCTGGGCTTTATTCAGTCCCGCGTAATTTCGATCCCCGGCTTCGAACAAATCACCGAGCCACGGAACGATTTCCCGGGAGTCCTCGATGAAGCGGTCCAGCCCGCCGGCCACGGCCGAGTTATCGAATCCGCGGCTCTGTTCGAGGGCGAGAATGCCCCGCAACGACGCGAGCCTGGCGGCGACGGAGTCTCGGGCGCGGCTGTTCCTCTGCCGGCTGTCTTGGCGTGATCCCGCCGCCACGCGGCTCAGGACTCCGCGGCTCTGACGTAGCTGGCGCCCAGGGCGCCCGGTCCGAGATACGTGCCCACGACGGGCCCCTGGCGTGCAACGATTGGCGCGTCGTCGGTCACCGTGTGAGCCAGGCTGCCGGCGATCCCCTCGGCGACCTCGCGTTCCGTCGTGTAGAGGATGCAAAGGTGTGACAGGGGCGCGGCCTCTTCCACCAACTGCTTTATGCGGGCGATGCCCTTGCTCTTTGACCTGGCCCGATCCAGCGGGTGGGCGATGCCGTCTTTCAGTTCGAGTATCGGCTTGATCCGCAGCAGCGATCCAACGAGTTTCTGTGCGTTACCAATCCGCCCGCCCTTGTGCAGGTATTCGAGCGTCTCGACTAGGCCAAGGAATTTCGCGCGGGAACTAAGGGAATGGGCTAGTGTGACCGCTTCCTCAACATTCGCGCCGGAACTGATCGCCCGCGCCACGCCGACCGCGACCCACCCAAGGGCCATAGACGCCTGCAGCGTGTCAACCACTTCGACTCGCGATCCGTCTTCCCCGAGTTCTTCCCGCGCCTGCACCGCGGCAGTGTGGGTTGCGCTGAGCTTCGAGGACAGGTGGACGGAGACGATGGAGTCGTGGTCGGCCAGGAGTTCGCGGTAGACGTCCACGAAAGAAGGCACGGCCGGCTGGGAAGTGGTCGGGAGTTCCTCGGACGATTCGAGGCGGCGATAAAACTCCTCCGCCTGCATCGTCACCCCGTCCAGGTATTCGTCGACGCCAAACCTGACGTTCAGCGGTACGACGCGTATCCCATGAGTGGCTGCCAGGTCCGGCGGAAGGTCGGACGTGCTATCGGTTACAACTGCGATTGTCAATTTAGCTAACCCCGTGGCTGGTCGGTTGTGATCTTATTCGATGCTGAAGAGGAATTCATAGTGAGGCTGGCCGCCGTCGACCGGTTCCACCTCCACCCCCTGAACGGTCTCCTCAAGCTTCGCGGCTATGCCGTTCGCCTGCTCTTCGCTGATGTCAGCGCCCCAGTAAATCGTTACCAATTCCCCTTCTTCGGCACTGCCCCCCACCGTCTCGATCAGCACCGCTTCCAGGTCCTCGCCGCAGCACCTGACCGATCCGTCCACCAGGCCTGTGTACTGCCCCTCGATGACATCTACCCCGCCGATCGAAACGTCGCGCGTGGCGCGAAATACTGCGCCGTCCTTAATCGTTTCCAGGGCCTCGTTCATGGCGGAGGCGTTGGAGTCGATGTCATCTTCCGGGGACAACGCGAGCATGGCCGCTATCCCATGTTGCATCGATACCGTTGGGACCACCCGCACGTTCTTGGCAGTCAGCCCGGGCACCTCGCCCGCCGTGCCGACTACGTTCTTGTTGTTCGGCAGCAATAGCACGTTGTCGGACGGAGCCTGTTCGACCGCCTCCAGCAGGTCCCCCACGCTCGGGTTCATGCTGTCGCCGCCCGTCACCACGCTGCACGTCTCCAGCCCCGCGTTTATGAATAGATCCCGCATTCCCTGGCCCGCGGCGACCGCGACCACGGCAAGGGGAATGGTCTCGGCCGGGGTTTCGCCTTCGCCGTCGGTTTGCTCGGCCGCCCACTCCTTGGTCTGTTCGTCCATGTTCTTGATATCGATGTTCGATATCGTTCCCAGCGAGGTGGCGAAGGTCAGAGCCAGCCCGGGGTCTTCCATGTGTACGTGGACCTTGGCGACCGTTTCGTCGCCGGCAACCACTGTCGAACGTCCCAGTTCGGACACCTTCGACCGAATGCCGTTGATGTCGAGTCCCTCACCCTCTATTGCAAATACGGTGCAGTAGCCCCAAATCTCTTCCTGGGCGGAAAGGGCGAACTCGGCTCGTACGGTGGTACTTTCCTCACTTCCCCGGCCCTCTACGGCCGGAGGCTTCACGATTACTCCACCGTCGCCTTCTCCCCGCAGGGATTCAAGGGCGCCGAAAAGCATGATGGTGAATCCGTACCCGCCGGAGTCGACAACGCCCGCCTCCTGGAGGATGTCCAGCATTTCCGGCGTGCGTTTCGTGGTGTCGAGCGCCTGGGTAGCCGAGGCCGCCAGCACCGGCTCGAAGCCCGGCGATTCCTCGACCGTACGCTCGGCGACGTCGGCACACTCTCGAAACACGGTCAGCATCGTGCCCTCGCGCGGGTTCGGGACGGCAGCGTATGCGTTTTCAGTCGTGATGCGCATGGCGTTGGCGAATCCTGCGCCGCTCACCTCGTAGCCGTCACGAAGGGCTTGCGCCATGCCCTTGAAGAACTGCGCAAGGATCAGGCCGCTGTTGCCGCGTGCTCCCAGCAGGGCGGCGCGGGACATCCGCGCGGTGGTGAGCGAGAGATTTTCGCGTGGCGCCGAGTCCATCTCTGCGTTAATCGCACGGAGGGTCAGGAACATGTTGGTGCCGGTGTCGCCGTCGGGTACCGGGAATACGTTCAGGGCGTTTATCTGGTCGCGGTTGACCTCTATCGCCCGGGTGGCCGCCTTTACGAGCCGCAATAATTCGGCGGTAGTGATGCCGGTCCTTTCGGCCGTCTTGACGGGTCTCGAGTTCATTGATCGCGGGTCCTAATCGAGGAATTCCGGCCCAAGAAAATCTCGGGACGAGGGGTAGGTTCCCAATATGAAAACACGTTGATGCAACTGTACGGGCATGTTAGCTTAGAGTGTCAGGGCGGGCAAAGTTCCTTAGTTGGGCACGGTGCCCGGATCCGGCATTCGAACGCCCCGGGACGATTGAATCCAAGGAAATCACAATGGCGAAGTGCGCCGTCTGCGGCAAGGGACCACAATTCGGAAATAATCGCAGTCACTCGATGCGTGCGACGCGCAGGACGTGGAAGCCGAACGTCTCCCGCCGCAACCTTGTGATCAACGGGGAAAAGCAGCGTCTGAACGTCTGCACCCGCTGCCTGCGGACCATGACGAAGGTCCGATAGGGCTTTTCCCTTCGCATCCCTATACCGTCCTTCGGACCCACGCAAGCGGGCCTTAGGTGTCTTCCTACCCAGGAACCGCCGCATCATCGCCGGCCAGTCTCTAGTGAATCGTCGATTCCAAGACGCGGCGGGTTAGGCTTTTGATGAACGGAGGGGAACTACAGCACGAAGGCGTTCATCAAGTGATTGTTCGACCGCCAACCTTCCCGTCGCTTCTCAACCAACCCGGCTTCTCGAAGCTTGTTGAGGTCACGACTCAGCGTTCGCGGCCCTGTTTTCGCGTATAGGGTTGCGAGTTTCCGGGTTAAGCCTGTCAGTTCATCCTGCGGCACTACGTATTCGAAGGGCATGGCTAGTATTAGTGTTCGCTGTCGTTCGCGCGCCGGGCTCGAAGGCGACCGGTTCATAGTTTCATGGACGTAGTTGATCCAAGCCACTTTGACCTGATGATCTAGAACGTCTTCGACTTGATCTCTCAATCCGTCTCTGAATCCTTGAATCGCGTAAGCAATGAATCCAGAAGCACAATCAGTTGCTGTTGCGTCGTGGAGTTCTCGGTAGTACCGGTCCCTGGTCAAGTTGTAGTGATTTGACAAGATCAGCGTGGCAAGCAAAGGTACCTGGCGGCATTTTGCGAGAATCAGTAGTTCGAGTAATCTGGCTGTTCGTCCGTTGCCGTCGCCGAAAGGGTGGATCCAAGCAATATAGAGATGGGCGTAAATTGCGGAGGCGACAGACAGCGCGAAACGGGTCTCGAAGTCAGTTGGGTCATCGCACTGAAATGTGTCACTCTCGAGCCACCCGGCTAGACGGTCAAGTAGGTAGTCGCAGTCTTCTGCGGGTGGTCCAAGGTAATTGGCGACGCCGACGGAGTAGTCCCGCACACGCCCCGGTTTGATGTGTGCCGCGTAGTCGGTACGTTCCAAGACTTTTCGGTTCAGTTGGCAGATGAAGTCCTTGCTGATTACAGGCTGATCGCCAGCAGTGATCGATTCGAAGATCGCCCCAATCTCGTCAAGCACGTTCTTCACTTCCCGCTCCTGGTATTCCCGGGACGGAGGAGCCTTGAAAGTCTCGTGCAGGATGCCCAAGACCTGCTCTTCGGTAAGGGTGTTTCCCTCGATTGCAGTGGTTGCTTGTGCGCCTCTGACGACAGCCACTTCAATAAGTTGGTCGGCGACATCGGGTCGCAAAGGAGCGTCAGCAAGATACTCGCACTTGGAACGCGCCTCCCCCAGTTCCATCCACGTCGAGGGGTGGAGCCGGTTGATATCGGTTGCTTTGAAGGTGATCCAGGGGTGGGATTCTTGATATGAACGCATTCACCCATTTTACTAACTATGCCTCGAATTGACCAAGTCAATGTCCAGGTGATTGTCCAAAGTGTTGTCATTGGGACGATAACAGCCCGGCCAATCCCGATCGACTTGCCGGACTTGATCCGGTACCCATGGTGGGGCGCGGAGGTGGGCACGTACGACATCTACATCTCCCACGGGCGCCACATCCCAACGCCCCTACGAGTGGTCTTCTGAGAGCGCGTCTGAGAGGGTGTCTAAAAACCCTTCCGTTCACCCTGAGCTTGTCGAAGGGTCGAGGCGCAGTTCATGGTTCGACAAGCTCACCACGAACGGTTTCCGACGACTTATTAGACACCCTCTGAGAGATATTGCGCGGGCAAGCCCTTCCCAATGCCCTTACATCTGGTGAGTCACCCGGTCGGGTTTGTTACGGCTGCCCGCAGCGCCTGTACGGCCGCCCGCACGTCACCGGATCCGGTGAAGACCCCGCTGCCGGAGATTAGCGTCTCGGCGCCGGCTGCCACGGCCGGTCCAATGGTGTCCGGCTTGATGCCGCCGTCGACGGCGATCTCTATCTTTAGACCGGCATCGTCCGCCATCGCACGAAGGGCCTCGATCTTCGGCAACGATTCCGGGATGAACGGCTGACCGCCGAATCCGGGCTCGACCGACATCACGAGCACCCTGTCGACCGGACCGAGGAGGCCCCTGATGTGGTCCAAAGGAGTAGCCGGTTTCAGCGACACGGCGGGCCTCATGCCGGCGCGCTCTGAAGACGAGATCGTAGAGTCGATGTCCTCGCAAGCCTCGACGTGGACGGTGAAGATATCCCCGCCCGCATTGGCGAACGCATCGCAAAAGCGCGCTGGTTCGTGGACCATCATGTGGACGTCGATCGGCAGACTCGTGGCAGCCCGCACCGTCTCCAGAACGGGCACGCCCACGGTGATGTTGGGCACGAATTGACCGTCCATCACGTCGAAGTGAATCTCATCACACCCGGCCTCTTCCGCCGCGCGTACCTCCTCCGCCAGCCGTCCAAAGTCTGCGCTCAGGACCGACGCCGATATCCTGATCCGGTTCACGGCGCGACCCGGACTACCACTCGCCGGTGGCATGGGCGCGCCAGATCCTGCCGTATGCGTTTTGCATCGCCTCCCGCACGCGGCGCGGCGCGGTCCCGCCGGGCACGTCTCGGGAGGCGATGGATGACTCCGCGGTGATTTCGAGGGCATCTTCGTCGAAGTGTTCCGAAGCCGCCCTGAGGTCGTGCAGCGACAGGTCGCAGAGCCGTCTACCGGCGGCTGAGGCGTTGCGCGTCAACTCTGTGACGATGATGTGGGCCTGCCGGAACGGTACTCCCTTGGCTACGAGGTAGTCGGCATAGTCCGTTGCGAGCGCGGCGCTGTCGTCCATCGCCTTGCGCATGGACGACGTGTCGAACCGTGCAGTCCTGACCATTCCCTCCGCGGCTTCCAGGGATGCAAGGACTGTGTCGGCGGCGTCGAACAACGGGGCCTTGTCTTCCTGTAGGTCGCGGTTGTAGGTCAAGGGCAGGCCCTTGAGCGTCGAAAGCAATGTCACGAGGCTGCCATACACGCGACCCGTCTTGCCGCGTACGAGTTCTGCGAAGTCCGGGTTCCTCTTTTGCGGCATCATGCTGGAGCCCGACGTGAAGGCATCATCCATGCCCACGAATCCGAACTCGTCAGAAGACCAGACGATCAATTCCTCAGCCATGCGCGACAGGTGCGTCATACAGGCGGCGGACGCGTACACGAAGTCGAGCATGTAGTCACGGTCCGATACGGCGTCCATGCTGTTGGCGCTGATGGCAGCGAAACCGAGTTCGGCGGCCGCCGACCCGCGGTCGAGTGGGTAGGGGACCCCGGCCATGGCGCCGCTACCGAGCGGCGACACGTCGGCCGCGTCCCGCGCCGCGGCGAACCGTCCCGCGTCCCTGTCGAGCATCTCGAAGTAGGCCAGCAGGTGGTGGGCGAGCGTCACCGGCTGCCCGCGCTGTAGGTGCGTGTATGCCGGCAACACCGTGTCGAAGTGGTCGGATGCCTGCTTCAGCAGTGCGCGCTGCGTATGGCGCACCGCCCGCACGGCGTCGCCCGCGGCGCGCTTGGCGTACAAGCGGCTGTCCGTCGCAACCTGGTCGTTGCGGGAACGGCCGGTGTGAAGCCGTCCAGCGGCGTCCCCGATCAGTTCGAAGAGCCTGGATTCCACATTCATGTGGATGTCTTCGAGCTCTTCTTTCCAGGCGAACTCGCCGGTTGCTATTTCTGACTCGATCTGCTGAAGCCCATCCACCATTTGGTCGGCGTAGGGCTGGCTGATGATGCCCTGACGGGCCAGCATGCGGGCGTGCGCCATGGATCCGGCGATGTCCTCGCGGTACATCCGCCGGTCAACGTCGAGCGAGACGGTGAAATTGCTGGCCAACTGCGCGCCTCTTGCGCTGGCGGCCGGGTCTGGCTTGCTGGTGTTCATGTTGGGTGGTAGGGGTACGGGATCGCGTGCGGGCCCACTTAATCCAGCTTAAGTCCGTTCAAGTGTATTCGTATAGTTCTATTGGGGTGCCGGGTAAGTGCCTGACCAACTTCGAATTGGCGTCGCGTCAGTTGCCGTGCCCCGCCCCCACGGGAGACCTTTGCAAATCTCCCTCTCCCTTAGTCGAGACCCTTGCGTATCCTCGCCAATCCGGGAATAGCCGGTATTCAGAAGCGTACAGTTGCCGCCCAACTTGTCTTTCCGAGCGTAGCCGAGGAATCTGAGTCGGTCTTCCACCACCAACGCCGCTTCGCAGGGAGAGGGAGTTTCGCCTAGGTCTCCACGGGCGCCCACATCCCAACGCCCTTACTGGTGGTTGTCCAAGATCGTTTGTGGAATATGTTGCGCGGGCCAGGGTACCCCAATGCTTATTGGACACCCCCATAACAGGTTGCCGGTCTCCCGAGTCCTCTTCGCCCGTGACGAATTGGCCCTTACACCAGGAATCCCCGGCAGGGTGCGTGAGGCCTGCCGGGGATATGTTGGGGGAGGTGTGGTTTCGCCGGTTAGCGAATGGCTGCCAGGCCCGCGTCGTAGTCGGCCTGCGGCAGGGCGACGTAACCGACTTCCTCCGCCAGGCCGGCCGCGTTTTCGAGGTAGAACACTACAAAGGCCTTCACTTCGGGTCTCTCGAGGGCCGCCTTGTTTACGTAGATGAACATCGGGCGAGAGAGCGGCGAGTAGCTGCCGTCGTTGATTGTCTCCTTGGAGGGCTCTATGCAGCCCGCGCCCTCGTCCACCGCGATGAGCTTCAGCTTGTCCTTGTTCTCGAGGTAGTAGGCGAATCCGAAGTAGCCGAGGGAGTTTCTGTCGCCGGCGATGCCCTGCACCAGGACGTTGTCGTCAGCGCTCTGGGTGTAGTCGGGCCTGGACGCGTCCTCCTCGCCGTTGATGGCGTCGGTGAAGTAGTCGAATGTGCCGGAGTCGGTGTCCGGGCCATAGAGCCTGATGGGTCGGTCGGGCCAATCGGAGCGGACCTCATTCCACTTGCTGACGCTGCTGCCTGGTTCCCAGAGTTTCTTAAGTTCAGCGGTGGTCATGCAGGCGGCGAAGTCGTTGTCCAGGTTCACTATTACCGACAGTCCGTCGAAGGCGACCGCTAGTTCGATGAAATCGACGCCGTTCTCGGCCGCCAGTTCGCGTTCCGAGTCCTTGATGGCGCGCGATGCGTTGGAGATGTCTGTCTCCCCGACGACGAATCTCTTGAATCCTCCGCCCGTGCCGGAAATGCCAACCGGAATCTGAACGCCGGAGTGTTCCTTCCTGAACTCTTCGGCGGCGGCCTGGCTGATGGGGAAGACAGTCGAAGAGCCGTCGACCTCGATGTCGCCGCTGAGTTTCGAATCGGATTCCGTAACGCCCGCGGAGGTTGGCGACTCATCGCCGCCGCCGCATGCCACTGCCACCAGACCGATGATCGCGAGTGAAAACGCGAGCCAGTTGCGGACCCACTTGTGACTCATCACGCGGGGACTATTTCCGATGTTCATTCGTCTGACCTCCGATCATTTGGTCCCTTGAAATTGACACCTGTACGGGGGCGGATATTCATGTGCCGCCAGCGAACAATGGTGTCGCTGCGCCATTAACGCCCCGCTAACTGCGGGTTAAGCGATTGTTAATGCCGGCGTTTTTCCGTCAGTCGCCCTGACCAGCTCCTGGGTGAGACCCTTGCCTGACTGTGTCCCCAAACGATGATCCCTCACAGATGCCATCCTGACCCCTGACGCAATTCATCCGGAACTCCCACGCATGCCGCCTCGAGCCCTTTCACTGTCATCCCGAGCGAAGCCGAGGGATCTGAATCGTCCGTCCTACAACCGCTCCAGTCACCTCCGACCGCGTCCAGCCACCCCTCACTATCGTGCCGGGGCAACCCGCTGCCCGCCCCATACCTCGAGATACCGGGGACACCCGGTCCCAACAGGGCGAGGGCTGAAAGCCACCACACCCCTCGCGAACCACTGTCAGTCGACCGCTGCGCGGGGCGGCGGCGGGATGTTCGGAAGGAGTTTGGGGTTACGAACGTGGTTGTACAACGGGCGTCTTAGATCCCTCGGCTTCGCTCGGGATGACAGTGAGGGAATTTGGGATGACAGTGAGGGAGTTCGGGACGACATTTGCTCATTTAGGTCACAACAGGCGATCTAGAAGGAGGGTCGCACTCCGGAATTGGCGGTTGTGCGGGTACCAGATCAGGTCTGCCCGGCGGGCAGTTCCTTCACGCCGTATGGGAAGCGGTTTTGAAGCTTTTCGTACTCGGCGCGCAGTTCCCGGTCGGGGTGGTGCCAGTCCTGCAGGTACACGACGCCTGTGACCCTGGCCTGCAGTAATTCCTTGGTGCAGCCGAAACACGGCCTCATGGTGGAGTAGAGGACCGCGCCCTCAACCGCGATCCCGAACCTGGCCGCCGCGAGCAACGCGTTCTGTTCGGCGTGGACGCAGATGCAGATGTCGTAGGCCGTGCCGGACTCGTACCGACCGGGGTTTGAGCATCGTTCGCAGCCGCCCTCGTCGCAGTTGGTCATGTCGGACGGCGTGCCGTTGTACCCGGTGGACACGATGCGTCCTTCGAGGACCAGCAGCGCGCCGACGCGGCTGCCCTGGCAGTTCGCCCGCGCCTTGACGGCCTCGGCGATGCCCATCATGTATTGGTCTACGTTGGGTCTTTCCGGCAAGTTCATGCTCGCGTCGGCGCCCGCGACGAATCGGCGGGTTGGTCCGGAGAGGCAATCGTAGACCAGTCGGGTGTGGTTGCGCGGTGCTCGTTATTTTGCGATCGAGCCCTCGTCACCCTCACCCCAACCCTCTCCCGTCAAGGGAGAGGGAGTTTTGCAAACGTCTCCTTCGAGGGAGAGGGAGTTATGAAAAGGTCTCCGCAGGGGATGGCTGGTATCCTTGGACGAGTTTATTCTCGACGGATTCCCGCCTAGCCGAAGGGCTTGTCTACAGTGCCGACCGCAGCGTCCAAGACCCATCTTCTGCCCGACGATCGGGGTCGCTTTGGCGACTACGGCGGCAAGTTCGTGCCCGAGACTCTCATGAGCGCGCTCGACGAATTGGAAGCCGCCTACGACGATGTGGCGGACGACGCGTCGTTTGCCGAAGAGATGGACTCGCTGCTGAAGGACTACGTCGGCCGACCCACCCCGCTCTATTTCGCGCCCAATTTATCGCAGGAACTGGGTGGCACACGCGTCTACCTGAAACGCGAGGACCTTGCCCACACCGGCGCGCACAAGATCAACAACGCCCTGGGCCAGGCGCTGCTGGCGCGCCGCCTGGGCAAGAACCGCATCATCGCCGAGACGGGGGCCGGTCAGCACGGCGTGGCAACAGCCACAGTGTGCGCCAAGCTGGGCATGGAGTGCGTCGTCTACATGGGCGAAGAGGACATCCACCGGCAGTCGCCCAACGTGTACCGGATGAAGCTGCTAGGGACTGAAGTCAGATCGGTCACATCGGGCAGCCGCACGCTGAAGGACGCCATCAATGAGACGATCAGGGACTGGGTCACGAACGTCGAGACCACGCATTACATCATCGGAAGCGTCGTCGGGCCGCACCCGTATCCGAAGATGGTCCGCGACTTTCAGTCCGTGATCGGGCGGGAAGCTCGCAGCCAGGTGCTAGAACAGGCGAGGAGGCTGCCCGACTACGCAATTGCGTGCGTCGGGGGCGGAAGCAACGCCATCGGCCTGTTCTCCGGGTTCGTCGAGGACGAGGAAGTGGGCCTGATCGGCGTGGAGGCGGCGGGCGACGGGGTTGAGACCGAGCGGCACGCGGCGACCATAAGCATGGGCAGGCCGGGGGTGCTGCACGGGGCCATGAGCTACGTGTTGCAGAACGATGACGGGCAGATCCAGGAGGCGCACAGCATTTCGGCTGGTCTGGACTACCCCGGCGTGGGGCCGGAGCACAGCTACCTCAAGGACGCCGAGCGGGCGCAGTACGTCGCGATCACCGACGACGAGGCGCTGGAGGGTTTCGACCTGGTCACGAGAAGCGAAGGGATCATTCCTGCGCTTGAGCCGTCTCACGCCGTCGCGTACCTCAAGAAGATGGCGCCGGACCTGACGCCGCAGCACGTGATACTGCTGCTGATGAGCGGCCGGGGGGACAAGGACCTCGGCACCGTCGCGGACGCGCGCGGCATATCGCTTTAGGGGACGAAGCAAGAACGGGCGAGTGGGACCTTTGCACGACCCAAAATTTACCGGCGAAAGAGACTTCAACAGCCTACTCTGAACCTGGAAATCGCCCTCACCCCAACCCTCTCCCGAGGGGAGACCTTTGCATAACCTCCGCAAGTGTCATTCTGAGCGCAGCGAAGAATCTCCCGCGGGTCACTCAACAACGCCCCACCCCTCTCATCCAGACCCTTCGGCTTCGCTCAGGGTGACACGGAGTGAGGGATCAACCAGTTACCCAAAGGTCTCCGAATGGCGAACGAACTCGACAGGCACGACTCCGGGCCGAACGACGACCGGCCCGACCATTCCCACATTCCGGCCGCCTCCGAAAACAACGAGGCCAGGAAGCGGAAGTCGCGCCTGAACATCACATTCCCGGTCGAAGTGGACGGAACGCTTAGAGCGGCGGCTGAAAGGCTGGGGCTGAACCGCACGCGGAACAAGCGCAAGTCGCATTCGTCGGATGGCTGAACCAGTCTAAGAGGGTGTCTAAATGCCCTTCCGTTCACCCTGAGCCTGTCGAAGGGTCGAGGCGCTCTTCATGGTTCGGCAAGCTCACCACGAACGGTTTCCGACGACTTATTTGACACCCTCTAACTAACGGCCCATGTTCTTGCACTTTCGCTTAGTCGGCACGCCAGAGCCCAAACCTGGGATTCGTTGGCGTCGCTCCGCGTAAACGATGTATGAAACGCCCGGCGTATAATTGTTCGCCGGGCGTTGCCTGTTCCGCACGGGACCAATTGCGAGATCAGGCTTCGGTAACTCTAAAAACTAAGGCAGACTCTCCGCAGGGAGGCACTCCATGGCCAGCCGAATCCTGGACCGGATCGACGAACCGAGCGGCCTGAAAACGCTGACTCGCGAGGAATTGGAGCAGGTAGCCCAAGAGGCGCGGGACACCATCATCTCCGTCATAACGGAGCGCGGCGGTCACCTTGCTTCGAACCTGGGCGTCGTCGAACTCACCCTGGCCCTGCACAGGATTTTCGACAGCCCCAGGGACAGCATCGTCTGGGACACGACCAACCAGCTGTACACACACAAGCTGGTAACCGGTCGACGGGACGAATTCCAGAACATCCGTCTCGAAGGTGGCCTCTCCGGATTCGGGGAGCCCATGGAGAGCCCCCACGACACGCTCTGCGCGGGTCACGCCGGCACCGGTCTTTCGATCGCCCTGGGGATCGCGGAGGCCTCCGCCAACCGCGGGAACGACTCATGGACGGTAGCAGTCGTAGGGGACGGGGCCATGACCTCCGGATCCAGCTTCGAGGCGCTGAACAACATCGCGCATCTAAATCCCGACAACCTTGTAGTTGTACTGAACGACAACGGGATGTCGATATCCGAGAACATCGGCTTCCTGACCAACTGGCGCAAACGCCTCATAACCCACCCGGAATTCAACGCGATGGTCGACCGCATGAAGCGGCTTTCGAAAAGGGTGCCCACGGGCGAATTGATGTACAGCCTCGTCAAGAGGTTCAATACCGGACTCGCGGGCCTGATCGTGCCCACGATGTTCTGGACCGAGATGGGGTTCCAGTACCTTGGTCCGGTGGACGGCCACGATTTCAAACAGCTTGAAGAAACACTGCGGCAGGCGAGAACACCGACCGGCTCGGTGCCGCTTGTCCACGTGGTGACTCACAAGGGTCACGGATACGAGCCGGCCGAGCACGACCCGGTCAAGTTCCACCAGCCGAGTTCGCCACTGGGCAGCGGGTCCGGGGCCCCGACCTACTCGAAGGTGTTCGCCCAGACTATCGGGCAGCTAATGCGACGCGACAGTTCCGTTGTGGGGATCAGCGCGGCAATGCTGGAGGGCACCGGACTGGTTGAGTTGCAGGAGGAATTCCCGGACAAGGTCTTCGACGTCGGCATCGCGGAGCAGCACGCCGTCAGCATGGCGGCCGGGATGGCGTCGAATGGGCTCCACCCCTTCGTGTCGATCTACTCAACGTTCATGCAACGGGCGTTCGACCAGGTGGTCCATGACGTCTGCTTGCAGAACCTGCCGGTCACCCTGATCGCAGATCGCGCCGGCATCGTCGGGGAGGACGGGAAGACGCATCACGGCGCGTTCGACATCTCGTACCTGCGTTGCCTGCCCAACGCCGTGGTAGCAGCGCCGATGGACGAGAACGAGTTGCAACATCTCGTTTACACCGCTTACAAGTACCAGGGCCCGTTCGCGATCCGCATTGCACGTGGCGCCGCGGTCGGCGCTCCCCTCGACGACGAGTTGAAGGAGTTGCCCATCGGGAAGGGCAAAGTTGTCCGGGAGGGCAACGACGTCGTAATTTTCGCGCTTGGCAAGCCGGTGGAAGCGGCCATGGCGGCGGCGGAAACCCTCGCCGGGCACGGTATATCGTGCGGCGTCGTGAACCCGATCTTCGTGAAGCCTCTCGACGTGGACCTGCTACTTGATTCGGCGCGCAACGTTGGTCGCGTGGTAACGGTCGAAGAAAACGTGCTTGCCGGGGGTTACGGCTCTGCTGTACTCGAAGCACTGGCCGAGGCCGGGTTGGAGGACGCAGCCGTCCACAGGATCGGTATGCCGGACTCCTTCATCGAGCACGGCACGGCAGTGGACCAGCGGCGGCAGTTGCACCTCGACGCCGAAGGGATCGTCCGGGAGATCCTGGACGCCTTCTTCCCGGAGGCAGCGTCTCAGAAGGCCGACGCGCCAGAGAAGCTGGCTGCTTCAGCCTAGCGGTCAATGCCAGTGCCGGTTCCGGGCTAACTTCCGGGGATGTCGGCCTCGAATCGGCCCAGGGGAAGCCCGGGCGGTATGGGTTCCGGCCTGGAGCACGTGGTCTCCAGCTTGACGTGACGTCCGGCGTCTGACGATTCGTGGACCGCGTGCATGATGTCGAGGACGTGATTTGCCATGGCCGCGTCGACCCGCGATCTTCGGCCGTTGCGCAACGCGTCCGCCATGTCGGCCACGCCGATGCCCCGGCCGCCCTCGGGGTGTTCCAGCGGCACCTCTTCCCACTCTCCGCGCCCGCGCTGGATACGTACCGGGCCGGTGAATGTGTTGGGGTCGGGCACGCTGAGGGCGCCCTCGGTACCGTAGATCTCCAGCCAGGGGACTTCGGACGCCCACACGTCGAAGCTGGTGACTATCGTTCCGATCGCCCCATTTTCGAAGTCGAGTAGGCTGGTGACGTGGGTTGAAACCTCAACGTCGATCATAGTGCCGCTGAGCGGTTCGCTGGTGATCGGCCTGCGGTCGAAGGCCCGCCCGTGGGCGCCCGACACCCGCCTGACGGGACCCAGCAAACTTACGAGCGCGGTGAGATAGTAGGGGCCCATGTCGAACATCGGGCCGCCGCCGACCCCGTAGTAGAAGGCCGGGTCCGGGTGCCAGTGCTCGTGTCCGTGATTCAGGAACGAGGCCATAGCGCCGACTGGTCGGCCTATACGCCCGTCATCGATCAGCTTGCGACAGGTCTGTATGCCCGCCCCAAGGAACGTGTCGGGGGCGCATCCCACGATGACGCCAGCTTTGTTGGCCGCTCGGAGGATCTCGTCACCGTCCTCCCTTTCGACCGCCAGCGGCTTTTCGCTGTAGACGTGTTTGCCAGCCGCGATGGCAGCCAGGCTCACATCCTTGTGATTGGCCGGTTGCGTCAGGTTTACGACGATGCCGATGTCCGGATTGGCGAGGAGTTCCTCAGTGGTACACACCATCGGTACGCTGAATTCCTCGGCCCGGCTCCTGGCCTTGTCCGTGACGAGGTCGGAACAGGCCGCGACTTCCACACCCGGGTAGGCAGGCAAGTTCCTTAGGTACTGCGGGCTGATGTTTCCGCTACCGATCAGGCCGACTTTCGTGGGCGCCATCCCTGGTGATGTCAATTTCCGCCTCCCGGGGTTCTCGCTACCTGCTGGCCCAGAGCATCCCGCGCTTCGCGATCTCGAGCACCTCGGGGACGTCGAAATCGTCCATCTTGTGTCCGAGGGAAGAGTAGAAGACCCGTCCTTTCCCCCACACACGCTTCCAGACCACCGGCATGACGGTCCCGGCAATCCAGGGGCTCTCGTAGGGGGCAATCCTGCTGACCTGCTGATCGCCCTTGAACGTGGTTGTGGCGAGTACCTGGTTGGAGGGGTCGACGTGCATGTAGTACTGCTCCGTCTTCATCGAGAAGTCGTCCAGACCGGCGGTTATGGGGTCGTCGTGGTCGACGATGTTGACTTCGTAATCGATGTAGCCGCCGGGGTGCGAAACCCACTGGCCTCCCACCATGAACTGGTAGTTCACGCTAGTCCGGAAGGAATCGCCCATGCAGCCGTGCCACCCGGCGATGCCGACGCCGCCAGCCACTGCCTGCAGCAGGTTCGTCTCCTGTTCGTCGGATATTTCCCCCTGGGTCCATATCGGTACGATGAGGCTGAGTTCATTGAGCCTGTCCAGGTCAAGATAGGCGTCGAGGGTGTCGGAAATTTCGACCTCGTAGCCCTGGGCCTGCAGCCACGGCCGGAACAGTTCCGTGCACTTCTCCGGCGAGTGGCCGGGCCACCCGCCCCAGACCAGCAGCGCGGATTTTTTCATGTGGGGATCAGGCATGAGTGGCGAAGCTCAGGGTTGAAGTTTGCGTTTTAACGAGACGTTTGGTCGCGGTTGGCAGGGCGCAGCCAATACTTGAGCGGACAGGTTACGCGTTGCCAGGCACGGGCTTGACGTGCTCTTCAAGCCAGGTTGACAACTCGGCGAACCGGAACGAATTCGTTTCGAACAGATGCATGAAGTGGGCGTAGGCTTCCCTACTGTCGCAGTCGATGAAGTGGCCGTTCAGGTGCAGGAAGGTGTCGGTAGCGTCTAACGCTGTCCGCTTGTTGCCGTCTACGAATGGGTGGTTCATGGCAAGGCTTTCCATGAGCGCAGCCGCTTCTTCGATGAGGCTGTCGTAGTAGCCAAGTTGCGGTCGCATGACAGCGGACGCCAGCGCACCTTCGTCCCGAATTCCGTAAGAACCGCCGAAAAGGGCTATCTGTTCATCGTGTATGGCTACGACTTCCTCGATTGAGGGGAAGTCGTGAGTCATTGGGCAAGTAGCTTGTAGAGCAGGCGGTTCCTCTCTACGCTGGCCCTGTGGTGCGCCATTACCTCGGGGCGGACCTTCTGCTGTTCGGTGCGTTCGATGTACTCAAGCATGGCGTCTTCCAGGACGGCCTGGAAGTGGCGGCCGTCTTTCCTCGCGATCTCGCGCATTTTGGAAAGTAGCTCCGGCGCTGCCTGGCTTGAGAATTTTTCGCGTTGCGCAACCATGATTGATGTTCCCCGTGTGTTGCTTCAATTGTTGCCGTTGCGAGGCATTTGGTCAAGAAACATCTGGATGGATGTGGAGAGGCTCGCACATTCGCAATCCAGAAGCCAACGTGAGGAAAAAACTTCGAGAGAGTCAAACACTGTCTTTCCAGCCTACAATGTGTCTCCTAATTGATGGGCGCGGCGTGTCGCCGGACCAATCGCGGTTAGCGGAATCAGTCTGACGCGGCGGGCACGAGTCACGAAAAAACGGGCAGGTACATGGGCGGCACACACTCACTTCCCGAGACGATCACACCGTATCCGGTGGTGGCGAATATCGACTTTGCGGAAGGTCCGATCTTCGACGACGCGGGCAATTTGTACTTCGTCAACTACCTCGAATCGGGGACGCTGGGCAAGATGGCCGCGGACGGCACGGTCGAGGTGTGGGTGCACAATGGCACCCGGATCAACGGTCTCAAGTACGACGGCGACGACCACGTGGTGGCTGCGGACTACGGCGGCAAGCGAGTTTCCCGGTTTGAAACACGCACCCGCCGGAGGGACATTCTGACCGACTCGTTCGACGGACAGCCGTATCTTGGAGTCAACGACGTGTGCCTGGACCTGGCGGGCAACGTGTACTTCACGGACCCCGGCGCCAATGAGTCCGGCTCGGAGGGAGGGTTGTACCGCATCGCCATGGACCGCCGCAACCAGCCTTCGGGTGTTTCCCGGCTCGACAACGATCTTCCTTACCCGAACGGGCTGGCCGTGCACCCCGACCAGAAGCGCCTTTTTGTGGCCCTGTCCGGCCTGAACAGCGTCGTGTCGTACGACCTCGGACCGGACGGCACGGTGTCGAATCAGACGATGGTCCACCAGTTCGACGGGCCGACCGTGGACGGGATGATGTTCGACGAGTTCAACCGGCTCTGGGTGGCGCGCTGGCTGCACGGAACGGTGGCGGTGGTTGATGTCGAGACGGGCGAGCTGTTGGCGGACTATCCGATGGGCGGCGACCGCGTGACGAACATGTGCTGGTGGGAGGAGTCGCTTTACGTCACCGTCGCCGGCCGCCACAGTATCGAGCGCCTCGATGTCGGATGCCGCGGAGCGCAGATCGTTCCGGCGCGTGAGTCCGTGGACGAGGGATAGACTGTCCGCCGACAGGGACCTGTGATGCACGACAGCGACATTTCACTCGACTCCTCGCCCCAGCAGGCAGGACCGCTGGCCGGGATTCGCGTGCTGGAGTTTGGTTCGTTTGTGGCGGGCCCATTCGCGGCGCAGATGCTCGGTGATCTGGGCGCGGACGTGATCAAGGTCGAGCCGCCGACTGGCGACCCGTGGCGGTCGCACATGACCTTCGCCCCGTACGAAAGCAGGGTTTTCATCGCCCTCAATCGCGGGAAGCGCAGCATCTGCATCGACCTGAAGCAGCCGGAAGGCGTCGAGGTGTGCCACGCGCTTGTCAGAAGCGCCGACGCTGTGTTGTCAAACAACCGCCCGGACACCGCCGCCAAGCTGAAGTTCGATCACGAGACGCTGATGGGGGTAAACCCTTCGCTCGTGTACTGCGACATCACGGCCTATGGTTCTCGTGGGCCGAAGAAGGACGAGCCGGGCTTCGACCTGATCACGCAGGGGTACACCGGGGCTATGGCCACCGAGGGGAAGGTTGTCCGCGGCAGTCCCGTACCGGTGAGATCGTCTTCTTTTATCGACTATTCGACGGGGTATGCCATCGTCAACGCCATCCTTGCCGGCCTGCTGGCTCGCGAACGTACCGGCAAGAGTCAACTGGCCCGCACGAGCCTGCTCGGCAACGCGATCGCCATGCAGTCGCTTTCGGTCATCCGCATAGAGAGCGCGCTTTCTGCCGCGCAGAAATGGGTGGACAGGGAGCGCGCTGAAATGGTCGAACGGGGCGCGTCCTACGCAGAGCAGCAGGCTGAGTACGCGAAAGTCTCGACCGCGCGGATTTATGAGTGCTACTACCGGGCCTATCGAACGAAGGACGGGGCGTTCGCCCTCGGCACGCTGGCGGTGCCGCCGAGAATCCGGTTGCTCAAGTTCCTGGGTCTGTCCGATCCGCGGATCGAGGATCCGGACCACGACGATTCGACGCCGGAGGCCATTGCGCTGGCGGAGGAGATTGTGGACCGGTTGGAGGAAACGTTCGCCCGGCGGACCACGGCGGAGTGGATCAGGGATCTCAGGGCGCGCGATATTCCGTGCGAGCCGGTGCGGTTTGCCGAGGAGATCGTTGACGACGAACAGGCCCTGGCGAACGATTACGTCGTCGAGATGGAGCACCCGGCCGGCGGCCGCTACCGCGCAGCAGGTCCGGTGGTGAACTTCGAGTCGGGCAACCCGCCATTACGGCCGTCGCCCCTGCTCGGCCAGCACAGCAGGGAAGTACTGGAAGAGTTGGGGATGGAAGAGGCGCGGATCGCGCGGTTGTTCGATGCCGGCGCGGTGAGTTGACGGAGGCGGGCTGGGAACCGAACAACCTAGCCCATTGGTAGATAGTTTTCACGGGCTCGGAATGAATCCGACTATTGCGGAGACGTATTCTCGATTCCAGTATGAAACGAACCGCAGCGAGTTGGCCGAGTCGCATCTCTCCAGAGACAAATAATTTGACCAGACGTATTGAAGCACCGTGCCCAACAAAGGGTATGACTTCCCTGGTATCGATCGGATACCAGGGTCGGTCCCTTGAGACCTATCTAACGCTTCTGACCGGGGTCGGAGTAACGGTCCTGTGCGATGTGCGCCGTAACGCCGTCAGCCGGATTCGTGGATTCTCCAAATCCATGCTTGCGAAGAGTTGCGGCGACGTCGGCATCCGCTACGAACATCTACCGGCATTGGGGATTAGTAGCGACAGACGCCGGGGACTCAAGACGAGTGCCGATTACCTTCGATTGTTGACGGAGTACGAACGCATAGACCTGCCCAACAGGCGTGAGGAGTTGGAGACAATACAGGGGTGGATATTATCCGGTGAGACGGCGGCATTGACGTGCTTCGAAAGGAATCCAGATATTTGCCACCGAAGCCGTGTCGCGGTCGAGATTGCTCGGCAATTAGGATCAGAATCCAGCGCCGAACACCTCTAACGGCTGGCCCGACGTGAGCTAGCCGATCCGACTATTGTTCGCCCCGTCAGACGTGCAGGTTAATTGCCGGGGCCCTGTACCGCACCTTCCAGTATCGGCATCACTGGTTTCTTCTTGCCGAAACTGGGGCTTGGACCTCCGGGACGGAACTGGTCCAACATCGAGGTTGTGACGGGGTTGAGGGAGATGCCAACTTGCCGACGGTAAGCCAACGTGTCAAGGGCGTGAGCGGTCAGGCCCGAACGGGGGCGCATGTCGTCCGGATACTTCCGGTGGCACTTGCGCTGGCTCACCAAAGCCGGCCTGGGCGTCGCAGCGCCGCACGCGTGGGCCCACGGACACATGTAGGCGATGCACAACGCCGTTTCGCCGGTTACCGGCGAGCCCGACGTAGCCAGGCCGATACGCTGGAGGGCCAGACGCCGCTCGCGACGGATCTTCCGGCTTCGCCTGCGTTGCCATGTCGAAGGCATGCCCATCACTGGACCGCCATTTCTGTAGTGGAGTGATGGTCCGTAAGCGTGGTGCACATGGGAGGTTCGTCTCGGCAACGGCGCGGGCCAAGCCGAGCAGTAACCATCGTTGCATATCCCCACTGATTTTGCCGCCTCCGTGGCAGTCCAGATGGCGCGATACATTGCAGTTCGGAAGCGAACATCACCGCTAATATGGGCGCTGTGATTCGTGCCGAAGGAGGAGTCGCCCCAAATGCCGAAACGATTCGAGGTGTTGGCCATCGAGGGTATGCCCGAGGTGACGCCCGGGGATGACCTCGTTACGATGATTTTGGCGGCGGCGCAAGAGTCCGATGTGGACATCCGGCCCGGAGACGTGGTGGTCGTGGCGCAAAAGGTGGTCTCCAAGTCCGAGGGCGCGATTCGCAGGCTGAGCGAGACCACGGTAACCCCGGAAGTGGCGGCATTGGCAGAGCGGCTTGGAAAAGACCCGCGGATGGTGCAGATTGTGATGGACGAGTCCGTGCGGACCGTCAGGGCCGTGCCGGGCGTACTGATCGTCGAAACGCGTCACGGCCTGATTTGCGCCAACGCCGGGGTGGACGCTTCGAATGTGCCCGGCGATGACTTCGTGACGACGTTGCCTGTCGACCCAGACGCGTCGGCGGGGCGCATACGCGCCCGGCTGGAGGATGAGGCGGGTGGGAGCGTGGCCGTTATCGTGTCGGACTCGTTCAACCGGCCCTGGCGCGAAGGCTCGATGAACGTTGCGATTGGAGTCAGCGGCCTGGAGCCGTTGGCGGACCTGCGCGGCCGCGAAGACGACCACGGCAGGGTGCTGGCTGCGACGCTGGTCTCGCTAGCCGACGAATTGGCTTCCGCGGCCCAGATCGTGATGGGTGAGATAGGCCGCGTGCCGACGGCGATTATCCGGGGCGCGGAGTTCAAGCCCGGGGAATCGGGCGCCGACGTGCTGCTCAGGCCGCCGGAGCGGGACCTTTTCAGGTAACCGTCAGGCTATTTCGACTTGCCTGAATTCCTGGTCCCATACCAGGACGAGTACTCGATCGAGTTCTTGAACTCGCGGTCTTCACCGCATTTCCGGCAGTGGCCGATACTCACAGCGCCGTTCGGCGGGTCTATCACCCAGTGGTGGGTGCACCCTTCCTGCGGCTCGGTTTTTTTGCGTGCGGTGCGAGGCTTGCTCGCGCCTTTCGCTGCCGGGGTCATACGTGGGGTCCTCTCTCGTTCGCTATCTCGACCATTGCGCTCATATTGACGCCCTCAAGGGCTGCCCCACAAGATAGGCTTTCGACGCCATTACTCATTTTTCTTCTGTGACTTTTCTATTTTACCGCGTTCGGGTTGACTCGGACGGGTCGCGTGTCGTACCGGCGCCGCGACCTGTATCCCGCACGGAAACCGCCGCTCGATGCCTCGGCTGAACGCGGTTTTGACAGCCTGAGCCCGTGGAGTTTGGAGAACTGTGCGCAACCTCCGCAATCGGGCGATAGTCGGAATTCAGGGCGGTATGGGTGGCGCCCGGTTGCACATGCAAAGGTTTCCTGCGGCTGACGCGAATTCACTGCAGACCGGCCCGGGCGGCCCGCGAAAATTACCGCCGGGCCGGTATTGACGTCGCGGTCTCGCGGGGGTAGTGTCCATGCCGTCACAAAAGCCATACCTGTCCGGCGCCGTTCGACATGCGGGCGGCAAACAGGGAAAGCGGTGAGAATCCGCTGCGGTGGCGCCACTGTGACCGGGTAGCCGACTGCTATTGCCACTGTCTGCTTACAGCAGATGGGAAGGCGTGGTTCAGGCGATGATCCGGGAGCCAGGAGACCTGCCGGACAGGGCTGAGTGGCCGTTCCTCGCCAAGGGAACGCCTCAGGCCGTGGTTGTTGTGTTCCGGCGATAGTCCGGCGCAGTTAACACGCTTTGTCCCCTGGCGATAAACGGCAGGGGATTTTTGTTGCAGTCGAGTGATATCCGCGCTGAGGGCCCACAAGGGGGCGCTTCGCCGTCGCGTCGTTACCTCGCGGGCTTCCCGATACGGGGGTTGGCCGGCTCGCCGGTGTTGCGCCGGCTCGCCTTCGGATCTGCGGCGCTGATCGCGGTCACCGCCGCGATGGCGGGAATCGCCGCCTCGGTCGGTCCTTTCGCGATGCCGCCGTCGCACGCGGTTAGCGTCGTTCTCGATCTCGCCGGACTCGTAGACAGTCCGGCAACGGCGACCGAGCGAGCAGTGGTAGAGACCATTCGTCTTCCTCGCATCCTGTTGGCTTTGCTGGTCGGCGGCGCGCTCGGCGTATCCGGCGCCATCATGCAGGGGTTGTTCCGCAATCCCATGGCCGACCCCGGCATCATCGGGGTATCGACGGGCGGCGCGGTCGGCGCGGTCGTGGCGATTGCGATCGGCGCGAACGCGGCTTTCCCGCTCGCCCTGCCGGCCTTGGCCTTCGCCGGAGCGGCGGGGGCATTGGCGTTGGTGTACGCGGTGGCCTCAGCGGGTGGGCGGTTTTCCATGGCCGCGCTGCTGCTCACCGGAGTCGCTGTAAGCGCGTTCCTGGCCGCGGTCATTTCGGCGATCGTTCTCTACACCGAAGACCGCGAGGCGCAGCGGGCGATGATCTTCTGGCTGGCCGGCGGACTCGACGCCTCGCGCTGGGAGGACGTCCGCCTGGCCGCCCCTTTCGTGCTGGCCGGGGCAGCGGTGGCGGTGGTCCTGGCGCGCGACCTGAATCTCCTCATGGTGAGCGAGGAGGAAGCGCGGGCCCTGGGGGTGCGCGTCGGTTTCACGCGGAATCTGTTGCTGGTGGCGGCATCCCTGATCACCGGCACCGCGGTGGCATTTTCGGGCACGATCGCATTCGTGGGGCTGGTAGTGCCGCATGCGTTGCGGCTAATCACGGGCGCCGACCACCGCGTGCTCATCCCGCTGAGCGCCCTGGGCGGCGGGCTGTTCCTGCTAGCGGCCGACACCCTTGCGCGGGTGGTTGTAGCCCCGGCCGAGGTGCGGGTGGGGATCGTTACGTCCTTCGTCGGCGCGCCCTTTTTTCTATTTTTATTGGTACGTCACAAGTCGCGCGCTGGGTTGATCTGATGTTGGCCCGGGTAGCGCAGATGGGAGTTTCTGACCTGGTGATCAAGGAACTACGAATGCGAATGGGAATCGGTCTGATCGCGTTGGTGATTGCGATGCTGGCCCTGGTCGCTTGCGGAGGCGCGTCGCAGGAAGTTGCGCCGAGGGCGACGCCGAGCGACCCGGCTGCTCCCCAGCCTGCCGATACCCCCTTGCCCGCTGCTACCGCGCGTCCCGCAGCAGCGCCGGATCCGGCTCAACCTGCCCAACCGGCGTTACCCGCGCCGACCGCCATACCGACGGCGACTCCAATGCCCGGCGTGGCGGAGGCGCCATACCCTGATGCGCCAGGGATCGTCGACTCATCGAACCTGGGTTGGCCGCGTGAGGTCGAGACGTCCGAGGGCGTCCTGAGCATCAAAGGACCGCCGCAGCGGATACACACGTTGTCGCTCGGCCACGATGAGATAATCGCCGCATTGATCGGGCCTGAACGGTTTTCGGGGATCGGTTCGTTTACGGCCAACGCCACCTATTCGAATATCGCCGCGGAGGTGGGCGGCCTGAAGAAAGTAAAGCGGGACGCTGAGGAGGTGCTGGGGCTCGATCCGGACCTGGTGATCGCCTCCAAGTACTCGAAGGCCGACCTGGTCGACCTGATAAAGGAGTCCGGCGTTCCGGTGGCGCGAACTGCGCTTGAGAGTTCGACGTCCGGCAACATCCCCAACATCCTCCTGCTGGGGTACATGCTGGGGGCGGAGGACAGGGCGCTGGCGCTCATAGCGGAGGTCAACCAGCGCATCGCATTTGTGACACAGCGCGTGCCGCCGGACGGCGATCCTTCCCGGCCTGCCGTGCTGTCCATAGCCCGGTTCTCCGACACGATCAGTGCGGCGGGTGGCGGCTCCACGGAAGGCGGCATCATTGCGGCGGGTGGTGGCGTCAACGCGGCCGCCCGTGACGGCATTGACGGCCACCAGGGGATAAGCGTCGAGTCGATTGCGGCGATGAACCCGGACGTCATCCTGATCACGCAGCCTGAACCGGGCGCTGGGGAGTTGCGTGACGAACTGCTTGCGGAGCCGGCGCTCGCCCTGGTCCCGGCCGTAACCCTTGGCAGGATTGTCGTGTCCGACCCGAAGTTCTACACCACGCTGTCCCACTGGAACGTGCGGGGCATCGAGGAGACGGCGAGGCTGCTGTACCCGGAGCGTTTTAAGGGAGTGAAGTTCGTCGATTTCGAGCCTTACCGGGGCCGGTAAGGAGACCGTGGGCCGAATCAAATGACGGTAACTGCCGCCAAACCAACAACCCCGTCGCGAAGCGCTTCTGACGGCGACATTCGAGGGTTACAGGCGCGCGACATTTCCGTGCGGCTTGGCGGAGCGACGATCCTCGATTCCGCGTCCCTCGAGGCACGCCCCGGAGAACTGCTGGGACTCCTGGGTCCAAACGGGGCCGGCAAGAGCACGCTGTTGAGGGTGATGGCGGGGCTGTTGAAGCCGGTTGCCGGGCAGGTAAGGCTTGATGGCTCCGATTTGGGAGCGTTGGCGGCCGGCGAACGGGCGAAACGAATAGCGTTCATGCCGCAGCAGGACGCACAGCACCCGTTCACGGCGTTGGAGACCGTGCTGATGGGCAGGTACCCGCACCTTGGGCGTTTCGAACTGGAGGGCGCCAGGGATCGCGAGATTGCCCGGGCAGCGATGGAACGCACGGATACCTGCGAGTTCGAAAGCCGGCAACTCGATACGCTGTCGGGGGGTGAGCGGCAGCGCGTATTGCTGGCGCGCACGTTGGCGCAACAGTCGTCGGTCCTGCTGCTCGACGAGCCGGCCGCCAACCTGGACCTGAAGCACCGGCTGTCGATCATGGACGTACTGAGGGCGGAAATTGCCGAGCGGGAGATAGCGGTTGTCATGGCGCTACATGACCTGTCGCTTGCCGGCCGGTATTGCGACCGGTTGGCGCTCATGTCGAGCGGCCTGATTGCAGCGGAGGGAGCGCCGGCAGACGTGCTCACACCCGCCAACCTGCGGGAGGCGTTCGACGTGGAGACGTTCGTCGAATCGGACCCGGTTACCGGAAGGCCGCAGGTCTCGTTATTGGGTCCGGCCGGGGGCCAGGTGGACGTCGAGGACAAGGGCGTGGCGGTGCACGTGGTGTGTGGCGCGGGTTCTGGGCGGGACGTGATGCATCAACTGGTCAGCGCCGGGTACACGGTTACGTCTGGTGTGCTGGGACTGGGCGACACGGACCGGGAAACGGCGGAGTTGCTTGGCGTAACGTTTGTTCCTGCGCCGCCGTTCTCTCCGATCGACGATACCCAGCACGGTAATCACCTGGCGCTGGTCGAGGCTGCGGATGTGGTCGTTCTTTGCGACATGGCGGTCGGGCCGAACAATCTTCGCAACCTGGAGGCTGCGCGCGACGCGGACCGGCTTCTGCTGATAGAAGGGCCGCCGTTTGAGTCGCTCGACTACACGGGCGGGGTTGCCGCGGGGCTACTGGGAGAGATCTCCGCGAGAGCATACACGGCGCGGCGCGGGGAGGTCCTGCGGTCCCTTGCGCGCTGGCAGCCAGTGACTATTTGATACGGACCGGTATCCCTGCTACCAACTGCCACACAGCGCCGGCGCGCGTCGCAACTTTCTGATTGACCTCGCCCTGGAGATCGGCGAACACGACACCGAGACGCGTCGGCGGCGCGACGCCTTGCCCAACCTCGTTGGCAACCAGCACAACCGGGACTTTAGTTGACTTTAGCGCGTCCAGAAGGTCGTCAACCCGGCCGTCCAGGGCGGTCCGCGCCCTGTCCTCGAACTCCGGCGCGTCGCCATCGCCGCATTCGTACATGATGTTGCTGATCCACATAGTCAGGCAGTCGACCAGCGCCGCGCCGATTCCGAACGTCTCCCCCAGCGCCTCGGCCAGGTCGAGCGGGGCCTCGACGGTCTGCCAGTGTTCGGGCCGGTTGGCGCGGTGTTTTTCGATACGGGACTCCATGCCCGCGGAGGGCCCGCGACGCGCGGTGGCCACGAACAGGACTGATCTTTCACCGGCGAGCCGGGAAGCGAGATCGGCTGCGAAGCGGCTCTTGCCCGACCGTACGCCGCCGATTACGAGGGTGATGTCCGCGGTCACGAAGCGTCTCCGTGACTGTCTAAGAAGAGTCCTTTACGTAGCGCCGTCATTTCGAATTCCAGACCTCGTCTAAACATGGGCGTCAGTTGCCGGATGCCCGCGTTCACCCTCACCCCAACCCTCTCCCGCTGGGAGAGGGGGTTTTGCAAAGGTCGCCAGAGGGAGAGGGAGTTTTGCAGAGGTCTCCTACGAGGGTGTAGATGAGGTCCATGTCAAGGTTTGCGCGGACCACATCCGCCAGCCGGTCGAACTCCGCTTCCATCGAAAAATGCGGGACGTCTGGGGTCGGCAAGCCGTGCCGTTTCGCTATGTTGCCGGCGAGCCTCTCCAAGATTTCAGGTGAGTCGAACAGGCCGTGAACGTAGGTGCCGAGGACCCAGCCGCTGTTGCCGACCGCGCCGTCCGGTTCGGGCCGGCCTCCGGAGACAACAACCTCGAAAGGATGCGCGTGGTCTGTGGTCGTGATTCCCGTGTGGATCTCGTATCCAACGCCGCTCGCGGGGGTTTTGCCTTCGAGCAGACCGGGACCTGTGCGCAGCGTGAAACCCACGCGCCGGGTGCGCTTTTGCGGCGCGAATTCGGTCGCCGCTTCGATCAGGCCCAGACCATCTTCTGCGCCCCCATCGACGCTGTCGGCGCAGTGTGGGTCTTCGAGGCGCGTCCCCAGCATCTGATATCCGCCGCAGATGCCCAACACGGCCGTTCCGTTGTTGGCTGCCGATCTGACCGCGTGGTCGAGCCCGCGGGACTTCATCCATCGCAGGTCGGCGATTGTGCTCTTCGTTCCCGGCAGTATGACCAGGTGCGCCCCGGCGAGTTTCTCAGGTGTCGTCACGTAGTCGACGCGCACGCCGCAACGCTCCAGCGGTGCGAAGTCGTCGAAGTTGGAAACGCGGGGGAAACGGACCACGGCGGCGCGCAGCGGGCCAGCTTGGGCCCGGCTATTGGCAGAAGCGGAGTCCAGTTCGGCCGCGTCCTCATCCTGGATCCGGAGGTCGGGGACCATCGGGATAACCCCGGCAACCGGCACTCCGGTCCGTTCGGCGATCATCTGGGGCAGTGGTTCCAGGACGGCCGGGTCGCCCCTGAAGCGGTTGATGAGGAGTCCGCGGACCAGTTCACGTTCCTCCGGTTCGAGTAGTTCGAGGGTCCCGAGCAGCGACCCGAAGACGCCTCCGCGGTCGATGTCTCCGACCAGCAGAACGGGCGCCCGGGCGTACAGGGCCACGCGCATGTTGACGATGTCGCTGTACTTGAGGTTCGGCTCGGCCGGACTGCCCGCGCCTTCGATTATCACCAGGTCATGTTGGCGTCTGAGCCTGTCGAGGGCGGCCGTCACGTGCGGCCACAGTTTGGTCTTCGTCCGGTAGTAGTCCTGCGCCGTCGCCCTGCCGACCGCCGTGCCGTTCAGGATGATCTGCGACCGCCTGTCGCCCTCCGGTTTCAGCAGGACCGGGTTCATGTCGGTGGAGACCTCTATTCCTGCGGCGGCGGCCTGGACCGCCTGCGCCCGTCCCAGTTCGCCCCCGCCGGGCGCGACCCAGGAGTTATTCGACATGTTCTGGGCCTTGAACGGCGCGACCGAACGCCCGTCCTGCCGGAATATGCGGCACAGCGCCGCGGTGAGCACGCTCTTGCCGACAGACGAGGCCGTCCCCTGGACCATAAGGGTTGAGGCAGGCGAATGTTCTTGCAGGCTGACGGTCACCGGTGCGTTTCCAACTCAGCCCTCGGTTTCGAGGTGCGCCGTCTGGTTGAGAGAATGGAGCCGGATCATCCCTGGGACTATTTCAATGACGGTCACGCTGGCGTTGCTGAGGCTGAACTTTGGCATCGCCTCTGGCGGCAGGTCGAGCAGCGACACGAGCAGGCCCCTGAGCGCCCCTCCGTGTCCCACTATCACTACGTCTCCTTCTGGTCCAGCCAGGTCCGCCTCCTGGATGAACTTCCGGCCTCTTTCGACGACGTCCGCAAGTAGTTCGCCGCCAGGGGCCTGGAACGTCGGGTCGCCGTCGAAGTACTTGCTTGCCCACTCGCCGTGTTCGGCCAGCAGTTCGGCCCACGACAGACCTTCCCACCGGCCGAATCCGATCTCTCGGAGAGTGGGCGTGCGGCGAAACGGCACGTCGAGAGCCTCGGCGGTCTGCACGCATCTTGCGAGGTCGCTGGACCATATTCGGGTTGGTTTGAAGCGCCGGTTAACGTGGTTGGCGACCCTTGCTGCCTGCTCCCGCCCGCGGGCGTTGAGCGGCCGATCGCTGAGTCCCTGGATGCGCTCCTCGACGTTCCAGTCCGTTTCGCCGTGCCTGATGAGTATTAATCTGCGAATCTGATTCTCCCTTGAGTAACGCGCCGGTCAGCGCCCCTTTGCGATGATCAGTCCGGCCGCGATGCCTATGGCGACGAGCGCCGCGCCGGCAAATAACCGGTTGGCCCGCCGAATGTCGCGGGCCGCGGGCCGTTTGCCTTCCGGTCCCAGCCTGTAGTGGCCGGTCTTCTCCACCTCGACCCCGAGTGCGCCGGCCATTGCGCCGATCGGCCAGCCGCCGTTCGGACTTTCCGTACGGTCGTGTTGTTCGATCATGGTCCGGGCGGATGACGGACCATCGTAGCCCGGCATGACCGAAGCCGACGCCACGACTGCGCCACCTGCCAGCCTGGCCGGAACGTAGCTTGCCGCGTCGTCGAGCTTAGCGGCAGCCGCGCCGAGGTGTTTGTACTTACCGCGGTATCCGATCATGGAATCGAGCGTATCAATGGCGCGGTAAGCCGCCGCGCCCGGCAGACCGAACGCGCCGTACGCGACGAGAGGGCCCACTACGCTGTCGGTGACGTTTTCGGCGACCGAGCTTATGGTCGCGCTCGCAATCTGGGAGTCGTCAAGTTCGGATACATCGCGCGAGACGACGCGAGAGAGGGATTCGCGGGCCCCTTCCGAGTACCCTGCCTCCAGGTCCTGGTCGACCTTTTCCGCCTCGTCGGTCATTGCGCGGACCGCAAACATGCTCTTCAGCAGGAACGCTCCCCCCAGGACCGCCGGGATAGGCCCCATTCGGTTCAGGAGCCGGCCCGTCGCCGCGGCGACCGCAATGGAGGCCAGTGGCAGCGCTACCGCCGCGACCAGACCCCTTTTCAGGTCGGCCTCCCTGTCTCCCGTCGGTCCGCCGACCGCTTCAACGGCTCGGCCCATCCACACAACGGGGTGGACTTGCTTGGGCGGCTCGCCCAGAAAACGGTCCCAGATCACCGCCAGGCCGAGAGTCAATAGCGCTCGCCACATGCCTAGCCGCCCCACACCGGACCGGCAACCAGCCCCGCGCTGAACATCCCGACGAATGCCAGGAGGGCGGAGACCTCGGCCAGTTCTATCGACGCGCCGTAAACGTCCCCGGTCACTCCGCCACCGAGCCTTCGCGCGGCGAACGCCGAGATGCCGAGGCCGACGACCGATGCGCACGCGAGCGCGGCCAGCCCGTATGGTCCGGCAAGAACGATGGCCGACGCGACGGCAAACACGGTCGCGGCCAGGTATGCCAGGCGGCCTGTACCGCGGAACGGCGTGCCAAGTCCTTCGCTATTCTCATATCGAAATGTGGCCATCGATGCCACAGCAGCGAGACGTCCGCCCATCACCGCGACGGCGATGGCGGCCCAGCCATTAAGGTCCGGCATCGACGACAAGCCAGCCCACCTGGCGACCAGGACCAGTACCACCGCGGCGACACCGTAGACGCCTATCGACGGGTCTTTCATGATCTCCAGCCGGCGTTTCGGGGTTTTTCCTCCGAACAGTCCGTCGAACGTGTCTGCGAGCCCGTCGAGGTGCAGCGCGCCGGTCAGGACGACTCCCGCGGCGAGCGCCAATGCTGCCGCCGGCAGGTCGGGCATGGCGAGCCGCGCCGCCCAATTGACCGCCGCAACTGCTCCGCCGATGCCCAGGCCCACAGCGGTGAACCAGGCGACTGAGCGGCTTGCAGCGCGGGCGGACCACTCGCCGCCCGGCGCGGGAACGACGGTGAGGAACCGTATGGCGGCGGTGATCGCGCTCATGATGGTGCGTCGGTCCGGCCTGAGACGGCGGCTTCTTCAAATGTCGCCATGCCGGAATGCAGGCGTACGGCGGCGTCTATGATCGTCATGCCGATCGCCGCGCCGGACCCCTCGCCGAGTCCCATTTCCAGGTCTGCGAGCGGCCGCAGGCCAAGATGGTCCAGCGCGACTCGGTGCCCCGGCTCCACGGATAGATGGCAAGCGAACATGTACTCAGCTACGCGCGGGTTGATGGCGTGGGCGATCAGGGCGGCGGACGTCACGATGAAGCCGTCGAGCGCAATGGCGACGCGGCGTTCAGCCAGTCCCAGCATCAGTCCGGCGAGGAACCCGATTTCGAATCCGCCTATTGTCGCCAGCACGCCGACCGGGTCGGCTGGATCCGGCTTATGTAGCTCAAGGCCTCTGCGGATGACTGCGACCTTTCGCTCCAGTCCGGCATCGTCGAGGCCGGCCCCACGCCCGGTCACGCTGGCAGGGTCGGTCCCGGTAATTGCGGCGGAAATCGCGGCGGCGGAGCTAGTGTTTCCAATGCCCATGTCGCCACCGGCGACGAGGTGCGTACCCTGATTCGCCAATTCCTCTGCCACCTCCACCCCGTTCGACATCGATAGCTCTGCCTGTTCAAGGCTCATCGCTGGCTCACGGGCAAAGTTGGCAGTCCCATTCCCAACCCGCATGACCCGGAACCCCGTTCCCTTGTCAGTTCCACGCCCACCTCCCTCAATCTCCCCCGCGCCTACGTCGTCCCCGTGCCCTTCCACCTCAATCTCCCCCGCGCCTATGTCATTCCCGCGCTCCTCCCCGTCATTCCCGTGAAAACGGGAATCTGTCCCGCCCTCAACCGGCTCGCATATACCGGCGTCCACCACCATGAGACGGGCCCCGCAATGACCAGCGAGAACGTTGATCGCCGCGCCTCCGGACAGGAAGTTGTGGACCATTTGCGCCGTTACTTCCTGCGGGTATGCGCTCACGGAATCCGCGGTTACGCCGTGGTCGGCGGCTGCAACGACGATCCACTTGTTTTCGACGGCTGGTAAGACCGGGCCTTGGATGCCAGCCAGCCTGCACGCAATGTCTTCGAGCCGGCCCAGGCTGCCGGGCGGCTTGGTCAGGGTGCGCTGCCGTCCTGCCGCGGCTTCAACCGCTGCGGAGTCGATCGGCGGGATGTCGAAACTGCGCATGGGATATGGTCGGGGACCGGTTGGGGGAGCGCGACGGGTTAGAACTCGATGCCGCGCTGGGCCGGGACGTCCTGGTCATGGTACGGGTGTTTGACCTGCTGCATCTCGGTGACGAGGTCGGCAGCGTCGATGATTTCCGCCGGGGCGTGTCGCCCGGTCAGGACCACGTGAAGCATCTGCGGTCTCGCCTTCAGCGTTTCGACCACTTCGTTGGGGTCGATCCACCCGTATCTCATCGTGTAAGTGATCTCATCGAGGACCACGACGTCGTGTTCGCCCGCTGCCATGATCTCCTTCGCGATCCGCCACCCGTTGCGCGCGCGAGAGGCGTCCTCAGCAAGATCCTTCGAGGTCCAGGTGAAGCCACGGCCGGAGGGGATCATCTCGATGCCGAGCTTCTCGGCGGCCATCTGCTCGCCGTACCTGGACTTGTCGTTCTTGATGAACTGCACGGCGCACACCTTCATTCCGCGGCCCCAGGCGCGAAACATGATGCCAAACGCAGCCGTGCTCTTGCCCTTGCCCATGCCGGTATTGACGATGACCAGGCCTTTGCGTTTTCGTTTTCGCCTGTCAGCCGGTGAATGCTTGGGGCAGATAGATGCGGTCGTCGTCATTGGTGTTTCCTGGGTGTTGGGGTTTGAGCGCCGCGCGGCGGCGTTGAGAATTTGTGCTCGCCGCCCGGGACTGGTTCGTCAATGGTACCTGTGTGGGGTGGTTCCAACAGTCTTAAGGCAGGTTGCTCCCGCCATCAGTATGAGTTTCTGGGTGCAATACCACGACAAGGGTGGCAGGGCTGGTGGCCGGCTCGCGATTCGGGAAGGAACCTGTTAGGCCGGGGAGGTTGCTTAAATGGCCCCCGGTTTCAGGCGGATATCTCCACGAGAGTCTTAATCCCGCTTACGTCGGTCTTGGCGCGGGCGACTTCCAGATCGTACATACGCTGGAGGTTAAGCCAATAGTCGGGTGTCATTCCCAGGGCCTGTCCAATCCGCAGAGCGGTGTCGGCCGTGATGGACCTGCGGCAGTGGACGATGTCGTGAATGCGAATCGGAGGCACTCCGATTGTTTTTGCCAGGCGGTACTGGGTGATCCCGAGTTCGCTCATTATCTCCGAGAGATGTTCTCCCGGGTGGATCGGGTCCGGACCGGTCATTGCTCTCCTCCTAGTGGTAGTCGGTGACTTCGATTTCCATTGCGCGCCGTTGGGTCCAGACAAAGCAAACGCGCCATTGGTCGTTGACCCGAATGCTGTATTGCCCTTCCCGGTCTCCCCTCAGGGCCTAAAGCCGGTGGGAGGGTGGCATGCGCAAGTCGGTTTGGGCCGTAGCCGCCACGACTCGCTGCACTCTCATCCGGGCTCTACGCTGGATGTCGGGTGGCAAGCGACGAACCTTGCGTCCAAAGAAAAGCTGTCGGGCAATATCGTGCCTGAATCTATTCACTTGCAACGATATTAACCAATCACGTTAATAATGGCAAAGATACCTAAGACCGTTTCGCTGTCGGAAAAATCGTGGCTCCCCGATCCGGGCAATCGGGCTAACTGCGGGGTTTGGCTATTGCTCAGCGAACCGGAAAGAAGATGTCCGTGCGCCACTTGGACTGGTCGGTCACCTTGCCGGGGTCGGTTACATAGACTTCCCACGGCGCGCCTGCCGGCTGGAGGCCCTGTGACGACATCCACTCGGTGAGCGCGGACCACGTCTGCGGGAGGTTGTCGTACGGCCCCATGTGGGTGACCGCGGCCATCGTCCCGGCTGGTAGCTCGCCTGCCTGGACTCGGTCCGTGCCGGGGACCGGCGAGGACACAGGTATTCCGCACTCGAGATCGACGCTGTTGCCGTCCATGGAATGGTAGAGGGCGAACGGCATGCCGGCCGGTTGCTGCCCGTTCTGCTGGATGTGCCCGAATACCTCGCCGAACAAGGGCCCCATGACCTCGCCGATCTTGTCCATCGTGGCCTTGGTGCGGATGCCCGCGTACTGCTGCGCCTCTATCTGCTTCGTCCCGAATTTCAAGTCCATCGGTTGTTTCCTGCTTTTCCTGGCCGCGGCATTTTCGAGTTATTCAGACGCTAAGGATATCCAAGTATTCCCAGTTTCAAATTCGTACTGGCAGAGTGTTGCCAGTTGGCGAGGGTATAACGCCGGCCCGGCGTAAATTCTCGGGGTAGAGGACTTCGACGGATACGAAGGGCGAATCCGCGTCCTCGTTGTTCAGGCAGCCTTCACCTCTACTACCAGGGTACGCCCGACGGTCTGCAGCGCCTTCTGGACCTGGCCGATGTGAGAGCGATGGTCTGGATTGGCCAATTTGCGGACAGCAGATTCACTGATGCCGAGCCTTTTTGCAAGTTGCACCTTGGTAATGCCCTGGGCGCGCATCGCCGAGAAGAGGGCCAGTTTTGCAGCAATTACGGTGGGCACGGCGACGAGTTCCCGGCCATCGACCGCCTCTCCGGGGACGGGGATTTCCCGCCTTTGATGCACGTATCCGGCCAAAGCTGTCGCAAGGGCGTCTTCCGCCATTGCCAACGCCTCGGAACGGTCGCGGCCGCCGGTGATGGCTTCCGGCACGTCGGGGAAAGTGACCACCAGGACTCCATCTTCATCCGCGGAAAGCTCGCACGGGTATGCGTAGATCATGGCTCAGAACTCCCTTCGGTCAATGAGAAGTTGGCGCAGCATCGCGGCCAATATGCCCCTTGACAATTCACCCCGTTGCACCGTGGCGAACCTGTCTCCGACATAAACGCGGCCGTGACTCCCTTTTCCATGGGCAGGATCGAAATGGAAGGCTTGTCCGGTCTTGCGTGCATATCTCCTGGCCCGCCTCAGGAACTCTCGGCCGTTCACTGCAACATTATCGTACCTAAGGGTGCGATTCGTAAACCTCGACTCATACGGGAGCCGCCCCGTACCTCGGTAATTTCCAAACTCGAACCATCCGGGTCCAGCAACTATCCAAGCCGTGACGACAACCCGCCAATCGATAGTCCTCGGTGCTCGGACGGGGACGGGTCGGTCGGTTCGGCTGGTTGCAGGGCACTGCGTTTTTGGATGATTCCGGTATGTCTCGAGTCCTGTCTGTGAGAATTGACGTGTAAGCGGGCGGAATATCGTATTTTGGGGCGATTATCCGGGCCTCCGGTGTTACTATTGTTCGGTTGCCAAGTCGACAAGTGGTCGCCGCGCCCCTGCCATTAGTTGGAGCTGGACGATTGGAAAAAGAACCGATCATCGTCGCCGAGAAGCTGGTGAAGACGTACAGGTCACGCACCCTGTCAGTGAATGCGTTGCAGGGAGTGGACATGGAGGTGATGAGAGGCGAGATGGTCGCGGTGATGGGGCCGTCCGGCTCCGGCAAGACGACGTTGCTTAACTGCCTGTCCGGCCTGGACGTCCTCGATTCGGGCAGCGTGACCGTCGGCGGTCAGGTCCTGGCCAAGCTCCCCGACGACGCCCTGAGCGAGTACCGTGCGCGGTCGATGGGGTTCATTTTTCAGCTATACAACCTTCTGCCGGTGCTCAGCGCCCTCGAAAACGTCGAGATGCCGCTGTTGATTTCAGGAGAGAAGCCGGGGCGGGCTCGTGACATAGCCCGCCACCACCTCGACCAGGTCGGCATGGCGAATTGGGCGGACCATAAGCCGAGCGAGCTTTCCGGCGGCCAGCAGCAGCGGGTGACCATCGCCCGCGCCCTGGTCAACGAACCCTCGATTGTTTGGGGAGACGAGCCGACCGGTAACCTGGACACCGAGAACGCCACCGACGTTATGGACCTCCTCTGCCGCCTAAACCAGGAGAATGAGCAGACCTTCGTAATCGTCACCCACACCCCAGAGGTGGGCGGCATGGCCGGCCGAATCGTGCGAATGCGTGACGGCCGGATCGAAGACGACGGCACAAACGGGACCGGCTAGCAAACCATGGAGAACCTCTTCGGAGTGCCGATGGGCGGCCTGACGATTGGCGTCGTCGCGTCCCTGCTCGTCTTCCTGTTGGTACTGGCGTTCTTCGCGCGGCGCAACCCCGTCCTCTTCAAGCTCGGCCTGCGCAACATACCGCGGCGGCGGGCGCAGACCGTTCTGATCATCGTCGGCCTGATGCTGAGCACGGCCATCATCACGGCGGCGCTGGCGCTCGGAGACACCGTCAGTTCGCTGATCCGAAACGGCGCCCTCGATGCCCTTGGGGCCACCGACGTCGTCGTGGAGTCGCCGACGTTCTCCGGCTTCGGGGATGAATTCCTTACGGCCGAACAGGTGGATGCCGTCCTGGCGTCGGTTGATGGCGACAGCCGGGTTGACGGGGCGATGCCGCAGATCCGCGAGGACCTGCCCATCCTCAATCCCGGCAACGCTCTAACTTCGGTTGGCGCGCCCCTGTTGGGCCTGGAGACATCCCGCGTGGCGGGATTCGACGACATCAGGACCGTGGACGGTAGGACTTTTGCAGTCGGCGCCCTTGGCGCTCGCGGCATCCTGCTCAACGAGAATATGGCTGAGGACCTGGAGGCCGACGTAGGAGACGAACTGACGGTTATCGCGCCCATCGGCGAGCGCGGGTTCGTCGTCGCAGCGGTCGTCGTGGGACGGGGTCTGGCTGGAACGCGCGGCGATGGCACGAATGCGTCGGTGGCTCTCGTGCGGCTTGACGCAATGCAGGAACTGCTGGACCGCGAGGGGCTGGTAAACCGCATCGAGGTATCGCTCACGGGCGGGGCGCGTCCAAGTCCCGACCTGTCGGAAGACGTGGTCGACGACCTTCAACTGGAATTCACCGACGACAAGGTCGCGGAACAGATATACGCGTCATTAAGTGATCCGGAAGTGGTCGCCATCATTAACGACTACATCGCCGACAACGAGGACACCCCGGAATCCGCCAAAGAGGACTTAAACGAACTGGTGGCGGAACTCGAGACCGGCGCATCGGACACGAAGGAATTTCGTTCCGCGATGACCGACCCATTCGTCGCCGGCACGGTTGTGTTGGCCCTGGAAGAGGCTGGCCGTTCGGAGCAGGCGCTGGCCACGACGTTCATGCTGGCCGAGCTCGAGATACTGCGCGTCAGCGAGGTGAAGGTTGACCTGGTCGAAATTGCCGACACCATTGGCAGTTTCTTCACGACCATATTCGGGATTTTCGGCTCGTTTTCGATCATGGTCGGGCTGCTGCTGATTTTCCTCGTATTCGTGATGCTGGCCGCATCCCGCATGACCGAGATGGGGATAGCACGCGCCATCGGTACTAAGCGTCGGCAACTGGTTCAGTCGTTCGTCTTCGAAGGGGCGGCCTATGCGTTTGCGGCGTCAGTCGCGGGAGTCATTCTGGGCATCCTCGCCAGCCTGGGGCTGGTGAATATCCTGTCCCGAATCCTGCCGGAGGACGTCGACTTCGCGATTCGTTTCGGCCTGCAACCCCGTTCAGTGCTGCTTGCCTTTGCGGCCGGAATGGTGATCACGCTCATAACGGTCGCGATATCCGCGTACCGCGTTAGCAAACTGAACATCGCGGTGGCGATCCGCGGCCTTCCGGAGGAGTTCGTTCCGAAGGAGAGGCCCAGCCTCAGGAGCCAGTTGCGAATCCTTGGCCAGGCGCTGATCGCGCCGTTTTATCAGCTTTACCTCGGGATACGCGGCAGGCGAATCAGGTTCCTCTGGGCCCTCGTCGCGCTCATCCCGCCGGTCTGGCTGATCCTGATCGTAGTTGGCCTGGTCAGGCTGGTCTCGCCCTACATCCGCATCGGCTGGGAGTCGGCCATACTCGGTGTCGTCCTGGCGGTCGTTGGGATCAACACATCTTCTGCAGCATTCTTCGCGTTAGGGGCGTCGTTGACCGTCGTCGGCCTGGGCATGGCGCTGCGAAGCTTCCTTAGCCGGACGGACCTGCGGGACGAGGTGGTCTCCAGGATTTCGTATTCGTTCATCGGCGCGCTTCTCCTGACGTTCTGGCTGTTGCCGTTCGACGCGCTGAACTGGTTGACGGGTGAACTGGAAGGCAACATCGAGATGTTCATCCTTTCGGGGGTGTTCGTCACCGCGGCGGCCGTGTGGGTCGTGATGTACAACTCAGAGGTTATCTTCTGGCCGGTCAACCGCTTCCTTGGCGGCGTCGGGGGTCTGCGGCCGGTACTTAAGGCTGCTTTGGCCTACCCGATGCAGGCCAAGTTCCGCACCGGGCTGACCGTTGCGATGTTCGCGTTGATCGTCTTCACTCTGATGGTGTTCGCCATCCTCAACGAGGCGTTCGGCAACACCATCGTCGGCAATACAGACCGGATCAACGGCGGATACGACATCCGGGCAACCGTCAGCAGGGAACTGCCGATCGACGACATAGACGCCGCCATACAGTCTGCGGAGAGGTTGAATCCGGGCGATTTCGAGGTGGTCGGCGGCTCCACCGGCCTGTCCGGCGAGGCGCGGCAGACCGGGCCCTACCTTGGCGAGGAGATAGAAGAGCGCCGGTACCGCAGGCTTGGCGTCAACGGTTTCGAGCCGTCGATACTCACAAACACCAGATGGGAACTGTCACACTTCGACTCCGCGTACGGCGCGAACGACCAGGAGATCTGGGCCGCGGTGGCCGCTGACCCCGATCTCGTTATCGCAGGCGCTGGCGTGCTACCGACCGGCGACCCGTTCGCGGGGCAGTTCGGTACTCCGTTCAGGGTCCAGGGCATCGAGCCGGACGACCCCGAGGCAATCGAAGCGTTCACCGTCGAAGTCCGTCCGCCGCTGGGCGCGGGCAGTCCGATCGAAAAGACCGTCATTGGGATCACGGACCAGCTTGCGTTCGATGGGTCCTCACTGGTCGGAAACATTGAGATGCTGGACGAATTTGCCACCGGTGAACTACCCCTGACGACCTACCGCTTCCGGCTGTCACCCGGGGCCGACCCCGACGCCGTGTCGTCGGCATTGGAAACAGAGTTCCTCGGCAACAACCTGAATGCAACGTTGACGATTGACCGTATCAACCAGGAACTGAGCGCCAACAATGCGTTCAACCAGTTGTTCCAGGGTTACATGGGTCTTGGCCTGCTCGTGGGAGTGGCGTCTCTCGGCGTCGTTTCGTTCCGCGCCGTAGCGGAGCGCAGGCAGGCCATCGGAATGTTGCGGGCTATAGGATTCAAGGCTGCGATGATCCGGACGAGCTTCCTCGTGGAGTCCTCGCTGATCGCGCTGATCGGCATTGGGCTCGGCCTGGCCCTGGGTTCGGCGGTCTCCTGGAATTTGCTAAACGACATTAACCAGGAATTCGAGGGCATCAGCTTCTCTGTACCGTGGTTGACGGTCGCCGTCATCGTTGCCGTGGCGTGGATCTTCTCGCTGGTGACGACGCTAGTTCCGGCAATCCAGGCGTCCCGCACGTACCCGGCCGAAGCGCTGCGGTACGAATAGCCTGACCGGACACGCGGGCGGACCGTTTTCGCAGCGTGTGCGGTGGTTGTCGCGCCCACCTCATTGCGGGGCCGAGAAAGCAGCGCTTACGTTCGGTAGTTTGGACGGTCCTAAGTGTTTGGCTGTTGCTAAGGAACCGTAATTTGACAGTCCTGTTGGAGACCTTTACGAAACCTGACCAAACCTAAGACAACCGGAATTCTGGAAGGTATGGTTGGCCGCCATCTCCCTGACCCCAACCGGCGCCCGTCAAGGGCGAGGGGTTTTTGCTGGAGTTCCCCGATCGGTGTCGGGGAAGACGGATAGGAGTGTGGGAGGAAGACGAAATGGTGGATGGTGCGCCTGTCGGTCTGGCGTGGTTGGTGGGAGGCCGCGCCCTGCTCGCCCTCGCCCCACCGCGGGTACCGGATCAAGTCCGGCAAGTCGGTAGAGGGCCTGTGCCCTTTCGGTTGGGAGTAGTCCACAACGACCGTACCCATCACTGCGCCGCGCCCCGTGGGTACCGGGTGTCCCCGGTATGTCGAGGTAGGGTGGGTCGATTGGCCCTCAACCCGGCCCTTTCCCACGAGGAAAGAGAGATTTGCACAGGTCTCCGTTGGGTCAGGCCTCGGGCTCGCCCGGAAGTGCCAGTAAGTCGGTGTTGGGGTAGAAGCGGGACCACACGAACCAGAAGCCCGTCTGTCCATCGAGCATCCGCATCCGCTTACCCTCCAACTCGCCCTCGACGCAGTACCCGGTGAGCGCGCGCCACACGCTCCCTGTCTCGCGGTCCCGCAACATCAGCGGCTCATAGTTGATCTCGGGCCCGCTGGACTCCTGTTCCTCCACCGGGTCTTGTTCGTCATCTTCCGGGGTGATGTCTTCGTCGTCTCCAAGTTCCGGTTCCGGATCCGGTTCGGGGACTATATCGGCCGACTCGATAACTTCCGGCCTGCGGGGATTCTCGGACTCCGCGTCGAACGTGAGGACGCGCCCCTCCACGATGCGGCTGAAAATGGCGGCGGTGGCGCTGATCCTCTCCAGCGTTACGAGTATCGGTTCCCGCTCAAACTCCTCGTGGATCAGCGGCTCTTCGATGAGCGACCGGTAGGGGTAGGCTTTGACGGTGTCATTCCCGACGAGCCCGATCACGATCTCCTTGTCCCCAAGGCGGCGGTCTTTGGATGACTGACGGTGCAGACCCGGCCGGTCGTTGAAGTAATACCGCTCGAAGATGTCCCATTCCGGTGTGCCATCGGTGGAAAGCACCTCCGTGTCCGGGTATGCGGCCGACCAGGCGCTCCAGTTAGTCGCAACGACCGGAATTTGTTTCAATACGCGGCCGGTTTCTTCTCCGGCAACGGCCTGACCGTTGAACTGGACCCAACGGCCATCCGGCGATTCGTCACTGAACACTGTCGAGTTGTGGACTGTCTTTGGGATGGGCTCGAACGTGACCATGTGGCCAGAGGGCAGTCGTCGTTCGAAGGCGCGGGCGGAGTAGCAGATCGCCCACCACGAGACGGAGACGCGCTCGCCTCCGACCTCCATATTGATCACTTCCCTGAGGGCCATGGCGGACATCGGCAGGGCCACTGCGTCGCCGTTGACCTCTATGCCCGCGACACGGTCCTCGCCGCGTAACTCTTCCTCCGCCTCATCCGCGGAGATGAACCCCTCCGGCTCGGTCGGAGCGAACCGTCTCCCGCCCTGCGTCGAGCGCATCTTCTCGACGGCGAATTCGCGAGTTCCGTGGACTCTGAGAAGAATACGTTCGGCGAAATAGCCGATGCGAAATAGGATGTAGACGACGAACATCCCTGCGTAGACAGCCAGCAGGAGGTCGGGGCCGGAGAGATCGCCGTCTATGCGGGCGATGAAGATGCCAATGCCGAAAACGGCGCTGAAGATGGCAGCGGCTCGTATGCGTGGATCGACCCGATAGACCCAACTGAGCCGCGGACGATTGTCGATTTGATTGCCCTGCAAGTCACGCTCCGGTCGGGGAGTGGTGTCGAGGCCGCCCCCGATTCCGTAGCGTTGGCGAGGGAGCGGCTGGAATTTTAGCAAAGGGCGGGGTGGCGGCACCTGGGTCAAGGCCATATTTTGCGGCTGCCCCTCGGTGCGGCCCTTAACCAAGACCCCCGCGAACGCCGGATGGCCCGTTGATATACTCCCGTCGATTGAATTCCGGCTCGCGGAATAGAAGTGACTGGAAGCCCGAAAACGATGGTAGAACCAACTTCACCAGTATCCCCTGAGACCCTCGAAAAGCTCGACACCGTGTCCAGCGCCACGGTTCTCGGGCTGCTGGCGAAACGCGGGTATGTCAACACGTGGATGGAAGGCGTGCGACCGCTGTCGCCTGGTCGACACCTTGTTGGCAGGGCGGTGACGTTGCGTTTCCTGCCCACGCGCCCCGACCTGCAGGAGCTAATCGCCCGCGGCGGCGCCGGCCGCGAGTTCAACGACACGCCGCGCTGGGATGCGCTCGAAAAACTGGGCCCCGGCGACGTCCTGGTGGCGGACGCGATGGGCCGGTCACGAACCTCCACCGGAGGGGATGTCGTCTACTCCCGCGTCTTGACCAAGGGGGCAGCGGGCATTGTGACCGACGGCGGCATCCGCGACGGCCACAAGGTGGCGGCCTACGGCTTTCCGGTGTTCGCCGGAGGGTCCACGCCGACGATCGGCGAGCCGTTCATCCTGCCTTTCAGCGTGAACGAGCCGGTGCAGTGCGGGGGCGTGCTAGTCTGGCCCGGCGACGTGCTGGTGGGAGACGACGAGGGCGTGGTGGTTTTGCCATCGCAATTTGCCGTCGAGATAACCGAAGAGGCGATCGAGCACGAGGAAGTCGAACGGGCGTTGCTGGACCACGTCATGGAAAAGGGCGTGTCGCCGAGGGACTACTACCCGTTCAACGAGGACACGAAGCGGCTCCACGAGGAGTGGAAATCGCGACAAGAAGGTTGATTGAACGGGCGCACCCACTGCGGCCGTAAGGAAGGTCTGATATTGCGGGAAATAAAGATCGAGGCGTCCGGCGTTACCGTCACGGCCAAGTTAAATGACTCTGCGACGGCCGACGCGCTGTGGGAGGCGTTGCCCATCAGTGCACGGGCGCAGACCTGGGGAGACGAAATCTACTTTTCGATACCGGTCTCCGCAGACGAGGACGACGCGCAGGCGACCGTGGACATGGGCGCGGTCGGTTATTGGCCGCCCGGCAACGCGCTCTGTCTGTTCTTCGGGCCGACGCCGATGAGCCGGGGCGACGAGATCAGGCCGGCAAGCCCCGTAAACATTCTCGGCATGATCGGCGGAGATCCCAAGGTCCTCAAGGCGGTCCCGTCCGGCGCGGATATCAGTGTCACGCAAGCCTGAGTACACGGCTGGCTAAGTGCCGATGCACCTCGGACAGGAAACCAGGTCGACGAAATGACACAACGATTCAGCGATCACCTGAGACAGTCCTGCGCTGACGACTGGCGCAAGGCGCATGAGACGCATCCGTTTGTGATCGCCATGGGCGACGGGTCGCTGTCGCTGGAGCGTTTCAGCTACTTCATGCGGCAGGACTACCTGTTCCTGATCGACTACTGCCGGGTGGTCTCGCTTGCGTGCGCCAAGTGCCCCGACCTCGAATCGATGGGCTGGTGGGCGAAGCTGCTCGACGAGACGCTCAACTCCGAGATGGACCTCCACCGCGGCTTCTGCGCCGACTTCGGCATCACTGAGACTGACCTGGAGGCAACCGAACCGGGACCGGCGACCGTGGCCTACACGACACACCTGCTGCGGACGGCGTACGAGGGCACGATCGGCCTGATCGCCGCGGCGCTGTTACCGTGCCAATGGGGCTACGACGAGATCGGCCAGCAGTTGGGCGCATCGTTGAGCGCGCCGCCGGAGTCGTTTCACGCACGGTGGGTGGCCGGCTACATCGCCCCGGAATACAGGGAGTTGACCGCGTGGCTGAGGGACTTCGTCGACTGGTTGGGCGACGAGGCGAGCGAAGCCGAGCGGGCGCGCATGGAGACGGTGTTCCTGGCCAGCACCCGCTATGAGTACCTGTTCTGGGAAGCCGCATGGCGTTTGCAGGACTGGCCTGACCAGACCCGCTGAAGCCGGAGCCGGCGCCACGGGGAGTAGGCGACGTGACGGGGCAAAAACACGTGGTGCGGTCTTTCAAGCGGCCGTTTTGTTGGACGCTCGCCTTGATCTGTATTCCCGGTTTCTGGGAGGCGCGTTGATCTTCGAGGACTACAGTCCATTTAAGGATTTGGCGAATGAGTTCGAAGGGGTGTGGGAGTACGCGCGTCCGGTTCTGACCATCTTCTGGTACTGGACTATTTTGGCGTGGGCAGCGTCGCCGATTGCTGGGTTGTTCGCCCTGTACAAGATGGGACCGCGTACCGCTGCAGGGATTGCGGCCGGTTTCATTATGAGCACGGTCTTGGGGGCTCTGTATTTGGCCGTGATGCTCACTTTTTTTGACATCTAGTTGCCTGATCGCGCGGGCTGAAGTAAGTCCCTGTACGTGTACTTGGCTGAAGTGATATCCGCCACGAAGGCCTGTTTCGGCGTCGAAATAAGGTCTAAGCTGTAGCCGGGTCCTGGCCTTTTGCCGCAGGCTGGCGGGGATTTATGTCGGGAACCTCTGACGCTGTCGGGTCCAAATCTATGGTGCCCTTAATCCACCGGGGAGGCTCATCTCATGGAAGGGGAATTCAGCTTCTGGGTGTTAGCTGTGCTGCTGCCGATGTCAATGACGGCCGTCAGCCTGATCACTTCGCAAATTGATGAGGAGGATTGGCGGCAATTAACCTCCTTCTCCCGAGGCTACTTGGCGATTATTGGCCTAGGGGTTGCGACGATTGTGGCCGGGCTGATTTTTGTGCCGGGGTTTTTTTTGCAAGTTGTGGTGGGTCTACTCATCCTTGGGTTGTTGGTGGCGTGGTTCGGTGTTTTCTCACTGTCGAGGCATAGCAGTTTGCGGCAATGGACGGCATTCTTGGTAGGGGCGCTTGCCGTGGCGGCATCTTGGACGTTGCTGGCTATGTTCGACGGTTCTGAAGCTGAATATCCCAACAGACTCGTTTTTCTGAACATCATGAGCATTGTGGGGTTTTTACTGGGGATAACGGCCTTGGCAGTCTCCTGTCCGGAACGTGAACAGCGGCGAGCGGCTGGAGTGGTGCTGGCCAGCATGATCGGACTGGTCGTTGTGATGTTCATCCTGTGGCAGCAAGCGGCCATCGAGCTGGGCTTGGCCAAAACAGGTGCCGTTGTGCTGACGCTGATCGCCGCGTTTGTACTTAACCGTTATATGAGGCGTCAGACGTTCGATTCCGGCGAGGTGATTTGCAGACGTTGCATACAACCAACTGATCCTTTATATCCGGAATGCATCAACTGTGGGTTCTCCATTCGCGACGACCCTGGGACGCGATGATCAATCAAGGAAGCGTTAGTCATTGATGCCGTCGTATTCTTGTCACCCTTGGCGCAGCCTGAGGCCGTCAAAAGTGAATAAGAACGGTCCAATTGCCACACCTAAAGACAATTGTCTCACTGGGGCACGGGCATGAACGGGTGGCTTGCGAACGCTGTGCGAAGGTGGGCGCCGCAAGGTACGAACAGTGGTTTCCGCCAGCGGTGCGCGTCGGCCCTGACGCGTCCCGCAATAAAACGCCGGTGGTGGAGCCTGCCGGTGGCCGTAATCGCAGCCATTGTGAGCGTGGCGATGAGTCCGAGCTGCGAGCCAGAATATGACTACGGCATTACGAAGGTGGGTGTTTCGGTGGACGGGACTACTTACGCCGGCTACTCGGAGGGTGGCCGATACGCAAGCCATGACGGCGGCCTGAACTGGACCGAGTGGCCAGCCGACGAATCGATAATCGATTGGGGTGATGACACCGCGCGGACACCTCGAGGTCGGTACGTAATTGAAGGCGCCGACATCCTGCGCCTGGACTCCGACGGCCGATCGAAGCGTGTCTATTCGGCGGCGTATCTGCAGAAAGCGGGCAACGTGTGGGCCCAAGATAACGCTTCAAGAGTCCCTAGACCCAGGGGAATTGCGACTCGACCTCTGGAAATTGTCCATGACCCGTGGACCGGCAACCTGATAGTCGCCATGGGAATTCAAGGCGTCGTTGTGGGCACACCCGACGGACGGTGGGAGCGCGTCGCCGTTGGCGGGTATTCTCCGACGGACTTCTCATTCACAGCCAAAACGCGTTTGTTGCTTTCGAGACTCGATTTTTGGGCGGTGTCGGTGGCACTTTCATTTTCGATGATTTGTGCCGCCCTGATCTATGCGGAACGAGATGCGGAAGACTCGAGGCCATCCACTTTGACGCGACGGAGAGAGATGGTCTTGATAGCCATTGTAGTAGCGGTCGTATTGGTAGGGCTGTACGTGATCTCCAATCTCGTCGAGGGCTGGGGCTATTTGGCATTACCGTTTGTGTTCGCCATTCCGGCTTTGTTAGTAATCTTGAGTTGCGTCACGCATAGACAAGGCAAGTTGGGGATGGTTCTGCCCCACGGTATCTTGGCATTGCTTGCTGTTGCAACAGCGGTCATTATTGGGAGACATTCGCCCGGTTTGGCCCGCACTTCATTTTGGGACGCCGTACTCGTTGGTCTGATTATTCCTGCTCCGATATTGGCGGGAATCGCCCTTGGCCTGATGCCCCGGCAAAGCAGTTTACGCAAGATTCTCGTGCTATTGGCCGGCACGCTGTCGCTGGTGGCATCCTGTTTGATGCTGACCTGGTTCGAAAACACTGACGACGATTGGCTGTCTCATGGTATTAGCACCGTCATCTTTGGCGTGCCGGCGTTCGGCCTGGGTACGGTGGCTGCACTGGCCTCCTGGCGACAGCTTAAGTATTGGCCAGCGGTGATCGCATCCTTTGCGGGCATGATCGCCCTGGTTGTTTCGACTTTCATGTCGTGGCTGCACGTCGGCATCCCGCTTAGCCTGGCAAAGTTGTCGGCCTTCGTCTTGACAGCCCTCGTTGCCTTTGTGCTGGCGAGTTACCTGGGCCGAAAAGCCATTCGTCCCGATCCTGAAACCCTCTGAACTAGGCGCCAACAGGGAAACGGTCTACTGGCGCAGAAGTGCTACACCTCTGGCTTGCCGCTAAAACCCGACACCACGAAGCTATGAGCTGACTGGACAATCAGGCGAACTCATCATTCCCCCTCCGCCAACATCCCGCTCAGGTGGCATAATGGCCCGTGCTTGCGACGATTGCCGCAATTGAGCCGAGCTGAGTCGAATTGTTGAGGACCCTGGAATGACGATTATCAGAAGAGCGGACCAAATACTCGAACCCAGGAGGCCGGGCGTCAACCGGCTGGTGATGGCCGGGGCTACTACCGGAGCGACATTACTTTCGGTCAGCGACCTTACAATGGACGCCGGTTCGAACATCCCGTATCACGTGCATCCCAACACGGAAGAGTCGATGTACCTGGTCGAAGGGGAGCTGATGGCGATGCTGGACGGCAAGCGGTTCCCGTTTTCGCAGGGCGACTGCATGATTGCGACGCAGGGTCTGGGCCATGGGTTCGTGAATGAGTCCGGCAAACCGGCGCGCATGATCACGATGTACCCGCACACCGACCCCGAAATGACGCCGATCGACGACTCCGGCGTCGTGGACGGCCGTCCCGAAAGCGGGGTCACTTTCCGCAGCGAGGCGGAGCCCTACGAGTTCTTCCCGGGCATTTCTAGATTCGACATGGTGGGCGACTTCTCGGGCGCGGCATCTACGTATATGTCGGAGTTGATTTTCGAGCCGGGGGCGTGGGCGGCCAACCACTACCACCCGGCGCACGAAGAGTCGATGTTCTGCCTGAGCGGCGGGCTTACGGCCGTATACGGCGATGAGAATGACATCCCGCTGAGCGCCGGCGACAACTTCACGTGCGAAATAGCGGTGAGGCACGGGGTGTACAGCAAGCCCGGCACCGGGGGCGGGCGGCTGCTGGCCCTGCACCCGGTGTTGAACCCGCCGCCGCGTGTGGAGACGGACTAGGCGGGGATTCGCGTTAATTGTCCGACGCGCGTACACCCGGGAACCGCACCGTCAATCGCCGGGTGATTCGCTCTCGCGTTTTCTGCCGCTGAACGCGAATGCGGCGACTGCTGCGCCGAACACGCAGATTCCGCCTGCCGCCCAGAACACAGTGCTGAGCGGAGCGGCCATGCGACTGCGCGCCTCCGCGAGTTCGGTCTCGTATGCCTCCGCGCCCAGGTCGGGATCGTCGAGGAATTCCTGCTCGATCTTCTCCAGCCTGTCGGCAGAGACCAACACCTCCGGATCGGCGAATGCCCTGGCTGGCCCCTCAGCCTCGTAGGCGCCCAACTGGGCGAGCAGGACCGCTCCCAGGCCCACCGCTCCGATGACCATCCCGAACGTCCGGAAGAACTGGAGCGCCGACGTGACCACGCCCAATAGATCGTCCGGCATGGCGTTCTGCACCGGTATGTGGAGCGTGGTGAACGCGAATGACATACCCGTACCCATGATCAGGGTCACCGTGAAGATCAGGCCCGCCGGCGTTTCGATGGGCAGGTTGGCGAGCCAGGCCAGTCCGGCCGCGGCAACCAGCAGTCCGCCCACTGCCATCTCCCTTGCGTAACCGAACCGCGACAGTATTTGTCCGGCCGCGTTCGCCCCGATCGCCACGCCTGCCGCCATCGACATCAGTGGGAATGAGGCCTCCGTCGCAGATCCGCCCCTCGCTCCCTGGACCAGCAGCGGCACGAATACCACCACCACGGAAAAGGTGGTGGTCACCGACAGCGACGCCGTGATGCCCCCGGCGAAAATGCGTTCGCGGAAGAGATGCAGCGGGAGAATAGGATCTGCTGCCCGTCGTTCGATGGCGATGAAGGAGAATGTCGCCACTACGGATAGGGCGATCAGGCCAATGATCTGAGCGGACGCCCACGGGTAGGTCTTTCCGCCCACCGTCACGGCGTACAGCAGCGCCGACGCGGCGACGCACATCGTGAAGGCGCCGGCGAAGTCGAACTTCGCCTCCCGCGCCCTGGTCATGACGCTCGGGTACCAGTACCACAGCAGTGCAAGCGCAACGCCGCCCGCGGGCACGTTGATCCAGAACACCCATCGCCACGAAGCGTTGTCGGCGATGAGTCCGCCAACGATGGGGCCGAGCACGCCGGACAGTGTGAAGCCGGCCGTGATCGCCCCTAGCCACTTTGCCCTTTCGGCGGGTGGCCAAAGCCCGGCCATGATGATCCAGATGCTGCCCATGACACCGGCCGACCCGATGCCCTGCACGGCGCGGACGGCTATCAGTTGAGGCATCGTCTGCATGGCGCCCGCCACCGCCGACGAAACCGTGAACAGGGCCAGCGAAATGATGATGACGCGCTTGCCCCCGTGGATGTCCGTGAGCTTGCCGACAATGGGCACGACAACCGATGAGGTGAGGGAGAACGCGGCGAACAGCCAGATGAACAGCTCGAAGCCGCCGATGTCTGCCACGATGCTCTGCGCCGACGTCGCCATGACCGTCATGTTCATCGTGACGACCGTCATCGACGTCGTCAGCGTGGCAACGATCAGTAACTTGGTCCTGTAGGGGATTTCTACGAGGGAGTTGGGCCGGGTCGGGGCTGCGGCCTCAGTGGACGCCATGGTGGCAGAACTATAACCGTTAAGCCGTGATCTACGCCGAGCAGGTGGGTGAGTTGGGCTTCATGGCGCGGCAGATATAGACGGGCCAGGAAAAGTGAAAGCCTCCGCCGTCGATGGGGACGATTCGGAACGCGTCGATGGCCGAAGCAGGGGCGGTCCGCCACTCGACACGCATCTTCTCGCGTACTTCGGCCGGGGTGCCGGACCGCTGCGTCCAGGCGTCGAACGTCATCTCCACGCGGGCGATCGTCTCGAAATCGATTGCGAGCCCGGCACTTTCCACCAGCGACCGCCATTCGGAGGGCGGCAGATTGCGCACGTGGGTGGGATCTCGCCGGATCTCCATGTCCTGCTGCCACGCCGCAGCTTCCGCGTTTTCGGAGGTGCAGCTATCCGCCAGGAGGAGTGCGCCACCCGGCATGATGACGCGCGCGAATTCTCTCATCGCATCGTCGAGCCGGTGGAAGTGGTGCGGTGCGGTGCGGCACGTCACGAGGTCTATGGAACCGCTGCGGAACGGAAGGTTCTCGGCCGCGGAAAAGACTGCCGCCACGTTGTCAATGCCCTGTGCCGCAACCGTCTCGCGGGTGACCTCGATCATCCCCGGGGCGATGTCGGTGGCCAGCACGCGATCGGAGTACGGCGCCACGGCGAATGCGGTGAACCCGGCCCCGGTGGCCACGTCAACGGCCCAGCGATGCTGCGTTTCGGCCGCGAGCCGCCGCAGGATGTCCAGGCTTTCGCCGGACGAGTGGGCGTCGCTGACCGCGTACTCGCCGGCCTGCCGGCTGAACTGGTCCCTCACCTGCTCTGCGTGTCCGGTTCGATCGGGCATGACTAGGATTCCTCGGGCCGGTGGGGCGCTTGTGACTGGTTATTGGATTGGTCTAATGACGAAGTCATCGATCTAACTTCGCGCTTCCGGGGCGTGGTTGCAAACGTGGCCGCTGACTCATTGCCAGAGCGCGCGGGATGTCCGGAACCCCGCGAAGACCAGCGCGATGCCGGCTGCGTTGTTGAGTGCGAGGTTGAGCGCGAGCGCGCTCCAGCGGCCGTCCCTCACCAGTTGTGCGTTGTCGAATGCGAACGTGGAAAAGGTTGTGAACGCGCCCATGAAACCGACCAGGACCGCCAGGCGGACATGGTCGTTGAACATGGACCTGTCCTCTGCAGCCTGCCACACGATTCCGAAGAGATAACAGCCAATCATGTTGGCGGTGAAGATGGCCCACGGAAACGAACCTGCGGCGTTGAATCGCCCAAACAGGGTCACGATCCCGTAGCGGGCGGCGGTCCCGGCTCCCCCCGCCAATACGATCCACAGCAGTTTTTCCATGCTTTTCAGTCCTTGAAAGGCGCAGGGCGATTTGAGAGACCCGGGTGTTGGCGCCTATGGGCGGCTTCGTTCGTCGCCAGTTGCGCTCATCCTAAACTTCCCCTGTCAGGATGTGAGGATCATCGGTCCACGTTCGGCGAGCGCCCGCCATAGTCGAGCCCGCGGTCCGCGGCGGATGCGTTGAGCGATTGTTGCGGTGATGCTAATGTCCGGTGGCAGAAGAATTTCCCATGGACATGGAGGTGAATCATGGCAGGACAGTCCATCGAGTATTCGAGCAACGGCGGTACGGCTTCCGGCTACCTTTCGCTGCCTGCGGCGGGAACGGGCCCGGCCGTCATCGTGATACAGGAGTGGTGGGGACTCGTACCGCACATTGAAGACGTGGCCGACCGTTTCGCCGCCGAGGGGTACGTGGCTCTGGCCCCCGACCTGTACCACGGCCAATCCACGACGGAACCGGACGAGGCGGGCAAATACATGATGGAATTGCGCATGGAAGACGCGGTCCGGGACATGACCGGCGCCGTGGGGTTCCTGCGAAATCACGAGGCGGTGGAGCCGTCGAAGATCGGCTGCACGGGGTTCTGCATGGGCGGCGGACTCACGCTGTACCTGGCGTCGACAGGCCAAATCGACGCCGCCGTGCCGTTCTACGGCGTGCCGATGTTCTTTCCCGATAATTGGGAGCAGACGGCCTGCCCCGTCCTGGGCCACTACGCCGAACACGACGGCGCGACCGACGCATTGCCGGACCTGGAGGCGAACCTGAAGGCCGCCGGGGTCGAATCCACGATCCACGTATACCCGGGAACGGAACACGCGTTCTTCAATGACGAAAGGCCCGAGGTCTACCACGAGTCGAGCGCAAAACTGGCCTGGGAGAGGACGCTGGAGTTCTTTGCCGCAAACCTGCGCTAGGCTGCGCCATTGTCGAAGGCGTCAATTCGGCAGCGGGGCTGTACCTGGCTGAGACCTTTGCATAGCCTCCGACGTACCGGGGAAAGTGGGTTTCAATGGGCTACTCCCGTTCTGGGATTCGCCCTCACCCCAACCCTCTCCCGCTGGGAGAGGGGGTTTTGCAATGGTCTCCTAGCTGGTGAAGCGGAGGCAGCTCATGGTGCGGCTGACCCCGGGGATCCTGTGAACGGTGTCCCGCACGATGTCGCCGAGCTTGTCGAGATCGTCGGATTCGAGTATGCAGATCAGGTCGTACGGGCCTGTGACCCGGTCGGCCTGGATCGTCTCGCGCAGAGCGCGAAGTTCCTTGAGGATCGAGTTGCCCGTGCCCGCCTGGGCTTCTATGAGCAGGTATGCCCTGATTGCCATGCCACCCTCCCTGAGCATAAGTGGCGCCATTATCGCGCCCTTTTGGGGAAGGCGTGTTAAGGGTGTGGGATGGGGGGTGGCTGGCCGCGTTGCATCGGCGTCTCTTGTCGGAGCGTCACAGCTATCCACTCGTGAGCGTCCTGGGCGCTAAAATTGGTTTCTGCAATTCCCGCGGCTGCCTCACGACGGGGCGAACTCCACTTCTTGACGAATTGTCGGACAGCAATGGGGGAGGGAGAATGATGACAACATTCGCCGAAATTCAAAAGGCCATTCTTGATCTTCCCAAGTCTGAGTACCAACAATTGAAGCGCTGGCTCGACGAATTGGAATGGGAAGAGTGGGACCGGGAGATCGAAGCCGATTCACGGGACGGAAAGTTGGACTTCCTAGTCGCTGAAGCCACGGAAGCCAAGGCAAACGGGTCGCTTCGAGACCTCTAGTGCATAGGACATCACCGGAATTCCGGCGGCGTCTTGGGCACCTTCCGGAGCCCATCCAGAGAGTCGCCCGACGAAATTTCGAACTGCTAAAGGCGAATCCTCGACACCCCTCGTTATATTTCAAAAAGACTGGCGGTTTTTGGTCAGTCCGAGTCGGGATTTCCCACAGAGCGCTCGCTTTTGAAGACGGTGAAGACTTCATTTGGGTGTGGATCGGCCGCCATGACGACTACATTCGGCAGATTCGGTCCCGCTAGGAAAGACTAACGATTCACCGATCCTGCGGGGTGGTCAGACGAACCGCCCCGGCGCGCTCATGGGTAAACCGGCAGCCCCTCCAGGCCGGCGGTCTCGTCGATGCCCAACATCACGTTCATGTTTTGGACGCCGCTGCCTGCTGCGCCTTTCACGAGGTTGTCGAGGGCCGTGACGACGATCAGGCGGCCGGTCTGCTCGTTCACGACCGGATGGACGAGGCACTGGTTGCTGGCCCACGTCTGCTTGGTCGACGGGGATTCCGACACGACGGTGACGAACGGCTCGCCGGCGTAGAAGTCCCGGTAGATCTCGTCGATGCGGGCCTGGTCCACGCCTTCGTCGAGGCGCGCGTAGCATGTGCCAAGGATGCCCCGCGTCATGGACACGAGGTGCGGCGTGAAGGTGACGGTCACATCGCCGTTGCGCGACAGGGCGCTCAGTTCCTGCGTCATCTCCGGCTGGTGGCGGTGACCGGACACCGAGTACGCCTGCGTGTTGTCGTTCAGTTCTGAGAAGTTGTACTTGACGTTGCCGCTGCGGCCGGCGCCGGACACCCCGGTCTTGGCGTCGTAGATGATGTCGTGCTCGACGATACCCTCGCTGACGGGCGGTGCCATGCCGAGTATTGCGCCGGTGGGGAAGCAGCCGGGGTTGGCTGTCAGCCGGGTCCTGGCGATGTCGGGTCGGTGCAACTCAGGCAGCCCGTAGACCGCTTCCTCGATGTACTGGGGGTACGGATGATCGACCTGGTACCACGATTCGTACACATCCTGGTCCTTGAGCCTGAAGTCGGCGCTGATGTCGACCACGGCCACGCCTTTTTCAAGGAACGGCCCGACCCGCTCGGCGCTGGCGGCGTGAGGCAGGGCGGAAAAGACGACGTCCACGGATTCGTCGACGTCCGGCACGATGGTGAGGTCGATGTCGCGCAGGTGGGGGAAGACCTCGTCCAGTTCCTTGCCGGCTGCGCTGCGGCCAGTGACGGAGACAAGGTCGACATCCGGGTGGCGGTGCAGGATTCGAGCCAACTCAGCGCCGGCGTAGCCAGTTACGTTGAGAATCGCTGCTCTTGTCATGGTGACCTCCCGTGACCGGGTCAAACTACGAGATTACCACCGTAGGCGAAGTGGGGGTGGTCTGTCCCCGCGCTTCGCCTCCAGTTACCCAGTCCTGCCACCGCGGGGTGCGCGCATGTGCGGGGCTCTGACGCGGAGTTATGCCGGGGACTGACTGCCGGGGCAGGGCGCCTGTAGGGGGCAGTCGCCGCACAGTGGGCGACGGGCCTTGCAGATCTGGCGGCCGTGGGTGATGAGCAATACGTGAAACGGAAACCTGTCTTCGGGCGGCACGATCTGTTCGAGGACGTCGTGAGCGTCATCGGCCGACGTTCCGGGACGGATGAGCCCCAGGCGCCCGGCCACCCGGTGGATGTGGGTGTCGACCGGCATCGCGGGCATCCCGAGGGAGAACGATAGCACCACGGCCGCGGTCTTCGGGCCGACGCCCGGCAGTTCCTGCAACCACGCCTTTGCGTCGTCGAGGGGCATCTCCCCAAGAAATTGGATGTCGAATTCACCGCGCTTGTCGAGGATCGCGGCCAGTATCTGCCGGATGCGCACCGACTTCTGGTTGGCGAGTCCGCCGCTCCTGATGACATCCGCGACTTCTGCATCGGGCGCGGCGATGACTTCCGGCCATGTTGGGTAACTCTCTTGCAGGGACTTGAAAGCCCGTTCTGCGTTCAGGTCGGACGTGTGCTGGGTCAGAACGGTGAATATCAGTTCGTCGAGCGCGTTCAGCCTCGGTTTCCAGGTGACCGGGCCGTACAGCGGTTCAAGGCGTTCGGCGACCTCGGCGGGGGATACGGGGATGCGACGGGGAGGACGCGGTCTTCTCCCGGCTCGCCGCCTTCTCCTTTTGCTGCCCGCTGCTGCCATGGGCCGACGGGTCAGTTGGCGCGGGTTCGGGCGAAATTAACGAGGCCCAGCAGAGCCGCCTTGGCTTCAGTGTCCGGCAGTGGTGCGATGGCTGCCGCCGCCTTGTCCAGGTAATCCTCAGCGGTGTCGCTGGCTGCGGAGAGCGCGTCGGACGAACATATCTGGCTGTAGGCCTCGTGGAGCAGGTCCTGCCTGTCCGACTCTTCGGAAGCGACGTATTTGCGCAGCGCGGGCGCCGAGCCGTTCTGGAGGGCCAGCAACGCCGGCAGAGTGAGGACCCCTTCGCTCAGGTCGTGGCTGGCGGGTTTGCCCAGTACTTTGCTGGTGGACTGGTAGTCGAGAACGTCATCGACGATCTGGTAGGCAAGTCCAAGGTTGCGCCCGTAGCTCTTGAGATTCTCCACGCTCTCTTCGTCGCCTTCACCCAGCACCGCGCCGCTTTCGGCGGCCGTGGAAAAGAGCGAGGCGGTCTTGTCGTAGATGCGTGAGAAGTAGCTCTCCATGGACGTCTCGGGATTCCAGGCGTCGAGCATTTCGTTCAGCTCGCCGCGGGACAGCTCCGATATCGTCTCGGCGAAACGGCGGATCAGGCGGACGCTGTGCGTGTCGCACACGAACATGGCGGAGTAGGCGAAAACGTAATCGCCCAGCAGGACGGCCATGCTGCCGCCCCATAGTTTGCTGGCGGTCGCGAAACCCCGACGGGTGTCGGCCATGTCTATGGTGTCGTCGTGGATCAGCGTTGCGATGTGCAGCAGTTCCACGGCGGTGGCCATCTTGATGACGCGGTCATCCGGTTCCCTGCCCCAAAGCCGGGACGCCAGCAGCGTAATGGCGGGCCGCACGCGCTTCCCGGGGGTCGCCAGGACGTGGGCGAGTCGTTCGGCCACGCCGGAGTGCTGGCTCTCCTGGCTTTCCCATACCTCCGACAGGTTGTTGACCACCCGTTGGAGGTCCCGTTCTACGGGCGCGTATATGTCGTTTTGGCTTTGGTAGACGACCATGGTTAATCTGGCTGCTATTCCCTACGACGCATCCAGCCGTGCGTATTCTTCTTCGACGACCGATTCGTCGAGTTTGCGGAACAGGGGCGCCGGCTTGTTGAGGGGCGTGTTCGGGATGACCGCCTGCCTCGCCCATCCGATGTCCGCGACCTCGCCCTCGCAGCCGATCAATTCGTGAATCCGCTGCGTGGAGAACGGCAGGAACGGGTTCATGACCGTCCGGAGCGTGGCGACGATGTTCAGCGTGGTCCAAAGGGTTGTCGCGGCGGCTGACCGGTCCCGCTTTACCTCGGCCCACGGCGCCTTCTGGTCGATGTACCGGTTCCCATGCTGGGCCAGGCCCATCGTGGCCCGCAGCGCGTCTCGGAATCGTCTCGCTTCTATGGCGCCGGCGACATCGGAAATGGCCGTATCACAAGCTGCGAGCGCGGCTTCGTCGTCTTCCGACAGGGGCCCGGGTTCCGGGATCTTGCCATCGAAGTTTCGATAGGTGAGCGTCAGCACGCGGTGGACGAAGTTGCCGAACGTGGCGACCAGCTCGTTGTTGTTCGCCGCCACGAAGCCCTCCCACGTGAAGTCAGAGTCGGAGGTCTCTGGCATGGTGGCGGCGAGGTAGTACCGCAGCGGGTCGACTTCGTAGCGTTCCAGGTAGTCCGGCAGCCATACCGCCCAGTTCCTGCTCTTGGAGAATTCCTGCCCCTTGAAGTTCAGGTATTCGTTTGCGGCGACGTCCGTCGGGAGGTTCAGCCCGCCGTACCCCATGAGCATGGCGGGCCAGATGAGGGTGTGGAACGGGATGTTGTCCTTGCCCTGGAAGTAGTAGGTCTCGGCGTCCGGCTCTTCCCAGAAGCGCTTCCAGGCGTCGGGCTGCCCGGACCGCGTGGCCCATTCTTTCGTCGCGGAGAGGTATCCGATGACGGCCTCAAACCAGACGTAGATGCGCTTGTCCTCGTACCCGGCGAACGGCACCGGCACGCCCCAGTCGATGTCCCTGGTGATTGCCCGGTCGATCAGCCCCTCCTGCAGCCAGCCCATGGTCTGGTTGCGGACGTTTGCCCGCCACTCGTTCTTGCCGGAAACCCACTCTTCCAGGCCGTCCTGGAACGCGCTCAGCTTGAAGAAGTGGTGCGTGGTATCGCGGAATTCGGGTGTCGACCCGTCACGTGCGCTGCGTATATCGATCAGGTCGGAGGGATCGAGGGTTCTTCCGCATGCGTCGCACTGGTCGCCGCGGGCGCGGGGATTGTCGCAGTGTGGGCATGTCCCTTCGACGAACCGGTCGGACAGGAACCGTTCCTCGGTGACCGAGTACGGCATCGTCTGGTCCGCCTCGTAGAGGAACCCGCCTTCGTGGAGCGTCTCGAAGAGGTCGTGGGTGACCTCGCGGTGGTTATCGGTGTCGGTGTCCGTGTAGATGTCGTAGGAAAAGCCCATCGCGGCGAGGCAGTCCGACCAGACCTTGTGGTACCGCTGCGCGATGACTGCCGGCTCGACGCCTTCGTCAGCGGCCCGGAGCGCGGTTGGAGTCCCGTGCATGTCGCTGCCGGAGACCATGATGGCGTCGTTGCCGGCCAGCCGGTGGTAGCGCACGAAGATGTCGGCCGGGACGTTCATGCCGGCGATGTGGCCGAGGTGCGGCGGCCCGTTTACATAGGGCCACGCGACCGCGACTAGTATCTTTCGGGGCAAGTGACGCCTCTACTCGGGCAACTCGGTGGGAAGTGGGGACCAGTGAAATTGTGAACTGCGTCACACTCACTCCCATTATAGCCAGCAAGGTGAGGGGTCCGGGCGTTCCTCATAACTCCAAGCTGAGGCGATATACACGGCTTCGAGACGCGCCCGTGGACTCGACCACGGCATCGACAAGCGTACGGCCGGACAGTCCCCTTGAACGTGCGGTATGTATGGCGCTGGCCAGTTGTTCGTCCGAATGTGCCTGTCGCGTCTTACCGGCCCCCTCGACCACTATCACGAATTCCCCGCGCGGCTGGGCGAAGTACTCGAGCGCGCCCGCCGCGTTGCCCCGGTATACCTCCTCGAACCGCTTGGTCAGTTCGCGGCATACAGCGACTGCCCGGTCAGGGAAAAGTTCCGCGATTGTTTCCAGTGTTGCGGTCACCCTGTGCGGCGCTTCGAGGACCACCAGCGGACCGGGTTCGCCGGCGACATCTCGGAGGGTCTCGAGGCGCCGACTCCGTTGACGGGGCAGGAATCCCAGGTACAGGAACCGGTCTGCCGGCATGCCGGCGATCGACAACGCCGCGGTTACAGCGGAGGGACCGGGCACCGCCGCCACGTTGTGCCCTCCGGCAGCGGCCGCGGCGACCAGCTCCGCGCCGGGATCGCTCAGCGCAGGCGTACCTGCGTCGGTAACCAGCGCGACATCGCCCGCTTCAAGCGCGGCCAAGATTTTCCGGAGGCGTGCTGCCGGGGAGTTTTCGTGATAGCTGACGACCTTCGCGGTTGCGCCGATGCGGTTGAGGAGCTTGCGGGTTACGCGGGTGTCCTCCGCCGCGATCAGGGAGACGTTTCGCAGTACGTCGGCGGCGCGTTCCGACAGGTCCCCGAGATTACCGATCGGGGTTGCGACCACGTACAGGAGGCCACCACCATCTTTCCCGTCGTTCCGGTCATTCCCCCCATTTCCGTCATTCCCGTGCAAACGGGAATCTCCGCATTGCGACGACGCCTCTTTCCTGGAGTGACTCACTCCGTCAATCCCTGTCCATCCCGTCCCGTTGCAGATCCCCGATCGTGGTCGGGGAAGACGCAAATGGCGCGGCCCAGGTTTGCAGGGCCGTAATACTAGCCAGGCCCGGCAACAGGGACCAGCGCGTCCTGGGAGGCCTCGTGCTGGATGTCTGCGTGGTAGGAGCTTCGCACCAGCGGCCCGGAAGCGACGTGGCGAAATCCCATGGCGAGGCCGGCGTCGCGGAAGTCGTTGAAGTCGGCCGGCGAGTAAAACCTGATGAGCGGGTGATGGTTCTTCGTCGGTCTCAGGTACTGGCCGATCGTGAGGAGGTCGCAATCGACGCTCCGCAGGTCGCGCATCGTCTCCAGTATCTCCTCGCGGGTCTCACCCAGTCCGACCATCATGCCCGACTTTGAAGGCATCGACGGGTCAATCTCCTTCACCCTGCGCAGCAACTCCAGCGAAAGGTCGTAGTCGCCCTTGGGTCTGACCTTTGGAAAGACGCGCCGCACCGTCTCGATATTGTGGTTGAGGACTTCGGGCCCGGCGTTGACGACCGCGGCGAGCGCGTCGCGGCTGCCGGAGAAGTCGGGGATGAGGACCTCGACTTTGCACGTTGGAGACAGCCGGCGGATCTCGGTGATGGATAGCGCGAACATGCCCGCGCCGCCGTCCGGCAGGTCATCGCGGTCGACTGAGGTGACCACCGTGTAACGCAGGCCCATGTCTGCGACGGTCTGTGCGAGTCGGAACGGCTCGCCGGCGTCGAGCGTGCCGGGCCAGCCGGTCTTGACGTTGCAGTAGGAACACGCCCGCGTGCACGTGTCCCCAAGGATCATGAACGTTGCCGTGCGGCGGTCCCAGCAATCGCCGATGTTCGGGCACGCCGCCTCCTCGCAAACGGTGTGGAGCTTCGAGCCACGGAACCGCCTGCGAAGGTCGAGGTAGTTTTCGCCGCCGGGAGCGGGTACTTTAAACCACTCGGGGAGGCGTCTTTTCACTGCCACGGGAGACTCGATCCAACTATCCGGGAGGGCGATGCATCAAGCTGTTCTGACACGCCCCGCCTCGTGTACAGCAGAATATCAAACGGCGGGGGTCTGGCGTGCGCATTGCCACCGCTGCGGTGAATTCCGTTGCGGATATTGGCCCTCAATGCGCCTCCCCCGTACCCCGAAGCGGGGCGTAACCACTCCTTCCCTCGTCGTGCCGGACTCTGATCCGGTATCTAGGGGCACAGGCGGGGGCCACGCCCGAACCCCCACCACGCAAAACCGCCAGACCGCCCCATTCATTGCGGGCACTCCAACCCCGCCTGGCCGTAAATCTTTATGAAACCTTTACAGTTTCGGGGCCGATCTTTATGCCTTATTTATGTCTCAGAGGCTATCTTCCCTTCCGCCACTGGCCGTCAGGACCAGGTTGCCGAGCCTCTGTACAGGACTTGGAAGCTCGTCTTGCCGTGTCTTCCGCGCACTGTGCGCATTGACTGGCGGCGTAATCGAAAGGAACATCGGAAATGAGAATCGCAGTGACAATTGCCGTTGGAGCCATGCTAGTAGGGTTGGTGGTCGCGGCATCCATCGCGCTTTCGCCGGGGACGCAAAGCACGACCGCCGGAATCAGTGAAGCGGAGTTAATTGACTTGCAGGCCGTTGCCGACCAAAAAGGCATGTCGCTTCAGGCCGCCATCGACCGATACGCTTGGAATGACGATTTCGCGGCTGCGGTCGCGGAAATCCGTGAAGCGGCCCCAGGAGCATTCACTGGGGCGGAGATCACTGACGCGGGGAACGCGTGGGTCGCTTTTGCGGGCAGCGCCCCCGCAGCAGCGACATCCATAATCGACAACTTCACCAGTAATCACAGTGGCGTTTCAGTCGAAGTACGCACTGACAAGGGCTTCACCGAGGTGGAACTCCAAAAGGCGATTGAAGCTGCCCACATCGTGGTCTTTGAGTCACATGAAGTGCGCGACGCAGCCACTTTTTTTGACTTTGCGACAGGTAAAGTAGAGACGGTTGCTCTGCTGGAGGACACGGCGGCAGACACAGTTTTGGAATCGCTCAAAGTCGCGGCGGCCAACAAAGTCACTGACGTGACTCGAGCGGACATTCTCGACACCATTTCGAGCTCTGTCGTTCGCTTTCAAGGTGCAGTGTTAAGTGTTAACGAGGAGAACACCGAACATTGGGGTGGTGAAGCCCTCAGCATTTGCACGTCCGGTTTCGGGGTGGAAAGCGCCTCGGGAACTAGAGGAATTTCCACCGCTGGACACTGTCCCAACAATCTGACCGATGACGCCGCGACCTTGACATTGGAGAGCGCACATAATGGCGAGCAAGGTGACTTCCAATGGCATACGGGTCCTCTCACTTTCAGCAACGAGTTTTACGCGGGCAACGATTCAACGTCCGAAGTTGACAATCGAGGAGTCACTTCTGTAGGATCGCCAAGCGTGGGTCAGACCCTTTGCCGCAACGGCAAAAACAGCAACCGAGACTGTCAGCAAGTGAGAAAAATCAATGTTTGTTCCTCTGGAGCGTGCAATCTCGTGCAAATGGGAGAGCACAATTCCGTGGAAGGCGATAGCGGCGGGCCCGTGTACTGGGGCAACACGGCATATGGTCTGCATAAAGGAGCGATGCAAGACCCATGGCCGTTTTGGCGAGAGGTTTTCTCACGAGCGGATCGAATTGATAATGCTTTAGGCGTTCACATCGCCACGGACTGAGTAATGGTTTACAATTCCGGTTTGATAGGCATCTTATCCAGGCGGGTAAGATGCCTATTAGGCGTAATGGTAAGCACTTTGGTAGCGGTTTATGTGGGAATGTTTGTGGCGCTTGGCCTAGGTGTATACACATGGCGTAGCGAAGTACATGTGATTGAAATAGCTAAAGATTCTCCGACCAAATACACACTGTTTGTTGGTTCTTGCAACAGAGAACCAGAAGTGTCGCTGTTGCGCGAGACGAATACCGAAGTGGAGGTAAAGGTGGTCGCAGACACTAATGTGTTCATGATAAGTCGAGATGATTGTGAGGATGCAGTTGAGATTCAACTTCAAGAACCATTAAGAGGTCGAAAGGTCGTCAATAAACACAGTGGAATCTTCGATATCCGAAATGTAATGCATCCCAAATCATTCTTTCCGCGTTGACACCACGGGGCCTGTCATTGCGCTTACACCCACCAGCTTGGGGCCGTCATTTGAGCATGAGCGCTAACGCCGGAACGGGTGTGAAGAGCTCGGCGGCAATTTCGTTGCTGACTCTCGTCGGGCTTATCCTGGTTTTGGCGGCAACGGGATGCGGTAATGCGGGACCGGGCGATGGCGTTTGGTTTCTCAACTTGCTGGACGGTCAACCAGTCATTGAAGATTCCGCAGTCAGAATGAGGATAAACGGGGACCAAATTGAAGGGTTTGACGGATGCAATCACTACCAGGGGCCAATTCATGTAGGTCCAGATGAGGACGGGGTGCCTGTCGCCGGCCCAGATGGGGTCTTCTCCCTGCCATCCTACGCCGTTAGCGAAGTGGGTTGTGAGGTGAGTAGGAGTGCGCAAGCGGATGAGTTTTGGTCTGCTCTCCACCAGGGAGTAAGCTACTTGGTTGCGGGCGACCGGCTGGAGATATCGGACGGTGAGGGAGCAACCAGGCTGGTATTCGTCCGTGAGTAGCCGCACCCTAGGCAAACCATCGACCTTCGCGGCACCTCGTTACGGACGTCGTTACGGACGACGGCGTGGACATGGACGAACGTGTGACGACCCTGACCTTCGAGCCGCTGCCCTGAGTTGTGAGTGACTTCGCCGGTGTTGTATGGGCCTGGGGAGTGATCAGCGAGGTGCAACCGGCTCACGGACTTCCCCGGCGCAGACTAATGACTTGGGTGTTCGTTTGCGTGACGTAGCCATTTACCTGGGACATTTTGTGTGTCGGCATCGAGTCGGCGCAAACACTGCCCTGGCTGCGCTAGCGGTGGACCAGGCGGCGAAGCACTGGGTGGACAGGGCGCTCGCAATCGGAGAGTCGTGGCCGCAGCAAGGCCCCTTGCAGTTCACTCATGTAGCGAATACAGGGGGCGCGTACAGTCTTTTCAGCGGGCACACTGTCGGGCTCATCGTGTTCTCGGCCGTCGGGCTTGGCGTCCTGTTCGTGCTCTACTGGCCACACCCCAAAACAGGCGTGCGGGCGCAACTGAGTTTTGGACTGATGATTGCGGGCATGATCGGCAACCTCGTCGATCGGGTCGTCTTCGGCCACGTTATCGACTTCATAGACATCGTCCCCTGGTTTATCTTCAACATTGCGGACGCGGCCATCCTGATGGGAATCGTCCTCTTCGCCTGCGACGTGCCGTCCGGCCGTCTGTTTTCCAAACGGCGTTTGCAACCGTAGGCCCTCCTTGCGATGACGAATCTGGGCGCTGCCTGGCGGAAGCACTGGGCCTCACGCTGAGGCAAAGACGCCCAGCCTTCGCGCAGGTTCCTAGGACGCCGGTCAACGCTGCCGCGGTGACGTACGTAACGGTTCCCTGGGTGGTGGCATACTCCATGCGGGGTCGAGAAAGGCGGGTTTGAAACCCGCCCCTCCGATGGGTTCGCGTAGGTGTGCGGGGCGCCCTGTTAAGGTTGCAGCGCGGCGCGTAAAGTGTGCCCGAGTACCTTTCACGCATGGCCTTTGGAGTAGCAGAACCTCGCGAGAGGAATGTGCGATGCCGGCCCGAGTGTAACCACGCACGCCGATTTTAGCGTGCCTACCAGTCCCCCGTGGCAGTTGCCACCGGGGCAGCCGCTCATGAAAATGGGGCTTATCGGTTGGGAGTTGTAGATTTCGAGCGTACCCACCTCCACACCCCACCATGGGTACCGGATCAAGTCCGGCAAGTCGAATTGGGCGTGGTACGGATTTTATTGATGAGACTAAGGAAGTCTCAAGACAGAGTTCCGAGGGAGTGAGATGGCAATGAGCAATGATAGCGAAAGCTCGAGTAGTGAAAGCCTGAGCGGCCAGATTGCCGTCATTACCGGCGCCGGCCGTGGGAGCGGGAGGGCTACCGCGTTCCGGCTTGCTCGCTCAGGGGCGTCGCTGTTCCTGAGCGATATCGAAGCGGATACCCTGGAGGAGACCCTGACCGATCTGAAGAGCGAGGGATTTGAGGCTTCCGGTGGTATCTTCGATGCGAGCGAGGTGGCCGAAGCCGAACGTCTGATCACGGCGACAATGGATGGCTATGGCCGTATCGACGTCCTTGTGAACAATGCTGGAGCAAACCGCATACAGGGTTTTCCGGAGGTTTCTCAAGAGACCTGGGACTGGACTATCGATCTGAACCTGAAAGGCCCCTACTTCATCATGCAGGAGGCCGCCAAAGTGATGATCGAGCAGAAGTCTGGTTGCATCGTGAACATCGCTTCGATATCGGCCTGGGGAGGCATGACCTTTTCGCCGCCTTATGCCGTCGCAAAGGCCGGCGTGGTCACCATGACAGTCACGGCCGCGGCGTATCTCGCACAATACGGGATCAGGGTCAACGCGGTGTCGCCGGGCATAGTGGACACGAAATTCGGCGATGAAGCGGACAGGATATTCGGGCAACAACAGGGGCTTGAGCCCGGAGAGTTTACGCGGAGCCGGGCCGAGGGGATCCCAATGGGGAGACTCGCGGAGCCGGAGGATGTTGCGTCTGCGGTGGCCTTCTTGGCCTCACCGGAAGCCAGCTACATAACCGGCGAAAACCTGACGGTTGGGGGTGGCAAAGCCCGGTTGTAGGCAGGCCTTTACGGCGACGAGGCTCCGTCTATTCTCAGCGGGACTCGTTGTAAGCCTCGGGTCCCCAGCGGGGTGAACCGTCGGGACCCATCGTCGTGTCGGGGAAACCCGGTTCGACGGGGTTGGGGCGTGGTTGCGTGGCCCTCACCCCGGCCCTCTCCCACGAGAGGCTTTTGCGTAACTCCAGACTTACAGGGGCATCGGGGATTCAAGGGCCTACTCCCAATATGCGATTCTCCCTCACCCCAACCCTCTCCCGCTGGGAGAGGGGGTTTTGCAAAGATCTCCACGAGGAGAAGGGGAGGGAGTGGGGTGTTGGCTTTCGGTTGGGAGTTGTACATGTCGAGCGTACCCACCTCTGCACCACACCGTGGGTACCGGCTTTCGCCGGCAAGTCGAGGGGGATGACGGGTATGGGTTGGGGAGGACGTCTCAGGGTGTCCGGTTGGCGCGTGGTTGTGCAAAGATTTCTTGTATGGCAAAGAGAAGGCACAGGCGGAGATACAGCGGCCCACCGCTCACCGGTGATTTGACCGCCGGCCCGGGCGACGTGCTGGAACTACGGCTTGGTGAATTCGACCCAAGGGGCGAAACCGCGTGCGAGGTCGAAGGGGCGCCGGCGAATGTGGCCGGCGGGATGCCGGGCGAGACCGTGCGCGCCGAAGTGGTGAAGGTCTTCCCTGAACGCGTGGTGCTGAACGTCGTGGACGTGATCGAGCCTTCTGCAGACCGCGTCGAACCGCCTTGTCCGTACTATTCGGGTTGCAGCGGGTGCCAGTGGCAGCACGTTGGTTACCGACGCCAACTTGACGAGAAGACCCGCCGCGTTGAAGAGGCGCTCACAGCGCACGATAGCCTTCGGAACGCCACGATCCACCCGACTCTGGCCAGCCCATCGCAATACGGTTACCGCAACCACGCGAGGTTCACGGTTGGTAGACGGGACGGGGACGCGGGCAAGGTTGGCTACGTCAACGCGACCACCCGGCGGTTTTTGCAGGTGGACCGCTGCCTCCTGATGGACGAGCCGATCAACGGCGTCCTGGAACGCGTGCAGGGCTGCCTGAATGGGATGAGCCAGGTGTCCGTTCGCTCCGGGGGTGACACGGGCTCGATGCTGGTCCAGCCGGCGTTCACTCCCCCGTGGCCGGACCTCGAGACAGGGCAATCGCACTACGAAGATGAGGTGGCGTCGGCCAGGTTTCGCGTGGCATCGTCATCATTCTTCCAGGTCAACACGCCCCAACTCGCAAACATGGTGGACCTCATGACCCGCTCCCTTGGGTTGTCCGGCAAGGAACATGCGGTGGACGCCTACTGCGGTGTTGGCACGTTCACGGTGCTCCTCGCGCCGTTTTCAGGGCATGTGACGGGTATAGAGGAATCGGCATCTGCGGTGGCAGACGCCCGCATCAATGCGGCGGGTCTGGACAACGTCAATTTCATCGAAGCCCGCACTGAAGATGCCCTGCGCAGGTTCGATGGGCCGGTGGACGTCCTGGTGCTGGACCCTCCCCGCCGCGGGTGCGCGCCCGAGGCATTGACGGCCGCGATCGACCTGGCGCCGGCGCGAATCGCCATGGTGTCCTGCGAGCCGGACGCCATGGCCAGGGACCTGTCCGTACTGTGCGAATCTGCGTACGCCCTCGATGACGTGTACCCAATCGACATGTTCCCCCAGACGCGCCACGTGGAAGCGCTTGCGATACTGTCCCGCGTCGATCCGGACGCGGGAGGATGATGGCGATGTCGAAGGCTGGACCGGCGAATACTGACGGCCGACAACTCGTCCTTGCGTCCGCATCGCCGCGCCGGGCCGCCATCCTGCGGGCGGCGGGCTACCGGTTCGTGGTTTCGTCCTCCGGTGTCAACGAACAACTCGACCCGCGTTCGGATCCTTGCGAGACCGCTATGCGCGTTGCCAGGAATAAGGCCATGTACGTGCGGGAACGTGCGGTTGATTCGGTCGTTGTCGGTGCGGACACGATAGTCGTCGTCGACGGGTGGATGCTCGGCAAGCCCGCGTCTCCGGAGGATGCACGCAACATGCTGCGAATGCTCTGCGGGCGACGGCACCAGGTCGTTACGGGAGTGTGCGTCGCTTCCCAAGAGGCCGTCACCACGGGTTTTCAGACCACGGAGGTGTCGTTTCGCAGTTATGCTTCACACGAGATCGAAGACTATCTGGCCACCGGCCTGCCGTTCGACAGGGCGGGGGCGTACGGTATCCAGGATGAGCCGTTTTATCCGGTGGACTCGTTCGAATGGTGTTATCTGAACGTGGTGGGCCTGCCCATGTGTGTGACCGGTGGTCTTTTGAAAGACTTTGGGATCGACCCGGTGGACGGCCGGGTCGAGTGCGCCGGGCATGCGGCTGCGCGGATTGAGTTGAATACGTGAACTTCCTGGGCATAGGTGGACTCGAACTGGTGCTGATCGGCATCGTGGCGTTCCTGGTGCTTGGTCCCAGGCGCCTGAGCGAAGGGGCTCGGACCGCCGCGAAGATGCTCCGCGAGTTGCGGCGGCAGAGGGACGAACTGACCGGCATGGTCAGGGAAGCCGTCGACCCGGAAGTCATAGAGTCCGGGATGCACGAATACCAGGGTGTATCGAGCGTGCCTCGCCGGCAGGACACCCGAAAGGCCGAACCAGTCGATGCCGCGGCAGGCAAGGACGTGTCCGGACCGGCTGAGCGTGAGTCATGAACGACCGTTCGGTCCCCATCATGGACCACATCGGCGAAATAAAGAAGCGCCTGATCCGGTCGCTGCTGGTCGCGCTGGCGTTCACCATCGCAGCGTTCGTGTTTCACGAGCGGATCCTGGAGTTCCTTTTGGCTCCCGCCATAGCGCTTAATCCGACCACCGAGGGGAAGCCGATCTTCACCGAATTGACGGAGTTCTGGGGCGCCGCTGCCAAGGTATCGGTGCTCACGGGATTTGCGGCGTCGCTGCCGTTTTTCCTCTGGCAGGTGGTCATGTTCCTCCGGCCCGGGCTGACGCCCGTAGAACGCCGGTACCTCTACCTGTTGACGCCCGGCGGCCTGCTGGCGTTTGCCACCGGTGTTGCGTTCGCCTATTTCGTGCTGCTTCCCCCGGCCATCAATTTCCTGCTTTCGTTCGGCGGAGACGTCGCTACGCCGCTCATCCGCATCGGGTCGTACGTGACCCTGATAACCACGCTTCTTTTCTGGATGGGCCTGATATTCGAGCTGCCGATCGTCATCTTCTTCCTCACCCGCATCGGAGTTGTGAACACGCGCTGGCTGGGCCGGCAACGCAGGTGGGCGATTCTGCTCGCCTTCGTGCTCGGCGCGTTGATCACGCCTACGTTCGATCCGATAAACCAGTCCCTTGTGGCAGGGCCGGTCATCGTACTGTTCGAGGTTGGCTACTGGCTGGCGAAGTTGGGTGAGCGGGGCAAGGCCCGGCCGGAAGACACGGCGGCGAAAGCGACGCCTCCCGCCGAGGCTGGCTAGCCGCCCGCGCCCGCGCTCACCGGCGGTCTGGTTGCGCGCCTTTAGGCAGCGTGCTAGTTTCGGGGCGCCCGGCCGTTCGTCTGGGCTCTCGTCATGCCAGCCAACACCGAATTCACGCTCATCACGGCGGACCGCGTCATTGACTCCCGCGGCGGCCCTCCCATTGCGAATGGCGCCGTCCTGGTCCGAGGTTCGCAGATCATATCGGTGGGGCGTGCCGCCGACGTGAGGCCGCCGGAAGGCGCTTCGATAGAGGTACACGACTACCCGGTCTGCACCGTCCTGCCCGGGATGGTCGACTGCCACACGCATCACAACGGGTTTGGCGACGGGCGGCTGGGCGACGACCTGTCACTGCTGCCCGATGAGGTGTTGACGGTCCAGTCGGCCCGAAACGCCCGCGCGAGCCTCTTCTCCGGCGTCACCACGATTCGTGAGAACGGCCCGAAGAACATGACCATGTTCAGGCTGCGCGACGCGATCAACGAGGGCCTGGCTGTCGGACCGAGGATGGTCCTGTGCGGGAGACCCGTCGCGATCATCGGCGGTCACATGGGCTACTTCGGCGGGGAGGTCACCGGCCTGGTGGAGACCAGGGCAATCACGCGGCAACTGATCAAAGAGGGTGCCGATTACATCAAGATCGCCGCCACCGGCGGGAGCACTCGGACTTCGTTCCCAATGAGGCCTTCTTTCAACGTCGACGAGTTGACCGCGATCACGAATGAAGCCCACAAGTTCGGCAAACTTACCGCCGCTCACTGCGTGTCTTCCCAGGGCATCGTCAACTCACTCGATGCCGGTGTGGACATGATCATCCACTGCAACTTCATGGAATCGGACGGGAGCCACCACTTCCGGGAGGACATCGCCGACCGGATTGGAGAGCAGGGCGCATACGTCAACCCGACCCTCCAGGTGGGTCGGGCCAGAGCCTGGACCCTGGCCCACAAGCGGGACACCGGCGGACTGACTGCCCCGGAGCGTGAACGATTTGACGAGGCGCTGACCAAGCTGGAACTTCACCTCGGCGACACCCAGCGCATGATCGAGATGGGCCTGAAGGTAATTACCGGTTCCGACTCGTCGTGGAGTGACTACCAACTCGGCAATACGGTCTATGAGGCCGAGTTGCTGGTCCATGCCGGGTACACGGCGATGCAGGGTGTTATGTCGGTAACGAGTTGGGCCGCGGAGGCGTTGGGTGTGGATGAGAAGGTAGGTACGCTCGAGCCCGGCAAGGAGGCGGATGTCCTCGTGGTCAAAGGCGACCCGTCCGTCGATATCAACGACCTGTGGGACGTCTCCGACGTGTTCTTCGCCGGCAAGAAGATTGAGCGCGGCTCCGAGGACTCTATTGCCGCTGTCCGGCAGCAGCCGGTGACGATTTAGAGTCGGTAACATCGGCTGACGCGATTTACAGCACAGGTACAGGAATCACCGAGCCCGAAGAGACCAGGCTGACGGTCCAAGGCAGGCAGCAAAAGCACCAAGAGGGAAACATGCCTCAACAGGACACCGAATTCACAATGCTCAGCGCGGCGCGGCTGGTCGACGGGACCGGCGGCCCCGTTTCAGAGGCTGCGGCCATACTGCTCGAAGGGGACGCCATCAGGCAGATCGGGACCCGGGAGACGGTCAGAGCGCCCGATGGCGCTTCAGTCCAGGAACTGGACTACGGGGACGCGACCATTCTGCCGGGGCTGGTCGACTGCCACGTTCACCTGAACGGCATCGGCGACGGTCGAGCCGGAGACGAGTTGGTCACGCTGCCGGACGAGGTGCTGACCGTGCAGACCGCGCAGAACGCGCGCCGGCACCTCTACACGGGGGTAACCAGCCTGCGGGACTGCGGGGGAAAGAACCGGACCACGTTCATGCTCCGCCAGGCGGCAGATATGGGAATCGTCCCGGCTCCACGCCTCGTGCTCGCCGGCAGGCCGGTCGCCATTATCGGCGGCCACCTGAGCTACTTCGGGATCCAGGCCACTGGTCCAACCGAGTGCAGGGCCGCTGTGAGGCAGTTGATCAAGGAGGGCGCCGACTTCATCAAGATAACGGCGACCGGGGGCAGCACGCGCACAAGCAACTCGATGAGGCCATCTTTTAACGTCGACGAACTGACCGCGATCTGCGACGAGGCACACAAGTTTGGCATACACGCCGCCGCGCACTGTCATTCCTCCCAGGCCATGTTGAATGTGCTGGACGCCGGAATTGACACCATCATCCACGGGGACTTCAGAGAACCCGACGGCGCAGAGACCTTTCGCCCCGAGATCGCCGACCGTATCGCTGAGCAGGGCGTCTTTGTCAACAAGACCATAGGGGGCAGCGTGGCAGGGATGCGGATACTGGAGGCGGAAGAATGCCTCACCGCGGCCCAGCAGGACCAGTTGGATGAGACGCGTCGCTCATCCGAAATGCGTCTCGGTCATTTTACCCGCATGAGAGAGGCCGGCGTCATGATGGCCGCGGGGTCGGACTCAGCCTGGGGTCTCTACAAGATGGGCGACTTCCAGACCGAAATCGAGGCCCACGTCATGGGCGGGATGTCCAACATGGAGGCGATCGTCGCGGCAACCCGCGACTCCGCAAGGTCGTGCTGGACCGATTCGTCAGTCGGGACCCTCGAGCCGGGCAAGCAGGCCGATGTCCTGGTCGTGGACGGGAATCCGCTAGAGGACATCAACCAACTCCGCCGCGTGTCCGATGTCTTCCTGGCGGGGAGCCTGGTGGACCGGGCCAACTTCATTTAGCGCCGGCACAAGAACCCGCCAACACGAACGAGGCCCGGCAACTTGCCGGGCCTCGTTAATTGAATATCAGGTCTGGGGCTGGACTAACCGGTCTTGGTGTCGCCCGGTTCGGAATTGGCCTCGCTATTGCCGCCCAGCGAAGACCGGAACTCCCTGATCGCCTTTCCAACACCGGCACCGACCTCGGGCAGTCTTCCGACGCCGAAGATGATCATGACGACGACGAGTATGAGGATTATTTCGAGTGGGCCGATGCTCCGGAGGAAACCCATTTATGCGCTCTTCAGTCTGGCTGGTAGTCGGTTCCGGATATCAGAATACGTACGACAAGTGCAGGGTGTCAAACAGGAGGGTGGTGCGGGCGATGTTGACGCCAGGCCGCGGGCGGGTTTGAAGAGCCTGTTTCATAAGTCGAACCCACGTGTCTCTGTCGGTATGGGTGCAACGATTCCCGTCGGGCTTGGCAACGCTCGATACGAAATAGAGTTACTCTTGCCGTCATTCCCGTGAAAACGGGAATCTCTAACGCTCGATCATTGGAGACGGCCAATTTGTGAAACAGGCTCTTGAAACCCGCCCCTACGAGGGTTGGCGAAGGCGGAGGTAGGCACGTTTTCGGAGGATATTTTCTGAGGAATGGTGGTGGCGCGTTGTGAGGGGTCACCTGATTGGCGCGAGGTTGCGGCTGGCGCGGGCCTCGTCGATGGTGATGATGCCGGCCGCGACGAGCTTGACCTCCCGGTCGACGCGGTCGTTCTCGCTCTCCTTCAGGGCCTCGATTTCGCCGAGATCGAACTCCACGCGCCGCTGGCCGGGGAAGTTCTCGAACAGCGGGGTGACCGAAGAGTTGACCGCCTCTTCGATCAGACGCAGTTCGGGAACGATCGTATTCCGCCACAGGTATCGCTCGAGGGTCTCGATGTTCGACAACGTGGCGTCTTGCAATTGGCCGAGGAACACCTTCGGCACGCCGAATGCCCGCGCCACCTCCTCAACCGACCACCCTAGCGCCTCCATGAACTCCATGTCCTTGTGGGAAATGCCGAGACGCTTGGCATCCATGCCGCGCGCCAGCAGCACAGGACGGTGGGCCCTGCCCGAGCCGCGGTAACGACTCTCCCAGCGCGCGTAGAACTCGTCGACCTCGTCCTCCGTCGGCGTCTCTTCCGTTGTGATCGCCAGGTCGGACGGCATGGTCGAGTTGCGGAAGAAGCTGCGGTTGAAACTGAGCGCCTCTTCGCCCATGTCCACCGCGAGGCGGGCCGGGGACAGGGAGGACAGCCCCTGGAACTCGTCAGACGGGTTTATGTGCCGGAACCAGACGATCTCCTGGGGGAGATAGGCCGCCCGGTCGCCGGCATACTCGTAGACGAAGCCGCGCACGTACCTGTGCCTGTCGGGAACTATGCGCACTCGGTCCGGCCGCAGGGGCCACAGTTCCGACGGATTTCCGGCGGCGTCCCGTTCGATGCCCCAGAAAGCCGATCCCCAAAGGGCGAGGTAGGTCTCCGTGGCGCGCAGCAACTGGCCCTGCGTCCACACGTCGTTGGGGCGTTCGAGTAGCCTCAGCATCGGGTCGCCGTCGCCCGCGTCGCGGAATTCGCCGCGGAAGCGCGATCCCGATTCGCGTACCAATACGCGGAGGCCGGGCCGCGCCACGGCGTCGGCCCTCACCTTGACGGCGGCGTGGACGGCGGCTGACTTCTCGTAGTACCGCGCGCTGCCGGGTCGCGACCAATCGGCGTCGATCCCATACGACTCGTCGAACCGGTCGACCACCACGCGTGTGGCGCGGCTGGCCCGCTCGACGCCTCTAAACCTCCCGATGAGCGGCGCCCTGGCCGCGCTCCGCCTGACTGCGTTTCCTACGATGTTGATTACGTTCATTTCGAGTCCTCCGTTCGGATGTGTCGATTGCACGGGCGCGTCCGGTCCGCTCGCGGTGGCACGTTCCCTATTCGTACGATGTCGATGACGCCGGCCCACACCGGCCCCGGTATCAGGCCCACATCTTGAATCCGCGTCTTGGTGAGTGTGCGAACGCCAGCATCAGGGCGTCCGCCAGATCGGGGCTCGGCTGACCCCTCCCGCGCAGTTCGTCCTTGTCCTCCAGCCTGGTCTGTCCGCTGCTGGTGAAGGAGTACCTGATGGAGGCAAGCTCGCTGATCAGCTTCTGGTCGCCTGGTATCCGGATTCGACCCTGCTGAAACCGTTCTCGTAGACCGTCGTACAGCTCCGCCTTCAGGTTGGCGAAGTGCTCCGGGTTGGTGGCGCGTTGGGCCACGTTAATGCCCTTGACGCCGGGCACTCCCAATTCCTTCAGCCGGTCGACCACGCCCGCACCGACGCCGATAGCGTCCACTCGTACGCAGGACGGCGAGTGTCGTTCGACGAAATCGTTGACCAAGCCGGCCGTTTCCATGGTGTTCTTCTTCGTATAGGACTGCATTTCGATCACCCTGTCACCTCGCCGCGCGCAAATGACCGTGCGGTCGCTGCCGAAGCGCGCCACGTCCACGCCCAGTTCCACCGGTTTGCCGTCCTGCGGCTCGATGACCTGGTCTTTGGCTTCAACGGCGCTTTCGATGATCTTGAGGGAGATCAGCGTGTCTTCCGACTCGGACGGGAATTCCCCGAGTACCCGTATCTGGTACATGGGGCTGTCCTCGCCCCAATTGACCTTGGCGTCCTTGACCCACTGCTCGGTCACGAGGCTCGGCTTTACAATCTCCCCTTCCTTGACATTCGGGGTTTCCAACGCCGATATGTGGATGGTCCGCCAGAGGCTCCGCCGCCGGTGGAACGCCTCGTAGAAGTACCCGGACAAGGCTGTAGGGTTTCCGAGTAGCAGCATCCTGGAGTTTTCCGATGTCATCGATCCCTCGATGGCCTCGAATATCCCCTCGCGCACTCCGGACGCCTCGTCCACAACAAACAGGATGTGGCCTTCGTGAAAGCCCTGGAAGCGCTCCGGCGTGTCAGTCGAGAGGCCCTGGGCGTAGTGCTTGTCGTCCAGTTCTAGTGAGGTCCTCAGAAGCTTGCCGCCGATGAATTGCTCTCTGCGGTGGTACACACGCCTGATCTCGCGCCACAAAACGTCGCGGACCTGGTGTTCCGTCGGCGCGGTGGTGATGACAAGTGAGTCGGGAAAGCACTTGAGCCACCACAGGACCGCGTGGGCTGCGATGTAAGTCTTGCCGGATCCGTTGCACGAACGCACGGCCACGCGGGTGTGGTCCCGCACCGCCTCGAGGATTTCCTTCTGCTTCCCCCATGGTTCGGCCCCAAGTTCGTCGGTCACGAACTTGACCGGGTCCTTCTTCCATGAGGTCCGCTGGTCTTCAGGTATTGGCTTGTCTGTCGCTGTATGTGTACGGTCTCGCTCCTCGATGCGTCCGATATCCACGCCCTTAGTTGTCAATCCGGGGGCTGAAGATGTGGCCGCAGGGCCTGCACCGGTAGCATGTGTGTGCCTGCGGATCGGCCTTTTCGAGCCGGAGGGACGCCGCTTCGCCGCAGCGCGGGCACTGCTGTCGCGTCAACGTGTCGGGCTTGCCGAGGATGGCATTCGCCAAGGATGTGACTCGTGCTGGACCGGTAAGGGCATCTGAGGCCATGTGTGACTCCTGTCGAGAGCTTGGGCTAGACGTGTAGCAGAACAGATGTTCGTATTATGTGGGCAATGAAGCCGTTCGGTCAACACCGCCGAGGCACTCCCGTGGCGGCCCGGATACGGATATTCTTTTCGCCACCGGGTTCACGAAAGGAAATGGGCGATGGGTAACGGGAATTCACAGCGGCCGGACGTCAAGTTCGACTGGTTTATTCCGATCGACGGCGACGGCGAACACATAGGGACCATGCGGGCAGAACGCCCGCCGACGTTCGAGTACCTGCGCGAGGTGGTTTCTACCGCCGAGGCCGAGGGCTACTACTCCCAGCTGATACCCACGAGGTTTGCCAACGGCCTCTTCGACCAGGAAGCTCCCCTGGCCGAGACGTGGACCACCGCGACGGCGTTGGCAGCCGTCACGTCAGACATTCGCTTTCTAATCGCCGTCAGGCCGGGGTTCATCGCGCCGGGCCTGTTCGCGCAGATGGCTGGGACGCTCGACAACATCACCGGCGGGCGGATCGACATCAACGTGGTCCCCGGCGGTATTCAGGGCGACTTCGAACGTTTGGGTGTCGAGACGGACCACGCGCAGCGTTACGCTCTCGCCGCCGAATTCGTCGAGTCCTGCAAACGGCTGTGGGCGGCCGATGGCCCGATTTCGTATAAGGGCGAAGTGGTGAAGCTCAACGGGGCGATGGTCTCGCCCGGCCCGCGCGAGGAGGGGCCGCGGTGGTACATGGGCGGAGCGTCCCCGGCGGCCCTTGACCTGGCGGGCAAGCTCGGCGACGTGCTGCTGATGTGGATTCAACCGCTCGACGCAACGGCCAGGCTGATGGACCGCGCCCGGGAGGCGTTCGAATCGCACGGACGCCGGGCCAGGTTCGGCCTCCGAACGCACCTCGTCGTAAGGGACACCGAGGAAGAGGCGTGGGACGCCGCGGAAGAATTGTTGTCGCGGGCTGAGTCATCGGTGCAGGACCAGCGCAGTTCGCAGGTGCAGGGCACCCCGATGGCCGGGGCAGCGATACAGGCGCGCAAGTACGAGCAGCACCGCATCGGTGAGCGGCTGTGGAACGGCATTTCGACCGTGCGGGTCAACTGCGGCACCGCCATCGTCGGAACCCCGGACCAAGCATCGGAGGAGCTAGCCCGCTATTGGGACCTTGGCATCGACGAATTCATCCTGTCCGGTTACCCGCACGTCGAAGAGTCCCGCCGCGTCGCCCGCCAGGTCGTGCCGCGTGTCCGCGAACTGGTCGCTGCACGGGCGATGGGATGAAGGTTTCCGCTCATTTCGATTGACCCGCCGCGATAGCGCAACCAAACACCCTTGCCCGAACCAGCGCCAACACCAAGCGCCGACCAGCCGTCGATCTTCCTCGCGAACGTTGGCGCCAACTCATCGCACCGCTTCCTGAGCCCACTGTTCGACGACGGCACGTTCGAGTTAATAACCATCCCCGAAGAACCGTTCGCGGCAGGCTCGCATTCGGTCCGATACCGGGACCTGCGAAGCCATTACGACCCGAACGAATCGCTAGCCCGGTGGATACCCAATCGTCTGCTCGACTCGGCTACGCACTTCGACCCTGAATTCGGCACGAACACGTACGGCGACAATTGCGAACGCGCGCCGAGGGCGTTCGGGCTGAAGGAGGCCCGGCCGGGTGATCTCATGTTCTTCCTGGTTCGACTGGCCCGCTGGAGCGCAGAACAGTTCACCGGCGAGACCGGCTTCTTCCTGATCGGCTTCATCGAGGTGGAGTCGGTCTTCCGTGCGCCGTCGGATCCATCAGGCGCCGTCGCACCGGCCCGATACGCTGCCAACGCGCACGTCAGGCGCGCATTGAACGACGGCCGGTGGTGGGACGCATTCTGGGTTTTCGCCGGCACAGACCGGTCGACACGATTCCCCCGCGCCGTGCCCTTAGACCGCGCCTTTGCCGACCGCATCCTCCGAACAGCGTCCGGCAAGCCATACGCCTGGCCCATAAACCGCTCAGAACTCCAGGTCATCGGGTCATACACCCGCGCCTGCCGCCGGATCATCGATCCGCGGGAGCCGACTTACGCCCAAAGGGTGGGGGAGCTGAGGCGTGCTGTGGAGGGGGTGAACCCGGGGGTGCTGGACTACCTGTTATGAGCCACGGAACCGGGCGTCAGACGAGATTAAGTGGTCGTGTATAGCCTGTCGAATGATCGAGCAAAGTATGTTTCTCACGGACAGTCAACTTGGAGTCAGGCGGACTTGACCAGGACGCGGCTGCCGCTGGGAGACAACTGACCAACCATTATGAGGCAGCCGACATCCTGGGAGTTGCGCGCGATACCCTCGCGCACGTATTGAACGGTCTCGCGGCGGTCTCGCCCGACATGGCCATTCGCCTGGAGAAGGCCGGATGGTCCAGCGCTGATTTCTGGCTGAGCCGTCAGACTGCGTACGACCTGGCCCAGGCGCGTAAGCGGGAAGACTGAATACGAATCGAGCGGTATCAGCCCCTACCCACTGCCCAGGAATCGCCCGCCACCTAGCACGGGCGCAACGAAACTACTGCTTTTGACTAGAGTTAATGCCGACCGCTTGACGGACTGGCGCACCCGCGTTTTCAACTTTGGTGGGGTTGGTGTGACTTTACGCGTTCAAAAACGGATTTCGGGAAGGCGTGACCGCGTGGTGTCCAGTCCGGCCGCCACGAGCCCCTATGTCCTGGCCCTGCCGAATAGCAGGAAGAATGAAAGGCCCTGAGCAACGACAGCACCGGCCAGCACTGCGTAAAGCAACGGGACGTTTAGCTCTGACAGGACCAGCCCAGCCAACGCGCCAATGGCAGCCGAGAATACCCCGGCAAGTAATATCTTTGCGCCCACGGTGCCTCCTCACTACCCGCTGATGCTCAGGACCGCAACACCCACGCTCACGGCAGCCATCACGAACAAGCCGAGTTGGACGGAGACTTTGTAGAGATCGGCCTTGGTGGCGTAGTGGGTCCTGACCTCTTCCCTGAATTGGTCCAGTTCTCTTACCAGCGGACCCAACTCCTGACGCAGGTCCTCGCGCGTCAAAATTGGGTGCTCCGCATTTGCCGTCATAAGGCCTCCTCCTGGAGCCAGTTTATTATAGCGACGGCGAAATCATGCCAGTCGTGTCATCAGGTAGGTGGACGGCCCAAACCTGCTCCCGGCAAGGTCGTTACTCCGTCGGATCACCACCGTCGTCAGGCAGGCCGCAAAACAGGCCAGTCCAGATGCGCTCGCCGGTCTGATACGACCCGCCACCGCCGTTGACATGGTTGAAGGCACCCGGATACGTTAGCCGCGAGAAGGGACCCGAAGTATGCCAATGAAAACCCTAATCACCGGATCCAGCGGCAACATCGGCTCGAAGATGGTGGGGCTACTTGGACACGAATTCGAGTTGACCGGCGTCGATCGCGTGCCGCCGCGGGCCGGGGCGGAGTTGCCGGCGACGGTGGCGGATGTGCACGAGGTGGATGACCTGCGAGGTGTGGTGGCAGGGCACGACGCTGTCGTCCACCTGGCGGGCAACCCGGCCGTCGAGACGCCGTGGCCGGACGTGCTCCGCAACAACATCACCCTCACTCGCAACGTGTACGAGGCATGCAGGCTGGAAGGCGTTCGTCGCGTCGTATTCGCAAGCTCCAATCACGCTGCCGGACTGTTCGAGGACGATGAGCCGTACGTGAGACTCCGAGCAGGCGACTATCGAGGACTGGAGCCAGGCGGCTTCAGGCGCGTCGACCACACGGTACCGATCCGGCCGGACAGTGACTACGGAGCAAGCAAGGCATTCGGGGAGGCGTTAGGTCGGCTGTACTCGGAGCACTTCGGCCTGCAAGTCGCATGCTTGCGGATCGGGTCATTTACAGAGGACAACGACCCGACGGCGAATATCCGGATGCGGTCCACTTGGTGCAGCCACCGCGACCTGGCGCAACTCATCCGCCTGTGCCTGAAGGCCCCGGACCTGACGTTCGACATCTTCTACGGCGTGTCCGGCAACACCTGGCGATTCTGGGACACGTCGCACGCCGAGCAGGTGTTGGGGTATCGGCCCGCGGACAACGCCGAGGACCACTACAAGGGCTAAAGACTGTTCCGTACGCCAGAGCAGGTCTCAATCCGGCACCTGCGAGGCGTTTTGGGGCACACGCCTTTCAGACGCCTTGTCGAACACCCGCTAAGTGGTTAGAGCCTGAGAAACCGCCTCTATGGTCGCTTCGATGTCCGCCGGGGTGTGGGCGAGGCTGACGAACCACGCTTCGAACGGGGAGGGTGGCAGGTAAACTCCCTGCTCGATCATCCTGTGGAAGAACGCGGCGAAGGCTTGTCCGTCGGCCGCGCTAGCCTCGGCCATGTTGGTAACCGGGCCACTCGTGAAGAACACTGTCGCCATGCCGCACACCGAGTTGATCGTCGCCGGCGTACTGGCCTTGGCGAAGACGTCTTTCAGGCCGCGAACGAGACGCGTTGTGGTGTCGGCGATCCTATCGTATGTCCCGGGCTTGCGAAGTTCTTCCAGCGTGGCTATTCCTGCGGCCATCGCCACCGGGTTCCCCGAGAGGGTCCCGGCCTGGTACATAGAGCCAAGGGGCGCGACGTTCCGCATGATCTCTTCGCTTGCGCCGTAGGCGCCCACCGGGAATCCGCCGCCGATGATCTTGCCGAGGCACGTGATGTCAGGCTTGACGCCGTATATCGTCTGCGCGCCGCCGGGGTGGACGCGGAAGCCGGTTATCACCTCGTCGAAGACCAACAGGGCGCCGTCTTCGCTGGTCAGATCCCGCAGCCCTTCGAGAAAACCCGGCACCGGCTCGACTACGCCCATGTTTCCGGCGATGGGCTCGACGATTACGGCCGCGATCTCGCCGCGATACTCGGCGAACAGGGACCGTACGGCTTCCACGTCGTTGTACGGGGCGACAAGCGTGCTTGCCGCGTAGTCCGGATGTACGCCGGCGGAGGTGGCTATGCCGTGCGAGGCGACGCCTGACCCCGCCTCCACGAGGAGGGCGTCGTCATGCCCGTGGTAGCCGCCCTCGAACTTGAGGACCCTCGACCTGCCGGTGTGGGCCCGCGCCAGTCTCAGGGCAGACATCGCGGCCTCGGTGCCGGAGTTGACGAAGCGCACCATTTCGACCGACGGCAGGGCGTCCACGACCAGTTCCGCCATTCGCAATTCGGCCTCCGTCGGCGCGCCGAAGCTCGTCCCAGAGCGGGCCGCTTCCAACGCCGCTTGGACAACCCGTGGGTGGGCATGGCCCAGGATCATCGGCCCCCACGAACCAACAAAGTCGATCAGCTCATTTCCGTCGGCGTCCCATATCTGGGACCCTTCGGCCCTCGAAATGAAAAGCGGCTGTCCGCCGACCGACGTCCAGGCCCGGGCCGGGGAGTTGACGCCGCCGGGGATAAGGCGGGTCGCGCGGGAGTAGAGCGAGGAGGACCTGGTGGTTTCCATGGGCCGTTCCCTTTGCTTCAGCGAAGCTACGATGCGGGTAGTGAGACCCTCGTCAACCGGTCTCTTCGTCGGGGTACAGCGAGAATATCTGCAAGACCGATTCCGCGGCGTCTGTGTGGTCCGCCGTACGCAAGAAGGTGATCGGGTCGGCCAGGAGTCGTCGGACCAGCGCGCGCGTCATTGCATCCATCGCTTCGAACTGCTCGTCCGACAGGTCCGGCAGTCTTTTGACGACCCTCGCAAGTTCCTCCCTGCGCATCTGTTCCGCACGCGCACCGAGGTGCCTGACCACCGGTTCGGCCGACGGGCTCACCTGCCGTTCGAGGAAGCGAGTGAGTTCGCGTTCGACCAATGCACCTGCCGCGTCCAATGAGGCGACCCGTCTTGCCCGGTTTTCATCAGCAATCGCGTGGAGTTGGTCGAGCGTGTGGATGCTCACGCCCTGTAGGTCCGCGGCCTCCGGCGCGACGTCACGCGGCATGGCGAGGTCGAGAACGAACAGCGGGCGGCCACTGCGAGCGTCGACGGCTTTCTTTAGCCTGGCGGCATCGAGAATCGGCTCGGTCGCGGATGTGCAAGTGACCGCGACGTCGGCTTTTATCAGCGCCGCGAAGCGGTCCTCGAACGCGACTGAATCGCCGTCAAGTTCCGCGGCCAACTCGTCAGCGCGATGGGCGCGCCGGCTGGTCACCGTGAGTTTGCGTACCCTGTTACGACGAAGGACACGCGCGGTCGTGGTCCCCGTCTCGCCTGCGCCGATCAACAACACCGACGTGGCAGACAGTTCGCCAAGCATTTGTCTTAGCAACCGGACGCCTATGGAGGGGATGGAGACGCGGTCCTTTTCCACACCGGTCGCCTGCCTGGTGCGGCGGGCCGTACGCAGGGCGGCGTGGAAAAGGCGCGATAGCCCCGGCGCCACTACGCCGGCTTCGCCAGCCGCCCGCAACGCGCTGCGGACCTGGCCTGAAATTTCTGCCTCGCCCGTTGCCATCGCTTCGAGGCCCGAAGCGACCCTGAAGAGATGCCGCGCCGCGTCCACACCCGTCGCGCTGTAGACGTGGTCCTCGAAGTCGGACAACCCAGTCCCGTCGCGACTCGCGATCTGTTCGAGGAGTTCGACCAGCCGGGTAGGAGACTCTGTCGATTCGGACCAGCCGTAAATCTCGGTCCGGTTGCAGGTCGATAGTATGACCCCGCCGCCCGCATGCACCGCGAGTCGATCAAGCCAATCGGGCAGCTCCTCGGCGCCGAGGGCTGCCCGTTCGAGCGTCGCCACAGGTGACCGCCGGTAGCTGAGTCCGGCGAGCCAGTAGGTCATTGAGCCTCCAAAATGCGTACTTTTCTGTGAACTAAATTAGCACGGAGAGAGGGAGGGTGCCCAAAGAGAATCCGTCACTGGGACCGGCAGTCTTTCCCGAATTCCCCCTCCCATCCTCTCCCCACACCACAACTCCTTCACCGCCGGTGCTAACATTTTCACCTTGGGCCAATCGCAGTTGACCTTCCCGAATTTTTCACAAACGCGCCCCGCCGTTACCAAGGCCATTGACCACGATGAACATCACCCCTCCCGACCAGCGCGGCTATGTGGATTCCAGTGTCCTGGTGACCACCGATTGGCTTGAGGCGCACCTGGATGATCCCGGAATCCGCATCGTCGACACGGACCTTCCGGACCAGTACGTCAGGGCGCACATTCCAGGGGCGGTGCAGGTTGTCGATCACTATTACAAGACATCGTTGGAGGACCGCACGCACATCCAGGGGCCGGAGCAGTTCGCCTCCACGATGTCGTCACTTGGTATCGGCGACGACACCCAGGTCGTTGCTTACGACTCATCGGGCTGCCTCTACGGTTTGAGGCTGGCGTGGTCGCTTCACTACTACGGCCATACGAATGTCAAAGTGCTCGACGGCGGGTTCCCCAAATGGTTTGCGGAGAACCGCCCCCTGTCCAGGGAGACGCAATCGTACCCGGCCGCAACGTTTACTCCCCGCCCGAATCCCGACATCATGGCCACGCGCGACCAGGTCCTCGAGGCTTTCGGTGAGGCGGATACAGTGTTGCTCGACGTTCGCTCGGATGAAGAGTGGACCGGCGAAAACAAGAGAGGCGGGAAGCGCGGCGGGCGAATCCCTGGCTCGGTCCACCTGGAGTGGACCAACCTGCTGACCGAAGGGGACGTGCCCACGCTGCTTCCGGCAGATGAAATGAACCGCGTCCTGGCGGACCACGGGATCACGCCGAACAAGAATGTCATCACCTACTGACAGGGCGGCATCCGTGCGGCGCACGTGTACTGGGCCCTCAAGCTCCTCGGCTACCCGAACGTCAGGGACTACGACGCCTCATGGCGCGAGTGGGGAGACGACCTGAGCTGTCCCATCGAGAACTGAGCGTGTTTTCAGTTGCCGCTTTACCGGTGAATCCACCGCGTAGCGGCGACGGTATCACTTAACAACGCCTGAACCGTTTTTGGGCAGTCGGCAAGACTGGAATCTATTCATGCCTTCTTATTTGCTGGGACGCCTTTCGAGGAGAACTGTTTACACGATGACCGCGGCTTTCGCCGTGGTGGTCGTGCTGTTGGCCGCGGCCTGTGGAGGCGACGGCGGCGGCGAACCCACTGAACTCGCCGATCCAACGGCCTCCGGCCCCCCCACGGCAACTCCGGCCCCGACGGCCGCAATGCCGGCGGACACCCCGACTCCGGAGCCCCCTCCGACACCGTTGCCGACGCCCACCGTCGATGTGAACAAGCCGCCTTATAAGGGCGTTGAGATCGTGGGGATAGCGGACTGGGTCAACTCCGAGCCGGTGACCATCGGCGGTCACGTCGCTGAAAACAGGGTGGTGTTGATCGACTTCTGGACCTACACCTGCGTCAACTGCATTCGTACCTTCCCGTTCCTCATAGAGTGGAACGAGAAGTACCACGACAGGGGCCTCAGGATAATTGGTATCCACGCGCCCGAGTTCGAATTCGAGAAGATCAAGGCGAACGTCGAGCGGGAAGTGGAAGAGGCCGGCCTTGACTGGGCGCACGCCATGGACAACAGGATGGCGACCTGGAGCGCATTCGGCAACCGGTACTGGCCCGCCAAGTACCTGATCGGCGCAGACGGCGAACTGAAGTACAGCCACTTCGGGGAAGGCGAATACGTCGAGACAGAGCACAAGATCCGCGAGGCTCTGACCGAGGCCGGCTACGACGTTTCAGACATCCCGGTGGGCACGGTTGAATTCCAGGACCGCGCCCAGAACGTCACAGAGGTCACCCGCGAACTGTACGGCGGTTACGACCGCAACTACCATCCGCGCGGCCTGTACGCTGCGCAGGAGGCCTACTACGAACGGGCAGACGTCGATGTCGAATACGTCGACACGTACGCGGGCACGGACGAATACCCGTCCCAGCAGTGGGTACTGAACGGGCTGTGGAGAAACGAGAAAGAGGCGATTGTCCACGCCCGCGAGTCAGAGGGGCAGGAAGACTACATTGCCCTTTTCATGCAGGCAGTGAGCGCGAACGTAGTGATCGATCCGCAGGGCCCTGAGCCGTTCGACGTGTTCGTGACGCTCGATGACGAGTGGCTGACCCCGGAACAGGCCGGCGACGACGTTCTTTTCGACGACGAAGGCCGGAGCTACCTGCACGTTACCGAGGGGAAGATGTACAGGGCGGTCGAGGTGCCCGAATACGGTGAGCACATCCTCAAGCTCAGTTCCGAGTCCAGCAACTTCGCCATATTCGCATTCACCTTCGGAATATACACGGACGGCTTCTAATGCCTGTGCCTCACCTCCTTGCAAAGCGGGTCGCGGCGGCCCTGGTTGCCGCCGTGCTCCTGTCGGCGTTCATCTACGCATGCGGAAACGGCGATGCCGCCGCGCCCGAGTCGACCTCGCCTCCTCCGGCAACGGGGGACGAGGCGGTCTCGGAGTTGCCCGAGCCGCCGAAGAATTGGTCGGTGGTCAGCGACGATATCGGAGCTGAGTTGGCCACCCCTGATCTTGGGGTAGGGGACCGGCGGTGGGCAGTGGTCCTGTTCGACGACCTGGGCACGATCAAGTTCCCCGTTGTGCTCGCCAATTCGTACTTCTACCCGGAAGGCTTCGACGGGAGTGCGCCGCGGGAAGGCCCGGTCGAGGAGGTCAAGGCGCGCTACCATGCGTTTCCGCTGGGCACGCGCGGTATTTACGTCACGCACCTCGAGTTCGACCGCGTGGGCGATTGGTCTGTTGAGGCATCTATCCCTTCGCCCGATGGAAACCCGCGGGTTGTAGAGGTCCGATTCCCCGTCGCCGAACACACGGAGTCGGTGGACATAGGCCAACGGCCGCCGGCGAGCATGAACAGGACGGTTGACGACGTGGAGTCGATCTCCGAACTGACCACCGGTTCGCAACACGACCCGGAGCTTTACTCCCGTTCCGTGGCCGATGCGTTGGACGACGACCGGCCCTTCGTGATCGTCTTCGCAAGCCCGGCGTTCTGCACCAACGCCGTCTGCGGCCCACAGGTGGAGGTTGCTTCGTCACTCCGCGAAAAGTACGGAGACCAGGCGTCGTTTATCCACGTGGATCTGTACGAGAACCCACACGAAATCAAGGGCGACCTGTCCATCGCCAGGGTGTCGCCTCTGCTGGAGGAGTGGGGCCTCGTGTCCCAGGAGTGGACATTCGTGATGAACGCCGACGGAACCGTTGCGGCTCGATTCGAGAACTTTGTTCCGGAGGCGGAACTCGAAGATGCGCTGCAGGCAGTCTTGTCGTCGTCCTGACCGCCCCGCACGCGGGGCTATTGTGGTGTTGCCGGTAACATCAGGCGTATCCCACATAACTCTCACCACGACAATTGCCGCCTCGACTGGCATTCTCAATTAACGTACAACCGCTGCGCCTGAGGCATGCTGCAGCGAGGGCGCGGCGACGCCAGCCAGGCCAGCCCGGGACCGTTTCCACTGAGTATCCAAATGCCGGAAAGGGACCTGTCACAGAGATTGGATAAACTCGCCCTGATCTGGGGATATTAGTGGGACCAGTTAGCCTTGAGTAAACAGCCATGAGTTCATTGCCGGGAGTGTCCGCCGCCGACCAGGGGCCGCGTGTCCTGAGCGCGGACCTTGACCTGAGCCGGGTGCTCGTACCGCTCGACGGTTTCCCCGCAGGCGAATTCGCCCTCTCTTATGCGAGTGTTTTTGCCAAATGCTTCGGTTCAAACATTTTGCTATTCCATGTGCTGCCCCCGGCCCATCCGGTCCACCAGGTGCGCGGCGCGCCCGTCAGATATCCAAACGCGCTGCGGGACCGGGGCGCCATCCTGGCCAATTCCTACCTTCAGCAGGTAGCCGCCAGGCTCCAGCCCTTCGACATCAATGCCCAGTGGAGCGTGGCGACCGGGAATACTGCGGAGCTGATTAGCATGCGCTCCGTCGTTGGCGGGTTCGGCCTGATCGTTCTCGCAGTCAATACGCAAAGCCGGAATCGTGGAAGACCGATTGCAAAACTGGCGGTGGAGGTGTGGAAGAGAACGGCCGTACCCGTGTTGCTCGTCGATCCTACTGCTAGTCCAAAGAACGAATCGCCCCCCCAACAGCCGGGACGGTTGCTGGTGCCGCTTCATCCACGAGACCGGGGCCGGGAAGCCCTGGACATGGCTGAAGCGATCGCCTCCAGGTCGGGCGCTCCGGTGACGATCGTGTGCTCGCGCCCTCCGCGCGACGAGGCGCCCCGTCACCTAGTCGCGCAGGTCGCGCGGATGTCGGAACTCGACCTGGATGCCGGCATTCACATCTCTTCTGAGGCCATACTTCCCACGCTCGACCGGCTCCAGGACGAGCACGAAGGCTCCTGGATCGTGATCAAGTCAAAAATGGGGTCCGGATTTTCAAGCCCGTTCAGTGCCAGCGGCACCGACCACGTTGTCCGTTACGCACGCGGCCCGGTACTGGCGATTCCAGACGCGGATGTCGCCGGGAAGCGCGCGGAGAAGCTCCGCAGACTGGATCCCGAGGGGCTGGGACTAGGTACCGCCAGGTGATCGGTCAGCGGCCGAGTCGCTGTTGCGACGTCCCGCTGCTCGGAAGGCGTAGCTGACCAGCGCGCCCACCGTTACGCCGAACCACGCGTATGGCACGATTGCCGCGGCGAAGGCGATGAGCAGGGTCCTGTTGGCGCCGAGCACGCTGCCGCTGTCCGCGAATACCAGGACCAGGCCGATAACGGCCGCCGGTATTGCCATCAGACCCGCGACCAACAGCCCGAACCAGATGATCCGCTCTTCGTCCGCGCGCGCGATCCCGCCGCCTATGAAGCCGCCGATGAACGGGCTAAGGGGGACGGCGACGAAGTGGACGATCGGGATGGGGATAGACACGAGCATGATCCCGAATGCGACGAGAGCGCCTTTAAGCATGGAGAGGTCTTTAGTTCGCGGCAAGCACGAGGTGTGTGGTGTGGGGGGCTGACGGGCGTTATCCATTATTCGCGTGGGAATTAGTGGCAGGAATCCCCACAGTTGTTGGGGACCCTGGCACTAAAAGAATAGGTCGTCACAGTGATCCACGATCCTCTGCCAGAAGACCTTCATCAAACCATAGATGATGCACCCAACTGCTACGATCACTGCGGCTGTGATGAACTCGGGCGAGTTCACATTGTCCATCACTCGATCCACTCCTGCCTACGATGGCTCGTAGGGCTAGCGTAGTGGCTCTGTGCCGTACGGGGAGGCGTGTTCAGAATAGGCTTTTGAACGTTCTCCGGTGCGTCGGAGACACTACAGGGCGGTCACGACAAAACTTTCGCTTGCCGCTGGTCATGACTCTCGTTCTCGGAGCATATTTCGTGTCGGCGACCCTGACGGGACAATCGCAGGTACTCTTTCAAGCTGTTCGTTCGGCTGCACCTGCCGGGCGGCAACTATCACACGGTCAAGCTGTGCCGCGATGCTCTGGCCGCGATCTTCGAATTCGTCGATTCTGGTTTCGAGCGCCACCCGAACAACTTTGCCCAATGGCGTGACGCTTTTGACATGGGCTGTCGAGTAGATGGTCTGTTCGACTTCAATCAAGTCCTTGGAATCGCAGAGTTTGATGAGATCGTTGCAGTGTTCGGTGGTGCCGAATGGCAAGTCGATACTTAGCTTCTTCACGGTCAATCCATATGGGGATTGAATGAGCAACTCGGCCCGTTCAAGGGTGAGACGGACTTGGTTCAAATTGGCCGCAGTCAGGATGCACCTCCCGGCAGAAACCGGATGATGGCGACCGCGATCCCTACCAAGCCCGCCTGCGCGACAATGAGGGCAGTGAAGAGTTGCCACTTGAGTCGTTCAAGATCGGACTTGGTGGCTAGATGCCGAAGTTCCGTGCGGAACTCTGTCTCCAGCGCCGTTACTCGTTCCTCTACCGTGACCAATTTCGTTCCTCCGGTGCTTCCCCGAGAATATCACGGTCGTTGCTGATGCCGAAGAAAGATGTCACAGCGGGTAGCGTCATCGGCGGTTCGACTGTTGGTTCTGATAACGGGCGCCGCGCCTGATCCAATCGGCCGCTCGGCAGGCGTGAGAGGCGCGTGTGCTCTGTTGGCGAACGTCTCAGATCCCTCGGCTTCGCTCGGATGACAAGAGTATGGCTCGGGACGTCAACGGTGAGACAGGGGACTGCTGGTGCGAGGCCGAAGATGACAAATGGTGGGGCCGGGGATGGCACGGGTGAATCCGGGGACTGCAAGGGTTAGACCGGGGACGGCTGGTGTGAGGTTGGGGATTACCATGGCCTTGCCAAGGCCATGGTAATTCAGGAGCCAGTCTGACTTCAGCGTCTCAAAACCACCAGTGAAGTGGTATCTTACTCGCCGCGGGCGCGTGGGCCGGACCAACCTGCCCCGGTGAGCGACCGCAGAAAGAAACATGGCTACGGACCAGAGTCGAAATAATCGCACGGTTGATGTGTTGATCATTGGCGCGGGCGCGTCCGGTGGGGCGGCGGCATGGCGATTGGCCAGAGATGGCTTCGACATCGTCATGCTCGAGCAGGGATCGTGGCTGCGGCCCGAAGACTACCCCACGACCCGCAACGACTGGGAGTTGAAGGCCCGCACAACCTGGAACATCGACCCCAACGTTCGCGGCCTGCCGGAAGACTATCCGGTCAACGACAGCGAGTCGGACGTCACTCCGCTCATGTACAACGCGGTGGGCGGCAGCACGATCCACTGGACGGCGCACACCCCCAGGTTCCACCCGTCCGACTTCAGGGTCAAGTCGCTCGACGGAGTGGCGGACGACTGGCCGCTCTCCTACGAAGAGCTCGAGCCGTGGTACGACCTGAACGACCGCATGATGGGCTGCTCCGGCATTACAGGGGACCCGGCGAATCCACCCCGGTCCGAGCGGCCCATGCCTCCTCTGCCCCTGGGCCCCGACGGCGAAGCGGTCGCCCAGGCGTTCGACGAACTGGGCTGGCACTGGTGGCCGTCGGACAACTACATCAACTCGACTCGATACGACGGCCGCGCTGCCTGCAACAACTGCGGGCCGAATACCTACGGTTGCGCGGTGAGCGCCAAATCGTCTACGGACGTTACGTACCTGCCGAAGGCGCAGGAAATGGGCGTCGAGATCAGGACGAACAGCCGCGTTACGGAGATAACCACCGCAACCGACGGGCGCGTCACCGGCGCCAGTTACATCGACTCGAACGGCGACCGAGTGCACCAGCCGGCCAGGTCGGTCGTAATGGCCGCAAACGGAGTCGGGACGCCGCGGCTGCTCTTGCTGTCGAAGTCCGACCGCCACTCCGACGGTCTGGCCAACTCGACCGGACTGGTGGGGAAGAACCTGATGTTCCACCCTTACTCCATCATCACCGGGTTCTTGCCGGAGATGACGGAGAACTTCAAGGGGCCGTTGGGGAATATGATCCTGAGCCAAGAGTTCTACGAGACTGACCCGCGTCGTGATTTCGTCCGCGGCTACACGTACCAGATTGTTCGAAGCAGCGGGCCCGGCCTCACGGCCCTCGGGCTGTTTGCCCCGCCGGTGAGCTGGGGCGAGTCCCACCATGAGGAGTTCGCATCGAGGTTCGGCAAAGGCGTGAGCCTGGCGGTCATTTCCGAAGACCTGCCGGAACTGCACAACTGCGTGACGCTGGATGAGTCGTTGACCGACTCCGACGGTATTCCGGCGCCGCGGGTGCAGTACAAGACCAGTCCGAACACCCGCAAGATGCTGGACCACGGCATCCGCAACGGAGTGCGAGTGCTTGAAAAGGCAAATGCCCAGGGCATCGCGGTCACACCGCTGTTGAAGGCCTGTGGATGGCACCTGATGGGCACGGCGAAGATGGGCGACGATCCGGCGGCGTCGGTAGTCGACAAATGGGGTACCGCACATGACGCCGACAACCTGTTCATCGTGGACGGCAGCGTGTTCGTCACGGCCGCCGCGGTCAATCCCACGCCGACCATCCAGGCCCTCGCGCTCCGGACAGCAGAGTACATTTGCAAGAGCAGGGGAGACCTGAAGGGGTGAATGCGGACCTGGGTCCCCGATCGGGGTCGGGGATGACGGAATTTGAGGCTGGAGATAACGGAATGATTGGCCGAGGATGACGGATATCAAGGCTGGAGATAACGGAATTTGGCGCCGGGGATGACGGACACAGAGGCCGAAACTCGGCATGAAGCGGTGAACATAAAGCAGACATGACAAACGACCTGAAAGTGACGGACGCAGACCGCGTCACGCTAAGCGAGGTGATGGACCGGCTGATACCGGCTGTGGATGATCTGCCGGCAGCCGGGGATATGGGCCTTGGGCCCGAGGTGGAGCGCATGGCGAACGAAGTACCGCGCTACGCCGACGCGCTGGAGTCCATCCTCGGAGCATTGGCGACTGACCCCCTGTCTCGCGCCACCGGTGGATTCCGGGCTCTCAGCCCCGATGACCAGGACAACGCCATCCGCGTCATCGAAAGGAACATCCCGGACGGCTTCGGGACGTTCCTCGAAATCGTGTACCTCGCCTACTACTCGCAGCCTGCCGTCCACCAGCGGATCGGCTGGGTCGGCCGTCCCCCGCAACCCGAGGGTTTCGACCTGCCACCATTCGACGAGTCGGTACTGGAAACGGTCAGGAAGCGGGAACCGTTCTGGCGGAAGGTGGGGGAATGACGGACTCAGGGTCCGGTCATACGGCGGTTTCGTTTGATGCGCAGGAACCCATCGACGCCGCGGGTCCCTGCCCCACCATGGATACCGGCGTTCGCCGGTAAGTCGGTGTGGGGCTGACTGGGCTAATTTAGAGGGAAGTCGCGGGTGAGACCCAACCCCGGCTATTCCTCCTTAAAGATTTCGTCGCCGCGCTGGAGGCGTACGGCGATGTTGAACGTCTGGTTGACGGCTCGCGGCGTTGGGTAGTGGGCGGCGAGGAATCTTGCCGCGCCGACCAGCACATGACGGGCCTCTTCGGTGCCCCTGCGCTCTTCATACTGTTTCAGGGCGGCGTCTACGATCTGGAAGTGGTGGAAGGTCGAGTCCTCTCGCAGCATGGCGTGGGCGAGCACGGGCAGCAGGCCGTTTGGATCCGTTGAGGCAGTGACGTAGTCGGTCACGATGCGCGCCGCCTGCTCTACCTGCTGCTGTGAGTCCATTGCCTCAAGCAGCTTCGCGCCCAGGTCGTCTGAAAACGACGCATCGTTCGGCTCGGGCATGCGCTGGGAGGGCATGTTCAAGAAGCGGTCCAGGTAGATGCTGATGGCCGTATCGAACACGCCGCGGAGGAGTTCGACCGACGGGGCGCGTTTCAGCGCCTGGTGCAACGCGTTGGCGGCGGTGAGGGTGTTGTGGACGGTGTCCCAGTCACCGAACTCGTTGGACGTGTGGAATCGGGCCATCCTGAGGAAAGCTGCGTAGGCGACCGCGCCGCCAAGTTGTTCGGCAGTTGCGCCCGTCCGGACTGCCCCTTTCAACGCTTCAAGCGTGGCGGCCGGATCGTCCGAGAGGATCGTATCGACGAGAGGTCCCTCTCCGTCCCATTCGCCCCGCGAGCCGGCGCCCCGTTCCCAGAGTTCCGGCAGGGCTTCGCGGGCCTCCCGGACCATCGAGGCGAGATCGACGGGATTTCGCCAGGAGTTTAGTTCTTCGCTGCGTCGCGCCGTGGCGATGCCGTGGACGAGGCTGGTCAGCACCTGCGCCGCGTGCTCCCATCCGATGTGGTCGAGTAACTCGAACGCCTTGTTGCAGAAGTCTAGGACGTGTCCGCCGTCCAGGTAGATGCGGTCCGTCGCCGCGGCGAAGACCAAGTCGGCTATCTCGCGAGGAGCCGTGCCAAGATCGATGGCAGTCCGGAGACACCGTTCGGCCCCCTCATCGTCGCGGACCTCGATGAAGCTACGGAACCATCCCTTGAAGACCTCAGGCCGGGTCTCTCCGGTGGGCAGAGGATCGACCAGGAAGCGGGGAGGTCTTCCGGCGCACTCGGCGGCAACCTGCCTGATGCCCTGGTACAGGGCGAGCGGGCGGTCTTCGGGATTCAGGTGAGGGAGGATGTTGGCCGAGCAGGTCATCATAGTCAGGGCCGATCCCCACCCGGCATCCGAGTAGGTTGTCCCGAACCGGGCGCCGATGGTCAAAGGCGTGCCGTAGTCGGCCGAGGAGGAGTTGAGTCCGAGGACGGACTTGGCGATCACCAGCCGGATGTTGTGCTCCATCCCATCTTCGAGGCGGCTCGACCACCTTTCGACGGGATCGGCCTCCGGTGGGCTGGGATCGACCCACACGCGGCCATCGGACACCGTGACTGGGAACGCCTTCACGTCGTCGGCGAACGGGTCGAAGGTGCCGCCGCTGGAGAGGTCGAACCTGGCGTGATGCCAGTGGCAGGTGAGGATTCCGTTACTGACGGTACCCCTGTCGAGCGGAAAGCCCATGTGTGGACACCGGTTGTCCACCGCGGCGAAGCGGTCGCCAAGAGGGAAGACGGCGATGGCGTGTCCGCCGCCGGTGACGACCGTGCATCCGCGGGCGCGCACCTCTTCAACTGTCCCGGCGTAGAGGATGCCTTCGGCGGTCGTGGTCATGGGACGCCCCTCCCTGAGAGTCCATTGCAAAACTCCCTCTCCCGTGAGAGAGGGTTGGGGTGAGGGCGCGTCCCAGATCGGGAGCAGGCCATTGAACCCCACTTTCCCCGGTAAGTCGGAGGTTACGCAAAGGTCTCCCGGAGGACTGAGGTCGGCGGGGTGCTCGCCTCAGGATAGCACCGGTTTGCGCGGCGTCATGATGTTGGCGTCAGGCCAATTCGAACGGGATCTCGAATTCCCCGCAGATGCTGCGAAACCAGTCGATGACCTCGGGATGCAGCGGCACGCCGTTTTCGAGGCGTTCGGCTTCCGTCTCGTTCTCGGGCATTCCGGCGTACACCACGCGGTCGTGGCCCGGCATGGGCTTCGTCTCCCGAATCGTGCGCAGCATGGCGTCCATGTTGTCCTTGAACTCGTCTACCGGCCCAAAAGCGTCGACTCTGTAAGCCGCCACGAGGTGCCCGCGACGGGTGAGGGTTAGGTCGTTGAAGCCGGACGCGAACGATAGAAGGCCACACATGATTTCGACGATCATGCTTAGCCCATACCCCTTGTGTGAGCCGAGCTCGCGGGTGCCGCCGACGGGCAGTTGCATGCGCTTCGTCTGCGCTGCGAACTGCTGGATGAACTGGCCCCCCTCCATATCGGGGATTCCGTCGTCGTGGGCTACCCAGCCGGGCTGCATCGGCTGGCCCAGGCGGGCAGCCAGGCCCACCTTGTTGCCGGCAATTGCCGTCATCGCCGCGTCGAACAGGAACATCGGCTCGTTGCGGGCCGGGGCTGCGACGGCTATCGGGTTGGTGCCAATCATCGGTTCCGCGCCCCACGTCGGGACCATCGCCCGCCCACCGGCCGTCATGCACCAGCCGATCATGTCTTCCTCGGCGGCCATCACAGCGTGGTACCCGGCGGCGCCGAGGTGGCCGGCCTTCCTGATCGTCACCACCCCGGTCCCGTATTCCTTCGCCTTGTCTATGGCTATCCGCATCGCCTTTGGGGCGATCATCAGGCCGAGGCCGTCGTCGCCGTCCATGACCGCGGTGGTCGGCGTCTCCCACACGATTCGCGGTTCGGGTGTCGGGTTGGTGATCCCTGCCCCGTACATCTGAACGTAGTTGCGGAGCATGTTCGAGACCCCGTGTGTGTCGACGCCCTTGAGGTCGGCGAACATGAGGACGTCTGCGCCGACGGCGGCCTCGTCTTCGGGCACGCCGCACTTCATGAAGACCGCCTCGGTGGTGGACCGGAGCTTCGCTATGTCTACCCTGACTGCAATGTCATCCGGGACCTGGAAATGCTGAAGCAATGCTGGTGTTCCTTTCCGGTATGAGCCGACTGGGGTGGCTTGAGTTTCCCACGGCGAGGCCCGTGTACGTCAAAGATTAGCGGCAGGGATTTTAGCACCGGAGTTGGAAGGTTGACCGGTACGGAGAACAGATTCGCGGGAAGTTGGCGCCCGGCACACCTGCGCCCACCCGCGCCGCACCGTGGATACCGGCCTTCGCCGGTTAGTCGAGGGAGGGGACCGGTCACTATCATCACCCTGCGCCGCGGCACAGCCATGGTGATGGCGAGTGCCAATTTCGTTATGCTGCACTCTCCCGGAACGGTAAAATGACCGGTGTACGAATACGTTCGTGAAAGGGAATTCAATGGGGGACATTGGCGAACCGTCGCCCACGTATAAGGCAGTCGACAGGAAGCTCCCAACCCGCCCGCGGGATGAGATCGCCCGGCTCGGCGACGAGATTTACGATCGGGACATCCGTGCGCAGGTCGAGGCAGACCACGATGGAGAGATCGTCTCCATCGACGTGGACACCGGGAAATGGGCCATCGGAGACGACACCCCTGAAGCAGTTGACCGCCTGCGCGCGCAGCGTCCGGGGGCGGTCAATGTATGGTCCCTGCGGGTAGGCCACCGGGCGGTGCACAAATTCGGTGGCAGGTCCTTGGGGCTCGTTTGGAGATCATGACGTGCCAACCTGCCCGAGTAAGTCGAAACCGGACCAGGATTCTCAACAGGGAAATGACCACAAGCGATTCAATATGAGTGACCACCTGACAACAGAACAACTTGAAGCCGGCATGGAGCACATCCTGCAGTCCCCGGCCGACGATGGTGACTTGCTCATGATCGTACGGCGGCCCGACGTGGAAAGTCGTGAGGTTCTTGAGGAAGGCGACCTTGATTCGGCGGAGGGTCTTGTCGGGGACAACTGGAAGGCCAGAGGAAGCTCCAGCACGGAGGACGGCTCGGCGCATCCTGAGGCGCAGTTGACGCTGATCAACGCCCGATTGATTTCGCTTGTCGCCCGGTCCGAGGACAGATGGCAGTTGTCGGGCGATCAGCTTGTCGTCGACCTGGATCTCAGCGCCGAAAACCTGCCAGTTGGGACACGGCTGTCCCTGGGATCGGCCATCCTGGAGGTGACGAGTAAGCCGCACACGGGATGCGGCAAGTTCTCCCGGCGCTTCGGCAAGGACGCATTGCGGTTGACGGCAACCCCGCGCGGGAAGGCGTTGCGGCTCCGCGGCATGTATACGCGCGTCATTGAGCCCGGGACCATTCGAGTCGGGGACTCGATAGCCAAAGTCACCGCGTAGGTCACCCGCGGGAATCTACCAACACTATTCCGGTGATCCCACGGAGATGGCCGCTGCGGGCGAAGGACTGAGGGTCTTACTCCCACCATCCAGGGACGCCTGAAACCGTTGCTCGACGTTGACGAGTCTCGAGGATCATGCCTTGATCTGTCGAATACACCCGTCGGAGAGGTTCCTTGGAAACGACACTCCCGATGTAATGGCCGTCCTCTCTAAACCAGCGGAGCCGGTTCTTTTCCAGTAGCCCAAATCCGGTTTGCGCGACGAATATCTCCCCACTTTCGTAGGTGTCAACCAGAGCGTGAAGTGCATTTTCTCTCAACACATAGAGCCTCGTGTCTGTCAAGAGATATAGATAATCGCCCGTGTCCACAATCCTACGCGGCACGTTGCCAATGTCGTATACGCGGATGCCCTCGCCGTTCGAGTCCACCAGGATGACTCTGCCCGAATATCCGGCCAAATAGACTGAGTCTGTGTTGGCTGCGAAATCTGCTGCGTATATCCAATCGGCGGCATAGATTTCGCTGGCATGCATGGTCATGGTCGCCGTGATAGTCACTCCGTTAGACTCGAATTCGGTACGGTCCACTACCTGCGCAAACGTGGCGCCTGTGTAGCGGGGAAGGGCGCTTGTGTCGACGCCCGTTAGCACTTCCATCGCTGCGTTGAGCGACTTCATTTTGGTGTGTGCTTGAGAATCACCCGGGTTGAGATCCTGGTGCCACTCCTTAGCCAGGGCGCGATAACGTTCCTTGAGTTCTTCTGGCGTCACCGGAAGATCCAGTCCCATCAAGGCGAGAGAATGGTCTACTTCCGGCCGTGTTCCGGATCCGTCACTTGGAGTCGAAACCTGTGTCCAGCCTTCTTTGGAGGGCAGTTTCGCACCCCAAATCCCTCGGCCATCTAAGCTAATGCACCACGCTTCATCTACCGTAGTTATTAGGTACCGCGTTGCATCCCTTGAAAGGGCAACGCACCGGATGTGATTCTTTATTTGGTCGGCACTAACATCAAAGCGCTTCTTTAGGGAGCGTATCTCTGGCGACTCGGCTAAGGATGTTTCAAGGATCAACTCGAGTTCGTCGCCGTAGGCGTGGGCAATCCCGTCACGCGACATTGCAATTAGGCTGCGGCCGAGAGGGTGAACGCCGGCGCGGTAAATGCCGTGTTGCAACCCCTTCTTTGCCACCAATTCGCCACCTCTGTCGTAGCGTAAGGCTGCAGCCTCGATCTGGCCCAAGCCGTCTGCCTTTCCGAGGTCATCGATCATTAAGATTCCGGAGTCAGTGGGGTGCATTTTGCGAAATGCAGTGTCCGGGCGATCGGCCATTGGCAATTTTTCGATCTTTTCGATTTGCCAGGTGGCATCGGTAACTTCAAAGTATCCAGAAGGCTTCGGAATCGTCGCAGCTTCACGAACAACAATCCCTTCTTCCCATTTGTGAGGGGCACGCGGCAACGGGACATATTCAAGCGACGAAATCTCTAGTTCCCGAAGGCGCGGCGACTTCTTTTCTTTTCGATGCGATCCAACGATCCGATTCGGAGGCGGAGCAGGAGCTTCGGATGAGTCCGATGCCAACAGCTTGTACGTGCGCCCCGCCTTTACTCGGACAATCCTTCCAGACTTCTCAAGGTACGAGATTAGGTTCGCTACCCTTCGGCCATCAGCCTCGCCAACAAGCTTCTTTATGTCCGTCTGAAGGCAGTTTGGATTTTCTGCAACAACCTTGGAGATTTCCTGGAAGAGTCGCCGGTCACTCAGATGTCGTTCCACCCTCTCGACCCAAGGCAGTAGTTCAGGGACGGAGGTGACAATCTCGTGCATCCGAGCGAGTTCTTTGTCATCGCCAAGCAGGGCAAGCACGGTCCCACCACGTTCAAGAGCCGGTATCGAGCTAATGTTGAACGATCCGAATTCTCCGCTGTACCCCTTTACCCATCCCGGTAGGTGGTCGAGATTTTGCCTTACGAATAGCCCAGCATTCTCGTATTCCTGCTTGGAAATCTCATTTTGTAGCTGGACCAGCGTATCGAAGTAGGCATCGCTACTGCTGCTAGGGCCGGATCGAGGGACCTTCCGGGCAGGCAATTCAACGGTCTTAGTGGGCGGACGCTCGTCATTAGCGGTCGTAATGCCAAATAGGCGTTTGAAGAATTCCATGTCGGGGCGCCTCCCATTGATTGGTCAAGCAGTAGGCCTTTGAGAAGGAATTGCGGCGAACAACTTGGGCTGATGTTACTCAACCTTCCTACTAGGGTATGGCGGAGTACTGGGCGACTTGGCCGCGCGGGCAGTTAAGTTGATGCGATCTTGGAGGGATTTCAGCGCAATCCATCGATGCGTGAATTCCAGAATCTTTCATTCATAGTCAAAAGGACAGGATTAGGCCCGGTAGAACCCAACGAGCCAGTTCGCGTTGGCTCGCAGAGCGGCCACGCGTACCGTCCTATACCGGGGCCTCGCAGGCACGATGAGGCGCATCCCGGGTTCCACCGCCTGCCCCGGCATTTAGGTGACGCAGGGGCAGGCGTATTTGTTGCTAGTCGATGCTTACGACGGCGCCGGCCTCTTCGAGCCGGGTCTTGGCGTCCTCGGCCTCGTCCTTGGAAACCGCTTCCTTGACGGCCGTCGGGGCCGACTCCACAAGCTCTTTGGCTTCCTTGAGGCCGAGCGGGGTGAGTTCCCGCACCACCTTGATGACGGCGATCTTCTTGGCGCCGAATTCCTTGAGCGTCACGTTGAATTCGGTCTGCTCTTCTTCGGCTGCCGCCGCGCCGTTGGCGCCCGGCGCCACTGCGACCGCTGCGACGGGCGCAGCCGCGCTGACCCCGAACTCCTCTTCAAGCTGCTTCACGAGGTCGGCGAGGTCGAGTACCGACATGCCCTTGATGGCTTCGAGGATCTCTTCCTTTGTGGTCACTGTCTGTGCTCCCCTTTTTAGGCGGGTTTGAAACCCGCCCCTACGATTTGTTGTTGGTTCCTGGTTTGTGTGGTTGTTCTATTCGACTAGGCCCTGCGGCCGAGGCGGGTTTGAAACCCGCCGGTCTGAGGTCATGTCCGTGTCATGGGGCGGCCGGTTCGGGTTCGCCCAGTTGCTCTGCACGGCGCTGGAGGACAGTCACAAGCCCGCGGATGTTGCCGGAAAGGACATTCACCAATCCCGCGACCGGGGCGTTCATCTGTGCCAGAACCTGTGCGACGAGCTGGTCCCGGCTCGGCAGTTTCGCCAATTGGTCGACGCGTTCCGCAGACAGCGCCGCGCTGCCCAGGACGCCGCCGGTCATTTCGATCTCGAGGCGGTTCTCTGTTGCGAAAGTTGCGATGGACTTGGCCGCGGCTGCTGGGTCGCCCTGGGTCGTGAGAAACCCGATGGGCCCGTCGATCACGTCTTTCAGGTGTGGCTTTCCGGCCCCGTCCGCTGCTATGCGCGCAAGCGTGTTCTTGGCGATCCTGAAATTACCGTCACTCTGCCTGATGGCGACCCTGAGGCCGTTCATCTGCGCCACGTTGAGGCCGGCGTACCTGGTCGCGACGATCAACTCTGCATTCGAGAAAAGTTCGGTTAGTTCCTTGACCGTTGCTATGCTTTTTTCGTTTGGCATCTGCCCTCCTGGATCGGCTGGCGCCGGGGCCAACAAAAAACCCCGGTCCAAATGCGCCGGGGTAGAACGCGCACATAGTGCGCTGGTTCTGACCTCGGCAGGCTACTGGTGATTTACCCTGGGCGTTTCGCCCGGGACCTGCTGTCTACAGCCTTGATATTCGGTTGTGTGTCTAGTTTAGTCCTGGCTGGCCAGTTCATCCAGGCTTCCCAGGTCCATCCGAATGCCGGGCCCCATGGTTGTCGTCAGGGTCGCAGTTGTGACGAACTGGCCCTTCACACCGCTCGGCTTTCCGTTCCTGATGGACCTGTACACGCTGGCGAGGTTTTCGATCAGCTGGTCCTCGGTGAATGAGACCTTGCCGATGCGGGCATGGATGTTGGCGGTACGGTCGAGACGCACCTCGGCCCGCCCCTTCTTCGATGACTCTATGGCCCTCGGTATGTCCTGCGCCTGCACCACCGTGCCGGTGCGGGGGTTGGGCATCAGGCCCTTTCGTCCGAGGTAGCGGCCCAGCCGGCCGATCTTGCCCATCTGGTCGGGAGTGGCGATCGACACGTCGAAATCGCTCCATCCGCCCTCGATGCGCTTGATGATCTCATTGTCGGCAATGAAGTCCGCTCCCGCCTCTTCGGCGGTCCGTGCCGCGTCGCCTTCGGCGAACACCATGACGCGAACCTGCGCGCCGGTGCCGTGCGGCAATTCGGCGACCTCCCGCATCTGCTGGTCCGCGTGGCGCGGGTCGGCGCTGGTCGCGAAGTGCAACTCCACCGACTCATCGAACTTGGCGTACGAAAGCTCTTTAGCCATTTTCACCGCGTCGCTTACCGGTGTCGGTCGGGTGTTGTCCACCTTGACCTTGGCTTCTGCGTATTTCTTGCCTCTCTTCATGGTTTTTTCCTGGAGTTAAGCGCCATTCGGTATGCCAAAGGCAGGACCTGCAGGGCAGGGCGCCGGGGTTTCCGGCCGCAGCCCGGTCCTCTCGATCAGTCCGATACGGTAACCCCCATGCTCCGTGCGGTGCCCTCGATGATCTTCATCGCGGCCTCGATGTCCGTGGCGTTCAGGTCGGCCATCTTGGTTTCGGCGATCGCCTTTACCTGGTTGCGCGTGACCGAGCCGACAATGTCAAGGCCCGGTGTGGCGGACGCCTTTTCCAGACCAGCCGCCTTGCGGAGGAGGTCCGAAGCCGGAGGGCTCTTCGTCTCGAACGCAAACGACCGGTCTGCGTAGACGGTCACTTCGACCGGGATGATATTGCCCACCTGGCTGGACGTTCGCTCGTTGTACTCCTTCACGAACTGCATGATGTTGGCGCCGTGCTGGCCCAACGCGGGACCCACGGGCGGGGCCGGACTGGCGCCGCCCGCGGGGAGTTGCAGTTTGAGTAGGGTCAGGACTTTCTTGGCCAAGTTGTGTTACCTGTGTTCTGGTGGAAGTGTCGGTCGTACGGCGGGCGCTGTTGCCTGGGCGGGTTTGAAACCCGCCCCTACGATGCGGTGGATTTGTGTTTACCTGCGGTCTTTCTGAATGGGATGAAGGTGAAGCGTTAGTCCGTCGGTTTGGCCAGGGCGGGTTTAAAACCCGCCCCTACGATGGCAACGTGGTGGCTATTTTCATGGTGCTGTGATTCGCGCGAAGGATTGAGGCGTGCTGATTGGTGGGCGTCGTCTGCAGGGAGTGGCCGGGTCGGCGTGCGCTAGGCCTTCTCCACCTGGAGGAAGTCCAGTTCGACCGGGGTCTCACGTCCGAAGAACGACACGAGCACCTGCATCTTGCCGCGCTCTTCGTTCACGTCGTCGACCGTTCCCATGAAGTCGGCGAACGGACCGTCCTTGATCCGTACCGCATCGCCCCTGTCGAAACCGATCCGAACCCGCGGTGTGTTCGACTCCATCCGACGCATGATGCGGTCCACTTCCGCCTGTTCGAGTGGAATCGGCTTGGGGCGCTTCTCCGCCTCGTCCTCGGCCGAGATGAAACCCGTCACGCCGGGCGTGTTTCTCACCACGTACCAGCTCTCGTCGTCCATTTCCATGTTGACGATGAGATAGCCGGCGTACATCTTCTTCTGCACCGTACGGCGCTGGCCGTCACGAATCTCGACCTCTTCCTCGGTGGGGACAACGACGCGGTAGATCTTGTCCTTGACGTCCATGGTCTCGATCCGCTGTTCGAGGTTGTTACGTACGCGGTCCTCCTGGCCGGAGTAGGTGTGTACGATGTACCAGCGGCCAGCCTCGACTGACTCGCTCTGGGCGCCGGTTGTGCTTTGAGTGGTCATGGGGCTAGGTTCCGGCGAAAAGCTGCAACAGTCGATTGAAGCCGGTGTCGACAGAGGCCAGGATGGCGCCCACGATTGCGGACACTACGATGACCAGTTGCGTTAGCCGGAGCGTTTCCTGTCGCGAAGGCCAGTGCACTCTCCGCAGTTCGGAGATGATGTCTCCAAAGAATCCGCCGATCGTGCCGGCCCGGGAGCCGGTACCGACCGATTGAATGCGTGGAGCGGTTCCGCCTGTGTTTCGCATCGCAGCTAATACCTACCTGACTTCCCGGTGGATCGCCCGTGACCGGCAGCGCTTGCAGAACTTGTTGAATTCCAGGCGGTCCGGGTCGTTGCGCCGGTTCTTTTCCGTGTGGTAGTTGCGCTCTCTGCACTCCGTGCACTGGAGGGTTACCAGGATCCTGGCGCCTGTCTTTCGTGCCATCGCAGCTTTACCGTCTTCTCTATGGGGCCAGTAGCAGAAGAGCCGGACCGATTCGGCCCGGCTCCCCGGATAGTTTACGCTGCGACTTCGATGATGACACCCGATCCGACGGTCCGGCCGCCTTCTCGAATGGCGAATCTCAGATTCGTTTCGAGGGCAACCGGGTACATCAGTTCGATCTCCATCTCGGTGTTGTCGCCCGGCATCACCATTTCGACGCCGTCCGCGAGCCTGATCTCTCCCGTCACGTCGGTGGTGCGGATGTAGAACTGCGGTTTGTAGCCGCTGAAGAATGGCGTGTGCCGTCCACCCTCGTCCTTGGTCAGCACGTACACCTGCGCCTTGGCCTTGGTGTAAGGCGTGATCGACCCCGGCTTTGCCAGGACCGCGCCGCGGGAGATATCGTCCCGCTCCACGCCTCGCAGCAGCGCCCCGACGGCGTCGCCGGGCATGCCTTCGTTGAGTGTCTTCTTGAACATCTCGACGCCGGTCACGACGGTGCTCTCGGTCTTGCCGAAGCCCACGATCTCCACGCCGTCGCCGACAGCCACCTGGCCGCGCTCGATCCGGCCGGTCACGACGGTGCCGCGGCCCTTGATGCCGAACACGTCTTCGACGGGCATGAGGAACGGCAGGTCAACCGGCCGCTCGGGTATCGGGATGTAGTCGTCAACCTGCTCCATCAGTTCAAGCACCTGCTTGACCGACGAGTGCTCGAGGTCGCTAGAGTGTTCCAGCGCATCGAGGGCGCTGACCTGCACGACCGGGATGTCGTCGCCCGGGAAGTCGTAGAGGCTGAGGAGTTCTCGGATTTCGAGTTCGACGAGCTCCAGGAGTTCCTCGTCGTCCATCATGTCGACCTTGTTGAGGGCGACCACGATGCGGGGCACGTTTACCTGCCGGGCGAGGAGGATGTGTTCTCGCGTTTGGGGCATGGGGCCGTCGGGGGCGCTTACCACGAGAATTGCGCCGTCCATCTGGGCGGCGCCGGTGATCATGTTCTTGATGTAGTCGGCGTGTCCCGGGCAGTCGACGTGGGCGTAGTGCCGGTTCTCGGTCTCATACTCCACGTGGGTGATTGCGATGGTGACACCGCGTTCCCGTTCCTCGGGAGCGTTGTCGATCTCATCGAACCCTTTGACCTCGACGTCCTGTCCAGCGGTCTTCAAATTGGCGAGCACATTTGAAATGGCTGCGGTGAGCGTCGTCTTACCGTGGTCGACGTGCCCGATCGTTCCCACGTTTACGTGGGGCTTTGTGCGGTCGAAAACCTGTTTTGCCATTCTTTCCGGGGCCTCCGATTATCGTTTTCCTGTTCGGCAGATTCAGTTCTGCCTTTTATTGTATCGCTGGCGCGCTGCGCAGGGCGCCGTATTTTTGGTTTGGAGCCCACACCCAGACTTGAACTGGGGACCTCGTTCTTACCAAGAACGCGCTCTACCGCTGAGCTATGTGGGCCCTCGCTCGGCCTCATTAGTGTGGGCGTTCCGTGGTGCAGGGGGCAGGATTCGAACCTGCGTAGCCGATACGGCGGCAGATTTACAGTCTGCTGGTTTTAACCACTCACCCACCCCTGCCCAATCTTGAATAGTAGCACAGCGAATAACGCGATTGCCGTTCAAAATACGAATCTCGTAGGGCTAGAAACCTGCCCAAGAACAGCCTGTGTGGAGCCCCAGGGGGGATTCGAACCCACCGACCTGGCGATTACAAATCGCCTGCGCTGCCACTGCGCCACTGGGGCATGTTCAGGCCGGGTGCTGTTTCGATGGTAGTCACCGGTCCGGTGGATCGTCAACGATTTCGGAAACGGCCGAGGGAGGCCGCGACTGCGGCCCCGGTTCTCACCGTTCAGATCGAATGCGCTTCACGGCGTATGCGGTCCATGACCTCGGCCAGGCCGAGGCCGTGCTCGGCCGCTATCCGGCGGCAGTCCTCGTACTCGGGAGCGACCTGGATGGCTTTACCGTGTTGCTTCTTGAGCTTCAAGGTCACCGGCCCCAAAGACGATTCGAACTCAACCAGTTCGCGTTCCGCCTCGTAGCGATCGACCGGCCGGCGGCGGATGCCGAAAGTGGAGGTTTCCGCAAACAGCAGGTTGGCGGAACTGTCGGCGATGTCGTCCGGCAAGAGGGCCGAGAGCAGTATGCCCGGGCGGTTCTTCTTCATCTGAATGGGCGTGAACCAGACGTCCCTTGCGCCCAATTCGAAGAGTCTTTCCTGCACGTGCCCGAACAGTTCGCCGGACATGTCGTCGATGTTCGTTTCCAGGAGCGTCAGCCCCGTTGCAATCGGAGCCGCGTTCGCGGCGCTGCCCACTTCCTCGCCCAACCACAGCCCGGCGACGTTGGCGTGCGAAGACGGGTCCCTTTGTCCAGCGCCGTAGCCGGTACGGCTGATGGTGATGGACACGGGACTGAATTCTGCGACGGCCGTGACTATTGCAGCTCCGGTCGGCGTAACCGTCTCGCCCGGCGGGGCCGTCCCTCCACCGGCGCGTACGGGAGCGCCCGTCGATTGGTATATGGCCATGGTCGCCGGGGACACTCCCGCCATGGGGCCGTGTTCGGACCTTGCGCTGCCGGAACCGGCAGGGAAGGGTGACGCGTGCAGCTTGTCGACGCCTAGCAGTTCAAGGCCCGCGACGGCCCCTACCACATCGACCATGGTGTCCACCGTCGCGAGTTCGTGGAGGTGTCCCGGTGTTCCGCCATGCGCGGCGGTCTCCGCATTCTCCAGCGCGTCGAATATGCGTCCGGCGGTCTGTTTCGTGGCATCCGACAGTCCGGATTGCCGGATTGACGCGGTGAAATCTGCAAAGCCGCGAGGCCTTCGGCCATCGTCATCGAGATTCACGTGAAGCAGGGTAGCGTCAAGGGCGCCGCGCTTCACGCGATCGGTTGCAAGGTCGTAACCGCGGTCCGGCAGCTTTGCCAGTTGGGAGCGTAGATCGTCGAGGCATAGGCCGGCGTCTAGCATTGCGCCGAGCAGGATGTCCCCGCTCACGCCCCCGATCATGTCGAGATAGGCGACCGTTTTGCCCGCCATGGCTGCGCAGGCCCGGTTCAGTTCGCAGCCGGGGCCGGGTCTGGTGACTTCGACCGCCTGACTATCGCTGCGTTGAGGCTGCCGGAACGGAACCCCCGCGGGTCGATCTCCACATTCGTATACCCGGCGGAGCGTACCGCTTCAATGACGCGCTCGTTCAGGCCGTTCGAATCGAGGCTGGCCATCTCGCTCCTGGCGATCTCGACGCGCGCCAACTCGCCGTAGTGGCGGACGCGCAGTTCCCGGAAGCCCAGGCCCTTCAGGGCGCGTTCCGCGCGCCCGATGCGAGCGAGCGATTCGACGGTCACCCGCGTTCCGTACGGTATGCGGGAGGACAGGCACGGTTGGGCCGGCTTGTCCCACGTGGGCAGGCCGCGTGCCCGTGAGAGCGCCCGTATGTCGTCCTTGGTCATGCCGGATTCGACCAGGGGAGAGACCACCCTGTAGTTAGCCGCGGCCTCGAGGCCGGGCCGGTAGTCGCCCAGATCGTCGGCGTTGGTCCCATTGGCTATGGTGGGGTTGCCCATGGCGGCGGCCATTTCGCCCAACTGGGTGTACAACTCCGTCTTGCAGAAGAAACAGCGCCTGGGGCCATTTTCTGCGTACCCCGGTTCTTCCATTTCGCCCGTGGCGATTACCTTGTGCCGCCATCCCCGCACCGATGCAAGGGCAATGGCGGCCGCAAGTTCGTCCGGGGCTACGCTCGCCGACGCGGCGGTTACCGCCAATGACTGGTCCCCGAGCACTTCGTGGCAAACGTCGGCCAGGTACGCCGAATCGACTCCACCGGAATACGCGACGATCACGGAACCGAGACGGCGCAGCATGGCCACCAGCGCCTCTTCCTTGCGACCGAGATCATCGGCGCGATCGGAAAAACCGGGGGACTCCAGCGCAATTTCCGTAGTGCGTATGTTCCCGTTCTGGACCATTTCGCTCACATGCGGGCAAGGTTGCCACCGATTAAAGGGATCATCCCTTCCGCGGCGCCAAGTGTACTACTGCCTAGATTGGTGACCGTGGATGCAGTTTATGCGTTTTGGCTGTGCGTCGGCATTCCCTGAGGTCACCAGATCATGCCCCCGCCCCGGCCAACCTAATTCTAGGTCAGCGCGGTAGCCTTGAAGTCCTCAACCTTGATTTCCTTGGCCCGATCCCGGGCCTGCCACAGGTCATGTGCAGTCTGAATACCGAGCCACGTCTCTGGCGTGGAGCCAAACGCCTGGGACAAGCGAAAAGACATCTCCACCGAAACGCCAGCCTTCTGATTCACCAGGTCAGACAGTGCCTGACGCGTTACTCTAAGCCCTTGCGCCGCCCGCGTGACCGTCAAGCCCAGTGGTTCAAGGCACTCGTGCCTTATGATCTCGCCTGGATGGGGAGGGTTATGCATGCCCATTGCTCCCACCTCCTCAGTGGTAATCGGTGTAGTCGACGTCTGCCGCGAACCGATTACGCTGAGAAGGGCTCCGGCGGCGGGTCAGCTGGCGGTGGCCTCTTTTTGCCTGGTGCGGGAGTTCGGCGCCGTTATTGAGACCACGCCGTCCTTGTCGATATCGACTTCGACCACGTCGCCCGGCTTGAATTCGCCGCGCAGCAAGTCCTCGGACAACTGGTCTTCAAGTTTGTCCTGTATGAGCCTGCGCAGGGGTCGCGCGCCGAACTTGGGGTCGAACCCGTTGTCGACGATCCACTCGCGGCAGGCGTCGGTTACCTGTAGCACCAGGTCCTTTTCGAGGACCTTCGCCTGCAGTTCCTGCAACATCAGGTCAACGATTTCGAGGATCTGGTCCCTGTCCAGGGCGTGGAACACCACGGTTGAGTCGATCCGGTTAAGGAACTCGGGCTTGAAGTTTCGCTTCACCTCGTCCAGCACCTTGTCCCTCATCCGCTCGTAGTCCCGCTCAGACGTATCTTCCACAGAAGTACCGGAGAACCCCAGGAAGCTGTCACGCCGGATCAGGTCCGACCCAAGGTTGGACGTCATGATGATGAGCGTGTTCTTGAAGTCCACCTTGCGACCCTTCGAGTCGGTGAGTTGACCGTCTTCGAAGATCTGCAGGAGGACGTTGAACACGTCTTCGTGGGCCTTTTCGATCTCGTCGAGCAGAATGGCCGTGTACGAATGTCGCCTCACCGCTTCGGTGAGTTGGCCGCCCTCGTCAAACCCGATGTACCCGGGCGGCGCGCCGACCAGCCTTGCCACCGAGTGCCGCTCCATGTATTCCGACATGTCGAGCCGGACCATCATGTCTTCGGATCCGAAGAGGAATTCAGCGAGTTTCTTGACGACGTGCGTCTTGCCGACTCCCGTCGGGCCGAGGAACAGAAACGCTCCGATGGGCCGTTTCGGGTCCTTGATGCCGGCCCTCGCCCTGCGCACCGCGCGGGCGATCATGTTTACAGCTTCGTCCTGGCCCACGACCTGGCTGTGGAGGGTTTCCTCCATGCGCAGGAGGCGCTCGCTTTCCTCGACGTCGAGCCTCTTAACGGGAATGCGCGTCCACATGCTGACCACTTCGGCGATGTCGTCGGGTGTGACCAGGACGCTCTCAGTGGGCTGTGCCTCTTTCCACTCCCGGTCGAGATCTTCGACCACCGTCACCTGCTTGAGTTCCGTGTCCCGGAGTCGAGCGGCCACTTCGTACTTCTGGTCGGCGATGGCCTGGTCCTTTTGCCTTCTGACGTTCTCCAGTTCCTTGTTCGCCACCCTGAGCGGCTGCGGCGTCATGCTGTTCCGGATACGCACTCGGGAAGCCGCTTCGTCGATGAGGTCAATCGCCTTGTCGGGCATCTGGCGGTCGGCTATGTAACGTTCGGCCAGCTGTGCCGCGGCTTCGAGGGCCTCCTCGGAAATTTCGAGTCCGTGGTGTTCCTCGTAGCGGTCCTTCACGCCGCGGAGGATATCCACGGTGTGCGTCACGTCCGGGGGGTCTACGTACACAGGCTGGAACCGGCGCTCGAGGGCCGGGTCCCGCTCGACGTACTTGCGGTAGTCGTCAGACGTGGTGGCGCCCACCACCTGCAGTTCGCCGCGCGCCAGCGACGGCTTGAGGATATTCGCTGCGTCCACCGCGCCTTCTGCGGCGCCGGCGCCCACCATCGTGTGCATCTCGTCGATGAACAGCACGCAGTTGCCTGCGGACTTCAACTCCGTGATGACCTTTTTCAGGCGTTCTTCGAACTCGCCGCGGTACTTGGTCCCGGCGACGAGCGCGCCCATGTCCAGGGTCACCACCCGTTTGCCGGATAGATTTTCCGGGACCTCGCCCTCAATCACGGACTGCGCCAGCTTTTCGACGATGGCCGTCTTGCCGACGCCGGGCTCGCCGATGAGCACAGGGTTGTTCTTGGTCCTGCGGTTAAGGATCTGTATCACACGGTTCAATTCGTCCATGCGGCCGACCACGGGGTCCAATTTGTCGTCGCGGGCGAGTTGGGTCAGGTCTGCGCCGAGTTCGTCGAGCGTCGGCGTGCGATTACTCTGCCGTGTCTGGGAACTGGACTGGCTTGCGCTCTGGGAAAGGATGCGGTTGGTCTCCGCTCTGACCTTGTCGAGCGAAACCCCCAGGCTTTCGAGCACCCCGGCGGCCACTCCCTCTCCCTCGCGCATCAGGCCTATGAGGAGGTGCTCGGTGCCGATGTAGTGGTGGCCGAGCCGGCGGGCCTCGTCGACCGCTAACTCGATGACCTTCTTCGCCCGCGGGGTAAGTCCGATCTCGCCGGGCGTGGGCCGTTCGCCCCGTCCAATGATGAATTCGACGGCGGAGCGGACCTTGACAAGTTCGACGCTGAGGTTGGCGAGGACCTTGGCCGCCACACCTTCCGTCTCACGGACCAGTCCAAGCAGGATGTGCTCAGTGCCGATGTAGTTGTGATTGAAGCGCTGCGCTTCCTCCTGTGCCAACGACAGGACTCTGCGAGCTCTCTCGGAGAATTTTTCGAACCTGCTGGGCATGTTCAGCCTTCTTTGCTCGGCTGCGCCGCCTTGTTAGCTATCCGTGATCGACTGTTCGGATCATGGGTTGCTGCCGAATATGTCGTCGAAGTTTTCCTGGCTCCCGCCATGGCCGGACGACACGGCCACTGTATCAATCGTCTGGGCCTGTTTCAGGGACAGCCCCAGCCTTCGCCGTTCGGGTTCAATACGTATGATACGCAAATCGAACTCGTCGCCCTCGGACACGACATCCCTTGGATGCTTGATTACCTGGTGGCTGAGTTCGGAAATGTGTATCAGTCCCTCGATTCCGCCGTCTATGCGGGCGAAAGCGCCAAAGTTCGCGAGCTTCGTGACCTTGCCCTTCACCACCTGGCCGACGTGGAATTTCGATCCCACTTCATCCCAGGGCTCCGGTTGCAGTCGCCTGAGGCTCAAGGCTATCTTCAGGTTTTCCCTGTCCACCTTGAGTACGAAGACATCCAACTCCTGGCCGACGTGCACCACGTCTTCGGGGGAATTCACCTGTTCCCAGGACAGCTCCGATATGTGGATCAGTCCGTCTGCCCCACCCAGGTCTACGAATGCGCCAAAGTTAGAGATTCCGGCAACACGCCCGCGACGTATCTCGTTTTCGGACAATTCCTGGACCAGCCGCATCTTCTGGATTTGCTTCCAGGCCTGCAACGCGGCCCTTTCGGAGAAGATCGCCCGGTTCCGGCGGCGGTTGAGTTCGATGATCTTGAACTCGACCTCCATGCCGATGAAGCCTTCCTTCGGCGGCTCGCCGCCCGGCACGTACAGTTCCCTCGCCGGACCCACCAGTTGCGAAAGGGGGATGAAGCCTTGCACGCCCTCCGCTTCGACCACGGCGCCGCCGCGGTTTGATCCGATGATCTTCCCGTGGACCGTCTCGTTGGCATCCATGGCCTTCTCGAGCGTTCGCCAGCCCTGTTCGCCCCTTGCCCGGTCTATGGAGAGAATGGAGGCCCCGTCCGGCCCTTCCGGGTTGATCACATAGACGATGATCTCGTCCCCCGGACCCAACTCTTGTAGCGTCTCGGGTTCAACCGAACGCATTTCCTTGACAGGCACAAACCCTTCGGACTTGTACCCGATGGACACGAGGACTCCCTCCCCGCTCTTGCTCATCACCTTGCCGTCGATTATTTCACCGCGGCGCAGCGCTTTTGTAGGGACATATTCCTCAAGCAGGCCGGCCATAGTCTCTTCGCCCTGCGGGGCGTCCTCGACTTTGGTTTCGGCAGGCTTGTCTGCTGTTGTTTCGGTGTTGGAAGTCAATACGTTTCTCTTAATGTGTGGACCGATACGTTGGGGCCATTATATGCCGTTGGGTGTTGCGCGTGTATTGCGCTTTGTCGGCGATATTCCAATTTTGGCCACCGTTTGCCCGGCGGGACTCGTGCCCGACGTTCGCCGCGGACGCGGCATGGTTCAGCTTGCGAGTTGCCTCAGCCGGGGATCGAACCTGTCCCTGAACCAGTCTCCCAGGAAGTTGAACGCCAACACTGTCAGGAAAATCGCCAAACCCGGGAAGAGGGCCACCCACCACGCGGTATCGAGATAGTCCCGACCGTCGGAAACCATGACACCCCATGCAGGTGTTGGCGCGGGGATGCCGACACCGAGGAAACTCAAGATCGATTCAGTAAGTATGAGCGACCCCACCTGCAACGTGGCTACCACGATGATCGTGTTGATCACGCCCGGCAGGATGTGCTTGGAGAGTATGAGGAGCGGACCCGCACCGGCCACCTTGGCGAGCGCGACGTAGTCCAGGGTACGGAGGGAAAGCGTCTCGGCGCGAACCTGGCGGGCGAACCCGCCCCAACTGAACATGATCAGCAGCAAAATTATGACTTCGAGGCTCTGCCCGAGCACTATGAGGACGGTTAGCGCGACAAGGATGAAGGGGATGGCGAGAGAAAGATCGACGAAGCGCATCAGCAGCTCGTCTACCTGCCCGGCGAAGTAGCCGGAGATCAGGCCGATCACCGCTCCGCCTACCGCGCCAAACACAAGTACGATCGCCGCAACCTGTAGCGAAATCCGGGCCCCGTAGATAATGCGCGTCAGGATGTCACGGCCCAGGGGATCCGTCCCCAGCGGGTACTCCAGGGTCCCACCTTCAAGCCAGGAAGGTGGCACGTTTATCGCTCTAAGGTTGCCGAACTCCTGGTTGTGAGTGGTCAGAAGGGGCGCAAATATGGCGCAGACGATCATGACTACCAGGATGACCCCGGGGATGACCGGCCAGCGGCGCATGAAGCGCCAGAACGCGCCGAGTATCCCAAAACGCCGCGCGTCGAGTTCGATGGCGACCGATTCCTCGACCGTAGACATGACCTAGTAGTACCTGATTCTCGGGTCGAGGTAGGCGTACGCGATGTCCACCAGGAAGTTCAACGCGACATAGACCACCGTGAACAACATCACGACGCCGGTCATAACCGGGAAGTCGTTGGCGAACACCGACTGCACCGCCAGCCTTCCCAGCCCCGGCCAGGCAAAAACGGTCTCGGTAACGACGGTGCCCGTGATCAGCCCGGCGAGGAGCAGTCCGGCGTAGGTCAAGGGCGCCAGCATGGCGTTGCGGAGCGCGTGTTTCCAGATGATTCGCTGGGAGTTGACGCCCTTGGCGCGGGCGAACTTCACAAATTCCGAGTCGAGCACTTCCAGCATCGCTGAACGCATAAGCCTCAGGTATCCGGACGCGGCGAGCCAGCCCAGGGTGATGGATGGGAGTACGTAGTGCTTGACTCCGCCACGGCCGAACGTCGGCAGCCACTCGAGTTCAACCGCAAATATCAGTATCAGCATGATCCCGAGCCAGAATGGCGGCAGCGCCTGGCCAAAGAGCGCAAACGTACGGCCTATGTAGTCCAATGCCGATCCGCGCCGGACGGCGGATAACACGCCCAACGGCACGCCCACAATGGATGCAAAGACGAACGCTCCGGCGGTGAGTTGGAGGGTCCCGGGGATGCGCTTGAGGATGACGTCCAGCGAGTTTGTCCGGTGGCCCAGGGACTGACCGAAATCCCCTCGGGCGGCATTACCCACCCAGATGCCGTATTGGACGATCAGCGGCTTGTCCAGGCCGAGCTTTTCGCCCCACGCGTCCCACTGTTCTTTGCTCGTGTACTCGTCCAGGAGAACATGTCGAGGATCGCCGTTAACGCGGGACAGCCCAAAAACAAGAGCGGTCGCGGCGAACACCACGACCACCATGTAGATGGACCGCCTGAATATGAACTTCCTCAATGGCGCTGCATTCCTTGAACGGCTGGTTGAATCGTGAGAATACCAGCTACCCGAGGACTGGCGGGAAACAGCACGGGCGTTGCCGCTTCGGCCCCTTGCAGGCCCCGAGGCGCGGCGATCGCCCGGTCGTTTCTTGCCCGGACCTTATGCCCGGGTTGCTCAGCCCCAGCCGGAGCGCCCGGAGGCGCGCCGGCTGGGGTTTGCGGTCGCGATTACTGTGACAGCACCACTGTTTCAGGTGAGTTGAATCCGCCGAAGTGCGGAGTCCATTCGACCACTTCGGGCCGGACCGTCCAGAACAGGACACGCTGGACTACCGGGGCCACGAGACGGTTGTGCGACAGCCATTCCTGGACCACCGCGTTGTTCTGGATCAACTGGCTTTCGCTGATGATCTCGCGGTTGTCGTACCAGGGCTGCGCCACGTCGTTGGGCAGCTCGATTCCGTAGTTGAAGCCTGCCGAAGGAATCATTGAGTGGAACTTCGACTGGTAGAGGAAACCGTAGGACTCCGACTGCATCAACCACGGGTTGTCCATCGAACGGTCCACGAGGCGCGGCCGGTTGGCCGAGTAAGCGACGTTGGAGATCTCTATGTCGCACCCAAGCTCGGTCCACATCTGCGCCACCACGTTGCCCACGTCCGGGGTAATCAGAACGGGCAGATCCGGAGCTATTTGCAGGACCATGTGGAAGCAGTCCGGCACGCCGGCGCCCGCCAGAAGCTCCTTTGCCTTTGCGGTGTCGAAGGGGATAAACCACTCGTCATTCCAGCCGGGGTCTCCGGGCAGGAATCCGGCGTTCGTGTACGTCGGGAATCCGAGTCCGTCGAGCGCTACGTCGTTGACCAGATCGCGGTCGATGGCCATGGCGAGCGCCCAGCGAACATTTCGGGCGTCCTCGTAGTGCCCGGGATTCGTCGGGTCGCCGATCCACGGGTGGTCGGCATCCGGCTTGAACCCGTCCCTGGGGAAGATATTTTCTCCAGTGTCGGGCCAGATTTCGGCGTAGTAGTTACCGCTGAAGATGATCGACTGGCCGGTACCCCTGTCCGTTTGCACGGTGTAAGCGCCCGGAACAGCTTCGAGAGTCGGCTTGATGAACTTCAGCGAGGGCCGGATGATGTGGACGTCTCCGGTCTCGAAAGCCGCACGCTGCGTCGATTCTTCGGGCAGTTCCACGTAACGGATAGAGTCGATAATCGGGCCGCCGCGCCAATGGTCCTTGACTGCGTCGGCGATCAACTCTTCACCGCCCACCCAGGAGCGGACCTGGAAGGGGCCGGTCGCGACCATCGAGGTGACCGCGGCTGCCTCTCCGTTTTCCTCGTAGAACTTCTTGCTGACCAGGGGAACGTGGTTGCCGTTGGTCTGGGCCTGGGCCTGCCACCAGTTGGGGTCGATCACGTCCTTGATGTGGAGCACGACGGTGTTCTTGTCTATGACTTCCCACCGGTCCATGTAGCGCTTCAGCTCGCCTGCGCGGCCAAAGTTGCTGTCTTCCCGGATGGCGTCGTTGAAGCTGAACGCTATGTCGTCCGCGGTGAGTTCTCCCCAGCCGTCGTGGAACATCACGCCATCACGAATTGTGAACGTGATGGTGCCGCTGGGAATGTCGTAGACCCAGTCGGTCGCAATTCCCTCGGAACTCTCGATACCCAGTTCCGGAGGCGCGACGTAGGTGTACCTGACGAGGCTTTCGAAGACTCCGGAGGCGGCGTTGAACACCGCGGATGAGAACGCCGACTGCGACGGCAGGAATATCGGCGGATCGACCTTGGCCATGCCTACGACCAGGGTCCCGCCACCCTTGGGCTTCATCATCATGCCGTCTTCCGGCTTGCTGGGCATTGCGGTGGCCGCCGGCATTGCGGTGGCAGCGGGCTTCGCTTCCATCGCCGGCATCGCCGTCGCGGCTGGTATTGCCGGTTCGGCCGGCTTTGCGGGAGCCCCGGCTACGGGATCCTCCGGCTGCAGCGGCGCGCCCGGTTCAACCGTTTCCCCACCGCACGCGATCGCAAATACGATCACTCCAGCCAACAGAAGGGCTACCAAGCCCGAACTTCTTTTGATCAATGACACGTCGAAACCTCCTGGGTCAATAGTGCGCGCCGATAGTTTACCCAAATTGTCAGTAGTCTACGCGCCCCTGGTTACCGAATCCGTACAGGTCGTTGTAGTAGGCCTGACCGTATTGACCGTGGATTGGGGGCTGCGCCTTTTCCCAGCCGTTGCCGTCACCGAACGCCCCGATCACCCTGTCGACGGCGGGGAACGGTTCTTCCTGGCCGCCCGTGCCGGTGCTAACGACGGACACCACTTCAGGCGCCGACATCAGCAGGGGAGGGGCGGTCCCGTCTTCGTTGTCCTCTTCCTGTGTGAGCAGGATGGTCGGGATCCCCGCGCGCTCGCACGCGCGTACGCCCAAGATGGTCTCGACGAACCGCTGGCCGCGTATGTCGGTCGTCAGGACCGCGCCCTTCGCGCCCAGGCTCTTCACCAGGTGGGCCAGGCGGTCGGCCATCAGGTCCTTTTCGGTCTGCAAAGTCCAGTTGGATCGTTGGACGATCACGCCGATGTAGTTGCACGTCACGCCGTGTTCGCGCGCCATTTTCAGGACCAACGGGTTGTTGGTCATTGCCCACGTGCTGCCGGAGTGGCCGGAGTGGTAGACCGCGCCGTCGAACAGCTCGGTGGGGCTGATCAGCCAGGGGGCAGACAGCCGGGTCTGGCCGTATATGGAGGTCCCCAGGACGGATCGGGCGCCGCAGAACCACTCGTCGGAGGCGAGCACGAAGATGTTCACGACGCCGTCCTTACCGGCCGCGGGGGAAGTGTCGAACGCCTCGACGTCGGCCGGTTCGGCGTCCAGCGTGGTCTCGGCAAGACGGTCCACAACTTTCAGCGTGGCCCTGCCGACGGCCGAATGCCAGTCGTCGCCGGTCAGCCCGTCGCGTGTCTCGAGTTCGACGCAGACGTTGTGGAGCCAGCCGTAAGGCCTTTGGCCGCCTGGCCCAGACTTGTCGATAAATGAACCGGGGGCGCGTAGCGGCGGCCACGTCCGTTCCTCGTGCGTAAGGCCGGACGGATCGGCGCACTGGACAACCGCGACGCCGGCCAACCTGTTGGTACGGCCCTCGCCGACCTGGTCGGCCGGTCTGCCGAATACGGCAGGGTAGACCGTGCCGGGGCCGTCGACCTTCACGATGGGTTCGACGATGTCCCGCCAGTTGATTACGCGTGCGGAGTCTCCGGGGGACGCAAGCTGGACGCGTGCCCGGACGATGTCCTGGTCTTCGAGAGCCAGCGCCTCGAGTTCTTCGCGGTCGACGTGAAGGACGCCGTCCCGTAACTCCGTGCGGCTTCCCGAGGCGAGGCCGCTTACCGGGAACGAAGCGCGTTCATACTGCACTGGTTGCCACCTCTGCGACTGGCTCTTCGGGCGGGACGAACCGCGTCGGCTGGTCCACCTCGGTCTGCAGGGCCTCCAGCGCGGTCTCGACGATGCGCCTGCTCAGCCGCCGGTCTAGTTCCGGGGTCAGCCTGGGGTCGCCGCACACGTGCTCAACCCGCACTCCTCTTATTACGCGGGAGGCCCCCACCGAGAGCGGAATGACGGGCAGGGCGGTCATCATGGCCACCGGAATGCCCTCTCGCTCGATCTCTTTCGCCATCGTTGCGCCGCAACGATTACAACTCCCTCAGGTAGCCACTAGGAGCACGCCGTCGATCCCCGCTTCCCTCAGTTCCTGGCCGATCTCCGAGCCCATGCGCCGAGCCGTCGTGACCGGTGTGCCGTTGCCTGTGGTCGAAAGGAAGTTCGGGTATACGCTTGCGATCACGCCTTCTTCTTCCATGTCGCGCACGATCGGGAGTGGCAGGACGTAGCTGGGGTCGATGGTGTTCAGGTGCACGGTGCTAAAGCCCATGTGCACCGATTCCCAGTCGTCGGTGCTCAGGCGGTCGAGCCCGTCGATCGGATAGCTGAAGAAGTCCCGGGCCCGTCCGCCTACCTGGTTGTCGGGGTTGCCTTTGGGAACCAGGCCACCGCTGGTGACCAACGCGATGTTGGCGCTGGAGATGTCCTTGATCGGCGCCGCCGGGGCGACGTTCTCATAGCCGGGCACGAGGACCTCTGACACGTATTCCTCGCCAGCCACCCTGGCCATCATCATGTCGAATGCACGGTCGGCCCCGTTCAGATCGTGCATCTTCTCCTTGCGGATGCCGCGGGGTATATAGCCCTCATCCACCGCGGAGCCAAGCTCTTCGTCGGCCGCCAGCCGGACTCCGAGGCTGACCATGGCCTGGATGGCGGGCTGCATGCCGGACGCCTCCGTGCTCGTGGGGACGGCCGTGATGTGGAGCCGGTGTGTGAGCACACCGGTGTTTTCCGGGTGCATGCCGGTGATGGCCGGGATGCCGCGTTCGGTGGCTGCCCTGCACACCAGCGCGCATCCGACCCCATAACGCCCGGCATCGAACGCTGGGCCGGCAACGACGAGGTCCGGCTTGTACTGCTCGAAGATGTCCCCGATGGCGTCGATGGCCGCCTGTTCGTTCTCGACGATGTAGTTGTCGCCGCACACAATCGTGCCGACAACAGATCCGCCGCCGGCGGCCTGCAGCATCGACTGCAACAGCCGTCCAGGTCCGACCGGACCGTCCTGCGCTTCGGGAGGCGCGTTGGCATGCTCCTCGCCGCCAATGCCGCCAAAGAACTGGTTGAGATAGTGGAGAACTCGGATGTTGTTACTCATGAGAATTGCCTGTGGCCCGGTGTTTCTGTGGGATCGATCCGCGTTTGATGGCAGTTCCCCGACCGATTTACGCGCGGGGCCCGTTTAGTAAGACGGCGCGGATGCGCTGCGATGATAGTGGATTGGGGCAACTGCGGACAACGGGGAGAGGGTGAATCGGGGGGCGTTACGCTCAGGTGGCTGGTTCCCAATGCGGCAGGGCTTCCACCTCGCGAGAGTAAACTTGCTCGGCTACGGGGTTGAAGCCATTCTCCGGGCGCGGAGGCAGGTTAGACAACGTTGGACGAATTGGATTCAATTACCTGTCGATATTCGGCGATTTTTTGGTGCAGCCAATCTGTTAAAACAGGCCAGTTCTCCCGGTTACGCGTATCCAAATCGAATGTGGTGTATGCGAACGTGCCCCAAGCGGTTCCATCGCCAATCGTGACGCCAAGTTCATCCTTAAGGGCTTTCTCGAAACGCATTAGCCGCTCCAGCACGTCTTCGTGTGGTTCACCCGACGCACCTCGTAGCGATACGCCAACTCCGCCCTTGGCCACATAGGCCGCGATATTCAGGTCTGCCGAATCGATCCGAAATCGGGCGGCGCTACCTGCATATCCTTCAGGGATACCGTCCTCAGGGTGGCGCTTGGCGAAGCAAGACCAAAATTCCCGTCGAAACTCGCCCATTTCGCTCAGCCCGCCCACAATTGACTCGCGAAGCCGACGATCCCATTGGCTTGGTCGCTCTATCACTTCAAATAGCGGCACCTTCGGCGAATTTGCGATCTGCACCACACGGACTTGTACCGCGAAGAACGAGAACGGTTCGGCAGTATGTTCATTTAGCCAACGGACAGCTGAGAGGTGCGCGTCAGCGAATGTACTGGCGACCCATATGATGGTTTGCGCTTCAGTAGCGGCCAGGTAAGTCAGAATCTGTCCCAGATGTTTGTGGTCGGAAACCTCCAACTGGTTTTCGATGAGCACACGACTTCCGTCGACCGGGTTGTAGCCAACTATATCCGCGGAAAATTGTTCGACGGCTATTTCAGTGTCGACCAATTCGATCGGTATGCCGATCACGCTAGAAAGCCGCCCCAAGTTTTGTGAGAGCCATGGCGTGAATTTGTGCGCTTCATGTGGCCACACTTGGCGCAAATCCACCTCCGTAAGTTCACCGAATTCCATCGTGTCCTTTGATGCCGTCAGCATGTCGCTGTTAGTGAATCCAAGTCCGCTCAGTAGAGTGTGAAACCGGTCAATTTCAATGTACGTTGAGTCTTTCGGACGGGCCTAGCTTGTCTGAACGTCCTCTAAACATGCCCGCTCATGGCAACGAGGCAGGTTAACACAAACCGTGGTTAGCGCCCGCCGGCCCCAACAAAAAAGAGGCCGGATGATTCCGGCCTCTCAAATAATTTAGCCCCCTGGCGGTGACCTATTTTCCCACACCCTCACAAGTGCAGTATCGTCAGCGCTATGGCGTTTCACTTCCGTGTTCGGGATGGGAACGGGTGGTTCCACCATGCTCCAACCACCAAGGGACTGAAATATATGCCCGCCCCGGCGCCGGCCCTGGAAGGCCGACACGCGACGGGGTGGTCTTCATGGTCGCGGGGGTAGGATTCGAACCTACGACCTTCGGGTTATGAGCCCGACGAGCTGCCACTGCTCCACCCCGCAAAGCTTGTGCGGTCCGTGCACCCTGACGGCCGTTCCCCGGAATGGGTCACGAGTCCAAACAAGATGCTTCGGACGACACGTTTCGATCGATTCTGCAATTTCCGAGCCCACGTAGCGGTTCCTCAATGTGGGCCAAGCCCTCGGCCGATTAGTACCGCTTAGCTCAGGACGTTGCCGTCCTTACACATGCGGCCTATCTAACCGGTAGTCTCCCGGAGGCCTTACTCCGTCCTAAGACGGATGGGACACCTCATCTTGGGGTGGGTTTCGCGCTTAGATGCTTTCAGCGCTTATCCCTTCCCGATGTAGCTACCCGGCAATGCGGCTGGCGCCACAACCGGCACACCATTGATCAGTCCACTCCGGTCCTCTCGTACTAGGAGCAGATCCCCTCAAGTGTCCTACGCCCACGGCGGATAGAGACCGAGCTGTCTCACGACGCTCTGAACCCAGCTCGCGTGCCGCTTTAACGGGCGGACAGCCCGACCCTTGGGACCGCCTTCAGCCCCAGGATGCGACGAGCCGACATCGAGGTGCCAAACCTCGCCGTCGATGTGAACTCTTGGGCGAGATAAGCCTGTTATCCCCGGGGTAGCTTTTATCCGTTAAGCCACGGCCCTTCCACTCGGTACCGTGGGATCATTTTGCCCGACTTTCGTCCCTGCTCGACTTGTAGGTCTCGCAGTCAAGCCACCTTATGCCAATACACTCTTTAGCTGATTTCCATCCAGCCTGAGGTGACCTTTGGGCGCCTCCGTTACTCTTTGGGAGGCGACCGCCCCAGTCAAACTGCCCACCAGACACTGTTCCCCGGTTGCGCCGGGGTTAGATCAAAAACTAAGAAAGGGCGGTATTTCAAGGTCGACTCCGCCCAGGCTGGCGCCCAGGCTTCAACGTCTCCCGCCTATCCTACACAGTTTTAATTTCGAACCAATGCCAAGTTGCAGTAAAGCTCCACGGGGTCTTTTTGTCCTGCCGCGGGTAACCCGCATCTTCACGGGTCCTGCAATTTCACCGAGTCCGTCGTTGAGACAGTGCTCAAGTCGTGACGCCATTCGTGCGGGTCGGAACTTACCCGACAAGGGACTTCGCTACCTTAGGACCGTTATAGTTACGGCCGCCGTTCACCGGGGCTTCGGTTTGGAGCTTGCACTCCGCCCCTTAACCTACCGGCACTGGGCAGGCGTCAGCCCGTATACATCAGCTTTCGCTTTAGCACGGACCTGTGTTTTTGGTAAACAGTCGCTTGAGCCTGTTATCTGCGGCCTCAAGGGCTTTGGGCGCGTAGCTTTAATACCCTTGAGGCACCCCTTCTCCCGAAGTTACGGGGTTAATTTGCCGAGTTCCTTAACGACGGTTGTCTCGAACGCCTTGGGGCGCTTACCCCTGTCTACCAGTGTCGGTTTACGGTACGGACGCTCTGGCTCCTCGATGACGAGGCTTTTCTTGGCGGCTAGGGATCAACGCCGTTCCCCGTGGAATACCACAGGGTCCGCCTGCCCCTCAGCTCGAACGCCCCGGTTCTTTTAACCACCAGGGCTCACATACGGGCAGTCACACGCCATATCCAATAGGCATGCGGCGCCTACCAATCCGCGTCCCCCCGCCATCTCAAACGGAGGCCAGTGCGGGGCTGGAATCTTGACCAGCTGTCCATCGGATTCGCCTTTCGGCTACTCCTTAGGCCCGCCTAACCCTACGTCGATCAGCGTAGCGTAGGAAACCTTAGACTTTCGGCGTTCTGGATTCTCACCAGAATTGACGCTACTTATGCCGACATTCTCACTTCCCAGCGCTCCACCGGACTTCACAGTCCGACTTCAACGCCCTGGGAACGCTCCCCTACCTCCCGGACCGCAGAACGGTCTGGAATCGCGGCTTCGGTGACATGCTTGAGCCCCGTTTATTTTCGGTGCGGGGTTCCTTGACCAGTGAGCTATTACGCACTCTTTCAAGGGTGGCTGCTTCTAAGCCAACCTCCTGGCTGTCTCTGCAACCCCACTCCCTTTCACACTTAGCATGTACTTTGGGACCTTAGACGGCGATCTGGGCTGTTTCCCTTTCGACAATGGAGCTTATCCTTCACTGTCTCACTCCCGGGGTACCCTTTACGGTATTCGGAGTTTGGTTGGGGTTGGTAAGCTCACGCCCCCTTACCCATCCAGTGCTCTACCTCCGTAAAGTAACCCCCGAGGCTGCACCTAAATGCATTTCGGGGAGAACCAGCTATCTCCGTGTTCGTTTGGCATTTTACCCCTACCCACAGCTCATCCCATGAATTTGTAACTTCAACGGGTTCGGCCCTTCATCCCCTGTTACAGGGACTTCAGCCTGGCCATGGGTAGCTCACACGGTTTCGGGTCTACTCCGCGCAACTTGCTCGCCCTGTTCAGACTCGCTTTCGCTTCGGCTCCGGCGCAAAACGCCTTAACCTTGCTACGCAAAGTAACTCGTCGGCTCATTCTTCAATAGGCACGCAGTCATACGCGCTTGACGTACTCCTGCGGTTTGTAGGCACATGGTTTCAGTTCTCTTTCACCCCCCTCTCGGGGTGCTTTTCACCTTTCCCTCACGGTACTAGTACGCTATCGGTCGCCAAGAGTATTTAGCCTTGGAGGGTGGTCCCCCCAGCTTCCCACAGGATTTCACGTGTCCCGTGGTACTCAGGAACACAGACGGGAGTCAAGAACCTTTCGCCTAAGGGGCTATCACCCTCTGCGGCCGGCCTTTCCAGGACTGTTCGGCTAGATTCTTGATTTCTTACTCCCTGGAAGATCTGGGGACCTTCCAACTGCGCCCTACAACACCACCGGGGCTCAGGCCCCAGCCGTTAGGCACCGGTGGTTTGGGCTCTTCCCCTTTCGTTCGCCACTACTAAGGGAATCTCGGTTGATTTCCATTCTTCGGGGTACTTAGATGTTTCAGTTCCCCCACTTACCTCGCATGCCTCATGGCATGCGTGTCCACCCGAAGGCAGACGGGTTTCCCCATTCGGGAATCCCCGGCTATGCTTGCTAGCCAGCTAACCGAGGCTTATCGCAGACTTGCCACGCCCTTCATCGGCTCTTAGCGCCAAGGCATCCCCCATGCGCCCTTAGTAGCTTGGCCCACATTAAGGAACCAACTACATAGACTCGGAAAATGCAGAATCGATCTTCAGTTGTTAAGGTGCTGGGCCGCACAGGGCAGGAATCGCCCCACGCGGCAGACCCCACTCAAAGCAGGGCAGACTAAAAATGTTAACCGCTGCGCATGGCCGGGTCAAGAATTCCGGCGTCTTCCGGGGGGAGGTGCAAAACTCTCGCGTCGCCTAATCGTCTTTCGGAAAGGGTTTATTTGGCCGGTCTCCCTGGACCCAAATGCGCTCATCTGCCCTGCAGCCGTCGAGCGTTTCCCGCAGCACAGCGAACTTGGTGAAGTAAGTGTGTTCTTTCCACGAGGCCATCCGCACGGTTTCGTCCTCCCAGACATCCCATTTGATCCCCAGCGTCTCCCGTTGTTCGGGTGTCATATCTGCCAATTCGGGCAGCATCGCAGTCGTGAGCAGGTTGGGGTCGTCGGGACAGGGCGGGCCAGGGGATTCGCGAGGGATGGGCGTGACGTGTGGTGGCATTGGGGCGCTAGGTGAGCATCCTATCCACAGCAGAGTAACTAAGGCACAGATCCCTGGCACAAGTCGGAGATTTTGAGTCATGGGGTAAGCATAAAAAGGGGGGAGTGTCCGCTGCAAATTCTCGGCTGAAGAAACTGCCGGCCCGTACGGCGGGAAGGCATTCACTGCTGCCCGCCGCACGAGCCCATGGCCGGGGGCATAAACCGGATGGTTAGGTCGGCGGGACTCGGCAAAGGCAGGGCGGCGAACACCGAGAAATTGAGTGCCGTCCCCACCGTAGATTGAACTGGCCCGCTGCTATAATTCGGCCCTTGGAATTGATTCCGCACGGCCCGGTCGCGCTGCCGCCCGGGCCGGTAGGCGCGCCGCTCGAGAGTTCTAATGCCCGCATACGCAATCATAGGCGCCCAGTGGGGCGACGAAGGAAAAGGGAAGATCATCGACTTCCTGGCTGAGGAAGCCGCGGTCGTTTCCAGGTACTCGGGCGGAAATAACGCCGGCCACACCGTGATCAACGAGTTCGGCACGTTCAAGTTCCATCTCGTCCCGTCAGGCATCTGCTGGCCCCACACCATGAACCTCATCGGCAACGGCGTGGTTGTCGACCCGGAAGTCCTCATCGAGGAGATCGAGATGGCGCGCGAAGCCGGCTTGCCCGGCAACCTGGGTGTCAGCGATCGCGCCCACGTGATCATGCCGTACCACATCACGCTGGACCAGTTGGAAGAGAAACGGCGGGGCGAGGGCGCAATCGGCACCACCGGCAGGGGAGTGGGTCCGGCGTACGTGGACAAGGTGGGCCGCGCCGGGTTGCGGATGGGTGAATTGCTGGACCCGGAGGACCTGCTATTGCGGCTGCCGGACATCGTGGCGCACAAGAGCGAAATCATCACGAAAATCTACGGCGGCGAGCCCATCGACCTGGAAGAGTTATTCGAAAAGACCAAGCGATGGGCGGCCGCCCTGGCCCCGTATGTTCGCCGCACCGAAGACATCATCGGCGATGCGCTGGCGGACGGTTACAACATCATCATGGAAGGCGCGCAGGGCGCCCTGCTCGACCTGGACCACGGCACCTACCCGTACGTGACGTCGTCCAACCCCACCGTGGGCGGCACGCTGACCGGTTCCGGCCTGGGACCTCGCAGCTTCGGCGGCGTCGCAGGCGTCTTCAAGGCCTATTGCACGCGCGTAGGCAGCGGGCCGTTTCCTACCGAATTGGACGACGAGACCGGCGAGGAGATCCGCCAGAAGGCCGGGGAGTTCGGCGCCACCACCGGCCGTCCAAGACGCTGCGGCTGGTTCGACGCGGTCGCCGGCCGCTACTCGGTGCGCGTCAACGGCTTCGACTCGATGATCGTCACGCGCCTCGACATTCTCGACGGCTTCGAGTCGCTGAAAGTTTGCGTGGCGTACGAACTGGACGGTCATGAGATCGACCGGTTCCCGGTGGACGCGGTCTTGCTCGACAAGTGCAAGCCGGTATACGAAGAGATTCCCGGCTGGACCGGCTCGACGAGCGGCCTTACGGACCCGGCCGACCTGCCGGAGGGGGCGCGGGCCTACGTTCGCCGGCTGGAAGAGTTACTCGCCATCCCGGCAAGCATCATCTCAACCGGCCCCAGGCGCGAGGAAACGATGCTGCTGCGCCCGTTCTTCAACGGCTCGGCGGCGTAACGCCAGGGGTGCGCCAGGCCGCCGGCGTCACCCTCTCCCATCGAGGAGACCCTTGCAAACTGGTTCCGCACGCGGTAATCCCTATCAACATGTCACCCTGAACCTCGCTTGTGTCACCCTGAGCGAAGCCGAAGGGTCCGGGAAAGAGGGGACGGGCGTTGTAGCGTGACGGCCGGGAGATTCTTCGGCTGTGCTAAGAATGACGCTTACGGAGGTTACGCAAAAGTCTCCATCAAGGGAGAGGGGACCTTAACGCGCCCTTATTGGCCGTTTCAGACAGGCAAATCTACGTCGTAGCGGTCCATCACCGGGTCGAATCTCGCCCGGAAGTCGTCGTCCGCCTCGGTCATGGGTAGCCGGGGCATTCCAGCGTCGAAGCCGGCGCGGTTGACCGCGTACTTGATGGGTATCGGGTTGGTGACCCAGAACAGGGCGTTGAAAATCGGCAGCATCCTGCGGTGCTCTTTGGCGGCGCTTTCGATCTCGCCTTCCAGGATGAGGCCCATCATGTGCTTTATCTGCAGTCCGATTATGTTGGAGGCGACACTGACCACGCCGTAACCGCCGGTGCACATGATCGAGAACGTCTCGTTGTCATTCCCGCTCCACACCTGGAAACCGTCAGGCGCGCCGTCGATTATGTAGGTGATCTGGTCCGCATCGCTGGACGCTTCCTTGACGCCGATGATGTTGTCGACCTGCGCTAGCCGCAGCGTGGTGGAGGCTTCCATGTTCAGGGACGTGCGACTGGGGACGTTGTAGAGGATCCCCGGTATGGAAACACTTTCGGCGATGGCCGTGAAGTGGCGGAACAGCCCCTCTTGCGGCGGCTTGTTGTACGCGGGGACGGTCAGCAATAACGCGTCCACGCCCACCTTTTCCGCCTCTTTCGACAACGCGATCGATGCGCGTGTGTTGTTGTCGGTGGTACCGGCGACTACGGCGCCGCGTTCGCCGATCTCTTCCTTGACCTCGGCGAATAGCCGCAGCCGCTCTTCGTCGTTCATCGACGGCGCTTCACCGGTCGTGCCCCCGATTACGAGCCCGTCGCTTCCGGAATCCAGGAGCCCGCTGGCGAGCGCCCTCGCCTGCTCGTAATTCACTTCTCCGTCCTCGGTGAACGGAGTAACCATCGCTGTAAGCAACCGTCCTGGTTCAGCCATTTCAATCGTTCCCCCCGTGCGCGGCCGCGGCAGTGAGAGCCGCCGGCCTCAGGCATTCCCTACTTATCACCTCGTCCAGTATTTGCAGGGCGTTCAACGCCGCTCCCTTGCGCAAGTTGTCGCACGCCAGCCACAGGGCGATGCCCCTCGGATGCGACGCATCTTCCCTGATTCGACCTACGAATACCTCGTCGCGGCCCTCCGCGTGATGGGGCATAGGGTAGCCGCTGCTGTGCGGGTCGTCTACGACCTCCAGGCCGGGGAAGCGCTGCATAGCCTCGCGCGCCTCGGTGGCGGAAAGCGGCCTGGCGAATTCGACATGCGCCGCTTCGCTGTGCGAGATCTGCACGGGCACTCTCACGCAGGTAGAGGACATCGGCAGATCCGGCATGTGCAGGATCTTCCGAGACTCATTGACCATCTTTTGCTCTTCGACCGTGTAGCCGTCGTCCAGGAAATCGTCGACCTGCGGCAGTACGTTGAATGCGATGCGGTGCGGATACACCTCACGCTCGAACGATTGCCCGTTGAGCATCGCCCGGGACTGGTCGGTCAGTTCGACCTGTGCCGCCGCTCCGGTGCCTGAGACCGACTGGTAGGTGGCCACAGTCACGCGTTCGATGGCGGCAACGCTGTCGAGGGCCTTGAGCGCCATGACCAGCGGCGTGGTCGTGCAGTTTGGAATAGAGATAACGCCCTGGTGCCATTCGACGTCGGCGCCGTTCACCTCGGGCACCACGAGGGGTACCCACGGTTCCATGCGGAATGCGCTGCCGTCGTCGATCACGATTGCGCCCCTCTTCACCGCCTCCGGCGCCAGTTCCCGGCTCACCGCGGAAGATGCCGATATGAAAGCTGCGTCGACGCCCTCAAAGGCCGCAGGCGTAGCTTCGATGACCGTCAACTCACCCCCGGCGTAGGGCAGCCGCTTGCCGGCCGAACGCTTGGAGGCCATCACCACCAGCCGCTCCGCGGGATGCGAGCGGTCCTCGAGTAGCTCCAGGGCTACCCGTCCGACGGCGCCTGTGGCGCCCACGATGGCTATGTTCAGATCATTTGTGTCCATTGGTCCGTCGTCCGCGATTTTGGCGCGTCAGTCAAAAGGCGCAAAGAACAAGGATAATCCACCGGGACGCCAATATCCGGCGCGCAGTCCAGGGTCAGTCGGCCAGCCCGAGGACCTTGTCCAGACCGACGACCATGCTGTCCAGCGTCATGACATGCCTGATGGCCAATACGACTCCGGGCATGAACGAGCCGCGGTCGATCGAGTCGTGGACCATCGTCAGGGTCTGGCCCTGAGCCCCGAATACGACCTCGTGGCGCGCCACTCGGCCCTGCATGCGGGCGCTGTGGACGTTGATGCCGCTGTACTCGCCGCCGCGCACGCCGGCAAGGGTCTCCTTCTCCGTATTAGAAGAGGTAAACGGGCCGCCCTTGCCCCGCGCCATGGACTCCGCGATGGAGAGCGCGGTGCCGGACGGCGCGTCCACCTTGGCTTCATGGTGACTCTCGAGGAGGTCGGCGTAGTCGAAGTACTGGGACGCGATGCCTGCCAGGTGCCCGAGGAGGACCGCACCGAGTGCGAAGTTCGAAGCCGAAATAACCCCGACGCCCCGCTCCTCGGAGAGCGCCCGGGCGCGTTCGAGGTCTTCAGCGGGCACGCCTGTCGAACCCGAGACGACGCGCACGCCTTTCTCGATTGCACTGCGCATGGCCTCGGCCGCCGCCTCGCCATTGGTGAAATCGACGACCACGTCGACCTCAACGGAGTCGAGTAGTGCTGACAGATCGTTGAACGCCGGTACGGAGCCGGACCCGTCGGGCAGGGCAATAGATGTTCCCGCGCTGGCGACCAGATCGGCGCCGCCGACCGGGGCCATGCCTGGTTCATCGGTGACTGCTCCGAGAACGGTGGAGCCCATGCGACCCAGGATGCCGTTAACGGCTACTTTGATTTCCGCCACTGTTTTAACCTCCCGCCTGGACGCCTGTGCACCTGACCGGCCGGGAAATGTTATCGCCTAGCGGTCGTCCGAGTACCGGTCCCGCCTCCGCGGGTATCCATCGCCGCCGCCGACCCGCCTCCGGGGCCGCGACTCTCTCTGCTGCCTGAAGTCGTCACCGCCGCCGCCTCTTCGTTCGCGCCGGAATTCTCCGTCGCCGCCATCGCGTCGTTCCCGCCGGAAGTCGCCGCCGCCGCCGCCCCTTCGATCGCGCCGGAAGTCACCGCCGCCGCCCCGTCGTTCCCGTCGAAAGTCCCCGCCGCTGTCTCGCCGGTCCCGGCCGCCGCGTCGCTCACCGCGAAAATCGCCGCCGCGCCCGCCGCCGTTCCGGTCTCCGCCACCGCGTCGATCGCGCGGGCTGCCGAACTCGGGTTCGATCCCTTTCGCCTTTTCGATGACTGCGCGGGCCGAAAGATCGACTCTCCCCATGTGGTCGATGTTGATGACCATGACTTCCAGTTCATCGCCGATCTTTACTACGGATTCCACGTCCGGGACGCGGTGCTCGGAAAGCTCGCTGATGTGGACCAGGCCGTCTTTGCCGGGAAGGATCTGCACGAACGCCCCGAACGGCATGAGACGTACGGCCTTGCCCTTGTAGACGGCGCCGACCTCGACTTCGCGCGTCAACAGGTCGATCTGCTCTTTGGTCTTGTCGGCGTTTGCCTGGTCCGGCGAGCCGATTACGACCGTGCCGTCATCGGAGACATCGATGGTGACGCCAAACTCTTCGATCATGCCGCGAATCACGCTGCCGCCGGGCCCGATAATTGCGCCGATCTTGTCCGTCGGCACTTTGAATGTCACCATTCGCGGCGCGTACTCGCTCAAGTCTTCCCTGGGCTGGTCAATGGTCTCCGTAAGGTTTTCCAGAATCTTCAACCTGGCGATCCGGGCCTGTTCAAGGGCCTGCTCCATGATCTTGAAGTCGATTCCCTTGACCTTGATGTCCATCTGCAGGGCCGTGACGCCTTCGGCCGTGCCGGCGACCTTGAAGTCCATGTCGCCGGTGTGGTCCTCAGCTCCCTGGATGTCCGTAAGGACGGCGTGCTTTCCGTCCTCGCCGGTGATGAGCCCCATGGCGATCCCGGCGACGGGAGCGCTGATGGGCACGCCTGCGTCCATGAGAGAAAGCGTTCCGCCGCACACGCTCGCCATGGACGTGGAACCGTTGGAACTGACGATGTCCGAGACGACGCGAATCGTGTAGGGAAATTCCTCCTGGTTGGGAAGCACGGGCGCCAGGGCCCGGGCGGCAAGCGCACCATGGCCAACTTCGCGCCGCCCTGTAAACCCGAATCGTCCGGTCTCGCCGGTCGAGTAGGGCGGGAAGTTGTAGTGGTGCATGAAATAGCTTTCGGTCTCTGGGCTCAACGAGTCGATGCGCTGGCGTTCACCGAGAGACGCGAGGGTTACGGTGCTGAGGACCTGGGTCTCGCCGCGGGCAAAGATCGCGGAACCGTGCACACGCGGGAGGTAGCCGACTTCTGAAGCCAGCGACCGGATATCTTCCAGGGAGCGGCCGTCGGGCCGGCGTCCTTCATTGAGAATCGCTTCCCGCACGGCCTCTTTTTCGAGGTCCCAAAGGCCGGTCTGCACGTGGCCCGCGTCGTGGTCCTCGGACAAAGACTCCATCGTCCCGTCCATCACCGCGTCCACTGCAGCCTGCCTGCTCGTCTTGTCTCCGGAATCTGCCAACGCCTCTTTGATGCGGTCGCCCACACGTTCGCGCACAGCCGCATGCGCCGCCTTCAACTCCGGCGAAGCTTCAGGGGCCGGCAGCTTGGTCTTCCCGACCTTTGCCTGCATTTCCCGAATCTGCTCCACGATGGTCCCGTTGACTTCCTGCGCAAGTTCCAAGGCGTCCAGGAGTACGGACTCGGACACGAAGTTCGCGCCGGCTTCGACCATCATGACGGCGTCCTCGGTGCCTGCAACCGTGAGGTCCAGCTGGCTGTTTTCGAGGTCCTGGTAAGTAGGGTTGACCACCAGTTCTCCGTCCAGCAGACCGATGACGCAAGCGCCGATCGGGTCGTTAAACGGAATGTCCGAGATTGCGAGGGCCGCGGATGCGCCGACGATGCCGATGGGCGAATAGGGGTGCACCATGTCCGACGCCATGACCGTGACGATGATCTGGACCTCGTTATGGTAATTCTTGGGGAACAGGGGCCGGAGCGGCCGGTCAATTAATCGGCAATTCAATATGGCCTCTGTGCCGGGGCGTCCCTCGCGCTTGAAGAAGCCCCCGGGCAGCTTGCCGGCCGCGTACGCCTTTTCGGCCACGTCGATAGTCAGGGGAAGGAAGTCGATACCGCTGCGGGGCTTCTTGCTCGCTGTGGCGGTTACCAGCAGGAAAGTGTCGCCGTAACGAGCGGTGACAGCCCCGCCCGACAGGCCGGCTATGCGGCCGGTCTCCAGTTCGAGCACTCGCCCGCCCAGTTCCATTTCAAACTTGGAAATCATGTTTTTCGTTCTCTCCAGAATTCGCGCATGCTCACCCGCGGAGGATGGCTGCTTGAACAAAAAAAAAGAACGCTCCATCATCGGAGCGTTCTGGTTACCTGCGGAGGCCCAGCCTGTTGATCAGCGTGCGGTACCGGTTTACGTCTTCCCGGCTCAGATAGTTGAGGAGCCGGCGACGTTTGCCCACGAGTTTCAATAGTCCCCGGCGGCCAGCCTGATCGTGCTTGTGCCGTCGAAAGTGTTCGGTCAACTCGTTGATTCGGGCGGTCAGGATAGCAATCTGGACTTCAGGGGACCCAGTGTCAGTTGGGTGGTTTCGGTTCTCCTCAATTACGGCCGCGCGTGTGGACTGGTCCAAGGTTTTCGGGAATCTCCGTATCTATCTATGGCTGGTACGCCAATGGGGGCGCTTCGCCCCGCGCTGCCTGGCTCTTTGCTGTGTTTCCTCGTGTTTCGCAACTCGAATAATACCATGTGAACCGGCCTCAGTCCGTTCGAAGGCCCCATTTCCAGCACCGCTAAGGGTCCGGGGGACCCTGCTGACGGGGCTGGAAAGTCCCCTGAACTTTGGAAACTGCGCGTTGGCGGGATGTCAAACGGGGTTGAACTGCCCCAAAGTACATGGCAAGTATCCTTGACATGGCCGAAATGCGAAGAATATGATGGGCGCCGTAGCCCCTCTAAAAGGGTGCTAAGCGCGCGCTGTACAAAAACCAAAATCTATCCAGGTCCTAACCAGGCTGAGCGCGTAATTCTCGGGCATTTGAAGTCCTGTGGGGAACTGATGGACGATACGGAGGACGAGGCCTAATGAATGGTCTGTTCCAAAAAAGGTTCGCTACCTTTTTCCTGATTATCTCGACTACGTTGCTGGTGGCCCTTCTCGCCTGTACCGGACCCCAGGGACCCCCTGGAGAACCCGGACTTCCTGGAAAGTCAGGACTGCCAGGAGCCCCAGGCGAACCCGGCGCTGCTGGTGCGCCAGGAGACCCCGGTGCGCCAGGAGACCCCGGAGCACCCGGTGAGCCGGGCAACCCCGGACCACAGGGAGCGCAGGGCGCACAAGGTCCTGCCGGTCCCGCAGGCCAAGCCGGCGCAGACGGCGCTGATGGCATAGACGGCAAGAACGCCGCGCTCCTGATACTCGATGAGCGGAGTGGAATGCCCGGATACATCGAACTGGTTGACGACGGCGTCCCCGGCGGTCACTCCAACGCCCTAGTCCTGGGCGCTGGCTTCGTTGCCGGTGAGATGGTTACCCTGCGAGTCCGCATACCGACTGCCGGTACCTATCTCCCGACCATCGTCTCGTGGGACCAGGGGAAAGCCCGCGGGTCCACGTTCCCGGTTGAAGTGGGACAGGCAAACGGGGCCGGCGCAATACACGCCACGATCAGCCTCAACGTCCTCGAGGTACCCGACAATCCAGACGAATACCCATTCGCCTGGTACAACAGCGGCCCGCTACAGTTGGAGGCCCGCGGCGACAAGGGCACCGTGCTCTTTGCGCCATTCGTGATGGTGAACAAGGACCCCGACTAACCGCCTGATAGACCACTCAGCGGAAATCCGAAGCGCCCCGGCAGTCGCCGGGGCGCTTCCTTTTTTGTCTGATTCCGCTGTACTAGGTCCACCGGCCACAACTCCCAACGTCAATTCAGGGGTAAGGGATATTGTTCCGTACCCTCCGACCCCTGAAAACCTGCGGGTATCAATTCACCGTCTGCCCGCTCCAAAGGCGTGAATGAGCAGACCGGCAGACGGGCGAGAGGGGCTCCGCGAGAGCCTATGAGGCCCGACGGGGCGGCCGTTCATGTCTCGAAGCTATGTGCACCCCTGACTCTGGCGTTCGATTGCTGCTGCCCCGCGACAGTCCCCTCCACACGGACACACCAGGCCGGATGATCGCTGCAGGAACGGTCGTTCAGGCCCGCGTCAAGTCCCGTCAGCCACAAAGGTTTCGCCGCATCGGGAAACGTTCAGCAGCCGGGGACTAGCCGGCCCTGCCCACGCGGACGCGGTGTATACGGCGGCCAATCGTGGACTGCACCGTTATAACAAGGCCGTCCACTTGTATCGTGTCCCCGTTCGACGGCATTTTGCCAAGCTCCCGGTAGATGAGCCCGCCAACGGTGTCGAATCCCTCCGCCTCAATTTGCGTGCCCAACTTTTCGTTGAGCAGATCAATGGAGGCCCGGGCATCCACCAGCGACTCGGAATCGCTGATGCGCTGGACCTCCGGTTCTTCGACATCGAACTCGTCGACCAGTTCGCCGACGATCTCTTCGATCAAGTCGGTGACCGTTACCAGGCCGGACACACCGCCGTACTCATCGACGACTATGGCGATACTGGCGCGTCTTCCCTGGAATTCCTGCAAGAGACGCTCCAGGTTCTGGGACTCAGGCACGAACATCGCCGGGCGGGCCAGGCTCTGCACGCTGGCCGAATTTCCGTTGCCGTCGTCGCGTGCCCGCAGCAGGTCCCGCGCGTAGATCACGCCGGCTACGTTGTCGATCGTGTCTTTGTAGACGGGGATCTTGCTGTACCCGCCCACGGCCATAAGCTCTGTTATCGCTTCCAGGTCGGAGTTGACCGTCGCGGCGACCATATCCACGCGCGGGCGCATGATCTCCCGCACCTTGACCGAGTCCATGCGCAGGACGCCGCGGATCATGCGCAGTTCTTCCTGCCCCTCCGGTATCCGGGACGCCTCGAGCCGGTCCAGGCTTTCCCTGAGAGCGGCGCTGACCTCTTCTTCGCTGGCCGCCGCGCCGGGTTTACGCCCGGTGACCACGGCTGACAAGCGGGAAACCCCCGTCAGGGATGCGCCGATTCTGAGCACAAATGCGACCGGTGCGATGATTGGCCGAAGCCGCTCTCGGAATCGGTTGCCGATCGCCGAGGACAAGGCGCCCGTCGCGACTCCCGCGCCCAGGCTGGCGCCGCTTCCCGCCACAATCGAGTAGACGGAGACCGGCGTCCCTTCCAACGCAATCGAAAATGACGCCGCGCCCGCCAACAGGCTCCCAACCCGGAGGGCGTTAGCGAAGAACCTCGCGCCTCCGTCCAGTTGGGGGACTTCCTCAGTGTCTTCGCCGCCGTTCGTTACACGGCTCAGGCCGGCCAATCCGCCGGCCGCCGGGCCAAACACGGTCATAGCCAGGCTTATGAGCAGTCCGGCCAATATGCACAGGCCAACAATGGCCCAGGGTAGCCACGCCTCGGAGGTCATCGTCGTTCACCCCCGGGCGCAGCGCCCGTATCATCCGGGTCCGACCCGGCGCTCGTACTGCATCCTGGTTCTTCGTGGTTTGACATTGGGCTAGGACTCTCCTTCAGGTAGATTTCTGTCTATCTTGCGGGCCGGCACGCCTACGACAAGCTCGCCGTCCGGCACGTCATTCGTAACCACGGCGCCCGCGCCGGTGCGCGCTCCGCGTCCGATCGTGACCGGCGCCACCAACATGGCGCCCGATCCAATGAACGCGCCGTCGCCAATATTCGTCGCGTGTTTGTTCTCACCGTCGTAGTTGCAGGTAACCGTACCGGCGCCGATATTCACGTCTCTCCCGACCTCCGAATCGCCGACGTAGCTGAAGTGGCCAATGTGCGTGCCCGTTCCGACAACGCTGTTCTTGATCTCGGCGAAATTGCCCACTACCACGTGGTCGTCAAGTTTCGCTCCGGGACGGAGCCGGCTCGACGGGCCGACCGACGCTTGGGAGCCGATGTTGGCGCCTTCGCAGTGAGAACTGACCACCCGCGCCCCGTCTCCCACTTCGCAGTCCTCGAGCCATGAACCAGGACCGATGTGACACTCCCTGCCGATGCGGGTATTGCCGAGGATGTGAGTGCCCGGGTATATCACGCTATCGGGGCCCGGCACGGCGTTGACGTCGATGTAAGTAGTGGCAGGATCCTTGAGCGTTACGCCGGCCTGCATCCAGCGAGTGCGAATGCGGTCCCTCATCTTTTCTTCGGCGACGGCCAGTTGGCAGCGGTCGTTAACGCCCATCGCTTCGGAGGGGTCCTCCACGTCCACAGCCACTGCTGTCCCTTCCAGGGCGGCCATTTCAAGCAAGTCCGTCAGGTATTTTTCGCCGTTGCCGGATACTTGCGTCCTCCCTAACGAGCCCCACAACCATTCCGCCTCAAAGCAGTACCAACTGGTGTTGACCTCCTGGATATCGAGGGTCTCTCCGTGTGCGTCAGCCTCCTCGACGATAGACACCGGCCGACCCGCCGAATCCCGCCGGATTCTACCCATACCATCGGGTGACTCCAAGCGGGCTGTCAGCACCGTGACCAGCGCGCCGCTGCTGTCGTGTTCCGCCAGGAGCCGCCTGACGGAAGAAGGCCTTATGAGGGGCATGTCAGCCGCGCCGACAAGTATGGAATCGGACTTTTGGCACGCTGCCTGCGCCGCCAGCAGGGCGTCGGCCGTACCGAGCGGTTCGGACTGAACGGCGATTCGTGCCCCGTTTCCGGCCGCCGACGCCAGTTGCGGGGATTCGGCAGTCACGGGGTTTGCGACCACCACGACCCGGCTAACACCGGCGTTTCTGATGGCCGCGGCCGCGTGGGTGAGCATCGGCGCGCCGCACAGTTCGTGCAGAGCTTTGGGAATGCGGGACTTCATCCTGGCGCCCTTGCCGGCGGCCAGGATGACACCCGTACAGGCGTTCGTCATTCTGCTGACCCGTCCTCCTCCGGACGCGGGTCTGCGACTACTGCGGCTGAATCCGGATCGGACAATGCAGGATATCTACGTGGTCCAAAGAGGCGGAACACGTGCGGTTTCATGGATTTTGAACAGGTACGAATGACGTTTTGCGCACGTAGTTGACCAGATAATGCTAAGTACGGCCTTTTGAGCGTGTCAACCCGGGGTACCGGCGGAATAGGCCAATTCGAGCCCCTGGACGGCCCTGACTCACGCCTAAGCTCAACTTGGCCTTTGATACAATTTTGGGGCTCGGAGAGGTGGCTGAGTGGTTGAAAGCGCCGGTCTCGAAAACCGGTATACCCATTTCGGGTATCGCGGGTTCGAATCCCGCCCTCTCCGCCAGGCTGTGCGGACCGCGTCGAGGGTAATTCCTGCCTCGCGCGCCGTGGACCTGGGTTCGTAGGAGAGGTGCCGGAGTGGTTGAACGGGCGCGCCTGGAGAGCGCGTGTTCCGGGGAACCGGAACCGCGGGTTCGAATCCCGCCCTCTCCGCCACGGGGCCATCGGATGGTCCCCACCCGTACTGGAAGACCGTCCCCCGCTGGCCCCATGTGACGCCATCACGGGCTTTCAGGCAAGAAGTCTGTAAGGTAATCTTTGCCGGGCTCAAACGCCGAGCCGCAATTCAGCCGCAGGTATTTAATTTGCCTACGTTAGAAAACGAACTCAAATACTGGGTAGCATTCCACCGCATTTCCGGTCTGGGACCCGCGCGTTTCGCGAAGCTGGAATCACATTTCGGCAATCTCGAAGAGGCTTGGAAGTCCAGTCCGGCGCAACTTTCCGCAGCAGGACTGGATCCTCGCACCACCGCCGGAGTCCAATCGGACCGGCCCCGCATAGACCCGGATGGTGAGCTCGAGGCGCTATACGGGGCCGGTGTCAGGGCGATCCACCTGAGGTCTGACGAATACCCGCACCGCCTGCGCGAAATATTTGATCCGCCCAGCGTCATTTACGTAAGGGGCAACCTGGCGCCGGTGGACGAACGCGGCGTCGCGGTGGTGGGCACGCGGCGTGCGTCGCCCTACGGGCGTGAGATGGCCCGACGCCTCGCGGGGAACCTGGCCGCATCCGGCGTTTCGGTTTTCAGCGGGCTGGCGCGGGGAATAGACGGCATCGCCCACCAGGCCGCCCTGGACGCGGGAGGCCGAACCATTGCCGTGGTGGGCGGCGGTCTCGACCGCATCTATCCGCCCGAGCACGCCGACCTTGCGTCCCGCATCTGCGACCAGGGCGCGATGATCTCGGAGTACCCGCTCGGCAAACTGCCGCAGGCGCAACACTTCCCGCGCCGGAACAGGGTCATAAGCGGACTATCGCTCGGCGTCCTGGTGATAGAGGCGGGGATGAAGTCCGGGGCCATGCTCACTGTCAGGTGGGCCCTGGACCAGGACCGGGAGGTGTTCGCGGTGCCTGGGCCGGTCATCTCCGAGAACAGCGCAGGCACAAACTGGCTGATTCAACAGGGCGCCAAGCTTGTCGTTGACCATAACGACGTTCTCGACGAATTGAACATTGCGGGGATCGGCCAGCAACTGGAATTGGACAGGTCGCAATCTCCGGCAGCCGCTTCCGCGGTCAACGGCGCACAGGATTCGACAGATGGCGCCGTATGCGATGCCGGAATCTCTGCTAATAATGGAATAACGGAAAACAGAATTCTCGCCGCGCTGTGCGATCTTGGAGGCCAGGCTCACGTGGATGACCTCATCCGGACCGTGGGCCTGCCTCCCTCGGACGTCATGGCGGGGCTCACCGTGCTTGAACTGGAGCAAAAGGTCAGACAATCCGGGAGCATGCAGTTCGTGGTGGGCTCGGACAGCGCGAGGCAACAGTTAAGGGACCGGCTGAAGGTTGGCAAGAACTAAGAACAAAGACCTGGTGATCGTCGAGTCGCCTGCAAAGGCGCGGACGGTCGCGCGTTTCCTGGGCGACGAATACGTCGTGAAGGCCTCTATGGGCCACGTGCGCGATCTGCCCAAGAGGACGATGGGCGTCGACATCGAAAAAGACTTCCGGCCTACGTACGAGCATGTCCGCGGCCGGGAATCGGTGATTCGGGACATCAAGAAGGCGGCAAGGGCAGCCGAAAAGGTGTACCTGGCAACCGACCCGGACCGCGAAGGCGAAGCGATCTCGTGGCACATGGTCGAGGCAGCAGGGCTCCCACAGGACTCCCCCTCTCTGAAGAGGGTGGTATTTCACGAAATAACCCGGCCGGCGATAGACGAGGCTTTCAACGACCCACGCCAGATCGACATGCAACTTGTCAACGCTCAGCAGGCCAGGAGAATCCTGGACCGCATCGTCGGGTACAAGCTCAGCCCGGTCCTGTGGAGCAAGGTGCGAAGAGGCCTGTCGGCCGGCCGCGTTCAGTCGGTGGCGCTAAGGCTGATTGTCGACCGAGAGCGGGAGATCGAGGCTTTCAAGCCTGTCGAGTACTGGTCCATCAGCGTGGACCTGTCCAACCAGGTTGCGAACGGCTCCCGGCCGTTCACGGCGAATCTGCAGAAGATCGCGGGTGAGAAGGGCAGAGCCAACGTACCGAATGCCGAACGGGCGAGCGCCGTAACCGCGGACCTGAGGACGGCCGCGTATCGCGTCGCCGAGGTGAAGACCCGCGAGGTCAAGCAGAAGCCGCAGCCGCCCTTTACAACCAGCACGCTGCAACAGGAGGCGGCCAGGCGGCTGGGATTCGGCGCGCAGCGCACGATGCGCATCGCACAGGAACTGTACGAGGGGATCCAGCTTGGCGACGGGGACCCCGTTGGGCTCATCACCTACATGAGGACCGACTCGGTGAACGTTGCGGCGAGCGCGCTTGCCGAAGCAAACAAGTTCATCAAGGAAAAGTACGGTCCGGAGTTCGCAGGAAGATCTCGGACCTACCGGACCCGTTCACGTTCTGCCCAGGAGGCCCACGAGGCAATCAGGCCCACCTCCGTTTATCGCACCAACACTGCGATGAAGAAATTCCTGAATCGGGATCAGGGCCGGCTGTATGACCTGATCTGGAAGCGCTTGGTCGCCAGTCAGATGAAGGACGCCATCCTGGACTCAACGACCATTGAGATCGATGCGACGGCGAGTAACGGCAATGGTTACACCGTTCGGGCTTCCGGCAGGGTGATGAAATTCGAGGGGTTCCGCATCGTCTACGTCGAGGCCCGCGACGAAGAAGAGGATAACGACGAGAAAAGGCTGCCGAGGCTGTCCAACGGCCAGGACCTTTCGCTGATCAAGGTCAACTCGGAGCAGAAGTTCACCAAGCCGCCGCCGCGTTTTTCAGAGGCCATGCTGATCCGCACTTTGGAGGAACAGGGCATCGGGCGGCCTAGCACATACGCTTCGATAGTGGGCACAATCGAGCAAAGGGAGTACGTGAGCCGGGAGAGTCGCAGGTTTAAACCCACGCCCCTTGGCGCCGCAGTCTCCGACCTGCTCACCGAGAACTTCCCGGACATCATGGACCCGGGCTTCACCGCCGGCATGGAGGAGCGCCTGGACCAGATCGCCGAGGGCCGGGTCGAATGGGTCCCGATGCTCGGCGCGTTTTATGAACCGTTCGACAAGCAGGTTGAACACGCAAAGGAGCACGCCGCTCGAGTAGACCGGTCCAAGCTGGTGGAAAAGAGCGACGAGGTGTGTGAAAAGTGCGAACGGCCAATGGTCATAAGAAGCGGCCGTTACGGCAAGTTCCTGTCGTGCAGCGGCTTCCCGGATTGCCGAAACTCGCGGCCCATTCGCATTGGTACGGGAGTCGTCTGCCCAAGGTGCGGCGAAGGCGAGTTGCTGGAGAAACGGAACAGCAAGAGACGCGCCTTCTACGGCTGCTCGACATACCCGGACTGCGATTTTCTGACCGGCCGGCGGCCGTTGAAGGAAGCCTGCCCGGAGTGCGGCGGCCTGCTGACTATGTCAGGTCGGAATTCCGCCAGTTGCGTGGACTGCAAGTTCAGGGGACCTCCGCCGGACCCAGTCCAGTCCGACCAGGTACCGGAATTGGCCGAAGTCTAGACCGTCCCGCGGCTTCGGCTCGCGGGGCCCTTCAGGACGATCTTGCGCCGTTTTCCGCGGCAACGCGCCGGGGGCGCAGGTGTCTTGGCTAACGAGACTGGCTCACAGGCGCCTGTACCCGGGCTGGTGGATGCCCTGGAGGGCACTCCCTGGCGTGAAGTGGTGTCTGAATATGCAGACAACCTGCGAGCGGCCAGGCAACTTTCACCGTTCACCGTTCGGAACTATCTCAGCGATCTGACCCCGTATTTCACGTACCTGGACAAGCGGGGAATCAAGGACCTCGCCAACCCGGGTCGAAGGTTGCTGCGCGGCTACCTGGCCTGGCTGATCGAGATAGGCTACGAGCGCCCAAGCGTTGGGCGAAAACTGACCGCCCTTCGCCAGTTCTATCGCCACCTGGAAAGGACACGCGGCGTGAAGTCGGAGCAGGTCGAGTACCTGTCGGCGCCGAAGCTCGACAGGCGGCTTCCAGGTACCGCATCCCTGGAACAACTGGAACTGCTACTCAGCGAGCCGGACGCGCGGACCGCCGTTGGCCAGCGGGACAGGGCCCTCCTCGAGGTCCTCTACGCCGCAGGCCTGCGCGTCTCCGAAGCACACGGCGCTAACCTCGGAGACCTCGACCTGGCGGCGCGCGAGATTAGAGTTTTCGGCAAGGGATCGAAGCAACGTGTGGCATTGCTGGGAACGCCTTCGGTAAAGGCGCTTGAACACTACCTGGGGCATGGGCGGCCGGCGCTGTCAAGCAAGCGCAGCGGTACGGCCCTGTTCCTGAACAAATTCGGCGCCAGATTGTCTGTACGCGGAATCCAGATGGTGGTCAAGAAGTATGCCCTGAAAGCAGGTCTGGACCCAGACTTCCACACGCATACGCTTCGCCACAGCTTCGCTACGCACCTGCTGGATGGGGGCGCCGATCTACGCGTGGTACAAGACCTGTTGGGCCATGCCAGCCCGGCAACAACGCAGATCTACACCCACGTCTCGGCGGAAAGCGCACGAAGGGTGTATCTTGCTGCTCACCCGCGTGCGGGAAAGACACGCAGGGCGAACACAGAAAGTCAGGCGGGTTAGGCTGGCGCCCAAATTCGCGAACCGAATATGCACCGTCGCAGCCCACATGGACTCGGCCAGATGGGCTTGCTGAGTGAGGCAGGAAGATGAAGATCGCAGACGCACACCACCACTTGTGGGACCTTGAGAATTACCGATATCCGTGGTTGCAGGAGCCGGTGGAGCACTTCGCAGGTGACTACGCGGACATCCGCCGCAGTTACCTGGTCGGCGATCTACATCGCGACGCTGCCGAGTTCGATCTCGCGAATTCGGTCCATCTGCAGGCCGAGTTCGACCACACCGACCCGGTAGGCGAAACGGCGTGGCTGCAGTCCGTACACGACGACCCGGCGTCGAGAGGTCTGCCAACGGCCGCGGTGGCCTACGCCGATCTTGAAGCCGACGACATCGACGGGGTTCTTGCGCGCCACTGTGAATATTCCATCATGCGCGGGATCAGGTACATGCTCAACTATGGCGACGAGCCGACGATGAAATTCGCCCCCAGGGACGGGTTGATGCAGGACCCGAATTGGCTGTCCGGATATCGCTTGCTCGCCAAGTACGGTCTGTCGTTCGACTGCCAGTTGTGGCCGTGGCAGCTACAGGATGCGGCGAGGCTGGCCGGTGACAACCCCGATATTCCAATGGTCCTGAATCACACCGGCATGCCGCTCAGGCGCGACCCGGCCGGCATCAAGGAGTGGCGAGACGGCCTCAAAGCCCTCGCCGCAAACGAGAACGCGTCGGCGAAGATCTCTGGGCTGGGAATGGTGGACAGGGGGTGGAACGCGGAACGCATCAAGCCGTTCGTGCTGGACACGATCGAAGCGTTCGGAACGGACCGGTGCATGTTCGCCAGCAACTTTCCGGTTGACAGGCTGACCGGAACGTACACGTCGATTTGGCGTGCGTTCGATCAGATCACTCAGGATTTCTCCGCCGGGGAACGGGCGAACCTGTTCCACGACAACGCGGTCCGCATCTACAGGTTGTAGGCTAGTAGACATGACTTGCTGGCCGATGGCCGGGACCGATAAATTGACCAAGTACATCGTAATCAACGGACCGAATCTCAATAACCTGGGCCGCCGGGACGCGTCCCAATACGGCTCTATTACACTCGATGAGATCAACGGCCGCATCGCGGACCGCGCCCGCGATCTGGCCGTTGAGGTGGATTTCTTCCAGTCCAACCACGAAGGGTCGATAGTCGATTTCATCCAGGAGAATTCCAGCGACGCAGCCGGGTTCATCATCAACGGCGGTGCGTTGACCCAGGTCGGCTACTCGATACTGGATGCCCTGCTGGACGCTGGGCAGCCCGTCGTGGAGGTCCACATCTCCAATATCCATGGCCGCGAGGAGTTCCGGCGTCACTCGGTCATAGCGCCGTACGCCGTCGGCCAGATCGCCGGACTCGGGTGGCGGGGATACGTCTACGCGCTCGAGTTCCTGGTTGCCCGGTCGAATGACTGATCGGGCGACTCGGTGCAATTGTCTGGGAACGGCGGCATGATCGGGCAAAGGTTGGACAACCTGCGCGCCGTGATCGGTGAGAAGGGCATCGAAGGGTTGCTCGTCTCCGATACGGAAAACCGCCGTTACTTGTCAGGATTCGTTGGATCGGCCGGATACCTCTTTATCACGAACGACAGCGCGGTCCTTGCCACCGACTTCCGGTACACGGAGCAGGCGGCCGAGCAGGCGCCCGACTATCGGGTGGACCGGATTTCCGGCAAATTGGACTGGCTGCCGGAACTATGCGCCGAATTCGGAGTACAGAAGCTGGGGTTCGAAGCGGACGACATTACCGTGTCGCAGTTCGAGCGTTTCAAGCAGGCCTTCAGCGATAAAGGTTCCGAGACGTCGCTTGAGTCGACCGCCGGACTGACCCTCGAACTGAGGGCGATCAAGGACGAACACGAACTCGGGCTGCTTTCCCGTGCAATTAAAATCGGCGATGGAGCATTCGACGAGGTCTCAGCCCAGATCTCACCCGGGATGACAGAGGCCGAGGTAGCGGAGCGCATTGAACAGGCGGTAAAGAGCCGCGGCGCAGAGTCCGTTTCCTTCGAGACCATCGTCGCGGCAGGCCCCAACGCCGCTCGGCCACACCACCGGGCCGGCGATACGGTTATCCGCGAAGACCAGACCATCGTGATCGACATGGGTGCCCGTCACCAGGGTTACTGCAGCGATCTGACCCGCACGATCGTTCTCGGCAACGCCGATGACAAGATCAGGCGGGTCTATGACATTGTCCTGAGCGCTCAACTGGCAGCCATCGAACTGGTGGAAGCCGGAATGACCGGTACAGAGACCGACATGTTGGCGCGCAAAGTGATCCAGGAGACGGGCCACGGGGATGAATTCGGTCATAGCCTGGGGCACGGAGTAGGCTTGCAGGTCCACGAAAATCCCGGCGTGGGGCCGACCAGCAAGGGCGAACTCAAGGACGGCATGGTGTTTACCATCGAACCCGGCATCTATCTGCCGGGCTGGGGCGGTGTCAGAATCGAGGACATCGTGGTCCTGGAGCAGGGAAAGGCGCGGGTCCTGAGCAAAGCGCGCAAAATATCGCCCGGTTAGGGGCCGGATTGAAGCGATTATGGGGCCAAATGCCGTTGGTACGAAAATAGCCTCCAAAAGCGTGTCCACGTCCGCCCTCGCCTACCCTCGTAGGGGCGGGTTTCAAACCCGACTTGGCCGCAGCGATGGGATCCCGCTACGTTTTCTTCACCTCGTGCGGCCCGAACAAGGCATGGTGATTTCGAAGGGAATCAAAGAGGAGCAATCCGACAGATGACGATTTCATCAAGTGAAATCAGGCGCAACATGACAATTCTCCTTGACGGGGAGTTGTATTCCATACTGGACTGGCAACATCGTCAGGCGCCGAAAGCGCCACCTACCCTGACGATGAAGTTGCGCCAGGTCAGGACCGGCAACGTGTACGAACGCAAGGTGCAGGGCAACCAGAAACTGACCGTTGCGCAGACCGAACGCCGGATGTCGCAGTATCTCTACCGTGATGGCGATCTGCTTTATTTCATGGACAACGAGACGTATGAACAGTTCCCTATTACGGAGGAACTGATCGGGGACTTCCTTCAGTACCTGGTGGAAGGGGACACCATCGAGGTTCTGGTTTACGAGAACAACCCGGTACAGATGGAGTTGCCGCCCGCGGTAAATCTAACCGTGGAGCACGCCGAAATTGGACTGAAGGGCGATACCCAGAGCGGTGCAACCAAACCGGCGACGACTTCGACCGGGCTGACATTGCAGGTGCCGCTGTTCATCAATGCCGGCGACTCCATAAAGGTCGATACACGCACCGGCGACTACCTCGAGCGGGTCGGGTAGGGCGGTAGGCGAAAGCCTCTCGTCAACAGGCCCTGAACAAGGACCGCCCTTGAGGGCAAACCTGGACGGACCGAAAGCCACTGGCCCATCCGACCTCGAAGCGAGAGCCCGAGCAAGCGATACCGATCCAACCATGGAGCCCACTATCCCCGCATCCCCGACCGACGCCTGGGGCGAGTCCGTTTACACGGTTTCCCAGGTTTCCACTCACCTCAAGGAATACCTTGAGGCGAACCCGCTGCTGGCAGACCTGACGGTCGTCGGGGAAGTGGCGAACCACCGCAATCCCGGCTCAGGACACCATTACTTCACGCTCCGGGACGAGCGGGCGTCCCTGAACTGCGTGATGTTTCGCTCCGGTCGCGGCGGCCGATACCTCCAGGACGGCGCGCAGGTGGTGATTCACGGACGAATCTCGGTATACGTGGCTCGTGGGGACGTTCAGCTATACGCAGACTCCGTCCGTCCCGCGGGGCAGGGCGCGTTGCAGCAGGCATTCGAGGAACTCAAGGCGCGGCTGAACGCAGAGGGACTGTTCGACCCCGGCCGTAAGCGGCCCCTGCCGGATTTCCCCGGTAAGATCGCAGTCATCACTTCACCCACCGGGGCGGTCATCCAGGACATTCTTAACGTCCTGACCCGCCGCTACCCTCTCGTCGACGTGGTCGTTATCCATTCGGCGGTGCAAGGTGAACGCGCCGCGCCGGAGTTGGTTGGCGCCTTTGAGACCCTCGATGCCGAAATCGGCATCGACCTCGTCATCCTGGCCCGCGGGGGCGGTTCCCTCGAGGACCTGTGGCCATTCAACGAGGAGTTGGTGGCGCGATCAATTTTTGCCAGCCGAGTCCCGGTCATCAGCGCCGTGGGCCATGAGACCGATTTCACCATCGCCGATTTCGTGGCGGACGTTAGAGCGCCCACGCCCTCGGCCGCGGCCGAGATGGCCACTCCCGACGTGATGGAACTGGCGGCGCGCGTCGCTGGCGCGGCATATGCCATGGAAACGAGACTGTTGACCCAATTGAGGGATGCGCGGACCGCGCTCGAACAGGGTATCGACCGGCTTCAAATGCGCGTCCCCGACACGCGTACTCCCAGGCAGCAAATAGATTCGATGTTGAGGTCGGGGGAACTGGCGGTCGGGCGAATCCTGGAGACCAAGAGGGCGGACCTGCACGCGCTGGAGGTCCAACTCGCCGCACTCGGCCCTTCGAAGATCCTTGGACGCGGCTACGCGCTCGTTCGTTCACCGAACGGCTCGGTGGTAACCGGCGTTGAAGGCATCGCTCCCGGCGACGAGATGTCCGTAACGTTCAGAGACGGTGAGGTGGATGCCGAAGCAAAGGTGATCAGACGCAACACTTGAGGCCCTGAATTGCCAGGATCAAGCGGTCCCACGTGTTTCGAATCTACAATGTCCTTCCAGGAGCCAGGAAACCACGCATGGTGAAGAACTCACAAGAGAGTAATGACGGTCCGAAGAGTCGTTCCAAGACCTTCGAGGCGTCGTTGCGGGAGCTTGAAAACGCGGTCCGCAGGCTTGAAGAGGGCAACCTGACCCTGGATGAGGCGACCAGGCTGTTCGAGTCGGGCATGCTCCTCGCGTCCCGGTGCAACGAGTTGCTCACCTCCGCCGAGTTGAAGATATCTCACCTGCAGTCCCGTTTTTCGGACCAGATGTCCCTGGTCCCGGACGAGGCCGAATACGACGACGAGTCGGAATAGGCATGACGCTCAGCCCGATTGACGGCAATGTCGATTGTGGGTGGCCGTGGCGCTGACTGGATCACCCCTAACCCCGCTGAGGCTGGGCTGGTTTTCGACGGGCCGGGGCCAGGGTTCACTTGGCCTACTCACAGCGACCCTCGACGCAATCGAGTCCGGCCGGCTCAACGCATCGATAGATTTCGTATTCTGCAACCGGGAACGGGGCCAGGCGTCCGGTTCCGACCGCTTCATGGACTTTGTAGAGTCTCGGGATATTCCCTTGGTCACGCTATCGTCCCGCCGCTTCCGGCGGGACCGCGAAAACCGGCCCTGGCGCGAATTGAGGGAATCGTTCGACCTGGCCGCCGCCGATCTGCTGGCGGGACACAATCCGGACCTTTCGGTGAACGCCGGATACATGCTGATCGCTCCGGTGCTGTGTCGCGTCTACAAGATGATCAACGTGCACCCGGCCCTGCCGACCGGCCCGGCAGGTATGTGGAACAATGTCATCTGGGAACTGATCGAACAGGGCGCACACCGCAACGGCGCGATGGTCCATCTGGTGACGGAGGACGTGGATGAGGGACCGGTGCTGGCGTATTGCTCTTACCCCATCCGGGGCCCTCAATTCGATCCCCACTGGGCCGTAGTAGAAGGTGTTGAACCGGGCTGCCTGAAAACAGACCCGGGAGAGGACCTGCCGCTGTTCCGGGCTATAAGGGAGGCAGGCCTGCTCAGGGAGCGGCCATTGCTCGTGGAGACCTTGCGCGCGGTGGCGGATGGACGGTTGGACGTAGAGGCCGCAGCGAGTGGGGGAGGCGTTCCCGCCGACCTGACAGAGGTCGTGGAACGGGCTGTGAGGCAGGCCGAAGCCGGTTAAGCCGCCGTACGGTCGGCCGGCAGAAGATCGTTCAACTGCTTGCCTGATTCGTCGATAAGAATTGGCCAGCGTCCGTCGGTGATCGTCTCAGGCAGAATCGTGCACTTGGCCACATTCTTGATCGAGGGGATCTCGTACATGATGTCGACCAGCGTGTCTTCGACGATTGCCCGCAGCCCGCGGGCGCCCGCCTTGCGTTCCTTGGAGAGTTTGGCCGTAGCCTCCAGCGCCTCTCTCGTGAATTCGAGCTCCACACCGTCGAATGAGAATAGCGCCTTGTACTGTTTGATCAGCGCATTTCGCGGTTCGGTGAGCACGCTGATCAATTCTTCGTGCGTCAGGTCCGAAAGCCCCACGACCAGCGGAATCCTGCCCACGAACTCAGGTATGAAGCCGTAGGAGATCAGGTCTGACGGCTCGATGGCGGTCAGGCCCAGAGTTGCTGCATCGCCCGTTCCCGGTGTGAGGCGGGGCGAGCCGAATCCCATTGACGAACGGTCCTTCGTTATGCGGCTCTGCAAGACCTCTTCGAGGCCATCGAATGTGCCACCCAGAATGAACAGTATGTTCGAGGTGTCGATCTGGATGAATTCCTGGTGCGGGTGCTTTCGACCGCCCTGGGGCGGCACGTTGACCTTCGAACCTTCGAGGATCTTGAGGAGGGCCTGCTGGACGCCCTCACCAGACACATCCCGCGTTATCGAAGGGTTTGCCGCCTTGCGGGCGATCTTGTCGATCTCGTCGATGTAGATAATGCCCTGTTCGGCGCGTGCCATGTCGAATTGGGCGTCCTGGATGATGCGAAGAAGTATGTTTTCCACGTCTTCGCCGACGTAGCCGGCCTCCGTCAGGGAAGTGGCGTCTGTGATGGCGAACGGAACGTCCAGGATCTTCGCCAACGTATGCGCCAGGTGGGTCTTTCCGGAACCGGTGGGTCCAACGAGCAGGATGTTGGTCTTCTGTAGCTCTATGTCTGAGTGTTCCGCGCCAAGCCACACGCGCTTGTAGTGGTTGTAGACACCGACGCTGATGACCCGCTTCGCGCGCTGCTGGCCAATTACGTAGTCGTTCAGTCGCTCGAATATTTCCCGCGGCGTCGAAGGTTTGGCGGGGGTTGGGGCTTCGGGGTTTTGGCCGGATAGGATTTGCTGGCAGCGGTCGACGCACTCGTTGCAGATGTATATGCGTGACGGCCCGGCTATCAGTCTCCTGACCTCATCCTGTCGCTTGTTGCAAAAGGAGCAGGCGTAATGTTCTGCGCCGTTGCCGTCGTTGCGTGTGGATGAGGTGGTCATAGTTGGTCCGTTGTCGAAATGCTCTGGGCGTCGATTCGCTTGCGAACGCTTTAACCGGCTGCGGAAGCGCCGATCGCCAATTCAGGATCAGCGCGAAGCACTTCGTCTATGAGGCCGTACTCGACGGCTTGATCGGCGGTCAAGTAGTAGTCCCTGTCGGTATCTCTCGCGACGCGTTCGTAGGGCTGTCCGGTCTTGTCCGAGATGAGTTGCCGCAGCCTGTCCTGGAGCCTCAATATCTCCCTCGCCGCAATCTCGATGTCAGATGCCTGGCCCTGTGCGCCGCCAAGGGGCTGATGCATGTGAATCGTGGAGTTCGGAAGAGCGAACCGCTTTCCCTTCGTGCCAGCCGCCAGGAGAACGGTCCCCATGCTGGCGCATGCGCCGACGCAGATGGTCGATACGTCGCACGGGATGTGCTCCATGGTGTCCATTATCGCGAATCCGGATGTGACCACACCCCCGGGCGAGTTCAGGTAGAGGCTGATGTCCTTTTCCGGATCCTCCCGGGCGAGGTATAGAAGCTGGGCCACTATCAGGTTGGCCACCTGGTCTGATATCGGCGTGCCGAGGAAGATGATTCGCTCCTTCAGGAGAAGCGAGTAGATGTCGAACGCGCGCTCGCCCCTGGCGCCTTGTTCGATCACCATCGGGATTATGTTCTCCGGCTGCATCGCCATGTGTTTTGTCCTTTTCTACGTTGGCCGTGCCGGTCTTTTTCGGATCAGCCGGGCAACCTGATTAGCTCTCTGCCGCGGCGCTTCCGGCTCCCTCGGGCGCTGGAACGGCTTCTTGTCCGCTGCTGGATGGCGTCCACAGCCGGCTTTTTTCTTCGCGGGCGATTTCAACAGCCCTGTCCAGGGCTGCTCTGCGCCTGAGCATTCGCCTGACCGCGTCCCTCGTTTCGTCCGAATCCGGGTCAGCGCCTTCCTGCCCGTTTTGGCGGACTCGCTCGATCTCTTCTGAGATCTGCTCGTCTGAAACTTCTATGTTCTCGGCGTTCGCAAGTTCTTCGATCACCAGGGAGCGCTTCAGCCGCGTTTCTGCGTCCGACCGCGCGTTTTCAAGGTAGTCGTCGGTCGTTTGTCCAAGGCTGTGAATGTAGCTTTGGAGGTTGAGGTTGTGCTGGGACAACGTCTCCTGTTGCTGGCTCAGCATGTGCTCCGTCTCGTGCTCGACCAACAGGGGCGCCATCTTGATGTCGGCGCCTTCTACGAGGGCATCGGCTACCTTTTCTTCAAGCGATTGGCGGAGTTCGCTTTCAGCCCTTCCTTCCAGGTTAGACCGGAGTTGGGCGCGTAAATCGTCGAGGGTTTCCAGGTCCGGATCGAACTTGTTCGCGAGATCATCGTCAAGGGGCGGTCGGCTGGGCTCCTCGACGGCCCGCAGTTCAACGGAGAAGTTGGCGGTCTTGCCTGCCAACGCCTCATCCCGAAAGTCCTCCGGCACCGGAAGTTCAAAGGCCCGTGTCTCCCCGACATTCAGGCCGGTCACGGCCTCCGAAAATCCGGGCAGAATTCGTTCGCCCTCAGGGTCGATGGGGAGCCGGGTGTCTTCGAGGTTCATCATCGGCTGCCCGTCCACGGCGCCATTTACTGTGAGGGTGGCCATGTCCCCCACCTCGACAGCGCGTTCGACCGGACTGTAGGTAGTCAGAAAGTACCTGACCCGTTCTATCGATTCATCCACCTGGCTTTCGGGCACGGCCTCTGGCTTGTCGTCAAACTTGATCGAGTTGTAGTCGCCCAGCGTCACTTCCGGGCGCAAGGCGATTGTTGCGTCCAGCTTTACGATTGGCTCGCGCTCTACCACTGAGACCCTCGGCGTTGCGGCCGGCTCGATGTCCTGTTCTCTCACTGCGTCACTGATCACAGCAGGGACGAGACGTTCCAGGGCCTCTTCGAGCATGAAGTCGCGGCCAACGTATCGCTCCACGATTGCGCGCGGGGCTTTTCCTCGCCGGAAACCGGGGATGTTCGTGCGTTGGACTACCCGCTGATAAGCGCGGTGCATGTAGTCGTCTAGCCGGTCCTCGTCGACCTCGATGTGAAGGATGGCCTGTCGGTCTGGCGTGTCCTCACGAGTGATTTTCAAGAACTGCTCCTAGGGGCTCGAATGCCAGGCGCTGAGGCAGGTTAATTCGACGACTACTCTCATATTGTATCGCGCAGCCCTGGCCGCCGACGCGTCGATATGAGCCGCCTAACTCGCTGGACCCGTACAAAGACGTTCAACCCGCGTGCCGGATATGGAGTTCGTCTAGTTGCTCTTCGGATATGGGACCGGGCGCGTCGAAGAGCGGGTCGACCGCCGTCTGGGTCTTTGGGAAAGAGATCACTTCCCGTATCGATTCCTCGCCCGCCAGGACAGCCACCAGCCTGTCGAGCCCAAGCCCCATCCCGCCGTGCGGGGGAGCGCCGTACTCGAACGCCTTCAGCAAATGCCCAAACCGGACATCCACCTCTTCCGTGCTGTACCCGATGACGTTGAAGACGCGTTCCTGGACGCCGCGATCATGTATGCGAATGCTGCCGCTGCCCAGTTCGGTGCCGTTGCATACGAGATCGAAGAGCTGCCCGTGGACCTTGCCGGGGTCGGTTTCGAGAAAGTCCTCTTGACCCGGCTGCGGGGCGGAGAATACGTGATGTTCTGGCGCCCAACGCCCGGTCTCATCGTCGTATTCGAACAGCGGAAAGTCGGTAACGAACGCGTACTTGAATTCATCCGGATCGGCCAGGTCCAGCCGTCGCCCCATTTCGTTCCGCAGGTTGCTCAGCGCAGCGTTCACTGTCTTGGTTGGGCCCGCAACGATCAGGATCAGGTCTCCCGGACCGGCGCCGGTCAGACGCGAGATCTCCGAGATCACGTCAATCGAAACGTGCGACTTTATGGGCGAGCGAACATCGTCGGGAGTCAGGTCTCCCAAATCGGCGTCCTCGGCCAACGCGACCGAAATCAGGCCCTGCGCGCCACTGCTCTTGACCAGGCTGATCAGTTCATCCGTTTGCCTGCGGGTATATCCGGCGCATCCCGGCGCCGCGAATCCTCTAACGGCCCCGCTGGAGGCGGCCACGGCCTCGAAGACTCGAAAACCGCTGTGGGCCACCGCGTCGGTCAGCGTGGCCAATTCGAGCCTGAATCTGAGGTCCGGCTTGTCTGTACCGTAGCGTTCCATTGCGTCGCGGTGCGGAATGCGCGGGAACGGGAATTCAACACTCGCGCCGGGACGCATCTCGGCGGTGATTTTCTGGTACAGCCCTTCGACGAGGCTGAGCACGTCTTCCTGGTGGACGAAGCTCATTTCGAGATCCAGTTGCGTGTGTTCGGGTTGCCTGTCCGCGCGCAGGTCCTCGTCCCGGAAGCATCGGGCGATCTGGAAGTAGCGTTCCACGCCGGAAACCATGAGGATTTGCTTGAGTTGTTGCGGCGACTGGGGGAGGGCGTAAAACTTGCCGGGGTTTACCCGGCTGGGAACCACATAGTCGCGGGCGCCCTCCGGGGTGCTCTTCAGCAGGATCGGCGTCTCCACGTGAACGAAACCGTTTTCTCCCAGGTGTTCCCAGATGATTCGAGTCGTCTCGTGCCGCAGCCGCAACTTTTGCTGCATCGAGGGACGTCGCAGGTCGATGTACCGGTAGGTCAGGCGAAGAAGTTCGTCCACTTCCGTGTCGTCGTCGACTTCGAAAGGCGGCGTCTTGGCAGGACCAAGCACCTGCAAGTCGGAGGCCGCCAACTCGACATCCCCGGTCGGGATGTTCGGGTTTTCGGCGCCGGGAAGCCGGCGCCTGACGGTTCCCGTCGCCTGCACGACCCACTCCGAACGGAGTTCCCCTGCGAGCGTATGGGCGTCGGACGAGACCTCGGGGTTGAACACCACCTGGAGGATCCCGGACCGGTCCCGAAGGTCGATGAATATCAGCGAACCGTGGTCACGCCTCCGGTGGACCCATCCGGCGACCTGTATCTCGACGCCTTCGTCATCGCTGCGGGGCGCGCCGCAGTCCCTGTTCTTGTACATGTTCTCTCTTCTATCCGGAATTGAGGTGAGTTTCCGCTGCCCATCCCGCTATGCGGACGGAAATGCCGGAATCGCATGGCCGTTTCGAACGGGAACCGTCCACCTGCCAGTGTTCAACCGAACGAGACCGGTGAAGGCCCCGGCATTACCGGGGCCATGAGACTTGGGTTGAGTCGAAATCCCGCGCAGAGGGATTTCGGCGGGATTACACCGGGATTCCGGCAGACCTCTTCACCACGGCGAGGTTCACGAACGTCTCAGTTCGGCGAACGCCGCCAATTGTGCCTACCTGGTCTCTCAGGAATCGGCCCAACGTCTCGGCGTTTGGCAAAGTGGCCCACGCGAAGACGTCGTAGGTGCCGGTGGTGACGGCTACCCAACGGGTCGCGGTCAGCTTGGAAATCTCGTTGGCTACTGCATCAATCTTGTCGGGGTCCACCTGCACGCCTATCAGCGCTTCGGACTCGTAACCCAGTTTTTGAGGGTCCGGCAGGGCCACGACGTTTATGATCTTTTCGTTGATGAGCCGCTTGAGCCGGCGCCTAACCGTGCCTTCGCTGACGCCGACGTCCCTGGCTATGTGAGCGTTAGGCGCCCTGCCGCGTTGTCCGAGAATATTGATGATTTTGCGATCGAGATCGTCCATGGTTCCTCATTCTTCGTTCGCGTCGACCAGGAATATGCGGTTAAATTTCCCGCGTTGACCCCCAAGAGCGGTCACTGCTGGACTGATGCGACTACTGTGGTTTTGACCAGGCGGCGGAATTCGCAGAACATGAATCGTTAAGCCGCCTTATTCGAAACTATACATACCAAATCAGCGTGTCGAAAGCCCAAATCGTACGAAATGCGATTTCGCGATCGCGAATCCCGCTCTGCCCGGAGCGTTTGCCAGCACGGGCCCCCCATCAAGTAGAATGAATTTGCCTAATCGAATTCAGCGTCCGTCGGGAAGAAGCGCGACTGCGCCGGTTTCCGATGCCGGGAGGACTTGATGGTCATCGAAAATCAGCAGATCGTAGCGTTCACCGAGGCCGCCTCGTCCAAGCTGTCAGAGGTCCTGAAAGAGCAAGATGCAGAGGGCTCTTACCTGCGCATCGCGGCGACTCAAAACCCCGCCGGAGGTGTGGAGTACGTGTTCGGGCTCGAAGACGAACCGGGCGAAGACGATTTGACCATCGAGGCAGGAGTAGTGAGGGCGCTGGTCGATGAAGACAGCGTGCCGCTGCTCGATGGTTCGAGCATCGACTACGTCGAAGGGTTCCAGCGTTCCGGTTTCGTAATTTCGAATCCGAATTTCGCTGGAGGCTGTGCTTGCGGCGGAGGCGGTTGCGGCTGTTCGGGTGGTTAGCAATTGACTCAGGGCATTACGCCCTGCAAGGGAAATTGCCGGTTTCGTATAATCCGCCGTCGGACTCAGATTTGTTGATTTCGCGCGCCTGATGTCGGCTGCGCCAGGAAGGGCTGGATGACTTACATCATCGGAAGAGACTGCGTAGACGTTATGGACGGAGCATGCGTCGATGTGTGCCCCGTGGACTGTATCTACTCCAAGCCAGGCGACCGGCAGTTGTTCATCAGTCCGGACGAGTGCATTGACTGCGCCGCCTGCGAACCCGTGTGCCCGGTCAACGCAATCTTCCCGGAAGACCAGGTCCCTGACGATCAGCAGGAATTCATCGCGCTGAATTACGACTACGACTACGACAGTTCCGAGCCCGGCCTAAACACCTGAGCAGGTGTCGTACGCTTCGCAACTCAGCGGGTGATGCACATTCGAAGTCTAAGCTCCTGATTGTCTGTAGAGATGTCCCGGCGTGACCTGGGATCGTTCATGACGCGCGGGAATTGCTAAATGAGGGTCACGTCCAATAGCGAATTTCCAGCCCGTTCTGAAGAATCCCGCCTGACCCACCCACTGGGCCGGACTGTTGTGCTACACTGTACGTATAACGTACAGTGATTCAGGGTTTCAAGGATCGGGCGACGAGGCGGTTCTACCAAGGGCACCCCGTTCGCGCGTTTCAGGGATTCGCCAATCAGGCGACGCGGCGGCTTACCTTATTGGACTCCGCAGAAACCCTTCAGGACCTGGGAGGTCTACCGAGCAATCGGTTGGAATCGCTTTCCGGCTGTCGGTCGGGGCAGTACAGCATACGGATCAATCGCCAGTGGCGAATCTGTTTTCGCTGGAGCCACGAAGGACCGTACGACGTCGAGATTGTGGACTACCACCGATGAGGAGATCGAAATGAGCGTGAAAAGCGGGATGAGACCGGTGCACCCCGGTGAAATATTGCGCGATGAGCTCGAAGAGCTTGGCATGTCCGCCAATGCGCTTGCCGGCGCCCTGGGGGTGCCAGCAAACCGTATCTCCGCGATCCTCAACGGGCAGCGCGGAGTTACCGCTGACACGGCCCTGCGCCTGTCGCGTTACTTCGGTACCACACCACAGCTCTGGCTCAACCTTCAGAAGACGTTTGAGTTGAGGGTTGCCGAGATCGACTCTGCGAAGGATATAGAGCAGCGGGTCCAGCCTCGCCGCTCTATCCAGGTTTTTGGTCCCCGGCCCAGCTTGCAGGTCGCCGAGGACAAGAGTCCTTATGAGATCGCCTGAGCAGGAATAGTCTTACCGGCATGGCGCTGCACGAGCGGCGCGACAGACACGGCCGGAGAGAGCCAGTTGCAAAAAACACCGAGACAACCAGGCGAACGGGTCCGTCGTGAGATAGAGGAGATCCTTGAGAAGGACGAAGGCAAAGCGCCCTTGAAGGTTGCAGCCCCGAGGCCGCCGCGCAAGGTTTCCCGAATCGGCCAAATGGGAGTCACCTCTGGTCATCTGGTCGTCCTGGGCCTCGTCACCTTGATCGCGGCGGGATTCATTCGAGGTGGCTTCACGATACCGCTCGTCATACTGGGCGCTGCCCTTTTTGGCGCAGGGTATTGGATGTCGATAAGGAACCGCCGCAAGACAAACACTCCGGCCCGCGCTAAGGACAAGACCGAGACCTGGTGGCGGGGACGGAAAACAGGATCCACGCCTGACGACGACAAAGTGATCGACTTTCGGGAATCGCGGCCAAGACCGCCGCGCAGGTGGTTCAGACGCCGGAAGCGTTAGGCTCCCTCAATTGAAGGGCAGACCGGAACCGGCCATTGACGCCCGTTTTCCGCCGAAACCGTCCAGCCCAGCATCGACTGCCCGGGCCAGGGCTGAGTTGCTTTCGCAACTCGTGGATGGGGTTACGCGTCCCTAGACGGCGCACTCGCCCTCGCCGCGCTCCAGCTTGTACAAGACCGTCTTACCCCAGTCCATGTAGCTGTCGATGTTTTCCCTGTCGAGAGTTCCTACTTCTTCCTTGTAGGGCTTGAACATCTCTTCGAAGGGCGCGGTGCCGACACGTTCGACGAAGTTGGCAAACGGTTCGTCTGCGTTCCGATTCTCGCGGTAGTAGTCGAGCACCGTGGTGAGAGCCCGAGGCGCGAATTTGGCGGGAACCCTCGCCCTCACGCGTTGCCCGACACGAACGTCACCTTCCTCATACTTGCCGCCGAGGAACAGCTCGTAGGCCGGTACCTGGCCGCCCTTGCCTTTCATCACGGCGCCGTGGAAGCCGATGTCCGCAATGTGGTGCTGGCCGCACGAGTTCGGGCACCCGCTGGCCTTGATGTGGATATTCCTGGTGTGCTGGTCGGAAGTGTCGAGCCCGTCGATGACTTCGCCCAGGGCCTTGTTGAGGCCCATCGACGAAGTGATGCCGAGTTTGCAGGAGTCGGTTCCCGGGCACGTGACGATGTCGCGGATGGTCTCCGGGCCCGCCTCGGCCATGTCCAGGTCCTTGAGCCTCATGTAAACGTCGTAAAGCGCCTCGTCTCGTACCCATCGGAAGACCAGGTTTTGCTGTTGGTCGATGCGCGCCCGTCCGCCTGCAAAGCCTCTTGCAATTTCGCCAATTGGCGACCATTGTTCGGCGTAGATGTCGCCGCGTTCAACTCTCACGTAAACGAGGTTGAAGCCCTCCTGGCGTTGCGGCTTCGTGTTTTCTCTCTTCCAGAGTTCGTATGCGCTGTCGTCAGTGGGTTCGGGAGTGTAGCTCGCCGCCGGTCCGGGTGCGTCGATTTCCTCGTCCTCCACGAACAGGAGAGCGTCCAGATCGACGCTCTTCTTTGCCCACTCGCCTTCGAGTTCGAGTTCTACCTGCCGCCGGAACTCCTCAATCCCCTCACGGGCGATGAGGAACTTGATGCGGGCCTTCATCAGGCTTTTGCGCTCTTCAGTGGACCGGTTGAATATCCGCAGGCACGCTTCCGACACCTTCAAAAATTCCTCGACCGGGACGAATTCGTAGAGCGTGTCGGCCATCCGGGGCATAATCGACAGTCCCCCGCCCACCACAATCTTGAAACCTCTCTTGCCGTCCCTTACGCGGGCGATGAACCCAACGTCGTGGATGGCGGTAATGGCCACGTCGTTTTCCGATCCCGAGAACGCAGTCTTTACCTTGCGCGGCATGTTCTGGGTGGTGGCGTGCCGCAGGAAGTACCGCGCGTACGCTGCGGCGTACGGCGTTACGTCGAACACCTCATCGCGTGTCACACCGGCCTCCGGGGGAGCCACGACGTTGCGGACGGTGTTGCCGCATGCCTCTCGTGTAGTGAGGCCCACGTCGCCAAGGACCCGCAGGACCTCCGGGGTGTCATCCAGCGGCACGTGGTGGAACTGGACGTTTTCGCGGGTCGTCAGGTGGCCTTTTTTCAACGGCGCGAAGCGGTCGGAGATCTGCCCCATCGCATCCATCTGGTCAGCCGTCAAGCCGCCGAACGGGACCTTTATCCGCACCATCTGTCTGTCGGGCTGTCTCTGCCCGTAAATTCCCTGGCGTAGCCTGAATCGGGTAAATTCGGTTTCGTCCCACTCGCCGTTCCGGAAGCGGCGTACCTCCTCTTCGAAGGTCTCTATCTCATCCCCCAGGATCGGCAATACGCGTTTACCCGCCGGATTCGGAGTCCATTTTTCTCCGGCCATGGAACGATTGGCTGTGGTTGTCAAGATTGCCTCCCTGTACGCCCGTTTGGCTTGGCGTCACAGTCTGGCTTACATCCGGGTACGCAGATGCTCTACGGGTCTCCGGTCCAATTACGACTGATGCCCATTAAACTTTCGGCCCCACGCCGATTTTCTGGGGTGGGGCCGAACTTGTCGCGCTGTGTCAAAGTCGTGCCCTACGGCCCGCAACATGAACGGTATTCGAGCTTTGACTCCACTGTGGCAGTTTATCAATGAGCCTCAGATAGCGTCAAAGTGGCGCAGCGTGGCGTTTCGGGTTGCGCCGGGTGGCTTGATAGCCGCACCATAGCAGGGAACTTGAACAGCAATTTGGTAATTAAGGTGAAATACATGGCCGAAGACCAGTCTCTCAACGGCATACATTTCATGCTCCCGACACCCTTCACGGAGGACGGACGCGTGGATGCTGGACCCTTTCCCCGGCTACTCGAAGCGGCCCGGGCCGCGGGGTGCCGGGGAGTCGTGTGCCTGGGCGTAATGGGGGAAGCCCATCGCCTGACCGATGCGGAAAGGTCGCGGGTCATCGAAGCGGTAATTGCCAATTCGGGCGATCTGACCGTGACGGTCGGGATCAGTTCCGACAGCGAACAGGTGGTCGCAGAACGGGCGCGCGAGGCCGAGACGGCCGAGGCGACAGCGGTGATGGCGTCGCCGGCAAGACTGGCGAAGCCCAATCCCGTGTCCACGTTTAGTTACTACGCCCAGATCCAGGAATCGGCCGCAATTCCAATAGTCGTCCAGGACCTCCCCGAACAGACCGGTGTGCACATGGACCCCGCGTTCATCGCGCGCCTGAACAGCGAACTCCCCGGCGCCAGGTACCTCAAACTCGAAGACCCGCCAACACCGCCCAAGATAAACCGGGTCCTGGAACTGACCGGGGACGGTATGGGCGTATTCGGCGGAATGGGAGGAGCATTCCTGTTCGAAGAACTCCAACGCGGGGCCGTCGGGACAATGACAGGTTTCGCGTACCCCGAAGTGCTCGTCGCCATACATCGCCGGCATGCCGAAGGTGACGTGGAGGGCGCACGCGCCGTCTTCTATCGATGGATGCCCCTGATCAGATATGAGAATCTGCCGGGTATTGGACTGTCCATCAGGAAGCACATCATGGCCAGGCGCGGTTTCCTGGACTCCCCTGCAGTGCGCAGCCCTTCGCCGGCTATCGATGACCCGACGCGCGCCGAATTGGAGGACCTCCTCGGAGCGCTCGATCTGGACGTGTCCGACCTGTAGGGACGGCGAAGCGTAGCCGTCAAAACCAGATCATTCGGAGAAACAATGCAGCCACCGCCAATCGACCCTGAAGCTAGTCCTTCAGTACCCCAGTACGACATCGCCCTGACCGAAAGCGTGAAGGTCGCCGCCAGGGACGGTGTCTTGCTTTCAACAGATGTTTACTTGCCTGCGCGCGACGGGCAATCACTGCCGGGGCCTCTGCCCACTCTTCTGCAACGGAGCCCCTACAACAAGACCGAGGTCGAGTTGTCGTCCGGGGACGCCCACTGGTTCGCCGAACGAGGATACGCGGTGGTGATCCAGGACTGCCGCGGGTGTTTCGAGTCCGGCGGGGACGTTAACTTCCTGTTCCCGGAAGCGGAGGACGGGTTCGACACGATGCAGTGGATCAAGGAGCAACCATGGTCGAACGGTCGAGTCGGCACGTGGGGTTGCTCCTGGGCCAGTTGGACACAAACGGCGCTGGCCGCGTTGGGGCCAGACAATTTGGCAGCGATGGTCCCCAACATGAGCGGAGCGAACGCCCACGAAAGTTCCGTGAGGCAGGGCGGGGCGCTGGAACTTCGATTCCTGGCCTGGGCCTTCTGGCATTCGGCGTCCAACAGCCAGAAAAAGCTAAAAGACCGGGACTTCATCACACCGGCGCTCAACATGGGAGCGCCGACGTTTGGCGATTGGCTGACGAAAATGCCCATCCGCAAAGGGCAAACACAGTTGGCCCTGGTACCCCCTTACGAGAAGTGGGCGTTTGAGGTTTTTACGCACTCCGACTACGACGACTACTGGAAGAATCCGAGCGTCAATCCCAGGGAACACTACGAAAACTTCCCCGACGTGCCCATCCAACTGGTAGGTGGCTGGTATGACTCCTACGCCCGAGCCTCGGTGGAAAACTTCAAGGACCTTTCGGCAATGAAGTCGGGCCCAGTGCGCCTGCTGATGGGACCCTGGACCCACGGGACCGCCACCACGGAGGCGGACCACTCCGGCGACATCGAATTCGGAGGGCAGGCCGCCCTGGAGAGTTTCAGGATGGTCCACCTGGAGTGGTTCGACCGGTGGCTGCGAGGCGTGGACACAGGCATCGAAGACGACGCGCCGCTGCGGATATTCGTCATGGGTGGCGGCTCAGGGCGCCGCACTCCCAGCGGCCGCCTGATGCACGGCGGCAAATGGAAGGACGAGACGGAATGGCCGCTCGCCCGCACGCGCATTACCGACTATTTCCTGCAGGAAGACGGCTCGTTGGATACGTCCCCGCCCACTTCGGACGAATCGAGCACCACGTACCGCTTCGACCCCGGCAACCCCGTGCCGTCGATCGGCGGCAGCGTGTCCTCACTCCGGGAGCTCGCGCCTATGCCCGCGGGCATTTCCGACCCGGCCTTGACGGCGCGGTCGCAAAGACAGCACGACCTCATGGTCGCCGGTGGTTTCAACCAGGTCGAGCGCCCCGAAGCCTTCGGTTGCAAGCCGCCGTACCTGCCGCTCAGTTCTCGCCTCGACGTGCTCGTCTTCCAGACCGAACCGCTCGACGAGCCGACCGAGGTCACCGGCCCAATCGAGGTCGCCTTGTGGGTGGCCACGGACGCGCCTGACACGGACTTCACCGCCAAGCTCATCGACGTATACCCGCCCAGTAAGTGGTACCCGTTCGGCTATCATCTCAACTTGACCGATTCGATCATGAGGCTTCGCTACCGAAACGGGTTCGAACGCCAGGAATTCGTCGAGCCAGGTGAGGTCGTTCAGGTGAAGATTACCTTGTATCCGACGAGCAACCTGTTCGCGCGCGGCCACCGGATAAGGCTCGACGTATCGAGCTCGAACTTCCCCCGATTCGACGTGAACCCAAATACCGGCGAGCCGATTGGCCTCGACCGGAGGCGAGCAGTTGCTAACAACACCGTTTTTCACGACCGTCGCCGGCCGTCGAAGATCATCCTCCCGGTGATTCCCGCGGCGATGAATGGCTAGCGATTGCATCCAGGGTTGCAGCGCGGCAGTACAATAAGTTGACGACTACTAACCAGGACGTGTCGGTATGACATCCGGCCCCACAAGTTCAATCTTCTGCGCTCACTGCGGCACTCGGAACAAGCAGGACGCCTTCATGTGCGATCGCTGCGGCGAACGCGTGTATCGGCCCAATGCCGATCAGCCGCCTCCCCTGGGCCTGGCGGCGTGCAGCAAATGCAACGCGGCAAATGAGGCCCACGCCTTTTACTGCGTCGACTGCGGCCACTCCATGGAATCGGCGGTCAGGATCTCCCCGGAGGGAGCTTCTTCGTCGAGCCGGGTAGCGGAGAAGCCGCAGCCGCGGGCCACGGTCGAAAATTCTGAACCGCAGCAGCAGCGCCGCCGGTCGCCGGAGCCGCGGGCGAACACCTCCAGCAAGGAGTCGGCCCGGCCCGCGCAGGGACTGCCGGACTCGACGGGTTCCGCAACCGACAACGGGTCCGGAGTTCGAGGAGCCCAACTACCCGAGTCGCTGAAGGGATTCAACTGGGGCGCCTTCCTGATGGGCCCGATCTGGAGCCTGTTCAACCAGGTATGGATTGGCCTGATCGGATTCATCAGCGTCATCCCGCAGATTCCGATCGAGATCAGGCTCCTGATCACATTGGCGCTTGCGTTGTACCTCGGGTTCAAGGGCAACGAATTGGCGTGGCGAAGCAAGAAGTGGTCCAGCACCACCCACTTTGCAAGCGTGCAACGAACATGGCTGATAGTGGGCCTCGCCGCCACACTGGTGTTCCTCGTTTTGTCAATTATCCTGCTGCAGCGAGCGCCGGTCGAAACGGTCCCGTAACGACACGCGACACCCAAAGGCACCGGGTTGGCAGCGCGTCGGTCAGCAGTCCTTCGTATCCCTCTTTCGACTCGACGTCGAAATCGGTAATGCCGATTCGGCTAGCCCATCACCAATCAAAATGGCCGCTATTGACGCCGCGGCCAGGACGATTCCCGGCCAGATGATCAACCACGGTGCGGTGAACGCGTAGGTCTGCGCCTCACCCCCGAGCAGGGAGCCAAGCGACGCGCTGCCGCCCGGTCCGGCGCCGAGGAAGCTGAGTGAAGCCTCCGCGAGGACGGCCCCTCCTACCTGTGTCGACACCACGACGGCCCAGGGTCCAAACGCGTTGGGCGCCAGGTGCCTCGAAACTATGTGCCACGCGGACGCGCCTGAAGCCCACGACGCCTCCACGTATCCGGTTTCCCGGAGCGTCAGCGCCGACGACCTTGCCACGCGCACGATCAACGGAGTGAACGCCACGGATAGCGCGATCACAACTCCCGTCCGAGTCGGACCGGTCGCTGCGACAACCGCCAGCGCCAGCACCAGCAGCGGGACGGCCATGAGCGCGTCTGTAAGGCGTTGCAGCAGTAGATCGGGCCATCCACGCCAGAACCCCGAAGCGAGCCCAAGTATGCCGCCGGCGATACCGGATATGGCGGCAACGGACGCGCCGACCATCAACGATCCTCTGAGACCCTCAGAAACGCGTGCAAACAGGTCCCGGCCAAGTTGGTCGATGCCCATCGGATGTGACCAGGATGGACCGCTCAAACTGTTCTCCAGGTCACCGCGCCCGGAGGTCTCTTTGCTCAGCGGGCCAATGAACATGAGCATCAAGAGCACCAGCAATACTCCGAGGCCCGCCCTCGTCGCATTCGATCCCGCGAAACGTGTCGCCATGGCTTTTAACGTCATGCCTCGAATCTCACTCTCGGATCGAGACGGGAATATGCGAAGTCCACTACGAGGTTTGCCATGACGGCGAACAACCCGAACAACATGACCAGGAACTGGACCATCGGGTAGTCGCGGGACAGAACGCCGTCGGTCAGCAATCTGCCCAGCCCGGGTAGGCCAAACACCTGCTCGATGACTACAGAACCGCTCAGCAGGAACACGGTCTGCGCGCCAAGCACCGTCAGGCCCGGCAGGGCGGAGGCGCGAAATGCGTGGCCCCACAAGATCCGGGTCCTGCCAAGGCCCTTGGCCCGCGCAGTCCTTACGAAGTCACTTTCCAGTACCTCGACGGTAGACGTCCGGACAACCCTGAAAATGAGCGCTCCCGGCCGCACTGCCAGGATGGCGGCCGCAGGAATCATGCGGAGAAGGTTGCCTGCCGGGTCCTCCCAGATCGGTCTATAGCCGGCAGCAACGAATAGGTCGGCCCAGATCGCCAACGCCAGGACGACCAGCAGGCCGAGCCAGAATGCCGGGGCAGAAAGCCCTGCCATCGAAGCAACGCTCGCTCCCGCGTCAAATCGTCCACCCCTCGCGCCCGCAGCGAACACTCCAGTCACCGCTCCCGTCACCCCGGCGAGGGCCAGCGCCAGCAACGAGAGTTCGATGGTCACGGCTATTCGAGGCGCCACCTCCTCGCTCACCGGAATGCCGCTGACCAACGACTTGCCGGCGTCGAGGCGTGTGAGGCCACTCAGCCAGGCGAAGTATTGGACGGGGTAGCTACGGTCCAATCCAAGGTCAGCGCGCCGTTGCTCCATCTGCTGGGCGCTGAGGTTGCCCTCGCCGGGCGAACGGGCCATGGCGGCGAGCACTGCGTCCCCCGGCGCCACTCGCATAAGGACGAATGCGATGAGGGTGACCACCCATATGGTGATGGCGGATAAGACCGCCCGCCGCACCAGGTAACGGGTCACTTCATCTGATGGCTAGTTCGCTTGTTCGACCCGGACCTGTTCCAGACGTCTCCCCTGGTACAGGCTCGGGCCACCGGGTTCCATTCCGTGGACATTTCCCCACACCGGAGCGCGTCTGGAACTCCACTGAAACCAGATCTTTGCGTTTTCTTGCCAAATCCTGCGCTGGATTTCGTCCAGTAGCGCTTTGCGTTCCCCTGGGTCGAGGATGCGGCTCTGCCGCGCAATCAATTCGTCGAGCTCGGTGTCACACAGACCGGGAAAATTCTCACTGCCATCGCACGCATAGTGGTCGGTGAGAATGGGATCGGGATCGTCCAGCGAGAACGAGTGGCTATGGCCGATGATCTTGAATTCGCCGCTTCTGATCACGCGTTGATACTCGACCGGCTCAACTGGTGTCACCTCGGCCCTGATGCCGACCAGGCCGAGTTGCCCTGCGGCGAACTCGGCAAGCGTCTCGAAGAACGGGTGGGCCTGTGTCAGCATTGGCACGTCGAGCCCGTCCGGGTATCCAGCCTCCTCGAGAAGCTGCTGCGCTTCAGCGCGTTCCGCCTCCTTATCGCCGTAGCCGGGCAGCGCAAAAACATCGTCTTCGTCGAGACCCCACGGCCCGCCGGGCGGCAGTATGGCGCCTGCGTACCCGGGGCCCAACGCGAGGTCGGCATCGGGCCGGGAAAGAGCGAGGTTGACGGCTTGCCTGACCCGTGGGTCGTCGAAAGGAGAGTCGTTCAGGTTCAATTGGACCGTGTTGCCGCCGGCCTGCGGGGACCTGAACACGTTGATTTGCCCGGCGAAGTCTTGTTCAAGCCCTTTCGCTTCCGGCTCGGTGATGATGGCGATGGCGTCTATGGCGTGGGTCCGCATGGCCGCCATCCGCGTGGCCGGGTTCGGCATTACGAGGAAGCGGACCTCGTTCAATTTCGGCAAGCCCGGTTCGTAGTAGTCGGGGTTCTTCAACAGGCTGTAGGACGAACCCCTCGTCACGGAGCCGGGTGTGAACGGACCGCTGCCGATGACTTCCGAAAACTGCGCCATCGACGGCGGGTCCAGGCTCTCGGTCTCGGCCCGCGGAAATACCGATACGTATACGCTCGACAGGTTCGGCAAGAAGGAAGCGGCGGGAAAGTCCAACACGATTCTGAGTGTCGACTCGTCGGAGGCGGTCACCTGCGAAACGGCTCCCACGTACCTTGCGATCACGCCTCCGCGCCCGATTGTCAACCTGTCCGGCGGATCGATGATCCTGTCGAGGCTGAACTTCAGGTCGTCGGAGGTAATTGCCCGGCCGTTGTGCCAACTGACATCCCGCCTGACCGTAAAGGTCCACTCCGACCCGTCGTCGGAAGTTTCCCAACTGATCGCCAGGTCCGGCTCTATGACCGCGTGGTCTTTCGCCGATCCCCTGACGATTTGCGACAACATCGGGTTGCAGGGGTGGACGGACTGGTAGCTGGTGGCCTGCGACATGGGCAGGTCGCAACTCGTCGGGTCCCGCGCCTGGGCTATCCTGAGCACCCCTTCGATGGGTTTGTCTGGCGTCTCATCTGACGAGCTATCGTCGGCAGGTATGGCTGTCGCCGTGGCGGCGGCTGTTGCGGTCGCCGTGGGAACAACCTCGGGCGCGCCAGACCCGGCGCCGCACGCCGCGGCGACAATGGCTGCGAATGCCATCGCGCAGACGATCAGCAAACGCTGGCTGGCGAGGGTAGGACGAATCAAGTTACTTTGACCAGAACTCTCCTGTGCGGGCGTGCCTGGACGCCGCTGGAATGGGACCCGCCGGTCCGGGCGAATCAGGAATTGGCTGTGGCCGCCTTCCCCCAGCGGATCTGGTACTTGTCAATGAGCGCGCGGAATTTTCGCCCGAAGTGCTCGGACTGAATCGGCGGAGTGGTCATGATGACCGCGTCTTCACCGCCGGAGTAGTACCGCTTTCTGACGCCGGCGTCCTGGAACCCGTACTTGCGGTACAGGGACCTGGCGGCCTTGTTGGACGCCCTGACCTCCAGCGAGACGACGCGCGATTTCCGTTGGAGGGCCAGTTCGAGGCAGGCGATCAGCAGCAATTCACCGATGCCTCGCCGCCTTTCACTGGGCCTGCTGGCGATGATCACCACGTGCGCCTCATCCAGCACAAACCATATTCCCGCAAACCCACCAATGAAGTCCTGGTCTCGCTGCCCTCCCAGCGCCGGTGGTCGTTGGGCCACCAACCAGAAGGCCATCTGTTTGACCCTCGAAACGAGGCCATTGGACTTCGCCCTTTCGCCCGAGGAGTGCTTGCCCCATATGGCGTCACGTCGCTCACTGCTCATCCAGGGTCTCTTCGCCACAAAATAAGTTGCATTGGCGCGTTGCAACTCCCGCCGAAACGCGGTCGGGTGCTCCAATTCAGGGAACGCTTCCTGCTCCAGGCCGGCCAAAACCTGGGCGTCGCTCGGGTCTGCCGGACGGATCCCGTAGGGACTTTTCGGGGTACCTGCGCCCGTGGCGGTCATGTTCCCAGCCGTGGCGCCGGGAATCGACGGGCCATGTGTACGTTCTGTATTGGAGATTGAGCGCACGTTGTGATCCGTAGTGGGAGTGGCCGGCCGCAACGGTATGTTAGCAATCACCGTGGTCTAATGGCGGACCGCGCCGGGTCAATGCGTGTCGGCATGGGTGATTTCTCAGAAAATAGCCATTGACCTCCTGCCCGCCCCACCCTCGCCCACCCTCGTAGGGGCGTGTTTCAAGCCCGCCCGCGGTCTCCCTCCGAAAACGCCTGCACCGCCCCATGCAGCGAATTAACTCCTCGTACCGGCGAAAGCCGGTACCCACGGTGGGGTGCGGACGTGGGCACGCACGACATGTACACCACCCAATCGGCGGGCCCGTTTTCATACCTTGGGGCGCCGGGTGCATCCAGTGTGGGTGATTCCTCTGTCTCCCGCCTTGGAACAAAGCCCCAAAATCGGCCGTAAATCGCAGCGGGATTCGCTGTATTCGGGCCGCGGCGGCGCGACACTTGATGTTCTTCCCCTGAAGTTCAACGCGAGATTTAACTACGGCTGCAACACAGTCAATTCGAGTTGGGCGCGGCGCGGGCGAACCGCGACCCCGTCCTGAAGCCCATGAACGCCGGCCGAACGCCGCAGTAGTACTGCGAATCGCCCGTCTCGCGGCGCGTCACCGGCTGCGGCTTGCCATTGCCTTCGCGGCCGCCATCACCGCGGCGATTTTCCAACTCTGGATTCCCCAACTGCTGGGGCAGTCGGTCGACCGCGCGCTCGTCTTGCTTGACGAGCCACTTATCGATGTGGCTGAAGCAAGATTGCAACTGATCTGGACTGGTGTCCTGCTGGTTGTGGCAGGGGGTCTGCGCGGCGGCTTCTCGATGTTCTACACGTACCTCGGAGAGTCGATTGGCCAGCGCATTGCGTACCGGCTGCGAATGGCCTACTACGAACAGCTCCAGCGCCTCAGTTTCAGCTACCACGACCGCGTGCCCGTTGGCGACATTCTGACCCGCGGCATCCTGGACATCGAGGGCGTGCGCATGTTCGTGAACACCGCGATGCTCAGGACTGTATACCTGGCGATACTCATCGGCGCGGGCGCCTACCTGATGATCTCCACCAACTGGCAACTGGGGCTCGTCAGTCTCAGTTTCGTGCCCATCGTCGCGTGGAGGGCATCGGTCTCCCGGATGAAGCTGCGCCGGATGTGGATGAGCCGCCAGGAGAAGATGGGCGAGCTTACCACGGTCATGGAGGAAAACCTCGGAGGCACGCGAGTAGTCAGGGCATTCGCCGCCGAGGACTACGAGATGGCCAAGTTCGACGTTAAGTCGAATGAGGCGTTGTCTCTCTCGAACGCCACAATCGGCGTGTGGGTCCGCAACTCCACGTTCATCACCTTCGTGTTCCTGGCTGTGTGGGCCCTGATCGTGTGGATCGGCGGGCTAACCGTCATCGATGGGCACATGTCCGTAGGAGACTTGGTCAAGTTCCTTGCCTACATGGGCATGTTGCAATTGCCGGTTCGACAACTGGGCATGATGGTGAACGGCTACGCCCGGGCCACCACTTCAGGCGCGCGGCTGTTCGAGGTGCTTGACCTCGTGCCGGAAATACGTGACAGGCCGGACGCGAAAGACCTGGAGGTCACCAGCGGCGCCGTCAAATTCACCGACGTGCATTTTGGCTACGACAATGAAGAGGTGCTGAAGGGCATTTCTTTCGAGGCGCGACCGGGCCACACGATCGGCATCGTCGGCCCGCCCGGCAGCGGCAAATCTACGATCGCCCACCTGATTCCGCGGTTCTACGACTGCACGTCCGGGTCTATCACGGTCGATGGGCAGGATGTTCGAGACGTCACACTGGACTCCCTCCGTCACGCCGTTGGCGTCGTGGAACAGGACACGTTCATGTTTTCTACGACCGTCTACGAGAACGTGGCGTATGGGGAACCGTACGGACGGAGGGCGGATGTGGAGAACGCCACCGATCTCGCCCAGCTTCACAAGTACATTTCGACCCTGCCGCTCGGCTACGAAACCCTGGTGGGCGAGCGCGGCGTAACGCTGTCCGGTGGGCAAAGGCAACGCCTGTCGATCGCCCGCAGCATCTTGCTCAGGCCATCCGTAATCGTCTTTGACGACTCGACCGCGGCGATCGACGCAGCGACGGAGCAGCGGATCAGGGCGGCGCTGGCCGACGTTACGCGGGACCGTTCGGTGATCATAATTTCCCACCGATTGAGCTCGTTGATGCACGCAGACGAGATCCTGTTCATTGAGGACGGTGAGGTCGCGGAGCGCGGCAGCCACGAGGAGTTGATCACCCGCGGCGGCAAGTACCAGGATCTCTATGAACTGCAAATCCGGCCGGAGATGGACCTGGAGCGGGGTGGTGAAGCCACAGGTGGGTTCACAGAGGGGTCGACATCATGAGGGGCGGCGGTGGCGGTGGCGGCATGGGCCGCATATCTATGGGCCGTTCTTCCACAGCGCGGCCGGGTCAGACCGCCGAAGAGATCTTTGGCGACGCATTCAACGGCCAGATCATCCTGCGGTTCATCTCGTATGTGGCGCCCTACAAGAAGCTGATTGCCGTGACCATCGCGGCCGTCCTCGTATTCAGCGCTACCACCCTTGCGTTTCCGCTGCTTGTCAAATTTGCGATTGACCGGGGCCTGCAGGGCGCCGGAGACAAGGAGTTGCTCGGAGTCATAGTGGCCGCCTTGTTCGGCGCGGTGGTGCTCAACTACATCAGCAACTTCCTGCAGGAGATCATCGTTGTCCGCCTGTCCATGCGCATTTTGTTCAACATGCGCCGGGCCATGTATCTGCACCTGCAGCGGGTCTCCATGTCCTTCATGGACAAGACGGAGATCGGACGGCTGATGGCCCGCCTGCAGGGTGACGTGGCGGCCCTCCAGGAGTTCCTGGAGACCGCGGTATTTGCCATCGGCGACGCGCTTACGCTGATCGGGATCATCGGCGTGCTGCTGTACCTCGATCCGAAGCTGGGCGCCCTGACGCTGATAGTCATACCTGCGTTGTTCCTGGTGCGCCTCGTCTGGCTGCCGCGGGCCAAGCGCGCGTTCCTGCGATCGCGTGAACTCGCTTCGGAGGTCAACGGCGCACTGAACGAGAACATCAACGGCGTCAAGATCGTCCAGGGCATGGTTCGTGAGCGCGTCAACTTTGAGATGTTCGATGAGAAGGCGACGGAAACGCTTAAGAGCCAGCACCGCGCGGCACTGTACGGACAGTCGCTCCTGCCGGTGGTCGACACGCTCACCGGAGCCGCCATGGCAATCGTGGTGATCGTCGGCGGAAGTTTCGTCCTCGACAACGCCCTTGAGGTCGGCGCGATGGTTGCGTTCATGCTCTACGTGCAGCGATTCTTCGATCCGATCCGCTCCCTGACGATGCACTACACGACCATGCAGCGGGCAATGGCTTCCGGCCAGCGGATTTTCGAAGTGCTCGACGTGCCCGTGGACATTAAGGACAAGGATGACGCGGTTGAACTGAAGGAGATCGACGGCTCGATCGAGTTCAGGAACGTCACTTTCGGCTACTTGCCCGACCAACCGGTGCTCAAAAACGTGAGCTTTCGGGTCGAGCCAGGGGAAACCGTGGCCCTGGTTGGTCCGACCGGTTCGGGGAAAACATCCACGACGGCCCTGATTCACCGCTTCTACGAGATCTGGGACGGCCAGGTGATCGTCGGCGGGCATGACGTTAGGGACGTGACCCAGGAATCTTTGGGACGACAAGTCTCGATGGTGTTGCAGGACCCTTACCTGTTTACCGGGACCGTATTTGAAAACATCAGGTACCGGAAGCTGGAGGCGACGAGAGAAGACGTGGTCGACGCGGCCCGGGCCGTCGGCGCGCACGAGTTCATCATGCGCTTGCCGGACGGTTACGACACCATGCTGGAACAGCGCGGCGGCAATCTCTCGATCGGCCAGCGGCAACTCGTCAGCTTCGCCCGGGCCATCGTCGCAGAATCTAAGATCCTCGTGCTGGACGAGGCCACCGCGAACATAGACAGCTACACCGAGATGCTCATTCAACAAGCCTTGGCCAGGCTCCTGGAAGGGCAGACCGGCGTGGTCATTGCGCACCGGCTGGCGACTATAAGAAACGCAGACCGCATCATCGTGTTGCAGGACGGGCTCATAATCGAGACCGGTACCCACGACGAATTGATGAACCTCGGCGGCCTGTACGCGCGGCTCTACTCGCTTAACTACGCCTCGTTCGACGACATGCCGGACGAATTGATCATGGAAGTCACCAAGGCGTACAGGACTACTACCTGATTGCCTCCGGGATCCTTCCCGCGGAGAACATTGCAAAACCCCCTCTCCCAGCGGGAGACCTTTGCATAACTGGTTCCGCAGGCGGTGATCCATACATCCATGTCACCCTGAGCGAAGCCGAAGGGTCTCGGTGAGAGGGTGGGGCGTTGTTGCGTGACCCGCGGGAGATTCTTCGCTGCGCTCAGAACGACACTTACGGAGGTTACGCAAGTGTCTCCCGCAGCTATTGCGCACCGGCATGAGCGAACTACCGGTAACCTGACACCCGGCCCTGTTTTGTCGGGACTCGTAGTGTTAGGCTGAGGGCCACATCTTCCGTGCGTCCTAGGATGCACCGAGGTCTCGCTACGGAAATGCTCCCAGTCAGGGAAAGACAGCAGCTCGCTGACCCCGACGACGTTCGCAGAAACGTCCGGAACCGGGTCTTGTGGCTTGCCTGTGCGATGGTCCACTGGGCCAACAACGTGCGGGTAAGCCCGGACGGGATGAAAGTAGGCGGCCACCAGAGCGCATCCGCTTCCTCCGTCGCCCTCCTCACCGCCCTGTATTTCGAGACGCTCACGGCAGCCGACAGGGTGGCCATCAAACCGCACGCGTCTCCCGTTTTTCACGCCATCCAGTACCTGCTGGGAAACCTTTCCGAGGATTACCTGGAACGCTTCAGGGCATTCGGGGGTCTGCAGGCGTACCCGAGCCGGACCAAGGACCCCGACGACGTGGACTACTCCACCGGCGCGGTGGGAATGGGGCCGGCCGCGGTCGCCTTTGGCGCATTGACCCGGGACTACCTGGCGTCTCACGGCCTCTCGCCAACTTCCGGCCGCTTTTTTGCCCACATCGGGGATGGAGAACTTGACGAAGGTTGCGTGTGGGAGTCTGCCGACGAACCCCTGGTCGAGGACCTTGACGGATGCGTCTGGATCATCGACCTCAACCGCCAGAGCCTCGACCGCGTGATTCCCGGCATTCGGATCCACAGGTTCCGCCAGATGTTCGAGGCCAACGGCTGGCAGGTGATTACCGCAAAGTACGGGGACCGGCTGACCGAGTTGATGGAACGCCCTGGTGGCGAAGCGCTCCGCACGCGCATAGACGACATGAGCAACGAGGAGTACCAGGGGATGCTCCGAATCCCGGACGAGGAGGTGCGCGGCAGGCTCCTCGATGGTTCGGGGCCGCTCAGGAACGATCTGAAATTACTGGTGGACGACGTGCCGGATGACGAACTGGCAAGCCGCATAGCCAACCTGGGCGGCCACGACGTCGGCACGCTCGTCAGGTGCTATGAGGAAGCCTCGGCCACCCAGACGCCGGCGGTGGTCTTTGCCTACACCATAAAGGGCTGGGGCCTTCCCACAGCGGGCGATCCGCGGAACCACTCGGCGCTACTGTCGCAACCCCAATACGAAGACCTCGCACAGCGCTGCGGCGTCTCGCTCGAAGAACCGTGGGCCAACTTCGCCCCCGGGTCGCCTGAAGATCAATACATCAGGGCGGCGGCAGACCGGCTGGAACGTCCGGTAAACGAGAAAGAGAAGCCGATCGAGTTCAACGAGGCCGGTCTGTCCGTGCCGCGGTCTGCATCGACGCAGGATGCGTTTGGCCGGATGTTGGTTGAGCTTGACCGCACCTCACCGGAGTCCGCCAAGCGAGTGGTAACCGTTTCGCCCGACGTGGCCACCTCTACGAATCTTGCCAGTTGGATAAACCGCTGCGGCGTGTGGTCGCATGAAGACTCCCCCGACTACCTGGGATTCGAGGACAGGATTCTGAAGTGGATTTACGGCCCGTCCGGACGCCACATCGAGTTGGGTATTTCGGAAAACAACCTGTTCCTGCTGCTGGGTCAGCTTGGGTTGTCGGAAGAGTTGTCCGGCAAACGGCTCATACCCATTGGGACCGTGTACGACCCCTTCATCAACCGCGGGCTGGACGCGCTCATATACGGCGTGTACCAGGGTTCGCGGTTCATCGCCGTCGCCACCCCTTCCGGCATTTCCCTGAGTTCCGAGGGAGGGGCGCACCAGGGCATCCTGACCCCGGGCTTCGGTATCGGGTTGCCAGGCACGGTCTACTACGAACCGGCGTTTGCGCGAGACCTGGAGTGGGTCCTGCTGGATTCGGTGCGCAGCATAGGCACGGGAGAGGGCGAGTCGGTCATCCTGCGGCTGAGCACCAAGCCGGTCGATCAATCGTTGTTCGCCGAAGACGGCGCTGGTTACGATCCGGCCGAACGCAGGCGGCAGGCCATTGAAGGTTGTTACAGGTTGCGCGCTGCCGACCCGGCAGCCGGTGAGGCCATCCACATATTCGCCGTCGGCCCGATGGTGCCGGTCGCGGTGGAAGCCGCAGAGAGCCTGGCTTCAGAGGGCATATCCGCGAACGTGTTCGTCATTACCAGCCCGGACCTGCTCTATCGCCGGTTCAGGGATGCCGCAATTGGGTCCGTTTACGGGGACGAGGACGCACATCCTGACCCGACGGGCTTGCTGGACTGGCACGAACTGGGCCGCCCCGTCGTGACGGTCATAGACGGGCACTCCCAGGTCCTGAGCTTCCTGGGCAGCGCGTTGCAGGGGCGGTCAATCCACCTCGGCGTCGACGCATTCGGGCAGTCCGGCACCATGCAGGAGCTTTACCGGCAGTTCGGAATAGACGCGGAAGGCGTGTTCTCCGCCGCACTGTCACTGTTCGACTAGGCGCGGCTCAGCCCCGTCACATCAGCCGATGCTGTCCCCGCGGGTCGTTGGCTTGGAAAGTCCCGCCGACGTGCTTCATGCCCGGCTCGGTGGCCTTTCTCCCGCCCGGAGTACGCACGATGAACCCGATCTTCAGCAGGAATGGTTCGACCACGTCGGTGAGGGTCTGTCTTTCCTCATTGATGGTGGCGGCAAGCGCCTCGATGCCGGCCGGTCCTCCGCCGTAGTTGTGCGCCAGCGTCCGCAGGTAGAGCCGGTCCAGACGGTCGAGTCCCAGTTCGTCCACACCTTCCAGTTCCAATGCGTCCCGCGCGACGCCCAGGGTCACGCCGCTACTCGTTTCGACTTCCGCGAAGTCCCTTACGCGTCTCAACAGCCGGTTTGCGATTCTCGGCGTGCCACGCGCCCGCCTGGCGATCTCGGCCGCCGCGTCGGGATTCAGTTCGGTGTGGAGGATTCCCGCCGAACGCGTTACCACCCTGGCCAGTTCGGCTTCGGAGTAGTAGTCGAGGTGGTAGGCGAGGCCGAATCGCTCCCGCAACGGCGCGCTCAGCATCCCGGCGCGGGTGGTCGATCCGACGAGTGTGAACCGCTCAACCGGCAGGCTGATCGTCTTGGCGAACGCGCCTGAACCGGTGACGAAGTCGATTCGATAGTCCTCCATCGCCGAGTAGAGGTACTCTTCCACCGCCGTCGAAAGGCGGTGGATCTCGTCTATGAAGATCACGTCGCCCTCTTTGAGGTTCGACAACAGTCCCACCACGTCCGCCGGCCGTTCCAGCGCCGGCCCCGACGTGTGCGAAAGGATGCTCTCCAACTCCCTGGCGATGATGTGCGCCAGGGTCGTTTTGCCCAGGCCCGGCGGGCCGTGGAACAGGACATGGTCCAGCGCCTCACCGCGCGATCTCGCCGCCCGAACGGCGATGCTGAGGGCGTCCACGACCCTTCTCTGGCCGACATACTCGTCGAAGTTCCGGGGCCGCAGATCGCTCCCCATACGCTCGGGCGCCGCATCTTGGGATGATTGCCGCGCGTCGGTAGGGGCCGCAGTCGAACGGGCCTTGCCGTTCTTTCTGTTTACGACTGTCTCTTTCGCCATCACCCGTTCAGATCAATTGCCATCGCCATATTTGTTACGAGCCGGTTTCTTGCTGGACCGGCGCCTGCCCCCTGAACACTTCCCTCACCAGTTCCTGCACGTCGTCCGCCGCCTCGGGTCGCCTGTTTACGGCATCCCTGACTCTTTCGCGCGCCTCGATGGGGCGATAGCCCAGGCCCACCAGGACGTCGGTGGCTTCGACACGCGGATCGGCAACCGGTGTGGCCGCCCTGGAATCGGGTATCCCATCGTCTCGCAAAAGGGCAGTAGCCGTAACTTTGCCGCGCAGCGTGGCGATCATCTTCTGGGCCGCCCGCGCGCCCACTCCGGGAAGCTGCGTCAGGACCGCGGTGTCCTCGGACTCAATGGCGCTCGCAATCGTCGACACTGGAAAAACGAGCGCCGCGGCGGCGCGGACCGGTCCGATCCCCTCTACCTGCACGAGCTGCTCGAAGAACTCCCGTTCTTCTGGACGCCTGAATCCGACCAGCAGCGGTTTCGGCTGCCGTTCCGTGACGTGGTAGTAGATTTCCAACTCTAAGTCGTTGCCAACGTCCAGCCCGTCGTTTGCCAGCGACTGTTCGACGAAAACGGGCAGTGTGACCTCGTAGCCAACGCCGCCGCAGACGACGACCGCGCGCGCCGGGTCGCGATCGAGGGTCCGTATGTGTCCTTTGAGATAGGAGATCAACGTATCGCCGTCCGCCTGGCTGCCCGGACCCGGCAATGCCGGCTCAGGACCTGGTGGCCGCTGCTATTTTCTTTCGCCCGCGCCCCGTGTCGTTTCCCGCCGCCGAGATTGCGGCCACCGCCTTGCTGTTGGCCATGATTGCATGGCAAATGGCAATTGCAAACGCGTCAGCGACATGTTCATTGCGGGCCGCGTCCGGCTCGTCCAGATGTGCGGCGACCGCGCGCTTCATTTGTTCTTTACTGGCGCGGCCGAATCCCGTCACGATGTTCTTCGCTCGTGTCGGTTGATAGTCAAATACCGGAATACCCGCCTCAGCAGCCGCCATGCACACGACGCCGCGCGCGTGTCCCATCAGGATCGCCGTCTTCTGCATGGGGTATCGGGAGTGCAGGTCTTCGACCGCCATGGCATCGGGCTGGTTGGCGCCGATCACTTCCCGAACATCCTGGTAGATCGTCAACAGACGCTCTTCCAGCGGCGAACCGGTGGGGGTGGTGATCACCCCGCCCTCGACGGCTGCGTACTTCCTCCCCGTGGAATCGATGACACCGTAACCGGTGTTGCTTAGTCCGGGGTCGATGCCGAGAACGCGCAAGTTGCCACTCCCGCACCGCCGGGACTGGTCTGCTTTCCCGAAGCGGCGCCGTCCGGTGATTCTACGGAGTTCCCACTGGAGACGTGCCGCGCACGTCACTAAAATACGCGCCCTTCTCGCTCAGTCCATCGCCGCGAGAATGCAATACGATGGTGGTGAATTCCGAAACTAACGGAGGCAGTACTTGGAAATCCGTCAACTCAGGCAGTCGGACTCGGACATGGTCCGCGAGCTGGACAAGCGAATCCTTGGCCCGGACCGGTCACAGACGTGGGCTACTTACCTCGAGAGGTTTCTCGCGGTAGGCGAACTAGATGTGCTTCCGCACCCGCCGTGGGGGTGTTTCGTGGCGGAGCACGATGGCGGACTGGCCGGGTTCCTGATGTCCGAAAAGCAGTCGTCCGGATACGGCCTGCCGCCCGGGGCTCGAATCGTCGCCCTGACGGTCGCCCCTGAGGCGCAGCGCCAGGGTGTGGGCACGCGCCTTGTAGACGCGCTGGCTGAGTACTGTCGGGATCAGGGAATCGATCGCATATATTCGATCCTTAGGGCTGAGGACGAACGTGACGCAGCCTTCCTTGAAGCGTGCGATTTCGAAACGGCGTCCGTGAAAGTCTTTTCAAGGAAGACCTGAAGCTCGCATTCGGAGTGATGAGGCCGGGTCTCGTGACATGCGCAGCCCGCATGCTGCAAAGTCGGGATTGCTCCCGTCCCTGGCAGGAGTGCGGTCATCGTCCCTTCAACTGAATGTAAGGTGATGCGAGCCCTGTCACGCAACTGAACGGTCCGGCACAATCCATGAATCCCCTGTACTCAGAACAGCAGAACATGCTCGTCGGCGCGGTCTCTGAATTCGCCGCGGCAGAGATAACGCCCCATGCGGCGCACGTAGACGAATCGGGAGAATTCCCGTCCAGCCAATTGGCCGGCCTCGCCGGCCTGGGTGTTACCGGGTTGACGCTGGACGAGTCCTACGGCGGGGCAGGCGGCGGATATCGGGACATGATGGTGGTGGTTGAGGAAGTTGCCGCGGCGTGCGGTTCGACCAGCACGGTCTTCGTTACGCACGTGTCCCTCGGCTCGCAGCCGATCAACCAGGTGGGCAATGAAGAACAGAAACGCCGTTGGATACCCGACCTGGCTGCGGGGAAACGCGTCGCTGCATTCGCGCTCACGGAGCCGCAATCCGGCAGCGACGCCCTCGGACTGATCACGTCAGCAATCCCTGACGGCGACGACTTCGTCCTGAACGGCAACAAGGTGTTTTGCACCAACGGCGCGGTCGCAGACGTCTTCGTCATATTCGCAAACCAGGACCGTTCGGCCGGTTATCGCGGCATAAACGCCATCGTGGTCGAAAAGGGCACTCCAGGTTTCGCCGTCAACCCGCAGCATGGCAACATGGGAATGCGGGGCTCCGGCACGGCCGAACTGGTTTTCGAGGACTGCCGCGTGCCCAGGGCGAACCTGCTGGGAGAAGAGGGCTCGGGCTACCGGACCGCGCTTTCGATCCTGAATTCGAGCCGCATCATGATCGGGGCGCAGTGCGTGGGGCTCGCGCGGTCTGCCCTGGAGGCTGCTGTCGACTATGCACAGCATCGAGAATCGTTCGGAAGGCCGATAGCATCCCGCCAGGCCGTCCAGTTCATGCTGGCCGACATGGCGACTGAACTCGACGCGGCGCGCCTGCTGACGTTCCGAGCGGCCAGCCTCTACGACGCCGGCATGCCCCACGCCGCCGAAGCGGCAATGTCCAAGTTGTACGCATCGGAAGCGGCCGGTCGCATCGCATCCAAAGCCCTGCAAATTCACGGCGGCGCCGGGTACTTCCGGCCCAGTGTGGTCGAACGCGTATATCGCGATCAGCGGGTGACCGAGATATACGAGGGCACGTCAGAAATTCAACGCATAGTCATCTCTCGCGCCCTCTTGGGAAATCCCACTGAATAACCACACGCTGTGGCGCCGCCGGCGCAATGGCCGTGCCTCGCTCTCCCTAACGGGACTCGCGCACGTTGCCGCTCAGGTTACGATCCTGTTACGCAGACTTTGTGAATATTGACACATACGACTGCCGGGCATAGTATTCCGCTTTGTGCCCGGATGGGCACCCGTGCAGCCGTTGGTCTATATCGGCACGATGATATTCAACGTATCCGGACTGATAACGGGGCCGACGGGCGGCACTCGGCATTTCGATCTGGATGGTGAGTTTCTCGAAACCGAGTACGGAGAGTTCCGGGATATTTCAGGCCCGGTGGAGTTGCTTCACACTGGCGGGACTGTCCTGGCGACTGCGAAAGTCAGCGGTTACACGGCCAGCAATTGTGCACGCTGTCTCGACCCAACCCTCGTTGAACTCAGGACCACAATCGAGCAGGAGTACTATCCGGTAAACGCCAGCCTGATGGACATAGGTCCGTTCCCGACCGAACCTGAAGAACAGGTCTTTCTCATCGACGAACGGAACTTTGTCGATCTTGGCGAAGCGGTACGGCAATCACTGACAAGCGTAATTCCCATGGCCCCGCTGTGCCGGGACGATTGCAAGGGTCTTTGCTCCACTTGCACGGCCCGGCTCGATTCCGGTCCCTGCGGATGCGAAGAGTCCATCGTGAACCCACAATGGAGCGCATTGGCGGAGATCGGAGCGGGTCTGAAAAGCCGGTCCGGCTGAACGGCGCGCACCCCAAAAACTGACACGTAACAAACTATGCCCCCACTACCGAAGAAAAAACACTCACGCGCTCGAAAAGGCGGCAGGGCGGCGCACCACGGCCTGAAACGGGTGAACCTCGCTTCCTGTTCGGCGTGCGGCGCAACACGCCTGCCCCACCGGGCATGTGGCGAGTGCGGGTACTACAACGGCCGCTACACGACGGCCGAACAGGGCGGCGAAGTGGCCGCCGCAACGGAGACCGAGGAATAACCGCCGTCGGCCTTAATATGCTCAGGGAGCGTTTCCGAGAATGACAGTTTCAAACGGTCAAAAAATTGCCTACCTGTTCCCCGGTCAGGGATCGCAGGCGGTCGGAATGGGGAAAGAACTCTACTCCGCGTCCGCCGCGTCGAGGGCGGTATACGACGAGGTGGACGACGCACTTGGCCTGAAACTCAGTTCGATCATGTTCGAAGGACCGGCCGACGTCCTGACCCGCACGGAAAACGCCCAACCGGCTATCGCAGCGGTGTCTTTGGCAACCTGGAAGGCCCTTGAAGAGATATCGGGAAGCCTGCGGGTCCCCGATATGACAGCCGGTCACAGCCTCGGCGAGTACACGGCGCTGGCCGTCGCAGAGGTCCTCTCCATCTCCGACGTCGTCCGACTGGTGTCCCAGCGCGGCCGATTCATGCAGGGAGCGTGCGACGAACGGCCCGGCGGAATGGCGGCCCTGATTGGAATCGACGAAATCACGGTGGAAGAGATCTGCCGTGAGACCGGCGCTTACACGTCCAACATCAACGCCCCCGGCCAGATAATCATCAGCGGCAGTCACATGGACCTCGCAAGGGCCATCGACCTCGCAGCCGCCCGGGGCGCACGCAAGGCCATTCCTCTCTCCGTGGCCGGCGCATTTCACTCAGGCCTGATGGCGCCCGCCCAGCACGAACTCAACGAGTTGATCGAATCTCTCGACTTCAACGACCCGGCGATCCCGATAGTCGGCAACGTCGAGGCAAAGCCGCTGAACACCGCTGCGGAAGTCAAGGAGGAGTTGCAGATGCAACTCATGTCTTGCGTGCAGTGGAACCGCACCATGGACTACATGCTCGGCAGCGGCGTCAGGCAATATGTCGAACTTGGTCCGGGACGGGTCCTGGGCGGCATGATGAAACGGATCGACCGCAGGGCCTCGGTAACGAGCATCGGAGACTACGAGGGCGTCTGCGCCTACGCAGCAGCCTAGTCCCATCTCGCGACATCCGAAATTGACGGCGCCAGACTTGACGCCCGCCGCGGCGACTTCTGCTTCGGACGCGGGTGCATCCGACAGTGACGACCTTAAAGACCGGCTTACGGATATGGTCGAAGGGGAACCGGTCAGCGAACTATCGCCATCCCTGCCGGCAGGCAGGCGCCGCGCACGCGCCCTCGTGGTACAAGCTCTCTACGAGACCGACCTCAACGGCCGCCCGGCCCTCGCGGCGCTGCAACGGCTGGCCGGCGAGCAGGGACTGGGTAAAGGTCTGCTCGAATTCGCCACGAGCCTCATCGAAAGGGTTGAGCCGGACCGCCTGCACCTCGACAAGCAGATCGGCGAGCGGGCCGACGAGTTCCCGACCGGCCAGATCGCCACTATCGATCGATGCGTGCTGCGAGTGGCCTTGGCCGAGCTAAAGGCCTTCCCGGACGTTCCGAAAGCCGTGGTTATCAACGAAGCCGTTGAGATAGCCGGTCTGTTCGGATCGGAATCATCCGGGAAATTCGTTAACGGTGTCCTCGGCGCTCTGCTACGATAATTGGACTGCGTTGATCGGCTGATGGATCGCGTAACTAACACACGAATTGACCGTTACTGGCCCCACAGTGGCCGAAACAAGGAAATCGCGGAGGTAGAGGCTAATGGCCACCGTGTTCGAGCGGGTGCGTGACATCACAGCAGACAAACTGAGCGTGGACGCGGACGAGATCACCGCAGAATCATCGTTCACTGAAGACCTCAATGCCGACTCGCTGGATGTCGTTGAACTGATAATGGCCATCGAGGAAGAGTTCGGCAGCGACGAACAGCCCCTGGAGATCTCGGACGAAGACGCTGAGAACATCAGGACCGTCAACGACGCCGTCACGTACCTCAACGACCGCGGCGTAACAGATTAACCCCGCACCGCGGCGCCAGGGCGCATGAAAGCGCCTTGTCCAACGGGTGTGCGGCTCGCTTCATGGCATCTCGACCGGCCGCCCGCGCCAGAATATTCGCGCGGGCCAGGCAACTCCCGGCCGGAAATAGCGCCCGCGGGCGATTGTGATAACTTGTGGCCGTATTTCCAACTCCTTCCCCGCGGTCTCATTCCGTACACGTAAATGCCCCAGCCTCCCGGCCCGCAAACCTGGGATTCGCTAGAGTCCGTCTCCAAAGACGTGATCGCCTGCACACTGTGCCGGCTGGCCGAAACTCGCACCCAGGCAGTGCCCGGCGAAGGTTCGCCCGCGGCGGCCGTGATGTTCATCGGCGAGGGACCCGGTTTCAACGAAGACCAACAGGGGCGGCCCTTTGTCGGCAGGGCAGGGAAGCTTCTTGAAGACCTGCTGGGTTCCGTGCCCATGAGGCGGGAGGACGTGTTCATCACGAACGTCGTCAAATGCCGGCCGCCTGACAACAGAGACCCGCTGCCGGACGAAGTGAGTGCCTGCAGCGGTTACCTGAAGGCGCAGATCGAGTTGCTCAACCCGAGGGTGATAGCCACGCTCGGCAGGCATTCCCTCTTGCGCTTCGTTCCGGATGCGCGGATCTCGCGGGACCACGGAACGATTATGCGCTGGGAGGGTCGGGTCATCTACCCGCTCTACCACCCGGCGGCGGCGTTGAGGTCGACGCAGGTAATGCAGGCCACCGTTGAAGACTTCAAGCGGATTCCGGAAGCGATTCGCGCGGCCTTGACCACTGTCGAACCCGCGACGGCGGATGACCGCGTCCATTCACCCGAAGACCGGCAGGTGCCAGACGCGGAAATCGCGGATGACGAAGACTCGGACGACCGGCAACAGTTGACAATGTTCTGACCGCGATCGTCCCTTACTTGAAGACTATCGCGACCCATTAGCTCCTCGAACAGGAGGCTTACCCTGCCGCAGACCGACATAATTCCAAAAAACCCATGCCGTTGAAGTCCGGCCAACGACCCACTCTCAAGGTCTTGCCGCTCGGCGGACTTGGAGAAATCGGCAAGAACATGATGGTCCTCGAGGTGGGTGAGGACATCGTCGTTATAGACGCCGGCGTGCTCTTTCCGGAGTACGACATGCCGGGCGTCGAGGTGGTCATACCCAACCTCGACTACCTGTCCGAAAACGCAGATCGCGTCCGTGCGGTCATGATCACGCACGGTCACGAAGACCACATCGGCGCGGTGCCTTACGTGGTGGACCAGGTCGATGCGCCTGTGTATGCGCCGGCGATGGCGGTCGAACTCCTTCGCCACAAGCTGCGCGAGTCCCGCAGGCTCGACAAGACGGATCTGCGTATCGCAAGGCCCGGCGACACCGTACGGGCAGGCGAGTTGAGCGCCGAATGGTTTCCCGTGTGCCATAGCATCCCGGACGCGCACGGCATCGCGGTCCACACACCGCTGGGCACCGTGATTCATACCGGAGACTTCAAGATCGACCACGATCCAGTCGTCGGCTATCCGACCGACTTCACAGACCTGGCGCGCATCGCCACGGATGGCGTTTTCCTCCTCATGTCTGACTCGACCTATGCCGAGGACGAGGGCTACTCGGGTTCTGACCGCATCGCGGCCGAGGGCCTGTTCAAGGTGATCGCAGAGGCCGAAGGGCGGGTGTTCGTCGCCAGTTTCGCCTCCCAGATCGCCCGCGTGCAGATAGCGGCGGACGCAGCCAGGGCCACCGGCCGGAGACTCGCGGTGCTCGGCAGGAGCATGATCAACAACATTCGCATCGCTCGCGAGCTTGGCCACCTCGACATTCCCCAGGAATTGATGGTGAAGCCGGCCGAGGCGGCAAGTCTGCCCGACAACCGGGTCCTGTACATGACAACCGGCAGCCAGGGCGAGCCGTCTTCGGTCCTGGTCCGGATGGCACGCGGGGAGCACAGGGACGTGGACGTGAGGGTGGGGGATACGATCGTCATCTCCGCGAACGCGATACCCGGCAACGAAGTGTCCGTGAACGAGTCGATCGACGACCTGGTCAGGTTGGGCGCTCGCGTCATTACGAATCGTCAACAGGTCACCCACGTGCAGGGGCATGCCCGCCGCGAAGAACTGAGGAGCGTTATCAACCTCACCCAGCCCCGCTATTTCGTCCCCGTCCACGGCGAGTACCGGATGCTCAAGGCCCACGCCGGACTGGCCATGGACCTTGGTCTGGCCGATGACAACGTGTTCATCCTCACCGACGGCGATCAGCTCGAGCTTTCGGAAAACGGTGGTGAGATCGTCGACAAACTGCCGGCGGGGCACGTATTCGTCCACGGACTGGGCATGTGGGACGAGTCAGGCAACGTCGTGGTCGAAAGGCGTTCCCTCGCCCGCGACGGAATCGTCGTCATCTCACTGGCTCGCGGCCGCGACGGCAAGATCAGGGGCGAACCGAAATTCGTCTCCGCGGGCTTCGTTCACTCTGACCAGTCCGATGTCCTTTTCAAAGACACCAAAGACGCGCTTTCTCCCATCCTTGACCGGGCGAGAAACGAGTCCATACAGTGGACGCGAGTTGAAAATCAACTCAGGGTGGCCGCCGCCCGGTTCCTCGGAAAACGGACCCGTCGACGCCCGCTGATAATCCTGGTCCCGGTAGAAGTCTAGGGCGGTCTGTTCCGGGCCTCGGAGCGATCGCGCTGAGACAGTCTGGCGACCACCGGTTAAGCCGTGTGACCGGCCTGCCCGGCCGACCGACTCCACTTTGGGACTAACCCGGTGAAATCTAAATTAAAGAATTTCTCTGCCGCAACATTCCGATTGCTCGCTACACGGCACGGCAGGATTATTGCGCTCGCCGTCATCGTCGGCCTGGTGATCGCGTTCGCCGTACGAGAACAGTTCATTGCCTGGCTTGGTTGGAGCGCTGTGCCCCTCCTGGGCTGGCTGGCGGTGTTCCTCTACCTTGCGAACGGCCATCCCCGGCTGATCGTCAATTGGTACCGCGGTCTGACCGCCGGTCTGCTGATGGCGTTGGCGGCGACGGTCGCGCTCGGGATGGTTGCAAAGCCGGGAGCGTTCTACGCCAACGAGTCGCTCGGCGGGAACGTCGGCGAACTGATGGCCCGCTGGCCTGCCGAGTGGGACGCCTACGGGGTCGCCACCGGGCATTACCTCCTGGCCGGCATAAGGGTGGCGGTCCTCGTCTTGCTGGCCGGTGCGGTTGTATCGCCGCGCGGCGCGCTCGTCGCTGGCCGCGGCGCCTGGACCGGCGCGCGTTACGGCGCTCGCTACGGCGCAGCAGCATTGATGGCCTCAGCCGCATGGACGGCGGCCAGGATCACCGCATGGCGAGAAGCGCGCGCTGCCCGCAGGCAGGAAAAGCTCGCAGCCGCATCCGCCTCCGCCGCGGTGGACGATATGACCATCGTTGGAGCGGAACTGGTCGATGACTCAATCGAATTGACTCCTGTTCCCGACACATCTTCGGACATCGACGGATACGGCCAAGTTGACGTACCCGACCTCGCAGAGGCGAACGAACTTGCCGATATGGACGACCTTGACGCGGCGCCTGCAGAGCCGGTCCCTGCAACCAAGGCCCCCGGTTTGGAGACCGTGGGGATACCTCCATTTCCCTGGAAATTACCCACCATGTCGCTGCTCAAGTCCGCCTCTGGCGGCGGAGTGTCAAAGTCCGAACTGACAGCTACCGGGGAACTGATCGTCGAAGCCCTCAGGCAGCACGCAATCAACGTATCCGTGGACCAGGTCCGCGTTGGCCCCACGGTGACGATGTACGGCCTCAAGCCCGGCTGGAAGGGCGAAGGCGGCGAGAAAGAGGGCACGCAGCGCGTCAGGGTCGACACGATCCTCAACCGCGAAAAGGACCTCGCCCTTGCGCTGGCGTCTCCCAATCTCCGTTTCGAAGCGCCGGTCCCCGGTGAGTCGGTGGTCGGCATAGAGGTGCCGAACACGAATCCTATGCCGGTGACGGTCAAGTCCGTGATGGACGTAGACGCGTACAAGTCCGCGCACCCCAAGATGGGCCTGCCCGTTCCGCTGGGGCTCGACTCCGGCGGCCAACCGGCGATCGCTGACCTGACACGGATGCCGCACGTCCTCGTCGCAGGCGCTACCGGCGCCGGGAAGAGCGTGTGCATGAACTCCCTGATAGTGGGCCTGCTCATGAACCGCACCCCGGAGCAGGTGCGGATGGTGATGATCGATCCCAAGCGGGTCGAGCTGACTCCATACGCGGGAATACCCCACCTGTACACAGAGCCTGTCGTAGAGCCGGATCGCGCCATCGTGATCCTGCGCTCCCTCGTGCAGGAGATGATGGAGCGGTTCAGGATCCTGGAATCGGCCGGCGTCAGGAACATCTCCGCGTTCAACGCCAAGTCCTCCGTGAAGATGCCATACCTGCTGATCCTGGTGGACGAACTGGCCGACCTCATGCTCACCGGCGCAAATGACGTGGAACGGCTGCTCGTAAGACTTGCGCAACTCGGCCGGGCGACAGGCGTGCACCTGGTCGTGGCCACCCAACGGCCGTCGGTGGACGTGGTGACCGGACTGATCAAGGCCAACTTCCCCAGCCGGATCAGCTTCTCCGTAATGTCACAGATCGACTCCCGGACCATTCTCGACAGCCCCGGCGCGGAGAAACTTCTTGGAAAGGGCGACATGCTCTTCCTGCCGGTCGACCGGGCAAGGCCGATGCGTGTGCAGGGAGCATTCCTCGGCGACGACGAGGTGGAGGCCGTGGTCGACTACTGGCGGAATGCGGACCGCCCCAGGGAAATGCCCATGTTGGAGGTCAACTTCGACGAGGAGGCCGGCGGCGGGTTCGAGATGGCGTCAGGCGGAGGCGACTCACTATTCGACAACGCCGTGTCGCTGGCGAAGACACAACGCACCCTGTCCACGTCCCTGTTGCAACGCAGGCTGCGGATCGGCTACCCGCGGGCGGCGCGATTGATGGACGAACTGGAAGAAGAAGGCGTGGTTGGTCCGGGCGAAGCGGGCAAGCCCCGGCAGGTCTTGTAGCAAGACCGCTGATTTCGCGGCAGCGCGACGTCCTCTGGCCGGCATTGAGGCGCCGAAGTGGGGCCTGCGAATCTGGGAAATACCCCGATACGGCGAAATATCGGCGCTTATACGGAATCGCGGCGCCGGATTATGTGCAAAACTTTAGCTGAGTACCTGTTCCCGCAAGACTGAAACCACAAGACCCCCTTCTCATGAGCAACGTCACCCCACTTTTCCCAGAGGAGCGGCCAGAACAGGACTTGACGGACCGGCCGTTCCTGGACCTTGAACGTCCCAGGCCGAACTGCCTGGCGTGCGGCGTTGGCCTGAGCAAGTCCCGCCTCTACAGGCGCCTGCGCGTCTGCCCCAGGTGCAAGTTCCACTACAGCACCACCGCGCGCCGGAAGATCGCGATTCTCGCCGACGAAGGAACGTTCAAGGAAACGAGCCAGTGGATCAGGTCGCTGGACCCGCTTGAGTTCTCTCCCAGGGTCTCCTACCGGGTCAGGTTGCTACAGGACCAGACGCGCACGGGCCTGGACGAAGCGGCGGTCACGGGCACCTGCTACATCGGCGGCACTCACGCCGTGGTCATCGTCCTCGACTTCGGATTCCTCGGCGGCAGCATGGGCCTTGTGGTGGGTGAGAAGGTTTCCCTGGCCCTCGAACTCGCGGCCCGCCGGAAAATGCCGGTCGTGGCGGTCGTCACCAGCGGAGGCGCGCGGATACAGGAGGGCGTGCTTTCGCTGATGCAGATGGCGAAGACGGTGGTGGCGGTCAACTCCCTGCACAGCAAGGGCATGCCGTTGATCGCAGTACTGGGAAATCCCTGCACAGGCCAGGTCCTGGCCAGTTTCGCCTCTCTCGCCGATGTCATATTCGCGGAGCCGGGCGCCCAGATGGGGTTCGCGCCGTTCAGGTCGGACCAGGGCGGAAACGGACAGGCGCATGCCGAAGACGACTACACCTCCGAATTCTTCCTGGCCCACGGCCACTTGGACCGGGTGGTCAGTAGGCAGAGGCTCAAGCATGAGGTCGCGTCCGTACTGGACCTGATCACCCCGGAGTTCAAGCTGGCAACTTCCCGCCGCATGAAGCCGGCCGAGACCACCATTGCGCCCCTCGAACCATGGGAGATGGTCCAAAACGCCCGGCGCGCCAACCGGCCAAAGGCGCGGGACTACATCGACCGGGTATTTGCGAACTTCATCGAACTGCACGGAGACCGGCTGCGCGGCGACGACTCTTCGATCGTGGTCGGACTTGCGAGGCTGGCCGGAGAGTCGGTGGTAGTCATAGGCCAACAGAAGCAGTCCGCGCCTGCGAAGCTGGAGGGCGGCCAGGACCCGGAGGCACAGGGACGCATCACCAGCGAGGGTTTCCGAAAGGCGACCCGCGCCATACACCTGGCCCAACGTTTCACGCTGCCCGTCATCACCCTCGTGGACACCCCGGGCGCTGAACTTGGACTCGATTCGGAGCGGGAGGGCATAGCGGCGGCTATCGCCGGGACCATTGACGCCATGTCTAACGTGGAAGTCCCGACCGTTTCCGTACTCATTGGCGAGGGCGGCAGCGAGGCGGCGTTGGCCCTTGGCGTCGCCGACATCGTCCTGATGCAGCAGAACGCCATCTACACGCCGATCGCTCCGGAAGAGGGCGCGGAGACGGAGTTGAGCGACGCCGACCGCGCAGATGAACTGGCGAAGGCGCTGAAACTCACCTCCATCGACTGCCTGAACATGGGCATCGTGGACCAGGTCGTGCCCGAGCCGGTCGACGGCTCACTGGATGAAGCGGCCCGGCTGCTGAAGCGCAGCCTTATGCGCGCGCTCATCGAACTGCGGGACAAGCGGCGGCGCACCCTCGTTCGGCGGCGACAGAAGAAATACCGCAACATGGGCGAATACGGCGGCCGGTTCCGGGCCGCTCTGCGCCGCGAACTAACTGTCTGGCAAGCTGCCCTTGCAGCGGGCGTTAGCGCCCTGCGGCGGGACGAGTCCGAACTGCCCGACGCAGACGAAAAAGGCTAGAGGGAGTCTAAAAGCCCTTCCGTTCACCCTGAGCCTGTCGAAGGGTCGAGGCGCAGTTCATGGTTCGACAAGCTCACCACGAACGGTTTCCGACGACTTATTAGACACCCTCTTGGAGGATGAACCGTTCGATGGCCTCAGCCAGGCCGTCGACCCCCAGGCTTCCGGTGACGGACCTGGCGTGTCGTTTGACCTCGTCCGGCGCGTTTCCCATCGCTACCGGCAGGCCCACCAGTTCGAACATCGACACGTCGTTCAGACCGTCGCCAACCGCCATCAGTTCACCTGGATCGAGCCGCATGGTTCTGGCGTACTGCCGGATGCCGTGAGCCTTATCGATACCGGCGCGAACGAAGTTGGTGTACCAGAACGTGCCGTCAGGGTTGGTGGACAGTTCCGACGTGGTCTCGTCCGACGCCAACTTGCCCAATATGTACTTCGCTGTCCCTTCGTCACCGGAGTTTGCAGCGATGATCGTCACAGCCCACTCCCTAAAACGGTCTTTCCTCTTCACCATGCGGCCATTGTCGACAGCGTAAAAGGTCAGACCTTCGGCGCAGATAGAGTCGATCAATCGCCGGGACAACGCTTCGGGCATCGGGCTCTGCTTCAATGAACGGCCGGTCAGGGGGTCGACGAGGCTCGCGCCGTTGTCACAGACCTGCGGTCCCTCGAGTCCCAAAGCCCGCGCAAAGTGGGAAACTTCGTCCGGCTCGCGGCCGGATGCGATGGCGACCGGGATTCGTTTCGCAGCCCGGTCGATTGCTTTTGCGACGGCGGGCGAAAATCTGTCGTCGCTGTCGATCAACGTGCCGTCGAGGTCGATCAGCAGTCCTGATGGCTTGAACACGGGCGCGGCTGTTTCAGTCCTGGATGACCACTGCGCTCAACGGCTTGTCCCCGTCCAGGACCCGCCGCGCGTTTGCGTAAGAAAACTCTATCGCCCGATCGACCCGTTCCTCAGTCGATCCTGCAATATGAGGTGTGACAACGACGTTTTCCATTGCCAGGAGCGGGCTGTCGGCCGGCGTCGGTTCGACCTCTGTCACATCGAGTCCCGCGGCCCGTATCTCGCCGTCGTTCAATGCCGCAATCAGCGCGTCTTCATCGTGCACGGGGCCCCGGCAGGTGTTGATGAACACCGCATGCGGCTGCATCAACTTGAATTCCCTGGCGCCGAACATCCCGCGGGTTACGGAGTTCAGGGGCGTGTGCACGGTGACGATGTCGGACCGCTCCAGCAGTTCATCCAGCGGTACACGCGTGGCCCCTAGTTCTCGCTCCGTTTCCGGCGGCAATGCCTGTACGTCGCTATAAAGCGTCGTGGTCTCGAATCCGCGTAGCCGCCGGGCCACGTTTGAGCCGATGTGGCCGGTTCCGACAATGCCCACGGTCTTGTGGGTCAACTCGAATAGTTGCCCATACGGACCGGACTTTGCCGGGGCCTGCCAACCGCCGTCGCGCGCACCGTCGATGGACTGGGAGACGCGCTTGTAGACGGCCAGCATGAGCATGATGGCGTGCTCAGCCACCGAATTGGCGATGGCTGCCGAGTTGTTGCACACCTCTATGCCCCGTTCGCGCAGGCCGATAACGTCGATCCTGTCGAATCCTGCGCTCAGGATTTGCAGGGCCTTGAGACGGGGCATCAGGCGCAGGGTCTCCTCGTCGGTCCCGCCAACTCCGGCGACAAGGAATTCGCAGTCGGCCAGTTCGCTGGCGAGGTCAACATCGCCGGCAGGATCCACGAAGGAAACGTCCAGTTCCGGCGGGACCATCTCCCGCGCCCGCAACGTCCGCGGGTCCGCGTCATCACCCAAATAGATGACCCTGCTGCCCATATTCATGCTCCTGTTCAAGACCTGAGGCTTCGGCGCCTGCGTCGGCCGGTATTTTGTCACGTTCGCCGGTCGTTGACGGGGACCTTCCCGACTCAATTTCCGTCGGATTGACCGCTATTGACGCGCCGTCAGTCCCAATCTACGCTACCCTTGTAATGATTCACCTCCGGTAACGACGGGGGTGCGGGGGAGCTTGAGTACTCAGGCTGAGAGGGCGCAGCGAATTGCGCCGACCCCACTACCTGATCTGGGTAATGCCAGCGGAGGGAGTATATGGAAGCATCCGCAGACACCGCCGAGTTACGCGGTGTCTCTTCGCGAATGAGTCCTCGCCCACCCGTTGAGGACACGCGCCGCGTTCGCTCCATGCCCGAAAACACGGAGATGACAACATGAATGATGACCTGGTAATTGCGGGCGTGACGTTCAAGTCCCGACTGATAACCGGTACCGGCAAACACCGCTCTAAACAGGACCTGCTCGATTCCGTCGAGCGGTCCGGCACGGAGATGATCACCGTAGCGATTCGCCGGCTCAACCTCGACGACCCGAACCAGGAGACGCTGCTCGACCACCTGGACTGGGACCGCTACCGGATTCTGCCCAACACGGCCGGATCGACGACCGCGGACGAAGCCGTATTCACGGCGCGTCTCGCCCGCGAGGTAACCGGATCCAACTGGATCAAGGTCGAGGTGATCCCCGACGCGCAGTACCTGCTGCCGGACCCCGTCGGTACGTTCGAGGCGTCGAAGCGCCTGATCGACGAGGGGTTCGTCGTACTCCCTTACATACATGCCGACCCGGTGCTGGCCAAGAGGCTCGAAGACATTGGATGCGCCACAGTCATGCCGCTTGGTTCACCCATCGGGTCGGGCAGAGGAGTTCTAACGTCAGAAGAGATCCAGATAATCATCGAACAGTCCAGCGTTCCGGTCGTGGTCGACGCTGGGCTGGGGGTCCCTTCTGACGCGTCCCTCGTCATGGAAATGGGCGCAGACTGTGTGCTGGTGAACACGGCCATCGCACAGGCGGGCGACCCCGGTGGCATGGGGGAGGCGTTCAAGCTGGGCGTAGAGGCCGGCAGGCTTGCGTATCTGGCCGGCCGTATTCCGATCAAGGAACAGGCCTCAGCCAGCAGCCCGACCACCGGCGTGGCGGTAGCCGCCGGTCGCAGCGGCTGACCGCGTCCCGCCGGTGTGAAACGGCCGCGTCCCGATGGGGCAAATGTCGATCCCTCAGCTTCCGGACCGCGTTCTGTGTCTCGTCGCAGGGCCCGGCCCGCGCATGTCGTCAACTGGTTTGATTAAAGCCATCGACGCGGCCATCGAGGGCGGCGTCAACATGGTCCAATTGCGGGACCGCGTTTCGACAGGTCAGGCGAGGGTCGAACTGGCAACTGCCGTTCGGGACGTAACAAGAGGTCGTGCCGTGTTTGTAGTCAACGGGGACCCCGAACTGGCGGCGCAAATCGGCGCCATCGGAGTACACCTGCCCGAAGCGGCGATGCCGGTGTCCGGGGCGCGCCGGATCACCGGGCCCGGAGTTCTCGTCGGCCGGTCTGTGCACAGCACGGCCGCTGCGCAGTCGTCCGCGGCGGAGGGCGCAGACTACGTGGTCGCGGGCACGGTGTACCCGTCTCCGACCCACCCCGGCGGACAGACCAGCGGGACAGCCATCATCCGCGGCATCGTCGGTGTGGTGGACCTGGCGGTCATAGGCATAGGCGGCATAGACGCGTCGAACGCGGCCCGCGTGATGGACGCCGGAGCGCGTGGCGTGGCCTGCATCAGCGCGATACTTGCCGCCAAGGACCCGCGCCTCGCGGCGGCCGAAATTTCAATTGCCATCAACCAGCAAAAGCCGGACGGTGACATCCGATGATCTCCGTAACGATTAACGGCAAGCAGTACGAACTCGACGGCCCGACACTCGTCGTCGACTATCTCGAAGACCGGGGCCTCGCCAACCGCTCTCTTGCCGTGGCTATCAACGGCGACGTATTGCCGCGCGGTGATTTCGCCGATGCAACGATCCGCGACGGCGACCGGGTGGAAATCGTCCGTCCCGTGGGCGGAGGCTGAGCCCGGCCGTCAATCCGGATTCGCGGGCGCTAAAATCCGCCGTGCCTGCCGTGCAAAAGCAGACCTTCGCAAAACTCCCTCTCCCAGCGGGAGAGGGTTGGGCTGGGGGAGAATTGCGAATTGGGAGTAGGCCCTTGATTCCCAGATTCCCCGGTAGGTCGGGGGTTACGCAAAGGTCTCAAAAGGCAGCGCGTTGGAGGACAACACTTGAGCGACCCTAAAATTCGCGATATCCGGACCATCCTGACCCAACCGGACCAAAACGCCCTCACCGTCGTCAAAGTCGAGACAACCGAGCCCGGCCTGTACGGCCTCGGATGCGCCACGTACGATCGGCAGCCGTTCACCGTCAAGTCCGCAGTCGATAACTACCTGCGCCCGTTTCTCATCGGCCGGAGCGTCTCCGACATCGAGGACATCTGGCAGTCTGCCAACGTCAGTTCATACTGGCGCAACGGCACGATTCTCGGTGACGCCCTGAGCGGCGTCGATCAGGCCTTGTGGGACATCAAGGGCAAGATGGCGCACATGCCGGTCTACGACCTGCTGGGAGGCCGCGCCAGGGAGGCAGCCGCCGTCTACGTGCACCCCTGCGGCCCCGACAACGAGGCCGTGGAGGACCAGGTCCGGGCCTACATCGAGCAGGGTTTCCACTACCTGCGCGTGCAGGTCGAAACGCCGGGCTATCAGACCTACGGCGCGCAGGGCGGTGGCGAAATACACGGGCGGGCCGGAACGATGGGCGGGCCGCGGGCCGTGACGTCATGGCGCGGCGGCATCTTCGAGCCCAGGCCATACATGAACTCAGCCCTCAGCCTGTTCGACCACCTTCGTAGCAGGGTCGGATGGGATTTCGAGATGCTTCACGACGTACACGAGCGCATCCCCGCGATCGACGGTGTATGGCTCGCGAAAGAGGTGGAGCAGTACCGACTCTTCTTCCTGGAAGACCTGTTCACGCCCGAGGACCAGGACTACTTCCGGCAGGTGCGCGAGATATGCACGACTCCAATCGCAATGGGTGAACTCTGGGCGAACCCGCACGAGATCATCCCGATGGTCAAGGAACGGCTGGTCGATTTCATCCGGATCCACGTCTCTCGGGTCGGCGGCCTGACTCCGTGCCGCAAGTACGCCGCGATGAGCGAGATGTTCGGGGTGCGAACCGTGTGGCACGGTCCGGGCGGTACTTCGCCTGTCGGACATGCGGCCAACCTGATGCTGGAGTTGAACACATGGAACTTCGGCGTTCACGAGTGGGCGGTGTTCCCCGAGCGGACCCTCGAGGTCTTCCCCGGCTGTCCGGAAGTGCGGGACGGCCACATGTGGCCCAACGGCAAACCCGGTCTCGGCATCGACATCGACGAGCAGCTGGCGGCCAAATACCCGATACAGGAACGCGACATGTTCAGGGAACTGGTCCGCCGGGCCGACGGCGCGATCGTCAGGCCATAAGTGCCTGCAAGTGGCCCGACTACAGGACGCACCCCGAACGAGGAGACTCACTTGAGCAACGTCACCATCAGAGACATAAGGGTCATCCTGACCGAGCCGGACGGTATCCGGCTTGTGATCGTCAAGGTGGAGACGAGCGAGCCGGGCCTCTACGGGGTCGGCTGCGCCACGTTCACGCAGCGGCCGCTGCCGGTCAAGGTCGCGGTCGAGAAGTACCTGCGCCCCTTCCTGATCGGGCGGAACGTGGCAGACATCGAGGACATCTGGCATTCGAGCTACGTCAGTTCATACTGGCGCAATGGCGGCGTCCTCAACAACGCGCTGAGCGGCGTGGACCAGGCCCTGTGGGACATCAAGGGCAAGATGGCAGGCATGCCGGTGTACGACCTGCTGGGAGGCCGCGCCCGCGAGGCCGCCGCAGTCTACGTCCACGCCAGCGGCAGGGAGCCGGCGGAGGTGGCCGAAAAGGCAAGCGCCTTCATGGACGAGGGGTTCCACCACATCCGAGTGCAGGTCGAGACGCCCGGATACGCGACCTACGGCACGAAGGGCCTCGAAAGGCCGACCGACGGCACCCGCGCGATCGGCGGCGGTCCTCGCCAGGTAACCACCTGGAACAAGGAGCTTTCTCCTGACAAACGATATGCTCACCCACCCGGCATATTCGAACCGAGGCCTTACATGAACAGCGCCCTTGGGCTGTTCGAACTCTTGCGCTCACAGTGCGGCTGGGACTTCGAGATGCTGCACGACGTCCACGAGCGGATCCCGCCGATCGATGGCGTCTGGTTCGCCAAGGAGGTGGAGCAGTACCGCCTGTTCTTCCTCGAGGACCTCTTTTCACCGGAGGACCAGGAGTACTTCCGGCTGGTCCGCCAGCAGTGCTCCACGCCAATTGCGATGGGCGAGTTGTGGAACAACCCGCACGAGGTCATTCCCATGGTCAAGGACCGGCTCATCGACTTCATCCGCATACACATATCGCAGATGGGCGGCATCACCCCGTGCCGCAAGATCGCGGCCCTGGGAGAGATGTTCGGGGTGCGTACGGCCTGGCACGGGCCCGGTGACACGTCACCCGTCGGGCACGCCGCAAACCTTATGCTGGACCTGAACACCTGGAATTTCGGCATCCAGGAATACGCATTCTTTGGCGAGCGGACCAGGGAGGTCTTCCCCGGCTGCCCCGAAGTGCGAGACGGTCACATGTGGCCGAACGGCAAACCCGGACTGGGCATCGACGTGGATGAGGAACTTGCGGCGAGGTTCCCGCACGGCGAGTGGGAGTTCGGCGGCGCATGGAACGAGGTCCGGCGCGTGGACGGGAGCATCGTGAGACCGTGAACCAGGCCGCAACGACCGCAATTTCGTTCCCGACTGTCCAATGAGACCATTCACGTCGTCCCGAGGTCAATCAAAACAGTGAAAGCCGCATTAAGCCGCGCCGAGGCGCGGCGCATCGCCCTCGCCGCGCAGGGGTTCACCGGCAAAAAGCTGACGGGGCGGATCGACGTCCGGCATTACGACCGCCTGCTGCGGCACGTGAAGATCCTGCAACTCGACTCGGTGAACGTGGCGGTGCGGGCCCACTACATGCCCGCCTTCTCGCGCCTTGGTCCATATCCGCGTGATCAACTCGACGACTACGCCTACCGTAAGTCCCGGCTCTTCGAAGGCTGGGGCCACGTGGCATCTCTCCTGCCCATGGAGCACTACCCGCTGATGCGGCACCGCATGGAAAATGCCCGGCCCTGGCCGCGGCTGGAGGGCCTCATCCAGGAGCAACGGGCCTACATAGACTCGGTGCGGGAGCAGGTGGCCACGCGCGGCCCCCTGACGGTGTCTGACCTCGACGACGGAGGAGACCGAAACGGCCCGTGGTGGGGCCTGAGCAGGGGCAAGATAGCGCTGGAGTGGCTGTTCCACAACGGCACGCTGGCCGGAACGAGGACCGGCAACTTCACCCGCCTTTACGACCTCGCCGAAAGGGTAATTCCATCCAGCGTTCTGGATGCACCCCCGCCATCCCGGGGGGACGCCCAGCGCGAGATGCTAAAGCTCGCCGCCGAGACCCTGGGCGTAGGCACGCTGGCCGACCTCGCCGACTACTACCGGATCAAGGTCCCGGAAGCGCGGCCTCGCCTGCGGGAACTGGTCGAAGACGGAGTGATTGTCGAGGCAACGGTCGAGGGTTGGGCCCAACCTACCTTCATGCACAAGGACGTCCGGCTGCCGCGTCGTGCCGGTGCAACCGCCGTCGTCAGCCCGTTCGACTCCCTGGTCTGGTTTCGCGACCGGACGGAACGACTCTTCGATTTCCTGTATCGCATCGAAATCTACGTCCCAAAGCCCAAAAGGCAGTACGGCTACTACGTCTACCCGTTCCTCCACAACGGCGAACTCGTCGCACGTGTCGACCTGAAGGCGGACCGCTCCAACGGCGTCCTGCTGGCCCAGGCGGCGTACCTCGAAAAAGGCCGCGACGCCGGAGAAGTTTCAACGGCGCTCGCCCGTGAACTCGAGTCGATGGCGGGGTGGCTCGGACTGAGGGGTGTTGCCGTTCAGCCGCGCGGCGATTTGGCCGGAGCACTTGGCCAGGCGGTGGAGTAGGTAACCAGCGTTGCCCACCGGGATTTCAATTGGCCTACAATCCAGCCAATCACCACAAGTCATTACGGCGGGGTAGTCCCATGCAGGAATTGGTCCAATACGTCAACGGAGAGTTCGTACCGGACTCTGAGGCGAAGGTCTCGGTATGGGACCGCGCACTTTCGGTGGGAGACGCCGTCTTCGACACGGAGCGCACGTTCGGTGGCAAGGTGTTCCGGCTCAGGGAACACCTGGAGCGGCTGTACAGGACCCTGCACATGGTGCGCATCGATCCCGGCATGTCGATCGACGAGATGCAGGATGTCACGGAGGAGTTGGCCCGCCGCAACGACCGGATGCGTGAGCCGAACGGTGACTATTCCGTAACGCAGATGATCTCCCGCGGCGCAGTCTCTTCGGTGTTGGCGCCGGAGCAGGCGACGGTGGTGATCAGGATGAGGCCAATACCCTTCACTTCTTACGCGCGCTACTACGACGAGGGCGCGCACGTGGTGATCCCGACCACACGCAGAGACCCGGTGCAGGCCCTCGACGCCAGGCTGAAGACGATAAGCCGGATGAACCTGGTGATGGCCGAAATCGAGGCGAAATTGGTCGACCCGGACGCCTACGCCGTGCTCCTGGATGTCGACGGCAACCTGTCCGAAAACACCGGCGGTAACTTCTTCGTGGTGACCAACGGCGTGGTCCGGACCGCGCCGGCGCGCAACGTACTGGCGGGGGTCAGCCGCATGACCGTGCTCGAACTGGCCGACGATATCGGGATCCCGACGGCGGAGGAGCCTCTGACCCCCTACGACGCCTACAACGCCGATGAGGCGTTCCTGACGACCACCAGCTACTGCGCGCTGCCGGTGGGCAAGATCAATGGCAACCCACTGGTGAATGACCCGCCCGGGCCGATCACCAAGCAGATCCTGGCGGCATGGTCCGAAAGGGTAGGAATGGACATCGTGGACCAGGCCATGAGCCACGTGAATTAGCGCGCGACGATTCCGCTACGCCAGGACTTCTTGCCCGTCAATACGGTTCGTTGGGGAGGGTTTCAAACCCTCCCTCGGTTGTCCTGTTGGTCAGCACGATGACCTGGCGTCGGGCCGGGATCAGCCGACTCGAAACTCCCTCTCCCGGCTAATCGGTCAGGCGCAGCGGTTCCTCCAGCACCTCAAGGACGGCTTCGGCGCAATAAACGCGATTACGCCGCGCCGTCCCTTGCCGCGTCACAACACCTTCCCTCTCCAGCCGGTCGATTGCCCGTTGGGCTGTTGTGAATGCCACTCCCAGCCTCCTGGCCACACCGCCGACAGTCCAAAACGGGTTCTCAACGAAGAGATCAAGCGCCCTTTCCGGCAGCCTGGACTGTTCTTGCGCCAACCCTTGCTTCCAGCCAGAGAACAGGTCGTCGATTCGCTGGATCCGGTCCACGGCGTCTTCGGACTGTAGAGCGACCCCGCTCAGGAAATAAGTTAGCCACTCTTCCCACTCTCCGCGTTCCGTCACCCCAAGAAGGCGCTCGTAGTATTCCTGCCTCGTGGCATCGAAATAAGCGCTCAAGTAGAGCAAAGGAGAGGGGATTACGCCCCGATTTACTAGTAGCAGGGTTATGAGGAGGCGTCCGACCCGTCCGTTCCCATCGAGAAACGGGTGTATCGCCTCGAACTGCGAATGGGCGAGAGCCGCATGAACCAATGGTGGCAAGGTGTCGTCGTGCAGGAACTTTTCCCAGGCACCGAGACAGGCCATGAGATCGGCAGGCGGCGGTGGGACGTATGTGGCCTCGTTGAGCGTGCACCCGGGCGGCCCGATCCAGTTCTGGGTGCGCCGGAACTCCCCTGGTGTAGCGACGTCGCCCCGAACGTCCCGCATGAGGATTTCGTGCAACTCCCGCACCAGGCGCAACGACATGGGCAACGTGTCCATGCGTTCGAGACCGTATTCCAGGGCGGCCACGTAATTGCCCACCTCGCTCAAGTCGTCAGGGCTTCGCTCAACTGATGCGCCGGCTTCTGCGGCCAGCAGTTCACCCAAAGTCGCCCGGGTCCCCTCGATGCGGCTGGACAGCACGGCCTCCTTGCGGACGAAGGTCCGGATCAACAGGTGTGGGTTGGGCAGACGCCGCCCTTCGCCCGCGAGTCTCCCGATAGCCCGGTCGGCGGCAGAAAGGCTGACCATCAGCCTCACGTCCCAAGATAGCGACGGAGGAAGCGGCGCAGGCAAGTAGGCTCGGTAGCCCCCCGGACAGTTCACCAAACGGCCGTGCGGCCAGCGTCCTTGTTCAGACTTAGTTGCCACACTGCTCCTTACTAGCGCCAATGAGAATAGCCCAGACCGTTATTATCAATTCTACATGCTTTCGAAATTAAGCTCGGTCGGGCCTGCTCCTTAAACCCAGTTGCCAAGCCGTCTCTCATTTGCGCGAGTGAAAATAACCGGCTCGCTTATTGTCAGGTTCACGCACTTTCGAAAACAACTGCAAACGCCATTTGCGTGGATGTCCACACTTGCCGGTTCGGGTCACAGGGGTGGGTTATTAACCAACCCTCGGTGGACTCATCGCCTCGGCTCGTTGACCTGGCTTTAGGACGGACCTGGTCGCCGCCGCTCAATCCGGCTCGGCAGAATCCCCGAACAGCCTCACCAGCCGCTCATGGTGTTCGCGCGGCAGCGACGGCTTTTCCAGCGACCTTGCGTTGGCCTCGAGGTGCTCGATGCTCGACGTGCCTGTGATGACCGTTGAAACGGCCGGGTGGTCGGCGCCGAACTTGTAACCGGCGGAGATCACCGAGTCCACGTCGTCGTCGATCAGCCAGACGAACGGCTCGTCATCCGGCAGATCGTCGGGCCCGATCAGACCTTCCTCTTTCCACCGGGCAACCACCTCACGGGAGCGCTGCGGGCGAGTCAGCGAAATCCGGACCGCCGCCATGTTCAAAACGCCAATCCCATGATCGATGGCCAGTGGAAAGACCTCCTTGGCCGCCCACTGGTTCAGGAAGCCGTACTTGAGCATGATCGTGTCCCACAGGCTCGGATCCCTGCGCAACGCGTGGACCGCCGTCTCGTGTCGCGGTTCGGCCCTCAATTGGAACGTCGCGCCGATGAACCGTATCTTTCCCTGTTCCTGCAGGCCCTTCAAAACGGGGTAATAGCGGTCCACCACGTCGTCGTAGGTCGCCATGGTCACACCGTGGAACTGCATGATGTCGATGTAGTCTGTCTTGAGCCGCCTGAGACTCCGCTCAAACGAATCGGCCAGTTCCGTGAATTCTTTTCCTTCATCGCCGCTCCACGTTCCCGGGGGACCCCACTTGGTGGCGATGAGGTACGAACCGCGGTCCGTTCCCTGCAACGCATCACCCAGCCACTCCTCGGAGTCGCCGTAACCCTCCGCGGTGTCGAAGAGATTCACGCCCAGGTCCAGCATCCGCCGGATCAGCTGGTGACGGCCCGCACGGTCGACGCCGGTGCGCGCGCCGAACCCGCTCGGCCCGCCCGTGCCGTAGCTTAAAAGCGATACTTTCTGGCCCGTCCGGCCAAGGGTCCGGTAGATCATCGTGTGTCCTTGAGATTGCGGCTGCAGGCAGCCAGGCGGTGCATCGTCCGCCATTTCCGGCAGGCAGATAGTATCGCGCGGCAATGCCAGGCGACGCGCTGCCTGCTGCTGATCGCCCGTAATATGTTCCCGGCCAGAAGGCCGGTTGAGCGGCCCTGACATCGCCGCCAAGCAAAATCGAGGAAAGAAAAAAATGAAAATCCAGGACATCGAGACCTTCATAGTGCATCCGCCAATGTCCAAGAACTGGGTGTTCGTGAAGATCACCGCCGACAACGGGATCGTGGGTTGGGGCGAGGCTTACACCCAACACGATCGCGACATCGCGATTACGGCGCACATCGAGGAGATTAAGCGTTACCTCATCGGCCGCGACCCGATGCAGATCGGCCACTTCCGCCACTGGGCCTACGAGGACATGTTCCTCAAGCGCGGCTCCATGGACGTATACAGCGCGGTGAGCGGCTTGGAGATCGCCATGTGGGACGTCACCGGCAAGGCCCTCGATCAGCCGGTCTACAACCTGCTCGGCGGCGCGGTGCGTCCTGTGCTGCGGGTCTACGGCGGCGGAGCGCATGGGAACACGCCGGAAGAGTGCGCAAACAGCGCGCTGAATTCGGTGAAACTGGGTTACGACGCCCTGAAGTTCGACCCTTTTCCGGGGCCGTGGCGGTCGTTTGTCGACCACGCCGACCTGGAATTGGCGGCTGCAAAGGTCGGAGCGGTACGTGAGGCGGTCGGCCCGCGCGTCGAGATACTCATCGAAGTACACCGGAGGCTTTCGCCCGTCGAGGCGATCATGGTCGGGCGGATGATCGAGAAGTACCGGCCGTACTGGTTCGAGGAGCCTTGCCCGCCGGAGAACATCCGCGGCATCGCCGAGGTCAAGGACGCCCTCAACATTCCGGTGACCATCGGCGAAGCCATCTACGGCCGCCGCGGCTTCGTCGAGGTGTTCGAACGCCGGGCGGCCGACTACCTCAACCCAGACATTTCGAACACGGGTGGAATACTTGAGATCGTCCAGATCGCCGCGATGGCGGAGGCCTACGACATGGGCGTGTCGCCCCACGGGGCCAACAGCGCGGCGGTCTCATTCGCGGCCGGCGTGCAGGCGTCCGCCGTAATGCCCAACTTCCTGATGTACGAGTACCCGCACGCGCTCCAGGAAGTCTGCAACAAGCTGATGGTCAAGCCGCTTGTGCCGGACAACGGTTACGTGGAGCTACCCACCGAGCCCGGCATCGGCATCGAAATAGACGAAGCGGCCCTGAAGGAGTACGCCTACGGCCGCCACGACCCCCGGCCCCTCAGGACCGTCGAGGACGAACGGAAATTCCACACGGCAGGCGTTTCGCCGCCGCGGGGGGATTAGGGGTGCAATTCGCGGTGTGGCTAATACGGTAGGCGACCCATTCGCCACCTGGGATCCTGTTCCAGTCTTGGGCGCAGAAACCATGTTTGCAAAGGGGTTGCTGAATGGAAAACAACTACGGCGATCTGATACGACTTGACACCAAAACCCGCGGTGCTCTGGATGTCTTGAAGCGCGTACCTTTAAGGTCAGACGCCGGATCCGGAGGCATCGATGAAGCGACATTACAAGACCTCTTGTTTGAGTTCCCGCAAACACTTCCCATAGCGTCAATCGATCCGGCGTATGCCGGGGCGGTGCCGATCTGTAAGGAGCTGAGAGTGCCAGCCGGTTCTGCCGACGCGCTCTACTGCAACCAACTCGGTCGCCTTACGTTGAGCGAGTTCAAACTTTGGCGCAACCCGCAGGCGAGACGGGAGGTTATAGGTCAAATACTGGATTACGCGAAGGACTTGGCGTCATGGGGATACGAAGACTTGCAGCGACAGATATCCCTGACTACAAGGAGGAGCGGCAATGTGCTATACGAGTCCGTCAGAGAGCATCACCCAGAAGTCGAGGAAGCGGAGTTCGTCGATGACGTTACACGGCATCTACGAAGAGGCGCATTCCTGCTTCTGATCGTCGGTGACGGGATCCGAGAAGACACAGCCAACATCGTCGACTTTGTCCAGCGGCACAGCGGTCTGCACTTTAACCTGGCGATGGTGGAGGCGGCCCTCTACCGTGATTCGGCTAGCGGCCTGATCGTCCAGCCGCGCGTATTGGCCCGCACAGAGATAGTGCAGCGGTATGTTTTCGATGGTGACCCTGTCAGGGATATTTCGTCGCCCGACGCCGATGAACAGGAGGTTCTGTCAGACCAGGAACAGGAGAATCTCCGGTTCTGGCGGGCGATGCTAGAGGGTTTCTCCTTCTCAGATACGAATATTGAAATTCCGATTCCTGACAAAGATTCAATCCTCTACCTTGGCGTACAAAACTCAGGTTGGGGTGGCTGGGCCCTTTGTTTCAACACATACATGAATCGCAGAGAGGGGACCTTTGGCTGCTATCTGACTGGGCGGAGAGGCCAGCCCCGTGCCATTCGCATATTCGAATTCCTTGTAGAGTCCTTCGCCGACCTCCAAGAGGTGTTGGGCGCCGAACTGGAACTTTGGGAAAACGCTAACGGTCGGCCCAGAATCGGTTTCCGGCAACACAGAGGCCTGGACTTCTTGGACAAACAGGAAGAAAGTGAGGATTACAAATACGCCGTTTCCTGGATGCGCGAGCGTTTCAACCTTTTGGTCAGCACTCTAATGCCCAGGCTGCAAGCGATGCTGGCCGACGAAGCTTAGTCGGTGCAGGATTGAGGAAGAGGGATCACGCTGCCTATTCGGCACGACGTCCCTAGAAACGTCTTCTGGACATGCCCCTGATCCATTTGTCCTTCAACAAACGCGAAAACCAGTGGGGAATCGCGTTAGCGGTTACCGCGCTCCTCTGAGGTGGGTTTGTAACCCCCCTCCAGAATCCTCAACAGCCGCTCCGCCACGGTCTCCTCTTCCCCATCCCGCAGGCACACCATGACGAGGTTGATCTCGTCGGCGTAGTAGCCCATGCCGACGTGGATCGGCGGGTCGCCGTCCAGCAGGCGTTGACGGATCTCCGCCGGCGACGGGCCGCGCCACCACGGTTCGAAGTACACCACCGGTTGTGGGCCGTGCCGGTCGGCGCTCGATTCCTCGATGACCACGCGCAATCCCGGGATGTGCGATAGGCGGTCCCGAATGTAACGCGCCTTCGCCATCCACCCCTCGTGCAGCGCTTCCTCGCCCGTTTCAATAAGCAGTTCGAGCGCCACCACCATGCCGACGATCGACTCCTTGGATGCCTTCATTCCCCGTCCCACGCCCGCCCGGGGCGCGTCCAGGTTGAGCGCGTTGATGTACGCAGCCTCCATGAGGTCGGCGCGGCCGGCGAGCAGTCCGGCGTTCTGCGGACCGGCGATGCCTTTGCCGCCGGAAAAGAACGCCAGGTCGGCGCCCTCGTCGATGAACCTGGTCAGGTTGGCCAGCGGGGGCACCTCGGCCGCCGCGTCGACGATGACGGGCACGCCGCGGGCGTGGGCTACCTCGCACATTTCGTTGACCGAAAGTCCGCGTTTCAAGAGGGGCTGGAAGACAGCCGCCACGGCGCAGGTGCGGTCGGTTATCGCTGCGTCCAGCTGGTAGGCAGCGCCCGGTCCGGGTATGCCCCACTCGACGATCCGAGCCCCCGGCAACTCGAACGACATGTCGTAGCGGTTGCGCTCTCCCCAGAAGACAACCACCTCGTCCTTCATGCCCGCGGAGTCTGGCAACTGCTCCACTTTTGCCCGGTCGACGCCGGTCATGCAGGCAGCCACGGCGATCGTCCCTGCCGCCGACGCACCCGCGGTGACCATACCCGCCTCGGCCCCGCAAATCCGCGCCACCACCTCGCCCGCGGCCCGGTTCAGTTCGACCATGTCTACGAAGCACGTCGCCGCCTCGTTCATGGCGTCCAACACTTCGGGCCGCATGCGGCTGCCGCCGAGCGAAGTTACCCAGCTCTGGGCGTTGATGACCGGCTGTACGCCGAGCCTTGCGTAAACCTCGGGTATCTGGAACGGAGACGTCATCGCGAACGCGTCCCGGTCGCTAGGACGTGAGAATGTCGTATAAACGGTCCGCGACAATCTTCTCTTCGCCCGGTCGCAAGTTGACCATCACGACGTTCAACTCGTCCCCGTAACCGCCCGAGCCGATCATGATCGGCGGGTCCCCTCCTTCGAGGCGGCTCCGCACTTCGGCTGGCGTCGGACCGTTCCAATCGGACTCCGGGTAGATCACCGGCTGCGGTCCCTGCCTGTTTTCGCTTTCCTCGATCACCACGCGCAGGCCGGGGATTCCCCTGACCCTGTCGGCGATGTGATCGGCCTTCGCGCGCCATCCGCCCCACACCGCCTCCTGGTCTGAGTCGAGGAACAGTTCGATAGCCGTGACGAGGCCGATGATCGTCTCCTTGGACACCTTTGCCGGCCGGGCTATCCCGACGCGCGGCGGGCCCGGCAGGTAGTTCAGGAATGCTGCCTCGATGAGGTCGGCCCGACCGGCCAGGAGACCGGAGTTCTGCGGGCCGCAGATGCCCTTGCCGCCCGAGTAGGTGACCATGTCCGCGCCAAGCCTCATCGGCAAAGTGAGATTGTCCATCGGCGGCACCTCGGCCGAGGCGTCGACCAGGACCGGCACGCCGGCCGCGTGGCCTATCTCTATGGTCTCTTCAAGCGTGAGCGGGCGCGGGTGGAACGGCGCAAGGATGTAGAGCACGCCCGCCGTCTGCTCACCGATGGCCGCCTCGAGCTGGTACGCCGTAGCCGTCTGCGGCGTGCCGACCTCCACCAGCTTCCCGCCGGGCATTTCGAACGCGTGGTCGTACGCGTTTCGCTGTGACTTGAATATGACGAACTCGTTCTTCATGCCGGTCGTGTCGGGAATCTGGTCCACCCTGGCCCGGTCCGTGCCAGTGATCGCTGCGGCCGCCATGAGCAGGTTTCCAGCCGCCGCTCCAGCGCAGACCATGCCCGCTTCAGCGCCGCACGCCCGCGCCACCACCGCGCCGCTGGCGGCCATCAACTCGTCCATGTCGATGAAGTGCTGCCCCGCCTCCTCCATGGCCGCGAACACCTCCGGCCGCATGATCGATCCACCAAGCGCGGTCACCCAGCTGCGGGCGTTGATCACCTTCGTGACGCCAAGGCGGTCGTATATGTCTGGTCCGTTCATGTTTCTCTCCGTATGTGGCGGCGCCGCAAGGGCCGCCCTATGCGTTCGGTGTTCGCCTGGTCAACAAATGGGCCGGGGCAAGAATACCCGGTTATTGGGGATGCGGGCTTTCCGCAGCGTAGTAGTATTCCACGCCGGGCCTGCGATGCAAACAAGATCGCCGGTGCAGTCCGATCATTCAAAACTGAGCCAGCCGGCAAACGTGTCGCTCCGTGATGCCCCCTCATGACCATCCCGGGTCTACGACAGCCCAGAGGGCGGTCTGGAAGATATGTCGCAATCCAAAAATTGCATCATCGTAGGCGCGGGCCACAACGGGCTGGTCGCCGCATATTATCTCGCGCGGGCCGGGTTTGCCGTAACCGTCCTGGAACGCACGGAACGCGTCGGCGGCGGTGCGGTTACGGACGAGTTGTTCCCTGGGTATCGCATCGGGACATGCGCCTACGTCTGCCACATGCTTCAACGCCGGATCATCGACGAGATGGAGTTGCGCCGGCACGGCCTGCACATCTACCCGCTCGACCCGTCGGGTATCTTCATATATCCCAATGGCGACAGCCTGAGATTCTGGCACGACCACGAACGGCTCGATGAAGAGATTGCGCTGCTTTCCCCCCGCGACAGGGGCGCCTGGCAGGAGTGGATGGAGTTCTGGGAAGACGCGGCGCGGCTCTTCCAGCGGTACTTCCTTTCGCAGCCGCCGACGTTCGACGAAATCGCAAACGACGTGGCCGGCACGAAGTACGAGGCCATCTGGGAGCGTTTGCTGAACGTCCCCATCCGTTCGATGGCCGAAGAGCTATTCGAAGACCCGCGCATCGCCGCCGCGGCCATTGGATCAGGCGACTACGGCGCCATATCGGCGCCGGGGAGCGCGCTGGCGCAGACCTACTTCAAGATGAGCTTCCTGACCGCCGACGAGGACCTCGGCATCGTCCGAGGCGGCATGGGCGGCATAACGCAGGCGATGGCGAAGTCGGCGCGTGAAGCGGGGGTCACTATCCGCACGAACGCCCCCGTCAAATCGATCATCGTGAGTGACGGGCGCGCCACCGGCGTCCGGCTGGTAACGGGCGAGGAGAACGCGGCGGACATCGTCATCTCAAACGCCGATCCCAAGTCGACTTTCTTGTGCCTGGTCGACGAAGGCGCATTGCCGCCGGGTTTTCCCGAAAAGGTGCAAGCCCTGTCCACCCGCTCGGCCTCGATGAAACTGCACGCCGTCCTCAAGCGTTTACCGGATTTCTCAAGGTACCTGCGGCCCGGCGACGACGACAGCTTGATCGCCATGGTCCGGATCATGCCGACGCCCGACTACATCGAGTCGAGCTGGCGCGACGCCATGAACGGGGTCCCGACGCGCTACCCGATCATGCAGTTGCAGATCCCGACGGTCTTCGATCCAACGCTCGCCCCGGCCGGCGAGCACGTGATGTCGATCTGGGTCACCTACGAGCCTGTGCGCCCCCGTGCCGGCTCTTGGTCCGAGATCAGGTACGAAGTCGGAAACGCCCTCCTCGACGAACTCGAACGCTATCTGCCCGACATCCGCGACTGCATCGAGGAGTGGGACCTCTTCACGCCGGCCGACATCGGCGAGCGGGCGGGCATGACCGACGGCAACATCCGCCACCTGGACCTGTCGCCGGACCAGTTGTTGGCGGACCGATCCCTTCCCGGCTGCGCCCCTTACCGCACCCCGGTGTCCGGCCTGTACATGTGCGGTTCCGGAATGCACCCTGGTGGTGAGGTGTCGGGCGCGCCGGGCCACAACGCCGCCCACGCCGTGATCAGGGACATCGGCGCGGATTGTGCGGCGGGCGTGGAGGGATAACATTCGCTGGAGCGCTCGGGCCCGGCATACCGTGAGCGCGAGTCGAAAGTCGAAAAATGAAAATCACAAAAGTCGAACCGGTATTCCTGGACAGGTTCCTGCTCGTGGAGATCGAGACGGACGCTGGGATCAGGGGCCTCGGAGAGTCCGGAGCGGCGGGTTACCCCGAGTCATCCGCCGCGGCGATCGAAAAGTACGGCCGTTACCTCGCCGGTAAAGACCCACTGCGAATCGAACACCACTGGCAATACATGTACCGCTCCTCGCACTTCCGTGGCTCGGTCGTAATGGGGGCCATCAGCGCGATAGACATTGCGCTCTGGGACATCGCCGGAAAGCACTTCGGCGCCCCCGTGCACCAGCTTCTCGGAGGCAAGGTGCGGGACAGGGCGCGCGTCTACTACCACGTCTTTGGCGACACCCGCGAAAAGCTGGTGAACGGCGTTAAGGCTGCAAAAGAAAAAGGATTCACCGCCGTCGGGCACCTGACGCCGTTCCTCGACGAGTCGCGCGATATCCCATACTTCAAGACCCACGCGGCCAAGATCGGCGACGCCATCGACACCGTCGCCGAGTACCGCGAGGCCGCGGGACGCGACGTCGACCTGTGCATCGAGATACACCGCCGCCTTACGCCCACGGAGGCGGTGCAACTCGGCCTCGGCATCGAGGAGTTTCACCCCTACTTCTACGAGGACCCCGTCACGCCGGACAACATTGACGAGATGGCCTACGTGGCCGACAAGATCAACATCCCGATCGCTACCGGGGAGCGGTTCGCGTCGCTGTGGGACTTCGAGATGGCCCTCAGCCGGAACGCCGTCCAGTACGTCCGGCCGGACGTGTGCATGGTGGGCGGCATCTCCGGGGCGAAGAAGATCGCCGCGGCGGCCGAGGCCAGGCACGTCGGAGTCGTGCCGCACAACCCGCTCAGCCCAGTCAGCACGGCGGCCTGCCTGCAGATCGCCGGCTCCGTGCCCAACTTCGCGCTGCAGGAGTACCCGGCCGGCGAGAACGAGCCGCCGAAGAGCGACATGATCACCGGCACGCCGGTGCACGACGGCAACGGATACCTGCTCATCTCCGACGAGCCGGGAATAGGCGTCACGCTGAAGCCAGACGCACGCGAAAGGGTCCCTTACACCCCGCGCGAGATCAGCACCCGGCTGCACGTCGATGGTTCGGTCGTGGACCAGTAGGGGCGTTGCTGCCGGCGCGCGAGATCAGCACTCGACTGCACGTCGATGGTTCGGTCGTGTACCAAAAGGGCCTAGTGCGCCGGACAGCGGACCTGTCGCAGACCGGGCACGATGTTTGAATCTCGTCCGCGGCGGGATAACATTCGCTGGCGCGCAGGAGCGAGATCACCGAATGGGCGCGCGTTGGACCAGGAGAAAAACGAATTGAAGATTACGAAAGTTGAACCGATCTTCCTTGACCGGTACCTGCTGGTGGAGATCGAGACGGACGAAGGCATCACCGGCCTCGGCGAATCGGGAGCGTGGGGATACCTGGAGTCGTCCGCGGTGGCGATCGAAAAGTATGGCCGCTACCTGGCCGGGAAGGACCCACTTCTCATAGAACACCACTGGCAGTACATGTACCGCTCCTCGCACTTCCGCGGCTCGGCCGTCATGGGCGCCATCAGCGCGATAGACATCGCCCTCTGGGACATCGCCGGAAAGCACTTTGGCGTTCCTGTCCACCAATTGCTTGGTGGAAAGGTCCGGGACAGGGCGCGCGTCTACTACCACGTGTTCGGCAACACACGCGAAAAACTGGTGAACGGCGTGAAAGCAGCAAAGGAACTGGGTTTCACCGCCGTTGGGCACCTCACGCCATTCCTCGACGAGGGTTACGACCTGCCGTACTTCAAGACGCACGTCGCCAAGATCCGGGACGCCATCGACACCGTTGGCGAGTACCGTGATGCCGTCGGCCGCGACGTCGACCTGTGCATAGAGATACACCGGCGGCTCACGCCCACCGAGGCGGTGCAGCTGGGTCTGGGCATAGAAGAGTTCCACCCCTACTTCTACGAGGACCCGGTCACGCCGGACAACATCGATGAGATGGCCTACGTGGCCGACAAGATAAACATCCCTATTGCCACGGGCGAGCGTTTCACGTCGCTGTGGGACTTCGAGATGGCCCTAAGCAGGAACGCCGTCCAATACGTCAGGCCGGACGTGTGCATCGTCGGCGGCATCTCCGGAACGAAGAAGATCGCCGCGGCGGCCGAGGCCAGGCACGTCGGCGTCGTACCGCACAACCCGCTCAGCCCGGTAAGCACGGCGGCCTGCCTGCAGATCGCCGCCTCCGTGCCCAACTTCGCCCTGCAGGAGTACCCGACGGGCGAGGACGAGCCGCCGAAGAGCGACATGGTCACCGGAACGCCGGTGCACGACGGCAACGGCTACCTGGTCATCTCTGACGAGCCGGGAATTGGCGTCGAATTGAAGCCGGACGCCCGCGAAAAGGTGCCCTACACGCCGCGCGAGATCAGCACGAGGCTGCACGCCGACGGCTCGGTCATAGACCAATAGACACTTTCGCGCCGGGGCGTCGACTCATTGCCGTCCCGGCGCGAACGGTCCGGCTCAACCGGGCAGCGCCTATTCGCCCGCCGCGCTGGCGACCGCCTGCGAAATGGCGCGGTTGTACCCGACGAGGTAGGCGACGTAGATCTTGTGCTGCGGATCGTCCCCGATGAGGTTCACCGCGTTCGGGTGGTCGTAGTCCAGCACGCCCTTGTAGTCCACCTCGTCCAGCGCCTGGGCGATCTTGAACATGTCCATGTCGCCCTCGTCGGGCGCCACCTCGTCGTACACGCCGCCGTCGGGGATGGTGCCCACGACGTTGCGAAAATGCACGTGGAACAGCCTTCCCTGCCCGCCGTATTTTCTTATCCCGGCCAGCACGTCCTCGCCGGACTCGTAGCGCGTCCCGACGCAGTAGGTGAACCCGTTGTTGCGGGACGGTAACTCGTCGAACAATCGGTCGAAGTCGGCGAAGTTGTGGAGGATCTGCGGCACTCCGTGGACCGACGGGACCGGGGGGTCGACGCCGTGTGTGGCCACCAGGACCCCGGCGTCCTCGGCGACCGGCAGGACCTGCCGGTAGACGTTGAGCGTGCCCTCCCATAGCTGCTCGCGGGACGGCGCGTCCGGCCGCACCGGACGGTCGAGCGCGGCGTTGAGGTCCTGGCGCAGGTGGGTCGAACCGCCGCGTCCAGCCGGCCAGGAGAGAGTGTCGTCCCAGCTCACCACCTGCCTGGCGTGAAAGACCTGTATGCCGAGGACTGGGATGTCGAATTCCCCGAGGACCGCCGTGTTTGCGACGAGGTCGTCGATCTCCTCCTGGCCCCCCGGCTGGCACATGAAGGCGTTTCGCAGGTCGTCATGGGTCACCTGGCATCGTTCCATCCGCAGTCCGGCGTTTTCGAGAATGCCAGTCGTCCTCGCCACGTCGTCGCGTGTCAACCTCCGGCCGTTTGCCCGGTAGTCTGCGAACGCGTCGACAGTCATGTCCACGAAGTCGATGCCGATCTGCTTCAGCAGACGGAGGTCATCCGGCCGGTCCAACCAATCAGGGCCGATGCGCGCAGCTATTCGAAGCATTTTTTCTCAGTTCCTCCTGAAAAAGTCCGGTCAGGCATCCGCCCAACCGTCAGTACTCTGAAAACAGGTTGTGCAACAGTATTGTCACCCCGAGCCCCGGAACATGCCATTCCTCAAAAAATAGCCTTTGACCACGCGCCCACCTCCGCCCTCGCCAACCCTCGTAGGGATGGGTTTCAAACCCGCCCGCGGTCTCCCATCAACAACGCCTGCACCGCCCCTTGCAGCGATAAAAGTCGTCGTACCGGGGAAACCCGGTACCCATGCCGGTACCCATGGTGGGGCGCGGAGGTGGGCACGCTCGACACCTGCCACTCCCTACCGGAAGGCAACAACCCCGCTTTCATCACCTCGTGCGGCCTATAAACAAGGCATAGTGAATTCGAGCCCCTTAACATGTCATTTGGAGCAAAGCCGAGAATTCTGTAACGGTCGTTGGCGATAATGGCTCTGCGCCGAAAGACCCCATTCCCCAGCCACCGTCATTCCGTACCTGCGATCGAATCAAGCCAGAACGCGTTCGAAAACGTAGCGGCCGGCGTCGCGGTTCGCCCGGAACTCGAAGCCGTCGAAGTCGCCGTTGTACCCCACTATCGGTATGTCGCGCTCGTGGACGGAGCCGTGGGACCGCAGGCCGTCGGGGATCGACACCTCCTCGGCGTCGCCGAACACTACGTGGGAAGCGGCCGTAATCACGATGTCGCCGATCGAGTCCGGTCTCAGATCGAATAGCTCGGCCGCCTCCTCCCGGGTCAACGCGTCGTCGACGCCGGGCGTGTTGCGGAGGACATCAACAGCCTCAGGGACCTTCAGCGGATCGAGGTAGACGTACATGCACCCGCCCAGGTTGGAGTGGTGCAGCACGTAACGGTCCTTGATGATCGGGACGGGGTTGGACTCGATGCTCCGGGCCGACAGCACGGCTTTGAGATCGACCATGTCTGTCTTGGCGTTCATACCGTGGTCGGCAGATACCAGGACCGTTGCGTCGGGGTGGTCTGCGGCGAGACGGCCGATGGCGTCGTCGAGGATCGTCATGTGCCGGATGGCGTCCGGGTGGTCGGGCGGGTTCATGTGCATCGCGAAGTCGGTGGTCGTCAGGTAGGCGATATCCACGGGCCGCTCCTTCATCAGGAAGTTGCCGACGTCGACCACCCAGCCGTTCACCTCCAGGGAGTAGACCTCCGGCGGGTCGCCCACCGCTGATGCGATCCACTCGGGCGCGCGCTCGGACGAGATCGACATCGTGGCGTCGACGCCCACGAGCGTCCGCAGCTTGTCTTTGGCCGTGACCACAATCGACTTCATCCCGAGTCCGGCTGCTCGCCGGAACATTGTTTCCGAGCGGATATTCTCCGCCGCCTCGAGGTAATCGCCCTCGCCCGTCTCCCTGTCCCACCGGTAGTTCGAGCAGATCCCGTGCTGGGAGGGATATGAGGCGGTGACGAGCGAGACGTTGTTGACGTTCGTGACCGACGGCATCATGGACTTTCCGGTCGTCAAAAACCCCTTCCGCCCTATGTCCCGCAGATTGGGCATGTCGGACGCCTCGAGATAGTCGGGGTCGAACCCGTCGATGCATATGATGACAATCTGCCTGCCCATGTCTCTCCTTTTGCGGCGCCAGTCGTGGCGGGATTGTACGCAAGGAGTGGTAGGGTCTGGCGCAATAGGCCGCTAAAGTAGCGTGCCACGTGCCCGGGCTTCAACGGGCCGCAGGCGCATTGGACATGCGAGAGCGAACGGGGAGACGCAATGCCGGCGATAACGGGCGTAGAGTTCAGGCGGTTCGCCGCGCGGCACCACAACGCGAGCCGCAACTGGCTGATGGTCAAGCTGAACACCGATCAACCCGGGTTGTACGGCCTCGGCGACGCCAGCCCCATGCAGAACGACGCAGAGGTGATGTCGTTCGTGGAAGCGCTCACGGCGCGCTACCTGGTGGGAAGGGACCCGCTTGACTCAGGCGTGCTGCACAACGTGCTTTACATGGACCAGCAGGCCAGGGGCGGACGCATCGCGACCACCGCGTTGTCCGGCATCGACATCGCCCTGTGGGACCTGAAGGGCAAGGTCCTCGGGCAGCCCGTCTATCGGCTGCTCGGCGGCGCGCACCGCAGGCGCATCAGGGTGTACGCCAACGGCTGGTACACCAACCCCGGCACGCCCGAGCAGAACGCCGATGAGGCGAAGACGGTTGTGGACATGGGGTACACGGCCCTGAAGTTCGACCCGTTCGGCCAGGACAACTACTACACGATCTCGCTCGGCGAGGCACAGCTTGCGCAGGACCGCGTGTCCGCCGTTCGGAACGCGGTCGGGCCGGAGGTGGACATCCTCGTCGAGGCGCACGCAAAGTTCAACGCCGCCACCGCGGTCCAACTCGGAAAGCGACTTGAAGAGTACCGTCCGCTGTTCTACGAAGAACCCGTTTCCCCGGAGAACGTGCACGAGATGGCGGAGGTGAGGGAGCGCGTCGACATCCCGATCGCGACGGGCGAACGGCTCTACACGATCTTTCCGTTCAACCAGTTACTGAAGGCCAGGGCCGTGGACGTACTGCAGCCGGACATCGCCAACGCCGGCGGCATCACCGAACTCAGGAAGATCGCCACGCTCGCCGAGGCCGAGCACGCGACTATGGCGCCGCACAACGTCTGCTCCCCGGTCGGCGCGATGGCTGAGATGCACCTCGACGCGTCGGTGTGGAACTTCCTCATCCAGGAGTACCACGCGGAGTTCTACGATCCCCACTACTTCGACGTCACGGCCGGTTTCCCGCGCCAGGAGGACGGTTACGTGGAGCTCTCGGACGCGCCGGGGCTGGGCCTGGAACTGGTGGAGGACGAGATTGCGAAGCACCCGCCGTTTGAACGGACCACCGCCTCGGGCGGGACCACCCGCGGCATCTAGGGTGGTAGAGAATGCCGCCCTGTAGAGACGTATCCACCCCCGTAGGGGCGGTTTTCAAACCCGCCTTGGTTTATGGCCTCGTCCCCGGTAAGGATCCCGTTTCCCCCTGCGCGCCTGTGCGGCGCGATGGATTCTGCGAGCGCGAGAATTTGGCGAATATGAAACGGATCACGTCCGCGAATTTGCCCGGCGATCCCAGGAAAACGTCCATGCATGCCGACGAACCGGCAGTACAGCGTGGCCGAAGGCGGGTTTGAAACCCACCCCTACAGACGCGGCCGATGGTGGTACCGACACTAACCGGTATCATTGGGCACCACCACTGGAATCGAATGCGATGTTCAGGTCAGCAGCCAGAAATGACGTAGCCGAAAACACCACCCACGGGCGGAACCCGCGGAAGAGGCGGTCGACGTTCAAAACCACCGGAGTACAGTACAAGGATCCAGCCAATAAAACGTTTGAAGGCCGCAACCGCGAACGGGGCGGGTAACGCAAATAATCCAGATAACACAGGACAAGGGGTCAGCCAAAAAGATGATTGAGAATTCGATAATGCGGAGGAACCGGGAGGGTAATAAGGCCGTTGGGTTCGGCCTGATATTTCCCTCGATGCAGCTCGTCGAGATGGCTGCGCAGTGCGGGTTCGACTCAGTGAACGTAGACGGCGAGCACGGCCACTTCACACCGGAGTCGGTGGACGAGATCTGCCGCGTCGCCAACGGGTACGGCATGTCCGTCACGGCAAGAGTGCCGAACATCAACTCGGACTCCATCAACCTGTTCCTCGACCGCGGGGTCCAGGGCATCGTCGGGCCGCACATAGACACCCCCGAGGAGGCGCAGATGCTCGCAGACGCCTGCCTCTTTCCACCGGACGGCTGGCGCTCGTGGGGCGGCGGCCGAGGGACAGAGTTCGGGGACCTCGAGAAGCTGGACGCCTACGGCGGCAAGCTCGAATTCGCCAAGTGGTCCAACGCCAACATGCTGGTGTTCGGCCAGATCGAATCGAAGCAGGCCTGGGACAACCTCGAGGAGATCCTTGCCGTCCCCGGTCTGACCGGAATAACCGCTGGACCGCACGACTTCGCCGCCTCGCTGGGTTTCCCCGGCGAGCCGGACCACCCGGAGGCGCAGGCGGCGTGGCAGGAGGTGGTCAAAACCACCCGCGCCTCGGGCAAGCGGCTGAATTCCGACAACTCCGTGACCATTGGGATCAATGACCTGATGTTCGACCAGGCGCGTGCGTTCGTGAACGCCCACCGTGACCTCCCGTTTGGCGATTAACCGGCCATGACTCCCGCGACTGCGCCGCAGGGCGAACGAACGTGGTCCGCCGGAGGCCGCACCGCCGGCCGCCGCCTGATTCGTGAAGAACCGGCGCGCTATTGCGCAGGCGGACGCCGGCGCAGCATGGCCGTAAACGCGGCGCGCGGTACTTTCCCGGCCCGACAAAGGCCCCTGGGGATCGCCGACCGACTCACGGCAGTCCGAAAGAAAAAACCGCGCGGCACGCCAGAGAAGACCCTCCAGGACGCGTGGCGGCGGTCGGCGGCGCGCGACATCTCGCTGAAGGCCAGCGACGGGCGGTGGTACCGGGTCGCCTACGCCGGCAGGCGGGGCGGCAGCTACGGGCCCGATTTCATCGACGCGGTGCTGGTGAGAGACGACGGTACGAGAATCAACGGAGACGTGGAGGTACACGTGAGACGCGGGGGCTGGCGCGCCCACGGGCACGACAAGGACCCGCGCTACAACGGCGTGACGTTCCACGCGTATCTCGAAGACTCGGGCGAAGCTGGCGCCGTTTCGTCCGACAATCGCGAGGTTAGGGAACTCCGGCTGGGCCCGTTGCTCGGCAGCAGGCCGCGCTTGAGGTCCCGCTCAGGCCGAACACCCGCTCCGGACATGCCGGTCGCGGCGCCGTTGCCGTTGCCGCTCGATCTCTGCACCGCAGGGGAGGAGCGTTTCGCCGCCAGGGTCAGCGGCGCCGAACTGGCGATGCGTCACGAGGGCATGGACCAGGCGCTCTACGCCGCCGTGATGGAGTGCATGGGTTTCCCGCGGAACAAGCGCCAGTTCAGGGAGCTTGCGCGCAGGCTGCCGTGGTCTGCGTTGGCCTCGTGGCCGGCAACCGGAGACATGTACGGGATCGCGGAACTGTTGCTATGGGCAGGCGGGTTTGCCGCCAGACCCGCCGGCGCCGGCCGGCTGAGCGGGAAAACCCCGGCGTGGACGCGCCCGGCGGGCAGGCCCGACAACGCGCCGGAACGGCGGATAGAGGGAGTTGCGCGCCTCGTCGAGCGCTGGCGGGAACGGGGCGGACCGGGCCGCGCCATGACCGAACTCCTGCTTGGTTCCGAGACGCCCCGTGACGTAATTCGCGCGTTCGAGGCGCCTGGGGAAGACGGCAAAAGATCGCTCATCGGTAGGGGACGGGCGGCGGAAATCGTGGTGAACGCCGTGCTGCCGGGGCTGTGTGCCCTGGCGAGGCTCACCGGGGACAGAGCGCTGGAATCCGCGGCATTGGACCTGTACAGGAAGTTTCCCGCCCTCCCCGAAAACTCCATTACGCGCGAGGCCAGGCTGATGTTCGCGCCGGAGTCGCGGGACCGGGCCGTCAGGTACGGCGCAAGGGAACAACAGGGCCTGATATACCTCTATCGTTCACTGACCACGTCCATCGACATGACCCGACAGCTGCCCCTCGGGGCGGCCCGATTGCAAAACCACCAATGAACAGGGCCCGCGGCCCGCGGCAGGACCTCGCAAATGGCCGTTGAACCACAGCGAAGCGTGATCGCCCCGGAGGAAGAGTCCACGGGGAGCGAGCCCGGTCCGCTGGCCATGCTCCACGGTGAAGAGCGCGTCGCCGAATCTCCCGGCGCGGACGGCGGGCTATTCGTCCTCACCAACCTGAGGGTCCTCTACACCGGCGGAAGCGAGGACCCGGTCATCTTCGAATCGGCTCGCCTGGCCGACATTGTCGGGGTGAGGCTCGAGCGCAATTCGAGGGACCGGCGCAGCGCAATATGGAGCATCATAGGCCTGCTGGCCGCAATCGGCGTCTGGCAGGTGACCAGGAATGAGACCGTTGGCGCGATTGCGGCGGCCATAGTGGGTTTCGTTTCGATTGCGCTGCTGGTCGACTACTGGTTCAGTCGGCCGGGGATGACGTTGACATTCCTCACGCAGGGCGGACCGTTGGGGGGCAAGGTGCAGGAATCCGATGCGGAGGCTGCGGAGGCGTTTGTCGGAAGGTTCGAAAACCAGCGCGCGGCGTCGGACAGGCAGACGCCGGCGTTCAGGCCGCCATCCCGGCCGTACGGGGGTATGCGCCACCCCCTGCTCTAGATATCCGGCGCGGTAGGAACCGTAGCTGCGAAAATCGCCGCGCCCGTTCCCGCGCCGTGGGTGAGTTGACGCTTGCCGGTCCTGAATCCCTGTTGAAACAATTGCCGTCGACCGCCGCTTTCGTAGACAAAAAACAAAAATTCAGGCGGCCAGGCGCAGCCCGGGGATCACGTCCAGGTCCCAGCCCGCGGTCCTGCCGCGTTCGTACTCTACGAGTCCGGCCATGGCGATCATGGCGCCGTTGTCGGTACACAGCGACACCGGCGGCACTGCGACGGGCACGTCCGAAGCGCCGGTCAGTGTTTCCCTCAATACGGAGTTGGCAGCCACGCCGCCGGCCAACACCACCTCGCCGCAACCGAACCTCTCCGACGCCGCGACCGTCTTTTTCACCAGCACCTCCACCACCGATTCCTGGAACTCGCGCGCCAGCGCGGCCACTTTGACCCGAGGTGGACCCTCCGGGGGAGGCGGATAGATGCCCTCCTGGCGGGCGCGGCGGATCACTGCCGTCTTGAGCCCGCTGAAGCTGAAGTCGTGTGTACCCCTGAGCCAGGCGCGTGGCAGCGGCGCCGTCCTTTCGCCGTCTGCCCCCGCGCGCTGGATCTCGGGACCGCCGGGGTAGCCCAGCCCCAACACCCTCGCGACCTTGTCGAACGCCTCCCCGGCTGCGTCGTCGCGTGTCTGTCCGACCAGGCTGAAACGGCGCTGTTCGTCCATCAGGACCAGCTCCGTGTGGCCGCCGGACACGATGAGACACATGCGCGGTGTGCCCCGTCCGTTGCCCGGAGTCGGGGGACGGCCATCTTCCACGGCCGCGCCGTCTCCGCTGTCGATCCACGCTGCGTAGACGTGGCCTGCGAGGTGGTTGACGCCTATCAGCGGGACCCCCAGCGATGCCGCCAGGCCCTTGGCGACGTTTACCCCGACGATTAGCGCACCGGCCAGTCCGGGGCCGTTTGTAACTGCGACTGCGTCGACGTCTTCCCATCCGCAGGCGGCCGCGTCCAGCGCCCTTCGCAGGACGCCCTGAATGGACAGCAGGTGTTGCCTCGACGCGACTTCGGGGACCACTCCCCCGAACCTGGCGTGCAGTTCAGACTGGGACGCCACCACGTTCGACAGCAGACGGCCATCCCGGTCCACGAGACCCACGGCGGTCTCGTCGCACGAGGTCTCTATGCCCAGGATTATCTTTTTCGGTAGGCTCATGTTGATGGCCGTTTGGCGGGTTTCTACAGCTGATTGACCCGTTTTTGCGGACTTGCCGCCCGGGCACTGCGGGCGGCGGCGCGGGTAAGCCGATAAACTAGGTTACTCCGGGTACGGAACCCGGCGACGTATCCTTACGGTCCTTTCGATCGTAAAAGGGGAGAGGTAGAAGTTGGAATCGCAAGACTTTCCATTGTGCCAGGCTTGTTCAACAGGAGTCCTGGTACCACTTTCGGACTTTGGCGGTCAGGGAGCGGCCGTACACTACAAGGCGTGGGTGTGCACAGTCCCCGACTGCGGGTACAACATCAAGATCCGCAATGGAGAGGTCCACCTGAACGAACCGATCATCCCGGGGGCGAGCCCGAGGTACCACTAGGTAAAGAAGCCGCCGGGACGTTCGTCCCAATGCGCGGTTAATGGGGAGATCGGCGGCCACATGGCCCGCCGTTCGTACATTCGTCGTATGAACGAAATTGCCGAAATGCGCCGAACGCCCATGTTCCGCCGGTCCTGGCTGACGACGATTTCGATCGGGCTGATCATGGCCGGTCTGGCCCTGTTGGGCCTGGTCGCCTTCTACCTGTACTCCAGCGCGCGGTCCGGGTCCGACGTCAACAGGTTCCAGGTAGCGCCGGCACGGTCGGAACTACCGGAACTGCTGACGCACGCCGCCCCGGTCGAACCCGTAAGAGAGCCGGCAAATGGGACAGGCGACGCGGCGCGGCCGGACGCCGGCGGGGCGGTGGCAGACCATCCCGCGGCGGCCGTCGACGGGCCTCCGGCGGGTGATGTTAAACGACCGGACGTGCTTGACCTCGCCTCCGTTTATCCAGCCAGCCTGACCAATCCGAAGTACTGGGACGCGCCCTACTGGGCGGGCGCCGCGCCCTTCGGCGGGCCGGGCCTGCCCGAGGGATTCGAGCCCGTCACGTCACGCGACATCAGCGTTGCGGATGCGGCGGGGAGCGTCGCAGTCCGCATGCGCATCCCGTCGGTGGACCTCGATTCGAGCGTCGCCGAACTGGGCCTGGTGAACATCGAGGACCAGCTCTCGTACGAGACGCCGGACAATACCGTCGGCCACATTCCCGACACGGCGCGCCCCGGCGAGATGTCCCAGGGCTGGTACTTCGGCCACCTGCGGAGCGTGCTGCAGGGCGAGGGCAACGTGTTCAGCCGCCTGCCGGACATAGCCGGACTCATTCGCAATGACCCCGTGGACGTCGTCCTCGTGACGGAGGACGCGGAGTACCTCTACAGGGTTACCGGGACGGAACAACTGCACGGGGACGACCTCCAAATAACCGACACGCCGAACTCCAGCATAATCCTCGTCACCTGCTGGCCCCCGAACGTCTACGACCGGCGGATCCTCGTCCATGCAGAGCTGATCGCGGTCAAGCGCGCCTGAGCCTTACGGGACTTTTATTTCCTGTGTCCAACTGGTCAGACGGGACGGTACCATCCCGGTGAGTACTCCGGTCCCGGAAAATCCACAACATGTATCCGGCGGACCGGCGCGGGACGATTGGCTCGTGTGGCTGCTGGTCGCGTCGCTGATCGGAGCGGTCATCCAGATTACGTTCGGCGGCGTCGTGAGGGTCACGGAATCGGGCGACGGTTGCCCGGACTGGCCGCTCTGCTACGGACGGCTAATCCCCCCGGTCGAGAAGCACGCGCTGATCGAGTGGACGCACCGCAGCGCGGGGGTGCTGGTCGGCCTGGCGATAGTGGCGGCGACCGCCAGGGCGTGGACCAGGTCCAGGAACAACGCCGGGGCAACGTGGTTGACCACCGCGTCGCTTGTCCTGATAGCGATCGTCGGCGGCATCGGCGGCGCCGTGGTGCTGAGCCACCTCAACCCGGCGCTGCGCACCCTCCACCTGGCGATGGCCGAATCTGTGGTCCTGCTGCTTGGATTCGCGGTTGTTGCGGCGGCGCGGCCGGATCGTCGCGTCAGTGGTCGCGAGTCACCGGCAGAGTCGAAGCTGACGACGAGGCTGGCCGCCTGGGCCTCCGTTGCGGCGATGGCGGCGATCCTCTCCGGTTCCTACGCCGTGTGGCGCGGCGCCGGCGCGGTCTGCCCTTCGTGGCCGCTCTGCGGTGGAGAATTCGTCCCGCAGTCGGAACTGGCGTGGATACACGTGGCCCACCGGTTGGTGTCGCTGGCGGCCGCCGTCATGGTGCTTGCGGCGTCATTTCGCGTCTGGCGAGGGCGTGGAAAGGACGCCCTCTTGGCGTGGGGTGCAGCGGCCGCGGTCGGGCTGGTCCTCGCGCAGACCCTCGCGGGGGCTGCGAACCCGTGGACCTCTTTCGATGAGTGGGCCAGGGTCCTCCATCTCTGCCTCGGAACATTGCTGTGGGCCGACATGATAATGCTGACCGCGCTGCTCATGAGACGTAAGCAATGGCAGCCGTCAGCCGGCTAGCCGGTCGACCGGAGTACGACCGCATACCTTGAGCGTTTTATCGGGCCTCGCTCGATGGTCAGCCGCGCGTCGGCGGTTTTGTCGTTACCCTTACAAATAACCAGGCGCCGCCATACGTGCCGGAGGAGCCCGACGGCGGGGTCGGCAGTCCGATGGAGCAAGCAATGGGCTGGGTGAAAAAGGTTGCGCTTTTCGGCGCCGCCGCTGCCGGGGCGTATGTCGCAGTATCGGCCGGGATGGCCGCTGGCATGACTCGTTCGGTCAGGATCAGGCCGGAGGACGATCCGTCGACGGTGGGCCTGGACTTCAGCGATGTCACCTTCAGGAGCCGGGACGGTGAACTGGAACTGGCCGGCTGGCTGGTCCCTCCCCAGGGAGAACACCGCGCGCCGGACCCCGAGGAGTCGCGCTGGATCGTGATGGTCCACGGGTTCGGGACGAACAGGGCGAACCCGGCCGCCGGAGGCCTGGGCCTGGCGAGAGACCTGTCGGACCGCGGGTTCGGGGTCCTCATGTTCGACATGCGCGGGTGCGGTGACTCGGACGGTGACTCCGGTTCGGCCGGTTTCTATGAGCGCCTCGACCTGCTGGGCGCGCTCGATTTCCTGGTTGCCGCCGGGGCGGACCGCGGGCGCGTCGGCGTACACGGCTCGTCGCTTGGCGCGGCCGTCGCGCTGATGACCTGCGCCAACCCCGGCACCGCGGCGGCGGTGGTGGCGGACAGCTCGTTCGCAGACCTGAACATCAGGGTCCGGGAGAGCCTGACCGGACCCAAGAGGCCGCTTTACCTGTTCACGCCGGGCATGGACGTCATGGCCAGGCTGATGTTCGGGCTGGACGTGAAGGAGGTCTCTCCGGCCAGGATGATCGCCGGGTCGGAAACTCCGGTCTTCATCGTGCATGGCGAGAACGACGAAATGGTGCCGGTCCGACATGCGCGAATCCTTGGACGGGCCATCGGCGCGGACGCTGAAACGCCGGTGCCGGGGCGCGGAGTGTGGATCATCCCGGAGACCGGGCATGTCCAGGGATACCGGAACAGGCGGGCGGAGTACGTCAACAGGGTGGCCGGGTTCTTCGACCGGCACCTGGCGGCCTGAATCGACGCCCGGACCCCGTTCTCAGGCGCTGACGGCTGACCTTGCCGTCCTGACCACTTCGGAAAAGGCCTCCGGCTCCCTGACCGCCAGTTCAGAAAGTGACTTGCGGTCCAGCTTCACGTTTGCAAGCTTCAGGCCGTGAATCAGATCGCGGTACGTCATGCCGTTTTCCCGGGCCGCGGCGTTTATGCGGATAATCGACAGTGACCGGTTCTCGCGTTTCCTGAGCTTTCGGCCAATCGTCGAGTAGGCGAGGGCGTGAAGCAGCGATTCCTTCGCCAGCCTGTAACGCCTGTTCCTGGACCCGCGATGGCCGCGCACCGCCTTGAGCACCCGCTTGTGCCGTCTCCTCGTATGTGGTCCGCTGGTTACCCTGGTCAATTTCTTCTCCCGCTGTTCGTGCGGTTCCTGGATGCGTTCGGCGCCTGGGGTCTTTCGCCCGCGGGCGCGCCGCGTGTCGTCTATACCTGTCGTCTAACTATACGCAGACGCCCGTGCGGGTGCCCGCGCCGGGGCGCAACTCTAACGCCGGGCTCCGGAAATGGCGTGCTTGATGCGCCTGGTGAAAGTCGCAGAGTCAAGGCCCACCTTGCGAGCGAACAGACGTTTCACCCGCCTCGCCTTGTTCCGGCGGAAGTGGCTCTTCGGCCCCTTGGTCCGGAGCAGCTTGCCCCCAGCGCTGACGTGGAACCGGCGTTTCGCGCCCTTGTGGGTCTTCATCTTCGGCATAACGTTAGCTTTCGTTCCCGCTTCTTCCGCCGCCGGCCGTTCCCGTTGACGAGGCGACCGCCTGCGGCGCCTGCCCCGGGCCTGCCACCGGCGCCAGCACAATTGATATTGAACGCGCCTCCCTGGTTGGCGGGCGTTCCAGCCTGGCCTCCGACGCCACGCCTTCGGCGACGCGCCTGAGAACTTTCATGGCAACCTCGGGGTGCGTGTTTTCTCTACCCCTCAAGAGTACCGCCACGCGGACCTTTGCGCCCTCTGCAAGCAGCCCCTTTACCGTCCGAATCTTCGACTGGATGTCGTTGTCGGATATGCGGGGCCGCAACCTGACTTCGCGTTGCTGGTTCGTGCCCCTGGAGGCCCTCCTGGCTTCCTTGGCCTTCTTCGCCTGGATGAACTTGAAACGGCCATAGTCAAGCAGCCTGCAAACCGGCGGCGATTGGTTCGGAGCTACCTCGACCAGGTCGAGCCCTTCCTCATCGGCCAGCCGAATGGCGTCTTGTATGGGCATCACGGTCGAACTGCTTGAATCGTCGCCCCGTATAACGCGTACTATCGGGGCTCGTATTCGGCGGTTGACCCTGTAATCTCTTGCTATTCTTTCGACTCCTGGAAAGTGGCGCCCCTGCTGAGGCAGTTGAGCGGCCGCCTGCCGAGGCGCACTCCGGGAGTTAGTCCCGGTGGTGGGATTATATAGTAACCCGTTCGTCTGTCTCCCGGCTCCGGCGGCTTTTTGGCGATTTCGCCGAAGCGAAATGCGTGTTTCCGAGGGTCATTGATCGGAGAACCGGAACTGCCCCTGTGTTAAGATTGAGGGGCTGGCGCAAGGCACGTTGCCAGACCCGCGTCAGGCCATTAGAGGCCGGCGATTCGGGTGAATTCCAGAGTTTCCAGCCCTTCCGGATCCGAGAGTTTCAGGTACCGACATGAGTCACCGTTGCACGCGTAACGGTATCGTCTATTTGCTGATCGTGGTGGCTGTCGTCACGGTCTTCCTCCTGTTCTTCAACCAACCCCTCGGCGGGCCCAAGGAAATTCCGATCTCCGAGGTGATCTCCCTGGCGAGCAACAACGCCAGCTCCGAGCGACTCCACATAGAGGTGCGCGGCGATTCGCTGACCGTGACCGATGGGAGCCGGGTCTTCAAGTCCAGGAAGGAAGAGGGGTCGAGCCTCGTCCAACTGATGAACGAGGCCGGCGTCGATCCAGCCAACTATGCGGTCGAGGTCAAGGGATCCAGCGGGCTGAGCAACCTGTTCGGGGTGCTCATCACCTTCCTGCCCCTGATCCTGTTCGGCGGGGTCCTCCTGTTCATGATGCGGCAGGCCCAGGGCAACAATAACCAGACCCTCAGTTTCGGCCGCAGCAGGGCGCGCATGTTCGTTGGGACCAAGGCCACGGTGACTTTCTTCGACGTGGCGGGCGTTCCCGAAGCCAAGCAGGAACTGGAAGAGGTCGTGGAGTTCCTGAAATTTCCGGAGCGGTTCCAGGCCCTCGGCGCCCGCATTCCGAGCGGTGTGTTGCTGGTGGGTCCACCAGGCACCGGCAAGACGCTGCTGGCCCGCGCGGTGGCCGGTGAGGCCGGCGTGCCGTTCTTCTCCATCAGCGGTTCTGAATTCGTTGAGATGTTCGTGGGTGTGGGCGCGTCCCGCGTGCGCGACCTGTTCGACCAGGCCAAACGGCACTCGCCGTGCATCGTTTTTGTGGACGAGATCGACGCCGTGGGCAGGCACCGGGGCGCAGGTCTTGGCGGCGGTCACGACGAGAGGGAGCAGACCCTCAACCAGATCCTGGTTGAGATGGACGGTTTCGATACCGCCACGAACGTGATTGTCATCGCCGCCACCAACAGGCCGGACATCCTCGACCCCGCGCTCCTCAGGCCCGGCCGCTTTGACCGCCGCGTCATACTGGACAACCCAGACATCCGGGGCCGCACCGCCATCCTGGACGTGCACGCCAAGGGCAAGCCGATTGAGAAATCGGTCGATCTCACCTCCATAGCCAAGCAGACGCCGGGCTTTTCCGGCGCCGACCTTGCGAACCTGATAAACGAGGGCGCCCTGCTCGCAGCCAGGCGGAACAAGAAGTCGATCGAGTTGGAAGATCTGACCGAGGCCATCGACCGCGTGATCGCCGGGCCGGCGCGCAAGAGCCGGGTCATCAGCGATAAAGAACGTGAACTCACCGCCTACCACGAGGCCGGACACGCACTGGTCGCCTACCACATGCCCGGCGCAGACATGGTCTGGAAAATTTCGATCGTGTCCCGCGGCCAGATGGGCGGCTACACGCGCTATCTGCCGGAGGAAGACCGCTATCTCCAGACGTTGACGCAGTTCCTGGCCATGATCGCGACAGCCATGGGCGGCAGGCAGGCGGAGGTGATCAAGTTCGGCGAGATCACCACCGGCGCCAGCAACGATATCGAGGTCGCCACGCGCATGGCGCGGCAGATGGTGACCCGTTACGGAATGAGTGACAAGCTTGGTCTGCGCTCATTCGGCAGGCGCCAGGAGGCGATATTCCTGGGCAGAGAGATCTCCGAGGAGCGCGACTACAGCCTTCGCACCGAAAACCTGATCGACAGCGAAGTCACCAGGCTGCTGGACGAGGGACGCGAGGAAGCCCACAAGATCCTGGGTGACCACGTCGATCAACTCGATAAGCTGGCCCAGTTCCTGCTCGAGTACGAGACCATCGACGGAGACCAGATGAAGGTGTTGCTCGAAGGGGGAGACCCGCTCTCGCTCAGGCCCACCAGGCCCGAACCGGTCGGGCCCTCCGGCGATGACGACGCGGCCGGAGATGAACGGGCCGCGGCGCCGGCCACCGATCCGGAACCGCAGGCCCTCTGAAACCCAGCCCCGTAATTTATTGAACCTGCGCGCCAAGATTACCGTCGTACTGGGCATCGCCAATACGAATTACAGCCACACTTACCGTCATTCCCGTGAAAACGGGAATCTCTAACGCGCGATCACCGGAGACGGCCAACTTTTGAAACATGCTCTTCAAACCCGCCCGCGGCCTCTCATCAACCACGCCCTTCATCGTCGTACCGGGGAAACCCGGTACCCGCGGTTGAGTGCGGAGGTGGGTACGCCCGGCTTGTACAACTCCCTACCGAAAGGCATCCCCCAGCTTCATCACCTCGTGCGGGCTCTACAAGGCCATGGTGAGTCCGGTCGAATCCACCAGGCCGCGGAATATTCATCCGAAACCGCCGCGAAAGGAACGTTGAATCGCCATGTCGTTAGTTTATGAAGGCGCCCGCTGGAAAATCGAACGCTTCATCTCCGGGTACTCGAACAACGCCTACCTGATCACTGCCGCAGCGGACGGGACCAGCATCATCATCGACACGCCTGACCAGCCGCACGAGTTGATCGCGGCCGCCCGCCGGACCACAGTCAGGGGCGTGCTCATTACCCACAACCACTGGGACCACCTGGAGGGTTTCGAAGACGTGCTGAACGTTTTCCGCGTACCTGTGGGTATTGGCAAACTGGACGCCCCGGCTATCGAAGGCAAGCCTAACGGGGGGGCGCTCAACGTGTCGGACGGCAACGTCGTCGAAGTCTGCGGAATATCGCTGACCGCCATCGCCACGCCTGGTCACACCGACGGCTCCACCTGCTACGTTTTGGCCGATATGGGCGGTGTGCAGCACGTATTCACCGGGGACACCCTGTTTCCGGGAGGGCCGGGCAGGTCGAGGAGCCCTGAAGCCCTGGCGCAGTTGGTGGAGTCGATCACGTCGAAGCTATACCCGCTGGACGACGATACGGTCGTGCTGCCCGGCCACGGCGACTTCACCACGATAGGTCAATCGCGGGCCGAATACGAGCTGTTCGCGTCAAGGGACCACCCAGCCGACCTGTCCGGCGACGTTTCGTGGTCGGAGTCCTGATCTTTCGTACGCCCCTCGTCGCATGTTCCGGGCGCCGTGGAATCCCCGTGACGTAGTATTCGCGTCCCTGCTCGCCGCCGGCGCGATCCTCGTCGCGATTTTGGCGTTGGCGGCAGTTTCGGGCTCCGCCGGAGAAGAAAGCGACCCGCTGCCCTTCGAGGGTGGAGAGTTGTTCGGCGTGCCGGCGACCATCGTGCTCTTCGCGTTGCTGGAAGGCGCGTTTGTGATTGCCGCCTTCTCGTTTTCCGTTGTGAAGTACGGCGCGGGTCTGTCGGCCCTGGGATTCACGCGACCCCGGGGAAGCGTCCCGTATCTTCAAGCCGTTGGCGCGTGGTTGGTCGGCATCGCGGGCGTCCTCCTGTGGTCGCTCACCGTCAACCTGCTGAACATCGAGTTCCTGGTCCCGCCCGAGTCCGCCCGCGACCTGCTTGCCCAGGCCGGTGGTTCCTTTGCGATTGCCTTCCTCCTCGTCGGAATCTGGGCCCCCGTCGCAGAGGAAGTCTTCTTTCGCGGTTTCGCGCTGTCCGGCTTCGCGGACCGCTACGGACTGACGCTGGCCGTGGTGCTCAGTTCGGCGCTCTTCGCCCTGGCCCATCTCGATATTGCGTCCCTGGCGCCAACGTTCATACTGGGTCTGGCCCTCGGGTGGGTGTACCTTAGAACGAGGTCCATCTGGCCATGCATCTTCGTGCACGGTCTGCACAACACGACCGCGTTGATTGTGGCCAAGTTGGTCTGAGTCAAGTGACTTCAAGCGAGGCAGGAACGTGAACGATCCAATCCGAGAGGCCTTCGACGCCGCGCGGCAGGCCGGGCGAATTGCCCTCGCGCCGTTTGTGACGGCGGGCCACCCGCGGCTCGACCTCACCCCCGCCATCGTCAAGGCTATCGCCGACGCGGGCGCAGACGTGATCGAGTTGGGTGTCCCGTTCAGCGACCCCCTGGCGGAGGGACCGACGATCCAAAAGTCGAGCCACGACTCGCTGATGGAAGGCTCAACGGTCCGTTCGTCGATCGAGGCGGCGCAGCGTGCCCGCGATTTGGGAGTCGATGTCCCGTTGGCCCTCATGGGTTACTACAACCCCATGTTGTCTCTCGGCATCGAGAAGTACTGCGGCATGTCGGCGGCCTCCGGAGTGAGCGGCCTCATCGCTGCGGACCTGCCGGCCGAGGAGGCCGGGCCGTTGATCGATGCGGCCGCGGACGCCGGGATGAGCGTTATTCCCCTGGTCGCCCTCACGTCCACCGAGGAGCGCGTGGAAACTGCGTGCCAACGGGCGGGCGGCTTCGTCTACTGCGTCTCGGTGCTGGGCGTAACGGGCGCCCGCGCCGAGGTGTCGAGCAGGGTGCGCGATCTCGTCGAGACGGTCCGGCTACACACGGACCTTCCTGTCGCGGTGGGATTCGGCATTTCTACCCCGGAACACGTGCGGGAGGTCGCCTCCTACGCAGACGGAGCGGTGGTAGGCAGCGCACTTATCAATGCGATAAACGCAGGTCCTCCGGAATCCGCGCCGGATCGCGCCGGTGAATTCATTCGGACCCTCGCCGCCGCTACGCACGTAAACGGCTGACTCCGGCGGACCGGGCACATCGGCGCAAAGCCAGGAACGGCTTTTGGTCTGATCGCCGTCCAGGGGGTAGAATCTCCACGGCCGCGGCTGATGGCGGCCCCGTTTGCCTGAGACCTTTCGTATTTCGGGATCTCCGCGAGACGGACCGGCAATACACGAGCAAAATCCATCGGCAATCGCGTACTTGGAAGGTGTTTTCAATGCCGACGAGGGGCATAAGAGGCGCAACGACCGCCCCGGAACGGTCTCTGGATTCGGTGATGACCGTGACCAAGGAACTGCTGCTGGCGCTTGTCAGCGAGAACTCGGTGGAGACGGAGGACATCGCGGCGGTCTTTTTTACTGCCAGTCCGGACCTTACGGTCGGATACCCGGCCACCGCGGCCCGTGTTGGACTTGGGTGGACAGACGTTCCGCTGGTGTCCGCACAGGAAATAGCCACCCCGGACGGGCAGGAACGGTGCGTAAGGATTCTGATACTCTGGAATACCGATAAGAGTCAGCGGGAGATCAAGCACGTATACTTGAGAGAGGCCACAGGCCTGCGTTCCCGCGTTACGTCGTAACCCAAATGATCACAATCAGCCCAAGCTCAGCCAGGTCCCGGACACTCTTCTCGGGCTATTTCGACGCGTACTACGGGCCAGCCCCGTTGTTTACGACCGGGTGTTCCTATAGCAGTTGACACTGCGCGAGAACATCCTTAACCCACCCCTCGCGGCTCTGTCAGGACCTAATTCCTGCGCGTGCCGCGCCACACGAATCCCCATCAGTCCGCTGACCACGCACGCGATCACGCCTGATGACAAAAAGAGAAAAACGAAATGACCTTACGCCAGACCTCAAACCTGAATATCGAAAGCATCACGCCGTTCGAGCCGCCCAACGCTTTTGTGGAACGATTGCCGGCCACACCGGCAATCTCGCAGACTGTCGACCGCTCCAGGCGAGAGATAAGCGCCATCCTGGCCGGTGAGGACGACCGCATGGTGATGCTGGTCGGCCCATGTTCCATCCACGACGAGACGGCCGGGATCGAATACGCGCAAAGGCTCGCCGAACTCTCGGAGAAGGTGCAGGACCGCATTGCGGTCGTCATGCGCGTCTACTTCGAGAAACCCCGCACGACCGTTGGCTGGAAGGGTTTCATCAACGACCCTCACCTCAACGGGACGTTCGACGTTTCGCACGGCCTGAGTCGTGCGCGCCAGTTCATGCTGGACGTGGTGGGCATGGGCTTGCCGACGGCCATCGAGTGGCTCGACCCGATCACGCCGCAATACATGGCCGACATTGTCTCGTGGGGAGCGATTGGGGCCCGGACGGTCGAAAGCCAGACGCACCGCCAGCTCGCGAGCGGCCTCAGCATGCCGATCGGGTTCAAGAACGGTACCGGCGGCACGGTCCAGATCGCGATAGACGCACTCCTCGCGGCCCGGACACCGCACGTCTTCTTCGGCGTTGACGGGGACGGCAGGTCCAGCATCGTCAAGACCTCCGGCAACCCGGACGGCCACATAGTGCTCAGGGGCGGAAAGACCGGAACCAACTACGACGCCAAATCCGTTGCAAGCGCAATCGAGGCGTTGAAGGCGTCCGGCGAGAACCCGAACGTCGTCATCGATTGCTCGCATGCAAACAGCAACAAGGACCACAACTTGCAGCCCGTCGCATTCCGCGACGTGATGGAGCAGCGGGTCGCAGGCAACCGGCACGTCGTGGGCATGATGCTCGAGAGCCACCTCTTCGAGGGCAGCCAGTCGATTCCCGAGGACCTGTCGCAACTCCGATACGGCGTGTCGGTAACCGACGCCTGCGTGGGTTGGGACACCACCAGCGACCTGCTGATGGAAGCGTGGGAAGCGTTGGGCGCCAGGACCGGCGCCCTGGTGGGCTAGCGGTGGCGCCGGTCTGGTGCCGGCAGGCAGGGTTGGGCCGAAATGAAACTGTCTGACTCACTCTCCGGCCGCGTGGGACATACACGCGGCTCGGCGGTGTGCGTTGGCACCTTCGACGGCGTTCACCTCGGCCATCGTTCGCTGTTGAACGCCACTAAGAAGGCCGCGTCCGAACGGTCGCTGGCGTCGGTGGCGATCACGTTTCGCCAGCAGCCGCGCAGCGTCATCAACCCCGCTCACCCCGCCCGATACCTATGCCCGGTCGAGGAGCGGCTCGAACTCCTGGAGGACGTCGGCCTGGACGTGGTTGCACCGGTGGACTTCGACGACTCCGTGCGGCAACTCACCGCTTCGGAGTTCATCCGGACCTTGATAGAGACGGTCGGGCTGCGCGTCCTGGTCATCGGTCCGGGCGCACGCCAGGGACACGACAGGCTCGGAAATGCGGAGTTGGTAGCTATGGGCCGGGAACTTGGATTCGAGGTCGTCGAGGCGACGCCCGCGAAGCTGGATGACCAGTTCGTCTCATCTTCGTCGATTCGGAAGCAGGTCGAGGGCGGGCAGGTTGAAAGGGCCGCCGCCTTGCTGGGGCGGGACTTCAGCCTGTCGGGACCGGTGGTCCAGGGCGAACGCCGCGGCCGGACGCTTGGGTACCCTACCGCCAACGTGGCCGCGGCGCCGGACTGCGTTTTGCCGTTGGACGGCATCTACGCCACCCGCGCCCTGCTCGACGACTGCACGAAACGCCTGGCTGCCACGAGCATCGGAGTCCGGCCGACGTTTGGGGCGGGTGAGAGGACGGTCGAGGCGTACCTCCTCGACTTTGACGGTTCCCTATACGGCCAACGCCTTACCCTGCAGTTTGTGCGTCGTCTCAGGGGCGAGGTCGCCTTCGACGGCGTGCCTGAATTGACAGAACAGATCAGAAAAGACGTAGAAGAAACGCGAGCCCTATTCGGAGCCATGCCATGAGCATTCCATTCGCCAACGCATACGACGAACTCGAGTGGCGCGGCTCCATCTATGACGTGACGGCCGGGGCCGCAGATATTCTGCGTAACGAGAAGGTCACCTGCTACATCGGATTCGACCCGTCGGCGCCCAGCCTGCACGTCGGAAGTCTCGTCCCCATCCTTGGACTCGTGCGTATGCAGCGCCACGGCCACACCCCCATCGCCATAGTCGGTGGCGGCACGGGCATGATCGGAGACCCGGGTGGTAGAGCGGAGGAACGCTCGCTGCTCGACGCCGAACAGGTCGGGCGCAACACCGAGATGATCCGCGCGCAACTCGAGCAGTTTCTGGACTTCAACGCAAAGGGCAATCCGGCAAGGATGGTCAACAATGCCGACTGGCTGTTGGACCTCCGGCTGGTCGAGTTTCTGCGGGACATCGGAAAGCACATCAGCGTCAACTACATGACTGCCAAGGAGTCGGTGAAGTCTAGGCTCGACCGCGACAGCGGCATCTCTTACACCGAGTTCAGTTACATGCTGCTGCAGGCGTACGACTTCCTGCGGTTATACGAAGACCACGGCTGCACGTTCCAGATGGGCGGCAGCGACCAGTGGGGCAACATCCTGGCCGGAGTGGACCTGATCCGGCGGGTCCACGGCGCTGCGGCGTTGGAAGCCGACGGCGGCAAGGGCAGGGCGCACGCACTGGTATACCCGCTCATCACGACCGCTTCGGGAGAGAAGTTCGGGAAGAGCATCGGCAGCGCGCCGACTATCGATCCCAACCAGACCTCGCCGTACCGCCTGTACCAGTTCTTTTTGAACACCGCCGACGCAGACGTGATCGGGTACCTGAAGACGTTTACGGACATAACACCCGGTGATTTGCCCGAACTGGAACACGCCGTGGCGACCGAACCCGGAAGACGCGCGGCCCAACGCAAGCTGGCGCGGGATACCACGCTGCTCGTGCACGGCCAGTCCGGCCTCGACCAGGCGGAACGCGTTACTGAGGCGCTGTTTGGCGGAGACGTCACCGACCTCTCCGCTTCGGAGGTCGAAGAAGTGTTCGACGGCGCGCCCGGCGGCCAGGTCTCAAAGCTCGAGATCGAGAACGCCGCGGTTACTCTTCAAAGCGTTGCGATTGAACAACGCCTGTGCGCCTCCGCCGGCGAGGCCCGCAGGTTGGTCCAGCAGGGCGGCCTGTACCTGAACGGCGTGAGGGTTGACGACTCGCGGCGAACGGTGACGGTTAATGACCTGATCGACGGCCGGGTGTTCGTTCTGCGCCGCGGCTCGAAGGACCATCGACTGATGCGCGTCAGGTGATTCCGGGGCGTATTCTTGAATCTTGGGGACCGCTCATGCTCAACGTCCCTCAATACCGGAGACAACAATGACCACAACTGAAACGACAAGGGTGAACCTGCGGATCCCCGGCCCCGTCCCGCTGCCGGACGACGTGCTGGAACTCGCCGGTTCCCAGATGATCAACCACCGCGGCCCCGAATACGCCGAGATGCTCGACAGGATGACCCGCAATCTGCAGACGGTCTTCGCAACCGCGGGCGACGTCTATTTCATCACCTCCTCCGGCACGGGCAGCATGGAGACGGCTGTCGTCAACACGCTGTCGCCCGGCGACAAGGTGCTGTCCCTCGTTATCGGCGTATTCGGCAAGCGGTTCGCCGAGATCGCCGAGGCGTACGGCGCTGACGTCACCAGGCTCGAATATCCCCTCGGCACGGCCGCCGACCCGGACGCGGTCGCAAAGGCCCTGGCAGACATGCCGGACTGCAAGGCGGTCCTTTTCACCCACAACGAAAGCTCCACCGGAACGACCAACCCACTCCAGGACATAGCAGCGGTCGTCCACCAGAACTCCGACGCGCTCGTCTTGATCGACGCCGTCAGCAGCGCGGGCGGCGCGCCGATATCGGTCGACGCCTGGGGCATCGACGTGGTGTCGACGGCCTCTCAGAAGTCGTGGGTTTCGCCCCCGGGCATCAGCATGGTCTCGTTCAGTGAAAAGGCGTGGAAGGCGCACGAGACGGCGAAGATGCCGCGCTACTACTTCGACGTGGAGCAGTACCGCGATTACCTCGAAATTGGCCAGCCGCCGTTCACACCCTGCCTGCCTGCCATTTACACGCTGGACAGGACGCTCGAACGAATGGTCGCCGAGGGCGTCGAGAACGTCTTCGCCCGGCACGACATGATCGCGTCGCACACCAGGAACCGGGCGCGGTCCCTGGGCCTGGAGATCCTTCCTGAAGAGCGCTACGCATCCGCCACCGTGACAGCGGTCAGGATGCCTGAGGGCATCGACGGCCAGGACCTGGTCGGGCGTGTACGGGCCAACTTCGGCGTAGTATTGGGAGGCGGCCAGCAGGAGCTTACGGGCAAGATCTTCCGGGTCGGCCACATGGGCTGGGTTGACCCGGCCGACATCGACGAGGCCTTCGACGCCGTCGAAGAAACCCTGAGGTCTATGCAGGCGTAGACTATTACGAGAGGCTCCGGCCAGACGGCCGCTGACGTTAGAAAGAACAAGTGATAGGTCGACGGATAAACCGGATATTGCCGAGGTACGGTCTGGCGACATTGGCCGCCCTGGCGGTCGCTGCGTTTGCGGCTGTTGCGTGCAGTTCCGATTCCCCTGAGCAGGTCAGCCCGACCCAGGCGCCCGAACAGGCGACGCGGGCGCCGGCAACCGCCCAGGCCACGTCTACGCCCACCCCTCCCAGGACACTCCAGCTCGTCCAGAGCTACGACCCCGCCGGCTTCCCCGCCTTCACGTTGCCCAGGGCTGACGGCGGCGAACTCAATTCCGCCGACTACATCGGCCAGCAGGCCGTCGCCGTAATCTTCTACCGCGGCTTTTTCTGAGGGATCTGCCACAACCAGCTCGTCGAGCTGCAGGAACGGTACCGGGAATTTGGAGCCCTCGACATGGAGGTCATCGCCATAAGCGTCGACCCCAGGCCGCAGGCCGAGGCGATGGTCGATGAGTACGACCTCAAGTACCCGGTCCTGTATGACACCAACACCGTGGTCGCCCGCTCGTGGAACGTCTTCGACCTGCTTGGCGACGGCGTTTCGGCCCCGGCGACCTTCGTGTTCGCTCCGGCGGGCCATCTTGTGGCCGGCCACATAGGAAGGCACGCCGGGGACAGGCCGGACGCCGACGACATACTGAAGGTCGCGCGAGACTTCATGTCCGGCCCGGCGCCAACGTTCGTCACGAACGTGGTCCAACCGACGGCCACTCCCGAACCGACGGCGACTGCCGAGCCTGCCGACACGCCAGAGCCGGAAGCAACCGAGGCGCCCGAACCCGAGGAGACGTCGGCCCCGCCCGTCACGTTCGCGGACGACTCAGACAAGGCGCCCGAAATCATATTGCCGAACGCCCACGGCGGCGAAGTGACGCTCAGCCAGTACCGCGACGACAAGAACGTCGTCCTGGTTTTCTACCGGGCGTTCTGGTGAGGTTTCTGCCGCCAGCAGCTCGTCGAGCTTGCAGACAACTACGAATCGATCGAGGCGCAAGACGCCGTGGTGCTCGGTGTCAGCACTGACGATTTCGAGGGTTCGGAGACGCTGATCCGGCAGGTCGCGCCGCGCTTCCCGATGCTGTACACGGGCGGCGACAACAGCGTGCCCCAGGCCTATGATGTCTTCGACCTCCACGGCGACGGCCTCGCTTCGGCGTCGGTGTTCCTTATCGACAAGTCGGGCGCCATTGTCTGGGAGAGCATCGGGGCCAGCATCAGGCACCAGGTTTCCGCCGAAGAGATCGTGGAGCAACTGGAGAAGCTGTAGGGGGACGTCCGCCGGTGTCGGAGATTCCCGTTTTCACGGGAATGACGAGAGGGCATACGGGTACGACGAGAGGGCATAGGGGAATGACGAGTGGGCATACGGGAATGACGAGTGGCTGCATGGCCAGGACTAATTGAAGCCTCATGACTCGCTGGAGACTCTTCGTAATATCCGGGCTGTTTTCGCTCCTGTTCGCCGCGTGCGCCGGCGCCGATACCAGTCCTGCCACAACACCGGCGGACCCAACCCCGGCCGCCACCGTCGCAGCGACGGCCACCCCAACCCCGGCCATCGCCAGACCTACTGAAACTCCGGCGCCCGAACCCACCGACACGCCGACGGCAACACCTGAACCGACGCCAACTGCCGCGCCACCGGACACGCCGACCGCGGCGCCTGAACCGACGGCGACGCCTGAGGCAACCGCAACACCTGATCCTACGGCAACGCCCGAGCCGACAGCAACGCCTGAGCCCACCGCGACGCCCGAACCAACCAGTACGCCCGTACCTCCGGGCGCCCCCTCGCCGACCCCGGGGCCGGCCGACACACCGACGGCAGTACCTGAACCGACGGCGACGCCTGAACCAACCGCAACACCCGAGCCGACCGCAACACCTGAACCCACGGCAACGCCCGAGCCCACCGCGACTCCTGAGCCCACCGCGACCGCTGTACCTCCGCCCACGCCCGTTCCCACGGCGACGACGGTCCCGGAGGCCGAGGCGGACCTGGCATTCGATTTCACGCTGCCGAACGCTCACGGCGGCGACGTGACCCTCAGCCAATTCCGTGACGACAAGAACGTGGTACTGGTGTTCTACCGGGCGTTCTGGTGAGGCTTCTGCCGACAGCAGCTCGTCGAGCTGGCCAACAACTACGCAGCAATCGAGGCGAACGACGCCGTGGTGCTCGGTGTCAGCACGGACAACTTCGAGGGATCGGAGACGCTGATCCGGCAGGTCGCGCCGCGCTTCCCCATGCTGTACTCGAGCGGTGACAACACCGTGCCGCAGGCATACGACGTCTTCGACCTGTTCGGGGACGGCCTCGCATCGGCGTCGGTGTTCGTCATCGACAAGTCGGGCGCAGTCGTCTGGGAGAGCATCGGCACGAACTACCGCCACCAGGTTTCCGCCGGCACCATCCTGTCGCAGCTAGGGAAGTTGTAGGTGGGGCGGCTGCCCGGCCTACCCACCTTCTCGACATACCGGGGAAATCCGGTACACACTCCCTGTATCGCCGTGCCGGGGACACCCGGCACCCACGGTGGGGCATAAGACGGGCGCGACTCTCCCCGATTGCGGCCGCCCCCCTCTACTGACTTGCCGGACTTGATCCGGTACCCATGGTGGGGCGTGTGGCAGCGTACGCTCGACACTTACACCCCCTACCGAAAGGCAGCGCCCTACTTCCTCTGGGTACCGGATCAAATCCGGCAAGACGGCTGGACGCCCGACCATGTGGCCCGCGACATGTTGGACGATCCCACGAGGTGGCGCCACAGGCGCCTTCCCGTACTTGGCGACGTTAGAGGCCGGAGGATCCTGCACCCGCTTGACTCCAACGGGCGAAAGGGCATACCACTGGCGATTCTCGGAGCGGAGGTCCGATTGTCGACATTTCCGAGGAAAACAAGCGGTACGCCCTGGACGTGGCACGGGCGGCCAGCGTGGACATCGAGTACATCGTCGCTGACTATGGCGAGTTCGGGGACGACAGCAGAGAAGAGTCCTACGACATCGCCTTCATGGAAGGAGGTGTCCTCCACTACTTCGAGGACATCGCAAAGATGTTCCGCAAGACACACCGGATGTTGAGGGCCGGCGGCCGGCTCATACTCGACGACTTTCACCCCCACCGAAAGCTTGCAAAGGACTTTCCGACTGGGGGAGACTATTTCGACTCAGGTCTCCACGACGGTCCGGTCGCGTACGCCGGGCTTCTAAAGGGGGCTGTTCCGGGCAGCATGTCCCAGTGTCTGTTGCGGTATTGGACGATTGGGGAGGTGGTGAGCGCGATAGCCTCGGCGAGGTTTCGCATAGGGGGGATGATGGAGAGGGCGCGGGAGGGTGAGCCGAAGGTGCCGGGGGACTATTTGATTTTGGCTGGTAGGGGTTGATTGGGGTGGCGGTGGTCTCTCTGGTTGCCGGAGTGGGGATCGTGCTGAACATCACCTGGCTTGAGGCAAGGGAGGTCTGGCTGCAGGCCCTGGGGGGATGGTGGCTGACTTCGTTGCCGGTCTGAATGGCTTGTCCCCTATAACGGTGCCGTCTTTCGTTTCAACTTACCAATTGGGGCGCGTCGGCGCACCAATCCCGGCAGCCGACACCCCCTGCAGTGCCCGTCCAATGTTTCACCCTGAGTGACTTGAGGATTGTAGAAATGTGACACCGAAACACCTTGATTGCCGCACGTATGTTCTATACTGTGCCTAATTTCAGGCGGTGATCAAAGAATGTCAGACAACAGCGCGATCGAATGGACGGACGCTACCTGGAATCCCGTTACAGGTTGCACCAAGATCAGCCCCGGGTGCGCGTATTGCTACGCGGAGAGTATTACGTTGAGGTTCAAGCGTGGAGGTCCGTTCCTTCCCGGAAAAACCACGATCAAACTCCACTATGACAGGCTGGACAGCCCAGGTAAGTGGAAATCGTCGCGGCGAGTGTTCGTCAACAGCATGAGCGATCTTTTTCACGAAGCGGTGCCATTTGACTTCGTAAGAGAGGTTTTCCTCCGGATGGCCAAGCACGACCAACACATATACCAGGTACTCACCAAACGCCCCGAGCGGATGCTTGAGTACGTCAATTGGGGCCAGGGTCCAGACTGGCCCGAACACGTTTGGGCCGGCGTATCGGTCGAGAATCAGTTTTGGGCAGACCGACGCATCCCGATATTGTCGGAGGTCCCGGCACGAATCCGTTTCCTCTCGGTGGAGCCACTGATCAAGGAAGTCTCATTGCGAGATCACATAGACCATGTCCAGTGGGTGATTGTGGGCGGTGAGAGCGGGCACAAGGCGAGACCCATGAATGCCGAGTGGGCTAAACGAATCCGGGACGAATGCCTTGATGCAAACGTCCCGTTCTTCTTCAAGCAATGGGGCGGAAGGTACAGCAAGGCGGGAGGCCGTGAGCTTGAGGGTCGTACTTGGAACGACGTGCCCGCGGTGGAGTCTCCACTTGAAGGTCTAGTAGACGCTCATGAAGTGTCCGGACTAGTCTCGGCATAGAACCCATTAGATGGCCACACTCCCCGCGATTCAACCACACACTACGGCGAAGCACCACATACTCAGGTACTACTTAAACGAGTGGTTTCCGATACTCGGCCGGGCTCATGGATCTTTGCGATACATCGATGGTTTCGCGGGCCCCGGTGAATATGAGGACGGCGAATCAGGGTCTCCACTCATCGCCCTTCATACCATTTGGCGACACATTCGGTTTGAGAGTTTCTCCAAGGAAGGCAAGAATGTGGACTTTCTTTTTGTCGAAAGGGACCCAGATTATTTTGAGAACCTTGCGCGCAAGATCCAGGAGATTTGTTGGCCCGGCGCCATCACAACCGATGTTAGGAACGGTGAGTTCGAAAAGATCGTGTCGCGCCTCATAGACGACGTCTATGAAAATAGTCCTATGCCTCCAACGCTTGCATTCATAGACCCGTTCGGCTCTGCTGGTTTCTCCATGGAATTGCTTGAAAGACTCGCGTCGTTCCCCCGTATGGAAGTGCTAATCAATCTGAATCACAATGAGTTCGTGCGGTGGCTACCTGACCGGTCAAAACACATTACCGCGGACAGATTATATGGGGGATCTCGGTGGAAGCCAGCCCTTAGTATGGCCGGACGAGAGCGCTCGACGTTTTTGGTGACCGAGTATGAAGCTGCTCTCAGGGAAGTCGGGTGGCGAGGCACGAGTTTCGAGATGGTGAATTCCCAGAATCAGACGGCTTATCATTTGGTTTTCGGAACAGGCAATTCCAAGGGCTTAGAAGCCATGAAAAAGGCTATGCGTGCTGCTTCGCCAACCGGAGAGTTCCGGTACACGGATAGATTAGACCCTGGGCAGCAAGTTATACCTGGAATGGAAATTACGCGGGAACACGCAGAACAGATTGGAGAAGGTCTATTTCAAAAGCACGAGGGAAAGGAAGTCGCGTACAGCCGCCTGGTGTCAGAAGAGATTGAGTGGCACAGATGGAGGCTGGAATCAGATCTTCGAGAAGGTCTTAGGTATCTAGAATATGGTGATCAACAGAGGATTTCGGGCGTCCGAACTGGCGACGGTAGGACGCGGCGAAAAGGGAAGTTTCCACCTGACTGTTTAATCACTTTTGACCATCCACTACAACCCAAACTTATTTGACAATTGTTCGTCTTTATCGATTGCGTCCGTTAGGCCATGTGCGATAGGTTTCATCCCATGTCGCCGGTGCTAAAAAAGTCGTAGTGTTATGATTCTACGGTGCGTTGAGCATCTTATTGTGATGAAGAGATGCGCTGAATTGTACGTCACCGCGCCGTTGCCACCTCAAGGAACCGCTCGTAGCGCTTGGATAGGAAGTCGATGTCGGGCCGGTCTGCCAACTTGGTTGGGAGGACGATGCGTTGGCCATGGAGGCCTTGGATGGCGTGTTCGAGGGTGGGGCCGTCGATTTCTTCGAGGACGTCGGGTCGGACGACGATTATGTGGTCGGGTCGGACTGCGAGGAAGAATCGGTCGAAGGCCGCGTGGTGTAGCCGGCATAGTGCGATTCCGTTTTGGACGACGGGTTCTCCCTTTGGTTCCGTATCGGGAATGATGTGTGCGGCGTCGAGCAGTTCGTTGTGTCGCAGGCGACAGAGAGCGCATTGATTCCGGTATGCGCGGAGGACCAGTTCCCGGAACGCTCTCTGATGCAGCCGTTGCCGAGCTACTGACGTGACGTATTCGCGTCGAGTTTCACCAATTCTCCCTTTGGATTCTTCAGATGGTGGGAAGAGACCGGCGTGGACCGCGTCATCGATTGCGATCGAGAAGGTGAGAGCGTCGGGATCGTCGCCAATCACGTAGACGGGCCACATTGCGAGGTATCTGCCGGGGACGATTCCGTGGAAGTAGGCAAGTGGGAGGCGGCTTTCCATGAGGGTCCGCAGGCCGACGTTGTCCCGGTGGTACGGGTCGGCGCCCCGGTATTTGTAGCGGAGGAGATTGTCTGAGCCAATCGCATCGTCATACGGTCCCTTGGGGGATGTCGTGATGGAGATGGGCAATTGCGTAAGGGCGGGTTTGAAGATGCCCTGGGGTCCGATGAGAGGGACGCGTCGCCCGTCAAGCTCAAAGCCCTGGGCGAGCGTGGCGCGAGGGAGAACGTCGCCATGAATGGAGACTTGCGCTGCAAGCCATTCGAACGCTGCTGTTCGAACCCTCTGGTCGTGATTCCGGTCGAAGTCCACGGAGCAGTCTCCTGTGTGGCGTGTGGGAGTATATAGGCCGCGTTGGGGATGACCGGGCCCCGCGCCCCGTGGGTACCGGCCCCGCATCGTGGTGCGGGATGACGTTGTTTCCCCGGTATGACGGTAGGGATAGGTACCGGATCGGGATGCGGTAGGACGAGGGAGGCGATGGTGCGCCATTCGGATGGGCGTGGTACATGTCGAGCGTACCCACACCCGCCGCCACTCCATGGGTACCGGGTGTCCCCGGCACGACGGTATAGGCGTGCCGGGCGTGGCCGTGAACAATGCGGTTAGTGTCGGCGGCCGTTTCAGATCCCTCGGCTTCGCTCGGGATGACATGAGAGAGTGTCGGGATGACATGGAAAGGGTCTCGGGATGCCAGGTTGGGCTGATGATGGAGTGCGCGGGTACGGTGGTTTTTGGTTTTGCCGCGCCCGGCCCCTGGATACCGGATCGGAGTCCGGCAAGACGGTTGGGCGGGCGACGAACTACTCCCAAGGCGCAGTGGCGGGTTCGGACTATTTGATGGCGGCACGGTCCTCCAACACCAGCGACCGCCCGACCACGGCGAGGGCCTTTTCGACTGAGGTGATGTGGGAGCGGTGGCCGGGGTCGAGGAGGCGGCGGACCGCGTTTTCATGGAGGTCGAGGCGGGTGGCTAGGGCGACGTTCGTTACGTTCTGTTCGCGCATCGCGGTGTATAAGGCGAGTTTAGCCGCGACTATCGGCGCGACTGAGATCAAAACCTGCCCGTCCGCCACGGGGCCGGGGGCAGGTATGTCTTCGCGTGCTTCGACGTACATCCCGAGGGCGACCTCGAGGCAGTCCTTGGCCATGTCTACGGCCTCGTCCCAGGACCACCCGCCGGTGTTGGCGCCGTAAACGTCGGGGAACGTAACGACGTAGGCTTCTCTTGCGGTGGCTCGCGCCTCCTCCTCATCTCGGACGATGTAACAAGGGTAGGCGTAGCGCATGGTGTAAAGGTTCCTTTTATATGGCCGGGCGTCCCATGCCCGTCCCCAACGGGCGTCCACGAAGGATGCCCCTATAAGAGGTTATCGACCGGGTGTGGGGAGGCAATTGGATCTTGTGGGTGTACGTGCGTGGGCTCCGTCCCCGCCCATGCACCGTGGGTACTGGGCCGGGGTCCGGCACGACCGTAGGGGGTGCGGTAGGGGTGGGAGATCCTCTGGCCGAGCCTTAAGCGTGTTTGACCTCTTTTTCGCTATTTGCGAAAATGACCGGTGTGGATGACGGACTGATAATCAAGTGGTCGATCAAGGCCATCAGAGATGTACGCCGCTTTGCACCACGGGACAGGGACCGCATCGTTGCCAAAATTGAGCAGTACGCCGGGGAACCTAGTTCACTCGCCAACCAGGTGATCACGCTGACCGGAGGGACGTATAGGCGATTGCGGGTTGGCGACTATCGAGTGATCTTCGACATCGAGCGCGGCGAGACAGCATCGATGAAAGTCCTGAGAATTCGACACAGGAGAGAAGCGTATGACTAGCGAAGAGACCGTCACGCTGGCGCGCAAGGAATACGACGCGCTGGTCGAGCACAATCGCGAGCTTGAGGACAGGTTGTCCGCGCTGGAAGCGGATGATGGCGTCCTTATCCCCCACGGAGTGGCTCTCGCCATCATCGACGGCAAAAGGCCAATCGTTGCATTTCGAAACCACCTGGGCATCACGTTGCAACAGTTGTCGGACAGGACCGGGCTCGCCGTCAGCTACCTCTCCGACATCGAACGAGGCCGAAAGTCCGGCTCCACCTCGGCGTTGCGCCGTATTGCCCGTGCGTTCAACACCACTATCGACGTCCTGGTGAGCGATTACGGTTAGCGGCAAGCGGAGTACCGGCCAATGACCAAACAGTTCCGCCTGTGGGCCATGTGCTGCTCCCACGTCGGCACCGATCTTTCGTTCGGGCGTGAAAGCCTGGCCGACGCCATTCGGCAGTCGGAGTTTGGCGGCGACGAAGGCGGGCCGCCGTTTGAGTGGGACGTTGCGGTGGTGCTGGGGGACCACTCGGGTGGGCAGACTACGCCGACGGATGAGGAGGGGCGGGAGATCGTGCGGCAGTTTGGGGTGAGCGACAGGCACCCGCGCGAGGACTTCTACACCGTGATCGGCAACCACGACGCGCCGATAGAGAAGGACGCGCCGCTGCAGTGGTGGGCGAGGAAGTGGATCGATCCGACCGGCGAGACTCCCGAGCACTCGAACGTGCATGTCGAAAGAATGCCGTTTACCGTGGAGGGCACGTGGGAGCGGTATACGTTTGCGGTCGGGAATATCCGGTTCCTGATGATGAGCGACCGCAACGATTTTCCTCCGCCGGTGGGTCGGCGCGGCGCGAGCCAGGGCGGGTATCCGTCGGGGGCCGTGACGAGCGATACGTTCGAGTGGTGGAAGGGGCACCTGGAGTCGAACGAGGACTCGGTGTTGATATCCACACACCACCACATGCTGAAGGAGACGACCGTCGCGTCCGGCCCGTGGGAGGGTCATGAGCCGGACGGAAAGGGTGGATGGCAGTCGCTGTACCACGGGTATTTCGCCGACGGCGGGCCGGAGGGTTCGTCTTACCTGTATTTCCTGGACGACATGCCGGACGCGCAGGCGTTCGAGGGGTATCTCGATAGCCACCCGGGTTCGCTGGACTTGTGGCTGGGCGGCCACACGCACGCCAATCCGGATGACCGCGCGGGCGGCCGGTCGCACATCGAGCGGAAGTGGGGGTGCACGTTCATCAACGTGGCGGCCCTGAGCAAGTACCACGGGAAGATGAACGTGCCGATGAGCCGGTTGTTGACGTTTACGGACGGGAGCGACGAGGTGCTGGTGCGGTGTTACCTGCACACATCGCACTACGCGCCGCAGGGGTGGTATGGGCCGTCGGAGCGGCGGGTGCGGTTGAACAGGCGGGTGAGGCTGTAAAAAAGGGTCTCCCAAAACCCCCTCTCCTCTGGGAGAGGGTTGGGGTGGGTACAGACCGGGTACATTGGTAACAGGTAGACCGGGCACCTGGGTAACACATATTCCTGTGTAGGAGCAGTTCTTATGAGGAGTCATGTGATGCCATGGAAGGAGTCTAGTGCGGCCTGTGAGCAGAGAGTGTTCATAGAGAGGTGGTCGATGGGGGAGGAGTCGGTTTCCGAGCTGTGCCGCCAGTTCGGGATCAGCCGAAAGACAGGGTACAAGCGCATTAACCGGTTCAGGGAGTACGGTTTCGACGGCTTGGGCGACCGCAACAGCGCGCCCCATTCGCATCCGAACGCGACGAGCCCGGAAGTGGCCAGGGAGTTGATCGAGGCCAAGCGAGCGCGGCCGACGTGGGGTCCCAAGAAGCTGGTGGCGTGGCTGCGAGCTGAGGCCCCCGAGGCGGCTTGGCCGGCTCCTAGTACCGCAGGAGCGATCCTCGACCGGGCCGGCCTGGTCAAGCGGCGGCGGCGCCGCAGGCGGGCGTCGCCCTGGAGCGAGCCGTTCACCGAAGCGGCCGATGCCAATGACGTGTGGTGCATAGACTTCAAGGGCTGGTTCCGCACTGGAGACGGTCAGCGGGTCGACCCGCTGACCGTCCAGGACGCGGCCTCTCGCTACCTGCTGGCATGCGACGGTCTGGCCCGGCCGAGGACACCGCAGGTGCGCCGGGTGATCGACAGGGTGTTCAGGGAGTACGGCCTTCCCCGGGCCATCCGCACGGACAACGGCCCGCCCTTCGCCAGTGTGGGACTGGGAGGGCTGACCAAACTGTCGATCTGGTGGATCAAGCTGGGGATCGTCCCGGAGCGCATCGAGCCGGGCCACCCGGAGCAGAACGGCAGACTTGAGCGGCTTCACAGGACGCTCAAGGAAGAGACGGCTCGCCCGCCCAGGGCCAGTCAGCGTAGTCAGCAGCGGGCTTTCGACGCCTTCAGGGACGGCTACAACGAGCATCGCCCGCACGAGGCGCTCGGTCAGCAGCCCCCATCTCGTGTGTACGGGCCATCCCACCGGGAGTATCCGAGGAGGGCAGAGTCGCCGGAGTACGGAAGCGGAGTCACAGTCCGCAGGGTGAGGACGAACGGCCAGATCAAGTGGAACGGAGGGCTGGTCTACCTGAGCGAGGCGCTCAAGGGTGAGCCGGTCGGGCTGGTGCAACAGGACACCAGGTACTGGACGGTCATCTATGGACCGCTGAGCATCGGACTGTTGGACGAGCACAGCAGTCAGGTGTTGCATACTACTGCCAAACTGTTACCCAGGTGCCCGGTTTAGGTGTTACCCAGGTGCCCGGTTTAGGTGTTACCCAGGTGCCCGGTTGCACAGTGAGGGCCAAACAACCACGCGCTATATCGTCGTACCGGGGAAACCCGGTACCCACGGTTGGGCACGGGCGGGCGGGGTACCCCCAATCCCACCAACCACGCCCAACCGGCAGGCACACGCCCTCTTCCGACTTGCCGGACCCCGATCCGGTACCCACCCCACCAAATCAAGAACACCCGCATCGACCAATACCACCGTAGCGGCGGGTCTTAGAGGGTGTCCAAAAACCCTTCCGTTCACCCTGAGCCTGTCGAAGGGTCGAGGCGCTGTTCATGGTTCGACAAGCTCACCACGAACGGTTTCCGACGACTTATTAGACACCCTCTAAGACCCGCCTGGGTTGGGCGCGGGTCAACCGTCAACGCCATTCACACCCCCATCAGCCATCTCCCGCCCCTACGAGCGGGTTGGCACGACGAGTAACGTCGCTATCCGCCGTACCCGATTTCCCTGGCGATTGAGTCGAAGACTTTTGACATCAGGTCGAAGCCCCTTACGCCGATGAACGTCTGTAGTTCCTGCTCGCCGTTGGCGTCGGTGTAGGCGATTAAGAAGGTCGGTATTACGCTCACATCCTGAGAGCGTCCGAATGCGAGATCGTCCTGCCACGTTTCGGTGTGCCTGCCCGACGCCACGCACTGGTCCACCGCGTCGTGATCGATGTCGAGTGTCGCCGCCAGGTCGATGAACGATTGGTTCAAAAGTCCGTGTTGATCGGCGTATACGCCGTCCACAAAGTCCCAGAATTGTTCCTGACCCTGCTCGCCCACGCATTCGGCGTACTCCGCGCCCGTCTGCGCCACGCGGGTCAGGATGGGGTAGTGGAAAAGGACAAACCGCACCAGCCCGTCTTCGACATACGTCTCACGAATCTTGGCAGCCGCGCCGCGGTGCCACGCCCCGCAGTACCCTCAGGTGAAGTCGGAGAAGTCGAGCAACGTGACCGGAGCGTCCGGACTTCCCACCGAGTTGTAGCCCCGATCGGGTATTTCGAGCGGGGGTTGTTGTTGTTCTTCCAGCGCTGCCGTGGCCGTTGCCGCGGGGGTTGGGGTGGGTACCGGCGAGGGGGTGGCTGTTGGTTCGGCTGTTGGGGTGACTTCGACGTTGCGAGTGACTTCTACTTCGCGGGTGACCTCCAATGTCGCCTCGCCGGAACATGCGAGAAGCATGACCGCAAGGGCCACCGGCATGACATAAATCACGCAAATCGATGCTCTGGGCAGTTTCATCATCGTCGTTCAGAGGGGGCCGTGGAGGGACTGGATAACGGAGCCGGCGGATGGCTTCGGGTGGAAGTTGGTGGCCTTGGGCGGCAAGCGCCAGCCGCGGGTGACGATGCCCATGAACTCTGACATCGGGACGGGGCGCATGATGATGGCCAGTTGCGCCTCGCCGTCGTCGACTGCCTGCATGGCGCGTTCCGGCTCGTATGAGAAGGTGACCGTTTCGGACTCGCGTTCGGGCGAGAAGGTCGGACCGAAAAGGAGTTCGTGGAGCCGGGAGTACTCGGAGCGATCGAGTTCATTCGCGGTCGGCGGCGGCGGTTCGAGCCGGGCGACGTGGCAGACGCCCTTTTCGAGTCCGTACACGCCGAATACGGCCTCTTCACCGGACATGCCGGCCAGGCTGTCGGCGAACTGCGTGGCCGCGCCGGCGTCCGCGCGACCCCACTCCGTGAACGTCGCCCGTTCCCGTAGCAAGGACGTGATCGTCGAAAGTTCGTCCTCCGACGCGCTGTGGACCATGCGGTGGTAGCCGCGGGTTACGAGGCCGGGCTCGGTGACCGACACGAGCATCATCATGCGGTAGTTGATCGACTCGCCGGGATCGACCTCGCGTTCGCTGCGGATACGGCTCCTGAAGCGGAGAGCGGCTTCGTAGCGGTGGTGCCCGTCGGCGATGAAAAGCTGGTTTTGGGAGAACGAATTTGCGAGCACCTCGATGGTGCCGGGGTCGGTCAACCGCCACATGCGCAGTTCCGGCATGTCGGGCGGCGATGCCGTCGCCGTGGGTTCGCCGCCGGCCACGGCCCGCAGGATGCCGCCCACGGTGTTGCGGAGGTCGTCGCGGAACAGCACCAGCAGCGAACTGTAGTTGTAGCCGGTGACGCCCATTAGGCGGACTCGGTCGAGGACCCACTCCTGGCGGGTGTTTTCATGCGGCAGGACGACCTGGCGGTCGTACTCCTCGATGCGCACCGCGGCGATGACGCCCCGGCGGACGTAGTCGTTTCCGCGGAACGTGAAGCGTTCCTCGGTGACGTAAACGGACGGCTCTTCGTCGCGTGCGAGCGCCCCGGCCTGCATCCACTGGCGCTGCGACTCGGCCGCGCTCGAGTATGGGTCGCCGCCCTGCCGCCGCCTGGCGAGTTCCAGCCGGACGATGTTGTAGTCGGACCGCTCATACAGGTCGCGCTGCAGCGCCGGCGTGATCATGTCGAACGGCGGCGAGACGTTGATGCCGAGGTTTCCGGCGACGTCGGGGTTATATCGGATGCCCCTGAAGGGCTTGAAGTCGGCCATGGGTCCTCGGGCGGGTGGCGTGACGGTAAGGGAAACGCGGGGCTGCCAATGCAACGAGTATAGCTAGGGCAGGGGTTGCGGGCGCGGCTATTAAGTGGCGGGAGTATCTTCTCGTCTTACCGGCCCCTTTTGTCGTCTTACCGGGGCAACCCGGTATCCATGGTTGTGGGCCCAGGTGGGCATGCCGTGGAAGTGCCGTTCCGTTGTCGAAGAACACGTCCCCGCCCGTGCCCCATGGGTACCGGCCCCGCATCGTAGTGCGGGATGACGTTGTTTCCCCGGCACGACGTGGTTTTCGTCTCACCGCCTCCTCTATCGTCTCACCGGGGACACCCGGTGCCCACGGTGGGGTGCAGGGGTGTGCGTACTTGCGTGGAGCGGATGTGTAGTCGTAGGGGTCCCCGCCTCGCCCATCACCACCATGGGTACCGGGTTTCCCCGGCACGACGTGGTTTTCGTCTTACCGGCCCCTTTTGTCGTCTTACCGGGGCAACCCGGTACGGCTATTGAGAATGTGGCCTCCCTGGCAAGCTATTTCGACGAAATGGCAGAGGGGTGGTCGGGGATGATGGAGATGGCAAGTGAGGCTCGGATTTGGCGGACCGTTTATATAATTGGGGCCCTGTTTGCGAACGGTTCGACACGGTGCCCTATGAGGACGAAATCACACTGCTATGACGGATGAAGGCGGCGTTTCGATTCCTGGCGACGCGGTTGACGCTGCAGCGCTGGCCGGGGAGTTGCGTGCGGCGTTGAACCGCGCGAACCACCTTTATTACGTCGAACAGGCGTCCGATCTCGATGACGCCGAGTACGACCGGCTGTTCAGGGAACTGCAGGCCATCGAGGAACGGTTTCCCGACCTGGTGACGGCCGACTCTCCGACCCGGCGCGTGGGCGCGCCGCCGTCGGACGTGTTCGACGAGGTGGTGCACACCCTGCCGATGCTCAGCCTGAGCAACGTGGTGGACCGGGAAGAGCTGGAAGCCTGGAAACGCAGGGCGAGCGAATATGTGGAGATCGAAGAGTTCCAGTACGTGTGCGAACTGAAGATCGACGGGCTGGCCATCTCGTGCACGTACGAAAACGGGGTGCTGACGCGGGCGGCGACGCGCGGGGACGGGTTCAGGGGAGAGGACGTGACGGCAAACGTGCGGACGATTCGCAGCGTGCCGCTGCGGCTGCACGGGGACGACGTGCCGGGGTCGGTAGAACTGCGGGGCGAGGTGTACTTCCCGCTGTCGGCGTTCGACCGGATGAACCGGGAGCGGGAGGCTGAGGGGCAGCCGCTCTACGTCAACCCGCGCAATACCGCCTCGGGCGCGTTGCGACAACTGGACTCCCGCGTGACGGCGTCGCGGCCGCTCGACGTGACGTTCTACTCGGTCGGGCACGTGGACGGCGTTGTTTCGGACAGCCACTGGGAGAATCTGGCGGCGATCAGGCGGTGGGGCGGCAAGGTGAACGAGTGGACGCGGCGGGTGCCGGACATCGAGGGAGTCGAGGCGGCTTACCAACAGGCGTTGGCGGCCAGGTCGGACCTCGATTTCGGGATCGACGGCATGGTGGTGAAGATCGACAGCCTGGCGTTGCAGACGCGGCTGGGCGTGTCGGGCAGGGACCCGCGGTGGGCCACGGCGTACAAGTTCCCGGCCGAGCGGGCGCGGACGAGGCTGGTGAGCATTGGCGTGAACGTGGGGCGGACCGGTTCGCTAAACCCGTTCGCCATCCTGGAGCCGGTCGTGGTGGGCGGCGTGACGGTGAGCCGGGCGACGCTGCACAACGCGCAGGACATCAACGAGAAGGGCATTCGCGAGGGGATCGACGTCATCGTCCAGCGGGCGGGGGACGTCATTCCGCAGGTGGTTGGCCCTGCCGAGGCGCTGACGCCTGAGCAGGAGGCGGACGAGTACCGGCTGCCGGAGGAGTGCCCGGTGTGTTCCGAGCCGACTGTCGAGCCGGAAGACCAGGCGATGACGCTGTGCGTCAACTCGAGTTGTCCGGCGCAGTTCGAACGGCTGTTGCAGCACTTTGCGTCGCGCGGGGCGATGGACATAGAGGGGTTGGGTGAGCGGGTGTCGCAGGACCTCGCCAGGAACGGGCTGGTGAAGGACATCGCCGAAGTGTTTTCGCTCGCGGAAAAGCGGGACGATCTGCTCGAACTGGAGAAGATGGCTGAGAAGCGGGTCGACAACCTGCTGGAGGCGATCGAATCGGCGAAGACGCGCCCACTGCCGAGGCTGCTGTTCGGGCTGGGGATAATCGGTGTTGGAGCGGAGGTTGCCGAGTGGCTGTCGCGGCGATTCAGGTCGTTGACGGGCATCGAGGGTGCGACGGAAGAGAATCTGAAAGAAATCGACGGCATCGGGCCGGTGCTTGCCGAGACGATCTTCGCGTGGGTGTCGAACCCGAGCAATCTCGACCTGCTGGCGCGGCTAAGGGCTGCCGGTGTGGACCCGGTCGACGACACGCCCGCGCCGCCGGCCGACCACCCGTTTGCGGGCAAGACACTGGTCGTGACGGGTCGGCTGGAAACGATGTCGCGCTCGGAGGCGCAGGCGGCGATCAAGTCGAACGGCGGCAAGGCGTCAAGCAGCGTTTCGAGGAAGACGGACTTCCTGGTTGCGGGCGCGGACGCCGGTTCGAAACATGCCACGGCCGTGCGGCTGGGCGTGCCGGTGCTGGACGAGGAACAGTTCGTGCGCGTGCTGAACGGGGAGGTGGTGGACCTGGCGGTGTTGGGTGCGGGCGATGAGGACGACGCCGCGGTTGCAGGCCAGGCGGACCTGGGGCTGTGACGTTCAGGTCGCTGCTTGACCGGTTGTTTCCTCACAAAGGGGACGCCGGGGCGCCGGTCCTCGAAAACCCCTGGATAGTGATGGGGGTCGGGAACCCGGGCGCGGAATACCGGGACACGCGGCACAACGCCGGGCACTGGTGCGTGGAGCGGCTGGTGGAGGAGACGGGCGCGGCGCTGGAGGGCAGGCGGCTGGCGCGGACGGGTCACGTCGAAATGGACGGCCAGGCGACGGTGTTGGCGTTGGCGCGCACGTATGTGAATTTGAGCGGCGAGGCGGCGGAGTACCTGCTGACGCGGTACCGGGCCGAGCCGGGCCGGCTGATCGTGGTGACGGACGACATAAACCTGCCGGTGGGCGCGGTACGTATACGTAAGCAGGGGAGCGCAGGCGGGCACAGGGGGCTACGGTCGGTGATCGACACGATAGGAACGAACAAGTTCGTCCGGGTGCGGATCGGGATCGGCAAGCCTGCCTCGCCGGACAAGCAGGTTGAGCACGTGCTCGGTGTGCCCGGAACGGACGAACGGGCTGTGCTGGATGAGTCGATCGAGCGCGCGGCTCAGGCCGTGAGGGCGATCATCGGCGAGGGCGTCGAGATTTCAATGAATCGTTACAACTCCATGGCGCCGGCGGAAGGCGCTGTTATCGACCGAGGATCGGGGGATTAGGGCAAGGGTTCGGCGCCAAGTGAGTGAGTGTTGGCAGGGGCGGTGTTGTCGGTCGTTGGTGGGTTGCTTGCGGGAGATTCTTCGGCTGCGCTCAGAATGACAGTGAAGGGGCGCTCAGAATGACTATGGCGTTGTTAGGGCCGCATGAGGTGATGAAAGTGGGGTGTTGCCTGCAGGTTGGGAGTTGTAAGTGTCGAGCGTACCCTGGGTCCCCGATCGGAGTCGGGGAAGACGAAAAAGGGATGGGTACCGGATCGGAGTCCGGCAAGACGAGGTGGGAGTTGGTCGGACTATTTTCATGCTGATGACATGGTGAGAGCGGTCCGGGCGGCAGCGAGGGTGGATGCCTCGGATATTTCATTGTTCATGCAGTGGCATCCCGCGAGATTCGGAGGCCGTGTCGGTCAGCATCTCAGGCGAGGCTGGATGGTGATCGGGGCGGTCGCTGCGGGCCTGGCGGTGCTGCTCGCTGCGGTGGCCTGCACGGGTGAGGGGCCTGGACCGGCTGTGACGGAGACGGTCGAGTCGGAAACGGCGGTCCCTGCGGGTTCGACCGCGGTGGTCGCGACGATCGTGGCTACAGCTACTGCGGGCAATCCGGTGCCGGACCAGATACCGTTTCCGACCGCCACGCCCATGCCACCGCCGACGTCTACGCCGGACCCCCACGTCGTCCCGCCCACTCCCACGCCTCCGCCGCCGACACCCGTACCGGTTGTGAGGGAGCAGGTCATCCCGCGGCCGCCGCCGCGGGACGTGGTCGATCTGTCGAGACGTCTGAAAAATCAGACGGCGGACGACGAACGAATAGCGGCCGACAGAGGGCGGTTCGCCGTGGGCGCTGACACGCAGTTCTGGGTCAGCCGGCCGGGCGGGCACGTCCTGGTCGACGGGGTTGTCAGGGCATCCAGCGACAACGCCTGGTGGGTGTTCGACGAACGGGTGGAGGTGGCGCAGCCGGACCTGGACGCGGCGATCGAGGAGTTCGAGTCGAGCGTGTGGCCGACGGTGACCGGGCTGTTTGGCGGGATCAGGTCGCCGGGGATCGACGGCGACCCGCGGCTGGTGATCTTTCACGCCAGCCTCAGTCCTGGGGTGGCTGGCTACTTCTCCAGCACGGACGCCTATCCCTCCGACATCCAGCCGTTCAGCAACGAACGGGAATCGATATACATCTCCACCGACGGCCTCCCCGTGGGCTCACGCGGGTACATGTCGGTGTTGACGCACGAGTTGCAGCACGCCGTGCACTGGGCGGCGGACCCGGACGAGGAGAGCTGGCTGAACGAGGGGCTGTCGGACCTTGCGGTGGATGCTGCGGGCCACTGGTCGAACAGGATTGCCGACTACCTGCGGATCCCGGGCACGTCACTGACGCAGTGGCCGAGCGGGCCGGGGATCCGTTCGCCGGCATACGGCGGGGCCAACCTGTTCGTGGACTACCTGGCCGAGCACTACGGTGGCGAAAAACTGGTAGCGGAGTTGGTGAAGGAGCCGACGGACGGGCTGGAGTCGGTTGACCTGGTGCTGGAGCGGCTCGGCGAGGAGGCCACGTCGCTCGACGTGTTCAGGGACTGGCTGGTCGCCAACTACCTCAATGAACCCGACGGCCGGTACTCGTCGTCGGCCCGAGAAGCCCGTTCGGCGGTGCGGGTCCGCTCGACGTTCGTCAGTTTGCCGAAGGCGTATGAAAGGGAGGTCGCGCAGTTCGGCGCCGACTACTACGTGGTGACTCTGCCCGCCGACGAACTGGTCATCTCGTTCAACGGCGACCCGGCCGCGGAGCTGTTCCCGGTCCCGCCGCGCAGCGGGGAGGCGTGCTGGTGGAGCAACGACGGGGACGGGATCGACACGACGTTGACTCGGCGGTTCGACCTGACCGGGGTGGACACGGCCACGCTGCGGTTCCACGCCTGGCACGCGATAGAGGAGGACTGGGACTTCGCCTACGTGGAGGTGTCGGAGGATGGCGGCGAGACGTGGGAGATCCTCGAAACCACGCTCACGACGAACGACAACCCGAACGGCACGGCTTTCGGGCCCGGCATCACCGGCGAGTCGAACGGGTGGGTGGAGGACTCGGTCGACCTCACGCCGTACGCCGGCAAAGAGGTCCTGCTGAGGTTCGAGTACGTCACCGACGACGCCGAAAACGGCCGAGGACTGTGCCTGGACGACTTCGTGATCGAGGAGACCGGCTGGTCGGACGACACGGAGGACGACGGCGGCTGGGAGGCAGACGGTTTCGCCCGCGTGAACAACCTGTTACCGGAGAAGTTCCTGGTGCAGGTCGTGCGGAAGGCGCCGGGCGGGTCGGCGGAGGTGACGCGGTTGCTACTGGATGGTCAGGCGGACGGCGAAATCCGGCTGGCGGGGGTGAACGCGGACCCGGCCGAGCGGGTGGCGGTGATCGTAAGCGCGGTTACGCGGGAGGCGGGGAGCAGGGCGGGGTATGTGGTGGGGTTTGGGGGTGGGTGAGGGCCTGCTCAGCTTACGTTAGACGTATCCATTGAATCTCAACTGAACGCAATGGTTTTTTTCCACCAGGTAGGGGATCAGCCCCGATGAGCCTCGAATGGCGTGTGGACGACTTCATGAGGGGTACAATTGCCTTGACATCCGTTCGATCAACGAGTCACGGTGATGAACCGAAGTGACTGTTGGGAAGCGGGTTGGGTACAAAGTTATGGTGGCTCGCTTAGGCCACCAACTTTGGGAGTAAGCAATGCCTAACGACAAAAAAGGTAAAGCGGAACCGGCCAGTGAGCCGCCTCCGCCCCCGCCTGATATTGATATTGGTCAAGATATTGAGAAGTTCGGAGAAGAGCCAGGACAAATGGAGGTCAGACCCGGTTAACCCGCGAATCGGTTCAACGTGATCCCGACGAACCCGAGGCACTGAACGGCCAAGCAAACTAAGGAAGCTGCCAGCATCCACTGTCTTCGGTTAACCAGAGTCCTGTTCCGTACCACGGCCGTTTTAAAGGCGTTGGCTATACCCTTGAACAGCACGCCTCTTCCCTTTTCAATGTGTTCGGCTATTTCCTCTACGGCGGGCCCGCTCCTCCAATCCTGAGGCAACAGAGCGGCAAGGCCGAGTAAGATGGCCCCCACGCAACCGGCAACGAGCAATCCACCAAAGGCCATGAAGACACCGTCGATCTCCAAAGGCGTATCTGGAACACTCAGAACGAAACCGGATATGACGATGAAGCCAGCGGCTATGCTTGCGACTTGTGAGACCCTATTTCCTAATTCCCGATTCAGCATCCACTGCTGGTCGAGCCGGGCACGGGCGACCTGATAGTAGAGTTCAACGTTGTCCATGACATGCTCACTTTGTGTCTTGTGGATGGGCTAACCGCAAATGCTAGGCCCTCGCCGAAAGCGTGGGAAGGGTTATTTGGCCAGTAGAGAGATAGATTTGGCACCGTTTAGATTGTTGGTAGCCAGATTGGGTCGCCTTCCGGCCGAAATAACTATGTGGTTGTCTGAACCGTCAACCCGTTGAAGGACACCTTCAGTTCCGCCAAGCCGGTTTCGACGGACTGCATTCGGAAATCGAGCTTCTCTAGGTGCCTGTTAGTCTCACGCTGAAGCTGCCAGATCAGTCCGGCCAATCCGACTCCAACGCCGATGACGGCGGTTATGGTGGGCCAAGCAGCTTCCAATGTGGTGGTTCCTCCGCGTTGCATTCCAGTCTAGATGACCTGGTTTTGGATTTCAAAGAACCGTGGCAATGACCTTTCTCGGGCGGGTCCGGCCCGTTTGACGATTGAACGGGACCGATTCACGCTACTTGTGGAAGGGCCAACTGGCTTACTATAGTTAACCCCAAGTCGGTGACTCAGCTAACCGTGAGATTTTGATTGGCGCCATCAAGTCATAGCGGGCGGCGACCGATTTGACCAGATTTATGAACCATTCATTGGCGTAAGGAGCGATGATGACTTCTTTAATCAGCGCCGACACGTTTACAGAGTAATACGTACCGGAATGGAGAACTCCGTTAGACATATCATTATTGTCGTCTGGTCCTGGTCTTTTCTGGGTCATTGCCCTTACTTCGCTTTCGTGCTCGAAGCTCCGTCGCTTGTAAAGATATGGGTAGAACGTGTTGCCTTCGGGAATAAATGTTGTGTCGTAGTCGACGTATTGGATCTTCCCGATGTAGACGTCATCTTCACATTCAAGGCTCTGAGTCAATGATTTGAAATCCGTCCTTATGGCAATACCGTCGGACTCCCTGGCATAGAGTCGCCACATGGCGGCAGATTCATGGATAGCTTCATGCCAACAGCTGATCAAAGTGTATTGCCGGGTCTCCTTCATGAAGTTGGCTAACTGTTGTAATGATGACTCAGGGATTTCGCCCTCGTATAGCGAAGGGCGCAGGGCGACATTTACTTTAGAAAAGGAGCCTTCGAACGGATCTCCTAATCTGTCAGCCCTAGTAAAAAAGAGGGAATGTGAGTCTAAAATGGATACGAATTTAGTGAAGTCCATGTAACGGTATAAAATAGCTTCGTCTTCAGGAGGTATGAATATGTCGTGTTCTTTATACAACTGCTACTCCTTCCAGTGCCTTTCCTGAGTCATTCTGGCTCCGTTGACGCTCCACTAACAGCAACATTAGCCGCCGTGTATGTGCAATGGGGTCGAGGAAGCCCAAGCTGCTAGCCGACCAGTTTCGCACCCTTCGGCCGCGCCTTCCCCCCATGCACCGACGGCTCCGCGCACCACTTGGCGGCCAGGCGGCGGACGGCCGCGTAGGTCTCCTCGTCGAAGCCTAGAAGATCGCAGACGACGCGGCGGTCCAAGTAAGCGCGGTTGGGGTCGGCATCCGCGAGATAGGCGGGCTTAAGTTCTTTCTCTTTCATCTTGTTGAATATGGACTCTGCCGTGAGCAATTGCTTGTTGGTTAAAGAGCGGAAGTCCAAAGTGCGTAAAGAGTTGACGGAGCGTATGGTCATGTCTCCGCGACCGGCGACTTGAAGGTTCGAGTGCCACCAGTAAGACAGCATTCCCAAAGAACTGTTGCCCCAGGTAGCGAATGCGAAATCATGCAGAGGGTTGCTGAACCGGACGTTTGGCCAACCACGGCCACCGACGCTTCGCTGTTCAGTGAAGGCAACCGCTAACGGCTGTGAATTGAACCGGAATCCCCGGCTAATGTGAGCTCTGCTAGCCGTTTTCCAGAGTTTGGCGGCTTGTTCTTCCATGCCTGGCCTGACGCGCATTTGTGAGTCAGGTGCACAGACAATTCGGGTCTCTTTTTTGGCGTCGTGGTTCCACAGGGCCGGGTAGGTGGACGTAGGACTCGGAGGTGCCTTAGTGAACGGGCCTTTGTGGGCAACACTAATGAATAGTTGAGAGTCCAGTCCTCTTTGCCCGATCTGGCTTAGGGGAGCCATTTGCAATTCCCGTCCCCCTGGCTCGCCGGGCATCCAGAGTTGCCCCTGTGTGAGCGAGTAAGCTGCTTGGGCTACCGACGCATCGAAGAGCCTGGCCGCACCCCATCCGATTTTGTGACTGTCAAGGGGAGCGTCCAGCATCTCACCTGCGTCGTGGTCGCCTCGGTTGATGGGAAGGCCGCCGTACGGCCCGTCTTCAAGACGCCGAGGCGAGGCACTTGACGAGACGACCTTGGTAAGTTCTTGAGCGTCAACGAAACTGCTCGGCTTGCGTCGCAAAGAGATGAAGGTCCCTCTGTCGCTTGGTTTCTTGGGACTCGCCAGTTTTCGGCCAATTACCAGACACTCCGCTATCCCCGTATCCGAAGAAAACGACATGGCGTAACCGTTGGCAGCGATGCTGGCAATCGTCACATCGGTGTATTGCGTGGCGATCAACTCCCGGAACTTAGCCCACGCCGACCCGGTGATTGCGGTGAAAGGCAAAACGAGTGCGATCACGCCGCCGGGGCGCATCTTTGTGGCGGCAAGCGCTGCGAATGCAGAGCCCAGGCCTGCATGGCCGTGATATGACTTACCCTTCGCCAGACGTTGCAGTCGCTTCGCCATATCAGACTGTGTCTCGTCGGTGGTCCTAAAGGCGGCAAACGCGGCGTTTAAGACTCCATCATCGGCATCTAGATGCTTGGTGTTGCTAGTAAACGGCGGATTCATGATTACGAGGTCGTAGCCCTCATCCGGAATCTCTGCGCGTATCTGGGCGGCGGTCTCCTCGCCGGCGCTGCCGGTTCGCATGGCTGGGTCGCTGGTGTTGAACAGGGTGAGGACGTCGGACGATTGGAGAAGCTCTAGGGAGCCGATCATTACGCTTTTGTCCTCCATGCGGCCGTAGGGCATGGTGTACAGGTGGGAGTTGTTGAATAGGACTGACGGCTCCACGCCGGAGAGGGTCGAGCCGGTGATGTGGACGGCGGACGGCATGACGTCGCAGCCGTAGAGCACGTTCTCCATCATCACCTTGTGGAGGGATCGCGCATCGCCCCCGGCCCGTTCGTGGCGGGCGGCGACTTGCTCATAGACCGCCGAGAGCAGGGCACCGGTCCCGCAGGCGAAGTCGCCGATGCGGAGCTTGCCGATGGCCTCGGCGTTGGACCAGTCGACGCCCTCCATCTTTGCGACGGCCAGCCTGGCCAAAAGAGCCGCTGACGCTGGCAGCGTGTAGAACGTGGCGAGGTATTTGCGGTCTGCGATGAGGCGCTGGAAGATGCGCCCGGTTAGGTCGTGGGCGTTGTCGACGCCTGTCGCGTTGACAGACTGCGCCGTGTCTCTCAGCCGACGGAGGATGATGGCCGCGTCGGCAGAGGGCAACTGTTCGAGGATGTCCTTGGCGATGGCGAAGATGGCCCAGTAGTTGATGCCCAGGATGTCGTCCCAGGCTGCGAGCATCTTGCCCTGGGGGTTGTCTACTCCGTCACCGCACACCTTTGCCAGGGGCTGGATCTTTGGGTGCATGCCGGCGATGTGTTCGTGGAACACGAGGGCGTTGGCGATGATGGCGCAGGCCATGCGGCGGGTCTGTGGGACGTTGATCATGCCCAGGCGGCGGGCGATTTCAGAGTTGGTGCTAGGCCGTGACTCCTGGATTTCGTCCAGGTGTTTTGCGGCTCCCTCGATGCCTTCTTCGAGAGTGGAGGCGGCCTGGTCAACGGCGCGCTGGGGAACGGACACGAGGCGCACCATGTCGGCCAGGTCTTCGACCGAGCCTTCCAGCCAGCCGGATTCGGGGAAGCGACTCTCGTCGCCGTCTTCGGTGAAGACGCAGTAGGAGAGGTCAGCAGATGACAGGGCGGCGCGGAGGTCGTGGGCGTCGCCGACCGCGTCGGGGTAGCGTAGGGCGATGACTGCTTCGATGATGCGCCCGTTGGTGGCCAGCTCCAGGCCGAGGCGGGCCTTGGCCTCCTTTTCGACGGTGCGCGCGGGCATGTACTCGGCTTCGATGACCACGGGCGCGCGGCCTGGGACGGTGATGATGATGTCGGGGCGGAGGCCGGGTTGGCCGGAGATGGCATGGGTGTTCTCGGATCGCACCTGGCCGCGGGGCGTCATGTCCTGGAGGAGGCTGCCGAGAGCGTTGTTGGTGTTGGGTTCCGTCTGTCGGGGCATGGGTGTTGATGGACCTATAGGGGCGCGGTGGGAAGTGGTTGGGGTGTCTCGTCTGATGTCGGCTAAGTACAGGATAACGGTTGTGGGTGTTGAGTCGGGATTGGGGTGACAGGGTTGGGTGTGTTGGCGTTGGGCGGAACCGCACCCGCGCCCCACCGTGGGTACCGGATCGGAGTCCGGCAAGACGAGGGGGGAGTGGGGATGGCGGTGGTGGAGCGGGGGATGAGTAGGGTGTGCGTTGGATTGCCGGGAGATTCTTCGCTGCGCTCAAGAATGACAGTAGAGGAGGTTTCGGTATGACGGGGTGGGAGGTCCCCGATCGGGGTCGGGGATGACGGAGTTGGGACTGCGGATGACGGTGGTGGAGCGGGGGATGAGTAGGGTGTGCGTGGGATTGCCGTTACGGGTTCTTCGCTTCGCTCGGGAAAACATGAGGGGGTCGGGAAGGCGTGCGCCAGCCAGGGGTTGTACATGTCGAGCATGCCCGCGCTCCACCGTGGGTACCGGATCGGAGTCCGGCAAGACGATGGGGGAGTGGGGATGGCGGTGGTGGAGCGGGGGATGAGTAGGATGTGCGTTGGATGGCCGGTTCGGGTCCCTTGGCTTCGCTCGGGACGACATGAGAGGGTGTACGGGAAGGCGTGCGCCAGCCAGCCAGGGGTTGTACATGTCGAGTACACCCGCGCCCCACCGTGGGTGCCGGATCGGAGTCCGGCAAGACGAGAGGGGGGCGGGCGACGGTTAACGGCGCGGTGGTGCTGTACCTATTTGAGTTGCCTGCTTATCCACGCGGCTGTCACTGAAGCGACCTCCGAGAGGATGTCCAGGCGCGTTGTGCTTGAACGGGCTGGTGGATCGAAGAAGTGATCGGCAGTTTCGATTACGTGAAGGGTCGCAGGGCTGCTGAAACCGTCCAGGGCGGACTGAAGTTCTGGTAGATCGGTAATTTCCGTGTCGCGACCGCCCTGGACGAATAGCATCGGGACAGGCACCCGGTGAAGATGACTGACGGGATCCTCGAGCACGTTGAACCACCGCGTCGGGAAGACGTATAGCACTGCGCCACGGACGTCCGGCCAGTTCTCGCGTGTCAGGGCAAGCGAAAGGACCTGGCTGCTCATTGAACGGCCGGCGAGGAACAGCGGGAGATCAAGGGACAGGTCCGCGAGGGCGCTCTTCGCCGCGGCTGCCGTGGACAGGAGGACTTCGAGGGGGTCGGTCTTGCCCGGAGCGTAGGTGGCCGTATTCTCGCTGTACGGGTAGTTGTAGCGGAAGGTGGCGATCCGCTGTTCGGCGAGCGCTTCGGCCGTTTGGACCATGAGCGGACTCTGCATCGGGGTGCCGGCGCCATGCCCCAACATCATCTGCGCGATGGGGTCGTCCGGTTCCATCAATACGGTGGAGACCTCGGACCCGCTCGCGGGTACGAACAAAGTACCTTCCGTAACCCTGGTCTTAGCCATCGCTGGGCGCCTCGCCGTCTGCGTCCGTGTAGCGGAGGGCGTTGTTGGTATTGGGTGCGGTCTGGCGGGGCATGTTTGTCGTTGGACCTGTCGGAGTGTGGTGGGAAGTGGATTGGGGTGTTCCGCCTGATGAGGGGTGGGTACAGGATAGCGGTTGTGGGTGTTGAGTCGGGATTGGGTTGTAGATGTTAGGTAATTCGCTGACAGATTGGCATTGATGGATCATGCTGATCGGGATGCGAATGAGGCGCGCTGCTGCGGTCGGCCAGGCCGCCGTACCCTTACTACTTGAACCGGTTAGTGTGCTTGTACCCTGTCCTTCGGCTGGTCCCGAACCGGCGGTACAGCCCTGAGACCGACTCTTCGCCCATCGAACACCTGTCTATGAACACCCTCTGCTCACAGTTCGCGCTAGACTCTTTCCATGGCATCGCATGAGTCCTCGAAAGTTTTGCTCCTATGTTGGAATGGTGTGTTACCCAGGTGCCCGGTCTATACCCACCCCAACCCTCTCCTTCGGAGATGTTTGCGTAACCCCAGACTTAACGGGGAATCGAGGATTCCAGGGCCTACTCCCAATATGCGATTCTCCTTCACCCCCGTATCGAGTACGGGGCAGGCTCCAACCCTCTCCCGCTGGAGAACTTTGCGTAACCTCCGCAAGTGTCATTCTGAGCGCAGCGAAGAATCTCCCGCGGGTCACTCAACAACACCCGACCCCTCTTACCCAGACCCTTCGGCTTCGCTCAGAGCCTGCCCCGCACTTGATGCGGGGGTGACATGAGAGAAAGGTTCAGGGTGACATGAGAAATAGGCTCAGGGTGACACGGAGTGAGGGGTCAACTAGTTACGCAAAGATCTCCGCCGGGAGAGGGGGTTTTGCAAAGGTCTCCTTCGAGGGAGATGGTGTTACGCAAAGGTCCCCTGAGGCCGCGCACAGAAGCAAAAGCCCGTGAACCGCTTTGAATTCGAAGAGCTTGTCAGGCAGGCGTTCGAGAGTTTGCCGGACCAATTCCTGGAAAAGCTCGACAACGTTGACGTTGTAGTAAACGACTACCCCTCACGGGAACAACGCCGGACCAATAACCTGGCGCCGGACGAAACCCTGTACGGGCTATACGAAGGCATCCCACAGCCCGATCGCGAAGGCTACGGGTTCGTAATGCCCGACAAGATAACGATTTTCCAGCGGCCCATCGAAGAGGCTTGCCAGGACGACGAGCAGGTCGTCGAACAGGTCCGCGTGACGGTGGTCCACGAGATCGCTCACCACTTCGGCTTTTCGGACGAAGCCCTGCACGAGATGGGCTTGGGGTGATCAGTCCGGGGCGACGTCGATCCGGGAGTCCGAAATCCGCACGCGCCTGCCGCTCGCCGCGATCTCGGCATCCCGCAACCTGATCGCATCGTCGATGAACAGCCTCAGCCGCTGATTTGCCGGCCTGGGCCGTATGCGGGCGTTCGTCTCCCAAAGGGTTGGCTGGGGGTCGGCGGTCACCGCCGCGATGACATCCTCCATAAACGCGCCGAATGCCTTCTGCGACGCATCGTCGAGCGGCTGCCCTTCGCGGTCTCCGAAGAACAGTGAGAGTTGCAGACCTCCGTCCGCGGACGTAATTTCGGTGGTGAGAATCGGCGCAGGCCGCGATTCGAAGAGGTCCTCCCCGATGCCGGTCCGGCCTGCCGTCTCACGCACGGCGGCGTGCAGAGTGCGCAGCGTGGACGACAACGCCGATACGGCGTATACGTTCGATCCCAGCCTCACGATGAGCCGGCCGTACGGCGCTGAGCCTGGCGATTGCGATGCTCCCATGACGGCCGTCAGTGTATCCCCCTTGGCCGCTGCGTAGAGATCAGGTCCGCGTCACCTCAGGACTCGGTTGTCACCAACGCGCCGCGTGACCTGCAGGCGGTCCATGTGTTCAAGCAGGGCCAGGGTGTACTTGCGGCTCGTGCTGAACAGTTCGCGAACGTCCGAGATCGTCACCTCGCCGTTGGCCCGCGCCAGTTCTATGACGCGCGCTGACATCTCGTCGTACGCCGACTTCAGGTATACAACGTCCTCGTTTACCCGGACGATCCGACCCTGGTCGGCCAGGGCCTGCAGCAACTCGGGGTCCACCGGCGCGTCTGTAGGCGGCGAATAGGGGTTGGAACCGAGCAGGGCCAGGTACTCGTCGGCCTGTCGTTTTTGAGCATCGGACAGGTCTGGTGTGTGAAAAGGGAGCCTGGCGTAGGTGTCGACCTCTTCTACGACCCCGTCTTCCGCTAAACGCGCCAACGCGGCGTTGAAATCACGCGGACCCATGTCCAACCGGCTTCGCAACTCTTCCTTGGGCATCCCGCCGCGCAACGGGTACTGGTGGTGATAGGAGGCAAGTCCATCCGACGTCCTGGAGACTACATTCGACCATGCCGAAGCCGTGAAGTAGACCGGAATGTCAGCGCCACCGATTCTCACCGCGTCACCATTGGCGACGAGGTCTTCAAGAATCGCAGCCGCGTCCGGCTCGGAGAGGTTCAGGGCCACGGCCAGTCCGGCGGCTGTCGAAAGCCCCGTCAGGTCCATCGTGCTGACAAGCGCGTCCGACTCTGAGCCTGTTGACAGGACATCGAGCCGCTCGGTGATTGACGACTCGAAACGCCTGCGCCGCGGCGCGTTCGGGACCAGTACCTGGCCGCCGGCAATGGTCGTCACGGTGTCCCTGATGACGAAATAGTCCCCGCGCACCACCGGCACCGGCGATTCAGGCCGGATTTGCGCCCAACCGGACTCGCCGGGCGGCAATGTATTGGCGTCCAGCAACCTCACGACAGCCGGTGTCTCGGATGTTCCGGCGTAAAGGATCACGCGATGGTTGTGACGCAGCGACCGCGGCGCTTCGGGAATGGTCCTGATCGAGCAATCGAACGCCTCCGAGGGGACGATCCAGTCGCCGGTCAGCAGGGCGTCGCCGCGCTCTATTTCGTGATGCTCGATGCCGGCCATGTTCACGGCCACGCGCGTGCCGGGCCGGGCTTCATCGACGACGTCCCGGTGACTTTGCAACCCGCGAATGCGCGCTCGCTGCCCGCGGGGAGCGATGACGACCTGCTGTCCTTTGCGCAACGTGCCGCCCGACAACGTGCCCGTCACCACCGCCCCGAAACCGGTCATCGTGAAGGAACGGTCCACCGGCAATCTTGGCCGCCCCAGGTCGGGCCTGTGCGGCACGCCGTCCAGCGCGGAGTCGATGGCGTGCAGTAGTTCGTCGAGCCCCGTTCTCGTCTCGGCGGACACCGGAAACGTCGGGGAGCCGGCCAGGGCGGTCTCTTCGAGGGCCTCCTCGACGTCGGCGGTGACCAATTCCAGCCATTCCTCGTCCACGAGATCGGTCTTGGTAATCACGACGATGCCGCGTTCGACGCGCACCAGGTCGAGGATTGCCAGGTGCTCCCTCGTCTGCGGCATCACGCCTTCATCCGCTGCGACGATGAGCAGTGCAAGGTCGATGCCGCCGACGCCCATCAGCATGTTCTTGATGAACCGCTCGTGGCCCGGCACGTCCACGATGCTGACTTCGAGACCGCTCGGGAGGTCGAGCCACGCGAATCCCAGCTCGATTGTCATGCCGCGCTCTTTTTCCGCTCGCAGCCTGTCGGGATCGATGCCCGTCAGGGCGTGAATGAGCGTGGACTTGCCGTGGTCTACGTGGCCCGCCGTTCCGATTACGTACATGGCACGATAATACCGCGCCGTTGTTCAGCGATTTTCCTGGTGGTGCCCATCACCGGTTGAATCGGTGTCTCCCTATCCGGAGGCCGTATGGCCGGAATCAACCCACCAGTCCCCCATGGCGGTTAACACCGCCACCAACGCCCATGGAAATGGGCCTGCCGGTCGGGGGGTTGTAAGCGTCGAGCGTACACCCGCCCTACACCCCACCATGGATACCGGCTTTCGCCGGTAAGACGAGGGGCTGGCCACACTATTTGTTGAGGAATGACGGCCGGATTTCGGCCGCGCGCGTCGAGTATTCGACGAATCGTCCAAAGACCTCGTTGCCCAGCAGTCGGCCTCTTCGCGTAAGCCGGATCCCGTCGTCGTCGTGTACAACCAGCCCCGCCGTCGACATTTCCCGGATGACGTCCCCGAATGCACCGGCCAGTGGCACGCCGAATCGCTCCTCGAATTCGGCGTGAGTCACTCCTTCCGCCAGCCGCATGCCCATCATCATCGCGTCCGCCATCGCAGAGCTTCGTGACGCAGGCTCGATTTGGTCGACCACTCCCAGCGCGCGCATGGCTTCGGCGGGGTGGGCGTGGACTTCGTCAACGGCGGCCGGCGGCTCGAGGCGCTGTGCATAACCCCTTGGAGACCTGATATTCGAGAACCGGTGGCCAGCGAGGTGGGAATGTGCGCCGGCGCCGAGTCCCAGGAAGGGAGTGAGTCTCCAATACGCCAGGTTGTGGACGCTCTGGAAACCTGGCTTGGCCCAATTGGAAATCTCATAGTGGTCAAACCCTTCCGCTGCGAATCGGTCCTCTGCGAGGGTGTACATGTCGGCCCCCAGGTCGGGGTCTGGCAGCGGCGTCCGCCCGAACCGCACTTCGGCCTCCATGGGAGTTCCCGGTTCCAACGACAGGCCGTATAGCGACACGTGCCGGGGACCCAGTTCTATGCACCGTTCGAGCGATAACCGCCACTGGTCGAGGGTCTGACCTGGGAGACCAAACATCAAGTCGAGACTGAAGTTCTCGAACCCGTACGATTTCGCGACCCTCGCAGCCTCCGCCGCTTGCTCGGAACTGTGACGCCGCCCCAGGCTCGCGAGCAGGCCGTCATCGAAGCTCTGGACGCCGATGCTCATCCTGTTGATGCCGGAGGAACGCCAGCGCTCCACCCGTGCTGCCGTGATGTCGCCCGGGTTGGCCTCCATGGAGATTTCGGCGTCCGGCAGCACGTCGAACGACTCGCGAATGGCGGCCATCGTGGAGTCAATCGAGCCGGGTGGAATGTACGACGGCGTGCCTCCGCCGAAATAGACCGAAGTGATGTGCGGGCGCTGTAGTAGATCGCCCCAAAGCCCTATCTCTCGCGCCAGTGCCGCGACGTACCCGTCTATTTGCGGCTCGATACCCTCGTAGGTGTTGAAGTCGCAGTACGGGCACTTGCTGAGGCAAAACGGTATGTGCAGGTAGAGGGCTATGCCCCTGCCGTTCTCGCCACTGCCGGGACTCGGCCGCCCGCCGGATTCGGCCAAGTCTGAAGAACCGCTTTCGGCGTGCCCGGCGGCCTGCTCGGGCCCTATGCCTGGCCGGGGGTCCATAGACCCGAACCGGAAGTGCTTCCGGAGTCCTGCGACCCCGCGGCGCCTCCCTGTGCAGCGGCCCGCAGCCTGGCTTCGGCCTCCCGTTGCGCCTTCTCCGCCTGGTCTCGTACCCACCTGATCAGCCTGTCCAGTTCAGGCGGCGACACGATGAAACGTTCGATCTCCGCAGGCAACACCTCACCCACGTCTGACGAGGCGATGATCAGCGCCGCCTCGGCCTCGCCGATGGACTCTTCGAGGCGTTGCTTGACGTGTTCCAGCCGCTGGGCGCCGGCTGATTCGAATGCGTCTCGAACGGTCTCGGCCACCTTCTGGCTTATAAATCCGGACTGGAGGATGCGTCCCCAGTCGACTACCTGCTCGAACAGGTCCTGGTCTTCATAGGGTTCCAGGACGGCGCCGGAGTCTATCCTCGACTTCACGAGGCTGTGGGCTCGCCGGTCGGCCTGTTGTATACGCAGCAGTCCCTCTTCGCCGCCGAATCCGACTCCCTCGACAAACACGCGTGCAACCGGCCCTGCACGCGTTTCCAGGCTGGCCACGTGCTCATCGACCGCCCGCCAGTACGCGTCGTAGTGGTTCGTGAACTCCGGGTCGGCGTCCGGGGAGGTCTGCACCATGCTCACGAGGTATGCCTTGCGCCTGGTCATCAGGTCGCCGGCCGCAGGTCGTTCAATTCGTCCCAATTCCATGTGTTGTTTGGTCCTGTCCCTGTCAAATACTCGTGGTTAGATTGTTGCCCGTTGGTCCCGTGGAGTCGAAGCCACGGTCGCAAAGGTCAGACGTACTCAAACACTTCCATCGGCACTGACTTGGCGCGTGTGCCTGTTGGCGTTTCGTTCACCAACATACGTGCCCTCTCCGTTGCTTCAGGACTGAAAGATCGTTCGCCACAATTGTGGCAAACGGTTGAGGGAACCCCGGTAATCAACACGTAACGCCCATCGACATTGAATACCTTGTCAATCGACTCCTTGCCCAGGCGATTGCCGCGGCACACGATGCACTGAGACATAACTATTTTCGCCTTTCTTAATCTTCCCACTCTTCGGGGTCCGTGTCCGCCGCAGGCGAAGCCGCGGCGTTCCCGCTAAACGGAGAACAGGAAGTTCACCACGTCCCCGTCATTGACGACGTAGTCCCGGCCTTCCGTCCTCAACTTCCCTCGACTCCGCGCTTCGGCGGTCGAACCGCATTCGACAAGGTCATCGTAACTGGTCACCTCGGCGCGGATGAAGCCGCGTTCCATGTCCGTGTGAACGCTGCCGGCCGCCCCGGGCGCGAGCGTGCCGTTGGCGATGTCCCAGGCGCGTGCTTCCTTTTCCGTAGCCGTGAAGAACGTGATGAGGCCCATGACTTCTTGTGAAAGGCGGATCATCCGCGAAAGGCCCGGTTCCCCGGCGCCCAACTCCGTCCGCATATCGTCTTCGTCATCCCCAGCGTCAAGCTGTCCGAGTTCCATTTCGAGTTTGCCCGCAATCGTCGTTCCCCCCGCCAGCGGACCCGAGATCACTTCTCGCAGGTTGGCCTCGTACTCCACGCTCCTGGGTAGCTCGTCTTCGTCGATGTTTACCGCCGCGAGAAAGGGCAGGGCGCTCAGGAGAAACGTATCGCGAATCGACGGGTCCCCGGTGACGGCCGGGTCCTGCGCCCTCACGGGTACCCCGCTTTCCAGTTCCTGCTGTATGCCCCGAAACGTGTCGATCATCTGCAACGCTGTCGCCCGCTCCGCCACCCGCATCCCCTTGATGGAGGCATTTATCCGTTCGATCCGGCGTTCGATCAGATCTATGTCCGCGAAATTCAGGTCGAACATGATCTTCTCAAGGTCTCGCCGCCAATCGACCGACCCCGACAGGTGCGGCACCGAATCGTCGTTGAAGGACCTGACGACCGCCAACAACGCGTCCACCTGCTGGAGCCTGGTGGCATTCTCACCGCTGAACAGGTCATCGTCCCCGGTGCGGCTTGACGGCAGGTCAACGTAGGTAACCTCCGCCTGGACCGAAGCCCGCGAACCGATGATGCCGGCGACTACTGCCAGACGTTCATCCGGGACGCGTGCCACGCCGATGTTGCCTTCGTGGCCGGCCACCGGACCTGTATCGGCGTGTCCGCGGGTCAGGGCGTTGAACACGGTGGTCCGGCCGGACGATTGCAGGCCGGTCATGCCAATCTTCATGTTTGGTTACCGGTCGGCAAGTTACTGGTTCGGGGAAGCGTCGTCATCCACGTGGCGCATTCGTCCTTCGATGGTGACCGGTTCCTCCGCCTTCTCCTCGCGGACCGAGTTCCCGCCGCGAAAGGCGTCCCGTCGCGCCTCGCCCGGCACGAGCGCGACGAACAGGGCCAGGAGCAGAATCGCGATCAGGATGTCGTCCAACTGGCCCAGGATGGGAATGAAATCCGGCCTCAGGTCAATGGGCGACACTATGTAGACGGCGGCGGCCACCGGGACCAACTTCACCCAGCACGGCACGCGCCTGTCTGCCATGAGCCTGATGAACATAGGCAGGATGTGGAATATCATCGTGCTTCGGGACTGCGGCTTCCGGCGAGACCGTGGAAGAGCAGGATGGTCCCCGCGTCAAAGTCCCGCAAATTCCAGTTTACAACGATGCTTTCAGCGTGCCAGACCACCGGCCACCCTTACCCGGGACCAGTGAATTGATCCGAGTTCTTCACGGCCAGGACGAGTTCTCCATCGGGGAACAGGTTGCTCGCATCCGCGAGTCTGTCGGCGCGCCTGAGGTCCGCGATCCAAACACCTCCACTTACGAGGGCACAGGCTTTTCGCTGGCAGAGGTCACAGGCGCGGCTTCCTCGGCGCCATTCCTCGCAGACCGGCGCCTGGTTATCGTCCGCGGACTGCTTGAACGGCTCGATGGCAACGACCGTTCGTTGGGCGACGAGTGGACGGACATGTCCGGCGGGTTATCGGACATTCCGGCAACCACGGAACTGCTGTTCGTGGAAAACGTCCGTCTCAGGAGGGGAGGCCGGGGACTCAGGTCGGTCGGCCCTCAGGCGGACGTCACGGAGTTCCCGAATCTCCGAGGGGCGGGTCTCGACTCGTGGATACGGGAACGATTCGCCGAAGTCGACGCCGCGGTCGAGCCTGCCGCCGTTTCACGTCTCTCATGGGTATCCGGCGGGAACCTGCGGTTGCTCGACCAGGAGATCCGAAAATTGGCTCTCTACGCCGACGGCCGCACCGTGACGCGGGGCGCCGTGGACGAGATGGTCGCCGAGGCGCGGGAAGCCAACATCTTCGCCACGATCGACGCGGTCCTTGAGCGGCGGCCGGAACGCGCAATGAGGATGATGTATTCCCTGCTGGAAAACGGCTCTACCGTAAGCTCGATAATCGGTCTGATGGCCCGTCAGGTCCGCATACTGCTGCTGGCGAAGCACCTATCCGGAGACGGTCTCAATCGGGAGGAGATCGGCCGCCGCATCGGTGTTACCCACAGCTTCGTGCTCGACAAGACGCTTCGGCAGGTCGGACGGTTCAGTTCAGCCTACCTTGCGGACATACACCGTCAACTGCTTGCGGCAGACCTGGCGATCAAGTCGGGTCAACTCAACGACCGGCTGGCCCTGGAGATCCTTGCGGCGCGGCTTTCCGCCGGATGAGCGCGCCTAAACTGAATCTCGGTATACGTGTCCCTACGTATCTTCTTTATGATGGCAGAGACGCAGTCGTGCGCCGGAACATGAGCCTGAACCCACTTCTCCATAGAAAACTGTGCGTGGTCGCGGCCCTCGCCGCTCTGGCCGTCATCCTTTTAGCGTGTACCACTCCTGAGCCGGAACCGCTGGTAATAACCCCTGCCCCGACCGCAACGCCCGAGCCCACACCACCACCCACACCGGCGCCGTCGCCAACGCCGGAACCGACCGCGACACCGGCTCCGGCATCCACGCCCGATGTCACACCCACCCCGGACACCGAAAGCGTGGGCCACTATGTGCGGGCCTATGCCCACCTCAGCCGGGAGGAGTACCGGCAGGCCGAACAACGCTTCACGCTGGTCATCGAGCTGGAGCCGGATTTCGCACGCGGCTGGGACGGACGCGGGCAGGCCAAGATGTTGCAGGGCGAACACAGGGAGGCCATGCTCGACTACGACCAGGCCATCCTCCTGAAGCCCAACCTGTGGCAGGCCTATGGCCACCGCGCCATTTCAAGGATGAACACCGGCGACACCGAGGGCGCACGGCGCGATGCCGAAATGGCGGCACGGGGAGACCCTGAACTGGTGGAGCCGTACATCGTCATGGGCCGGACCAACAGCGCGCTCGGCGACCTGGAGGCGGCGGAAGCCAGTTTCACACACGCCATCGATCTCGCCCCGGACGAGGCGGCGACGTACTGGTGGCGAGGCAGGTTCTACCGCGATTACGCCCAGGAGCCGTTACTCGCGCTGGCCGACATCAACAGGGCCCTGGAGATCGAAACGGCGCGCGCCGTCATCTTCCTCGACCGCGCGATTCTGTTGATGAGATACGGGGGCCCTGAGGAAGACATTCGGGCCGACCTGGATGAGGCAATCTCGCTGTCACAGGACCCCAAGCTGCCGGACGTAATAGACCTCGCAGAAGAGATGCTTCAAGTCCTGGACGAAAGGGCCGAGTCTTCCGAGCAGTAGCGGCAGGCGACGCCCTGCGTCCGCACGCAACCCGGGTGAACGACAGATTGGCGCCGGGCTCCCGCGGCCCTACGGGTATCTGAAGAAGACTTTCTCGGGCGTTACCGCAAGCAGCACGCGGTCCTGCTTGCGCAACATGTCCATGAACGCCTCCGTTTCCGCCGACTCGGTGTACCGTTCGATGATCTCCCGCGTCGGGCCCCAGATTTTCTCTCCATGGATAATCCTGGCCTGGCCGCTCACCGTAACGTATTCCTCCGCCAGCGGTTCGGAGCAAATGCAGATCGCCGCCCTGTGGTCTCGCATTACATTGCGGTATTTGACCCGCTGTGTCGTTATCGAGACGATGATTTCCTTGCCGGTGTACGCGTACCAGTTCGGCGTCAACTGGGGCATGCCGTCTTTGCCGATGGTCGCCACCATCGCGATCCGCGGCGGCGCAATGAACTCGCGGAGTCGCTCGAGCTGTGCAACTGTCGCCATGTCAATTCAGTCCTTTCATATTTGTGAGCGGGTCTTATCCAGGCCGCCACTCTTCACCCGCGAACATCGCCTCCATGGCGCCGGCCAGTTCTTCCATCGTTGCGAACGCCTCGAAACGGGCGAATACGTTCCCGTCGCCGTCTATGAGAAAGGTCCACGGTTCAGTCGGCAGGTCCCAGTCCCCTACGACCGGTGACAGGATGCCCAGTCCAAGGTCGCCTTCCTCCAGCATCACCCGCGGATTGTCCCAGATTTCAACGTGTACGAAGTGGCTGCGGTCTCCGTACTCGGCATGCAATTCCGACAACGTGTCCAACTGCGGGCCGCAGGCCTTCGTCTGGCAAAAGGCCGGTGTCGAAAAAGTGACCGCCACCGGCGTGCCCGAGCCGACCGCTTCGTCCAGGCTGACCTGGTAGAACTCCGGCCTCGGGTCCGGGTCGGAACTTATCTCCCGGACCTCATCAATGGAAGACGCCGTCCTGGTCGGGGTCCTCGGCGCCGGAGATCCAACCCCGGGAGCCAGCGGTTCCTGTCGGACCTGTATTGCGGCCGTGCCGGTCACTTTCTCACCCTCATCATCCAACGTTACGGCGATCTCCCACGTGCCCGACTTGTCGAACTCCGCCAGGAATGTGTAGGCGCCCCCGCTGAACGGCCACGGGCGCCAGGTGACGATGTCGACCGCGCGCACGTCGTCGTCGTTGAGCAGGCCGTAGGTGACCGTGAGGTCAGGCGCGCGGTCCAGTACCTGGGATTTATCGAACCGGAGTACGGTCACGGCGATGCGGTTTGGACCCACGCCGAGGTCGCGGGCCAGCGAGAACACGACGAGGCCCTGCTGTTCGCTCAGGACGACCAACCCCGACTGCGGGTCGTTGTACGAATCAGCTTCATCCGCACCCGTGCCGCAGGCGATGACTACGGCGATCAACAGGGCGGTGAGCAGCCCAAATACTTTGTAGGTCGAAGTCCCCGGCATACGGGAGTTGACTCAGCGTAAACAGGTGGAAGATCCGGCGTTCGGAGCCGGTCGTCTCAATGGTACCGCCCCTCCAGCCGCCGCATATTCACGGCGCCGGCCGGGCCTACTTGAATGTGAGCATGCGCGTCGGGTTGTCGACGAGCATCGAGCGCACGCTTTCCTCTGCAACGCCGCGGGCGCGCATCCACGGCGCCACACGGGTCAGTATGTGGTCCCATCCGTGACCGCCGTAGGACTTCAGCCGGTGCTTTGAGCAGATGTCGTGAGCCAGGAGTATCCGTTCCCCGTAGCCCTGTGACAGCAGGAAGTCGATCATGTCGACGCGTTCGAAATCGCACGGCATGTACGTTTCTGCGCCGAGCGGATAGTACGCGGACTCGTGGCCGAACAGGTCCAGGTTCACGTAGACGCCCGTCTCCGCTGTCTCCTTCAGCACGCCGCGATCGAACACCGTCCGCTCGATGTGACCCATCACGGTGTGTTCCAGGTCTCCGCCCCATTTATCGATCGCCGTAATGATCTCCAGCGGCGCCTGCTCGTTTCGGCCCGGGTGAATGAGGAGTGGAGCGCCAGTCTCCTGTTGCGCCAGCACCCCCGCGTGGACGCTCTTCCGCTCGTTGTCTGTCCACGGCCACGAGCAGCCGATTTCGCCGATGATGCCGCTGCGTATGCCGGTGTCGCCAACCCCCACCTGCACGTCCCGCACGATTCCGGCCGCGATGTCCTCAACCGATGTCTCCGCGAACCAATCGGGGTGCGTCATGCCGACGTAGTACCCCGCGCCCATAACGATGTTCAGGCCGGTCGCCCTGGAAACGCGAAGCAGGGCGCGGGCGTCACGCCTGAGCCCGTTAGAGGTCGCGTCGACGACAGTTCCGCCGCCGGCGTTGTAGTAGTAGCCCGCCTCCAGGATCGCCAGGTCTTCGTCGAGCAACTGGAGATTGTCGATGTTGCTCGTCCAGTGGTAGCGAATCCAGCCGAGGTTTTCGATTCCGACCTCCTCGTGCATCAGGCCCATCTCTGTGGCCGGATCGGGTGGGGTCAGGACCGCCGTGAAGTCAATGAAGAGGTGTTCGTGGGTGGTTGTGACGCCCACGCTGGCCGGTTCGATCGGGCCCTGTACGGTCAACACCTTGCCCGTGGGGCGTACTACGGAGACCGGTTGGCTGGTAGAGGTCATAGTCTAAGTTCCTGTGTGGTGCCTGCCTGCGGGGTCGAAATCTATGCGGCGCCGGACTGTATATCACGACGCGCTGCCTCCCGCATCAGGCCGCTCGCCATGTCTTGCGCGGGTCCCACTTCAACAGGTCTATTGCCTTTTCGACGCTGATGGCCGACGAAAAGCCCGGCAGCGGCGAACGGACCTCCACGCCGGGGTAGGCCGCTGCAATGGCCTCTTCCGTGGGCACCGTCAGGACCGTGTCTGTGGCATTTATGAAGAACGCTTCGTGTCCGGCCCAGTCGACTTCCAGCGCGAGGCGACAGGCGGTCGCCGCTTCCCCGATGTCGGTCCAGCCCCAGAACTCCTTCGCCGTCCGTCCGTCCGCGGTTGTCGTATCGCCGTTATCTCGAAGGTCCGCCTGCCGCTCGTCGTCCATCAGGGCGTGGAAGCGCATCGAGGCGATCTGCATTTCCCGCCGCCGGCAGAACCCGTCGGCCATCTCCTCCCCCAGCCACTTGCTCTGCGAGTAGGCGTCTTCGGCGCGTGTCGGATGTTCCTCGTCGATCGGGAAGTAATGAGGGTCCACGCGGTCCTTCGAGAAGACCGCTCCGACGGCATTGACGGAAGACGCCTTGACCACCTTGCGGATCCCGTGAATCTCAGCGGCTTCGAGCACATTCCAGTCGGAGGTCATGTTGACCCGGAACACCTCATGCTCGGGCGCGCCCAGGGGATTGGGAATCGCCGCCATGTGGATGACCGCGTCGACGCCCTTCATGACCGCCACCATCTCGCCAAAGTCGGTTGCATCCGTCCGGATGAAATCCGCCTCACCCGGATCGGTAGCTCCGCGGCGCGCCCAGGCAGGGGCGGCGATGTCTGTAGCGACTACCCCGTAGCCGTGCGCCAACAGTTCCTTGACTATGTAACTTCCGGCCAGCCCAGATCCGCCGGTGACGAGTACCTTCAACTCACAAGTCCTCCCCGTACGGGTCTCGCCCTAAAACGCCGGCGACATGTCCACGACGAGGCGTCCGATGTCGCAAGTCTCCGCGTCCGCGTACCACAGCACGCCGTCGTGCATGGTCATACCGTGAACTTCCACTGGGCCCAGCACGCGGAACATGTCGTAGACGCGCCCATCGGTCACCCGAACGCGGCTGACAACACCCATCGCCGTATCGGCGACCCACATCATGCCCTCCTCGGCAGCCCACGCGACGCCGTGTACGCGGAAGCCCGGCACCCTGAACCGGTGTACCTCCCGCCAATTCTCGGGGTCCATGACGTGAACGTGCTGGGACGGCGGAGAAGCCACGTACAAATAGCCGCCCTGCCACTCCAGGCCGTGGTCCCCGGTCTCCGGTGGGTCGGGGATGTGCTCGCGCGGGGCGTTCACACCGGCGCCTGGCGACGGGTACTCCTCGAGTGTCACGCCGGTCTCCGGGTCGAGCCTGGCGATGATGCGGTTGTACGTGGACGCTATCCACACACTTCCGTCGTCACCCAACGTGATCCCGCTCGACCGGTCGGTGGTGGTCTGGGCCTCGAACAGCGTTTCGCCGGTCTCGTAGTCGAGCTTGAACACCCGGTTGTCTCCCTGGTCGATGTACCAGAGGCCGTCATCCACAGCCTGCAAGCCGTTCGGCTTCGGTCCGGGACTCTTGAACTTGAACTCGACTTCCGCATTCTTGGCCATACTAATTGCTCCCATGGAATCGACGAGGGCTGGGCTGGTGATAGCGCCGCCGTTGTCAAGGCCGTTCGCCGTTCCGCCGATATTATCCCCGCAAAGTTGACATTACAAAGACCATCACGCCACTGCGCAGTGAGTTTCGTCTGCGTCTGCCGATCCGACACGCGTTAAACTTTGGCCGGATACGCGGCGGAAAGAAACTGACCACATCCCGACCGGGAATCAGGTGACACATCATGGGGCGAATTGCAGGTTCTATAAGAGACGCGGCGACGGGCGAAGAAGTCCAGGCCAGGGTGCAGGTGCTCGACCCGACAGGTCTGCCGACCGCGCCGGAAGGCGCCATTTGGAAAGTTGGCCCCGGAGAGCCATTCTTCTACTCCGACGGTGAATTCTCGGTGGAGACCACGCCCGGCTACTACCGGGTGCTCGTTGAGCGCGGCACCGAGTTCCGGCCATGGCAGACGACCGTCCACGTCGGAAAGTCCGATGTGGCGCCGCTCGACATCGAACTTGAACGCTGGTCCGACCTCCCCGCGCGCGGCTGGCACCCCGGCAATACGCACATCCACTATGACGAGAACGAGACGCGGCCCGACGAGCGGCTTGCCTACGACTCCCGCATCGAGGACCTGCGCATGACGGCGGTCAGCATCCTGAAGCGCTGGGACCTCGAATACGCGACGAACAAGTACGCGCCCGGCGTGATGAACGAGTACACCGACACCCACCACTACGTCCAATGCGGCGAGGAGACCCGACACAACGCCAACAAGGGCCACGAAATCGGCTACGGCCACGTCATGCTGCTCAACATCCACAACGTGGTCGACCCGCTCAGCAGAGGACTGCTGGTCGATCGGTTCGAGCCGGACTATCCCCCCTTGACCTACGCCTGCGACGACGCCAACCGGCAGGGCGGCCTGGTGATCTGGTGCCATAACGGGCAGGGCATGGAGGCCCCGGTCGCCGCCGCGCTGGGCAAGCTGCACGCGTTCAACCTCTTCGACCCGCACTGGATCGACGTCGAATACGACATCTATTACCAGATGCTCAACTGCGGCTTCCGCCTGCCCGCCTCGACCGGGTCAGACTGGTTCATCTCATCAGCCAACCGGGTCTACTCCCAGTCCGGCAACCCCTTCACGTATGAAACCTGGCTGCAGGCTGTGAGGGACGGCAAGACGTTCATCACCAACGGGCCCGGCGTCTACCTGGCGGTGTCCGGTTGCGAGCCCGGCGAGACGGTGCAGTGCAACCCCGGTGAGAAGGTCAACGTCCACATGAACTGGGACTCTCACTACGGCATCCACCGCGCGGAAATTGTGGTGAACGGGAAGGCATATGCCACCCGTGAATTCCCGAATGGATCGACCCACGGCCACATGAGCGCTGCCGTGCCGGTCGAGTCCGACGGCTGGATCGCCGCCCGGCTGGGTTCGAGCAGCCGCGACAGCTTCAACCAGCCGATATGGGCTCACACCAGCCCGGTGTACGTAGACGCGGGCGGGGTCCGCGGGGAGCACACCCGGTTTGCCGCTTCCAGGTTCTCCGAAGGGATCGACAAGTCCCTCGAATGGGTGAAGACGAAGGGCAAGTTCTACAACGACGCACAGCGCAACGAGATAGTGACGCTTTTCCGGGAAGGCCAGGAGATATACAACGGTTTGGCAAAATAGCCGGTCAGACCTGAAACGGTCGTGCGAAGGCACACCCGGAAACGCGGTCGTGCCTTAACATCCACTCCACGTAAACGCACGACAACCCATCCCTGTAACCCAAACACTGGCGCCGTGGACGGATTGGGCGCCGGACCTTGAACGGAGGAGAGCAGCGTGTATCTGCTGGAAGTAATGAACCCTGTCGGCAGGCAACGGGCATTGGAAAGCCCGTTCAAGCCGAGCAGTCGCCCCGCAAGCCTCGACGGCATGACCGTCGGACTGATCTGGAGCGGCACCCACGGCGGCGACGTCGCCCTCAAGCGCGCCGGAGAGATGCTGCAAGAGCGGTTCAGCGGCGTGTCGGTCAATTTCTACACAGGCGGCAACTACCCAACGCCGCCGCATATCGTCCAGCAGGCGGGAGAGGAGTGTGACGCCGTTATCGGCGCCACCGCCGACTGAGGGACCTGTGCGTCGTGGATGGTCCACGACATGATTGAGGTCGAGAAGATGGGCAAGCCCGGCGTGCCCATCGTGTCCGGCCGGTTCGAAGGCGACGCCATCGCCAGTTCGCGCGCGTTCGGCATGCCTGAATTGCAGTTCGTCATCGTGCCCAGGATTTACAGGAACCTGCCGCTGGACGAATGCGTCAGCCAGACCGAGTTGGCGTTCGAAGAGCTCGTCTCGACACTCACGTCGAACGGCGAGACTTCCACCGTCGACCAGCGCGGGGCAGACGAGGGGAACCGCAACTTCGAGGGAGATGACCGTTACGACGCGGTCCTGCGCATGAACGAGGAGTTCATCGGCCGCGACTGGGGAGACGGCTTTCCGCTGAATCCGGCGACGCGCGACGCCGTGGACGAATTGCTGACCGGCACCTGCCTGTCGCCGGAAGACGAGGTGTGCGACGTGCCGCCGGGCTTCGGCGTTGCCACGGTCGAAAAGATCGCCATAAACGCGGCGCTGGCAGGCGCGCGCCCGGAACACATGCCAGTGATCATCGCGTCGGTGAAGGCGCTGTCCGAAATTGGCGGCCAGGGCGGGAAGTCCCTGCTGATGTCCACCAGCCCCCAGGCGCCTCTGTTAATCGTCAACGGGCCCATCGCCGGGGAGATCGGTCTGAATCCCAGGTCGGCCCTTGGGCCGGGGCGGGACAACCGCATCAACATCGTGGTCGGCCGCGCGTTTTCGCTGTGCCTGCGCAACATCGGGTACTGGTATCCGAACGAGATGGACATGGACACCATCGGCACGACGCGCAAGTTCGTCCACTGCATCGCCGAAAACGAGAAGGCCAGCCCGTGGGGCCCCTACCACGCCGACCAGGGGTTCGACCCCAACGAAAGCGCGGTCAGCCTGTTCGTCACAGACGGGGAGCTGGACGTGCAGGACCAGGGCAATACGACGGCCGAGGGCCTGCTCAAGAACCTCGCTTACGGCCTGACGTTCGGGACGATGTCCCTGCAGGGCGATCACGGTACCGAACGGCTAATCCTGATGCCGCCGGACGTCGCCGGTCCAATCGGCGACTCGGGCATGTCGAAGTCGGAGGCGCGGGCGTTCATACACGCGCACGCCAACGGCAGCCTCGGCAAGATGATCCAGTACATGCCCCTGGAGGGCGAGGCCCGGGTCGCCGAACGGTGGAAATGGCTCGAAAAGCTGACCGAAGAGCAACGCCTCGAAATCACGGTGCCGTTAATGGAGAGCCCTGACCGGCTGGACATCGTGGTCGTAGGCGCAGACAGGGCCAAGACGGCCGTAATGCCCACCGGCCCCGCCCCCGTAACGGTTGGGATAGACCAGTTCAGGCCTTAGCGATTCCGACCCGATGATGTCTCATCGCAACGAAAGTAGCCTGGCCACCCCCGATCGTCTTGCCGGCGAATGCCGGTATCCATGGTGGGGCACCGGGGCGGGCACGGTGTCGATGCAATGCCGGTTAGACGCGTAGACGCCCCACCCTTGCCCCATGGGTACCGGGTTTCCCCTGTACGACGAGTGTGGGGGCGGCCCCATTTAGTCTGTACAGCGACTAAGCGCCGCGGGTCGACGTTTCCCCATCACCCGCGTCATTAAATCCTCGACTGGCAGGGCGCAGCCCAATCGAACGCCGCCTGGCCTCGATCTTCGATGCCACCTCGGGGTTCTGCACCGCCATGGGCATTTCCCCACGAAGAACAGAGGCCACCTGCGCCGCAGCGCGCTGCGCGCTGACGACCAACGAACGCGACGAAAGGCCTGCGCTGTGGGGCGCGCAGATAACGTTCGGCATCTTCAGCAGCGGATTGTCTACCGGAGTCGGTTCGACCTCGAACACGTCGAGGCCGGCGCCGCGAATCTCCCCGGCGTTCAGCGCGTCGATGAGGGCCTCCTCGTCCACCACCGGGCCCCGGCACACGTTCACCAGGTATGCTGACTTCTTCATCGCCTTTAATTGCTCCGCGCCGATCATGTGACGCGTCTCGTCGTTCAGCGGCACGATGATGGTGACGTAGTCGGCCGCCGCGCACAGTTCGTTCAGGTCGAACACCTGCTCGACCCGGTACTCCTTGATAACCCACGGCGACGTGTAAGGGTCGTACACGAGCGTCTCCATGCCCCACCCGGACATCTTGCGCGCCACGAGCCGGGCAATGTTGCCGAATCCGACCAGCCCCAGGACCTGCGAGTCCAGCGGATCGCACGGGAATGCCAGGCGGTCCCACTCGCCCGCCCGCACGTGCTCCGTCGTCTGCACCGTGTGGCGGTTGAGGGCGAGGATGAACGCCGCCGCCTGGTCCGACACCTCCTCGGCGCACATGCCCGCCGAGTTCGTCAGGATGATGCCGTTCCTGTTGCACGCTTCAACGTCGATCACGTCAAAACCATGCGAGTACATGGCAAACACCTGGCACCGTTCGGCGGCATCGAGCACGGGCGCCGTGCCCCAGCCGGCGCGGGTCATGATGGCGTCGGCGTCTTTCACCACCTCGATCGCTTCGCCCTCGCTTTCCGGGTTCGCCTGTACGAACTCAACGTCCAGGTCGGCCATCTGCGCCCTTTCGATTTCGATCGGGGTGTCCTCGGGTCCCAGAATTACTACCTTGTGTGCGGCCATGCGTCTCTTTCCTCTTTGGCTGGTGTTTGCTCTGAGAATTGCCCGAATAGGCGGTCGGCCCTTTCTCGTCGTTCCGGACTTGATCCGGAATCCAGGGGAGGGGTCACGCCACTACCGCGCTCACGCGATTCCCGAAACAGCGATCAACGCCAAGATTACCGGACTCGCGCAGCCACGGGACTCTTTTTCAAATTCGAGTGAACTGAACGTTTGCTTGCGCTTAAACCGCTATTCCCAGCGCGATGGAGACAGCGCACGCAACCAAGAGCACTATTGCCAACACCAGGCTTCCGACGAAAATCTTCCTGTTCGTCTGGTTACTTGGTCCTGACACCCGGTGCGCGTGGCAGAAGCAGGCGCCGGGTTCAGCGTCTTCGTTACAGCCTTCCCGGGAGAACCATCCCAGGTACTGGCATTTCATCTGCCTAACTCCCATGACCGAGGAGTCCGCGGTCAACTAGACGTGCGCGTTCATCCTCCGGCCTGCAACTGTTGCAGGTAGACCTCCCACTGCAGAGGGGTGGACCGGTTGGTTATCTTGTGCCGCACTTCAGGGTTGATGTGCGACATCGGCCATGAGCCCGTCGCTATGCGGACCGCCTCCTCGCCGAGCTGCGATTGCGCACGGTCCCATGCGATCTCCGAGTAGCTGGCGTAGTGGTTCGTGACCGCCACGTTGTCCATCTTGAACAGCGGATTGTCCGGGTCCGGCGGCTCCTGCTCGAACACGTCTAGCGCGGCCCCCGCGATCTGCCCCGACTGCAATGCCCTGATCAACGCCGCCTCGTCCACTACGGGCCCGCGTGAGCAGTTGATGAGGTACGCAGTGGGCTTCATCAATTCGAACTGCCGGTCGCTGAACATGTGGTAGGTGGCGTCGCTCAGGTAGACGTGCGGGCTCACGTAGTCGGACACGCTGCACAACTCGTCCAGGCTGAGAATGGGTTCGACGCCGTACTCCTTGATATCCCACGACGGTCTCATCGGGTCGTAGGCGACGACGTTCAGTCCGAAGGCCTTGGCCTTCCGCGCCACGGCCCGACCGATGTTTCCGATGCCCACTATCCCGAAGGTCTGGCCGAATATGTGGCCCATCGGCGGCAGGTATTCCCGTGTCCATTGGCCGTTGGACGTGAGCTTGTGGTGCAGGACGAACTTCCGTGACGCCACCAGGAACAGCAGCATGGTGTGGTTTGAGACCTCTTCCGTCCCGAAAGACGCGGTGTTCGACAAGACCACGCCGTTATCGGAGGCGGCCGCCAGGTCGATGCCGTCGAAGCCGTGGCCAAACGAGACCATCCCCTGGCAACGCCCGTTTATCCCCATGTGGTCGAATAGCTGTGCGTCCAGCTTGTGGCCCTCGGATATCAGGACGTCCGCGTCCTTCACCGCCTCGATGATCGCTCCCAGGTCGGTGTCCTCGACCCGGTCCACCTCCGCGCCGATGGCCGCAAACGCCCGCGAATGCGGCTCGATGTTTATGTCGTTGGGCCCCACGTAAAGACCCCTGATTTCGCTGCTCATGCGTTAGTCCTCCTGTTATTCGGTGTTGCTTGATCGAATTTCAATATCGGTTGTTTGCCGTCCGCCGCCGCCATGATCACGGCCTTCGCCTACGGTTCGGTCACCACGCTCTCCGGCGCTTGCCCGGCCCTGACGCGCTCCATATTCTCAAACGAGAACGCCACCCGCCGCGGGAAGCTCTCACCGGTCCTTCCGGCCATGTGCGGCCCGACGGTCACGTTGTCAAGTTCCAGCAGGGGATTATCGGCGGGCGTCGGCTCTTCCTCGAACACGTCGAGCCCTGCCCCGTAAATCCGGCGGTTCCTCAGGGTATCGAGCAACGCCGCCTCGTCCACTACCTGCCCCCGGCACGTGTTGACAAGTATGGCCGTGGGCTTCATCAACCCCAACTCCCGCGCGCCGATCAGCCCCCGGGTGGACGCCATCAGAGGCACGTGGAGCGAGACCACGTCGGAAGTGCTCATCAACTCGTCGAGGTCCACACGCCGCGCCCCGGCCTCTTCGATGTTCTGATTCCTCATCACGTCCGTGTAGAGCGTCGTGGTCTCGAAGCCGCGCAACAGCCTCCCAAGCATCGACCCGATCCGACCGGCGCCCACGATTCCAACCGTCTTGCCGAATAGCTCCTGGCCAAGCAGCCCGGCGTTGTACCAGTCGTCATCCCTCACCGCGCGGTCGCCGCGGCGGAGATTGCGGTAGGTCGCCATGATCAGCGTCAGAGCGAATTCTGCGACGGGGATGGCGTTTGCGCCGCCATTATTGGCGACGGGTATGCCAAGCTCCCCGGCGAGCCGCACGTCGATCCTGTCCCAGCCGGCCGACGCCAGTTGGACGAGTTTCACGTTCGTGCCCGCCCTGAGCAGGTCTTCGCCGACGCTGTGGGAGCACGAAAATATGAAGTCCGCGTCCCTGACCGCCTCCACTTTCTCGGCGTCGTCGTCCGATCTGTGTAAGACCACGATGCTCCAACCGGACGGCAATTGCTCCCGTGCCAGATCGCCGAGCGGCAGCGACGGGCTTGTCAGGCACAGCACCTTTGGCATCTATGATTCCTCGTCGTTCGGCAAGTGGAGAAGGATATTCAGGATGACGCGTTACGTTTCAACAAGCGGCCATTGTAGCCGCCGGTGATGCCTTCGGATGCCGGAGATGAACTTCGATTTGACACGTCGCCCGCGATGGCGACTCGATTTCAGCGGTGTTGACGCGCCATGACGTCGAAGTCCTGCCGTACCCTTTACACAATATGAACTGGGACTCACCGACCGGTAGGGCCCCTCAAGATGTCGGGAGACGCACCACTGAGCGAAGCTGCTAACAGGGAATTTTCGTTGCGTTCGCTCGCCGCGCTCGGGCGGCTTCCGGCCGTTTCGTATTACGAGCATCGCGGTGCGGCGTACGTGCAGTCCGCATGCGAAAGGGCCGGGCTCGCCGTGACATTGGACCAGTGGGGCAACGTGCTCGCAACGAGACCCGGAACGGACGCAAATGCCCCGGGGCTCGCGTTCGTAGCCCACCTGGACCACCCGGGGTTCGAGGCCGTTTCGTACGACGGCGGTTACCTGCTGTGCAGGGCCCTCGGAGGCGTGCCGCCCGGCGCGCTCAAGGCGGGGGCCGCAGTCCAATTGTTGACGGACGACGACTCCGGCGATGCCAACTCATTCCGCCGCATAAACGGGTCCGTCATAGCCGGTGTGCCCGTCTCGGAGGATGCCCACGACACCCCGAATCGCGACCGGGCCGTCCTTGTAGACGCAGAAGAACACGTCAGAGAACTGCCCTGCGCCGTCGTATTCGACCTACCCGACTTCGATCTCGACGGCAGCATGATCCGCATGCGCGCGCTCGACGACCTCGCAGGATGCGCGTCGGTCCTCGCGGCCCTGCGCGCCGCAACCGAGTTCGATACCCATGGCGCAGTCCACGGCCTGTTCACGCGGGCCGAGGAGGTCGGCCTGGTCGGCGCGCGCCTCGCCGCGGCCGACGGCCTGTTGCCCGAGGACACGATAGTCGTGTCCGTGGAGTCCAGCCGCACGCTGCCCGGCGCCGAAATCGGGCGCGGGCCGGTGATTCGAGTCGGCGATGCAAGGACCACGTTCGATGCCGAAGCAGAGGCGTACCTGACGATGGCCAGCGACCGGCTTTCCGCCGCCGGGGAGTTCAGGTGTCAACGACAACTCATGAGCGGAGGCGTGTGCGAGGCGACGGCGTTTTCCGCGTTCGGGTACAAAACGACCGGAATGGCGTTCCCGCTCGCCAACTACCACAACGGCGGCCCCGACGACTCGGTAGCCGCTGAATCGATCGCGCTTGCAGACTTCGCCGGCGGGGTGTCGCTACTCGTAGAAACGGCCCGGCTGGCCGGAACTCAGCCGAAATCGCGGTCATCCGCGCTGGCTGGTCAACGCCCGTCAGCAGAGGCCGAGAGGCTCATCGAAGACTCGGTCCAGCATGATTAGAGGGTGTCTAAAAACCCTTCCGTTCACCCTGAGCTTGTCGAAGGGTCGAGGCGCTGTTCATGGTTCGACAAGCTCACCACGAACGGTTTCCGACGACTTATTAGACGCCCTCTTAGACATCCGCGCACATCGGGTAGAGTCTGAGTCGGCTCGCAGATGACCTGCAAAAAGGAGAACCAATGGGTCAGGTAGAGGGTAGTTATCTGGTCGCACGCACCCTGAAGGAAGAAGGAGTGGACACCCTCTTCTATCTCATGGGCGGCCCCAACTACGAAATCGTCAACAACTCGGAAGACATGGGCATTCGCACCGTCGACTTCCGGCATGAGCAGGCGGCGGCCATGGCGGCCCACGGCTACACCCGCGTCACCGGAAAACCGGGCGTGACCACGGCTGCGTCGGGCCCCGGCACGCTGAACCTGCTGACCGGCCAGTACAACGCGTTCGTCGACTGCGCGCCCATGGTGACGCTGGGCGGCGCCGGCCCGATTTCGGACTTCGGGCGCGGCGGATTCCAGGAGATCGACCAGGTGTCGATATTCGAACCCGTCAGCAAGGCGGTGATGAGGCCCACGCAGGCCGACCGCTACCCGGAGCAGGTCTCTACCGCGTTCCGGCTCGCCACCACGGGCCGGCCGGGTCCGGTCTACGTCGATTGCAACGAGGACGTCCTTTACGAAAAAGTGGAAGAGGACGACGCGCCGTCACCGCCCCGGCCCGCAATGCTGGCCCGGCCCGAGGCCGACCCCGACATGGTCCGGCGCGCCGTGGCCACGCTGTCCGATGCCTGCAGCCCCATCGTGCTGGCAGGCGGAGGCGCGTTCTGGTCGCGGGCCTGGGACGAACTGCGCCAGTTCGTGGACCGCACCGGCATCCCCTTCTACACGACTCCGATCTCCCGCGGCCTCATACCCGAAGACCACCCGCTGTCATTCCCCGCCGCGCGCAGCGTGGCCTTTCGCGAGACGGACGCTGTCCTGGTCGTGGGCACCCGCTTCAACTGGGTGATGACCTTCGGGCGGCGCATCAACCCGAACGCCAGCATCATCCAGGTCGACATCGAACCCTCCGAAATCGGAAAGAACCGGTCCGTCAGCATCGGCCTGGCAGGCGACGCCAAAGCGGTCCTCAGCCAGGTAAACCACGAACTGGAGAGTTCCGATTTCGCGCCGCTTCACGAGTCGAAGTGGGTCGAGCACCTGCGCGACGCCGACCTCACGCGCAGAAACCGCGTCGCGCCGCTGGAAGACTCCGATGCGTCTCCCATCCACCCGCTGCGGCTCTGCAAAGATCTCCGAGAGGTTATGGACCGGGACGCAATTCTGACGGTCGACGGCAACGAGATTCTCCACTACGGCCGCCAGTCGATCCAGACCTACGAGCCCGGCCACCGCATCAACTCCGGCCCGACCGGCTGCATGGGCGTCGGACTCCCGTACGCCATCGGCGCAAAGCTGGCCAAGCCCGACAAGCAGGTGGTCTCCCTCCACGGCGACGGCTCCCTCGGCATGAACATCCAGGACTTCGACACGGCGGTCCGGTACAAGCTGCCGATGACCATCGTCGTCTCAAACAACGAGGGCTGGACGGCCCGCGTCAAGGGAATCCGCAAGCCGGGCCGGGAACTGGGTTACACGCAGTTCGACAAGCTGGCCGAGGCGCTCGGAGGCTACGGCGAAAACGTGGAGAAGCCGGAGGACATCCGGCCTGCCCTCGAGCGGGCGATGTCGTCGGGCGTCCCCGCGATCGTAAACGTACACACGGACCCTGAGGCCCGCGCCCTTTCCAACTGGGCCGGCTCCAGGATGGAGTAGGCGCGCGCCAGTGCTGCTATGAAAGTGGCCTCTTCTTCCGCGACCACCCGCAGGGGCGTTGGGATGTGGGCGCCCGTCGGGGTAGGGCGCGGGAGTGTGCACACTCGACATGTACACCTCTCACCCGGCACGCTACGCCCACCGTCATCAACTCGCGTGGCCCGTAAGTTGCCACAGCGATTCCGATCCACCAACACGTCATTCCGAGCGAAGCCGAGGAATCTCAAAACCTCGACTTGCGGATAGACTGTTGCGGAGCAAACTACGTCTGTACAAATCCCGACTGCGTGACTAGAACCGCGAACGCCAACTACCGCCTCAGATTCCTCGGCTCCGCTCGGAATGACAAAAATGGGCTCGGAATGACGAAATGGGCTCGGAATTGTAAATGTCAACTAATTCGTTGACAGAAGTTTCAAGGCTTGGAGTGGACTCTTGCCGTTTAGCCCCAGGAGCAGGACCCAGGCTGTTGAGTTGATCCACAAGACCGCCTGACGGCGGTATGCCGCGTGTGTCCTGGCACTTGGGCGGACTACGGAGAAAAAAACGATGACCAACAACGACAGAGAACTCATGTTCACGCCGGGATGGCGGCTCGCAGAGATGGTCGCGGCGAAGGAAATCTCCCCCGTCGAACTGATGGAAGCGTGCCTCCGGCGCATCGACGAACTCGAACCGAAACTGCACGCATTCCTGTTCCTGGCCCCCGACTACGCAATGGACGAGGCCCGCGCCGCTGAGGCGGTGGTGATGCGCGGCGATGACCTGGGTCCCCTGCACGGCGTCCCTCTGCCCATCAAGGACACCGAAGCCGTCAAGGGCATGCCCCACACCGTCGGCTCGCTGATCTACAAGGACCGCATCGCCGACGCCGATTCGCTCCCCGCGGAACGGATCAAGAACGCCGGCGCCATCGTGGTCGGCAAGACGAACCTGCCGGAGTTCGGACACGCCGGATTCACCGAAAACCGCCTCGGCCCGACCTGCTGCAACCCGTGGAATCTGGGTCACACGCCCGGCGGTTCCAGCGGTGGTGCTGCCGCAGGCACGGCGGCCGGCATGTTCCCGATCGGCCACGGAGGCGACGGCGGCGGCAGCATCCGCATCCCGTGCTCATTCAGCGGCCTCTTCGGCATAAAAGGCACGCAGGGCCGCATGCCACGTCGACCCGCAGGCGACAACTCGTACCACATCATGAACCACTCCTCCGGCGGCCCCATGACGCGTAACGTCCGGGACTCGGCGTTGATGATGAACGTCATGGCCGGCCCCGCACCCGACGCCGAGTACCTGACTATCCAGGAGACTCCACCCGACTTCACCCAGGCGCTCGGCAGGGGAGTGCAGGGGCTGCGCATCGCATGGAGCCCCGATCTCGGCGGCGCGGCCGTCGACGGGGAGGTCAAGGCCGCCGCGCAACGCGCCGCCGAGTCGTTCGAAGAACTGGGCGCAACGGTCGAGGAGCCCGGCTTCAAACCGGACGAGTTCGACAACATCCGGGCGACCTTCGCAACGTACTGGAAGGCCCGCACCTACGCCGGCAACGCGGACGCCTGGGAGCAGGCCGACCTGCTGACCGACTACGTGCGAGTCGACATGGAGACCGGGCGCGACCTGAGCGCCGCCGACTACATCTACGCGCTCAACCGCGTCGGCAAGTACCGCGACTACGTGTCGAGGTTCTTCAAGGACTACGACCTGTTGATGACGCCCACCACGCCCGTCACGGCCCTGGCGCACTACAACAGGCCGGCCGTCATCGGCGGCGTTCGCGTCGGCGATCCCATGATGGACTACTTCGCCTTCACCTACCTGTTCAACCTGACCGGCAACACGGGCGCGAACGTGCCGTGCGGGTTCAACTCGGCCGGACTGCCCATCGGCCTGCACATAGTCGGCCGCCACCGGGAGGAGGGGACCGTCCTCGCCGCCTCGGCCGCGTATGAGGAGGCTCACCCCTGGGCGCACCTGAGACCGCCCATCAGCTGACCTTTTCCGATTTCCCCAGCCGATGTAAGATGAGGGGCAGTTTTCAACTGCCCGAAGACTCGCCAGGCAACATAGCCTCAGGACCCGGTGACGGAGGTAACCCATGACCACGTCCACCCGCACCGACGTATCCCTGGTAGCGCACCTCATGCGACGCGCAGCTTTCGGGCTGCCCGCATGGCGTCTCGAACAGCTCGCCGAGCGACGCTACGAGGACCTCGTCGAAGACCTCATCCAGGTCGACCGCTACGAACGGCCCGAACTGGAGTTGATGGACCGCTTCAACCTGGAACACGCCAACGAGGAAGATTATTGGTGGACCAACAAGATGTGGTTCTACACCATGATCAACACTCCCCGGCCACTCGAAGAGAAGGTGGCCCTCATGTGGCACAACCGCTTCGCCACGGCGGCGTCGAAGGTGACGAACCCGCTCATGATGCGCGGCCACATCAACATGCTCCGCGACAAGGGGCTTGGCAACTACCACGTCCTGCTCAGCGAGCTGTCGCACGACCCCGGCATGATCTACTGGCTCGACCAGCAGACCAACCACGACGGGGCCATTAACGAGAATTACGGCCGCGAACTCCTCGAACTGTTCAGCATGGGCAGGGGCAACTACACGGAAGACGACGTGCAGGCCGCGGCGCACGCCTTCACCGGCTGGACCATCAAGCAGACCATCCCGCGCTACCCCAACGGCTGGTACGAGTCCGGCTTCGCCTTCAGGGACGACGACCACGACGCCGAAAAAAAGACATTCCTCGGCGAGTCGGCCAAATTCGGCGGAGACGACATCGTCGACATCGTGGTCCGCCAGCCGGCAACCGGCACGTACATAGCCAAGACCATGTACGAGTACTTCGTCTCCGACGAGCCGGACTACGAGGCGATTGAGTCGTTGGCGGGCGTGTACTTCGACTCGGGCTACGACCTGAGCGAAATGATGCGGTCGCTCCTCAACTCCGACTACTTCAAGGACGCCAGGTTCAGTCGAGTACGAAGCCCGGCCGAGCTCGTCATCAACACGATCATCCTCAACGGACAACACCGCGACCCCTACGAGTTCGGCATCCGGTTCGTGGTGAGCGCAGCGGCAGACATGGGCCAGGAACTTATGAACCCGCCCACTGTTGAGGGCTGGCACTCCGGCCGCGAATGGATCGACTCCTCGTTCCTGATCGAGCGCGTCAACTTCGCCGTGGACCGCCTCGGCAACGCCGATTACCCCGGCGTCAGGAAGATGATCGACCACATCGGCGAGATGCGGTCTTCGTTCACAGCCGAACAACTCCTGGACGCCAGTTTGTACGAACTGGGGTGCTGGAAGCTTGAAGACAAGAGCCGGTCGGTGATTCTCGCCGACGTCGGCGAGATGAACGTCGCACCCGGCGACGAGGGATTCGACGAGGCGGTGACCCGCATGTTCGAGTACATAGCCTCGTCCCGTGAATTCCAGATGGCCTGAGGAGCAGGACAATGACTACCGCAAGCAAGAACGGAACAAAGGACCCCGTCCTGGTCGTATTGCAGCTATCGGGCGGCAACGATTTCATGAACACGGTGGTCCCGTACAGCAACCCGCTGTACTACGACTTCCGGAAGACGGTCGGCATACCGGAAGAGGACCTGCTGCACATCGACAACCAGTACGGCTTCCACCCGGCCCTGACGACGTTCAAGGAGATGTATGACCAGGGCAACCTGGCGATCATCGCCGGCGTCGGCTACCCGAGCCCAGACCGGTCGCACTTCCGGTCGATGGACATCTGGCATACGGCCGAACCGACCGCCCCGATTCCGGAGGGCTGGCTCGGCCGGGTCATCAGGGAGCTGGACCCGAGTAAGCAGAACGTCTGCACCGGCGTGAGCTTCGGGCAGGGCCTCCCCCGTGCGATGTACCTGTCGGGAGTCCCGGCGATCTCCATCCGGGACCTCGAGAGCTACGGGCTCCTGACGAAGATGCCGGGAGCGCGCCAGCGCCGCGCCATCAACGTCTTCACCCGCATGTACGCCCCCGAGGAGTTCGACGAGGCCAGCATGGTGCTCGGCCACATCGGACAGACCGGCGTCGACGCCCTCACCGGCGTGGACATGCTCAAGCCCATACCGGGCCAGTACACCTCGAACGTCGAGTACGCCAGCGACCAGCTTTCGCAGAGCCTGCGCGGCATCGCGCAAGTGCACACAGCCAACATCGGCACGCGGGTCTTCTACGCCGAACTCGGCGGTTTCGACACCCACGGCGCGCAGATGGGCACGCAGACCGATTTGCTGGGCCACGTCTCGACCGCCGTCTCAGATTTCTTCGATGACCTGCGGGAACACGACGCGGCCGAGGAGGTAGTCATGCTCGTCTTCACAGAGTTCGGACGGCGCGTCAGGGACAACGGCAACGGCACGGACCACGGCTCCGGCGGAGGCGCGTTCCTCATCGGCGACCGCGTGAACGGCGGCATATACGCGGAGTATCCGTCCCTCGACCCCGCTGATCAACTCAGCGGCGACATGCACTACAACAACGACTTCAGGAGCATCTACTCCACGATCCTCGACGACTGGTACGGCATCCAGCCGGAGCCCATCGTCAACGGCTCGTTCGAGCGGTTCTCCGGCATGATCAACCCCCTGAACTGAGCAATAGCTCGTCATTCTCGCGAAAGCGGGAATCTGGAGTTTTCGGGACACGGGAATAGACTCGCAGACGGCAGTTCTCAGGAAGTACAAAGACTAATGGTCACCCAGATATTCCCCACCAAAACCCCGGAAGCGGCCTACCCGGACCTGCTCCGTATGGGCCACGTCTTCGTCACCTCCATGGGCCAACGCGCCTTCGTGGACGGCCTGTACGGCGCTCTCGACTTCGCGTTCGGAGGCGACGGCTGGTACTACGTCCTGAACAAGACCGACCCCAGGGCCGCCCTGTTCGAACGCGTCCGGTTCGCCAAGTTCGACTTCGAAGGGGTGTTCGATCCCAACGTCTATCTTTCCGTCAACGGGGAGTACGAGCAATGGGACGAAGAGAACTTCCCCGGCCCCGTCTGCTGCGATTCCGACAGGAACGGGTCCCTGTTCTTCACCGACGAGCATGCCAACAAGGTCGTTACGCTGGACACCACCGGAGTGGTGACCAACCAGTGGGGCGAACCCGGTGACGGGCCCGGCCAACTGAACGCCGCCGGCGGAATCGAGTGGCAGCCGGACGGCACGTTATGGGTCGTCAGCAGCCGCAGTTCACGAGTGCAGCAGTTCACTCTCGACGGCGAGTACATCCGCGGTTTCGGAGAGAAGGGATCGGAGCCGGGCCAACTCAGCTACCCGTGGGGCGTGTCGGTCGACAAGTTCGACGGCAGCGTACTGGTCGCCGACTGGCGCAACGACCGGGTGCAGCGGTTCAGCCCCGACGGCGAACTGCTCCACGTCTTCGACACCCTCGGGCCGGACAAGGTCCCGCTCAAGCGGCCGAGCGACGTGACGGTCGACAACCACGGCGACGTTTACGTCTGCGACCGCGGTAATGACCGGATCGTGCAGTTCAACCACCGCGGCCTCTTCATAGAGACCATGATCGGCGACGCCCCGATGAACGAACTCGGAGCGCGCAGGCTCATGTCGAACCCCGACATGCTGCGCTGGCGGGACTACATCCCCGACCTCGACCGCGAGAAACGCTTCTGGCGTCCCACCACGGTCAGCGTGGACGACGAGTTCCGCGTCTTCGTGGTAGACGCCGCCCGCTTCCGCGTCCAGGTCTACCGCAAGACCTTCAAAGAACTAACCCCCGGCCAGATCGACCCCGTAGACACCTACACGGATCCGAAGATCAATTAGGGGGTGGCTGAGCCAGAATTACTGCGGATCTTTTCTCCGCATTTTTATAATTAGTACCTGAGCGACCTATGATCGGCCGCAAATGCAAGACCACCCAGGGATTGCATGCCGATAACAGTATGAGACCTATATATTTTGGCGCCAATATTGGGAAGTTACTGGCGCTAGGGATTTTGTTTCTTGCTATCTTTTCGAGTCTCAGCGCCTGTAGTGAAAGCTCGTCCAGCGATCAGGAACTAGAATTGCCGCGTGTTGATTTTCCGGCGACACCGCGTGAGGCTCCAGTAGTTACGGTCGAGCCACCGGTTACCGTGGCGCCCACGCGGCGCCCCACCGTTACGCCGATCCCGGCAGCGGCCCGCACACCCGTAAGCACGCCTATTCAACGACAGTCCGTCAGTCCGCCAGCAACTGCCACGCCATTGTCGCGGCCAGATACGATGCCAACCTCCGCCCCTGTCGCCACAACATTTCCGAGACCATCACCCGCGCCCGCCAACACGCCGTTGCCGCAGCCAACCCCAGTGCCCACCAACACATCGGTACCACGACCGATCTTGGTTCCCACAGCCACACCTTTGCCAAAACCGACCGCTACTCTAACTGCGACACCTTTGCCGCGGCCAACCCCTGCCCCCATTACCACTTCATTGCCAGAACCAACCCCTAACCCCATGGCCACGCCACTGCCCATTCCAACTCCAGTCCCCACTCCCTTATCAACGTCACGCCCAACTCCGGCGCCTGATTACACGCCAGTACCGCGGAATCCAAGTTATCTCAGGACACCCCCTGAAAATGCGATTGTCGAACCGAGTGATCCCTGTGGACCGTCTTTGGGTCGTTCCACAGGTGTTATTTATGAACATTTCGTCCACTGGACAGCGGATGGTTCACATTTAGTCTTCGACTACGGCGACACGATTCAGGCGCTCGACCTCGAAAATAGACTTTTGCGGCAGATTGCTAAAGTAGACACGGACAGATATAGACTGTTGTACGGGTTCTATGCACATGTGTCTCCTGTTGAATCCAAGATAGTCTACTCCACATGCGAATACAATTACTATGGTTATCGGGGGGATTGGCCACTACCGATTAGCCTACACAGCGCCGGTTACGAAATTACAACGGTTGACATTGTTGGCATTGACGAACACGGTCGCAAACGACTGACGGACAATGGCCTCTTCGAGAGTTATCCGGTCTGGTCGCCGGATGGCACACGGATCGCATTTGTCTCCGGTCGCAACAACTATGGTTTTGTTGGACATTACGATCATAGATATAGCCAATTGGCCATCATGTCTCCGGAGGGAGGTGAGATCACTTGGATTGCCAACACTGAAGGAGTTGGTCTTTATCCGCCGACGTGGTCTCCGGACGGCCAGCGGTTGGTTTTCATTGTGAATGAAAGACCTTACTGGGAACCTGACTGGGAACCTGTCCTGGTCCTGTACACAGTGTTCCTGGATGGTTATGGGCTCACCAAGATTGGGGAGACGACCGCTCTGCCGACCTGGTCGCCCGATGGTGAGGAGCTGGCCTTTGCCGCGATGGACGGGGATCAAACGGTGATCAACGTGATTAGGCCGGACGGTACGGGATTGCGGCGAATCTGGAGTAGTGAGTCTGACGCCAGCGGTCGTCCAATCTCCGCGTTGTCCTGGTCTCCCGGCGGGTCTGAATTACTCTTCATTACTGGGGGCCGTCCCTATGTTGTGGGTTCGGATGGCGAAGGACTTCCCTTAAGCATCGATAAACAAATACCCAGGTATACGCACCCTGGTCTAGAGCACTATGTATATCGTGGTGTTGAGTTCGCATCTTGGTCGCCGGACGGGTCGCGCATTGCCTTGTTTCGCCCGTTCGATACTCTCTTCTCAGTATCAAGAGACGGAACGCACTATCGCGCCCTCGCTTTCTGGGATTCCGAAGGCACGCTCCACGCTGTGCCGCCTGAGCACGTTACGGCGTGTTCCGCTGGTGTCGTGGTCCCTGAGCCGGAAGCGAATGCCGGATTGGTCCAGGACTGCGTGGCTCTTTTCGAGGCACTAGACTCCCTCGCGGGAAGTTCTCAACTCAACTGGGGTTTCGAAACGCCGGTCACCGAGTGGGAAGGTGTTTCCGTGTGGGGTGTCCCACTCCGCGTGCGGGGCCTCGGACTTGGAAGTCACGGAAAACTCGACGGGAGCATTCCGCCTGAACTCGGCAATCTGACAGCCCTCAAGGGCTTGGACCTCGCAAATAACGAATTGTCGGGCAGCATCCCGCCAGCGTTGGGCCGGTTGACCAACCTCGAATTCTTGTCGTTTGAGTCGAATTACCTGGAAGGGGTGATTCCTCCCGAGATCGGCGAGATGAGAAACCTCAGGGTCTTATCGCTTGCAGACAACAACTTCCAGGGCAATTTGCCGCCTGAAATGGGGAGGCTCGGGAATTTAACCGACTTGGATCTTGGGGACAATCATTTTGCCGGCACTGTGCCGGCCGAGTGGAGCGGGATGACGCGCTTGCAGAGTGTCCGACTCTTACAGAATGAACTCAGTGGATGCATTCCCGTCGAATTGCCCGAGATATGGGTCGAACAGAGTGGTTTGCAGCGATGTTAAGCCGGGGGTTCGAGTGAGGGGGCAGCGTCATGAGCGCCAGGTCCCTGCGCGCCGGCAGTCTATTGACGAACCCCGACATGCTGCAGTGGCGGGACTACATCCCCGATCTCGACCGCGAAAAGCGCTTCTGGCGGCCGACCACTGTGAGCGTGGACGACGAGTTTCGCGTCTTCGTGGTAGACGCCGCCCGCTTCCGCGTCCAGGTCTACCGCAAGACCTTCAAAGAACTAACCCCCGGCCAGATCGACCCGGTAGATACGTACACGGATCCGAAGATCAACTAGGGGTGGCCGCGCCAATATCCGTCGTGCCGGACTCCGATCCGGTACACACGGGGCAAGGGCAGTGGTGGGTATGCTCTGCGTGTACAACTACTTACCGGCAATCGACGCCGGCCGATGTCATCCCGAGCGAAGCCGAGGGATCTGAGACGGCCTTCCACCAACTGCAGTATGAACAGCGCCAATCGGTTGGAATAACTCGTCGCCGATGGAGTTAGCTGAACTTGCGACAAACTTGTGACACAACTTGCGACAGGCCCCCCGGCCACTCGGCGCGTCGGCACAAAGTCGCCGTTTGACTTGGCGTAGTCGTCGGACGCCCTCCGCTAGCGGGACTACATCCCCGACCTCGACCGCGAGAAGCGCTTCTGGCGGCCGACCACGGTCAGCGTCGACGACGAGTTCCGCGTCTTCGTAGTAGACGCCGCCCGCTTCCGCGTGCAGGTCTACCGCAAGACTTCAAGGAACTAACCCCCGGCCAGATCTACCCGGTAGACATGTACACTGACCCCAATATTAGCTAGGGTTGCTCGCTTGCTTGCGCGTGGCACCCCGGCCAAGATGGACGGGCTGGCAGTAGGTCCGAGGGTCTATATGTGTGCCTGTCGCGGCCACCGAATGGCGCCAGAATCAGCTGTGGGACACAATTAGTTCAGCTTCTCACCTTGGATAGACGGTGAACCGCCCACTCTGACACCCGAGGGAATCATATGCATCCGAGGACTCGCGCGCGCCAGGCCGCTAGGAATGTCTGGGAGGTAGCCACACGATTCCTGTGAGACCAGATGGGTAGGCAATGAATCGGCCTACCTTTCACTCCATCGGTAGTGGCCGCTGCCAGTTATGACAGAAAGAGCTTGGTACGCGGTGGGTAGTTTGCGTCGATCGTACAACTTGCCCCTTAGTTTGATAAGCCCCTGATGGATAAGCAAGACCGCCGACAAAACCACTATCAGCGTAAGGCCAACCAAGGTGCCGAATCCGCTACTTGTGGTTAGGTCCGGAGTGCCATAGGTGACCGACACTGACGACGCGAACACGAGACATGTGGCAAGCGGGGCAGTCTGGCGCCGTGCATACTTCACCGAAACAAAAGTGGCCGATGAAATCAAAAGAGCGGGACATCCTATGAGCACTGCGGTTTGAAGTGTCGAGACTGCGACGAGGTAGTTGAAAGACGGAGATACCGCCAATACGATTAGTTCCGCGCCACTGCTTGCCTGGCTCATCCCGTCAAGTCTTGTCCAAGGTAAGAAAAACGCACCCATTATCGCCAACGTAGCCAAGTACGTTATGAGACGCATAGCAAACGTGGTACGTTCGCGTAAGATTGGGGATGGCGAAGACATGATAATCAACTCTTGGAATCAAAAGGCGAACCGATTGCCTCGCGGATATTGTCGGAAGCAATTTGGAATTGAGCCAATTCCGCTTCGAGGGCCAATATGTCGGATGGGACTTCACTAAAGCCCTCTGTGTCGAACGAAAAATCTGACCGCAGCTTCAATTTCTGCAACGTAGTATCCATGTCGGTTAAATGGTGCACAATCTCTAAAGCTTCCATTTGAACAACAACAGCACGCTCCCTCCACAGTTGGTATTGTCCAAACTCGGCAGCATCATCCGATCGCGCTTGTACGCGTAATTCCTCGCTGTGCAAAAATTCGGTAAGCGCCTTTTGTGCCGCGAAGTAGGCATCAGCACTGTCTTCGGCTGCGAGGATTGCCGCATCAAATTTACGGTACGCGATTCGGGCCTGTTGGTACTTGGGGGACCACTCATCGAGAAGGGCGGATAAGTCGGTTATTTGTCCAATGTTCACGCCGATCTCAGAGCTGATGAAAGCACCAGCGTCGTTTAGCGAATGGCCCATTCTCTGAGTTTGATGATTTACCAATGTAAAATTTGCGTCGGCGTGCGCAGCTTCGGATTTTTCTACCTCGACGAAGCCTACCCATCCAATCCCGGCCGCGACGGCAACTATGCTAGCGGCGATTGTGATGCTAAATATTTTTCTCAGCATTCTTCGTAATTCCCAGAAGTAATCCAGGTTTTTGTAGCGGTCGACGGAATCTTACTGGCCACTTTGGTATGGGTCAATTACGACGCAACTTCAATCCCTGCTTTCACTTCTACCAGCCACCAGCCTTGTGCTCCGAATACAACGAACTGCCCGGCAATGTGGATCGCGTCAAATTGCCGCCTCCCAACACCCACCTACACCCCCGGCAGCGCCGCCGAGTCCCCCGTTTCGTGCTGCCACATGCGTATGCGGGCCGCCATGTCGCGGATGCGGTCTCGGTGGGCGGGATCGTCGAAGAGGTTGGTCTGCTCGTGGGGGTCCGAGCGGAGGTCGAACAGTTCGCCCTGGTCGCCGGCGCAGAGGTTCAACTTCCAGCGGTCTGAGATTGCCGACCGGTAGGGCATGGCCAGCATCCGGTTGATTGCGCCGCTTCCCAGGAACCGGTCCCGCGTCTCGGGGCTGATGCCGTTCCACTCGATGAAAACGTCGTTGTCGTCCAGCGTCTCTTCGCCGAGCAGCACGGGCGCCAGGCTCTTGCCCTCGAGGTGGTCCGGCTGCGACTCGCCGAGCAGGTCGAGGATCGACGGAACGAGGTCGATGTGCCCTACGCTGCCATCCACCCGTTGCTGGCCGGCTGACAGCCACGGCACGCGCATCAACAGGGGCACGCGCGACGCCTCCTCGTAGAACGACCGCTTCTCCAACATCCCGTGGTCGCCCAGCATCTCGCCGTGGTCCGTGGTGAACACGATCGCGGTGTCGTCGGCAACCCCGGCGCGCTCGAGGGCGGCCGTAATCCTTCCCACCATCCGGTCGACGAGCGTCACGTTCCCGTAGTACTGAGCCCGCAACCTGCGCCATCCCGCCTCGGTCGAAAGGTCATGGCCCGGCACCAGCGTGTCCCTCATGTAGGTGTCCTCGCCGATGTCCCCGGCGTGGAGGTACTGCATGAAGTAGTCGGCGCGGATCCGGTTCACCAGTGCGGCGCCCTCCGGCCTCGCAAGGTACGCCGGTCCGTATGGGAGGCTGTCGGGGTCGTACTGGTCGTCGAATGGCCCGTCGTAGGGCGAATGCGGCTCGAACGTACTGACGTACAGGATGAATGGTCGGTCACTGTTTTCATCGATGAACGCCTCGGCGCGGTCGGCAAGGAATGACGCCATCTGGAATTCTTCGGGCAGCCGGGCCCTCGCGAGAGGCGAAAAAGTCATGCCGCCGCCGACCTCCAGGTCCGGCTCGAACCCGTTGGCTACGAGGTGATGGTGGTAGTCGGAAAACGAGCGCCGGAGTTCCCTTCGCGTGTAGGTCTCGCGGTGGGACTCCTCGGTGCTAATCCATTCGTCGAACCCGTGCTGCCTGGCGACGTCGTCGCCCAGGTGCCACTTGCCCATGAAGCCGCAGAAGTAGTCCTCCGACACCATCTCCGCGAGGACGGGAGTGTCTGGCGATAGGGCCATCTTATTCACCGTCGGGCCGGCCGTATGGGGGTACAGCCCCGTCATGATGGAGGCGCGTGCCGGCGTGCACACCGGCTGCGTGACGTAGGCGTTCTCGAACAGGTAGCCGGAATCTGCCAGCGCGTCGAGGTGGGGTGTCTCCGCCCACTCGCTCTCGTAGCAACCCATCGAGTCACGGCGTTGCTGGTCGCTCATGATGAAAACTAGGTTGCGTCGGGACATGGGGTGCAGCTCCTGGTCCAGTTCGGCGGCAATGAATGACAAAACCTTCGGGGATAGTGGCATTGTAGAGAGGTGAGGCAGGCCGGGCGCTCACGAGTTCGCGGACGCCGCGCCAGGCAGCGCTCAGGGGCTTCATGGTCTTCACAGAATCTTCAAACATGGTCGGTACTGTGGCTGACGGCAAATCGGCCAATTGGACGCCGTCGTTGTCCACATCAGCGAGACGTAACTGAACCACGGGCTATCTAAGAGGAATAGAGACCATCACGCTCAAAAAAGCCATCGATCTGCTGAAGTCCTGGAAACTATGGGCCGGGGTAGTCCTCCTGGCCGCTGTGGCCGTGGGGGCGTTCTACGGCTTCAACGCGTTAACGGACTCCGGCGACCGAGACGACGCGGTCCAGACGCAACTGGTCCCAGTTACACGCGGCAACCTGGTCAACGACGTCTCCGTGACCGGCACTCTCACGTACGCGACCCGCGAGACCGTGTCCTTCGGTCGGCAGGGAGTCGTCTCGGAAGTCGGCGTGTCAGAGGGTGATGAGGTTTCCGCCGGCGACCCGCTGGCGAGGCTGGACGAAGAGACCGCGGCCAACCTGGAGCAGGCTGTAGCCCAGGCCAGAGTCGACCTGCGCAACGCCGAAGAGGCGCTGGACGATGCCCGGAGTCCCTACACGGCGGCACAGATCGCCAAAGCTGAGTCGGACGTGGCGAATGCGCGGCTCGACCTCCAGGACGCCGAAGAAGAGTTGAACGAACTGGGTGTCGTCTCGCCCGACCTGCTTGTACAGGCCCGCATCGACATCCTGAACGCGACCGCTGAACTCGATTCCGCCAACGAAAACAAGGTTACGTTGGTGACGCCGACGTTCCAGGCAATGGCCAAAGCCCAGTCGGACGTCACTGCCGCGCGCCTCGCGCTGCAGGTCGCGGAGGATGACCTAGACGCGCTGCTCGATCCGACCGGCGGCGATATCGCTGCCGCGCAGGGCGACGTTGCCAAAGCAAGGCTGGATCTCGAGGCTGCCAGGGATGCCCTTGAAATTCTCACAAACGTCGACCCCCTGGACCTTGCGAGGGCCCAGGCAGCCGTCGCCGACGCCGAACTCGATGTCGAGACCGCTCAGACAGCGCTTGACGAAGCGACCACACCCGCCACGGCCGAAGATATCGCCGAATACCAGGGCGACATCGACTCGGCCGCGGACACGTTGGTTGGAGCAGAGTTCGATCTAAACACAGCGGAACGCAACGCCAAGGACAAGATTGGAGACGCCGCGGGCACCCTCGAAACCGCCCAGGCCGACTACAACGCCGTTTTCGTGAAGTGGCTAGGGATGAACATCGCGCCGGGCTTTGACCTGCCCCATGACGCGATATTGGCTGCACACGATGCCGACCTCCACAGTCTCTTCGGGGAGTCCCGCATTGCGGAGTTGATGGCCCGGTCCGAAGAAGGCGTGCTCGAAGACGATCCAGCGACCCCGTGGAACGAGGCGGTGATATTCACATGGGCGCTCTTCTACCCAGGCGACATCCTCGTCGACTGCGGGAACCTCTCACCGGGCCCGTTCCGTGCGTGCATTCAGGATGAGTTCATCGGAGCCTACGAAATCGTGGTCGAACTATCTTCTGATCTCGCAACGATCGAGGTTGAAGAGGCCGAAAAGATCAGAAAGGCGAGCGTCGCGGTGTCCACTGCGGAAGACTCGCTGGAGCAACGGCGCCAGGCCCTGGACGAATACCTGGTCGACGTATCCGAGTCGGAGCCCACCGATTCCGAAATCAAGAGCAAGGTCGAGGCGCTGACGGTCGCACGGGCCACACTCAGGTCACTTCAGGAAGACCTGTCCGATCTGACAGCAGGGCCCGATTCGATTGAATACGAGTCGACCCGGCAGGACATAGTCCTGGCAGAGACCAGGTTGACCGAGGCCATCGAGACGCTTGATTCACTGACCGGCGAACCTGACGAACTGCTGCTCGAATCAAAAAACAGCACAGTCGAGTCCTCTCGCGCAGACCTGCTCGACGCCGAGACGATTTTGTCCGAACTCACCCAGGCCAACGAGTTGGATGTCGAACTGGCGGACCGGGAAATCGAGCTGGCTGGAGCAAAGCTCGCAGATGCCGAAGATGCCCTCGCGGCCCTGCTGGAAGACCCCGATCCACTCGATGTTGTCGTCAAGCAAACGGCCGTGCAGTTAGCCGCGGAGACGCTCGCAGAAGCCGAAGCGACGCTGGAAGAGTACAACTCAGTCGATCAACTGGAGATCGAACTGCGGCAGGCGGACGTGGTTTCCGCGAAGGCCGCGCTGGAAACGGCCACGGCCGATCTGGCAAACGCCACACTGCGCGCTCCGTTCGACGGCATCGTGGTCGCAGTCCACGTCGAGGCGGGCCAGCAGGTCAACGCCAACACCGAGGTCATGGAAATCGCCGATCCCTCGGTGGTCGAAGTGAGCGGCGCCGTCGATGAGATCGACGTGCTGTTCCTGCAGACCGGCGCCGAAGCCTACGTCAGCCTGGAAGCCCTGGGCACGGAAATCCTGCGGGGCACCGTTTCCTCGATCGCCACCTCCGGCACTGCGCAACAGGGCATCGTGACGTACCCCGTGACCATCAGGGTCGAATCCACGGAGGACATCCAACTGCCCGAAGGCCTGAGCGCCACGGCTCAGGTGATCATCCGCGAACAGACCGACGCGCTGCTTGTCCCGCTGCAAGCCCTGTACGGGTCCGTGCAGGCGCCGATGGTGAGGGTCGTAGTCGGCAACAACGTGATCGATCGGCCCGTGACCCTCGGAATCAATGACGATTTCTGGGTCGTGGTGGAGGAGGGACTGAGAGAGGGAGAAACTATCAGCATGGAGGTGGTCGGGACCGGCACAGACCAGTTCGGCGGCCTGGGCGCCACGTTCCGGGCGGTAGGCGGGTTCGGGGGCGGACGGCCGCCTGGCGGCGGTGGCGGTGGCCGATGATGCGACCGTTGGACATGGCTGAATTCGGCGCGAGCTTATGACTGGCATGCAAGACAACGTGATCGAACTGCACGATGTCACCAAGGTCTACCGGATGGGCGACATCGAGGTGAACGCGCTCGCGGGGGTCAGCCTCACGATCGGGCGAGGCGAACTGATCGCCATCATGGGGCCGTCCGGCTCGGGCAAGTCGACCATCATGAACATCATCGGCTGCCTGGATGTACCAACTTCCGGCAGGTACCTCCTGGACGGTGAAGACATCGGCGAACTGAATGACGACCGGCTCGCCGCGATAAGGAACCGCAAGGTCGGGTTCGTCTTCCAGACCTACAACCTCCTGCCAAGGCTTTCCGCCCTTACGAACGTCGAACTGCCGTTGCTATACGGCAACGGGCAGGGGCGGCGGCAGCGGGCGCTTGACGCCCTGGCGCAGGTGGGACTGGCCGACCGGGTGCACCACAAGCCGGTTGAACTATCCGGCGGACAGCAACAGCGGGTCGGCATCGCAAGGGCCCTGGTCAAAAACCCCTCGGTCCTCCTGGCCGACGAACCGACGGGAAACCTCGATGCGGCTTCGAGCCGCGAGATCATGTGGGTCATCCAGGAATTGAATCGCCGTTCGGGCATCACGGTTGTAATAGTCACCCATGAACCCGACATCGCGTCACACGCCGGCAGGGTGGTGACGATGCTCGACGGCAGAGTGCTCGATGACCGGCGCCAGCAACCTGAACTGGTCGCCGAAGTTGCCCGAAGCTGAACGCAGGGCCCGTCCGCCATAGCAAACTAACGAATGTCACCCCTCGAAACCATCAGGACCGCCATCTCGTCCCTCGGGGCCAACAAGCTCCGCGCCGGGCTCGCCCTCCTCGGCATCGTCATTGGCGTGACGGCCGTAATCACGCTCATGTCCATCGGACGGGGCGCCACCGAACAGATAACGGGAATCATCCAGGGGTTGGGAACGAACCTACTGTTCGTCCAGCCGAGCGGGGAGGATGGGCAACTGACCCTGGGCGACGCCGACGCGCTGGTGGATCCCGTGTACGCTCCGACGGTCCTCGCCGCCGCCCCGGAAATTCGTTCCTTCGCGACCCTGGCAGCAGGACGGGAGAACAGTTTTGCCCAGGTGGCCGGCGTCACTCCCGAATACCTCGATGCGAGAAACCTCGACCTCGCAAGCGGGATGTTCATCAAGGGACCACATGTCGAAAACCGGGACGAAGTGATCGTGCTCGGCTCCACCGTGGCGGAACAACTCTTCCAAAACCTCGACCCTGTGGGCCAGCACGTCCGAGTCAACGGCCGGCGGTATCGGGTGATCGGAACACTGGAGAGCCAGGGCGGGGGCGGGTTCGGCACATTCGACACCCAGGTGTTGATTCCGATCACCACGGCCTACTACCGGCTCAGCGCCGGACGAACAACGAGCGGCGACGTCGTCGTAGACCTCATCAACGTCCAGGTGCGAGACGTGGATGACATCGAGCGGAGTATAGAAGAGACGAGCGGGGTTCTTCGCCTGCGCCACCGCATTACCGGTGAGGACGACTTTATTGTCATCAGCCAGCAAAGCACCATCGAAACGTTGGAAGAGACGACGAACACCCTCGTGGTCTTCCTGGGCGTGATCGCCGGAATATCGCTGTTCGTCGGCGGCATCGGCATTATGAACATCATGCTCGTGTCGGTAACGGAACGAACGCGCGAGATCGGCATACGGAAGGCCATGGGCGCCAAGCGGCGCGACATCCTCTTCCAGTTCGTCGCCGAAGCGACGGTGTTGAGCATCGGCGGCGGCCTGCTGGGGGGTGGACTGGGCTACTGGATGACCAATTTGGTTGACGGTCGTTCGCTAGGGAATCAGACCTTCTCGACCAGCTTCAGCAGTGAGTTCGCTCTTCTCGCATTGGCCGTATCGGCCGGCATTGGCCTCTTCTTCGGCATCTACCCCGCGGTCCGCGCATCGCGGCTTCACCCGATCGACGCGCTGCGCTACGAGTAGAAACACATTTGGATGATTCCCTTCGAGGAAACCCTCCCATGAAAAGACTTGTTTTCGCGATCGCCGTGGCCGCGCTTGTCGCTCTCGCCGTTGCCTGCGGGTCCGGAAACGACGAAGGCTCCGTCGCCTCACTGCCGACGGCCGACATTTCGTCGTTCCCAACTCCATCGGGTTCCCGGGCAACGCCTTCACCTGAACCGGCGCCCACTGCGACTGTTCCCGCGGCCCAATCGGATGAGGCCTCTGAAGATGATGAGAGCGTGTCCGCCGATGCTCCTCCAATGACCCCCGATGAGTTGCAGGAATTGCGAGAACGATTCCAAAGTGGGGAACTGAGCGAGGAAGAAGCCCAGGAAGTGTTCCAACGGTTGCGGGAGCAGTTCGGCGGCGGGCAGGGCGGACCTGGACCCGGGGGATTTGCGCCCGGAGGTTTTGGCGGCAGCCAGGCCGCAGGGACCATTGAGAACGTTGACGGGAACACAATCACCGTGGCAACGGAGCTCTCCACGGTCACGGCCAACCTGGGGGAGAACACCACCATCAACATAACCTCATTACTCGAGCCATCCGCGCTGACGGATGACACCCAGGTAATGGTGATCAGCGAACGCGTCGATGGCAGCAATCTCGCCCGCACTGTCACCATCCTCCCCGAAGGGCAGGCCGGTTTCGGTCGCGGCGCGGGCGGGTTCGGAGGACTCGGTGGCGGTCAAGGCGGGCCCGGTGGCCAGGGCGCCCCGGGTGGAATTGAATTAGGCGCAGTGCGACCATTGGTCGGCGCGGTTGCGGATACAAAAGACGGCGGTTTCACGCTCGAGACCCAGCAGGGCCCTCTACCGATATCAGTCGACGACGAAACGCTCGTCATCGACACCAGCCAGGGGACCATCGCAGACCTGGAAGCCGGCATGCGGGTCACGGTGATCGGCCAGGCAGATGAAGAAGGCAAGATTGACGCCCGTGTTGTCAGCGTCGCCCCGGATGGGGTGGACCTGGAGGGCATTCGCGGCTTTGGCGGCGGTGGCCGCGATCCTGGAGCCAGGGGAGAGGACGGCCAGTAACCCTACTGGACTACCGTCACGCCGTCGCGGTCTGTGATACTGTGCCGCGACAACAGACCGATCACCGGCGCACGGCTGAGGCTGGCCCATTCGTGCAGCGCTCTACCAGCCGACAGGGAGGAACATCCATGGGATCATCGAGCGGCGAGACCCTGGTATTTGTAGGCACCTACACCAAGTCCAACAGCGAAGGCATCTACACATACCGGATGGACAACGCCACCGGGAAGCTGACCCAGATCGCAGTGGTCGGCGGCATCGTGGACCCGTCGTTCGTGGTGCTGCACCCGAGCGGAAATTACCTCTATGCGACATCGGAAATCGACAATTTTGGTGGGGAGAACGTAGGTGGGGCCGCCGCGTACGCCATCGACCGCGATTCGGGCGAATTGACGCTGCTGAGCCAGCGCACGACCGGCGGCACATGGCCATGCCACATAACCATCGACGCCACCGGGCGCTGGGTGATTGCCGCGAACTACCTGTCGGGCAGCGCCGCGGTGTTCCCGGTGGAGGACGACGGAAGCATCGGGGAGGCGGTCTGCGTGATCCAGCATGAGGGCGGTTCCGGGGTGGTCGTCGAGCGGCAGGAAGGCCCGCACGCGCACTCGGCGAACATCGACCCCGCAAACAAGCACGTGCTGGTGGCGGACCTAGGCATGGACAAGGTGATGGTCTATGAACTGGACGGCGAAACGGGTTGCCTCAACCCGGCCGCCACGCCGGCGGTCGAGTCGGCCCCAGGCGCTGGCCCGCGGCACATCGACTTCCACCCGAGCGGCAACTACGTCTGCGTGCTCAACGAGATCGACCTGACACTCTCGTCATACGCCTACGACACGAACACCGGCGGCATGACCCACATCCAGACCGAGTCCACGTTCCAGGGAGAGACCTGCGACCAGCCGTCCACGTCGGACGTTCACTTCTCGCCTGACGGGAAGTTCGTCTACAGCTCGAACCGCGGCCACCACAGCCTTGCCATATTCGCGTTCGACGATTCAACCGGCAAATTGACCTTCATCGAACACGAAAATACGTGGGGCGAGACGCCGAGGGGATTCAACATCCATCCCGACGGCGACATCGTCCTGGTGGGCAACGAGGGCACCGACACTATCGTCGAGTTCCGCCGAGACGCCGAGACCGGCAAGTTGACCGCCACCGGCCAGGTCATAGACGTGCCCATGCCCGTCTGCATCAAGTTCCTGCCGGTCTAGCAGGCCCCGTTCCGCCTGGCCCTGTCAATCGTAGGGGTCGTTGGTCTCGCGGACGGCGGGTTTCAAACCCGCCGCTACGGGGTGGGTTCGTGCGTAACCGGGTTCGGCGCGTCCCCGCCGGGTTCGTCACTCAATAGGCACGACTGGCAACATGATCTGGGACGGGCGGTCCCGGTCCACGTACACGGTGTTCGTGGCGGGTACGGTGTGGGTGTGACGGCCGATGGGCTCTCCCGTGTTGGGATTCACGTCGAACCGCGGGAAGTTGCTGCTCGCTATGTCTACGCGAATGCAGTGACCCGCCCCGAATATGTTTGAAATCGGCGGCAACTCGATCCGGATCCGGTACGACTGCCCCGGAGTCATCAGTTCCTCTTGGTCGAACCCTTCCCTGAACCGCGCCCGCAGGATGGAATCGGCGATAGGCAGGTGATAGCCCTCGGGGTAGTCGTCGTTCGCCGGGCACACATCGACCAGCCGCGCCGTGAAGTCGGTGTCGGTGGCCGTCGACGAGACCCATAGGACCACGTCGATAGGCCCGGTCACCTCCATGTCGGCCTCGAGCGGGGCCGACTGGAACGCCACCACGTCTTCGCGGTCGACCAGGAGAGGGTAGGGCGGACGCGCGCCGACTACGTCCGGCGACTCTTTCTGGTGGCGCGGCCCGTCGTAGACCATCGACTGCATGCGCGCCCTGGGAGGGATGTAAGCCGAATCAAGGTCCTCCGGCACCTTGACCCACTCGTAGAAGCCGGTCACGTTCCCCGAAACGGTCGGCACCGGAGATTCGGGATCGTGCACCCACGAAACGCCTTCGTCCCCGTCTTCGCCCGGCTCGCCAGAGAGTCCGGCTCCGGCGCGCAGGTACAGGACCTCTTGCGCCGCCCGTTTCAGCGGCCACTCATTTTCAAACCGCCACTCTCCGCCGTGAAAATACCGGCCGCCGGGAGTCTTGTGCCCGTCGCCGCCGCCCATCACGAACATCCGCACGGGCGGGTCGTCGTCGACCCCGTTGTCCATGTCCTTTAGCCAACGGTCGAACCACCGCAGACGCAGTTGGTTGTAGACCCGGTCGCCCCAATGGATGGCGCCGCCGAAGTCCACGTCGCCCACAGCCGTTGAGCCGCGACCTCGCATGCGCATGTGGTTCCAGGGACCCAGTAACAGCCGCTGCGGCGACGTGTTCTGCTTCGCCATCTGCACGAATTGCTCCGAAGCGTCGGCGGCAAACGGGTCGTACCAGCCGGAGCTGTACACGGCAGGTATGTCCGCCATGCGGGCGAAGTACGGTGTCTGGTCCAGGCACTCGTGTCCCCACCAGTCGTTGTAAGCGCCGTCGTAGTAGTAGTGGAAGAGCACCTCTTCCAGGTTGGGAACGGCGGCGATGGGTGTCTTGCCAAGCCGCAGCGGCATGTCCCAGATGCGATCGCGCAGGTTTTCAGCCCCCTCTTCGATCCGCCGCACAGCTTCCTTGTCGTGCTGGATTTCCTGCGCGTCGTAGCCGTGCAGGTACATGGCCCCGTACATGTGGAGGCCCATTGCGCCGCCCTGCCTGGCCTCCCACTTGAACGCGTTGGTGGGCGCGACATCCACCCATAGCGCCGAAAGGTGCGGCGGCCGGTACAGCGACGCCATGTTCTGAACGATGCCGCCGTGGGAGGAGCCGACCATCCCGGTCCGGCCGTTCGACCACGTTTGCGTCGCTGCCCACTCGATGGTGTCGTAGCCGTCCGGACCTTCGTTTACATTGGCCGTGTGGAAGTACTGGCCGGTACCTTCCGACTGGCCGCGCCCCCGCAGGTCCTGCAGCAAGACGACGTAGCCCCGTGGGGTGAAGTAGTCGGGGACCGGGTTGATCCACAGGACGGGGTTCGACTTGTCGTACGAAGTGCGGCCGATGATGACCGGGAATTGCCCGTCCGCCGGCGAGCCGTCCGGGTTCGCCGGGCGATAGACGTCGGTCGCCAGCCGGACGCCGTCGCGCATCTCGACCATCACGTCCCTGGATACCACTACGCCGTATTCGTGAGTTGAGGAGACTGTCATATTGCCTTTCCGAATTTCTTCGCGCTGCGGCCGGACTCGCGGGCAGGAAATTGTGTGATTCGGGCCGCGGGGCGGTCTACTCCGCCACCTTGATCAGCAGTTTGCCGAAGTTGGCGCCGTGCATCAAGCCGATGAACGCCTGCGGAGCGTTTTCGAAGCCCTCGATAACGTCTTCCCGGTACTTGATCGACCCTTCCTTCACCCATCCGGCCAGACGGGTGCGCGCCTCCTCGTAACGGTCGGCGAAATTGAACACCAGGAACCCCTCCATCCGCGCCTGGTTCGTCAGCAGGTACCGCAAGTTCCGCGGCCCGTAGTCAGGCTCCGCGAGGTTGTACTGCGAAATCTGCCCGCATATCACCACCCGCGCCTTGTACCGGATCTGGCTCAGTACCACGTCGGTGACCTCTCCTCCCACGTTGTCGAAGTACACGTCGACCCCGCCGGGACACGCTGACCCCAGTGCCGCGTCCACGTCTTCGGTCTTGTAATTGATACCGGCGTGGAACCCCAACTCGTCCACGATATACGCCACCTTCTCGTCGGTGCCGGCGGTCCCGACGACCCGACACCCCATCAGTAACGCGATCTGCCCGACCACCGCGCCCACCGCTCCCGACGCCGCAGAGACGACCACCACGTCGCCCGGCTTTGCCTGCCCAACGTCGAGGAGCCCGAAGTAGGCGGTCAGGCCGGGCATGCCCAGCACCCCCAGCGCGGTCGATACCGGCGCGAGCGAAGAATCAACCTTCCGCACCTGGTCTGCCCTGGTTACGCCATACTCCTGCCAACCGATCCGAGCTTCGACAATGTCGCCGGACCTAATCCCTGCCGCGCGGCTCTCGACCACGCGCCCGACGACCGTCCCCTGCATCACGTCCCCGATGTCAACCGGCGCGGTGTAGGACCGCGCCGCGGCCATCCGGCCGCGCATGTAGGGATCGAGTGACTGCCACATCGTTTGCATCAACACCTCGCCCGGGCCGGGGTCCCCGATCGGCGATTCAACGAGCGCAAAGTTTTCCGCGGCCGGATAGCCATCGGGCCGGGAAGCCAGTGTCCATTGCCTGTTTACGCCTTCGGTCATCGACTAACTCCTTCTTGCAGCCTCGGACTCTGTTGCTGTGTTCCTGAAATTCTCGCGGAAAGGAACCGTTGCATGTAGCCTACAGTCCCACACTCGAAAGCGAGCCAGCCATGAATCCCTCCGAGCCACTGTTTCCGACCTACGTCGTAGGAAGTCTCCCGCGACCACAGTGGGTGCGCGAGCTGATCGAGGAACGCAAGGCAGGACGGATTGACGCAGAGGCGGCGGACCGGCTGCTCGACGACGCGGTGCCGTCGGCCATCCGGTTACAGGAACGGGCCGGTGTCGACTACATCTCCGACGGCGAATGGCGACGCGAGAGCTACGTCAAGGTCTTCACCGACGCCGTGGTTGGCTTCACGAATGACATCGTCCCAACGCTGGGCACCCCGTCGTTCAACGCCCCCCGCTATCCCGCCGTGACCTCCCGCATGTCATACCGCCGTCCAATCGCGGCGGACGAGGCCGAGTTCCTTCGGGCGCGCACGAACTCGAAGATCATCGTCGCGGTTCCTTCACCCTACACAGTCGGACGCCGCATGTGGAGCGCGGAGCACTCGACCGCGGCGTACCCCACCCGCGAGGAGTTCATCGACGCGTGCGTCCCGATAATCAACGAGGAAGTGCATCGTCTCGCGGCACTCGGCGTAGACGCGGTCCAACTAGATGATCCCTGGCTGAGTCTGCTCGTCGATCCCACCTATCGGGAGGCCGAAGGGATCACCGACGTAGACCGTGAGATCGAGCTGTCCGTGCGGTCGGTGAACCGCTCCGTCGAGGGACTCGAAGGAGTGCCCGTGAGCGTCCACTTCTGCCACGCGCACTTCAACCGCGAGCACGCCACGAAGGGCCCGTACGATCTCATCATCGAGGCTCTGGGTGACATGAACGTCGAGCGATTTGCGATGGAGTTCGCGACGCCGGACGCGGGCGGGGTCGGCGCGTTGAAGAACTTCCCGTCCGACAAGACGCTCGGTCTCGGCGTCATCGACCACACCGACCGGCACGTCGAGACGCCGGAGGAGGTCGCGGCGCGGGCGGAAGCGGCGATGGAATACGTCCCGAAGGAACGCCTGACCCTCAATCCCGACTGCGGGTTCTCCCCCTCCAGCATCAACCCCATGGACCTGGACGAGGCCTACCTCAAGCTCTGCGCCCTGAGCCGGGGAGCGGCGTTGCTGCGTGAAAGGCACGGTAGCAAATAGTCATCCCTAACCCTCCGCCAGGGAACCTTCGGAATCCCTCGTCGTACCGGGGAAACCCGGTACCCATGGGGCATGGACGGGTTGGATGCGCTTTCCTTGTACAACGCATTGCCGGGAAGCGCCTAACCGCCCGATTGTGACTTCGCACCAGGCCGGGAAACTTAAGACGCCATTCGATCGCCGCGGCCCGTCACATGTGGCAAGTTCAAACGCCAAAGCGTGTTGCCAAATGAATGGCGTGCCCTGGGGCGTAGGTCTCAGATCCCTCGGCTTCGCTCGGGATGACATTTGTGAGGTTCGGGCGTTTTGACAGCTCTGGTAGCCGCAGAGGTGACCCTCACTACAACCGCCGCAAAGTCGGGGACGCCAGCAGGGACAGCACGCCCACCACGGCGAGCGCGGGTCCGACCACCAGCAGCGTCTCCTGGGCCCCGAACACGTCTACGGCCCGCCCCACCGGCAGCGCGCCGAGCGGTGTCAGGCCATAGATCATCATGTGCAGGCCCATCACCCTCGCCCGGTACTGGCCGTCCGTATTTTCGAGAGTGAGCGACTGGCCGAGGGTCATGCGGAAGGTGCTGGCGAGCCCGACGACGAGCATCAACGGCAATGCAAACATGTACTGCGGGAACAACGCGACCAGTCCGATCCCCACTCCGCCCAGGATGGTCCCCATGAGGTAAACCACACCTCGCGGGTGTTTCTCACGCAGGTTGGCGATGGCTATAGTGCCGATGACTCCTCCGGCGCCGGTAAGCATCATCAACCATCCGATTTCGCTAGGGTTGGAATCGTAGAGACGCGTTGCAAAGACCGGCATCTGCATCCGGAACGGCATGGAAATCATGGCCGTGGCTATGCCGGTGATGAGCACCAGCAACACGACCCGGTTCCCGCCCACGTACCGGATCCCGTCAAGAATCTCTCCCCCCATTTTGCGAGTACGGGCAGCGGTTTCCGGTGGAATGCGCGGCAGGAAGCCGGTTATGAACACGGCGAGCGCCGTCATGCCGCCCACGCAGTAGTAGACCGCCTCCGGACCGCCGAAGTTGTACAGCACGCCGGCTATGCCCGGCGCCAAGATGCCCGTGATGCTCATTGCGCCGGAACTGAGCGCGATGGCGTTGGTCAGCCGCTGCTTGCCGACGATTATGGGTAGAACGGCCTGGCGAGCCGGCATCTGGAACGAAAAGAGCGCCCCCTGGATCATCGACGCCACCAGCATGTGGGTCCAGTGGATCATGTCGATCGCGATCAGCGTGCCGATGAAGAACGTCAGGAACGCGGCCGCGGCCTGGGACGCCTGTATCACCATTCTGCGTTCTACCCGGTCGCCAATTACGCCGCCGACCATTGAAAAGATCAGCAGGGTTGGCGCCCACCCCATGCCGACAACGCTGGTGATGAATGCGCTGCCCGTCAGTTCGTCGACCAGGATGGTCCGGGCGATCGCCTGCATCTGGAACCCGGACATGCCGAGCAGCGAGCCGAACCACAGGTAGCGAAAGTTCCTGATGCTCAGCGATTCGAACGTGCGGGACCAGAACCCACCCGGAGTCACCGGCAAGTCTGTGGTCGTCGTGGCCTGGTCTTGTGCCATCGGTCAGTGCGGTGGTCCGTCGGGAGGCCTGAGATGTCCGTAAGTCGGACGAATTTCCTTAGGTTACTCCCCGGATGGTACGGGGGTGTGGCTGAACCGCATTCGCCGCAAACGTCGCTTCCCCGCCATCACCCCCATCCAGCGATAACAGACTGCGCCGACACCCCCACCGTAGGGGCTGGTTTCAAACCAGCCCGTCATATACGCCCACGCAAAAACTGACCGTTTTCGGCCCTTTGTGAATGCCGCGCGGCTCGATGCCAGCCGGGACCCCATCCCGCCCCTCACCCCAGGCGGGTTTGAAGATCGTGTTTCACAAAATGGCCGCCTCCTGTGATCGAGCGTCAGAGATTCCCGTTTCCACGGGAATGACGGTAAGGGTGGCTGTATTTCGTATCGAGCGATACCCAAGACGACGGTAATAGTTACGCCCATACCGATAGAGTCACGAGCGTTCGACTTATGAAACAGGCTCTTGAAACCCGCCCCTACGAAGAGAGGCCGCCAAATTCGTCATCCCCGACTGCCGCTACCCTTCGTCCCCGACTCCGATCGGGGAACCCCGGTCATCCCCGGGTCCCGGCCTCCACCCGGACGACGGGTGTGCAGACCCTCAGGAAATCTGCCGCCAGTCCGCGCCCAGCACGTCGAACCGGCGATGTAGCTCTTTCACAACGCCGTCCACGAGGCCCAGCCCCGAATTCACCATCTCTATGTTGGATAGCAGATGTTCGGGATTGGTCGTCCCGACGATGGCGGTGTCCACCTGCGGGTGCGCGAACGTGAATCCCAGCGCCAGCAGGATCCGGTCTTCCGGCGCACCGGGCACAGGCCCCTCGTTCATCATCGCTGCGACACGCGCGCTGATGTCGTCGAAACGCAACGTCGCGCGCGGCTGGTCCGCGCCCCCGCCCCAGATTCCGTTGGCAATGGGCCGCTTGATGATTATCCCCATCCCGGCGTTACGGGCGTCCGCCAGGAGACCGCGACGCGCGTTCTGGTCCACCAGGTTGAAGGTCGTCTGCAACGTGGCGAATAATCCGCTGTTCACCGCCCAGGCAGCCGCTTCTTCGTCACCGCTGTAACTGATGAACCGCGTCTTCCCGGCCTCACGCGCATCCTCCAACGCACGAATGACATCGCCCTTTTCGAGGACCTCCACGTCGCACGAATGCAGTTGCACGATGTCGACGTGGTCGGTCTTCAGCCGCCGCAGACTCCGGTCGATGCTGCGGGTCACGGTGGGGCCGGTCCACGCCTCGCCCGTCTCGTCCCCCGCCGCGTGGCCGCACTTGGTCGCCAGTATGTATTCGTCGCGCCGGTGCGACACCGCGTCGCCGATCAATTCTTCGCTGTTGCCGTAGCAGGCCGCCGTGTCGAGCAGGTTGATGCCGTTGTCCAGCGCCGTGTTGAGCACCACCGAGGCCCTGGCCTGGTTCTCCGCCGGGAGGTGCATACCGATCTCCGCAAGACCGATGCCCAGCCTGCTGACCTCCAACCCTGTATTGCCAAAAGGACGCGTTTCCATGGTGGTATTCCCAGCCCGTGTGCTTAAGCCGCTACACGCGGCATTATCGTCGACGCGAACCTGTCCATGCGCCGCAGCGTGTCGTCCAGCGTGTCCGCCTGCATGCCAACGGACAGGTGGCTGGCGCCCGCATCGGCCAGCGCGGCAATGTCGCCTGCTACCTGGTCGGCGCTGCCCGATATCAGCCGCCTGTCTCCATTCGTGCCAATTGTCGACCCGTCGTCGGTGTACCAGCCGGCCGAGTACGACAGCGAAACTTCATCCGGGGACCTGCCCGCTTCCGCCGCGTGCCTGCGGACCGTCTCCATGCCCTTCTTGACCTGCTCGATGGTCTCCATCGGGTACCGCGGGTTGTTTCCAATCGGATACCACGCGTCGGCGAGCCGGCCTGAACGTCGCAGCGCAGGCGGGCTTTCGCCGCCGATCCATATCGGCGGATGGGGTTTCTGGACCGGCTGCGGGGCAAACCGGACGTTGCTGAACGACACGAATTCGCCGTCGAACTCGGGATCGTCGTTGGACCACAGTTCCTTAAAGGCCTTCAGGTACTCGTCGCTCACCGCGCCCCGCCTTTCGAACGGCGGCGCGCCCAGCGCTTCGAACTCTTCCCTCATCCAACCAACCCCGCACCCGGCGATCAATCTGCCGCCGGACAGCACGTCGATCGACGCAAACACCTTGGCCGTGTGCACCGGATTGCGGTGCGGCAGGACGAGGACGGTGGTCAGCAGCTTGATCTTCGACGTCGCCGCCGCAAGATACGCAACCACGGTGAGTTGCTCGAGGCACTCGCCCGGATCTGCGCCCGCGAATTCACCGGAAAGGCTGTACGGATAGCGGGACCGGATGTCTTTCGGGATGATGATGTGGTCGCTAACGCCAACGAAGTCGAACCCCAACTCCTCGCCGTGCTGGGCGAGCGTCACGAGGGAGTCGGCATTGGCGAGGGCGCCGCGGGTTGGAACGCTGAAACCGTACTTCACGTTATGACCTTCCGTCTTATTCTCTGTTGGCCGTCATTCAACTGCTGCAAGCCGCGGACTGTACGTGACGGGTGTCCCGTCTTTGAGGGTGTCTAAAAACCCTTCCGTTCACCCTGAGCCTGTCGAAGGGTCGGCGCGCTGTTCATGGTTCGACAGGCTCACCACGAACGGATTCCGAAAGCTCGCCACGAACGGTTTCCGACGACTTATTAGACACCCTCTTAGTGCGTGTGCATTGTGACCCAGACCGATTGCCAAATGGCACCCCGTCAGTCGCCGAGCCCCGCCCCCAACGGGCGCCCACATCCCAACGCCCCTACGACGGAATAATGGGAGCCGACGATCAACCGTTCATCAGCCGGTCGGTCTTCGCGGCCATGATGAAGTCGTTCCGGTGGATGTTGCGTATCTTGTGGGTCCACCACGCCACGCTGACCCGGCCCCATTCCGTGACGATACGCGGGTGATGACCGTCCTCCTCCGCGATCTCACCAACATTCGCGCTGAAGTCCATCGCGTCGCGAAAGTTCGAAAAGCGGAACGAGCGCGTCAGCTTCGGTATGCCGTCTTCCGAGACGAGTTTCCAGTCAGGGACCTGCGGACTGAGTTCCTCGATGTCCGCTTCGGTCGCAGGCGGCGAGTCCCGCCGGCAGGCGACGCACTTTTCTGAGACCAGGCCGGCCATAGGCTGTCCTCCCGGTTGACCCTCTATTCCCCCGGGCCGATCTTCCCCATGGCTTCGAGAATCCGGCCCGGGTGCATCGGCGCGGTCGTGAATCGATGACCTGTAGCGTCGAACAGGGCGTTGGCGATCGCCCCGACCGGAGGCGCAATCGGCACCTCTCCGACACCGCGCACCCCGTACGGGTGAATGGGGTTGCCCACCTCTACAAGGATGGCGTCAATCGGCGGCAGATCCAGGCTGGTCGGCATCCGGTAGTCGAGGAAGCTGCTGTTCTTCATCACCCCGTCATCGTCCAGCACGTACTCCTCGTTGAGCGCCCAACCGATGCCCTGCACGGCGCCTCCCTGCATCTGGCCCTCGACGTATGACGGGTGGATCGCCTTGCCCACGTCCTGCACCGCCGTGAAGCGGACCACGTCGGTCTTGCCGGTGTCGGGGTCCACCTCGACGTCGACGATATGCGTGGCGAACGCGCCCCCGGCCTCGCTGACGTCCACCGCGGCGGCGGCCGTCACCGGCCCGCCGGTACCCACTAGCTGGCCGGCAAGTTCCTTGAAGCTCATTCGCAGTTCGGGGTCCGAAATCGAACTGTAGATGCCGCACATGTGCTGGATGTCGCTCTCGTCGATCTCCCACAACATTGCCGCCCGCCGCTTCATCTCTGCGACCACCATCTGCGCCGCCTCGTAGGCGGCAAATCCGGTGGCGTAACAGGTCCGGCTGCCCCCGGTGCTGTCGGTGTAGCCGATGCTGTCCGTGTTCACTACCGTCGGGATAATCGATTCGGCCGGTATGCCCAGCACCTCGGCGGCCTGCATGGCGATGGCCGCACGCGTGCCCCCGATGTCCACCGACCCCTCCGTCAGCGCCACCGTGCCGTCGTAGTTGACGGCCAGGTCCACGCTTGAGCGCCGTCCGGCGTTGCGCCAGAAGCCGGTGGCGATGCCGCGCCCCTTCAGCTTGCCGTTGCTGCCGTTCCCGACAGGCGAGTTCCAGTGGTCCGTGGCCCGCGCCGTCTCCAGCACTTCCTTCGTGCCGATCGGCCCCCAGAGCGGCCCGTCTGCACGTCGGCCGCCCTCGTGCGATGCGTTGAGGAGCCGGAATTCGAACGGGTCCATGCCGGTCTGCTTGCAAATCTCGTCGACCACCATCTCCACGCCGTAAGCGACGTGCGTCGAGCCGGGCGCCCGGTACGCGGAGGTCCGCGGCTTCGTGGTCATCACCGCATATCCGTCGATCTGCATGTTCGGGATGTCGTACGCCGCAAAGCAGCACACCGCGCCTGCCTGGACGGGCGAGCCGGGGTAGGCGCCTGCGTCGTAACGCAGGTCGGCCTGCGCGGCGCGAATGCGTCCGCCGCCGTCGACGCCGATCTTGATCTTCACTATCGCGGCGGCCGCAGGGCCTGTTGCCTCGAACACGGACTTGCGGTCCATGTACATCTTGACCGGCCTGCCGCACTTCTTCGAAAGGATGGCCGCCAGCGGCTCGAGATATACGCTCAGCTTGGCGCCGAACCCGCCGCCGATCTCCAGCGGTTCGACCACCACGTCGGATTGAGAGAGTCCCAGGATGCTGGCCGTGCTGTCCCGCACCCCGAATATGCCCTGCGTGCTCGTCCACACCGTCACGCGGCCGTGTTCATCCCAGCGCGCCGTCCCGGAATGCGGCTCAATGTATCCCTGGTGCACGGTTGCGAGGTCCACTTCCCTTTCGACCACCACCTCCGACTCCTCAAACCCCTTTTCGACGTCGCCCATCACGTATCGCAGGTGGGTGCACACGTTTGTGTCCGCCACCGACTCTCCAAGGTGATCGCCGCGGTAGTCGGGGTGAATGACCTCGGCATCGGGGCTCATCGCCTCTTCGATTTCGAGGATGGGCTGCAGTTTTTCGTACTCGACCTCTATCAGGTCGGCAGCTTCCTGCGCCAGGTTGAGGCTCGTCGCCGCGACAGCCGCTACCGGATGCCCCCGGTAGACCGCCTTTCCGCTGGCCATGACCCGGTCGGCATCCGGACCAGTACCGGGCACGTCGGCGCCCGTCATCACCGCCAGTACGCCCTGCGCCGCTTCGGCCTTTGACGTGTCGATGCTCACGATGCGGGCATGCGGGTACGGGCTGCGCAGCACCGCGCCATACACCAGGCCGGCGAGGTGGATGTCGGCGCCGTAAATCGCGCGGCCCGTCACCTTATCGAGGCCGTCGTGTCTGATCGGCCTTGTGCCGATGACTGCGTACTCAGAGGCGGGATGTTCGGAAATGACCATGCTGGAGTAACCCTGGAATTCTTGGTGCAAGAGGTTGTACAGGCCGCAATTTCAGCGCCCGGCGTAGAGTTTATCGCGAGATTGCCAATCAAGGGCGCACCCGGGCAGTCCGCCATCCACCCGCGGTACGACAAGACCGGGATTCGCGTGAATTGGTCGAATTCGCCCCTATTCAGCCGGTAGTATTACCGAATGCGTGAATTTGTCCGAAATTTCGGCACCGGAATCGTGCTTTCGGCGATCATTGCTACCACCGTCGCCGCTTGTACGTCACCCGAGCCTGAGCCGACACCCGACATACAGGCGAGCGTTGAGGCTGCCGTGGCGGAAGCCCTGCCCACTGCCGCGCCGACTCCGACCCCGAACATTGACGCCACGGTTCAAGCCGCTATGGCGGCCACCGCCGCTGCAGTCCCGACCCCAACCTACACGCCTTCTCCTACACCTGACCTTGAAGCGACAGTTCAAGCCGCAGTAGCAGCGACCGCGGCCGCCGCCCCGACGCCGACTCCGGTTTCGACGGCGACACCAGTGTCAACCATCGCCCCAGCAACAGCCCCTACGCCCACATCCGCACCACCGCCCGCGCCGACCGCTGCCCCTGTTCCAACTTCCACACCTACGCCGGTCCCAGTCCAGCCGACCGCCACCCCGGTCCCTGCTCCGACATTGCCACCGGAGCCTGCTGCGGGAAACAACCTGGTAGTCGGCGTGCCAGCCATTTGTCCACCGATCTTCAATAACCGGTTCCTGACCGGTTCCTGTTTTGAGCGAATGCAGATGTGGGGCTTCACCGAAGGGCTGACCTGGATGCAGCATGCCCCTCCGCCAATCCAGTTGGAAGAGGAAGACCCGGCAAAGTCCATGATCGAGTCGTGGGAGTGGGACCGCAACGCCCACACCCTGACCTGGGTCATAAAGACCGGTATCCCGTTCCACGACCAGGACTTTGCCGAGGTTGACGCGGAAGACGTTGCGTTCAGCTTCAGTGAGGCCATCGCGGATGGGTCCAATTTCGCCCGGGCAGGCCAATTGAGATCGTGGATTGAGACAATCGAAGCGGTCGACAATCGCACAGTGCTGGTCAAGTGCAGGGACTGGTGTCAGGAGGACTGGATCAGGCAGCAGTCGAATTACAACGGGCAGACTGTTTCCATTACCAGTCTGGATGCTTTCGAGCGGCTCGGTGAGGAGGGCTCGATGGTGCACCTCGAAAACATGACCGGGGCGTTCAAGGCCACCCGCTGGATTGCTGGCGAGGTGATCGAGTCCGAATCGGTCCGCCCGCATTGGCGTTGGGAACCCTTCGTCGACACGTTGAAGTTCGTTGAGATTCCCGGAAACTCGATACGCATGACCGCGTTTGTCAATGGTGAAGTCCACCTTGCGGACTTGCCGACGAGGCTCGTGGCCCAAGCTGTGGACGAGACTGGCGGCCGTGTGCAGCAGATGGGCGACGGCAGAGGCCAGGGTGTCCTGTACGCGGGCAACTACTGGGCCACCACAGACTACCTCGGCGCAGCGGGTGAGGGCAGCGATGTCACCAGGCGCCCGGGTTACATGCCGGATGACGTTCACCCGTGGATCGGTGAGTGGGGCAACGACGAGTCGATGGAACGGGCGCGCAAGGTGCGCACGGCGATGTCCATGATGCTCGACTGGGAGCGTCTGAGCGAGAAGATCTTCGGTGGTTTGGCTCAACGCAGTTGGTCCTGGTTCGGGTGGACTCCGGACCACGCAGAATGGGACCCTGTTTGGCAGATTGACTACGACCCTGACACGGCACAACAGTTGTTGGAAGAAGCTGGGTACGAAGACGGATTCTCGTTCGGTTACTGGGTGCCACCTGACATTGCTGCTGTCATCGATGCAGAGTTGGGGGAGAACTTGGCCCAGATGTGGATTGACGGCGGACTGGAACCGAAGATCGAGAAGACGGGGTACGGCGCCCGCAGGTCTACCCTTATTGACCGGTCAATAGACATTCCATGGGTATGGGTGACCAACGGCAACACAACTCCCAAAAGCAACAATGCCGTTAGCAACAACGTGCCGCGTGCCGGCTCTTGGAACTCCGGGCTCGAGTTCCCCGACGAGGTTGGCCTCCTTTGGTACGACATCGAGGACGAGTACGAACCGGCCGCCAAGCGAGCGATCAACGCGAGCGTCACGGACTTCGTCAATTACTGGCGGCTTTACAGCCCGACCGTGAATGTTGTCCCCTTATGGGCTGTTCGTCCGGAAGTGACCTCATGGGATCCCTACTCAGGCAACCTGCCGTACTTCAACAGCCCCCACACAATCAGCCTGAAGTAACCGGCACGCGACCGAACCAAGTGCGGCGACCCTGCTCAGGGTTCCCGCTTCCCCATAGCGCCCACCCTGCAAACCTTGTAGCCTTTCCGGCACGATCCACTCCAGCAGGGCGGTGCGCCACATGAACATTCTCATTACACAGGGCAAGTCCAGCCTGGCGGCGGCGTTGGCCAATCACCTGTCGGCCAGCCACATGGTGCGGCTGACGGACCTGGACAACGGGGAGGCGGAGGATGGGATTTTCCAGTGCGACCTCGGCCACGGGGATTCGACTGATGACGTTGTCCGGGGCATCGACGCGATCATCCACATCGGGTACAACGCCGTCGACTCCGGTGACCCGTCGGAGCTTCTTGACTACCACACCCGCGGCGCCTACAACCTGCTGACGGCCGCAGCCGGAGCCGGCGTGTCCCGGTGCATCTACCTGAGCACGCTGCGCCTCCTCGAAGACTACGAAGAGAACCTCACCGTCACCGAAAGATGGCGCTCCTTGCCCCCCTCGGAAGACCCGCTGTTGCTGTCCTGCCACCTTGGCGAGATCGTGTGCAAGGAGTTCGCCCGCGACAGCCTTATCGACGTCGTCACGCTGCGCCTGGGATTCCCGCTCGTGTGCGGCGACCGCCAGGCGGCCGTCGATTCCGGCGAGTCCGCCGCAGTCTCCATCGACGACGTGTTCACGGCGGTGGAAAGGTCACTGACCGCAGATATTGCACGCTGGCAGGACATCCACGTGCAGTCACCGGTCCCGAATCAACGATTCCTGATGCACGCGGCAGGTGAACTGCTGCAATACCCGACCGCGAGCGGCACGGAGGACGGCGCATGAATATCCTCATCCTCGGCGGCAACGGCATGCTCGGCCCCTGGACCATCCAGGCCCTGGAGGGCCGGCACAACCTGCGCGTTACCGACATCAACGACGCGCCGGAAGGCTTCCGGCACGATTACATCAAGCTGGACGCCGCGGACCTCGACGGCGTCGTGGATGCGGCGGCCGGCATGGACGTCATCGTCAACCTGTCGGTCTTGCGCGAACACCGCAAGGTGGCGTTCGACGTCAGCACGCGCGGCAACTACAACATGATGATCGCTGCGCGCAAGCACGGCATCGGGCGAGTCATAAACACCGGCCCCCACTTCCAGACGGTGGGGCCGCAGTACGAAGAGTGGGACTTTGGCCTCAATCCCGAGATGCCGCCCCAGCCCGGCACGCGCCTCTACGCGCTGACCAAGTCGTTGGGCCAGGAGATCACTCGCATCTTCGCCGAACGGCACGGCATCGAGGTGCTTACGCTCCACTACTACAACATGATGCACTCCGACTCGCTGGCGACCGTCGCGGGCGACACTGTGCCGCTGCACGACGACCTCACCCCGTTTTCGGTGGCCTGGCCCGACGCCGGCGACGCCATCCGTTGCGCGGTCGAGGTGCCCGGGTCGCGGCTCTACTCGAACTTCGAGTCATTCTTCGTGTTCGCGGACCTGCCGCACGGCAAGTTCCGGAACGACAAGATTCGACGGGTCCTGGGTTGGAGCCCGCGCTACCAGCTGGAAGCGCGCTGGAACAAGCCGGTGGTGGGTAGCTAACACCGCCGCCGGCGCCGATCCGGTACCCGCGGCCTCCCTATCTCGACATACCGGGATCACCCGGTACCGACGGGGCACGGGCCTGGCGCGGTACACCGTCCATCCCCTAACACACCCGCACGCTCGCCAACCACCTCGTAGGGGCGTTGGGATGTGGGCACCCGTTGGGGACGGGCGCGGGAACATCGCACCCCTCCAACGTCAACCCCCTCTCCTCCCAGAGACCTGTGCGTAACTCCCTATCCCAAGGGAGAGGGTTGGGGTGAGGGCCAATCAACCACTCCCTATTTCGACATACCGGGGAAACCAGGTACCCACACCCCCTCTCGTCTTCCTCGACTCCGATCGGCGCCTTGACCCCGCACCCAACCCAGGCGGGTTTGAAACCCGCCGCTACGGGGGGTGGTGGCCTGCGCGCGGGTGCGCAAATAAGACGAATGGGGCGAGTTGTTAGTCGCGGGCTTTTGCCGGTATGACGATTGGGCGTGGATGCCCTAAAGCATGCTGGCAATTTCAACCGGCATGCCGGTAACCGCCGACTCCAGCATCGCCGTGATCGCGGCCGTGTTCGCCACCGAGTCTTCCCTCCCGAATTCCTGCGGCGTCTCGTTCAAAATCGTGTCCGAAAATCGCTCGTAGAGGGTGACGAATCGGTACGGCCCATCGAACCGGACCTCCTCCGTCTCACCGTCGACCTCAACCAGTACGGGCGCATCCTCGTCGAACATGTGGGTGACCGTGATCGTCCCCGTGCTGCCGACTACGAAAAGCCGGTTCGTCATCGTCTGCTCCAGGCTGCTCGATACCGTTCCCACGACGTTGCCCGGGAAGCGGAGTAACCCGACGATTGTCGAGTCGATGTCCCGTTCCAGGGAATCCCGCCTTACGGCGTAAACGACCTCTGGCTCGGCGTCGAGGACGAACCGGATGGCGCTGAGGGGGTATGAACCGCGGTCCCACAAGCTGCCGCCACCCAGGTCAGGATTCGCGCGGATGTTGTTGTCGACATCCTGCAGGTACGAACCGAACCGGCCGTTGACCTCTGTGACCTCGCCGATCACCCCGTTCGCGACGCAGTCCCGCACGTAGCGCATCTGATCGGTCAGCCTGTGCGTGAACGCCTCCGCCAGTTGAATGCCGTTTGCCTCCGCGGCGTCGTGCATCTCATGGGCCTCCTGCACGGTCATTGCGATGGGCTTTTCGCACATCACGTGTTTGCCTGCGTTGGCCGCCCTGATAGTCCACTCGTGGTGCATCGTGTTCGGCAGGGGATTGACCACGGCGTCGATATCCGGGTCGGTGATTAAGTCGTCGTAGCTGCCGTGATGCTTCGGAATACCGAGCCTTTCCGCCGCCGCCTTCGCCTTCTCCGGTTCGCGACTGGAAATCGCCACCACCTCGCCGTTCACCGAGTCCTGGATAGCCGGTATGTGGGCATTGAGGCCGATTCGGGCAGTGCTGATTACGCCGTATTTGACGGTCTGAGCCATGTTGGTTCGGTCCTTTTCTGTTGTGACTTGGAATTGCTATGAAAATAACCCGGACAGCTCCCACCTCGAGTGGGTTTATCAAGGCCATAGTGATTCCGAGAACGGCTGGACTCTATTTGCTGTCCGCCGGAAACGGGTCGTTCTCGCTGACCAGCGCCTGCGACTCGACGATGGACAGGCCTTGACTGGTCTTGCCGGTCCAGAAGGTCTTTATATACGTGATGACTGCGACCACCTCATCATGGTTCAGTTGTTCCCCGAACGCAGGCATTCTGCTCTTGAAGTTCGGGATGCTCGGGACTTCCAGGAACGCGCCGCCCTCGCTGACGATCCTGTACAGGAGACCGTCCCCATGATGCCAGGTATGCGCATCGCCGTTCAGGGGCGGAGCCGGCAACGTGCCGTCCTCATTGGGCACGTGCCAGTTGGGTTGTCCCTCGCCGTTGACGCCGTGGCAGACGGCGCAGGTGGAGGCAAAAATCTCCTTGCCTGTACGGGGAAGGGGTCCCACTGAGACGGTGTTGGTGGGCTGGGAAATTACGTCCTCGACCCCTGACGAGCAGGCGAACGCCAGCAGAGCCGCGATGATCGCCACAACGGAGGCGGTTTGGCGGCTTCCGTTCATCCGATTCCAATACCGGTCAGGCTTACTCAAATCCCCTCGCATCGATGCTCAGCAAACCAATTCTAAGGTCGAAAACCACCGGGGATCCCGTGGGAACAGTTGGCAGAGTTCGGCCGTCGCCAGCCCCTGTAGTACGATGCCAACGCCCGGGAGCATGCACTTCCCGGCGCGTCATGGAACAGGTCACTGGAGAAAGTGGGCAGATCCGATGCTAGCCAGAATGTATGGCGCCGCCACATTTAATACCGATACGTACGAGGAAGTTGAACATGACAGTGGCGCCACTATACAGGCGCTAATCGTGGTGATTACTGTTGCCGTCGCTGCCGGTGTGGGCGGTGTGCTGGACGGGGAGGGCAACTTTGGCAGGGGACTGGCCTTCGGCGCAATCCGGGGAGTCCTTTCCTGGGCTGTCTGGGCGCTCATGGCCTGGTTGGTTGGAACGACACTATTGAAAACGGCGGATACCGAGGCCGACTGGGGACAATTGGCTCGGGGCACCGGCTTCGCTCAGACTCCGGGTCTATTCAATATCTTCGTCTTCGTGCCCGTGGTTGGCGGGGTGATAGTGTTCTTGACGTTCCTGTGGCAGTTGGTGGGCATGGTGATTGCCGTACGGCAATGCCTTGACTACACCTCGACCCTCCGGGCCGTATTTGTGATCATCATCGCCTTGATTCCGGTGATAATCATCAACGCGATCATATTCTGGGCGCTGGGCATCGGAGTGGAGTCTTCGGAAGAGACCGTGGAAGGCGCCAGGTCCTTGCTGACGATAGTCCAGTCACACGTCGTGGGTGTGTAGCGCAAAGTACATCGGTCCCGGCTAAGAACTCTTTCGGGACAGGCGGCGCTTATCCGCAGAGATGTGGAATGCCGTCAGGAATCCCGCGATGCCGCCCTGTCGCGTAGCGCCGACTTCCACAACGACGCCCCGGTCGTTCCCAGGACGAACGGGTTCATCACGGATATGAGGGACCAGATCACGTTGTCGGCCTCGCTGACAGACTCTCCTTCGCCCAGCGTGAGCAGCCTGAACCAGACGGTGAAGAACCAGATACCCAGCGCCAGCGTGGTGTAGAACGCAGCCAGCGCGCCGATCGTTTGCCCGGCCGGCGTTTCGGGCCTCAGGCGCCGCTTGTGCGCGTATGCGACTCCCGCCGCGATGATGATGCCCACCGCGGTGACGTAGTTCATCACTTCCCAGACCTCGGCCGGCGATAGCAGGTCGGCGTAGAGGCTGCTGAAGACGACCTGGAGGATGTAGAGGACCGTGTAGACGAACAGCGCCGCCCCGACCACACCCTTCAACATGGTCACTGCTCTACCTCCTTACTGGTCACGCCAGAATGCGGGCTTTATAGGTCAGTTATTTCGCCACAACCGATACCCCGTCAGGCCCAGGGTAATCGGCAGCAGAACATCCACGGCCGCCCAGATGACCCACGCCTGGTGGTTGCCGTCCAGGCTGTCAGTCCCGTAGGCCAGGAGCGAAAACCAGTTGTGCAGGAACAGGACCGTGACGCCGACGGTCAGGTAGAAGGCGGTGTTGATTTCCACGTACCGGCGGGTGACCGGCAGGTTCGGATCGCGGCCGCCTTCGGTCCACTTTCGTGCGGAGTTGACGATCAACGCCACCCCGAGCCCGATGGCCATCAATACGTCAAGCACTTGCCAAACCAGGACGACGTCGATGGACTCGTCCAGAAGCGGGTTGATGACGAAAAAAACCCCGACCAATGCGGCGATTACCATCATCGATATGGCGGACACTTGCTTAAGTAAGTTCATAGCAACTCCGTACCTGTTGGATTCGCTGGACCGCGGACGCCCGGATTGCGGGGCATAGGGAAATCGGGGGCAATGGCGAATACTGTCCCTGAGTTGACCAGGTCACCTCCCGAATGGTGACCCGCCGGGGACTCGAACCCCGAACCTAGTGATTAAGAGTCACTTGCTCTGCCAATTGAGCTAGCGGGCCACCACTAATTCAAGCGGAGGCCCGGCAAGGTGTCAACGCCGCTGACTTCGGCGATGTATGCCCCGCGCCAGGCGGGCAGGGTGGTTGCTTGCTAGGACCCCTGCGACTCGCCGCCCACGTGCCAGTCGGACCGCTTGGTGTCCGAGAAGATGACCACGGTTGCTTCCATGGGCACCTCGGCCACACGTGAAATGGTCTCGGCTATGCCCTTCGCGATGTCGTCTTTTTGCTGCTGCGTGCGTCCCTCGTAGAGTTGAACGTTTACTACCGGCAAGGCGAACTCCTTGATTTCAATTTCGTCGAACGGCGGCACCGTGTTTACGTGCTGGGCACCCGGCACGCCTGACCCGCCACGCGGCAGGTGACTGGGATTATAGGCAGTTGACAGCCGTCCGAATTAGTCCCGACGCATCAATTGGTAGTCAATGGCCGCTCCGATCGCAACTGCCGGGCTGCGCAACTGGGCCAAACGTATAATCGAACGTATGTTGGACACCCCCACCGATGCACCTGGCAGGACGGGCGAATTCGATCTCATCGCGCGGCTTCAAAAGCTGTTGTCCGACGAGAGGAGTGCCGCCTCGGGCCAGGGTCCGCTTATCGGAATAGGCGACGATTGCGCAGTCGTGGTCCGCGATGGGACCGTTGGACTGCTCACCTCCGACGCCATGGTCGACGGCGTTCACTTCAGGTCAGACCAGATCGATTGGTCCGACCTCGGCTGGAAGGCGATCGTGAGCAACCAGAGCGACATCGCGGCCATGGGCGGCACGCCGGAGCACGCACTGGTTACCCTGGGTGTCACGGGGGATGTCTCGACCTCGCAGATCGAGGCTATCTATAGGGGCATGGCCGCAGCGACGAACGAGTTCGGCGGCGAAATCGTAGGGGGCGACACAGTACGTTCTGCAGTGCTCTTCATTTCCGTCGCCCTATCCGGTTCGGCCGGTATACGCGATTCGGGCGAACCGGCGTTGCTCAGGCGCGACGCGGCGAAAGAGGGTGACCTGGTGGCGGTAGCCGGCCCTGTCGGCGGGTCTTCCGGAGGGCTGCGGGCGTTGTCGGAAGGCCGTGATTCAAGAGACGCGAAATACCTCAAGAACATGCATTTCAGGCCGCGTCCCAGAGTGGAAGCGGGCAGGGCGCTGGTCAACGGCGGCTTCGGATGTGGAATCGACGTAAGCGACGGCCTGATGGCGGACCTTGCGCACATATGCGAATCGAGCGGTGTGGGAGCGGAAATAGCAACACATAAAGTACCGGTCCCCGACGAACTGAAGAGGGAGTACCCGGAGGACTGGCTCGACCTGGCGCTCGGCGGGGGAGAGGACTACGAGTTGATCGTCGTTGGTCCCGGGCCAGTTTTCCAGGAATTGGACGAAGCGCTGGCGCGCCGACTCCACATAGTCGGCCGAATTACGGAGCGGCGACCGGAATCGCAACAGCCGGTCACGGGCAGGGCTGCCGATGGGTCGGCCATTGCCGTCGCCAAATACGGGTGGGACCACTTTGGCGGCTGACCCTCAAACTCACAGGCCACACATCGCCGCGGCCAAAGTCGTGATCAGTTCCTCGGAAGAGACCACGCGGCTGCTGGGCCGCGCCATAGGAGAGTCCCTGAGAGTAGGCGACGTGGTGTTCCTCACCGGGGAACTCGGCGCTGGAAAGACCTGCATAGTGCACGGAATGGCGGATGGAGTTGGCAGCGCCGCCCCTGCGCGCAGCCCGACATTCGTCCTCGTGAATGAGTACCAGGGTCGACTCAGGCTGTCGCACGCCGACCTCTACCGTATCGAGAACCCGGGGGAGGCGCGCGAGTTGGCCCTCGACGAATCGCTTCACGATGGCGCCCTCGTCGTCGAATGGCCCGAACGGGCGGCGGGTGAATTGCCCGAGGACCGGTTGTTAATGCAGATAGACGTGAATCCAACGACGGAAGTCCGCACCATCGTCATCACGCCGTTCGGGCAGCGGGCGTCGCGGCTTTCCGTCCGCGCATCCGCGGCGTTCGACATACTGGAAGCGGCTTTACCGTGAGCCGGGACTCAACCGGGCTGCTGTTGGCAGTAGACACGTCGACGCGTTTCGCCGGGGTCGGCATCGACTTAGGCAGTGGGGCTGTCGTCTGCCGCTCCTGGAGGTCGAACCATAACCACGGCGCCGAACTCATGCCGGCCATAGTGGCCATGCTCAATGAGTACGGACACACGGCGGACGACATCACGCGCATCGCCGTTGCGAACGGTCCCGGCGGCTTCAGTTCGTTGCGGGTCGGAATCGGCGTCGTCTTCGGTCTAGCTACACCTCGTGACCTGCCTGTCGCCGCTATTTCAACCCATGAAATCGAGGTCGCGCCGTACGTCGAAATGGCAGGACGCGACACCTCGCTCTACTCCCTGCTGCCGGCCGGCAGGGGTGAGGTCGCCTGGGCCCAGTACGTTAATGGAGCGGAGGTCGCGTCCGGGCTCGCTCCGCCGGAAAAGCTGGCTGCCGACGTTCCGCCGGACTCCCTGTTCTGCGGCGAGGCGGCATTGACCCTGGCGGTCGAGGTTGAACGGGAACGGCTCCTGACTGACGGACCGCCAACCCGAGACCCCGGGACCCTGCTCGCGTTGGGTCGAAAACGCTTTGAGTATGACGGCCCCGGGATCAGGCAGCCGGTTCGTCCGCAGTACGTACGCGAACCCAGCATTACGCCGCCCAAGCCGCCACAATAGAGACTCGCAGTAACGTCTAAAGGAGAACGGATTCACATGGAACGAACGTTGGTGCTCGTGAAACCCGATGGAGTGCAGCGAGGCCTCATCGGCGAGGTAATCTCTCGCTTCGAGGGGACCGGCCTCAAGGTCACCGGCCTCAAGTTCATTCACATTTCGAATGAATTGGCGGCCCGCCACTACGCCGAGCACGATGGCAAACCGTTTTACGACGGCCTGATCTCGTTCATAACCTCGTCTCCCTCCGTTGCAATGGTGCTGGAAGGTTCCAACGCCGTGTCGAACGTCCGCAAGATGATGGGCGTGACCGACCCAACCGAGTCACTGCCCGGCACGATACGGGGCGACTTCGGCCTGGACCTCGGCAGGAACATCGTTCACGGTTCGGCCAACCTGGACGACGCAGCCCGCGAGGTGTCGTTGTTCTTCGACGAGTCCGAGATTGCGTCTTACTGCCGCGCGGTCGACCCCTGGATTTACGAATAGGGCCAAACGGCTGGTCCGGTTACTGGACGCGGACGATTTCCGGGGCGCGGCCCCACAGCCTTTCAAGGCCGTACTTTTTTCGCACTGAACGCGTGAACAGGTGGACGATGAATCCGCCGAAGTCGAGGAGGATCCAGCCGCCCTTGCCGGTGCCCTCGCGCCCGATCAGGCGGACGCCCATGGAGCGTAACTTGCGGCGGATGTCCTCTGCGACGCTCTCGATGTGCCGGTCGGTCTCGCCGCTGGCTATGACGAAGAATTCGGTGAAGTCCGTAGCTTCGCGCAGGTCGAGCAACACAACGTCCGAGGCAAGTTTCTCGGACGCCTCATCGAGCGCTACGCGGGCGAAATCTTCCGTCCGGAGGTTTTCGAACGTGGTCTGGGACATTGCGTCGATTATAGCCAAGCACGACTTCCGGCCCGCAGAGTCCTTTGCATAGCTAGTTACGCAGGCGGTGATCCATACTTCCATGTCACCTCCGCATCGAGGGCGGGGCAGGCTCTGAGCGAAGCCGAAGGGTCTGGATGAGAGTGGCGGAGCGCTGCTGCTGTGTGACTCGCGGGAGATTCTTCGCTGCGCTCAGAATGACACCCACGGAGGTTACGCAACAGTCTCGCCCACACGGGTGCGCAACCTGCTCGCGTTCTCTGGCCATCGACATTGATAGGGGACACGGGCCGTCGATGCTACGCTTGAGTGTATGAACGCAGTTCCGTCAAATAGACAGAAGGTAGTCGTGGCAATGAGCGGCGGAGTCGATTCGTCCGTCGCCGCGTTGCTGCTCGCGCGCCAGGGATACGAGGTTATCGGCGTCACGATGCGGCTGTTCGAAGCCCCGTTCGAGGGGGCAGGCCGCCTCAGCCGCTCCTGCTGCTCGCTTGAAGACGTGCAGGACGCGCGCTCCGTGTGCCGGATCATTGGCGCGCGCCATTACTACATGAACTTCGAGAAGGAGTTCCGGAAGCACGTCATCGACTACTTCGTATCTGAGTACGAACGCGGCCGCACGCCCTTCCCATGCCTCGCCTGCAACGACCGGCTGAAGTTCGACTTCCTCATGAATCGTGCCCTGGCACTGGGCGCGGAATTCGTCGCAACCGGCCACTACGCCCAGGTGCGCGAGTCCGAGGGCTCGTACCGCGTCGAAAGAGGCGCGGACAGCTCGAAGGACCAGTCCTACGTCTTGTACACGTTGACGCAGGGGCAACTCGCCACGCTGCTATTGCCGACCGGCGGGCACACGAAGGATGAAATCCGGCAACTCGCCGCGGCCGCCCAACTCCCGGTCGCCGACAAGCCGGACAGCCAGGACATCTGCTTCATTCCGGCAGGCAACTACAAGGAATTCGTAGAACTCCGCCTCGAGACGAAGACCCCGGGCAACGTCGTCGACGCGCAGGGCAGGGTGTTGGGCAGGCACGACGGCATTCACAATTTCACCATCGGCCAGCGCCGCGGCCTGCCCCTCAAGGGAGGGTCGAACAGGCCGCTCTTCGTCACCGGCATCGACGCCGGCACCGGCACGGTGACAGTCGGCCCTGCCGAGGAATTGGCGCAAATGGAACTGACTGTATCCGGAGTGAACTGGATTTCGGGGGTCCGGCCCTCGACGCCTGTCAGGGTCACGGCGTCAATCCGGTACCGCGGCCGCGAGCAAGACGCCTCGGTTACGCCGGTCTCAGGCGACCGCGCCGTCATAGCCTTCGACGAGCCGCAGCGAGCGGTCACGCCGGGCCAGGCGGTGGTGTTCTATAACGGAGTGGAGGTCCTGGGCGGCGGGATTATCGAGCACGCCGGAAGGCCGGCGCGCGAGGACCGCGTGGCAGCAGTCGCCGCAACGGCCTGAGCAAAAGGAGGATGGGAATGGACTTTCGCGACGTAGTGCGCAGCGGGCTTGATGAGTATCTCGGAGACCTCGAAAAGGCTGTCGACGGCCTGACGGCGGTGGAACTGGCTTGGCGGCCGACCCCCTCGTCGAACAACATCGCGTGGCAGGTGTGGCACATGGCGAGGGTGGAGGACCGATGGGTCAACTCGTACCTTCGCCAGTCGACTGAGGTCTGGATCGACGACGAGTGGTACTCGAAGTTCGGCCTCCAACCGGAAGACCACGGCGCGGGCCAGTCGGCGGAAGACGCGACGGCGATGCCCGAGCTTCCGATGGATGATCTAATGGCGTACTACGCCGAGGTGCGCAAGGCCACCAACGCGTATGTCGATGGCTTGACGGACGACGACCTGGGCAAAACCTTCAGCCACCCGCGGCGGGATCCCGGCCCCACGGTCAACTGGGTCCTGGCGCACCTGCTGGTGGAGGAAGCGCAACACCTCGGCCAGGTCGCGTACATCCGCGGCATGTTGCGGGGTCTGGGGAACTAACCTCTCCCCGCCTACGGTCCGGCTAAACGGCCGGTCCACCAGTTCGTCAGCAACATGCGTCGTCCAGCCGCGCTATGCTTCAGCCGACACGGCGGAAGTACGCCCGGCTCCGCCTTTCAGAACCGCTGCTGAATGAGGACCCTGGTGGTGGGCCGACAACACCCCGACTCCGCCCATGAACATAGACTGAGCGCTCTTGGATTCCGGTGCGTCGCCGGAATCGACGAGGTCGGGCGCGGGCCGCTTGCCGGCCCGGTTACGGCCGCTGCGGTCGTAATGCCTGGGGAAGTCCCGGAAACATGGTCCGGGCTGATCCGTGACAGCAAGCAGATGTCCCCTGAAAGGCGCGAGTTCGCCTTCGAGCAGATTCAACGACACGCGCGGTCCGTGGGCGTCGGGTCCGCATCGTCATCTGAGATCGACTCGATGGGCATAGTCCCGGCCACCCGCCTCGCCATGACCCGCGCGCTCGTTGACCTTGCCGCAACGCCCGACCACCTGCTGATCGACGCCCTGTCGCTGCCGGACGTCGACTTACCGCAGACTGCGATCATCAAGGGCGATGCCATATCGATAAGCATCGCGGCAGCGTCAATCGTCGCCAAGGTGACGCGCGACAGGCTCATGGCCGAGTCATTCGAGCCGCGCCACCCCGGTTACGGCTTTGCCCGGAACAAGGGCTACGGGACAGCCGAACACATGGCGGCGCTGCGAACGCTCGGCCCATGCCCCATCCACAGGTTTTCATTTGCGCCTGTGCGTTCAGCCGCATTTCTCAGCCCGGCAACCTGATGGGCAGGCTCAGACTCCCCTCAGGCACCGGCCGCGCCGGGGAGGCGGCTGCAGCGGCCCACCTGCGGCGTGTTGGCTACAAGATCGTCGAGCGCAACTACCGGGTCCGGGAAGGGGAGATCGACATCGTTGCAGAACACTCCGGAGACCTGGTTTTCGTGGAGGTGAAGGCGAGACGGTCCGGAGCATTCGGCATGCCCGAGGAATCTCTCACCGAGGAAAAGGCAACCAGGCTCGTCGCCGCGGCACAGGCATACATGGCCGACAAGGGCCGGGAACACGCCGACTGGCGGATCGACCTCGTCGCGGTCGAATTGGACCGGGCCGGGCGAGCCGAACGCGTCGATGTCATCAGGGACGCGGTAACCGGCTGAAAGGCCTTTCCGGCGGGACCCTCCCGTTCCGGGCATCTAGTCACCCGGTGCTAAACTTCGGTTCCCAGTTCCATCGATCCATTTGCCTAAGAATCACTGTGGCCTTGTTAAGGCCGCACGAGGTAATGAAAATGAAACGGGCTCCCGGTGAAGGGGCCAGGGCGGGTTTGAAACCCGCCCCTACGAGGGTTGGCGAGAGCGGATGTGGGCACGGCGCCGGGTGTTACTTTCATACCAATAAACAGAAAAACACTCCACCGTGACTCCACCGCAACGCAAGGCGTACGTCGACGCCCTGGCCGAGGCCATTCACCGCAACCTGAGATTCCTGGAGGTCGTCGCCACATCGCCGATCGGCCTCACGACGGACCTCCTGTCACTGCGCGAGGCCATGCCGGTTGACGGCGCGTCGGAAGAACGGGACCGGCAGGCCTTCCGCGACCTGACGGGAAGGGGAGCGGACCCGCGGCCCCTCGGCATGCGGGCGCAGGATGCCACCCTGAAGGCCATCGAGTTGTTGAACGGAGTTGCCCCTGACGGCGAAAACCCACTGCCGCCGGAATGGCTCGAACGGGCAGACAAAGTGCTGCGTCGCATTGCAGACCGCCTGGAATCCGACGTGCGAAGGGCAGCAGCCACAGGGCTGGACGGTGTATACGTGATCGTCGATCCGGACCACACGAACGGCCGGTCCACTGTCGATGTCGCCCAGGCGGCGTTGTCCGGAGACGCAATAGCAATACAGTTGCGCCGCAAGGGCGGCCCGGGTAAGGAGGTCCTGGAAGAGGCCCGCGCCATCCGGGAAATGTGTGCGGAGGCGGGCGCGCTGTGTATCGTGAACGACTACTCCGACGTGGCCCGGATCGTCGACGCGGACGGCCTCCACGTCGGTCAAAATGACCTCCCTGTGGCAGCCGCGCGCCAGGTCCTGGCCCCGCACCAGGTAGTCGGCACCTCCAACGCGCTCTTGCAGGAAGCGCTGGATTCCGAAGCCGAAACGGCCGATTACATCGCCGTGGGATCGATCTTCCCGACCACCACCAAGTCAAACACCCGGCCCGCCGGCCTCGAAACGCTGGCCGAGGTGAAGAGGTCGGTAGGCGTCCCGGTTGTGGCGATAGGCGGCATCAACCACGAAAACGCAAGCAGCGTCGCGGCCGCCGGCGCCGACTCGATATGCGTCGCCACGGCGGTCACGACGGCGGACGACCCTGAGCGCGCTACCCGTACCCTCGCAAGCGCGTTTTCTGGCGAGTAAGGCCCGGAATGAGCGGTCAGGAACGGCTGGTCGAAACTCTCCAGCGAATCGGCATGGAATCGATCGCTGTGCTGGAGAAGTCGCACAAGGTGCGGGAGGCGGACCTGGCCAACTCCCGCAAGGCTATTCAACTCTCGTCCCGCGCGATCCGCGCCGCCCACCGCGGCGAATTCGACGCCGCAAGAGAGTTATCTGACGCGGCAGGGGAAACCCTGTCACGACGCGGCGCAGGTTCAAACGCAGCGGTGTCCGGTGGATTCAGGTTCGACGGCGAAAAGGAGTTCGTCGAGTCAGCCCTCGCTATAGCGCTACTCGACGGCCAGCCGATTCCCGGGCCAGCCGACCTGGGCGTCGGGTTTCCGGCCTGGCTCAACGGACTGGCCGAAGCGGCCAGCGAGTTGCGCCGCGCAGCCCTCGACGCCATCCGCCAGGGCGACGCCGCCAGGGCCGATGAACTCCTGACGATCATGGACGAATCGCTCAGCCTCCTTGGGACCATCGATTTCCCTGAGGGCGTGACCGGAGGTCTCCGCCGCCGGACCGACCAGCTGAGGGGCGTCGTGGAGCGCACCCGCGGCGATGTCACGCACGCCCTCCGCCAATCGGCGCTCGAAGACCGGATGTCCTCCCTGGAGGCAAGGCTCAAAAACAGCGACTGAGCGCCCGGATTGGGCGCCACCAACTCATTCTGCGCACCCCGTGTCATCCCGAGCGAAGCCGAGGGATCTGAGACGGTCGCCGGCAAAAACAGCATTGTTCAAAACCGCCCCGGCGCTTTGGCCATCGTCGTACCGGAGAATCAACGTCGCCCCGGTGACTCCCTCCATCGTTTTCCCGCACCCCGACGCGGGACCTGTACCCACGGGGCGCGGGCCGGGGTGTCTTCTTCGACTGCGCTCCGGTAAACGCGGCAGACTCTCGCGCGATGGCGTACCACGTTACGGTGACCGGGTGCCGGGGCGAGGGTTTCAGATCCCTCGGCTTCGCTCGGGATGACATGGTTGAAGCTTGGGATGAAATGAACGAAGTGAAGGTTCTCCCGCGCGAGACCTTCTATCCCGCTATCCCGTCAGCCGCCCACCGGCTTGGGAAATCGTTCGAACTGCCCAATCACCGGTCCGCTCCAAACACCCAGGCCGCCTCCAATTGACCATACGGCTTTCGGCTGCTAGTTTCCGATACTGGCCCATGCCGGAAATCGCCAACGGCGCCATTCCAGGCATGGTCTGACCGGTCGACAACATTAGACGTCCTTCCAACTCCGGAAGGCTTTCCGCGAAGGAATCATCTGGATGGGTTCAATCGCTCTTGGACTTATATCGGGCGGAGTGGCGCTGGTCACGGCGGCATTCCTGGCCTGGCTCGTTCTTCGAAACGATGAGGGAAATGAAACGGTCCGCGAGATCGCCGACCTGATTCGTGAGGGCTCGGCGGCTTTCCTGCGGCGCGAGTACACGATCCTGGCCATATTTGTCGTCGCGATATTCGTGGTGCTCCTAGTGTTCATCGACCTGAATGTGCTGAACGAGTCGAAAATCAAAGAGATCAACTCGATCGGCCGCGTTGAACAGCAGGGTCCGTGGACCGCGCTCTCTTACCTGGCCGGCGCCGTCGGTTCCGCGTTGGCGGGCTTCATCGGCATGAACATCGCCGTCCGGGGAAATTCCAGGACCGCCACGGCCGCGCAGAGAGGCCTGAACCCGGCGTTGCGTATCGCGTTCAACTCCGGCGCGGTGATGGGAATGACGGTGGTTGGGATCGGGCTGATCGGGGTTACGGCCCTCTGGTGGATATTTCAAAATCCCAACGTGGTCGCAGGATTCGCCTTTGGCGCATCGTCCATCGCCCTGTTCGCGAGGGTCGGCGGCGGAATCTACACGAAGGCCGCCGACGTCGGCGCCGACCTCGTCGGTAAAGTCGAGGCGGGCCTGCCCGAAGACGACCCACGCAACCCCGCGGTAATTGCCGACAACGTTGGGGACAACGTCGGTGACGTGGCCGGCATGGGCGCCGACCTGTTCGAGTCATACGTCGGTTCGATCATCGCTTCGTTGGCTCTCGCCACAACTGTCGGTGTCGCAGGAGTAGTCGGATCGCAGGCGACCGAATTCAACGCTTCGTTGGCCGTTCTGCCCATCGCCATCGCCGGCGCCGGCATCATCGCGTCGGTCCTCGCGGCAGCGGTCGTGCGGACTCCGCCGACGGCCAGTATGGGCCGGCTTCTATGGTCGTTGCGCATCGCCATTTTCGGCGCGGGCGCGCTCGGGCTGATAGGCGCGGCCATCCTGGTGGGGGTGCTCGATTTCCCGGCCGGTGTGGACCCGTGGAAGTTATTTGGCGTCGTAATCGCCGGACTTGTGGTCGGACAGATAATCGGGACCGCAACGGAGTGGTTCACTTCGTATGAATTCCCACCGGTCAAGTGGATCGCCAAGCAGTCCGAGACCGGTCACCCATCCACGATCATTGCCGGCATCGCCATCGGCCTGTACAGCACGGTAATTCCCGCTATTGCGATAGTTATCGGCATTTACATCGCCAACGAACTCGCCGGACTCTACGGAATCGGCCTGGCGGCCGTCGGGATGCTGTCCACGCTGGGCATCACCCTGGCGACCGACGCCTACGGCCCGGTTGCCGACAACGCCGGCGGCATCGCCGAACAGGCCCACCTGCCCCCCGAGGTGCGTGAACGAACGGACGCCCTGGACGCCCTCGGCAACACCACGGCGGCGACAGGCAAGGGATTCGCCATCGGGTCGGCTGTGCTGACCGCGCTGGCCCTGATGGCCGCCTACGGCCAGGTCACGGGCGTAGATGTATTCAACCTCGTGGACGCGAATGTTCTGATCGGCGCCATCATCGGCGGCCTGCTTCCGTTCCTGTTCTCGGGCCTGACCATGCAGGCCGTGGGCAACGCCGCGGGAGCAATGATCGAGGAGGTCCGCAGGCAGTTCCGGGAGATCCCCGGGCTGAGGGAAGGGGCTGAGGGTGTCAAACCGGACGCAGCGCGAGCGGTGGACATAAGTACCCGCGGCGCGCTTCGCGCCATGGTGCTGCCCGGCATGACGGCGATAGTTGCCCCCATCGTCGTCGGCGCCGTCATGGGCGCAGAGGCCCTGGGAGGCCTGCTTGCCGGGTCCATCGTTTCAGGTTTCCTCCTCGCCATTTTCATGGCCAATGCCGGCGGCGCGTGGGACAACGCCAAGAAGTACGTCGAGTTGGGTCACCACGGAGGCAAGGGCTCAGATGCACACGCCGCCGCCGTGACCGGCGACACGGTCGGCGACCCCTTCAAGGACACGTCCGGGCCGGCGATCAACATCCTGCTGAAGTTGATGGCGGTAGTATCCGTCATCTTCGGCCCGTTGTTTATCTGAGGTCTGGGTTCAAATAGCGGCCCGCTGAGGGCGGGTCGCGCGCACGGTGGCGTCACTAGTCCGCGCCGGTGTGCGGAGGGTGACGTTCAGCACTGGGAGGCTGGATGCCTGCAGGCCGCGCCACGGATGCGCTCTTTACAGACTTCTATGAGTTGACCATGGCGCAGGCATACTGGCGTTCCGGCGTCACGGGCCACGCTTCGTTCTCTCTCTTCTTCAGGCGTTCGCCCCCGGGCCGCGGCTACCTCGTGTTCGCCGGCCTCGAGACGATTCTCGACTACCTCGAAGAGTTCAGGTTCAGCGCCGACGATCTCGACTTCCTGGCATCGTTGGGACAGTTCGAATCGGCCTTCCTCGACTACCTGTCTGACATCGAATTCACCGGACAGGTGCGCGCCATGCGGGAAGGCACGATCTGCTTTCCGAACGAGCCGGTGATCGAGGTGAGCGCGCCGGTCATCGAGGCGCAGATCATCGAAACTTTCCTGCTCAACCAGGCGACGTTCCAGACCAACATAACTTCCAAGGCGGCGCGGGTCGTCCAGGCAGCGGGCGGCCGCACTGTATTCGACTTCGGCGCACGCCGCGCGCACGGGACGGATGCGGCGATGTTGCTGGCAAGGTCGGCATACCTCGCGGGCGCCGTTGGCACCAGCAACGTCAAGGCGGCTGCCAGGTACGACATTGCGCCGGTCGGGACGATGGCCCACTCGTTCGTGATGGCCTTCGAACACGAGGCAGACTCGTTCAGGGCCTACGCCGGGACGTTTCCGGACACGTCAACCTTCCTCGTCGATACCTACGATCCGGTGGCGGGACTGCGCAACGCGGTCGAGGTCGGGCGGGAGATGGCGGCTCGCGGGCAGCGCCTTGTGGGAGTCAGGCTGGACAGCGGGGACCTGGACGAGCTTGCGACGACGGCCAGATCCATGTTGGACGAGGCCGGGCTCACTGACACGCTGGTCGTGGTCAGCGGCGGACTGGACGAATTCGAAGTCGAAACCCTCGTGCTCGCAGGCGCGCCCATTGACGGCTTTGGCATTGGCACGAAGCTCGGCGTGTCTGCCGACGCGCCGTACCTCGACTCGGCATACAAGCTCGTTGAATACCTCAGCCGCCCGGTGCTTAAGCTCAGCGCCGACAAACAGACGTTACCCGGCTGCAAGCAGGTCCTCAGGAATACCGCCGAAGATGGGACCTATGCCGGTGACGTGATAACGAGGCTGGAAGAGGCGCCGCCCGACGATAGCTCGATCCGGTTGCTCGAAACCGTGATGGCCGACGGCAGACGGACAATGCCGTCCCCGCCTCTTGGCATATTACGCAGTGAGTTCATGCGTTCGATACGGCTGCTGCCGGAATGCTACCGGCGGCTCATGGAACCAGGCGCCTATCCGGTCGAGGTTAGCGCCGGGCTCAGTTCCCTCCAGGCGGAGGTCGAACACGAACTGCGGGAACGGGAGCTTGGTGAGAGCTAGGGGCGAATTGACACCTGGGCAGTCCAGGCTTTCTCAGCCGCCGCCGCCGAGCACTTCGGGAATAGTCGTCATTCTTGCTCCCGCCTCCTCCATCCTCTTCATAGCAGCCTCGCCGTCCCCGGGGTTTGCGTCCACTGCGGCAATGGCATCCTTCAACACGTAGGTCTCGAACCCGAACGCGCATGCGTCCAGGGCCGTGTTGAGAACGCAATAGTCCGTAGCGAGTCCGCACACGAAAACTCGCTTGACGTTCATCCGCCGGAGTTGTTCTTCGAGATTGGTCCCCTGGAATCCGGAATACGCGTCTTCGCGGAGGTCGGTCCCCTTGCGGACGATCGACGAGCCGATTGGAAGGGAAAGCGAAGGGTGAAAGTCGGCGCCCTCGCTGCCTGCGACGCAATGCGGCGGCCACGGCCCTCCCTGATCGACGAACGACGAATGGCCGGCGGGATGCCAGTCCTGGGTGGCGAAGATCCTTGCGCCGTTGATTCTGAACTTGACCCCCGTCTCCGAAGCCTTTGCAGCCACTTCATCGCCGGACCCGACCGCCAACGACCCGCCGGGGCAAAAATCGTTCTGAACGTCCACGATTATCAGGGCGTCTTTATCATTCAGTTGCATTCCGTTACCTCCCGGCCGAACGCCCGGCGGGGCCGCGCGATCCACGTGGAATCGACCGCCGCCAATAATGATGTCGTTCTATGCCTGGCCCAGGAACGGGTTGTGCATTCGCTCTTCGGCGATAGTGGTCGAAGGCCCGTGCCCGGGCATGACCCTCGTCTTCCCATCCAACAGGAGTAACTTATCACGTATTGAAGCCAACTCCCGCGGACCATCACCACCCGGCAGATCGTAGCGTCCAATGCTTCTCCTGAACAACGTATCGCCGGTAAAGACCGTTCCCCCAACGCTGTAACAGACGCTTCCGGGCGTGTGGCCCGGCGTGGCCAGCACCTCGAGCCCCGTTCCCCCAATCTCGAGTATTTCGCCACCTTCGAAGGTGAGTTCCGGCGATGGCGGCCGTACGAAGTCGGTCAGCGACCCGGTCAGCCAGGCCGGGGGGTCAACTACCTGGTCGACGTCCCCTATACCGACGCCGAATTGCGCGCCGAACTCGGCGACTATGGCCGCGACGCCCCCGGTGTGGTCGGCGTGGCCGTGGGTACAAATGACGTAGCGGGGTTCCAGCCCGCGCGCCTGCAACGCGCCGGCTATACGCGGCCCCTCAGCCCCGGGGTCGATGACAAAACAGCCCGCGCCTTCCTTTTCGCCGCCGGGAACGACCACGTAGCAATTCGTCGCGAAGGCGCCGACGGCCATTGTCAGAATGTTCATGGTTGAATCCGTGTGGAAGGCTCGCCAGTCCGCAGTCTTCGCGACGCGTCCCGGAAACCTGCGTCAATCGTCCCTCGCCAACTCTTGCAGACCATACAGGGCGTTGATCGCTTCGAGTGGTGTCATCTGCGTGACGTCCATCTCCAGGAGTTGATCGATCACCGCATTGTTCGGTGAGAACAGGTTCAGCTGGGCAGCCTGCTCCCTGGGCGCGTTGCTTTTTCCACCGTCTTTGGACTTGGCCTCCAGCATTTCGAGGACCTGCCAGGCCCTCGAGACCACCGACCGCGGCAGCCCGGCCAACTGGCCCACGTGGACACCGTAGCTGCGGTCCGCGCCGCCGGGAACGATGCGATGCAGGAAGACGATCTTGCCTCCATCCTCCGACACCGCAACCCGGTAGTTCGCGGCCCGGGGAAGTTCGTCCGCCAATTCCGTCATCTCGTGGTAATGCGTGGCGAACAGCGTCCTGCAGCCCAGCCGGGGGTCGTTATGAATATGCTCCGCAATAGCCCGTGCAATCGCCAGGCCGTCGTAGGTGCTCGTGCCCCGTCCCAGTTCATCGAAGATCGCGAGGGACTTCGAGGTCGCCTGATTCAGAATCGCGGCTGCTTCCACCATTTCGATCATGAAGGTCGACCTGCCGCCCGATATGTCGTCGGTGAGCCCGGCGCGCGTGAATATCCGGTCGACCACGCCGATCCGCGCCGAGTCCGCCGGAATGAAACTCCCAACGTGGGCCAGCAACGTCAGCACCGCAGTCTGGCGGATGTACGTCGACTTGCCGGACATGTTGGGGCCGGTGATTATCAGGACCTGATCGCCGGAATTCGAGACGTTCACGTCGTTGGGAACGAATCGCCCCGGTCCCAGCGCCGCCTCGACCGCGGGGTGCCGGCCGCCCTGGACCCTTATCCCGTCCCCGTCATCGACGACGGGCCTGGTCCAGCCCTGGTCGGCCGCCACCTCTCCGAGGGCCGCGAGAACGTCGATCTCGCCAACGGCCGAGGCGGTGGTCATGATCCTCTGGCCATGCGCGGCGACGTCCCTGCAGACCCGGTTGAATATGGCCCGTTCGATCTCATTGATCCGGTCCCGGGCATTGAGAATTCGTACCTCAAGCTCTTTCAGGCCCGGCGTGATGAATCGCTCCCCGTTGACCAGGGTCTGGCGGCGCTCGAACTCCGGCGGGACGCGATCGAGGTTTGGCCTCGACACCTCTATGTAGTAGCCAAAGACCTTGTTGTAACCGACCTTCAGAGATTTGATGCCGGTGGACTCGCGCGCCTCCGCCTCGATGTTGACGATGTGCGAACGCGCCTCACCCGAAAGACTCCTCGTCTCATCCAGTTCGTCGTCGAACCCCGCCCTGATGGACTTGCCGTCGCCGAGCCCGGCGGGTGGGTCGGGGGCAATCGCCGCCTCTATGACCGCCGCGGCGTCGTCGCACGACTTCAGCCCCGGTGGAATCGAAGCCTGGCCGTTCGATCTCCCGCCAAGCGCGCCGATAATCGCCGGGACCTGGGCCAGCCCGCGTCCGATGGCGGCGAGGTCGCGCGGCGTCGCCCTGCCGGCCCTCACGCGGTTGGTCAACCGCTCGAGGTCCGGTACCTGGCGCAGGGCATCCCGTAGTTCCGCCCGTGCGATCGGATCGCCGACAAAACGTTCGACCGCGTCCTGCCTGCCGGTCAACTCCTCCAGGTGCGTCAGGGGCCTCGCAAGCCAAGCCCTGAGCATGCGCGCTCCCATGGCGGTACGGGTCAGGTCTACGGTGCTCAGCAGAGTGGCGGCCCCGGCCTGCTCCGATCGGGATTCGAGCACTTCGAGGTCCCTCAGGGCCCTGCTGTCCAGCTTGACGTAGTCCGCAGGGGACTCCGTGCGGAGGGAAGTGATCTGCGGCAACGCTCCCAACTGGGTCTCCCGCAGGAAGGACAGCGCCTCGGCGGCAGCGAGTGTGGCCAGGGGCCTGTTTTCGCACCCGTACGCCTCCAGGGTGGCCACCCCAAAATGGGACTTCAGACTGTCAGCGGCCAGTTCCGGATCGAGACGGGACTCGTCCAGGTCCCTGAGAATAGGCCCATCGCCATCTGAAACTTCGATGAGACCCCGAGAAGCATCGTCGACAAGCAACTCGGCTGGGCCAAGACGCTCCACTTCGTCCCGCAGGTCCGCCGCGGGCATCTCCTGTGTCACGAACTCGCTGGTGGAAATGTCGATGTAGGCGAGTCCTGCCCGCTGGCCGTCCGATACGGCGGCCGCCAGGTAATTGTTCCTGCCGCTGTCCAGAATGTCCGGTTCCAGCACCGTCCCCGGGGTCACCAGCCGGACGACGGCCCGGTCCACGATTCCCTTCGACTTCGCCGGATCGCTGACCTGCTCGCAAACGGCAACCTTCAACCCGGCGTTGACCAATTTGGAGAGATGGGACTCCAGCATCTGGTGCGGGAACCCGGCCAGATGGGAGCGCTGCCCGCCGCCCACGTCCCGGCTCGTCAGCGCCATATCGAGAACGTCGGCGAGGATTCGCGCGTCGTCGTCGAACGTTTCGAAGAAATCGCCCATCCTGAACAGGAGCAGGGCGTCAGGGTGTTGTTGCTTGAACTTCAGATATTGGCGGCGGCCAGGCGAAAGCCGTGCTGTCCTCGGCATGGTGCGCTAATTCTAGCCGCGACGAGGCATGGTCCCGAATACCTGGGTGTCATGGGACGAAGATGGGCAGCGCAGTTGGGCCGTAGCGGCGGGTTTCAAGAGGGTGTTTCAAAAATAGGCCGCCTCCGTTTTTCGAGCGTTAGAGATTCCCGTTTTCACGGGAATGACGGTGAAGGTGGACGGGAACGACGGTAATAGTGGCTGTATTTCGTATCAGCGATACCCAAGACGACGACAATCGTGGCGACAATTTCCGCAAAGACACGCGCGTTCGACTTATGAAACAGGCTCTTCAAACCCGCCTGGTCAATGGCGTTGAAACCGCGTAGCGCCTCAACACTCGCATTTGGACCGGCGGGTGGTCGCGCATCCGGGGATAGGTGTGCTCGGCGAAATCAGGTGCGCCGTAACGCGCCTGCCAAACCTAGTACCGCACCGTCATAGTGTCCGTGGCCCGCCACCTGAATTCGCGCGGGGTTGTGCCGTCAGGCACCTCGAACACCATGTGCCCTTTTATCTGTTCGTTTGAGTTGAGAGTCAGGCTGCCCCAGACCGGAATGAATCCCTCGTAGTCCAGGTTTGGGTTGTAGGTGTCGGTCGGAGCGGCCCGTTCGATAACGTTTATGGGTTTGACGCCTTCATTTATGTCCCGCAACCGCAGTTCCGCCGCATCCAGGTCCACCACGAGACGCACCGATCCTGAGGTCGCGTTGATGATCGTGACCTCCACGACGGCGATCCTGGTACCGGAACTGACGGGATCGATCGCCCAAACGTGTTGATTGCCGGCAGTGTCGAGGCCCTCATAGTGGATCGCGTCCTGGATTACCGGGCGCTCCGCCCGCATCCACAGGGTCCGCCCCTGGACGTAGAGCGGGTCCACCGCGTCGCTTCGGATGAGGATGAACGGCACGATGGCCGCCGCGGCCAGTACGGAGAAGACAGCGAGGCCTATCAGGACCCACGGCTTGTTCTCTTTCGGCACCCGAAGCTGGCGCCTTGCCAGCACCACGCCGTCTTCGTTGACGTCTACATATTCGCTGCCCGAAGTCCCTCGAAACGGCCCCGACGGGCGGAACTCGATCGTGACGCGAACGATCCCTCCCGCCAGGGACTCGGCCGCCAGGACGCTCCATTCCATATCGACCTTCGACAGGCGGGGACCGTAGGCGTACTTGTTGTCGGCCACGTACTTCAGGGCGGCGTCTTCCTGGACCGGAAACCGCTCGCGCTCGGGCTCTTCTGCCGGACCGCCTTCGGCGTCTTCTGCAGCAACGGGGCCCGCGTCAGCGTCCTGTTCCGGGCCTTTCGATTCTGTTTCCAGGTCGCGGTTTTCTTCAGTCATTGGCAGATTTCCACGTCACTTCGGATTCGGTAGCTGAATACTTGATTCGAATTAAAACGTGCGTTGGATTCGCATCCTTAAAGCGGCGACCCATAACCAACCCCCTGGGCCAGCAGGGAAGGCATGGAACGCAGCCGTTCCAGCACGTCGGGCAGGGCTTCTACCACACTTTGCGCATCGGCCGCCGTGTTGTCCTTCCCCAGAGACAGCCGGACGCTGCCGACTGCAAGATCGGCGTCCATTCCCATGGCGATGAGCACGTGTGACGGTTCAAGCGAGGCGGAACTGCACGCGCTGCCGCTCGAGGCGCAGATGCCTGCGAAATCCAGGCCCAGCAGCACGGGCTCACCCTCGACGCCCGGAAATGATAGGTGGGCGATATTGGACAAACGGCGGTCAGGATGCCCGTTAACCACCACGTCCGGTACCCGTTCCTTTATTCCCGCCACGATCTGCTCGCGCAGTCGTTCGCAACGCGCGTTGAAATCGTGTCTCTCGAAGTCCGCCAGTTCGAGCGCAACGCCGAACCCGACGATCCCCGGCACGTTTTCCGTGCCCGACCGCCTCTGGCGTTCCTGCCCGCCCCCGGCGAGAATCGGCTCGATCGGGGTGCCCCGCCTCACGTACAGGGCGCCGGCTCCTTTCGGTCCGTGTATCTTGTGCGCCGACAGGCTGAGAAGGTCGACTCCCAGGCTGTTCACGTCGAGGGGCAATTTCCCAGCGGCCTGTACGGCGTCCGTGTGAAAAAGAACGCTGATGTCCAGCGCGGCAGCCTTTTCCCGTACCAGCCTCGACATCGTGCCGATGTCCTGTATGACTCCAACTTCGTTGTTTGCCAGCATGACGCTGACGAGTGTGGTCTCGTGCCGAACCGCGTCCGCCACTTCGGACGGGTCCACGATTCCGTCGCAGTCGGGCGAAATGTACGTTACTTCGCACCCGAGCCGCTCCAACTGCTCGCATGAGTGGATCACCGCGTGATGCTCGATGGCGGTGGTCACAATGTGGCGGCCGGGCTGACTGAACATTCCGGCAGCGCCCTTTATCGCCGCGTTGTCCGATTCCGTGCCGCCGGATGTGAACACCACCTCGCTGGTGCGGCAGCCCAGCGCTCCGGCGACGCGTTCTCTCGCCTCGTCGACGGCGTTACGCGACTCCTGCGCCAGGGCGTAGAGGGAAGACGGGTTTCCGAACTGCTCGGCGAAGTGGGGAAACATCGCTTCCATCACTTCGGGGCGCACGGGCGTGGTGGCCGCGTGGTCCATGTAGATCACGCGCTCGGAATCATCCATTATCGGCGCAGGCATACCAGGTTTTCGTTCACCTCGGTCGATTGGACGGGCCTTGCTTACGCGGCCGCCCAACTGCCGATTTTACATGTGGACGCCCGCAACGCGTCGGTTGGAGGCTGACATCAAGCGCAATGTTTAGTTACCATTACAAGGTTTTGGAATCCGTAACGCGGAGTTTCTGCGTATCCAGATTGGTAACACCGGAGTCGTCGGACAGAGCACGGTACACGGCCGGATAACCCCAAATGATCAAACTGGAACATATGTCGAAATACTACGGCGCCTACCCCGCCGTAATCGACGCGTCCTTCGAAGTCCTGCGCGGGGAGATCGTAGGCTTCCTCGGCCCCAACGGCGCCGGGAAGACCACGACGATGCGCGTGCTGACCGGCTTCACGCCGCCGACGGTGGGAGAAGCGACCATCGGCGGGTACAACGTGATGACCCACTCCCTGGACGCCCGCAGGCACATCGGCTATCTGCCGGAAACTGTGCCGCTGTATCTGGACATGACCGTCACCGACTACCTGACTTACATGGGCCAGATCAGGGGCATGAACCTGCCCTGGATCAAGGAGCGCCTGCCGGTCATCATCGACCAGGTCCAGTTGGGCGACTACCAGGACACCCTCGTCGGCAAACTTTCCAAGGGCTACAGGCAACGGACCGGCATCGCGCAGGCGATCATCCACGAGCCGGACGTACTGATCCTCGACGAGCCGACCATCGGCATCGACCCCATCCAGGTGGTCGAGACCCGGGAATTGATCGTAGACCTGGGAACCGAGCACACCCTTTTGCTCAGTTCCCACATCCTCCCCGAAGTGAGCATGATTTGCCAAAGGGTCCTGGTGATTCACGATGGGCGAATAGTCGCAGACGACTCGCCCGCGGATCTTTCCCAACGACTCCAACACACCGAGCGGATCGAGTTGGGCGTCACCGGAACGGAAGCCCGTGAGGTCATCAATATCCTTAGGGACATGACTATCGTCGTGGACGCCCGCTCAGACACGCGGGCCGACGTACAGCAACGTTCTGCCAGGGACAACGTCACGCCCCTGGTGGTGGACGCCAGGCCGAATTCGGACGCCACGCAGCACATCGCAGCGTTGGTTATCGGAAACGGCTGGGGTCTCAAGTACCTGACCCCGCTGCCATTGACACTCGAAGAAATATTCCTCGAATTAACTACCGAGGAGGACCTGGGAACTTAGACGTTGACCTTCGTCCGCGTCATAGCGTTCAAGGAACTACGCACCTACTTCGCCTCACCTATGGCCTACGTAGTTGCGGCGGCGTTCCTTGCCATAACCGGCTTCTTTTTCGTTGCCTCGGTATCCGACGCCTTTTCCGAGGCCACCATCCGCGGCTTCCTGGCGGGCGCCGTCTTCTTCATGATCTTCATGTCGCCGGCCCTGACCATGAGGCTGCTCGCCGAAGAGCAGAAGCTCGGTACGCTGGAGTTGCTCCTCACCTCGCCGCTGCGGGAATTCGAGATCGTCCTTGGGAAGTTCATCGCAGCGTTCACCATGCTGGTGATCATGGCGGTCCTGTCCCTGTTCTTCGTCCTCGTCCTCTATGTCTACGGAGTGCCGGACTCCTGGCCCCTGATCACCGGTTACTTTGGCCTGCTGCTCTATGGCGCCGCGACGATCGCGATCGGCCTGTTCGCCTCCGCCCTCAGCCCGAACCAGATCGTTGGCCTCATCGTCGGATCGGGCCTGCTGACCGGACTGACGATCATCGACTTCATCTCCGACCGCGTTACCGGCATAGCGGCGGAAGTGCTCAACGGGCTGCAGCTAGGCGCCTCGTTCTCGGTTTTCGACCTGGACAGTTTCGGAGTCGCCGAGGCGGGTCATTTCGCAGACTTCGCCCGCGGGGTCATCTCGGTCTCTGACATCGCTTACTACGTGTCTGTCACCACCCTCTTCGTCTTCCTGACCGTGATGTTGTTGCAGATTCGCAGGTGGCGCTAAACGGCATGTCAACCAACGACGAAACACCCCGAACGCGACCGACGGTCGAGGAAGCCTCCAGCCGATCGCTCCTGGCGCAATGGCAGGCCAACGCGACTTCGGTGCGCCAGGCGCTGGCGCTGGCCGGGGTCGGCGCGCTGATCCTCGGTGGACTCGTATGGGTCTTCCTCATAGACATCCGGACCGCCGCGAACGTCTTGTTGATTGCGGGCGCGGCCATCCTGCTGGTGGACGTCGCCATCTCGTGGCGAACGGTCGCCCGCGCCTTATTCGGTCGGCGGGGCCGTTACGGGTTCAACACCACCATGGCCCTGATCGCCTTCATCGCCCTCGCGGTGCTTGTGAACTGGCTACTCTTCTGGTTGGCCGGCAGGCCGGACCCGCAGGGCTGGCTGCGCGTGGACACAACCGCAACGAAGCAGTTCATCCTTGCTGACCAGGGGCTGAAGATCCTGGAACAGTTGGAAGACCCGGTGAAGGTGACGGCGTTCTTCACGCTCAATTCCGCCGACGAGGCCAACGCCTGGCGGGTCACCGAAGACCTCCTCAGCGAGTTCCGCCGCCGGTCAAACAGGGTCGCCTTCGAATATGAACTGATCGACCCGGAGCTGCGGCCAAACGTCGCTACCGAACTGGGTGCAACCCAGTTCCCGGCTTTGGCGGTTGAAAACCTGACCACCCGTCGTACCGAAGTTTTGTTCGGCGGAGATCCCAGGGTGGGCCCGGATGTTTTTAATGAGCAGCAGATAATTACGGGCCTGTTGGTGGTGAACCAGATCGAGCAGAAAACCGTCGCGTTCGTGAGCGGCCACTCGGAACGGGACATCACGTCGCTGGCGAACACCAGGGAGGGGTTTGGTCTGGCCGCCTCTGCCCTTTCTCGCGAAAACTACCAGGTCCTGAATATCACCCTGCAAGAACTCGGCTCGGTGATCCAGGCAGGCGATCCCACACTTCTGCCCGCGGTGCTCGTTTTCGCAGGTCCCACCGACGAGCTCCTCGGCATCGACCTGCAGGCCCTGGGCGCATACGCGCAACTGGGCGGCGACATTCTGTTCATGCTGGAGCCCGATCAAGTACCCGAGTCCTTCGGAGCATTCCTCGCCCAATACGGCGTGGCCCTCGGGTCCGGGCAATTGGTGGACACGGCCAGCTTCGTGGCTCCGAACCCGTCGTTCCTGCAGCTGAAGTCGACCAACGGACAGATCCCGCCCCACACGATCACCACGAACTTCGACGTGCTCTACATGCCCGGAACGGCATTTGTCGGCCCGTCAGTGGAGCCGGCCGCCATCCCTCTCACCGACGAGGGGCGCCCGTATGTTTTCTTCGAAATCCTGGGTTTGACGACACTCAACAGTTGGGCTGAGACCAATCCCAACACTATTCAATTCGAGCCCGAACAAGACGTTGCGGGGCCGTTGTCGGTCGCTCTTGCGATTGAAGCGATTTCGGACTTAAACACGCAGCCTTTCAGACAGGACGGCGAGTACGTCGAGACCAACATGGTGGTGATTGGCGACACGGACTTCGCCAGCAACCAGTACATCGCTAACGCCAAGAACGGTGACCTGCTGGTCAACTCGGTAAACTGGCTCGCAGAAGACTACGAGCTTATTTCCGTTCGTCCCAAGCTCAGGTCATTCCGCGAACTGGTGCTGACCAGCAGGGAACGGGACCTTGTCCGCTGGACCGGATGGCTGCTCATGCCTTCCCTGGTGGGATTGGCCGGCATCTACATGTGGTGGAGAAGACGCTAGGATAGGCCTGACTAAGTCCGGGGAGCGGCGCGATTTCCAACGTCGCAAGGATCTGACTTTTCGGCTTTTTCAGAGGTTTCCCAAATAAATGAACCTGCGCATCTCGCTGATCCTCGTCATTGTCCTTGCCTGGGCATCGGTCGGCGCCGCGTGGTATGTCAAGAGCGGGACCGGCGAAGACGACGAACCGACCCCTCCGTTCTTCTACACGCTGTCCACAGAGGACATGCGCACTATCACCATCGCCACCGAAGACGACTCCATAACCTGGGAATACGATCTGGAAACCAGGCGCTGGTGGTTCGGTGACCTGGAGGACATCCCAACCAACCTGAAACGTTGGGGCGGCATCACCACTCTGCTCGGCGGACCGCGCACCCAGCGCGTGGTACAGGACAGCGTGGATACTCCGGAAATCTTCGGCCTGGACGATCCCGAATTGATAATCAGCGTCGGCCTCAGGGACGGAGGAGACGTGACACTGCGCATGGGCGACACGACTCCAGATGGAGGCGCCCACTACAGCCAGATAGACGGATACCCCCAACTGGTGACCGTGGACTCGTCATGGGGCCAGGTGCTCAAACGCCTCGTGGACGAGCCGCCTCTGCCGGACTGGTGGTACAACCTCGACCCGGCCACGGTGACCGAGATTCTCCTGTTTGAAGAAAACGAGATCACTTCGGCGTACGGGGTTGATGACGACATAGGCTGGATCGTCTGCGACGTCCCCATTGACGGCACCCCTTGCGAAGGGACTGAACTCGCAGACTCGGAACGGATCGTGTCCGCGCTGGAACACTTCGCAAACCGTTCCATCGTCGGCGCGGAGTCGTTGAACGTGCCTCTCGAAGACGATCGACACGAAGAGTTTGGGACGACCCAGAACGCGCCGTACGTCTCGCTCCGGGTCGAAAAGAAACGGCCGGACACCAACATCACTGAAGCCACCATCGTGACCATGATCATCGGCGATTGCGCGACTGCGGCATGCGACGAACGATACGCAGTGGGCAACGAGACTGCCGACATCATCAGGGTCGATTCCGAATGGGCCGCAGGGGTGTTGGACTGGTTCGAAGACGACTTTTCGCTGCCGGGGAGTTGACCCCGTTTCAGCCGTCGGCCGTCGTTTAGCCCTGTATTCCCAGGACGCCGCAACGTGCGGTTACACAGAATCGTTATTGTGTCCGACCGCCGTAAGTTTCCGCTAAACGGTACGATTCGGTCATGTACGGAGAGGTAATCACCGTTGGCCGCGAGCTCCTCATGGGGGAGATCGTAGACACCAACGCTTCGTTCCTGGCGCAGAAACTGGCCGAGGCCGGTGTCGATGTTCGCTGGGTGTCGCAGGTGGGAGATGACATCGACCACCTCTCCGAAGCATTCACGAGGGCCCTTGGCCGGTCCGATATCACCGTTTCGAGTGGAGGACTGGGCCCCACCAGCGACGACCTGACGCGGGAGGCGGTGGCCGTCGCTGTGGGTGAGACCCCGTCGGTAGACGCCGACACGCTGTCATGGCTGAGGGGCGTGTTCGAGCGCCGGGGCATGGTGATGCCAGATACCAACATCAAGCAGGCGACGCTCATTCCCTCGGCCGAGACGATTCCCAACCCCAACGGGACCGCTCCCGGCTGGTGGGTGCAGAGCCGGGGAAAGCACATCGCAATACTGCCCGGGCCGCCCAGGGAGCTCTCATCCATGTGGGCGGACTTCGCGGGGCCGCGGGTGGCCAGGTTGACGGGCGCCGGGGCCGTATTTACCCGCACGTTGAAGACAGCCGGCCTTACCGAGGGGGGCATTGACGAGATCCTTTCTGACCTGTTTGGATCCGAAAACCCGTATCTAGGTATCTACGCCAGGAGAGACGGCATACAACTGCGAATAATCGCCCGGTCAGACTCAGACGAAGCCGCAAGGGAACTTGCTGCTCCACTCGAAGCCGAGATAAGGCGCCGACTCAAGGAAGCGATCTGGGGAGCGGACGATGAAACGGCGGGCGCGCGGATTTGCGACTTGCTCGCCGGAGAAGGCCGCACGTTTGCTGTGTTGGAGGGGGCCAGCGGAGGCACGGTGGCCGCAATGATGGCGACAGTGCGGCAGAACGCAAAGTCGTTCCGCGGTTCTATGGTCGCCGGCCCAGGCGGATCCCCGCTGATCACACCTGTGCTCGAGTCCCTGTTGGGCGGACCGCAAGCCCGGCTGCGCGGAGGACTGGGAGAGGACGCTGCAGTCTCGATGGCGAAGGCCGCCAGGCAACTGTTCGGAAGTGACATCGGCCTGGGAATCACGCCGATGGCCTTCGACGACGACACTCACCCCAACGGCACGGTGTGGATCGCGGCCGTTTCAGAAGAGGGCCAGGTCCAGGCCACGTCCCGGTTCACCCAACACCGCGAAGTGGCCATGCAACGAGCCGGCCTGTTCGCCGTAGTCGAACTCGCCACCGCCCTCACTGCCGAACGGGTATGACCAAGACGATCCCGTTAATGGTCACAGATGTACAAAGGAGCGGGAATCAGCCTGTGGTTCGTCGTGTCCGCGATCAGCCACAGGGATTGGAGGGTAACGGCGCCCAACAGATATCGGCCCTCTGCGCCGAACACCACTGGAGAGAACGCCTCTTCCCCTCCCGCAGCGAACCGGGCCTCGCCCACTGGCAGGATGTTTTTGCTGCCATCTGCCAACGTGAATTCCGCGAATCGCTTGGGTTCAACGCCGATCTGATTGCGGACCAGCGAATCAGGCAAGATCGTGTAGCTGGCGCCGGTGTCCACCAGGACGTTGACCTGTATCTCAGGCCCGCCATTGCCGTCACTAACGTAAACGTCTTCCCAAAAGGTGCCCATGCTTAGTCTCTGTCGTTCTAGTCCCGCTTGATGACGTTCAGTCGCTGATTCATTTCACCCTGATGGGCTCGCGGGCCTGAACCTATTGCCGATCACAACTGTGGCCAGATGAACTGACCTTCAGTCTAGTTGACCGGCTTTTGTATTTCAAAATCGTTGTCTGCGCTGACGGTTCAGTCTGGATCGCCGCCATTTCTGAAGAAGGCGAAGTCCGGGCAAATTCCAGGTTCACCTAACACCGCGAAGCGGCCATGCAGGGAGCCGGCTTCTTCGCCGTAGTCGAACTCACCACCACCCGGCTGAAACAACCATCTAACCACCATGCCCACGTGGCCCGCGCAGTGGTTTAATTAACTTATAGAACCCAGACGACCTTCACCTTCCCCAAGCCCCCCGCCGGAGGCTGCATATGTTCGAGAACATACTTGTGCCGCTTGACCAGTCTGCTCTGGCGGAACGGGCGCTGCCGGTGGCAAAAGACCTGGCCGGGCGATTCGGAGCGACACTCCACCTGCTGGAGGCGGTCGATCCGCAGACGGAACTATTCTCCGGCCCCGATTCGGTCGCAAATAGCCAGTACGACATGAAAGCGATACAGAACTCGACCGAGGCCCAGGTCAAGAAGGCAAGGACGTACCTCTCCAATGTTGCAGGGGCCTGCCGGGCCGATGGGCTGATAGTGCAGACCGAAGTGCGCGAGGCCACTGCGCCAAAGTCGATCAAGTCCTACGCCACGGACAACGACATCGACCTCATCGTCATTGGAACGCACGGCCGCGGCGGCATACAACGGATGCTGGTCGGCAGCGTGACCGACCGGGTTATTCGTTCGGTGGGCGTCCCCGTCCTGGTGATTCCCAGGGGGAAGTCTTGAACTACGTCGTGAGGCGCCGGTACAACTGCGGCAGGCGTTGCGGCAGCAGGTTGATGTCTGACAACACCTCGTAGCTGAAGTCCTGCATCATCGTCTTCAGGTAATCGTGCCCGTCCCTGTCCACGGTCAGGCAGAACGGCGTCACACCCTCCCGCCGGGCCTCTATCAGGGCCATGCGGGTGTCATGCACCGCGTACTCCTTCTCCACGCCTTCGCGTGAGTACCCGCGGTCCTGCGGCCGACCGTCGCTGATCAGGAAGATGAACCTCGAGCGGGCCTCCTGGCTGGTGAGCTTCGAAGTGGCGTGCCGGATCGCCGGTCCCATCCTCGTTGCGTGAAGCGGAGCGATCCTGTCGATGCGCCGAGGAATCATGTTGGTGAACTTTTCTTCTATGTCCTTGATGATGTAGAACTCGACGTTCTCCCGCCCGTAGCCGGAGAATCCATAGATCCCGTAGTCGTCCCCCAGCCCTTCGAGGGCGTTCACCAACAGGACGATGCCCTCCTTCTCCACGTCGATGATCCTCTTGTAGGACCGTCGCAGCCCTTCGGCCCGGCGCGACCGTAGCCAGACCATGTACTCGACCGGGTCGTCGGGTGCGGCCCAGTCGTCCGAACCGCGCTTCGTCTCGTCTATCGCCTCCGCCGTCGATGCGCTCATGTCGAGCAGGAACGCGACCGCGACGCTCCGTTCCGTCTTGTTCCGCCGCCAGTACAGCTTTTCGTCGGGGGTGTGGCCGGTGCGCAGGTCTGTGAGGGCCTCGATCACCGCGTCCAGGTCGTGCTCCTCGCCGTCTTCCAGCCGCTTCACCTTGCGGTACATCTCAGGGACCACTAATTCGAACTGCTTCCTGATGCGTCTCACCAATGAGGCGTAGTTGGTGAGGGTTTCCTGGTAGAACGACGCCTCGCCGTAGGCGATCTCTTTCTCGTGGACCAGGCACCAGCGCGGCTTGTATTCGTTCGCCCTGAAGTCCCACTCGTCGTAGACGAATGAGTCGTTTCCGGTCGGTTGGAGCGGACCGCCGTCCTCGTCGACGTGCGAGATCGGACCCTGGGAAAATTGCTGGTTGTTCGGTTCCCTGCGGGCCAGCTCCTTCATCAGGTTTTCCAGCATCTCGTTGGACTGCTGGTCGTCCTTGCCGTCCTCGCTCGGCTCGATGTCCAACTCGGCCGCATTCTTCATCAACTCTTCCAGTTGTTCGGCCGATATAGGCTGCATCCCGTCGGCCTCGCCGCCCTCTCCGTCCGGGTCCAGCATCATCTGCGATAGCAACTGGCCGAGTTCCGGCTTGAATTCACCCCGGTAATCGACTTCCTGCGGCGACTCGTACTCCATGCCCGACTCGTCATCATCGGCAGGCGAGTCCTCGTCCGGCCCGCCGTCGGACATCTGGAATCCGGCCGCAAGCTGTTCCGCAATCGCCTCCGGATCGAAGTCCTCCAGTCCCCCTTCTTCGGGATCGGTCTCCGTGTCCTCGTGGTCGATAGTCTCGAATTCGTCCTCGTCCACTTCCTCGTTGGCGACCTGCTCGAGGAGGGAGTAGATGCGTATGGTCGCCTCGGCGGTGTCTTCTACGGTTGCTTCGGGACTGCGCAGCATCCGTATCAGCCGCCGGACTTTCCGGGCAGCCTCTGCGTGTTCCCTGGGCACGCGCAAGCCCTTGGTCTGTCCGAGGCTGACCCGCACCATGAACTCCATGATCGTCTGGCGCGCAGGCAGCGACTCGATCTCGGGCCGCTGTTCGAGGGAGTCCGACTGTGTCCGGAGGTATGCGACGGAGATTCCCCGGTACTCATGGAGAATGCGGGCGTCGAGCCGCGTGTCCTCGGTGACGGTGAATATGTCCAGCACCAGTTGATTGTCGTTGAAGCGGTTGAAGAAGCGGCTCATGTCGGTGAGAAAAGCGGTCTCGATGCCGCCTTCGTCCGGTCCTTCATCCGTATCCCCGGCCTCTTCGCCTCCGTCGCTGGCCGTTTCCTCAGACTCCGCTTGCTTCCCCTCCAGCAACAGTGGCCTGATGTCTTCAAACATCGTGGAGGGCCGGTCGTAGTCGAAGTCGAAGCTGCCGAATTCGATGTGGCCCGCCTGGTGCGTGGAGATGACCTTGAACCACTGGAAATTGTGGTCCTTGGAGGTGTACTTGTTCACCACGCCCGGCAGGAAGATAGTTGAACCCTCCGTGGTGGGCGCGTCGCCCTCGACCCAGCCGATACGCTTGTCGACGAGTTGCCGCGTCGCCTGAATCTCGATCTCCTTCGCAACGAGTGCCCTGCAGTACATGCGCAAAACGTCCGTGACCCTGACGAGCTCGATGCTCGATGAGAGGGCGTCGAGCACCTCTTCAGACCGCGCCGACTCCATCCTGAAGAAGGACGCAGCCGCGGCGGGGCTGGTCCTGCAGAGCAGGGCTCCCTCCGATTGCCACTCCTGGAGTTGCGCAAACGTGACGCGTTCCAGCACAGTCGGCGCGCTCCTGAGAAACTCCGGCGCCGACTCCGGCGATATGGCGGCAAGCGAGTCCGCCAGTTGAAGGAGATGGTCCCGGTTGTCTGCCGGCATGGCGTTCAACGCTGCCGCGCCGTCCGTCAGCACAGCGCCGGCGTCAACGCCGTCTGTCGCAATCAGGCGCCTCGCCAGGGAGAGCAGGGGTCCGCGGTGTTGGGAAGCAAGTCCGGGCAGGGCAGACGCAGCCGAGTCGAACAGGCCCTTCACGTCCCGCCAGGATGTATCGGTCTGGGCGCGGCCGAGGGCAATCAGGCTGCTCACGTCGCCGCCCAACCTGGGGAACAGTTCCAGGCTCTGCGCCAGGCACTCCGTCGCCACGTCGTATGAGCGGCGGGAAAGCGCCTCGAGAAACGCGCCGAACTGCCCGAACTCCTCGAAGGAGATCGTCTCCAGGAGCTTCGGAGTGCCCTCGAACACCCGGCAGGACAGAGCGCTCGACTTCCACGTGCCGCGATACAGCGACCGCCCGATCATGGCCCAGTCGTCGATGTAACGCGGCCGCAGCCGCAGGATCGCGGCCGGGCTGGCCCTGAAGTAGGCGACAGCCAGGCTGGGTGAATCGTCGCAAAGGGACGAGCCGGTCCTTGCCCAACGCATGAACTGGCCCGCCGGTAGCTGTTGCTGCACCGCCGGCGATGCTTCGAAATACTCCGCGGCGGCTTCCCAGGAACGTACCGTTTTACGGGCTATCGTGAGTCCAACGTCGGACCACTGCTGGACCGTCTCTTCCGCGAGCCGGCCCGAAAGGACCTCGTGAGCGCGCCGGAAGTTGTCCACGACCGGCGGCGGGAACCGCTCTAGCTCGGCGGAGGACATCTGGAGGTGGTTATCGGGGGGCTTCGAGTCTTCTGTCATGTATGCGGGGAAATGAATGTGCGCCGCTGGCCGTCATCCAGCCGTGGCCGTGTCCACGACTTGCAGGGCCTGGCGGATGATACGTGCAGTTGCCCCCCAGATGATTCGGCCATTATATGCGTACGCGTGCGTGTTCCTGACGCCGTTTTCCTCGACTATCGAAATCGTCCTGCCCGATTCCGGCCGGGCTAGCTCTGCCAGGGGGACGTTGATGACCTCCGCAACCTCTCGTTTGGACAACGACATCGATTCCTGGGACACCAGCCTCCCGACGAACGGCCAAACCACGAATCCCGTTCGCGTGTTCACGGGGTCCAGGGCGCCCCAGTGGCAAATGTCGGAAGGTCCGACGCCCAGTTCCTCTACGGTCTCCCGCAGGGCGGTGTGCCTTCGGGTCTCGTCAACAGGTTCGCTGACCCCTCCGGGGAAGGCCCACTCGTTGCGGTGGTGCCGCACTTCACCGGAACGCCTCATCAGAAGTAGTTCCGGATCGTCATCCGGGCCCCCGAACAGCACGTACACCGCTGCAACCCGCCCCGGTCTTTCGCGTTCGCGGGCCGACGTCGACGGATCTGCCTGCCTCCCGCCAAAGACCTCGCTGAGCGCGGAAAGTGTCGGCGACATGCCGCCTACGGGAAGATGGACGAGACCACCTCGTCGAGACTGCGCTGGATCTGCGGATCGTCCGTGATGCCCCAGGTGACCGAGACCTGGCAGGCCCGCCTTGCCTGTACTCCCTCCACAATCAATCGACCGGCGTAGATGAGCACTCGGGTGGACGCAGCCTCCTCGAGGCCGTGCTCCCTCAAATTCCTGATCTTGTCTCCAAGCTTGGCCAACATGGCCGCGGTTTCGATGTCTACTCCCGACTCGTGCGCAATGATCTGGGCCTCTGTCTCAGGATCGGGGAATACGAATTCGAGGGCCACGAAGCGCTGCCTGGTGCTGTGCTTCAAGTCTTTCAGCGCGTTCTGGTAGCCGGGGTTGTACGAAACGACGAGCAGGAATCCGTCCGCTGCCTCCACGACCTGCCCCAGCTTGTCGATGGTCAAAATCCGGCGGTGGTCGGCCAGCGGGTGGATGATCACCGTCGTGTCCTTTCGGGCTTCGACGATCTCGTCGAGGTAACAGATTCCTCCAACCTTGACCGCCCGCGTGAGCGGCCCGTCGATCCACCGCGTGCCCTTGGCGTCGAGAAGATAACGGCCTACGAGGTCGGATGCCGTCATGTCCTCGTGGCACGCCACCGTAACCAGCGGCAGGCCGCCGTTGGGCGAGGCTTGCGCAGCGGCCTTCCTGGCGCTCTTCTTTACCACTGTCAGCGGCTGGCCGAGCTTCCACGCCATGTACTCGACGAACCTGGTCTTGCCCGTGCCGGTGGGGCCTTTCAGCAGGATGGGGACCCGCTGGCGGTATGCCGCCTCGAATATCTCAATCTCATCTGTCAGAGGCACATAAAATGGCTCTTCCTGGACCAGATACTCTTCGACGCGGTACTGACGTTCCTCAGTTTGGGTTGCCATGCTTACTCCGGGTCCCTTCCGATTTGGCGGCCCACACCGCCTGCAATCAAGTTTTCGTAGGCTGCGCTCACCGCCGATTTCAGTTCTTCGACGGTCCCGCTGTTTTCAATTACCACGGACGATCGTTTCGCCCGATCTTCGGATGCCAACTGCGCCTTTAGCCTGGCATCCGCCTCGCTAGCAGATATCGACTGGCGGGCCATCAACCGGGCTTTCGCCATCTCCCTGGGCGTCTCCACGGTCCAGACCTGGTCGAACAAGTCCTCCCAGCCTGCCTCCAGCAACACCGCCGCTTCTACTACCGCCACTCCGGCGCCCGCGGCTTCTGCCTCAGACAGGCGAGTCGACATGAGTTTGCGTATTTCCGGCCAGACGATTCCTTCCAAGGCTAGTCGTTCGTTCTTGTCGCCGAAAACGATGCCGCCCAGGCGCGCCCGGTCGATTTCGCCGTCGTCTCCAAGTATTCCGTTGCCAAACCGTTCCAGGACGCTGCGGCGGGCGGTCCCGCCCGTCGAGTAGGTCTCGTGGCCAAGCTGGTCAGCGTGGACCACGAACGCGCCGAGATTCCTCAGCATCTCTGCGGCTGTAGATTTACCGGCGCCGATGCCGCCGGTCAGTCCCACCCTTTGCATAGTCCCTGTTCGATTGACACCAAACAGACATTCTAACTTTGGCCAGATAGGACGGCAATTGCAGTGTGCGCTGGATTAAACTTGGCGCACGAGATCTGCGCAGAACGAACGCAGCCCACACAAGAACATTGGTACGAAAATAACGTGGCCGGCCCCCACTTCGTCTTGCCGGCGAAAGCCGGTACCCACGGTGGGGAGCGGGGGAGGGAACGCTCGACATGTACAACTCCCAACTGAGACCTTTGCGTAACCCCAGACGTACCGGGGTATCGAGGATTCAAGGGTCTACTCCCAATATGCGATTCTCCCTCACCCCAACCCTCTCCCGCTGGGAGAGGGGGTATTGCAAGGGTCTCCGCTGGGAGAGGGAGATTTGCAAAGGTCTCCAACTGCAATGTAACGCCCCATTTTCATCACCTCGTGCGACCTTGGCAGGGCCATAGTGATTCAAAGTGAATAACACCAGTCTCAGAAAAATGCCGAGCGTCGAGAGCGTGCTCCGTCACACTCGGCTTTCCGCGCTGTCCGACCAATATTCCCACTCGTCGGTTGTCCGTCTGGTGCGGGAAACACTGGATGACGCCAGGTCCGCCGTCCTGAATGGAGCGCCGGTGCCGTCCGCAGACGCCATCGCCGGCGAGGTGGTGGAACGCGCCCTGACCGCGTGGTCGAATTGGCCGGTACGTCTAATTAACGCCACCGGCGTGGTAATCCACACCAACCTGGGCAGGGCGCCACTCAGTCGCGCCGCGCTGAACGCCTCCATGGAAGCTGCCGCCGGATACTCGGACCTCGAATTCGACCTGGAGACCGGCAAGAGGGGATCGCGCCAGGCGAAGATCGGTCAGCTGCTAAGCGACGTTACCGGAGGCGAAGCGGGAATAGCCGTCAACAACAACGCCTCCGCTGTGCTGCTGGTCTTGAGCGCCATTGCGGCCGGACGCGAGGTGATCATCTCGCGGGGTGAAGCGGTAGAGATTGGCGGAGGATTCCGCGTCCCCGACGTGATGAGGCAGTCGGGCGCCGAACTGGTGGAGGTCGGTACGACAAACCGCACCTACGTCCGCGACTACGAGGCCGCAATCACCGAGCGGACGGCCGCCATCCTGAAGGTCCACCCCAGCAACTTCCACGTGTCCGGCTTCACTCACGCAGCGGACCTGGCCGAACTCGTAGCGCTCGGCAATTCAAGGGGCATCGCGGTGCTCCACGATCTGGGTTCCGGCTGTCTCCTGGACACGGAGGCATACGGCATCGCACACGAGCCGACCGTGCAGGAAAGCGTCGACGCCGGGACCCACGTGACAATGTTCTCAGGCGACAAGCTGTTGGGCGGCCCGCAGGCAGGACTCATAGTCGGTTCCGCCGCCCACGTCCGGCGGATCTCCTCCCACCCGCTGGCCCGTGCCGTCCGCATGGACAAGATTGACCTGGCCGCCCTCGGCGCCACGCTCGTCTCCTACATTCGCGGAAACGCCGAAGGCGAACTCCCTATCTGGCAGGCGATATCGATGCCTCTGTCGAAGATCGAAGCGCGCGCGCTGAAATGGCGGTCCGCGATCGGCACAGGCGAATTGATCGACGTCCGCTCGGCAATAGGCGGAGGCAGCCTTCCGGGCCAGACCTTGCCGTCCCGCGCTCTTGCCATCAGGCCGCCCCACGGCCCCGACGAATTCACCGCCTCCCTGAGGCGCGCCCGCCCACCGGTAATCGCACGAATCGAAGACGATCAAGTCGCCCTCGACCCCCGCACCGTCGCCGAAGACGAGGACGAACAAGTCATCGCCGCCTTGAAGTCCTGCCTGGGCGCTTAAGTGTCTTTCTCGCCCGCCGATCTGTCATCGTTACAAAAACAGCGGGATCCGCCCCACATCGACTTACCGGCGAAAGCCGGTATCCATGGTGAGGCGCGGCGGTGGGTGCGCTCGTGCGTGGAGCAGGTCCGTAGTCGGGAGTAGCCGCGCCGATCCGCGCCCGACCGTGGGTACCGGATCAAGTCCGGCAAATCGAAGGAGGGGTTCGCCCCACGTTCATCACCTCATACGGCCTTAACAAGGCCATCGTGATTCTGAACGCCCTCAGTGTCAATCTGAGCGCAGCCGAAGAATCTCCCGGGCGACTCATCCACCAACCTCCTACATCCCACTATCCGAGACCCTTCGACTTCGCTCAGAGCCGGCCCCGCACTTGATGCGGGGGTGACAAGTGACTGGCCCGGGATGACACGAGCGTTGCCCCAGGGTGACAACACATGCATTATCGTGTGACCACAACCTGACCCGACCTCAATGACCCTCTTCGATCACCGCAGACGCCAAATCCAGGGCCGCAGCGCGCCCCTCGCGGCCCGTATGCGACCGCGGTCGCTCGACGAGATGGTCGGGCAGGAAGGTCTCATCAGGGAAGGGCGTGTGCTGCGGCAGGCCATCGACCAGGACCGCGTCCCCTCCATGGTCCTGTGGGGACCGCCCGGCAGCGGCAAGACGACACTGGCCAGGCTAATCGCGCAGGTCACCAAGGCCACCTTCGTCCAGTTGTCGGCCGTCACTTCGGGCGTCGCAAACGTGCGGGAGGCGGTTAACGAGGCCCGCCACCAGTTGGGTGAAATCGGCAGACCCACGATCCTGTTCATCGACGAAATCCACCGGTTCTCCAAGTCGCAGCAGGATGCCCTCCTCCCGCACGTCGAGGACGGGACGATAACCCTGATCGGGGCGACCACCGAAAACCCGTCGTTCGAAGTCATCGCGCCGTTGCTCTCCAGGACGAGGGTCTACACCCTAGCGTCCCTGGACGACGAGGCGATCGGGACCATTCTCGACCGCGCGCTTGCTGACGAAGGCCGCGGCCTTGGGTCTTTGAACGCACGCCTGGATGACGAAGCTCGCAGTTTCCTGCTGCGCGTTTCGAGTGGGGATGCCAGGACGGCCCTCGACGCGCTGGAACTGGCTGTCGAATCGAGCGCGCCGAACGAATCGGGCGAACGGGTGGTGGATGTCGACACGGTGGAGCAGGCCATGCAGCGGCAGGCCCGGTACGACCGGCTGGGCGATGCCCACTACGACACGATTTCCGCCTTCATAAAGTCGATCAGGGCCTCGGATCCCGACGCTGCCCTCTACTACCTCGCCAGGATGATCGATGCCGGCGAAGACCCCATGTTCATCGCGAGACGACTCATCGTTTCGGCTGCGGAGGACGTCGGACTGGGCAACCCCGGCGCGCTGCCGGTGGCGGTGGCGGCGCAGCAGGCCGTCCACTTCGTCGGCATGCCGGAGGGCCGTATCCCGCTCGCCGAAGCAACCGTTTACCTCGCCACGTCGCAGAAGAGCAATTCGGCGTACCTGGCCATCGACAAGGCCCTTAAAGACGTTCGAAGTTCTCGTGACGAGCCTATTCCCATGCACATGCGCAACGCGCCCACGAGGCTCATGAAAGAACTCGGGTACTCGGAAGGCTACCTATACCCGCACGACTACCCCGGGCACTTCGTCGAATCGGAGAACCTGCCCGAAAAACTTCGCAGCCGCCGTTACTACGAGCCCGGCACCCTGGGCGCGGAAAAGCCGATGGCAGACCGGTTAAGACGCTGGTGGGGCGACAAGTATGCGCCGCCCGGCGACACGGGTGACGGCTAGGATCAGTAACCGGGCGCTAAACCGCCGATAGCCTGCCTACAGGACACTCGTCGTCGCTTGTGGCAAAACGACCTCTACCTCGACCATCTCAACCGTCGTCGGTAGATTGTCGGCCGATTCGTCAAATTCCGCGGAACCTTCGAGGGCGTGCTCTTCAAGGATTTTGCAGTGGTAGGCCATAGCCTCCTTTACCGACATCCTGGGTTCGGGCACCGGCTCGCCTTCTAGCACCATTTCCTCGATGTGGATGGAAATGGCCTCGCGGATGTTCGCCCTCATCTCATCCCAGGTCATCCCGGTGCTGCCGCATCCCGGCACGTCCGGCGCATAGGCCCCAAAGTTGTTGGGGGTTTGCTCAAAAACCACTGCGTACTTCAGCTTCACGATCTCCCCTCCCTTAGCCCTGCTTGCCGCAAGATATTGTGCCACAGACCTTTCGGCACATCGCTACCAGGATGGCCCGGTATGGTGACGGTTCCCGGCTTATCGGAGTGGTGGTACTGACGGTGGCTTCCGCGCGTACGCGCCAACCTCCAGCCGTCTCGTTCTATAAGCCGTATCGCGTCCCTGACCTTTGGCATACCATTCGCCGCTGCACGACGCCGCGGAGTTGCGTCAGCGCGCCCTTGGGGCTGACCACCTCCGCCGGAGAATGTGGATTCCCTTCCCGAGCGGAGGTAGTCAGGCTATGGCCTTCATCACCTTGGCCGTCGCGGCGATGGTGAAATCGACGTCATCCGCATCGATACCGTAGTGGGTGGCCATCCTCATGCCGTTGGCGTTCGGTGGGACCAGCACCCCCTCTTCCTCCAGCCCGGCCGAAAGCTCTACGCCGTTGCCGGCGGGAGTGTTAAACCGCACCAGGTTGGTATGGATCCGCTCCGGATCGACATCTATTCCGTCAATATCGGCCAGGCCGACAGCGAGTCGCTTGGCGTTGACGTGGTCCTCCGCCATGCGGTCGATCATCGTGTCCAGCGCCACGATTCCGGCGGCCGCCAGAACGCCCACCTGCCGCATGCCTCCGCCCAGCATCTTCCTCCAGCGGCCGGCCTCCTTTATGAATTCCTCGTCGCCGCACAGGACACTGCCCACGGGGCACGACAGCCCCTTCGAAAGGCAAAAGCCGACTGAATCTACGTCAGCCGTCAGAGCATCGGGCGGACATTCGAGTGCGACGGCGGCGTTGAAGATGCGTGCTCCGTCAAGGTGGACCCGCAGACCCTTGCTCCTGCCGGCATCGGCCATCTCCCTGGTGGCCTCCGGGGTGATGGGCATGCCGCTGGTCCCATTGTGCGTGTTCTCGATGCACAGCAGTACTGTCCGGGCCCTGTGGACGTCATCCGGCTTCACCGCCCCCAGGATGTCATCCGTATCCAGGGTGCCGTCCGGCTGCGTCGGTATCGACTGCGGATACACGCTGCCCAGGACCGCGAATCCACCCGCCTCGCTGTTCAGGATGTGGCACTGGTCGCCCACGATAATCTCGTCGCCGCGCTGCGCCTGCGAGAGGACCGCCACCAGGTTGGACTGCGTGCCGGACGATACGAAGAGCCCTGCCTCCTTGCCGAGCATCTCTGCGGCCTTTTCCTGCAGCCGGATAACCGTGGGATCGTCGCCAAAAACGTCGTCACCCAACTCGGCGTCGTACATGGCTTGACGCATCTCGGGCGAGGGGTGCGTGACGGTGTCGCTGCGAAGGTCGATTCGTGTCATTTGGCGGGGCCTTTCCTCTGGGCGGTAGGTACTGAACGATCATCGTCCGTTATGGTAATCGTCGCCACTTGGCAAGATTCTATTCGAGACAACTTTTGTTGCAACCGGTACTTTCGGAGATGACTTGAGACAGTCGGCGGTCGAATTCGAGGTCGATGGGGACAAGCTCGACGGTGTCCTCAGTTCACCGCTCGACACGCGCCCGCCGTTTCCCGGCGCGGTGGTGTGCCACGGCCACCCCCTATTCGGCGGATCGATGGACTCCCTGCTTACGTACGCCATCTGCGAGGCGCTGGCGGAAAACGGGATCGCGGCGCTGCGGTTTAACTTCAGACCGTTCGAGCAGGGCGCAACCGAAGAGGGCGGGACGGCGTGCCGGGACGTGGCCGCGGGGCTCGATCTCCTGCGAAACTGGCCCGATGTCAGGCGCGGCCGGTACGGGTTGATCGGCTACTCGGCAGGAGCCGCCGCCATCCTCCGCGGGCTCGGTAGCCTGAAACGGGCGAAGGCTTTTTCGCTAATCTCTCCACCGCTCTCGGCCGTGAGTTCGACGCGGATCGGCGAAGACAAACGCCAGCGCCAGTTCGTGATCGGCGCCAACGACCGCATCGTCGATCCTGCGAAACTCGAGGCGGCGATCGAAACAATGAAACGCCCGCCCGACTTGCATGTCATTTCCGGCGCTGACCACACCATCAGGGGCAAAGAACGCCAGGTGGCGGCGGCGGTCGGCGTCTTTATGGGAATGCAACTTCGCCGTTAGCCCCAAGGCAAACCGCCAACTACCCGCTGCGGGCAACCGTATACTCATAAAATTACGTCTTTCGTGACCTTCTCCACCGACAAACCAGCCGCGCCGGCGCAACCCACAGTCCGAATTGCAGCACGACACGTCACCTGAAATAACCCCCACGGTCGGACCGGAAAAGGCCAAATCTACGAGCGGTGGATGGCCGATCTTCCTGGACCCCTTCGCCTGGCTGATGTTCGGGCTTGCCCTAGGGCTCGATCAGCTGACGAAGTGGCTCGTGACCAGCAACATGGTGCGGTCCCAGTCCATTCCGGAGGAGGGATTCTTCAGGATCACATACGTGTGGAATACCGGTTCGGCATTCGGGCTTTTTACCGGACACGGAGAGGTCCTCACCGTCGTTTCGTTGGTCGCCGTGGCCCTGCTCATCTTTTTCTATCGGCACGCTGGACAGGAGTCCCTGGTCGTAAGAATGGCTATCGGCATGCAACTTGGCGGAGCGTTGGGGAACATCGTGGACAGGTTCCGCCTCGGACACGTCACGGACTTCATCGATGTCGGGCCGTGGCCCATATTCAACATCGCCGACTCGTCAATCGTAATCGGCATTTCCATCATGGTCGTGTACTTCCTCTACACCCGGGAACTAACCGCCTCGCCGCCCACAGAGACTGCCGCGGGACAGGAGCATGGGCACAGCGAATCGCCGCGGCCGACTGAAGGCGTCGGAGACTCTTCCGTGCCCCCGGTGTCAAACGCCCCGATGGAAGATGACCGTGGCTGACAGTCGACCAACCGGAACAAAAGTCGCCTGGACGCAACCCGGTTCCGGCGGACCCGTAAGGCTCGACGTGGCCGTAGCCAACATGCTGGACGATCGGAGCAGGTCTGCCGCCCGGCGCTTGATTCAAGACGGACGCGTGGCGGTGACGGGAAAGACGTGCCGCCGCGGGTCATCGCGCTTGAAGCGCGGCGACGAGGTGGTGGTCGAGCTTCCGTCCGATGCTGTTAAAGTCCAGACTTCGACCAGCGTCGAATATGGGGTAGTCCTGGAAGACGATCACCTGATCGTTGTGGACAAACCTGCCGGCGTTACGGTCCATCCCGGCGCTGGCCACAAGGGCGACACCCTGATCGAAGCGTTGACGGCGTCCCGGCCCGGGCTCGCCGCCGTGGGCGATCCGGAGCGCCCCGGAGTAGTTCACCGCCTCGACAAGGACACTTCAGGGTTGCTCCTCATCGCCAAGACCAACCCGTCCCTTTCGATGCTGGCAGCCGCCATCAGGGCCCGCGCCGTCGTGCGAACGTACTCTGCCCTTGTGGCGGGCCTGATCAACTCGCAACAGGGCGTGGTCGAGGCCCCAATCGGCCGCGACCCGGCCAACCGCACGCGCCAGGTGGTGATATCTTCCGGCAAACCCGCCAGGACCAGGTACCGCCTGGTAAGGCCGATGTCGGGCGCGTCGCTGCTTGAAGTCGTGCTGGAAACCGGACGAATGCACCAGATCAGGGTCCACATGGCCGCGATGAATCACCCGATAATCGGGGACCGGACATACGGCAAGGTACTCGGCCCGCCCGGCCTTGAGCGCCAATTCCTGCACGCCACCCGCCTGGAGTTCCAGCACCCTGTAACCGGCGAATCCGTTGAGGTCGAGTCTGAATTGCCAGTTGACCTCAAAAACGCTCTGGCGTACTACGAGACCGGTTGACCCACGACTGGATCCGTTTTCTTCTACTCCGATAAGGAATTGGTACGGATCAACCCGGAGGACCCAAACAAAAAACCGTGACTGAACCAAATACCCATACCGGCGCTACGCAGGCGCCAGCGAGAGTCCGCTTCGCTCCCAGCCCGACCGGCATGCTTCACATCGGAGGGGTGCGTACGGCGATCTTCGACTGGCTTCTGGCGCGTCAGACGGGCGGCCAGTTCATCCTGCGCATCGAGGACACCGACCAGCAGCGGTTCGTCGAAGGCGCTGCCGAAGACATCATGGAGTCGCTGCGGTGGTACGGGCTCGATTGGGACGAGGGGCCGGTGGTCGGCGGACCGGACGAACCATATTTCCAATCGCAACGGAAGAACTACTACTCTGCCGCCGTCGAAAAGCTCATCTTAGCCGGTGCGGCCTATACCTGCGATTGCTCTCCAAAACGCCTGGACGAAGTGCGCAAGCAACAACAGGCGTCCGGCCAACCACCGGGCTACGACGGTTACTGCCGGAATCGGCAACTGGAGTACGTGCCTGGGTCGGATGGGCAGGGGAGGGAAGCGGTGGTCCGGGTACGCGTCCCGGATCAGGGGAAATTGGCGTTTCACGACGTTGTCCGGCAGGAAGTCACATTCGATCTCGCCACCCTCTCCGACTTCGTCATATTGAAGTCCGACGGGATGCCCACTTACCACCTGGCGCACGTGGTTGATGACCACGAGATGAACATCTCCCACGTTCTCCGCGGAGAGGAGTGGATATCGTCCACACCCAGGCACATCCTGATTCACCGGGGCCTGGGTATCGCGCCGCCCGTGTACGTCCACCTGCCGCTCCTCCTGGGCAAGGACCGGTCGAAGCTCAGCAAACGCCACGGGGCCGACCGCGCGCTGGCCTATCGTGAGCAGGGTTTCCTGCCCGACGCGATGTTCAATTTCCTGGCGCTGTTGGGATGGTCGCCGGGTGATGACACCGAGGTGATGGACCGCGACGAGATCGTTCGGCGCTTCTCCCTGGATCAGGTCAGCGAGTCCCCCGCCGTGTTCGACGTCGAAAAGATGACGTGGATGAACGGCGTCTACATCCGAAACACGGACGGCGGACAACTGGCCTCCATGTTGATGCCGGTACTTTCCGGTCCCGCGGACGGGCTGCCTGATTCCGTACCGCGCCCCCTCGAACAGGACAGGGTTGCGGCGCTTACGCCGTTGATCCACGAACGCCTGAAGCGCCTCGATGAAGCTCCGGGCCTGCTCGACTTCTTCTTCATGGACGACGTGACTCCGGACCCCGATGAACTCATCCAACGCAGGATGGACCGCGAATCGACAATCGCCGCTCTCGACGCCGCCCTCGAACTGTGCCGCAGGGTCGAATCGTTCGAGCCGGAGCCGCTCGAGTCGGCCTACCGCGCGCTTACAAAGGAAATCGGCCTCAAAGCCGGCCAACTCTTCGGCACCATCCGCGTCGCCGTCACCGGCAGGCGCGTCGCCCCACCTCTGTTCGACACCATGGCCGCCATCGGCCGTGACAAGTGCGTAACGCGCCTCAAAAACGCCCGCATTTTGCTTGCCAACAAAGCCGAGGACTGATCAGTACTTCCTCAGAAAATAGCCCGACCAGCCCCGCATCGACTTACCGGCGAAAGCCGGTATCCACGGTGGGGTGGCTTGTTGGGCGCGCCTGAAATGCACGTCTCCCAGGCGGCAGGCGCGTCGCTGCGCCCCTCTTCGCCACTATGGTCCCCACAGCTGAACCCTGACAGGTTTTCCACGATTGTGCTCGTGTTCACTAAATTGACCCGTTTTTTGGCAGTACGTATACTTCGTGGGTAGTCAGAACCAGTATCCGGGGGCATCTTGGTAGAAATAAGAATCAATGAAGGTGAAAGCTTCGAAGCGTTTCTTCGGCGTTTTACTAAACGTGTGCAACAGGAAGCAGTAATCGCCGAGGCCAGGCGGCGCCAACATTTCGAGCCGCCCAGCATGGTCCGCAAGAAGAAGGCCGCCGCCAAGCGCCGCAAGAGCCTGAAGGCCACGCTCAAAAATATGTGACCACCAGCCCGCCGACCGGCGGGCTTTTCAGTTAACCTCCACTGGCCCACTTCCGTGGATTTCCCCTTGATCGTTCTACTCGCCGTCCGGACTGAATTGCTGCTAGCCATCAACAGAGGTCCCCAGGTTGGCGAATCCGTCATGGTTCCAATTCGCTGGTGATCACTTCGTGAAGAAAGCCAACTTCGGCATCGTCGTCTTTCCGGGTACCTGGAGCGACCGCGACTGCCACCACGCCATAACCACGGCGCTCGGCCATGAGGCCTCCTACGTCTGGCACCAGGACCGGGACCTGTCTGAGTACGACGCCATTGTCCTGCCGGGCGGGTTCTCGTACGGCGACTATCTACGGGCCGGAGCCATCGCGCGGTTCTCACCGGTGATGGAATCGGTCGTCGAATTTGCGAACGAGGGCAAGCCGGTAATCGGGATCTGCAACGGCTTCCAGATCCTTTGCGAAGCGGGCCTGCTGCCCGGCGTCCTGATGCGCAACGATCACCTGGAGTTCCGGTGTGTCTGGACCAACCTGCGCGTCGAAACAACACAGACGATATTCACAGGCAAAACGAGGCAAGGGCAGACCCTGCGCCTGCCCATTTCCCATGGCGAGGGTAATTTCCAGGCTGAACCCCACGTGATCGCCGCGCTCGAAGAGTCGGGCAGAGTGGTCTTCAGGTACTCCACTGAATCGGGAGATGTCACAGATGCGGCCAACCCCAACGGCTCGGCAAACAACATCGCCGGGATCATCAACGACCGCGGAAATGTCCTGGGCATGATGCCCCATCCCGAACGCGCCTGCGAGGCACTGCTCGGCAGCGTTGACGGCAACCCCGTGTTCGATTCGATGGCCGCCGCGATCCGTCAGCCTGTCGGGTTACCTGCGTAACGTCGCCCTCGGCAATTGGCCGTTCCCGGCGCATGACCGTTGACTGATCGCACTGAAACACAACCGGCAAGCCAGGCGATGCTCGACGAGCTGGCCCTGTCTCGCGCCGAGTACGAGGCCATCATCGACCGGCTCGGCAGGCTACCCGATCCGCTCGAACTCGGCCTGTTCGGCTCCCTCTGGAGCGAACACTGCGGTTACAAGCACACCAAGCGCCTGATCAGGACGCTCCCGTCTCGCAGCGACCGGCTTCTCGTGGCGCCTGGCGCCGAAAACGCCGGCGTAATCGACATCGGCGACGGCTTGGCCATCGCCATGAAGATCGAGTCGCACAACCACCCGTCGGCCGTTGAACCGTTCGAGGGGGCGGCGACAGGCGTAGGCGGAATAGTCAGGGACATTTTCGCCATGGGAGCGCGGCCAATCGCGCTGCTGAACTCGCTCCGGTTCGGGCGTCCTGACGTGGACAGGAACCGCTTTCTCCTGCACGGAGTCGTCGCCGGGATCTCGGCCTACGGGAACTGCATCGGCGTGCCCGACGTCGGGGGCGAAATCGTGTTCGACGATTCCTACGCCGGCAATCCACTCGTCAACGCCATGTGCGTGGGACTGATCGAAGGCGGCAGGGTTCTAAGCGCCTCCGCCCGCAGCCCCGGCGACCTGCTGGTCCTCGTCGGCGCCGACACGGGACGGGACGGCATACACGGCGCTTCCGGCCTGGCCTCGCGTACGTTCGAGGAAGAGGCGGAAATGCGGTCGGCAGTCCAGGTCGGAAACCCGTTTCTCGAGAAGGTCCTGATCGAGGCCTGCCTCGAGGCCGCGCAACTCGACTGCGTCGTCGGAATGCAGGACCTCGGCGCTGCCGGGCTTTCCAGCGCAGCGGTCGAGATGGCAGACCGGAGCGGTATGGGACTGGTGCTGGACGTGTCTAAGGTCCCGCGCCGCGAGACCGGCATGACTCCCTACGAGGTGATGCTCTCCGAGTCCCAGGAGCGAATGCTGCTGGCAGTCAGACCCGATGGCGAAGACGAGATAGCCGCACTGTTCGACAAATGGGACCTGGATGCAACAGTCATTGGCGAGTTCGTCACCGGCCGGACCATTCGAATCAGTGACGGCCCAGTAGAGGCTACAGAATCACCCGTCACGGCCTTGACCGACGCCCCTGAGTATGTCCTGTCCGGCGAGAAGCCCGACTGGCTCACCCGAATCCAACAAGAGGACCCGTCGGACCTACCCCTACCGGACGCCTCCCCAGAGGAGGTCCTCCTACGGCTGCTGGCATCGCCCAACATCGCCAGCAGGCGCGCCGTGTTCAGGCAGTACGACCACCAGGTACAGAACAACACCGTCATTCCGCCCGGCGGCGATGCGTCACTACTGCGAGTGAAGGACACCGGCAAGGCCATCGCTGTATCCGTCGATTGCAATGGGCGCCTCTGCTACCTCGACCCCTACGCCGGCAGCCTGATCGCCGTCGCCGAGGCGTGCAGGAACGTTGCATGTACCGGCGCAGAACCCGTCGCCCTCACAGACGGCCTCAACTTCGGCAACCCCGAGACCAACGACGTTAAATACCAATTGACGGAGTCCATGCGTGGTATCCGCGACGCCGCCCTCGCATTCGGCGTGCCGGTGGTAAGCGGAAACGCCAGCCTGTACAACGAGTCACGCGGCCGGGCCATATTCCCCACGCCAATGATCGGCGCGCTCGGTCTACTGGATGATGTTTCGAAACGCGCGGCCGCGGGCTTCAGGCAAGCGGGCGACGCGGTGATCGTGATCGGCGCTGCCGAGCCGTGGGACGCGGTCGACGGGCTGGCCGGAAGCGAATTGGCCTATGTGGTCCACGATTGGATCGGCGGCCGCCCTTCCATAGACCTCGCGCTCGAAGTGCGCGTCCAGCAGTTATGCCGCGACGCGATAGCGACGGGCCTGGTCAATTCAGCCCACGACTGCTCACATGGCGGCGTCGCGGTCACCATCGCGGAATCGGCCATCATCGGTGGACTGGGCGTCACAGTCCCGGCACCGTACACCGGCAGATGGGACGCCTGCCTCTTCGGCGAAAAGCAGTCCCGCATCGTGGTGACCGTCGAAAGCGCCAAAGTAGACGAGTTTATTAAATTGGCCGAACGCCAGGACGTGCCGGTCTGCGCCGTGGGAACGGTTGGCGGAGACATGCTGAAATTCGGAGACGCGGTGAACGTCGGCTTGCAGGGCGCGTCGCAGGCGTGGAACACTGGATTCGAGGTTGCGACTTCCAGTTGAAGTGCCTGCACTGAACACGGAATGATTAGTGCGCGATAATATTCGCTGACTTGACTGGCTGAACGTACGATACGGGCGTTGGCGCCCGCGTCTTCGCGTGGAGGCAGGTTTGCCGAGATACGACTACAGGTGCCGCGATTGCGGGCACCTGTTTGAAAAAACCCAGAGTTTCAACTCAGTCCCCGGCGCAAACTGCCCGGAGTGCGGCGCTGAGTCGGACCGGCAAATATCCATACCCGCCGTCCACTACAAGGGCTCCGGGTTCTACACCACCGACCATGCCCGCACCAACGTCGGCAGGTCAGGCGGAAAGTCCGAAAAGGACACGGATTCCTCGGACAAGAAGGACAGCAAGTCCAAAAAGACCACCTCATCCAAGAAGTCTGACTCCAAGGCCAAGGCCAAGAGCGCTGACTCCTCCTGACCATCAGGCATCGCCCCGGCTCCTCTTCCCAACGTGCGCGCAGTAATCCAGCGAGTCTCCAGCGCCGCCGTCCGTGTCGGCAACCGGACCACCGGGTCCATCGACAGGGGCCTTTTAGTCCTCGTGGGCGTATCGCCCGGCGACACCGACGAAGACATCGCATACCTGGCCAACAAGACCGTCAACATGCGGCTGTTCCCGGACCCCACGAACGCCGCGCGCGGCTTCGAACTTTCGGCAACCGAAATCGAAGCCGAACTCCTGCTCGTCAGCCAGTTCACCCTCTACGCTACAACCCGTAAGGGACGACGTCCCGGGTTCACCGAGGCGGCGCACCCGGATATCGCGGAACCGCTGTTCGAAAGGGTGGTCGACGCCTTCAGGCAGACCGGCCTGAAGGTCGAAACGGGCGAGTTCGGCGCGATGATGAGCCTGGAACTGACCAACGAGGGCCCGGTGACGATCATGCTGGACACCGGCGACCGCGCTAAGCCGCGCCGCGGCTGAATTCGCGCCCGCTTCGGCCGAACTTACCTGGGCGACCAGAAGCCCAGGTAACCGTCGCCAACAGCAGTGGGCGGGTCGATCCCCCGGGTGTCTATCACCCACACCTGTTCTCTAATCGTCTCCGGCAACTGGAACGGCAGGTCCAGCGCCGGGTCAACTGCGTTTGTGACCACGACCCCCGCCATGACGATGTGGGTGCTGTCCGGAGACCACAAGCTGATCGAATTGTCGTACTGCTCGAAAAATGACTGCACGAAATCGAACTCCGGCGTGGGCAGCATCAGCGCGGCAAACGACTCCTCACCTTCGGCGATGTCCCAGATCGACCACTCGATCCCACCCTGCAATCGCGACGACGGTGAGGCCACCGCGATCTTCGACCCGTCCGGCGACCACCATGCCGCACGGATCCTCCGCTCGATCAGCGTTTCTTCTTCCCCGTCTTCCAGCCCGACGAGGCCCAGTGAGCGGTACAGCCTGTGGAACTCACCTCTCAGCAACGCGACCGTTCCGGCATCGGGCGACGCCCGGAACGCCGCAACCCCGGCGGACGCCCCGAGGACGCTCCATTCCCCCGCATCGCGTTCGGACGTGACGATCATCAGGTCCCCTGATTCGGCATCACCGTACAGGAACCGGTCGCCGTCGCCGGTGTACTGGGGAGCCAGGAAACGCATTCCCTGCCCGTCGAACACAGAGGTCAAGCCCTCACCGTCGAATCCGACAGTGAACAATGTGCCCGCCACGTGAATCGCGAGATTCGATGAACGCGGACCCCAATCCAGGTAAACGGGCGCACCGGTCGCTACCATGTACCGGTCTTCGCCTGTCTCGCCGTCAAACGTGGCCGTGATCAACTCCACCCCCGTACCGGCGATGACCGCGATGCGCTCGCCGCCCGGAGACCATGCGGCGTAGTGGGGTACGCTGTTGCCTATCCCGTTAGTCTCCGGGTGGTCCACGAACAACGTTACCCCAACGCCGCTGCCGTCCGCCGGGGCGCGCATCAGGCTGATTGGAGCGGCCGGCTGAGCAGGCCTGACGGCCGAAAACAGGACGCTGCCCCCGTCCGGCGACCACACTGGCCACGTGAAAACACCGGCGTAGTCCGTGTCGCCCCGTTCCGTGTTGACCGGGGATATTCGCCGTCTGTCGCTGCCGTCCGGGTCGACCGTATAGACGCTCCCGTCCACGCCGGCAACTACGATCCGGTTGACCGGTCCGCTTGCGACGACGCGCGTGGGGATCGGGTCCGGATTCAGTGGAGAATCTTCCGCGCGGGGGGCTTCACCGCCTGATTCCTGCGCCATCTTGGTGGCCACGATCAGGAATTCCGGGGGGCCGGGAGTTGCCGTGGGAGCGTCCTTTGGGGCGGGCGCCGGCGCTTCAGTGGCAACCGCAGTCGCCACCGGCCTGACCGGCGTGGGAGTGGCGGTCTGAAGCGGCGGCAGGGTTGGCGTCGCCAACTCCATCTTCGGCTGCGCACAGGCCGCGCCGAAAGCCAGCGCCATCAGGAACGCGGCGATCGCGACGATACCGGGCAGCGCGGTGGCTCGCTGCTTCCTCGCCCGTTTCAAGGCTAGGACTACGCCTGACTCACCGTTGCAGTTCACAATGCCGCCGTATCAGGCCACGCGGACCGGTTCGATATCGAGACCGATGTCCAGGGCCTTCACGGAGTGGGTGAGCGCGCCGACTGAAATCAGGTCGACACCCGTCGCAGCGATCTCCGCAACCCGTTCCAACGTCACGCCGCCGGAAACCTCGGTCAGGCACCGTCCTCTCGCGATCCTGGCGGCCTCCGTGATTTCGTCGAGCGACATGTTGTCGAGCATGACGATGTCCGCGCCCCCGTTGATCGCGGCGCGGGCTTCCTCGACAGACTCCACTTCAATCTCGACCTTCAGGCCACCGGGGGACTTTTCGCGAGCCATTTGAACGATCTTCGCCGTTCCCTCTCCATCGGCCCGCAACGCGGCGATGTGGTTGTCCTTGATCAACACGCCGTCTCCAAGATTCAGCCGGTGGTTTCTGCCCCCGCCCGCGGCCACCGCGTACTTGTCCAGCGCGCGTAGCCCCGGCGCGGTCTTGCGAGTGTCCAGGATCTGGGCATTCGTCCCGTGGGCCGCAACGACGTATTTCGAGGTCAACGTCGCGATCCCGCTCATGCGTTGCAGGAAGTTGAGTGCCGTCCGTTCCGCCATCAGGATACTCGCCAGGCTGCCGGTAACCGTTCCCGCGCACTCACCATCTTCTATCGCGCCCCCATCAGACATTAGTTGCGCGGTGTTAAGCGAAGCGTCAACTCTGCAGAACACAGCCATCGCCACCGGGAGGCCTGCCAGCACTCCCCTTTCGTGCGCGACGAGCCGCGCCTTACCGGTCATTCGACCCGGTACCAGCGCCGATGTGGTTACGTCGCCGTCGCCAAGGTCCTCTTCCAGGGCCCTGTCGATCACCGCCTCCAGCACTCCCGGCGCCGGCAACGCCGGGGTGGACGTCCCGCTACCCACCGATCTCGAGCATTCGCTCCAGGGCCGTGATCGCATCTTCCCGCTCGCCGCTGGGCACGTGGACGCGGTTTATCACCAGCCCGGCCATGAGTCCTTCCAGCACCCACAGGAGATAGGCCGGATGAATCCGGTACATCGTGGCGCAGGGACAGATCACCGGATCGAGGCAGAAGATCGTCTTGTCGGGATTCTCCTGGGCCAAGCGGTTGACAAGGTTGATCTCCGTCCCGATTGCCCAGGCAGATCCCGGTTCGGCTTCTGTCACGGTACGCACGATGAACTCGGTCGAACCGTTCATGTCCGCCTCGTCGACGACCTCCATCGTGCATTCGGGATGAACAACCACGTTCACGTCGGGATGCGCGTCGCGCGCCTGCTTGATTTGATCGACCGTGAAGCGCGTGTGCACGGAGCAGTGGCCCTGCCACAACAAAATCCTGGCGCGCCGGATCTGTTCGGGCGTGAGCCCGCCCATGGGCCTGAACGGGTTCCACACGACCATTTCGTCCGTGTCGACGCCCAACTTCAGGCCGGTGTTGCGCCCGAGATGCTGGTCCGGTAGGAAGAGGACCCGGCCGGACTTCTCAAACGCCCACTCAAAGACCTCCATGGCGTTCGAGGAGGTGCACACCGCGCCTCCGTTCCGGCCGCAGAGCGCCTTGATCGCGGCGGTCGAGTTCATGTACGTGATGGGCACGATCTCTTCAGGGCCGCCAAGGACCGACGAGATGTCGTCCCACGCGTCTTCGACGTCGTCGCTCCTAGCCATGTCCGCCATGGAGCACCCGGCGGCCATGTTCGGCAGGATCACGTTCTGGTTCGCGGACGTTAGTATGTCCGCCGTTTCGGCCATGAAGTGGACGCCGCAGAAAACAACGAAGTTGGCGTCCCGCTCGGCCGCGGCCATCTTGGAAAGCTTGTACGAGTCCCCGCGGAAGTCCGAGTACTTGATCACGTCGTCCCGCTGGTAATGATGGCCCAGGATGATCAACTGGTCCGCAAGCGCCTCACGCGCCTCGGCGATCCCTGAGTCGAGCTCTTCGGGCGACAGTTTCAGATAGCGCACGGGCACCTTTTGCCACCTGACGCCGGACTTGAACTCCTCTTCGAGAGTCCGGGTTCGGAGGTTGCCCGACGTCTGGCAAAAGGCCGACTGCTCAAGCTCGGTGATCGGTATCGCCACCGCTCGGTCTCTTCGGTTAGCTGCGGTTGTCACGACGACTCCGTTTCGGGAATTATCGCTCGGGCCTGATAGTGCCCTTGCCGGCGGTCCGTCACGCTACGGACGCCACCATCTTGCTCGCCTCTATGAACTCTCCACGCAAGGACCACGGGGAGGATTCAGTAATCTCGACTCTTCTGGTCTGGCCGATCAGGGAATCCCCACCCTCCAGGTACACAATTTTATCGCCCCTGGTGCGGCCCTGCAGCCTACCCCTGGTTCGGCCGTCCACCAACACGTCGAACTTCTTGCCTTCGAGATTCCTGTTCAACTCGGTCTGTATGCGCTCCTGCAATGCGTTGACGCTCGCCAGCCTCGACTTCTTTTCAAGGCGGTCGATGTCGTCCGGCAGACGCTTCGAAGCCACAGTCCCAGGCCTTTCCGAGTAGGCCGCGGAGTGGACCTTGTCGAATCGGACCATCTCCAGCATCTCCAGCGATGACTGGAACTGTCCTTCGGTCTCGGCGGGGAATCCCACGATCAGGTCCGTGGTCAACGTTACGCCTGGAATCGTCTCCCGCACTTCATCCACCTTCTCCAGGTACTGCCCGAGCGTGTAAGAGCGGCGCATGTCGGCGAGAATCCCGTCGTCGCCTGCCTGCACCGGCAAATTGACCGACTCGCACACCTTCGGGAGGTACGCGACGGCTTGAATGATGCGCCGGGACATGTCGTTCGGGTGCGAAGTCAGGAACCTGATTCGCTCCAGGCCCTCGATTTCGTTCACGTCGTACATAAGGTCGGCAAGGTCACGTCGCGGGTAAAGATCCTGACCGTAGGAGTCCACGTTCTGCCCGAGCAGGGTCACTTCCCGTACGCCCCGCTGGACCAGCAGTTTCACCTCGCGGACGATGTCTTCCGACGTCCTGCTGGCCTCGCGTCCCCTGCGGTAGGGGATGATGCAAAACGTGCAGAACTTGTCACACCCGTGAACGATCGGCACGAACGCTGTCACACCCGGCCTGGACGGGACAAGCGATTCCAGGCACCCCTCCATGTCGGCGCCCGATCTTGCGGCGGCGAATTCCAGGATCGGTGTGAACTGCTGCGGCCGCGCCCACACGTCTACCTGCGGGAACCTCCGGCGTAGGTCATCCTGTTTCGGCCCCACCATGCAGCCCATGACCGCGATGACGCGTTCCGGATGGGCGTTCTTGATGGGCTTGAGCCGGCCGAGCAAGCCTGTCGCCGTGTCCTCGGCAGACTGGCGTACAACACAGGTGTTCAGGACCACCACGTCCGACATTTCGGGCGTCGCGCAGGACTCGAAACCCAACTGCTCAAGCCCGCTCGCAAGGCGTTCGGAATCCGCCTTGTTCATCTGGCAGCCGGCAGTCCAGAGGTTATAAGTAGCCATTACCGGAAGACCTGGTTCTTCGGCTCGTGGTTATCTATGTCCGTGTCGGGGTTGCCGTCTCTCCGGATTCGGCAGGCCATAGGCCGGTGATGTTGCCGAAAACGCAGGTGAAAGGCCGAAGCCGTTCACAGGCGGAGGGTTGGACCTCACTAGTAGGGTAACACGGGCATACAGCACATAGGCAGGCTCTCCACCCTGCCCCGGTGCCAGTACGCACGAGGCGACGAAGACCTGGCTTGGGAGACCGGGCTTGACACAACTCCCGGCGCGTCAATACGGTACGCCGCGTCGTCACAGTCCACGCCTGAGAGGAACTCTGATGCGACCGAACCCCCTGCGAAAACTACTCAACGAGGGCAAACCCAGTATCGGCACCCACACGATGGTCTTCTGGCCCGGCATGGTCGAGATAATCGGTCACACCGGAGTCATCGACTACGTGGAGTTCGTCGCCGAGTACGCCCCCTACGACCTCGAGGGCCTCGAGAACTTTGGTCGCGCCGTCGACCTCTTCGACCACATGACGGCGATGATCAAGCTCGACCAGGAGCCCCGCACATTCGCCGCCACCCGGGCCATCGGCTCCGGCATCCAGAACGTGCTCTTCGCCGACGTCCGTGACGCCGATGAGGCCCGCGAGTGCGTCGGCGCCGTGCGCGCCGAGACCCCGCAGACCGGGGGCCACCACGGCTCGGGCGACCGGCGGTTTGCAGGTTATTTCCTCGAGTCGGGTACGCCCCAGTACGTCCAGGCCCTCGAGGACAGCGTCGTGGCCCTAATGATCGAAAAGAAGGAAGCCGTCGACAACCTCGAGGAGATTCTCAGCGTGCCCGGCATAGACATGGTCTGCTGGGGCGGCAGTGACTACTCGTTGAGCATCGGCAAGCCCGGCGCAGCCAGGGACCCCGACGTCATCGCCACCCGCGACTACGTCCACAAGAAGGCCATGGAGGTGGGCATCCAGCCCAGGGCCGAGATCAGCGACCCCGAGGACGCCAAGCCCCTCCTCGACCAGGGCATCCGCCACTTCGCCCTGGGAACGGACGTAGTAATCCTCTACCAGTGGCTTCAGAAAAACGTCCAAAGGCTCAACGACATCATGGCCGGCGCCTGAGACCACGCGGGCCCGACCAGCCCCGAACATCGACTTACCGGCGAAAGCCTGTATCCACGGTGGGGCGCGGAGGGGGGCGCGCCCGATGAGCCCCGCCAGCGCGACGGTTGCTGCAACTCAACGGAAGTTGGATCGGCGAGTTCCCGTACCGTTAACCCTGCAATCACCTTCCCAGCCCCGCCCGATACTATCCAACGGCGTTCTGTCAGCCTCCCGATTCGTCGTGGTGCCACCCGGAGCCGAAGATGAAACCGTCGGCCTCGGCCACCCACATGCGGACTGCATCTGTGATCACCCAGTTACCTCCCGCGGTGGCTGCGTTCGCGCCCGCGCCGTATAGCTGTCGGAGATCATTGCCAATCAGTGCAGGGTTGGAGTGGGCCACTACCTTGCCGTTTGCGTCGGCGATGAATGCAGACCACTTGCCGTCAACGGTTTCGGCCTGGTTGTAGTAGGCGATCGCTGCGTCCAGACCTGCCAGCGCGCTTTCCGGCTCGGCGAAGTACGCCAATGTCGCTTCAAGTCCTCCCGATCGGAACTCGCTGAGTGCAATGGTCACCAGCCGCCTTGAGAACTCGTCTGCTCCTATGTACCAACCGGAAGCGAAGAGCAGGCCGTCGTGCCGCACTACCCAGACGTTCTTCAGCTCAAGCTCGCCGAAGTCCCCGGATGCAACGTCGCCCCTCTCGGGGTTCCGGTAAACGTAGGACACCCACTTACCGTCTTCAGTTGCTGATAGCAACTCCGGCCCGAAGTCGTAGCCGTTGACGTCGGTCCCGGCCGGGCCCTTCACGTCGAGGCCGACACGGCCAGGGTCAGGATCTCCGATGACCAGATCGTTTTCATCGATGATGAAGACGTACCACTGGCCGTCGATGCTCTGCGTACTGTTGTAATAGGCGAGCACGGCTTCGATGCCGTGGGTCTCGTATTGGCTGATGGCGTTTTGGACGAAGTACTTGGTGTAATCAGTGGGCGCCCACTTGGGCGGTATGGAGGCAACCTCCCCGAGGGCTGTCGGCTCAGCCTCGGGGACAGCCAGGCTGGCTCGCAGTTCGGGGATGTCCGCGATGGCCGTCTTGACGGCCTCCTCGACCTCCTCCCGTGACAGGCCAGTCTCGGTCTGTGGGACGGCTGCTATAGCCTTGCGGACCGCAGCCTCGATCTCTTTCAACGTGAGTCCGGGATGAGGTTCGTCGATGTCCGCAATGGCCGCCTCTACGATTCGGTCGACCTCGCTCTCAGACAGTCCGGTCTCCGGCGGCGGCGTGTCCGCTATCTCCACACGATCCAACTCCTCCACCTCGGCGCGGGAAAGTGCGGCGTCTCCATCAGCACAAGCGACCAGGAGCATTAAGACCGGGGCGGTCAGTATCAGGACAATCAGTGACCTGCGAATCCGATGAGTCATCCGTATACCTGACTGCCGCTTCGTAATGTCCTAGATTCCGCCGGCTGCCAGCAATACCGTTGTCGCGTCACTGATCAGATCCTCGCTGCTGACCCTGTCATCCAAGAAGGGAAAATCACTCCGGCAATGCCGATTCGATTCGACATCTTCATTTCAAGTTCCCCTTTTCCCTAGATTACTGGCAGGCAGGCATCTGTCGCATTGCCTTGCCCGTTATTCTTCGGTGACCTGGGGTGTATGAGCTAGAACTATTCGAGCAGGCGGCGGGCTATGATGAGCTTCTGCATCTCGTTCGTGCCCTCACCGATTATCATCAACGGCGCGTCGCGATAGTACCGCTCTACGGGGAGATCTTTCGTGTACCCGTAGCCGCCGTGGATGCGCATGGCGTCCAGGGTGACCTGGCCGCACATCTCGCTGGCGAACAGTTTGGCCATGCCCGCCTCCAGGTCAACCCGCTTGCCCTCGTCCTTCAGCCGCGCGGCGTTCATCGTGAGCAGCCGCGCCGCCTCGATCTTGGTGCCCATGTCGGCCAGCATCACTTGGATTGCCTGGTGCTGGGCTATGGGGGAGCCGAAGGTCCTGCGGCGCTGGGCGTACGAGACTGCCGCGCGAAAGGCGGCCTCGGCGACGCCCACCGCCCGTGCCGCAACGTTTATCCGGCCTGATTCCAGCCCGCTCATCACCTGGCCGAAGCCTCGCCCTTCGACACCGCCGACCAGGTTCTCCTCGCCCACCCGGCAGTCCTCGAACAGCAGTTCGGCCGTATCGAGCCCGCGGTACCCCATCTTGTCGATGTGGCGGCCCACGGTCAGGCCCGGGTTCGGCTTCTCTACGATGAAGCAGCTCATGCCCCTGTGCGGTGGATCGGCCTCGGTGTCTGTCTTGGAGAGCACCGCGAACGCGTTCCCGTTCTCGGCGTTTGTGATGAACATCTTGCTGCCGTTCAGGACGTACTCCTCACCGTCCCGCACCGCCGTCGTGCTGATGTTCTGCACGTCGCTGCCCGCTTCGGGTTCCGTCAGCCCCAGCCCGCCGCGGACCTCGCCCCGGGCCATGCGCGGGAGCAGGCGCTCTTTCTGCTCGGCGGTACCGTGATCAGCGATGATGGCGGCCATCAGGTGGTGTGTGCCGATGACGCCGGTCAGGCTCATCCAGCCCCGGCTCAGCTCCTCGAATATGACCGCCAGGGTCCTGTGGTCGAGGCCCAGACCGCCGTACTCCTCGGGGATCGTAATGCCGAACAGCCCCATCCCCCGCATCGTGTCGACGAGTTCGGCGGGGTAGATGTCGTCCTGGTCGTAGTGACCGGCGACGGGCGCAACGTCGCGGCGGACGAAGTCGCGCACCAGGCTCACAATCTGGGCCCTGATCTCCTCGGTTACCGCCGTAGTGCCGGCCATTGCGCCCCTTCTCCTCTCCCAGCGTTAATTAGAGCTCTGCGATGGCCGCCTGGAAGCCTGCGAAAACTCCGGGAAAGAGCTATTTTCCCCTTTTCTTGCACCTCCGCCGGTTTAGTTCCCGTGTGCATGGCGATGGACTCGCACGCCCTGTGAGTTAATCCAGACGACTTTCCTTGACAAAATCGATGTCCGCTTGGGATGGCATGCGAAACGAAAACTTGGTGTTGCCATTAGGATGGGACACGGCAAAGTCGCCCTTTCCAATAATGTCCATCCCAATAAGCAAATCGGCACCATACAGTTTGCCTGCCGTAACCGTGAGCTCCGGGAACCCGACCTTGTTGGGCAACACAATATTCACAAGGAAGACGTCGGCCAGCATCGGCCCATCGACCCCGTAGACTTTCGTTGCGCTGATGGGAGCAAGTTCGCAGGCCGAGATCACGTTTTGAGAAATTACGCTTCTAGTCGCCCCAGTATCCCAAATGGCCCTGAAGGTCGCCCCTAGAGGGGGAGGCTGACCGCCAACGGGCGACCAAGCCTTGGAGACTTGGCAATTATTGGCAAGAACTCTAAGTGGTCCGGTGCCGGACGTGGTAAAGCTGAAACTCTCCGGCAAAATCAGATGGCTACTCGGGAGTGGAAGGTCGTCGCGTAGTCTTTCTCACCCTCACTGACCCGCTGAAGCAGGAACGTCCCTTCTTCGTAGTCCTTGGCCGTTTCCGTTAAGGCGATTAGGTACGAATCGTAAACGCCAAGTACTACTCCGCCCTTGATGGCAACGACCTTGCCATCGTACTTCTCAACCATGGCATTCTGGTTATCTAGGTAGAAACGAAATTCGTGATCCAGTCTAACCATCGCCCTTCCCCTGCTTCAGATGTCGTTTAGTCACGGCAGCGAAAGATGAACATCGCCCGCCTGCGCCCTGCCAAATGTTGAATATGTCGAATTGTTGAACCGTTTGAGCGGAAAATCTGGCGGAGGGAGTGGGATTCGAACCCACGAGGGAGCTCATCACCCCCAACCCGCTTAGCAGGCGGGCGCACTAGGCCTCTATGCGATCCCTCCGCAGTGGCAGACCATTGGCTGGCCGGCTCCAATATAGACCCGACTCGCGTCCGGCCGCAACTTGGACCCCGGTGGCCGCTACTCTAAGTCTACGACACCCGCTCCATCGCGGTTCCGCTACTTGACCAACCGCCGGCGCATCAGGAACGCTGCGATAGGGAAGAGTAGGGCGGTCAGACCGATCATGTATAAGGCGGCGAACAGGTGCGTCAGGTCCAGTTGCGCGTTCACGAAACCCCTCGCCAGGTGCACCGCAGGCGTCAGCGGAGCGGCCCACACGAATGGCTCGATCCAGTCCGGCAGGACCGATATTGGGAAGAACGACCCGCTGAAGAAGTAGAGCGGCGTGGCCACGATCGTGAACGAGAGCGACAGCGTGTGCGGAGTGGTGGTAACGGCGGCGAAGATGAGCCCCATCGCTCCGAACTGCATGCCCACCAGTACCGCCGCCAGGATGATCCCAAAGCCGTAAACGGAGTCGATCCAGCCTAGCGCAGATGCAACGGTCCCGATGGCAATGGCCGTGATGATCGACCGCGACATTGCCCAGGAGATATCGCCCAGGGCGATCTCCTTGACGGTTACCGGGGCCGTCAGGATGGTCTCGTAGGCCCCTTTCTGAATGCGAAAGAAAGAACCCCAGGCGCACTCGAAAACCGAGTGGAACATCGCCGACCCCGCTATGACCCCGGGCGTCACGAACTGCGCGTACGTGACGCCCTCCACGCCGTCCACCAGCTGACCCACGCCAAGGCCAATGGCCAACAGGATCACGCCCGGCTCGATCAGGTACCACGTCATGGCCGTCCACCACGTGCGCCTGAAAACCAGCGCATGCCGGAACCACATCCCGACTACGCTCCGGAGCCTGATTCCGGCTACCTGGATATTTGGTTGCGTGGCAATCACTCGTCCACGAGTCCCCGGCCAGCAACCGATAGAAATACGTCCTCAAGATTCGACGGCCTGTATGTCACGCTGACGCCTTGCAAGCCGGCCAGTTCGGGCCGCCCGCCGGCTCCGGAAGTGACCGTTACAGTCGTCCCGCTTACGCGGAAGTCGAAACCCGCGTCCTTGATCCACGAGACCACGTCCCGCCGGACGCCGTTCGACACGCGCACTATTGCGACCTCGGAACCCGCGTGGCGGTTCACCAATTCTTCGGGCGTCCCTTCGTCGAGGATCTTGCCGTGGTGCATGATGGCGACGCGGTCGCACAGCGCCGACGCCTCCTCCATGTAATGCGTCGACATGAGCACCGTTACGCCCGCTTCCTTCAGAGTCTGCAACTCCTCCCATACGCGGCTTCGTCCGTGCGGGTCCAGCCCCGTCGTTGGTTCGTCCAGCACGATCACACGAGGATTGGTCATGAATGCGCGAGCGATACACAACCGCCGTTTCATTCCACCGGACAGGTAGTCGATCTCGTCTTTCGCCCGATCGGTCAGATCGAAAAACTGCAACACAGCGTCCGCCCTTCGCACTGCGGCCGAATGAGAGAGTCCGGCGAGAATCCCGTAGATGATCAGGTTGTCCTTGGGATTCAGGTCCGTGTCGAGTCCGTCCTGCTGGGTCACCACACCAAGCAAGTCCCTCACCGCTCTACCGTCGCTGGTCACGTCCAGCCCCGCCACGGTCAGCGACCCCGATGTCAACGGGGAGAGCGCGCTCAGCAGGCGCATCGTCGTAGTCTTGCCGGCCCCGTTTGGGCCCAGCAGGCCGTAGGTCTCCCCCCGGCGTACCTCGAACGAGACTCCGTCCACGGCGGTCAACTCGCCAAAGGTCTTGGTTATTCCGGACGCGCTGATGACGGGGTCGGTTCCGCCCGGCGCGGAGTCGAGGTTGTCAGTAATCATCACTCGTTCAATGTTGGCACACTATGCCGCCGAAGCGGTCTACCAAAAAGAAACCGCCGGACAAGCCCGGCGGGACAGCGTGTGTCAGGTCTTTTGCTGGACTTCAGCCCACTCCCGGTCCCGAACTGCCCGGCGTATCGCCTATCCACACCTCGCCGCCCTCGAAGTACTCCTTCTTCCAGATCGGCACGATCTGCTTAAGCTGGTCGATGAAGTGCAGAGCCGCCTCGAAAGCCGGCCTGCGGTGCGCCGCACCCACGGCAACGACCATGCTCGTCTCTCCAATGTCGACCCGCCCCGTCCTGTGCGCTACGGCCACCCGGCCAATCTCGAATCTGTTTTTCATCTCGCCGATTATCTCTGCCATCACCTGGTCGGCCATCGGGCGGTACGCCTCGTACTCCAGGTACAGCACGCGCCGTCCCTCGTTGTGGTTGCGAGTTACGCCCAGGAACGTCACCACCGCGCCGTCGACGTCGGTCGTCACAAACTCGGTCAGCGGCTCCGGGTCCAGAGGATCGTCCGTTATCGTAATCTCTTGCGTAGTGGCGCCGGCCCCGCCGCTCACCGGCGGAATGATGGCCACCTCATCCCCGTCCTCGATCACCGTCTCATTCGAGCCATACACACCGTTCGACGCCAGCAGCACCGTCTTCGGCAGCCGCCATACCCCCGGCACGGCCCGCGCCGCCGCCGCAACCGCATCTCCAATCGTTGCGGGCGTAGCCAACTCCACGTCCACGAAAGCCACCCCCGCAGCTTCCCTCACGCCTGCGAAGAGACGCACCGTAACCGAAACTGCGTTGCGAGAAGTCATGACTAAATCTGTGGCCCGATCTCCAACAAAAACAATCGTTGGCGCGGCGCCACACCCGTAGCGGCGGGTTTCAAACCCGCCCTGGCCCTCGCGTTTGAGTATATTCCAGGCACCCGTAGGCCGGATGAACTGGGATGCGCACGGCCTGGTCACCAGTCCACTTTGACGTTGCGAAACACCGGGCCGTAAACTTGTACGTCGACGCCGTCGCTATCTGAGCGCGGCGCAATCTCGAATTGTCGTTGAAGCGGGCCGCATCGACGGGACATGTCGCATCGGCCGGAAGTCATAGGAAGAAATTGGTACGAATAAGGCTGCGCCGCATGGGCGCAAAGGGCCGGCCGTTTTACAGGGTTGTAGTTGCTGACCAGAAGGCAGCACGGGACGGCAGCTTCGTCGAGCAGATCGGCACGTACGACCCGTTCCCGGACCCCCCGGCGGTGAACATAGACGAAGAGAGGGCGTTGCACTGGCTGCGGCACGGCGCCCAGCCGTCTGATCCCGTTCGCCATCTGCTGAGCAAACTCGGCGTCATGGAAAGGGTTAAGGCAGTTGGCTGATCCTGAGGAAGTCCAGGTCGAAACTCCCGAAGAGACCGAAGAAGAGGATCAGGAAGAAGACCGCATAGCCGAACTCGTGGAGTTCATTGCCAAGACCCTCTCGAACCACCCGGACGCGGTCCAGGTGAGGTCCGAGGAGGACGGAAATCGTACGATCATCACCCTCGTCGTGGACGACCGCGACAAGGGCAAGGTGATCGGCAGGCAGGGCCGCGTGGCCCAGGCGCTGCGGTCTCTGCTAAGGGTGGCTGCGGTAAAGCAGAACACCCGCATCAATCTTGAAATCGAATAGAGCCGGCCATCAGCCGTCTGTGGCGACCCCCACTTTGGCTCCCTGCCTGATCTGCTCGGCTAACGAACAAAAACCTATCGAGTCAACCGAATACTCAAGGTAGGTAACAAATGTCCGGTCACTCAAAGTGGAGCACCATAAAGCACAAGAAGGGTGTGGCCGACGCACGCCGCGGTCAACTCTTCACGAAACTGGCGCGGGAGATCATGGTGGCCGCACGCGAGGGCGGAGGAGACCCGGACACCAACTTCAGGCTTCGGCTGGCCATCGATACCGCCAAGTCCCAGAACATGCCGAAGGACAATATCGAGCGGGCGGTCAACAAGGGCGCCGGCATCGGTGACGGCGCTTCGGATGCCCTCGAAGAAATAACCTACGAGGCCTACGCCCCCGGAGGCGCGGGCATCCTCATCAAGACTCTAACCGACAACAAGAACCGCACCGCTTCCGCCATCAGGTCCCGGATCACCCGAGGCGGAGGGAACCTGGCGTCGTCGGGCGCCGTCTCGTGGAACTTCGAGAGCATGGGCCTGATCAGCATGGAGGTGGCGGACGGTGACCCGGAGGAAATCGCCCTTGAGGCCGTCGATGCCGGGGCCGAGGACGTCGACATCGTCGACCACTCAGTAGAACTCACCGTGCCGTTCATCGGATTCGGCGCGCTCAGGTCAGCGGTCGAACAGATGGACGGCGTCGAGATCGAACGGGCCGAAATCGCCCTGCTCCCTAACAGCACCGTTCCCCTTGAACGCTCGACGGCTATGCAGACGCTGAGACTGCTCGACTCTCTCGAAGAACTGGACGACGTCCAAAAGGTCTTCTCGAATGCCGACTTCCCCGACGAGGTCCTAGAGGAGTACGCCGCCGCGTCGTAACGTCTCGCCCGTTCGACGCTCTCCAGCGACGACGGCGAAGAAACCCGGCAGTCACATTTGCAACACGCACTCGAAACCCGCGAACTGACCAGGTACTATGGTCCTGTTCGGGGTGTCGAGAACGTCAACCTGAAGGTCGAGCCGGGCGAGATATTCGGTCTCCTTGGGCCCAACGGCGCAGGCAAGACGACCACTATTCGCCTGCTGCTCGACTTCATCAGGCCCACCAGCGGTTCAGCCCAACTGCTGGGCCTCGATTGCCGGCGCAACAGCAAGGAAATCCGCAGGCGCGTCGGCTATCTCCAGGGAGACTTCGCCAGCTACCCGGATCTCACCGCCCGCCAGCTGGCAAGGTACTTCGGACGGCTGCGGGGGTCTGGCATCGGCAATGCGATGGCCTACATGGAAAGGCTGGACCTGGAGCCCGACCGGAAATTCGGCGTGCTTTCCAGGGGCAACAGGCAGAAGGTCGGACTCGTGCAGGCCTTCATGTCGGAGCCGGAACTCCTGATCCTAGACGAGCCAACGTCCGGTCTGGACCCCCTAATGCAACACGTGTTCAGGGACATCGTCGCCGAACTCAAGTCCAGGGGCCGCACGGTGTTCCTGTCATCCCATGACCTCGCCGAAGCCGAATCCGTCTGCGATCGCGTCGCCATCATCCGGGATGGTCACATAGCCGCCGTTGAAAGCATCGAGACGCTGCGAAGCCGGTCCCTCAAGTCCCTGTCCATCGAATTCGAACATGCCGCGGACCCGGCGCCCTTTGCCGGTCTCGCCAACGTTCGCGAGGCCTCGGCAGACGGCCGGGTACTCACCTGCAAGGTGACCGGCTCGGTCGACGCCGTGATCAAGGCTGCCGCGCAACACACCGTTCTGAACATCACGGCCGAAAGTTCCTCCCTCGAAGAGATTTTTATGACCTTCTACGAGGGCGAAACCCCGCAGGACGAACACGATGCTTGATAGCGTGTTTCTGAAGTCGCTGCGGGACCAACGCTGGCCCACGTTCTGGTTCGGCCTGGCCCTGGTCGCAATCTCGCTGTACACCATCATGTTCTTCCCCCTTATTTCGGAAGCCACCGGCCTGCTGGAATTCATCGAGAACCTGCCCGAAGAACTCACCGCGATGTTCGGCGGCGCGCTCGACTACTCGACGGCCGAGGGATTCCTGAGCGGCGAGCTATTCTCATTCACCGGCCCGCTCGTCGTCATCGCCTACGCCATCTTCAGGGGCGCTACCGCCATCGCCGGGGAGGAAGAATCGCGCACGCTGGACCAACTTCTGGCCAACCCCGTCCCGCGCTGGCAGATACTGCTCGAAAAATCATCCGCCATGATCATGGGGATCATCGTTCTCGGCGTCCTCTTCTGGTCCGCGCTCGTCGTCGGGGCGAAGATCGCCGGAGTCAGCCTGGGCTACTCCTCGCTCGCCGCCGGGGTCGTGGGGGTCTGCCTGCTCGCCATGGCCTGCGGCACGATCGCGCTCATGCTTTCCGGAGCCGTCGGCAAGCGCAACATGGCTGCCGGAATCACCGGGGGAATCACCCTCGCAATGTTCCTGCTGAACGCCTTCCAGTCCCTGGTCGACGTCCTAAGACCGGGCAGGTTCGCGTCCTTCTTCTACTACTACGACGCCAACGAACCGCTCCTGTACGGCCTGAGCCTGACCCACGTCCTCGTCCTGCTGGCCTTCTCCGCAGTCGCCACCGCCATCGGCGCAGTCGCCTTTTCCCTCCGCGACCTCCGCTGACGAAACCGCCCCGATCCCTCCCTCGTCATCCCGGCTCTACCCCTCGTCTTCCCCGACCCCGATCGGGGACCCAGGGGCGTGGGGCCGCGCAAACATAGGCGCCACGTTTCTCCCCACGCAGCCGCGCCCGGCTTTATCCCCCCAACTGCCGCGCAAACTCCGCCGGATCAGTCGTTGGCGCCAGGCAAGCGTAGTTCTCACACAAATACGCAGTGGCCTTCCCGCCCATCAGCGTCTTTCCGGCCAGCAGGGGGTACTCGGCGTCGTCATCCGTCCCACCAGCCGCCCCGGCGAAAATGCGGTTCGGCCAATATCCCGAACGCGCCGTATCGAGCAGCCTTGCCGTACCAGGATCGTCCGGCGCGCCCATCACCACAACCTCCTGCACGCGTGCCAGGTGGAAGTCCAACGCACACAGCCACCACGCAACGCCGCTCGGCACTCGCTGCAGGAAGTCCGATACGGAACCCAGCGCGGCCGTCGCGACTTCCTCGTACTTCGCATCCCCGGTGTGCATTGCCAGTCGCAGCAACGCCATCGAAGCCGCGGAATTGCCGCACGGCACCGCGTTGTCGAACAAGTCTCGCGGCCTGACGATCAACCGGTCGTGGTCCGACCCGGTGTCATACAGTACCCCGTCAGATTTGTCCTGGAACAGTTCAGGGATCCGGTCCCCGAAGGCCCGGGCCTCATCCAGCCAACGCCGGTCGAAGGTCGCCTCGTACAGTGAGATCAGCCCATCCACCAGGAACGCGTGGTCCTCCAGGTAACCAGGGATCTTCGCGCTGCCGTCCCGCCATGTCCTCAGCAGCCGCCCGTCCACGACCAGGTTGTTCAGCAGGAAGTCCGCGTTCTTCTCAGCCGCCGCAATCCAGTCCGGCCGGTCGAGATGCGCCCCGCACTCGGCGAACGCCTTCATCATCAACCCGTTCCACCCCGTCAGCACCTTGTCGTCCAGCCCCGGGTGGACGCGCTCCGAACGCACCCGGTACAGCCGCTTAGCAGCCTCTCGGAGCCGTTCGTGAAGCTCATCCACAGTCAGTCCCAGCGTCGCCGCCACCTCTTCGTCCGGCTGCCCGGCGTTCAGGATGTTCTTCCCCTCCCAGTTGCCATCGCGGCTCACACCCCAGTACTCCATCGCCACCCGGCCGAGGTCCGGCCCCAGCGCGGCTTCGATCTCCAGCGGCAGCCAGACGAAGAACTTGCCCTCCTCGCCTTCCGAGTCGGCGTCCTGCGCCGAGTAGAAGCCGCCGTCCGGATGGGTCATCTCCTTCAGCACGTACTCCAGGGTCTTCTCCACGACCTGCCGGAACAACGGATCCCCCGTCGCCTGCCAGCCGTGCAGGTACAACACCGCCAGCAGCGCGTTGTCGTACAGCATCTTCTCGAAGTGCGGTACCAGCCAAACCGAGTCTGTCGAGTAGCGATGGAAGCCGCCGCCGATCTGGTCGAATATCCCCCCCCGCGCCATCTTTTCCAGCGTCGTCTTGACGATCCCGAGGCCGTCCGCGGAGTTGGTCGCCTTCCAGTAGCGAAGCAGGAACTCGTAGACCATGGGCTGCGGGAATTTCGGCTGCATGCCGAATCCGCCGTTCGTGCGGTCGGCGTCATGGACCATCCCCATGAATCCGTGGTCGAGGAGTTCGTGGTCCAGCGGACCTGCGCTTCCCCTCGGCGCGCTCTGGGCCTGTATGTAACCGATCACCCGGCTCGAGTTGCCCAGCAGGTCGCCGCGCCGCGTCCTGTAGGCGTGGGCGACCGAGTGCAGCACCCGCGGGAACGACGGCATGCCGCCCCGGTCCTCCGGCGGGTAATACGTTCCGCCATAGAACGGCCGGCCCTCCGGCGTCAGGAAAACCGTCATCGGCCATCCGCCATGGCCGGTCATCGCCTGCACTGCCGCCATGTAGACCGAATCGACGTCCGGCCGCTCTTCCCGGTCCACCTTGATGTTCACAAATAATTCGTTCATCAATGCCGCAATCTGCGGGTCTTCGAAAGACTCCCGCTCCATCACGTGGCACCAGTGGCACGCCGAATACCCCACGCTCAGCAGGATCGGCTTGTCCAGCAGGGCGGCGGCCGCCATCGCCTCGGGCCCCCACGGGTACCAGTCAACCGGGTTGTCCTTGTGCTGCAACAGGTACGGGCTCGTCTCGCTGCCCAATCTATTTGGCATATATTTGAATACCTCGACCCTGTGATAACAGGGTGGCCGTTGTAGCCCCGGTACGGCCGCGAATTCAACCGCCGCCGATTTCGATGGTCGACACTTCGTAGTCAGGGCCGTCCAAATCGATCACCCTGATCGCGTGGTTATTCGTATCCGCAACGTACAGCCGATTCTCCACCCACGCGACCCCAGCCGGTTCGTTGAACCGCGCCCTCGCTCCCTGGCCATCGTAAGCCCCGGCCTTCCCGTCCCCGGCAATCGACGTCACGTCGCCGGTGGCAAGTTCGATCCGCTTGATCCGGTGGTTGTAGGTGTCGGCGATGAACAGTTCGCCGTGGCCGACCGCCACACCCTGCACGTGCTGCAATATCGCCCGTTTCCCGACCCCGTCGCGGTCGCCAAAGTCGAACAATCCGGTGCCCACTATCGTCCCCACCACACCGTCGGGACCGATGCCGGCCCAACGCACCGCGCTCGTCTCGGAGTCGGCGAAATAGACGCGGTCGTCGCTGAACGCAACACCGTACGGCTGCGCCAACCTGGCCGACATCCTTAACCCGTCCGCGATGTCCTCGCCGCCATCGCCCGCGAACGGCCCAATTTGTGAACTCGCCAGGTCCATCTGCCAGAGCTGGTGAAAACCGGCCATAGCGATATACAGGGTGCCGTTGCCGATTGTCAGGTCATACGGGGAATTCAGCGGGTTCGCCAGCGGGCCTCCGCCCGAATGGCGATACAGCGACTGTTCGCCCGTCCCGGCGATCGTCTCGACTTTCCCTGCCTTCAGGTCCACCAGCCTGATGTTGTGATTTTCCGCGTCGGCGACGAAGACCTTGTCGCCTTGCACGGCCATCCCCTGCGGATTGCTGAACGCCGCCTCGCTAAACGCACCGTCCGCATTCCCCGGTTCTCCGTTGCCCACCACCTGTTCGACCTGCCCCGATTCGTCCGTAACCAGCAGGCGGTTATGGCCGGAATCGGCGATGTACAACTTGCCGTTGGCCGCCTCAATCTTGCCGGGAAACGACAACGGCCGGTCTTCAATCTCTAGTTGCCTCACTTGATAGTCGAGCAGTCGCCGATTTAGCAGGCCCTCCCGGTCGTACTCCTCGAGGATGTCAGCGACGAGCGGCCCCATCGTCGCAGGATCGAATTCACCCGCATGGCGGCCAAACACCTTGCCGGCCGGATCGATGAACATCAGCGTGGGCCACGCCCTGACCCCGTACGACTGCCACACCCTGAAGTCGCGGTCATTTATGACCGGGTGCTGTATTCCGTAGCGGCGGACCGCTTCCTTGAGATTGGCGGTCTCCTTTTCCGCTGGAAATTTCGCGGAATGGACGCCGATTACCGCGAGGGTCTCGGGATGCCTGTTTTCCAGCTCCCGCAAATGCGGGAGTATGTGCATGCAGTTAATTCAGCAGTACGTCCAGAAGTCCAGGATGACCAGCTTGCCGCGCAGGTCCGCCATCGTCAGCGGAGATTCCACGTTCAGCCAGTCGAGACCCGGCGGAAATTCCGGAGCATTCACCTTGCCGGCGTACTTATTGACAGTAGTCATAACTCTTCCAATCACTAAATTGCGTCACCCAATGAATCGACACAGCTCACTCACCGGGAGTTGCCCATTCAGGCTGCGTCAAGGACCGTTGGAACCTCTTTCATAACCATAACGAAAATGCCTCCTCTCCACGCGGAGACCCCTGCAAAACTCCCTCTCCCAGCGGGAGAGGGTTGGGGTGAGGGCAATACGTCCACCGGGCGATGGCCGTTCGGAACCCGTCGACGCCTACTTAGGCCCCTCGAAGAAGTCCGCGCCATTCATGATCATGTCCTGCTGCTTCACGATCAGCCCCTGTACGCGCGGCAGATAGTCCCGCGCCCATCTCGGATCGCTGGTCACGGCCTTCCTGGCCTTGTCGAAATGCGCCAGGTCGTCATAGGCCCAGATGTGCACCACCCGGTTCAGCACGCCGATGTCCGTGTAGTACCAGCCGGCCAGCTTGACCCCGTGGTCTTGCCGGATCACGAACGCCACCTCGCGCACCGCTTCCATGTACTGCGGCACACTGCCCGGCTTCAAATCGTAAATCCGCATGTCGTAGATCATCATTGGCTCCCGTTAATCCATCGCCGCGTTAAACATTTGTGGGCGTCCAATAATTGTGTCATCGATACGAATATTGGGACCGCCGTAGCGGCGGGTTTCAAACCCGCCTCCGGGCTGACAAACCAAGACGCAATGTTTTCATCCCCTGGAGCGGCCAACCCGCCGGCTCGAAGCACGGCCGGAGGACGGTAAAGTCCAGACCGGCACTACCTATCCGGCACGAACACCGGCTGCGTCCAGGCCTTCGTCCCTCGTGACGAGTGGACCGTCGCCCGCACGTAACCATCGAGCCTGGAAGGCCGATACCGCGGATTCAACGAGTCCGACACGTGTAACTCCGTGCCCCGCTGCCCGGTGAACACCGTCGTGTACTTGTCCTCGGAAACCGGTTCGATTTCCAGGGCGATCTCACCAGGTGTCGACCGCAAATCGCCGAGCGTCACGCCCGTCGACGCATAGAAGTCCCCTTTGTCGAGGGCCTGCAGGACGCCGTCCACCGCCAGCTTGTCCGTCCTCACCTGCACCCATCCGCGTCCCGGGTTCGACCGTCCAGGGCCGAACTCCTTCTGGAAGTGGTGGGAGTCGTCGACGGCGATTCCCCACACATGCCTGCCCGCGGTCAATAGCCGATCCCAGATGTTGTACGTGCTCGGCAACCCGCCTCCTCCCTCGTTGTTCGAGTCGGGATGCCCGTTGTAGATCTCCATGAACCGGTATCCGTCCACCGCCAGCAGTTCGTCGGCGCCAATCGACCACTTGTAGTTCGGGTGATTCACTGAAGCCATGCCGCCCGCAGCGCGAATGGCGTCGACGTTGTGCTGCAACGCATGCACCACCGTCCCCTCAACCGCCTCCTCGACCAGGCGGCTTATGCCGAAGCCGTTTACGTGCACTGGCACGTCGCCGTCCGGTCCCAACCGGGACGTCACCTCCTCGCCCGGCACCAGCATCGGCCACTTCGAACCACTGCCTCCGCCGTCGTCCAGGACCGTCAGGTGGTTATGGTCCGTGAGACACAGCCAGTCGTACCCATTTTCGAGGTACCACTCGGCCACGTGCTCCGGCGGCGTGTCGCCATCGCTATTCGTCGAATGAGTGTGCAGGTTCCCTTTGAACCAATTTTTCTGTGCTGCCATGCGCTGCATCCTACAACCTTCCCAGCAAACCCGCGCTGACGAACCAAGAGACACGACTCGCCCCCGTCTTGCCGGACTTGATCCGGTACCCACGCCTCCACCGTCTTCCCGGACTCCCCCCTTTCGTCTTCCCGGACTCCCCCATTCGTCTTCCCCGACTCCGATCGGGGACCCAGGGGCGTGGCTCACACCCGATCCGCCAACCACAGCTCACCCGCCAGGCACACCGCCTCTCTCCCCCGACATGCCGGACTTGATCCGGTACCCACGGTGGGGCCCGGGGAGGAGATCCCCATGGGACTACAACCCAGATTCACGTAAGTGCGTTCCCCCACAGTCGTCCCACTTTCGCACCCCGGCGCCTCCATCGTTTTTCCCGGTTCCGATAGAGGACCTCCGGCAAAGCTAAAATACGGTCTCCCCGGATTCCCAACACACCGGAAAGGCCACGCATGACGCTGAATAAAATCACCGACTCGACCCCGGCACGGGCCTTATTCCCCGAATACTGGTCGCTCGAAAACCAGGCGCGCGCCGAGGTGATGGGGATGGCCGACGCACAACTTGACTGGACCTCCACGCAGTGGGCGTGGAGCGAATGGAGCGTGCGCCAGAATCTGTCGCACACCGGGTCTGTGTTTTATCGCTGGATGCTCGAACGTTGGGGCGAAACGCTGTTCCCGGACGGGCTTCCAATGACTCCCCCGGAGATTGAGCGGATGTCCTCACCGGCCCACGACCGGCGCATGAATGACGATGCCGTGTGGGACATCGAGGATGTCTTGACGGCGCTGGCCGGCGGGGCGGAACTGGTCCGGCAGGTGATGCTCAAGGAGACTGTCGGGTCGATGCGGGCCAAGACCATCATTCGCTCTGAGACGCCGCAATGGCCCCTGATGTCCGAGGCGCATCCGACGGGCATCGAGCTTGCTCCCAATGGCAATGGCGGGTCCATGACGCTGGAGGCGACCTTCCGCCACATGTACTTCGAGTTCGTGACTCACCTGTACAACATCCAGCGCCTGAAACGCGCCCAGGGCCTGACCGGTGTGGTCAAACTGCCCGAAGTCGGATACTGGGTCCTGCCGGGCTGGGACCGCAGCGAACCCTGAACGCTTGACGTACCCTTTGGTAGCTCCCTCTCCCGTTGGAGTCGTTTGCAAAACCCCCTCTCCCAGCGGGAGAGGGTTGGGGTGAGGGAGAATCGCATATTGGGAGTAGGCCCTTGAATCCCTGATGCCCCGGTGAATCTGGGGTTACGCAAAAGTCTCGGTGGGAGTGAGTTGGTGCCTGCCCCGTACTAGATACGAGGGTTAGGACGATGGCGAACCACCTCCCCGAAAACCGAAAGGTCCACACATGGCTGACAAGTTGAAGGTGCTCATAACCGGCGCGAGCGGATACGTCGCGTCCCAGATGCTGCCCGAATACCGGGAACGATACGACCTCGTCCTCGTCGACGTGAAGGACACGGACCGGGATGGACAGGCGGTCCCCGGTGTCATAGTCGCTGACCTGTCCGACCCCGACCGCTCTCTATATGAGCATCTCTTTGAAGGTGTGGACTCGGTGATCCACCTTGGATACATGCGGTCCGAGGCGGGCGGTGTTTTCGGCACGGAGACTCCGCAGATCGAACGGTTCGACGTGGAAATGGGCAACGTGCGCATGGCCAACAACGTGTACCGCGCCTCGTACGACGCTGGGGTCAGGCGCGTTGTGGCGGCGAGTTCGAACCACGCGGCAGACTGGTACGAGGACTACCAGATACACGTCGACCGCAAGGACATGGTCCGGCCCGAGGACTTCCCCGTCTCGAGCAACTTCTACGGCTGGTCCAAGGCGTCCTACGAACTGCTTGGCTGGCCGTACGCGTGCGGCATATTTGGCCGTCGCCTCGAATTTGTGATGGTCCGCATCGGCCACCCGACGCCGGTCAATGCGGCGCGCCACATGGCGGAAGAACCAGGCATGCCGCCGGCCGGTTCCGGCATCGCGAACTTCAAGCGCAACCTGGCCTGCCACTTCAGCCCGCGGGACCTGCGGCAACTGTTCCGCAAGGCCGTGGAAGTGGAAGACGTGTCCGCAAACGGGGAAGTGCCGTTTGCGGTCGTCTACGGGATAAGCAACAACACTCGCGCGTTCTGGTCGCTCGACTCGGCCCGGCAGGTCCTCGGATACGCCCCGGAAGACGATTCGGAAGTGCTCTACGCCGAGGACGTCCACCGCTACCTGACCGGCGGAGACTCACCGCCGAAGGGCGGCCGCGTAGGCGGTTAAGGGCTGTAGTCGTAGATCGCCAGCATCTTGCGGTCGATCTTGTCTTCGCCCACCTTCGACAACACGCGGTCCAAATTGTCGAGGTCCCACTCGCCCACGAAGCTGATCGCGGTGCCGCGGTTTCCCATCCGGGCCGTCCGGCCGATCCGGTGAACGTACTCCTCCGCAGACTCCGGCAGGTCATAGTTGATGACGTGGGTGATGGACGGTATGTCCAGTCCCCGCGCCGCCACATTCGTCGCTACCAGGATGCGCAGGGACCCATCGCGAAAACTTTTCATGACGGAATTCCGCTCACCCTGCGACAGCCCGCCGTGGATCCCGCGCGCCGGGTACCCGGACTGCTTCAGGTCCCGCGACAGCCGGTCGACTCCTATCTGCATGCGCCGGAAGATCAGCACCTGCGATCCCTTGTCCATGTCATCCAGGACCTCCCGGACCGCGTCAGGCTTGTCCCTCTCCGCCACCTCGAAGTAGTACTGGTCAACCTCATCGACCGTTTCCGTTGCGGCAAATTCGCTGACCAGTCTCACCCACTCCGGATCGCGCAGGTAGCGGTTGATCAGCCTCAGTAGAAACCTTGGAATGGTCGCCGAGAACAACGCAGTCTGGCGGGAACTGGGCGTGTAACGGAGGATGTACTCCATGTCGTCGGCAAACCCGATGTCCAGCATTTCGTCCGCTTCGTCCAACACCGCGAACTTGACGGTGCTCAGGTCGAGAGTTCGACGGTTCATGTGGTCCTTGACCCGCCCCGGGGTGCCGACCACTATGGGCGCCCCTCGCTCCAGGACGCGAATCTGCCGGGCGATTGGCTGGCCGCCGTAGACCGCCAGCGCAGTGATCCCGCGGACCTCGCCGATTCGAGCAATCTCGCGAGTCACCTGCATGGCCAGTTCCCGGGTCGGGACCAACACGAGGCCCTGGACTTCAGGAGAAGACGTGTCGATCAGTTCGCACATAGGAATGCCGAACGCCGCAGTCTTGCCCGACCCCGTGACGGCCTGCCCGACGATGTCCCTGCCTTTTTGAAGGGGCGGGATGGCCTGCGACTGGATTTCCGACGGCGTCGCGTAGTCCATCGCGGCCAGCGATTCTGCGATCGGCGCCGAGACGGTCAGGTCACCCCAGGCGGTATCCCGCGGCGGATTTTCGCCGGTGGGCGCGGTCGAGGTCGCAGGTGGGCGGGCAGGGCGGACCGCTGCCGGTGATTCTCCCTGGCCGCGCCGCCTCCGGCGTCTCCCGCCGCGGCCGTCGCGTCGGCCGGAACGAGGACCAGGGCCCGGTTCAATCGAAGCAGTTCCCCGGTCCCCGCGGGGTTTTCTCCCCTGGCGAGAGCCGATTTCGCGAAGGCGTTCCTGCGTGCGGCTATTGGGGCGCGCCTGCCGTTTCGAGGCTGAGCGGCGGGGGCGCTTTGGAGATTGCGGATCGGAAACCTGGACGGTTTCGGATGTTTCTGGGGCAGGGCGGCTGGGCTTGAATGCGCGGGCGATGCGCGCCAGCAGCCCAGACCGCTGTTTTTTGCCGGATCGGCGGGTCTGAGACATAAAGATTCGAAAGAATTCTACGGTCGGTTGCTCCCAAATACCAATAAGCCGCCCGGAAAGTGGACGTTGAGACCACCGTTTTCTGCCTCAAACTCGCCCATTCCCGTACGTGCGGGGCTCGTTTTCCAATCGTTACGCTGGATGATGATGCAATCGTACGAACAGTTCCGGGAATCTGAACGGATGACCTGGCCGGTCCGAGGCGTCGCAACGGCCCTCGCGTTGGGGGCGGCCGCGTACCTCGCCTACGGAGAACTGCCTGTTGCGACGCTGGCGTCCGTTCCGGCCGCATACGCCGCATTCTTCCTGGTCGTGAGGCTGGTGGTCACAGGTCGCAGCCGGTCCTATCGGTGGGTCTACGGCATGGTGGTCGCCGAGACCGTCCTCGCGGCAGCCGCCGTGGCAGTATTCGGGCCGGTGAGCACGGCAATCGTCCTGCCCCTGCTGCTGGCGCCACACTACGCTCACCTACTTGGCCGTCGAGGCGCGTATTTCGGCGCCGTCGCGGGCCTCATAGCCCTGTCGGCCGCCTTCCCACTTCACCCCCCGCCGGCGCCCGGCCTGATCGCGGCCCTCGTCATCAGCCCGATTATGTTGGCTGGAATCGCGGCATTCACCGCCGAAGAGCGGTCCCGCGAACGCAGGGCAAGAGAACTGGACCTTGACAGGCATCTTACGGAATCGGGGTCCGGCAGGCTTCTCGAAGCGGTACTGAAGATGTCGGCCAAGCGCGGCGAGTCTGAGGTGGCCCGCGCTCTTGCCGAGGGACTCAGAATAGCGACCGGCTACCCGACCGCGGTAACGCTGACCAATCGGCCCCACAGCAATACCCTCGTGCCCCTGGCTGTAAGTTCAGTAAATGGCGTATTGAAACTGGACCGAATCACGTCCGAGTCGTTCGATGGCGAAACCGCAGCCATCAAAGTCGCGCGCCAGGGATCTGCAACTTCATTGGGCCGCGGCGGCCTCAAAGAAGAATTCCTTCCGGACTGGGCATTGGAACTCGGATACCGGTCCGGCATCGCTGCGCCCATAATCCGGGGCATGGAGATACTGGGCGCGGTATACGTTCTCAGAAGCGATGTCGATGCGCCGTCGTTGAAGACGATCGGGCAAGCCGAGGTGCTGACGAGCTTCGCATCGAAATTACTGTCGGCGGGGACTCCACAGGCGGCTGCAGGTTCGCCCACTCCACTGAATGAGCTTCTCACGCGCGCGGGCAGAGGCACCGGGCCCGAAATGCGGCCGCCCATCGAACTGCCGCACATGAGCCTGGACCCTGCCAAAGAAAAACTGGTTATCGGGGGCGTCGCCGTTTCCCTGTCCCGGACCGAGTTTTCGATGTTCTACGCGCTGGCCAAGTCGGCCGGCAACGTTGTCCCTCCGTCCGATCTCGTGGACATGTGCTGGGCCGGTGAACCTGCGCCCAATGCCAGCGCGGTCGACGTGACCATCTACAGGATCAGGCGAAAGCTGGCCAGGACACCTGCCGGCAAGGGCGCAATTCGCACGGTCCGCGGCAAGGGCTATATGTTGGCCCAGCCCGAGTTGGTCGGGAGCCAAAGCACGGCCGCATAGACGGTCACCCGGCCGGTGTCGCCGGATGGACAGTCCACTGTTGTCTGGGAGGCCTCTCAACAGGCCATGTGCCTTCGGCTTTGGAGTACTCCGACGACATGACCGATACTCCATGTTTCGGAATCACCAAGGCCTTGATAGGGCCACACGAGGTGATGGAAATGAAGCGGGATCCCGGTGATGCGGCCAAGGACGGGTTTGAAACCCGTCCCTACGACACCGTGAGACCGCCTATTTTCGTAGCAATATCAGTGCGACGGCATATGTGGTCATGGTCAAGGACGACACCGCAGGAACCGTAAAACGTAAGAATGAGTCGGACGTCACTTACGCCTTGAAGTGGGCGGCGTGGCGTTGGCTGCGCGACCAGGCCAGGTGCAAAGCCATCGCGTTCGAGGTGCGGCTCGAAGGCCCGAGTGGCCGGATCGCCGATGTGGTGGGCGTCGGTCCTGAAAATCGCGTCTACGTCGTGGAGGTCAAATCATCCCGGTCAGACGCGGCGAGGGACGACAACACGAAGAGAAAGGCGGCCAAACTGGCGCGCCAACGAGCGATCATCGACGAATCTGTCGAACTTTCGGGCGGGATACTCGAAGCCGCAGCCAAGTATGCTCCGGGTACGCGGGAAAGCGACGAACTCAGGCTTGTCAGGCGCGAACATGAGGATGCAGTCAAGAAACGGGAAAGGCACGCGAAACGCGTTTCCACCTTGTCCGTGAAGTTTCACGACGACGCATTCCTGCGGATTGCGCACTGCCACTACATCATGGCCCCGCGCGGCCTGTTGAGGCCGTCGGAACTGCCGCCGTATTGGGGCCTCCTGGACGAGTCGCCGGCGGTCGTCGTGGAGGCGCCCGTCAAGCAGATACGGGAATCCACGCAACACGTGCTGAGGGCCATCGCACGGGCCAACACCCGGGACCTCATGACAGCCTGCGGGCAGGGGTGATGCCCGTTGCGGCCAGTCGATTGACTATCAGCCGACGCCGGTGAGCATTCGCTTTATCCGGCTGACGGCCTCGGTGAGGTTGTCTATCGAATTGGCGAAAGATACCCGGACATAGCCGTCTCCATACTCCCCGAAGGCAGTACCCGAAAGCAGCGCGACGCCCGCTTCTTCAAGACAACGGTCCGCAAACTCCCGGCTCGAAAGCCCCGTGCCGGTCACGTTCGGAAACGCGTAGAAGGCGCCCTTCGGCACGGGGCAACGGATACCGTCGATCGAGTTCAGGCCATCCACGACCACGTCTCTGCGGTCCTTGAACTCAGCGACCATCGCGTGAACGGAGTCCTGGGGCGCCTCGAGGGCTTCTATCGCCGCGATCTGTGAGAACGAGGCCGTCTGCGAAACGCTGTTGGTAATCAACCGCGAAACCGGCTCGACGAGCCAGTCCGGAAACACGCCGTATCCCGTACGCCACCCCGTCATCGCGTAGCTCTTGGAAAGACCGTCGAGTATGACGGTACGATCTCGCATCCCGTCGAACTTGGTGATCGAGACGTGCGACCCTTCGTAATAGAAGTCCTTGTAGATCTCGTCGCTCAGGACGACTGCGTCAACTTCGTTGGCAATTGCGGCCATCTGCTCGAGATCGGCCTCCGGTATGACGCTGCCGCAGGGGTTGTTTGGGGAGTTGACGATGATCAGCTTGGTGCGGTCGGACACCTTCGAACGTAGCTCGGAGACGTCGACGGCGAAGTCCGCTTCCTCCGCCAGCTTCAGCGGAACGGCCGTACCTCCCATGAAGTTGATCATCGACTCGTATATCGGGAATCCGGGGTTCGGGTAGATCACCTCGTCGCCGTCGTCGATCAGGGCCATGATGGTGAAGAACATCACCGGCTTTCCGCCGGGGGTGAACACGACGTTGTCGGGACTGACCTCGTAGCCTTGCCAGTCTGTCTGGTGGCGGGCGATCGCAGCCCGTGCCTCCGGCAGTCCGGGAGACGGCCCGTAGTGCGTAAACCCCTCGTCCAGGGCTTTCTTGGCGGCGTCCCTGATGTGTACCGGAGTGTCGAAGTCCGGTTCCCCGATCTCCAGGTGCACGATGTCTCGACCCTGTGCCTCCAGGGCCTTTGCCTTCGCAAGCGTCTCAAACGCGGTTTCCGTACCCAGGCGTCCCATCCGGGGCGAAAGCCACTTGCTTGCCGCAGTCTCAGTCACTATTCACCTAATTCCTTGGTCCTATGGCCCATAATCGTGGATTTGGCCGGTGTCGAATTCGATGCAAGGCCATGCATACCGCAATTGTAAGTCTGTCAAACTGCTTTGGACCGACGTCCGCGCCCTAAAATGCCTGTATGGACTTCGATCTTTGGGCCGAGTGGTACGACGTCTATTACTCCAACGTCCCGGAGGTTGAAACGTCTTTCTATGTGGAACTGGCAGTCGATTCGGGAGGGCCCGTGCTCGAAATAGGGGTCGGTACCGGACGCATAGCCATCCCCACTGCGTCAGCCGGTGTGAACGTGACAGGGATCGACCTCAACCAGGCCATGCTCGACCGGGCGAGCGAGAAACTCAGGCGCAGCCTGCCGGGCGCCGGCGCGTTGGACCTCGTTAAGGCGGACATGAGGGAATTCGATCTCGGCAAGTCTTTTCCGCTGGTCACAATTCCTTCCAACACGCTGCTGTTGGCCCTGACGCAGGGAGACCAACTCCGCACGTTGCGTTGCGCCGCCCGCCACCTCGAGCAGGACGGACAACTCGTCTTCGACGTCTTTGTCCCAAGCCCCGATTTTCTTGCTGACCGCGAGACTGAGCCGTTCGTCTGGGGTGAGACGGTCCATCCGGATACGGGAAACCGTGTCGTCATGTCTGCCATAAGCCGCGCTGATGGGGCAACACAGATCAACCGGGAAACCCAGATTTTCGAGGAGTACGACCGATCGGGTCGGGTCGCCAGGCGGGCGGTATTGCCAATCGAGATGCGCTATCTGTTCCCGGCGGAGTGCCACGCGCTGGTCGAACAGGCGGGGCTCGTTGCCGAAGAAGTGCGCGGCGGATTCTCGGGCGGACCGCTAACTGACGACAGCGAAGAGATGGTCTTCGTGTGCCGCCGCGCTCAGTAACCGAGCGTCTGGTCGCACATCCCCTCGAGCGGTTCGCTGGCCAGGAAGCGGCGCAGATTGGACCGGAACGCCTCCCGCCTGCCTTCATACAGTTCGGGCGTCAGCGCAGAGGCGTGTGGGCTGATGAACACCTCTTCGAGGTCCCAAAGCGGGCTGTCCTGTGGCAGCGGTTCGATCTCGGTGGCGTCGATTCCTGCTCCCGCCAGGTGACGCGACTTGATTGCGCCGGCCAGGGCGTCCTCGTCCACGATTCCCCCGCGGGAGATGACGACGATGTACGAACCCCTGGGCATCATCTCCATCCGCCGTGCGTTGATTGAATGGCGCGTCTCTTCAATTATCGGGGCGGCGATCACCAGCCAGTCCGAGACGGCGCACAGATCGTCCAGCCGGTCCGTGCCCCAACACTCGCTGACCGCGTCCGGCACGGAGGCCGGCCCTGGGTCCACTGCGAATATGCGCATGTCGAACCCGGCCGCGCGCCTGGCGATGGCCCTGCCGATTGCGCCCAGACCGTAGATACCCATGGTGCTCCCGGCGATTTCGGTGAAGGCGTGATCGTACTTTTCTATGCCGCCCCAGGACCTCTTGTCCTGGTCCCGCGCCATCTCCCGGAACTTGTGGGTCAAAGCGACCATCATTCCGATGACGTGGTCGGCCATCGGGTTGACGTGGGGACCGGGGGCGTTTGTGATCGGGAGGTCGGACGCCACGATTTCCGGTATGGCTATCAACCTGTCGATGCCGGCGCCGGGGCAGTGAATCCACTTTAGCTGCCGGGCCGCCATGAATGCTTCCCTGGTGGGCCATCCCATGAACACGTCCGCGTCGACGATGGCCTCGGGCTGGTCCGAGTCGGCATAGGCAGGCACGAAGTCCACGTCGGGGAATGCGTCCGCCAACTCGCGAATAAAGTGCTCTCCGGTGTGCAGTGTTCCGATGACGACCTTCATATAGTCACCTTCCGTCAGGTCTACTCGCAGCTATTCGAGCCCGCCCCTGACCGTCGGCCGGCCGGTGGGGCAGGCGAGTAAGCGTGGTCAAGATAGATTATTTTGCACCCGTTGCGTCCGGCAGATTGCCTTGCAGTCTCCAACGAGTACGGATGCAAACCTTACACCGGCCCGGCCGGTGGTTGTGTGCCATTGGCCGTACGCCAGAAATGTGAGTCCGACTCATCGGGCTGGGCTAAAATCGGACTATCACCCACTGAAAGCGCCCAATGCCACCGTTCAAGATCAGAGCAGACTACCGGCCGACCGGAGACCAACCTGAGGCCATCGAAGGATTGGCGCGGGGGCTTGAAGGCGGCCTGAAGCACCAGACGCTGCTCGGCGTGACCGGTTCCGGCAAGACCTTCACCATGGCCGGAGTCATCGAGAAGGTCCAACGCCCAACCCTGGTTATCGCCCACAACAAGACCCTCGCGGCCCAGTTGGCCACCGAGTTCCAGGACTACTTCCCGGATAACTCGGCGCAGTACTTCGTCTCCTACTACGACTACTACCAGCCGGAGGCCTATGTCCCCCAGTCCGACACCTACATAGAGAAGGAGTCGGATATCAATGACGAGATCGACCGGCTCCGGCACGCCGCAACCCGTTCGCTGCTCACCCGCCGGGACACCGTGATCGTCGCCTCCGTCTCGTGCATTTACGGCCTGGGGTCCCCCGAGGAGTACCGGAACGTGGTCCTGAATGTTCGCACGGGGCAGGAGGTCGGGCTCAGAAAGACCGTGCGCCGCCTGGTCGACATGTACTACGAGCGCAACGATATGGATATGGTCAGGGGCCGGTTCAGGGTGAGGGGCGACACGCTTGAAATCATGCCGGCCTACGAGGAACTCGCCGTAAGAGTGCAGTTCTTCGGCGACGAGGTGGAGCGCATCCAGGAACTCGATCCCCTGACCGGTGAGGTGCTGAGCGACCGGAGCGAGATCGACATATATCCCGGGAAGCACTTCGTGACGCCGGACGAGCGTCTATTCGAAGCCCTGGAAGACATTGAGACTGAACTCGAAGAACGCCTTCGCGTACTGCGAGGCCAGGGCAAGATGCTGGAAGCGCAACGTCTTGAACAGAGGACCAGGTTTGATGTTGAGATGCTCCGAGAGACCGGCGTATGCCCGGGCGTCGAGAACTACTCCGCGCCCCTTGGCCGCAGACCCCCGGGTTCAGCGCCCTGGACCCTGCTGGACTACTTCCCCGACGACATGTTGATTTTCATCGACGAGTCGCACATCTCCTTGCCGCAGATTCGCGGCATGTACCACGGGGACATCTCACGCAAGACAACGCTGGTCGATTTCGGGTTTCGACTACCGTCCGCCCTCGACAACCGGCCGCTTTCATTCGATGAATTCGAAGAACGGGTCGGCCAGATCATCTATGTTTCCGCGACACCCGGTCCGTACGAAGGGAAGCACGAACAGCGGCGCGTGGAGCAGATAATCAGGCCGACCGGCCTCGTCGATCCGAGTATTGAGCTATGCCCGACGCAAGGGCAAATCGACGACCTGTTGGAACGGATCCAGGGGCGCGTCGACCGCAACGAACGGGTATTGGTAACGACGCTGACCAAGAGGATGGCGGAAGAGCTGTCCGACTACCTGCGCGAACTCGGTATACGGGTCCACTATCTTCACTCGGAGATCAACACGCTCGAACGGTCTGAGATCCTTCGAGACCTGCGGCTCGGCGTCTACGACGTGGTCGTCGGAATCAACCTGCTTCGAGAGGGACTCGATCTCCCGGAGGTCTCTTTGGTGGCGATCCTGGACGCCGACAAAGAAGGGTTCTTGCGTTCCGACACGTCACTGGTGCAGACGATTGGCAGGGCAGCGCGCCATGTTGAAGGCCACGTGATCATGTACGCCGACACCGTCACGGACTCCATGCGCCATGCCATCGACGAAACGAACCGCCGCAGAGAGATCCAGCGCACGTACAACTCAGAGCACAACATCCTGCCCAAGTCCATAGTGAAGGAAGTTAAAGACATTACGGACCGCGTACGGCAGGTGGCGGAGACAAAGGCCCCGTACGTTACCGCGGCGGACTTGCCGAAAGACGACCTCACTCGCCTCGTCAAGGACCTGGAAAGGCAGATGCTGGCGGCCGCGAAGGAACTGGAATTCGAAAAGGCCGCCATGCTTCGCGACCAGGTGACTGACCTTCGGAAGGTGCTTATCGACATGGACTCGCCGGTGGAAGAGGCCAGAGTCTGAGGGCGGTCCAAACCCGGCTTAAGATCCCGTGATCGCACCGCTCGGGTGATTGGATATCCAGTCCGGACGTGCCGACTAGCTTTTGCTGGAAGACCGCTGCCAGGGAATTCCTGTTGCTACCAGGTAGAGCACGTAGGTACATGCGAGGAGAATGGCGGCGACGAGGAAACCGCCCTGGAACCCGATCCTGTCGGCGATCAGGAATCCGGTAACCGGGCCCAAAGCGGCCCCAAGGTCTTGCCATGTCGAATACCTGGCCATGGCGGCGGGTCGGATGGCATTGGGAGAAGTCTCGCCAATGGCCGCGTCGAGCGCGGTGCTGAGGCCGACGGCGACTATGAACATGATCGGCATGACGACGACCAGTACTTCGATCGTGTCGTACGTGGCAATCACCGCCAGCGCCGCGACTACCGCCACCATGCCGTATGCGATGGAGCGCCGCCTTCCAAGGCGGTCGGAAAGATGGCCCAGCGGCAGGGCGAGCCCGAGGTCCGCAAACCACCGGACGCCTATGAGGAGTCCCGCCAGGGTCACCACGGCTATCGATATACCGAAAACCCGGCTGTCATTTTCGACCAGTTCGGCCACGTACGTCGACAGGGTCGCGATCGCCAGGCCGTTCGCAGCAAACGCGATGGCGAAGCTCATAAGGCTTATCGACAAGAGCGGGAGCCGAATGCGCCGGGCATAGTCCGGCAACCTCGACACCGCCAGGTCCCAGACGCCCACGCGCCTGAACGAACCAGCGCCTCTGTTCCATGATCGGCGAGGCTTCAGATTCGGGACGCGCAAGGCCATGATCACGCCGAGAATCCCCAGGCCGGCCAGGACCGAAAAGGCGATGCCCCTCGAAGTCTGCTCGAAGAGGGCAGCGCCGGCCGTGACCGCTATCAGGCTCCCGCCCCGGGACCCGGCGGTGAAGAAGCCTATGAGTCGTCCCCGCATCTGGGATGTTCCAACGCTGAATGCGGTCAGTTGGGCGCCCAGCCGCAGGTAGGAGTACGAAACGCCCCACAGGGCACGCGAGACCAGAAGCACGACAAGGCCACTGCCAAGCCCGTAGGCGAGCGTCGTGAGGGCCCCAAGCGCCACCGACATGACATACGGCCATCGCACCCCGAACCGGTAGTAGACCGCCGCGGCGAACGCGTTACTCGCAAGACGAATGAATCGGTTTATGCTCAGCGCCAGGCCGATCCAGAATGAGGTGGCCAATCCCAACGTTTCGCCCAGCCCGAATTCGATGGCGGCGGTCGGCAGGACCACGTACATCAACGAATCGCCCATGATCACGAAGGTGGTCGGGGAGACCGCGTAGACCATCCCCGCCGGGATGATCGACCCGAAGCGCCTACCCAGGATGGCGCCGCCCCGTTTCACCTGATCACTACCAGGTGCGGCGTCTGCGCCGATCTGGCCGCTGCCGTCTGTTTTCAACGTCGTGCCGTCATCGAAAATAGCTTGGCCAGGTCCCGCCTCGTCTTACCGGCGAACGCCGGTATCCACGGTGGGGTGACAGCGGGGGGTACGCTCGGCATGTACAACTCCCAATCGGTATGCCCCATTTTCATGAGCGGTGGTAGCGGTGGCAACCGCCGCGGATGATTGACAGAAATGTGCCCTCGTACAGGCTGATTACGCCTTGGTGGGCTGCCGCACCATAACAACATTCGCAGCAACCCCGGAGGGCTTGGCCAGTGTGCGAACGGGCTGCAGTCGATACTATTCGAAGCTCCAACGGAGTACATTCATGGATGAAATCGGCCGCCGCGGAACGGCAGCCCCGAAACGACGATTTCGTCCCCACGCTGCGTGGAAAAAAACAAGGAGACGACATGACCATCTATCTGACTGAGGCGGACGTCAAAGAGTTGCTCGATATGGAGTCGGCCATCGGTGCGCTTGAAGAAGCGTTCAAGGCACGCGCCCGCGGGGAAGCGTTCAACTCACCGCGTTCGCGCCTTCCGATCGGGCGCGGAGCCTACAACTTCATGGCTGCGTCCTGGCCGGACAAAGGAATCGTCGGCCACAAGTCGTACGTGGCCGGACCTGGCGGTGCAAAATTCCATGTCGCGGTCTATTCAACACGCGGCGAGGGACTCCTGCTGGTCATGGAGGCAAACCGGCTTGGGCAGATTCGGACCGGCGCCGCGTCGGGAGTGGCCACCCGCTGCATGGCGAATGAAGGCGACCTTACGGTTGGAGTGATCGGGAGCGGGTACCAGGCCCAGACCCAGTTGGAAGCCATAGCGACCGCGTGCACGGTTGTTTCTGCAAGGGTTTACAGCCGCAGCGAGGAAAACCGCAATCGTTTCGCAGCGAGAATGTCAGATCGGTTGGGCATTGAGGTCGCCGCTGTCGGGTCGGGTCCCGAATGCGCTAACGGCGCCGACGTGCTGGTAGCGATTACGAGCGCCGTCGATCCGGTCATCACCGGAGATATGCTCGCTCCGGGGATGCACGTAAACGCCGCAGGGAACAACTCGTGGCTTAAACGGGAGCTGGACACTGCGGCGGTCGCGAAGTGTGACATCGTCGCAGTCGACGACGTTGAACAGGCCAAGTACGAGTGCGGAGAACTCATGCGCGCCGCGGAGACGGGCCGCTTTAGCTGGGACAACGCGATCCCCATTCACGACGTTGTCGCGGGACACCGGCAGGGCAGGGGATCCTCCGAACAGATCACGCTATTCGAGTCGCAGGGGCTCGCGCTGGAAGACCTGGCCGCCGCCGACATCGTCTACAAGAGGGCGATGGAGCAGGGAATCGGCATCACACTCCCCAGCTAGGCCGCGGAGTCCAATTTCCAGGTAGTCGCACTTCCGCCTGCCGAAAGTGACGCCGGGGCGCTGACCGCGCCCGGATGCTCGACTCGTTTACGCGCGTTTCAAACGTAAGATTCTTATATGCGCAAGATCAGTTCATCGTTTTCGGTCGTCCTGCTGTCTCTCGCTGCGCCCGCGCTGATCTTTGCAGCCGCCTGTGGCGGCGCCGAGCCGCAGGACGTGGAGGTGTCGGTGACCATCCGGGATGACCTCATGAGCCCCGACACCGTCATGGTGAACCACAACGACAAAGTGACCCTGAAGATCGACAGCGACATTCCGGGGGCCTTCCACCTGCACGGCTATGACATCGAGCAGGAGGTTGTCCCCGGTGACGTGGCGGACCTCGCATTCACAGCAGACGCCACCGGGAGATACCGGATCGCGTTCCACAAGACCAGTAGCGGAGGCGATTCAGGACACGGGCACAATGAGTCTGCGGGTGAAGACGGCCACGGTCCGATGAGTCAGGAACCTATCGAGTCGGAGGTCCCCGTCAGCGTCGAAATAAGTGCGACGGTGGAGCCTGACGGCGGCGTAAACGTGTCCATATCTACGGAAAACTGGCGTTGGGCCCCGGAGGAGGTCGACTCAGACCACGTCCCGGGTGCCGGCCACGCGCACATTTACGTCGATGGAGAGAAGATCGACCGGGTCTATGGCCCGGCCTACTACCTCACCGGACTAACACCCGGGAGGCATGAGGTGCGCGTCACGCTGAACGCAAATTCCCACAACGAATTGCTGGTCAAAGGTGGACTGGTGGAGGACTCCGTGATGGTCATGATTGAAGGAAGCTCTCAGGCGGGCGACCATGGCGTCGAACCAGGCGGAGCGGGCGCATCCTCAACGCCGGTGGAGACGGAGATCGACCTCGGGTTTCTTGAGGTCCATCCCAGATAATCCTCCCCGTCACAGTCCCCGGCTGGGATTGCATAGGATGAAGGGATGTGGATGACGAGACCCAAATCCTGGCTCCCCCTGCTGGCTGTCCTGGCCGCGCTGGTGACTACGCCGGTCTACGCCCACGGGGTCGGAGACCGTTACGACCTGCCGCTGCCACTGAGTTACTTCGCGGCTGGAGGGGCGGCCGCGGTGGCGTTGTCCTTCATCATCATCGGACTTGTGGTGAAGAGGGAATCGCGCGTAGTCAGCTACCCGAGGTTTAATCTCTTCCGGTATTCGCGTCTCGAGTCGTTCGTCAGCGGGCCCTTCCTCTGGCCGTTGAAGGCCTTCTCCGTGTTCCTGCTGGGACTGGTCATCGCCACCGCAATTGCCGGGACCAATTTGCCGGAGGGCAACTTCAGTCCTGCGTTCGTGTGGATCATCTGGTGGGTCGGGATGGGTTTCTTCGTCGCCCTGTTCGGCAACCTGTGGACGCTGGTCAATCCATGGAAAATCCTGTTCGCCTGGCTCGAAGCGTTTTACCGGTGGGCCTTTCCTGGAAAGCGTTTCGGCCTGGGATGGGAATTGCCCGCGCGTTGGGGCGTATGGCCGGCCGTAGTCCTGTTTTTCTGCTTTGCCTGGGTGGAAAACGCCTTTTCGGACAGCGCCAATCCGCGCGACCTGGGCTGGATGGTGGCGGCCTACAGCATTTTGACCTGGGCCGGGATGTTCGCCTTCGGCAGGCGGGAGTGGCTGCGGAGAGGAGAGGCCTTCTCCGTGGTGTTCGCGCTGTTTGCCAGGTTTTCCATGACAGAGGTCCGCGTTACATCGGCCGATCATTGCCGGGAGTGTCCGGCGAATGACTGCCGGAACGAGGATGGGGACTGCATCGACTGCTTCGAGGTCGCCGGAAAACGTGAGTTGAATGTGCGGCCGCCGGGTGTGGGACTGGGCAACCTCGCGGCCATCGGCCGGAGCCGGGTGGCCCTGGTCATGCTGGTCCTGGCTTCGGTGACCTTCGATGGCTTCAGCGCGACACCCGAATGGTTCAACGTCGAGACCTTCTTCTTCGAACTGTTCCCGGACTTGACATACAAGTACCTCAACGGTGCGCTCATCGCCAATACGCTGGGGTTGATCGCCTTCCCACTGGGGTTCCTGGGGGTCTACTGGGTGTTTTGCCGGCTCATGGCCCAGGCCGCCGGGGAGGGGCCGCCTGCAGGCGAGTTGATGGCGGGTTTTGCCATGACGCTGATTCCGATCGCGTTGGCGTACCACTATGCCCACTACCTGAGCTACCTGCTGATACAGGGCCAGTCGATAATCCCCCTGGCGTCGGACCCGTTCGGGTATGGGTGGGACCTGTTCGGGACGGCGGGTTACGAGACCGATATCGGCGTGGTGAACGCCCGCTTCGTCTGGGTGTTTTCGGTGCTGGCCATCGTGGCCGGCCATATATTGGCGGTGTTCCTGGCGCACATCCGGGCCATGCGGTACTACCCGACGCGGGCGGTGGTGATGAACAGCCAACTGCCCATGCTGGGGTTGATGGTGCTGTACACGGTGATCAGCCTCTGGGTCGTGTCCCGGCCGATTACGGAGTAGTTACCTGGCGGTCCCGGCCGGCGGAGTCCAGGCCGGCAACTGGAAGTCCACCCGGCCAGCATCGCCATCGCGCGGGAGTCTGGGAGTGTAGGACTGGCGCAATGACTCGTAGCCAGTTCCTGTAACGAGCCAACGAGGTCTACAGGCGTCTACTCGCGCGACGCGAAGATGAGGGCTGACTCGCGCTTGTGTTGTAGAGCATAGGATATTACGAATGATAATTGATAGAAGAGCATGGAAGATATATGATACGCCGCCGTATGATATTTCTGGACAAATGCAGTGGAAGTTTTCTGGACCTGGCGCGTCCCGCCCGCGGCGAGAGGTACTGGTGGTTTCGTTGTCTCTTTCCTTCGACTGCCAAGCTGATTGCCGTTGCAGGCGCGTTCCTGGCCGTAGCGATGACAATCGGAACAGGTTTGGACACGGCTCATCCCCGCGTGCTGGCGCAGGCGGCGATCGTGTTTGACCAAGGCGACGAGATTTACCTGTTTGTGAATGAGAACGTTGCGCCGGGCGGAAACGTGGGAGCCCCGGTCGAGGCGAGCGGGGGTACGGTAAGCCTGACGTACGGACTGTCAGGCACCGATGCGGCCTTATTCACGATTAACACGAGCACAGGCCAAATCCTTGTCGGCCAGGACACCTCGCTCGACTACGAGTCCGGAAAGACGACGTATCGGATGGTGGTGACGGCAACCGGGGCACCGGGTGAAACCGCGAGTACCGACGTCGTTGTGAGTGTTGACAACGTAGATGAGCCGCCTGGGTTCGATACGCTCAACATCTTCTTTGATTCGTTCGAGGTCGAGGAAAATTCCGCGGCGAACAAGAACATCGGTGATCCGATCACCGCGGAAGACCCGGAAGGTGGCGACGTTTCCTACTCGCTGGTTGGAGCGAACGCGGGCCTGTTCGCCGTCGACCCTTCCAGCGGCCAGGTCAAGACCAGGGCCTCGCTGAACTACGAAGCAGCGAGTGAATACACGGTGGCATTCACCGCTTCTGACGCGGCATCCAATAACGCCAGCATCGACGTGACCATCACCGTCACGGATGACCCCACCGAGGCCCCGGGCAGGCCCGGAAGGCCAAGTGTCACGCCCAACCCGGGCAGCGGACACAAGGCATTGAAGGTCATATGGGTCGCACCGGATAACGCGGGTCCGGAAATTGCGAGCTATGACATTCAATACCGTGTCGATGGTTCTGACGACGACTGGGCCGGCGTGACGATTGGTGAAAGTGGTCGCGAGACGGTCCTGTCAGAACTCGAATCCAGCACCGAGTACGAGGTCCAGGTACGCGCGGTGAACGACGAGGGCGAAGGACCGTGGTCGGAGTCGGGCACGGCCGAGACGCAGGAGCCTCCTCCCCCGAATACCCTTCCAACGTTCGACGACGATGTTGTAACCGCCCTGGTGGTTGCAGAAAACACGGCTGGTGAAACGGCTTTGGGAGCGCCGATTACCGCATCTGATCCTGATAGTGAGGACTCGCTGTCTTACTCTTTGTCTGGCGCAGATTCCTCCCTGTTTTCTGTCGGAGTCTTCACGGGCCAGATCAGCGTTGGCGCTGGTACGACGCTCGATTTCGAGTCCCCTGGAGATTCCGACGGAAACAGCGTCTACTCCATGACGCTGCAGGTCACGGATGGCCGGGACGTAGATGGAAATACCGACACATCCGTTGACGCATCGATAGACGTTTCTATCACGGTCACAGATGTAAACGAGGCGCCTGAGTTTGAGTCCTCGGAGGTTGGACTGGAGATAGACGAGAATCCTCTGGCCAACGCGGACGTTGGCGACCCGATAGAGGCTACGGACCCCGAGTCCGATGACCTGAGTTACACACTATCCGGCGTCGATTCCGCCCTGTTTACCCTCGACGCGTCGTCGGGCCAGATCAGCGTCGGCCCGACGACCATTCTCGACCACGAGTCGCCGTCGGATGCCGGGGGCAACAACGTCTACGATCTGACCGTATCAGTCTCTGACGGCAAGGACGCCGCAGGGAACGACGACACGATTATCGACAGCGTGGTCGCAGTCGCGATCACGGTAAGCAACGTGGACGAGCCGCCGGCATTTGGTGTTGCGGCTGTCGAGTTGGAGGTTGCCGAAAACACGGCGACGAACACGGACATAGGAACTCCGATCAGGGCCGTAGACCCCGAAGGCGAAGACGTGACCTACTCCCTGGGCGGCGCGAATGCGGGCCAGTTCGACGTCGACGCATCAAGCGGGCAGGTCAAGACCAGGTCGCCTCTGAATTACGAGGTTGCCAGCACTTACACAGTTTCATTTACTGCATCGGACCCTCAATCGCATAGCGCCAGCATCGATGTGACCATCACGGTCACGGATGACGACACCGAGGCGCCCGGCAAGCCTGAGAAGCCGAACGTCGTTCCTAATCCGGGCAATGGGCACGCGGCGTTGAAGGTTACTTGGGCCGCGCCTGAAAACGCGGGGCCGGCGATTACTGGTTACGTCGTGCAGTACCGGGTCGATGACTTGGAGGACGATAGGTCCCAGTTGACGCTTGCCGCAACCAGCGCCGCGACCGTCATTTCGAGCCTGGAACCCGCCACCGCGTACGTGGTCCAGGTTCGGGCTGACAACGATGAGGGTGAGGGTCAATGGTCCGAGCCCGGCTCGGCCAACACCTTGGCCGCACCGCTCGTGAACTCATCTCCTGAATTCGATAGTGACGCGACCGTAGCTCTGTCAATTGCCGAAAACTCACCGGCGGAAACGGCCGTCGGCATGCCGGTTACCGCGTCGGATGTAGATGATCAGGACGTATTGACCTACACCCTTTCGGGGGTCGATGCCGCGTTATTTTCGGTCGCCGCGGCGGGCCAGATCCGCGTTGGCGCAGGTATCTCGCTCGACTATGAAACTCCGGCAGACTCCAACGGCGACAACGTGTACGAACTCACGTTGAACGTGACGGACAGCAGGGACAGCCAGGGAAACGACGACAATTCGGTTGATGACATGGTCAGCGTGACCATCACAGTGACTGACGTCAATGAACCCCCGGAATTCGGCAATCCGACACAAGAAATGGAGGTCGCGGAAAACACCGTCGGCAACACCGGCATCGGGGGCCCGATCTCAGCAGCCGATCCAGAGTCCGACGTCCTGACCTATTCCCTGACCGGTGCGGACTCCGACCTCTTTGTGGTCGACGAATCGACCGGCCAGATCAGCACCGGCCTGGAAAGCTTGTTCGATTTTGAAGCTCCCGTCGATGCTGATGGCGACAACGTTTACGAGTTAGTGCTGCGCGTATCAGACGGCAGGGACGAGGCTGGTAACACAGACGCCGCGGTGGATGACACGGTCCCGGTAAACATCGGAATTATCGACAAGAACGAACCACCGATGTTCGAGTCCCCGGCCGTTGAGTTGGAAATTGCGGAAAACACGGCTGCCAACACCGAAATTGGCGAGCCGATCCAGGCGTCCGATCCAGAGTCTGACGTGCTGACGTATTCGCTGGTCGGAGCAGACTCATATCGGTTTCAAGTCGATTCCAGCGACGGACAGATCAAAGTCAAGGCCCTGCTTGACCACGAATCGGCCTTGGATTCCGACGGGGACAACCGCTACGAATTCAGGTTATGGGTCTCGGATCGAAAAGACGCGGAAGGCGCCGCGAATTCCTCGGTGGATGATTCGATTGACGTCACTGTTGGGGTAATAAACCTCAACGAATCTCCGAAGTTCGACACCGGGGCGATCGAATTGGAGGTCGACGAGAACACCGAGACGAACACCGACATCGGTAGTCCGATCGCGGCCTCCGACCCGGAATCCGACTCTCTGGGCTATTCACTGGCTGGGCCAGACTCACAGTGGTTCGAGGTAGACGCAGCCAGCGGTCAGCTGAAAACCGGGTCTCTGCTCAACCACGAGTCTCCGGTGGATGACGACGGCGATAACGTTTACGAATTTACTGTGCAGGTCACCGACGGCGCGGACGAGGAAGAAAACTCCGACACCACAGTTGATGACACCGCCAGCGTGTCCATCACGGTCGCTGATGTCAACGAGCCGCCGGAGTTCAATTCAGTCACATTGGATCTCGTGGTGGTTGAGAACACCGGGGCTGGGGCAGGGGTCGGAGGCCCCGTGTTGGCCTTCGATCCCGATTCCGACACGCTTACATACTCCGCGTCGGGCGCAGATTCTGGACACTTCGACATTGAACCGTCGACCGGTCAGATACGTGTCGGCTCTTCTGCGGCGTTCGACCTGGAAATGCCGTCTGACGCTGACGCCGACAACGTGTATGAACTGACGGTCCAGGTAACGGACGGCCGGGATATGAGCGGAAACCTCGACGACTCTGTGGATGCGGAGATGGTCGTGAAAATCAGCGTTACGGACGTAAACGAGCCCCCGGAGTTTGACTCCGTGGCCCTGGATCTGGGGATTGCTGAGAATCTCGCGCCAGGCGCAAATGTCGGTGATGCGATTGCGGCGGTTGACCCTGAATCATCAACGCTCGCGTATTCACTGTCGGGCCCGGATTCCCGACTGTTCAACATCGAACCACAGAACGGCCAAATCACGGTTGCACCAGGGACCACGCTCGACCACGAGTCACCTTCTGACTCCGGCGGCGACAACATTTACGAACTGTTGATTCACGTATCCGACGGCGCTGATGCGGACGGAAATCCGGACATCACGGTTGATGCGACGCTGAGATTGTCCATCACGGTCGAAGACGTCAACGAGCCTCCGGTATTCGAAACTTCAAGCATTGAATTGGAACTAGCCGAGAACACCGAGTCGATCGCGTCTATCGGGGACCCACCCGTAGCCGTCGATCCGGAATCCAACGACTTGGCATATTCCCTAGCCGGCGCCGACTCCGCTCTGTTTTTGGTCGATGCGGTGACCGGGCAAATCAGCTTCGGCGCCGACACCGCGCTTGACTACGAGTCACCTGTAGATGCCGACGGAGACAGTGTTTACGAGTTGGTGCTTCGAGTTGCTGATGGCCACGATGAAGACGGCAATGTGGAGGACTCCGTTGATGCGGAGACCAACGTGTCCGTCACCGTCGTGGATGTCAACGAGCCGCCGGAGTTCGAAGGTCTCTATGTCCGGTTCGTTGTGGAGGAGAATACCCCCGCGTCAACTGACGTGGGTGAGCCGGTACTGGCCGTCGATCCCGAGTTGGCCGTACTGACCTACTCGCTGGCCGGGGATGATGCGGACCTTTTCGAATTCGACCCTTCGACTGGCCTGATCCGTGTTGGTGAGGCCACCGTGTTGGACTATGAGATTCCAACGGACTCGAACGGCGATAATGTTTATGAGTTGATGGCGCAGGTCTCTGACGGGAAGGACGAGGCAGGGGGGGATGACGCGTCCATCGACGACGAAATCGGGGTGATCGTCACCGTCACGAATGTCCGTGATCCAGGCGAGACGGCCTCTTTAACCTTTCAACTCTCGATACTGGAAAACACGCCAGTCAACACGAAAATTGGGTCGCCGATACAGGCCGAGGCCAACGAAGAGGCCGAGTTGACCTATTCGCTGGCTGGTATCGACGCGGCTTCATTCGACGTTGATCCCTTGAGTGGCCAGATATCGACCAGGGCGGAATTGGATTTCGAGTCCCCTGCGGATGTCAACGGCGACAACGTCTACGAGATGGTGGTCCATGTCACGGATGGCGTGGACGCCGAAGGAAATGACGACTCGTCCGTGGACGATGAGGTCGGCGTGGTCATACGCGTGCTCGACATCAACGAAGCCCCTGAAGTCGCGGGAGCGATCAGGGACCGGACGCTGGTTGGGGCTGAAGCCATCGACCAGTTCGACGTTTCGGTCTTCTTCAGGGATCCCGACGGAGACGAGTTGATATACGAGGCGACGTCTTCCGATACCCGCGTCGCGGGCGTTGGGATTGCCGGCCAGACTTTGGCGGTCGCGCCTGCCGGTACCGGCACTGCGACCATTGAGGTGACGGCGATCGATCCGGGCCAATTGAGAAACAGGCAGACCTTCACGGCAAGAGTCGTCTCGGCGCAGGTGGGGGCCGGTGGGTTCTTTCCGGTTTTCCCTCCTGTGCACCAGGGTCCCAGCGGCGCGACCGGCGCGGGAACAGACCCAGCCAAATTGCTCTCGGAAAAAGAAGCGATCGTCGTGCCGCGCGCCGCGTCATTGCAGCCTGGCCAAACGGCGAGCATGCACGTAGTTGCGTTCAACCTTTTGGGCAACGCGCTGCCCGTCGGTATGGCGGGGGTGGTGTGTGCGTGGTCCAGCGACGGTGGGGGGACGTTTACACCAAATGGCACAGGAACCGCCTGTGCGACGACGTTCACCGCCCCGCCGGCGGGCAGCGGTACCATCGTCGTCAGGGTGACACAGGGGAGTATCGTGGCTGTGGGGCTGGCCGCCTTCGAAGTAGTCGCGGAGGAGAACACGACGGCCGGAGCGAAAACGGGGGCAACCCCAGGCCTTAAGTTCCCCGCCGACGTCACGGGCTCCGTCGTGTGGCGGCATGATGGCGTTTCCGTCACCTCCCCAAATGGACTAACGATGGAGGTCCCTGCGGGCGCGATAGGCGCCGACTTTCTCGGCGTGTTCATCCGGGACTTGTCCACAGCGGACCTGGTCATGACCGGGGATCCGGGATTCGCGGTGGGTAGCTACGCCGGCGACTTTTCGTTCACGGACGACGCCGGCAACCTGATTCCGGGCTTCCGCACAGGAACCCCGGTGCGCATCTGCTTGCCATTCACGCAGGACGACCTCGACAAAGCCGTTGGCGGCGTAGACGGTGTCCACGTCGTACATGTGACTCCTGGCGGGGAGTACACCCGCCATCCGCCGGACAGCGATGTGGTCAGCATGATGACGTGCGCTGACGTCGATAATTTTTCGGTCTTCTTCGTGGGACTCGCCGTAGCGTCGCCCACACCAACGGCTGTGCCGACTCCAACCGCCGGCCCAGCGCCAGCGCCGACCGCCACCCCCTTGCCAACGCCGGCACCGACTCCGACTTCGATACCCGCACGTGCGCCAACCCCTGGTCCGACACCTGAAGCGCCGCCGCTTCTGCCCGTTGCCGGTGACGCCACGCCCGGACCGGGCGCACTCTTCCTGGTCACCTTGTCGGCCGTTGTAGCGATCGCGACGGGCGTGAACCTGTTGGGGCGAATACGGCCAGCTAATCCGTCTCGATGACCACGACTTCCTGCTGGACGGCGCCGGTGATGACGGGGCCGTCGGGCGCCATGTAGACGTCGATCTCTGACCGGACGCCGAAGCCGGGCAGGTAGATTCCGGGCTCGATGGTGACGCCGACGCCTTCGATGACTTTGCGGGTGTCCCTCGTTTCCCATCCATCGAGGTTGACGCCGTTGGAGTGGACCTCTCGACCGAGGCTGTGGCCTAGGCGGTGTACGAAGAAATCGGCGTACCCGGCATCGGAGATGACCTGGCGGGCCGCGGCGTCGACCTCCCATCCCTCGGGGTGGCGGCCGTCGAGGACGGCTTCTTCGAGAAAGCGGAAGCCTGCGTCACGGGCCGCGGCGACGACTCCGAACACCCGCTGTTGCTCAGCGGCCGGCGGGCCGCCGACGTGTGCGTTCCAGGTGATGTCGGCGTAGATGGAGTCCTCCTCGTCCACCCTGGCCCACAGGTCGATCAGGAGCCACCCGTTACGTCGAATGACGGCCGAACTGCCGGGGGCCGGTTCGTAGTGGGGGTCGGACGAGTGCTCCTCGAATGCCACGACCGGGCCGTCTGCGGTCACCAGGCCGGCGCGGTCGAAGCGGCCGCGGATGAACTCGGCGACGTCGTGTTCCGTGAGCTTCCAGCGCACGTTTTCGCCGACGAACTCGAAGGCCTCGTTGACGATCGTGTGGAGGGACTCGACTGCCGACTTGTGGGATGCGAGTTGCTTTTCCGACCACCTTTCGGTTGCGTGCTGGATGACGTCGCCGGACGATACGACCTCCGGGCCCAGGCTGCGGACAAGTTCGACGGTGCCGGCGTCGACCCTGCCAACGCGGGGCAGTTCGTACATGGGGGAGTATTCCATGGCCACCGGTCCGGAGTGGGGCAGGGCGTCGCGCAGGGCGTCGACCATGGAATCGCGATTGGAGTACCTGCGGATGGTCGGCGAACCCGGGGGAAACCGGCCGGCGTCGACCTCGTGGGCGATGACGACGGGGTCACCTTCTCCCGGTATGTAGAGCCAAACGGGGCGGGTGAGGTTTTCGACGTGCGTGCCGAGAGCCGGCAGGAACACGGGGTTGGTGTAGCGGTAGTCGCGTGTGAGCCAGCCGCGCATGCCGGAGGCGCGGATGAATTCCTGCGCCGATTCGATCGTGTTATTCATGGGTCAGAGACCTTGGCGCAACCCCAGACTTACCGGGGAATGAGGGTTTCAATGGCCTGCTGCCAATTCGCGATTCTCCCTCACCCCCGTATCGAGTACGGGGCAGGCTCCAACCCTCTCCCGCTGGGAGAGGGGGTTTTGCAAAGGTCTCGAGTCATGGGGCCAACTTCGGCGATCCGGAGGGGACTGGGTTCAGTAGGTGGCTGTCCTGAGGTTCTTGCGGACGTCGGGGTTGACCACACGCCTGGGCCAGTGGCCCTTCAGGATAAGGGCCGCCTCGCCTGAGGCAGCGATGCCGGACCATTGACCTGACATGGTGGACTCCCCGCCCGCGTGCGGCGACGCGATGAAGTTGTTCATCTTGAGAAGGGGATGGTTGGGGTCGCACGGCTCCGTCTCAAAGACATCGAGGCCGGCCTTGGCGATCTCGCCGTTCTCCAGGGCGGCGATGAGCGCGTCCTCGTCCACGGTGCCGCCGCGGCAACAGCTAACGAACATGGCGCTCGGCTTCATAGCCGCAAATTCCGCTTCGCCGATCATGTGGTAGGTCTGCGTGCTCAGCGGGACCTGCAGCGACACGTAGTCGGAGACCGCCAGCATGTCGTGGAGGTCGTTGAACCGGTCGACGCCGTACTCCCGGAACGGCCAGTCCTCGGCATACGCGTCGTAGCCGACGACGCGCAGTCCGAACGGCTGCAGCCGCTTGGCCAAAGACCTGCCGATGGCGCCCAGTCCGATGAGGCCGGCGACCTCGCCGTCGAGCGGTCCCACGGGCCTGCCTGCGGGCCGATCCCATACCCCTGTGCGCATGGCGCGGTCGTACTGCACGAGGTTGCGGTTGAGGGCCAGGATCATCGCTGCGGCGTGGTTGGCGACCTCCCAGTTGCAGATGTACGCGGCGTTGGTCACCATGATGCCGGCGTTGGTCGCGGCGTCTATGTCCACCCTGTCGAAACCGTGGCCGAAAATGCAGATGCCCCGCGCCTTCTCCATAGCGCCGATCAGTTCCTCGTCCAGCGCGAAGCCGGTCATGACGACGTCGGCGTCACGTACCGCCTCCATCGCCTCGCCGCGGCTTTCGATCCTCACGTCGTCGATATCGACGTCGATGTCATCGAACGCCGATCTGTCGAGCCCGTACGGGAACATCTGGGACTTTTCCGAAAGTAGTACCACTCGTTGTTTGGTCAATTGGTGTTTCTCCTAGAGACTCGGTTTAGGGTCGCGTTTGTGAGGGCGGCGGCACAAAGTGACGGCGCCACTGGATTATTTTGTCAGGCGGGCGGGTCTGAGACCCGCCCCTACGAGACCTTTGCGTAACCTCTGACTTACCGGGGAATCAGGGATTCAATGGCCTACTACCAATTCGCGATTCTCCCTCACCCCCGCATCAAGTGCGGGGCAGGCTCCAACCCTCTCCCGCTGGGAGAGGGGATTTTGCAAGCGTCTCCGCTGGGAGAGGGAGACTTGCTAAGGTCTCCCCTGGCTGTGGCGCCTGATGACGTTCCAGTAGTCGGGCGAAAGGCTGTTGTACACGAAATAACAGTACCGCGTCGCCCCCTGGTTTCGCATCTCCTGCAGGAGCCGGTCGAGTTCGGATGGCGTCAGCCAATTGGAGCCGTAGTGTTCGAGGCCCACGAATGGGACGAACCGGTCCGGCGTCTCTGCCGCCGCCATCATCTTCCGGGTCTGGTCCCGCACCGATGTCGTGAACCACTCGTCCGTTGCTTCGGACTCGTACGCGGAGACCGGGTAGGAGGCGGGCATCGGGTAGTCGAACGCGCAGCTGAACCACTCGGATGCGAGGTCCTCGTCCAGTCCGGGGTTCCAGTCGACCAGCGTTTCGACCCAATTCACGATCGTTCCCCGGAATCCGGCCACACCGGCGGACCACCAGTACTGTTTGGTCATCTGGAAGTCCGAGTAGGCCTGCTTGCGGGCGAGGTTGTGACCGGTGAAGGGCGTCGCGAAGGGCAAACGTGCGGAGTTGCCGACCAGCATGTGCGGCAGGTGTTCCTTGATGCCGCGATAGGAGGACGAAATGCTCCACTCGACCGCGGCCTGTTTGAACCTGTACCAGTCGGAGAACTCGGGGTGAGACGACCACCATGCGTGGCTGGCCAGCGCGCCCGGAGAGTCCTTCGAGAAGCTCCTTGCGGTGTCCGGGTCCAACGAACGTAGGAAGTCCTGAAACCGGTCTCTGGCGTCGAGGACCTGTTGCATCGGGATGCCTATCGAGTCTGAGAATTCGCGGTTAGCAGGCGTGTCTATTGGCTCTACCCAAAGGTCGTCCCGGTGGCCGGGTTTTATCTCCCACTTGAAATCGGGCCCGTCGAGCAGCACGCCCGTGATTTCCGGAAAGTGGGCGGCGGTATCCCTGGCTCTTGCCGCTGTCATTGCAGGCCCGTCGGCGTCCGTGATGCTGGGCGCCCGGAATGCTGGATTGAGCCTGCCAGTACCGAAACTGCCGATGAGAAAGTACGCCTTGTCATCCATGACGTAGATGTTGAAGCCCTTCGCCTTGCCGAGACGGAGTGCCGCCCTGAGGCGTTCGGACTCGTCCTGCATGTAGGACGGTATGTCCGGGGGGAGCCAGGCCAGGCCCTCATACAGTTCCGGATTTGGGCTGAACGCGGCGGTGGGGACACGCTCGACCGGGGCGCCCCCGACGGCGGCAAGACCGCGCGGGTGGGTGTCCTCTGCCTGGGGATACCTGTTTCCGCCTTCTTGCCGGTCGTCCAGTAGACACAGCCATTGCAGCGCGACCTCGCTGATTCCCGCATCGGCCAGTTCGTCCCAGAACGACTCTTCGTAGAGGATCGCGTTGGGCGGTCGTACGAGCATCATCGGTTTGATAGGCGCGTTGGCCATTTGTGGTCTCCTTCAGAGGCGGGGCGGTTGAGCTACAGGAAGTTACACCAATTCCCTTCGATCGTGCTGATAGACAGGTCCGTAGTGGCGGGTTTCAATCCCGCCTTTGTCGTCGCCAATCGCGCCTGACGCATGCCTGATCGGGTTGAAATCGCCTGGTCGAGGCGGGCGGGTTGCATACCCACTCCAACGACGGGGCGGTCGCCAAGCCGAGCGATCAGGTCCCGGGTTGGGCGGAGGACGACGGTCAGAGACCGTACCTACGAAAGAAAACAATTCGGCCAGCCGGGCGGCTGGCCGATGCGGTTTTACTGGTAGCCCCTGCGGGATTCGAACCCGCGATCTCCGCCTTGAGAGGGCGGTGTCCTGGGCCGCTAGACGAAGGGGCCGTATGTTTTCCGGCTTTTTGGCCGGAGCGCGGTTTGGCTGGCGATCCAGGATTCGAACCTGGGCTCCCAGATCCAGAGTCTGGTGTCCTACCACTAGACGAATCGCCAGCGCTAGACAATTTAGTCTACCAGCGTGAGTGGGCCGGCTCAATGCGGGTGACACCCGAGCGAGGCTACGATGGCGGTCCGGATTCCGTTCGGGAGTTTTACGAACCTCCCCTACCCAGCTAACCGGCGACCCGGTTTAACCGCGGGTTAAAACCGTCCGACAGGTAATTGGCATACTTGGCAAGTTCCCATCCACGGATCTCCGCGCTCAACCACGTTATTGATGCTTAAGTCCAAACTTGCCCTGAATATGAGCGAACTGAAAAACATGGCCACCTGGCGGGCTGCGGTCGCGGAGTTCCTCGCCGTGTTCATCCTTGTGTTTGCCGCGACGGGGTCCACGAGTGTCGCGGTCGCGTTCGGGGAAGGACTGGCCTCGGCCGACGTGATCCTAATTGGTCTGGCCAACGGCCTGGCCATTGCCGTTGGAATAGCGGCGTTCTTCAGGATCTCGGGCGCCCACATCAACCCCGCGGTCACGATTGCGGCCGTGGTCACAGGCAACGCGTGCGCGGCGCGTGGTGTCATATATATCGTCTTTCAACTGGCCGGCGCGGTCGCGGCGTCTGCTTTAATGCGGGTCGTGTCGGATGTCCCGGGTCTCGGAGTCCACGGGGTCAACGCGGCCCACCTGACGCCCGCCGCTGGTCTGGGCCTGGAGATCGTGATCACTTTCATCCTTGTGTTGGTGGTCTTCGCGACGGCAGTCGATCCCCGGCCCAGCCGTCTGCTAATCCCGTTTGCGATCGGCGGGATCGTCGCGGTCAACAACTTCGTGGCCCTGCCGCTCACCGGGGCGTCCATGAATCCGGCCCGGAGCTTTGGGCCGGCGTTCGTCTACGCCTCCTGGGCGCAGCACTGGATCTACTGGGTCGGGCCGATCGTCGGAGCGGTCGCCGCCGGGGTCTCGTACACGCTGTTCTTCGGGACCGAGGAGATGAAACGCCGCATGAGGATTTCGTCACTCTGGACCACGATGGGGCCGAACCCGGAAGTCCCGCGAGAGCCTGACTAACCTGATCTCGGGCGCGCCGACCTTGTAGTTGCCTACGTCAGGAGACCGGCGGCCGAACGTGGTCCCATGGCTGGGCCGACTCGAACGCCGCCGAAGCCGCGAATACCGTCACCTCGTCCAGGTTTCTGCCGACGATGTGCAGCCCGACCGGAAGGCCGTCGGACGTGAACCCGGCCGGTACGGACGCCGCGGGATGGCCGATCACGTTAATCGGCAACGTGAATGCGCCGTTCCAGTACTGGTCGGGGTACTCGGAAATGCCTGAGACCTCGCCCGGGAATCGGCCGTACTTGAACGCCGGGAAGCACGCCGCAGGCGTGAGCAAAAGGTCATATTCATCGAACAAGTCGGTAAATCGTGACTTGAGCCGGTCTCGTTCGCCGAGCGCGCGGGCGTAGTCCGCCACAGTCACACGGCTGCCTCGTTCGAGCCGGAATTTTGCGTAATCGGTGAACAGTTCGTCGCCGTTGTTCTCGTAGCGTCCGTAGTTTGTGTAAAAGTCCCCGGCGATGATGGGTCCGAAAACGTCGTACGGCGGATCGAGGACGATGTCCGCCTCTTCCACGACGCATCCGAGGTCTTCGAAAATCCGAGCACCGCGGGCGGTAATTTCCAACACCTGCGGCTCGACCCGGGCGAATCCGAAGTCGGGGCTCCAGCCGATGCGCAGCCCTTCGACGGACATGTCCGCGGCGCGCGTGAAGTCCGGTGGGGTCTGCCGCAAGGACGTCGGGTCCCGCGGGTCGTGCCCGGCGATTACCTGTAGCAACAGGGCAGCGTCCCTGACGGTCCGAGTCAATGGCCCGTTCTGAGACAACATATAGGGCATCGCCGGCCCAATCTGGCCCGTGAAGCCTGAGACGCGCCCTTGTGATGGCTTTATTCCGAATATGCCGCAAAAATTCGCCGGTATGCGTATCGACCCTCCGCCGTCGCTGCCCAGGGACATAGGAGTCAGGCGCGCGGCCACGGCCGCCGCTCCCCCTCCGGTCGACCCGCCGGGTGTCCGTTCAGTGTCCCACGGGTTGCGACCGTACTCCCCGAGCCGGTTTTCGCAGGTCCCGACCAGGGCGAATTCGGGGACGTTGGTCTTGCCCAGCGGGATTGCTCCAGCCTCCTTTACCCGTTCGACCACCGCGCAATCGTTTTCCGGCACGTGGTCTTTGAACAACAGGGAACCCAGCGTGGTGCGGACTCCGCCGGTCATCTGGGAGTCCTTGATGGCGATGGGTAGTCCGTGGAGCGGTCCCAATGGATCGCCCCGCATTACGGCCGCTTCTGCCTCAGCGGCGCGTTTCATCGCGTCGTCCCGCGTCACCAGGAGAAACGAGTGGAGTTGGGGATCGAGTCGATCGATGCGTTCCAGGAATGTCTTGGTGAGTTCGACTGGCGAGACATTCCTGGAACGGACCAGGCTGACGAGTTCAGTCGCGGCTGCAGTTGCGAATTCCTCGTTCATTGCGATTCCTCCCTGGTTCCTGGCGGTCCAGCGGCACGAGATGTGCCGCGCTCGGCCACCCTTCCGCGGGCTATGGCTGCGTCGCCGTACCGCTCGCGGATCTTGTCGATGGCGCCACTGACGGCTGAGTCGTCTGGCTCCGACGCTTCTTCCATGAGGGCTAGCTGTCCCTCGCGTTCAATCAGTCCGCTCACCCCGACACCGATCAGGCGTACCGGTCGATTGCGTTCACGCATCGCGGCGTTCAGGAGCGCCCGCGCAGACTGGTAGATCGTCGTGTCGCCGTCGATGCCGGACGGAAGCGAACGTTGCCGGTTTACCGTTACGAAGTCGTCGTACCGCAGCTTGATGGCGATTACCCGCGCTTGACGCCTGGCCCTTCGCAGGCGCCTGCCGACCCTTTCAGAAAGAGTCAGGGTCACGGAATCGAGGCGTGTTCGGTCCGAAACGTCGTAATCGAACGTCGTTTCTGCGCTGATGGACTTGGCGTCCTGGCGACCGGCGAGCAGGTCACCCCCTTCGCCCGAGGCGCGGCGCTTGAGATGCTCCCCCAGCCGCTCGCCCACGGCCCGGCGGAGTACACCGGTCGGTGTGGCCGCGAGTTGACCTAGGGTTTCTATGCCGAGCGTGTGCAGACGGTCGGCAGCCTTAGGGCCGATCCCCGGCAGTTTCCTGATTGGAAGCGGTGCGAAGAAACCGGCGGCGTCCTCCGGTTGGATGATCAGCAGACCGTCCGGTTTCGATTCGCCGGACGCAACCTTGGCGACGAGCCGGTTATGGCCGACGCCAATTGACGCGACCAACGACAGTTCCTGGTAGACACGGCGCCTTATGGATATTGCCGATTCCGCCGCCGGGCCGTAGATGCGCTCCATGCCCGTCATGTCGATATAGGCCTCATCGACGCTCACGGGTTCGACGAGCGGCGAAAAGTCCCTCAGGACGGCCATGAACTCGCGGCTGACCGCGCCGTACTCACGGTGATTGGGAGAGATGTAGACGGCGTGCGGCGCGAGTCTACGCGCGGTGGACATGGGCATGGCGGAGCGCACGCCGAATTCACGTACCTCGTAGGAGGCGGCGCTGACGACGCCACGCGGCCCAGCTCCGCCCACGACCACGGGCTTGCCCACCAAGGTCGGGTCGCGGGATCGCTCGACCGCCACGAAGAAGGCGTCCAGGTCAACGTGAAATATGGTCCGCACCGGCATAGGGCATTCACGCCTATCTTCGCGCGAATGCGGTGAAAGGTGTAACGCGCTGGCGGCCCCAATCCGGGGAATCGGGGATTCAAGGGCCTACTCCAAATTCGCGATTCTCCCTCACCCCCGTATCGAGTACGAGGCAGGCTCCAACCCTCTCCCGCTGGAGACCTTTGCGTAACCTCCGCAAGTGTCATTCTGAGCGCAGCGAAGAATCTCCCGCGGGTTATTCAACAACACCCGACCCCTCTTACCCAGACCCTTCGGCTTCGCTCAGAGCCTGCCCCGCACTTGATGCGGGGGTGACATGAGAAATAGGCTCAGGGTGACACGGAGTGAGGGGTCAACTAGTTACGCAAAGATCTCGCGCTGGGAGAGGGGGTTTTGCAAGTGTCTCCGCTGGGAGAGGGAGGTTTGCAAAGGTCGCCAATAGGGTCCATCCAGGACCGGCAACTGCCCACAAAAGTTGGCGCGTCGGGTGGGGGCCTAAGACTCCAGGCACCTGGCTAGCCCGGCCATTTCGACCGCGGCGTCTGCGTAGTCGGCCCCCTGGCCGATGCGAGCAACGGCCTGGTCCGCGTTGTCGGTCGTGAGCACACCGAAAATCACCGGTTTGCCGGAATCGAGCGCGACGCGGGTGATGCCCATCGAGGCGCCGTAGGCGACGTGATCGAAGTGAGCGGTCTCGCCCCTGATGACCGCGCCCAGGCAGATGACGGCTTCGATGTCATCCCGGTCCGCCAACTGTTTTGCGGCAATCGGCAGGTCGTAGGAGCCGGGCGTCCACACCGTGAGAGTGTCATCCGGGCCGATCCCGCGTTCGGCGAGTCGCGCAACGCAGCGCTCGAGCATCTGGCTCGTCACGTACTCGTTGAATTTGCCTACGGCGATGCCAACTTTCACGACTTCCTCCAACTTGCCTGGTTCAATCGTAGGTCCAAATCGTAGCGGCGGGTCTCAGACCCGCCTTCGGCCCCGATTGCCAAGGATTTCAGCATTCTGATGCCAACCGGCCTTGGTACGGAGTTGCGATGGAAAAGTCGCATGATAGACCGGATTTTGCGTTCAAACGTGGAGGCAGGGAGGGTTTGAAACCCTCCCCTACAGGTGTGGTTTTTAGCGGCGCAAGGATGCGTTGAGGTTGATCACTTGGAAATCGAAAATCAGTCCAGTTGGCCGATGTCGAGCAGGTGGCCCATCTTTTCCTGCTTCGTTTCCAGGTAGCGGCGGTTTTCATCTCGTGCCGGGGCCACCAGCGGCACGCGCTCGACCATCTCCAGGCCAAAGCCCTGGAGGCCGACCAGCTTCTTGGGGTTGTTCGTCATAGCCCGGAACCGTCTGACGCCCAGGTCCCGCAGGATTTGAGCGCCGACGCCGTACTTGCGCAGGTCCATCGGGAAGCCCAGTTGTTCGTTGGCTTCCACCGTGTCGAGCCCCTGGTCCTGCAAGGCGTACGCCTTCAGCTTGTTGTGCAGGCCGATGCCGCGGCCCTCCTGCCGCATCAACACGAAAACGCCCCGCTGTTCTGCCTCGATGGCCTGCAATGCCATGGCCATCTGATCACCGCAGTCGCAGCGCAGGCTACCGAACACGTCACCGGTCAGGCATTCGGAGTGGACGCGTATCAAAACCGGGGACTCGTCGTCGATCTCGCCTTTGACGAGAGCCACGTGCTCCAGGGCGTCGACGGTGCTGCGGTAAGCGATCGCCTTGAATTCCCCGTGCCGGGTGGGCAGCTGGGTCTCGGCGACGCGTTGAACAAGCTTTTCGGTGGCCAACCGGTACGAGATCAGATCGGCGACGGTGACGATGGGAAGCTCGTATTTGTGCGAGATCTCCTCGAGTTGGGGCATTCGGGCCATCGTGCCGTCTTCATTCATGATCTCGCAGATGACCGCCGCGGGCCGCTGCCCGGCCAACAGGGCCAGGTCCACGGAAGCCTCGGTCTGGCCGGACCTGACCAACACGCCGCCATCGTGGTAGGTCAGGGGGAAGACGTGGCCGGGCCTGGTGAACTCAGAGGAATGGGAATGTTCATCCGCCAGCAGCTTGATCGTACGTGCGCGATCGGCAGCTGAGATGCCCGTTGTCACGCCTGTAAGCGCATCTACCGAAACCGTGAAGGCGGTACCGAGCGGCGCAGTGTTCTTGCCCACCATGGGTGGAATATCGAGGCGGTCGAGATCGGCTTTCTCCATGGGTACGCAGATAAGTCCCCGCCCGTGCAGCGCCATGAAGTTGACGGCCTCCGGAGTGATCATCTCGGCCGCCATTGCGAAATCGCCTTCGTTTTCGCGTTCCTCGTCATCGACGATGATGATTATTCCACCCGAACGGAACCGTTCGATGGCTGTTTTGACCGAAGTTTCTGCCGCCGCGGTCAATTCGTCAGGAAACTTCACTGATTCAGGCGTCCTTCTGCGGGTTGGCTTCCAGGTATCCCGCGGCCAGTTGTTCCAGGTACTTGGCCGTGATGTCGGCTTCCAGGTTCACCCTGTCACCGGCCCGGCGCGATCTCAACGTGGTGTTGTCCTTCGTATACGGGATGATCGCCACCGAAAAGCCCGTATCAATCCGGTCTACGATCGTCAGGCTGATCCCGTCCAGGGCTATGAACCCCTTTTCAACGACGTACTTCATTATATTTGCGGGCGCGTCTACGGATACCCGCGTGGAGTTCCCGTCCGGGGTCATCGCCGTTATTCGGCCGGTGCAATCAACATGACCCTGTACGAAGTGCCCGCCGACGCGGTCCCCGTATGAAAGGGACCGTTCGAGGTTCACGCCGTCGCCGGCTTTGATTGCATCGAGACTGGTCCTGTTCACCGTCTCCGGGACCGTTTCAACGGTGAACGAGGCATCATTCTTCTCGACCACCGTCAGGCAGGCGCCGGATACGAGAATGCTGTCCGAGACGTTCAGGCCGACGAGCGCCTTGTTTCCCGATATTGTCAGTCGCCGGCCGTCGTAACTCTCGACCCTGCCGATCTCTTCGACGATTCCGCTGAACATGTCCGGTTCTATCGGCTCTTTGCGCTCATGCGTTCTTCTGGACGTAACCGGTCGTCAGTATATCCGGGCCCAATTGCGTTCGGCGCACGTCGACCAGCCTGAGCGCCTCTGCAATGTCGCTAACGCCTTCTCCACCCACGGGGGTCGGTGCTTCACTACCGCCCACGATGACCGGGGCGGTAAATACCGCCACCTTGTCCACCAGATGTTTGTCGAACAGCGTCCCGAGCATCGAACCGCCGCCTTCGAACAGCGCGTTGTGGACGTCCCGCCTGCCAAGCAGGGAAATCAACTGTTGGAGGTCCACCCGGCCGTTCCGCGTGGGTAGTTGGACTACCTCTACGGTCGGTCCCGGCGGCATCACCCTGGCGCCTTCCCCGACGGCCCAGATCATTTTGCCGGGTTGGGCAAATGCCCGGGAGTCACGGGGTATTCGCCCGTTGGTGTCCACTACGACACGCCAAATCGGCCTACCGGTGTCTTCGCCGCGTTCGTCGCGGGCCGTAAGTCTCGGGTTGTCCTTCAACACCGTACCGGCCCCGACGACCACGGCCTCCGACATGGCGCGCATCTGGTGGGCGCGTTGCCGGGCCAACTCGCCCGTTATCCACTGCGAGTCGCCGGTGTGTGTGGCAATCTTGCCGTCGAGGCTCATCGCGAATTTGGCCGTTACGAACGGCAGCCCGGTGCGCGTGTGCATGGCATAGCCCTCGATGACTTCGAGCGCTTCCCGCCGCAGTACGACGGAACACGATGTCACAACGTCAATTCCTGCGGCTCGGAGTTGAGCGAAACCCGTGCCGTTTACCGCCGGGTTGGGGTCTTCGACCGGGCACTCGACGCGGGCGATTCCTGACTCGACTATGGCGTCGGTGCATGGTGGTGAAACGCCCTGGAATCCGTGCGGTTCCAGCGTGCACACCAGTGTGCCGCCGCGCGCCGCGTCGCCCGCCTGAGTCAGGGCCTCCACCTCGGCGTGATGGCCCGGACGCGGTCGCGTACGACCCTCGCCAACGATCGCGCCATCTTTGACGACCACCGCGCCAACGGGCGGTCGCGGCGCGACGCCACCGGCCGCTTGCCTGGCCAGTTCGATTGCACGTCGCAGAAATGGTTCGGACATCGTCCGTTGCCGGCGGTCTACGGGTCAGTTGGCCGCTTCTGTTTGAAGTCCAGGTGCGCCCGGCTCGTGGTGGGGTCTGTTTGCCCCTGGTACCTGCTCCGCAGTTCCGGAGAACCGTATGGGCGGTCGACAGGTGTGGACAGTTCGAGGAATGAAATCTGGCCGATGCGCATGCCGTAGTAGAGCGTGATCGGGATCCGGGAAACGTTGGTCAGCTCCAGCGTCAGGTGGCCCTTCCAGCCGGGGTCCACATATCCTGCGGTGGAGTGGATCAGCAGACCCACGCGGCCCAGCGAACTCTTGCCCTCAAGGCGGGCCACCAGGTTGTCAGGGATCTCTATGTGTTCGAGAGTGCTGCCGAGGACGAACTCACCCGGGTGAAGCATGAACGGAACGTCCGGCTCGATCTCGACCTCTTCGGTCAACTCGACCGAGTCCTTGCGTAAGTCAAGGTAACCGGCTGTGTTGTTCCTGAACACCAGGACGCGCTTGTCGAAGTGCAGGTCCACGCTGGCGGGTTGCAGTTCACTGGGGTCGTAGGGATCGATCTTGATCCGACCTTCCTCTATGTACTGCCTGATTGTGCGGTCGCTCAGGACCATCTACGCCTCCCGGGCGGCAATTTGCGTGAGATTCGCCAACGGTTCCTAGTCGCCCGCGAATTGTATCTGCCGGAACATCCGCAGCGGGTGCGGCATGCAGTGCCCATGAAACAAGCTGCCCGCCCATGCCGTTCAAAGCGGCAAGGGCGGGCAGATGCTGGTGACGTTGACTGCAGAAGACCTATTTCGACGCGTCGCCTGACGAGGGCAGAATCGAGAAACCGGCCTGGATGCTGATCGACAGGTTGATGTCGCCCGATTCGATCGGTGTACTGACATTCGCCGTCATGGCCATGGCCATTTCCATGCGGCCGGCGGGTTGTGCCACCGGTGCGACACCCGAAGACTCCTGCACGAACACAACCGGTCCCAGTTCCACGCCGAACGCCTCGGCGTAGAGTTCGGCCTTGGCCTTGGCGTCTTCCACGGCCCGACGCCGGATTTCATCTGCGTGCGCCGCTGGGTCGCCCACGGTAAACGAAATGTTGTTGATCCTGATGAGGTCGCCTCCTACTTCGGCGGCCTTGTCTATCACCTCATCCGCCGTCTCGATGTCCCTGACCGTCACCCGCACCCGGTTACTCACGGTGTAGCCGGTGATCCGCGGCTCGTTGTGAAAACCGTTGTCATCTTCGACCTCGATCCACACCTCGATGGGGTAGATGTTCAATGACGTTGTGACGACGTCGTCGTCGGCCACCCCAAGCGTGCTGAGTGCGTCAAGAACGCTGGTCATTGCCTCCGCTGCCGCGCTCCGAGCGGCAGCCACGGTCTTTTCCCTCGACTCAACGCCGAGCGAGATGATCGCGACGTCTGCCTCAACTTCTTTCCTACCGATCCCGCTTACCCAGATTCCGGCCTGCCCACTGCCTTGGGACGCGGCCGTCACGGCCTGCGAAGCAGGGACGGAGTCCGGTGACGCGGCAACAAGTTTCTTATCTTCGGCCGGGGCCTCTGTTGCATCGATCGTGGCAGCCTTGACGACGCCGCCGGTGGACTCGTTCGTCTTGGTCTGTGAGACGGCTGCGCCGGTTGTTGGGGTCGCTGTATCGCCTTCCCGGTTGCCGGTGCAGGCGATCAGGGCGGCTGCAATGACAACGGCCAGGATGGCCGTCAGGACCGTTGCTGACTTTCTGTTGATGTAGAGCATCGAGGTTTTTACCTTTCCTACTTGGTGATTGGGCCGCCTGGTGGCGAACGAATTTGCCTGGATTTACAGGCCTCTACGAATATCGACGCCGCGGCTATGAGATTTGTTCCATCGGATATTTGCCGTTCGCCAGCCAATCTTGCAGGGCCACACTCAGAATCGTGTCTTGACCCGAAAGGCTAGCGGTTCAACTCGGGGGTGTTTAAAGCGGCAATCCGAATATTCGTACCGCGGCGTTACAATCTCCGCATTACATTGGACTTCACAATAGATGGTCAGTTGATTTACGGCAACGATGCCCGAGTGAAGCAGCGCCGCAACGGTTGCACCTCCCCCGGTTGGACTGGTCGCGTCGGGCCAACCGTCTTGTATTTGGCCGCCGAGGTCGCCCGGTGTGGTGAGCGTGTACGAATAGTCACTGACAAATGAGACGCGTGATTCTCATTGCCCTTACGGTCGCCCTTGTCGGCTGCGTACCGCAGGAAACCGAGTGTCCGGATGCCGACGAAAATTACTACTTCTTGCGCCTCGACGCCATTGCAAGGGATCTCGGCAGGTTCCTAGTCGAGTTCACCGAGACAGACGACGTGAACACGCTAGACAAGGTGCAGGAGATAATCGACACATACGATCGAGTAGAGGTCCCTGAGTCGGCGGTGCACATCCACGCCGAATTCTCTGAAGGGTTGCGCCTCCTGGCACAGTCGATTCAGGCCGCCAGAGTTGCCATCGAACGACAGGACCCCTCAGCCATGCTTGAGGCAGACAGGCTCATCAACGAGTCGATGCCGTCCATAAGGAAAGTTGGCGATCTTAAACTGGCGTTCTGCGACTGACAAAATTAGACGGTCACTACGTGATCCGCCTCGTTCTTGCAGCCCATGTGCCGCTGTTCCCTTGCCGTTCTGGGTCGGATGCGGGTTCGAATTTTTGGGGCAAAGTGCCTAACCGCTCCGCCCCAAACGCCGGCGCAGCGCCGCCCATAACACCAACATCATGGCCGCGAGTACGGCGAGCAGGACCTCGAGTTGCCAGAGCGGCAGGGTGATTCCCCGGTCGTCTTCCGGATCGGCCAGAATCGCGACCGCCGGCTCTTCCTGGGGAATCGGCGTGGGAATCGGCCTCGGTGTTGGCTCAAGGGTCGGCACAGGCGTTGCTGTAGGCTGCGCGGTCGGCACGATGGTCGGCGTGGGTGTGGTTGTTGCGGTGGGTGTGGCCGTCGGTTCGACGGTTGGAGAGGGCGTCGGTTCGACAGTGGATGTGGGCGTAGCCGTTTGACCATCGTCAGTTGGGGCTACCGCCGCCTTTGCTTGCACAGCCTCAGGCGTCGGTGTTGGTTGCCCAGGCGAGTCTGTTATCGATTCCGCTTCCACGATCATGGCGCCGGCGGGAGTCTCGTTAATATCGATCTCTTTCTTGGCCTCCGGTTCATCGGATTCCCGTTTGGCTTGCATGGCCACCGGGTCCTCGGCCGTTACGGTCTCTTCAACCGTTTCCGTGCGTTCCACCACTTTCTCGACCACCACGGTCTCTATGACTTTTTCCGTGCGGGTAACCGGTTTTTCGACAACTACTGTCTCGACGACCCTTTCCACTTTGGTCACGGCTTTTTCGACCACCACTGTTTCGACCACCTTCAACTGCATAGCAGGCGCTGGCGTGGCTGTTTCGGTGGCCGGTTTGGCCGGCTCGGCTTCCTGCTGGACCACGCGTTCCGAATCGTCAGATTGGAACGTCGCAGACATACTTTCGGCGCCACCCATTTCGCTCTGCCTTACCAGGTCAGTCAGATCGCCCGCGATCAGGACTCCGACCGCGAGGACCAGGACGGCCGCGGCCGCCGCTGGCGCGTAGCTAAGGTCGAGGCGCAGGGGCCGACGCTGCTCCGGGACCATGTCCGGGGTCAGCGCGAAGGACCGCGGGGCAGGCGGCGTTTCGACGGAACGCATCAGCGCGACCGTCTGGCGCAGCTCCTCGATGTCGCGCTCGCGCTCGGGCGATTCGTCGAGTTCCTGACGGACCGCGTCGATCTCGGCAGGACTTGCCCTGCCTTCTATGTAGGCGGTGGTCGCATCGTCCAGGTCGCCTTCACGACCGAACAATCGACGCCACAGTGCCTTCACTTCGCGTTTCTCTCCTTACCTACAGACGCCATTCGTCCGGTAACAGTTCCGGTCTTGTCTTGAGAAAGTCCCTCATCCGCCCCCGTGCGCGGTTCAACCGTGACTTGATGGTCCCGACCGAGACCCCCATCACCTCTGCGGCCTCTTCGTACCTGTAGCCGTCCATGTCTACGAGGATTATCGACAGCCGGTGGTCGTCCGACAGCGTCATCAGCCCCTCGGTGATGGCTCTCCCCAATTCCGACGTCAGCGCCCAAGCCTCCGGTTCCGGTTCGGAGGCCCGGAACGTGTCGGAGAACGCGACGATGTTCTCCTCGATCGACGTTTCGGGCCGCCGTTTCGTGCGGCGCAGGTGGTCGTACGTGGCGTTACGCGCGATGCGCAGCAGCCAGGCGCGGAAGTTGCCGCCCCTGAACCTGGCGATGTTGCGGAATGCGGATATAAACGTGTCCTGGGCAAGGTCCTCGGCGGTCGCCGGGTTTCTGACCATCTTCAGGGCGACGCCGTAGACCGCGCTCTGGTAACGGGTCACGAGTTCGTTGAACGCGTCGAGGTCTCCGCCTCGGCTGAGATCGATAAGAGTACGGTCTTCCAGGTTCGCCAAATCGGTCTCAGTGCGGTCGGTGGCCGGCGCGGCCGGGGCAGGGCGCAAGTGGCGACAATTGGTCGCTCAACGTCACGAGGGTCCCGAACAACGGCCATATAATTATCGCGCCGGCAACTGCCAATCGCCCGACAAAAAGCTACAGGTTAAGTTTGACAAACAGCTTCAGAGATACCGCCGAGGCGGTGATCATTTCGGTCCTGGTGTTCGTGCTGTTGCAGGTGTCTACCCAGAGCTACGCCGTCGAGGGACACAGCATGTCCCCCACTTTGACGCCGGGCAGCCGCTTCCTCGTGAACAAGTTCGTCTACGCGCGGGTCGAGGGCGTGCCGCTTGGGCAAGACGGGTACTTGTTCGGAGGCCCGCGGCGAGGCGACGTCATCGTATTCAGCCCCCCGATCGGCGCCGAAACCGAATTTGTGAAACGGGTTATCGGGCTGCCGGGCGACATCGTGAACATTGTGGACGGCAGGGTCTTCGTCAACGGTGTGTTGAGCCCATTCGATGATGAGCACACCTCCGCGTACGCTGGCGACTATCCGCTGACCATCCCCCAGGACAGCTATTTCGTGCTCGGCGACAACCGGAACGTCTCTTCGGACTCGAGGCAGTGGGGGCTGGTGGATGCGGACGAAATTGTTGGTCGGGCTTGGTTCAGTTACTGGCCCCCCGAGACCACCCGCCTGTTCCATTGAATTAACATTCACAGCGACGACGGCAGGATTCGAGGAGAGGCTGTCTCTCACGCTGCGCCGCGCGATAAGGAACGGGGTCCTATAACGATGTACTGTCTGCTGTTTTTCGACGACTGGCACCTGCACAGCCGGACAAATCTCGACCGCCACACCGGTGACGCCCGGATGAATCCGGAAGGAACGCTGAGGGACCCGTACGCAGATACGGCCTGGGGCTATCCGAGCGTCATCCAGGACCCGGAGTCGGGCAGGTGGCGGTGCTACTACCAGGGCGAGGTGCCTGAGGCCGGCAGATACATTGTCCCTCAGCTCGCGGAAAGCGACGACGGCGTGCACTGGGAATTGCCGGATCTGACGGACAAGATCGACCTGCCCGGCCGGCAGACGCCCAACCAGCTATTTGGCACCGATAAGTTCCGCGAGTGGTGCGGGATGTACCAGGACCCGCAAGCCGAGGGCACCGACGAGTGGCTGAAGGCGATGATCACCTATACCCACGGGCCCGGGTTAAACCTGGTTTCTTACCTGGCGACGTCCGGCGACGGTATGAGGTGGACGCCGCACGAGGACGCCCGCTGGCATCCCACCGGCAACGACCCCGGCCAGTTCGCATTCTGGAACCCGCACCGCCAGTCTTACGTGTTGTCGTTCAGGCCGCGTGTGGCTGACCGCCGCATCGCCCTGTCGGAAACGAAGGACTGGAAAACGTTCACGCGGCCGGAACTGGCGTTACAGGCAGACGCTCTCGACACCCCCTCTGCGCTCATATACGGCATGCCGGTGTTCCCGTACGAGCAGATGTTCGTGGCGCTGCCGTGGATGTACCATACCGATCCGGTCGTCCACCCGGACGAGAAGTTCCAGGGCCTGTTGACCATGTACGCCGGCGACGACATCGCCCGCATCATGGGCAAGATCGATGCCCACGTCGCCTACAGCACAAACGGTTGGCACTTCCAGCGCACCGTCAGGGAGCCGCTCATCCCGAACGGCCCGCCCGGCGATCCTTCGTCCGGCTGCATCTACCCATCCTCGATGGTGGAATTCGGGGACACCTTACGTTTCTACTCGAGCGCGTCGAAGGGTGAGCACGCCCAGTTCAGGGCCGATCCCTCCAGCGGGCAGGGGTCGATCCTGTTGCACGAACTGCGAAAGGACGGGTTCGTCTATCTCGAGCCGCCCGGAGGGATGGGCGAATTCACCACCAAGTGGATACTGTGGGGCGGTGGAGAGGCATCCGTAAACGTGGACTGCCCGGACGGCGAGATACTGGTGCAGGTGACGGACCACCTCGGCAACAAGATCGAAGGCTACACGTACGCCGACTGCGAGGCGTTCCGCGGCGATACGACCGGCTGGACGCCCGAGTGGAAAGACGGCAAAAACCTGTCGGCCCTTGCAGGCCGGGTAATCAAGCTGGGCGTGAGGGTGTCCAACGGCCGCGTCTACGCGCTCCGAGGCGACTACCGGTTCATCACCATGCCGCAGGCCCGCAACTACATCCAGAACGGCCAGGAACCGGAGGAGACGCCGTATTACTAGGGGGCGGCGACAGAAAACGCATCGAAATGAAAATCACTGACATACGGGCGGTCGCCGTCGATATCCGGCCGCGGCCGCGGACCGCGCCGCGTGTGCCGAGGCTGGCGGATGCGCCCGACATGGTCAGCCCGATGCGCCGTTACGGGGAGTTTTCGCGGTCTGAGTGGTCGCCGCGCGGGTGGGGACGGGCGGCGTGCGTGGTTACGGCGGAGGACGGCACGTTTGGAGTCGGATTTACTATCCACCACGGACCCGTCGTGAGCATCATCAACGACCACCTCGGCCCGACACTGGTCGGCCAGAACTGCATGGCCACGGAGCGGCTGTGTGACATCATGCAGCGGTCCACGGCCCAGTACGGCACGGCCGGAATAGCGAGCTACGCCATCAGTGCCGTCGACAACGCGCTTTGGGACCTGAAGGGCAAGGTCCTCGGCAGGCCCGTGTACGAACTGCTGGGCGGGCCGCAGAAGGACCGCATCTTCTGCTACGCAAGCGCGACCGACGCGGGCTACGGTCTCGATAACAGCATAGGGTGGTTCCTGGAACTGGGGTTCCGCGCCGTGAAGGTGTTCTTGCAGTACGGACCGGAGGACGGGCTGGAAGGCTTGCGCAAGAACGAGGAGATAGTGGCCCGTGCCCGCGAGCTTATCGGCGATGAAGTCGAACTGATGGTTGACGCGTGGACGTCGCCGGACGCCGAATACACAATCAGGCTCGCCGGAATGCTCGACAAGTACCGCATCAAGTGGCTGGAGGACTATCTCCGGCCGGAAGACCTGGGCAGCTACTTCAGGGTGAGGGAACGACTGCCAGGGGTGACCCTGGCGACCGGAGAGCATTGGTACAGCATCTACCCGTTCGCCCACGCTGCGGCCAATGGGCTGGTGGACATCTTCCAGCCGGACGTGCAGTGGGTCGGCGGCGTGTCGGCCAGCGTGCGGGTCGCCTATCTCGCGGAGGCCCACGGCCTGTCGATGATCTCGCACGGGGGCATGAACTACCCGTATGGGCAACACCTCAGCTACGCCATGCCGGGCATCGTCTGGGGCGAGCGTTCAGAGGGCGTCGCCCCGCCTGGCGTCCCGCTGGAGGAGATGGTCCTCTTGCCGGGGACACCCGTCATCAAGGACGGCTATCTCGTTCCGTCCGACGCTCCCGGCTTCGGCCTGGAAGTGACGCAGGAGTGGCTCGAAGAGCGAGCCATCTGACGCCGCGGCGTTCGCCAGGTGCGACTAATCCAGGTACTGCAGCCTGGGTCCTTCGTGCGTACTAAGGCGAATTAGTCCCCAAAACCTTGGAATTCGGGGCATTTCCAAATTGAGTGGAATTCTGTACCTCAGAGGTATTGATTTATACTTTGACGTGTATATACTGATTGCTGATTCGTGATAACGAATGAGAAAATTCGTGTCGCGAATCGCTGTAGGTCGTAGCTGTTAACGGCAGCGGGCACGGGTATTGGGGTACGGCCCGCGCCCGCTGCCTGCCCTAAGCGCAGGCAGATCGACCAACGCGGCCCCTAAACGACCTACGGCCACCGGCATGCCAACCAAAAAGGTTGGGCCGGCGGCCGCGTTCGCGACCGGGACCGGACGAGACTTTGCAGGGATCATCCGGCCCAAGTGCAATAGGAGTTATAGCATGAAGTTGCTCGAAAGGGCCGGCACGCCCAGCGTGCTCCTGGCCCTGGCGCTCTCCGCGATCTTCGCCCTGGCAATACTCGCCTGCGGCTCCGAGTCTCCGGCCCAAAGACCGTCAACCGACGGCGACCGCGGCCCATCCGTAGCAGACACGGCCACGGCTGTGCCTGCCCCAGATCCGACTAACACTCCCGTACCAACGGCCACACCGACGCCGGAACCCACGGCAACGCCTACGCCGACCTCCACGCCGGTCCCGACCCCAAGTCCAACTCCCGAACCGGAAGCCACCGCAGTCCCAGACGGCCTGCCGGTGACGGTGACGGATGCAAATGGCGAGGTAGTTACGGTGACCGACATCAGCCGGGTGGTCGTGCTGAACGGCGACATCACCGAGATCATCTTCGCACTGGGGCTGGGCGACAACGTGACTGCGGTGGATACCAGCGCTACTCATCCGGCGGAAGCCCTGATGAAACCGAAGATAGGTTATGCGCGGGCACTGTCGGCCGAAGGAATCCTGGCGATGCGGCCGACCCTGGTGATCGGCACCACGTCTGCCGGGCCGCCGCCGGTACTTCAACAGATCAGCCAGACCGGGGTCCCGGTGCTGGTCCTCGAGACCGAGCCGACCATCGCTGGAGCATCGGAAAAGATCCGCCAGGTCGCCGCTGCTCTGGGAGTTCCCAGCAAGGGGGCCGAAGTAGTCGAAGCGTTGGAAACGGATGTGGAAGACGCAAAGGAACTTGCGTCCAACGCCGAGGGCGATCCGCCCACCGCCGTTTTCCTGTACTTGCGCGGCTTGGACACGGTGTTGATGGCAGGTGGCGCGGACCTGAGTGCAGACATGTTTGCAGCCGCCGGGGCGGTAAGCGGCGGTGTGAAAGCCGGAATCGCGCACTTCGCGCCTCTGACGGCTGAGGCTCTGGTGACCGCCGCACCCGACTACATCGTGGTGTTCGAGACGGGCATCCAGACCGTTGGAGGCTTGGACGGGCTACTGCAGATTCCCGGCGTGGCTGAGACCCCGGCGGGAATGAACCGCGATGTGATTGTCTTTGACGGCCTTTATTTTGCCGGCGGCGGTCCTCGAACCGGTGAGGCGCTGCGTGAACTCGTTCTTGCAATACACCCTGAACTGAGACACTGATGACTGCCGAATCCATACCGGTCCCTAGAAGGTTGCGCTCGATGATGAGGGCGTCGGCTGACGGGCGGGTATTGTCGCCGCCCTTCCTGCTGGCGCTGCTTGTCGCGCTCCTGCTGGTCTTGCTGATCGCGAATCTGGGCATTGGTGCGGTGCGGATACCTCCCGGCGACGTGGTGGGGATTCTCGTGGAACGGCTGGGGGTCAACCTTGGCGTTGCGTACGAACCGCAGCACGAGGCCGTATTGTGGAACATAAGGCTTCCCCGCGTACTATTGGCGGTCTTGACCGGAGGCGCGCTGGCAATCGCGGGCGCTTCGCTTCAAGGTGTTTTTCGCAACCCGCTGGCGGACCCGTCGATCATCGGAGTGTCGAGCGGGGCCGCGCTCGGCGCAGTGGCGGCCATCGTGGTCGGGTTCACGTTCCTGGGCGCCTTCAGCCTGGCTATTGCGGCCTTCGCCGGCGGCCTGGCGGCGACGGGCGTCGTCTACAGCGTCGGCCGGATCAACGGGCGCACCGACGTCGTGACGTTGATCCTCGCCGGCATCGCGGTAAACGCCACGGCGGGCGCGTTTACGGGGATGTTCATGTTCATCGCGGACGACGACCAATTGAGGTCGATCGTCTTCTGGACGTTGGGCAGTCTCGGAGGATCGACGTGGGCCGTTATCCGGCCGATAACCCCGATGATCATCATTGGAATCGTCATCCTGCCGCTATGGGCGAGGTCGCTGAACCTGATGACGTTGGGAGACCGGGAAGCGGCGCATGTGGGCGTATCGACCGAGCGAGTCCGGCTGGGCGTCATCGTCGTTGCGGCCCTTATAACCGGCGCGGCGGTTGCGGTCACGGGGATCATCGGTTTCGTGGGCCTCGTGGTGCCTCACATCATTCGACTCGTTGTGGGGCCTGACCACCGGCTGGTGCTGCCAATGAGCGCCGTCGGCGGAGCTGCGTTGATGCTGCTGGCGGACCTGTTTGCCAGGAACGTCGCCATCCCCGCCGAGATACCCATCGGGGTGGTCACCGCGGTCCTGGGAGGGCCGTTCTTCCTGTGGCTGGTCAACCGGACCCGTAGATCGGCCTGGGGTTGGACATGATCCAGATGATCATCACGGACGACCTGACCTACCGGGTCAGCGGCCGCACCATACTGGATTCGGTGAACATCTCTGTCATGGGCGGTGAACTGGTCGCGGTCATAGGCCCAAACGGGGCGGGCAAGTCGACACTCGTCGGATTGCTGGCGGGAGACCTGCGTCCGGCGTGGGGTCTGGCGTCCGTCGCGGGGCACGAAACGCGGCGTACCAACTCCGCGGAGATGGCCCTCGCAAGAGCGGTCATGCCGCAACACAGCGAAGTCCGGTTTCCTTTCACGGTGTACGAGGTTGTGATGATGGGGCGGCACCCGCACCAGGGTCGTTGGGGCGTGCCGTCGGAAAAGGACGAGCAACTGGTATCGGATGCGATGCGGCAGACGGAGGTGTGGCACTTGCGTGAAAGGGTGTTCCGGACACTGTCCGGCGGAGAGCAAAGGCGAACGGCCCTGGCGCGGGCGTTTGCCCAGGATACGCGGGTGATGCTGCTGGACGAGCCCACGAGTTCGCTCGACATCCGCCACAGGGAATTGATCATGTCCCTATGCCGGCAAAAGGCGGAGGATGGTTGCGCCGTCCTGGCCGTGCTTCACGACCTGAACCTCGCGGCTTCCTACGCCGATCGCATCGTCGCGATGAAGGACGGCCGGGTGGCCGCGGTCGGCACCCCGGGGCAGGTGTGCGGAGAGGCGTTTCTTTCGGGCGTGTTCGACCACCCGGTAGTTGTGACGGGGCACCCATGCACCGGGCGCCCGGTTGTGCTTCCTGACCCTGATTGCACCGCCGCGCAGAAAGAACTACGAGTCGTGGCTATGGGCGCCTATCCATACAGAAAACCAAGTTAGCCCACTATCGGTCGGAGACCGGAAGGAGTTGGAAATGAGCGTCGTAAAGATAAACGCGATCAACGTGCGAGAGGGCCTGGGACCCGAGTTGGAAAAGCGTTTCGCTGAACGTGCCGGAGAGGTCGAGAAGATGCCCGGGTTCGAGGGCTTCGAGTTGCTAAGGCCCGACGACGGCGATTCGCCCTACTACGTATACACGCGCTGGGAGTCCGAAGAGGCCTTTCTGGCCTGGGTGTCCAGCGATGCCTTCAAGAAGGGGCACCGGCAGGCGTCACGCGAACAGGGACGCGCGAGCGTGTCGCACGCATCCAAATTGCTGTCGTTCGAGGTCGTACAGCGCGTGAACGCCAGGAACGGCACAGGTTGAGATTGTCCTGATCGGGAAAACACACATCGGACCCGGACGGAATCGTTCGACAAAGGAGAAACACTGTGAAACGAATAATCGGCCTGCTGCTGATCGCGGCGATGAGTGCGGTCTTGCTGTCCGCCTGCGCGGATGATGGGCCAGACGACGACCTGAAGCAGGACGCGGTCAACAACTACGCCGAAGGGGTACATCACCTGTACTCGCGTAGTCTCGAGTCGGCGACAGCGCTGGACGCAGCCGTCGATCGTTTCATCGCGGACCCAACGCCGGCTCACCTGGAAGCGGCCAAGCGAATCTGGCTCGAAGCCAGGGACGACTACGGGCCGACCGAGGCATTTCGCTTCTACGACGGCCCGATCGACAACCCGGACGACGGACCGGAAGGCCTGATCAATGCCTGGCCGCTGGATGAAGCCTACATCGATTACGTCGAGGGCGATCTCACGGCGGGTATAGTCAATGATCCCGAGACGTTCCCGGTGATAGATGCCGCTCTGCTGGTCTCTCTAAACGAAGAGGGCGGCGAAGAAAACGTCTCAACGGGATGGCACGCAATCGAGTTTCTGCTCTGGGGGCAAGACCTGAGTCAAGGCGGGCCGGGCGAACGTTCGGTGGAGGACTACACGACCGCCGGCAACGCCGATCGCCGGGCGACGTATCTCGCGGTGGCGTCCGATGTCCTGGTTGCACATCTCCAGGACATGGTCGACGCCTGGGCGCCTGGACGCAGCGACAACTACCGCGCCGGGTTCGTATCGGCGGACCCCGACGATTCCATCCAGAAGATAATCACCGGGATCGGCGAATTGAGCCGCGGCGAACTCGCAGGTGAGCGAATGACGGTGGCGTTCGAGGAACGGTCGCAGGAGGACGAACACTCGTGCTTCTCCGACAACACCAAGGCGGACATTGTCGCCAATGCGGTTGGTATCCAGATCGTTTATTCGGGTGACTACGGTGGTGTGTCGGGGCCTGGCATCAAAGACCTGATCGCCGCTGTGGACGACGAATTGGCCGAAGAACTAGACGCGCAGATCCGCGCCAGCGTGAACCTCGCCAAGATGATTCCCTCACCGTTCGACCAGCACCTGTTGGAAGGCGTGTCGGACCAGACATACGGTCGGCAGGCGGTGCAGAACACCATCGTTTCGCTTGAGGACCAGACGGACACGATCGTCGAGGCCGCGGAGGAAATTGGAATCACGATCAGCGTCAGTTGATGTCCCTTATGAGGGTACGACCGGCACTCGTATTCCTTTTTGTGGCCTGCACGTTGGGTAGCTTCACCGCGCCATTCGCCGCATGCGTTGTTGGCGAAGATGAAATCGACCTGCGCCTGGTCTACGACGAACTGTTAGGGGGCGAGACCACGGCCTTCAGTGCGGGCAGTAACGCTTTCGAGCTTTCTGCCCGCAACCTCAATAACGAGGAGCGGCGCGTATTTGAAGTCGGAGACTCCTTCTTCAACCAGAACTGGGTGACGGCGCCGGCTTCGACAGAAGCGCGGGACGGGCTTGGGCCGGTCTTCAATGCCCAGTCGTGCTCCTCGTGCCATAGCCACGATGGCAGGGCCAGGCCGCCGGACCACGACGAAGACCCAGTGCGGGGGCTGTTACTCAGGCTGAGCGTCATGACTCCTGAGGGCCCGCAAGATGAACCGGTCTACGGAGACCAATTGCAGGACCGCGCCATTCTCGGAGTCCCGCCCGAGGGACGCATCGGCATTGAGTACGAAAACGTCGCAGGTGAGTACCCGGACGGGACGTCATTTACTTTGCGCAAACCCGCATACTCGATACTCGAGCCGGCGTTTGACCCGCTTCACCCTGATGTCATGATCTCGCCCAGGATCGCGCCGGCTTCCTTTGGCACAGGCCTGCTGGAGGCGGTGCCAGAGGAGGACATCCTGGCGATGTCTGATCCTGAGGACGCCGACGGTGACGGCATATCCGGCCGCCCAAATATGGTCATGGATGTTGCGACAGGGACGAATGTACTGGGACGCTTCGGCTGGAAGGCAAACCAGCCGAACATCGAGCAGCAGGCCGCAGGCGCGTTTCTCGGCGACATCGGAATCACTTCGTCGTACTTCCCGGAGGAGAACTGTCTCCATACGCAGGCCCTGTGCCAGGCAGCCCCAAACGGCGGAAATCCTGAGGTGCCGGATGAGAGGCTGGCCAAGGTCACGTTTTACCTGCAAACGCTGGCGGTCCCGGCAATGCGCGATGTCGACGAGCCCGAGGTGCAGCGGGGCGCCCGTCTCTTCGTGAAGACAGGCTGCTCGTCATGCCATACTCCCCGGCACGAGACGCCGGAGGACTATCCGATCAGGCCGTTGGCGGACCAAGTCTTCTTCCCGTACACCGACCTGCTCCTGCACGACATGGGCGAAGGTCTGGCGGATAACCGGCCCGATGGCGCGGCTACAGGGCGCGAGTGGCGAACCCCTCCGTTGTGGGGCATTGGACTGGTCGAAGTCGTAAACGGCCACACCACGTTCCTGCATGACGGCCGGGCGCGAAACCTAGAGGAAGCGATTCTCTGGCACGGCGGCGAGGCCGAACGGTCGCGGGACAACTTCATGGGCCTTTCGAAGGAAGAACGGGAAGCCCTCATAAGATTTTTGAGGTCCCTCTAGTGCGCCTCTTGCTGCGATCCTGCACCCTCGGCGTCCTGGTGGCGTTGGCCATGGCCTGTGGTCCTAACGCACCAGATGAGAAAGATGTGTTGATCAACCTCACCGATTCCACCTTCGTCCCGGGCTATGAAGCCGTATCCGAAGCGACCAGTGAACTACGACGGTCATTGGACAGTTTGTGCGCTGACCCCTCACTTTCTCTTTGGGTCGACGCCAGGCAGGCCTGGAGGGACGCGCGGACCCCCTGGATGCGCTCCGAAGCGACGTGGTTCGGTCCGGTAATGGACCGCCGGTCCGTGCGGTTGGTGGACTGGCCCCAGGTCGAACCTGAACGCATCGAGGCGATGTTGATCGACAACCCAGCCGTGACCGAGGACGATGTTCGAAATCGGTTGGCCTCTACCCAGCGGGGACTTGGCGCCATCGAATACGTACTGTTCAGCGAAGCCTCCCTGGAGTCCCTTCAGGACCCGTCATCAACGCGTTGCGAATACTTGACGGCGCTCGGCGAGCTGGTCGAGTCAGAAACCAGCGCCATCGCCGCTGACTGGGCGGTGAAACGGGCTGCCGGTGCGGCATACAAGGAATTCTTCACCGGGCGTTCCGATAGCTCCCTGGAGACAGACCAGGCAGTCGCTGAGCTGGTCAGGACCCAGGTGTTCCTGATTCGAACGGTGGTCGACATGAGGCTGGCCGGGGCCATGGGACTACGGGGCGGCGAACCTGACCCGTCGGCGCTTCCCGGGGGTAACGGTCACAATGCGCTGAACGACCTGCGCAACGAGATCCTGGGTATGAGGGACATATACGTCGGCGACGAAGAATCCGGCGGACCAGGAATCTCGGATATCGTGCTCGGATTGTCCAGCGAGACGGATGAGAGGATGCGCGAGCACTTCGCAAGCGCCCTGGCTGCGATTGACGCGGTGGCCCCGCCTTTACGCGCGGCGATCCAAGAGCGGCCTGAGCAGGTGCAGGCGGTGTACGACCGCCTTTCGGAACTTCAGCGCACGTTGAGCACCGAGGTTGTAAGTCTCCTGGGAATTTCGGTCGGTTTCAGCGATACGGACGGCGATAGCCTCCGTTAGCTCATGACCCGGTTGGCGCCGGCAGTACCCACTCTTTGGGCGCGAGTCCCGGTTCGACGCGCGCCAGGTCCACCTCGGGGTCTATGAATCGCGCCGCTTCCCGGCCGTTGAACGTGACGAACGCGTCGGCGCGCACCTGAACGTCGCGACCTCGCCCGCGCTCTCCATGGGCGATGATGTGTGCTGTTGTGAGGATCATGTCGGGCTGGTAGGCCATCCGCTCGGCCTGGACCGGTGCGAGGTAGTCCTCGGGATAGGCCAGCCACTCCTCCCCGGTTGTCTGATCGGTCACTCGAAATCGGAGGTGACCGGTCTTTTCCGTCAACAACACCCTCCATGCAAAACGGTAGCCATCCTCGTTCCATTGCACGTTTCCGGGGTAGGCCCAGTGCCTCATTGGGATGATCACCTGCGCCAACGCAAAGACGGCCAGGCCGATCACACCGGCGCGCAATGCCCATCCGGGTTTTGGCGCCGCGGACGGGTCAAAAGAATGCGCCAAGACATGTTGTTTCCGAACCCTGGAAAGCAGCCGACGGGGCCAGTCCGGCGGGAAGAAAACCAACGCGCCTGCCATCATGATCCACGGGAACATGCCAATCGGAAACAGTAGCCAGGTGATGATGTGGAATACCACCAGCACCGCGTAGGCGAAGGGTCTGCTGCGCCGCCATAGCAGCCAACCGATGATGGTCAGGTCGAAGGCCGCCCCGGACCAACTCATCGCGTATGCGACCCAAACCTCTTTCAGGAGGGGGCCAACCAACAGCAGGTCGCCGCTGTTGTATAACCAGATCCGCAGCGGCTGGGCGTGCAGCAGCCAGTCCGGATTCAGCTTGGCGATTCCTGCAAAGAGGTACACGACCCCCACTTGGGCCCTCAACGCCCATATCACCCACACCGGCATTGTGCCGTTGTGCTCGGGGGACGGATTGCGCCAGGCGTCCAGCGACCACACCCGATTCAGGGGCATGAAGATCATCAGAAAACTGACCAGGCTGACCCAGTAGTAGTGGTTCAGGTACGTAGTCTTGTCGATCAGTTCTATGTACGTGAAAAGAAGGAAGAAAGCGGTGATTGAAAGCCGATAGCGGTATCCGAGAGCCACGCACAGGCTGGCGAGGCCCAGCAGCCCGAAGTGCAGGTACATCCCCCATTCCGGCCAGGCCTGGACCCACCAGAAACCTGAGTAAGTGTAGTGGTGGGCCGGCTCGACATAAAGTTCCGAAATCCAACCCTTGGCTGCAAATCGGACCACCGCCGCCAGACCAAGCAGCCCAAACGTGACCCGGAAAGCCACAGCCGATGCGGCATCCACCGGGCGGGAACCGAAAAGCAGCGCGCGGTCCAGGAATGGGACTATCGATGGTGCAATGAGGCTGGGCAGGCGCATCTAATCGCCAAGCGTTACGCCGGGGCTGTTTGGCGGCTGTCGAAACGCGCCATGGCTCCCGGCTTACTCAGACCGGTAGCGAGAGTATTTGCATCAGCCTGGCAGGGACCGCTCAGCGGATGCGGGCGAACTTGCGGACGCGCTGGCCGTGTCCCGCGCCACCGATTTCGGCCACGTAGACATCTCCGTTCGATGCGGCCCAGATGCCGTGCGGCGCCTCGAGAACGCCGTCGGGCGCGCCTCGCCACCTGCCAACTAACTCGCCGCCGAGGGTGAAGATGGACACGCCGGTGGGCGAGCCCTGCTCGGCCACGTAGACCAGGTCGTCCGGGCTCATATACACGTCGCCGGGGCTCAGTACGTCCGTCCACTCCTCGATGAACTCGCCGGTGGGTGTGAAGATCTGGATACGGCTGTTCTCGCGGTCGCAGATGAACACGCGCCCGTCCTTATCGATGCCGATGTTGTGGAGGAGCGCGAACTCTCCCGGGCCTGCGCCGGAACGGCCCCACGAGAACTTGAGGTCGCCGGTCGACGTGAAGCAGTGCACCCGGCGGTTCCCGTAGCCGTCGGACACGTATATATCGCCGTCGGAGTTAAGCGCAACGCCGCTCGGCATGTTGAACGGGTCGCCATTATCCCCCTTCTGGGAAGTCGTGGGCATCGCCCGGCCGCGGACCCCCAACTCGAGCAGCAGGTCGCCATTTTGTTTGCGCTTCTCGACGACGTGTATCTGGGAGTCCGTCAGCCAGATGTTGTCGTCCGTATCGATGAATATGCCGTGAGGGTCGTTGTAGTCTCCCTCGCCCCACGAGCCGACAAAGTCGCCGTCCTCAGACCACGCGCTCACGGGGTGCTTGCCCCTGCTGAAGACCCAGATCCGGTCACGCGAGTCGACCGCCACGTCGGAGCAGAGGGTGAACTCCCAGAACTCCGGCATCTTCGGCCAGTCCGTCGCCATTTCGTAACGAAAGTCCCCGTATCCGACTATCTCCGACATTGTACAATCCTCACGGTGTTTATTGCGAACAGGTTACGACCCGGCGGCCCCGCCCGGCCACACCGCAAACCTAAACGGGGGCCGTCCACCTGTCAATGTCAACGAATATGGGTCCCCGATCGGGGAAGACGAAAACGTGGATCGGGGATGACGTGATAGTTAGTTGGACTTGGACAACGCAGCGAACTGCCGCTCCACGCGGCCTGTTGCGAGCATGATGCCGATGACGAGCAGCCAGATGAAGAAGGCGACACCACTGACCCTGTGCATGACGGTGGCCGCGTCGATCCATATGAACTGCATTGCGATGCCGATGACGGCTGATGCTACAGAGATGTAACGCAGGGTCCCGCCGGCTTTCCACTGGTAAGGCGCTGCGGCTATGAGCGCCAGGCCCATCAGCGAGAAACCGATCTTTCCGGTGATCGAACGGAGGTCGGCTGTGGACTCAGTCGATTGTGAGAGGAGAATCCTGATGTTGGGATCGGTGATTTCGGGTGCGGTAGCCGCCAGCGCCAGGGCCAACGCGCCCGATACGGCGGTGAAGATTCCCGACGCCAGGAACAGGTAGGGGACAAGCGGTGTGCCAAGCCGTTCCCGGATGATCCAGGTCCGCAGCAGGTAGGAGGCGGCGCACATCAAGGTCAGTGCGGATAAAACTCTCGCCGCCCCACTGAGACTGTACATCGCCCGATTCTCAGCGATTGCGATCATTGTGTTGGACAGGGTGGGCTGGTCGGCGTCTGCCGCAACACGGGCGAACACCATCACTACGGTGGCGGCGGCTGTGAGGACCAGGAAAATGCCCGCCATCCTGGCGGCTGAATCGCGTGGTCTGGCGGCGTTGTTAATGGGGTCCCTCACCTTTCAGTGATGCGACACGGTCCCGGTGAGTCGGGCGCAGTACCGTTGATGGCAATTGGGCCCGCGCACGCGCGCACGCAAGTAGATAGTAGATAAAGGTGCGGGACGGCTGTGGGTCTTTCGATTGTAGGCGAAGATGACGCACCTGAAAGAGACCTTTGCGTAACCTCCGACTTACTGGGGAATCATCCATGGCGGTTGCCACCGGCGCCACCGCTCATGAAAATGGAGCGAACCCGGGGCTCCGCCGGAACGAACGCGGCTTTGGTATTCCCGCGCCCGGCGCCCCTTGTATCCAGGTGAGATTGCCGGGGAAGAGAGTGGTTGGGGATGAGCCCCTCAGATTCCTCGGCTGCGCTCGGAAAAACAGTTACGTTGATCGGGGTTGACGGTGGGAGTGACGAGGGGTTGGACGGGCTATTTTCTGAGGAAAGAGGGTTTCAATTGCCTGCTCGCGATCTGCGACGCGCCCTCACCCCAACCCTCTCCCGCTGGGAGAGGGGGTTTTGCAAGGGTCTCTATGGGGGAATACAGTGGCGCATTCCAGTCGAACGAGGGTTGCCTGATCGCTATCAGTCTGCGGTACGGCAAGTGTGCGACGCATTTCGTCCAGGTTAGCCGGGCCTCGAGTACATATATTCACAAACTCGATTTTTTTGGTCGAATTGGGCTCTCTAACTTTGACAGGAATCTCCAACCGGGATAACGTTCCAGCCACGGCTGAGGCTTACAAAATTCTCGGAGGGATTCGAAATGTCAGGTCGTTATATCAAGTGGATTTTAGTGCTGGCCGCAGCAAGCTTGGGCATCGCGATGCTCGCTTGCGGCGAAGGCGAGACGAGGGAGGTTCGCGTCGTCGAGACCGTTGTGGTTGAGAAGCCAGTCACACAGGTCGAAAGGGTCGTTGAGACTGTCGTTGTTGAGAAGGCGGTCACGAAGGTCGAGAAGGTCGTCGAGACGGTTGTCGTCGAGAAGGTGATCGAAGGCGAGACCGTCAAGGTGGTGGAAACGGTTGTTGTCGATCGAGAGGTGACCCGGGTCGAGAAGGTTGTCGAGACAGTCGTCGTCGAGAAGCCCGTCGAACGGGTGGAGACGAAAGTCGAGACCGTCGTGGTCACGCAGGAGAAAGTCGTCGAGAAATCCGCTCCGGTGATATACCGCGGTGAGGTGGTGGCCAACAACACCGACACTCCGGCCGGAAAGTTCTCGAACCGGGTGCCGTTGCACTACCTGTTGCACTACTACGGCTTCACGGAGCCCATCCTCAGGGCCAACTACTCTCCGCCGCCCCACTACGATCCGGGACCCGGCACTGGGGGCCTGGCTGAGGCCTGGACCATAGCGGATGATGGCAGCAAGGTAACGTTCAAGATACGTGCAGGCGTCCAGTTCCACGACGGGTGGGGCGAGTTGACCGCTCACGACATCGCATTCAATTTCGATGAGTGTTACGTAGAAGGCATCACCTGCGGGACGAGGGCCGGATTCGAGCAGTGGGTCGACAGTTGGGAGGCGGTCGACGACCGCACATTCGTGATCAACGTTAAAGAGTCAGGCCTGACGCCGATATCGCTCACCCGCGAGATGAGCAACGTAGGCTATCAGGCGCTCGAGATATTCTCGAAGAAACTCTTCGATGAGCTTGGCTACGATCAGGCGGTCGACGTACCGGTCGGCACCGGACCGTTCAAGGTTGTCGAGTGGGTGGCGGACTCTCACATCACGCTGGAGCCTGCTTTCGATACGCCACACTGGCGCCGTACTCCCAGCATCGCCAGGGTGACTGTGCGTGAGATGCAGGAGGCCTCAGTGCTGATCGCGGCGTTGAAGACCGGCGAGGTAGACATCGGCAAAGTACCGCTGAAGTTCATCAACTCCGTGACCAAGGATATCCCGGGTTCGAGGACGCAGCAGTTGGGCGTGCCGAACAACCAGACCTTCATCTTTGGCGGCAACTACTGGGCCGACACCGAGAAGGACACCGGAAACACCGAAGACAATCACGGTCCGATCAACATGCGCACGGGCTTCCTGCCGGACGACGACCACCCATGGATTGGCGATCCTGACGATCCTGACCGCATGGAGAGCGCCCGCAAGGTGCGCGAAGCGATGAGCATCGCCATCGACCGCGACACCATCGTGGCCAAGATCCAATCGGGCATCGGCAGGCCGTACTACTCCAACATGAACTCGCATCCCGGTGACGAGGCCTGGAAGGACGAGTGGAGGATTCCATACGATCCCGAACGGGCCAAGGCCCTTCTGGCGGAGGCTGGATACCCGGACGGGTTCGGCTTCACGACTCACGTCGCCCCGGACCGCGAGTGGGAGCCTGAGGTCGGCGCGGCAGTCGCCCAGTACTGGCGCGAGCTTGGACTGGACGTGCAGGTGGACAACACCACCTACATCACCGCCAGGCCCAAGCTGGTGGAGCGGAGCAAGGACAACCCCTGGATGATCCACACGGGGACCGGTCAGAAGATTGACGACGCCGGGATATTCGCCTGCTGCTTCAGGGCGACCTCCGGCTTCAACTTCGCCATCGAGGTGGAGGACGAAATCTGGAAGCTGGCCCAGAAGAACCTGGATGTCAGCGCGACTACGCGCGAAGAGCGCATAGCAAACAACCAGATGATCCAGGACTACTTCTCGAAGTGGTGGTTGACGGCTCCGATCTCGCAGCTTCCGAACACTTACGTGATTCGTCCAGAGGTTGCTGAGTGGAACCCATACATGGCGGAGACGCCGGAGTTCAATTCACCGGAGACGATCATCGTCAACCGGTAGACTGCTCGTCGGCGAAACGTCCAATTCACGGGCGGCGGCCATTCTTACATAGCCGCCGCCCGTCGCTTTCACGGCGCTATTGGCCATCTGGCCGAATAGCTGTCCGCCTAAACGTGGCAGGATCGTCTAACAGCGAGAAACGGACAGCTTAAGCATTGGCAATATTCCTGATCAGGCGACTTATGCTGAGCCTGTTCGTGATGTGGTTCGCGACGGTGGTGGTGTTCTCTCTGTCACGTGCCGCCGGCGACCCCCGCTATCTCTTTGTCAGCGAGTATTCGACAAAGGAACAGTGGGATGAATGGGGAGTCCGCTTCGGCCTGGACCGCCCCTATCCCATGCAATACCTGATATGGCTTGGCAAGGCCGTGCGGTTCAACTTCGGCGAATCGATCTATTTCAATGACGAACCGAAGGAGATCATCGGCGAGCGATGGTTTGCAACGGCGAAACTGGCGTTTGGCGCATACATGTTCGCCATGATCGTCGGCGTGCCCCTCGGGGTGTGGTCGGCCATCTCGCGCGGCTCGGCCCTTGACCTCGTTGCCAGGAGCGTGGCGCTGGTGGGCCAGGCGATGCCCGGCTTTTGGCTGGGTATCATGCTTATCTTGCTATTCAGCGTGCAGCTACAACTGCTGCCAACCTCGGGCATAGGCGGTTGGAAGCACTACGTGCTGCCCGCCATAACGCTCGGATGGTTTCCCGCCGCCGGCATACTGCGCCTGATCAGGTCGTCGATGCTGGACACGCTCGACTCCGAGTATGTCAAGTTCGCCCGTGCAAAAGGCGTGTCGAGCCGGAAGATCATTTGGAAGCACGCACTGCGCAACTCTGCGATCGTGCCGATGACCTACGCAGGGGTGCTGCTGGCGTTCTTCATCACCGGCGCCGTGGTAACCGAGACGGTGTTCTTCTGGCCGGGACTGGGACGTTTGTCGGTGCAGGCGGTGTTCAACACAGACTTCCCAATGCTGGGCGCGCTGGTCCTGTTGTTCACGGCAACGTTCCTGGTCGTGAATATGGCGATCGACATGCTGTACCGGGTAATCGACCCGAGGATACGGATCAATTGAGCACGCAGGCGTCCACCCTGCCGGCATCCACAACCAGCAGCCGACTTGGGGATATTTTCAAGAAGACGCTGTACGTGCTTCGCCGCTGGCCGCTGTTTCCGTTCTTCATCATCATCCTCGTCACGGTCTCGGCCACGTTTGCTCCGCTACTGGCGCCGCATGATCCGCTGCTGGGCAAACTGATCGACGAGCGCATTCCGCCGGCCTGGCATGAGGAAGGCGGCGGCAAATTCCTGCTGGGCACCGATCCGCTGGGGCGCGACATCCTTAGCCGCATAATCTTCGGGGCCCAGGTATCGCTCAAGCTGGCCGGCGCGGTACTCGCGGTGGGAACGGGAGTTGGAGTGGTGGTCGGGCTGATAGCTGGCTGGTATGGAGGGGTGATAGACGACGTATTGATGCGGCTGGCGGAGCTCAACTTTGCCGTGCCGTTCGTCCTCGTAGCCCTGGCGGCAGCCGTCGTATTCGGCCCGAGCTTTGGCCTGATGGTGATCCTGCTGAGCATCTATAGCTGGGCTGCGTTCGCGCGGCAGATCAGGGCGGAGACGCTGCGCCTCAAGTCCACCGACTACGTCGCGCTGGCCCGGGTGGCCGGAGCATCGGTCCCCCGCATGCTCTACCGGCACATCCTTCCGGGCGTCATCAACACCGTGGTCGTCCTGATGACGCTTAACGTTGGCCAGTTGATCCTTGCGGAGGCGGGGTTGAGCTTCCTTGGTGTTGGGATACCCGGGCCGACACCTGCGTGGGGCAGCATGGTGGCCGATGGGCGGGACTACATTTCCGAGAATTACTGGATAGCCCTGCTGCCGGGCCTGGCGATTTTCTTCGTGGTGTACGCCATGAACTTCATGGGAGACTGGCTCAGGGACCGCTGGGACCCCCGGCTACGGCAACTTTGAATCGGCCGACAAGGCCAGCAATCCAACCTTCCACATGGGATCAGCCTGGGTAGATCAAGGGCCGCCGCCGTCGTGCGACGGCGACAGTTCCGCGGGGCACCCGGGAAGTACGTAGTCCGCGATCGTCGACGGACCGCGTGTCTTTGGCCGGTGCCTGAGTAAATGTGTTTTCTGGTGATTTGTTCATTTGATTATTGAAATTCAGTATCTGCGAACGCGCGCAAGTAATGGGGATAGGGTTACACTGTGCCGCGCCGGTTCCTTAGTAATTCAGGTTATCCCGCAGGTCCGGGAATCCCGGTTGGTTTCGTCACCACCAGCAAACCGGACTGAAGAGTGTCCGATCAGTTGAATTGGCCGGACAGGGGATAACCGATACCAGGCGCCGACGGTATGAGATCAACGGATCACATGGAGGAACGAATTCCAATGAAATGGAAAGTCGCATTCGCGCTTATGGCCGTCGCGGCCATGTTATTTGTCTTCGCTGCGTGTCAGGATGACGGTGACCCAGAGGAGCCCGAAACCGGACGCCTGGAGACGGTTAAAGAGCGCGGCAAGGTCATTTGCGCCAGCCGTAACGACGTGCCTGGCTACGGGTTCCTGGACTCGGCTGGAAACAACGTCGGCTTTGACATCGATCTCTGCCGAGCGCTTGCAACCGCGGTCCTGGGCGACCCGGGCGCCATAGAAATTCGCCTGATTACGGCCGCAGAACGCGGACCGACCATCCAGTCAGGCGAGGTAGACATGCTGGTGCGCACAGTCACGTGGACCACGTCCCGCGACGCGCAGTGGGGCAACTACGCCCAGACCATGTTCTACGACGGACAGGGCTTCCTGGCCCGCAAGGACAAGGGGGTCAGCAGCGCCCTTGAGCTCAAGGGCGCCACGGTCTGTGTGACGCAGGGCACGACGACAGAGCTGAACCTCCAGGACTTCTCGAGCCAGAACAACCTGGATATCACGCCTCTGACCTTCGAGGACACAGACGCGGTGGTGGCCGCCTACCAGGGCGGTCAGTGCGACGCGTTCACGAATGACCGGTCGCAGCTCGCCGCCATCAGCAGCGCGTTCGACAACCGGGATGACCACGTCATCCTGCCGGAGACCATCTCCGAAGAGCCGCTCGGCCCGGTGGTACCCCACGGTGACGACAAGTGGTTCGACATCGTGAAGACGGTGATGGGCATACTCATCTACTCCGAGGCGTACGGCGTGACTTCAGGCAGCGTGCCCACGTCGGTGACGGGCGAAACCAAGATTGACCGCCTGTTCGGCAACACGGGTGACTTCGGCCAGGAGAGCCTGGGCCTCAGCACGACGGTTGCGCAGGACGTAATCCGAGCCGTGGGCAACTACGGTGAGATCTACGACCGCAACCTCGGTCCCAGCGGAATTGGCCTGCCGCGCGATGACGGTGACCGCAACGCTTTGTGGGCCGTCGCTCCGTGCCAGGACTGCCCCAAGGGCGGACAGATCTACGCAGCGCCTTTGAGGTAGAGCCCTCGCTTCACAGGGTGGCCGGAGGAGGTCTGGGTAGTTCACCCCGCCCTCCGGCCACCTCAACGCGTTGTGTGACCAGCCCGCGAGAGCACTGCTCGGCGATGGGATAGAATCGGGCAGCGTCCAAGCTGGGACGCTCCGGGGACGGTATGCCGACAATATCTCAACGTCTGACCTACCAGGGCATCCCACTGTGGCGGCATGCCCAGGTCATACAGTGGACTGCCCAGATCCTGTCAGGGATCGTGGTGGTCGTTCTCGTCGTCTGGTTCTTCTTCAACATCATCAACGCCATTCAGGACCGGGAAATCCCGCACGGGTTCTCGTTCCTGTCACGCGCGTACCAGACCCCTATCGGTCACCACTTCCTCGACTACGACCCGTCGAATACCTACGCGCGCGCGCTGGTAGTCGGCATCACCAACACCGTTGTTGTCGCTGTGGTCGGAGTCATTCTCGCCACGGCGCTGGGAATCTTCATCGGCGTTGCGCGGCTATCCAGCAACTGGCTGGTTTCAAGGCTGGCCGCCGTCTACGTGGAGTTCTTCCGCAACGTACCACTGCTCCTTCTGTTGTTCTTCTGGTTCTACATCTGGCTGGCATTGCCAGAGGTGGGGGATGGGTACGCGTTCGAGGGGTTGCTGTACCTTGACAACCGGGGTATGTCGATCCCGTTCCCGCTGGGGACCAGCCTGGTGGGGACGCTGGGTTGGCTGGTCGTGGTGGCGCTCGGGGGAGTTGCGGGTATTGCCACCTACCGGTTCCTGATCCGCCGTGAGGAGGAGACCGGTAAAGCGTCGTATCCACTGTTCGTCGGTTGGGGAGTTGTGTTCCTGGCAGGCGCCGTCGGCTGGCTGGCCCTGGGAGCCGTCAGCGGTGAGGCGCCGTTCGCCATATCGACTCCGGCGCCTGAGGGCCGTTTCGACCGGATAGCCGGCGGTTTCACTGCTCCGGCTGGCCTGATCGTGTTGCTGATCGGGCTGGTGATGTACACGGCGTCCTACATAGCGGAGATCGTTCGGGCGGGTATAACGTCGGTCCGGCGCGGCCAAACCGAGGCGGCGAGCGCGCTCGGCATGTCACCACTCGGCGTGTTGCGCCACGTGACTTTCCCGCAGGCGCTGCGGGTCATCATTCCGCCGTTGATCAGCCAGTTCCTCAATCTCACGAAGAACAGCAGCCTGGCGGCCGCGATCGGGTATCCGGACCTGACCAACATTGCAAAGACGATGACCCAAATTGCCCCGGCGGTTTCTATTTTCGTTCTCATCATGGCGGCCTACCTGGCGATGAGCCTCACGTGGTCGTTGATCGGCAACATGTACAACCGCCACATCCGCTTTTCGGGGGGCTGATGAGTGACGAGTAACCTCTCACGGAATATAGTGCGGCCGCCCCGTATGACCGTTGGTGTTGCGGGATGGGCCCGCGAAAACCTGTTCGGGACCTGGTACAACGCCGTCCTGACCGTGTTTTCGGTGACGGCGATTGTGTTGGGGGTTTGGTTCGGCCTGCGGTGGGTTTTCGCGATTGCCGACTGGACAGTGGTTGCCGAACTCGGTGGACGATTCGTCATCGGGCAGTTCAACACCGTGGCGGCTTGCCCCGGTCAGAACTGTTTCTGGAGGCCTCAGATGGGGCTGATTCTCGTTTCGGCGTTGCTCGGAATGACCTGGGGTCTCACCAGGGGATCGCTCGCCAAGCAAGCCGCGCTGACGGTGTCGATAGTCGCAGCCCTGTTCGCCTTCCTGCCCTACAGCCTGCAGGAGATGGGTTGGGACGTGCGGTTGATTCTCCTCGCGAACCTTCCTGCGATGGGCGCCGGCTGGGCATTGGCGTACTACACGAACCTGTTGACGGCGCGACGGATAGTCATACTTGGCATCGCGTCGTTCATTCTGACCCTGATATTGCTCCGCGGTCTGCCGGGAGTGCCCGGTCTGCAGCCTGTGTCGGTCATTTACTGGGGCGGGCTGATGCTGAACATCCTGCTGGCGGTGATCGGCATCACGCTCAGCTTCCCCATTGGAGTCGCCCTCGCGCTTGGCCGCCGAAGCCGCCTGCCGGTTGTGAAAATGATCTGCGTGGTGTTCATCGAGGTGTTCCGGGGCGTACCGCTGATAACGCTGCTGTTCATGTCCCAGGTACTTGTGCCGCTGGCCTTCCCTGAAGACTTCCCACTGAATTCTCTGGCCCGCGCGGCCATCATCATTACCCTGTTCAGCGCCGCGTACATGGCGGAAAACATCCGCGGCGGCCTGCAGGCGCTGCATCCGGGCCAGGTGGAAGCGGCGCGGGCTTTGGGTCTGCCCGGCTGGCAGACGACCATCCAGATCTCTCTGCCCCAGGCCATCCGAAACGTGATCCCCGCCATCGTGGGTCAATTCATCAGCCTGTTCAAGGACACCACGCTGGTCTACATCATCGGCATGCTGGACGTGGTGGAGATTGGCCGCGCCTTCATCCAGGGGAACCAGGATTTCATTGGCAACGCGCTGGAGTTGTTCGTATTCCTGGCGGTGGTCTTCTGGATTTTCACCTATAGCATGTCGTACGTGAGCAGACGAATCGAGCGGTACCTGGGAGTTGGTGTGCGATAGGAGCCGAAGCCGGCGGGATTCATTTCCGGCGGCCGGAATTGACTGGAGGTTCACATGGTGGTCGAAGAAGAAAAGGCGGTTGCAGAGGACATAATCATCTGCCGTGACGTGCACAAGTGGTTCGGGGATTTCCATGTCCTCAAGGGGATCACGACCACGGTGAAGCAGGGTGAAAAAGTGGTGATCCTCGGTCCCTCGGGGTCCGGCAAGTCGACGTTCATCCGCACTATCAACCGGCTGGAAGAACACCAGAAGGGCCAGATCATTGTCGACAACGTCGAGATGACCAACGACGTGCGGAACATCGACATGATCCGGAGCGAGGTCGGCATGGTGTTCCAGTCCTTCAACCTCTTTCCTCACTTGAACGTGATGCAGAACATCACCCTGGCCCCAATCAAGGTGCGGAAGTGGCCCCGCGCCCAGGCCGAAGAGGTGGCCATGGAACTGCTGGAACGGGTGGGAATCCCGGAGCAGGCCGACAAGTATCCTGCCGGACTGTCCGGAGGCCAGCAACAACGTGTAGCGATAGCCAGGGCGCTGGCCATGCAGCCGAGGATCATGCTCTTCGATGAGCCGACGTCGGCCCTGGACCCCGAAATGATCAAAGAGGTCCTGGACGTGATGCGGGAACTGGCCCATTCAGGGATGACGATGCTCATCGTCTCCCACGAGATGGGATTCGCCAGGGAGGTGGCCGACAGGATGCTGATGTTCGACGAGGGCGAAATTATCGAACAAGCAACCCCCGAGGAGTTCTACAACAACCCACAGCACGAACGTACCAAGGAGTTCCTGTCCCAGATCCTGAACTGATTGCGAATGCCCAGGACATAATCTCCGCCTCCCGGGTACTGGCGGAGCGGGCGGCAGAGTCCGCTGACCGCATCGACGCGGACCGGCGGCTGCCACCGGAGCTGGCTGCAGACATGGCCGATGAGGGCTTGTTCAAGTTGCTCGTGCCGCGCTCGCTCGGTGGTACGGAGATGGACTTCGTAGAATACCTCCGCGTCGTCGAGACATTTGCCAAGGCCGACGGCAGCGTCGCCTGGTGCGTCAACCAGAACAACGTATTTGCAACCGACGCGGTCCGTATGCCGATGGAGACGGCTCAAGAGGTCTGGGCCGATCCTCGGGCGGTGATCAGCAACGGACCGCCTACGGCTTCCACACGCGCGCTCGTGGTCGATGGGGGCTACCGGGTTACCGGGCGTTGGAATTTCAGCAGCGGCATACGCCACGCCAACTGGGTCGCGGCGCTGACACCATTGCCGCGACCGGGTGGGGACGGCCGACAGCGTCCGGATTCCAGGCGGGAGATCGTTTTCCTTATTCCCAAGGACGAGGTCGAGGTCATCGACGTCTGGCATGTGAATGGCCTCAGGGGGACGGGCAGCTTCAGTTTTGAGGCGACGGACCTGTTCGTCCCGGCCTCCCGGGCCTACGGTCCCGACGATCCTTCCAGGGAGGCCGGTGCCTTGTACCTGGTCCCAAAAGTCCTGATGTTCGCGACCGGCTTCGGGACCGTAGCGCTGGGAGTCGCGCGATCAGCGCTGGACGCTGCAATAGACATTGCGGGCAAGAAAGTTCCGGTCAAGCGGACCTCGGTACTGAGGGACACGTCCACGACGCAGAGGCAGATTGGAGAGGCCGAAGCAGGCTGGAGGTCGGCGCGGGCCCTCCTGCATGAGGCGGTATCGATGCTCTGGGACAGCGCGTGCGACAAAGGGGCCGTTACCGCGGAGGAGCGCATCCGGCTCAGGCTGGCCGCAACACACGCCATACGCGAGAGCGCCCGTGTTGTGGCTGTTGCCTACGACGTGGCCGGGTCGGGCGGCATTTTCGCGAGCAACCCCGTCCAACGCCGCCTGCAGGATGCGCAGGTAATCACCCAGCAGGTGCAGGGACGCATGACCCACTACGATCTCGCAGGCGCGTTCTACCTGGGCCTGGATCCCAGGTCCACGTACTACTAAGCTACGCGGCTGCGATGTCGGTAAGGGTGAAGTCGCGGCCCTTGAACAGCAGGGGCTCCCGCGTTGTTTCAGCCAGGGCGTAGGCGAAACAGTCCCCGAAATTCAGCCCGGCCGGGTGGTTTCCCTTGCCGAATCGACGCCAGGCCCGGCGCGCTGCGTGAGCCTGTTCCTGTGTAACCGGCGCCAACTCTATCCGCCCTCTTTCCAGGAAGATGTCAAGATCATGTCCTGACGTACCGCCGCTTCGGCTTTCGAGAACGATTGATGCCTCCAGAAAATTCGCGGTTGACATGCGGCAACCTGAGTTTTCTGCAATTGCTCTCACATAGCGTATGGCGTCCGGTTCGTTAAACAGGACCGCCAAAGCCGCCGACGTGTCGACGATCACTTGGGCAACCCGCGCTCGTCATACAGAAAATCGCCATGTTCGACGGCCGACGGCCCGTCTCGCAATTGGCTCGCGCAGCGCTGCCCAATGGCGCTTAACTCACGGACGCGAGCCTCCACGCTGCGCTCGTGTCTCTCCCGTTTAAGGCGCTCCTCGAGCGCGACGGTGATTGCGCCGGTCATGGACTCGCCAGTAAGGCCGGCCAACTCCCTGGCCAGCCGGCAGGTCTTTTCGTTCTTGATGTTGAGGCTCATGGGGCGGCGATGGGGTAGAACGTTAGATGTTGATTCTACCCCATGCCACCGCCCAACTGGATCATCTTCGGAAGTAGAGCCTGATTATCTCCAGCGTTTCTTCCCTGGTGAGTATTCCTCTGAAGTAGTCCCGCACGGCTGAGACGGCTTCGACCCTGTCGATCCTCTCGTTTGTGTCTGAGTCGTATTCGTTGCCCCTGCCGGGCAGATCAACGTTGGTCACCGATATGGTGACCGTGATCGTGTCGGTCACGTCGAAAATGTCAGTCGCTGTCACGGTTACTGTGTAGCTGGACTGCGTCTCGTAGTCCAGGGACGTCCCGGCGCCCACCAGGATCTGACCATTGTTGGCGTTGATGTCGAAGTACGCCGCGTCGGCGCCTCCCAACGTGTAGGTGATTGTGTCGCCGTCTGCGTCCGTGGCTGCAACGGGATTTCCTACCCTCCTGGCCGCCCGCGTATTTTCGGGAACGGCGCGGTCGGTTTCACTCCCATCTGTGAACACCGGTTTGGCGTTGCCCGGAGTTCCCGTGGCGATAGCCGACCATTCACCCTTGCCCCAGTCATTCGTGGCGCGCACCTGGACATCGTGCCGCTCGCGTAGGGCCAGCCCGACCAGGTCGTATTCCAGGGCGCCGCCCGTGTCGGCAGCCCAAACGTCTTCCACGACGGTCCAGTTTTCTTCGATCGTCTTTTCATCTGCCGTGCGGATGTGACGCAGGTCGTAGCCGGTTACCGGTAGACCGGCTTTCTGCTCCGGCTCGCTCCATGTGACGACCAGTGTTTCGTCAACGCCCTCGACCGAGTCAATCATCGGGGGTCCGGCCTGTTGTTCGTGGCCGTAGACGGTTATGGTCCAGGAATCCAGGACACCGTCGGCGAGGGCGTAGTGATCTGTAATTCGGAGCTTCCACTCCCCGTTGGGGTCCTCACCCAGGTGTTTTGCCGAGCCGAAGCGGTACGAGCCATACAACGGTAAGTAAGCAGCAAAGAAACCACCGTCAGTAACAGTATCCAGGGGTACGGCAAGCCTTGACTCGGCGCCGGACGGGGACTCCAACACAATTTCCAGGTCACGGAATGAGTCGTGTTGGAAGGAGGTCCTGACCTCGACAAACTCCGTGAAGCCGATGGTGGTATCCACGGTTAGCGTGCTGGTGACCGAAGCGGTTTCTCCGGCTCCGGGCGCATCTGGCACCTCGAGGCCCAGTTCGTCCGACTCAACCGTCGTCAGTCCCATCGCCGGGATGTTGGTCCATTCCTTCGCCAGTTCAACGGCGGCTCCTGCGTCGACCACTCCGAAGCCATACGCGTGGTTGAAGTGGTAACGGTCACTGGGGGAATCGGCCCCGTACTTGGCGGCGCCGTCTTCCCACCCGGAACTCCCGGGATCATTCTTCCGCGCGGACGCGGCGAGGATCAGCTTGATGTCGCGCCAGGTCAGGTCCGGATTGGCGCTGCGCGTCAGCGCGGCGACGCCGGAAACGATCGGAGCCGCAGCGGACGTGCCGGCGAAGTCGGAGATGTACTGGTCGGAGTTTTCAGTGGTGAGAATCCCGGCGGACTCACCCAATGTACCGGGTCGGTCATTCGCTGGCGCGCAAACCCACAGGTTGGCGCCCATTTCCGAGTAACCGGCCTTACCGTCCCGGCTGTCCACGGCGCATGCGGCGGTGGTGGCGTAGTAGTTGGCGAGGCCATCGAAGTTGGAGTCGTCACCGATCAGGTGCCCGTTTCCAGCGGCAAACACGTAGAAGGTCCCCTTACCTTCATAGCCGTAAGTAACACCGGCGTCTATCGTTCGCTCCCAGAACGTGCCGGGAGAGAAGACAGTCGGTCCGTCCGTCGGTCCCCAACTGTTATTGGACACCGCAGTCTCGACTCCATTTCGACTCATTGCGTCCAGCAATGTGAATATCGTCAAATCAGAGGCGAGAATGTTGTAACCGTAGATCGTGGCCCGCGGCGCCACCCCGCGCACACCAATGTCGTTGTCGCGCGCCGCGATCATGCCCGCGACATGCGTGCCGTGGTGCTCGGTCGGGGTATATATGTCATCTTCCCCGTTATAGTCAAAGTTCTTTTCCAGGTCGACGTTGTCCTTAAGGTCGGCGTGGGCGTGATACATCCCGTCGTCTACCACGGCAATGTTTATGCCCTCACCCAGGTTGCCGTCCGCCCAAACCGGTTCAACGTTTATATCCCTGTTGTCGGAACTGTTCAGGTGCCACTGGCACGGGAACAGCGAGTCCTCGATCTGCCGATTATTTGAGGCGCGTGATCTTGCTTCACAACCTCGGATGAATTCGGTGTGCTCGGTGTCCTCGAGCGGGTAAATGAAAAAGTTTGTCGGTCTCGAAGGTTCAAGTTCCTCGATCCCTTCTAAAGCCCCATCATAGGGTGAAGTCACGCGGATGTAGTAGGTGCCCGGGCCGAATTCGTCAATAATCGAGAAGCCGATTGGGAACCTTAGGCCGGGTCCCCGGAGAATCCTGCGGTACATATTTGCGGAGATCTCCTCGCCCTCGGAGTCCAGGAGCGCTCCCTCCAGCGGTAGGAAATTGAGGCTCTGGACGTCGACGATCATGTACGTGCGTGTGGTGAAGTCCAGCCGGAAGTAGTTTGCGTCTCCCGGCCCGCCGATCGCTCCCGCGGTCACCTTGTCCATGACCAGGGATAGCGCCGTATCGGTATCGCTTCCCGGAGCCGTAACCGCCTCGGCGTGCAGGGTGTAGTCCGTCGGCTCGCCTTCAAAGCTGACGAGGACTATGTAGTAGACGCCAGGCGGGACGGTCTTGCGAAGCCCGGAGGCCCGTATCTGGTCCCTGATGAAGACATCGTCGTTGAACACAAGCAAGTTCTCATCGCTGTCGTAAAGTCCACCGACGGTATCTGTGTCTTCATCTCCGGTTACGTATGCCCAGATGTCGGTGGCTTCCGTCGCACCGGACAGATCAATGCTGAAGACGTCCCAGTCTTCGGCGTCATGCAGGTGTCCGGTAACGGAGGACCCCAGGGCCAGTGGGGTGGCTGTAGCGAAGGTGTTTCCGTGGCGATCATTCGTTTGTGCTACGACCTGTCCCACACTCGCCAAAAGCAAGAAACCGAAGGCGGCCGCCAGGACAAAAGCCCTTCCCACAGGCACCAAAAGGGTGGAAGCGAACGGAGTTGACTTGAGGGTCATGGGGTTTTTCTCGAAGGCTGGATTGGACTTGGTGGAGTGCGACGCTTTTTTCACTTCGCCTGCGCTTCTCTCCACCAGTTCGGGCTGGAAATTTCAACGCCGGCGATTGCCGCCAGTTCATTTGCCAATTCCAGCGACGGAAAACCTGGTTCGGTGTTAATCAGGAATCCGTTCTCCATGAATTCCAATTCCGAAATGCGGTCTGACGAGATACCGTTCTGGCTGAAGAACTCCTCGACCTGTTGCTCATCCCACTCAGGGTCGAGCGCCACGAGTACGCCTCCGGGCAGTGACATAAGTCCTCCGCCGGACTCTGACCTGAAGACAGGTAGTGAGTCAACAACCTCTCCTGTACTTTTCTGGACGATGCTTTCGGAAACCCCTCTGACGATGACCTCGTCGCCAGGGTTGACAGCATCGTTTTCCTGGATGACCAGGTCGTCTTGCAGCACTACGCGCTGAGTACTGTCGCCGTCCTCCCAGGTGAATACCGTTCCGTGGGCGGATGGGTCACTCGTTGCAGAGCGTTCACCGGATCCAAGAGGCGCCTGGGGCTCGGCCTCGACTACTAGAGTCAGCTTGTCGTCAGGGCCGGGCATCGGAAAGTTGACTGGGCCTGGATCGGGTTCCGAGGCCAGGACCGCATTGGCAATCAGCCCCACCGCGAACACGCCCAAAACCACCACAGCGGCGATGGCCGGCATGGGGACTGCAATTCTTCTGACTGTCATCTTCAACCTTTCGGTCCGGCTGGGGGTTTGACGTAATCCAGTCCTCTTGATCCTGTCGCAGGAGTCAACGGAATTCCAAATTCGAATTCATTGAAACAACTTCAGCATTGGCAGAATTTCCATCGGGAATTGAGCAACTCTGCCTCAAGTAAATCTAACGAAACTCGCGGCATTGTCAATGACACGGTTTTTGTCGAGCGCCAACGATGCAAAAAGGCCAAACGTGCAAGGACGACACCGGCGACGCAAGTGGGACTTGTTGTGTGTCTAAGTCGGTGATACATCGTATCATTCCCTGCCCGCCTTGCCCGCACGAATTCGACGCTACAGCCTGCCTGCGTTCCCATGGCCCAGGTTCTCGCAACGCGGAAGTGCCGGCGGCCCAGCCACTGCCCGGCGCAGGATCGCCGCTGCCTATAGGAAATACGAGTCACGTGATCGTTGAGATGCACGATTCACCGGTCTGCCCGGATGTTCTTGCCGCGTGTTTTGTTTTTGTGTGAGACTTGCTCGGGGACCAACGTGGAGCGGGCGCGGTGCAGTGCGGAGTGGCCCCGCGGGGGAGAGTCGAACCCCGACAGAGTCGAAAGGAAAAACGCAAATGGATGGAAACAGCATTGGACGGGCGGGCGCGGCCACGGTCAGCATCACACCGCCGCATCCGGTACCGACCTATGGCGGCACACACCTGGTGCGGGGGCAGGAAGATAGCGACATCCTTGCCCACGCCGTCGTGTTCAGCGACGGTGTCCAGACCAGCGCCGTCGTTTCGGCGGACGTGCTGGTGATCGACAGGTGCACCATACTCTGGATCAAGGAACTGGCATCTCTCAGGACCGGAATCCCGCAGGACAACATCTTCGTCGGCGCCACCCACTCACACGCCGCGCCGGCCGTTTCGCCCACTTTTCGAGCGGGCAACCAGCCCGATCCATTCTATGCAGACTTCATGGTCACGCAGATCGCCGCGGCAATTGAACAGGCGCACTCCGAGATGCGGCCAGCAAGGATCGCGCCCGGCGACGCGCCCACGAGCGGCCTCACGTTCAACCGGAGACTGCTGCGTCCCAGCGGCATAATTATTCACACCGTGGTATTCCAGGAACGGCCTGACGCGAACGACCTCGACCCCGACTTCCCGCCTGAAGGACCCGTGGACGAGGACGTCGGCTACATCCTCTTCGAAGAGCCGGACGGATCGCCTATCGCCTGCCTGATGAGCTTCTCGTGCCACAACCACTCCTCGTGCGTGAGCTACTTCCACAGGGACCTGTTCGGGCGGGCAGGGGACATGGTGAGACGCAAGCTTGCCGTCGACATACCCACCCCGTTTCTGGCTGGCGCGTGCGGGGACACGATGTGGGTGAATCCAAAGACCGGCCTGCCGCCGGACTCAATCGCATACACCTGGGAACTCGGCGAAAAAATTGCCGACGCCGTCTTGTCCGACGCTGAGGGCAGGGACCGCATAGACATTACCGGGATTCGAATTGAGTCCGAGGTCAGGGAGATTCCGGACCGGTCTTTCGAGGACTCGGAGTTTTGCGAGGACAACTGCCGCGGTTGGGATGTCGCGTCCCGGCAGTTCGCGATGAGCAGGTACGGGCCTGAAAAGTTCGTATTGGTCGACCGCGGGGACACGGCTTGCCTCGTAGAGGTTGGCGCCATTTCGATCGCCGACACGGTGGCTATCTCGACCAACCCGGCGGAACTGTTCGTAGCGTTCGGCCTTGAGATAAAAGAGAGATCGCCGTTCGACGTTACGATAATCTCCGAACTCACCAACGGCTACTGCGGGTACGTGCCCACCGAAAAGGCGTTCGAGGGCAAGGGTTACGAAACGCACCGCAGCACCTTCCAGAGCAGGCTGGTCAAGTCCGGCGGCCGCATCATCGCAGACACGGCCGTAGAGCTGCTCGAACGTTGCAAGAACGGCGCCTGAACCCAGACCCGTTGTGACCGCCCTGCCGGGCCCGCGGCCCGGCAGGGCAGCCGCGACCATGTTCGATTGACTGCCGGTCAGACGTGCTGGTCTACGAGAATGGCGTTGCCGTCTGGGTCAAGCGCCGTAAAGCTGGCCGGACCTGAGCCGTCCTCGTCTGCTTCCGAAACCAGGCGCACGCCCTTCGCCTTCAGGCGGCGCTGGACTTCGCGCACGTCGGTGTAGTCGTCGAGCGGCCGCGCCATGGCGTCCCATCCCGGGTTGAACGTAAGGATGTTGCCCTCGAACATGCCCTGGAACAGGCCGATTGTGCACGTCCCGTTCCTTAGGATCAGCCAGTTCTGCGACTGGTCGCCCCCGACAATCTCAAAGCCGAACTTCTCGTAGAAGTCCCTCGAAGTCCCGATGTCCTTCACGGCGAGGCTGATCGAAAAGGCGCCAAGTTGCATGTCCTGTTTCTCCTGTTGGCGTGGCGCGTTACGTTGGTTGAACTACCCGTACGCGCGGGGAATATATCCACTCTCTAGTGAACATACCCCATAACCCGACAATCCACATGTAGCGGGCCAGGTGGAATCGGTCCGGACGCCTCCCCACCTGGCGCCAGGTCTGATTGTCTCCGGTTGCGTTCAAAAATCTGCGAGGCAAGACCATGTGTTTTATGGCACGATTCAAGAGAGGGGGGAATTCTGAACGGCTTGGAGTGCGGGAAGGTCCGAGTTGAAACCACGGAGACTTGCCACTTCGGCAATATCGATTGCTGCCGTGGCGCTGTTGGTCGGGGGCGTGGCGGGATTGGTCGTCCTCGGGGTACTGAACTCCGGACCCGCGGCTGAGGACACCCCCGCGGCCGAAAGCCGTCAAGTCACTGTCGCCACCCTGACGGTCGCGAGCACGCCAGATCCCACGGCCGTGCCCACACGGGACGTTGGACCCAGCCCAACACCGGCCGCCACTCCCTCACCCACGGTCGGACCCAGGCCGACGCCGACCGCCGTTCCCAACGTCCCGAACGAGTCCAAATCCACCCCTCTGGCCTCCTCATCTGACGAGGTCAAATCCGTCCCTGGTCCGACCTCCACTCCCCCCGCCAACGTCCTTCCCACGCCTGTGGTTACCGTCGCTGTGATCGTCTCTGCCAACTCCACCGCTACACCGGATCCCGAGCGGTCCAGGGCCTTGGAAATACCGAAAAGCCCGGACAAGTTAACTGTGGAAACAGGGGGGTCCGTGCCAATAGTGGTTTCACCGGTCGTGGGCCCGGGACAGGGAACGATCTATACATGGGAGGACGGCGACGCAACGAGGCGAGTCGTTCTGCAGGACGGTCTCGTGGTGCAGGAGACCGCCGCGAATACCAAAGACGATGTGGTAGTCGTCGCCGGCGCCAGGGACAGTATCGTTCAACGACAGTCCGGGCACGATGAGGACGATTTGCCGGTATTCAGGTCGGAGTCCGGTGGAGAGTTGATGACCCTGCCGGGCGGCGTCCTGCTGGCCTTGGACCCGGAGTGGGACCAGGCCAGGGTCTACAGCTTCTTCTCCGAGAACGGCATTTCAAAAGACGATGCGTCGGAATTGAGTTTCATCGAGAACGGCTTTTTCATTGAGACCGGACCGGGCTTTCCGTCGCTCGAACTGTCTAACGACCTGGCTGCCAAGAATGGCGTGGTTATTTCCAGTCCCAACTGGTGGAGAGAGGCCCAGCCGAAGTGACGGCGCCGTTTCTAGCGATGCGCCGACAGTCAACCGGTCCATTTCTGCCCTGGCGGCAGCAATCCGGGTACCTCAATTCAAATGATTTCGCCTCGCGTTTGCCGTCCGCCGGACGGACGGTTCTACTGGCGGTGTCGGTCGCCCTTTTCGTCATTCTGAGCGCGGGTGATATAGGCGCGCAGCCCTCCGACGATCACGGTGATTCCCTAAGTGCTGCAACCAGTATTTCGCTGGGTTCTACGCAAAGTGGGCGCATCGACACCGGGCAAGACGCGGATGTTTTCAGACTGGACCTGTCAAGGGCGTCGCGAACTACGAATGTGTGGATATACACGACCGGAGAATTGGATACCTGGGGACAACTGTATGACGGAAATGGCCGCCTACTTGCCCGGTATGACGACCTTTTGACAGACGTTGAGCGCAATTTCCACATCCGGGCATTTTTTCCTCGTGGGACCTACTACATCGCGGTTTTCAGCGCCGACCAGACCACATTAGGCGATTACACGCTACATACACAGGCAGCGGCGGACCCAGGAAGTACGAGTGGCACTGCTACGAATCTGGTTTTGAATTCTCCTGCGGCGGGAACGATTGACACGACGAATGACGCGGACTACTTCAGGCTCGACTTCACTCAACGCACGAATGTGTACATGTTCGCCAGGAGCGGCATCTCCAGACCAGTAGATGTTACGGTCTTCAACGCGGCGGGTTCAGAAATCACCGTAAGTATCAACCGCATAATTGGACGCCTGGCATCCCAGGTGTTTTGGATTGGTTTCCGGATTCGTGATGACTTTGAAGCGGGGACATATTATTTAAGAATTTCATCCCCGCGGGTATCCGGCTTCCGCGCAGTTCCTTACACTGCGCTTATTTTTGAAGACACAGACTATACAAAATTCATTTCTGAGTGTGAAACCAATAGCCGTTCACTTAACGATCCACTGATCCGCGATTCACTGTACGCATGCCAGTGGCATCTCGACGATTCAAACGGCCACGATATCAACGTCCAGGACGTGTGGGCTGAAGGGATCAAGGGACAAGGCGTCAACATCGCCGTCGTCGACAGCGGGATGGACCATACACATGAGGACCTCGCTGAAAACGTAGACGTTAGCCGCAATCACGACTACACCGGGCGCGGGGACATAAATCACAGGTTTTCGCATCACGGCACGCACCTATCTGGAATCCTGGCAGCTCGTGACAACGAATTCGGAGTGCGCGGCATTGCTCCACGGGCGACCGTGTACGGATTCAACTTCCTGCGCGCCACCACGGACCTCAACAGGGCGGATGCGATGACTCGACACGGCCCTTCAACCGCCGTGTCCAATAACAGTTGGGGACCCCTGGACGGCCCGGGGTTGAGCCCGGCCCCTGCGACGTGGGAATCCGCGATAGAAAACGGTCTCGAAAGAGGTTACGACGGCAACGGCACGTTCTACGCCTTCGCCGGCGGGAACGGACACCTGGCTGGCGACTATTCCAATCTCGATGAATTCGCCAACTTCTACGGCGTGACCGCGGTCTGCTCGGTGAATGACCACGGCGTCCGGAGTGCATATTCCGAGATGGGATCCAACCTCTGGGTTTGCGCACCTTCGAATGATCGGGAAGAAGGGCATCGCGGCATCGTCACCACCGAAAATTCGGACCGCTACTATGAAGAGTTCGGCGGGACTTCAGCCGCCACGCCGATGGTGTCAGGCGTCGCCGCGTTGATGCGCAGCGCCAATCCAACTTTAGGTTGGCGCGACCTGAAGTTGATTCTCGCCGCATCGGCCCGCAAAAACGATCCGGGAAACCCCGGCTGGGAAGTTGGCGCTTTCGAGCACGGCTCTGACTCCGACCGCTATAACTTCAACCACGAGTACGGATTCGGAGTGGTGGATGCCAAGGCGGCCGTGGACCTGGCAAAGGGGTGGTACGGCCTTCCACGGCTGCGAAATTCGTCCGCCGGTTCAGATCTGCTGAACTTGCGAATCCCAGACCCGCAGGCCACAGACGGTCCTGGCTCCGCCCAATCCGCGGTCTCCAGGATCCACCTGGACACAGGCATAGAGTTCACTGAATTTGTCGAAGTCACCGTATCCATGCGGCACAATTCGTTCAGAGACCTGGAAATCGAGATGGTGTCGCCGTCCGGCGCAGTCTCAATCCTGGCCACCGAATATGAGTACATTGCCGAAGACGGAGAGTCGGATGTTCGGGTCCGGTTGAACGGAGACTTCCGTTTCGGTTCGGCCAGGCACCTGGGCGAAGACCCCAGCGGCGAATGGCAGTTAAGGGTTACCGACCGCGTTCCGGGCTTTAGCGGGGCACTCGTATCGTGGAGCATGACCGTCTACGGGCATTCAGGCGTGCTTACCTGCGAGACTGGTAGCGCGGTGGCCGGTGCCGCTAACAACCCGGGGTTGGTCTCAGACTGCGAGACGTTGCTGGATGCGCGGTACGCCCTGGCCGGGACCGGGAAGCTGAACTGGTCAGCCCTGACTCCCATTGAGGACTGGGATGGTGTGACCATCGGCGGGACTCCCCCGCGTGTGTCGGAACTGGACCTGTACGGGCGCCAGTTGACCGGGTCCATACCGGCGGAACTGGCCAACCTCACCCGATTGCGAGCTGTATTGCTGTCGAGCAACCAATTGACCGGGACCATCCCGGCCTCTTTGGGTCAACTGTCGAGTCTAGAAGCGCTGGACCTCAGGGACAATCAACTGACCGGGTCCTTGCCGGTGGAACTGGGCGGACTTTCCAGATTGCGGTCCCTGTCCGTCGGAGACAACGAATTGACAGGACCGGTCCCGACCTGGCTCGGCAACTTCAGCGATCTGCTGTCATTGTCCCTGGGAGGCAACAGGCTGAACGGCCCGATACCGGCGGAGTTGGGCACGCTCGTCAATTTGCGAACGTTGTCGCTCTCCGGGAATTCATTGACCGGCGGGATACCGGCGGAGTTGGGCAGTCTGTCAAACCTCAAGGAGTTGTACCTGGCCGACAACCAGTTGACCGGAGAAGTGCCTGCCTGGATAGACGGGCTGTCCGACCTGTACGTACTCTCACTGTCGGGCAACCTCTTGACCGGGCCAATACCGGCGGAGTTGGGTAACCTGCCGAACCTGACGACGCTGGACTTGTCGGGCAACCAGTTGAGCGGCGAGATACCGGCTGGGATTGGCGACCTGTACAACCTGCGACGGCTGTTCATCTCCGGAAACCGGTTGGACGGTTGCATCCCCCAGGGTCTTCGAGTCGTGGAAGAGTCCGACCTTGTCGACGTCCGACTGCCGTTCTGTGATGTGCTGCTGAGCAGCCTGACCATCGGACCGGGTTCTCTGACCCCTCCGTTTGACCCCTACGAGACCGAATACACAGCACTGGTCCCGTCCCGTGTCACCGTGACCTCGGTTAACGAACACAATGCAACTATCTGGTACCTGGACAATGATGGATATCAAATTGCAGATGCTGATCGCTCGCAGGATGGGCGCCAGGTTGATATAGGTTCGGGCATCAACATCCTCAAAATAGAGGTCGCTTCCCAGGACGGCCAGGCGTCGCTTACCTACACAGTCCTCATGAGCCGGGAGGACCTGCCGGGGGCGCCGGCAATAAGCGCCGTCACGCCGGGCTTTGAATCACTCACCGTTTCCTGGACGCCGCCGGGCCGGACCGGCGGCGCCGGCATAACGTCTTACGACCTTCGCCATATCGAAAGCGACGCATCCGACAAGTCGGACGCACGCTGGACCCCGGTGGACGATGCCTGGACCAGCGGTCCGTTGACCTACGACGTTACCGGCCTGTCCGGGAACGTCGAGTACGACATCCAGGTGCGCGCCGTCAGCGCTTCCGGGGACGGGATGTGGTCCGAAGCGATGAGCGCCAGGACCATTGCTTCAGGCGAGACGCCAGTGTTTGCGGACGGCCCGACCGCGAGGCGATCCATAGCCGAATTCTCAATCGTGGGTACTGACGTGGGCATGCCTGTTTCGGCCAGCGACGCCGTCGGCAGTGAATTGGCCTACACGCTAGGCGGCGCAGGCGCGGCCCTGTTCACCATCGACGCGAAGACGGGACAGATCAGAGTCGGCGCCGGCACGAGGCTGGCCTACGATACAGAACCGTACACATTCACCGTCGAAGTGACCGCCACCGGGCCATCCGGCGCCAGCGCAGCCATCACGGTAACCATCGCCGTGATCGATGAAAGGCTCGGACCCATCGGCAGTAGATACGACGCGAACAGGGACAGGAAGATCGAGAGGGACGAGGTCGTCGCGGCGATCGTCGACTATTTTGCTAACGTCATCACCAGGGATGAGGTCGTACGGATCATCACCCTCTACTTCACTGGTTGATTCCCGGTAACCAGGCGTATCGAATGTTTCTTATAGACCAGGACGGACCACCGCCAAACCTGATCTTCTGTACCGTCGTAGTGAGAAAGAGCCCGTGACCATGACGTGCGGGCGTCATGGCCCGCGGCTCGAAATCAGGGAGTTGCCCAGGTGAGATTTTTGACGTCGATGGCATTACGCCGTCCAACGGCGGCGATTTTGGCCATTTTAGTCGTGCTTGGTTCGGGTATCTTCGCCTATCGCACGCTCCAGGTCGAATTATTCCCGCAGATCGAGTTCCCTCTCGTCACGGTATTCGCCGCCTACCCTTCTGCAGACCCGGGGGCAGTGGTCCAGGACGTCACAGGTCCCATCGAAAGGGCCATCGCCGGGACTGACGGCCTCGAGTCGGTCCAGTCGACGTCCTTCGAGGGCAACTCCGCCGTCTTTGCAACGTTCGAGTACGGCACAGACATGGCTGAAGCCGAAAGCGCCATCGCCGCCGCCGTCACCGGCATCACCTTCGCAGCCGGAGTCGAGGAACCAACCATAGGACGCTTTAATCCCGACGAATTCCCGGTCATCGAATTCAGCGTCGTGTCGGACAGGAGTGTTGCCGAGATCCAGGGCATCGTGGAGTCTCGCATCCTGCCCGAAATTTCCGGCATCGACGGCGTGATGGAAATCGTCCTGGCAGGGGAGGTGGATCGAAGTGTTCGGGTGGTCGTGGATGCCGGCAAGGCAAACGCGTCCGGTGTTTCCCTGTTCCAGATTTCGAGCGCCTTGCGCGAGAACAACCTCACGTTGCCCGCCGGTGTGGTCTTCGACGGCAACCAGGCGGTAATCGCCAAGACGACCCACGAGTTCGAGTCGGTCCAGGACTTGAGGGACGTCATCGTGGGCGCATCCGAGTTGGGCCCGGTCCGCCTTTCCGACGTGGCCGAAGTGACCTTCGGCGCAGGCAGGCCCAGGAGCATCTCCCGTACAAACGGCAGGCCCGGAATCAGCGTTGCCGTGTCCAAAACCGCTGAGGCCAACACGCTGGACGTGACCACCGCAGTCAACGAAGCCCTCGATGGAATTGCCGGACTCCCGCCCGACGTCGAGATCATTGTCGTGTCCGACCAGGGACCAGCCATTAAGAACCAGGTCGACAACCTGGTCAGGGAAGCCCTGTTCGGTTTCCTGTTCGCGGTGTCCGTCGTGTTCGTCTTCATGATGACGATCCGCCCCACGGTAGCTCGCGGCCTTTTCAACACCCTCCGCCCGACGGTGGTCATCGGGCTGTCGATACCCCTGAGCGTTTTCACAGGCATCCTGCTGATGTCGTGGCAGGACATGACGCTCAACTTCATGACCCTCGGCGGTCTCGCCATATCGGTGGGGCGCGTCGTGGACGACTCCATCGTCGTGCTCGAGAACGTCTATCGGCACATCCAGGCTGGGCGCGACAGGCGGCGCGCCGCCCTCGAGGCGACCACGGAGGTGGGCCCGGCCATATTCGCCTCCACCATGACGACGGTTGTCGTCTTCCTGCCCCTGGCGTTCATCGAAGGGCTCGTCGGGGCATTCTTCCTCCCGTTCGCCCTCACAGTGACGTTCGCGCTGATCGCGTCACTGATCGTCGCCCTCACGGCGGTCCCGGTGCTGGGCGCGTTGCTCCTCCGGCCGGGAGACCTGCCCGAGGGCGCGGGCGACGAGGGAGAAATCGAGCTCCCGGAAACCTGGATGCAACGCGTATACGGCTCGATCCTCAAGTGGGTCCTGGGACACAGGCTCGTCACGATGGCGTCCGCGATTCTGATAACCGTCCTGAGCCTGGGCCTGACCGCCATCATTCCCGTGAACCTGTTCGGCGGAGGGGACGACCGGGCCCTTCGGATCGAGCTTGCGCTGCCTGCGGGCACTCCCGTGGATGAGACCGTGGCCGAGGTGATCGAGATCGAAGAGCGCTTGAGCGAAATATCCGACGCATACACGGTGAGCATTGGCGCAAGGGACCTGATCTTTGGGCCTGCGCCAGGCGGTCCCGAACAGGCCAGCTTCTTCGCCAATTTGCCTGGCGACGCGCCCGACGACATCGCCAACACCCTCAGGAACGAACTCGCCAGGCCGGGACGTTCCGTGAGCATCTCCGAGGTCCAGGACGGCCCTCCCTCCGGCGGCGTGGAAATCTTCATCACGGGACCCGACTACGATGAAATCTCCGCCACTTCAGAAGAGCTGTTCGCGGGGTTGTCGACTGTCGACGGCATCGTCAATCTCGAGAACACCGTAGCCCAGGCGCGCGACGAAATCTCCATCCAGGTCGACCCCGAAAGGGCAGCCCGCATCGGGCTGACCACGCGCCAGGTCGGCTTGCAAATCAGCCAGTACCTGATCGGTCAGACGGTCACGACAATGACTGTAGACGGCGAAACGGTAGACGTGGTGCTGGTCGGCGACCCGCGGAGCGCGGCCGGCATTGAGAGCGTCAAGTCTCTCGTCATCGTCGGCCCGGCAGGCACAGCGCCACTGGGAGAAATCGCCGATCCCATCGTCAGGGAGGGGCCCGTTTCCATCAGCCGTACGGACGGTGTGCGTTCGGCCAGGATCACCGGCGACATAATCGTGGACGACACGCAGGCGGTCGGGGCGCTCATAGACGAGAAGATTGAGGGACTTACGGAACGGCCGGGCGTCAACGTCACCAGCGGCGGGATATTTGCCGAAATCGCGGAGGGCTTCCAGGCCATTTTCGTCACGATGGCCATCGGAATCGTCCTCGTATACCTGGTCATGGTAGCCAGCCTCGGTTCCCTGAGAAACCCGTTTGTGATCGTGACCACGCTGCCGTTCGCGCTTATAGGGGTGCTCGTCGCGCTTGCTGTAACGGGTCGGTCTCTCGGGCTTCCGGCAATGATGGGCATTCTCCTGCTCATCGGCATAGTCGTCACGAACGCCATCGTGTTGATCACCTTCGTCGAGCAGCAGCGGGAAAGGGGCATGTCCGTCTACGACGCCCTGGTCTCCGGCGCGCGTGTGCGCCTCCGGCCCATACTCATGACCGCCCTCACCACCAGCTTCGCGCTGCTGCCGCTGGCGGTCGTTTCCGAAGGGAGCGGCGGACTGATCAGCGCTGGGTTGGCGACTGTGGTCATCGGCGGGCTGATGAGTTCCACGGTACTCACGCTCATCGTCCTGCCGATCGTCTACCTGCTCTTCAACGAGACCATCCCGAACTTCTTTGGCCGGCTCATCCACCGCCAGCCCCCACAGCCGGCAGGCGAGGTGGCCGAAGAGCCGGCGTGAGGTCTGAGCTGTCTGGATCGACTCGTATCCAATGGCTCGTTGGTCAGCCCCGTAGCCGTCGATTATCAGATACGATCTATAGATCATACGTTCGTACGCCGAACCCTCACCCATTTCTTGGGGGGATGAGTGGCCTAACGTCGGGCCAAGGCGGATTCCGGCGGAATTGTGGATTGGAGCACTGGATGCTGCCATTTGAAGACTGGTCAAGTGAAAGGCTCAGGCGCATGCTCAAGGACGCGGTGCCGGAAGACCTCCATCTTGATTACAAGGATAAAGGTAGTTTGCTAAGCAACAAAAAGGGGGAGGACATTAGTAAACATGTTTCCGCGTTCATGAATTCTGATGGCGGAGATTTGATCTACGGTGTTCCTGAAGACAAAGACGAGACGGGAACTCCAATCCCAAGAAGCAACAATCGGCAAGTCATAGGGTTCGAAAAAAATGAAGTAAGTAAAGAGCAGATTGAGAACTTAATTACACACAACGTAAGCCCTAGACCTGGCCCTGATCTTTTTCGGATATCGGAGATAGTTTATGATCAACGCTTGGTGTTTGTGGTACAGGTACAAGTGGGAATAGGCGAAGTATGGCAGGCAAAGGACAAAAGATATTACAAACGGTATAATTTCAAATCAGAGCCTATGGAGCACTATGAAATCGAATTGGTCAGGCACAGACGAAAAGGCCCGGACTTGGAATTAATTATAGGTTTGGATTATGCTTGGAATCATGAGATTCAAAACAATCCATCCAATGATTTAGACAATACGTTACGTCTAGGAATCACAAACACATCGGACGTTATTGTGGATTCAGCGCTGATTGAATTGTGGACCAATCATGGGAGATTCGAGTATCGTGGTAATGAAGGGTTCAAACCTACGGGGAAGAAAAACCTAGTGCATGACCACCCATACATCAGATCACCAACTGGAGAATTAGCACACTTCCAACTTCACTGGAATTCCTCTAATTTCGGCTTGCGCAATATATACGCACCTATTTTTAAGTTGTCTGATCCGATGCCAGTTGCGGTGTTTCCAATTAACCCTCCATGCTCATTGTTCGCCAGGATTCAGGCGCCTCATATGTTGCCCAAGGGGTACTTTGTCACTGTCGACGAATTGTCTTTTGGCGATTTGAAAATGAAAATGTTGGAGTTGAAGGTCGAAATAGCTTAGGCGATAAGTCGACATGTCAGTATCTGAAGGCACACGTCGCCCGGATGCTCAACACTAAGCACCGCGATCGTCGCCTGGTACGACCGCACGCGCTACACTGATTGATCGCGGTAATTCAACGCGGAAAGCATGGCTTCAGGGACACTCCACTCCGCGGGCATCGCCCGTTACACCATATGGGCCGCGCGGCTCGTCGTACTGGCCGTGTTCCTGGACCTTTTCGTCCAGTTTCCGACCATCGCTCCGTACGCAGAGGGCCTCGGCGCGTCGGTGGCGATCGTCGGCATCGTCGTCGCGGCCTACTCGTTCACAAACCTCTTCGGCAACCTGGGCGCGGGCTACGTGCTCGACAGGTGGGGCCGCCGGTTTCCCATCGCTCTTGGGCTGGCGATCACGACCGTTGCCGTCTTCTGTTACTCGTTGGTCCAGACGCCTGAGCAGTTGATCGCTGTCAGGGCCATTCACGGCATCGGCGCGGCCGTGCTGGCGCCGGGCGCGTTCACCATGATCGGCGATCGGGCCCCGGCCGACCGGTGGGGCCGGGCCATGGGACTGACCGGAGCGCTGATCGCCGTTGCGGCGTTGGTCGGACCGCCGGTCGCCGGCGTCCTGCGGGACACGTGGGGCGCCGACGCGGTCTTCTTCGTAGACTCCGCGATTCTTCTAGCGACGCTCGTAATTTTCCTGCTCGTGGCCCGCGATGACGGCGTGACCTCCGACGCCGTCGGCTCGGACGCCGGTCCGACCCAGCAACAACGCGCCTCCACGAGACCCGCGCTGTGGTCGGCCTACGGCGCCGCATTCGCAATCACGGTCGGCATCGGCGCGCTTGTCGCATATCTGCCATTGATGTTGGAAAACCAGGGAGTGACCGCGGCGCGGACCGGGTACAGCTTCGGCATATATGCGTTCGTGGCCATGCTGGTGATGGCAAGTCCGCTCAACCGCGCCTCCGACCGGCTCGGCCGCTTCGGCCCCCTGATCGTCGGCCTCGTCGGGGTTGCCGTCGGACTGGCCATAATTGGCTTCTTCACGGAGTACGCGGGAGTCGCGGTAGGCATGGCCGTTTTCGGCTTCGGGTACGGCATCGTGTTCCCATCGGCCACCGCGCTCGTAATCGGCGCTACGGGCGCTGACCGGCGCGGGATGGCCTTCGGCATCTTCTACGCCGTGTACTCGCTGGGCGTGGTCGTCGGGTCGGCAGGAAGCGGAGTCCTGGGCGATATTGACGATGGTCTCGTCGGCCTGCCCTTCCTGGTAGCGGCGGCCGTGGTGATTCTGGCCGTACCGATCGTCGAGGTCATGAGGCGACGCGGTCAAGGCCCGTAAAGGCCCTAGCGGGTGATTTTCGGGCGTCCCAATACGAACTCTGACGCCGAAACTTGAACAAGCGCGTTCCTTATTCAAGGATCCGGGTTATCCTTGAATAAGGGGAGGCAAATGGCAAGGTTTGAGACTCGCCGATGGGAGGGCGATCCGGCTGGCCTGACCCGGCGTGATCGTCGTCCCTGCGACTACGAAATCTACCTGCCCGATTCGCTGGCAGGCCGGCCCTTCGCGCTCGACGGTGAAGTAGCCGCGGACGTCAGCGATGCCGAGGCCGCGCTGGTGCGCCTCAACGCGTCGGGGTCGGCTCTTGCCGGAGCCGAGTCACTGGCCCGATTGCTTCTCCGCGCCGAGTCTGTCGCATCGTCGCGAATAGAAGGCCTTGTCATCGGGGGTCGACGTCTGCTCCGTGCCGACGCTGCCCGCCAGATGGGCGAAGAACCCGGTGACGTGACTGCTGTTGAGGTGCTCGGCAATATAGCTGCAATGGTATGGGGCGTTGAGGCGGTGGGACCCGGCGAACAGATAACCGTCAATGTCTTGCTGGAAGTCCACCGTCGCTTGTTGGCCGGGACGAACATCGAGGATCACGGCGGCCGCATACGGAAGGTCCAGAACTGGATTGGCGGCAGCAGTTATAACCCTTGTTCGGCCGCATTCGTTCCGCCGCCACCGGAGGTAGTCTCCGCTCTGTTGGGGGACTTGTGTGCCTTCTGCAACGAAGACTCACTTCCGGCTCTGGCCCAGGCCGCGATTGCCCACGCGCAGTTCGAGACGATCCATCCTTTCGTGGACGGTAACGGCCGGGCCGGGCGCGCGTTGGTCCACCTGGTCTTGCGGCGACGCGGTTATGGGTTGCTCATCCTTCCTCCTGTGTCCCTCGTCCTGGCCGCGCGGTCGATGGACTACGTCAGCGGCCTCACCGGGACCCGCTACGCCGGCGCGCCCGATTCCAGCGCAGCGCACTCGGGGATCAACCGCTGGGTCGCATTCTTTTCCTCCGCCTGTGGGCAGGCGGTGGAGCAGGCCAGCCACTTTGACGCGGAGGTGCGCGCATTGCAGTCGTCATGGCGACTACGCGTCGGTCCAGTCCGTCGCGACTCCGCGGTCCACGCGCTGATCGAAGCGTTGCCCGCCGCTCCGGTGCTCACCGTATCCACCGCAGCGGAAATGATCGACCGGTCGTTCCAGGCGACCAGCCAGGCGATTCAGCGGCTCGCAAAGGCTGGCGTACTCGCGCAGGTGAACGTGGGCCGACGGAACCGCGCATTCGAGGCGCCGGAGTTGATCGAGGCATTCAACTCGCTGGAACGTCGGTTGGCGAGTCCATCTGGCGACTGAGGGATCGCCGGTGGTTGTGCCAGGAACCCATTCTGCTACAGTGCCGCCGAAAGGGAGGCGTACGTCATGTCGGAACCCAAACAAATGTGGTGGTTCACCGTCGATTCTGTCGCAGTGGGCGCCCACACCATCGGCCTTGTCGCGGCAGGAGTATGGAATGCCATCGGCCTTGTGGCGATCAGCTTTACTAACGCTATGGGCCTCGTCGCGATCGGTCCCGTCAACAGCATGGGATTCGTGGCAATTGGCGGCGTGAACGCCATGGGCGTTGTCGCTATCGGCGGCATCAACTCGATGGGCGTTGTGGCAATTGGCGGTGTCAGCACCACGGGCATTATCGCCATCGGCGGCATAAACAACAGGAGCGCCCTGCCCATTTCGTGAGGCAGTTGTTCGTGGGAGCGGCCAGACCCCTGACTATCACTTCCCCTGTTTGATCAGGTCTGCCACGCGCTCGCCGATCATCAGGACGGTGGCGTTCGTGTTTGCCCGGACGCACTCCGGCATTATCGAGGCGTCCACGACACGCAGACCCGCCGCCCCATAGACATTGCCGTACTGGTCGACGACGGCCATCGGGTCCGTGCTGGGCCCCATCTTTGCGGTGCAGGAGATGTGGTGCCCGGTCCCGACGTACCTCTTCATCCAGAGGTCCAGGGCCGCGTCCGACTCCAGGTCGGAGTCCGCCGGGTGGACCCTCCTGCCGATCATGGCGGCCATCGACGGGTGGTCCTCCAGGCCGACAATCATGCGAACGCCTTCCCGGGCCCTTCGCAGGTCCTCCTCGTGGTCCAGGAGGTTGTAGTCGAGCCAGGGGTGGTCCCTGTAGTCGTTGGAGCGTAGACGTACCTCTCCCTTCGACGACGCGAGGTTCAGGCCGAGGGCCGCCATCATGCCCACCATCTCGCCGAATTCGCCGCCGAACTGGCGCTCCCTGCCCGCGGCCGCGGACAGGTAGACGATCATGTCGTTCTCCAGCGAAGACCCGTCGGCCGTATACCTGACCAGTACCTGAGCGTTCGGGGCGAACCGGTCCAGCTCCACCTCCGGCTTTGTAGCCCACAGTACGGTCAACAAGGGATGGTCGGCCAGGTTTTGGCCGACACCCGGCGAGTCGATGACAGTCGCAATACCGTGCTCCCTCAGGTGGTCCGAGGGACCTACTCCGGAGAGCATCAATAACTGGGGCGACCCTATGGCGCCCGCGCTGAGGATGACCTCTTCGGCCTCGACGACGAACGTCTCATCATCCGAGACCACCTCGACGCCGGTCGCCCGCGGGCGTTCGCCGGTGATGTCGAAGATAACCCTCTTGACCATCACGTCGGCCCTGATGGTCAGGTTGAGCCGGTGGCGCGACAGGCCAAGGTACCCCAGGGACGTGGACCAACGTATGCCGTTGGGACTGTTGTAGGGAGCGGGTCCCACGCCGGTGGTGTCCGGTGCGTTGTGGTCTTCACAAAGCGGCTGCCCCTGGTCTCGCCAGGCTTCGAACCAGGCCTTGTTGCCCGGGAGCCACTCCTCTTGAGGGAACCGGTGGCAGATGATGGGCCCGCTGACGCCGTGGAAGTCCCCCGTGTCGTCCATGTAGGTGGTGTCCGTCTCCACCATGTTGAAGTAGGGCAGCAGCTTCTGAAAGCTCCACTCATCGTTTCCCCACTCCGCCCAACTGTCGTAGTCCTCGGGAATGCCGCGGAGGAAGAGCGTTCCGTTGATAGCGCTTGACCCGCCGGTGACCCTGCCCCTGGGGACCTCGATATCGGCTTCGTCGGTGCCCCGTGCCGTGTATTGCCAGTTGTGCTCGCTGTCCCAGATGCTCTTGGTCGACTTGTAGATGTACTTGACCTCTTCCGGCAGGCTATCGAAGTCGGCGTAGTCAGGTCCCGCCTCCAGCAGCAGCACAGACGTGTTCGGGTCCTGGGTGAGCCTCGTGGCGAGGATTGCGCCCGCCGACCCTGCGCCGACGACGATGTAGTCGTACTTCACCCTTTACCCCCGGACGTGCGGTTTACGTGGTGTGCGGGATTGCCGCCGCGGGATGGTATGGACTGGGCCGGGGGGAGTCAATTGGGACACCGAAAGCCCCGCCGCTTCACTTCCCCTGCCGGATGAACTCTGCCACGCGCTCGCCGATCGCCAGGACGGTGAAGTTGATGTTGGCCCGCACGCACTCCGGCATTATCGAAGCGTCCACCACGCGCAGTCCCTCCGCCCCGTAGACCTTGCCGTGCTGGTCCACGACGGCCATAGGATCTGAACTCGGCCCCATCTTCGCCGTGCAGGAGATGTGGTGGCCGGTCGCGACGGACTCTCTCATCCAACGGTTCAGGGCCGCGTCCGACGCCAGGTCGGTGTCCCCCGGGTCGACCCTCCCCTCGATCAGCGCGGCCATCTCAGGGTGGTCCTCCGTGTCCACAATCATGCGAACGCCTTCCCGGGCCCTTCGCAGGTCCTCCTCGTGGTCGAAGAAGTTGTAGTCCAGCAGGGGATAGTCGCGGTAGTCGTTCGACTGAAGCCGGAGTTCGCCCTTCGACAGCGCCAGGTTCACCGCCAGGGTGGCCGCAACCCCCACCATTTCGTCGAACTTGCCGCCCTTGTGGTCCATGCCTGCAGCCGCCCTCGGGTAGATGATCATGTCGGTCTTCAGCGGCGAGCCCTCGGCCGTATATCTGACAATGATCTGGTGATTGGGCTCAAACTGGCGTAGCTCCACCTCCGGTTTCGTGGCCCAAAGCACGGTGAGGATGGGATGGTCGGCCAGGTTCTGCCCGACCCCCGGCAAATCGATAACGGTCTCTATGTCGTGCTCACGCAGGTGGCTGGCGGGACCCACGCCGGAGAGCATCAGCAACTGCGGCGACCCGATTGCGCCGGCGCTCAGGATGATTTCGTCGGCCTCGACGACGAAGGTCTCGTCGCCCGAGACCACCTCCACGCCGGACGCCCTCGGGCGTTCGGTGGCCGTGTCGAAGACCACTCGCTTGACCATGACGTCGGCCCTGATGGTCAGGTTGAGCCGGTGGCGCGATAGGCCCAGGTACCCGATCGCCGTCGACCAGCGGATGCCGTTCGGGTTGTTCAGCGGCGTAGGCCCCACCCCGGTGGTGTCGGGCGCGTTGTGGTCTTCGCAATACGGATGCCCAGCATCCCGCCAGGCCCTGAACCACGCCTTGTTCGCCGCCTTCCACTCTTCCTGCGGAAACCGGTTGCAGATGATCGGCCCGTCCGAGCCGTGGAAGTCTCCGGGGCTGTCCATGTAAGTGGTGTCCGTCTCAACCTTGTTGAAGTACGGCGCCAGCTTCTGGAAACTCCACTCGTCGTTTCCCCACTCCGCCCAATCGTCGTAGTCTTCGGGGATTCCGCGGAGGAATATCTGGCCGTTGATGGCGCTCGACCCGCCGGTCACCTTACCCCTTGGCACGTCGATGTCGGCCAGGTCGGTGCCCCGTGCCTTGTACTGCCAGTTGTGGTCGCTGTCCCAGATGGCCTTGGTCGACGGATACCCGTACTTGACCTCTTCCGGCAGGCTGTCGATGTCGGGGTAGTCCGGCCCGGCCTCGAGCAGGAGCACCGACGTCTTGGGGTCTTCAGTGAGCCTGGTGGCGAGGATCGCCCCCGCCGACCCTGCGCCGACGACGATGTAGTCGTACTTCACGATTTACCCCCGGGAAAGACGCTGAAGTCACGCGTGTGAACGGTGGCGGGATAGTAAGGACTGGAATGGGGGTCGTCAATTACCCTTCACCCCCCTCATCTTCATCCCGAAACCCTACGACGCCATCCCAATCCCCCTCCATCGCCATCCCACACCCCCGCCATCGTCATCCCGCACCCCTTCCATCGTCACCCCGCACCCCGATGCGGGGCGGTCTCCGCGTTGGGATGCGGGCACGTCACCCTCAACACCCTCTATGTCACCCCCGCATCTCGTGCGGGGCAGGTTCTGAGCGAAGCCAAAGGGTCTCGGGTGGCGGGAACCGGCGTTATGGATTGGCGGCCCGTACCCCCTCGTCTTACCGGCGAAAGGTCGTCATCCCGTACCCCCTCCATCGTCACCCCGCACGCCGATGCGGGGAGGTATCCACGGTGGGGCGTGGGTGTTCACGGCGCGGAGGCGGCGATGTGTTGTCGGAGACGACATCCCCGCCCATGCCCCTGGGCACGGAATAAAAGACCAAGCAGACTCGGCGAAAGCGAGCCTGCTTTATATGGGTTGAGAACCGGGCCGTTTGCCGGGAGGGTCGCTTCCTACTGGAGAGCGAAGCGGCCCGGTCTTGACGCGTGCTGGCTTACCAGCGGCCGCCGCCGCCGGGACCCCTTCGAGATCCGCCTCGGTCCCCTCGCGGCCTGGCCTCGTTGACCCTCAGTTCGCGGCCGTTCATGACCTTGCCGTTCAGTTCCGCTATGGCGGCCTGAGCCTCCTCGTCGTTGCTCATCTCCACGAATCCGAATCCACGGGATCGACCCGATTCGCGGTCCGAGATGATTCTCGCAGAGGTCACTTCGCCATGGGCGGCAAAGGCTTCCCTCAGGCTGGTTTCTGTCTCGTCAAACGACAGATTGCCTACGTAGATGTTCATATTACGCTCCTCTGGTGTTGGTTCTCCTCATCAACGGCAGCGACGCTCGCGAGTCAGTAACCAAGAATCAACCGGGAAACGCAAAAACGGGGCGACTGCGCCCTTTGATAAAAGAGCCGATATAAAGATTAACAAATGTCGCCGCACATGGAGATGTGACCGTTTCCGTCTTACCGGCGAATACCGGTATCCACGGCCCCCCTCGACTTGCCGGCGAAAGCCGGTACCCACGGTGGGGTGCGTGGGCGGGCACGGCGTCGATGCACCCCTCGGCTCACTGGCGAATACCAGTATCCACGGCCCCCCTCGACTTGCCGGCGAAAGCCGGTACCCACAGTGGGGTGCGTGGGTGGTCACGGCGTCGATGCACCCCTCGGCTCACCGGCGAATACCAGTATCCACGGCCCCCCTCGACTTGCCGGCGAAAGAACGTCACCCCGCACCCCATCACCTCCACGCGCCCACTCCATCGTCTCCCTGAACCCTAACTTCGTCTCCCCGCACCCCTTACATCGTCTCCCCGCACCCCGATGCGGGGCGGTACCCACGGTGGGGCGCGGACCTGGGCACGCAGTCACCACCACAACCCAACCTGACCCCTACGGCAGCATCGCAGGCAGGTAATTCTCCTGGAACTGCGCCAGCTCTTCGTCGGTCAGGCAGTTGAGGAGCCTCGATCCCCCCTCGGCTATGTCCAGGGAATCCTCTGGAGAAATGTCCCCTGAGTCCTCAGCAACAGATTGCACCCGTTCAAGGTATTGGCCATTTTCAGAGGCAAAGCCGGCGATGCACGCGCGTGAGGCCTCGTTGGTCGCGCCCATGCCTAGAGCCAGGACCTCCCCCGGGATTCGGCCGAGACTCTCGGGAGAGACGCAGGCCAGCAACTCCGGCGGCGCATCGCTGAGTTCACCGCCGCCGACCGACGGCGCTTCGGCGACCATCGCGAATACGGGCCCCGGCAAATTGGTCTCCAGGCACTCGACCTCGCCCTCGGGCAGGGACTCGAGGAAGTGTTGCCCGGTGAAGGGCGCCGCTACCAGCGAGTTGGACATCATCTCGACCGTGAATCGCACCTTTTCCGCAGTGTCCAGGCACTCGTACAGGTCAAGCAGGACTCCGTGGGACTCATCCGTGCCCGAGGGGTCCGCTCCCACATCAGGCGCGCCGAGGGCCAGGAAGACCAGTTCGGGATTATTGAATGCGACGGCGGTGACGCACTGCCGGGTTTCCTGGACCCATCCGCCCAGATTTGCGCCGATCAATCGGGTGCCTAGAACAATCAGGCTGTCCCGCTGCAGGCACACGACGAGCCGGGTCTTGAACGACGGGTCCGCCGCGGCTTCCATCAGGAGCGATCCCTCGAACTGCTTGAACTTCGAGTCGCCCATCATCGACTTCAAGCACGTGTCCTCACCCGCCAACAGGTGCGTAACCAGGTCCTCACCCGTCGTCCCCGAGTCAATCCGCAGCAGCGTCAACGGCAACCTGTCCCGCGCCGGCGTAGGAGTAGGCGGAGGCACACGAGTCGGAGTCGGATCCGGCGTCACCGTGGGTTCAGGAGTAGCAGTCGGCTCGGGAGTCGCTGTCGGCGCCGGATCGGCGCTGCAGGCGACCACGGCCAGGATCGAGAGGAGGACGGCTGCTGCCGCGAGCAGCCGGGTGGTGGCGGTGTGAGTGGTTATGGCGGGACTCCGGGGTTAGGAGGGGGCGATGGGGTGTGACGGGCAGGATAGGTGGTGGGGGATGGGGATGGCAAATGGGGTGGTGTAGGTGAATAATGCCCGTCAGGCCGGCGTTGCGATTGGATTACGTTGGGCACCTGCGTTTTGGGCCGGCTGCGCGTACGAAGCGGGCATTGGTTAGTTGGGGGTTAGTGGTCGAGCGGAATGATGTGGATTGGGGCGGCAGGCGACGGTAGGTGGTGACCTACGGTACATTTTTGGAGCGGAACTAATCACTACTCCAAGAATTCACGTCTGCTTGGGGGTTCAGTGGCGGTAGCTTCGCATGGCGCGTATCACCAGAATATGTTCTTAGAACGAGCCACATCGACAACAAACTCTTTGAACTTATTGAGCGCAAGAACGCATTCTTCAGATGACTCCCCAAAAATACCGCTTGTGACGAATGGTGACTCATGATTTAAAGTTGAGATTGACTCTTCAATCTCGCCCAAAATGTGGTTCCGGTTAGGAATTCGATACAGGAACGAGCCCAAAGGAGCCCAATACCAACCTTCAGGTCTATTGTGATGATATGCACTCCCAAGTGCCATCAAAATTTCCAATTTATCAAACATTAGATCATATTGATCATAGATGAAGTTATTGAAATACCCCCTCAATGCCTGATGGACCCAATCATTCAAGGGCATGTGACGCTTCTCCATATCCTCTAACAACTGCATCCCTCGTTGAACATCATAAGAAGGATCGAACATGGTGAGGGGAGGAAGTAGTTGAACTAGTTTTTGAGGTTTATCACCCGGCTGAGGCATTGGGGTAGAAAATAAACAGCCGATTAAGTCAATTTTATCTGACGAAAGTGCTCCCAAACCCAACGTGTAGAATGTCAAGGTCGCTGGATACCGCTGTAAACCTAGCCATACTAGCTTGCCGGAACTATGTTGGGCGGCAGTTAAGCGCCGTAGTGCCCGTTGCCAGACGCTACAGTGTTCTACTTCCATCCATGACCCGCCAACCGCCGCCATCGACAGTAGCGTTGAGCAGGCAGCTTCATAGGCGCGAGCCCTTGTGGTGATCGACTCGCTGTTGGGCTCAGGGTTGTTTGGGTCAAAGGCCTGAGTGGAAACCGACGAAATTACCGTGCTTGCAGTTTCATCGACCAGTTCTGAGAGTTGTATCCTGTATCGAGTTTCCGACAGGTACCTCTTCAGACTCGCAACAGCAGCCTCCACTGAGAGAGGGTGCGGTCGAGAAAACTGGGTAATCGACTCGACTTTTTGCTGGACAGAATCAAAGAACTTGTCGGCATCTTCGATGTCAATCATTTGTGCCCGTCGTCGTCTCGCGAGCCTCAGTGCCGCCTCACTGGCTTGCCCATGGACTGCCCAATACGTGGTGAAACGTCGAGACTTCGCACGGAACAACCCATCGCGAAGGGCGATGTCCCAATCGGCCGACCATCCACAAACGACGAGCCCGAATTCATCAAAGACTTGTTCTATGAGCTGCCTCAATTCATCCGGATATTCTTCGAGTTCTGTAGGTGTGTTCAGTATGCGAGTGTCAAGATAATCACCGTGCAGTTTGATTACGCAATTGGCGGTGTGAACCAGCGGAAGCATCCCCTTCACCTGGTCTGGTGTACTTATCACCGTAGGCGACACGCCTGCATCTTCTAGCGCTTTTTCTACCAGGCGATCGAAGTTTGTTGTTAGGATCACCTTGACGAAGCCATGGGCAACTAATTGGGCGATTGCTCGGTGTGCCGCTGTTGGCTCCTTCGCTCCCTCTTCGCGTTCCTGTTCGTGGGGTTCAAAATACGGTCGTAACAACTGCTGCCGCTCAGTCTGAGTCTTGGCAAGATCATTGATCAGCCGGGAATAATTTGGTTCCTCTCCGTGTTTCTCGCGGTACCAAATTGCGGGGTCGGGTTCAGCAGATTCTCCGGAAGCAACCGCCAACTTACGTGTCAAGTCTAGGGTTATCTCCCAACCTGTCGGAATCTGAGCACCTCTGGAAACGCCCGATCCTAGTAGGAGCGCGTAAACACCGGGATTGGCTTGAATTGAAAACGCCAGCGCATCTATGGGGTCAATCATCTCGGCTTTGCCACTTCGTCCTTGTCAATCTACTCGCATCCAACCTTTGTACCACCAATTGCGGTAGTGCGGCAAAATTGAAAACGAGGTTTGGGACATCGGTGACCGCAACCCCTCTGGGTGTGAAAACCGTAAGGCTGGTCCCGAACACTTCGCGGTACCCTACACCCCAACATCCTCCATTCCCTCGCCCCGGAGCCCACCCCCATGAAAACCACCCGTCCGCACACAGGCGACGCCTGCCAGTCCCACTGCGAGTAGCTCGATCACGCCTGGCGCGACTCGCCGGTAGGGCGGTCGTCGGTGAGGCTTACCGCAAGGTTAGCCCTTACCCCCACCCATCAATGACTATGCCCATGCCCGTCCTCCTCCTCCTCCTCCCCATCATCCCCCTCGTCGTCATCCTCTTCCTCAACCGCTTCAGTAGCCTCCGGCGTCTCCACCAGCTCCTCTTCCCCTTCGTGATGGTCGTCAGAAACATTCGCGTCATCAACTTCGTCGACCGCAGCTTCGGCCTTCGTCGGCCCGCTGTGATCATGCCCGTCGTCGCCGTGGCCGCCCACGGCGCTTAGCACGTCGGCCAGGCCGATTACCACGATGCCCAATATCAGCAGGGTGGTGGTGCTGGTTGCTGTCCGTCGCAACTTCGGCCAGAAATGGTCTGAACCGCTGATGGCGCCTTTCGAGTGGGACCGCCTCCGCAGCCACACCACCAGAAACATGTAGAAGGCGAGGGCGATCTTCAGGGCGAGGATGCCGATGTACACACGGCTGTTGCCGCCTGCCGTCAGGTGGACTATCGCCATGAACGCTCCGGTTACCACAAGGATGCCGATGGCGATGCGAAGGACGTTCCCGAATTCACGGCCGACTGCCCGCATAGAGCCGGGCCCGGTGTCGGCGGCGCGAAAAGCGGGCTGTATCACAAACTTGAAGAAGATGCTGCCACCCACCCAGGTCACCGCTCCCATGAGATGGACCCACTGTGCCGTGAGCAACAACCAATCGGGAACTGACACCAACGCTTCTTCTCCTTTTTTGTAGCGCCGGGCGGGTCTGGCTATCGAGGCATCGGCGCCGGTCCAGGCAGGCCAGTTACTCAAGACGGGGCTGAAGGTCTGGCTGTCCTGGAGTTCGGCCCCGCAATTGTTATCTGCGCTCGTATTTGGACTGCTGTGTGATACACGGTATCACTTGGGCCGTCAAGCGTGGAGGGACCTCGTTCGAAAGTTCGCGGTACAGTACCCCCAACACCCACCCACCACTCCGGAGGTTCCCCCTTTGAAAATCACCCGCCTGTACACAGGCCAAGACGGCCAGTCCCACTTCGAGGAGATCGAGTACGACCTGCATGACTCGCCGGTCGGGCGCGTGTCGGAACGGCTCGCGGCCACGGGAGTGATCTTTCGGGAAACGCCGTCCGACTACAATCTCGACTTCCATCCCGCGCCGCGGCGACAGTTCATCATCAACCTGGACGCGGCGGTGGAGATCATCGTGGGCGACGGTACGAGTAAAGTGATTGGCCCCGGCGAGATCCTGCTGGCCGAAGACACGACGGGACAGGGACACATCAGCAGGGCGGTGGACGGCAAGGTGCGGCACAACGTGTTCGTGACGCTCGACTGATCCCGCGAGGACCGGAGATTCAACGTGAGTGACAGGCCAGGCCGGCTCGACGGAAAGGTCGCCATCGTGACCGGCGCGGGCTCCCGCGGGCCCGGCGTCGGCAACGGAAAAGCGGCGTCGGTGCTGTTCGCGCGGGAGGGCGCAAAGGTCCTGCTCGTGGATATCGACGTCGACCACGCGCAGGAGACCCTCGGGATGATCGCTGCGGAGGGCGGCGAGGCAAGCGTCTTCCAGGCGGACGTCACCAAGAAGGAAGACTGCCAGGCAATGGCCGCGGCGGCGGTCGAGCGGTACGGCAAACTCGACATCCTCGACAACAACGTCGGTGTGCTCCTGCGGGACAAGCTCACCGACATCGACCCCGACGACTGGGACCGCGTGATGGCCCTGAACCTGAAGAGCATGATGCTCGCATCCCAGGCCGCGGTGCCGCGCATGATCGAGTCGGGAGGCGGTTCGATCATCAACATATCGTCGGTGGCCGGAATGCGGGCGTGGAGCGACGCCGCGTACACGACCTCGAAGGCGGGCATCTTCGGCCTGACCCGCACGCTGGCCAATGAGTACGGCCGCGACGGCATACGGGCCAACGCCATCGCCCCGGGGGCCGTGTACACGCCGATGGTGGCGGGTGAGTTGAGCGATGAGGCGCGGGAGATCAGAAGAGAGTCCACCCCGCTCGGCACCGAAGGCACCGCCTGGGACGTGGCGTGGGCGGCCGTTTACCTGGCGAGCGACGAAGCCCGCTGGGTGACCGGTGTCGTGCTTCCGGTTGACGGCGGTATTACCATCACCTCACGCTACGCCTTGCCCACCCGGTAGTTGGGACCTGTAAAACTCCCTCTCCCCGTGGAGGCCATTGCAAAACTCCTTCTCCCTTGCCGGGAGAGGGTTGGGGTGAGGGTGAAGAAGATTTGATCGCAATCGACTTGGCGCCAACCATACCCTGCCGAATTACGGCTATCGACGATAATCTAGCTGCATCGACGCTCGTCGGACTCTTGCTCAACGGAATCCGGAGGAAACAATGGTAGCTTCAGCGACCCCATCAACCGTCTACGAACCGGTCGCGCCATGGCCGGCAATTCCGCACCCGATGAGCTTCAAGGAAGCCACCTCGGTGGCGGTCGATGCACAGGACCGCGTCTACGTCTTCAATCGCGGGAACAACCCGATGATGGTCTTCGACCTGGACGGGAATTTCCTGGAGACCTGGGGCGCCGGCGAGTACCAGCGCGCGCACGGCGTGTACGCCGCGCCCGACGGCAACCTGTTCCTCGTGGACGACCTCGATCACGCGGTGAAGAAGACGACCGCCTCCGGCGAGGTGCTGATGACGCTCGGTACCCCCAACCAACCGGCCGAATGGCAGGGAGGCGGCACCTTCAACCGTCCGACCGACGCCTGGATTTCGCCCATCAGCGGCGACCTCTTCGTCAGCGACGGCTACGGCAACTCGCGTGTCCACCGGTTCGAGCCGGACGGCCGGCACGTGCTTTCGTGGGGCGAGCCCGGCGCCGACCCCGGCCAGTTCAGTCTGCCCCATCACCTGGTGGTGCTGAGGGACGGACGTGTGGTGGTGTGCGACCGGGAGAACTTCCGGCTGCAGGTGTTCGACGAGGAGGGCGGATTCATCCAGCAGGTACACATGCACCGGCCGATGGCGATCACGGCCGGCACGGGCGCCGACGAGAACATCTATGTCACCGAGGCAGGCCCGCCGCCGGTACAGGAGGGGGTGCCGGGACTCGGCAACCGAGTGGTGGTACTCGACCCCGACTTTAACGAAGTCACCTCATTCGGCAGCCCCGTCCGCGGAGAGGGCCCCGACCAGTTCCTCGCGCCCCACGGCATAGCGGTCGACTCGCTCGGAGACGTGTACGTCGCCGAAGTTTCCTACACGGGTTACAGCTCAAAGCTGGACCCGCCGCGCGAAGTCGTAAGCCTCCGCAAATGGAGGCGTGCGTCCGGATGATGGTGGGCGGCAAATGAAAATCACGAAAGTCGAAGTCCTCAGGGCCTCGATCCACCAGTGGGTCAAGGTGACTACCGACGAGGGGCTGGTCGGCATCGGCGACCTGCACGGAGCGAGCGGCGGCGGCGGCAATCCGGTGAACGTGCGCGCCGCGGTCGAATACTGCTCCGAGTACCTGCTCGGCAAGGACCCGGCCCACATCGAACGCCACTGGCAGCACATGTTCCGCCGGTGCCTGTTCAGGGGCGGGTCCGACGCGATGTCGGCCATAGGCGCGATCGACGTCGCGCTGTGGGACATCGCCGGCAAGGCGGCGGGACTGCCCGTCTACCGGTTGCTGGGAGGCCCGACGCGGGAGCGAGTCCGGGTGTACACCCACCTGGTCGGCGATTCGCCGGAGGAGATGGCCGACAACGCGGTGCGCCTGGCAGAGGAAGGGTACACGGCGCTGCGGTTCTACCCGCTCGACCCCTTCGAGCGCGGGCTGCCGACCACGTTCCAGGGCGTCATCCGGAAGATGGTGGCGTACACCGAGGCGGTCCGCCGGGCGGTTGGACCGGAACTCGACCTGATGATCGACGTCGTGAACCGGCTGACGCCGGCCGAAGCGATTGGCGCGGGCAGGGCGTTGGAGCCGTACGGGCTTTTCTTCTTCGAGGACCCGATAGAGCCTGACAATATCGACGCCATGGCGCACGTCGCCAACAACATCCCCATACCCGTGGCCTCCGGCGAGCGGCTGTACACCATCTACCAGTTCCGCGACCTGCTGAACAAGAATGGGTCGGCGTACGTGCGGCCGGACATCAGCGTTGCGGGCGGGTTCACGAACCTGAAGAAAATCGCCGCGCTTGCGGAGGCGAGCTACGTCGGCATGGTCCCGCACAACCCGTGCTCGCCGGTCATGACCGCGTCCTGCGTGCAACTCGATGCCGCCATCCACAACGTCGCGATCCAGGAGTACACCGGGACGGAGTACGCGTCGCCCAAGCGCGACCTGGTCAAGGAGCCGCTGAGAATCGAGGACGGGCACCTAATCGTGCCGGACACGCCCGGCATCGGCATAGAACTGAACGAAGAAGGGCTCAAACACCACCCGCCGCAAATCAACTACCGCCATCCCATAATCACCAGCGACGGCGCGCTGCGGGATTATTAGGGGAATGTCTACTTGCCGATGCACGAACCCCCGCTCAGTCATCCCGTGCGCCTACACATGTAATCCCGAGCGAAGCCGAGGGACCTGAGACGGTCTTTCACAACCCCCGCCACTCCCGACAGGCTCACCCACCCGCCACTCGTCTTGCCGGACTCCGATCCGGTACCCAGGGTACGGGAGCGGCTATAACCCACCACCTCACAACCCCCGGCCCCCAACATCCCATCCCAAACTTCCACACATGTCACCCCGGCCCTCGACAATTCATCCCGAAAACTCAGATATGTCATCCCGCTCACCACGTGTCACCCCAATCCCCCCACATGCCATCTCGAGCCCAAGCATGTCTTCCTGGGCCTACACATGTCATCCCGAGCGAAGCCGAGGGATCTGAAGCGGTCTTCCACGTTCGCGCCGATGTCCAAACACAACGGCTTTTGGCCAGTCCGAGTCTTTTTCGCACCCGCCATTTTCCAGGTGGCCTCGTATGACTTGCGGCTCCACCGCCCGGCTGGATTCCGGTTCAGGTCAGGAAAGACGTGGTCGACGTACTACCGTCTCAGATCCCTCGGCTTCGCTCGGGATGACAACGGTGCCCTGTGATGGCCCTGCTACTCGTCTTGCCGGACCCCGATCCGGGGTATCCACGGTGGGGACGGGGAGGCGGGCCCGGCGGCGGATTGCCGCTTCGTCGTTGAAGGAAAACCCCAACCCACACCCCTGGGTACCGGATCGGAGTCCGGCAAGACGGTGGGGTGGTATGGCCCCAATTATTCGTCTTCCCCGACTCCGATCGGGGACCCGCACACAACGCCACCCCCGCCTAGATCCGGTACAACGCCTCCGCGGTCCTGGAGAACAGCGCCGTCTGTTCATCCTGGCTGAACCCTGATATCAGCTCAGTGTAAGCGTCTATCAGTTCATCGTAGGTGCTGAATACCTTGTCGACCGGCCAGTTGGTGGCGAAGAAGCAACGGTCGACGCCCATCGTCTCGATGGATGTGAGCACCCACGGCCTGATGCTTTCCAGCGTCCAGTTGTGGTCGGCCATGCCGAGGCCGGAGATCTTCCAGCGGATGTTGTCGCACGAGGCAGCGATGGCCAACCCCTTCTTCCAGTTCTCGAAGTACTCGTCCGTTCGCTCCGTGGGAAAGGCGGTGTGATCGACAACGATCGTGATGTTCGGGAACTTGTTCGCCAGCTTCCGGAGGTCCTCCATGTGCTGCCACTCGACCGGCATGCTGGACACCAGGTTGTACTTCTCGAGCAGCGCGAAGCCGCGGTGGTAGTCCGGCTCGACCAGGTAGTCGCCATAGGAGAAGTCGCGGACGCCGCGCATGTTGGCGTGCGCGCAGTGGCGTTCGAGGACGGCCTCCACGCCGGGGTCGCGCAGGTCGGCGTGGGCGACTATTCCGTGGGGGAAGCCTGTCCTGTCTGCGGCTTCCTGGAGCCACTCGGTCTCCGTGACCGGGTCGGGGTTGCCCAGGGCGGCCTGCACGTGCACCGACTTGGTGACGTTGGCGTTCCGGGTCTCGGCGATGTAGTCCTCGGCGACGAAATTGAACTCGGCGAGTTTCCGAATCTGCCACCCCATCACCGGATGCGGTTCGGTGGGATACCAATGCTGGTACTCCAACTCAGGGTGCTGCAAGTCATACAGGTGGATGTGTGTGTCGACGAACTCCAGCTTGGTCATCTTCGTGCCTCCCGCGTCGAACGATAGCACGGCGGCGGACAGTTAAGCGCGCGTGGGTGTCGCCAACCCCGGGCGGGCCTATAACGCGAGCACCTCCCGCACCAACACCACGACGCTTGCTACCGCAATCACGGCGATCACAACCCGACGAAAAACCGCAGCGTTCATCCTTCCGGTGAGACGTACCGATAGCCAGTAGCCGATGGCCACCGCCGGTATGGCCGCGGCCGTCAGCAGGAGGCGTTCAGCGGTTATCAGGCCCTGTACCGCATACCCCGCCACGGCCGTGGTGTACATGACGACGAAGAGGAACGACATCGAGGCCCGCACACCCTGCCGGTCCATGCCGCGCCCAAGTAAGAAGAGCACGAGGAGCGGCCCTCCGATCGCAAGGCCCGTCACAAGCGCTGAGGCGCAGAACCCGGTGACGGGTCCGGTGAATTGCGGCTTCGGGACACGCCAGTGCCTGTTGAAGATGACGAGAACGGTGAGCGCCAGCACGAGCACGGCGATGCCGATGCGAAGGGCGTGGGGGTCGAGTGCGCTGAGGGCGTAAACCCCTACCGGTACGCCCAAAACGCCCGCTATCGCCACGGGCGTCAACTCGCGATAGCGGACTTCCCGGCGGGTCTCGAACAGCATCAGGCCGAATGCCAGGATGGCGACGGCGTTGACCACGATCACGACGGTCTGCGGATCGAGGTAGAGCAGCAGCACGGGAGTCGTAGTCAGTCCGAAGCCAAAGCCAATTGCGCCGATCACGAACGCAGCAACGCCCAACACGAGGGCCGTGAACAGGAAGTCGATGGGGTCTAGCATGTATGCATAACTGTGATGGAGTTCGACTTCCTGGTTGCCTTTGAGGCGCCTGGGTTGGAGATAGTTGGTGGACGACCATAGACGATACATGGCTGCGAGGAAGATGGATGGACCTTGGTAATCACGATCCCACTCCGCGAGCCCGTGAAATGCGGGGTGTGGACTTTGGCAATACCGCGTCCGACTACGCCAGGCACCGCGCGGGTTTCCCTGACAGCTTCTTCGCGAAACTGGAGCAGCACGAAGTATCCATCCGAGGGGCACGGGCTGTGGACCTTGGGACGGGTACCGGTACTGTGGCCCGCGAACTCGCAGTCCGGGGCGCTGGCAGGGTGGTCGGAGTTGATCCCGCCGAAGCAATTACGAGGGAGGCCCAAAACCTGGACAGAACCGCTGGTGTCCGGGTGGAGTACGTCAACTCAACAGCCGAGTCCACCGGGCTGCCGTCGAGGTCTTTCGATTTGGTGGTCGCAGGGCAATGTTGGTGGTGGTTTGAGTCAGCCTCGGCTGTCAACGAGGCCTTTCGCATCCTGAAGCCTGGCGGGCACCTCGTCATCGCATCGCTGGACTGGCTTCCACTGCCGGACAGCGTGCCGGCGGCAACCGAACATCTCATACGCCAGGCCAACCCGAGCTGGACCCTCTACGGCGGGAACGGACGGCACCCCGGATGGATCGATGAGGTCAAACAAGGCGGATTCGCTAACGTCAGGAGCTTCGAATATGACATCGCGATCCCTTACACGGCCGAATCCTGGAGGGGTCGCATTCGCGCGAGCGCAGGCATCGGAGCATCGCTAGCGCCGACTGACGTAGAAGAATTCGATCGCGCCCACGCCCGCCTCCTGGCCGACCGGTTCCCCGGTGACCTGCTGCAAATACCTCATCGTATCTATGCTGTCATGGCGCTGGCGCCGTCAAAAAACGCTGACCGCCGGTAGACCTCCTCAGTTGCCGCGACCAGGCTTGAAGCGGCCGAGGCAGGTCCCATGGGAGTTCAAAAGGTCAGCAGCCTCTGTATTTATGACTGTTCATCCGAAACTGTAAATTTACAAAAATGTATAAATTTAGTTAGCCGACTAAACGACGCTAATTACGCGTATTCCGCAGGGCCTGGCGGTTTGGAGGGCGACGGCGTTTGAGGCGCTTCCCCCAGGCTACTCGTCCCGGTGTGCAGACACTTGTCTCAGGCGGGGCGTATTAACGTGCAGAACGATATCGGACACTCGTAATTCGTCGGCGAAGACCGGGTTTTCGACAGTCCGGACAGCAACCCCGCGTCACATATCACGCCGCATCAGGCTGAACGTCTGGCCGGTGGGACCCGTCTCGGGCTGGGTGGCCATGTAGAGGGCGAGTGGCACGACGTCTTCGGGGGTCTTGACCCATTCGCTGTCGTCCTGGAATACCGACTGGGGGTCCTGCGCATACGACTGGGCGACGCGCTCGGTCAGGACGGGGCCGGGGACCAACTCGTTGACGCTGATGTTGTGAGGCCACAACTCAAGGGCGAGCACGCGCGTGAGCATGGAGAGCCCGGCCTTCGACGACGCATATGCCGACCCGCCCGGCCTGCCGCGACGGCCCAGGCCCGACCCTATCGATATGATCTTCCCGCCGCCGCGGCGCCTGAGGTGAGGTATCGCTGCCTTCGCCGTGTAGTAGGCGCCGACCAGGTTCACCTGGATAGTGTTTGTCCACTGCTCCACGCCGCCGCTTTCGATATCGTGGCTGTCGTCAAAATTACCGCCCGCATTCACAACGACGATATCGACCCCGCCGAACTCACTTGCCGCTGCGGCGAACGCGTTGACGACAGAATCGTAATCCGTGACATCCGTTGGTACGGAAATCGCGGTCCCGCCTGCGCGTTGGATATCGGCGACAGTCTGGGCGAGGTCGGACTCGGTCCTGGCGACGCAGCAAACGCTTGCGCCTGCTGCAGCGTAACCGATGGCGATCGCCTTCCCGATTCCCCTGCTCGCGCCGGTGACGAAGGCCACCTTGCCGGACAGTTCGCCGTCGATCGACATCAGGGTTCCCTCGATTCAGTCATTTGAGCGTTACTCGGGTTTGCGAAGGCTGTAAATGATGAACTCCGGTACCCGGAGGTTATCGCTGACCACCGGGTACCGCGCGGCCTGCTCCGCGGTCGGTTTGGGCTCCCGTACTTCTTCGACTGTGAAGCCGGCGCCAAAGAACGTCTGAAACTGCGTTGACAATGTCCGGTGGAAGTTGGTCCAGGGCTGTTCTTCACGTCGAGAGATGTTGCGATCACCCTCGTCGAAGTAGCGGTCGACCGGATAGTGGATCTGCCGGTTTCCCTGCCTGATCCAGCCGGGATTCGCAGAGACCATGGGGTGGAGGTTGCAGACGACGAATCGCCCGCCGCGGCGCAGGACACGAAAGGCCTCGCCTACCGCGCTGCCCATGTCCGGAACATCAACGAGAGTTACGTACGAGACGGCGAGATCGAACTCGTCGTTCGGTACCTCATGGAGGTCCTCCATATCTCCGATCAGGTAGACCTCTTCGTAGACGCTATGGTCCCTGGCGAACTCGATGAACGGACGGCAAAGGTCCACCCCGGTTACGACCGCGCCTCGCCCGGTGAGCATCCGGCTGAAGCGTCCCTCCCCACACCCGAGGTCGATCACCTTGCGGCCCGACACGTCTCCGACGGCATCGAGCATCCACCCGTCGAGCATGCCTTCGCGGTGCGATGTCGCAGAATCCTGGGACTGCCTTATCCAGTCCTCCGCCATCGCTTCCCACTGGGCCTTCAGTTCGTCCTTCAGGGCTGACGCGTCGGTCATCCTGCTTCCTTTCAGCTATCCCCCGCAAACCTTGGCATGACCTTGGTTGCGAAGTTCTCAAGGTTCCGCAGCGATTGGCCCAACGATAGGCCCATGTGCGAGAAATCGATCAGCAGGTAGTCCAGGTTGCAGACCTCCTGCAACTCCTGGACCTTCTCGACTACGTTGTCCGGGGAACCCACGAGGAGAGTTCGCGGCTCCAGGAAGTCCCAGTCCAGCTTGACGTCGGGCGCCAACTCCTCGTCCGGGTTGGTGAAGACCTGTCTGCCGCGAAACGGGTCGTTGAAGATGAAGGCAGACATGATGGCCTCTTCAGCCTCCCGTCGGGCCTGTTCCATCGAAGAGGCGACGTACGTGGAGCGCATCACCGCCTGGTCTTCTCCCACGGCAAATGGCCTGCCCTCCAGTTCGGTCCTGACCCGTGCGTAGAGTTCCATCCGGCGCCTGATCCTCAGGGCCGGCGGCTGCCAGTAGCACGCTTTCAGTCCCATTTCGGCCGCGGTGGTAACGGAGCGGTCCGTGGACACGGTCATCCACAGCGGGGGGTGCGGTTGCTGGTACGGCCTGGGTGTAACCCGCAATTTCGTTACCTTGTCGCCATCCTGCCACGCGGGGTTTGATGGATACAGCGGATGGGAGAAGCGGGTGTCTTCGGCCGGGAAGTTGTAGTTGGTCCCACGGTACGAAAAGTACTCGTTGGACCATATCTCCCTAACGATCTCCACCGTCTCCCGGAACAGTTCCCGGTTCTCCTTGTCCTTGCGGGGGTCCGCATTGGGGTGGAACTGCGGCCCCTCGTACGGCCATATTCCTCTGCCGAAACCGACGTCGACGCGTCCTTCGGTCATGTTGTCCAGGATCGCGATGTCCTCGGCAAGCCTGATCGGATGCCACCATGGGGCGATGTTCGCCATCTGTCCGATGCGAATCCTGGAAGTCCGGGCCGCCAGGTCCGCGCCGAGCAGAATCGGGTTGGGGATATCACCCGCTCCGTAGGGCCCGAAGTGGTGCTCCCCGAGCCACATCGCCTCGAAACCGAGCTCCTCGGCCAGGACTGTCTGCTGCCTCAGGTTGTCCAGCAGACCAACAGCGTCGGTAGCCTCCCCTGCGGAGGCGGCGACTGTTGTGAAAGCGGCAAATTTCATTTTTTAACTTCCGCAGTGCCTGACCGGCTGCCGCAAACGTGGGTCTCCCGAACAGGGCCCCGGACGCCGGTAAACGCGGTTACGGGCCAACCAATTTCGTCGTGCTACGCTTGCGGCCCACCCTACTACGAGGACCGGCGCCATGCCAGCAACACGAAATCAGGGTCTAATTCAGACCGTCCTGGGACCGGTCCCGCCGTCGGAACTCGGTCCAACCACGACACACGAGCACCTCTACATCGACTTTTCCTTTATGTACCGCCCTGCCCGGGATGTGCCGTCGGAGAAACTGACGGATGCGCCCATTACCCTGGAGAACCTGGGTTGGATACGGCGCAACTACTACAGCAACCAATTCAATCTGACGCTGATGGACCCCGAAACCACCATCAACGAACTCAAGCTGTACCGAAATGCCGGCGGCGGTGGAATCGTGGAGACGACCACGATCGGCATCGGGCGTAATCCCGGCGCGCTGGCCCGAATTTCCCGCGAATCTGGCGTGCACATCGTCATGGGCGCAGGCTTCTATGTGGACGCGGTCCATCCCGGGGATATGGATCAGAGGAGCGTGGAGAATCTGGCCCGGGAGATTGTCGCCGACATCACGGACGGCGTCGGCGAAACCGGCGTCAAGGCGGGGATTATCGGGGAGGTGGGCTGCACGTGGCCGCTGACGCCGAACGAGCGCAAGTCCCTGTTGGCTTCTGCCATAGGGCAGACGGAGACGGGCGCGGCGATATTGATTCACCCGGGACGTCACCCGGATGCGCCCGCCGAAATACTGGACATACTGGCCGATGCCGGCGCAGACATATCCCGCGTGATCATGGGGCACCTGGACCGCACCGTGTTCGACTTCGACCTTCTGCGAAGCATCGCCGCGACAGGCTGCTACCTCGAGTGGGACCTGTTCGGCAACGAAGGCTCTTACTATCCACTCGCCGACTTCGACATGCCCAGCGACGCTCAGCGGCTTGACTTCATCAAGCACGTCGTCGACGCCGGCTATGCAGACAGGGTTGTCATTGGCCAGGACATCGCCTTTAAGCACCGGCTGGTGAGGTACGGCGGGCACGGCTACGGCCACATCATGGAGAACATCCTTCCCGTGATGCGGCGCAGAGGATTTTCGGAGAACGAAATTCGAGCGATTACGGTGGGTAACCCCGCCGACGTACTCACTCTCGCGTGACTAGCGTGACTCGAAGAAGTCGAGGTCTACCGCGAATGCCGCCGCCAGCATCAGGGGCGCCAGGTCCCTGTCTAGTCCCGGGCTGTTGAGTTCGAGCTTGAAGGTGTCGGCGTCGGTGAACGCCTCCTTCATCAGGCCGCTCCACTGTTTGGTGACCCGGCCGATCTCTCGTTCCTGACGGTAGATCATGAAGGTCTTGGGTTTGAAAAGAGGCCCGCGTATCTCAGCAACCGGTTGCCCGCTGGGGCCTTCGACTGTCATCTTCCGCGATGGAAAAGAAAACCGGCGCCTTAGCGAACCGAGGTGGCGGCCTTGGGGGTCCTTGACGTGAAAGTGGGCGAAGAACCAATAGAAGCTCCGGTTTGCGACCAGCTGGTCGTTTCCGGATCGGTCGCCGATATGCAGGGTAAGGGGCCGGTGGCCCTTCAGAAGGATGCGGCTCAGTGTGCCCGACTCTTCGTGGGCATAGAGCAGTTCCTCGCCCTGGGGTGTCATGACCGTATACCGGTTGGCCGTTTCGATTCCGGTGAACGCCTCCAGGCGCTCGACCCGCTGCCTGATCATCAATTCCGAGTGATTGGCCAAGTCGATCTGCATGGTCGTCTCCAATGCCCGGTCGGGCTGCCGCCGCGTTTCGCCGCAGTCAGTAGGCTTGCCGTGACGTTAAGCGTGTCCTCAAATGGTAGGACACAGCGTCTTTTGCAAGGGTGGTGGATCAGGGAAACAGCAAACAGAACTTGTCACGAGGAATCGATCGGCCGGGGATATCCCGATTCCGCTTGCGTTCGGCCCGGCGTGCTGCTCAAGCCGGTGGTATCACCGGCAGGACGACGTGTGACGGGTGTTCTCGGTCCACAAAGACCGAATTTCGCGCGGTCTGCATGCGCGTGTGCCGGCCCATCGGCTCGCCCGTGTTCGGGTTCACGTCGAAGCGGGGGAAATTGCTGCTCGATATGTCCAGCCGGATGCGGTGGCCGGCCTTGAACAGGTTGCCGGTCGGCGGCAGGGCGATGGTTATCGGGTACACCTCGCCGGGCGCCATCATCACCGGATCGGTCCACGACTCCCGGTAGCGGCAGCGCAGGATTGAGTCCACCAGGTTCAGGTGGTAGCCCTCCGGGTAGTCGTCATTCGGCGGGTAGATGTCGAGCAGCTTGGCCGCTAAGTCGGTGTCGGGGGCCGACGACGAGACCCACAGGCGGACCGTGATCGGCCCGGTGACCTCGACGTCCTCCTCGAGCGGGGGCGTTTGAAACGCCAACACGTCCGGCCTGTCGGAGAGCAACGGCCACGGCGGCCGGCAGCCGACCAGACCCGGCTGCTCACGCTGGTGCATGGGTCCGGTTGGCACCGTTGAAATCACGTGCGGCAACACCGCCGCGGCGCGCTCGCCAAATGGCGGAATCTCATCGAACACCGGCCCCCCGTCCTCTGGCTTGGGCAGGGCGCTGAAGGACGCCATGTTCCCGCCCAACGACGGGACCGGGTTTTCGGGGTCGAATGTGTAGGTCAGCGGGGGCGCGTCTGGGTCCTGTGCGACTTCGCTGAGCGAACCGTCGCTGTGCAGGTTCAACCGCCACTGTCGCGTCCGTGCAATTGGCCAGTCCGGCTCGGCTCGCCACTTACCACCGTGGTTCAGGCGACCGTCGGCGTTCTTCGTACCGTCGCCTCCGCCCATCACGAAGATCAGCACCGGCGGTTCATCTTCGACGCCGTTCTCCTCCCCCTTCAGCCACCGGTCGTACCAGCGTCCACGCACGCGGTTGAACTCGGCCATGCCCCACGGGGCATCCGCGCCGTAGTCGGCGTCCCCTTCATGCGAGGCGACGCTCCGCATCCCGCCGTGCGCCCAGGGGCCCATCACCAGGCGGACGGGACTCTTGTTTCGCCGCCGCAACTCCGCAAAGAGCCTGGTCGATGCGTCTGAGAACGGGTCCCACCAGCCTCCCGATATCGCCACCGGCAGGTCGGCGTGACGGTCGAGGTAGGGTTCCTGGTCGTTGTTTTCGTTGGCCCACCACTCGTCATACTCGCCGCGCGTGTAGTAGTTGAAGAGCGTCTCTTCCAGGCACGGCGCGTCGGCCAGGCCGGTCTCACCGCGCCGCCACGGGGTGCCGGCGAGCCACTCGCCCATGTTGCGGAACGTGTCGATTACGCGGCGCACCCCCTCGGGGTTGTCGCGGAGTTCCTGTGCGTCGAGCGCGTGGTTGTGGATGGCGGCCGCCATGTGCAGGGCCATCGCCCCGCCTTCGCGCGCCTCGTGTGCGTAGATGTTGGTGGGCGCCTGCTCGACCCACTGCGCGCCGAGGTGGGGAGGCCGGTGCAGCGCCATGACCGTCTGGACTATGCCGCGGTGGGAACTGCCGAGCGTGCCGACCAGGCCGCTGCACCACGGTTGCGCGGCGATCCACTCGACCGTGTCGTAGCCGTCCTCGCCTTCCCACGGGTTCGCCGTGTGGTAGTACCGGCCGTCGCCCTCCGACTTGAACCTTGACCGCAGGTCCTGGATGACGAGCGCGTAGCCCTGGCGCGGGTAGTAGTCCCAGACCTCGTCCCACTCCTCGTTCGACTTGTCCCAGGAGGTACGTATCAGCAGGGCAGGGAAGGGGCCTTTTTCCGGGCCGTCTTTGTCTCCCGCGGGCATGTGGACATCGGCGGCGAGGCGTACGCCGTCCCTCATCGGGATCATCACGTCGCGCATCACGGCGATGCCTGGCGTTGTTGTTTCTTCCACTTATGTTGGTCCCTTGTCTGTCTGTCAAGGAGTGAGAGGGTGTCTAAAAACCCTTCCGTTCACCCTGAGCCTGTCGAAGGGTCGAGGCGCTGTTCATGGTTCGACAAGCTCACCACGAACGGTTTCGGACGACCTATTAGACACCCTCTGAGATTTCAGGTCAGCACCGCAACCTTTTTGCCTGCGATCAGGTCGAAGTCGATCTCCGCGCCGAGGCCGGGTCCGTTGACGGCGTGGACCATTCCGTTTTCATCCGGCTCGATGTCTTCGACCAGGCCATACTTCTGGGCGCCCGCGGGCAGGATGACCTCGAAGTACTCGGTGTTCTTGATGGCCAGGGCGGCGTGCAGGTTCGCCACGTTGTTCAGCGAGTTGCCTCCGTGGTGAATCTCGTAGTTCATGTGGAAGGCCTCGGCCAGGTGCGCCGTCTTCATCACAGGGGTCAGGCCGCCCTTGACCGCCACGTCGCCGCGCAGGTAATCGGTCGCCTGCAACACGAGCCAGGGAGCGTAGGCGGTGAAGCCGCCCGGGGAGTGCTCTGTGGCCATGATGGGAATGTCCAGGTTGGCCTTGAGCTTGACGTAGTTGTAGATATCGTCCTCGGCCAACGGGTCCTCGTACCAGTAGTAGTCCAGGTCCTCGATCGCCTTTCCGACCCTCAGCGCCTGCGGGTAGTCATATGCCCAGATCGAGTCCAGCATTAGTGGAAAGTCGTCACCGACCGCCGCGCGGACCGCCCGGCATATCGTAATGTCCTCTTCTATATCGAAGGCCGGCGGGTGGATCTTGTACGCTGCCCAGCCGGTCGACCGAATCCAGGTCGCTTCCTCGACGTACTCCTCCGCTGAACCGAGGCGCGGTGAACTGGCGTAGGCGGGAATCCTGTCGCGGTAGGACCCCAGCAGTTGGTGGATCGGCAGGCCGGCGATCTTGCCGGCGATGTCCCACAGAGCAACGTCGACCGCGCCGATGGCCCGCGGAGTCGTGTTTCGGTGCAGAAATGTCATCGCCTCGTGCAGCCGTTCGCGGTCGAGCGGGTTTTGGTCCATGACCGCCGGTTTCAGGTAGTGGATGAGGGACTGGGCGTCCAATTCGGCGCTGCGGCCGGAGGAACCCAGGAACGCGTGACCTGTAATCCCCTCGTCCGTGCTGACCGTCACGAGCCCCAGTTGGCTGGTGCTGCCCGTTGGACCCGTGTGCCACTTGGTTAGCTGCTTTGGGATGCCCTCCCATTTGAAAAGGGTGAGCGTAAGGTCATTGATCTTCATTCGTATGTGCCCATGATTCCGGTGTGATTCAGGAGACGGTCTACGAGTAGGTGCTCAAATCATCCGCTGGCCGCCGTCGATGTGAATAGACTGGCCGGTTATGGAACTGGCGTCGTCGGACACCAGGAACGCCACTAGGCTGCCTATTTCCTCCGGGGTCTGCTCTCTGCCGAGCGGGATGAGGTCGAGGGCGTTCTCGGCGAACAGTTCGTGCAAATCCTTTTCGGCCAGGGACTTGTCCTGCCTTTTCATGGCTGCGATCGACGGTTCGTGGAAGGCCGTCCAGACCTGGCCGGGGCATATGGCGTTCACGTTGATGTTGTACGCCGCCACGCTGGCCGCCACGGACTGGGTGTAGTTGATCACCGCCGCTTTCGACGGCCCGTACGGGCTGCTCATCCCGGCCAGGCCCTTGGGCGGACCCCACCATATCGGGCCGCGCCCGGCGCCGGACGCCGTGTTGATGATCTTCCCGTACTGGCGGTCCATGAAGTGGCCGAGCACCGCCTTCGTGCAGCGCATGATGCCCTGTACGTTGATGTCCATAACGGCGTTCCAGTTGGCTTCCCAGTCGTCGTCGAGGCCGCTCCCATCATGGCCCGGTAGCCGGCCCACGCCGGCGTTGTTGACGAGGATGTCGAGGTGGCCGAACCCGTCGATCACGTCCCTGACGCACAGGTCCACCGAGGCGCTGTCGGTTACGTCCAGATGCACGGCCATTCCCTTGCGGTCGAACGCTTTCACCTCATCCGCGACGGCGACGGCGCCCTCGTTATTGATGTCGGCGATGGCGACATCCGCGCCCTGTTCGGCCAGTTTGAGGACGATGCCGCGACCAATGCCCTGGCCGCCGCCCGTAACAAGCGCCGTTTTGCCTGAAAGATCTGCGAGCATTTGGTACTTCCTCCCGGGTGAGAGCCACGGCTGCGGAGTTACCCAATGAACCTGCCAACCGGTCCCGTGCCAAGGCTAATTCAAATCGGGCGCGCCCGGTTAGCGATGAGCAGAGATGCCTATCTATCTTGCAATGAAGATTGTCCGGTCAGGCCCACACGTCGTGCCGGGGAAACCCGGTACCCATGGTGGGTCGCGGGGCGAGCGGCCCACCCCATACTTCGTCGTATCGGGGAAACCCGGTACCCACGGGGCGCGGGACGCGCGCCGGGCCCACGCCAAAATCGCCATTCCTGTACACCCCTACCTCGCCATTCCTGTACACCCCAACCTCGCCATTCCGGCACACCCCAACCTCATCCCAACCTGGCGCCCCGACGCCGTCACATGTCATCCCGAGCACTTTTTATGTCATTCCTGTAGATGTTAGGTAATTCGCTGACAGATTGGCATTGATGGATCATGCTGATCGGGAGGCGAAGATGCGTAGCAACAGTAACGACCGCACGCTTGAGCGGAACTACATCCAGAAGTACCGGTTCCTGATCCGGGAGTACGAGCTGGTCAAGGCCAAGCGCCATCACCAGTTCCGGTTCCTGCAGGACTTTTACGCCTACCACGGCACCAACCGTCAGACCTTCGCCAAGTACTACAACCGCTACCGCCACTCGGGAGCGGACGACGCCTTTCTGCCCCGTAAACGGGGACCCAGGTGGAAGAGCCGCCGCACCATCCCCTTCATCGAGGAGAAGGTGATCGAGTTGCGGCGCAGGGGCATCAACCGCTACGAGATATATGCCATACTCAAACCCGTCCTGAAGTCTCACACTCCAGCGCCCTCGACCATCTACGCCATCACCAAACGCCATGGCCTGAACCGGTTGACCAAGCCCATGCGACAGTCCAAGCGTCAGATCATCAAGACCAGGGCTGGTGAGTTGGGCCACCTCGACTCCCACTACCTGAGCAAGGACCTGATCGTGGGCGCCAAAAGACGCTACTTCCTGGTGTCGGTCCTAGACTCCTGCACGCGTCTCGCCTGGGCGGAGGTGGTGGACGATCTCAAGAGCCTGAGCGTGATGTTTGCTGCGCTCAAGAGCATCAACCTGCTGAACGCCGAGTATGGGATCCGCTTCGAGGAGATTCTTACCGACAACGGTCCGGAAGTCGCAGCGCCCACCAATAAGGAGCAACATCCAACGGAGCGGATGTTCTTGGAACTGGGCATCAAGCACCGCTACACCAGGCCCTACCGGCCACAGACCAACGGGAAGATCGAACGCTTCTGGCGGACGCTGAACGAGGACCTGCTGGAAGAGACGACTTTCGAATCGGTGGAGGAGTTGAAGGATGAGCTGGTGGAGTACCTCCTCTACTACAACACGGAGAGACCGCACCAGGGCCTAAACGGCAAGAGTCCACACCAAGCCTTGAAACTTCTGTCAACGAATTAGTTGACATTTACAATCCCGAGCGAAGCCGAGGGATCTGAGACGGTCGCCAGCATTACCGCCCCTGTGCACCAACACTCCCGCACACCCCACGTTCATAGCGGACCCCGATCCGGTACCCACACCTCCACCGTCTTCCCCGACTCTGATCGGGGACCCAGGGGACGAGCGGTCACCCCTTTCCACCGACCACACCCAACCGACAGGCGACCCACACTTGACCCCTTTCACGTGGGAGAGGGTTGGGGTGAGGGCCAATCAACCACGCCCTTCCCCGTCTTGCCCTCCTCCTCGTCTCCCCGCACTCCGATGCGGGGCGGTACCCACGCTGGGGCGCGGGCAATGGGGTGCCAGCCGGGCGCGGATACACCGACTACCCCTAAACCAACCCGCACGTTGGTCAACTATCCGCGCATGGGCATTGGGATGTGGGTGCCCTGGGGACGGGCGCGGTCCAACCTCCATCGCCATTTGCATACTCCGCACATTCGCCTACCACCCCTGTAGGGGCCGGTTTCAAACCGGCCCTGGGGACGGGCGCGGGCCAACCTCCATCGCCATTTGCATACACCGCCCATTCGGCTACCACCCCAGTAGGGGCCGGTTTCAAACCGGCCCTGGGGACGGGCGCGGGCCAACCTCCATCGCCATTTGCATACACCGCCCATTCGGCTACCACCCCAGTAGGGGCCGGTTTCAAACCGGCCCTGGGGACGGGCGCGGGCCAACCTCCATCGCCATTTGCATACACCGCCCATTCGGCTACCACCCCAGTAGGGGCCGGTTTCAAACCGGCCCTGGGGACGGGCGCGGGCCAACTTCCATCGCCATTTGCATACACCGCCCATTCGGCTACCACCCCAGTAGGGGCCGGTTTCAAACCGGCCCTGGGGACGGGCGCGGGCCAACCTCCATTGCCATTTGCATACTCCGCACATTCGCCTACCACCCCCGTATGGGCCGGTTTCAAACCGGCCCTGGGGACGGGCGCGGCATCCCCCTCGAACACCCACACCCCACACCAATTGACACACCCCGAACATCTGTTCTATTATCAATATCGAGTCGTGCCAGGCGCGGCATTCACGCTAACCACTCTGATCGAATCGCAACGGGGACAAACTTCGGCCGACATCGGGGGGCAATCATTCCTCTCCCCGTAGTTAAAGCCCGCTGCGAACGAGAAAGAACGGGGGTCCTTGGGAAGGGCACTCGGGCGATGCATGGATTCCAACTCCCCCGGCCACGCAAGCCGAAATGGGGAACCGGAGCGATTCACACATGCCGCCTACGTTGGCGTGGCGGACAACCCTGGGTCATGGCGTCTCGGGGCCTGCAGGCTAAATCGGGTAAAACCGAAGATCGCCTGGGGAGCTATCGGAACACGCCTGGGCAACAACGTAAGTCCGACAAAGTCGATAGCAACGCGACATAACCTTCCCCGTCGTCTAACGTGTCCCAATCAACCGGGGGTACGGGCGAAGAGCCAAAAACCGTCTTCTCGCGCGGCCTTACGGCCGATAGAACTGGCGCTTAGTTGAACGCCGTTACCCGGTGTTTTTGTCACACGGGTCTGGAGAAGACAAGAGGAAACATACTTCCCAACAAACCGCCTCTCGGCTTCAGCCGATTATTCGGGAAGGGTCCGCAGAGACACTGCCAAACGAAGCAACCCCGGCAAACCACCGGGGTTGCTTCAACGCGCGCCCACCACATCTTCCCCCTCTCCCGTGGGAGAGGGTTGGGGTGAGGGCGCGTCCCAGATCGGGAGCAGGCCATTGAGACCTAGTTTCCCAAGTAAGTCGGAGGTTACACAAAGGTCTTCCGTGGGAGAGGGCTGGGGTGAGGGCCAAACGACCACGCCCTACCTCGACATACCGGGGACACCCGGTACCCACGGGGCGCGGGACGGGCGCGGCTCCCCCTCGAACATCCGTCATCCCCCCAATCCGCCATCCCCTTCCCCCTCATTTGTCTTCCCCGACCCCACAACTCGTCATCCCCGACCCCGATCGGGGACCGCCTCTCTAAATCCTGCCGCCGCACCACATCACCGCGTTGGCCAGCATGCCCAGGAAATTGGGGTCCCGGAATTCTGCCTGGTGGCCCAGCGACGTGTAGAACACACGGCCGCCCGCATGAGTGCGGGTCCAGGTGACCGGCTCGTCGTGTTCGAACGTGCTGGCGCTCATGAGTAACGTGGTGTCGGTCGAGATTCCGGTGTTGCGGTAGAGGCCGCCCGCGGAACTGAACTCGGAGACGCCCTCCATGACGGGGTGACCGTCGGAGGCGGGCTCGAATCTGACGTGGGCTGTCGGGCCATGGTCCCAGTGCATCTGGTAGTTGCCTCCAAGCACCTCGCGATCGAAGGAGAGCCAGTTCTGGAACCCGTGGCTCGCCGTGCGCACTCCCACGACGGGCCTGCCGGCGCGGCAGTAGGCCTTGAACCGCTCCAACTCCTCGCCGACGACGTTCAGCCGCCGCGTGAACACAAGCAGCACGTCGGTATCTTCGATGGCTGCGAGGGACTTTTGGTCGTCCTCGGAGCGGTAGATGATGAGACTTGCTTGTACCGGATGTTCCCGTTCGATGTAGTCGCGGAAGATGGTCAACGAACTTTCGGAGTCGTACTCGAAGGAACCCGACAACATACACAGCTTCAGTGGTTCGTTATTCATGCGTTTCTATCCCTTGTCAACGTGTCAGCGGAAATCACGGCCCTTGCGATGTCCCGCACTAACGATTCATCTGGAATACCAGGCCAAGAATCTCGTCGGGATGGCGAATTATCGCGGCGATCTCCTCTTCGGCCCTTTCCAGCGGGACCCGGTGGGTGGTGAGTGAGTCGACATCGAGTTTCCCTTCGGCGATGAGCCTCATGCAGAGTTCCAGGTTCGACTGCGTGGTCCAGCGTACGAACGCCGGAGGGTATTCATCCCCCCGTTCCCACGCCTCGTCGTGGTAGCCGGGACCAGTCCGCGACGCCCGGCGCACGTCCACGTTCCACAGGGTTGCGGGCAAGTCGATATTCGCGCCGCCGACCACGGTAATCTGGCCCATCGGGTGGCCATCCGCCGAAACCTTCATGCACCTGGTCAACTTCGCCACCGCCTCGGTCGCGTCTCCGCCGAATGCAACGACGGCAGAATCCAGGCCGCCGCCTCCGGTGAAGTCCTGTGTCGCATCCACCTCGGCGTCCCGGCCGGAATCTACCACGGCGTCGATTCCCCACGAGACCGCTGTCTCTCGCCTCCTGGCAATCGTGTCCCAGCCGATAACGTAGCTGCCGGCGAGTTGGTAGACCCTGGCCGTCAGCTGGCCCAACAACCCCAGCCCGACTACGCAACAGTATTCGCCGAACCCGGGGTCGCCGCGGCGCAGGGCGTGCACGGCGGTCGCAGCCAGCATGGCGTAGGCGCCCTGGTCGAACGTCACCCCGTCGGGCAGGGCGACGCACAGGTTCTGCGGTAAGAGGGCGTGCGTGGCGTGCCTGGCGTACCCCCCGCCGATGGCCGCTACGCAGTCACCCGGCCTGAGCCTGTTCACCCCTCGGCCCGCCTCCAGCACAACTCCTGCATTGGAGTAACCGAAGGGCATGGGGCTATCGCCGGACCCGGCGCGGGAGTAATTGCGCGCCAGGCTCCGCCACCCCGCCACCTCCGTGCCGGGGCTTACCAGGGAACTCTTGACCTCAAGCAGCACGCACCCGTCGGCCGTCTCAGGGATGTCCTCTTCCACAAGGCCGATCCGCCCATCGGGCATGATCGCCGCAACGGTCAACTTGTCTCGCATTCGCGTCTCCCTGGAACAGGCGCGCTGCACCCCCGTCCACCGGTATTCTAGGGCGACTCGTGGTTCGCCACGTCGAATACGCCATTTATCGAAGCGCCTCCAGTCCCTGATAAAGTTGGCGGGGATCCGGGCCCACGTCGACAACTTGCCAGGTAAACGAAGACCGGGGCCCAATTTCGTCGCCAGTTTGATGCCGGCGTCCGGACTAGTTGAGAGGGCAAGAAGATGTCAACGATAGTCGAGCGGTATGCGGAAAAATTTCGATCGTCTGGGCTGCTGAGCGACAGAGGATACGAGATCATTCCCAATGGAGCCCACCTGTCGCGCCCGTTGCGCCCGCATCCGGTCTACGTCGAGCACGCGCAGGGCGGCCGCAAGTGGGACGTGGACGGCAACGAGATCGTGGACTTCATGATGGGTTACGGCGCCCTGATCCTGGGGCATTCGCATCCCAAAATCAACGAAGCCCTTAGCCAGCGCTTGACGCAGGGGACCCACATGGGAGCGGCCACGCCGCAGGAACTGCAGTGGGCCGAGCTTGTGGGCGGTCTAATCCCTTCAGCGGACAAAGTCAGGTTCACATCTTCGGGCACGGAATCGACGCTCCTGGCGATCCGACTCTCACGAGCCTTCACAGGCAAGAACAAGATCGTGAAGTTCCGCGAGCACTTCCATGGCTGGCACGACTACGTGTCTTCGGACTCGGGCATAAACACACAGGCCGGAATACCGCAGGAAGCCCTGTCGACGGTGGTGGTGGTCGAGCCAGACATCGACGAGTTGGCGCGGGTACTGAACAGTGATCCGGACATAGCAGCCGTGATCATGGAACCGACGGGCGCCCACTGGGGCCAGTTCCCGGTCCACAATCCCTCATTCCTCGAAAGCGTCCGGGACATCACCGCCAGCCGCGGCGTGGTGATGATCATGGACGAGGTGATCACGGCGTTCCGGCTGTCCAGGGGAGGCGCCCAGGGCAGGTTCGGCATCACGCCCGACCTGACCACGATGGCGAAGATCGTGGCGGGCGGACTGCCCGGCGGCGCGGTGGCGGGCAAGTCCGAGATCATGGACCTGCTGGCGCCCGGCAATCACCAGAATTACATGTCGCATCCGGGGACGTTCATAGCGAACCCGTTGTCAGCCAGCGCTGGAATAGCCTGTCTCGAGATGGTGGCGAACGATCCTGTCAACGAACGCGCCGACGCCATGGCCGAACGGCTGAAGGCCGGCATGCGCGACGCGCTTGGCAAGACCGAGGTGACGGGGTTCGTCCACGGAATCGCTTCGATAGTCCACGTCGTGCTTGGAGCGGAAGGCGAGTTCCAGGGCGAAAACTGCACTGTGCCCCACTCAGTACTGGCCGAGCGGACCGCGGCGCAGTCGGGGCCCCTCAAGCTGGCCATGCTCAACGAGGGGATAGACATGATGGGAGGCATAGGCTTCATCGTGTCTGCGGCCCACGAGGAAAAGGACATCGACGACACCGTCGAAGGTTTCGAACGGGCGTTGCACGCTCTCCGCGCGGAGAGCGTGGTCTAACGCCGTCAGCAAGCCCCGCGAATCCTCCGGCGCGTAGTCTTTCGGCGTAACCACCGTCCTGCCAGTACCGTTGCGGACGCGTCGGTAGGCGCCGTGCGGGCCTGGCGAGGAAACGGTTTGGCTTGAAGGGGCGTCGCAGCGCGGAGCCGCAGGCGGGCGCTGCGAATCTGGGAGGCGTTAAGCAGCCTGGTTTTCGAGGTGCTCCAACAGTCCCTTGAGAGTCTTCAGGTTCACGCAGTCTTCGGGCGTAAACGCGATGTCGAACTCTTTTGAGACCACTTTCGCGAAGGAGACGACATCCATGGATGAAACACCAAGTTCAGTCAGCGAGACATCCAGGTCCGACGGCAAGTTAACCGCTTGGCCATCTATTTCAAGGTTGTCAGCCACGAGCTGTCGGATTCGGTCTTCGTTCGATGCCATCTGGGCAAGTCCTTCCAAAAATGATTGGCAGTATGAAAACGAAAGCATATCAAACGAAACAGGTGGGTCAATCTATTATGGACGGCGTTCTGAGTATTGACTTCAGGCAATGGGAAGCAAATTTACCGACGCGACAACATTCATAGGCAAGACCGTCAAGGTCAAAATGGACCGGCCTATGAGTTCGAGACATCCCAGAGAAGGGTACATCTACCCGGTCAACTACGGATTCGTACCGGGCGTCCCGGCGCCGGACGGGGAGGACCTGGACGCCTATGTCCTGGGAATGTTTGAGCCGGTGATGGAATTTACCGGGCAGTGCATTGCCGTCATCCACCGGTTGGACGATGATGACGACAAGCTCATCGTGGTTCCCGCCGGAAAGGACTACTCGGACGCACAGATCCTGGCTCTAACCGAGTTTCAAGAGAGGTTCTTCAAACCGACGGTGAAACGCGAAGCCGGTTAGCCAGGCGCATGGGTGAATTCGGGAGAGGGGACCGGTTACGTGAAAACGCCTGTAACAACAGGCATTCGTCTCGATAATTCACGTCTGGTCAACGTGAGCCCTTGACCTGCACGGTGACGATGTCCAGGCCGTAGTACTTCTGGTGTTGAACGGACGATGCGCGGTGCCGCAGCAGGCGGAGCGAAATCTCTCCTTCCTCAACACCCTCCGTCTCTTCGCTCAGATACGCCAGCCGGTCCTCAAGGTTCTCCTCATCGAAGACAGCGAGGAATTCCATCTCGATCATGCCCGGTTCCGGTCTTGAGACGACGATCAGTCGCGGCGCCTCTTCCGCGGGCCTGCTCTGACCGGCCTGCTCCAGGCTCAGGAGCGTCTCTTCCGCAGCGGCGGCCAGGCGCTCTGCGGCCTCCTCGTTCCAGCCGAGCGCGGCTGCCTGGTTGCGTACGAACTTGTCGATTTCGGGCAGAGAAGCCACATCCAATTTGACCTGCAGGCGGCCCCCTTTGCGCGGGTTGGTCAGGTCCAGGAACACCGTCATCAATATGGCTGCCAGGGCGCCGATCAGCATGCCGTTGTCGAGCAGCCCGCCCCACGTGCCGCCAACAAGGTCGGCAAAAATGGTCTGGTTCTCGATGCCGGCGCCCAGCGAAAACGCGATTGCGACCACCATGACCTTCTGAGCATCGAGGCCGGCCTGAACGACCGTGCGTATGCCTTCAACGAATATCAGGCCGATCGCCATGAGGATGTACGCTCCCATTACAGGAGCGGGGATGGTCAGAAGGACCGCCGGGAGTTTTGGGAACAGGGCCAGCAGTATGAACACGCCCCCGATGACGTAGCCAACGTTTCGCGCTGCAACCCCGGTCAGGTTGGCCAGGGACACGCTGGAAGAGGAGTAGACGGTCGTTGGCGGCGTCCCCGCTATGCCGGACGTGAGGATTCCCAGCCAGTTGGTCTTGAGCGAACTCTGAACCAGTCGAAAGTCGGTCACGCGCGGCCTGCGCCTCGACGCCTGCTGAATCGCGACGCTGTCCCCGATGTTCTTGATGCCTCCCACGAGCATCACAACTACGAACACCGGCAGTAGTGCCCAGAAGGTTGCGTCGGGGGTCAGGTCGAATCCGGCAAACCCGGCGCCGGAGACGCCGAACCAGGACGCATCGATCACCCTCTGTACTTCGTACGCCCCGAACAATGCAGCCACAACGCAGCCTATCCCGATCCCGATGATGGGCGACCAGAGCCGCCAGGCCCCGGAGACGCGCATCGCGAGCCCAACGATCATTGCCAGCGTGACCGCAGCGACGACCGGGCCCGCGGCCGCAGGCGCGCCTTCGGCTGTTTCCTGCACCCGGTCCAGCGCGACCGGCAGGACTGAAACTGCGATCAGCATCAGCACCGTGCCGGATACAACCGGCGTGATAATCCGCCTCAAAAGCGGGAGCCACAAGGCCAGCGCGAGATAGGCCAGTGAGGAAACGACGATGAGGCTCGCCAACAAAGGAGGTCCGCCCGCGGTTAACGCCAGTACGGAGATGGCCACGAAGTTGGGCGTGGCGCCCATGATGAGGATATGTCCGGCCCCAAGGCGCCAGATACGGCTCGCCTGCAGCGCGGTAAGGCACCCGGCGATGATCAACGCCGCGAATACCGCCCACGAGAGGTAGCTCTCGTCCTGGCCGCCGGCGCGGGCGGTGATGGCCACGATCAGCACCAACGGCGCGAGGCCGAATATGGCGCCCTGGAGTCCGACTCCAAGGGATACCAGGGGTGGGCAGGCCTCGTCGGCTTCGTAGCGGATGGACTCGTTCATATCCGTCGGTCCCGGGACGCTAAGAGAATCCGTCCGGGGTCACGGCATTCTACGCCAGTCACCCAGTCAAGCAGACCCGCCCGAAGACATCCACATGTAGGTTGTACGGCGGCAGGAGACGGAGGGTCAGACGCTCGGCTTGGTGGCATACGGTGTCAGTTGGAGTTCGTGCGTCCAGCAGGACTTGTCCTGCGTGTGCAGGTAATAGAAGGCCTCGGCGATCTTGACGGGATTTATGAGCAACTCGGGCTGTTGCTGGAAACGCGGCAACGCGCGGGTGCCCGGAGAGTCGATGGTGCCGTCGATCACCACGTTGGCAACATGCACGCCGTGCTCTGAGTATTCTTCCGTCAACACCTGGGCGAGCGTCCGCATCATCACCCGCGGGTAGTAGAACGACTCGCCGGTGTAGCGTTTCTTTCCCCTCAGCGACCACGCGTTGTTGGAAATCAGGATTGAGCCCTCGCCTCGTTCCCGCATTGCGGGCAACACCTCCTTGGCGACGAGGAACGGTCCGCTGCTGGAGATGTGGTGCGCGGTCTCGAACATTTCGTAGGGAATGTGTTCCAGGAGTTCTTTTTCGGGCGGCAAATCGCGCCCTTCCAGGTAACCGGCGTTGTATACGAGGACCTGTGGGTCGCCGGCCTTGTCCCGGACCTGGGCGAAGGCATTCGAAATGGACTCGCGAGACGCCAGGTCCAACTCGACGATCATGCTCTCGCCGCCCTGTTCCCTTATGCCTTCCGCCAGCGCTGAGGCGTTGGAAGCCTTGCGGGTCGTCACGACGGTGAAGAATCCCTCTTTGGCGAACTTCAGGGCGACGGCGCCGCCCACGCCCCACCGCACTCCTGCCGGCAAGTCGCTGTCGTCGAGGGTCCTGCCGTGGATCATGTGCGTGTTGCGGCCGTCCGACTGCCACTTGGACGTGGCCCCCACCACGACGGCTACCGGTTTTCGTGACGAGTTCATGTCGGATTCCTCTCGATCAGATTTCGAAAGCCCATCGGGTCAAAGTTGAGAGCCTGCATATAGCGATCAGTCGGGCGAGGCATTGGTTGGGCTGGCCAGAGGGTAATGTACTACGGATGATTCGCCAGTCCGCAAAGAAGCGGTGGACTCTTCCGCGGGCCAGGAGAAGTAGTCGAAAGTTAAACTGTAAGGCCAGCAGGCAGGATGCCGGAAGATCCGAGGAAGGAATCTTGCTCAATGTCCACATTACGTAGGACGTTCACGTATGCCGAGACGTTGTCCCCATTTCCGGAGGGCTGGTTCTTCGTCGCGAGCCGCAAGGCCGTGATGAAATCCAGGCTCATGCAAAAGACGTGGATGGGGGAGAACATCATCATCTGGTGTGACGACGCCGGGAAGATTTGCGTCTCCGGGGCCTATTGTCCTCACCTGGGCGCCGATCTGGGACCGGACGCGGGCGGCAAGATTTGCAACGGCCGGCTCGTGTGTCCCTTCCACGGCTATGAGTTCGATTCAGTTGGCCAGTGCGTTGCCACGCCTTACTCCGAACCGCCGAAGACCGCGCGGCTGAGGGTGTTTCCAACACGCGAAATTGGCGGTCTTATCTTCGCCTGGTGGGGTATAGCCGGGAGGGAGCCGCAGTGGAATTTGCCGGAAGCCCCTCCGGACCAGGAGGGATGGAGTGGCCTGGAGATCAAGACTCTCCGATTTCCCGGCCATCCCCAGGAGACCACGGAAAATTCGGTAGACGTGGGCCACCTGCGCTACGTCCACGGCTACGACAGCGTGGGCCGGGTCAGTGATATATCGGTCGACGGACCATATCTCCTGAGCAGCTTCAACTTCATTCGTACCCAGAAGATCGCCAAAATCGCGCCTCTCACCTTTGACGTCTCCGCCACCGCCCACATTTATGGACTCGGCTACTCGTTAGTGGAAATCCGGGAGCGGTCCATCGGGATGGACATGCGCCTGTGGGTGCTGGCGACGCCAGTGGATGGCACGCTGATCGATATGAACCTGGTTTCTCAGGTCCGAGAGATACGCGGCCCGAATCGGTGGATCGCTGGACTGGGGTTTCTGCCGGTCGGGTTGCGCGCGCCCGTCATGAACAAGTTCATTTCAATCATGCAAAAGGGCGATGTTCTGCAGGACGAGATCATCTGGCGCAGCAAACGGTATGAGTCCCGCCCGCGCCTGTGTCGTTCCGACGGTGAGATCATGCCCTTCCGGGCCTACTGCGCGCAGTTTTATCCTGATGCGCGGGACGAGGCGGTGTAGGCGCAATTCGCTGGGATGCCAAGGTCAAGTCGCGGGCGATCCAACTCCCGGACTGTTGATACTGGGTGAATAGCACATCTCTCGTTCCATAAATGCACACTCAACCCTGCGGCCTTATCCTTAGACAGGCAGTCGAGTGGTCCGTCGCCTTCGACACGCCGGGGGTGGTTTAATAGCTTCAACTGATTCAACTGTTGTAGAGCTATAACCAAATGAGTGGCTCTTTCGCACCCATCCCCCGGACAGGTTCTTTACTTGATCATGCAAATCCCATTTTCAAAGGAGCTTGCAGAGTTCCGCAAACTATCCAGAGAGCTGAGAGCAGTTAACCGCGGGTCGGATGTCCACCGTCGCGTGAAACACCTCGATGGTTGGCTGGGGAGGGCGAACGCGCGGGATGCCGGCGCGACTGGTTACGACCACACCGAGACTGTCAAGGAATACTACGACCTTTGCAGCGAGTTCATGGTGTTCGGTTGGGGCGAATCCCTGCACTTCGCACCGCTTTCGCCCCGGGAGAGCCTGGAGGAATCCAAGATCCGCCACCAGCGATTGATGATCGCAAAGCTGGAGTTGCGCGAGGGAATGAAGGTCATTGACGTCGGTTGCGGGATCGGCGGTCCGATGCGTCGGGTCATCCGGGAGGCCGGTGTCAGGGTCGCCGGGGTCAATAGCAATGAAATCCAGCTGAGCAAGGCGCAATCGTTAAACACTGAAGCGGGACTCGACCACATGGCCGACTACCTCGCGTGCAGCTTCATGGACATGGACGCCATTGCGGACGACACGTTCGACCGGGGCTACGCGATCGAATCGACGTGCCATGCCCCGGACAAGGCGGGCGCGTTCGCCGAGATCTACCGCGTACTGAAACCCGGAGCCCTATTCTGGGGTCAGGAAATGTGCATGACGGACCAGTTCGATCCCGACGACAAGCGGCACCGTGCCATCAAACAGGACCTGATGCAGGGCATCGCGCTCAAGGATATTGCGACTATGGGCGAGGTGGACCTGGCCCTGGAATCCGCGGGATTCCAGGTCATCGAGGGCAGGGACCGGGCCGTCGGGGATAATGGTCCAGTCACGCCGTGGTATCAACCCATGGTGACCCGTCGCAAAACGCTGGGCGACGCCCTGCGCAGAACTCCGGTGGGCCGCAGGGCGTTGTTGGGGGCATCAAGGCTGGTCGAGTATCTGGGTGTATTACCCAAGGGATCCGCGGACGTGATCGGGTTGCTGGACCGCACCGCAAACGCCTATGTCGCGGGCGGCAGGGCCGGGATCTTTACGCCGTTGTACTGTTTCCTGGCCCGCAAACCACTTTAGGCCCTCTTTGCCCCGGGTGACCCGGCCGGGCCCGGGTGCTTCAGACCTTCACCTCGCGCCGCTTCTCGGCGATCCGGAACTTCAGCTTCTTGTTCGGCTTCAACGACGGTATCGGGTTGATCTTGAGCTTGTAGTTCGCCGGGGACACTTCCAAATTGAAGTAGTGCGCGATCATCAGTATGTTGACGGCCAGTTGCAGTTGCATCCACCTTGAACCGAGGCACATGTGCGTGCCCAGGCCGTACGGGGCGTAACCGGGGCTCAGGTGCTCGTTCCGCGGCGCCTTGTAGCGGTCGATATCGAATTTGTAGGGGTCCGGGAAGACCTCATCCATGAAGTGCGCGGCGGTCTGGGCGATGAAGATGCGGGACCCAACCGGTATTTCGTATCCTTCTACGACGCAGAAGTTCATCACATTGCGGACGGACATAGGGACGATCGGGTACATCCGCAGGGACTCTATGAGGAAGCGGTGCGTGACGTCCATGTTTTTGGGGTGGTAGTCCTTACCATCCGGGTCGCCGTTTTCGAATAGCGCGTCGGCTTCTTCCTGGATCTTCCGGTAGATGTCGGGCTGCGACGCCATCGCGTACACCGCGAAGCTAAGGGCGTCGCCAAGGTATACGCTGGCGATCAGCGCGGCCGAAAGGGCGAAACGCAGATTCGACTCTGGGACGAACTGAGGGTCACTTGCGTGCAGGCTCAACAAGTCGTCCGCCAAGTCCCGCGACTTTCCGGACCGCTGGGCGGACGTATGGACGTTTTGGACGCGTTCGAGCAACGTTTCGATGACTTTCGCGCGGCGTTTCATGCCCGGCGTCTTGAGCATGAATTTGGGCATGACCCTCAAGACATGAGTCATGAGCGCCCGTTCCTTGTATTTCACAAGATCATCGAATATGTCTTGCGAATAGACGCCCACGAACAGGGGAGAAAGTTGGGCGTTGACCAGCCGCCGGGACATGTGTGTTGCGTTTAAGGAGTCCCCAGTTTTCCAATCAGCCATATATCCCCGCGCGTGGCCGTACAACTGTTCCAACTGTCCTTCCAACCTGCCGCGGGAATAGGCGGGCCCGAGGGCCTTCCGAAGCCGGAAATGGTCGGCGCCGTCCAGTGAGGGCAACACGCCGTTCGCACCGTAGACCTTTTCGAAGTCTGCGAAATAGTCCTTGGTCCTCAGGTACATGCGCCCTCGCCGATGCACCCAGTGATTTGTATCCGGACCTGCCAGGATGATCATGGGGTTGGCGAACGGCGGCCGGATTTGGAAAACGGGGCCGTATTCTCTTGCGAGATCCGCAAACAACGCAGGAAGGTTGCCGTCGCGTACGTGGGGATTGGACAGCACCTTGCGCAGGGAGACGGTTGGAATCTCCTTGGAAAGCGCGGAATGCCGGAGCAGAGGACCGGCGAGATTTTCGGCCACCGCTGCAGCGATTGACCGGCCGATGAGGTCCATCTTGCAAATGAATTCGATGCGCTGTTCGGACTCTTCATCCAGTTGGTACATGAAACGAAAGACATCGCAAGTGTTGATCAGGCAGATGATGATGACGTCACGAGGGTGCGGGATCTCGTTTTCAAAAATTGCCCTGCTGATGCGCGACTTAACGAACCGCGCGCCGGCGCCCGGTTGGGAGCCGTTCGACGACCCCGCCTGCCCGGCGGCGCGAACCAACGTATAGAAATCTCCATCGTGGTGTTCCAGGATTTTCATCCTGACCAGGCGTTCAAGAGTCAGATCGGTAATCGACTCAGCGTGGTGAGCGAGCTTTTCGATCCAGTATTGGGCGTTCCGACGGGCCGGGCCGCGCGTGATCTCGTCGAGTACAAGATCCAGCGCCGGGTCGCCTGTTTCCGTCCGATTCAGGAGGAAAAGGGCATCCATATCGGTGTCGATGTGAGACCTGAGCGAAAGTTCGGCGAGAACGGCGCCAATGACGGCGCAATTCAGGTTCCAGCCGGGCACCTGGTGAAAGTAACCGCTCTCCTCGTTGAGGAGCGACAGGATGAGTTCTTCGGGCAGAGTCAACTGGTCGGTCGAAGCATCTGACACATCAGTTGCTGAATATGTCGAAAGAGCCATCTCTCCCCGCCTGAGCTGACAGAATTAATTCCCTAGATCTACGTAAGTGTCGAGCAACTTAAATCATTGTAACTTACGTGGCATTGGGCAAAACATGCCTGCGGTGTTCAGCCCCTGGCCTTCTTGAAGCGCCAGCCGTACAAGATGCCCCCGTAGTAGTTGAATGACCGACGGGCCTCGGGATCGGCGAATGGATAGTCCGCGCCGAGCTGCCTGGCCGCGGCGAGCCCGCTCACAAAGCATGTTTCCTGACTGTTGACCAGGGTATGGGCCCCGCAATGCCAGGTGCGCCTCTTGCCCTGGATGAAGCGGAACAAATGAATGAGCCACGCAACGTGGCGAACGTCATGCACGATGTGTTGAAACCACCACCTGCCTATGATCTTTTGGTTATCGATCTCGCTAATTGGGTTATAAGTTACCAGGCATGGTTTGTCCGACCGGTTGGCCCATGGTTGCTGGTTGTGCATGATGTATGTGATTTCATAATTGTCCGGTCGCGCGCCGTATTGTTCTATGTGATTGCTTCTCGTCTTTAGCGGTCTTGCTTCATTGTCTGGAAGAACCGAAGCGTCCGAATGAACTACTGTGTGATTGTGGAGTTCGCTATCGTAACGGACGGATGACATTATGTAACGTTCCAACAATGTTGGTTTATCGAGCATCATGAGCGTTTGATTGGCGTTACAAGCCAGAATCACCTCGTCGAACGCCTCCTTGACACCATGTTCGTCCTCGATTACAACCCTTGACGATTGGCGGTACACTTTTCGTACCGGCCGTTTGAGGTATATCTTGTCTTTAAAGGTGGCCGCCAGGTTTTCGTATATGCGTCGTGTACCCTGGTCCCAAGTGTGCATAGTGGTCGCGGTTTCGATATCGAAAGACTCGAGGTATCTGGAAAATAGAGAAGCGGGCATATCGAATACATTCGTCGCCATCAGGAAATTTACGAACATGGGCTTCAGTACCTTGTAGCGAAAATCCCCGGAAAGCCCAGCCAGGTTGAGGACGGCACCCATGCTGATGTAGTTGAACGGGTTGAGGGCGTTGATGCACTTCGACCGGGACCGGTTCAGGGCGCCGAACCAGTGGAGGCGCTTCAGGATCCGCTGGAATTTGGCAATCTCAGGTTGCAACTGTTCCCTGATCTCAGAGTCGAAATCATGGGCGTACACCTGGCCGCGGTACTTCACGCTGTAGCTGAATCTCGTCTCGACCAGTTCGATGCCGAACCGCTGTATCAGCAACAGGATGTGGTGATAGACGGACGGAATGCAGGCGGTGACGGAAATGTCGAACGGAATTGAACTGCCGTCGTCCTGCGGCATATCTGCCGTGACCGCGTTCCCGCCGATCCGGTCCCGGGCCTCGAACAGGCGGAAGTCGAACCGGTCTGGGTGGCGGTCCAGCGCCCACGCGGCTGCCAGCCCTGAAATGCCTCCCCCGACGATGGCGATCCGGCGCAATTTCGTCTCACTTTGACCGGCTGTCATTAGAGGCGAATCTCCGAACGCCTCATGCGTTCTCAGGCCAGGCGGTCCGGCCCCGATTCGTTGGCGCCGTCTTGGCCATGGTGGCCAGGCATTGGGCGACGGCATGTGGTCGATCAGGCGAAATCGATCGTCCTGAGGAATTCCCGCATCGCCGCCGCGCACGCTTCCGGTTTCTCAAGTTGGAGAAAGTGAGTAGATTCGGGCAGGAAATCGTAATTCACGCTCAGGATGTCAGTCATGTCCAATGTGGGCAGATACGAATAGGGCATTGTAGGGTCGGCTCCGATCACCTTCACCGGGCATGTCAACGTGTCGAAATCCACCGCCACTCCGAAAATGCTGGCGTAGTCGATTATCTGCGCTTCGTATTCAGGCGGGCACCGCAACTCGTATCCTTGCTCCCCATCGCTGTCGCGGAGCGTCGTACTGGCCATGAGTTCAAAGACGCCGGGCGCGAAACGTTGGAATGGCGGCAGGAATGGCAGGAAGTCTGAAAACTGCTCCCTGCTTCGGAACTTTCCGGTCCTGTTGCGGGCGAAACCCGCGGCGCGAGCCGCGGCGGCCTCGAACTCCTTGTGGCTGCGGCCGGGCTTGCACAAGGGGGGGTCGAAGAGGACGAGCGCGGCGTAATGAACTCCCCGGACGGGCGACAGAAGCGACACCAGGGCCGAAACCGAGTGGAAAACTCCCACCTGGGGCTTCAGGCCGTAGTGCTTGTCGATAACTTCGAGGATGGCGTCGTGGTCAGCGACGAGGGTTGGAACGTTGTGGTAGTCCAGCGGGCTGAGGTCGTTCCAACCGTGGTTTCGTTGGTCGTACACGATCAGGTCAAAGTCAGCCGTCAGCCTGGACCAGAAGGGGTAATAGAGATCGATCGCCAGTCCGTTGCCGTGGCTCATGACGAGCCGCGGGCCTTCAGGGTTGCCGTGGCGCCTGAGCACGATAACGGAGTTGTCGTCCATCTGTACGTCGTGCGTGGAGAGAGGCTTGGGCAACTCCCACTTGACTTCTTGAGACATGGACAATTCGGCAATGTTCCTCGGGGCTCAGGCTCAGTCCTGCGAGTTCATCTAGGGACGCCGTTGATCATACAGGAATTACTTCGTAAGCCAGGGCCGCGGCGAAGTCCTCGTTGCCGAGATTCTCTACTCGCCAGGCCAGTGTTGGCAAGTGCGGAAACCGGAATACCCCTTCCGGTTCGCCGCGGCGCATCCCCGGCGGCGCCTGGAACTGGCTGAAGTCTATGTACAGACCGTCACCGAGCGCCTTCACCAAAGCCTCCTTGATGGTCCACAACTCGTAAAACAGGCGCAGTCGCGGTTCTCCAGTCAAGACTGACAACTCCAACCGCTCTTGCGTTCCAAACACCGTTTGGATTAAGCCATCAAAGTCTTCCCGGGCTCTACGCACTTCGACGTCTACACCTATTCTGCCCTTCGTTTTGAAGGCTATGAGACCGTGTTTGCCACTGTGACTAACGTTGAAATTAATGGGCGGGGGCATCCCGTTGACTAAAGCCAAGGGTTTACCGCGCGCCAGAGTTTCAAATTCAAGTTGTTCGTTATCACAGCGCAGCCGCTCACAGAGCGTAATCCGGAGCGCAGCGCGGCATAAGGCGAAGCGACGTTTCGGGCCCGGGTACTGAAACACGCGCCAACGTCTTCGCTCCTCTTCATTCAGCCATTCCCATGCGCTGGATTCATGCTCAGGATGCGGCGACAGGTCCACGGAGATTACGTCTATGGGGCCACCCTGTTTGAACGGCTGCCACCAGGGTTCTTTTATGTACGTGGGTTTGGGCTTGTCTATGACGTGTCGGCCTACGGCATTCAGGCCGCTCCCCTTTTCAAAAATTACCTGTTCGCGTTTCCGCTGAGGCCACTTATGTTATGTCTTTACCCACCAATTATTAAACGAGCCCCGTGAGCCCAGGCTAGCAATACTGGCGGCTCATTTTGCCGCTCTGCCGTGTGTACGTTGTCTGAGTCCTCAGTTCCTACGCGAACGGTTGTGGCTTTGGACCCAGAACCGCCTCCGCTGGAATGGATAAAGAGGCACGGAGACGCGCCGCCGCTGTTCCCCGGCAAAGAGGCCGGAGAATGACACGGAAACATCGCCTTCGTAGGCCCTGGCAATGGACCTGACGAACTCCTCGTTTCCGCCCTGCGACCCATCGGGAGCCTGGTGCACCAGGCCGTCGAGGACGGCCGGGGCGGTTGGTCGACCCGGCCCAGCGGGCCATCTTGCCGCAACCAGCGAGCCCGGTCTTGCCAGGATACCGAGTTCGACCGCCAGGCCCACCTCCATCCCGTCGAGGCCGTTTGACGATTCCTGTCCATCCTGCAACAGCCGGCGCCAGTGGTCCTTGTCACCGATGTCGGATGGTTGCGCCACTCGCCCGGTCAGGCTGCTGATCATGGTCGCCGAGGGCTCCGATGTCATCAGCGCTGGAAGTTCGGTTTCCGGCCCGTTCAACCTGACGGTGAGTCTCAATCCGTCCTCCAGCGACAGCATCCCGGCTGCCTGCGCGGCGGCGATCTCACCGACATTGCTGCCGAGCAACACGCTTGGGCTGACACCCACGCTGCGCCACAACGCGGTGAGTGCGCATTCGAGGGCGTATATCGCAGGCTGAGCCCAGACTGGGTCAGACAGGTCCCCATTGCCCTGAGACCCGCCGAAAACCACCTCCAGGAGAGATTCACCGTATTCGTCCTGGAACTGCCGGTCGCAGCGGTCCATGACGGCCCGGACCACCGGTTCGGACTGGTAGAGGGCCCCTCCCATGCCGGGCCACTGACCGCCCTGTCCGGCGTACAGGAACGCGACCTTCTTATTGGCCAGCGGGGAGTCCGGGCGCTCCGGCAAGTCCTCCGAACCGGCGACGGCGTCCAGACCGGCCCGAAGTTGGTCAACATCGTTGAATACAACGGCTTTCCGGTGATCGAAGTGACTCCGTCCGATGCCGGTGGTCCAGGACATGTCCGAAAGAATCGTCCCGGTGTCCGGGCCCGCGTCTCCCTCGGCCCCGACATTTTCGTCGAGCCAACGGAGGTAGGCGCCGGCAAGGTCCCGCAGGGCGCCGGCTGACTTGCCGGACAGGGGCAGCAACCGCGTCTTGAGGTCAGAATCTTCCTGTACCGGTGGGAGGTCCACTGGTGGCGTCGTGGTGGTCCCGTTCACCAACTGGGTCGGACCCGCCGGCCAGGCCGCGGCGCGCCCGTTGCCATTTGCAGGTCCTTCGTATCCTTCCAGGACAACGTGCGCGTTCGTGCCTGAAAGACCGAATGCGTTAACTGCTGCCAGCGGAGGTCTGCCGGGGACCGCGGGCCAGGAGGTCGGCTCTGATGTCACCTTGACGGGCATTTGGTCCCAGTCCAACTCTGGGTTGGGTTGTTGGAAATGGAGATGGGCCGGGATGACGCCCCGGTTCATTGCCAGGACGGCCTTTATGATGCTGGCCATGCCAGACGCCCACTCCAGGTGGCCGATGTTTGTCTTGACCGAACCGATGAGCAGCGGTTTTTCCGCGTCCCGGTCCTGGCCGTAGACGGCCGAAACGGCCCTCAATTCGATGGAGTCACCAAGTTCGGTGCCGGTACCATGCGCCTCGAGGTAATCGACTTCGGACGGCGCGACGCCGGCGCGGGCGAGCGCATCCGAGATCACCACTTCCTGGGCCGGCCCGTTGGGTACCGGCAAACCTGCGCTGGCCCCGTTTTGATTGACCGCTGAACCCTTGACGAGGCCCCAGATGCGGTCGCTGTCCGCCTCGGCCTGGCTGAGTCGCTTCAGGACCAGGACTCCGCAACCTTCGCCGCGGACGAAACCGTCGGCGTTGGCGTCGAAGGCATTGCAGCGCCCGGCGGTCGACAGCATTCCCAAATCGTGGTGGAACCTGGTGATGGCCTGGGACAGGTTCGCGTTCACTCCGCCAACCAATGCAAGGTCCACTTCACCTCTCTCCAGGGCCGCGACAGCATGGTGCACGGCGGCGATGGACGAGGCGCAGGCCATATCGACCGGCATCGCCGGACCCTCGAGGCCCAGGGCGAAGGCTATCCGCCCGGCAGCGACGCTCCCAGTGGTGCCGAAGTAGTTTTCCTGCTGATCACTTGCCGCAATCAGGTCCCTGTATTCACTGCTACCGATCCCGACAAAGACTCCTGAGCGGCTGCCCTTGAGGCTGTCGGGCGCAATGCCGGCATCTTCAAGCGCCTGCCAACTGGTCTCCAGCAGCATCCGCTGCTGTGGGTCCATCGAACGCGCCTCGATGGGAGCGATGCGGAAGAACCGCGCGTCGAACCTGTCCAGGCCTTCTACGAATCCGCCCCGTCGGATATTCGGGTCATCGGCCGATGGATCGCCGGTGACTCCGTCCCAGTCACCCGCGTCCTGGCGGCCGTCGGTCACGGTTTCTCTGCCCTCTTCCAGGACGCGCCAGAACGCCTCGAGATCCGGTGAGCCGGGCATGCGACACGCCATGCCGACGATGGCAATTCCGTCTTCCCCGGTCTGCACAACCTGGCGAGGCGCTGGGGCGGGCTGCTCAACCGGTACATCAACTTTTTCAGACCCGACAACCTCCCCAAGTTCACCTGCGAGGTGACCGGCGAGGCTGTTGATGTCGGGGTAGTCGAAGACTGCCGTATTGGAGACCACGTACTCGCCCGAAAAGGCCCTGTTGAGCCTGTTCCGCACTTCCACCGCCATCAGCGAGTCCATCCCGAGATCGAAGAACCCGACCGTGGGCGACGGCGCGGCGGGCAACCGCAATACCGCCTGCACCTCTTCCTGCAGGAATGGCACGAGCACGGCATCGTGCTCTGGCGCTGCGGCGCTGCGCAGCCGGGACAGCACATCTTCCGACGACCCGGAGTCGTCGGCTGCGTCGTCCTCGGTGGAGGACAGCATGTCTTCCAGCAGGGGAGGGCGGTCCTGGACCGCTTCTGCGAAGACCGGCCAGTCCATTGCCATTACGACGGAAGTAGTGGTGTCCTCTCGCACCAGCCTGTCGAGGGCCTTGATTCCCTGCTCCGGCGTGAACCAGCGCCCGCCAAGCGCGGCGCGCCGGCGTTCGATCCGTTCCTTTTGTTCGGCCGCCTCGCCGATCTCCGACCAAGCTCCCCATGCGATTGCCTGTCCGGGGAGACCGAGGGCGCGGCGGTGGCCGGCTAGCTGGTCCAGGAAGGCGTTGGCCGCGGCGTGGTTGGCCTGGCCCGGGTTGCCCATCACACCGACCCGACTTGAGAAGAGTATGAACATGTCCAGGTCGAGGTCGACCGTGGCGCGGTGCAGGTGCCAGGCGCCGAGTATCTTCGGCCAAAGCACCTGCTCGAAGCTCTCCCAGGTCTGGTTGGTCAGCGCTGCGTCCGACAGCACGCCCACGCTGTGGACGACGCCGCCGAGCGGGGGCAGATTGTCGTCGATGCGGGCCATCATGGCGTCTACCGCGTCGGAGTCGGTCACATCCGCCAGTTCGACCTCGATCCTGACGCCGCGGTTTCGCAGGGCCTCGATGGCTTCTTCAGCTTCGGGGTCCGGGTCACGACGGCCGTTAAGCACGATGACACCCGCGCCGTGGCCAGCCAGCCACTCGGCGACGGCCAGTCCGATCCCGCCCAGACCACCGGTAACGAGGTACGCGCGGTCCTGCCGCAATTGGCCCCGCATCAGCGGCGGCGGTGTCAGGACGATCTTTCCGATGTGACGGGCAGACCGCATGAACCCCAGCGCTGCCCCGGCTTCGGCCAGCGGCCATCTGCTGTGAATGAGCGGTTCCAACTCTCCGGCCGAGATCCGCCCCATGACCTCTGTGAGCACTTCGCCAACCCACGCTGGGTCAGTCTTCTTCAGGACGTCGAGTTCGAGGATGTCGTACTTCACGTCCGGACGCAGCGCCGCCATCTCCGCTTCGCTGAGGATGTCTCTCCTGGCGAGTTCGATGAATCGCCCGCCCTGCGCCAGGCAGTCCAGGCTGGCATCTATGAAGCCCTCGCTCGTAAGGCTGTTCAGGACCACGTCGACGCCTTCACCGCCGGTGGCCTCGAGAATTTCCTCGCCGAACCTGGTCTGCCGGCTGTCGAATATGTGCTTGACGCCGAGTGACCGCAGGAATGCCTGCTTGGGAGCGCTGGCTGTGGCGAACACTTCGGCGCCGGCAGCCTGTGCAATCTGGATAGCCGCCAGTCCCACTCCACCCGAGCCGGCGTGTATCAGGACGCGGTCGCCGGCCTCCAGCCCGGAGAGTTGGTACGAAAGAGCGGCGGAAACGAACGCGCTGGGGATGGTTGCGAGAGCCGATACGGAAATGCCGTCCGGCGCCGGAGCGACCAGTTCTTCCCTGGTGACCATTTCGGGCCCGAACGCGCCGAAACCGAGTCCAACCACGCGGTCACCGACCGAAACGCCAGAGACTTCGGAGCCAGTCTGCAGGACATGGCCGCACAGTTCCCGGCCGAGGTCCCCTTCTTCGATGAACCCTAGCGAACGGAACACGTCCCAGAAGTTGAGCCCGGTGGCCTCCACCGAGACGAGAACTTCCCTTGGCTCCAGGTTGCGCGGCGGCAGCAGCTTGACCTCCGGCTTTTCGAATACTCCGTCCCGGTCCGGGGCAAGTACCCAGTCCGATCCTTCAGGGAAGTCCAGTCGCTCGCCTGCCGCGGCGGGCCTGACCAGGCGCGCGGTGCGACGGCGCCCCTGGCGGTATGCAATGTGGTTTTCTTCATCGGGATAAAGCAGTTCGTTCAGCAGATCGGAATACGGGCCGTCCGCGGCGGGGTCGAGGTCAATCATGCGCGGCTGCAGATGGGCCGCTTCGAGGTTCACCACCTTGCCCACGCCCCACAGAACTGAACCTGCAAGTTCCCCGCGCTGTTCACGCTCCAGTATTTGCCCGCCGCTGGTGATGAACCAGACCCCCTTGTCCGGCACGGCGTCGGACTCCAGGACGCCCTGGACCATCGCAAGCGCGCTCCGCCCGGCCCTCGCTACGTCCGCCGCCATCTCCGGGGTGGTTGACTCCGAGCCGTGACCCTCGAGGCCCGGCAGGTGGACCACGCCGCTGAACGGCACGTGTGAGGGCAGAATTTCGATAAGCGACCGCCACGCCTCGCGGCTTGCCATATCCAGGCCGGCCTTGAGGACCCCAGGTCCAACCGCTCCGGAGATGTCGTTTTGCGGCGCTTCAGCGCTTGCCAGTACCACCGTCTGGTTCCTCGCCGCCAATGCTTCCGCGAGTTCGTCGGCGAAACCGCTGTTGTCGCCCGCCAGGACCCACAGGCCCGCGGGTTCGCTTACGCGTGCCGGGCCCTGGGCCACGATCACGCCCTTGTCCAACATCTCGTGCGTAAATGTGTCATCGACGCCCAGAACTTCTGCGGCCTCGAAGCCGGAGTCTCCGAGCGCCTGTTTCCACACAACCGGGCCGACGAGGGCGTGGTCGGGGCGGTACGAGTCTTCGAACCTCCACCAGCCGTCCAATTGGCCGAACGTAAGGTCCATCCATCCCAGGCCGCGTTGGTTTTCAAGGGCGACGAGGTGGCCTGAAGGCGCGAGCAGGGCTGCGCAGTGGGCGAGCGTTTCATTCAGGTAACGCGTCGCGTGGAGTACGTTGGAGGCGATGATCAGGTCGAACCCGTGGGCGTCGTAACCTTGTTCGATCGGGTCCTTCTCGATGTCCAACGGGCGGTATTCGATGGAGCCGCCGCCGTCACCGAACCTGGCCTCCGCTTCGGCGAAGAAGCCCGCGGAGATGTCCGTGTACACGTAGTCGAACCGCCCATCCGGGAGTTCCGGAAGCACGGACGCGGTTGCAGACCCTGTGCCTGCCCCGACTTCGATTATCCTGAGCCGCCGGTCTGCCGGCATGTCGGCAACCAACTTCTTGACCGCATCTGCCAACAGCCGGTTCGCCGCGCGAGCCACCGGCGCCTTCAAATAAAGATCCCCTGCGGTCGGCTCTCCGCTGCTGAACAAAAGCGTCAGCGCGTCCTCTTGACCGCGAAGGACATCCCCCAGTGCAATGCCGGACCGCCGGAACAGCCCGATTTCGATAAGGCCATCGGGATAGCGCTCGAACATCCAGTCGGCGTATTCCTCAAGATCGCTGGGCAAGACGTCGGGCAAGGGATCGTCCGATCCCAGGAGTACCTCGAAAGCGTCACTCTTTTCTTCCACCACTCCCGCCCTGGCGAGCATTTCGAGCATCCTGCGGAATACGCGCCGGTGTTCCGGCAGTACATCCAGTTCTTGCCGCAGGTCTTCGGCATCCACGGAGTCGCCCTTCACACGTCGCCAACCCAACTCTTCCAAAGTCGCGAGAGCGCGGGCCCAGGACCAGCGTTCCAGGTCGGCAAGCAGGGCGTTCCTGCCATCGGGGTCGACCCCTGCGTCTGCCAGGTAACCGGTGAATAGCTGCGTACCCGCCGCGACTTCGGCCGGAGTTGGGAAGAAGTCTGCGGCTTCGATTCCGGGTGGAAGGGCGCGTTCACGCCAGGTGACCTCGTAAAGCAGGTCGTCCACGCCTTCGACCGCAGACAGCAAAGCCGCCCGAGTGGCCCGCTTTACCGCGTAGCCCTTCAGCTCCCCGATGAGAACGCCGCTTGGGTCGTAGATTCGCAGTTCTCCGCTCAGGACCTCCGGCGCCACACTCGATTCGGACTCCGCCTCCCGGGATTCTTCGCTCATGAGAACGTGGCAGAACAACTGGTCCGGCAAGCGACGGGTAAGCCAGAACCGCTCCCACCCGAATGGCAAGTAGGTAGCCTCTCCCTCGGCGCCGGTCATGTTGCGCGCGACGCCTACGACCTGGAAGCAGCCGTCCAACAGGAGCGGATGTATGTCCAACTGGTTCCGGCCAAGGGCCTCCGGCAAACGCACTTCGGCCAACGCCTCCCCGGGGCCGGACCACGCCGTGCCCAGCGTGCGGAAGGACGGTCCCAGATCAATACCTGTGTCGCTCTTTGCGCGGTAATAGCCCGGCACGTCGGCAGAGGAGAGTCGGGCCTTCAGACCATCCAGGTCGATTCGCTCGCCGGCTCCCTCCGGTTGGACAGACGACAACACGCGGCATTCCACGTGCATCGTCCATTCGTTCTCGGCGCCCCTGCTGTAAATCTGCACATTGCTCGAAGAACCCTGCTCGGACTCGTCGACCACAACCTGCACCTTCCGGCCCTCTTCTTCTTCTTCTTCTTCGGAGTTCTTGTCCGAAAACACCAGAGCGCTGTGCAGTTGCATTTCGTCGACCACGATTGGGCCGCTACCCTCGGTGAGCGACACCGAGGCCGCCAGCGCCCCGTAGAGCGCGCCGGGCGCGATCAGCCGGCCGAAGACCTTGTGGTCAGCCAGCCAGGCCGGGTCGGAGGGGAATACTTCGGTCTCGAACGTGATCTCGCCGCGGGCGGACTCGTGCCGGATGCCCAACAGGGGGTGCCCGGTGGTCGGCCGTCGTTGCCTCGACTGTTCGAGCCAGTAGTGCTCACGCTGGAACGGATAGCTCGGCAGTGAAATTTTTCGGCGAGTCTCCCCCGCGAACAGTCCTTCGAACGAGATGTCCAGTCCGGCCGCATAGGCTTCCGCCACGGCGTCAACGAAACTGGTCTCGGCCTCCGGTGACGATCCGTCCCTTGGCGGACGCCTCAGGCTGGCCAGCGCAAGAGGGGCGCTGTCACCAGGGTCGGATTCGGGCCATGCCAACGTGGCCATGGGGCCAAGCACGGCATGCGGGCCGATCTCAACGACCAGGTCCACACCGAGTTCCGCCGCTGCGCCTATGCCGCTGGCGAAGGCCACCGGTTCACGGGCATGACGCTTCCAGTACCCGGCGTCCAGCGCCATGCCGGGCTCCACCGCGCGGCCGGTGACGTTGCTGATTACGGTGAGAGAGGGGGCCCCAATGTCCAGTCCCGCGACAAATGATTCCAGGTCGTCCAGGACCGGGTCCAAAAGGGCGCTGTGAAAGGCGCGCGTCGTATTCAGTCGTCTCGCCCTGACTTCCCGTGACTCAAAGCGCTCTACTATCTCTTCGATATCTTTGACCGGTCCGCTGACCACTATGTGGGCGCCGTTGTCGGCCGCGATGCTGAGGCCGACGCCGTCGGAAGCAGCGCTTATGGCCGCAACTTCCACGGCCACCAGTTCCACCGGCGCGAATATCGCGGCCATCGTGCCTTGTGCAGTGCCGGACAGCAGGGTCCCGCGAGTCGCGGCTAGCCGCATGCCGTCTTCCAGGCTGAACACTCCCGCCGTGCGGGCCGCAGCCAGTTCGCCGACGCTGTGGCCCAACACCACGTTGGGGCGAACGCCCACGCTCGCCCACAGTTCCGTCAATGCGCACTCCAACGCGTACAAGGCAGGCTGTTCCCACGCAGTATCGCCGAGGTCCCCCTGCGCGCCGGGGCGGCCGAACATCAGGTCCAGCAGGGAAGTGCCCCTTACGTCCCGGAATACCGCCTCGCAGCGGTCAAAGACAGACCTCACCACCGGCTCGCTTTCGTATAGAGCGTGCCCCATTCCTGTCCACTGGCTGCCCTGTCCGGTGTAGACGAATGCGATCTTGTTCGCATCTCGCGGCTCGACTGCCGGTCCGGATTCCGCCAATTCCTGGAGCCGTTGTTTCAACGAATCGACATCGTCGAAGACCACGCCCGCACGGTGTTCGAAGTGGCTCCTGCCGACACCTCCGGTCCACGCCATGTCCGCCAGCATCGACTCCCGGTCGGGGTTCTCAGGGTCAATCTCTGCGGCTAGTTGGTCGAGCCATGACAAATACCGGTTGGCAAGGTCTCTGACCGCGCCCTCCGACTTTCCCGACAAAGGCAGGAACCTGGTCCGGCGCTCACTGAAGCTACCGGTCGGCGACTGAAGGTCCGCCTGCGTCGCGGGCAGCGCTACCGGCACGGCCGGCCCGTAGCCATTCGACCGCTCTTCTTCGGGCGCGCCGTCCTGTGAGAGGTACTCTTCCACCACGATGTGGGAATTCGTGCCGGTGATCCCGAAGGAGTTGACACCAGCCAATCGCGGCTGCCCGTCCCGGCGCGTCCATTCCATCATTTCTGATGTGACGCGTATGGGCTGGTTGTCCCAGTCGAATCCGGGGTTGGGGTTGTTGAAGTGCAGGTGCTTCGGTATAACGCCGTGCTTAAGCACCATCGCCGCCTTTATGAGCCCGGCGATTCCTGCAGCCGATTCCAGGTGGCCTATGTTGGTCTTGACCGAACCGGTCAAAATCGGCCGGTCCTCACCGCGGTCCCGGCCGTAGACGTCGGCCACGGCATCGAGCTCGATCGGGTCTCCCACGGCCGTTCCGGTCCCGTGGGCTTCGAGGTAATCGACATCTGACGCCTTCACGCCAGCATCGGAGAGCGCTGTTTCCATCACCTGTATCAACGCAGGGACGTGCGGAACGGTCAGGCCGACGCTGGTGCCGCCGTTGTTGACCGCAGAACCGCGGATGACGGCCCAGATGCGGTCGCCGTCGGCCTGTGCTTGACTCAGCCTCTTGAGTACTACGACGCCACAGCCTTCTCCCCGGACGTACCCGTCGGCAGACGCGTCGAATGTCTTGCACTGGCCCTCGGGGGACAGCATCATCGCCTCGGCGCGCAGCTCGTAGATGCGGCCGTTCAAAATGGCCTGCACGCCGCCCGCAATGGCAAGGTCAGCCTTGCCCTGCTGGAGGTCCGACACGGCGTCGTGCACCGCTACCATCGCGGACGCGCACGCGCGTCAACGGCCTTCGACGGGCCCATGAGACCCAGGACGAAGGAGACGCGTCCGCTGGTGCCGTTCAGGTTCGTGCCGCTCAGGGCGTAGAGGCTCTCGGCGGCCTCCGACGGCCTGGTCGAGTCCACGACGAGCATCCGGTATTCGTCGTTGCTGATCCCGGTGTAGACGCCGGTCTGGCTTCCTTTCAGCCTCAGCGGATCGATCCCCGCGTCTTCGAGAGCCAGCCAGCTCGTTTCGAGCATCATGCGCTGCTGGGGGTCCAGCAGGTTCGCCTCGACCGGTGAAATGCGAAAGAAGGAGGCGTCAAACAGTTCTATGTCGTCCACGAAAGCGCCGTAGCGGCAAGCGTCGTTCTGGACATCGGTGTCGCGGATGATTGCGCCCAGTCGTCCGACGCCGGATCCGGGGACCCCTTCGGTCACCGCGTTCTTGCCATCCAGCAACAGCTGCCAGAAAGCGTCCAGGTCCCCCGCACCCGGGAACCGGCACGCCATGCCCACGATGGCGATTGGCTCTCCGGATTGCGAACCTTCCCGTTCGCCGGTCCGGCGTCCGTCGCGCAGTCCTACCGTGGAATCCACAAGTTCATCCATCTTCATATCGTCCTTCTCTTCGGATGCGACTTCACCTGAGCAACACCTGGTTAATTGTATTCCGTTGTTGCGAGATTCTCACCCGTCCGTCCTATTGCCCGTTCTTCATCAAAATCTCCGATTTCCCGTGCCTGAAAACTCAACGGTTTCGAATCCACGCCCGGGGCCGTAGATGACAATTCGTAGAACTGTGCCAACGCCGCAGAGGGTCGTTACTTGTCGTTGACATGCGATGAGTCGTGTCACTAGGATTTCCGACATCGTTTGGAAAGGCCCAACGACGCGGATTCTTGTGGAGGAGTTGCTAAATGACGCGGCTCAATGACGAACAACTGGAGCATTTCCACCGAGAAGGTTACGTCGTCGTGGAGGACGTGGTCGACCCTGCGGACGTGCTGGATCCCCTGGAGGCCGAGTACGGGACGGTGCTGGACAACCTGGCGCGGGAGCTGCACGAAGACGGCGCTATCGAATCGACGCACACCGGCATGGAGTTCGGTGAGCGACTGACCAGGATTTACCAGGAAAGCGGCAAGGTACACGGGCAGTACTTCGACTTCTCTCTACCCCAAAGAAACATCACTTACGACACACCGATGTGGCACGGACCGGCGGTGTTCGACGTTCTGACCGCGCCGACACTACTGGACGCCGTCGAGTCGATCATCGGGCCGGAGATTTACTCGAACCCCACACAGCACGTGCGGCTCAAGCCGCCAGAAGCGCTCACACCGGTCAATACAGAAACGGGCGAGGTCCAGTTGGGCGCCACGCCGTGGCACCAGGACAGCGGGGTCGTCACGGAGGATGCGGACGAAACGGAGATTCTGACCGTCTGGATTCCGGTTTGGGACGCTGACGAGGAGGCGGGATGCCTTCACCTGGTGCCGCGAAGCCACGCGGAAGGGTTGTTCCAGCACTGCCCGGGAGGCACGGCAACCTCTCCGTCCGGCCTGCAAATACCCGACGAACTGTTCCGGATCGAAGACGCCCTTCCGGTCCCCATGCGGCGAGGGAGCGCGTTGTTCATGCACCGGTTGACCTGCCACGGTTCTCTGCCGAACAAGAGCGACCGGGTCAGGTTCAGCCTGGACCTACGCTATAACCCAGTCGGTCAGCATTCCGGCAGGGCGTCATTCCCGGGGTTCGTGGCGCGGAGCAGGGCGCACCCGGAGTCGGAGTTGCACGACGCGGAGACGTGGGCGGAGGACTGGAGAGACACACGCGAAAGGCTCGCCCGGGAGAACGACCCGTCATATAACCGTTGGTCGGCCGACGACCCGGCCTGCGCGTAGCCCACTAGGAGACTCTTGCAAATCTCCCTCTCCCAGCGGAGACCTTTGCAAAACTCCCTCTCCCTCGGGAGAGGGTTGGGGTGAGGGAGAACAGCGCCTGCTCGCAATCTACCGAGCTCCGGCAACATCCCCCTGAATTCCGACTAATGCCGGATTGCCCAGGTTACGCAATGGTCTCACCAGGCAAAGGTCTGCGTTCGTCGGCCGTTGGTATGATCCCGGGAAGACCTCGTTGACTTGAATTCCGAGGTTCTCAGTATTCGCCGTATCCGGAAGCCCGTATGCAGGCAACTGAGCGGTCCGGCTCGAAGTTTCTCAATTCCGGCACAACGGCATGCTCTCTGGTCGGCCGCAGCGGGATCGACGGAGAGGGGAGACCGGTTTATGAGAGATAGTCGGCTGCGCTTGATGTCAACCAGGGCACGCCACTAAAACGCGAACGTGCTTCGCTGAATGTCACGGACATCGCTCCCCGTGTTTCCGTCACCTGTTTTGAGAGGAACCGAAACGCGGGTTAGATGCTTGCGCCCCATTCCCAAGGGTGCAAACCCTGGCTGCCGCAAGATGGACAGGTCAAGGCGTTACTGCTCGTGTATGCGAACCAAAGGGCGAGCGCGCCAATAGCCGCCTTAATGGACGCGAACCTTTTCAGAATCTCAAAGGCCTTCTTCACATCAACCTCCTGAGCCGACTCAACCTCTCGCGATGCCAGGCAGGGCGTCGCATGGTGTCAAGTGTACTGCTGGTTCCCGTCAAGGAACTTTCTTGCCTGAATCACTCATGCCAGTCAACCATGAGCCAGTAGGCGTGCAGCAGGGCGCCGCGATGTGGCTTCAGTGTTCAGCCGACGACCTGGTTTGCGCGCAGGTTTCTCCAAGGAAACGTCCCGGCTAGTCGCCGGACAGAATCTTATTCAGTTCCGACATGTCTTCTGGCGTGAGCCGGCATTCAACGGTGGCGGCGTTTTGTTGGATTTGGTCCGGCCGCGATGCCCCGGCTATGACGGAACTCACTTCGGGGCACGCCAGCAACCATGCGAAGGCCAATTCGACGAGCGTGATGCCGCGCTCCTCCGCCCGGTCAGACAGACATTCGATCACGTCGAAGTTCGATTCCGTGAGCCTGCGTTCGCCGGCCTTTACGTTTATGCCCAGCCGGCTGTCGCTGGGAGCGGACTTGCCTCGACGATAGCGGCCGGTCAAGAAGCCGTGGGCCAGCGGGAAGAACGGCAGGATTCCCAGGTTGTACTTGCCGCAGACCGGGATGACTTCCTTCTCGAGTTCCCGTTCGAGCATCGAGTACTCAGATTGCGAACTTACGAATTGCACGCCGCCCGATTTTCGAGCCGTCCAGTCGGCCTCTACTATCTGCCAGGCCGCGAAGTTCGAATGGCCTATGTAACGGACCTTGCCCTGACGTACCAGTTCGTCCAGCGCGCCCAGCGTCTCATCGATCGGGGTCCTGGGGTCCGGACCGTGAATCTGGTACAGGTCGATGTAGTCGGTCTGCAGCCGCTCAAGGCTTCCCTCAACAGCCGACATGATGTAGTCACGCGAGCCGCCCGCGTTCGGTGGGCCTCCAAGCCACCACCCGCCGAACTTCGTCGCGACTATGGCTTGTTGGCGCTTGCCCTTTAGAGCCCGCCCAATGTAGCGCTCCGAATCGCCTGCAGAGTAGATGTCGGCGGTGTCGATCAGGTTGACCCCGACGTCGAGTGCGGCATCTATCACACCTGCCGCGGCCTCCGGGCTCATCTGGCTTCCGTAGTTGGTCGGGCCGGGGGTGATTCCGAAGTTGTTCGTGCCCAGCCCGATTTCAGAGACCTCGAGGTCCGATTGCCCCAACCGCCGGTATTTCATTGCGTACCCCCTTCACTCTCGCCGCGGGCTGAGTTTAGCAGCGGCGAAGCAGGCCTTATCCGCCGACTGCAGGCCTATACTGGCATCGGCCCGCCGCCCGACTGCAATACGGAGGCGAAAATCGTTGCCGGCCGGGCAGGACCGAACATCAACCGGCATTTTCAACCAATCGAGGCTTCAATATGGGTACCGACATGAAGCAGGACACTCTGGACAAGCTACGTTGGCGTTGCATAGGGCCGCCGCGCGGGGCGCGATCCATCGCCGTCGCCGGGGATCCTTCGTCGCCCGCTGTCTTCTACTTCGGGGCCTGCGCAGGGGGTCTGTGGAAGACCTACGACGGTGGAACGTACTGGGAGAACATCTCGGACGGCTATTTCGAGACCTCCTCCGTCGGCGCAGTCGCAGTGGCCGAGTCGGACCCGAATGTCATCTACGCCGGCATGGGAGAGGCGTGCGTTCGGCTGGACGGGTCGTACGGCGACGGCGTGTACCGGAGCACCGACGCGGGAAAGACCTGGACCAATGTCGGTCTCCGGGACACGCGGCACATTGCCCGCGTGCGCATCCATCCAAACGACCCGGACCTCGTGTACGTAGCGGCCCTGGGCCACGCCTTCGGGCCGCACCCGGACCGCGGCGTGTACCGCTCGGCAGACGGGGGCGAATCGTGGGAGAAGGTTCTCGCCACAGGCGACGAAGTCGGCGCAATCGACCTGTCGATGGACCCATCCAACCCCCGGCGACTCTTCGCAGCGACTTGGCGAATGCGCCGCAGCTTCTGGAACATCGAGAGCGGCGGACCAGGCAGCGGGCTCCTTCGCTCCAGGGACGGCGGCGACTCCTGGGTCGATATCTCGCGGAACCCGGGCTTTCCTTCAGGGCCCCTCGGCCGCATTGGCGTGGCGGTATCTCCGGCCAGGCCGGGCCGCGTTTGGGCGACCGTAGAGGCCCGGGAACGCGGTCTGTACCGGTCGGACGACGACGGCGAATCGTGGGAACTGTTAACTGACAACCGGGACCTCCAGGGGCGGCCCTGGTACTACCAGCATGTCTTCGCCGATCCGGTTGACCCGGACACGGTTTGGGTCCTGAATTACTCGTTGTGGCGGTCCATCGATGGGGGGCGGAACTTCGATGAGGTCTCCGCGCCGCATGGCGACCACCACGATCTGTGGATCGACCCGCGCGACCCGCAGCGGATGATCGAGGGCGCGGACGGCGGCGCGTGCGTCTCCTTCAACGGCGGCGATACCTGGTCCACCCTCTACAACCAGTTGACCGCCCAGTTCTACCGCCTCGACACGGACAACAGGTTCCCCTACAACATCTACGCCACGCAGCAGGACAACACCGCCATCATGGTGCCGTCGGCCGCAGACGACATCGCCATCAACTGGGCCGAGTGCCGGTCGGTGGGCAGTTCGGAGAGCGGGCACATCGCCGCGCACCCCGAGCACCCGGACGTGGTCTTTTCCGGCGCTATCGGCAGCGCGCCGGGCGGGGGCGGAAATCTGCTCCGGCACGACCGCAGCACCGGCCAGACCCGCATCGTCACCGTCTGGCCCGAGGACTACTCCGGGGTCGGCGCCAGGGAAATGAAGCACCGCTTCCAGTGGACCTTTCCGATCCTCTTCTCACCGCATGACCCCAACACGCTTTACGTCGCGGGCGAGCGGGTCTTCAAGTCGACCGACGAGGGCGGTAGTTGGATGGCGATCAGCCCCGATCTGACACGAAACGATCCTGCCAGGATGGAGCCGTCCGGCGGAGGAATCACACGCGAGGCGACCGGAGGTGAGACCTACTGCACCATCCAGTCGTTGGCCGAATCGACCCTGGAGAAGGGACAACTATGGGCGGCCAGCGACGACGGCCTGGTGCATCTATCCCGCGACGGCGGCGCGTCGTGGGAGAACGTCACGCCGACCCAGTTGGACGAATGGACGCTGATCAGCACGATCGAACCCTCGCACCACGAACCCGGCAAGGCGTACCTGGCCGGCACGCGGTACAAATTCGACGATCCACGCCCCATTCTCATGCGCACCTCGGGTTACGGCGCAACGTGGGTGGAGATCACAGATGGAATACCGGCCGACGATTACACCCGTGTGATCCGTGAGGACCATGAAATACCCGGACTGTTGTACGCGGGCACCGAGCTAGGCATCTACGTTTCTTTTGACGATGGCGAAAACTGGCAGCCAATCCAGGCGAACCTGCCCATCAATCCGGTCTACGACATCAAGGTCAAGGGGAACGACCTGGTCGCAGGCACGCACGGCCGGTCGATCTGGATACTCGATGACCTGAACGTCGTCCGGCAACTTGCCGGTTCGGCAGGCAGCGATAAACCGCGCCTTTTTGCACCGCGCCGGACATATCGTCGCCCCGGGTCGATCATGCGAGACAGCCCGCTACCAGGCAAGAACTACCACCAGCACGGCATAGGCGCGGCCTCTACGTACGTCATGCGGCCGACACCCCACGGCGATATGGCGCCCAGTTTCCTCGACGCAGGCGTGGGCCCACCGGGCGGAGTGGTCGTGTACTACTACTTGCCGGAACCTGCCGAGGTCGAGATCGCCTTTCTCGATCATGACGGTGAGGTCATCCAGACCTTCTCCAGCGGTACCGCCGATGACCCCGACGACCCGGTCGCGCCGGCAACTCCCGGCCTCAACCGGTTCGCGTGGGACATGCTTTACCCCGCCGCAACGCCGGTGCCCGGCGACCTCGCCACGGCCGGTAAGCCGACAGCGCCCCACGCCCCGCCCGGGCGTTACACGGCGCGCCTGTCGGTAAACGGAACGGACCTTCGCCAGGATTTCGAGATCGCCAAAGACCCCCGGGTTGCGTCGACCCAGTCGGACCTCCAGGAGAAGTTTGAACTGCACACGCGCATCCGCGACCGGTTGTCAGAGGTCAACGAAGCCATAGTCGTACTCCGCAACGTGCGGCAACAGGCAACGGAGTGGGCGAACCGGGCAGAGAATGCAGGACCCGGGGCAGAAGAGGTAGCCCGTGTCAGCAGCAGTCTGATCCACGACCTCAGCAGCGCAGAAAAACGGCTAATGAAGGTCGGCTTCCGCGGCGCGCTCGACCGCCCCAACATGCCGCCTACTATCAACACCAGGCTGGCGGAACTGTGCGAGGTGGTGGCAGTCGCCGACTTCGCTCCCCCACGCCAGGCCTACGACGTCTTCGAAGTGCTGAGCCGCCGGGCCGGGGACGAGTTGGCCGCCCTCCGCACAACCATCGACACGGGCGTGGCTGAGTTGGACCGGCTGATAGGGGAGTACGGGGTTCCTAATGTGGCTAGTGGTACCAAGGAGAAAACGGATTAGTCCCTAACCGATTTGGTTGATCGCATTGCTTGGTAGGCCTGAAAAGGGCACTCACGATTTACGCTGCTGGGCGGAGTCCAACAAGCTGCGCAGTTTTGGTAGCAGATCAGGGATATCAGTCCTCACAATGTCCCAAATGACGTCGTTGTCCATGCCCATGTAGCCATGTGCCACCTGGTTTCGGGCTGCGATTATGCTTCGCCATTCGATCTCCGGATGCGCATTTCGCATGTGTTCAGGCATGTGTGTTGCCGCTTCGCCGATCAACTCGATATTGCGCATCACGGCATCATATGTGCGCACGTCGGCGATGAACGCCACCCGGTCCATCCCGACTGTGTACGACATGACTCTTTCCCCGAAATCGATCATGTCCTGGACATAGAGACGCCAATTCCGCGTTGGTCGCCCGCGGGAGTCACACATCCAGGGCCTCCTGCTCAACGCACGGGCGGAGCTCGGGGCGGAGGGCCTTGTCCGTCACGAGATCGACCCGGCGACCAAGCAGGTCTTCGATATAGAACAGTGTTCCGAAGTACGACCTTGAGGTAGCCGGACCGTCAAACCGAACAAGTATGTCGATGTCGCTCTCTGCATCGGCCTGGTCCCGGGCGAAGGAGCCGTACAGGGCGAGGCTGGTCACGTCGAACTGATCTCTCAGGGCCTGCTTGTGCTGTCTCAGGGCGGCGAGAACTTCGTCTCTGTTCATACGGTCCTCCTATTGGCCTGGGCGCCGACGTATGGAGCGGCGCCTGTTGCCACATAGAGACGATCTGGAGCCCTCGATGAACGGGGCTGCCGGATCGTGGCCTCCATCGAATCCATCACACACTGATAGCATCCCGCTCCACGTAAGGTCGTATTTCGCTGCGTACTTCCCCGACGGTTGACATGTCCACTGGCCGCTCGAAGAGGTCTTCAAGATAAGCCTGGGCGCCGAAATACCGGCGCCAGTTGGGAGGGTTCCCGAACTCCACGAGTACGTCCACGTCGCTCTCCGCATCGGCCTGGTCCCGGGCGAAGGAGCCGTACAGGGCGAGGCCGGTAACGTCGAACCGTTCTCTGAGGACTTGCTTGTGCTGTCGCAGGGCAGTGAGAACTTCATCTCTGTTCATGCGGTCCTCCTCCCGGCCTGTGTGTTGATGAATTGAGCGGTGGCAGTTGCATCATACAAACGGGCTGACCACCGCGAAAGTCGGCCTGCTGTTTTGCCCGCTGTTGCTTGCCTCCCGTGGCTACGGGAATAGCTTATCTTGCCGCCCGTGCGGACTGCATAGGAGTGGTGGGGCAGGGGAGCCGCTCTATCCCGAAGCGCCGGTGACCTCGGATATCCAATCCTGAATGATGGCGATGGCGTCCGCCTCCGGGTCTGCGCTTGGACGCCTGGTGTCCTCGAAGTGCTCGGGGTTAACGAGGCCGGTGTAGCCGCCTGCGTGGAGGCGTCTCAGAAACTCCTTCACGTCGATGTCCCCCTCACCCGGCATCACCTCTTCCACCTGCGGCCACGTTCCCTTCAGGTCCCTGGGCTGGGCGAAGAAGATCTTGCCCTGGAACCGGTCCACCGCCTCCAACACGTCGGTGCCGTTCATGCCCATCCCCGCGCACATGCAGACGCCGTGGTTCGGACTCGGCGCCTCCTGTTCGACGAGCCGCGCGATGTGGTCGCCGTCTCGAATCATGAACGGCCCTTCCCATTCAGGCACGCGGAAGCGGCGGTAGTCCTCGTAGCTGATTCCCTGCTCGGCGGCACGCGCTCTTGCCGCGTCGTCCGGAGTGGGCCAGCGGCCGTGGTTTGCCAGTTTGAGGCCCGAAGTCTCCGCCTGCGCCACTACCTCCCGGTAGATGGTCCCGACGCCGCCCCACAGGTCCTCGTCCTCGGCCGGGTCCTCCGGGTCCTCGACGTGGGCGTACTGGAGCATGACCGGAATACCGGCGCCTGCGACCACTTCGACGGTCGCCAGCATCTCATCGATCTCGCGCCGGTGCGCCGCCGGGTTTCGGATCACGTCCATGTCCTTGCCCATGCAGTACGCCTTGGACACGGCGTACACCTCGATGCCAGCCTCGCCTATCCGCTCGACGGCCTCATTCAGGTACGCGGCGTCAGGTACGCCCGTATAGGTCGCTTTGTCGAACCCCGGCAACGAGTCGCGGGACAAGGCCACCCGGTCGGTATTCAACTGCCGGCACCTGGCGATTACCGCGTCCACGTCGGCGCCGTCAATAACGGCGCCGCAACTCATCACGTCGCGTCTCGAAGACGGTGATGGGGTTGTTTTGTCCATGCTGTTCACCTATTTCTGTCGATAGAGTACCGCCCAGCTAATGCCCTCCATCTTCCGGCCATTCCCGCGCAAAGGGTGGGTTTGAATCCCACCCCTACGGGCGCGGTGGTTCGCGGTGTATGGAAGTCGAGTTGGTATTGCGCGGTCGCCTCAGCGGCGGGGAATCGGACATCCGGGCGTTGTCATCCTGACACGGTACACGGAGGTCCTCGACGTTATGTACAGCGTCTGGTTGTCCTCGTCGCCGAATGCGCAGTTTGCGGGCAGTTCCGGCGTGGTGATGATGCCCAGGTGGGCGCCATCCGACTCCCAGACCCAGGTCCCGGCGGGGCCGGTGCAGTAGACCCTGCCTTCAACGTCCACCTTGATGCCGTCCGGCACTCCGGCGGCCTCGTGGGCCGGGCGCGGCTTGGCGCTAACGGTGTGGGTGAAAGGCGCGGCCGACAACGTAGGCACGTACGGCATGTCTGCGAAACGCCGGGTGTTGGCAAACATGCCGTCCGAAGTTACGTCGTACACCTTTACGTGCGGGTCGGGGCGGGTATCAACGACGTACGCCACGGACTCGTCCGGCGAGAAGGCGATGCCATTTGGGTAGGCGACGTCGTCGGCGATCATCGTCAGTTCGCCGTCGAGCGTCAGCTTGAATAGGGCGTTGGTGCCGATTTCCTTCTGATCGTCGGTCAGTTGCGCCTCGGGATCGGAGAAGTAGAGCGTGCCGTCCGACTTGCCCACGACGTCGTTGCACATGTTCATCTTCTTGCCCTGGTAGCTGTCCACCAGGACCTCGATGTCTCCGCTCTCGTAGTCGACGACGACCACCTTGCGCCCTGCCTGGTCACAGGTCACCAGGCGACCGTCGATATCGAATGTGGCGCCGTCAGGGCTTTCGCCATCGCGAATCAGAGTTGCGTTTTCGCCCGGCGTGACGCGGTATTGGCTGTTGCCGCCGGGGTCCGAGAAGATCAGGAAGCCGTCCGGGTGCCACACCGGTCCCTCTGTGAACGTAAAACCGGTTGCCACGAGTTCAACTTCGCCGTCCACGATATCCGAAACGTTTGTCGCCCTGGCCATTGATTTTGTCCTCCAGACGGATGTTTAAGTTCGCCTATTCGAGTGTCGCTACCCTATGCCCGGCCGAAACCGGTGTCAATCGACGGAGCGCGCCGGTCCGGGGGCGTCACCTTCCGGCTATTTGCCTTATCAGGCCTTCGTAGAGGCTGAACGGCCCGGCCAGGAGCAGCGCCAGGAACACGGACGCGATAACAAGTGAGACCGCGGCCGGCCTGGGATCGATCGTCGAGCTTTGACCGGGACGAACTGAGACCACGGCCGCGAACCCCACCAGGGTCACGACCAAGCCCGACACGACTCCGCTGTACAGGCCCTGCGCCCAGTAGATGAACAGCAATCCGGGCGTCCCGAATACGGCTGCAAGTAGATCATCCACGAGTTCATCGCCAGCCTTGAGGTTCGTGGCCACTTCGACCAGGAACAGGTTGATTGGCAGGACCAGCGCAGTTGCGAGAGGGACGAACAGGCCGAAAACGACACCTACCAACAAGAACGTGAATAGAAGCCGCGCCGGGCTGCGAGGAACTCCAAGGAGATCGGTAGCCGCGTAGGTGAGCGCCGAACCAAGCAGAACCGCCAGGGCCATACCAACAAGGGCTGCGAGGAACTCCAAGGAGATCGGTAGCCGCGTAGGTGAGCGCCGAACCAAGCAGCGCGCCGACGATGGGAACAACCACCGCGGCGCGGATGAACTCGCCCAGGGGAGGACGCGCTATCTCCGAGTAGACGTACCGCTCGGCAAACGTGGCTGGGACTGTGATGTACAGAACCGCCAGGGCCATGGCGGCGCTGATCGGGGCGACCGACAGGACTAGCGTGAGACGGTAGCGGCGTTCATCGGCGCGGCGTTCGGACTCCTGTCGCCTCAGTTCGCTGAGACGCCTGTTTCCTGTAATCACCGAAGGGTCTTTTTGGGCTTCCGCCAAGTCAATTCGTAGTGGCGGGATTCAAACCCGCCTTGGGCCTTGCCCGGCGACAAAGTTGTCATGATGAGGAAATTTTCATAAACGGGTTCGGGGGTGCAACGGTGGGGTCAGGGTGGGTTTGAAACCCACCTCTACAAGTGTGGTATTGCATGGCACAGTCAAGACGAATTCTTGTAACTATCTGCTTCGGCCGTCGCGCCCTTTAATTGAATAGCACAACGTTGCTGCCTAGGACCCGCCGGCAGCCTCCAATAACACCTCGTGCAGCCGCTCCGCGATGATCTCGTGCTGACCTTCGTCGAGGTTCATGGGGTCGACGTAAAACTCCCCGGATGAGCCTATGATCTGAACGTAAACTCGGGGCGATCCGTCGAGGAGCCGGCGTTGGACCTCCATCCTGTCAGGCCCTCTCCAATCATCCGTCAAATAGACGACCGCGTGCGGGATCCGGTGATTTGGAGGGTCGTGCTCGACACGCGCGTCGATGCCCGGAATTTCGGCGATGCGGTCCACCACGCCTGCCATCATCCGGCGGTACTCGGCGGTCTCCTGCTCCTCGTCGCCGGCAAGGAAAGCCTCGACAGCGGCTATCAGCCCGAATATCTCCTCCCTCGAGACCTTCTGGCCCCGGGCGATTCCGCTGTTGGGCGCGTTGTTGAGACGGGCGTATTCGACCCACTCCTCGTTGCCCAGCAGAAGCCCGGTGCTCTGAAGACCCCTGATGGTCTTGCCGCCGCTGAAGCTCACCAGGTCTGCGCCCTGTTCCACGAAGCGGGTCAGGTTGGAACGCGGCGGCAGGACGGAGGCGGCGTCGCACAGTACCGGCAGGTCGTGTGAGTGGGCGACCTCCGCCAGTTCGGGTAGCGGCACCATTCCCTTCGGCAGGAATGCAGATTCCAGGTGGATTATTCCCGCAGTGTGATCGGTAATCGCCTGTTCGACCTCCTCCGCCGTGCAGTGGTCTTCGTTGCCCACCTCGACGAACCGGGTGCCCGCGACGAGGTAGAGCCTTTCGTAACCAAAGTGGTGCCCGCGTTGGAGGATCAGCTCGTTCGGCATACCCTCGGTATCGGGAAGGCGCGCGATTCGGTCCTGGTCGTCGCGGGCCACCGCGGCTGCGGCCTGGACCACGAGACCGGCGCCTGCCCCGGCAGTCACCGTGGCCGCCGGCACCCCGATCATGCGGGCGATGTCCTTGCCCGCAGCTACCAGCAGTTCGTCCATCTGGAAGAAGTGCTGTGACGCGAACTCCATGGCCGCCCAGGCTTCAGGCCGCGGTTTGGAGCCTGAGTGCTTGGTGTTCGGACCGCCCGCCTGGATTATCGGATCGATGCCGAGACGATCCAGGATCGCTTCGCCAATACCTTCTACGGGAGCACCCATGACTTTCTCCTGACTCAAAAAACCGTTCGCATCCTTACGGGAGTCGGCCCAAACACGGCCGGCGAGCGAATTTTACGCGCACCCCAGAGGCCAGTCGAGACTGAAAGGGGCCACGCGCGTTGGTCACGTGACCGAAACGGGTTTCCCCCCTACAATGCCCGCGTCCCAAATTGATCCCGCGCAACTTCAAACATAGTTGAGGCCCGGCTACTTAATCGCCATGAAGATCAAGAGCATCGAATTCCGCACGCTTGAACTCGAAAGGCGGTACGGGCGTTACAGCAGTCAGATGGGCGTGTTGATGGCGCACACCGACGAAGGGCTTACGGGGGTAAGCAGGTGTCTCGCCACAGCTCGCGGGGTCATCGAAGACCGGCTTGCGCCGATGCTTGTTGGCCAGGACCCGCTGGAAACGGAGCGCCTTTGGCAGGCCATGTACCGCGGCATCGGCAACCTTGAACAGGACCGGCGCGGGACCGTCACGGCCATTGGCTCGCTGGATATCGCCCTCTGGGACCTGAAGGGCAAGATCCTCGGAGCGCCTGTCCACCGCCTGCTGGGAGGCTACCGGGACAGCGTCCCTGCCTACGCCGACGCCGCGATGTTCTATCGCGGCCCCGACGGAATGGCGGAGTGGGCGGAGCGCTACGTCAACGAGGGGTACCGCGCGGTCAAGTACCACGTGATGGATGAGGGCCCGGACGAGGTGGTCGAGACCGTCCGCCAAACTCGAAGCGCAGTCGGGCCAGACGTCCAGATCATGGTCGACGTGCACAAGCGATGGGGCCCGCGGCTCGCCGTCGATACCGCGCGTCGCATGGAACGGTCCGACGTAACGTGGCTGGAGGAGCCGGTGACGTGGGACGACGAGGTTGGCGGGATGCAGTACCTATCCGCCGGTACCCGCATACCCGTTGCAGCTGGTGAAAGCGAGTACAACCTGTACCGCTGCCGCGATCTCCTACAGCGGGGTGGCATCAAGGTCCTGCAGACCGACATCCTCACAGCCGGCGGGTACACGGCGTGGCTGAAGATGGCCGGGCTTGCGGAGGCTTACCACGCCCAAATCTCGCCGCACGGCGCATCGTTCCCTGAACTTGCCGCGCCCCTTATTGCCGCCGTGCCGAACGGCATGATCGTCTCGGCGTTTCCAAAGGGCCAGGTCCCTGAAATATGGTCCCGGCTCTACCGCGCACCTATCGAAATTCGAGACGGCGTCATCGAACTCAGCGACCGGCCTGGGCTGGGGCTGGAGTTCGACGATGGCTTTCTGACGCGCTACTCAGCCTGACGGGAAAGGCTTAAACACGAACCGAGCAGGCGACCGGCAGTTCGCTCCACCGACATATCCGGAACGCACGGGTCCGCTGAGGAAATAAGAGGGTACACATCATGAAGATCACCGAGGTCGAGTTCATCCCGCTGACCGTTACCACCCGGACTGGCTATAACAGTTCGGCCCACGCGGGCCTCAAGGTCCACACCGACGAGGGTCTAACGGGGATCTGCCACGTGCTGGAGCACCATGGGCCCGCGATCGACGAGCTTGGGCCGCTGATCATTGGTGAAAACCCGATCAACAGCGAACGCATTTGGCACTCGATGTACAAGTCCATCGGCAACCTGCGGCGCGACCAGAGGGAACTGGTCAATGCGATGGGCGCGCTGGACATTGCTGTCTGGGACCTCAGGGGCAAGATGCTGGAGACGCCCGTACACCGCCTCCTCGGCGGATTTCGGAATGAAATCCCGGCTTATGCCGACGGCCGAATGGCACTCCGCACCCCCGAGCAGCACGCCGAGTGGTCCGCTCACTTCATCCACGACATGGGCTATCGCGCCACGAAGTACCACGTCATGGGCGAAGCGCCCGACGTGATAGTGCGCACCGCCCGGCTCATCAGGGAGGCGATCGGACCCGAGCCCCTTCTGATGATCGACGTGCACAAGATCTGGGACCCCTGGACGGCGGTCGAAACGGCGCGGCGGCTGGAGGAGCACAACGTCTATTGGCTGGAAGAGCCGGTGCTTTGGGACGACGAGGTCGGCGGAATGGCCTTCCTGGCTGCGAACACTCGTATTTCCGTTGCTGCGGGTGAGAGCGAATGCACGCTCTATGCCTGCCGGGACCTCGTCGAACGGGGAGGGATCAAGATCCTCCAGACCGACATCCTGGGCGCCGGCGGCTACACGCCCTGGCTGAAAATGGCGGCCCTCGCCGAGGCCTTTCACGTGAAGGCCGCTCCGCACGGCGCTTCGTTCCCGGAGCTGCTTGCGCCCCTGATCGCGGCACTGCCAAACGGTCTGATCGTGTCTGCCGGCCCGGCCGGCGAGGAGACAGAGGCGTGGTCGAAGCTATACGCCGAGACGTTGGACCTGCGTGATGGTACCTGCTATCTCAGAGAGCAACCCGGTTTGGGCCTGGAATTCGACGAGGACTTTTTCGCTGCTCACCAGGCATGACCTGCAAGTAGGGCAGGGTGGGTGCTGATGGCGGTCTAAGAGGGTGTCTAAAGACCCTTCCGTTCACCCTGAGCCTGTCGAAGGGTCGAGGGGCTGTTCATGGTTCGACAAGCTCACCACGAACGGGGTTCGACAAGCTCACCACGAACGGTGTTCGACGAGTTCACCACGAACGGTTTCCGGTGACTTATTAGATACCCTCTACGGACCCTGTCCGCTGCCGGCGGGCTGCGGCGAAGACACGAACGTCGCGGCAAGATCGCGTTCCGTTAGTACCGGGGATTCACCGTAGAGGAAGCAACTCGCGGCGCGGGTTTCCCCGGGCATGTACAGGTCCGGGACCGTCGTCCAGCACTCGTCCATGACCGCGGGGCAGCGGTCGGCGAACTTGCAACCCTCCGATTGCCGCGCCTCCGCAACTGAACCGATGTTGTACTCGTCCCAACGCCGTTTCGGGTCGGGCTGTGGAATGGACTCCACCAGCAACTGCGTGTACGGGTGCTTGGGGTCCTTGATGACCTGCTCGACGCTTCCGGCCTCCGCAACAGAACCGCGGTAGAGGATGATGATGTTCTCCGCCACCTGGTAGGCGGTCGTGAGGTCGTGCGTGATATAGACGACTGCGATGCCGAGTTCGCGGTTCAGTTGTCTGATGCTGTCAAGAATGGTGGCGCGAATCGATGCGTCCACCATCGACACCGGCTCGTCCGCCAGGATGATGCGCGGCTTCAGCATCAGCGCACGTGCGACCATGGCCCTCTGGCGCTGGCCTCCGCTCAGTTGATGCGGGAAGCGGCCCAGGGTCTCATCCGGCCTTAGGCCCACTGACTCCAGCGCCCCCTCGATCAGCTTCCGGCCCTCCGCCTTCGACCCGGCCAGCTTGAATTTCGAAACGGGTGTCGTGAATATGTGGTCGATCTTGTAGAACGGGTTGTAGACCTCGAACGGGTCCTGGAAGATCGGCTGTATCTCGCGGCGGTACTCCGATCGCTCGGAGCGCGACATCTTCGAGACATTCTTGCCGTTGTAGAAGACCTCGCCGGACGTGGGCGCGACTATCCCCATGAGCAGTCTTGCCAACGTGGTCTTGCCGCTCCCGCTTTCGCCGGCGATGGCGGTGATGCCGGGCTGGTCGGACGAGATCGAAAGCGAGACATCGTCGACCGCGACGGTGACGTCCTTGTTGAAGTAGCCGCCACCGAACTCCTTTGTGACCCTTCGCAATTCCAGGCCTGCGTTCCCAGTGGTCATGCCCCCGTCTCCTGGTACAGGTGGCAGGCCACGTGGCGACCCGGCCTCGCTTCCTGGAAAACAGGAGAGACTTGCCTGCAGTGGTCCATGGCCGCGGGGCAACGGGGGTAGAAGACGCATCCCGGGGGAAGGTTGATAAGCGGGGGCGGAAGGCCGGGAATGCCTTCGAGCCGCTCACGCTTCTCCCGCAGGTTCGGCAGACTTTCGATCAGGAGCCTCGTGTAAGGGTGCAGCGGTTCCTCGAATATCTGCTCGACCGGCCCGACCTCCACCAGCTTTCCGGCGTACATCACGCCGACGGTGTCGGCGAACTGCGCGACCAGCCCCATGTCGTGGCCGACGAGGATTACGGCGGCCTCCAGGCCCTGCTGCAGCCGGCCGAGCGTGACCATTACCTGCCGCTGAACGACCACGTCCAACGCGCTTGTCGGCTCGTCCGCCACGATCACTCTCGGGTCCAGGGACGTCGCCGTGGCGATTCCCACTCTCTGCTTCATGCCCCCGCTTAGCTCGTGCGGGTACATGCTCGCCACCTCTCGCCGCAGGCCGACGCGTTCCAGCAGGTCGCCCACCCGCTCCCGAAGCTCTTCCTTGGGACCCTGCACTCCATGGTCCTGCAGGGCGTCGATCATCTGGTCCTGCACCCTGAGAACCGGGTTGAGCGAGTTCATCGCTCCCTGCTGCACCAACGCAATTCCGGCCAGGCGGGTCTCCCGCATCTCCTGGTCGCTGAGCTGCAACAGGTCGTTTCCGTCGAGCAACACCTGCCCGTCCGTCACCTGCCCGGGCGGACGCGTGAGGCGCATCAAGGCCATAGCCAAAGTCGTCTTGCCGCAGCCGGATTCTCCAACCAACGCGAGGCGTTCACCTCGCCGCAACGTGAAGCTTGCGCCGTCTACGGCCTGGACCTGTCCTTCGTCCGTTCCGTACTCGACGCACACGCCGCGTACGTCCAGCACAACCTCGCGGTCTCCAGCCGGCGAGCGTGTCGCGGTGGCGTCAGTCTGGGTCTGGGTCATACGCGCCGTCTCAGCCTGGGATTCGCCCATTCATCGAGACCGGCCGTGACCAGGAACAGCCCGACGAAAAGCAGGACAATGATTATGATCGGCGGCGCCCACCACCACCACAGGCCGAGCAGGAGGGACCCGAAGTAGATGTTCCAGTAGATGGTCATCCCAAGGGTCGGCGACTCCAGGGGTCCCAGGCCAAGGGCCTCGAGGCCAATCGACGCAAGAATCGCGGATGCGACAGCCAGTACAAAACTGGCCACCATGTAGGGCATCAGGTTGGGCATGAGTTCCTTGAAGATGATCTCGAGTCCGCTCATGCCGGACTGGCGCGCGATGTCGATGTAGGTTCGCTCACGGAGCGTCAGTACCTGGGCGCGGATCGTCCTTGCCGGTGTAATCCAGGCGAGCGTCGCGATGATCAACGCCATCTGGTCCACGTTTAACCCGCTGCGGACCGAGGCGGCGATGATGATCAGGATCAACAGTTGCGGCACCGTTTGCAGGGTGTCGACAGTGCCTCGAATGACGGTGTCTATGATGCCGCCGTAGTAACCCGCAATGAACGCGATTATGGCGCCGATGGCCAGTCCAACCGCTCCGGCGATAAGGCCTATGCGCAGTGTCAAAGCGGTGCCGGATACCATCACCGCAAATATGTTGCGGCCGACCTCGTCCGTCCCCAGTGGATATTCCATCGAGGGCTTCTGGCGCGGAATGGCCGCCAGGGGCTTGGTCTCTTCCGGAGATACGATCAGCGAACCGATGGCCCAGAATAGAAACAACGCCAGCAATATTGCAAGCCCGCCCAATAACAACGGGTTACGCCGCATATAGCGATACGTGAGCAGCACATTGCCGCTCAAGTATCGCTCTAAGCCAAATCCGGCTCTCTCGGCTGCCAACGCCATTACTAAGCCTTCGCGTAGGTGATGCGCGGGTCAATCAACGGATAAATAAGGTCAATTATCATCATGGCCAGCGCTATGGCCACGATTACTATCAGAATGATCCCGGATATAACGAAGTAGTCGAACTCCCGTATGGCTAGAAACAGCAAGCTTCCGATTCCCGGGTAGCCGAATATGACTTCCACCAATACTGCGCCGGAGACCACGTGTCCTAGCGAAAGGGCGAACGCCGTGGACTGGGGCAGGATAGCGTTTCGCACCGCATACTTCCAGAAAATCCGCCTGTCCTTCAGCCCCAGCGCATCCGCCTGCACCATGTAGTCCTCGCCCTGCATGGTGACCATCATGGCGCGCATCCCCAGGGCCCAAAACCCGATCCCGGCCAGGACGATTGAAAGAGCGGGGAGGAACGAGTGCTTCAGGATGTTGACAATGAAGCTCACGCTCCACTCCGGAAACGTCCCGGCGTCATACCCGCCGAATATCGGGAACCACGACAGGGTGAAGGCGAATATGTACAGGAGCACCAGGCCGAGAAGGTAGTACGGTATTGCCGAAATGGTGAAGAGGGCCGGAACAAAAGCCTTTACGAAGTTCGGCGCGCCGCGCCACGAAATATAGGCGCCCAGAAATGAGCCAACGCCAAAAGCCATCACCGTAGCAGTTCCCAACATGCCGATCGTCCACGGCATGGCGTTGACCAGCAACTCATTCACCGTAACCGGGAATTGCGAAATAGAACTGCCCAACTTCAATGAAGCAGTGTCTTTGAGAAACGTGAAGTACTGGAATATCAGAGGCTGATCAAGGCCGAACTTTTTCTGATACTCCTCGGCCATTTGTTGATAACCGGTTTGCAGAAATCCCTGATTAAGCGCAGCTTCACTGATAAGTTTCTCAAGTACCGGGTCTCTGCCGCCAATTCTGGGAATAAAAAAATTGATCGTCGCGGCGAGCCAGACGACAAGGGCGAATAGCAGTACTCGCTTTATTACGTAATCGGCCTTCACGGTAGTTTCTTGGTTGACCTTGCTTGTGGACCTAACGGGCGCTTGTGGAGGGCTCGGGATCCGTCTCGTACCGGTCCCCTGGACACTGGATAAACAGCGAGGTCAATGGCTATCGAGAGACGCGTGACGAGGCGTGGCGACGATGAGCCGGGATGCTGCTCTTCACGCGGCGGCATCTTAACACACGGCCCTTTGAACGAAGGTCCCTCCGGAACGATGGTCTGCATGCCGACACCGTCGACGAGCGTGTGAGAGAGGGCACGGTTGCCCGTGCCCTCTCTCCTGCGTAACTCCGCCTGGAATCACGACCAGGCAAAGCGCGCTGCTTAACTGGCTGTTATCAGCAGCCGCCGGTGTGCTCCAACTCGTACAGCGCCAGGTTGTACGTCAGGTGACCTGTACCGGACATGCCCTGTCTGCCATTGGCGTACGTGGGCCAGTTGTCCCAGTAGCAGGTGTTGATGGCAGGCGCCTGGTAGAAGTCGTGCAACTGGACGTCCGGCAACTCGTCAAGCCAGATTTCCATGGCCTCGACGGTCAGCCTCTTGAGCTCTTCCTGGTCCGTATTCGGCACCTCGGCCATCTCTTCGATGATGGCGTCGAACTCGGGGTTCGAGTATCGGTAGACGTTTACGTTTCCTGTACCAGCAGTGGAGTGCTGCGACAGGTAGAGCCTGAAGGTGAAGTACGGGTCGTCACCCACGCTTCCACCGTGGCCTGCCGTGGCGCAACTGTAGTCACCGGTAGCACGCCTGGTGCCGAAGTCGGGCGGCATGCTGTAAGAAGCGTCGATCCCTTCTTGCCTCAGCAACTCGGCGATGACCGGGCCCTGGGCGGCGAAGCTCGCGTACCCGATGATGTCGCAGGTGATCAGCTCTCCGTCCTTCTCCCACATACCGTCGGCGTTTTTCTCGTAACCAGACTCCATAAGCCGTGCGGCTCCCGCTTCGGGGTCGTAGGCGTCGGTTGGGTAGTCGCCCTGGAGCAGGTGTTCGATGGCCTCGGTGAACGGCTGCAAGCCTGCAAAGGCCGGCCACGGCACCCTGGAGATGCTCCCGGCGCCCTTGAAGGCCGTGTCGATCATCTTCTCGCGGTCGAGGAACAGGCTGATGGCCCACCGGACGTTCTTGTCGTCGAACGGCGGTAGCTCGTTGTTGATCTCGATGTTGGCCGTGTACCAGTTCAGGAACCCGTAGGGCTTCTCCCGCAAGTTGTGGGTGATGATCTTCGGGTTCTGTGCCTGGACCTCTTCGTGCAACGCTACGGAGAGCAGTCCGCCTGGGCCGGCGGTGTCTACCTCGTTCTTGACGAGAGACTGTGCCGCCTGGGTGGCGCCGCCGACGAGCGGCAACTGGATGAACCGTTCAACCTGAGGGAACTTCCAGTAACCCTGCCTCGAAGCCCACCAGTCGTCTTCGGAAGCTACGCGGTCGAACACAATCTGTTCCGGCGAAGCAGCCACGACTCGCCACGGACCCGTGGACAATGGCCAGCCCTTGTCCAGGTCGAAGTCCCTGAACTCGGTCCAGTCCCCGGCCGCGCTGTAGACGTGTTCAGGTACCAGGTGGATACCGATGTCGAACTTGTAGCTGATGAAGTGGTGCCACTTGGGCGCCGGGCGCTTGAAGCTGAACACCGCGGTCAGGTTGTCTGTGCATTCGACGTTCTCGACGAACTGTTCCGCGTCGGTGCCCCAACGCACCTTCGGACCCAATTGGGTCAACGTGTTGTACGTATAGGCGACGTCGTCACAGTTGAACGCCTCGCCGTCGCTCCAGGTCACGCCGTCGCGCAGCTTGTACGTGAGCGACAGGAAGTCGTCGCCGTATTCCCAGTCGGTCGCCAGCCACGCGATCTCCTTGTTCTCGAAGGCCGAGAAGTAGTAGAGCGGCTCGCGAATCAGGACCCGCGCCACGGTCTCTCCGGACGAGGTGCTGTAGGGGTTGTGTATCTCGTGTCCGACGTACTTGCCCTCGCGACCGCCGATGATGTGCTTCACCGTGCGGTCCCGCGGCACATCTTTGACCTCGCCGGGCATGGCGGTCTCAGGCTCCGGAGTGGCCGTGGGGTCGGGCGCGGGCGCCGTGGTTGCCGTGGGCTGAGGCGCCGTTGTAGCGGTTGGTTCCTCCGCGGCTTCGTCAGCGCAGGCCACCGCGAAGGCCACCGAGAAGGCGATTAACAGACCCAACCAGTAGATCGTTGTTTTTCGCATTGCGGTGACCTCCATGTTTGACAAGTATTCGCTCGTTTTCCAGCGTGACGCAGCTTTTTCCGCATCCGCGGGCATGATACTTCATGCAAAGCAAGTTACCAACCCCGCCACTCTTGTGAAAAACGTCACACATTCCGATACCCGGTACGTCAGATACGAAATGCGCCGCGACCCGGCGGTTCAGTGCGCGGACTTGGACGAAGGAGCCGGTCCGGCTAGCCTGCCAGTTCGTCCTGTACGCACTTGATCGATTCGCGGATCCCGTGCGCGGTGGGAGTGAAGCGGGTTGTCCCCTGGCGGGACCCGCCCAACAACTCGCTGTTGTCCCGGGCCTCCGAGTTGACCCAGGACAAGGTGGCGTCGGTACCCTGTATTTCACCCGATGCCCATACGCCAATATCATCCGGGCCTTCAAGACCGGGACCCTCGATGTCCGCCGCCACCATGTAGATGTTGTTGTACAGCTTGGAGCGGACCTGGAAGGCAGCCCTGATGCTGCCGCCATCCACGGTAAGGCTATCGCTGATCTGCTTCAGCGTGGCCTCCGGGACCTGTTCGCACTCACCCGTCGCCGAAAGTCTGTCCTGTTCCTTTTGCTCTCGCTCGCTGGTCTCGCCTCCACACGCCGCGACCGCCAGCATCACGACCGCGAGCAACAACAAGACCTTTTCAACACTGAGGGCGTTTTTCATGATGCACGTCACTGTAGTGTCAGTCCGACTCCAGGTACCTGATTCCGTTCAACATACCCAGAATAAGCGGATGGGTCAACGACGACGCCCTGGCCGGGCGCGACTACGGCCGGGAGGGGTAGATCATTCACGAGAAACCCCGGTCAGACCGGTGTTGCGCACGCGAAACACCTCCCCGCCGCCGAACGTGACGTACAGGACGTCGTTGTTTGGTCCGCCGAACGAACAGTTGGTAGGTCTGTCTGCGGGTGTTGGATGCGTAGCCATCACGCGGCCCCTGGCGCCGAACACGTAGATCATGGGCCCGGGACCACCGGCGAAATGCCCGGCGGTGGCGATGATCCGGCCTTCCGAGTCCAGGCACATGCCATCGATGCCGCGCCCTGGTCCGAAGTCGTGCAGCACGTTGAAGTCGTCCAGGGCGCCGTCTGGCAGTATGCCGTACGAGTAAAGCTGGCGCGGCGCGTCTCTGGCTATTTCTCCATAGTAGTTGCCGGGCGCGTGGGGACTGTCCGCTACGTAAAGCTGGCTTTCGTCATTTGACAACAGCACGCCGTTCGGCCGCTCGGTATCGAAAGCCACCCTGACCGCGGTGTATGAGCCGTCGGGCTGAGGGTCGGCCCGGTAGACCGACTCATGGTCCAGTTCCATGGGCCGGCCGCCGTAGTTGGGGTCGGAGAACCAGATCCGGCCGTGAGCGTCCACCGCCAGGTCATTCGGCTCGTTAAAACACTTTCCGTCCACCTGATCGACGATCACTATGGTCTCGTCCCCGTCGTAGCAAACAACGCGCCTGCCGGCGCCTTCGCAGGCGAAGAGGCGGCCATCCCGATCAAAGACCATCCCGTTGGCCGCGTTGGTGCCTTCCCGCCAGACTTCGCTCTTCCCGGTAGCGGGATCGTAGCGGTAGGTCGTACTGGCCGCGCATTCGTTGTAGAGAAGCCCCGAGCCGTCCCATGCCGGGCCCTCGGTCAGGTTTTCGTGGTCCGCTATCTGCTCCCACTCCCAATTGCTCCACCGGTCAGGAGACATCTTCTACACGCCTTTCGTTTCGTCTGTGGTGTTGGTTTGAGAACTAGGGGAAGAGCATGAAGCCCTGGTGCCCGGTGTCCCGGACACGGTCAACAGTCCCCTGGATGCTGGTGACGTATAACTCTGTCATGTCGGGCCCGGCGAAGCACGCGTTGGTGGGCCTCGCGGAGGGCGTTGGATGGGTTTCCAGGATGCGTCCCTTCGGATCGAAGATGTAGATCATCCCGCCCGGGCCGGTGGCTGCCCAACCGGCTACGCCCAGGATGTTGCCCTCAGTCGTGAGGCACATGCCGTCAATACCGCGATGGGGGCCGAAGTCGTGCAGCACGGAATGCGGGCCCAGGCTGCCATCGTCGTTGACCGGATACGATCGCAGTTCACGCCGCGCGTAACCGGTGTAGTCCAACTGGGTCGCGTAGAGCGTCTTTTCGTCCTGCGACAGGACCATTCCGTTCGGTCCCGTCATATCGAAGGTCACCCGGGTGCAGACGTAGCCCCCGTCGGGCTGCGGGTCTGCTCGCAAAAGGGACGAGTGGGTGAGTTGCTGGGGTTTCGTGTTTGGCCCGAGACGACGCGGCGTATCCTCGATGTTCGCCACGGGGTCCGAGAACCACACCCGGCCCTTCGAGTCCACGATCAGGTCATTGGGACCGTTGAGGCGGCGACCCTTCAGCCGGTCCGTAATGGTGGTCCGGCTGCCGTCCTTCTCGTAGCGGGCGATGCGCCGGACGCCGGAGTGGTCGATCAGCGGAGGTCGCGTCCCTCCCTCGGCGCCGTACAGCCGGCCTTCGGCGTCGAACGTGAGGCCGCCGCAACCATTCGACTGGTAGTAGACGACTTCGTACTCCCCGGTCTCCGGGTCGAACCGCATGATCCCGTCGATCGCCGTGTAGACGAACCACAGGTAACGTCCATCCCAGGCCGGCCCTTCCGTTATTGGGCTCAGTTCGGGAACCGCCGTCTCCCACTTCCACTCGGCGACCATTCGACACCATCCTCAATGTTTGCGATCGTCCTGCTTCGACAAGCAGGCGTAGAGCGTAGAGTTTAGCCGATTGCCCTCCTGACTAACGAGCCGCATCCGCCAACAACAGAGGCCGGCGAAGCAGGCGAGTCGATTGACCGGTTTTTTGCCCCTACCTATACTGCCGTGTGCGGAGATGCGCAGGCGGGCTTGAACTGCCGTGCCAGAGGCCTTATGCGTAACCTCCGAACATGTCATTCTGAGCGCAGCGAAGAATCTCCCGCGGGTTACGCAACGACGCCCCGCCCCTCTTACCCAGACCCTTCGGCTTCGCTCAGGGTGACATGAGAGTAAGGTTCAGGGTGACATGGAGTTGGGGTTAAACGTGTCCGCAGCCAGTTATGCAAAGGTCTCCGCTAAGGGAGGTGAGTGATGGCGCTGTCGATAGATCAGATGGACTTGACAAACTACGGATTCGACATCGGGGTCGTGATGCAAAGAGACACGGTGCGGCGGCCGGTGGGGGACGTTGGGAACGCCAAGTCCTTTCCGTTCCCAGTTTTATACCGCCAGGTACACGACGCCACCGTGATGGACCTCTTCGACCCCGGCATCGCCGTGCGCGCGCCGGAACCCTGGGTGGAAGCCGCCCAGGACCTCGAGCGCGCCGGGGTAAAGGGCATCAGCGGCGGCTGCGGCTTCATGGCGATACACCAGCCGGCCATGGCTGCGGCCGTCGACGTTCCGGTCTTCACGTCAGCGCTCTTGTGGGTGCCAATCGTGGCGAACCTGCTGGGCCGGAACCAACGCATCGGCATCATGACCGTGAACAACGATATGTTGAGCGAAGAGTACTACCGGGCCTCCGGGTGGTCGTCGGAGGACATTCCCGTACTGACCGCCGGATTGCAGGACACTGGCTTTGGGGACATCCTGCGGGGACAGGAGGGCCGTTACCTGGCGCCTGTAGACAGGGACCGGCTTGAGGGCATCATGGCCAACAGGGCAGAGGAGTTCGTGGAGGCGAATCCGTCCATCGGGGCAATAGTGCTGGAGTGCACCAACTTCCCTCCCTATGCGGACGCCATCCGGGCAGCCACCGGCAGGCCGGTATTCCACATCGTCAACCTGATCACTTCGATGCACCAGACCCTCTGACGAACGGTGAATCGGGACCTGATCCCGGGCGACCCGTCGCCTCTCAGAGAGTGTCTAAAAACCTTCCGTTCACCCTGAGCCTGTCCATCCGTTCACCCTGAGCCTGTCGAAGGGTCGAGGCGCTGTTCATGGTTCGACAAGCTCACCACGAACGTTTTTAACAACTTATTAGACACCCTCTCAGACCTCGGTCCGGTACTCCCTCACAAAGTCATCGTTTAGCGCCAGGCCCATGCCGGGCGTTTCCGACAATTCCAAAGTGGGACTGTCGACGACGAACGGCGGGTCGTAGAGGCGGCTCCAGATCTGGAACGGCTCGATGGCAGGCGTTGCCGGAATCATCAGCAGGTTCGGTATAGCCGCGCCGATCTGGCAGTTGATCTCCGGGATCTGACTGCCATGGGGCGCCAGCAGGGCGTTGTGGGCGTTGCAGACCGCCGCGACGCGCATCAGGCCGGTGTAGCCGCCCACGGACACCGGGTCGGTCTGGATGACCTGCACGCCGCCCAGCGTAATGAGCCTGGCGACGCCGGATAGCGTGTTTTCGCCCTCGCCGGCCGCAAGGTAGCAGTCCGTGTCGGCGGCGATCATCGCGTCTCGCACCATGCGCAGATAGCCGAGTTCGTCGTCCATCCGCACCGGCTCCTCGACCCAGAACAGGTCGTAGTCGAGCATCCGCCTGACCACCTGTGCGGCCGTTCTGCCATCCCAGTGGCGGAAGGCGTCCAGCAGCAGTTTCTTGTCCGGCCCCAGGGCCTCTCTCGACCGCCGCACCTTTTCAACATTTTCGTCGGGGTCCGGCCCCGGCAGGTGTATCTTGACGTGGCTGAAGCCAAGACCGGAGTGCAGCGCCACCTTTTCGGCCATACGGTCTGCGTCCTCGTCCTCATAGCCGATGCCGTCTGCATAGACCGGTACAGCGTTGGAATGGCCGCCCAGCAGCCGCCACACCGGCAGGCCCGCCGACTGGCCCAGGAGGTCCCATAAAGCGACATCGATGCCGCAGATCGACGTCATGGCGTCCCGGCCCGGACCGCGGAACCGCCAAGCCTTGTCGAACATCCTCTGCCAGTGAAGCGAAATGCGCGCTGGGTCCTGTCCTACCAGCAGTTCCTCGAACTCGGCGCGAATCAGCCGGGCATCACCTCCGCGGCCCATGCCGACACGCCCGTCGTCGGCGTGAATCCTGACAACCGGCCACTCCCGAAATTCACCCCAGTCGTCCGGTCCCCAGGGGACTCGTAACGTGATGACTTCAACCCGTTCGATGCGCATCTCATTCCCTCTCCGCAAGTCGATACCTGGGCGCCCCACAAACCAACAAACCCAGCCAACGCGTACATTATCCTGAGTCGCCATTCCCGGCAATCGTTGTCCCTGATTCCCCAGGCTCGTTGAAGACCGATGCCACGCAACCATCCAGAACGAACAGACCACAAGCGCCTTTCCCGGCCCGATAGACAGTACGAACTGCACCGGGATGTGCCCCTGCGCATGAGCGACGGGGTCAGGCTGGCGGCGGACCTGTATTTGCCGGCGGGGCCGGGACCGTGGCCGGTGCTGCTCGAGCGTACCCCGTACAACAAGGAAACCTCGGTGGAGGTGCTGCAGGTCGGCTCGCCGGCGTTCTTCGCATCCCGCGGCTACGCCGTGGTGGTCCAGGACACGCGCGGCCGGTTCAAGTCGGAGGGTGAGTTCTACCCGTTCCGCGACGACGGATGGGGCGAACGTCGCGACGGATACGACACCGTGGAGGCCATCGCCAAACAGAAATGGTGCAATGGCAGAGTGGGCACGCTGGGCGGCTCGTACGCCGGACACACCCAGTACGCCATGGCGCCAACGGCTCCGCCACACCTGTCAGGCCAGTTTGTGCGCCACTCGATCGATGACTTCCACGATGGCTGGATATTCCGGGGCGGAGCGTTCGAACTCAAATTCAATCTCGATTGGGCCCTCGTCCAGTCGGCGACCCAGGTGGAACGCGAGATTGCTGACGCCGTGAAACAGGCGCGCCGCAAGAAGGAGATCGAAGACGCGCTGGCACGGCGGTCGGAGTGGTACGAATACTTGCCGCTCAGCGACATCCCGGTGCTGCGCGGTGTCGCGCCCTGGTATTACGACTGGCTTGAACACCCGGAGTACGGGGAGTACTGGCGACGGTGGAATGTGGCGACAGGGTACGAGCGAGTGGACGCGCCCATCTGCCACTTCGGAAGCTGGTTCGACACGTTCCTCAAAGGGACGATCAACAACTTCAACGGCATATCCTCGCGGGCCCGATCGGCACGCGCCCGAAACAACCAGCACATGGTCCTGGGACCCTGGTTCCACGGCCCCACGACGGCGCAGAGAACCAGGTTCGGCGACTTCGAATTCGGGCCGGACGCAGGGGTGGACTTCAACTCGCTGCGGCTGCCCTGGTTCGACCATTGGCTGAAGGGCATGGATTCCGCGTCGGACTGGCCGCCGGTCCAGTACTTCACGATGGGCCTGAACGAGTGGCAGACGGCCGACACCTGGCCGCCGGGCGACAGCCACCCGCTGGAGCTCTACCTGGCCCCGGGACCGAGCGACACCGCCGACTCCATTAACGATGGCCGTCTAACGGAATCACCACATTCCGCTGCAGGCGCCGACAGCTACGTCTACGATCCCGCAGACCCGGTAAGGACGCTCGGCGGGTCGATGATCGGGTACCCGTGGTACGGACCGGAGTACGAAGGCTTCAGCGGCCCGTTCGATCAACGGCCCGTCGAGCCGCGCTGCCTCACCTACACCGGAGCGCCATTGGAGCGCGACATCGATGCGTCAGGCCCGGTTATAGCCACCCTGTACGTGTCATCATCCGCGCCCGACACGGACTGGGTTGTCCGGCTATCCGACGTCTCGCCTGAAGGCGCAGTCCGCCCGGTGGCCGAGGGAATCCTCAGGGCACGCTATCGGGAGCCACCGACCGTTGAACGCCTGATGGGACCCGGAGAGGTCTACGAAGTTCAAGTCGATCTCTGGTCGACGAGCAACCTGTTCCGCAGGGGTCACCGCATCAGGGTCCTGGTCACGAGTAGCTGGTTTCCAAGGTGGGACAGGAACCTCAACACGGGCGGCCCGTTCGCAAAAGAGCCCAACGGCGTGCCGGCCGAGAACAGGGTCCACCACGGCAGCAGGTGGCCCTCGCACATCACGCTGACAGCGCGGCCGCGCTGACGGACGCCAATTCAACCGGCCGATGCCAGGGCGAGCGGACCAGCAATGCGAGGTCCGCGCCGAAACGTAAACTACGGCGCCAGTACACCACGGCCAGGGAGGAGAACCCAATGGACGTAGATAAGATCAGATCCCAGGTCCCGGCGTTGTCAAATTTCGTGTGGTTCCAGAACGGATTCGTCAGCCTGACGCCCACCCCGATCGCGGAGGAACACGCCCGCCTCATGCGGGAACTCTACGAAAACGGGCCAATGCACCTGCTGCACCCTGACGTGGAGGTGCCGCGCCGGGTCGCCAGCGTGGAACGCATCGCCGACTTCCTGCACGTGGACTCAGACGAGGTGGCCCTCAAGCTGGCCGTGAGCGACGGCTTCAACACCGTTGTCAACGGGATGGAGTGGCGCGAGGGAGACCAGATCATCACGACCGAGGAAGAGGCGGCGGCCATCCTGGGTCCATCCCTTCACCTCAAGCAGACTCGCGGCGTCGAGACGTTCAAGGCGCCCCTGGTCGACGACATCGAGGGCCAGGTGAGCGCCATTGCTGACCTGATTACCGACCGCACGCGTCTCATCGCCTTCAGCCACGTGACCACCGAGACCGGTTTCCGCGTGCCGGCGACGCAGATATGCCGCGTCGCCAGGGAGCGCGGGGTCCTGACGTTTAATGACATGGCGCACTCGGTCGGCCTGTACGACATCGACCTGCACGAGATGGACTGCGACTTCGCCGGGGTCTCGAACTACAAGTGGACCTACTCTCCCTACGCCTGCGGCGTGCTCTACGTCCGGCGGGACAGCCTCGGAGAATTGCAGTACGCCGCGTCGCCGAACCGCGGCCTCAACCTCAAGGACCCCATCGACGACGTTCTCGAGGTGCCGGAGTCGGCGATGAGACTCCAGTCGGGTCCGTGGTGCTGGCCGCTGGTCCACACATGGGCCTTCGCACTGGATTGGCTCAGCGAGATCGGCCTGGAGGCCATCTGGGACCGCACCGTAATGCTGACCGGACGCCTGAAGAATGCGCTGTCTGAAATACCTGGCGTGACGCTATTCACTCCCATGTCGCCGGACCTGTCGGCGGCCCTGGTGACGTTTCGCCTGGAAGGCTGGGACAGCGATGACCTTGTGGCCCAACTCAAGCGACGCTGGAACATCGAAATCAAATCGGTCCCCATGACATGGTCGCGCACCCCGGAACGCAGTCACGTACCGTCACACGCCGTCCGAGCCAGCTTGGCGTTTTTTCTAAAGGAAGAAGAGGTCGACCTGCTGGCCGACGCCGTCACCAGGCTGGCGTCAGAACGCGCCTGAAACGGGCGCCTGCTGACCTGCGAGCAGGGCGGATAACGTCTGGCCGGTCTACTGCTCCATTGGGAGGAGGACGACGCGCACGTAGCGGTCGTCGGTGAGGTACCGCTCGGCCGCGGCGCCCACCTGCTCGAGTGTCAGCGCCTCCAGCCAGTCGTCGAAGGCGACTATGTCGTCGAACGACTCTCCGCGCCGCGCGGTAGTCCGGATCTGTTCGAGCCAGAATCCGTTGTCCCGTAACTGTTCCTGGCGATTGGTCCGGAACAACTCCTTGGCAGTGTCGAGGTACTTCTGCTCTCCGCCCATCTGCAGCCAGTCGATCTGGTCGAACACCTCGTCGCTGAGCTCTTCGACGCGGTCGGGGTCGCTGCCAAAGAGGACGTATACCTGGTACTCGGGGTCCGGAAGCAACTGGGTGCCGCTGGTGTTGACGCCTATGCTGTAGGTACCACCGAGCGCCTCGCGCACCCGCTCGCGCAGCCGGATGCCGAGAATCTCGCCGGTCACGTCGATCGTCAGGGCCTCCCGGCGGCTCCAGTCCATTTCTCCGGCGTGCAGCACGATCGTCCTGCTGCGAGGCTCTACGCCGCTGCGGACCACCTCGTCCACGACGCCCGCGGGCGGGTCGAGGCCGACGTCGCGCCACTGCTCGGCGCGCCCGGAGGAAGGCAGTGCAGCCAGGTAGGCGGTGGTCAGGGAGCGCAGTATGTCCCAGTCGAAGGCGCCCACGAAAACGAACGTCGCGTCGCCCAGGTCAGCGAACCGGTCGGAGTACACGGATTCCGCCTTCTCCATGTCCAACTCCATCAGCACCTCGACGGAGAGGGGCCGCCCGCGGTGGTGTCCCTGGCTGAGGACGGTGTTCACGTAGTCGAAGTAGACCGAGTCTGGGTCAGCGGCGCGGAATTCAGCGACACTAAGCAGCCTCGCCGCGTACCGCGTGTAAAAGTCCGGGTCGAGCCGGTGGTCGGTGGCATACAAGGTGATGAGTTGGAAGAGGGTCTCCAGGTCCTCAGGTGAGGCGTTTCCGCTGAAGCCCTCGAAGAGTTCTTCTATGTACGGAGCAACCGCAACCCGCTGGCCCGCCAGGAGTTTTTCAAGGGTCACGCTGTCGTGCGGACCGGCGCCGCTGCCGGCAATGAGCTGAGCGGCGTAGGTTGCGGACTGGTGGTCCTCGTCCGCAACGAGCGAATGGCCGCCGGGGCTGAATGCCCTGAACAGCACCTCGTCGTCGCGGAAATCGGTCTGCTTGGCGATCACGGTGATGCCGTTGGACAGCGTCCACTTCACGGCGTCGATGGACTCTATTCTCTCCTCGGCGGCAATGCTCCCAGGCTCCGGCACGCTTGCGAGCAGGGAAACGTCGCCGAGGTCGTCGGCGTAGGGCTCCACCACCAGGGCGTTGGCCGTCTGGAGCTGCACCAGCAGCGCCGAGCCGAGGTCGGAGTCGGCGCCGGCGACGTCCGTTTCTTCGGGGCGCACCACCAGTAGGGCGAGGTCCTCGGTCTGTGCCCAGGATTCCGTTACGTCCGCGAACTCCGTCAGCGAAATCTGAGGTAGCACCTCCTGGTATAGCTGCCACTCGGCCTCGATCCCGGGAACCGGCGACCCTGTGAAGAAGTGATTTGTGTATTCGTTGGAGAGGGCTGCCGAGGGCGTCTGGTCGCGCTGCTTGTACTGGTTCTCCACCGAACTGAGCAGGTTGCTTTTCTCCCGTTCCAGTTCGCCGGCGGTGAATCCGTGCTGGTGGGCGCGCTGAATCTCCTCGAGCATGGCAGCGAGGCCAGCCTCGACGCCGTCCGTCTCGACCCAGGCCGAGAAGGTGACGATGTCCAGTGTTTCAACGTACGGGGAGCGTCCGGCGCTGGAGTTGATGTAAGGCGGTTCGGCGGACTGGCCGCGCTCGAACAGCCGTGCGTTCAGCATCATGAACGCGAGCCTCTCAACCACCGTGCGCCGGAACGCAGCAAGGTCGCGGCCCGCTTCGGGTCCCAACTTGCGGATGAGTACGAACTGCGTGGCAGGCGACTCGGGGTCTGTGAAGACCTCGATGAGCGGGACCTCGTGGCCCGGTACGCCGGCGAGCGGCCTGTCGGTGGCATCTCCGGCGGCAGCGCTCGGCTGCGCAGCAGCACCCTCCGGCGGCGGCGCGAAGTGCTGCTTTATCTTGGCCTCGATGGCTCCCACGTCGAAGTCGCCAACGGCTACGACGGCCATCAGGTCGGGCCTGTACCACCGTTCGTAGTAGGCGCGAAGGCTCTCCACGGGGGCATTCTCGATGATCTCGACGAGGCCGATGGGGGCGCGTCTGGCGTAGATCGAGTCGCCGAAGAGGAGGTCCAACAGGTTCTGCTGGAGGCGGGAGTCGAATCCCTGGGAGAGACGCCATTCCTCCAGGACCACGCCGCGCTCAAGCTCGACCTCTTCCGGATCGAAGGCTATCGAGAAGGCCCAGTCGCTGAGTATCCGGAAGGCGGTCTCAGTGATTTCGGGGTCGTCGGTCGGAATCTCAAAGAAGTACAGGGTGTCGTCGAATCCGGTGCGGGCGTTCAGGTCTGGGCCGAACGTGCTGCCGATGGATTCGAGGTATTCGATGATCTCCTGCTTGGCGAAGCGCTCGGTGCCGTTGAAGGCCATGTGCTCCACGAAGTGGGCAAGACCCTGCTGGTCGTCCGTCTCGTGAACGGAACCAGCCTTCACCGCAAGGGAGATCTGTGCCCTTCCCTGCGGCTCCTCGTTGTGGCGAATGTAGTAGCTCAGGCCGTTGGAGAGGGTGCCCCGGACCACCATTGGGTCGAATGCCAGGGGCGCGTCGAGCGGCGGCGCGGGAGTCGGGCTGGGAGTAGGAACCGGAGTGGCGGTTGCGGTGGGTTGGGGCGCCGGGGTCGGCGTTGCCGTCGGCACGGGCGTTGTCGTCGGTTGGGGGGTCGCGGTGGGCGCCGGCGTTGCCGTTGGCACAGGGGTGGCCGTGGGTTTCGGTGTAGCGGTGGGCTCAGGCCTGACCGTTGCGGTTGCCGTCGGTTCGGGGACCAACGTGGCGGTGGGCTGTGGCGCCGCCGTGGCCGTAGGGACTGGAGCCGAGGTAGCCGGGAGTTCCGGCGTGGGTATGGGTTCTTCACCCCGATCACAGGCCGCGAACGCGAAAAGAGCCACGATGGCCAGAGCGGCACAAATGAGGGCGAACTTCGTCTCCAGGCTGGTCTTCATCTACCTCGTCTCTCGTTGTGAGTTATCGCGAAAGTCCTGCAACCTACAACTGTACGACTTCAAGACGTGGAGATGCATGGCGACTGGGCGCTTGCGAGCCATCGTCCGAAGCGACCCTACGTGCCTCCCAGCCAAAACTCGAAGATGGTAACTGTTTCAGTGTTCGATGGTGGAGCTAAATTGACGTTAGGCAGAACTAATTTTTAGATGTGGGTGCCCCAAGCGGCCGAGCCCGCCGCAGGTTCAGAAAGTTCTTGACTCCGTCAATCTGGTGGGCCGATTCATAACGAACTACGAACTTTTTGCTATTGCGCTAATTCAACTCGCGTCCGCTGTGCAGCCGTCGCCGGTCCAACCGTGTGCCTCAATCTCCGCTTGCGTCTCCGGCGAGAAGCTGATGGCGTCACCCTCGTCCAACAGCCGACGACCATTCTGGAACGCCGGGTCGGTTTCCATGCCAGCCAGCACCTCCTGGACTTTTTCGTAAGGGCTGTCCGATGCATGCTCTTCGATGTATCGGATGTATTCTTCCATGAATGCAATGCCCAAGCGGTGATACTCACTCATCTCCGCCGGGGGCTCAATGGACAGCATTTCCGCACGTCCCCATCGATGGAACTCGATAGCCTCCTCCCATGACGATATGAAGCCGCCGTCCCATTCTTCGACCAGATCGCGACATGCGAATTCGGCGTACTCTGCTAATGACATCGGCACGGGCACAGGGGTTGGCGTGGCTGCCGGAGTCGGCGCGGATCGGCAGGCGACCAGTACAAGAACAGCCAGCGTGAGAACGGCAGTCGTTCTCCGCAGGTGCGCCACCGCCCAGCTGCGTGCCCCTCTCGATTCGGGCACGTACAGCAGTGGCAACAGACGCTTAGGGAAGCCTGATTCGCCTGGCAACCGCTTCGTCACCTCGTTCTTGATTTTGTCCAATGTGGTGGGCCTGGGCATACTGAAGTGCGAACTTTTCGGTGCGAGATTTCTATCTGAGGACCGCCAATCCCAGCCCCAGCTGGGAGCGCTGTTCCCATCTAAGCGCGGTGGCTTATCCGGCAGCGTGCAGAACTACCGGAATTCCTCCCTGAGCATCTCAGCCGCCAGGGACTCGTTCCTGAGTTTCAAGTACGCCTCGTCGAGCGGGATGTCGGCGGCGCTTCCCGGCGCGAAACCGCAGTCGGGGTGCAGCAATACCCGCTCAGGCGCGACGTATTGGACGGCCCGCCTGACGCGGGCGGCAATCTCGTCCGGCGTGTCTATGTGGCTGCTGCGGCAGTCTACGCATCCCAGACCGATATCGAAGCGTTCCGGTATGTCGCGCAATACGGCGAAGTCGCCCGCCGCCGGTATCGCAAACTCCAACATGAGAATATCGACCTCGAGACCGGCCAGGGCTGGAAGGATCGGCTCGTATCCACCCTCGCCGACCCACCCCGCGCGACCCTTGTTGCGCCGGCACAGGTGGACCGCCAACCGGACTCCGTCTACTCCCTCGACGACGCGGTTCAGCAAGTCGACGCAGTACGCCATCTCGGCCTGCGGGTCGTCGTAGTTCGCCCGCACCTTCGGGTCCACGAACAGGCACAGGTGAGGGTCGTCAAATTGCGCCACCGCTACCCCTTCGTCGCGGAGGGCTTTGAGCTCCTGCCGAAGCACGGGCACGAGCGCCTCTGTGAAGTCACGTCGAGTGGGATACGCGGCCTTTGACAGTTCGGGGTCCCACATCCGCTCACCTATCAGGTATGGCGATGGTATGGCGACCTTGACATCGCGTCCCGTATGCAGTTTAAGGAAACCGGCCTCCCTCGCTAGCAGGCCGGGGTTTGCGACTTCGATTTTCGAAGTGACGACGTGCCACGTCTGGCGCTGTACGAGGACTTCCTTGATGGATAGATCGAACCCGCTGCAGATGTCGGCTATCACCCCGATGTATGACTTTCTACGCCATTCCCCGTCGGAAATGATGTCGATGCCGGCAAGCTCCTGCATCTGCGCGACGTATGGTATGGCGGAGTCCATCATCCGCCGAAAGTCGCCCGAAGAGCCGCCCCCTTCGACCTGTGATTCAATCAGGTCCCGCACGTATTGAGGTCGCGGCATGGAGCCGACGACGGTGGTTGGGAACAGGTCTCTTTCCATTTGGCCTTCGGGCAAGATGTCGTGCCTTTGCTCTGCTCCTGGTCGGACGTGGCTCAGGAACAGGTTAGACCTCGAACCGCATCCAGTCGGCGGTGGCTAGATGGTAGTCCTGGATGGTGTCGACCTCATGGTAGTCGCCGGCTACTGCGACGCTGTGTATGGGAATCCCGGCCCGGATCATCCGGTCGAGTAGATGAATTACATACGCCATGCGGAAGGGTCTGCCATCGGCGATGACTTGCTCATCGCCCAGTTCGGCGTGGAGTTCATCGTAAAACTGTAGGAACTGAGAAGCGCCCTCGGCCGTCATCTTGATCACGCCCGAATACTCTCCGGATGCCTCGTGCGGCTCGATCGTCCGTGATACCTCCACCACGCGGACGCCGTCCACGAGCATCTTCTCGGCATCCGACTCCGGGTGCATGCTCCGAAATACATACCTTTCACGCCAACGAGTGTCCATGACGAGCGTGATGTCGTGTGGCGAATCCTGAAGCGCCTTCACTGCGTCGCCGAGGTACAGCGTATCGGTGTATGTCGCATAGAAGCCGCGAGCCATGTGTTCACGAGCACAGACGAGGGAAGCGAGGATGTTGGTCGTGGGCCAAGCGGGATTTTCCACATAGGAGAGATTTGGGTAGGCGTCCTGAACCACGTCCTTGAGATACCCGCCCACGAAGACAAACCGGTCCAGACCATTCTGTCGAAACGCACGTAGCGTCCAATCGAGAATCCTGGCGCCCGCTACTTCAGTAAAGCACTTTGGTTGCGACGCGGTGAAGGGCATAAGGCGTTCGCCCCGTCCGGCCCCAAGGAGGATGACGTTCAAGCTTTGTTGCTCCGTACCGCCAGTTCCCGCTCAGGCTACCGAGCAATCGAGGCGGGCGCAAATCGGACCGACACGAGGTCGAGCGTCCGCTTTTCAGGCGGGCTGATGCCGAACGACGGCGCAGCCTGCACCGTCCGCTCGGGACGGGGTAGCGATGCCCGCTTTCGACTTGTCGAACCCGTGCGTGGCGCTCCGTCGGGGCTGCCTAGAGAGCTCACGGCCTCCAGCGAGCGGTACGAGAGTCCGGACACGCACGTGGGTTAACACCAGGGGCGAAGGTCCCTGTTTGCGAGCGGGCCCTGGGGACTCCACGGCAACAGAGCAGTCGCTGAGATTCGGTTCAATGCAGAACCTCCCCGTCCGAACAACTCCCAGACGCTGGAGGTGAGGATCAGAAGGTGTCGGGACGACGCCTGTAGCCGTACTCCGTTATGGGCTCTCAGCCGGTCGTAGAGTGACCGGCGCCGTAGGGCGGGTCCCTGGCGCATCGCTCCTTACCACAGTGAAATTCGTCTTCGACGTAGGAGAAAGGCCCTGCGCAGAGTTGGCAATCGTGGCGAGGGACTCTGGAGGAAACTCGGTGGGCGAATACTCCGTATGGTTCACAGACTCGGGCATATTCGATACCGTCGCAAGCCTTCCCCATCCTCTAGCAGAAAAGAGAGCTTTCGTTAATTCTCTGTTGATAGGAGACCGATTCCTCTTAGGCGAGGTTGGAACATACACGGTTTTGTGGTACTAGAACGGTACTCTTCAGTCGACAACCATGATGGAAGTATATTTGCCTGGAAGTGCATCGTAACCTTCGGACCCGCTACAAACCACGATGGTACCGGGCAAGCGAATAATTTCTTACGAAACGCCAAATGTACACGGCAACCTTCATCCGTCTCTAACTTCCCAGGACAACCCTTTTCCAGTCTGGAGGTTTCCCTCCCTCGTCTATTCGGCGCAAGATTGACATGCGGCAGATGTCCTGGGCCACGGCCAGGTTCACAGGGATCTCATAATCGTACCCCTCGCCAGTATGAACGGCCTTGGAAGCGATATCGTAGGCGTCCCGGATCGCCTCGAATATCTTTGTGCGCTCGTCTCCCTCAGCTCCCAGATACCAAGCCGCTCGCAGGGCCAAACGGAAACTCAGCTCTGCACGGTTGCCGTTATCAAGGAAGAGGGACTCAAGGGCGATGCGCAGGTCAATTGCCAGATCAACTCCGTTGCTTGCCGCCTTGCTCCTCCTCCATCTCTGGATGGGCACGCGCAGCTTCTCGAACATGCCTTGCTGGGAGAGCCCCTGGTGGATGTTGCGGACAAGGGGTGCGTCCTTTGCCCATATCTGACGTCCCAGCATCAGTCGGGGGCCACCCATGTTTTGGTCGAGCGCCAACTCATTGCGGTAGCCCAGCAAGTACTGCACCTTGGCGTCGAACCAATGCCAGCTGCAGACCTCTACTATCGGGTGATTGACGGTGAGCGCAAGCGCGCTGATTGCTATCTCTGTTGAGAGCTGGTGCGGACTAACAGGGACGTACGGCCCGCCCGGACCAGGCTCGCCGTCTTCTGAGCGCCTAATGATCGGACCACCGGTATGGTCGATGCACAATAGGGTGGTGATTCGCGCGAATCTGAACGCATTGGAGTCGGCATGGTCAGCCTGCGTCAGCACAGCATCGGGGACGCTTAGTGTCGAGTCGCCCTCACGGTCCCCAAAGGCTTGCCCCCACTCCATGAGCCGCGCCCCGTGCCATAGTTCGACCCCCTCCTTTCCGGGATAAGGACTCACGCCATCAAGGACGACCACCTGTGTGTACTTTGCAGTGTCCCCTTCGACCAGCCGGAGTACGGTGTCGACAATCTCAGATACACCAAACAGGGCAGCACAACGTACAATCGACATCGAGAACTGCTCAACACTCATCCTCCGGTTGCCTTGAAACACCCGAGTTGCAGGTAGGACAGCCACGAATCTCTTGCTGTCGGGGTCTGTATGCGGATCCACCAACCGACCGACCGCCTCCACCAGCCGGTCAAAGTGCTCTTCGGGAAACCGGTCAAGGTCTGGGTTGGATCGGATGAAGTCCGATGGAACGGGCATCCGGCGTCGCAAGAGCACGTTCGACTTTACGCGCTCGTATTCCTTTCGATACCCCTCAACGTCCAGAAAGATGGAATCCGGGGGCCTGAAGAAGGGGCGCTCGTGCGCGTAGAACTCCACCCTTGGGAGTATTTCGCCCAGCAGGGATATCAGTTCGCCTCTTAACGACATTGATTTCACTTGGATCAATAGAAGCCAGTGTACGGGCTTTTGGCTCCTCTGGCTCTTGGCACGTGATCGCCCCGCTCGGTACCAATGTCTGTCCACACACAGAAGCTCGAACTAGCAAGCGACGAAGCGTATCCCGGGTCAGAGTCCACCGAGCCACATCTCCAAGACGGTTCTGTCGGCCGTATACGGTGGTGGGCTCCGGTGCACTGAAACAAGTACCGGGTCGTTCAAGGCCAACTTCTCAACCGCTTTCCCTGGAATCATGCTGTCGCTTGGCATAGGCACGGTGTATCTGAGGAGAGCATCGCCGGGCATGACGACGATCTCCTTGACAAACGACTGGATGAAGGCCCTGCGCTCGGTCAGTTCGTTGCCCTTCAGGAAGTCTCTCATCTCCTTGGCGTAAGACTCGATGGTGTTCATGTCGTCCAGGACCGACCTGCGTTGGGTCAAGATCGCCCTGGCCGCCGATGCCTCGTCTTCAAGGAGCTCCTGCCGGTCGCGAAGTTCCCTGATGTGGTTTCCGGCGTCGGCCATATCGATATTGTCGGTCTCCCCGATGAAGTGCCAGATTCGGCTAAGGTGCCGCTTCACGTCCTCAAGTTCCGCGTCTATGGTCTCCAGCCTCTTGTGCTGCTCAGCGGCCACTCTATCCATCTTCTCGTCCACGGTCTTCACCAAGTCGCGGATGTTCCCCTCTGTAAGTATGTTGGCTCGAATCTTCTCCACGACGAATTTCTCGAATCGTCGAGCGTTGAGTCTCGGGGTGTCGCAGGAGCCGCTGCCCTGCTTCATGAGGGTCTGACAGACATAGTATGGAAACTTGCCACTCTTGGCGTACTGGCCGGTCAGTGCGCGCCTGCAGGTCTTGCACTTGACCAGGCCGCTGAGAAGGAAGGGGCTTGCTACCCTACGCGGGTTGACCACCTTTGGCGCGCGTGAGCGCATCAGCTTGGCCACACGGTTGAACTGGGCCTTGGAAACTATTGCGGGGAACGCATCGTCCACCCGCACTGGGTCGGCCCCGTCCTTGGCGTTCACGCCCCAGACCAAGGCGCCGGTGTAGGTCTCGTTGATGAGGATTGCGTGGAGGGTCGTCTTGCCCCAGGGGTTTCCTCTAGGGCTGGCGATACCCTCGTCGTTGAGCGTCCGAGCGATGTCGAGAGTCGACTTTCCGGCCTCCGACATGTCGAAGATGCGACTGACGACCTGGGACGAATCAGGGTCCGGCTCCAGTCTGGGTCTCTTCTTGGGCCCATCCTGAACCATCACCCTGCTGTAGCCGAAGGGGGCCCCGCTTGACATCCAGAAACCTCTCGATGCAGCCTCCCGCATACCTCTGGTGACCTCCTGGGCGAGATTCTCCGAGTAGAATTCATCCACGCCTTCGATGATGGCTTCAAGGAGCCTGCCGGTAGCGGTATCCTCAGCCTGTTCGGTGATGGAGACAACCCTAATGCCCTTGCGCCGGAGCATGGACTTGAAGGCGACGGCATGCTCCCGCTTTCGAGTGAACCTGGAGAACTTCCAGACCAGAATCTCCCGGAAAGGGGCGTTGATTTTGGCGGCCTCGTCAATCATCCTGCGGAACTCCGGCCTGTCGGCAATTCGTCCGCTCTCTGCCTCGTCCACGTACTCGCGGACGACCATGTAGCCGTTCTTGGCGGCATGGTCCCTGAGTGCCCGCAGCTGGGCCGCCACCGACAAGTCCACGTCCTGGCGGTCGCTAGAGACTCTGGCATATAGGGCCGCGGGCGTGTAGTCAGCATTCTGGATCATCGATGCGTCCTCCTTGCTCATTCCATCTGCTTTCTGCGGGCCTCGGCCCGTTGGCGGCGCTCTCTCCGCAGCCACTCTTGTTCGTCCATGTAGAGGCGAATTGCCTCACGGAGGAACTCGCTCATGGTGCGGTCTTCCTCTTGTATGAATTGCCTGACCTGCTCGTCCATCTCCGGGGGCAGAGAGAAGGTGATGGCCTTTCTGTTTCTGGGCATGGCGTTCCCCCGAGGTCATATCGGGTCATACCCTTATCATGAACGGTGAGGGGAGTCGTTGTCAATGCCAGCGCATCTATAAAGGGGGCCCTCAAACTCGAGCAAGAATGGGGGCGTACAAGTGGTCTTGGAGAGACCCCGTGAATCCTTGAAGCAGGCGGTCCCAGGCCAACTCACATAAGGCACTGCGGACGTTGGAAGAGTGAGAGAATGGACGAGTTCTCCCATATCCAGCGACGGCACTTGCTCACAATTGGCTACGGGATGGCCTCAGGGAGTTGGGAGGGAAACATTGACGCTGCTAAGTAACAGACGTAAGTGAGCTTAACCCGTTCACGCCCGAAGAACCTGTCACCACAAGTGAACGACGATAGCTAGAGCGCGGAACCGTCCAGAACCAGCCTTTCGTCGCGCCTTCCACTCATCGGGCTGTCGTCCGGCATGGGCATGGAGTACCGGAGTAGAGCCGCCCCGGGCATGACGACGATTTCCCTGACGAACGACTCGATGAACGCCCTGCGCTCCGTGAGTTCGCTCATGTCCAGGAAGTCATTTATCTCTCTGGCGTACTCCGCGATTTCGCCGACGTCGCCCAGAGCTGACCTGTGCCTGGCGAGAATCCCTCTCGCGTTCACCGCCGCTTCCTCTAGACGCTCCTGCCTCTGCTGGTACTCCGTCATGCGGGCGGAGGTCTTGGCCACATCGACGTCGTCCCTGGTGGCTATGTAACGCCAAATGCGGTCCAGCTGCCTCTTCACATCCCCAATCTCCGACTCGATGGTCTGGACCCTCTTGCGGTGCTCGTCGACCATGCCGTCGATCTCCTCGTCCACCGCTTCTAACAGGTCGGGGATGCTGCCCACTGTGAAGATGTTGGAGCGAATCCTCTCCACGACCATCTCCTCGAAGCGCCGGGCGTTGAGCCTTGGGGCGTCGCAGGACCCCTTGCCCTGTTTCATGAGGGTCTGGCAGACGTAGTAGGTGAACTGCGCGTACTTGGAGCCCTGCCCGGTAAGCGCCCGCTTACAGGCCTTGCACTTGACGAGCCCGCTTAGGAGGAAGGGGCTTGCCACCCTGCGCGGGTTGACGACCCTGGGCGCGCGGGACCGCAGCAGTTTGCTGACGCGATTGAACTGGGCCGTGGAGATGATGGCGGAGAAGGCATTCTCCACCCGCACGGGGGCGGCCCCGTTCTTGGCGTTCACTCCCCAGGTCAGCGTGCCGGTGTAGGTCTCGTTGATGAGGATTGCGTGGACGCTCGTCTTGCCCCAGGGCTTTCCCCTGGGGCTGACGATGCCCTCGTCGTTGAGGATGCGAGCGATGTCGAGAGTCGACTTGCCGGCCTCCGACAGGTCGAACATGCGCCTGACGATGTGAGAGGAGTCGGAGTCGAGCTCCAGCCTTGGTCTCTTCTTGGGTCCGTCTTGGATCATCACCCGGTTGTAGCCCAGGGGGGCCTCGCTGGACATCCAGAAGCCCCGGGACGCGGCCTCCCGCATCCCCCTGGTGACGTCCTGGGCAAGATTCTCCGAATAGAACTCGTCGATGGTCTCGATGATGCCTTCCAGGAGCCTGCCGGCGGCGGTGTCGTCGGCCTGCTCGGTGATGGACACCACGCGGATTCCCCTGCGGCGGAGCATGGACTTATAGGCGACGGCGTGCTCTCGCTTCCGGGTAAACCTGGAGAACTTCCAAACAAGGATTTCCTCAAATGGAGCATTGGTCTTCGCCTCGTCGAGCATCGCCTGGAACCGGGGCCGGCTGTCGACTCGTCCGCTCTCAGCCTCGTCCACGAACTCGCGGACGATCACGCAGTCGTTCTTCGCAGCGTAGTCCCTAAGCGCCCGGAGTTGGGCGGCCACGGACAGGTCCACGTCCTGCCGGTCGCTGGACACCCTCGCGTAGAGCGCCACGGGTATGGGGTCGTCTCTCTCACTGGCATTCATGACTTTCTCCGTGCTACGGCTCCGGTTCGCAGCCCGGGTCCCTGCCGCCGTCCTGTTCGGCGCGGCATCCGTCCGGCGAGACACGGCGACGCGCTAAGAATGAGCGGATGGCCACCCTTGCCCAGGCGCGGTAACCTTTACGGATCATCCTGCGCTGCCGGGGGCTGTAGGAGACCGCGGACCGGACAGCGGAGTTTTCCTGCTCCTCTGGTCTGTCGTTGCGGTTGTGTGTAGTGTTATCTTCCATGTTGCGTAGTCGCGGCCAAGGCTGTGCGGGGTCACTGGGTTGCTCGTTATAGGTCTGGGATTGGGGCCGCCGGCGCGGGACGGAACTGACAAACGCCGGCGACCTTTCGTTTGCGGCTCACGCTTGGGGTGTGAGCCGGATCCGGCCCCGCCGCGCCGCCGTTGCGTGTTACGCGCGGCGGGGTGCGTCCGTCAGTCCTTGAACATGGACGTCTGGAAGCCCTCGCTCATCAGGATCGCCAGGCCGTTGGGAATGCGGGCTGCGAAGAGGTAGAGGGAGTGCATGGCTCCCCCGCACGGTTCGACGCCCCTGCGCCAGCGGTGCATCTGCTTCGGGTCCACCCCGACGGCCCTGGCGAATCCGCTCCAGGTGAGCTTGCTGGCCTCCCTGAGGCGTTCGAGACGCCTGGGGAAGTCACTGGGCAGCACCCCGGTCTGGAACTCTCGCGGCAGCTCTTCGTCGTTGGACTCGTCCATCTCCCCGTCGAAACGGGGTTCAGTGTTACTGTTCATGCTTCCTCCTCTATTTGGAATAGGTGGTGAAACTCGCTTACCCGGAGGGCCTTGAGCATCCGGCGGCGAATGCGCCCGGAGGGCGTGCGCCCGCCGTTGACCAGCATCGACACGTAACCGGGGCTGACCCCGATCTCGCGTGCTAGCCAGTTCTGGGAGCGATTCAGTCGTGAGAGCCGCTCCCAGAGAGCCGCTGTGTTGAGCCGGACAACGGTCCGTCCCCTGCGCCTCCGGGGGCCTTTGGGTCTTTGGTTGGACTGTGAAGGCATGTCATCTCCTTCTTGCCGTTATCTACTGTGGAAGCAGGGCCTGGGGAAAGTCCCATTCGTTGGGGGTGCGCCAGGCGCGGCCGAGAGGCCCGAGCTCTTCGATGGCGTCGGCGTGGGAGACCCACAGGGGGACGTTGAGGGCCCTGGCCTGCATCTCCTCCCGGGCCAGGCGCAGGAAGTGGGTGTGGGCGATCTCGTCGTCGAAGACGACCAGGACCGAGGGCCTAACGCCGTGGTCGTCGGTGGGCCTGTGAGATGAGTAGTAGCGCAGATAGGGAGCGAGGCGGGCCGACATGGTTGAGGGTCGCACGGCCCGGCGCTCCCACTCCAGGAAGAAAGGGAACGTGGTGTCGCCCTTTCTGAGCACCCCGAAGGCGTCGGGGTTGACCGAGCGCTGCCCCTCGTTGTGCCGGAAGTGTCGGGAGGCCCTTCTAGGCGGGTCGACCTGTACGACCTCCCATTCGATGAGGGCGGCCTGTACGGTCAGAGCTGCAAGGAAGACATGCACGGCGGCGGAGTGCTGGAGGTTCCTGAGCAGTTGCCGACTCCTTGCGCCGGTCACGTTCTCCCAGTCGAGGGGCGTGCCGGGGAACAGCGGAGCGGCGCTCCACCGGTTCTTCGCCATGGCCAGGGAGGTGCGGTCCCTGCGGGCCAGCAGGCCGAGGGCCCTGTCGGTGAGGGTGAGGCGTCGGGCCGCGTCCGAAGGTCTCACAACGAGATTGAAGCCCTCGAGGGGTGCGACGATCTGGGACGCCCTGGGAACGGAAACGTTCATGAGCCCTGCCAGGTCGGTGAGGGCGATCCAGGGCCAGTCGAAGATGATGTCCAGGGCCCGCTTCTCGGCCGCCCGGAGAGTTGCGGGTAGGAGGTGGTTGGGGATCTTCCAGTCCGGCCCCGCGGCGGCGAGGTCGGCGGGGAGTGAGGCATGCTGGAGCTCCTCCTCTTCCGGAATCGGGTTCCCCTCCTCTATCCGCTCTAGGATCGAACGCAACTCGACCTGCGCCTTGACGGGAGGTGGAGTCCACACCGGGTCGTCCGGCGACGCGGCGAGCGCGTCCCGCTCCAGGGCGAGGTAGTAGGGCGCAGGCGCTCCCATCAGGGACCTGCGGGCGTGCCTGAGCCGCACGTCGTCGGCTACGAGCGTGAGCACGACTCCGGGCAGGGGCTGCTGGCGCATTCGCCAGAGCCGCCTGGAGAAGACCGAGCGGTCGGAGGTGTGTCCCTGCCTTACGATGCCGACGGTCCTCCCCCCGGGGAGTTCAATGGCGGCGTCGAGGGGGATGCCCCGGTACCAGCGGAACCGCACCGGATAGGCGACGGAGGCGATTGCGGCCGCCAGCCGGTAGATGGATGCCAGGGCGTCAAGACGCTCCATGAGGATGCGCCGCCACCTCGCGGAGAGGGGCCGGTCACGTATTAACTGGTCCGTCGTTCTGACCTCCATTGCGGCCAGCCGGTTGATCCCCGCGGCCGTCAGGTGGTAGCGCAGCGTCTGGGGAAGGTGGTCGGTGACGTGGGAGACGGCGGAGACGAAGCCACCGCTCTCCAGCCTGTCGACGGCCTCGTAGACCGCGCCTTTGGAGCGTCCTGTGACGGCGACCAGATCCACGCGGTCGAGGAAGGGCATCTCCGCCAGGGCGCGGAGGGTTTCGGGTTCACATCCTTGAGGTCTCACTGTTCGGTTTCCTCGCTTTCGTTCTGCATGGCGTTGGCCCGGTCCTTGAAGTCCCGGACCTTTTTCTTGTCGTCGGCGCCGGCGTCCTCCAGGTCCTGTGCGGAGAGGGTGTACGTAGGCACCGTCTGGCGGATGCGGGACGCGACCGCTTGGTCTCCATCCTCCGGCTTTCTGACCATCATCGAGAAGGCAGGCATCCGTTCGATTCCGACGGTTGCCCTGACGTAGCAGTTGTGCACCGGGAGGGAGGTGATGTCGTCCTCGGTCACCCGCTCCTTGCCCAACTCCCAGACCAGCTGCCTCGCGTCGTTGCCGGCCACCTGGAAGACGGCGAGGCAGCCGACGTTAGCGAGCAGGGTGTCCCGCATGGTGCGGGACAGGTCATCGAGCTTGGCCAGGCTCTGGGTCGCAAGCACGAAGCTGGCGCCGAACTTGCCCAGTTCGCTGAGCATCGACTCGTAGTCCACGCCGGGCATGGACTGCATCTCGTCGACCACCACCAGCGCGCCCCGCCGTTCGCTCAGAGCCACGCTCTCCTGCTCGCGGATGACCGAGTCGACCAGGTTGAGCAGGGACGCCCCCACCAAGGCCGAAACGTCCCTGCCCACGGCTCCTTGGGCGGTGGAAACGAGAAGTATTCCGCCGCCGAGGATCGTCTCCCGCAGGTCGATGGTGGAGCGCCGCTGTCCCAGGATGGCCCTGGCCCGCTTGGAGGATGCGTAGTAGGAGAGCCGGGTCTGGACGGGGGCGAGGGCCTCGGCGCGGTACTGGTGGTGCCAGCTTCCGAAGTCGCGGGCCCACCATTCAAGGAGATAGGGGTCCTCGATACGCTTGAGCACGGCGTCGCGGAACTTGCGGTCAGAGAGGAGCTTCAGCCCATCCAGTATGGTGTGCTGGCTGCCTTCGTCGGTCTCGGGGTGCTCATTTGCCTCGTGGAGGGTCTTCACCGTCTGTTCGAGGATGGACTGCATCCTCGGCCCCCACTGTTCCCACAGGCCGCGGGCGACGCGCACCACGGAGTCAGCGGTGCGGTCCCGGTCGGAGAAGATGCGGGTGTCCAGCAGGTTGATGCCCGGCGCCCGTTTCTGGTCGGCGAGGTCGATGAGGCGCACGCGGTCCTCCAGAGACTCAGGCACGTGGCGGAGCAGCCCGGCCACCAGGTCGGCGTGGGGGTCGATGACGACGATGGCGTCTTCGTCCCTGCCCTCTGCCTTCTCGCGCATCTTGTGGGCGGCTATGTGGTGCATCAGGGTGGACTTGCCCATGCGTGTGCGCGCTACGTAGAGGTGGTGCCTCCTGAGCAGGTCTTCGGGAAATCGGATGGGGCGGGACTTGCTCGCCGTGGTGTCTCCCACGAGCGCGCCGCCCCTGACGCCCCTCGCCGAGGGGAGGAGGGCTCGCGCTCCGGACCGCTCCACGAGGGGCGTCTCGTCACCGGCTCCGGGCGGGTGCCACAGGCATGCGACCTCGCGGACACCGAGGACGCTGCGCCTGCCGAACAGCCCCGGGCCGGGTGGATGCAGGACTTCCGGGTCGGGCAACGCGGGCCGGACCTTGCCGACCTTGAACCGCGCCCCGGCGGGATTGTCGAAGTGCCGGTAGGCGGCGGCCACCGGACCCAGGAGTTCGGCCGCCCGCTGGGGCCTCGTGGCGGCGGGAAGGACGGCAACGACCTGGAGCTCGGCGTCGAAGGCGATGCGGGAGACCTTCTCCCGTATCAGGATGGGGTCCTCCACCCGGCTCCTAGCCTTCTTCCAGCGGTGCCAGGCCAGGCCGCCCGCCGCTAGGCCCAGGGCCGTGACGGTCCCGAGGGCTGCGGCTTGTAATACCTGGCCGTCCTGCACCCAGAGGTAGCCCTTGACGGCTACGAACGCCCCGATGCCCAGTACGGCCATCGTCACGCCGTCCATCTGGAGTGGCTTGGTCTGATAGGTGTATGACGGTTCCCTCGGCTCCATTCCGGGGCGCTTGTGTGCCTTGTCCATGTGGTGCTGCGACCAGTCGGGACCCAGGGAGCGCAGCATCAGCCGGGCCACGACGCGCTCGTCGTCTTCCAGCTCGGACAGGGCGCCCATCAGGGCGATGAGGGGGTCGGAGCCGGGGTCGAGCAGGTCGTCGTCCCGGAAGGTCCTGAGAGGGACGTACTCAGGGGCGTCGGCCCGCAGGGTGATGCTCCAGGCCTGCTCCCCGTCTCTGACCCAGAGTGGGTCCTCGCCGGGGTGCACCTCCTGGATGCGGGCCTGGGGGTAGTGGGCCGAGAGCTGGCCGCGCACCACCTGGTCGTCAAAGCAGCGGGCCATCAGGGTCACGCCATCCATGTCCCCTGCCAGCTCCAGGGAGAAGGGCTCGGGGACGGCGATGGACTGGAGGAAGTTCTCCACGCCGAGGATCGTCCGCTCCCCGGCCCTCGGCGGCGTCACCGCAAGCAGGATGGGGGTCCTGGCGCTCTCGTCGGCTCCGAAGAGGATTTGTCTGGGGTTCAGCCTCATGGGTCTACTCCTTTCTCTAGTGGCGTCCGGGCCGCCACTCGATGACCTCGGTCTCCTCTGGAGTGGCCTCGATGCGGACGGGGAAGCGGTGCCCCTTCGACAGGAGCAGTCCGTCTCCTCTGGGGCACGACAGCAGCCAGCGCTGGAGGTCCTCGGGGAGGTCGAAGGCGTCGCCAACGGTGCTGATGGCCGCGGCGTCCTGCTGGAGCAGGAGCTTGAAGGCGGCGTTCTGGAGGAGCGCCCTTCCCGAGTGGCCCGTGATCGCCCGGGACGAGTCCTCGGACAGGAGGTCTTGGACGTCCTGTGTAATGAATTGCAGTCCGAGCCGGTGCTTGCGCGCTCGCTTGGCCATGCTGACCATGAAAGCGGCGCCCTCAGGGTGCTGCATGATCGACCACACCTCGTCCACCACCAGCAGGCGGGGCTTTGGGTCCTGGGCTGCCGCGGCCCACACCGTCTCGGTGCAGACCATCGCGGCGGCGGGACGGAGCTCCGGCTCCAGCAGCCGCAGGTCGAAGACGGTGACCAGCGCCTCGTTGTTGAGAAGATCGTCGCCCTCGTCGGAGAGCAGGTGGCGGAGGCTGCCGGTGGCGAACGGCCTCAGCAGGCGGGCCAGGTCGGGGTCTCCCGCTTCGTCCTCCTGCAGGAACCTGTAGAAGTCGCGGAAGCCGGTGCGCTCCCGCGTGTGGGCGTAGTAGCCCGCAAGGGCGTGGTCGAGGGAGGCGCGGCGGTCGGCGCTGAGGCGCTCGCCCACCATCACCTCGATGAGCCTTCTCAGGCTGCCGATGCGCTGGAGCATCTCCTCGGAGTCGCCCTTGTCGATGACGAAGGGGTTCATCCCCTCGCCCGGAACTCCGGGGGACAGTACCCTGCCTCCCGCCGCCCTCGCCATGTCGGCGTACTCGCCCTCGGGGTCGATGACGTAGGCGGTGACGCCCCGGCACAGGCCTCTGAGAACTCCCAGCTTGGTTGCGAAGCTCTTGCCTGAGCCGGAGCGTGCGAGGACGGCGGTGTTGGCGTTGAGGTGGGTCCCGTCCCAGGGGTCGTAGACCACTGGGGAGCAGGCGCGCATGTCGATTCCGTAGAGGGTGCCGCTGCGGGTGTCCAGGTCGGGCGGCGAGAAGGGGAATAGTCTGGCAAGGCTGGAGGTGTCGAGGCTGCGCCACTCGGCGACGGCGTTGAGGGCCAGGGGCAGCGTGGAGAGCAGCCCCTCCCTCTGCCTGAAAGCCATGTTGTCGAGCTTGCCCAGTGTGGCGGCGAAGTGTCCCTTCGCCCGCTGGGTCATCTCCTTCAGGGACGCATCGTCCGAGGCGTGAAGGGTCACGGATAAGGAAGAGTGGAAGAGGCGCTCCCGGCCCCGCTGCACCTCGTCCCTGAGCCGGGTCACGTCCTCCAGTGCGATCTCCGCCTCTGGGGACATGGTGCGGCCCCGCTTGAAGGAGAGGGACTGGGCCGACTCGAAGCGGACCTTCTGCCACTCCAGGGTGCGTGCCGCCTGCTCAGCCGGAATCGGGCCCACGTGGACGGAGAGGTCCATGGGCGCCCCCGCCGCCATCAGCCCCTGTAGGAATCCGGGTGCCAGGGACCGAGGCCAGCGGCCCAGGTGCAGCGACCGCACGAGGCCGCCGCCAATCCGCATGTCTCGGCGGTTGACCTCGATATCCACGTCGGGCACTTCATCGAACTCCGCGGGCGAGCCACCGAGGAGGGCCGACACCAGGAACATGCGAAGCTGGCGTCCGATCAGCGGGTGGACGGAGAGTCCGGCTCTGGCAAGCAGGCCGCGCAGCTCGTCGATGCGGGGGGACTCGCACACGGCGTAGAAGCGCCGGTCCAGGATGCCGTCACGGGTCTCCAGATCCCCCAGGAGACGTCCCAGGGACTCGGCAGCCGCCCTCGTCTGCGGAGGGAGGTTGGTCGGCTGGGCTTCTTTCAGTTTCTCCTGCAGCCGTCCAAGGCGAGGTGGATGCTGCCTGACGAGCAGCTGTACGGGGAAGTCGAGGGCGTTGAGGGCTCCCGCGAAGGCTCCGAGCTTCGGTTCGTCGATCTCGAGTCCCATCACCTCGCACACTCCTAGTTTCACTCCGTCCAACCGCACCGGGCCGTCGTCCTCCAGGTGCGACAGCATGAAGAAGAGGGGCAACTCGGGCGGGGGCTTGGGAGCTGAAGCGGTAGCCTCCACGCCCGGTTCCGCCGGGGTGTCGCGCTTCAGCGGGGCGGCCTGCGCCACTCGCTTCGCCAGAAGTAGGACGCGCTCTCTGAACGCTGAGAGCGGAGGCGGCGCCAGGAGCAACCTGAAAAGTGGCCCGCTCTTCGCGACTGGTCCCTCAGCTGTGTCGAGCTTGTCCGGGGTCGTACGCGCCTCCCGCTTTGCGGAGCGTTTGACTCGCTCCAAAAGGGTGAAGGGCGACGGCAATGCTAGGGGCAGCCTGGATAGGAGCTTGCCGGTTGCGCCCGATACCGCGGGAGGGGCACCGGGAATGCCCGTCGAGTCTTCGTCCGGCGAAGGAAGCCCGACGCAGGGCCTTCGCCTGAACGTATCCAGCCTGCGCAGCAGATCCCTGGCCTTCCGCCTCACAATATGGAATCGTTCTTTCAATGGGGTGTCCTCCTCGGCTTAGGGGGTTGGGACTATGGGCAAGAGTCCATGGCGCAGAAGCGTGGAGAGGCCCTTGGCGGAGAGCACCAGGACCAGGCCCACGACCGCCAGGATGACGGCGGTCTTTGCGCTGCCGCCGCCCCGCTCCTGGGCGCCCTCTGCCATCAGGACGAAGCCCGCCCAGACGATGGCGAAGAAGCACAGGCCTGAGCCGGCGTAGGCCATCGCCGAAAGCACCCTGTCGAACTGCACGAGCATGGCCCGCTCCTCCGGCGTGGCCCCCATGAAGATGAAGGCCGCGCCGGTGAGAAGCAGGATGGCCGCGGCCCGCCTTACCACGGCCACTTCCACCCGAGCAGATCAAACCAGGAGCGCAGGCCGTTTGCGGGCGACTGGTCGGCGGACGGTTCCTCGGGCTCCGGTACCGGTAGGACAAGGACGGTGTAAGGGTCGTCAGATCCCACTGCGGAGGCGAGCTGCAGGGTTTCCTCGCGACTCCCTTCGATGGGCCCCCGCTCCACCACCTCGGCCTTGACGTGCTCCGGGTGGACGATGGTGATGGTCACGTCCTTCTGGATCGTCCTGGCGGGCACGTAGGCGTAGGCGTAGGCGGATACGGTGTGCTCCGTGGTTGTGCCGTCGTCGTGGGTGACGGTGATGGTCTCGCTGTCGCTGTCGGAATCGCTGGCCCCCGGGCGATACAGGCTCACCGTCTCGGTGCGCTCCTCCGTCCGCTCCGGGTGGTGGGTGAGCACGGTCAGCGGGGGAATTGGGATGTTCAGGACGGCCTCGAGGCCCACGTCCACGCTGACGGGATGGATCGCCTCGCCTGCTGGCACCGTGAGTTGGAAGCGAGTCTCGCCGTCGGGAACGAACGCGACGCTGGCGGTCGACCCGCCGGTCGCCGCCGAGACAGTTCCCGTGACCGCCGTCACCTCGGCGTCCATCAGCGACGTTAGGGTGACGCTCTCGTGCCCGGCCACGGTCTGCACCTCGACCGGGTGTTCGATGCGTGTCACGCACTCGGACTCCACCGCTCCCTCGACTGCGCCCGGCGTCCAACCCAGGGACGTAAGCCTGATGTTGCAGAGCTCGCCCTCGGCTTCGGGCAGCGGATACGGGATCTGCTCGTGCTCGACGGTGAGCGCGCCGGCCTGTCCCAGCCCGTCCTCCCACGAGACGGTGAAGGACGGTGTGGGTCCGTGCAGGGGGAACCTGTAGCGGCCGAACTCCCCCTCATCCAGCGTGTCCGATGCCCAGAAGCGCAGCCATGTGCCGTCCGGCCCTCCGAACGCCCGGAGTCGGATGTCCACATCCGTGGCCGCTCGGAGAGTGATCAGGGCGCGGTCGTCGGAGATGGTGAGCCCCTCGACGAATATCCGGCGTCCCTCCACCGGCTCGTTCAGTTCGAAATCGATCTCGTCGCGCCAGGGCTCGTGGTCGTCGGCCAGCACCACCTGGGGGACCGTCGCGGCCGCCGCCGCAAGAACGACGACGGCCACGACCGCGCTGCACCCCGTCCGGGGCTTGCGCCTTCTCATCTCAAGCGTCTCGGCCTTCCGGTCGGGAGCGCCACGGTTGGCGTCCGCCTTGCGGCGTCTCTTGCCGAACCACCTGTGGGGACGGAAGGGCATCCGCCCGTTGCGCCGGTCCTTCTGCCTGTTTCTCTTCTTGCGCAGGTTGCGGAGGGCGCGCTTCGACCTCCTCGCCATCAGCTTCAGCGGGCCTGGGCCGCTCTTGGCTGGCTGCGGCGGAGCGGGCGGCTCGGTCCGCGCCAGCTGGGACACGGGGCCGGAGTAGACCCGCGCTCCCATCCGGTACTTCAGAAGGTCGGCGGCCACCAGGGGCAGCCGCCGCCCGCCAATCTTCCCGACGACCGCGGCCAGGCCGACCAGCCCGAAGACGACGGCCAGGGCCATCCGCACCTCGGACGGGCCGACCGGAGCGTAGCGGTAGGCGCCGTAGGACAGAGCGCACACTGCGGTCATCGCCACGAGCTGCGGGAAAGTGAACCACAGCAGCACCCTGTCCTCGGCCTGCACGTGAGTCGGAACCTCGTGTTCTCTCATGTGTCTCTCCTCCTCACGTCCGTTCTATGAGCTCGGGGTTGGCTCGGGCAGGACGTCGTCGATGTCGATGCCGGGGTCCACGACGGCGTTCATCACCAGCTCCACGACGCCGTAGGCGACAAGGGCCAGGACGATGCCGGCGAGGGCGGTCATCATGGCGCTCTTGCCACGCTCCATCTGGTGCGGGGCGCCGCTGGCGGTCAGGTACAGGTACGCGCCGTAGATGAAGAAACCGACGCCGATGGCGCCAACCACCCCCAGCAGGATCCCCACCAGGTTCGATATGGTCTGAGTTAGGTCTTCCATGCCTTTCTTCTCCTCTCTGTCTCCGAGCCTTCCGCTCGTCTCTTTCGGTCGGTGTTTCCAGACTCCCGTTACCTGCACATCTCTGAGCCTCCGTTTTGGTCTTGGTTGGCGCGGTTCCTTGCCCGCGCCCGTGGATATCCCTTGTGTATGAGGGCTATTCCCCGCCGCTCCTTGGAGTTCCGCCGCCGTTACCTCCGGCCGATGGGGTCGCCATCGAGGCGGCCGAGTTGAGTCCGCCGGCCGCCGCAGAAAGCCCCGCGCTGGCCGCCATCGCCCCCACCGCCATGCCTCCCGGCCCCCCGGCGGCACCGCCGGCCATCAGCCCCATGACTTTGGCGGAGCGCACGAAAGATGCCGGCAGGTTCATGCCGAAATAGAGCATCGAGAGCCAGGAGTCGAAGGTGCCAGCGTTGCCCAGCATCGATGGCACCCGGGTCGCCATGTAGACGAAGGCCATGGACAGGAGCAGCTTCCAGATAAGGTCCTGCACGGGCTCGAAGGCGGCGATGGCCGCCACCTGGTTGAGGAAGGCGAGACCCATCGCCAGCGCGATGAGCTGGATGGCCTGTTGGAAGGTCGTGGTCATGAAGAGGCGGAGCCAGTGGCGGCCCCAGCCGGCCGTGTGGGGCAGAATCCATAGCCCCAGCGCTATGGGCGCGAGGGCGAGGAGGATGTCTATCAGGGCCAGGCGCAGGACCATCTGCACGATGACGTAGAGGACGAAGAAGCCGTAGATGAGATACAGGACCGCCAGAAGGAGGCCCATGCCCACACTCCCGGCCTCAACTGCGGTCAGCAATGTGCGGAGGGTGGAGCGGAGCATGTCGCCGGCCGTGACGTTGAGAGACGCGGCGACGAAGCCTGACACGGCGTCCGCCACGTCCAGGACTAATGCACACCACCACAGGGACGATGCGGCGGCGACGAGGCCCAACAGGAGACGGGGGGACCATCTCCCGCCATCCGGCCTGCTGGCGTCCCAGGTGCTCGGACATGATCAGGGAGAGCCCCATCCAGCCAAGGATGACCACCAGTGCGCCGGAGGTGATCGCCCATACGACGATCCATGCCTGGCGCACGATGTCGTGGGCGTAAGTGAGGTCGGGGGGAGTGCCGGTGAGGATGTCGGCTCATGGACCGTAGCTCCCCGGGCAGTTGGCGACGTTCTCACCGGAGGCCCGCTCCACAACACCGCAGAGGGTCCCGTGGACTCCTTCGATCACCCAGCCGGCGAAGGCCTTGGCCCAACGCGCCGGGTTGAGGGCAGCGAGGATCTTGTCCCAGATCTTCCCCGACTGGTGAACGGGGATGACGGCGTAGAAGGCGCCCCGCTTGCCGTCCTCGGCAGTCGCCAGCATGACGAGCAGGTAGGACTTGTCGGGGTCGAGGTCGGGCTGCTCGTCGAGCTTGGGGTACTCCCACGAGTACTCCCAGCCGTCTGAGCGCTTTTTCTCGCCGCCCCTGACCCGGTACATGGCCGAAATCCAGTCGCCGGTGTCGGCGTCGCGGACGGCATAGAGAAGGTCCGCGATCTTCCGGTCGAAGACGGGTCGGGCGACGAACTCGCCCTTCTTCTTGCGCTCGACGAAGTCCCGGTCGGCGTTGACCAGGAC